>CBDBKC010000038.1:0-1871261 GCA_965206655.1 Bryobacterales bacterium | reverse complement strand
GGATTTAATCAACGGATGGATGCGGGCAGTCGAAGACGCGCCCCACTTCAGACTGTCCCGCTAAGATAAAGCATCGAGTTTGGGAGGAGTTCATGGCGGACGAAGTTAAGGAAAAAGAGAATCTGTACCAATCCAAGAACCTGGGTAGCGGGACGTTCAGTATCACTAAGCCGAAGCGCAAGCCGAGAAAACTACGGCAGTCGCGGGTGAAGAAGCCGCAACGGCAGGCCCGCAAGTAGGGTTCGAGGGTCGGGTTGGGATCCGGGGAATAAAGAAGCCCTGCAGGGCGGAGGCGTTCCCGTGGTCCGTCGGGTTAGATGCCCTGCAGGGCTTTTGACTCAGAGGAAGAGTCGTTGTGGTTCGACCGGCTCCTTCACGGCGGAACGAGGGTTCGGCGCCATGGCCCGCACGATGACCGACAGCACGCCCCACTCCGCGACAAGCGCGAGAGCGAACGATGCGAAGAGGGCCAGCAAGGCGGGAAGAATTTGCTCGATCGAATTCACGTTTATGATCAAGCAAGTTGCGGGCCAAAGTGACGGAGAAGCTGTAAGTCTCTGTTTCTGAAGGGTTGCAGTGCGCGGCGGGGATTTCGCGAGAGCGGAAGAATTTACCCGCTTGGCGCTAGGGGTATGTAGGATCTTCCCGATGGGAATGAAGGCGTCTCCTGATGGCTTTGCGCGGCGGTTCGTTGTTCACGGCCGTGTACAGGGTGTTGGCTTTCGCTACTTCGTACAGAATGAGGCCGTGCAGCTCGGTCTCAGCGGTTACGTGAAGAACCGAGCGGATGGGACGGTCGAGGTGTGCGCTTCCGGCGACAGAGAACAGGTCGAGGATCTCAAAGGGCGGATCGCCGAAGGGCCGCGCTGGTCGCGCGTCGACCGGGTTGACGAATCGGAGACCGCGATGACCCGACGCGACGGTTTCCGCGTAGAATACTGACTCGGGGAAGCCTCGTACGGTGAAGGGACAACGGATGTCGAACACGCCACGGCGGGTAGAAGACTTGAAGAAATTGATCCGTGAGGTGCCGGACTTTCCGAAGCCGGGCATCCTGTTCTACGACATTACGACGCTTCTCAGGAACGCCGGAGGGCTCAAAACTCTGCTGCACGAAATGTCGGCGCCGTATGAGGAGCAGCGCCCGGATCTGGTTCTCGGCATCGAAGCACGCGGTTTCGTGTTCGCGCCGGCCATGGCGGAGCGGCTGGGTGCGGGCTTCGTGCCGGTGCGGAAGCCGAGGAAGCTACCGGCCGAGACGTTGAGCGTGACGTACGACCTGGAGTACGGCCAGGACACGCTTGAAGTCCACCGCGATGCAGTTGAACCTGGTCAGCGTGTTTTGATCGTTGACGACCTGCTGGCCACCGGCGGAACGGCCGCGGCGGCTTGCCGGCTCGTGGAAGATCTCGGCGGCACCGTTGCGGGATTGACGTTCGCGGTCGAGCTGACTTTCTTGAAGGGTCGCGACAAGTTGACCGGCCACAACGTTCATTCTCTTCTGCTGTACGACGAATGACGGATGCCTACACTCAAAGGCCGTGCTCCCGCCAAGATCAACCTGGCGCTAAGGATTCTCGGACGCCGGAGGGACGGTTTCCACGAACTGCGGACGGTCCTGCAAACGATTTCGCTCGCCGACCGGCTCACGGTCACGTACCGGCCTCGGGGAAAGAATAGGGTCAATCTCGCCTGTGACTGTCCTGAGCTTGCGGGGGAGGACAATCTGGCTACGGCCGCAGCGCACCGATTGCTGGACGCGGGAAGTCGTCGCGGCGCCGTGGATATCGAGCTCGGCAAGCGCGTTCCAGTGGGGGCAGGTCTGGGTGGCGGATCGAGTGATGCCGCCGCGGTATTGCTTGCTCTAGCAAAGATGTTGCGTCCGCCGCCGCCTCCGAAGCTACTGTTTGAGATCGCTGCCGGCCTGGGTAGCGATGTCCCGTTCTTTCTGGTTGGCGGCCGTTGTGTGGGAGTCGGACGCGGGGAGGAAGTCTATCCGCTGCCAGACATCCCTCGCCAATGGGTGGTTGTTCTAGCTCCGGATGCGCCGATTTCGACGGTGCGGGCCTATGAAGACCTGGATCGCGTCCGGGGAGCCCGATTGACAGCCGACGCGTCGCGGAATATCATAAATGGTTTCTGCTTAGGTATCTGTGCGCCTCAGGAAACTGAGGTGCGCGCGCCCACGAAAGCCTCGCCGAATCCATTCGCTAACGACTTTGAAGCGGTCATCTTTCAGCGGTTCCCCGAGTTGGGGGGCTGGAAGGACCGCCTCGTGCGGGCCGGGGCGAGTGGGGCGATGTTATCCGGCAGCGGTTCGGCGGTGTTTGGGTTATTCCCAACGCGAGAGTCGGCCACGGCGGCGACCCGAGCCTTCGACGCTTTCCCCGGAAAGGTGCGGATCGCATTTACGCTGGGGCGTCGCGCCTGCCGGGCTGTTTGGGGTAATGGATAGCGCCGGAAGAAGGATTGTTTCTCGGGCGGTTGCTGGTTCAGGTTGATGGATCGAAGTCGGATTCGAGTTTTTAGTGGCACTGCCAATAAGAAGTTGGCGAAGGACATCTGCGCCAACCTTGATGTGCCGTTGTGCGATTGCTCAATCAAGCAGTTTTCTGATGGCGAAATTTGGCTCCAGATCAACGAGAACGTGCGGGGCGCGGACGTGTTCGTCGTACAGTCGACGTGTACGCCCGTGGATCACCACATCATGGAGTTACTGCTCCTAATGGATGCACTGCGGCGTGCTTCGGCGAAGCGGATTACGGCGGTGCTGCCCTACTATGGCTATGCGCGGCAGGACCGGAAGGACAAGCCGCGGGTGCCGATTTCGGCCAAGCTCGTCGCCAGCCTCGTGGTGGCGGCCGGCGCGCATCGGGTTCTCAGTCTGGATCTGCACGCAGCGCAGATTCAGGGCTTTTTCGACATTCCGGTCGATCATCTGTTCGCGGCGCCTGTGATGGTCGACTATATCGAGACCTTAGGGCTCACGAACCTCACGATTGTGTCGCCCGATCCCGGGGGTGTCGAGCGCGCACGTGCCTTTGCGAAGCGCCTCAAAGCTCAGCTCGCGATTATCGACAAGCGTCGGGAACGAGCCAACGTGGCCGAAGTGATGCACGTGATCGGAAGAGTCAAAGGGCGCACTTGTATGATCGTCGACGACATGGTGGATACGGCGGGCACGCTTGCCAAAGCGGCGGAAGCACTAATCGATCACGGGGCGTTGGCCGTCTACGGTTGCTGTACACATCCGGTGCTCTCGGGCCCGGCCCTCGATAATATTGAGGACTCGCCGCTTACAGAGCTGGTTGTAAGCGACTCGATTCCGCTGAAGAGGCGAGCGCGCAACAACAAACGGATCCGACAACTGAGCGTCGCGCCGCTTTTGGCCCAAGCAATTGAGTCGATCCACGAGGAGACATCCATCAGCCGACTTTTTGACTAGGAGCCGCCGGCGCTGAGACCGCGCCCCCGAACCGGCCATAGGCACCACGGGACGGGAGGCCGCCGGCGGACAAAGGAGCTAACGATGCAGCAACAAATTGACATGGAGGCGCAACCGCGGGAAGGGCGGGGCAAGAACGCCGCACGACGGGTGCGAGCCGGCGGTCAAATACCGGCCATTCTTTATGGTCTGGGCAAGGAGTCGGTGGCGGTTGCCTTTGATGGAAAGCAGATCACGAAATTGCTGCAATCGCCATCGGGTCACAACCGAATCGTCAATGTGAAGGTGAGCGGTGGTGAGACGGCCGCGGCCATGGCCGTGGACTGGCTTGTGGATCCGGTGCGAGGTAACCTACTGCACGTCGACATGCGGCGTGTTGATTTGAGCCAACCCGTCCAAGTATCCGTAGTGATTGTGATTAGCGGTGTCTCGCACGGCGCTCGGGAGGAAGGCGGCCACGACGAGGTGGTGACCCGCGAGATCGAATTGCGCGCGCTGCCGCTGGAGGTGCCTGAGAAGATCGAGATTGACGTCACCGAAATGGTGCTAGGAGACTCGTTCCGCGTCGATGACCTACCGGCGTCGGAGAAGTACACTGTCCTCACTCGGGGCGAACAAGTGATCGTCCATTGCGTCACTCCCAAGGTGGTCGAGGAAGAAACGCCTGAAGAGGAAGGCCTCGAAGACGCCGCTGATGGCGAGGCAGCCGAAGCGACTGAAGACGGCGAAGGCAAGGAGAAGGACGCGGATAAGGATAAGGAGTAGTCGTTTGATCTCCATGGTTCTTTCTAATGGATGCTTGGCAACGCCTGTGGTCGCGGCTCAGCGGATCGACGGATGCGGAGGCAACCGCACGTGCCGGACCCGTCTCGCGACAGATTGTCGGACTCGGCAATCCCGGCAGCCGCTACGAGATGACGCCGCACAATCTGGGCTTCCTGACGATGGACCGCCTGGCCGAACGGGAAGGCATACGGTTCAGTTGGAAAGAGGCGGATGCGCGATTGGGGCGTGGCGAGATCGTGGGGCAAAGCGTGTTGTTGGCGAAGCCGTTGTCGTACATGAATCGCAGCGGCGGCCCGGTCAAGGCGTTACTGAAGAAGTATGAACTGGAGTCTCCGCAGCTTGTGGTTGTTTACGATGAATTGGCGCTCCCGTGGGGACAGCTCCGTATCAGGGAACGCGGTTCCTCGGCCGGCCACAAAGGCATTGAGTCGATCCTCGGCGCCTTGGGCACGGACGAATTTGTTCGGGTTCGAATGGGTATTCGGCCCGGGCATCCCGTCTCGGACGGAGCGGCTTTCGTGCTGCGGCAGTTTCGCCGTAAGGAGTTGGAAGAGGTAGACGAATTTGTAGGACGCGCGGCGGACGCCGTTCGTCTGATCCTAACCGAGGGCGCTGCTCAAGCCATGTCGGTTTACAACCGGCGCGCCCCGGGAGAATAAAACTGAGGAAGCATGAGAATTTATGAACTGATCTTTATCTTGAAGCCGAACCTGCCTGACGAGGAAACAGATGCCCTTGTCGAGCAGTTCACCAAAGTGATTGAGGAAGGCGGCGGGAAGATCGATAAAGTCGACCGCTGGGGGAAACGTCGTCTCGCCTATAAGGTGCAGCACGAGGACGAGGGGTACTACGTCCTGGTTCAGTACACGCTTGAAACAAAGCACGAGTTCTCGAAAGAAGTTGAGCGCCGACTCCGAGTTTCGGATGCTGTCATCAAATACCTGACGATCCGGATCGATGAGGACTTGGCGCGAATCGCGAAGCTCAAGAAGAAGCGTGAGAAAAGGGCCGCGAACAAGCCCGCGTCGTCGGGGGAAGGACGACCAAGACCACGCTCCGCACCGGCCGGGCCGGGGCGGCCCGCTGTGCCGGCCGCGCCGCGCGCTGCAGAGACACCCGCCGCGTCTCCTAAAACAGCCGCGCCTCCCACAACAGCCGCACCGGCAACTACGGCCGAGCCTCCCACAACAGCCGCACCGGCCACTACAGCCGAGCCGACTACCCCGGCCACAACAGCGCCGGCCGAGCCAAGTGAGTAACCTACACTAGAAAGATCGCCGGAGGAAATGATGGCAGAGAACGAAGCAAGCACAGAGAAGCCGCAGGCCAGTTCCGCGGCGCCGGCAGAAGCAGCCGGCGAGAGTAAGCCCCCGAATGCGGACACGGCCAAGTCGTCCGGGGCGCCGGTTCGGCCGGCTTCCTCACCTCCACAGAGCCGTCCGTCGAGCGGTTACGGGGGCGGCCCCCCGCGAGGCGGCGGCGGACGCCCCGACAGGCGAGGCGGTGGTGGTGGCGGTGGGCGCCGCTTCTTCCGGCGGCGCAAAGTCGACTTTTTCAGCGTCAACAAGATCGATGACATCAACTATAAAGAAGCCGATACGTTGCGCCAATTCATCGGCGACCGCGGCAAGATCCTTCCTCGGCGTCATACCGGTCTTAGCGCTCAACACCAACGGTTATTGAAAAGGGCCATCAAGCGCGCCCGAAATATCGCACTGTTGCCCTTCGCCGGGCCCGGCAAGCCAGGGGGCAGTGGCGGCGGAAGGTCGGGGTACCGTCCGTCGAGCCGGCAGGAGTAGAGAACGATGCTAGAAGTCATACTCAAGCAAGAAGTTCGCAAGCTTGGCGACAAGGGCGATATTGTCCGTGTCGCCAACGGCTATGCACGCAATTATCTATTTCCTAAGGAAATGGCCATGCCGGCCACGGCAGGCAACAAAAGACAAGTGGATGAGATGAAGACGTCCGCGGATCGTGAAGCGGCGCGTCTGCGTGGCGACGCCCAAAAGTTGGCCGAGTTGCTCGGGGAGTTAACGGTGGAGGTCACCGCTCGCGCCGGTGAGTCCGATCAGCTCTTCGGGTCGGTGACCTCACGAGATATCGTTGCGTATCTCGCTGAAAAGGGCTATACGATCGACCGTCACAAGATTATTATCAAAACGCCGATTCGCATGGTCGGTGATCACGAGGTCACGATCCACTTGCATCGCGACGTCGAGATTCCCCTTGCGGTGAAGGTCCGCGCCGAAGGCCGCGAGGACGAGACGGCCGAGGCCGAAGAAGGCGAGCCGGTGGAAGCGGCGGAGGTCTCCGGGGAGAGCGAGGAGGCGTCGGGCGAGGATTCCGAAGCAGCCGCTGACTCTACCGAAGCATCCGACGAAGAGAAAGAAGAAGCCTAGATGTATTTCGGTCTCGGCGGACAAACCGCGATCGTTACCGGTGCGGCACAAGGAATCGGTGAAGGCATCGCCACGCGATTGGCGACGGCCGGCGCACTCGTGGCGGTGGCCGACCGTAATTTTGAAGCCGCTCAGGGGGCTGCCGGACGGCTGAAGGATTCCAGTCTGGAGGCGTTTCCGGTCGCAGTGGATGTGACGGACCCTGCGTCGATTCAGTCGATGGTCGAGGAAGTACTGGCTAAGACGGGGCGCATCGACATCCTCGTCAACAACGCCGGAATCGGCGGCAAGGCCGCTCCCATTTGGGAGCAGAGTGACAGCGACTGGCAGAATGTGATCAACGTTAATCTTAGCGGTGTTTTCCTGTGTTGCCGGGCTGTCATAGGACACATGCGGGAGCGGGAGTACGGGCGAATCGTCAACATTGCCTCTGTGGCGGGCAAGGACGGCAACCCCAACATGACGGCCTACTCGGCGTCGAAGGCGGGCGTGATTGGTCTCACGAAGTCGATTGCGAAAGAAGTGGCGGAGGGGAATATCTGCGTCAACTCCGTGACACCCGCCGTGATCCGCACGCCGATTCTCGAGCAACTCACGCCCGAGCAGGTGGACTACATGACGGCGCGCATCCCTCGCGGCCGCACGGGGAAGATCGAAGAGGTGGCGGCCGTGGTTCACTTCCTCGCGAGCCCAGACTGTTCGTTTGTCACCGGACAGACATATGATGTGAGCGGCGGGCGGTCCACGTATTAGTGAGCTGTCCTCAAGTCACTTCGCGACAGCCCGCTGGTCGAGGTTTTTCTCTCATGTCCGCTAGCTAGGACAAGGACGGGGTCTCATCAGAGCTGTCCCGGCCGCACCCCGGTGGTTTATCGTCCCTTTGCCTGAGGGTCAGCTCGCTGGACGTTCGTTGAATATCGGCGCAGGCTTGGCAACTTCACCAACGAGGGGAACTGATAACGGGGAGAGCCTTACCAAAGGGACTAAAGGTACTAGTGAGCCTGTACCGAAAGTACCATGAGATTTTGAACCTTGCCAGTCGTCCAAACTTGCGCGAGAATTGAACGTAGCGCAGCCTATTCGTAAGACCGAGAGGTCTCACGGCGGCCCTGAATTTGGGCTTTTTGAAGGGAAACGGCTGCCAAAGAGAATGCTCCGTTCCCGGTCGATCGCCTCTGGGCGCAAAGTCAATGGGTACTGTGGCCGTAATAGTACGTACCAAGCGTTCTACCGAAGTTCAGGTGAGCAGCGTGATTCGTCTTTGTTTTTGGCGGCTGAGTTGACTGAGAAGCAAACAACCGGTATGCCATTCACTTCATGGGTGGACGGCATCGTGAGGCTCCGAAAGTTTGGTGGTTGTGGGTGCTGCAATTCCCCCTGTAGCACGGAGAACCGAGTCGTAGCTGAAGACCGCCTTCTTGCCAAGGCACCTGGCCGCTTCCAGCGCGGGGCGGTGGAAGGGAAGCAGAGGAGAAGAAGTTTTGTTGTCGACTAGGATCGAGGCTCGGGGGAAGTTCCTCTTCGCAGGCGACGAGAAGTATGCGCTGCGGGGTGTCACGTATGGGACGTTCGAACCGGACGGGGACGGGGATCAGTATGGATCACCGGGCACCGTAGCCCGCGACTTTGGATATATGCGGGTCAGTGGCGTCAACTGCGTGCGTACCTACACGGTGCCGCCGCGATGGCTTCTGGATCTCGCCCAAGCGAATGATCTGCGCGTCCTGGTCGGTCTGCCATGGGAGCAGCACGTTACCTTCCTTGATGAGGCGAAACGTGTTCGCCGTATTGAGCAGACAGTTCGTGAGGGTGTGCGAGCCTGCGTCGGCCATCCTGCCGTCCTCGGCTACGCGGTAGGCAATGAGATTCCCGCGCCGATTGTGCGGTGGTACGGCAAGCGGCGCATTGAGCGTTTTCTGAATCGGCTCTATCACATTGTCAAGAAGGAAGATCGGAACAGCCTCGTAACGTACGTCAACTTTCCGACTACGGAGTACCTCGACCTACGCTTTCTGGATTTCTGTTGCTTCAATGTCTATCTCGAAACGCCCGATACGCTCAGGAAGTACCTTGCCCGGCTTCAGAACCTGGCGGGTAATCAGCCCCTGGTCCTCGCTGAGATCGGACTGGATAGTCGCCGGAACGGGCTTGAGAAGCAGGCGGAGTCCCTTCAATGGCAACTCCGAATGGCTTACGCGCAGGGGTGTGCGGGTACGTTTGTCTTTGCGTGGACCGACGAGTGGCATCGCGGCGGGCTCGAAGTCGATGATTGGGATTTCGGGTTGACCACGCGCGGCCGGGAGCCGAAGCCGGCGCTACCCACGGTGAGCCGGGTGTATTCTCAGCTCCCGTTTATGGAAGGTCGGCAGTGGCCTTCGATATCCGTTGTCGTATGTACTTACAACGGAGCCCGCACGTTGGAAGAGTGTCTGCGCCATGCGACGCAAGTTGACTATCCAAACTACGAAGTCATTGTCGTCGACGACGGGTCGACCGATTCCTCGGCGGAGATCGCCGAGCGGCCCGGTGTCCGTCTCATCCGTGTCAAGAACGGCGGGCTGAGCAAGGCCCGCAACATTGGATGGCAGCAGGCGAGCGGTGAGGTTGTAGCATACCTTGATGATGATGCGTATCCGGACCGCGATTGGCTCACCTACTTAGCCAATACGTTCCTCGAAACGGACTTCGTGGGGGTTGGGGGGCCGAACATTCCGCCGTCGGGTGACGGGGTGGTGGCTGACGCCGTTGGATACGCCCCGGGCGGTCCGAGTCATGTGCTGCTGGACGACACCGTCGCCGAACACATTCCCGGATGCAATATGGCGTTCCGACGCGCGCACTTGGAAGCGATAGGAGGGTTCGATGAGCGCTTCCGCGTTGCCGGTGACGATGTTGATGTCTGTTGGCGGTTACAGGAACGGGGATGGAAACTCGGGTTTAGTTCCATCACCAGGTCTAAACCCACCGCCTTTCAGGCGGTCAGCTTCAAGCGGGTCTGGATGACAATAGGAGGATGGGCGAATATCGGCGAGGGGCGCACGCGGTCTACGACATCAAATATCACCTGGTCTGGATCACGAAATATCGCTACAAGGTGTTGCGGGGCAGGGTGGCGGAGCGGACACGGGACCTGATCCGACAGAGCTGCCAAGCGCGAGACGTCGTGGTGATTCGGGGTGCGGTGTCGCCGGATCATGTGCATGTCTTGGTATCGGCACCGCCGCAGCTTGCACCGTCGAAGCTGGTGCAGTATGTAAAAGGCAGGTCGTCACGACGGCTGCAAGATGAGTTTGGGGAATTGCGGAAGCGATACTGGGGGCAACACCTGTGGGCGCGCGGATATTTCTGCGCGACGGTGGGCGCGGTGGACGAGGAAACGATCAAGAAGTACATCGAGAGCCAGCAATGGGACGAGGATGAGGAGGGATTCAAGATCACAGCGCCCACCAAGCCTTGAGCCGGCTCTGAGCCGGGGCTTCTTCAGGCGGCTTCAGCCGCAAGCCGACTTTCAGTCGTAAATGAACCCACCGCCTTTCAGGCGGTGGTTGTTTAGTCCCGCGGCGGTCGTCTGGCATCATCGGAGGGCATCGATCCCCGCCTATTGGAGGCAGCAAGAAGGATACGGCAAAGCGGAAGCTCTACTCGAAAGGAAGTGGCCGCAGAAATACAATGTCATCGGCCACCCGAGTTGGCAGGGAAGGGTGTACGGTCCGGATGCCAGTCCCGGTTTCTCCTGTGTCTCCCGGATCTACCACGGCATCTGGGGCACGGCGCCGTTCCAGTCCATTTATCAGTCTTGTCCGGGGCTTCTCCGTGCGTTTCCGCTCATGCCAGAGTGGATCCTCATCACCGGGTGTCTCGGGCTTGTGGGGTTGCTGGGGCTTTCGTGGCCCCCCCTACTGGCCTTTGCCCTCATGTTCGCGCTCGCCCTAATCCCGGATTCCCACTTTAGTTTCGATTCTGCTAACCATCGGGTGGCCTCGGACGCCTTTATTTATGCGGGTTGGAAAGCACTCAAGGCGCTGAGGAGATCAACACCCAATGGGTGAAAAAGAAAACAAACCGTTCCAGCTAAGCTTCAACGGCTTATTGAAAGTCGATTTCCAAGGATCGCGTGTCACTTCCGACGGCGGGCTGATCCTGGTCCGCGAGCTGGACGAGCGACTCGGACTCGGGAAGCTGATCGACGAACACCTCAGTGACCCACGGCAAGGCTTGAACAAGAAGTTCCCGCTGGCCGATCTGCTGCGGCAGTCAGTCTACTCTCGGCTGGCAGGCTACGAGGACCTCAATGACGCCGTCCGAGTGTCGGCTGACCCGACGTTTCGCTTGATCGGCTCGAAGAGGAACTGGGATCGCGGCGGGGCACTGACCTCGCGACTGCAGAGCTTCGAGACGGAGATGCTGGCGAGCGAGGAGAACTTGCTGGGGCTGATGGCTGTGAACCGCGAGCTGGTGGCGCAAGCCGAGACGCAAGACGACTCCGAGCGCGTCGTGCTCGACATGGATTCGACCGAAAGCCCTGTCCACGGCCAGCAAGAGGGCAGCGCCTACAACGGCCATTTCGAGTCGGTCTGCTACCACCCGCTGTTGTTGTTCAACCAGCATGGGGATTGCCTGGCGGCGAAGCTGCGTCCAGGCAACGTGCACAGCGCTGAGGACTGGAAGGAGTTGCTGCTGCCCGAGATCAAGCGCCAACAGGCTGTGGGCAAACAGGTCACCTTCCGGGGCGATGCGGCCTTTGCCAAGCCGGAGATTTATGAGTTTTCGGAGGAACGCGGAGTGCAGTACGCCATTCGCATTCCGGCCAACAAGAGCTTGGAATTGGCGATCGAAGACATCTTGTTTCGCCCGCCGGGCAGGCCGGGTCGCAAGCCCTTGGTGCGCTACAAGAGCTTCCGCTATCAGGCGGAGAGTTGGTCCAAGCCGCGACGCATCGTGGCCAAGGTCGAGCATCATCTCGGTGAGCTGTTCCCGCGGGTCGGATTTATCGTGACCAACATGAGCTTGCCAAGCCGGTCGGTGGTGCGCTTCTACAACAAGCGCGGCACGGCCGAGCAATGGATTAAAGAAGGCAAACAGGCCACGCACTGGACGCGGCTTTCGTGCCATCGCTTTCGGGCCAACGAAGTGCGACTGCAACTCAGCGTGCTGGCCTACAACCTGGGCAACTTGTGGCGGCGGCTCGGACTGCCGAACAGGATCAAGAGTTGGTCGCTCACGAGCTTGCAGCAGCGGCTGATGAAGACCGGCGGCCGGCTGGTCAAGCACGCGCGCTACTACTGGTTGCTGCTGGCCGAGGGGCATCTGAACCGGCGGCTGTTCGGTGACATGCTGCACAGGATCTGGGCGCTGCCGCTGCCGAGCGGGTAGCGTTACCTGGACGAGGATCAACAGTTTTTAGCTCCGAAAAGGCTTCGCAGGGAGCAGTGTCGGCCGGTGTGCCGTTCAGCCCGCTCCATCAACGTCTGTGAGCGGACGGACGGGCTTTGGGGCCTGCCGCCGGAGGTGATGTGCAGGGTTCAGCGCGGAAAGACGTGGTCTTCGGGGCAGCGCGGGTGTATACTTTCACCGTGCCAGGGCCAAAATGGAAATCCTGGTTAAGAGCATAATGGGCGGCGAGTCAGGATTCGGCGGGAAGGAAGTGATCGTTGTGATGGGCAAGGATGGCGGTATGGGGAAGGAGCCCAGGAAGAGGTATTTGCTTCTCGCCACGAAAAAGACTTCCACCGCCCAGAAAGAGATGCAGCGCGCGGCCGAGGAAGGCTTTGAGTACAAGGGCCAAACCGTCTTTTCGTCCACTTTTGGCGGCAAGGAGGTCGCCATCATCATGGAGCGGGACCTCGATGCGCCGATAGGCCAGTATGAATACCGGCTGCTCGCAACTTCCAGGACCTCAACAATGCAGAAGGAGCTTCTCGAAGTGGGCGAAGCGGGGTTCATGTTACTCGGGATGACCTTAGCGGAAACCAGCTTTGGGGGTAAGGAGGTCGTATGTATCCTGCGGAGACTCGCGGAATGACTGGGTGAGGGTCTTCTTTCCCAAGGATTGCTCGTCGCCCCCACAGCAACAGGGTTGGCGCCGGCCGGGCTCGCGGAAGCGAAGGAGGGAGCCGCCTTTCGCGAATGGGACGCAAAACAGGCTAAGGATGTCGCTTTGTCGACGCGTGTAAACGGGCAAAGAGATTTCGCGGCTAGAAGGTGTGAAAAAATGCTGGGACAGTCAGCCGCGCTTCGTGTAAGTCCTTGCATATCAGCGACTGATTCGGGCCGCGCTTGTGACAGTCCCGATTTTTTCACACCTTCCTATCCCCCAATTGAGGTCAGACATAGGAGATCAGAATAATGAAAGAAGACCCAAAGCACAACGACGCCCCAGACCGCCCGTCCAGCGAGAACGAGCCGGGTGACACCTCAGAGCTCCAGGATCAACAACTCGATGAAGCAGCCGGAGGCACCGGGTACCGGCACGTGTTTCAAAGGAACGAGACGAACCTCAACCTCAGCAAGAGTAAGCCGTTGCTCATTATTGCCGAGGATATCGAAGGTGAAGCCCTGTAGTAAGAACCACGTGCGAGTCTCAGAAAAAGGCCGCGGACCCCGAAACCGGGGACCGCGCTAGTGTGCCCAGCATGGGCTGAATCTAGTTGGCTGAAAGGAGCCGACCGGGAACTGATGGAGGTAACCGTAGGGAACCGCAAGGCGTAGCCGCGAGGTGAAGCTGAAGGAAGCGGGGAACAAACCTTTGACCGTAGGAACACGAATCGGCAGAGAGGCCGTGTACGGGCGGTAAGCGTGCTAGCCAACGTGAAGCCCGAAGTCCATCCGAAGACGTGCGCGGTAGAGCCGGGCGGTGTGAAGGGAAAGATTCAGCACCTTACCTGGGGAGATCTCCTCGGTGAGAGCGGAGGAGAAGTCAGCAGAGGCCGTAGTAGCGAGGAAGGCGGGTAATAGCGCCGGAGCGAAGGGCCGAAGAACCAAGGAGCAAAGCGAGAGGAGCGACTCGAACCGAGCCGAAAGAAGTCCGGAGTCCCGGACCGAAAGGTCCTTCCCCATCGGGGGAACGCAAGGGGAGCAGGTGCAGGCAGGAACGGTGGAACCGGGATGGGCCTCCCTCCGGCGGCGACGAGGCGAAGTTCGGCGAGACTCATCGAAGAAAGCAATGCACGAAGAACTGATGGAACAGGTGGTCGGAGAGGAGAACCTCGAACGGGCTCTGCGGGCGGTGAAACGCAAGCGGGGCGCGGCGGGGATCGACAAGATGACGACCGAAGAACTCGAACCTCACTTTCGCCGTCACGGCACGGAGATTCGAGCGAAACTCGTGTCCGGGCGTTGGACGCCGAGTCCCGTAAGGCGGGTAGAGATACCGAAGCCGAGCGGGGGGAAGCGACAGCTTGGGATACCGACGGTAATAGATCGGCTGGTGCAGCAAGCGTTGCTGCAAGTTCTGCAGCCGATCTTCGATCCGCGGTTCAGCGAGTCGAGCTACGGGTTCCGGCCGGGACGGAGTGCGCATGACGCAGTGCGAGTGGCGCAAAGATACGTTCGCGAGGGCAAGGACTGGGTGGTGGATATTGACATCGCGCGGTTCTTCGACGTGGTCAATCACGACATTTTGATGCGGCGGGTGGCGGAAGTCATTCGCGACAAGCGAGTGCTGGGGTTGATCGGCCGGTATCTACGGGCCGGAGTGCTGACGGAGGGGGTGGTGGTGCGCAGCGCGGAGGGCACGCCGCAAGGCGGGCCGTTGTCACCGTTGCTGGCGAACATCTACCTTGATGCGCTTGATCGGGAGCTGGAGAGACGTGGGCTACGGTTCTGCCGGTACGCGGATGACTGCAACATCTATGTGGGCAGTGAAGCGGCGGCGAAGCGTGTGCTGGCGGGGATCACGGCTTGGATCGAAAAGCATCTGCGACTGAAAGTGAACGAAGCCAAGAGCGGGGCGGGGAGGCCGTGGGAGCGGAAGTTCCTGGGGTTTCGTCTGAACCGCCAGGGGCAGGTGGAAGCAGCGCCGGAAAGTGTCGAGCGATTCAAACGGAAGGTGCGGGAGATCTGGTGCGGCAACCGCTCGGTCACGAGTCGGCAGTTACGCGACGAGTGGCGGCGGTACGTTCGCGGCTGGTGGGGATACTACCGGTTGGCGGAGCGACGGCGTGCGATTTTCCTACTGGAAGGATGGGTGCGGCGGCACATACGGAAATGTTTCTGGCTGCGCTGGCATGGCGCAACGGGACGCCGGCGGGCTTTACGTCGGTTGGGCATTGGGGAACGGTTGTTGAAACTGGTTCCGGCACGTCGCGGCGCTTGGCGCATAGCGGCGAACGGACTGTTGCAGACAGCGTTATCGAATGCAACGTTGCGGCGCTACGGGTTTGTGATGCCATCGGATCTTGCGGCGCGAACGTAAGGCCGCTGGGTTCAACCGCCGGATACGGAAAACCGTATGTCCGGTGGTGTGGGAGGGTGGCGGGGCCTCAATCCCCGTCACCCGACCCGATCGGGTGTCGCTTGTCTATTGAGGCAGGATCGAGGCGAGGCGCGAGCATTGTGAGAACTTCGTTTCGAACTGAGTCTTCGTTGCCGAATCCCGTTAGCCAATGGACGTCGGGTTCGCGGCGAAACCAGGTCATCTGGCGCTTGGCGTAGCGGCGTGTCATGCGAGCTGTCGACTCGATCGCCTCTTCGCGTGTGAGTTTCCCGTCGAGTTCGCCGAGCGCCTGTCTGTAGCCCAGCGCGCCAAACGGTCGAGCGGATCGGGGCACGCCGGCGTCCAGCAGGGTTCGAACCTCCTCGACGAGTCCATGAGAGAACATGGATGCCGTTCGTTGCTCGATGCGCTGATAGAGTTGGTCGCGGGGCGGGTTGAGCCCGATTCGGATCACGGAATAGCCTTCGAGGCGATCGCGGCCTTCGCGCCAGAGTTCGGTTATGGGGGCGCGCGCCAACAGGCTGACTTCGATAGCGCGCATCAGCTTGGGGATGTCGTTTGGGTGGATCCGTTCGGCGGAGGCGGAATCCAAGCGCCGCAGTAGGCGGTGCAGGTGGCCGGGGGGGCGGGAATCGACCCGGCTCTCGATTCTTCGGCGAAGGGCTTCATCGCGGCGCGGTCCCTGGAAGAGCCCGTCGAGCAGCGCGCGTAAGTAGAGTCCGGTTCCGCCGACGAGGACAGGCAGGCGTCCCCGGCTACGGATCTCAGCTAGGACGGCGCGGGCTCGTTGGGCATAATCTCCGGCGGTGAAGTGTTCGTCAGGGTCAACGATGTCGAGCAGGTGGTGAGAGATGCCGCGGCGTTCCTCGAGCGGAGTCTTGGCGGCGCCGATATGGAACCGGCGGTAGAGCTGGACTGAGTCGAAGTTGACGATCTCGCCGTGGAAGCGCTCGGCGATATCGAGAGCCAAAGCGCTCTTGCCGGAAGCCGTCGGACCGACGACGGCTACCAGAGGAGACAAGTGGGGATCGACGGAACTCACGACACCGGTTCGGCGACACCACGGAGCGTTTCACCGCGAATCAGATCATCGTATGTTTCCCGCCCGCGGATGAGCCGGGCCTCGCCGCCCTCCACCAGTACCTCCGGGGCGCGCGGACGTCCGTTGTAGTTAGAGGCCAGCACAAATCCGTAAGCGCCGGCCGTGCAGACCGCGAGCAGGTCGCCCGGATCCACGGCGGGCATCTGCCGGTCACGCGCCAGGAAGTCGCCGGTTTCACAGACCGGTCCGACGACGTCAGCCGTGACGGTTTCGGCGGCGCGCCGGGTGACGGGTACGATCTCGTGATGCGACTGATAAAGCGACGGCCGGATCAAGTCGTTCATCGCGGCGTCGACGACGAAGAACTGCTTCGTATCGGCCGGCTTGCGGTAGATGACTCGCGTCAATAATACGCCGGCCTGACCGACGATGGAGCGTCCGGGCTCGATCATCAAGCGCAGGTCCTTGCCCTGCAACGCTCGCGCGAGTTCGGCGGCGTAGTCGGAAATCGAAGGCGTCGTTTCTTCCGGGCGATAGGCAATGCCCAGGCCACCACCCAGGTCCAGTTGCCGGACGGCTACTCCGGCGGCGCGAAGCTTCACGACCAGATGCAGCACTTTTTCCAGTGCGTCGAAGAAGACGCTGGTATCGAAGATCTGCGAACCGATGTGACAACTCACACCCTCGAATCGCAGGTTGGGAAAGCGCGCGGAATCGGTGTAGATTCGTTCAGCGACCTCAAAAGGAATGCCGAACTTGTGATCACGCAAACCGGTCGCGATGTAAGGGTGTGTGTCGGCGCTGATATCGGGATTCACCCGCAGCGCGACGACAGGCTGTTTGTTGAGGCGGCCCGCTGTGTCGTTGAGAAGAGCGACCTCGCCTTCGGACTCGCAGTTAAAGGAGCCGATACCGCCGCGGAGGGCGTACTCCATCTCGACGGCTGTCTTCCCAACGCCGGAGAAGACGACCTTGGCGGGGTCGCCGCCGGCCTTGAGGACACGAAACAGTTCGCCGCCGGAAACGATGTCGAAACCCGCTCCAAGGCCCGCCAAGAGTGACAGTATGCCGAGCGTGCCGTTCGCTTTTACCGCGTAGTGAACGTCATGGGGTAGTCCCGCGAGGGCATCGCCGTATGCACCGTAGTTGGTTGTAATGGCTCCCGCTGAGTACACGTAGCAGGGCGTTCCGAAACGCTCGGCGATGTGGTCGAGAGGGACGTCTTCGCAAAAGAATCCATCGTCGCGATACTCGAATCCGGCGGTTGGCATGGATTTAGTCCGTTGTGGCCGAGCGGCCTCAGGGGCCGGAGCCCTCGCCGATGCGAACGGCAATTACGGTTTGGTCGTCCGCGGGCGTGGCACGGCGAGAAAGGCTGACCACATCCTCGAAGATCGCCTTCACGACTTGTTCGGCTGATCCGCCCGCCCGCGATTCGACGGTTTGAATGAGACTATTGTCATCATACTCGGCGCCGGACGGGGAGACGGCCTCGGTGATGCCGTCCGACACGATGACCAGCAAATCGCCCGGCTTAAGAGCCACCCGCACCTCTTCGTACGTCGAGCCTTTGAGAAGCGCGAGAGGGATGCCCACCGCCGGCAACACTTCGACCTTGCCGTCACGACAAAGCAGCGGACGAGGCTGGCCCGCGTTCGCTATGACCAGCTCTCCTTCCATCGGCCTCCACTGCGCATAGAGGGCGGTTAGATAACGGGCTTCGAACCTTCTGATGCGTAAAGCAGAGTTGAGGTTTTCGAGCAGCAGGGCAGGGGACTGCTCGGGCTCGATGAGGTTACGCACGAGGCCGCTCGCCAATGCGCTATAGAGAGCGGCCGCGGCCCCTTTGCCGCTTACGTCACCGATCAAAAGCCCGAGCTCAACTTCGCGCGTCGGAAAGAAGTCGTAGAGATCTCCGGCCACTTCCAGTGCCGCCTCATTGCGCACGGCGATTTCGACTCCGGGGAACTTAGGGACGGGAGCGTAAAGAAGGTTTTGCTGCAGAGCGCGGGCCGCTGTTAAGTCCTGCTCCATGCGGGCTTTGTTACGCGCCACTTCCTCGTAGAGCTGTGCGTTCTCTATGGCGGTCGTGATTTGGGGCGCCAGCAGCGACAACATCTGCAGGTCGCGGCTCTTGAATGCACCGACTCGCTCACTCTCAAGGTCGATCACGCCGAAGGCCTTGTTCTTGAGCGTCAGCGGCACGGCAACTTCGGAGCGGATGCCCTCGATGATGGCGACGTAGCGACTATCGAGTTGGGTGTCGCGCACGAGTACCGGCGCCGCGGTCTGGGCCGCGGTTCCGACGATCCCTGTACCGAGTTTGACGTTGTCCCATTGAATCCGCTCGTCGAAGCGGACGCCGAAGTAGTGCTTCAGAACCTGTTCATCTTTTTCGAGTAGCAAGATGCTTAGTGCGTCGTAGGGAATGATGGTGCGAATCAGCGAAGCGATCTTGGTCAACAATTCGTCGACGGGAAGAAGCTGACTGAACTCTTGGGCAATCTCGGAGAGGGTGCGCAATGTGCGATTCTGCCGCAATGTCCCGCGATACAAGCGCGCCGCATCGATGGCGATCGAAAAGCGCGAAGCGATGAGCTCGAGTACGCTGCGCTCGCGATCCCCAAAGGCGTCCTTGTCACGCGATTGGAGATCAATGACGCCTACCAGCTTGCCTCGCGCCACAAGCGGCACGGCCATCTCTGAACGCACAGCCTCGACGACTTGGATGTAGCGGGGGTCGTGGCTAACGTCGGGGACGACGGTCGTTCGCAAATCCTGGGCCGCCGCACCGGTAACGCCTTCACCGAGTTTGACCCTGAGATTGTGGGTCTTGCCTTCATCTCCGTAGCCGAAGGTCTGCCGAACTCGCAAAGCGTCGGTACCGCTCTTGAGCAGTACGGCTACAAGTTCGCAGTCGACAACCTTGCGGACCAATTCGACCAGTTCTTCGAGGAGCGAGTCGAGATCCAAAGAGTGGCCGGCAACGATCTCCGAGGCCTGGACGAGCAGGTCAAGCGACTCATCGTGTGGATCTCGTGCTGGAGTGGGCAACGGCATGGGAACGAGCGACGGCCGCCTATCGGGCGGCGTTGCTTGAGGTGCGGAATTCTTCGAGAATCGTGAGGCTCGCGCTCGCCCCGATGCGTGTCGCGCCCGCTCTCATCATGTCACGGAAGCGGGCGTATGTGCGGATGCCGCCCGCGGCCTTGATGCCCATCTCATGGCCGACGACCTGGCGCATCAGAGCGACATCCTCGGGATCGGCTCCGGCCGGTCCGAATCCGGTTGCGGTCTTAACGAAATCGGCGCCTGCAAGCCGCGCGACCACGCAGCCTCTCAGCTTGGTCTCGTGATCGAGATACCCCATCTCAAGAATGACCTTGACGATGGCGTCAGCCGAGTGAGCGAGCTCCACGATCGAGCGGATCTCGCTATGAACCGAGTCGAGGCGGCCCTGCTTCAGGGCACCGATGTTGATGACCATATCCAGTTCCCGGGCACCCGACTTGAGAGATTGCTCGGCCTCGGCGCACTTCACGGGCGTCACATGGGCGCCGTGGGGAAAACCAATTACCGTGCAAACCTTGACCCCCGATCCGCGCAACTGGCGCTCGGCCAGGGCGACTTTGTCGGGATGAATGCAGGCGCTATGAAAACCGTTCGTCCGTGCCTCGTCACAGACCCGAATCACGTCGCGCTCCGAAGCATCCGGGCGCAGCAGAGTGTGATCGATGGAACCGGCGATACCTCCAGCGGCGGGAACCCAGTCGGAGTAAGGTTCGTCCGCCGTAGGGCCGGACAGGGTTCCTTCGGAAGGCGGGACGTTATCTCGGTCAGCCAACTTGCCTGCGATACGGCGAGCTAATTCCTGGATATCTTGGCGAGTCATGGGTGGGTAAAGTCGAGATCGCGAGTTACGCGCGGCGCTTGGTACAGTCCCATTTTTTCACAACACCGCAGGGCGCGGGCCGCCAGATTTACATCGAGCGCGCTGTTGGTTGGCTGGTAGGTGTAGTGAGCGTGCTGTTAGCGGCGGTGTTCGCGGATAGCGGTGCGGGCTTCGGCTTCGGCTTCTTTCTTTCGTTCCGTAGCGCGTTTATCATGTAGTTTCTTTACCTTAGCGAGGGCTAGCTCACACTTTACTCGACCCTTCTTCAGATAAATTTTGGTCGGGATGAGCGTAAGGCCCCCATCGCGGATCTTGGCGCCGAGCTTCTCGATTTCACGGGCGTGGGCAAGGAGCTTGCGGGGCCGGATCGGGTCGTGGTTCTCGCGATGGGCCGGTCCGTAGTGGCTGATGTGGGCGTTGAAGAGCCAGAGTTCGCCGTTGCGGAGCGTTCCGTAGGAGTCGGAAAGCTGAATTTTGCCGGCGCGGGCCGCTTTGACTTCGCTGCCCGTGAGTACCATACCCAACTCCAGGTGGTCCGAGAGAAAGTATTCGTGCCGGGCGCGGCGGTTGTCAGTCAGGATTTTTATGCCGACGGGCTCGCTCATTTGGCTCCACGTAACGTGAACCTCTGACGTCAACTTAACAGGAAGGACTGCATCGTGCCCACCGTCCAAGCCAAGATCATCCCCCCTGACTCATCCCCGCCCTCCGCAGCCACGGCCCCGGCCCGGACGGGGAAGGTTTCCTTTTTCTCAGCGAGGCGGCGTTGGGCTGCGCTGCTGCTGTCGTTTTGTCTGCTGTTGGCAATTGCCGAACCTGCGCTGGCCGGAGATCGGAAGGCCAAAAAGCTCTACAACCGGGGCCGGCGGGCCGAGATGGCGAAGAACTACGACGAGGCGTTGGAATTGTATGAGCAGGCGCTTGTCGAAGCGCCAAAGGACCCCCGTTATCAGCTCTCAACTCACCGCGTGCGGTTCGTCGCCGGTCAGCGGCATGTTCTGATCGGCCGGCAGCAGCGCGAGCAGGGGCATCTCGAGGAGGCGGCGCGAGAGTTTCTGCGCGCGCTGGAAATCGATCCGGCTTCAACGATCGCCAACCAGGAACGCAAGCGGACGCTGGACCTGATCGAGCAGCACCAGAAGAGCCAAGACGGTGAAGTCGACACGCAAACTCCGCTCGAGAAGGAGAACGACGAACGGCACCGCAGGCTGGAGCAGTTGAAGGCCCTGCCGGTGCTGGAGCCGATCTCGAGCCGCCTGCTGGAGACGCTCACGTTTCGCGAGCAAGAAAGCAAGGTCATCTTCGAGACGATCGGCAAGCTGGCGGGCATCAACGTGTTGTTCGACTCGGAGTTCGATGGCAGCAAGATCACGATCGAGCTGCAGAACGTCACGCTATACGAAGCGTTGGACCACGTCAGTTTGATGGCGAAAGCCTACTGGAAGCCGCTCACAAAGAATGCGATTTTCGTCACGGAGGACAGCCAGAACAAGAGGCGGGAGTTCGGTGACGAAGTCGTCAAGACGTTCTATTTGACGAACGTGGCATCGCCGCAGGAACTGCAAGAAATAGCGACGGCAATACGCGGCCTGACGGATCTGCGCCGGCTGTTCCCAGTGAACTCGATGAACGCTCTGATCGTGCGCGGTCCTGCCGACAAGATTGCTTTGGCGGAAAAGGTGATCGCGGATGTCGACAAGGCACGCCCCGAGGTTGTGGTCGACATATTGGTGTTGGAGACGAGCAAGTCGGCGACGCGGAATCTAGGGATTACACCGATATCAGGCGGCGCGGCCGGTTTGAGTTTCCCGGTCACGTTCACCGGAGAAGGCGTTGCCCCGGACGGAGGTGGCAGCGTGCCGCTAACCGACCTCGGCAACTTGAGTGGACGGGATTGGTCGACCACCCTGCCGGGCGGGACGATTGAAGCGCTCTTGAGCCGGTCGGATACGCGCTTGCTGCAATCTCCTCGGGTGCGAGCGCAGAACAATTTTCAGGCGAGCCTGCGGATCGGCCAGCGAATTCCCATCGCTACGGGAAGCTTCCAGCCCGGCATTGGCGGTGTGGGGATCAACCCGCTGGTCAATACGCAGTTCCAGTACCAGGAGATTGGCGTCAACGTCGACTTGACGCCGAATATCCACAACGACCATGAAGTATCGATGCACATTGAGGTCGAGATTTCGAACGTGGCGGACTTCCTGGAGATCGGCGGCATTCGGCAGCCGGTGTTCGGCCAGCGAAAAGTGACACATGACGTGCGGATCGAGCAAGGGCATTCCAGCATACTCGGCGGCTTGCTGCAGACACAAACGTTTACGACGAAGGGCGGCGTGCCGCTCCTGTCGGATATCCCAGTGGTAGGACGCTTCTTCAGTACCGAAGAGGTGCAGGTGACCGAGAGCGAGATTCTGATCGTGCTGGTGCCGCACATCGTTCGTATGCCGGAAGTCGAGTACGCGAATCTGAAGTCGATCGCGTCGGGCACGGACCAGGTTTTCCGGGTGCGTTACGACCGAGAAGAGAACGGCGCCTCGCCGCTGCGCAGTTACGGCCACGACGAGACGCCGGATCAGCCGGAGAAGCCGGCGACCGTGGCGGAAGCGCAACCGGCTCCCGCGCCTGGGCCGACAGCGCCCCAGCCTGCCCCGCAACCGGCCACGCCTGAACCCCCGGCGCCCGCACCCGTGCCGGCCGCTCCTCCGCCGACCGCGCCCGAGGGCTCGGGTGCGCGATTCGTGCTGAACCCGGCGACTCCGACGGTAGCTGTCGGTCAGAAGGTGCGCGTGGACGTGGTCGTGCAGAACGTGAATCAGATATTCGGCGTCCCGATGCGGATTCGCTTCGACCAACGGGTGATGAAGGTCGCGGACATCGAAAAGGGTAGGTTCCTGGAAGGGGACGAGAGCGACCTGATCTTCTCGAAGAACATCCGCAATGAAGTCGGCCAGGCGGCGGTGAACATTTCACGCTTCCCAGGAACCGGGGGCGTCGATGGGCAGGGGGTCGTGATCACGTTGATCGTCGAAGGCGTAGCGGCCGGTGAGTCGCGGTTGCGGGTGATCCCGACGGGTGCACGCAACGGCGAGGCGCAACCGATGCAGGTTGAATCGGCGGAAACCAATGTCACCGTTCAGTAGATTATTAGAATAAGAGCGACAGTGGCGATGTTCAGGATTCGAAATCGTTCAGGGCTAACGCTGGTCGAGCTGATCGTGGCGTTCGCGATTTTGATGACGCTTTCGTTGATGGCGATGCCGTTGGCGCGCGTGAAGGTGCAGCGGGACAAAGAACGCCTGTTACGGGAGCGGCTGAGCGATATGCGCAAGGCGATCGATCGCTTTAAGGATGCCGCCGACGCCGGCCTGCTCGGCGCCGAACTCGACCCCGACAACCATGGATACCCGGAAAGCCTAGAGCTTATGGTGGAAGGCGTCCCGGCATCAGGCGGCGGCATGGGTATGGGCATGGGGACGCAGGGCGGCATGGGTATGCAAGGAGGCCGTTCCGGCGGAGGACTTCGCTCCGGGAGCGGATTTGGCAACCAGCGCGGCGGCGTCGGGCAGCAGGGCGGTGGTTTCGGAAATCAAGGTCGCGGCTTTGGAAACCAGGGTGGCGGATTTGGCAACCAAGGCGGACGGGGCAATCAGGGTGGCTCGCGAGGCGGCTTCGGAAGTTCCGGCCGCGGCATGGGAAGCGATTCACTGAACGATGAGGAAGAAGAGTCGACGATTCGCTTCCTGCGGAAGATTCCGGTGGACCCGATGACAGGATTCGCGGATTGGGGCATGCGCTCGCTCGAAGACGATCCGGGGTCGTTTAGCTGGGGCGGCGGTAACGTGTTCGATGTCTTCTCGAAAAGCATGGATCAGGGTTTGGATGGCCGTTACTACCGTGACTGGTAAACGACAGCGCCGGATCGGCGGCTTCACGCTGGTGGAGCTGATGGTCGTGTTGGCGATTCTGCTGACGATCATCTCGATCGCCATTCCGATGTATCACACCGCTCTCACCCGCTCGAAAGAGGCCGTGCTGAGTAGCAATCTGAGCACGATGCGCCATCTCATCGATCAGTACACCTATGACAAGGAAGCGCCGCCCCAGTCGCTGGAAGATTTGGTCTCCGATGGGTATATCCGTTCGATTCCCTTCGATCCGATTACCGGGGAGAAGGACACTTGGGAAGAGATCACTGACACGGGTCCGACCGGTGAGTCCGGTCTGTTTGACGTACGGAGCGGATCGGACAAGACGGGTTTGAACGGTACTCCTTATAAAGACTGGTGAACTTTCAGCCAGTTTTTCATTGCTTCGATGAGCGATCGATATCGCGTGTCCGCGGATAAAGAGGCGGCGGCGCGGGCGGCGGGCGACTATCTGCTCGATTGCTTGGGGGCTGCTTTGGAGACGCGCGATGTGGCGACCTGCGCGCTTTCAGGTGGCTCGACACCGACCCTGATGTTCCGCCATCTGGCCGAGCAGGAGTTCGCTTGGGAGCGCGTACACTTCTTCTGGGTGGACGAGCGTTGCGTAGCGCCGGATCACGCTGAGAGCAATTTCGGGATAGCGAAAGCCGTGCTGCTCGATCCGCTCGGGATCAGCAAAGAGCAGATCCACCGGATCGAGGGTGAGCGCGAGCCGAGGGATGCGGCAGATCGCTACGTTCGCGAGATTCACGAATTCTTTGACTTGAGTGTGGGAGGGATGCCCCGCTTTGATATGCTGCACCTCGGGATGGGGGCGGACGGGCACACGGCAAGTTTGTTTCCCGGCGGAGATTTGATCGACGACCGGCGCGGGGTCGCTGCTTCGGTTTACGTGGCGGCTCGGTCCGGATACCGTGTTACCTTGCTGCCGGGGGCGATTTTGAAGGCGCGGCGGATCTTCTTCCTCGTGACGGGCGAGGACAAACAGACGACTTTGCGGGACGTGATCGCCGGCCCCTATGAGCCGGCGCTGCGGCCTTCGCAGTTGATTGATCGCGAAGCAAAGGACGTGGTCTGGTTTCTGGACCGGGCAGCGGGCTCAGTGAGCTGAGCCCGCGACGAGCTAACGGCCCAGAATACTCTCCAGGCGTCCTTTCAAATCTTGGAAGGATTGATCAAGCTCGTTGCAATAGACGGCGGACTCTTCCGCCTTCATGGCGTTCTTGTTGGCTGCCCCGGCCAGGGCTTGAATGGATTCCGAAATCTTCCTCTGACCTTCGGCGTCGCTATCGCCGAGGGCTTGCAGCGTTTGTGAACAAGCGCCGTTCTGGTCGTCGGCCGAGAGGACCAAGTCCTTGCTGCACCCCACAACGGAGTCGACTCTGTCTGAAAAGCCAGCGACCTCATTCACCGAAGATTCGACCGGCTTGATGATCGTATGGTGAATCAGGAAGAGCAATCCGCCAAAGCCGAGCAGGAAGATGGCAGCCAAACCGGTCAGCATCTTGTTGCGTCCCGCGGCAGCGGCAGCGGCGACTTCATTGACCGGCACGGTGATTCGGATTCCGCCCATCAACTCGTGCAGATCCCATTCTTTGCCGGGCGAGACGCCATCGCGTTCGCGCACAGCAATCACTTCAGCCCTTTTCTCGTACCCGTTGTGGCAACTCACGCAGGCCGCGGCCGCAGCCGGATCGGCGCGCATGTAGTGCAGCACGGGGGCTCCGTTGACCTCTTCGAAGCGGTAGACGCCTTGCCACGGATGCCCTTCCTTTCCCGGTTTTGGCGCCGCCTGGAACTTCTCATTCTGCTCTTCGAGCTGACTCCAGGCCCAATTGTCGAAATCGTCCTTGAGACCCTGGTCTTCGTTGAGATTCCAGCGACTGAGGAGCGAGTAGGCGTAGAGATCTCCGGCTTTTTCCGCGACTCTCTTGGACACATTGCGAACAAATTGCGCCGGCAGAGGAATGTACCCTGACGCTTCCTGGGAATTACGGGACGCACCCGTACCGTCCCTGACAAGCTTGCCTACGACGTGGCTTGTGTACTCGGCCCGATCGGCGACGACCTGGGTCGAAACGATCTCGGCGATACGAACAGCTTCGGTTTCGATCAGCGAGTCATAAGAGCTTTCAAGTGTGACGAAACTCGACAGCCCGATGATGAGGCCGATCAATGAGATGACAACGATGAATTTTCCTCGAATGCCCATGGGTCTACTCCTAGTCAACGAGCGATTTAATTTTTCCGGTAAGCTCGGCCTGCTTTGCCTTGTCAGGATGAAGATATAGTCCCGCCCCGCCAATCACAAAGTTCATAAGCGCTTTGAGATTGTCGGCCGTGACGGTGTCCGGCGTCGCGTCGCAGCGTTCTAGCTGCCGCTTGAGCACTGTGTCGGCTTTGTCTTCCCCGATGAAGGAGCTGACCGTTTCCAACAAATTTTTGTAGAGGACGTTCGGCATCTCTGCTCTCCTGCCGCGAGGTCCGGGAGACCGCCTCGCTCTCATGGCTCAGTAAGTAATATCGGCGCGAGGCGATGGAACCTTAGGAAGCCTTGGCCGCCACTGAGGGTGGGGGCATGCGACGAGGCCTTCAGAGGAATTTCAGATTTGACGGTCCCCGAGCCGCTACTCGACAACGATCGGTGAATCGGTTTTAGTGAACGCCAAGGGTCTCGCGGAGTGCATTGCGCCCGGCGGAACCGGACGCCGTGAGCCTGTCCGGGTTGACGGTTACGAGTTGGGCAGGGAGAATGAGACGTACCTGAAGTGCGCCCGTAGCTCAGCTGGATAGAGTGTCTGCCTCCGGAGCAGAAGGTCGCGTGTTCGAATCACGCCGGGCGCGCCAATACTTTCAATGGGTTGGCCCTCTGTTGCCTGAGGTAGGGGTAACACTAAGGGGTAACAACTTTCCTTCCATGCTGTAGGCTTCGATTGCTTCGGCGACGCCGTCCTGACCGTCCACATGGGAGTAGATGTCCAGCGTGGTCTTCACCGAAGAATGCCCAAGCTGATCCCGCATGGACTCGGCCCTGACTCCCGCGCGGCGACCCCAGGTCGTGTAGGTGTGCCGAAGGTCGTGCCACGACACAGGTGGGATACCGAGGCGCCTACACGCCGGTTTGACGTGACGCTCGACTGCGTTCTTTAGGTCGATTGGACTATTCGTCCTAATCGAGAACACGAAGTCGTTGGCGCCGGTGAACCGTGCGACATGACGCCACTCTTCCAGTGCCCGCCGGACGATCGGACCGATCACGACGGTTCGCCTTGAACGTTCCGTCTTGGGGCTGTCGAGCGTCCCGCGATAGGTGGCCTCGTCAACCGTGACTCCCTTGGCCTGGATGTGAGAACGGCGGAGCCAAAATAGACCACAGAGCGGCGATTCTAAGCCGCGTGAGGGCGGCGCAAAATTAGACCGCCCAGGTGGTCCGCGTAGCATCCCCGAGGTGTTTTGTGGAACACCGGAGGGATGTATCAAGTGGAGCTATACGCTCAAGTACGGCGGAGTGTCATCGTTGAGGGGCTGAGTGAACGCGAGGCCGTCAAACGGTTCGGTTTGGCGCGGGAGACGGTGCGCAAGATGCTGCGCTACAAGGCGCCGCCGGGCTATCGGCGGCGTCAACCGGTGAAGCGGCCGAAGCTGGATTCGTTCACAGGAATCATTGATCAGATACTGCTTGACGATCAGCAGCAGCCGAGGAAACAGCGTCACACGGCACAGCGCATCTTCGACCGCTTGCGCGACGAGTACGACTTCACGGGCGGTTACACAATCATCAAGGACTACGTTCGCGAGAAGAAGCTGGGCGGTCAAGAGATGTTTGTGCCGCTGGCACATCCTCCTGGCGATGCGCAAGCTGACTTCGGTGAAGCACTGGTTGTCATTGACGGAGTGCAGCGTAAGGCCCACTTCTTGGTGGTCGATCTACCGCACAGCGATGACGCCTTTGTAAAAGCCTTTCCCGCCGAGACGACGGAAGCCTTTTGCGAAGGACACAACGCCGCGTTTCGCTACTTTGGCGGTGTGCCGCGCAGCATTGTCTACGACAACACGAAGTTGGCGGTAGCAAGGATTCTCGGCGACGGTACGCGCAAACGCACACGAGCGTTCAGTGAGTTGCAGTCGCACTACTTGTTCGCTGATCGTTTCGGCCGGCCAGGCAAGGGTAACGACAAAGGCAAGGTGGAAGGCTTGGTGGGCTATGGGCGGCGCAACTTCATGGTGCCGATCCCCCGGTTCTCGAGTTGGGAAGCCTTCAACGAACACCTCGAAGCCAAGTGCCGCAAGAACCGTGAGCGGCGCTTGCGGCGACACACCGAAACGATCGGAGAACGCTTTGAGCGCGACGCGAAAGCGTTGCTGCCATTGCCGTCCGCGCCCTACGATGCCTGCGACAAACGTACGACCCGGGTGACGTCGTTGTCGCTGGTGCGCTATCGGACCAACGACTACTCGGTGCCGACGCGCTACGGCCATCGCCAGGTGTTGCTCAAAGCCTATGTGGACGAAGTAGTGATCTGTTGCGGCAGCGAAGAGATCGCACGCCACCGGCGCAGTTACGAACGCGAAGAGTTGATCTTCGATCCCGTCCATTATCTGGCGTTGCTGGAGCGCAAGACGAATGCGCTCGATCAAGCCGCGCCGTTGGTGGGTTGGGATCTACCGCCCGAGTTTCCGCGATTACGACGCCTGCTCGAAGTCCGCTTGGGCAAAGCGGGCAAGCGCGAGTACGTGCAGGTGTTGCGTCTGCTGGAGGACTTTCGGCTGGAGCATGTTGCGGCGGCGGTGCGCCAAGCCTGCGAACTGGGAACGATCGGCTTCGACGCCGTCAAGCATCTGTTGCTGTGCGCGATCGAACAACGTCCGCCACGGCTGGACTTAACGAAGTATCCTCACCTGCCGACGGCTCAAGTCGAGCAGACTTCGGCAGCGTCCTATCTCGCGCTCTTGGGGCAAGGAGCGGGCTGATGGCGAAGTCGAATCTCTTACTGGAAGCCCATCTGAAAGCGTTGCGGCTGCCGACTTTCCTGCGCGAGTACGACAAAGTGGCGCGGCAATGCGCCGCCGAGGGCTTGGACTGTAGGAGCTTCCTGAAGAAACTCTGCGAGTTGGAACTGCTCGACCGAGATCAGCGGGCGACTGAACGTCGCATCAAAGCAGCCAAGTTTCCCGTGACGAAAAGTCTCGACACATTCGACTTCCTAGCGTTGCCTTCGTTAAACAAGAAGCTCGTGCTGGAGCTGGCGCGCTGTGAGTTCATCGACCGTCGCGAGAACGTCTTGGCTCTGGGCAACTCCGGCACCGGCAAGACGCATCTCGCCCTGGCGCTAGGCCTGGCCGCTTGTCAGAGCGGTTATCGAACACGCTTCACCACGGCTGCGGCACTGGTCAATGAACTGCTCGAAGCCCGCGACGAGCGACGGCTGCTGCGCTTCCAAAAACAACTTGCCAAGCAGGATCTGCTGATCGTCGATGAACTGGGCTATGTGCCGCTGTCGAAGACCGGCGCTGAGCTGCTGTTCGAGATCTTCTCGCAACGCTATGAACAAGGCTCCACGATGCTGACCTCAAACTTGCCGTTCACCGAGTGGACAGAGGTGCTCGGGTCCGAGCGCATGACCGGCGCTCTGCTCGATCGCCTCACCCACCACGTTCACATCCTGGAGATGAACGGCGAAAGCTTCCGCCTCAAACAGAGTCAAAAGAAACGGTCTCGCTCTTCCGACTGACCCGCCCGCCGCTCGCGCCGGTTTTCGTGGGCCGCCTTCCACTACGCCTGGGTCGCCCTAAAGGGCGCCCTCAGGCTCCGTTCCAGCCGTCCCACGAAAACCGCTACCACTCCCCCAACTGGTCTAGTTTTACTCCGCCGAAGTGGTCTAATTTCTCTCCGCCCTTGACATGCGTGCCGAGTCGCTCTGCGATGGGTCTGCTGGGTCTCATGTGGGTCACGCGGAAGGCTAGATGAAGCAGGGAGATGGGTCGAGGAAAGCCGGGGGGCTGGACGTTTCAGGTGCCGCCAACCGGGGGGGCGTAGGGGTCCCCGACCCGATGATTCGCACATAACGCGAACAGGTTTTTTGCAACGAGATTTCAAAGTAAAAGAGACCGTTGGGAACTCTAGTCATATTCACTGGCCGAGTACTCGAAGAGGCGGGACGCCAGCCATCCGAGACCCCCACACGCGACGAGATAGAGGACGCAGTTCAATAGGGGCCTAAACAACCACCGCCTGAAAGGCGGTGGGTTCATTTACGACTGAAAGTCGGCTTGCGGCTGAAGCCGCCTGAAGAAGCCCCGGCTCAGAGCCGGCTCAAGGCTTGGTGGGCGCTGTGATCTTGAATCCCTCCTCATCCTCGTCCCATTGCTGGCTCTCGATGTACTTCTTGATCGTTTCCTCGTCCACCGCGCCCACCGTCGCGCAGAAATATCCGCGCGCCCACAGGTGTTGCCCCCAGTATCGCTTCCGCAATTCCCCAAACTCATCTTGCAGCCGTCGTGACGACCTGCCTTTTACATACTGCACCAGCTTCGACGGTGCAAGCTGCGGCGGTGCCGATACCAAGACATGCACATGATCCGGCGACACCGCACCCCGAATCACCACGACGTCTCGCGCTTGGCAGCTCTGTCGGATCAGGTCCCGTGTCCGCTCCGCCACCCTGCCCCGCAACACCTTGTAGCGATATTTCGTGATCCAGACCAGGTGATATTTGATGTCGTAGACCGCGTGCGCCCCTCGCCGATATTCGCCCATCCTCCTATTGTCATCCAGACCCGCTTGAAGCTGACCGCCTGAAAGGCGGTGGGTTTAGACCTGGTGATGGAACTAAAGGCTGGAGTCCCCTGCTAAGCCACTTGTAATGTGTTGCTTTGCCCGCGGTAGTAGAACGTCTCGACACCTGCCTATGATCTAGAAGAACGTCCTCGTCAGGTTGGGGCTGGCAAGCCAATGGGCCAAGAAAGGTTCTGCTCGGGAAAAGACATATGGCTCTCGGTGCGGCGACCGAAGAGGCAGCCACATGAACCACCCGAATCTTGTCCGGGCCTGCTTCCCAAAACGGAGGGTTAGAATGGGATCGACATGATCCGGTGCTTGTCGCTTTTGTTGTGTTGGATGGCTCTACCCTCGGCGGCGGCGGAGCTTTCCGAGCAAGGGGTTCTGGAACGCCTGACAGCCGAGGGTGGCTCCGTCAACCGGGATGGCGCCGGTGGAGTCGTTGGCGTCGTCCTTGCGTCGACTTGGGTGACGGACGCCGATTTGGCGCTGCTCGGCACTCTATCGAGCGTCGAGGAAATCGATCTCTCGCAGACCAAGATCACTGACATAGGGCTCGAGCACCTCAAGGGGCTCACGAATGTTCGCGAACTGAGTTTGCGCTACGCCGAGTACGTGACGGACAGCGGCGTTGCCCACATCAAGCACTGGGAAGATCTGGAACGGCTGAGCTTGCATGGCACGAAGGTCACGAGTCGCGTCTTCGGCCACCTTGCTTCACTCACGTCGCTGAAGAACCTTGACATCGGTCATACCGAGATAACGGACAGCGGTTTCGAAGAGCTGGCGGAATTGACACGTCTCGAGAAGCTTGGAATGGGAGGGAATCGTATTCTGGGGCCGGGACTGGAGCTGCTGCGGCTGGTCCCCTCATTGCGGCACTTGGACGTGAGCGGGATTCAGCGTGTCGATTCGGGCCTGTGGGGTATTGCATTGAATGATTCCAACATGGGAAAGCTGGGAAGGCTGACGCAACTCGAGTCGCTGAACCTGGCGGGGGCGAATCTGTCTGACCGCGGACTTGACCGCCCCGGGCATGAGCTTGCGCGGCGTAAGGAGCTGCGCTCGCTTCCGAAACTAAGCACGCTCGTCGAGTTGCGCGAGATCAGTCTCGACCGCACGTACGTCGATCACGAAGACCTCGCGGTGCTGGCGAAGCTCCCGAAACTACGAATCCTCAGCTTGGCTCATGCCCCAAAGATAGGCGATGCCGCGGCCGCTGTACTGGCGACGCTCGGCGAAATCGATTCGCTGCGTCTGACATCCACCGAAGTCGGCGACGCGACTCTGGATGCTCTTCAGCAGAGCCGAACCTTGCGCCGGTTGTACGTGGGCGGTACGAATGTTACGTCGGAAGGACTGGCTCGTTTTCAAGCGGCGCGTCCGGATTGCGAAGTTATCTGGTGGGCGCGCTCCGTTCAGGATGGCTCGGGGCAGGATGGCGCCGGTCAGGATGGCTCGGGGAACTGATCACCCCCGGCCACGGCCGCGATGGCCGGGCGGTGCGCGATCGACATTTGACTCCCGGTTCGGTACCTTGTTAGGGCTTTCTGTTGAGGAGACCCCATGGCATCGAATACTCAGGTTGACCGCCGCCGATTTCTGCGGCAAGGCTCCGTTGCCGGAGCATCGCTGGCGGCCGGACTTGCGTCCGCGCAATCGACCAACACCCCGCCGAATCGGCCGTTACGAATCGGCTGTCTGAACGTTGTCGAGTACTCTCATCTCAACGCGATTTGGGGACCGATGATCAACCCTCGTCCCGGCGAGGATGAGATATCTCTGACCGGCATGCACATCACGCATTGCTGGGAAATCGAGCGTGAAAAGTCGGAGGCCTTCGCTCGCAAGTTCGGGTGCGAACCTGTCGAGAACTTCGACGACATGGTCGGCAAGGTAGACGCCGTCATCTCGGGCGGTTTTTACAACTACCCCTGGAACCACATCCTGCATGAACCGTACCTCAAGGCGGGCATACCGAACCTGATCAATCGGCCGTTCTCGAACACGCGGGCGAAGGCGCGCGGGATGATCGATTTGGCGAAGAAACACGGTGCGACGATCATGTGCCCTTCCTCGCATGAGCACACAGAGGCGATAACCCGCGCCAAGAAGTGGGCCGGCGACAAAGAGATCGTCTGCTATAGCGCCACGAATTCGTTTGATGACTACGCGACGCACGGCATCCACGGAGTTTGGATGTGTTGCCGCGCAATCTGCGAGGCCGGGAATCCGATTGTGTCGGTCGCCTATCAGGCCGAAAAATGGCACAACCCACCGGGCGTCGTCACCTTTGAGCACCAGGATCCAGGAGGCCGCCGTTTCTATGGAACTTTGCACGAGGTGAGCGGGTCATGGGGCACGGTGCGGATTCACACGCGCGATGCTTACGGCGGTGAAGGCTTCCTGATTCGGACGGGAGCGGAGTATCCCTTCAACCGTACCGAAGCATGGGCGCCGACGATCTGGGAGTTTCAGCTTATGGCGATGACGGATAAGATGCCGCAAAGCTTCGAGCAGATCGAGCATAAGAGCGATGTCTATCTGGCGGGCTTCCATTCAATTCTTGAAAATGAAGGCAAACCGGTTCGACTCACGGGATGTGCCCGAAAACTGGAAAGCGCCTGTCGACCTGCCAAATCGGCCGGAGGAACATTTCGCCGATCTGTTCCGCAAGAAGTTCGGCGAGGCTTGAGAGTGGCGGGGGCGTCCGACCTCGAACGGGCCAGGTCCCTACTACGGGAGCTGGCTGACCCCGCCCGGGCGGAGCACTCGAAGCGATTCTTCAAGACGGGTCCGGGCGAGTACGGCGAAGGGGATGTCTTTCTGGGACTGAAGGTCCCTGACATACGCAAGTTATCGCGGAGATTTCGAGGTCTGCCGCTGCGTGAGGTTCGGAAGCTTCTGGGGTCGGAAGTTCATGAGGAGCGGCTATTGGCGCTGTTTGTCTTGGTGCTTCAGTTTGAAAAAGGCGATCAGCGACACCGCAAGGCTATCTACGATTTCTACATCAAGCACACCCGCTTCGTGAACAACTGGGACCTGGTCGACGCTTCGGCGTACCACATCGTTGGGGGCTATCTGGAGGACGAGAACCGTGACACTCTACTCAGCTTGGCCGAGTCCGCCAGTCTGTGGGAAAGGCGGATTGCGATCATCGCCACCTACCACTTCATCAGGCGGAATGATTTTGTATGGACGCTGAAGGTCGCACAGCGCTTGGTGGAGGATACGGAAGACCTGATTCACAAGGCGGTAGGATGGATGCTGCGCGAAGCAGGAAACCGCGACCGCGAAGTCGAGGAAGGTTTTCTGGGCAAGCACTACCGCGCAATGCCTCGCACCATGCTCCGCTATGCGATTGAACGTTTTTCCCGAGCAGCGCAGGCAGGGCTATTTGAAGGGAACGATCTAATTCGAATCCGTCTCGGAGGGGAGTAGAACCGAAAATGTCGGAAGAGCAGACAGGCAAAGAAGAGTGGCGGGGCCGGGTCGGGAAGCTCAATGACGAGGAGTTGACGGCGTTTCTCGATGAGGGACAGTTCTGCCGCTTAGGATGTCTCGACAAAGACGGTTGGCCCTACGTGGTACCGTGCTGGTTCGAATACAACGACGGCGCTTTCTTCATCGTGCCCCGCGCAAAATCGGCCTGGGCGAGACATCTCCAGCGCGACAAGCGATGCTTTCTCTGCATCGACGAATCGACGCGTTTCAACCGCCGTGTACTCGTGAAGGGCGAGGCGGAGATTCTGGAGGAGCCCAATTTGGGCGGCCAATGGGTCGACATCGCCCGCCGGATGTCGGTCCGCTACCTGGGCGAGGACGGGCCACTCTACCTGGAGCCCACCATGGTGGAACCGCGCTGGCTCGTGCGGGTCACACCGATCAAGCTGCGGACATGGCAGGGCGTGGACTGGCCTCAGCGTTACAAACACGCTGCTTGGTAGTCTTGAAAAACGGACCGCGCCCGGGTTGGGCGGGCCGTTCGCATTGATGCGGTGGGATTTCTATCAGGCCTATCGGCGGGCGCTGGCTGTCTGCAACCTCCCGGCGGTCGCGGCCGCCGCGTTGTGGCGCCGCTGTCTGTCCGGTACCACGGTCGTCGCGATCGTGGGCAGCATGGGGAAGTCGACCGCGGCGAAGTGTCTTTCCCAGATCCTGTCTCCCCGCTTCTCCACAATCACCAACGGTGACTCGAACGGCCGATTCGCTCTTACGTGGACCCTGTTGCACTTGCGGCGGCGCCACCGCTTTGCGGTGATGGAGGTGGGGATCATTAAGAAGGGCCGCATGTGGCGCTCGGCCTTGATGATCAAACCCAACGTCGTAGTCATGACGGGCGTGGCACGCCGGCACATGGCGAGTTTCAAAGATCTGGATACTGTCTTAAGCGAGAAAGCGCAAATCATGCGCTATCTCAAACCGCAAGATCTCGCGGTACTCAATGCCGACGACGCCCGCGTAGCCTCGCTTGCCGACAATGTTCCGTGTCGAGTCATTCGCTTCGGGCTGTCGTCCGAATGTGATATTTGGGGGGAAGAAGTGAGCGGGGTGTGGCCGGAGCGAATGAAGATGCGGGTCCATGCCGGTCATGAATCCTATGAATTGCGGACCCGGCTTGTGGGAACGCACTGGGCGCCTTCGGTGCTGGCGGCGATCGCAACCGCCATCGGGCTGGGTGTGACAGCGCGTCAGGCGGTCGAAGCATTGCAGGGAGTCGAGCCATTTCAAGCTCGTCTGGAGCCGTGCGAGCTGCCCAATGGCGCCATGCTGCTGCGTGATGAGTACAATGGCGGCCTGCCCACCTATCGCGTTGCGCTCGGGATTCTGCGCGAAGCTCAAGCACGGCGGCGGGTCGCCGTGATCGGCCGGGCAACCGAAGCCGCAGGCGGGCGCTCCGAGGCAACCCGAACCCTGGGTGAGCTGGTCGCGGCTTCTTGCGATACCGCGCTTCTTGTTGGGGAGCAGGCGCTCGAGGTACGCGCCGCCGCGCTAAACGCCGGCATGCCGCCCAACCGAATACACACGGCGGCCGATGTCACGGAAAGCGCTGAATGGCTCGGCGAGAATACGGGCGAGGGAGACTTGGTGCTGCTCAAGGGTGAGTGGATGGACCACCTCTCTCGCATCTTCCATGCTCAGATCGGCTCGATCGCGTGCCGGAGAACACGTTGTTCGGTTCCCTATCTTTGCGACAGGTGTTCGAAGTTGGGTCTGAAGGTCGATCCCGTACTTTCGGGCTCCGCAAACCGGGATTGAGAGATGTTGACGCTCGAACAACGTTGGTTTGGAGGACGCAAGCCTCGGTGGGGATGGTGGGTCGCCGCGGAGGTCGGGGTTCTTCCGGCTTGAGTACGGTGAGCATTTTCCCATCGCCCGTCATTTCCGCAGCCCTTCTCCCGTCGCGCGGCGCGGCAGGTTCGCGGATGCGAAACTCGCAAACAGCTTGCTCTTGGCTTGTTGCATCCGCCGCGCCGCCGCAGTGTCGCTTTCGGCCTGAGCAATACGGTCGAGGGCCTTGATCGCCTGCCCGGGCTTGAGATAGTCGGCGGCCCGCGGCAACTTCTGGAAGGTTTCCCAAGGGGTCTGATAGTGGCGATACACGCGCTTCTGCTTGCCTTTGGCGTCGGTCAGCAGTTCGGGTTGTCCGCAGGGCCGGTGGAAGTTCAAATAGGGATTGAAGTGCTGTTGATAGAAGCGCTGGATGCGCGCCGCGTGCGGCGCCGCGATGTGCGTATGCCCCATGTGCTTGCGGATCACGGCGCCGTTTTTCGATTCCACCAAGCCGTTGTCGTTGGTGTGCCTCGGCCGCGACTTGGTCTGTTCGATCAGCAGCTTGTTCAGTAATTTTTCCACCGTGCCGTTGAGGAACTCGCTGCCGTTGTCGGAATGGAAGCCGCGCAGGCGAAAGGGGAACTGCTCCAGCATGGCCTTGAGCAACGGCTCCAGCCAGGCTTCGCTAATGGCCGCCGTGGCGCCGACCACTTGCCACTGGGTCACTTCATCCACCGCGTTGATGTGATAGACGCCCTTCACGCCGTCGCGATCTCCTTGATGTACCGTATCCACTCGCAGGTAGCCGGGTTGGCCCCGCGGGTTGGGCCGCCGCCGCTCGCCGATCGACACCGCGCTGGGCCGAGTCTTGGTGAAATGCAGCCGCCGCTGGCGGTACACCCTGTGCCGCCGCAGTCGATAGATGTGGGCCACCGAGATCTCCGCCAACCGCTCATATTCACTCTGCTGGTACTTGTGATATTCCCGCTGCAGGATCTTGCGCGTGGCCGGGCCGCTGAGGGTTTCGTGTGCTTCATCGACGGCCGCCAGCCGCTCGATATCGGCCGCCGTGTACTTGCCGGCAAAGCGATGCCGCCGATAGCGGGCAGGTACCAGCTCACCCCTCTGCCGATATTGGCGGATCAGTCGGGTGACCTGCGCCCGGCTCAGTCCCGTCATCTTGGCCAGATATTGCCGCAGCAGTCCTTTGGCGGCTCGGTCTTGCCCGCTGTAGCGCTGCCGGCACAGCGTTTGCGCCACCCAGGCGTAGATCTCGGCACGCCCTTTGCCCTTGAATCGTATTTCATCGCTGGCCTCCAGAAACTGCCGTATCTGCTCCAGGCTCAGCGTCTTGCCGTCTTGCATGTGGATGGTCAATCCCCAGCATGCTCACTCCCCCACCCTTCAGGCTCATCTTGTGTGAGAAACTAACTCCTCCTTCAGGCTCATCTTGCATGAGACAAGACTCGGTGTTTACACCATTCCCCGTCCTCGGCTACAATGGTCCAACGTTCCGTGTGTGAGAGGGAGTTCGCCTTATGTCCATATCAACAAGTTCGTCTGGTCTGATGACACAGGCCTCCGCGATTGAGAATGCATCCTATGTGTTCGGCGCGTCCGTAACGATGAGCGGGAGTTCGGCTGCAAGTTGCATTTTGCAGGGGTCTCACTTAGCCGCGAGTTGCAGTCCTCAGGGGCCTCACCTAGCCGCGAGTTGCTCCTTGAAGGCACCTCGCCTCGCTGCCAGTTGCGTTGCACAGGAGCCTCGGACGAGTTTGCCTGTTAGGAGTTGCGTTGATGCGCAAGGGTCTTCCGCGGCGAAGAACAGCCCCGCACGGGCTTTCTCATGTCAGGGTGGCCTGGCGCGCTAGCGGGTGTGGGAGCGGCCACGAGCGGCCCCGTCGAACATTTCTCCATCCGATCGTCGCCATAGGCGGTCAGGCCATCGGGCCGTCTACGGCTGGATCGACGGAGTCTCGTATATTCACTCAAGCGGGCCCCTCCCTCCGAACTGTTTGTGAGCGGTACGAGTGCCACTAACGGTACTCCCACCTCACCCATGTTTGGGGGCGGGTAGCCCCGCCGCTGGAAGAGCGGACTGCCGACGATGACGCTCACCGACACCCGCAACGCTTTGGGGGCGCTCGGCCTAACAGCCCCCGAGCAAGAAGTGCCGTCATTTACCGACGAGCCCAAGTTTCCCGCGTTCCTTTGCTATCCCACCCAGCAGGCAGCCGAGCTATTTCCATCCGTCGAGGGAGTGAACGGATCAGGTTTCCACCCCGACCCCGAACTTGCCCGCCTGCAATCGGTGGCCGAGTGTGTCGAGCGTCTTTGCCTCACGAACCCACCGGCGGATGGCTTTCCGCGAGGGACGGCCAGCGAGGTGCCGGGCGCGGTGGAGCCGGCTGTCTTCCGAGTACACTCGCGCCCCCAATTCGACGATTTCTCATCGTTCGAGCGCCAAGTAGCCGAATCGGAATACGGATGGTGGCCGGCACGGAACATCGGCGGGCAGGAAGAAGTCGCGATTCCGGCGCAGCTCGTCTTTCTGTCTGATTTCCACCACGAGTTTCTCATCCGTCGGGAACAGATCAGTACCGGCGCGGCCTTGGGACGCCGCAGCACCGAACGGGCGTTCCAGTCCGGCCTGCTGGAGGTGGTTGAGCGGGATGCGGCGATGAGTAGCTATCTCAAGCGAGAAAGTCCACCACGGGTCGAAGACTTCAGCGGCCAGATCCGCGAGGCGATCGAGTATCTGCGGCGCTACCACCTTGAACCCTGCATCCTGGACGTGACGACGGATCTTGGTATTCCCGCCGTGGTAGCTGTCTCAATCGACCGGACCGGATTGGGCCCGGCGATCAACGTCGGCTGCGCAGCCGATTTGAACTACGAGGACGCGATTCTATCCGCCCTATTCGAGTCCATTCAAACACGCAACCCGGCGAGACTCTATGGGAACCCCTCACACGCCGTATCCGAAAACGAAGGGGGTCCGAGCACGATCGAAGCACGTCTCGACCACTGGTATCCGGGGGAGCGAGTGCCAGACCTCGATTTCTGGCTGGCAAGTCCGGAGCGGGTTGCCTATAGTGATCTCGCCGCAAAGACCATCACACTGAACGAGGCCCAGGCTGCCTTGCTCGACCGCGGCTTCCACGTTTATGTGGCCGACGTGACGGCCCCCGTGGTTCGAGACGGCGGCTTCGAAGTGTTGCGGGTCGTTGTCCCCGAGCTGCATCCGCTCTATCTCACTGAGCGCAACAAAATGCTGTACAGTGTGCATCACGGCGAGATTTCTGACGATCCCCGGCTTCCGCCGCATCCCATCTTGTAATCATGCTTCCGGTGATTCGGCAGATCTACGAAGCCGCCAAGGTCTACCAAGCGGCAACGCCGGCGCAGGCAGCCGAAGACGCCCCGATCACGCACACCAAGGTCTTCCACAAGCAATACCCACGCTTTCCGAGGATTCCCCTACCGGAGAACATAGAGGAAGGCGAAGTGGCGGAGTTATTGGCCCGCCGTGAGACGGAGCGGGTATTCGCGGGTGCGCCGCTAACGGTCGAAGAGCTGGCGCAGGTCTTGCGCTCGTGCCGCATCGTCGACGCGGAAAGGGAGCCGGAGCGGCGAACCTATCCTTCGGCGGGGGCGCGCTTTCCCGTTGAGGTTTATCCCATCGTCTTCAACGTGGACGGTCTCGAGCCCGGTTGCTACCACTACGACATCGCCGGCAACACACTGGAAGTGCTTTGGGAGAAGGACCTCAGCGAGCAGGTTGTGGACATCGTGTCGCCGCACGTTACGGCGCCGGCCGCCGGACTGGTTTTCACGGCGGTGATCGCGCGGGCGGAGGTGAAGTATGGGGCGCGGGCCTACCCCTTTTCACTGCTCGAAGCGGGACACATGGCGCAGAACATGGCGTTGGCTTGCACCAGGCTCGGCATCGGCTGTTGCCCCATCGGTGGGTTCGTGAACGATACGCTGGTGAAGATTATTGACTTGACCGAGCACGAGATCCCGATCTATGTGCTGGCTCTCGATAAGAGTGGCTGAGGCGGTGCGCGGGCGCTCGATCGTGCGTCTGGCGAATCATTCCGGTCCCGTGAACGGTGTTATCATACGGTTGAATTTCACAATAGCTTATGGGTCAGGACGACCGCTATCTTCTGAATCAAACGCGCCGGCACTTTTTTAACCAGTGCTTCGTCGGCCTGGGCCAAGTCGCGCTCGGCTCGTATTTGGGTGGCCGAAGTCTTGGCGCCAATCTCCCCAAAATAGACAATCCGCTGGCGCCCAAACCGCCGCACTTTCCGCCGAAGATCAAGAGCGTCATTTACCTCTTTATGGCGGGCGCGCCGAGTCAGTTCGAACTCTTCGATTATAAGGAGAAGCTGCAGCAGTACAGCGGCCAGCAGATTCCCCAATCTTTCCTCGAAGGCAAACGCTTTGCCTTTATGGAAAGCTTCTCGAAGCAAGTGCCGAAGCTGCTCGGTACGCGCCGTGAGTTCAAACGCCACGGAGAATCGGGCCGATGGGTTTCGGAGTGTTTTCCACACACCGCGCAGGTCGTCGATGACTTGGCGTTCATCAAGACGATTCATGGTGAGAACTTCAACCACGCTCCCGCGAAGATCTTCATGAACACCGGCTCGCCGCGCTTTGGACGGCCGAGCATGGGATCGTGGGTGACCTACGGGCTCGGCAGCGAGTCCGAAGAGCTGCCCGGTTTCGTCGTACTCCAATCCGGTCCGCGCGGTCCCCGAGGCGGAGCACTCAACTGGGGCAGCGGATTCGTCCCGACGTCCTACCAGGGCGTGCCGTTTCAAAGCGGCGGGGACCCGATCCTGAATCTATCGAACCCTGACGGTGTCAGCCGGCGGCGTCAAAGCGAAACGATCGAAACAATCCGTAAGCTGAATCTCGACCACCTGCAGGAAACCGGGGATCCCGAGATCGCGACGCGCATCTCGTCGTATGAGATGGCTTTTCGGATGCAGACCAGCGGACCCGAATTGATCGACTTCGCCCAAGAGAGTTCGAGCACTTTGAAGATGTATGGGATCGAGCCGGGGGCGAATTCATTCGCCAGCAACTGCCTCCTTGCCAGGCGGCTGGTGGAGCGCGGTGTTCGTTTCGTGCAGCTTTACCACACGGATTGGGACCACCATGGCGGTGGCGGTCAGAATCTGAATGAAGGCCTCGATAAAGTCACGGGCGAAATCGACCAACCGATCGCGGCTTTGATTCGTGATCTGAAGTCTCGTGGACTGCTCGACGAGACCCTCGTTGTTTGGGGCGGGGAATTTGGCCGCACACCGATGGGCGAGTTGCGCGAAACGGTCGGACGCAATCATCACATCGACGCCTTCCTGATGTGGTTCGCGGGCGGCGGTATTCGTGCCGGGCAGATGGTCGGGGAAACGGACGACCTCGGTTTCAGCGCCGTTGAGGACAAGGTGACGGTCCACGACGTCCAGGCGACAGTTCTCCACCTACTGGGGCTTGATCACGAGAGGCTTACTTTCAAATTCCAGGGGCGCGAGTTCCGGCTAACCGATGTCGGCGGGAACGTGATCCGAAAACTTCTGGCATAGCTGCTCTCGATCGCGACGCTTCGCTACTTCCGGTCTGGTCCGTTCTGCGGTACATTCTTTGTAGGATGCGGCCATCCTTGGCGCCCTCGCTGGGGACGGCGGCAAATCGCTGTGAACTATTCCACTGTATTCCTGACGGTTCTCGGCACACTGCTGGCTGTCGGCAGCCTCTATTTCCTGGTGCAGGGATTAGTACATCGCGGACTCCGGCGTCAGTACAGCAAGCTCAACTTGATCTACGACTTAGCGGAGAACGTGATGGGGGCGGAAGACCCGCCCAGCGTCCTCGATCAAGCGGCCGAAATAGCACCTGTTTTGGCTGGGGCTACCCACTGCTCCATCTGGATCCTAGACCCCGGCCAGCAGGTGTTCGACTGCCGGGCGTCGAACGAGCCTCATGCTGCCTCGGTCCCCCTTCACGAGATGAGCGGTGTCGTGACTTGTTTTCGCAAGCGCGCCACAACCGAGGTACCTGACGCTGAAAGCTGCCCTTTCGTGGCGCAGGAAGCGGTGCGGCGAGTCGGGCAGAAGGCCCTTCTCTATCTTCCGATTGAGGTCGAGGGTGAGTGCCTCGGCGTGATCGAAGTGGAAGACCGTCGCCGAAAGCGGTTGTTCAAAGAGAGTGCGGTTGGTCTGCTCGAGCATCTCGCTCGCCTCGTCGCGCTCTCGTTGCGGCAAAGAGTTCAAGCTTCATTGGCGGATGATCTGCATCGCAGCGAAAAAATCAGTGCCATCAGCGAGCTCGTGGAGGGGCTGTCGGAGGACCTGATCTCGCCTCTCGGCCGCATCGTCGGCTTGGCCGAACCGTCGTTGGATACTTCAGAGCCTCGGCTGCTGACCGCGCGTCTGAATGCCGTCGGACTGGAAGCTCAGCGCGCGTCGGAGGTCTTGACCCGTGTCGTTAAACTTGTGCGATCCCGCTCTCAGCAGACGTCGGATCTCGATCTGATTGATCTGGTCGAAGGCGTCGCCGCCTCATTGAAGCAGCGATGGAAACGCCGTGCGCTCGATTTGCGACTGAAGCTTTCCAAGACGGAGTCGACCGTCATCGGTGACGAGGGACAGCTCGAAGAGGCCTTCCGCAATATCTTCCTCAATGCCGAGCGTATGCTTGAGGAACGCGGCCTGCGGGCCATGGAAGTCTACAGCCACGTTCTGGACCGTTCCGTGCTCATCTCGATGACACCGGCGGACTTGAAACACGTGACGGAGATGCCCAATGATCAAGAGTCTTTCGCGGCGGAGCGCCGTTCGGATGGACCTTCGGCGATTGGACTCGCGGTTTGCCAGATACTGATTGAGAAAGCAGGCGCATCGATGCGGATCCGGAGCGGACACGACGTCGGTTTCTCGATCGAGGTCGAGTATCCGTTAGCACAGCCGGGAGACATCGAGGTATCAGCGACCACTTCCGCATCCCGATCCACGCCGAAGTCGCTGATGGCCCTGGTCATTGACAACGATGCCGACTCGCAGGACGCCTTGTTGTATCATCTCGCCGACCGGGGTCACCGCGTGATTCCTGTCTCGTCACTAGAAGAAGGGCTCGACCTTTGCGAGCGGATTCACTTCGATTGGGTTTTTTGTAACGTCCAAATGGGCCGCAAAAGCGGACTGGACGTCTACCGCCTGTTTCAGGGCCGGGTTCACAGATTCGTCTTCTTGGCTGACGCCCAGATGGTCATCTACAACCAGGAGCTTTTCTCGGGCCAAGACCGGGCCGTCTTGCGAAAGCCGTTCAAGGGCGCCGACATCGATAGCCTGCTCGAGACGCATCTGGGCGCCGAGTTAGTGTTCGGTGAAAACACAGCAACGAAAGTCTGATCCGCCGGCCGAGCAGATCCAGCGCATCGTAAGGCGGATTCCCCAGGGGCGTGTCTCGACCTACGGCGACATTGCTTCGGCCACGGACCCCCCGTGTTCACCACGTCAGGTGGGCTGGGCGTTACGGCGGGCGCCTTCCGGTTTGCGGCTACCCTGGCATCGCGTGTTGGCGGCGGGGGGCCGGATCGCCTTGCCCGGAGAGAGCGGGCTGGAGCAGCGGCTGCGTCTGCAGGCGGAGGGGGTTCGGTTTCGGGGACGGCGCGTGAGGATGGATTTGCATCGTTTCGCGGACTTGGCCGCCCCTTAGCAGTCCGTGGTGAAGGTCCGTCTGCGCGAAAAAAGGGTACAGCCACCGGTTTTCGCGACGGAGGCTCATTGGGAACAAGGCACTAAGGCAAGCGAAAACCGGATGGCAGTCCCCCTTTTTTCACCGCGCCCACTTCCGCCACGGACTGTTAGACGGTGGAGACCGCCACTCGAGACAACCGACGGTACAATCGAGAGCCTTCCAACCGCGCCCGAGCAGCCCAGTCGTTGCCGGTCAGATCTCCTTTACGAACTTGGCGGTTGTGATCGCCTGGCCAAGGTGTCTCTGGGTGTGCTCGGCGATGTGGACGAGCAGGCCCAATACGGACGTTGGCAATCGCTTCCTGCCGATGCCGCGCGGTTCGTGGATGGTCGCCGGATCAATCGTCCGCAGCTTCGCTTCCGCCTGAGCAAGCGCCGTATCAATGCCTGCCAAGAGTTCTTCCAGGCTCGTGCCGGAGGCGGACTCCTGTTTGAGAACCTCGATCTGCTCGGAGGTGATCTGCTCGCCCATCAGATACGTCATCAAGCGGTCGACGCTGCCGGCGATATGCCGCAGATGAAAACCGAGCGAAGGCAATGAGCCAGCCTGCTTCCAGACCTGCTCCTGCGTTAGGCCGGCCGTGTGCAATGCCAAGTCCTCTCGCACCTGGGTGAAGCTGGAAAGGACGGGGGCTACGAGCGGGTCAACGCCGGCAATAGGGCCGCGCAGCCAGGGTTCGGGTTGCGGGGCGGGTGCAGGAGGGTTGCTCATTCATCTAGAGTAGCTTGGGGCGCCAGGTGATGCCGCCAAGCCCTAGCCTGTACGGCGACGATGACGCCGGAAAGCGTAGCTAACTCCTAGGAGTGTCCGTCTATACTGACGTCTAGCCGTAATCACTTTCCGCGGCGATTCAACCCTTCAGTGACCCGCCGCACGGCCGAGTCCTCACCGCCGCTATGAAACGTGATTTCTCAACCAACCTCACTTCCCTGCTCTTCATCGTCGCCGCGTTGATGCTCTGGCTGGGATGGGTTCTGCTGCCGGTCAAAATCGGCGTATTCTTCGAAACCGGAGACTTCGCGGCAATCTTCGAGCAATGGCGGTTTTGGATCTGGATGTACCGCATTCACATCTTCGGGTATCTGATGACGATGATGGCGCTCGTCATGTTTGGGGCGGTGTTGGTCGAGACGCCTGCGCGCGTGCTCGTGTGGCCGGGTATCTCGGTGGCGGTAGCGGGCCTGCTGGTGAGTGCGCTCGCCGGCGCGTTCTACTATCACCACGGAGCGTGGGGGGCGAACGAGATGGCGGGTCAGCCGACCGAAGCCCTGCGCGCCCACGTCGAGGCCCTGCGTCTCGACACGGAATACGTCACTTGCCTCGTGAGATTCGGCCGGGTGTTTTTCGGCTTAGGCATGCTGGTGCTGGCGCTGGGATTGCTCAAGTGGGACATCCTCCCTAAGTGGTTGGCAATCAGCACGGCACTGCTGGGTCTCGCCGCCATGGCGCTGACAATGGGACTGCCGGATAACCTCGAGTACTACGCTCCGGTGTTCCACCTCAACGCGCTTTGGTTCGTTGCGGCGGGCGTTGAGATCAATCGTTCCGGCCTGCGGATGGGTTCTCAGGGCTAACCCTCGCGTCCCACCACGGTAGGCAACCAGTTTATTCCGGTCCCACGAGCAAAACACCACCGTCGACGACGACGGTCGCCCCGGTGATCCAGGAAGCGTCATCGCTAAGAAGAAAGCAGGCGATGCCGGCGACATCGTCAGGATCTCCGAGCCGCGCGAGCGGGTACGCGGCTGCGGCCTCTTCCTCGCGCTCCTCCCAAAGGACTCTTGCAAAGCGCGTCTTAACGAGTCCCGGGGCGATCGCGTTGACGCGGACCTTGGGGCCCAGTTCCAGGGCCATCTGGCGGGTCAGGTGCAGCACGGCGGCCTTGCTGACGTTGTAAGCGCCCAGTTTATCGACCGTTCGAAGGCCGTTGACCGAGGCAACGTTCAAGATCGCACCGCCTGACTCCGACATGCCCTGCTTCCAGGCCTCCTGAATCCAGGCGATCGGACCGACTACATTGACTTCCAGGATTTTTCGAACCGCGCCGAGGTCCGCTTCGACAAGAGGGCCGTACTGGGGATTGGTCCCCGCGTTGTTGACGAGCAAATCGAGGGAGCCAAAGGCTTCGCGCGTGCGGGTGACGGCGTCACGGCAGTGCTCGAAGTCAGCCGTCGAACCGGCAAAAGCTATGGCGCGATCACCCGCTTCGAGCCCTCCTAGCGCTTCGTCGAGGCCCGCCTGCTTGCGGCCTGTAATTGCGACGCGACCTCCCAGCTCGAGGATACGACGAGCAATGCCCAGACCGATGCCGCGGGATCCGCCAGTAATGAGGGCGTTCTTGTTCTCCATACCCGATGGGGTCATGAGGATGCATCCAGTATGGCAGCCGGTGGCGGACGAGTCCGAATGTCTGAGATATGGAATCAGCTTCGAAACGCAGGTTTAACTTACAAGCGTGAGACGCGGGCGTTGCTCGTACGACGGCCGCGGGTCCACGAGACGTTGACCCCCTAAACCATGGCTTCCTTCCAGTTCCATCAGTGAAGCAGGCACGAGCGATGGTAACAGCGCTGCTTGCCGGAAGAGCAGCTTCGTGAACTCCTCCGCGGAGACGGGGCGGCAAGCGAGATAACCTTGAACGACATCGCAGCCATGTGACGCCAGGAACCGGAACTGCTCCATCTCCTCGACTCCTTCCGCCGTCACGCGCAACTTCAGATCATGGGCGAGAGCGATCAGTCCTCGTGTCAACGCCGCCGCATTTCGGTCGGTATGAACATCGGTGACGAAGGTCTGGTCGAGCTTGAGGGTATCGAAGGAGAACTTTCGCAGGTAGCCGAGCGACGAATATCCGGTGCCGAAGTCGTCAATGGAGAGCTTGATCCCTTCGCGGCTCAGACCGTCGAGAGCGGCTTTTGCCGCCCGTGAGCTATCCATGAGGATCGTTTCGGTCAGCTCGAGTTCGAGTTGAGCGGCATCCAGTCCGGTATCAACGAGAGTCCCAAGCACCATGTCGAGAAAATCGACTTGGCTCAACTGTCGTCCCGACAGGTTGACGGCCATCGTCAGAGGCTGCATTTCAAGTTGCGACCATTGCTTGGCCTGCCGGCAGGCAGTACGGAGCACCCATTCGCCGATCTCGAGAATCAGGTTTGACTCTTCAGCGCGTGGAATAAACTCCGCCGGGGAAACGATCTCGCCGTTCGACCTTTTCCATCGAACAAGAGCTTCCGCGCCGCAGATCTGCCCACTCGATAAAGATACAAGCGGTTGATATTGGACGAGAAATTCTTGACGCTGCAGGGCATTCTGGAGATCGTTGTCCAGGTTCCACGACTTTAGCGTGCGCTCGTACATGTCCGGCGTGAAAAACCGCACCTGGCCCTTGCCCTTGGCTTTGGCGGAGTACATCGCGATGTCAGCGTTCCTGAGCAGATCTTCGGCACTCTCAAACTTAGTATTACTCAGCACGATACCTACACTGGCGCGTATGGTCACTTCCTGGCCTTCCAGCAGAAACGGCGAAGCAAGTTCTTCCTGGATACGCTCGGCGACCGCGGCGGCTACGCTGAAGTCGCCCAGGTCGTCAAGAAGGATCACGAATTCGTCCCCTCCAAAACGCGCCAGCAAGTCCCCTGGGCGATGGCATCCGCGCAGACGGCTCGAAACCGAAGCAAGAAGTTGATCGCCAACGAGATGGCCCAAACTATCGTTGATTGCCTTGAAACCGTCTAGGTCGAGGAACAGCACGGCGAAGCGATAGTGAGAATTCTGACGGCTGATCTCGACCGCGCCGTCGAGGCTTGCCAGGAAGGAGTTCCGATTCGGCAAGCCTGTCAGCCGATCGTGGAACGCATCGTGAATCAGACGCTGCTCGATATCAATCAAGCGCGTAACGTCCGTCTGTGTGCCGGCGATTCGGAGCGCGCGGCCTTCGGCATCCCGCGTCGCCCGACCGCGACAGAGGACCCAACGATAGGTGCCGTCGCGGTGCCGAATACGGTAGCGTGACTCGAACTGCTCCGTACTCCCGTTCAGATGAGCTGCCAGATCCTGGCGCAGTCCCGACAGGTAGTAGCGGTTGACGAGACCGAACCACGACTCGGGCGAATTTCCAAGGTCGTCGACTTGCAGCCCCAGCATGGCAGCCCAACTGGGTGAGAAAACAATCGTCTCCGACTGTAGATCCCAGTGCCACCAGCCGTCGTCGGAGCCGTCATACGCGAGTGTCCTTTGCTTCTCCACTTCGCTCGGATTGGGCGCCGCCGGTTTGCGTTTGACAAGGGGCCGCAACTGTGGCCGCCGCCCACCCGCACTGTGCCGCACCGACGTCCAGATAAGCAAAGCCGCGACTGTCACAATCAGAGCCACGGCCAGGAACGTCCCGGCCGTAGGGTTCATCTGGCCATCCAGCAACCGCATGAACATTTGTGGCAAGTCGAGTGACATGAATACCTGAGGGAACCTTGGGCCTACGTTGACTTCAACATAGGGTGAGCGACTGAGGAAATAGACCGACGGAGCCAATTTGAGGAGGAACGATAGTTGAGTTGAGATAAGGTGTTCGTCCTAAGACGGTATGAACCAAAGGTCCGGCGCGGCAAGCTGCGGAGCCATCACATACCTGAACGGCCGGGAGGGCCGTTTCGTCCCCGGCAAGCGTTTTAAGGCCTTAGGGCGTCGAAATTTTCGAGCAGGAAGGCTGCCGACTGCTCCGCTTGCAGCAGGCCGCCGCCTTCCGCGAAGGTCCCACGACGGCTTGAGGCCGCCGGATTCGTTGAAACCAGCCGGTAGGTGAGATCTTTTCACGTAGAATGAAGTCACGCCGGGAGTGTGCAAGGCAATGCGAAACGAATTCACGGCCATCATTGAACGTGACGGCGATTGGTACATCGCGTTTTGCCCGGAGGTTCCCGGCGCCAACGGCCAGGGACGAACGAAGGACGAAGCGAAGGTGAGCCTGGCTGACGCGATCGGCCTGATTCTGGAAGACCGGCGCGAAGACGCACTTCGTGGGGTTCCTGATGACGCTGAGCGCGGCATGGTGATTGTGGAGTGAAGCGGAGCGCGCTGCTCCGGCATCTGCGAAGGCATGGTTGCTATGTGAAGCGCGAGGGGCGAGGACACTCGTTATGGAGCAATCCGGCAACCGGCGCCGTCGAGGCCATACCTAGACACAACGAAATCTCCGATGTTCTCGCTAGAGTTATCTGTCGAAAGTTGTCCATCCCGGAGAGCGGCGCCTAAGGAGCGTGGACGCGTCTTCGGGAAGGGTCGAACTACCGCTCCGGCAAACGCCCTCGGACTCATTGATGGGATGAAGAATCCTGGCGCAAAGCATGTCCCCTGAACTCGTTTGTTTCAACCCCGCTTGCCCCGAGCGGTACCCGATCGATGAAGTGCTCTACCAGTGCCCAAAGTGTGCCGGGCTGCTGGAGGCGAAGTATGACTTTGGGGGTCTATCCTCAACGGATCTGACGGCGATGTGGGACGCGCGGCGGCTGAGCCGGGAGCCGCTCGATCTGAGCGGGGTGTGGCGCTTCCGCGAGATGCTGCCGTTTATGGAGGACGCGTCGCAGATCGTCACGCTGCGGGAGGGTAACACGCCGCTGCTTTCGGCCTCACGGGCGGCGGACTACGCGGGACTCGACGCGATCGAGTTCAAGCATCAGGGCTATAACCCATCGGCTTCTTTCAAGGACAACGGCATGACGGCGGGCATTGCGCAGGCCCGACGGCTCGGCATGAAGCGCGTCGCCTGCGTCTCGACCGGAAATACGTCGGCATCGATGTCGGCCTATGCGGCGGCGGGCGATTTGCAGGCGGTGATCTTCCTGCCGCATGGCAAGATCGCCTACGGCAAGCTGGCGCAGGCGTTGGAATACGGTGCTCTCACGATCCAGGTCGAGGCGAACTTCGATCAGATCCTGGCCCTGGTGCGGCGGCTGACGGAGGAGTTGGGCATCTATCTACTGAACTCGATCAATCCGTTTCGGATCGAAGGCCAGAAGACCATCGCCATCGAGATGCTCGATCAGCGCGGATGGAAGGTTCCGGATTGGGTGGTCTTACCGGGAGGAAATCTGGGCAATGTTTCGGCGCTCGGCAAGGGGTTTCGTGAGTTGAAGGAAGTGGGTGTGATCGACCGGCTGCCGAAACTGGCGGTGGTGCAGGCGGCGGGTTCGGCACCGTTCTTCGGTCTGTTCGAGAGCAACGTCGAAGGCGAGATCGAGAATATCGAAGCGCCGGAAACCCTGGCGACGGCCATTCGTATCGGCGCCCCCGTTTCGTGGGAAAAAGCGCGGCACGAAGTGCGAACGAGCGGTGGCGTTGTCGAGTCCGTCACCGAGCAGGAGATCGCCGACGCCAAGGCCGTGATCGGGCGTTGCGGCATCGGCTGCGAGCCCGCCTCGGCCGCTTCACTCGCCGGAGCGAAGAAACTGCGGACCCAGGGCGTAATACCTGGAGATGCCGACGTGGTGGGAGTGCTCACCGGGCATCTGCTTAAGGACCCGGACTACGTCTACCACTACCACACAGGTCAGCTTGAAACTCCCGGCGGCGAGAAGCTGGAATCGACGTTCGGAAACCAGCCGGTGGTGATGCCGAACGATCCGGGGAAGATTGCGGAGTTCTTGCAATCGCGGGAGTGAGTGCGTTCCTCGGATTCCCAAGTCGGTGCTTCGAACGTGAGGGCCCCGGCGCGGAAGCAGGATTTCTGCTCGATCCTGGGCCTGCCCTGGGCGACGAGGTCTTCGATTCGCAGGGTTGGTTCGGGTGGGTCGCCGGTGACTTCAAGGTAGAACGCCCGTCGAGCGGGCCCGTATTCGTTACACAGCGAGGTAAGCGTCTCGCGAGCTATACGCTCATCATCGACAGCCGTGGCCTTGGTTCGCTCATCCGTGAACCGGACCAAAAGATAACTTTGCGGACGGTAGCCAGCTCGCAACATGCCGCGCAGACCCTGAAGAAAGTCTTCCTGCGTGGCCGGGAGCTCGTCTTTCCGGGCTGTCGCAACGATGCCGGTTTCCACGTGACCCTTATCGGCACGCGAACGGCTTAGCTAGGTCGATTCGCGCCCCGGCGTCTGCACCGCCATGGTCGGAGGACGAGCTGTATCGGTGTCGTCCTCCGAATAGGGGTAAGCGATGCCGCGGCGATTTAGCTTGAGGATATAGATGCTGTAGGGCATCAGCCGGTGCGAGAGATAGACGCTACCCACGGTCGCCGCCATCAGCGGCAGCATGATGCGGTAATCACCCGTCATTTCGAAAAGAATGAGGATAGATGTAGTGGGCGCTTTGGCCGCGGCCGCGAAAAAGGCCGCCATGCCGACCATGGCGTAGGCGCCCGACGTGGCGGTCCAATCCGGATAGAGGGTGTGTACAAGCGCACCGAAGGCGCCGCCCAGCATGGCGCCCATGTAAAGACCCGGCGCGAAAACGCCGCCGGATCCGCCGGAGCCAAGAGTGGCACAGTTTGCCAGCATCTCGGCGGCGAAGAGGCAAAGAAGCAGTCCCCAACCATAACGGGTCCAAACCGCTGACTCGATGGCCGGAAAGCCGGATCCGTAGACTTGCGGGAAGAATCGCAAGATCAGCCCAACGAGCAAGCCGCCCACAGCCGGCTTGAGGTACTCGGGGAACTTCCAGTTATTGAAGAAATCTTCGCTCGCATACAGCATGCGGACGTAGGCCACCGCGGCCAAACCGATCACGATCCCCATCAGGAAATACAGCGGGATCTCGGCGGGACTGACCAGGTAGTACCCCGGTGCGTTGACGGCCGGTGCGTTACCTAGGTAGTGACGCGCGATGATACTCGAGCTGAGGGACGTCAACAACACAAGGAGAAAGTCCGTCTGAATGCGCCCCATCAATACTTCCATCGAAAAGATCGCGCCGGCTATGGGTGCGTTGAACGTGGCGGCGACTCCGCCCGCGGCCCCGCAGGCGACCAAAGTGCGTACGTTGCGCGTGGTCAAGCGCGCCCATTGGCCGATGGTGGAACCGATCGCGGAACCGATCTGGACCATGGGGCCCTCGCGGCCGGCCGCGCCACCAAAACCGATCGTCATCGACGACGCAATCACTTTCACCATCACGACACGGGCGCGGATGATGCCGCCGCGGGTCGCCAGGGCCGTCATGACTTCGGGGACGCCGTGACCTTTCGCTTCCTTGGCGAAACGATTGATCAGCGGGCCGACAGCCAATCCGCCAATGGCCGGCAGCAGAACGAGCTGGGCCGGGCCGAACATCGCGAGGGTCGCCGCGGCCGTTTGTTGCGCGAAGTCGGCGATCCAATGCAAAACCAGGACGAACCCGACCGAGCCGTACCCCGTCAAAATGCCGACCACGACCGCGAGGATGATCAGGTAGTTCTGCGATGGCAGAAACGACGAGCGCAGCCAGATGAGCGCCCAGCCCCAGACGGGAGATCCAGGGGTAACACGACGCCCCAGACGGCCCATCGCACGCAGGCGCGGCACGAGCCTGTGAGCCAGCTCCAGGGTTCGCCGGATGAGACTTCTCATGGGTACACGGTCAGTCGCTCGGAGAGGGAGCAGGCTCGGGAGCGACGGCCAAAAGTTGCAGTCGCCCGCTTCGGAGCACCGTGAAAACCGCGGGGCGCGGAGCTTTTTCGAAATCCTCGAAACTTTCCTGGAAATTATCCGCGCTGAGCCGGCGGCCTTGTACGGCTACGATTAAGTCGCCTCGCTCTATGCCTGCTTTCGCAGCGGGTGCGCCGTCCAGAATGCTCATAACACGCCAGCCGGACATCGTTTCGACGGATTCCGGTGGAGCAGCCTGCCAGCTCAATACCGCGCCCAGTTGCGAGAAAGGAACGATGCCGTGTCCGACGGGCCGGCAGCGGGGTCCCGGCATGCGGGTCGCCCCCGCGATGCGGCGACCCTCGCGCAAAACGAGATAGCGCACAAGACCGCCGGGTTCTCCGGCCAAGTACGACTCCTCAAACGCCTGACGGCGGGGGACGGTGTCTCCCGCCCAGCGCATGATGATGTCGCCCGCCAGGATGGATGGTTCGGGGAAGAACGCCTCGTTGCGAACTCTCTCGACGAAAACACCTTCTCTAATCCCAAGCACGGTTCGGACCTGCTCGCTCACGTCCTGCGTTTCGATGCTGACGCAAGGTTTCGATTCGCCCGCCTCGCGGGCAATGTCGCGGACCAGATGCGCGGGCGTAACCTGCAGGCCGTTGCCCGTTTCGAAAGCGACGCCCAGCAGTCCGCCATCGAGGTCGACCACGGCGGCAACGCGGGTCTCCTCGGGGAAGGCGACCGCAAGGTCGAGAGTATCGCCGACAAGACTGCCTTGCTCCGGGTAGTCGGTTGCGACCCGCGCGGAAACGACGGCGCCGGGCGTAATCCGCAGCGTCTCTTCGGAGGTCAAGCTGAGCGCAATGGCATGGGCTCCGGACTGTAGCTCACTCAGGTCGGCAACGGGCGCGGCCCTGTGGGGAGTCGTGAGTTCGAAAACGGCCACCTGGTGTTCGGTGTCGACCGAAAGGAGGCGATAGGGCCGCTGAGGTTCATTGACAACAACCTCTTCGCTACTGTCGACCGCGGGGGCATCATCTTCAGCTTCGGTTTCCGGCGCCGGTGCTTCGATCCCACTCGGCGCGCGCATACCGAGCGCCAACTCCTCGGCGATCACGTCATCCGCCGCGCGGATCGAACTCACAGCGAGCCGGGGCGCGACAACGATAGCCGGAGTCTGGTCTCGGCCCACCAGGATGATGTGGGGGCGCCACTGTTCTCCCACTTGCAGCCAGTAGTCGGCGGCGTAGGCCAGTGGCGTTTTTTCGAAATCGGGACGGAAGACCGTCGGCGGCGGTGGCTCGGTGGCGGCTTCCGCCGATTCGGGGGCAACGGGAAGGAAGGCGCCCTGCAATAAAACTCCGAGGACCACGAGCACCACAACAGCGGGAAAGAGAAGATTACGCGAATGAAGTTGCCGGACCCCAGGCAAGTCCAAAACAGATCGCGTTGTCATACTCACCAAGCCCTTCCAACGACTAGGATAACGCGCCTCTCGCCGAGTACGTTACCAGCCCCTGTTTTCAGGCCCTTTGAGGATCTCGATGGACCGTCCCGCCTCCGGCCGCGCCTCTCACAGCGGTTCCAACCGCTTCCGCGGCGCGCGCGGCGGACGAAACCGCTCCTTCTCAAGGCGAAAGTCTTTGAGCTCTTGGATCGGCTCGTAGGCAAGCGGGAATAAATTGGGCTCTTCCTCGATTGCAGTTGCATGCCAGTCGATGGTTTCGGGCTGCATGAGGTGGTCGCTGTCGAGGTTCATTCGCTTCCAGGCGATGACTTCTTGCAGTCGGCGGAGGGCCTCGACGACGGTTTCGCCCGTTCCATGCCTCGTCCAGAGGCAGACGAAACCGTTCCGCGGATCGACGTTCGGGTGCTTTACAGGTTGGGAAAGATAAGCTTCGAGCGGCGAGGTGGGGTAGAAGCGCGGGAACGATAATCGAACGTGGTGAACACGGATTCGCATATCCGCCGGTTCGCCGGCTAAGATCCCCTCCGTCTCATTCAAACGAACCGCAAAATCTTCGGAATCAGCGAGCTTGCGTCGGCGCAGAACTTCCAGCAGATCCGGGTTCGTCGTGGCCAGCTCATTGAGCAAAAGCCACTCTTGCTCGATGCGGCGGTCTCGCAGGGAGGCGGGCAAACCCTCAGCCGTTCAGGGCGACCGTCGAGATACGAAGCACGTCGTTGGGTCGGACGCCTTGACCCGACAGGGAAGAATCGAAATCGAGAGAGTCGCCCGACCACACAACCTGTGGCTCGCCTTCACCTTGCAGCACATCGCCACGGTCTTGAAGGTCGTAGAGGATTTCGTCAAGAACGTCGGCCAGGGTTTCGTCTTCGTCAATGTCGACGTTGTATCGCGTCTCGCCGTTCACGGTGTCGAAGTACATTTGATACTTGGGCATGATCCAGACTTGCTTGTGCGATTCTAGCAACTCAATACTGCGGCGAAGATGATTCTCTGCGGCCACGGCCGCGCTGTTGCTCCCAATAGTCGGGATCAACCGCCGCAACGTAGGGGCGTAATCGTTCCGGAAGGTCTTCTATCGTCCAACCGCAGCGGGCGCATTGGCCATTCTTCATGTCCCAGGCCAGAGTACCCTGCAGGCGTCCGCAATGCGGACAGGCGCGCAAGTCGGCTGTTTCGGCATCTTCCATCGTGACCTGGCAGCGGCCTTGGCTGACACGAGGCCCCAACTGGCGATCCCACCAGCGGCGATCGGGGGGCAGGATAGGCACTTGGTTCTCAACACACAGCCGGCAGCGCAGTTCTTCGTGGACCCAGCACTCGCCGTGGTCGCTCACTTGCAATCCGCAGCGAGGACATTGAAACAAAACCGCATTCGACGAGATGCGCCGGTTACAGAGTTCACAGCGCCGCTTACCCATGTTGCGTATCGCCACGACCATCCCGGACGTGGCGGCCGCAACAACCGGAGCGAGCCAAACTGTCCAAGGGTCGCCTTCGGCGGAGAAGTAGAAGATCGCCACGCCGATCAAGGCCGCGAGGAACGACAAGAGTACAGGCGTCCAGATGTTTTCGAATTGAACATCGAAAAACGTCAGAATGCCAAAACAGGCGAGTCCAACGACCAGCCCACCCGCCACCGCCGCCATCGGGGATACGAACGCCAGTAAGAGTTGCGTGACCGCGAGGACAAAGGTGGTGCCGACGGAGAGGGCGATTCCGCGCGTATTCACGAGGCGTCCCCTTGCTCGAAAGCGACGGTGTGGAGGTGCGAAGTCGGCACGCCTAACTCCGCGGGTGTCCGCGCCGCCCAGACAGAGCTGGAATCGATCCGCTGAATCGTGTCATGCTCTCGGACTCGGCGTGACCGGCAGTACGGGCAACGCCCGGAGCGGCGCAGGGCGGCGGCGCGGCGGAACGGTTCCCAGCGACGGCCGCAGTCCTCGCAGTCGGCTTGCGTACAGATCGGCCAGTCGAGCAAAACGACGGGCCGGGCTCCCGGGAACGGCGCGGGGGCGGAAGCCAGAATATCGTGGAAGTTCGCAGACGCGGAGGCCGGTACAAGAACGCCTTCAGGCTGCTCGTGGAAAGGACACGAGGGACTTCGCTTTAACTCGATGCTGTTCATCGCGATCGGCGCCGAGAGACTCACGTCGATCGAGAAACTACTCGTGGCGCCGCTTCGGCGTTGCTCAAGGAGGTGCTTGAGGCCGATCTCGACCTGCATCGAACCAATGATAGCGGCCATCGTCGGCGTACTGGACAGAAACTCGGCGTCCGCCGCCGGCGGATCCCCCCAGCAGGAATAGCGGGGCGATTCCAACTGCGTGAGCAGTTCGCGGCGGGTCTGTGAGCGGAGACGACAGCTATAGCAAGCCTCATGCCGCCCTGGAAACCAGGTGACCCGGCCTCGCGCGGTATCGGCCGCTCCTAGTCCTCCATCGGAGACGGGCCGATCGAGTTTGGCGGCCGCGTAGGCGATTTCGAGCCGCGCCATATCGTTGTCGACACAACCGAAAACGATGTCGGCCGCCGCCAGTTCCCCGAAGCCGACATCGGCGAACTCGAGTCCAATGGCACTCCATCCTGTATCTGGAAAAAGAGCGGTCGAGGCGTCTCGCAGAGCCTCAGCTTTATTGCGGCCGGCGGCTTCGGGGGTGCGAAACAAGACGGAGCGCGTCAGGTTGCTCGGCTCAACCGAGTCCGGGTCGACAAGAAGCACCCCGCCGACGCCCACAAGCCCCAGGGCCTTGACCACCTCGTTCCCCAAGGCTCCCGCGCCGACTACGATGGCCCGCAAGACGCCTACGGCGTGGCGGGCGAAAGGAGTACGGTCGAGACGTGAGTAGTCCGTCTTGACAGCCTCGTCTTGCTGATTCACAACGACGGTTCCCAAGTTGGACTCCCTAAACCCGCAACCGATTGTAGCATCAGGGGTTTCCGCCGCTTAAATGCAGGGCGGTATAGGGCAAGCGGCCGTGGACAGTTAGGTCGTAGCCCGTTTTGACACGTGTTTCAGGCGGCGGTTATACTGACCCATGCTCGCTGCTATTGGTCCTGTATGAGCCTTTACCAGACGCTTTATTTCATGTCGCTGGTTGGCGGTATGGCCGACTTGTTCTCTTGGACGCTGGTTTCGCTGATCTCGGCGCTGTTGCCTACTTTCGAGGCAATCTGGGTTGCGGACTTGCTCTCGAGTACGATTCTGGGCGGCTTTATCGGCGGTCTGACAGTGGGTTTCACCGACCGCTGGGCGGGGAGCCGCGTATTGCCTCGCTATGTCGTTTCCGGGGCACTCATCGGCATCGTCGCCGGCCTTTGCGCAGGGCTGATCCAGATTCCCATCACGAATAATCTGGGCGCCAAATCGCCGCTGATCACACGCGTAGTGGCCTGGATGCTAGCCGGTTCGTTGATCGGTCTGGGCGTGGGACTGCGTTGGGCGGCGGTCAACCGCATGCGGGCGGCACACGCCTTTGCGGGAGGCTTGCTGGGCGGACTACTCTTCGCGGGTCTCGGCAGTCGGGTTCCCGATCTTTCCCAGGCGATGGGATTCGTGCTGACGGGGGTCGGAATCTGTTTCGGCATCACGCTGGCCCCGATCTTACTGCGGGATGGCGTGTTGCAATTCATCAGCAGCGGCGATCCGCGGGCGCAGAGCAAGTTCGGTCACACTCATAAGGAATGGGAACTCGCGGACGGCGATACCTACGCGATCGGAAGCCAGGCGGGCGACCTCGGCAAGACGCGCTATCGGCCCGAAGTGGAAATTTTCATCCCTGACGCCGCCATCGGCGCCCGCCACGCGACCCTCTTCGGACGCGAACGTCGCTTCTATATAGCGAGGCACCCTGACGCGGCGGGCGAGGCGGGGATGGCCCGGTATGTGCTTCGGGTGCGCGGACAGACCGTGACAAAGACACAAGAGCTGCGGCACAACGACGATCTCATGATCGGCCGGACGGCGCTGCGGTTCGTTACCAGGAAGAAGAACGATTAGAGGTTGCATGCGTTCGTGAGATATCGAGGCCACAAACACACGCCGAACCACTACGCATCGTTGTGGTGCTGGGCGGTTGCCGCGGCGGCTGTACTCGTGGGCCCGGCGATGTCATCGGCGCAATACAAGCTGGAGTTCGCCGACAAGATGCGGATGGTGGACTGCGATCCGGCCACCAACGTGCCCTGTTTTCGGTTGAAGGCGAACATTGTGGACGCTGAGGGCGCTCCGGCGGCGATTCCACTGCCGGATTCAACGTTACTGGCAAAGAGCATCACGGTCCACACCGGCCGCCGCGAGATCGTCCCCTTTTATGCCTCTGTTGGCGAGCAGGATGTGGAAAAAAGCAGCCGCGTCGCGCTGATCGTTATCGATACCAGCGGCAGTATGCTGCAGCGGATGCCGAGTGGTCAAACGCGCTTTGACGCCGCCAAGGCCGCGACTTCCCGCTTTCTAGATGGTTTTGAAGGCGGTCTCGATCAGGTGGCTATCGTCCCATTCGAGAGTCATCAAGTCGCGCCGCGTATTCGCGCCGCGCGGTTCGCGACAAGTGTCGAACAGGCCAGGCAGCAGATCGAAGCGTTGCCCCCACCCGAGATTCGCAACAATACGGCGCTCTATTCCGCCGTTGACACCGCGCTCGATGTTCTGTTGCAGAAGATGGCCAGTGACGCAGGTTCCGCCGAGGTGATGCTGATCGTAATGACGGACGGCAGAAACGACGTGCAAGCCGGCGACGACCCTGGTCTTTTCGGCGCGGAGGGTACCGATATCGTGGGCGGCAAAGTGGCCGCCTCGGGCGTGCAAGTGGTCGCCGTTGGGTTGGGCGACAGCAATTCGATCGATATGCCGGCGCTGCAACGCATCTCGACTCGCAGCTATCTCGTTTCGGATGAAGAAAGTCTCAGCCGGGTGTTCACCTTCGCGAGGGAGTTGCTGCTGAACAGGCTACAAATCACATTCCAATCGCCCGAGCAAGACCGCGCTTCGCTGGGTGGCCAGACACTGCGAGTGAGCATGACGATGGCGAGCCCTTCGGGGAACATCGAGAGCAATGAAACTGTCTGGTCGTCGCCGCAGATGGGTTTGCCACTGTTCGAGGGCGAGTGCGAGCCGGCCGAGCTGAAAGCGCTGCTCGCCGACCCGACGCTGCGAACCGAATCGAGCTGGTGGGCCGTGATTCGGCCGATGCTGGTGTTCCTGGGGATTGGCGCGCTGATCATGATTCTGTGGTTCTGGGTGCCGCGCTTGGTATGGCCGGAGCAATATATGGGCGATGTGCCCGTGGTAGCGTCCCGGGGCCGTTGGGCATCCCAGCCAGGAGACCGGCCCAGCGCGGGACGCCCCGGAGGAGCCCCGGCCGGTTTTTCGGCGAAAGCCGGCGGCGGCGGTGCGGCGCGGCGGCCGGGCGACGAAACCGTTGTGCAGCCGCGGGCGCCGTCGGGTCGAACCCGGCTCGGCAACCGCTCACGTGATGATTATTAGTACCGGCACCCCTGGGGGCAAATCCACGGGGGAAACGGCGTAGCGTTAGTAGGATACAATTGATAACCGTTGGAGGGTCTATAAGCCAGGATTTCCATTTTGGCCCTGGCACGGTGAAAGTATACACCCGCGCTGCCCCGAAGACCACGTCTTTCCGCGCTGAACCCTGCACATCACCTCCGGCGGCAGGCCCCAAAGCCCGTCCGTCCGCTCACAGACGTTGATGGAGCGGGCTGAACGGCACACCGGCCGACACTGCTCCCTGCGAAGCCTTTTCGGAGCTAAAAACTGTTGATCCTCGTCCAGGTAACGCTACCCGCTCGGCAGCGGCAGCGCCCAGATCCTGTGCAGCATGTCACCGAACAGCCGCCGGTTCAGATGCCCCTCGGCCAGCAGCAACCAGTAGTAGCGCGCGTGCTTGACCAGCCGGCCGCCGGTCTTCATCAGCCGCTGCTGCAAGCTCGTGAGCGACCAACTCTTGATCCTGTTCGGCAGTCCGAGCCGCCGCCACAAGTTGCCCAGGTTGTAGGCCAGCACGCTGAGTTGCAGTCGCACTTCGTTGGCCCGAAAGCGATGGCACGAAAGCCGCGTCCAGTGCGTGGCCTGTTTGCCTTCTTTAATCCATTGCTCGGCCGTGCCGCGCTTGTTGTAGAAGCGCACCACCGACCGGCTTGGCAAGCTCATGTTGGTCACGATAAATCCGACCCGCGGGAACAGCTCACCGAGATGATGCTCGACCTTGGCCACGATGCGTCGCGGCTTGGACCAACTCTCCGCCTGATAGCGGAAGCTCTTGTAGCGCACCAAGGGCTTGCGACCCGGCCTGCCCGGCGGGCGAAACAAGATGTCTTCGATCGCCAATTCCAAGCTCTTGTTGGCCGGAATGCGAATGGCGTACTGCACTCCGCGTTCCTCCGAAAACTCATAAATCTCCGGCTTGGCAAAGGCCGCATCGCCCCGGAAGGTGACCTGTTTGCCCACAGCCTGTTGGCGCTTGATCTCGGGCAGCAGCAACTCCTTCCAGTCCTCAGCGCTGTGCACGTTGCCTGGACGCAGCTTCGCCGCCAGGCAATCCCCATGCTGGTTGAACAACAACAGCGGGTGGTAGCAGACCGACTCGAAATGGCCGTTGTAGGCGCTGCCCTCTTGCTGGCCGTGGACAGGGCTTTCGGTCGAATCCATGTCGAGCACGACGCGCTCGGAGTCGTCTTGCGTCTCGGCTTGCGCCACCAGCTCGCGGTTCACAGCCATCAGCCCCAGCAAGTTCTCCTCGCTCGCCAGCATCTCCGTCTCGAAGCTCTGCAGTCGCGAGGTCAGTGCCCCGCCGCGATCCCAGTTCCTCTTCGAGCCGATCAAGCGAAACGTCGGGTCAGCCGACACTCGGACGGCGTCATTGAGGTCCTCGTAGCCTGCCAGCCGAGAGTAGACTGACTGCCGCAGCAGATCGGCCAGCGGGAACTTCTTGTTCAAGCCTTGCCGTGGGTCACTGAGGTGTTCGTCGATCAGCTTCCCGAGTCCGAGTCGCTCGTCCAGCTCGCGGACCAGGATCAGCCCGCCGTCGGAAGTGACACGCGATCCTTGGAAATCGACTTTCAATAAGCCGTTGAAGCTTAGCTGGAACGGTTTGTTTTCTTTTTCACCCATTGGGTGTTGATCTCCTCAGCGCCTTGAGTGCTTTCCAACCCGCATAAATAAAGGCGTCCCAGGCCACCCGATGGTTAGCAGAATCGAAACTAAAGTGGAAATCCGGGCTAAGACTATGCCTCTCGTCAAGGTCATTCGCAAAGGAATCACGCCATCGATACGCAAGGTACCGACTTCGACCGGCGCCGTCATGATGCCCATGACGCTCGACCGTGTCGGCAAAGATCTCGAATCCGAAGAAGAGCAGGGGATCGAGGTCGAATCCGGCGAAGATGCCTTCAAGAAGTTCAAGCCCGAACTCAAGTTCAAGGGCTATGCAGGAGAGGAAGAAACCGAGTTTAAGGCTGAGTTTGAGTTTCGGAACATTAAGGACTTCACTCCCGAGAACCTGCAGAAACGGCAGGAAACCAGGACGACCGATGAGTTCGGCGAAGAACAAGTCGAGTACAAGCAGAACGATATCGCCGATCTGAAAGACAAGATCGACCTGCTGTATCGCCTCAAAGACCGTTGGCGGCTGCCGACCGTACGGCGTGCTTGGGGCAACGAGACGCAACGTAAGGAAATCGTCGCGGCGCTCGCCGGACTGCGTGGCGAGCTCGAGAAGGTCGCCGGCAAATCCAGCGCACCCGCCGCCGATGCATCTGAAGGAGGAGAAGGCTAATGGCTGACGCGGTCGCAACGAAAACAACGGCGGATATTCTCCAGGGAAACCCTGCCAAGGACCTGCTGCAGGACATCTTCGCGGACCTCCATCCCGGGTTGCTCGACGAGACAAGGGACATATCGAGCATCTTCACACGCGAGTCGGCGGGCGATTTTCTCAGCCGCCTATTGGACTTCGAGAGGCTCATCAGCGAAGACGATAGCTTCCAAGAAACCGTAAAGAAGCTCCAAGGGACGATCGACGAAGCCGAGACGATGCGCGATCAGTTGCTTGCCCAGCTCTTCACACAGATCCGCCCGATCGAGCGCAGCTATCGCCAGATCATGATGTTCTTCGAGAACAGCAAGGTCCCGGACGGCAAGATCCGCAAGCCCGTACAGCTTTTCGTCTTCAACGGCGAGGCTACGGCCATGGAGGATGTGTTCTCGCTGGGCGTCGCTTCGATCGAGGAGTTTGTGCGTCAGCGCAATGACAATTTCAACTTCCGCGACGACATTTGCAACCTTGTAATTCCAGGCGGGATCAAGCAGTCCGTCCGCGAGAAGTTCGAGGACATCGCCAACGCTTACGGCATGTTGCTGGTCACCGACCTCGACGACGAGAAGTCGTTCAAGAACACCGAGCGTCAGTTCCTGCCGGGCGGCAAGTACGAGTTCTTGAAGCGACCGGAAGACCGGGCTGCCGCCGATGTTGTCACGATGGGCTACCTCCAGTTGAGGCCCAAGCACTGGTTCGAAGATGAAGTCGATGGGGGTGACGATCTCTATGGTCCGCCTTCGCTCGTTTTCGCGGGGGCCGTGGCGCGTGCCGACGACGGCGCAGGCATTGCGCAGGGCCCGGTGGGATCGCGATTCGGTCAGATCTCGGGCTCGGAGAAATGCCGTGTCGAGCCGCTGATCGGCGAAATGGAACACCTCAGCATGGAGCGGCAACTCGTGCCGATCATCCGCGACGCCGACAACCACCTCTGTTTCTTCGGCTGCCGGACCCAAGCCGATGATCCGAACGGCGTTCTCAAGTTCTTCACGTCTTACCGTATCCTGCGGTATCTTGAGCGCTGCTGCCGGCACTATCTTTTGCAGGTCGCCGGGCAGGTGCTGACCCGTCAGTTCATGGACGAGTCGATCGAAAAGCCGCTGCGCCGGTTGCTCGATGAGCAGGTGTCACAGGGAACCATCCTGGGCTACGATCTTTTCGTTGACAAAGATCCCAACAAGCGCATGCAGGGCATCTGCGATATCAATCTCAATGTGATGCCGACCGGTCCGGCTGAAACGTTTGTCCTGAAGATTGATGTGCCTGAGTTTGAAACGCCTAAGGACGGGAAAAACTAGGGAACTGCCGCGGAGCCCCCTGTGCCAAGCAACTACTCGCTCTTTAAGAACAACTCCGCGGCGCGATCGGCGCGGCTGAATAAAGAGGAAGTCGGCATTGAGGTCAATCGGCCCGCATTGCGGCGATCGAACCTGGCCGGCTCGGCGGCGCGAGAGATGAGGCTGGCGGACGAAGAGCGAAAACGCCGTCAAGCCGAATCCGAAGGCCCTGGCGAAGGCGAGCTGCCTGAGCAGACGATCAAAACGGATAAGCAGGTCAGCATAGGACTTCGGGTCGGCGGCGGCAAGACGTTCGAGAGGGCAAAGCCCCCGGAACCGCAAGAGCCCGACGCGACGCGACAACCGGGCACCCCCGCGGCCACGGCCACTTCTTCCCCGCAAGAGAAGAGTAGCTTGGGTGCCGCTGTCTCAAAATTGTTTTCCTTGTTCGGTGGCGATAAGTAGTTTTGGGCGTACCCGTTTCGAACGTAGAGGTGAACTAGCCGATGGCAACTCCCGTTCATCAGCGCAGTGTCGTCAACATCAACGGGGTCGAGTTTCACGCCCATGCCTGTGAGATTCGCGTTGGCACGGCTAAGGACGAGCTGGGGCTGCCTCAAATGGGAACCCAGGCGACTAAAATCTGTATCTCGGTCGATGTCAGCGATGAAGTGAACATGCCCTTTGACAAGATCCAGGGGTTGTACGAGCTGTCAAATATCGTGACCAGCGACAAGATCGTTGGCATGACGTTTTCGTTCCTTCGCGACGAAGATCCGGATAACGTAATCGTCAGCTTCAAGCTCGAGGGCTGGATCAGCCTCTTCTCTGTTTCGAACTACATGACACCGGGAGGCGACCCCGATGCCCCCGACGCCGGAGTCGGGCTTATGAACGATCGCCTCTATCTTGAGATCGAACCCCGGGTGAACGAGATGAACTACAAGGAGATCACCATGGGGAACTAAACAACCACCGCCTGAAAGGCGGTGGGTTCATTTACGACTGAAAGTCGGCTTGCGGCTGAAGCCGCCTGAAGAAGCCCCGGCTCAGAGCCGGCTCAAGGCTTGGTGGGCGTTGTGATCTTGAAGCCCTGGTCGTCTTCGTCCCATTGCTGCCTCTCAATGTAATTCTTAATCGTTTCCTCGTCCACTGCGCCCACCGTCGCGCAGAAATATCCCCGCGCCCACAGGTGCTGCCCCCAATATCGCTTCCGCAATTCCCCAAACTCATCTTGCAGCCGTCGCGACGACCTGCCTTTCACATACTGCACCAGCTTCGACGGCGCCAACTGTGGCGGTGCCGATACCAATACATGCACATGATCCGGCGACACAGCGCCCCGAATCACCACCACTTCTCGCGCTTGACAGCTCTGCCGGATCAGATCCCGTGTCCGCTCCGCCACCCTGCCCCGCAAGACTTTGTAGCGATATTTCGTGATCCAGACCAAGTGATACTTAATGTCGTAGACTGCATGCGCCCCTCGCCGATATTCGCCCATCTCCCTATTGTCATCCAGACCCGCTCGAAGCTGACCGCCTGAAAGGCGGTGGGTTTAGACCTGGTGATGGAACTAAACACCGGGAACGGAAAATTTCTCTGGCGTCATTTCCGGCGCCAAAACGATGTTTCAAAGGATGCGTCCCTTGAGGGGCGCCCATAGCGAACCTTTATTGCTTGACCGCCAAAAGGAGATAGATCGTGGCTTTAACAAGAAGCAGGGTGGAAATCGACGGTGAGGAATTCCTGACCGTGTCTAATTCGATGAAGTGGGGTATCCACTTGACTCAGGTGACCCCAACATCTTGTGTTTGGGGTTCAGAACGGCTCGGCGTCCCAGTGGGCGATGATCGAGCGATACGGCGTCGGCTCCACAGCGACCGCTTGCTGAACCAGCCTGTAGAACAGCTTGCCCCGGCTACGTGAGCTGCGCCGGTTGAACCGGAAGACGAATTCGTCCAGATAGTAGTCCAAATGCTCGTGGCTGACCGCCCCTTGATGCGTACCCAGCAACCAGCGCTTGAGCAGCGAGATCGCTTTGTGCACCAGCGGAAGCAATTCCGACGCCTGCTCGCGGCGACCCTTGAGGAAGACGATGTGGTGCCGATAGCCCTTCTTCTCGAGTGGCTCGTAGCCCAGCCAGCCATCGGTGCGAACCACGCTGCCTGGCTCGATCGACTCCTCCACGAAGGGCATCAAGCTGGCCGCCGAGGCGTTGCGCAGGCGCTGCATACGGATCCGCCCCAGCCCGCTGCCTCTCTCCTCCGCGGCTACTGCAATCAATCCTTTACGCTCGATCTGGCGGCCGCGAACGCCCTCCTCCTCCGCGCCCCAGTAGGTCTCATCCACCTCGACGACGCCCGTCAAACGCTCGCGCCCCGGCCGCACCATCGCCCGCCGCAGCTTGTGCATCCAAGCCCAGGCGGTTTGGTAGCTGCCCAGTCCCAGAACGCGTTGCAAACCCAAGGCGCTGACTCCGTTCTTCTGCGAGACGACGTGCCACATTGCTCGGAACCAAAGCCGCAACGGCTTGCGTGTGTCCTGAAAGATCGTACCGGCCGTGACGGACGTTTGGCGACCGCAGGCAGCACATTCGAACCATACTTTGCGCACCGGCCAAGCTCGCTCAAGCCCACAGTTGGGGCAACGGAACCCGTCCCGCCAGCGCAGCGCGACCAGATAGTCGCGACAGGCCTCTTCGGTGGCGAAGCGCGCCTCGAACTCGAGCAGATCGCGCGGGTAATCCTCCACGAGGCCGCATACTACATCTTGGGGTCACCTGAGTCAAGTGGATACCCCACCTCGATGAATTTCACTACCCTCCGGACTCATACGGGCGAGCCGGAGATGGGGAGTTTCAAGGGTGAGTTTGAACTCTGGATCGACATGCATGACACCGATGCCATGCCTTTCGACAAGGTAAAAAAGCTCTTCGAGTTGGCCAACGTCGTGACGCAAGACAAACAGGTCGATTGCAAAGTGGAGATCTTCAAGGACGAGACACTCGAGGAATGCCTCGCTTCGTGCAGCTTCAAGGGCTGGATCGCTGATTTGCTCTACATCAACCCCATGCCCAACACCCCGATGCAGTCGGGAACCGGTTCGACCGAACCGGCATCGACGTTGAACACGGTCTGCAAGCTGATACTCGTGCCCGTACTGCATACGGGAGCGGCTGCCGAGCTGACGCTGAGCAACTAGCGGCCTTGCCGGCTGGAAGAAAGCGACAAGGCGCCCGGCTTGAAGCACCGCCGGGCGCCTATTGCTCTGCCTCACCGAGCGCAGCGCTGAGCGCTCGCCACGCTGACGCGGGTGGCTTCTTTTGAGCATTCCATGTCCTTCCTTGGCTTCCCACTCCGACTGAAGAAAGCTTTCCTCGACAAATGTGACGAGCGAGAGGCCATCCTGCGGCTCGTGCGCATCATGGCGCAAACGCCGAATGGCAGTTGGAAAGGCAGTAAACACTTTGGTGTGCGCAACCTGTTCGAGCAGGCGCGGCGCAGACGGGAAGCGCCTCGGGAAGCGCTGGAGGAAATCAATAAGTCGCTCGTCGATCTCGACATCACTCACTATCGCGTCGAATCGCTGGTCCAGGAACCGAGGACCGAGCAGGATGTTGATTCTTATGTCGTCACTCTGGCGTCGACCGACAACGAGGGGGAGGTCTACACTTTGACCGTGTAGGAGACGCGAGACCCGATGCCCTCCGAGAAACCGACAGCCGTCGAGATCGACCGCAAGCTCCGCGACGACTTCCGCCGCCGTTTGCGGGACTTCGGCGTCTCCTCGGAAGCCACCGACCCGGTGCTGGCGGTCCTGTTCCGTACGCTTGGCGGCCAGCTCGAAGAGCTCTATTCCGCGTCGGATCGCATCCGCCTCGCGCTGCTGGACGAACTCATCTCAGGGCTGGGGGTTGAAGCTCGCCGTGCGAGGGCGGCGCAGACCGTGGTTCGTTTTCTGACGGGCGGGAATCCGCAGCTCGTAGAGGCGGGCACCGAATTGATCGGCGAGGCCGACACCGGCGATCGTCTCACCTTCACCACCGACGTTACCGTGAGCGTTTCGACCGCCCGCATCGCTCTCGCCGCCACTTACCAAAACGGCGAGTTCCGCCTGCTTCCAGGGTTCGAGATGCCCGATGAGATTCAGTCGGCACGGCCGTCGCTGGAGCCGGTCCGCGCGAACCTGGGCGCCCATCCGGCGGTCTATTTAGCGATCGAAAACCTGCCGGAGCATCACCTCGGGCGTCACGGCTTTTTCATCGAGTTGGGCCCGGATGGAGCGGCGGTACAGCGCGCGCTTCACACCGAGCCCTGGTGCCTGGCGGCAAACGAAGGTGATCTCGGAGCTAAGGGTATCTTGAGGCCGCGGCGGACGAACGCCGGGGTCAGGGAGTTGGAGTGGCTCGTCCCGGACCGCGCCAAAGAACCGGAAGAGTCCGCTGAATCCGAGATTGAAGTGGCGGATCTTCCCGATGGTTTCTACGCCGGCCGTGTCTTCGTCTTTCCCCCTGTTCCGGCTGACAGACGTTTCCTCTGTGGCGTGCCGAAAGCGATGCAAAAGATCTTTCAACGCGTATTCGGCCCCGCAACCGATCAGGTCTTGGGTGTCGACCGCGCTTGGCTGCGCATCTCGCTCCCGCAGGACGTTCCTGAACTGCACAACGCGATCACGAACATTTCAATGCAGGCGGTTACGGCATCGAACGCCGAGTGCTTCAACGAGACCATCGTCTACGAACAACAGGGCGTCTCGATTCCGGTAAGCCGGGAGGGCGGAACTTCGAAATACTTGGTCGCGCCCCTTTCGATTTTCGGTGAAAGCGGTGGGGCTTACCTGCCTCCGTTTGAACCTTCCGCCGATCTCGACGTCGGACGCTACAGCATCCACAACGGCCGTGTTCACTTATACCCCGCTAAGCGCACCGGCGTCGTGGAGGACACTTACGCCAATCTGCGGCTCTGGCTGACGGGCGGAACCATCGCCAACCGGGTCGGGGCCGGGCAGATTCAGGCGTTCCTCAAGAAGGGCCAATCACAGGGGCTGCGGATCATCAATCCAACGTCGGCCGCCGGCGGCACCGACGCAGAAGATTTCGAACAGGGCCAGCGCCGGTTCGCGGCGGCCCTGCTTTCACGCGACCGCATCGTAACGCGCGCGGACCTCGAAACCACTGTGCGCGCTTTCGATCGCCGCATCTCCGGAGTGTCTCTCGCGCTCGGAGTCGATCGAACCGATCGCGGGCTTCAACGGGTCCAGAAAGTGCGTTGCGAGGTGGATCGCGAAGAGTTCGTCGATCCGGATGAGGAGATCCCCATCCTCACGCAGGAACTCAGGGATCACCTCGAAAAGAGATTCCTCTACGATGTCGCCGTCTCGCTCCAGGTGGAAGCCCAATGAGCAGCCTGGCCACGCCGCCCCTCATGCCCGATTTCTCGCGGGGGTTCCACGGATTTCACCACACGATCGACTCCGCCCTCGAAAGCTTGTCTTCGATCGGTGTATCTCCGTCGCGGATTACGACCCGCATGGCGGGGCTCGGCTGGCCGGATCATTGGGTTGTCGGCCAGGACCCACCTGCAAGGGCCGAACTGACTCCGGACGTACGCCTCACTTTGGATGTCGCGGGCTTGGGTTTCTTTCAGTCCCTGCCCGTCGGCATGTGGGACAAAGGGGGCGAATCCGAGCCCGGCACGTTCGAGATCGTTCAGGTCTTCGACGACCCGCTCCAAAAGGCCGCGCATTGGGTGCGGCAAGGCGCGCGGCTCTTCGATATCCGCCCCGAGAATCAGCGCGCCTGCCGCCGCTGGATAGAACTTTTCGGCCTGAACCCGGAAAGCTGGCCGACGGAAAATTGGTACCATCTGGCATTGCTGTTGCCCAATCTGCACCGTATGGCGGGCCGTAAGGAGGGAATAGAACTTTCCTTCCAATTGCTGCTGGGCTTACCGGTCTTCGAAATCCGCCGCCGTGCGGGCTGGCGCTACATCGGCGATGAGGACTTGAGTATCCTGGGCGAACAGTTCGGCCGGCTCGGTGTCGATTCGGTGATCGGCGATCGCATGGAAGCTCTCGGACGTCAGACAATTATGCTGGGTCCGGTTGCACTAAAGACATACTATGCTTACCAGCAGGAGGAGAAAGCGCGTCTGATCGATGCCGTGCTCGACCTAACGACCGCCTGCCACCAGAACTATCGCGTCCGGTGGTTGGTGCTCGACCCCAAACGGCCGCCGCGGCTGGGCATCGAGGAAGAAAACGCGCGCTTGGGAGTGAACTCGCATCTCGGCCTCGCCCAACCCGTGGCCGCCGGATAGTCGGCGACAAGGATACCCATGGACCCCGACGATATCAAACTCAATTCCGTCAACTGGGAACACGGAATGCTCCTCACGCCCGAGCATTTCCTACGCCAGGAACGCTACTTCGACTCCGCGATCCTCTGGATGTTGCGCTACGGCGGCCCAACCTTCGGCCTCGTGGGTGGCGGCCCGCGCCTCGCCGAAGCCGAGCGCGGAGCGGTGCGCCACGACCCGGTCGTTACGGTCGACGAGGATGAAGAGCAAGTCAGCATCTCCGTAACGCAGTGCCGCGCCCTCACTCCCGGCGGCGTCATCGTCGAGATCGACCCCGACCACGCGATTCACCGCGGCTTCCCGAAAACTGAACTCGAAGGTGTTTCCGAAAGCGGCATCTACATCATTACCGACCCGCGGGAAAAAGAGGCCGCCGAAGGTGCGCTCGACGAAGCCAACCCGCAGATGAAGACCGAACGTAAGCCCGGGTACCGCCTCGCTCTTTCGGTTCATGCCGACAGCGTTCCCTATGCTGTTGCCGTGGGACGCCTCAAGCGGCAAGACCATGGTGCTGGTTTCGAAAAAGACGGGCAGTTTATTCCCGCCTGCACCTCGATGGTCAGCTATAGCGAGTTGACGGCCTCGTGGCGCGATTTGGTCGATCGAACGAATTCTTTGTTCGAGCGCTACACCGCGCTCCATCGGGCGATGCAGGAGTACGTGGATCTATTCAAGGAGCGTGGCATCGAGACGGAACTCGACCTCGACACGCTGCAGTTCGTAGGCCGCATCGTCGTCGCGCTCCAGACGGGGCTCTACGGGATGCTCGACCCCGTGCAGCCGCCGGAGAACTTCTTCAGCCATATGCGCCAGTTCTTCCACAGCGCATCCGTGTATCTGGACTTGAGTCCGCCGGTGAAACAGTACTTCGATCAGTTGATCGAGACCGGCGAAACCGAATACATCACGTTGGTCGAGCAGCAGAAACAGCTCTTGCAGATACGTCGCCGTTGGGAAGTCCACGAAGACCTGGGCGTCGAAGTCCGCAAGTCGCGACAGAATCTTAGCGTTCTGCATCGCTTGGAACTGGCTCTCGAAGGCAAGTACATCGACTTCCGTATCAGCCCGACACTGGAAGCGATGAACTTCATCTTCGACCGCGGCGGGCGCGTGCTCTACAAGATCGCGGCCAAGCCGAACCGCATGCAGGGGTACGGAGAAGAGTTGACCATCCACTTCGCGCAGCTCCGTCTGGAAGGCCGCGACAAATATCGGTTGATCCTCTGCGGTGAGCACGATGCAACCTTCGAGCCCGGCACAAAGATTACGGCGGAGATCAAGATCAACGAGGGCGCCGGTTTCCATCGCGAGCCGATCATGATCTCGTGCGAGTCAAAGTCGACCGATCAGCGCAACTTCGAGTTCGATTTCGAAGCTCCCGACGTCCCAACAATCACGGAGCTGAGGGTCAGCATCCCGGCGCACAACCCGATTCGAACGGGTTTACTGTTCATCCGTCACCGCTTTTACGCCTCCCAGGGCGATGAGCCACGCCGACCAGAGCGCGACCCGGATCCCCCGCCGCGGGAACGCCGAGAGCCGCCGCCCCCTCGCGGAGAACCCTCGCCGGGGGACTCGCCGCGTGAGCGGCGTTTTCGAAGAGTCGGAGGCGCCGCAACCGAAGCTCCGAGCGGCGGATCCAGCGATCCGGCGCCGTGGGAGACTTCCGGCGGCGAGGCCAAGCCCCCCGATCGGGGTGCTGAAACTCGCGTGAGGGACGACCGAGGCGACGATTCCGATGAACCGCCGCGGCCACGCCGCCGCCGCCGACTGGAGTAGACATCTACCATGGCCATCGATATCGACAAGATTTCAACGGAACTTTCCGACGGATTGGAGCGAGCCCGCATGCTCGCCGAAGAGCGCCGCCAATCGCTCATCACGCCGTTCCATCTGCTCTACGTCCTGCTGGACGGAGAGAGCGCCCTCGCCGCCATGCTCGAAAACGCCGGCGTCGCCTGTGCTCCGCTGCTTGACCAGATGGCCGAAAGCCTCAACAAGGTCAAGGGGATGGAGAAACTCGGGCCGGGCAAACGGCCCTCGGCTTCCGGTGAGCTGCGCAATCTCATCGAGAAGGCGTTTCAAAAGATGGACGATCGCGGGGCCGAGCGCGCCGAGCCGATCGACTTCGTCCTTTCCGCCGTTGATCACAGCGAGGCCGACCTCAAGGGTACGCTTCGTGAGGCCGGCGTCACCAAGAAGACGGTTGAGAAAGCCGCTGAATCACGTGCCGAGACGGGAGCGGCCCTGGGCGAACAATCCGCGGCGGCGGGTGGTGGGGCGATGTCGGGAATGAAGGTTCTCGAGCGCTTCGGACGGGATCTCACCGCCTCCGCCGCCGCCGGTGAGCTCATGCCCGTGGTGGGGCGCGACGACGAGATCCGGCGCGTCATTCAAACCCTGCTCCGTAAGACGAAGAGCAACCCGGTCGTCGTCGGTGATCCGGGCACGGGGAAAACCGCCGTCGCCGAGGGACTGGCGCAGCGGATCGCTTCCGGCGACGTTCCCGAATCGCTCAAGACCTGTAAGGTCATCGGACTCGACATGACGGCGATGGTCGCCGGTGCGAAATATCGCGGCGAATTCGAAGAGCGCATGAAGGCCGTTGTTGACGAGGTCCGAGAGAAGAAGGGCGAGATCATCCTCTTCCTCGACGAGTTGCATACGCTTGTCGGCGCTGGTGGCTCGGAAGGCGGCATGGACGCGGCCAACATCCTCAAGCCCGCCCTCGCACGCGGCGAGCTGCGCTGCGTCGGCGCCACAACTTTCGACGAATACCGAGAGAGAATCGAGAAAGACGGCGCCCTCGCCCGCCGCTTCGAAGTCGTGCAGGTCGATGAACCCGACGACGACGCGATGATGGTGATCCTGCGCGGCATCAAAGACCGTTACGAGAAGCACCACGGCGTGGGACTGACGGAGGATTCGCTGCAAGCGGCCGTGAAACTCTCGCGGCGCTACATCCGCAACCGTTATCTGCCCGACAAGGCGATCGACATCATCGACGAAGCGACGGCGCGCATCCGCATGCAGAAGGAGTCGAAGCCGGACGAAGTCGACCGCCAGGAACGGCTCCTGCTGCAAAAGAAAGCGCAAGTCGAAGCGCTCAAGGATTCCGCCTCAAACGCCGGCGAGAAGAAGGCCCTCGCGGAACTTGCAGCCGAGATCGCCGAACTCGAGCCCAAGGTCAACGATTTGGTAGGCAAGTGGACGAGCCAGAAAGGGGCGTTCGAGAAGCTGCAACAAACGAAGAACGCCATCGACGACTACTCAAAACAGCTCCAGGCAGCCGAAGGCGAAGGCGATGTCGCCAAGGTCGCCGAGATCCGTTACCGGCAGATCGAACCGCTCGAGAAGATGCTGGCCGAGATCGAAAAGCAGGTCGAGGAAGTGGCTGCCGAAGGCGCGATGGTGCCCAGCCACGTCCAACCCGAGCACATCGCGATTGTGGTTGGCGAGCGCGTCGGCATTCCCATTTCGCGCATGCTCGAATCCGAGCGTGACCGGCTGCTGCAGCTCGAAGATCGTCTCGGCGACCGCGTCTACGGACAAGACGAGGCCGTTTACGCCGTCTCCGAGGCCGCCCGCCGCATGCGCGCCGACCTCCAAATCGACAATCGGCCCACGTCATTCCTCTTTGTGGGCCCCACCGGTGTCGGCAAAACGGAGCTCGCCAAGGCCCTCGCCGAAGCCCTCTTTGATGACGAGGACGCGCTCATACGCATCGACATGGGTGAATATCAGGATCAATCCTCCGTGGCCGGTTTGATCGGCTCACGTCCCGGACTCGTTGGTTCGGAGGAAGGCGGTTTTCTCACTGAGCAAGTCCGCCGTAACCCGTATTCGATCGTGCTCTTCGATGAAGTCGAGAAGGGCCATCCCCGCATCCTCGACTTGCTGCTCGCTGTCCTCGATGAAGGCCGCCTCACGGACGCCAAGGGCCGCTTCTGCGATTTCTCGAACACCGTGGTCCTGTTCACATCGAACCTCGGCGTGCGCGAGGCAATGGACGCCACCGAAGACCTCGAAAAACGCAAAGAGATCATTCTGCAAGTCGTCAAAGACAGCTTGCGGCCGGAAATCTACAACCGCATTTCACAAGTGGTGAACTTCAACTCGCTTGCGGAAGAGCAACTCGAGAGGATCGTCAATACCCAGATCGCGAAACTGCGCGGCAAGCTTCGGGAAGACCGCGAGATCGGTCTTGAGATCTCACCCGAAGCGCTGGCCTATCTCGCGAAGGAATCTTACGATCCCTCCTACGGCGCGCGCCCGGTCAAGCGCACCATGCAACGGCTTGTGGAATCACCACTCGCGGGCATCATCGTCGGCGGTGAAGCGGAAGCCAACCAGACGATTCACATTGGCTATCCTAAGGGAGCGGAAGCGGAATCCCCTGCTGAGGGAGAGACGTCCACCGACGCCGAGACATCCGTCGAGGGTGAGGTCGTGGCATCCGAAGACTCCATCCTCGAAGAGGGTCTCACCTTCGGTATCGAGGTTCCCGACGACGCTGAGAGTGCTTCCGCCCAGTAAGTGGGAATGCACCTATCCGGTCGGTTCACTGTTTCAGGACTCGTCACCGGGGCCGTGTTGATCGGCCTCGTCGCACCTGTTGCAGCTCAGAAGCTTCCCAAGCTTAGGTTACCCACCAGCGTCCCCGCCAACGTGCCGGGCGCAAGCAAGATCCGGTCCGCGCCGAAAACACCCGGCCAAGCCATGAGCCGGCTGCGCCGCGAAGAGGTCCAGGGCCTCATGAAGGAGGCTCTGGCCAGCGACGACCCCGAAGAGCAAGCCCGCATCTACACGAAGATCTTGCTCATCGACCCCAACAACACGGTCGCCTTCCAAGGTCGTAAGGATGCCCTGGCCAAGATGGAGCAGGAAGAGACCGAAGAATTCCAACGCACCGAAGAAGAGAACTTTCTCATAGATCAGTCGCTTCAGACCGAGCAAGTCCGCCGCACTTCGCTCAAAAACGCCGAGAGCGCCTTCATGCGCGGCGACATCGACACTGCCGAAGTCGAGATCGAAAAAGCGAAGGCCGTTGCGCCCGACGACCCCGAAGTCCAGCGGATGGACATTCTCATCCAGGATCGTCTCTCCTCCCGCCGGCGAACCACCTACATCCTCATCGGTGTTGGCGTGCTCGCCCTGATTGGCCTCATCGCATTTATCATCATTCGAATGCGCCGCCGGGACCCGTACGTCGAGGTGATCTCCGGCCCTCACAAGGGTAAGGTCATTCCTATCGACAATAAGCTTCTGAGGATCGGCGCCGTCGAAGAAGATGGCGGCGACAAGAATGATCTTGCGCTCCCCGACGTCGAGCGAATGATCTCCCGGTTCCACTGCGAGATTCACCGCCGCGGCAGAAAGTTATTCTTGATCGATGTCGGCAGCGCAAACGGCACCTTCCTGGAACGCAAACAGGTCGAACCCGGGAAACCTTGCCCCCTCAAACGCGGCTCCCGCGTCGATTTGGCAGGGACTTGCGCTTTGCGGGTCGGCTACGAGCGCCGTAAGAAATAGCCGACCGGTCTTCGGCCCGACTGGTTCCGTTCCGCTGCGTCGCGTCTTTGGCATTGTCCGTTAGACTTGCTATATTAAGACCCTTCCGTAACAAGCTCGATCCCGACGATCGTGACGAAACGACGTCATGAATCGTACCGATAGTTGCGTACATTCCTTGCTTTCAGAATCCAACCTGCGGTTGAACGATTTCATCACTCTCCAGAGTGAAGTGCGGCTTGACCGCTTTGCGTACCGACTGGGCCGCTGCCGCAGATCAGCGGACCCGGATTCCGTACACGACCTGCGGGTCTCGATTCGGCGCTACGAGAGCTGCTTGGCTACGTTCGAGGCCTTTTTCCCCTCGCGGCCCGCTCGGCGATTCCAGCGGCGTCTTCGGAAAGTCCTGAAACCCAGCGGCGCTGTTCGTGATCGGGAGATTGCGCTCGCCTTGGCTAAGGCCGCCGGGTTCGCCGCCGACAGTGTACTGGTGGCCGAGTTGAAAGAGCAGCGCCGGCGGTTGGCAAAAAGTCTTCGTGGCGGTATGAAGATTTGGGGCAGGCAGAATTCGTCTGATAAATGGCGTCGTCGTTTGGCGGTCGCGACCCCCGACAAAAGTTCGAAGAGTAGATGGAATGGTGCGGCCACGAGCTCAGAGAACGCCGCGACGGTCCTCCCGAAGCTGACACGTCGGTTCCTTCGAGCGGGACGCAAGGTTGCAGCACCCGAAACCGCGGAAAGGGAACTGCACCGCTTCCGACTGAAGGTCAAGCAGTTTCGGTACACCCTGGAGTTGTTCCGACCCTGCTATGGGCCAACGCTCGACGAGCACGTCAGCAAACTCAAGAAACTGCAAGGCTGCCTGGGCGCGATGAATGACTGCGCGTCTACGCTCGCCTTACTGGCGAAACCGGCCTTCAAGGATCTCGATGGGACCGAGGGGTTGGAGCGTTATCTGAAGGAGCAGATCGAAAAGGAGCGCGCCGCCTTTTTTACGTATTGGGAGCGCGTCTTCAACGGCGAGGATGCCGAACAACGATGGGTGGACTATCTGGCGAGATTCGCTGGACGCGTATCAAAGCCCAATCACAGCAGCAGCGCCGTGACCGCCGGCGAACGTGCGTTGGCCTGAGCCGAGGACTTCTAACCGTCACTCGCCGCAACCAAAGCGGCTTCCTAAGCATCTTGTCGTTAGGATGCACAGTGTGTTGAGGACGACTTCTCGTCTCGCCCGGACCGGCCGGATCGGCTTCGTGGTGTTCGGCCTCGCGCTATTCGCCTTCGCCGCCTATCGTGCTCCCGAGCCGGTTCCGGATCCCGACGAAGTGTCCCGAGCGGCGAAAGCCAACCATTACCGGGGCCCTCCCATTTCTCTCATCGAGTTCTCGGACGGCGGACGCGCCGTGGGCCTCATCCAAACCGGCAGGCTAGTCAAGACCGATGCCGAGTGGAAGCTTCTGCTGACGCCCAGGCAGTTCCATGTCACGCAACAGAAGGGTACCGAAGTCGCTTTTTCAGGCAACCATCACCCGAGCAGCGAGGACGGCATGTATCGCTGTGTTCGTTGTGGGACGGCGCTATTCGGCTCGGACAGGCAATTCGACTCGGGGACGGGTTGGCCGAGCTTTACCGCGCCTCTCACCGAAGAAAATATCGACAAGAGCATCGACAAGAGCGAGGGGATGAGCCGCACCGAGGTGCTCTGCCGGCGTTGCGGCGGGCACTTGGGACACGTCTTTCGCGACGGTCCCGCACCAGGCTATCGTCGCTACTGCATCAACTCTGCCGCTCTGAAGTTTGTTCCTGCATCGTAACCTGGGACGATCGCTTAGATTCCAATATCCAGTTCACGCGGCTCTTTCCACTTGCCCCGCGTAAAGTCGGGGACATCGACGGGGGCGCCGCGGGACGAGACGGATTTCCGCGTGAGCGGCATGATGACGCTCCTTGGCCGTTAGGATACGGCTGGCAGAGGGTTTTCTTCCATGATCCCCGCGACGGCTTCCAGGTAGCGGTCTACCTCGGATTCTTCGTTGTAGAGGTGTACGGCGGAACGGACCCGGCCATCGTTGGCCCAGACGATGATGTCCTGCTCCGCAAGCTCCTCGCCAATCTGTTTGGCGGCCGGATGTAGGAAAGAGACGATGCCGGAATGATAGGCCGGATCTTCCGGAGTCAGCAGTTCAAGCCCCAAATCGACGAGCCCCGAGCGCATCTTCTGAACGATAGGCCGCAGGGACTTGTCAAGGTGGGCGACACCGATCTCGGACAGATACCGGAGGCTTGCCCGCAACGCATAGATCGACGAAAAGTTCGGCATGCCGGCCGCGAAGCGCGCCGCGCCTGGCTTATATTCGAAGCGCTCGAAGCGGTCGGGCGTGAAGATGTTCGGCACGCCGTACCAACCGGCGGTAGCCGGGGTGAGGCGTTCCAGCAGGCCTGGCGAACAGTACGTGATGCCGAGGCCATGGGGCGTAAAGAGCCACTTGTAGGAGCTGGCGACTAGAAAGTCAACATTGTCCACTCCGACCGGCACCCGGCCCAGCGCTTGAGTGGCGTCAACACAAAAGAGCGCCCCCGCCCGGCGTGCTTCGTCTCCCAGTTCCGCCAAGTAGGGAAGCTGTGTACCCGATTTGTAACTCACCTGGCTGACCGAAACGAGTTTGGTCCTGGAATTGAAGCGTGATGTGATGTCCTCCAGCCGGATCAGTCCTCCGACGGCGTCCACGACCTTGAGCCGTACGCCCTTGTTCGCAAGACGCAACCACGTTATGACGTTCGAGGGAAACTCTAAGTCGGTGATCACGACCTCGTCGCCTTCCTGCCAGTCGAGCGAGTTGGCAAGCAGGTTCAATCCCTCGGTGGCGTTGGCGAGGAAGGTCACCGAGCCCTGGGGCGCTCCGAGGAACTCTGTCACGAGATCGACCGTGTCGGCCTCGACCTCGTAGAGCTTGGGGCGATTGATGCTCCCCTTGGCCTTCGCACGAACGTAGTCGGCGAGAGCTTGCTGAGTGTCGGTCGAGAGCAAACCCTCGGCAGCGGTGTTGAGGTAAGTATACTCGCGTGTTTGAGGAAAGTTTTCCTTGCTCGGTACGAACGTAGTCGGCGAGAGCTTGCTGAGTGTCGGTCGAGAGCAAACCCTCGGCAGCGGTGTTGAGGTAAGTATACTCGCGTGTTTGAGGAAAGTTTTCCTTGCTCGGTATCGGGATGGGCATCTTGGTTCCGGGTCCGCCTGTTGAGAAGAGTATCTACGAGTAGCACATCCGGGGGCTTGGACGGACTCTCCGAATACGGTTTAGCAGTAATGGTACTAAAGTCCTAAGCGTAAAATGAACCTTGACGGTTTGGTGTCAGGGGTTTTACCTATATATAGTCACCCGGGTTTCGGCCCTGGCTGAAACTTGGGGTGGCGAACGAACCTTTGTTCGTTCTATTCTCCCTCGATAATTTGGCTTAACCTCACTCACCCGGCCGATCCAGGCCGGGTCTTTTTTTGCCCCGCAGGATGTCGGTCTGGGCCTGGCGCTAGAGAACACGGGGATCCGATGCCGGAGTGCCGCACATGGCGTGCTATCCTCGATTGTTCGGAGCAAAAGGCAGTCGTTACTACTATGGAAATCAAACGTGTGTCCCCTGAAGAAGCCAAGGAGCTTCTCGATTCCGAAGAAGGCTACGTGTACATTGATGTTCGCACGGCAGCGGAGTTCGAGGCCGGGCACGTGCCCGGCGGAAAAAACATCCCGGTTCTGGATCGCGACCCTTACGGACGAATGGCGCCGAACCACCGCTTTGTCGAAATCGTCGAGAAGAATTTCGGCAAGGGCGTGAAATGTGTTTTGGGTTGCCAGAAGGGTGGCCGCTCTATGCAGGCGGCGGCGCAACTGGTGAACGCCGGCTTTACAGACGTCCTCGACATGCGTGGCGGCTATGGTGGCGAGACGGATGCGATGGGGCAGATGAGCTACCCAGGGTGGGCGCCGAGGGGTTTGCCGACCACGACCGAAAGCGCCCCGGAAGACGGGTACGAGCACCTTCTCGACAAAACGAATCCGTGAGGTCGGCCGCTGACGTTTGTCAGCGGGAGCGGTTTTCCTTCCAAGACGGTGAAGACCTATCGAATTGCATTGCTGCCCGGCGACGGCATTGGTCCCGAAGTGGCGGCAGCGGGCGTGAAGGTGCTGGCGGCGACTACCTCGGCGTTAGGCGGCGTCTCGTTTGAGTTTGAGGAGTATGCCGCGGGAGCCGGGGAGTTCCAGCGTTCCGGCGACGCCTTCCCGGAAAGTACATTCGAGCTCTGCCGGGCTTGCGATGCCATTCTTCTCGGTGCGATGGGATTGCCGCACGTGCGTGGTCACCAGGGGACGGAAATTGCACCTCAGTTGGATCTGCGCGAGCGTCTCGACCTCTTTGCGGGATTGCGTCCCGTCCGGTTATTTCACAGCTCGCATACGCCCCTGAAGGGCTACGCGGCGGGGGGAATCGATTTGCTCCTCGTGCGTGAGAACACGGAAGGCGCCTTTTGGTCGCGCGAGCGAAAGGTTGATTTCGAGGCCGACGTGGTTGAAGACCAGATCCATATTTCGCGGCGCGGCGCGGAGCGCATCTGCCGGACTGCCTTTCAGGAAGCATCGCGGCGGCGCGGCAAGGTGACATTGGTCGACAAATCGAACGTGTTGCCTTCCATGGCGTTCTTCCGGCGGGTGTTTGATCAGGTAGCGGAGGAGTTCCCTCGAATCGAAACCGAGAGGGTTTACATCGACGCCGCGGCCCTCTATCTCGTACGGCAGCCGGAGCGGTTCGACGTGATCGTGACGGAGAACCTTTTCGGGGACATCCTTTCCGACTTGGCGGCAGGGCTTGTCGGTGGAATGGGCATGGCCCCTTCGGGGGATATCGGAGAGAGTCATGCGGTGTTCCAGCCGTCCCATGGCTCGGCGCCCGACATTGCGGGTCAGGGAATTGCGAACCCGGTTGCGACGATTCTCTCCGTGGCGATGATGCTGGAATGGCTGGGCGGGCAGACGCGGCCGGGCGCGGCACTGATCCGCGGTGCGGTCGAGCGTGTTCTGAGTTCCGAGCGCAATCGGACCCGCGATTTGGGCGGCAGACTCTCGACCACCGAGATGTGTGATCTGATAGCGGCTGAAATCGCCTCGTAGCTCAGGGGTTTGTTTGCGAGAAAACCAGCTCTACCGAGTCGCCGATGTTAACGCGAGCAGCCTCGGCCGCGGACTCCTGGTTGATCGAGATCTCGAGGAAACCTCCACTACCGGCGATCACGAAGGCGACTCCGGGGGTAGCCTTGGCGTATGTCGGAGCCGCTTGGCCGATTTCGAGTTGCCCGGCTTGTACCCGGAAGTCCGACGGTGACTCCTCCAGCAAGACCGCCGGAAAACTCGTGACGATGTTACCGAAACGGTCGATGTTGATGACTTTGCCGCGCCAGCGTTTAGGCTCAACCAAGACCGGTGTGGTGCGGTCGAGACGGACGTACTCATCAATGAGCGGACCGAAGTCGGGCGGTGGCGTGCCGGCGGCGAGCCAGGCGGCCACCGGAGCGAAGACATCCCGCCCGTGGAACGTGTTACTGGTGGGCCTGAGAGCCCAACGGTCGGTATCAATCCGGCGCACTTCATGCTGTTCCCGTTCGTAGATTTGTGAAAGAACGCCGTTGTCGGGTGCTAAGAAGAACTGTCCGGCGGCTTCTACCAGGAGGGGCTGCCGGCCTGTGCCGACGCCCGGATCGACAACAACCACCTGGACCGTCTCGGCGGGGTAGAAAGCGTAAATCTGTGCCACAACGAATGCCGCCTTGGTCAGGCTGTAACGACCGACTTCGTGGGTGATATCGATGATGCGCGACGCGGGGTGGATGCCTGTGATCACACCCTTCATCGCCCCGACGTAGTGGTCCTCAAGACCGAAGTCCGTTGTGAGAGTGATGATTTCCGACGCCACGATATAATCAATATTCGCATCGCGACCCCATGAAACGCCAGTATTTCGATCACAATGCTACGACGCCCGTTGCGCCTGAGGTCGTGCGCGCCCTGCTGCCGTATCTCGAGAACAGCTACGGCAACGCATCGAGCATTCACACCTTCGGGCAGGATGCGCGGGCGGGCGTTGAACACGCCCGGCGGCAAGTGGCGGAGCTTCTGAACGCCAAGCCGGCGGAAATCGTATTCACCAGCGGCGGGACCGAGGCGGACAATCTGGCCGTGCTCGGTGTTGTGCGGGCTTCAGGTAAACCCCAAAAACACGTCATCACCACAACCATCGAACACCCGGCCGTGCTCAGCGCCTGCCGACACCTTGAGGACGAAGACGTTGACGTCACCTACCTCTCGGCCGGATCGACGGGCGTCGTGTCAGTGGATGATGTGTATGCGGCGATTCGCCCCGATACTGCGCTCATCAGCGTGATGCACGCGAACAATGAGCTGGGAACGGTTCAGCCCATCAAGGAGATTGCGCGGCTGGCGCGGGAAGCCGGCATTCCGTGCCACACCGATGGTGTGCAGAGCGCTGGAAAGTTGACGACGGACGTCCAGGAACTCGGCGTGGACCTGTTCGCGCTAAGTGGTCACAAGATCTATGCTCCGAAGGGGGTCGGTGCCTTGTACGTCCGCAAGGGGACGGTTCTGGAGCCGGTGCTGTTCGGCGGCAAACATGAACGGGGACGGCGTGCGGGGACGGAAAATGTTCCCGGAATCGTAGGGCTCGGCGAGGCGGCGGAACTGGCTCGCGTCGACTTCGAACGCGAAAACACCCGCTTGGCCGCGCTGCGCGATCTCCTGCAGCGCGGGATCGTCGAGCGCGTCGAGGACGTTACGGTGAACGGTGAGGGGATGGATCGGACGCCGAATACTACCAACATTCAGTTCGACTACATCGAGGGCGAAGCCATGGTCATCGCTCTCGATCTCAAGGGTGTGGCGGTGTCGAGCGGGGCCGCGTGTTCGAGCGGCGCGGTAGAACCGTCGCATGTGCTGACAGCGATTGGGATGTCGTCCGACCAAGCGAAGTCGAGCATCCGGTTCTCGCTCGGCAAGCAGAATACGGAAGCCGATGTGGACGCGCTGCTGGAGGCAGTTTCGTCCGTCGTAGCACATCTGCGGAAGTTGTCACCGGCCTACGTGGGCTAAGGCTGGAAAGGGCAGGGCTTAGCCCAACGGCAGCCGCGCTGTGACCTCCGCGCCCCGTTCACCGCGGCGACACACTTCGATTTCCCCGCCGTGCTCCTGGACCGCGCGGCGGGGGCTGTTCGCGGAAATGCGCAAGTATTCCGGGACATCAAGGAGAGTCGATTCGGAACAACGCGCCTAGAACGTCATAGCGCTCAGACTCAGGTCCGCGCCGGGGACTCGCGGCTGGCGTACCCTCGCGTGATCAGAACGCAATCTGAGATCGCTCGGTGGGCCCCAGCGGATTGGACGATGATGAGCTGCCGAGGGCGGCAGCCGGCGCCTTACTCGTCTCCCGATTGACCTTGTGCCGGTACCGGAGGTCCGAGCAGCACCGCGATCCAGCGCGTCTCCTCCCTGCTTTCGAGAGCGATCTTCACTGTCATCGTCAGCGGCACGGAAAGCAACATCCCCACCGTACCCCAAAGCCAGCCCCAAAAGACGAGTGATAGGAAGACGACCAACGTCGAGAGCCCAAGTCCCTGCCCCATGAAGCGTGGCTCGACAACGTTGCCGATCACAACATTCACGACCATGTATCCGGCCGCGACGGTCAGCCCCGTGCCAACCCCGAACTGGAGAAACGCCAGAAGGACCGCGGGCACGGCGGCGATGATCGAGCCAATATTCGGAATGAAGTTCAGCAGAAACGCCAGCAACCCCCACAGCAACGGAAAGTCGACACCCAGCACCCAGACCCAGACAGCGACCAATGCGCCCGTGATGAGGCTGACGATCGTCTTGATGGCCAGGTAGCCCTTGACGCTGTCAGTAAACTTCGTCACATGTGGGAACCTTAGTTTGGGGTCGCCCATGGCCAGTCGCAGTTTGCCGGCGAAGCTGGAAACCTCCAGCAGAATGAAGACCACGGTCAACAGGATCAGAAAACCGTTGGTGAACACTCCCCCCAGCCCCGTCAGCAGATTCGACGCCAAGCCCATCGCGGCGCCGGGATCCACGTAGTCGAGCAGGACGCCGAGCGAAACGTCGAAGCCCATGCCTTCCAGCCAGGCAATCAGCGCCGACGTCTCTTCCTGCAAGCGGGCTTGATAGGTGGGCAGGTTCCGCGAAAAGCTGTTCAGGGATGTTCCAACCAAGGCCGCAATTCCCGTACCCACCCCGACCATCGCCACCACGATGAGCAAGACCGCCAAGCCACGTGGCACCCTCTTCGCGGTCAACCACAAAACAGCAGGCGAACTCACGACTGCTAGAAACACCGCTATCAGGAACGGAAGCAGGATCTCCTGGGCTTCCCGCATGCCGGCAAGAATGATGATCAGAGCAGCGGCCGTCAGCAAGGCTCCCACTCGGGACTTGGCTTGAGGCTCTACTGACCGGGCTTTTGTCGACGACGGCTTCGCGGCTTGTTCTTCCATAAGATCGGCTCTGCCCCGATCGCCTCAACCTACTTGCAGATCGCCAAGGCAGCGAGCGGACGGAGCGGGAGGAAGCGACACATATAGTCTCTCATCACCCGCCGTTTCCTTGAGGTCTTTCGCGGGGAGTCGGCCGGCCCCTCTATGGGAGCAACTCTTCCTCGCCCACTTGGATCTCCATCCGCAGCAACGCGGCGCTGAACGTTTTCCCTTGAGCGTCCAAGCGCAATGATACCGTCCCGCCGCCGCCCAAAGCTTCGTGCAACAGGAAGTTCAACGCGCCCAGATTCGGCAACTCGAATCGCTCTACCGTCCCGCGACACAAATCACTAAAATGCTCCTTAACTCGTTCCGGCGTCACTTCCCGCACCAGAAGCGGATAATACCGCGCCTCGCGAGCGATCAAACCAATATTGACAGTGTCACCCTTATCCCCGGACCGGCCGTGAGCAATCTGAAGTAGGGGAATTCGCATCACGAAGCCGCCTGTCGGGCCGCGGTCCTCAAGTCAGAATTTCTTTCACCACACGCGCCGGATACTGATCTGTCAGCCGCTCGTCCAACCCATGTCGGTTGTAAGTCAACCTGCGGGCATCCATACCCAGCAGGTGCAGCAGCGTCGCGTGCAGATCATGCACGCTGACCCGGTTTTCCGCCGCATGGTAGCCAATCTCGTCCGTCGCCCCGTGCATGTAGCCGCGTTTCACGCCACCGCCAGCCATCCAAATACTGAAGCCCTTCGGCCCATGGTCGCGCCCCGCCGCGTCGCCGGCCCGCGCCTGAGCAACGGGCATGCGCCCAAACTCTCCGCCCCAAAGCACAAGCGTCTTATCCAAAAGGCCCCGCTGCTTGAGGTCGGTGAGCAGCGCCGCGACCGGCTTATCCGTCTTGCCGCAACTGTAATCGAGGCTCTTCTTCAGGCCCGAGTGTGCGTCCCAAATCTGAAACTCGATAAAAAGTTGAACAAACCGAACACCCCGCTCGATGAGGCGGCGCGCCATCAAGCATCGAGTCCCGTAGGAGCGGGTCTGCTCTTCGTTCAGACCGTACATCTGCTTCGTCTGCTCGCTCTCCTGCGAGAGGTCCAGCGCGTCGGTGGCCTCGATCTGCATCCGGGCCGCCAACTCATAACTCGCAATCCGCGCATCGAGCTGCGGATAGTGAGGCCGTTCACGCCGGTGCGCCTCATCCATGCGGCGGAGCAAATCTCGCTCCGCCAGAACCAACGGCGACGGCAGGTCCTCCTCCGGCTTCAAGTTCAGCAGCGGCGGACCTTCCGAACGAAACCTCGTGCCCTGAAACTTCGGCGGCAGCCAGCCCGCCTGCCAGTTCTGGATGCCGTTCACCGGAAGCTGCTTCGGATCATCGAGTACCACATACCCAGGCAGATTGCGGTTCTCGCTGCCGAGACCGTACACAACCCACGACCCCAGCGACGGACGCCCCGGCAGCGTCCGGCCCGAATGCATCAAATACAGCGACGGCTCGTGGTTGAAGTGCTCCCCATGCATCGAACGGATGAGAGTGATGTCGTCCGCGCGCTTGGCAAGGTGAGGCAACGCTTCAGAGATATCCATGCCGCACTCGCCGTGCCGCCCAAACTTGTAAGGGGCCGGCAGGAAACCTCCCACCTGCTGCGGATTCTCAAGCTGATTGAGAATGTCGCGCGGCGCGGGCTTACCGGCGTATTTTTCAAGGACGGGCTTAGGATCAAACAGGTCGACCTGACTAGGCCCTCCGTTCATGAACAGATGAATGAGCGACGTTGCCCTTGGCTCGAAGTGCGGCTCGCGGACGTGAAAACCGTCATCACGCGATGCCGCCGCTGCCCCAGTTGCTGAGTAGAGGTCGGCTCCGAGCAACGAAGCGAGCGCGGCCCCGTGCAACCCATCGCCGATCCGGGAAAAGAACGTTCGCCGGCTCAATCCCGAGGCTTCGGTCTTCCGCTTCACGACCTGCCTCCGTCAATCCACATCGTTAGTCAACATACAAAAACTCCGCTGAACTCAACACCGCATGAACCAACGAACTCAAGGCCGACCAGCGCGCCGTAAATTCGCGCGGCGCCATATCATTCCGGCTCTCAACGTGACCACGCCACTCGGCCGTGAGTTGGTCAAGCGACCGGAGTCCTAATTTAATCTCATCGCTGCTGGGCCCCCGAGTCAAGGCTTTCAGATAGAGCTGCTCGATCTGCCTGGTGCGGTCGCCCGGAAACTCGTCGATCAACCTCCCCGCCAAATAGCGGGCGTGTCCGCGCGTCGTCTCGCCGTTCATCATTTGTAAAGCCTGCGGCGCGACCGTCGACTCGGCCCGCTCCGTGCAATTGGGATTGAGCTGTGGCAAATCGAAGACGTCGAGCATCGTCGGGGGGGTCTTGCGCCGTCTGAGGATGTACACCGCTCGCCGCCAGCCGGCCGTCGTTCCTTCCACAACGATCTCGCCGCTATCCTTGGCCGTTACTTCGTCGGGCGAACCGAAGGGCCTGTTGTCGAGCCTCCCGGTCACGCGCAGTATCGAGTCATAAAGCGCCTCCGAGTCCATCCGGCGCAACGACATGCGAGACAGCAACACATTCTCCGGATCTTTCGCTGCCGCCTTGTCGCTCAGTGCCGAGGTCTGTCGATAAGCCGCGGACGTCATCATCAACCGGTGCATTGCTTTGATGCTCCAGCCTTCTCTCACAAACTCGGTCGCCAGCCAATCCAGCAACTCGGGATGACTCGGCGCCGATCCGGCACGTCCGAAATTGGAAGGGGTCGACACCAACCCGCGTCCGAAATGATGCATCCAAATCCGATTCACCATCACCCGAGAGGTCAGTGGATGGTTCGGTTGCGTGAGCCATCGCGCCAGCGCGAGGCGGTTACCGCTGGCCCCATCATGCTCCCACGGCCGCTCAACACGAAACGGCTGAAGGCCCACCGTCAGCACCGACGGTACCGCCGGTGTCACTCTCTCGACAAGCGACTGAGCCTCCCCACGTCCCAACAGATAGACCGCCGACGGCTCGCCGCCCATATCATAAAGGGCGCGAATCCGCGGCTCCGTCTTGAGCTTCTCTTTTGCCTCGGCGATCGCCTTGCGTGTTTCGCTCCGAAAGTCCTCGAACTTCGGCGAGCGCTTCGCGATCTCCTCATCCGAGATCTCCAGCGCCTCCGCGAACTTCTTCGCGAGGTACTTCTGGACTTCAGTCCACGCCTCGGCCGGCGTCGCCTCCAATTGCCGCAAATCGTCAGCTAGGGATACGGGCAAAACGGCCAGCCGCTCTTCGAGAACTTCCCCGCGAACCGGTGATGCCTCCTCTTCGATCAGCCCTTCCAGCCGCTTGATCTCAGCTTCGATCGGCTCGTTCCACTCCTTGGCTTCCTGCTGCTCCTCCCTGAGGCCCACCTCCAGCAGCCGCTTCGTTGGCGGCACCCAATCGTAGGGGTCGAGCGACGTCTGCAAGATCGCGCTCAGCCGGTAGTAATCGCGTTGGGGTACGGGGTCGTACTTGTGGTCGTGGCAGCGGGCACAGCCAACCGTTAACCCCATCACCGCCGAGCTCAACACGTGAATCTCGTCGGCTATCACGTTCATCCGCTCGGCTACCGAGCCGTTCGCCGGAGAGTAGGTGCCATCCGGCGTCATACGCAAAAAGCCCGTGGCCGCCAGTGTATCGATCGTCTCCTGCGTAACTTCCTTGAGGTTCTTGTGATCGACCAGTTCATCACCGGCAATCTGCTCGGTTAGAAAACGATCGTACGGCTTGTCCTGATTGAGAGCTCGAATGACCGCATCGCGATAGCGCCACGAATGCGGACGCACAAGATCGGCATCGATGATGCCTTCCGAATCCGCGTAGCCCGCCAAGTCAAGCCAGTGCGACGCCCAACGCTCCCCGTAGTGAGGCGAGTCGAGCAAACGATCGATCATCCGCTCGTAGGCGTGGGGCCTTTCGTCACCGAGATAAGCATCGATCTCGGCAACCGTCGGGGGCATTCCGATCAAATCGATGTACGCTCGGCGTAAGAGATCCAGCGGCTTTGCTTCTTCCGAAAACATAAGCTGCTTGGCATCGAGCTTGCGTAACAAAAATGCGTCAATCGGATTCCGCACCAAGTCGGCTCGTGCGATCTCGGGCGCCTCCGGGCGGGTCAGCGGCCGGAACGACCAGAACTGACGGTCCTCGTCCGTAACGGCTGAGTCATCAGTGTCACGCGCCGCGATCACCTCGTTGGGAGCGGGCCGGGCGCCGCCGGCAATCCACTGCCGTAGCACCTCGACTTCGGCGTCAGTCGGCGACTTCACGTTGTTCGCGAACTGCATCTTAGGCGGCGGCATCTCGCCGGACACCACGCGCTGGAACATCAAGCTCGCTTCCGGGTCGCCGGGCGCCAAAGCCGCACCTGACCGCCCGCCTTTGAGACGACTCGCGATCGTGCGCAGATCGAGCTCCCCTTCGCGCCGGGTCTTGCCGTGGCATGTGATGCAGCGCATCTGCAGGATCGGCAGAACATCCTGGTCGGTGACCTGTGAGCCCGCGTCCCCCTCGCCCCGAGCGCCTTGGTGAATCCACCCGCGAACAAGCTGGATCTCCGCGTCCGTCAGCTTCTCGCCCACCGGCGGCATCGCCCCCGACACGAGTTTCTGGAGCAGCAGACTTGTTTCGGGCGAACCCGGGAACACCGCCGGCCCCGACTTCCCACCGGAGAGGAGCGTTTCCAACGTTCCCAGATTCAGATCGGCTTGTGGCGAGGAGGCACCATGACAAGCGGCGCACTTGGAGTTCAGGAGAGGGAGAACGGCTGTTTCAAAGCTCGCCCCACGAGCATCGGCGGCCTGGGCATAAAGGACCGCGCCGACAGCAAGCACGGCAACTGAAATTGGTCGTTTCACGGCTCCGGCTGGAATTCAGCCAACCCCGAGAACATTGTACATCGACCTCAGCGAAGCCCAACTGGCTTGCAGCGCGAGGGCCGGCTACTGGTCGCGCTCTCCTGGACCGTTCAAACTGCCTGTGGTCTCGGAATACTGGCCGTCGTTACCTGCATGGCCTCGGCTCATCGCCGCGAGAGTATCGGCAAAAACGCGGAAGCTGGGCGAGTGGTTCTGTTCTGGATTCATGTGATGAGCGACCTTACGGGCCACTTCGAGTTTCGGCATCCCGGTCGTATAGTAGCCCGCCCGTTTCAGCACTCTTTCCAGTTGCTCCCACGTCCCGCCGGCGATGTGGTCCGGGTCGCGAAACTTCGCTTTTCGCGCGAGTGTGCTCGGAACACGCGGATACGCGGCGGTCAGAGCATCAACGTCCCCGAAATACCAAGCCTCCAGTTCTTCGACTACTATCCGATTCACAACCTGGAAAGCTTGCGGCGAAATCGACTTCGTCGTGAGACCGACCCGCTGAGCCGCGAGTTCCATCTTCTGCTTGAGCGCTTCACAGTCTTCCCGGTCTTCGTCGATCAGTACGACGATGCGCCAATCGCTTGGGAGCCACTGACGGTAACCCTTGAGCCGATCCGGAAGTTTCTCCAGAAGGTCACGCTTACCTTGATAAGCATGAATCTTGAAAGTCGTTACCTCGCCAACAATCTTGGGGATCAAGGATCTTAGAACGATCTCGACAGAGGGCTCTTCGACAAGAATCTCAAGATGCATGCAGCCCGAAATCCTATCGAAGGGACCGTTCCTCCGGAAGCGCCGCGGGGTCGCCCACGGAGAAATAGCCTTCCATCCAAAGGTGACCGAGCTGAGCGCCGTGCTGTACAAACTCCTTAACTCCCGCGATGTCAGCCACGCGGCGTGCGCGGGTGTAGCCGTCATCCTCCCGGTAGAGGACCCACAGCTCATCCGGCCGCAAGCCGTTGACAAAGAAAGGTGAATGGGTCGTTACCATTAACTGCGTCGCGGCGGAGGCGACGCGGCACTCTTCAGCGAGTTCCGGCAGGAGCCGAGGATGCAGATGGTTCTCCGGTTCTTCCACGCCAATCAACGCCGGCGGTTCGGGGTCGTGCAGTACCGTCAGATAAGCCAACATCTTCAGGGTGCCGTCAGATGCGTACTTGGCTTGAATCGGCTCACCGAACGGAGCGTCCTTAACTCGCAACAGAAGCCTCCCGTCAGGCATGATGTCAGCGTCGACCCGGTCGAGCCGTGGGACTCGCTGACGAAGGATGCTGAGGATCTTCGACAAGCGCTCCTCGTGCCGCTCTTTCAAGTATTGGACTACGTTCGGTAGGTTATCGCCGGTTTGGGACAGCCGCTCCTGCGGTCCCGCTTCGGGAATGCCTCGGGTACTGTCAGCACTGAGGTACGACAAGTACCAGGAGATGATGAACCTTCGCAACGCGCTTACACGGGGATGTCTTGTGAACTGCCCCAGAGTGTTCACGGCAAGAAGCTCCGCTGATTCGAGTTCCTCCTCGACCCTCTCATCTTGTTCGTCCGGCATCTCCCCTGTGATGACCTTGCCGGCGCCTCCCCTAAAGTCCAGAAACCGGAAAGGACGGCCGTAACTGCCACGCTTCCAATGAAGCCACTCTTCGGCGACGTACGGTCCCTTAGGCCCTTCGTCAATAGAAAGGTGATAGACGACCAAGGGATTGCCGGGCTGCTCTCTGTACTTGAGTTCAATCTCGATCGGGCCTACCCCGCCGCGGCTCCTTAGTTCCTTGAACCGTCCTCTGCGATCCCAAGCCTTGCGTAATCCGATTGAAAAGCACTCAGAAAGGAATGCAAAAACGTCGAACACCGTCGACTTGCCGCTGCCGTTTGGCCCCAGCAGAACGGTCAGAGGTGTTATACCCTTTAGCTCGACGTCACGAAGCGCGCGATAGTTCTTGACTCGAACCGACTCAATTCGGGGCGGAGTTGGCTGGCTGATCTTCACGATAGGCTGCAACGACACGCTGTCGCTGCCTCAAGAATAACTCAGGCCGACCCTACACCGGCCTCGAGTTCTTACAGAAAAGGGGGCCCGTTGTCCGAGCGGCTTCGGAAACGAAGACCTAAGTGCGCCCTTTCGCCGGACGCCGAGTCGGCTTCCTCGTGTTTTCTCCGGCCGGCTTGCGGGCCGCCGGCTTCTTACTCCCCTTCGCAGGCTCCAGCACGATAGCAATCACCTCATCCACCGTCTCGACATAGTGCGTCCGAAGCGCACCCAGTTGCTCCGACTTGAGGTCTTCCTTCACCTGGACCTCGTTCTCAGCGGGTAGAATCACGTCCGTCACCCCGGCCCGGTGGGCCGCCAGCACCTTCTCCTTGATGCCGCCGACCGGCAGTACCAACCCGCTCAGCGTCGTCTCACCCGTCATCGCGAAGTTCTTCCTGATTCGGCGTCCGCTGATGAGCGAGACGAGGGCCGTGACGGCCGTGATGCCGGCGGAGGGCCCATCCTTAGGAATCGCGCCGGCGGGAATGTGCAAATGGAGGTCGTGCTCCTTGAAAAACGTTGGCTCGATGCCGAGCTGCTCCGCATGCGCCCGCACCCAACTGAGAGCCGCCTGCATCGACTCCTGCATCACCTTGCCGAGATGGCCGGTCAGCAGTAGGCCCTTACCCGCGCCGGGCATCATCGTGGCCTCGATATAGAGGACGTCGCCGCCGGTCGGCGTCCAAGCCAGCCCCACCGACACTCCGGGCCGCCGGGTTCGCGCCGCCACTTCTCCTTGCTTTCGACGCTTCGGGGCGCCCAGCGCTTCCTCGACGCGTTTCGGAATCACGCGAAGTACGGTCCGCTTCCTTGGCCTCGCCGCTGTTTTCTTCCCGGACTTCTTCTTCGCGGCCGCCCTTTGCGCGACCGAGCGGTCGTGCGCGATCCGCCGTGCGTGCTTGCGGCAGATCGTGCCGATTTCACGCTCCAGGTTGCGCACACCGGCCTCGCGCGTGTAACCGCCAATGATGTGCGAAACGGCATCCGCTCGAAACTCGATGTCGGATGACTCGAGCCCGTTCTCTTTTAATCTGCCGAGGGGATTAAGTACTGGAAAGCAATCTGAAGCTTTTCCGACTCCGTGTACCCCTGAAGCTCCAGCACTTCCATGCGATCCTGCAGGGCCCCGGGGACCGGGTCCATCACGTTCGCCGTTGTCACAAACAGCACTTTCGACAAATCAAACGGTACGTCGAGATAGTTATCCCGAAACGTGCTGTTCTGCTCGGGATCAAGCACTTCGAGTAACGCCGAGGCGGGGTCGCCGCGGAAATCTCGGCCCACTTTGTCAATCTCATCGAGCATGAAAACCGGATCCTTCGTGCCGGCGCGGCGCAACCCCTGCAGTATCTGACCCGGCAACGCACCAATGTAGGTGCGCCGATGCCCGCGAATCTCCGCCTCGTCATGCACACCACCCAGCGACAGGCGAACGAACTCGCGGCCCAGCGCCCGAGCGATCGATTTCCCCAGCGAAGTCTTACCCACGCCCGGAGGCCCCGACAAAGCATAGGATCGGACCCCTTGAGCGAGGGCTTCAATTGCAGCACCGCCAAGTGATCGAGGATGCGCTCCTTGATTTTTTCGAGATCGTAGTGATCCTCATCGAGCACCTTGTTTGCCTTGACAATATCGACCGCCTCGGCCCGTCGTCTTGTCCCAAGGCAGAACGACCAGCCAATCGAGATACGTACGCGTCACCGTATAATCCCGCCGCGGCGGGCGACATACGCGACAGGCGCTTCAACTCGCGGTGCGCCTCTTTCATCACCTCTTCCGGCATGCCCGACTTGTCGATCTTCGCCCGCAGTACTCATCTCGTCCTCTCTCGGCTTCCTTCATCCGCGGTCGCCCAATTCCTTCTGAATGGCCTTCATCTGCTCGCGCAGGTAAAACTCACGTTGCGACTCGGAGAGCTGATCTTGCACCTGCGTCTGAATCTTGTTGCGCAGTTGCAACACCTCGCGCTCTTTTCCCCAAAGACCGCACAAGATCTTGCATGCGCTCTTTGACGTTGAGCGTCTCGAGGACGGCCTGCTTTTCCGCCGACGCCATCCCCGGCAGGGCCGCTGCAATGAAATCAGCCACCCGGCCCGGTTCGGTGAGATTCGCCACCATCGTCAGAGCATCTTCCGAGAGCGCCGGAGACAGCTCAACAATGTCATGGAACATACTGAGCGAGTTCTGCCGTAGCGCCTCGACCTCGGGTGTCAGTTCCGCCGACTCCTCTTCCAGTTGCTCGTAGCGAACCTTGTAATAAGGCTTCTGCGAGATATACTCCGTGACACGGATGCGCTCCAGCCCCCTCGCAGAAGATCAGCAGGCTGTTGTTCGGCATGCGCACCGACTTGTGGACCACGGCGAGTGTCGCTACTTCGAACAACTCGTCCGGATCGGGCGATTCCACCCGCGGATCCCTCTGAGCGACCACCGCCAGGATCTTGTTCTCTCCCAGTGACGAGACAAGCGAGATCGAACTCTCGCGGCCGATGTTCAACGGCATCACCGCGCGCGGGAACAACACCGTGTCGCGCACGGGCAGCAGCGCGACTTCTTCCGGGAAGTCATCCTCGAGATCAGCAGTCTGTTGGTCGTTCAGCGATTCCGCCATAGTTTCCTTTTGGGGTTCCGGTTAGGCAGCCTGCGGGTAGCACCCAAGTAGGGCCACGAACTCCGCCATTTCGCCCAAATGGGATAAGGCGTTGCGGCAGGCCGCGTCGTCGGGGGAGCCCAAAAAATCGAGATAGAAAAGATATTCAAACGGCCGCCCCCGAAACGGACGCGATTCGATCTTGTCCATATTGATGTCACGCAGAGCAAAGGCGCTCATGCAACGAAACAGCGTGCCTGGCTTGTTGGGCGTCGAGAAGACGATCGATGTCTTCAACGGCACACCCTTCTTCGCCGGCCGCTTCGGAGCCCTCTTCTTCAGAAGGAAGAACCGCGTGTAGTTGTGACGATCGTCTTCGATCGAGCGTTTGAGTATCTTCGCGCCGTAGTATTCCGCCGCCGTCTTCGACGCAATCGCGGCCAGCGATGGATCGCCCTCTTCCATAATCCGCCGCACGCTGCCCGCTGTGTCGTAAAAAGTCTCCGAGCGAATGCGCTTGTGTTCCTTGAAGAAGCTCAGGCACTGGCGTAGCGCTACCGGATGTGAAATCGCCTTCTTCAGCTTCGCGAACGTTGCATCCTTGGATCCGATCAGGTTATGCACAATCCGGATGCGCGTCTCCGCCACGATTGGCAGCTTGAAGTTGAGCAGGTGGTCGTAGTTTTCGTGGACCGAGCCGTGTAGCGTGTTCTCAATCGGCACGAACGGCGCAATCGGCCTTCCCCGCGCGGACCGCCTCGAACACTTCTTCAAATCGCTCGCACGGCAAATAGACGACCTTATCGCCCAGCAATCGCCGGGCGGCCTCTTCGCTGAATGCGCCGCGCGCACCTTGGAACGCTACTCGATTTCGAGCCACTATGACGTCTCTCAACTAACGGGGGATCGGCGCGAACCCGCGCCCGTCTAACTTCTATTTTATCGCCTATCGCGTTTCCGTCTGGCCTTCACTACAACCGGCGTACCCGCGAAGTCGAATTCAGCGCGCAACTGGTTGATGAGAAAGCGCTCGAACGAGAAGTGGAACCGATCGTTCGAGGCGGTAAAGAAAACGAATGTTGGCGGCCCGACCCCTGTTTGTGTGACATAACGAATCTTCGGCCGCTTCGCCCTCGGGTAAGTCGCACGCTCCCAGTCGACCTTCTCGATAAACCGATTCAACTCACCCGTCGGCACCCGGTTCCGCGATGCCTGAAACGTCTTGCGGATCGCCGCGAAGATCTGTTGTACGCCTTTCTGTTCGAGGGCTGAAATGAAGTGCACCAGCGCGTAGTCCAGAAACTTGAGATTGTCGCGCAGGTTCGTCTCAAAGAGGCGCTTGTCGGGGTCCTGGGCAAGGTCCCACTTGTTGACGATGATGACGACCGCCCTGCCCTCTTCGTGGGCGTAGCCGGCAATGTTGGCGTCCAGTGCCGAGACACCCTCCGCCGCATCGACGAGAAACAGCACAACATCCGCCAGCCGGATGTGGCGTTGGGCCATCACCACGCTCAGCTTCTCAGCCATCTCGCGCGTCTTACCTTTGCGCCGGATGCCCGCCGTATCCACGAACTGATACATCTGCCCCCGCCGCTCGATCTGTTCATCCACGGCGTCCCGCGTCGTGCCCGGCGTCGGCGAAACAATCGCGCGTTCCAGGCCCGTTAGGCGATTCAGCAAGGTCGATTTGCCGGCGTTCGGTCGACCAATGATCGCGACCCGAATCAACCGCTCCGCCTCGTCCGCTAGCTCACCCTCAAGGAACCCCGCGGTGGCATGATCGAGTAGCTCAGTGATACCGAGCGCGTGTTCGGCCGAGATCGGATAGCGCTCCGCGAACCCAAGTTCGGCGAAAGCCGCCGCGCTTACCTCCCCGCCGGGCGTGTCGCACTTGTTCACCGCAAGGGTTGTAGCCTTCTCGCTGCGCCGCAACAAATCCGCCAGCTCGCGGTCGGTGCTGGTCAGCTCGGTGCGGCCGTCCACAACAAATATCACGTGCGCGGCCTCATCCAGGGCCCCCCGCACCTGCTGGTTGATGAGAACGGGGAACTCTTCTTCTTCGCCGAACAGCATGCCCCCTGTATCGATCAGATCAAACACCCGGCCCTTCCACTCCGCGCGCATGCGGATACGGTCGCGCGTGATCCCCGGCTCGTTGCCGACGATCGACCGGCGACTTGCGGTGATGCGGTTGAAAAGGGTGGACTTACCGACGTTAGGGCGCCCCACGATGACCAAAGTGGGGCACTCGGGAGCGCTCATTCGGACTTAATCATATCAGCGGAGAAGCGGGCAGGTTAGAGCCCGTTCGGCTGCCGCCGAATCAGCGAAAGGAACTCTTCCCGCGTCTGAACATTGTCACGGAAGGCCCCTACCATGGCGCTCGTCACGGCGGAAGAGTGCTGCTTCTCGATCCCCCGCATCATCATGCAAAGGTGCCGCGCTTCGATGACCACTCCCACACCCGCCGGCGAAATCGCTTTCTGAATCGTGTCCGCGATCTGCTTCGTGAGCCGCTCCTGAACCTGTAGCCGGCGGGCAAACATCTCGACCACCCGCGCCACTTTGCTCAACCCGATCACCTTCTTCTTTGGGATGTAGGCAACATGCACCTTCCCGAAAAACGGCAGCAGGTGATGCTCGCACAGGCTGAACATTTCGATGTCCTTCACGATCACCATCTCGTCGTAGGCAACGTCGAAAAGCGCCCCGTTGAGGACATCTTTGACGTCCATGTGATAGCCCTTTGTCAGTTCCGTGAGCGCTTTCGCGGCGCGCTCAGGTGTTCGCTGGAGGCCGTCTCGCTCGGGGTCTTCCCCTACGCTGAGCAGCAACTGCCGGTAAAGCGAGGATGTGGCTGCCTCACGGACCGCTTCAGCGCCTTCGCCATCAGGCGCCACAGCATGCAGGTTCGGTTTCCTAGTCATCGTCAGCCGGTTACCTCGAAATGATTGCGAGCAGTCTCCTCGATCCGAATCCGATCGAGCTTCGCCGCCTTGTCCCCGAACTCCGCATCCCAGCCCCCGGCCAGCCAGCGCTGCACCGCCAGTGAGAGATTCTCCGTGGTCGGCACTGTCTCCCGAAACTCTTCGACATCCCTATTGAGATCGACGTGATCAATCCGGTTCAATGCCGTCCGCCGCACAAAATCATCCAACACGCGCCGCTCGAAGATCATCCCCGTGCGATCGTCGGGCTCACCTTCGACGCTGACTTCCAACACGTAGTTGTGTCCGTGCCCGAACGGATTATTGCACTTACCGAATAGCTTGTCGTTCTCTTCCTCGCTCAGCCCGTGTACGTGTAGCCGATGCGAAGCGGAGAACGGATATCGCCGCGTCAATCGCAATGGAAGATGTCTCCGGGGCGCCTCTCAACCGCGAGACGCCGCGTCGCCCTCCGCATCCCGCGGACCAAAGTAATCCACATACAGATCCGGCGTTTCGTATAGCCGCACCCCGTGCAACCGGCAATCTTTCTCGCGAATCCCCGGCTCCAGCCGGGACCAAATATCCTTCGCAATATTTTCCGGCGTCGGTACGACACGGTCGAACGGCGGCACCTCGTGGTTCAGGAAGCGATGGTCATACACATCGACCACGTCGCTGTGGATCAGCTCCTTGAGCACCTTAAGATCCATGATCATGCCATGCACCGGATCGACGTCGCCCGCCACCGTCACTTCCAAAACATAGTTGTGCCCGTGCCCGGCGGGCCGGGCCGCCTTGCCGAAGAGCGCGTCGTTCTGCTCGGCGCTCAAATCGGGGCTGGCGCAGTAGTGGGAGGCCGAAAACTCAGCCTTGCGGGTGATCAGTACCAAAGCATTTTCTCATCGAAGGATGAGCCTGGAGAAGCAGGGGAGCACTGAGTCGCTGGGCTCCTTTCTGGGATTGGTTAAGAAGGGGAGAGAATCGTCGTCGGGGCTGTGGGAATGTGGGAATCGCGGAGCGATTTCCAAGGGCGTTGGGAAACGAGGGAAACCGGTTTTTGGTTTTCCTCGTTTCCCATCGCCCGTCATTTCCGCAGCCCTTCTCCCGTCGCGCGGCGCGGCAGGTTCGCGGATGCGAAACTCGCAAACAGCTTGCTCTTGGCTTGTTGCATCCGCCGCGCCGCCGCAGTGTCGCTTCCGGCCTGAGCAATACGGTCGAGGGCCTTGATCGCCTGCCCGGGCTTGGAGATAGTCGGCGGCCCGCGGCAACTTCTGGAAGGTTTCCCAAGGGGTCTGATAGTGGCGATACACGCGCTTCTGCTTGCCTTTGGCGTCGGTCAGCAGTTCGGGTTGTCCGCAGGGCCGGTGGAAGTTCAAATAGGGATTGAAGTGCTGTTGATAGAAGCGCTGGATGCGCGCCGCGTGCGGCGCCGCGATGTGCGTATGCCACATGTGCTTGCGGATCACGGCGCCGTTTTTCGATTCCACCAAGCCGTTGTCGTTGGTGTGCCTCGGCCGCGACTTGGTCTGTTCGATCAGCAGCCTTGTTCAGTAATTTTTCCACCGTGCCGTTGAGGAACTCGCTGCCGTTGTCGGAATGGAAGCCGCGCAGGCGAAAGGGGAACTGCTCCAGCATGGCCTTGAGCAACGGCTCCAGCCAGGCTTCGCTAATGGCCGCCGTGGCGCCGACCACTTGCCACTGGGTCACTTCATCCACCGCGTTGATGTGATAGACGCCCTTCACGCCGTCGCGATCTCCTTGATGTACCGTATCCACTCGCAGGTAGCCGGGTTGGCCCCGCGGGTTGGGCCGCCGCCGCTCGCCGATCGACACCGCGCTGGGCCGAGTCTTGGTGAAATGCAGCCGCCGCTGGCGGTACACCCTGTGCCGCCGCAGTCGATAGATGTGGGCCACCGAGATCTCCGCCAACCGCTCATATTCACTCTGGTGGTACTTGTGATATTCCCGCTGCAGGATCTTGCGCGTGGCCGGGCCGCTGAGGGTTTCGTGTGCTTCATCGACGGCCGCCAGCCGCTCGATATCGGCCGCCGTGTACTTGCCGGCAAAGCGATGCCGCCGATAGCGGGCAGGTACCAGCTCACCCCTCTGCCGATATTGGCGGATCAGTCGGGTGGACCTGCGCCCGGCTCAGTCCCGTCATCTTGGCCAGATATTGCCGCAGCAGTCCTTTGGCGGCTCGGTCTTGCCCGCTGTAGCGCTGCCGGCACAGCGTTTGCGCCACCCAGGCGTAGATCTCGGCACGCCCTTTGCCCTTGAATCGTATTTCATCGCTGGCCTCCAGAAACTGCCGTATCTGCTCCAGGCTCAGCGTCTTGCCGTCTTGCATGTGGATGGTCAATCCCCAGCATGCTCACTCCCCCACCCTTCAGGCTCATCTTGTGTGAGAAACTAACTCCTCCTTCAGGCTCATCTTGCATGAGACAAGACTACCAATTGCGGATTCCAGGCCGGCTCGTTACATTGAAACCTGAACCTCATTCTATGGCATCGAATCCCAGAGCAGCTTGGTCCGGCGCTGTCATTGCGGTATTGCTCGGCATCATGCTTTACCGCGTGGTGCCTTACCTCGAAATCCACGACGTGGAGGTCGGCGACAAGGCGCCCGGCTTTGCCCTCACCGACGACAACGGACAGGGCATGAGCCTCAGCGATTTCCGGGGTAAGTACGTCCTGCTGAACTTCTGGGCGACATGGTGTCCGCCTTGCGTCGAAGAGATGCCCTCGCTCAGCGGGCTGCACGAGAAACTGAAGGACTTAGGGTTAGTCGTGCTCGGCATTAGCGTCGACGAGAGCAAAGAGGAGTACGACCGGTTTCTTGAGCGCAGCCGCCTCACCTTCCCCACTGTGCGCGATCCGGAACGATCGGTGAGCGCTCGGTACGGCACCGTCAAGTACCCGGAAACGTACCTCATCGATCCCGAAGGCGTCGTCATCCGCAAGTACATCAATTGGCAGGATTGGAACCGCCCCGACATCGTCAACTACCTCAACTCGCTGCTGTGAGCACTGCCGCCCCCGTTTCCGCTCTCCCCACGCACCAGCCGCCGCTACTTCACGCGAGTACGCTGCTCTCCCTCCTGCCTCGTCCCGTCTCTCTCCCCATCGGGACCACCCGCTTGCAGCCAAAGGATGTTGTGATAGATTGGAGGTGCTGATCCACTTATGCGGCCCGCAAGCCGCATCGCACACCCTCACAGCGGAGAGGTGGCTGAGTGGTCGAAAGCAGCGGTTTGCTAAACCGTCGTAGGGGCTTAAACTTCTACCGAGGGTTCGAATCCCTCCCTCTCCGCCACTCTTATCCACGTAAGTTACTGGTTCTCCGATGTGGCGAATGCACTGAATACGCACATTGTGTACTCGGTTTCGACGCAAGGGTTCCGCGACTCTGGTCGGGCTGTTCTCAGTGGACGCTAATCCACATTGGACTGACCCAGTGAAAAAGCAACCACTTTCCCGCCCACCGTGTCGTTGTAGTCATTGCCTCCGCCGGCGGCGATCACAACGTACTGCTTGCCGTCCCTGCCGAGGTAGGTCATCGGTGTGGCCATACCGCTCTCGGGGAGCCGAGCTTCCCAAAGCTGCTCGCCCGTATCTTTGTCGAAGGCGCGGATCCGCCTGTCGTTCGTGGCCGCGATGAAGACGAGGCCTCCGGCTGTGACAATCGATCCGCCAAGATTCGGCGCGCCCGTCTTCGCAATCCCCTTCTTGGTCAACTCATCGAACTCTCCCAGGACCACGCGCCAGCGGAACGCACCCGTGTTCAAGTCGATAGCGGTTAAATGCGCCCACGGAGGTTTCTGACACGGGTACTGATTCGAATCCCAGAACCGGCCGTACTTGGTCCCCCGGCTCCGGTACGGGACCTTGGACCCCTCCGGCCGCTGCACCATCCGGCGCGGCGTTCCCACATCCATCGAGTTGACGTACAGCACCGAGGTCGTAGGATCAAAAGAGGCGCCGCCCCAATTCGCACTGCCGTTGGATCCCGGAAAAATGATCGTGATCTCACGCCGTGCCGGTCGGAACATCCCACCGTCCAGATAGCTGCCTTCGATGATCTCCATGCAGTCGGCTCGGGATTCCGGGGTGATGTCGGTGATCTCATCCCTTGTCATCGACTGGCGGGCGAACGGAGGAGGCTTTACGGGAAACGGCTGTGTCGGCCAGGTCTCCTCTCCCGGTATGTCGCTCATCTCGACCGGACGCTCTTCAACGGGAAACAGGGGCTGCCCCGTCACTCGGTCGAGCACAAACACAAATCCGGTTTTCGTGACCTGCGCCACTGCCGGAACCTTCCTACCGTCTCGCACCACATCCACAAGGTTCGGATAGACCGGAAGGTCCCAATCCCACAGATCATGATGAATCGTCTGGAAGTGCCACTGGCGCTTCCCCGTCTTGCAGTCGAGAGCCACGATAGCGTTGCTGAACAGATTCATGCCCTTGCGGTCGCCGCCATAGGTGTCCGTCCCCGGGGACGTGAGCGGAACAAAAATCCACTCCAACTCCGGGTCGACACTCAATGTCGACCACGCATTCACGCCGGAACGTTCTTTCCACGAGCCGTCTTCCCAGGTATGGTGGCCGACCTCGCCCGGCCGAGGCACGGTGTGAAAACGCCACGCCAATTCACCCGTCCGCGCGTCGAACGCCCGGATGTCACCGCTCGGGCCTTGGGGTTCACCATCACTTACCCAGCCACCGGCGACTACGACATCTCCGCACGGCGCGACCGGCGAGGTCAGCCCGTATCGCAGGTGCGGATATTGGTCCGTGAACATGCCCACCTTCAGGTCCACGACGCCATCCACGCCGAATGCCGGATCGAGCCGGCGGGTCTTGGTATCCAGGCTAAAAAGTCGCCCCAACTGATCGCCGAGAAAGATGCGCTTGTGTGTGCCGTCTGTCCAGAAAGCTACCCCCCGGTTGTGGTAGAGGTTCACGCGCTGCGAGCGTTCGAACCTCGGATCGAACTCCCACAGCATCTCGCCCGTCGTTGGGTCGAGTGCAATGAGCCGATGAAACACGGTCGGCACATAAAGAACCCCATCCACGAGCAAGGGCGTCGTTTCAAACGCCGACATCGTCGGCAGTTCTTTGCCATCGCTGAACTCGCCCGTATCATGGACCCAGGCGATCTTGAGGTCTTTGATGTTTTCTTTGTTGATCTGATCCAGCGAGGAGTATCGCATGCCCCCGGAGTCGTTCCCGTAGGAACGCCACTCTTGAGGCCAGGCGCGGGGCGATCCTAACAAACAGAAAAAAGCGACTCCGACCACGGTACTTAGGAGGCTACAGCGCATGCTCGTCACGGGCTCCCTCTGTTCACCGCACGGTTACCAACGCCTCGCTGACGGGACCTTGGGACATCCCGTCGATGAACACCTCCGCCGTCATGAGGCGGCGAGTCTGATCGCCCTCGAGCGGCGCTGTGGCCGGCAAGGCTAGTTCGCCCCGGCCCGCCGGTTCGAGGTCCACCGCCACGGGTTCCGACGGCGCCTCCCACCCGGGTGGAGGGAGCAGCCGAGCGGCGTACTTGACGGGCCGCTGCAGGTTGTTCCGCAAAAGGAGCCGGTAGTTGACGGTCTCACCCGCCCCTACGACGGCGACATAGGGGAGCATACGCGCCCAGAACAGATCGATGAAATGATCGGCGGGCTCAGCCACCAACTCCTCGAAGACCCGTTCTTTGCGCGCGATGAAATCGCAATAGTAGTCCAGCTCGGGCTTGAAGCACGACAGCACGTCGCGATGACCGGGACAGATCAACTCAGGTGCGATCCGCCGCATGACTTCGGCACACCGCCGGTGCATCCCCAACTGAAAACTGTTTCGCAGCACGGTGGTCTGATACGGATGGACTTCCGTCTTGCCGCCAACCACCACTTGCTCCACAAAATAGTTGTCGCCCGTAAACGCCACCTTGCGGCCGTCGATCATGCCGGCATAGACGGAGTGGAACTCGGTCTGACCGGGTGCATGATAGATGTCGAACTCGTACTCTTCCCACTGGAAGCGGTCGCCGTCTTGTAGCCATCGATCAATCCGAATCGGTTTGGGAAAAGTGCAGGGCGTGCTCGCCCAGGCCGCGGGATCGGCCAACACTTGTCCTACCTCCTGTAGAGCCCAGCACTTCGTATCGTGATGCCGTTGGAGGTAGGGGATTCCGCAGGTGTGATCGTCGTGAATGTGGGTGGGAACGACCAGATCGAAGCTCGTTACGCCGTACTCTTGCCGTAGCTCGTCGAGGTGATGCTCAATGAAGCGCATGGTTTCGAGACCGTCGTGGTCGGACCAGGTATGCATGTGTGGCCAGTAGGCGTGCCCGTAGTCGACAAACATGGCCTTGCCGCTGTCGCTCAGGATCACGTAGAAGTTCGAGCAGGTCCAGACCCCTCCCCATAGCAGATGACGGGAGAGAGGGACCAGCTTTGAGTCGGGCAGGAAGATCTGTTCAGGTATGCTGTCGCGGCCGGCGATGCGCATCCCCCGGCCCAACTCAACCAAATCCATCAGACGCCTTTCGAGCCGATCAACGTCACCCGCCACATTGCTAATGGGCTCCCCGTGGGATGGCAGGCAGAGGTCGGGTTCCCGTTTCTTCAGCGCCCGCGCCGATTGCATGGTGAAAACAATTCCTTCCATCGCCCCGTAGGTGTACTCCATGGCGTGCAGTTGATACAGTTTCCCGCCCGCCGCCAGCAGGTCGCCTGTGAACGCCACCAGCTTGCCGTCTACCGTTACCAGTAAGGCGCTGGAACCAAGGGTGTGTCCCTTCGCGGGTAGCACATGAAACTCGTAGCAGCGCCAAGTGAAAGTCTCGTAGTCTGCCAGAATCGTGTCGACAGGAATATTTCGGCCTATCGCAAAGAACGTGTTGCGGTCGTTGTAGTTGTCGAACGTACGACGCTGCTGCCAAAACAGCTCAGCCTGGTCAAACAGGTGCCGCTCGTACTCGGGGACTGCAACTTTTGCTCCGTGCTCCCGCAGGCGCGGTGTGCCCCAACACTGGTCGCGATGATGGTGGGTGTGCAACAGCCACTCCACCTGCTTCACCCCCAGCTCCGACAGATGCTCCAATACCTCGCCCGAACCGGCGTCGATCAACAGTCCCGCCTCGCCGTCCACGAGCAGATACACGTTGCAGGTGTCGCGAAAGCGGTACAGGTGTTCAGACAGTTGTGTCAATCTCTCGGCCATCGATTCATCCTCTCCTACAGGTTCGCGTGCTTCAGGTCAAACGAGCTTGAAAAGTGCGCTGCCAGGAACTTCAGTGCGACAGCGCGTTCCCAATACGACCTCCAACAATCACTTTCTAGGGAGAGAGTACTCCCCAGGGAGTGAATGTTGTAAACGCGCCGAGACCCTCGTCGGCGGCAGTGAAGCCGACGGCGGAGAGGCCGATGTCTTGACCGATAAAGTCGAGGAATCCTTCGTCTCCGGCGGTACACGGCAACGCTGTCGGTGTCAGGAGTGCGATGTGCTGTCCCGAGGCCATCGACTGCATGACGCGGCAGCGTTCCGAGCCGTCGGGAGCGCGCGCGACGATGTCGACGGTCTGGGGAATCAACGCCACGAGGGCGAAGGACGTTACGAACCCGCCGGCGTTGAGGTAAGGCATCGTCATGCGGTCATGGAGTGCGGAATCTTGGGGAATGGATGCTTGGAAAAAGCGCTCGCCTGGGACTTGATTGTTGAAAATAGCTGTTACGGCGACAGAGTCCTGGGGAGTCGATTGGACCGAGGCGTAGCCGATTTGAACAGGAGCGCCGGTGGGGATCGTGATTTGAGCGCCACCGCCGCGCGGCTGGAGCGTACCGGCTAGGCCTATGGCAGCGCCCTTCTGGCCGCTCCCGCCAGCGAAGGGCAGGCTCATCGGGTCTCCGTTGCCGTCAAAGAAGAATATCTCGAAGCTGGCTTCGGTCCCGACCAAGCTCATAACCTCGAACATGGTAAAGAAGATCTGCCCCCCCGCCAGTTCGCCGTTTGCGATTTGGGGAATGAGGATGTCTCCGGGAAGGATGATTCTTTTAGAGGCGGCCCCATCCGGCGGGATAAGCCGCATATTCTCCGTGGGCTGAAACGGTATGCCGGTTGGTACCTGAGCAGTTGTAATTAAGGGAACGGCAAGAAGTAAACTAAGAAACAGTAAACTAAGAAACAATGCGCGATACATGTGGTTTTACCCTCCAGTTGGAAGCCGGTACGCTCCAGACTGTACGACAGATCCGCACAAAGGCGCAAACTCCAGTGGTTAGTTCTTATTCCGGCCACGGTTTCGCTTGCGTTTGGTCAAGGCCGCCCGGGATGGGGATCGAGCCGGGCGAAAGACAGCCCTTTCTCGATGGTTCATTGCGTGCGCGGCTCGGCTAGGGGATGGTTGCCGGTGGAGAGGATTTAGGCTTTGCGGATTGAAGCTTCAGGTCAGCCCCAACCATTCATCTCCGTGTACCAGTCGTTGGGGAAGTCCACCGCTTCCGCGGCAATGGCGTTGTCGAGGTGCGCGGTGGAACGGGCGCCCGCGAGAACGGTGTCCACCGCCGGGTTTTGCAGCGCCCAGCCGATGGCCAGCCGCAGCGCGGGGACACCGACGCGATCGGCGAAGGCGTGCAGCTTCTTGACAGTCGCGAAGTTTCGATCACTGAAGTAAATGTCAGCGTGGCCGGGAATGACGTGGAAACGAGTTCGCTCGGGGAACGCGTCGCGGTCAGGCGTATACTTGCCGGTAAGGAAACCGGCCCCGAGGGGACTGTAGCTCATGACGCCGATATTGTTTTCGCCGCAAAGGGGCAATGTCTCTTCCTCGATGTCGCGGACGACGAGGTTGTAGTTGGGTTCGATCACCTCGAACGTGCGCAGGCCCGCGCGGCGGCTCGCGTCGAGGGCCTCGCGAAGCTGTGCCGCGTCGTAGTTACTGCATCCGGCGTGACGGGCTTTCCCGGACTTCACGGCTTGATCTATAGCCGCGACGCGCTCCTCGACTGGAGTCTCGGCGTCGAAGCTGTGGAACATGTATATATCGACGTAGTCGGTTTGCAGGCGATCGAGACTCGCATTGAGGGCTTGCGCGACATGCTCGCTGTTGTGATTCGTGGTGACCTTGCTGCAGAGCACGATCCGGTCGCGGCAATCGCGGCTCTTGAGCCAGCGGCCGATGATCTTTTCCGAGGAGTGAGATTCCGCGCTGACCTCGCGATCGTCCTCGACACCGAGATAATTCTTACGGTATTGCTTCGCCTCCGCCCCGCCGTAGGCTTCGGCGGTGTCGAAGAGGTTGATGCCGTTCTCCAGCGCGTGATCCATGATGGCGAAGCAGGTCGGCTCGTCGATTTCGCGTCCGAAGGTCGTGCAGCCGAGGCCGATGCGCCCGACACTGAGTCCGGTGGAGCCAAGAGTTCTTACTTTCAAAGTGACGGTCCTTTCAGTGGCAGGGAGAGCCTTTCCAATCCACGGAATACCGCACAAGCGGTTTCAAGTCCTCGGGAAGTCGATTGTACACACCCTCGGATAGCGCTGGGACGCGCGAGTCAGCGCCATTATTACTCGCTACGATGTCTTCGTGATCGACCGTGCCCGGCCGCAATGGATCCAGATTGAGCCACCAGGGTGCATACCGAACAATAACCGCAACACGTTCCTGCGCGCTGACGTTTGGGGCTTCGGCGTGCCACATGCGGGCGTCAAGGACCGCCACGCTGCCCGCCTTCCCGGTGAGACGTACTTCGCCGGGCTGGGGTAGGGCGGGGTCGATCTCGCCGGCGCTGGGATTCGAGTCCCGTTTATGACTGCCGGGAACTAAGATCGTCGCACCGTTCTCCACCGTGAAGTCGGTCAGCATCCAAAAAGTAACAAGGTGAATCAGCGTGTCGGGATAAGGCGCGGGAATGTGCGCCTGGCTGCGCTGGTTGAACGGCCAGTCCGAGTGCAGGGGGCCACGCGGCAGTCCCGGTGCGTTGACCGTACCGGTCAGCATCGAAATGCGGATATGCGGTCCGAAGATAGATTCGACAAACGCCTTTACCCGGTCGCAGGAATAATACGGTGCAAGGGACTGATTGACTCGAAGAAAGCCGGGGACGTAGCCTTTGGGACGCTCTAGAACGTTGTGCTCCCAAACGTCCCGGCGTACTTCCTCGCGGATGCGCGGGAGTTCCGTCACCGGGATCACCTCTTCGATGAGGCAGTAGCCGGATTCGCGCAGATCCTTGCCGAGTTGTGCGGTCGCGGCCATCGCGGTCTCTATTATCCTAAGCGCCCTCGCTTTCGGGTGGGATCAGCGTCAGCCCGTTGAGCCGGTGGACGGGGGGCGGCGGAAAGCAAAGGCTCAAGACCGCGCCGCTCGCGAAGGTAGCGGTACAGCCGATGGGGGCGTACCAGAAGAAATTGATCGGTGTGCCCAAGCCGGCCGCGCAAACGGTTGCGAAGCCGATCGCCGCGCCGAGCAGGCTGCCCTGCTCATTGGCACGCCGCAATAAGATGCCGAGCAGAAACACGCCCAGCAGGACGCCCCCGAAGAACCCCGACAGCGCCTTCGATATGACCGCGATCACACCGATCCGCCCTACAACGAATGCCAGCGCCGTTGCCGCCAAGCCCCACCAAACCGTGAGAATACGCGAGAGCCACACCTCGCGGCGGTCGACCTCGTCCCGCGAAGCTTCCGGATCGGGTTTGCGAAACCGCCGGTGGAAATCGATCACGCAGGCCGCCGTGAGACTATTCACGCCGCTACTGATCGACGACATGGTCGCCGCGAACAAGCCCGCGATCACAAGGCCCGAGACTCCCACTGGCAATTCGTTCACGATGAAGTGTGGGAACCACTTGTCCGGCTCAAGCCCGGGCGGGAGTCTTCCGGGGAAATGACGGTAGAAACTAAAGACTGACAGCCCTATCACCACCAACGACACCAGCACGAGCGGGGTTGCGCAGACTTGGAACACCATGCCGCGCTTGATCTGCCGCAGATCCTTCGCGGTCAAGTAGCGCTGAACGACAACCTGATCAACGCCGTAGGAGATCAGGACCAGGAAGGTCCCGCCGATCAGGACGGCCGGCGTCGTAATAGATTCGAAACCGCCTTCGAAGTTGAGAAGGCGGGTGTGGCCTTCAGCGCCGGCCGTCTCCCAGATGCCGGCGAACCCCGATGGCACGGCTCGCACGGCCGTAACAACGACGACGGCGATCGCTCCGATGAAGACGAAAAACTGCGCCACGTCGGTCCATATCACCGCGCGCATCCCGCCGAGAGTTGAGTACACGGTGGTAAGGACTCCGATGATCGCGACGCAAGCCCAGAAGGGCAAGGAGGTCGCCTGGGCCAAGGCCAGCCCGGTCGCATAGAGAGCTGTGGCCATCCAACCGGTTCGGACGCAGATGAAGAGCAGGCTGCAGCTCGTACGCAGGGGCAGACTGAAGCGGCGTTCGAGGTATTCATAGGCCGAAATCAGTTCGAGTCGGTGAAAGAACCGTACGAACAGATAAAAGGAGAGAGGCAGCACCCAAATGAAGGTCAACACCTGTAGGTCGATCACCATGTCATGCGCCACCACGTAACCGGGCGCGCCCAGGAAGCTGATCGCCGAAAAGTCCGTGGCGATGACGCTGAGCACCATCGGGAACCAGCCCATCGATCGTCCGGCCAAGAAAAAATCGCGTGCGTTGCGTTGACGTGAAGCGAACCGGCCGCCAAGAAACGTCACTCCCGCCAGGTAGGCGGCGAGGATGAGATAGTCAATGAACTGGAAGCCGGCCATGTTTGTGCGTGAATGTACCCGAAAGGCACCTAGAAGGCTGTCCGGCCATCCCTGGAAACATCCTCCAGCTGCGGTGACGCGGGTTGCTATACCATAGTGCGGCCTTGGGTCTCGCGTCGAAGGCTTATTCCGAGGCATGCACCCCGCTTGAAACGACCTTCAGCCTAGGCCATTCCATGCCGCGGGACACCTCTTGGAGCGAAAACTTGGCTGCGGCTTGGTTCGCCTTGGTTTTTTTAAATGAAGTTTTGGTTACACCTATTGACATTCGGAGTCTGTGGGTTCAAAATAACAGATTCGTCAAGGACTGATGGCGGCCCGGACCCGATGCCGCGCGGGAGACAAACCATGATGGACCTCCGCTATGAACGACGCAAATTGCAAGGGAACATCGAGAAGACCATGGCGAAAATGCCGAACCGAGGAAGTGCACTCTTGACGAATCCTTCGAAGTTGACGTACGTAGCAGTTCTCGTTCTGCTCTCCTTGGCGCTGCCATTCACGGCAGTGGCCCAAACCGGCAAGGGCTCCTCCGTAACCCTGACTTTTGACAAGGCCTTTAGCCCATCGACCATCGGTTCGGGGAGCGTGAGTACGCTCCAGTTCGACATCGTCAACCCGTTTTCCAACCCTAGAGAGAACCTGGCCTTCACAGATAACCTTCCGGCCGGGATGACGATCGCAACTCCGGCGAACACGAGTTCCACCTGCCTGGGCACGCTCAGTGCTCCCGACGGCGGCGCCACGATCAGTCTCAGCGGCGGCGGCGTTGGAGGTCCCAGTTCGTGCTCGATCAGCGTCGACGTCACAGCTACCGCCTGTCAAGGGCGGAGAGAAATTAGACCACTTCGGCGGAGTAAAACTAGACCAGTTGGGGGAGTGGTAGCGGTTTTCGTGGGACGGCTGGAACGGAGCCTGAGGGCGCCCTTTAGGGCGACCCAGGCGTAGTGGAAGGCGGCCCACGAAAACCGGCGCGAGCGGCGGGCGGGTCAGTCGGAAGAGCGAGACCGTTTCTTTTGACTCTGTTTGAGGCGGAAGCTTTCGCCGTTCATCTCCAGGATGTGAACGTGGTGGGTGAGGCGATCGAGCAGAGCGCCGGTCATGCGCTCGGACCCGAGCACCTCTGTCCACTCGGTGAACGGCAAGTTTGAGGTCAGCATCGTGGAGCCTTGTTCATAGCGTTGCGAGAAGATCTCGAACAGCAGCTCAGCGCCGGTCTTCGACAGCGGCACATAGCCCAGTTCATCGACGATCAGCAGATCCTGCTTGGCAAGTTGTTTTTGGAAGCGCAGCAGCCGTCGCTCGTCGCGGGCTTCGAGCAGTTCATTGACCAGTGCCGCAGCCGTGGTGAAGCGTGTTCGATAACCGCTCTGACAAGCGGCCAGGCCTAGCGCCAGGGCGAGATGCGTCTTGCCGGTGCCGGAGTTGCCCAGAGCCAAGACGTTCTCGCGACGGTCGATGAACTCACAGCGCGCCAGCTCCAGCACGAGCTTCTTGTTTAACGAAGGCAACGCTAGGAAGTCGAATGTGTCGAGACTTTTCGTCACGGGAAACTTGGCTGCTTTGATGCGACGTTCAGTCGCCCGCTGATCTCGGTCGAGCAGTTCCAACTCGCAGAGTTGCTTCAGGAAGCTCCTACAGTCCAAGCCCTCGGCGGCGCATTGCCGCGCCACTTTGTCGTACTCGCGCAGGAAAGTCGGCAGCCGCAACGCTTTCAGATGGGCTTCCAGTAAGAGATTCGACTTCGCCATCAGCCCGCTCCTTGCCCCAAGAGCGCGAGATAGGACGCTGCCGAAGTCTGCTCGACTTGAGCCGTCGGCAGGTGAGGATACTTCGTTAAGTCCAGCCGTGGCGGACGTTGTTCGATCGCGCACAGCAACAGATGCTTGACGGCGTCGAAGCCGATCGTTCCCAGTTCGCAGGCTTGGCGCACCGCCGCCGCAACATGCTCCAGCCGAAAGTCCTCCAGCAGACGCAACACCTGCACGTACTCGCGCTTGCCCGCTTTGCCCAAGCGGACTTCGAGCAGGCGTCGTAATCGCGGAAACTCGGGCGGTAGATCCCAACCCACCAACGGCGCGGCTTGATCGAGCGCATTCGTCTTGCGCTCCAGCAACGCCAGATAATGGACGGGATCGAAGATCAACTCTTCGCGTTCGTAACTGCGCCGGTGGCGTGCGATCTCTTCGCTGCCGCAACAGATCACTACTTCGTCCACATAGGCTTTGAGCAACACCTGGCGATGGCCGTAGCGCGTCGGCACCGAGTAGTCGTTGGTCCGATAGCGCACCAGCGACAACGACGTCACCCGGGTCGTACGTTTGTCGCAGGCATCGTAGGGCGCGGACGGCAATGGCAGCAACGCTTTCGCGTCGCGCTCAAAGCGTTCTCCGATCGTTTCGGTGTGTCGCCGCAAGCGCCGCTCACGGTTCTTGCGGCACTTGGCTTCGAGGTGTTCGTTGAAGGCTTCCCAACTCGAGAACCGGGGGATCGGCACCATGAAGTTGCGCCGCCCATAGCCCACCAAGCCTTCCACCTTGCCTTTGTCGTTACCCTTGCCTGGCCGGCCGAAACGATCAGCGAACAAGTAGTGCGACTGCAACTCACTGAACGCTCGTGTGCGTTTGCGCGTACCGTCGCCGAGAATCCTTGCTACCGCCAACTTCGTGTTGTCGTAGACAATGCTGCGCGGCACACCGCCAAAGTAGCGAAACGCGGCGTTGTGTCCTTCGCAAAAGGCTTCCGTCGTCTCGGCGGGAAAGGCTTTTACAAAGGCGTCATCGCTGTGCGGTAGATCGACCACCAAGAAGTGGGCCTTACGCTGCACTCCGTCAATGACAACCAGTGCTTCACCGAAGTCAGCTTGCGCATCGCCAGGAGGATGTGCCAGCGGCACAAACATCTCTTGACCGCCCAGCTTCTTCTCGCGAACGTAGTCCTTGATGATTGTGTAACCGCCCGTGAAGTCGTACTCGTCGCGCAAGCGGTCGAAGATGCGCTGTGCCGTGTGACGCTGTTTCCTCGGCTGCTGCTGATCGTCAAGCAGTATCTGATCAATGATTCCTGTGAACGAATCCAGCTTCGGCCGCTTCACCGGTTGACGCCGCCGATAGCCCGGCGGCACCTTGTAGCGCAGCATCTTGCGCACCGTCTCCCGCGCCAAACCGAACCGTTTGACGGCCTCGCGTTCACTCAGCCCCTCAACGATGACACTCCGCCGTACTTGAGCGTATAGCTCCACTTGATACATCCCTCCGGTGTTCCACAAAACACCTCGGGGATGCTACGCGGACCACCTGGGCGGTCTAATTTTGCGCCGCCCTCACGCGGCTTAGAATCGCCGCTCTGTGGTCTATTTTGGCTCCGCCGTTCTCACGGGAGACACCGGCAGTACGCGATCCGCCGGTCGAGGGCTTGAATGGCTGTCTTCTCATCGACAGAGAAGACAGCGGCATGTTGCGGCGGATCGAGATAGAGCCCGATGATGTCGACCGCCTTCCGCTCGAAGTCCGGGCCGTTGGACGCCATGTAGCGTTCCAATCGATGGGGCTTGAGGCCGGCCTCTTGCCAAACCCTATGCAGCATCGTCTTGGAGACGCCGAGTTCGGCGGCCAGTTTGAGGCACGACCAATGTGTCGATCCGTCGCGCGGCTTGCGGCGGGTCGCGGTGAGAATCCGGGCGCGCAGCTTCGGAGTGAGCTTGGACGCTTGCTGGCCGGGAGGATGGGTTTCGAACCCATCGAGGCCTTGTTCGAGGAAGCGTTTCTTCCAACGTGAGATTGTCGGTGCGGTGGTGTCGAGCTTGTCCTTGATCGCCGCGTAGGACAAGCCCTCGGCGAGCAACAGCAGGATCTTGGCGCGTAGGACGAATCCGGCAGGTAGCTCAGCCGAGCGATCTCCTGTAACTCGCTGCACTGCTGCTCCGTCAGATGCACCGCATCGCCTTCAAAGGGATAGGTGAAAGTCAAGGATGGATGCAGGCATCCTAAGCCTCCCGTGAGCAGAATGGTTGTCTTCAACGGTGACCAAGCGTGGCAGCGAACGTTTGTGCGAATCGAGTCCAAGGGTCAACGAGTCACGTGACCAGACATCCATGTGCGCGCATCGGGTCGCCCGGCATCGCCGCCATCGGCAGCGCCGACAGACCGTCGCGGAAGATTCAGTTTGTGTCAAACCCGCCGGGCTTGAAACAGATGCAACGAAAGCATCAGAACTCATCCAGGAAGCTTTCCCGGATAACTCCCTCGCGTAGTCCCCGATAGGCGAGAACCGGCGGGCAGCTCGTGACACCGGGCTTGAGTCGGTGAAAATCTTCGTTACTCCTTTCAACAGAAAAGCCCGCCGTTCTCATCTGAGTTTGCGGCGGAAGAATCTCTTGTAGTGATGACGTACCCAGGATTCACGCCGGATTAGTAGATCCGTTGCTCGGTGTTCGTCCACGAGTTCCATCGATGATGCGGTCCAACGCCCCATGTCCTCGCGGCTGGCAAGTATAGCCAGACTTCCTGTAGCCGTATGGCGTCCGAAGGCTGAGTTCCCTCGTTACTTCGGATCAGGAGTGCATGGATTCACGACTACGGTGCTCTCTCCCTCTTAGGGAGACTTGGCCCTGCTTCTGAAAGAGGAAGCCACATGTTTGCTGCCGAAGTGTTGGTGGACAACTGACCTGATCAGGTCGAGATGGCGTTGGATCAGGAGATCGAGCTGGTAAGTTGTCTGGACTTTCGTTCGACCCGCTCGCCCCTTGACCTTCCAGCGATCGAGTCGGGTGTACAAGTCCTTGATAGCTGCGACGATCTGATCCAGGTTGGGGGGAGTCTCATCGAGCGCCAGTTCCCATGCTCGTGCGGGGGTGAGGTGTGCTAGATCCCGGCAGGGTGGCTCAATGAGAATGCCGATGTCATCGTTGTCGATGACCTCTTCGGCTCCTCCGACGCGAGTCAGTATCATCGGCAAGCCGAAGTACATCGCTTCAGTTTTAGCGAGACTCCAGCCTTCGGTGATAGAAGCCAGCAGGAGGCCGTCCGCCATCCGATAGTAGTCATGGATCCGGTCGGTCGGTTCACAGATTCGCACATGATCAGTCAAGCCCCACGCATCGATTTTATCGGTAACCAGTTTGTAATAGGTTGGATCTCCCTTGTCCCCAAGAAAAAGGAGCCGCAGTTTGGGGCAGTCCGCGAGCGCGCTACGCAGAGCCGAGAGAGCGTGCATCTGGGCTTTGGTCCCGTAGAACGATCCCACGTTCAGCAGTACAAAGTCTTCTTGTTTCAAGCCGAGACTCGCTCGATGTAGGCGCGGTGCCGAAGTATCTGCTTTTTGCTGCAGTCTTTCAATAGACACCCCGTTTGGGATCGCTGTGATCTTGCTCGGCGATATGCCGAAGCGCTCGGAGAAGTTCCGGCTCACCGCTTGTGAGACGGCTACATAGTGACTCACGTAAAGATCGTTTCGGCGGAAGTCCTCCTCACGTTTCTCGCTCATCCAAACAAAGCAGTTGTGCCAATAGCTCACCACCGGGATTCCAGCCTGCCAGGCGAGCGGTGCACCCAGTGTGGAAAAGTGGGAGACAAGGAGATCGGGGGCCAATCTCTTGAGCAGATCACCGAAAACGGTCGCCGTGCTGACATCAGCATAAACGGGGATGCCGATCTCCCGGCATTCCTGTGCAATATCACCTGCCTTCTCCGTCACCACAACTGAGACTTCGATGTGGTTTCGCGTGAACGATGCTGCGAGATCGGCCACAACGCGCTCTAGTCCGCCCCGGTGGAGGGTACTGGTCTCGATAAGGCAGCGAGTAGGGGCTTGGTCGTTTCGTGGTGTTACTGCCTGCTTGGTCCCCAACTGAGAAGTGGACGCAAGCTGCTCTTCCGAACATGATGTGTTGGCCGCTCCCGTCAACTGCTTAACAACCGCCTGAGGAGAGATGCTGCTTCGGTATCGATCTGCTGTGAGTTTGTCTGCGCGAAGATGCTCTAGCGCCACCGCTGCCCCGGCGAACTCATGGGGCATCCGGATGAGTAGATTCGGAACCCTGGAATGTCCGATCTTCTCGATAGCCGGAGTCGCGAGAATCGGCTTGGCGGCGGCTAGGTAGGCGTGGATGGTGTCATGCCACGGGTTGTTTGGATTCACGTCGTTCGACAAGGGGGCCAGGAGGATCGTGGCTCGGGAAAGATAAGGGTACCAATGGCTGGCTGGTTTCCATCCCAGGTATTTGACTCGGTCAGGTGTCGAGAAGTGCTTTAGCGGGTTTGAACTGTCCTTTTGGATGGTCGATATGAGCAACAAGGTGCCGGCGGTGCATCCCTCAACAAGCAAGGCGAGAGCTGTCCAGTCGACATCCGTATCAGCCATTGGACCCAGGTAAAGCCATAGTGAGCCGGAGAACTCTGGCACGTCCCACAAGGGGTACGCGGCGGTTCGCGCCTTGAGACAGGTGGACAGTTCCTTCCGAGTTGAGAAGTGTGTCGGGAAGAGTTGAGACCATCGTTGCGACAGCTCCGGTGGAAGGTGTGCGATGGCCTCCTGGTTATTGGTCAGAACCCACGTCGATTGTAGAGAGTTCTCGGGGATTGCGGGGAGTATGCCCGAGGTGGACCAGATCACGCACATCGCACTGTGATTTGCGGCGGTGCTGGAAGAATGGAACTTGTGGAGCGATTCAGCGGAGAAGAAAATCGCTATGGCCTTGTCTTCACTACCCAGAGACTGAGTCCACTGTCGCATCGGTTCCTCGTTGTCGGATTCGAGGAACGTTACTTGGTGGCCTTGCCACGAAAACGCCTCAGCCAACTCCGAGGCCGTCTGGGCTAGGTCCGGCTCGGCACCTGTCCCAGCAACCATCACTTTGAAACGACGCTGGTAAACTTGCACGCGCTCCTCGTGGTGGGCAATGAGCTTCTCGACTTTTGCGATGATCTCATCTCGCCGCGTGACGCTCAGCGTTCTCGGATGGACTCGATAGGAGTAGAGCGGCTCCTCTCGGCCCACATGCTCGATCACTCCCGTTGCGGCTATGCGTAGCCAGTAGTCGTAGTCTTCAACACCGATGAGATGCACGTCGTACTCGCCTACGACTCGGGCCGCCTGTGCCCGGTAAAGGAATGCTGCGCCAATAAAGTTGTCGGCAACGATACTCAGGGGCTCGACTGCACGAGGGAGGTGGAGACGATTCGTCGCTTCCGGATCCTGACAGGCTATCCGGTAGTCAGAGTCAACCAGGGGGCGGCCTTCCTCGTCAATTAGATCCATATTTCCGAACGTCATGTCCGTGTCTGGATGTTCCAGGAGAAATCGGACGAGGGTTTCCAGCATCAGGGGCTGCATCAAGTTATCGGCGGAGGTCCAAGTCCAAAAGTCTCCTGTAGCCCGTCGGAATCCCGTGTTGAGGGCTTGCGGAAGACCCTGATGAGCGACGCGAACCACCGCGAACCTTGGATCGGAAGTAAACGGTCGTAGGATTGGTCTTAGATCCTCATCAGAGCCATCGTCGACCAGTATCAACTCTAGATTGGCGTGTGTTTGTGTAAGGACGCTTTGGATCGAGTCAGCGAGAAGGTCAGCATGGTTCCAAATAGGTAGGACTACACTTACCTTGGGTGGACGGCCGGCGAACAGTCGGTCTACGAGTGCCGTCTGTGGAACCGGCTGGCGGACACGCGGAGACTCCGGTTTCGGTTTGCTTTCGGGCGTCTCGCCATTTTCCACCGAGGGTGTGAGAGGCGTCTCGTAGGGCGCGTTGCCATCGGGAAACAGCGCTTTGTACACGGGCAAATAGAAAGGCCGTACAGCCTTTCGTAATAGCTCTGGAGTCAGGTCTTGAAGCAGCGCGAGGGACTGATGGAGCATCGATCCGACCCGCAACTTGAGATCTTTACGGCGTAGCTGCTGTGCCAGTTCCGCCCGTGAGTCTTCAGCTTGTTCCAGACTGCTACGCAAGCTGACAATCTGGGCCTGCAACTCCTCTTGGTTCGCATCCCGATCTCGATCATTCCTCGCGCCTTTGGCTTGGAGCCGCGTTAACAGCCGATTGGTCTCGGTCGCCTCCCGGGTGGCGCTACGACGTTCTTGGTGCGCCTGCTCTAGTGCTGCTTCTGCCTCTCCGATTCGCGCGGTGGCTTGGAGACGAATGGCATCTATTTTTGATTCCGCTTTGCGAACGCTCTTCCTCTGCTCGGCTGCTGCTAATGTCACCGTACGATGGGCCGCCGCCAGCATCTGGGCATAACGCTTTTGGAGACGCTCGTTGCGGTCCAACAGTTGTCGAAGCTCGGGTTCGACCCGGGTCGCAATGGGTCTGGGGATGGCGATCTCGCTGTTTCGATTGAGGCCCTGTGTCGGATTCGAACTGCGTCTGGGAACTACTTGCTGGGAACTCGGTCGAATTGTTTCAGTGGTTCCCAAAGTTGCGGAGCCTAATGAGAGCGCGCGCAAGCGGGGCAAGTTCTGAAGCCCGAGAATGTCCGCGCTGGTCAGGCTAGCGGGATCTGAATCACTGATCGAGCGCGGCTTCAGTATCCTAGCGAAGTGAAGTTGTTGATCCGCGAGGTAGCCGTTGAGGGAGGAACCAGCCGAGTCAGTCGCTGGTATGACAACATCATCATTTACGTAGATGGACAGTAGCTGCTTGCCCCGCCACTGGCTCCCCGGCAAATGGGCGGTGTCCACGATTCTTGCGAAAGCGAGGTAGGCCCCATTCGCGGAGAGCGGCAGGCTGTCGTAATCGAAGGTGGAGAGGTGCTCACGGTCTCTCTCGAATTCGCGAAAGGGGACCAGACACACCATCGCGATACGCGCGGCATTGATTAGCTTTCGTAGGACCATCTGCTGCTCCGTGGTCGGGAAGTGCTCCAATACGTTCGAGCAGAAAACGAGGTCGGCTTTCTCTAGTTCGTCCGTTATCAGGTCTGCAACTTCGAAATGGCACTCACGGTAGTTTATACTGGCTTGTTCGACCGCAATGTGAGAAAAATCGAGGCCGCGGGCCGTTGGGATTCCGAAATGCCCGCGGAGGAAATCGAGCGCCTGCCCCTGCGCACAACCCGCATCGCAAAGCGACCGCGCTTCAGCGCTCACGAGTCGGCGAAACCAGGTTGGGGCCTCTTCCGCGAATAATTCCGCGAAGAATTGAGTCTGCTGAGGCCCCGAAGCCTTGCCCCAATTCTCCGTGAAGCGACGATTCCAATAGCTCTGACTGTTAACGGGATCGGATGGCATATCAGGCGTCTAGTCGGCGCGCGGTTCGCTTAGATTCCCCGGTAGCGAGGGGAGTTGCTAGTGCCTCTCCTCGGGCTGATGCCGGCCAGGAAGCGAGGACCGTGTCGATAGACGAAGAGATCAAGCCCGGATTCCCACTTTAGTTTCGATTCTGCTAACCATCGGGTGGCCTCGGACGCCTTTATTTATGCGGGTTGGAAAGCACTCAAGGCGCTGAGGAGATCAACACCCAATGGGTGAAAAAGAAAACAAACCGTTCCAGCTAAGCTTCAACGGCTTATTGAAAGTCGATTTCCAAGGATCGCGTGTCACTTCCGACGGCGGGCTGATCCTGGTCCGCGAGCTGGACGAGCGACTCGGACTCGGGAAGCTGATCGACGAACACCTCAGTGACCCACGGCAAGGCTTGAACAAGAAGTTCCCGCTGGCCGATCTGCTGCGGCAGTCAGTCTACTCTCGGCTGGCAGGCTACGAGGACCTCAATGACGCCGTCCGAGTGTCGGCTGACCCGACGTTTCGCTTGATCGGCTCGAAGAGGAACTGGGATCGCGGCGGGGCACTGACCTCGCGACTGCAGAGCTTCGAGACGGAGATGCTGGCGAGCGAGGAGAACTTGCTGGGGCTGATGGCTGTGAACCGCGAGCTGGTGGCGCAAGCCGAGACGCAAGACGACTCCGAGCGCGTCGTGCTCGACATGGATTCGACCGAAAGCCCTGTCCACGGCCAGCAAGAGGGCAGCGCCTACAACGGCCATTTCGAGTCGGTCTGCTACCACCCGCTGTTGTTGTTCAACCAGCATGGGGATTGCCTGGCGGCGAAGCTGCGTCCAGGCAACGTGCACAGCGCTGAGGACTGGAAGGAGTTGCTGCTGCCCGAGATCAAGCGCCAACAGGCTGTGGGCAAACAGGTCACCTTCCGGGGCGATGCGGCCTTTGCCAAGCCGGAGATTTATGAGTTTTCGGAGGAACGCGGAGTGCAGTACGCCATTCGCATTCCGGCCAACAAGAGCTTGGAATTGGCGATCGAAGACATCTTGTTTCGCCCGCCGGGCAGGCCGGGTCGCAAGCCCTTGGTGCGCTACAAGAGCTTCCGCTATCAGGCGGAGAGTTGGTCCAAGCCGCGACGCATCGTGGCCAAGGTCGAGCATCATCTCGGTGAGCTGTTCCCGCGGGTCGGATTTATCGTGACCAACATGAGCTTGCCAAGCCGGTCGGTGGTGCGCTTCTACAACAAGCGCGGCACGGCCGAGCAATGGATTAAAGAAGGCAAACAGGCCACGCACTGGACGCGGCTTTCGTGCCATCGCTTTCGGGCCAACGAAGTGCGACTGCAACTCAGCGTGCTGGCCTACAACCTGGGCAACTTGTGGCGGCGGCTCGGACTGCCGAACAGGATCAAGAGTTGGTCGCTCACGAGCTTGCAGCAGCGGCTGATGAAGACCGGCGGCCGGCTGGTCAAGCACGCGCGCTACTACTGGTTGCTGCTGGCCGAGGGGCATCTGAACCGGCGGCTGTTCGGTGACATGCTGCACAGGATCTGGGCGCTGCCGCTGCCGAGCGGGTAGCGTTACCTGGACGAGGATCAACAGTTTTTAGCTCCGAAAAGGCTTCGCAGGGAGCAGTGTCGGCCGGTGTGCCGTTCAGCCCGCTCCATCAACGTCTGTGAGCGGACGGACGGGCTTTGGGGCCTGCCGCCGGAGGTGATGTGCAGGGTTCAGCGCGGAAAGACGTGGTCTTCGGGGCAGCGCGGGTGTATACTTTCACCGTGCCAGGGCCAAAATGGAAATCCTGGTCAAGTTAAGCGTCGCTCCCACCAGAGTCGATACAGTCTTTTGGCTTTGCGGGGTAGCGCTCGGAGCAGTAAGGACCAGTGGACGTTGTCGACGAGCTGACTGATAACCTCGTCTGGATCCAACGGCGTCCCCGGCTGGGGTTGCTGCCGGTCAAATGCTGGACCCTTCAGTCCGGAGGCGATAGCTGCCAGGCGTTTCAGTCCCACTCTGCTCAATACGTTCTCATAGTGGCGTAGCACTCGGAGCTGGCTACTGTGAGGGTCCATGCGAGCGGTACGACTCCCAGGAACCAAGCGGTAGTAGCACAAGAACTCCGGGACTACGTCCAGTTGATACCCCATCAACGACAAGCGAGCAAGCAACTCATAGTCTTCGTAGCCTGCCAAGGGATCACAGTCGGTCGAGAATCCACCGATCTCCTCAAAAACCTGCCGTCGAATGATCATGGTGACGTCGCCGAATATGTTCGACAGAAGACCGGCCTCAGGGAAGTTCCCCAAGGGGACGTATACGTCGGCATCTGGCGGTAGGTGTTTCCCTCGCCGCAGCGGGTCGGTGGGGGGAGCGCTCCCTCGGAATCGGTAGAGATAGCATGTCAGACAGTCGTAACCAGATCGTTCGATGCTCTGCGTGAACCGCTCCACCATATTCGGCGCTGCAATGTTATCAGAATCCATGAAACAAAGGTGCTGACTATCACCGAGGGAAGCGGCGTGGTTCCTGGCGCTACAAGGACCGTGATTGTGGGTTGCGGCAAAGATCCAGCCGCGGGAGCGGTATTTCTCGGCGAGCTGTCTGTAAACCTCCCGAGAGATTTCCTCTGTTGATCCGTCGTCAACTACGAACACGTTAAATGTATCAACGGTCTGGTTGTTGAGCGACTCGAGAAGTTGGGGAAGGTAGCGCTCGGCGTTGTAGTAGGGGATGCAAATATCAACGAGAGCCTTGCCTTTCGGGTTCGCTACGAAGGGGCGAGAGACCGACGGTTGTTCGCCTGAACGTCGGAAGCTTTCGGCAAGGCCGTCATGAAAGCGAATCCATCGTTCATTGGCAGCTTGCGGGTCGTAGCGAAAGAGTTGGCTCGCCGGCCTCGGACCCGATCCTAACCAGTCCCGCAGAGTCTGTGAAAGCGAGTTGTGATCTGGCTCGAACAGTTGGTGTCGGTGAGCGCCGCCCAGTAACTCGGAGAATCCGCCAGCCGTCGAACAAATCACATTAAGGCCTGGAATCATCGATGATTCAATCAAGCTATAGGGAAGATTGTCAAGCAAACTCGGCAGCACGACGAGCGAGTCGTTGCGGTGATCTTCCAGATAGCGGTTCGCCTCTACGGTATCGAGGTCTTTCAACAGTCTGACCGGAAGCTTCAGGCTGGCCTCGATCGAAGCGGTGGCTTCTCGCGAACGGCCGGAGCGGTGGACGCCTTCGGATCCAACAAAGACAACTTCGGAAATCCCCCTCAAAGCGGCATCACCCTTCAGGCGGCATAGGACTTCGACGAACAGATCGAAGCCTTTCCGAGTCTCCAGCCGCCCGTAGAAAACGATACGTGTGAATCGACGCTTGGCATCGGGCAGGTCGTCTACCTTCCGGGTCGATACGAATGCATAACGCAGCAACGAGACATTGTTCGCCGCAGGGGTTTCCCAGCCATGCTGACGACACCAGCGCAGCATGTGTTCGCTCGGCGACACCAGGTAGTCGGTATTCCGCACGACATAGCGCTCCAGGTGCTCGTCAAACATCTGCTCGTAGGACTCTATCGGAAGACCGAGACCCTGACGATTCCATTCGCTGTTGCCATGCATGACGGTAACAATCGGGGGATGGTGACGAAGGCTGAAACGGCTTTTTTTCACCGTATGTAAGGCGTTGGCGCGCCACTCCGCAAAGTAAACGACATCGGCATCATTGGGAATCGCCTCCGCCGCGAGTTCTGAGATCCGAATGGTCGGAAAGTAAGATTGGGGGAGTTCGAGTGGCTTCCGGTGAACGCATACGACGCGAAGGTTCTCCTGTGCATAGAAGCCTTGCCACTCATCATCGGGACATTGGGGTGGCTCGGTGTAGATGAGCGTGACACGGTGCTCCCCCGCCGTCAATAGGAGATTCGAGAGGTGGCCTACAAACGTGGCTATTCCTCCGTTCTTGTAGGCATGGGGAATCTGCGGACTAACAATGACTGCATGCGTCCGATACACGATTGGACTTAGAATTCCCCCGGTAGGATGACTAACAATTCCCGTTGTCCGACACAACTTGGAGGCATGGCAAACCGCGACGGTCAGCCCGCCGTGCCTGACATTGTATCAGGGAAGTAGTCTCAAGAGTACGAATGCTGACAACAATGACAAAACCCGTCCTTTTTGCTAGCTGTATGGCTTTGGTTTCGGCCCTCGCACACATGCCGCAATCGTCCCTGGGGGCTTGTCTTCGAGTGCTGACATTGTACTCGATACGGCCTGACGGCTTTGTCACGGCGAGATCTACGATCCATACCAATCAACCGGAATGGCACGTTCGCTTGCTCGTCGTCACGCCGACTCGGCCATTGAGAACTCTTCTCGCACCCGTGGCGAGCACAAGTCTTTCCAGCGTCACTACGCGTTTGCCTCGGGCGGAGATGACTATGTCTTCCGGCGCTATCAGACGAACGATGCCAGCTGAGAACGGCGGAGCCAAAATAGACCACAGAGCGGCGATTCTAAGCCGCGTGAGGGCGGCGCAAAATTAGACCGCCCAGGTGGTCCGCGTAGCATCCCCGAGGTGTTTTGTGGAACACCGGAGGGATGTATCAAGTGGAGCTATACGCTCAAGTACGGCGGAGTGTCATCGTTGAGGGGCTGAGTGAACGCGAGGCCGTCAAACGGTTCGGTTTGGCGCGGGAGACGGTGCGCAAGATGCTGCGCTACAAGGCGCCGCCGGGCTATCGGCGGCGTCAACCGGTGAAGCGGCCGAAGCTGGATTCGTTCACAGGAATCATTGATCAGATACTGCTTGACGATCAGCAGCAGCCGAGGAAACAGCGTCACACGGCACAGCGCATCTTCGACCGCTTGCGCGACGAGTACGACTTCACGGGCGGTTACACAATCATCAAGGACTACGTTCGCGAGAAGAAGCTGGGCGGTCAAGAGATGTTTGTGCCGCTGGCACATCCTCCTGGCGATGCGCAAGCTGACTTCGGTGAAGCACTGGTTGTCATTGACGGAGTGCAGCGTAAGGCCCACTTCTTGGTGGTCGATCTACCGCACAGCGATGACGCCTTTGTAAAAGCCTTTCCCGCCGAGACGACGGAAGCCTTTTGCGAAGGACACAACGCCGCGTTTCGCTACTTTGGCGGTGTGCCGCGCAGCATTGTCTACGACAACACGAAGTTGGCGGTAGCAAGGATTCTCGGCGACGGTACGCGCAAACGCACACGAGCGTTCAGTGAGTTGCAGTCGCACTACTTGTTCGCTGATCGTTTCGGCCGGCCAGGCAAGGGTAACGACAAAGGCAAGGTGGAAGGCTTGGTGGGCTATGGGCGGCGCAACTTCATGGTGCCGATCCCCCGGTTCTCGAGTTGGGAAGCCTTCAACGAACACCTCGAAGCCAAGTGCCGCAAGAACCGTGAGCGGCGCTTGCGGCGACACACCGAAACGATCGGAGAACGCTTTGAGCGCGACGCGAAAGCGTTGCTGCCATTGCCGTCCGCGCCCTACGATGCCTGCGACAAACGTACGACCCGGGTGACGTCGTTGTCGCTGGTGCGCTATCGGACCAACGACTACTCGGTGCCGACGCGCTACGGCCATCGCCAGGTGTTGCTCAAAGCCTATGTGGACGAAGTAGTGATCTGTTGCGGCAGCGAAGAGATCGCACGCCACCGGCGCAGTTACGAACGCGAAGAGTTGATCTTCGATCCCGTCCATTATCTGGCGTTGCTGGAGCGCAAGACGAATGCGCTCGATCAAGCCGCGCCGTTGGTGGGTTGGGATCTACCGCCCGAGTTTCCGCGATTACGACGCCTGCTCGAAGTCCGCTTGGGCAAAGCGGGCAAGCGCGAGTACGTGCAGGTGTTGCGTCTGCTGGAGGACTTTCGGCTGGAGCATGTTGCGGCGGCGGTGCGCCAAGCCTGCGAACTGGGAACGATCGGCTTCGACGCCGTCAAGCATCTGTTGCTGTGCGCGATCGAACAACGTCCGCCACGGCTGGACTTAACGAAGTATCCTCACCTGCCGACGGCTCAAGTCGAGCAGACTTCGGCAGCGTCCTATCTCGCGCTCTTGGGGCAAGGAGCGGGCTGATGGCGAAGTCGAATCTCTTACTGGAAGCCCATCTGAAAGCGTTGCGGCTGCCGACTTTCCTGCGCGAGTACGACAAAGTGGCGCGGCAATGCGCCGCCGAGGGCTTGGACTGTAGGAGCTTCCTGAAGCAACTCTGCGAGTTGGAACTGCTCGACCGAGATCAGCGGGCGACTGAACGTCGCATCAAAGCAGCCAAGTTTCCCGTGACGAAAAGTCTCGACACATTCGACTTCCTAGCGTTGCCTTCGTTAAACAAGAAGCTCGTGCTGGAGCTGGCGCGCTGTGAGTTCATCGACCGTCGCGAGAACGTCTTGGCTCTGGGCAACTCCGGCACCGGCAAGACGCATCTCGCCCTGGCGCTAGGCCTGGCCGCTTGTCAGAGCGGTTATCGAACACGCTTCACCACGGCTGCGGCACTGGTCAATGAACTGCTCGAAGCCCGCGACGAGCGACGGCTGCTGCGCTTCCAAAAACAACTTGCCAAGCAGGATCTGCTGATCGTCGATGAACTGGGCTATGTGCCGCTGTCGAAGACCGGCGCTGAGCTGCTGTTCGAGATCTTCTCGCAACGCTATGAACAAGGCTCCACGATGCTGACCTCAAACTTGCCGTTCACCGAGTGGACAGAGGTGCTCGGGTCCGAGCGCATGACCGGCGCTCTGCTCGATCGCCTCACCCACCACGTTCACATCCTGGAGATGAACGGCGAAAGCTTCCGCCTCAAACAGAGTCAAAAGAAACGGTCTCGCTCTTCCGACTGACCCGCCCGCCGCTCGCGCCGGTTTTCGTGGGCCGCCTTCCACTACGCCTGGGTCGCCCTAAAGGGCGCCCTCAGGCTCCGTTCCAGCCGTCCCACGAAAACCGCTACCACTCCCCCAACTGGTCTAGTTTTACTCCGCCGAAGTGGTCTAATTTCTCTCCGCCCTTGACAGCCAGCAACGAAATCAACGGCTTCGCGCAGAATGCAGAGTGGATTCTGGACTCAGGGAGCAAGTCGCAGTCTTACCTCTACCAGACCACGTCGGGAGAACTCTTTCAATTACCGATCGCCTACTACACCGGCGACAGTTATGTAGTGTATGGCGCGCGGGTTCGACCGCAAGAATAACGAGGGAGTAGGGCGGTGCGTCACACTCGGGAGTGCATGTTCCGCCACAGTGACTATCCCGTCTGCGTAGCGGAAGACACGGAGTCGATTGCACGGGAACGAATGAGGGATGTTCGGAAGTGGCCAAACCAGAATGCGATCGGAAAACGAATTCGAGAACGGCTTAAGGTTCTTACTGGATTTCGTCAGTCGTTATGACTTGGCAGCGGTATCGCGCAAGCTTGCCGGCTTCACTCCTATTTCCGCGCAATCGGCCTGAAGCATTTCGCTCACCAGTTCCGCGAATTTAGTTCGGGCTTGCCACATGAGTTTTTGGCGCGCCTTGCTTGTATCCCCCAATAGGCGGGTGACCTCAGCAGGCCGGTATAGGTTCTGATCGACTACGACATGCTTGCGATAGTCAAGGCCGGCTAGCCCAAACGCCGTCTCTACAAGCTCTCGAACCGAGTGGGTTTCGCCGGTGGCGACGACATAATCGTCCGGTTCGGGCTGCTGGAGCACAAGCCACATTGCCTCAACGTACTCCCGCGCATGGCCCCAATCTCGTTCTGCGTCCAAGTTGCCGAGTCGTAACTCCCGTGTTTGTCCAGCGAGAATGCGCGCGACCCCGGACGTGATTTTGCGAGTAACAAACTCGAAGCCCCGCCGAGGAGACTCGTGATTGAAAAGGATGCCGCTGCTCGCATGCAATCCATAAGCTTCTCTGTAGTTGCGGGTGAGGTGAAAACCAGCGACCTTACTGATACCGTATGCGGATCTAGGATGGAAGGGCGTCTTTTCCGACTGTGGCACATGTTCAGCCTTGCCAAACTGTTCACTGGAGCCGGCGAAATAGAAGCGGCAAGCTGGAGCCAGACTCCTCACGGCATCCAAGACGTAGTGAGTCCCGTTGATATTCGTGTTGAACGTCGAAAACTCGTCCTCAAATGAATAGCTAACGAAACTTTGGGCGGCCAAGTGGTAACATTCATCCGGCCGCACGCGGTCCACGACCCGATAGATACTCGCGTGGTTTTCCAGCGACGCCGCGTGTAGCTTGATGTCGCTCAAGACGCCTCGAATCCGAGATAATCGGTGTTCCGGGTCTTCGAGTGCCACTCGTCGCACTATTCCGTGAACTTCGTAACCCTTGGCCAGTAGTAGCTCAACGAGATAGGACCCATCCTGTCCCGTAATACCGGTTATGAGTGCCTTTTTGGCAGACACGGATTAGCGACTCGTATAGAGGTGTGAGTGTTTGAGCACGTTGGTTGCCTGTGTTGGGGGCTTCAAATCGGACTGGCTGACTGGACGAAGCTGATCGGTAGACCTGGCACATGCGCGCATTTGTTAGGCGAAAGATGCACTATTGTAGCAGAATGCTGGTATCGGATTGGCGTCGCCTCTTGGTGGAGGCGTTGATAGGTTGCTTGGGCTCAAGCTCCGTCAGACGCCAACACTCTAGCCCAATTGATCACCGTCCAGAACAGCCAACTCCTCCAGCAAATCGACCTCCAGTCCGGGGGAAGACCAGACGCCCTTGACCCAAATGACCCCCTACGCACAATCGTGCGACAAAGAGCCGAATTTCTCAAGCGACTCATCGAAATCGACGCGGGACGCGCCCTGACGCTGCGTCTTCCCGAGGACGCGCGTGGTCGGCTCCTCGAACGGTCACCCGATCTGAAGGACACGGTGGAGTCTTTCGGTATTTGGAGCGGTCCGGCCGAAGTCCTGATTGAGGACCGCTTCGACCTGGGCACTAGTCGGACTTTGGTGCGGATCAGCGATCAGAGCGGTGAAGTCGAGGTCTTTTTCGAACACTCCGCTCCCAATCTCATATGCGGTCAGCAAGTAGCCATTGAGGGTATGCGCGTCGGCGATGTGATCGCGGCAACAACCGCAACCGCCGGTGAAAAGGGGGCTCAGGTAAGCTGCGGAAGCAACATTGGGACTCACAACATCGCCGTTGTACTCGTCGAATTCCCCAGCAATTCCCTTCCTGCTTTCGTCACCCCGAGCTGGGCCTCCAGTCGGATGTTCTCCACTCACCGTTCGCTACTTGGATTCTGGGCAGAGAATTCCTCGGGGCTCGCCGGGGCTACCGGTGACGTCTTCGATCCTATCGAGATCTCTGCGACTTGCAACACAAGTACGATCCGCGGTGACGCCGTTGCCGCGATCGATGGACAAGTCGATTTCAGCAACTATACTCGGATCTTTACCATCTATCCCGAGTCGGCTTGTGGGTTCGTAGGGCTAGGCTCGGTTGGCTGCTCGTCGGTAAGTACGAGCGACTGCGGCGGCCAATCCTGCCCGCTGGGCGTCTCGTGGATGACGATCGGCTCGAACCACAACAACCGATCGTACCTCGCGGCATTTGGGAGCCACGAGGGCGGGCATAACTACGGCCTGCGGCACGCCAGTTCGTTTGAGTACGGGAATCAGCCTCTGGGTGACCTCAATCAGACAGGGGTCCAATGTGAGTACGGGGACGTATTCTCGACCATGGGCGTGCTATACGGGAGCAACCCAGTCACCGGCCACTACAGCGCACGACACAAGGTCCAACTGGGTTGGTTGGCTCCCGGCTCCGGATACCAGGAGGTGAATTCGGCCGGAACGTTTCTACTCAAACCCGCTGAATCGGTAACTGGACTGCGTGGGCTGCGTCCGCTGAGAGCCCCGGGCAGCAACCTTTGGCTGTGTGGCTGGAATATCGCCAATCTCTGGGATCCTATGACCCAACGATTGTGATCAGCAACAGCACACCCTTTTCGGGCGCCTTGGCTCATTATCAGTACTCCGGTCCTTCCGGTGGTCCCTTTTTCTAACGACGGCAGAACGCGGCTACTGGACTTTCAGCCGGGCTTCCCGACTACGCAGTTCGACAACCAGTGCGACGGGTCGATCGGCAGTGCTGACATGCGAGAGGTAACACTCCTGCCGGGGGCTCCTTGGAATGATCCGGATACCAACAGCAACCTGTTTCAATGCATAGGTAATGAGGAAGAGGAATCCTCCTGGGGGCAGAATAGTGAGAACGACCGAGAGGTCGGCTCAACGCCACATTCAGGAGGATTCCATGGAAGAACTGTACTACATCGGACTCGATATTCATAAGAAAACGATCAGCTATTGCACCAAGACGAAAGATGGGACGATCATCGCCCGCGGCAAGATCGACGCGACACGGCCGGCGCTGACGGCATGGGCCAGGGCGATCCAGCGTCCTTGGGTGGGCGCGCTGGAAGCAACGATCTTTACGGGTTGGATCTACGATCATCTCAAGCCGCACGCTGTCGAGTTGCAGGTGGCGCATCCGGCGATGCTGAAAGCGATTGCTTGCGGCAAGAAGAAGAACGACAGTATCGACGCCGCGAAGATCTCTGATCTGCTGCGTTGCAACCTACTGCCGCAGTGTTACCTGGCGCCGCCGGAAATGCGTGAGCTGCGGCGCGTGCTGCGCTATCGCAACCTGCTGGTTTCCGAAGCCGTGCGCATGAAGAACAAGATCAGCGGACTGCTGATGGAAGTCGGTGAACCTTACGATGCCAAGCGGCTGCACGGCCGCAAATATTTCTATTCGCATCTGGACAGTCTCAGCGACACGCCCGAGTCGGTGATCGAGCTGCTGACGATCACGCGCGGCAGCCTGGAGATGTTCGACTCTTTGCAGCGCCAGTTGCTGCGCGCGCTGGAGAGCCATCCGCTGTTGCGGGAACGCGTGGAACTGTTGCTGTCGATTCGCGGCGTGGGCGAAGTGACGGCGCTGACCTGGGTGCTGGAGATTGTCGAACCGGAGCGCTTCGGGGCGCTGGGCCGGGTGGTGAGTTATAGCGGGCTGTGCGCGGCGCAGCGCGAGTCGGCCGGAAAGACGCAGCGCGGACCGCTGTCGAAGCAGCGCAACAAACATTTGCAGCGGGTGCTGATCGAGGCGGCGAAACTGGCGCCGCGTTGGAATCCACAGTTGCGCGCCATCTACGAGCGGGAACTCGAGCGAGGCCCGCGCAATCGCGCGACGTTGGTAGTGGCGCGCAAGCTGGTGGCGTATTTGTGGGCGGTGGACACGAGTGGCCGGCCGTTTGTGCCGCGCGTTGAGGACGCGGCGGCGTAAGAGCAAATCCGCTTTTTCTGTTGAAAGGAGAAACGAAGATTTTCACCGACCTAGCGCGGTGTCACGAGTTGCCCGCCGGTTCTCGCCGAGAGGGACTACGCGAGGGAGTTTCGTTGCGAAACTTCTGATGCGTTCATTGTGTCTGTTTCGAGACCGGCGGGCTTTGACACAAACTGAATCTTCCGCGACGGTCCCCCGGCGATGCCGGGCGACCCGATGCGCGCACATGGATGTCTGGTCACGTGACTCGTTGACCCTGGGACTGGATTCGCACAAACGCTCGCTGCCACGCTTGGTCACCGTTCGACACAACCACCCTGCTCACGGGAGGCTTAGGATGCCTGCATCCATCCTTGACAGATACCTATCATGGATGTCTGTTTCGAGACCGGCGGGCTTTGACACAAACTGAATCTTCCGCGACGGTCCCCCGGCGATGCCGGGCGACCCGATGCGCGCACATGGATGTCTGGTCACGTGACTCGTTGACCCTGGGACTGGATTCGCACAAACGCTCGCTGCCACGCTTGGTCACCGTTCGACACAACCACCCTGCTCACGGGAGGCTTAGGATGCCTGCATCCATCCTTGACAGATACCTATCATGGATGTCCCTCTTAGTCAACAGTGCGGATCAAGATGGTCTCAGCGTCACGGTCAGTTACGGCGGAGCGCCCGTGAACCAGCCGCCGACGGCGGACTCAGTGACACCGGCGAATGGTATAGGCTCGGGTGCCATCTTCAGCTACGCGATGTCGGACCCGAACGGCGTTGAGGACATCAGTTGGGCCCAGATCATCGTCCATGAAAGCCGTTCCGTGGCGAACTCGTGCTACCTGCATTACGCGCCGCAAGGCAACCGGCTGTTCTTGCGCAACGACGACGGCAGCGCCTGGCTGACATCCCTGGTCGTAGGTTCGCCGGGAGTGCTGCAAAACTCTCAGTGCCAGGTTGACCTAGGTAATTCCGCGGTCTCATCCGCCGGCCCAACCCGGACCCTGGATCTGGACATTGAGTTCCTACAGGCGGGAACGAAGGAGCATTCGTTGTGGCTAAGAGACTTATCAGGCGAGACGAGCGGTTTGGCCGAGTTGGGTAGCTGGACGGCAACTAACACACGCCTGTCGCTGCGAGCCCTGTGAATCGCCCGTCAGTCTCCTCGCAGAACTCCGCCTCACATTTCGCCCGGGACCGCCTGGTCCGACTCCTCCCGGGCTCCCGTTGGCTGCGTGACATTCCCACGAAACCAATCGTACGTCTCACGGATTCCCGTCCAAAGATCGATTCGAGGCCGCCAACCGAGTGCCTCCGCCTTCGACACATCGAGTAGTTTTCGCGGCGTGCCATTCGGCTTGGAACGGTCGTACACAATCTGTCCTTCGTGTCCGACGACCTGCTGGACGAGCCGCGCCAAATCAGCAATCGTCCCGCATAATATAGAGTAACATTTTGTAATGGAGCGACGTCTTTTGGATATGGGTTTTCCAAAAGGCGTGAGATCATTGCCGCAGCCAATATTCAGGATCTCCTCGGCATCGTAGCGTTCCATCATGAAGACGGAGGCATCCGCCAGGTCGTCGACATGTAGGAACTCCCTTCTAGGTGTTCCGCTTCCCCAAACGGTGACCTGAGCATGCCCGGCTTGCTTGGCCTCATGGAACTTGCGGATCAGCGCCGGCAACACGTGAGAACCCTGAAGATCGAAGTTGTCTCCCGGCCCATACAGATTGCTCGGCATTAGGGAGATCACACTAAAACCATATTGGGCCCGGTAGGCCCGCGCCATTTCGAGACCGGCAATTTTAGCGATCGCGTACGCGCTGTTCGTTGACTCAAGAGGCCCGGCCAATAGTTCGCTTTCACTGATCGGCTGAGACGCTAGCTTCGGGTATACGCAAGATGAACCGAGAAAGAGCAGCTTCTTCACGCCACTCTTATATGCCGCATCGATGACATGAGTCTGGATCAGTAAGTTTTCCCGGATAAAGTCGGCGGGGTCTTGGTGGTTGGCGAGGATTCCGCCCACCTTGGCGGCCGCGAGAAATACGTAATCCGGCTTCTCCGACTGGAAGAATGAGCGCACACCCGACTCTTCTGCGAGGTCCAACTCTGCGCGGGTCCTTCTGAGCACCCTCTCGTAGCCGGCCTCGATCAGCCGTCGCACTATGGCTGAACCGACAAGCCCTCGGTGTCCGGCAACGTAGACAGTACTTCCCCTATCCAAGTACCTCTCCCTGATATTGCAAGCGGTTTCCAAACTCATGCGTCGCCTGCTCTTGACGGGCGAGTTCCAAGTCGTGATCCACCATCATGTGAACTAAGTCGTTGAATTTGACTGTCGGGCTCCAACCCAGATCCCGCCGCGCTTTGGAAGCATCCCCGCTGAGAAAATCAACCTCGGCAGGACGCCAATAGCGTCTGTCGATCTCGACCAGGTCTCTCCAATCCAGACCCAATCGCTCTGCCGCGTGATCGAGGAATTCGCGTACGGAATGTGATTCACCCGTGGCAATCACGTAATCATCGGCATCCGGCTGCTGCAACATCATCCACATCGCCCGGACGTAGTCTCCGGCAAAACCCCAGTCCCGTCGAGCATCGAGATTTCCGAGGTAAAGCCTTTCCTGCAGCCCAACCTTGATCCGAGTAATGGCTCTGCTAATCTTGCGCGTGACGAAGGTTTCGCCCCGCACCGGAGATTCGTGATTGAACAAGATACCATTGGCCACGAACATACCGTAGGCTTCACGATAGTTGACCGCGTGCCAATGAGCAGCTACCTTGCTGATAGCATAGGGACTTCGAGGGCGAAACGGCGTCTGCTCGCTCTGAGGCGGAGACGCCGATCCGAACATCTCCGAGGACCCCGCCTGGTAGAAGCGAATTTCTCTATCGGTTATGCGCTGGTATCCCCTGACAGCATCGAGGAGTCTTAACCAGGATTTCCATTTTGGCCCTGGCACGGTGAAAGTATACACCCGCGCTGCCCCGAAGACCACGTCTTTCCGCGCTGAACCCTGCACATCACCTCCGGCGGCAGGCCCCAAAACCCGTCCGTCCGCTCACAGACGTTGATGGAGCGGGCTGAACGGCACACCGGCCGACACTGCTCCCTGCGAAGCCTTTTCGGAGCTAAAAACTGTTGATCCTCGTCCAGGTAACGCTACCCGCTCGGCAGCGGCAGCGCCCAGATCCTGTGCAGCATGTCACCGAACAGCCGCCGGTTCAGATGCCCCTCGGCCAGCAGCAACCAGTAGTAGCGCGCGTGCTTGACCAGCCGGCCGCCGGTCTTCATCAGCCGCTGCTGCAAGCTCGTGAGCGACCAACTCTTGATCCTGTTCGGCAGTCCGAGCCGCCGCCACAAGTTGCCCAGGTTGTAGGCCAGCACGCTGAGTTGCAGTCGCACTTCGTTGGCCCGAAAGCGATGGCACGAAAGCCGCGTCCAGTGCGTGGCCTGTTTGCCTTCTTTAATCCATTGCTCGGCCGTGCCGCGCTTGTTGTAGAAGCGCACCACCGACCGGCTTGGCAAGCTCATGTTGGTCACGATAAATCCGACCCGCGGGAACAGCTCACCGAGATGATGCTCGACCTTGGCCACGATGCGTCGCGGCTTGGACCAACTCTCCGCCTGATAGCGGAAGCTCTTGTAGCGCACCAAGGGCTTGCGACCCGGCCTGCCCGGCGGGCGAAACAAGATGTCTTCGATCGCCAATTCCAAGCTCTTGTTGGCCGGAATGCGAATGGCGTACTGCACTCCGCGTTCCTCCGAAAACTCATAAATCTCCGGCTTGGCAAAGGCCGCATCGCCCCGGAAGGTGACCTGTTTGCCCACAGCCTGTTGGCGCTTGATCTCGGGCAGCAGCAACTCCTTCCAGTCCTCAGCGCTGTGCACGTTGCCTGGACGCAGCTTCGCCGCCAGGCAATCCCCATGCTGGTTGAACAACAACAGCGGGTGGTAGCAGACCGACTCGAAATGGCCGTTGTAGGCGCTGCCCTCTTGCTGGCCGTGGACAGGGCTTTCGGTCGAATCCATGTCGAGCACGACGCGCTCGGAGTCGTCTTGCGTCTCGGCTTGCGCCACCAGCTCGCGGTTCACAGCCATCAGCCCCAGCAAGTTCTCCTCGCTCGCCAGCATCTCCGTCTCGAAGCTCTGCAGTCGCGAGGTCAGTGCCCCGCCGCGATCCCAGTTCCTCTTCGAGCCGATCAAGCGAAACGTCGGGTCAGCCGACACTCGGACGGCGTCATTGAGGTCCTCGTAGCCTGCCAGCCGAGAGTAGACTGACTGCCGCAGCAGATCGGCCAGCGGGAACTTCTTGTTCAAGCCTTGCCGTGGGTCACTGAGCTGTTCGTCGATCAGCTTCCCGAGTCCGAGTCGCTCGTCCAGCTCGCGGACCAGGATCAGCCCGCCGTCGGAAGTGACACGCGATCCTTGGAAATCGACTTTCAATAAGCCGTTGAAGCTTAGCTGGAACGGTTTGTTTTCTTTTTCACCCATTGGGTGTTGATCTCCTCAGCGCCTTGAGTGCTTTCCAACCCGCATAAATAAAGGCGTCCGAGGCCACCCGATGGTTAGCAGAATCGAAACTAAAGTGGGAATCCGGGCTTAACGCTCCCAACGCCACGACGTTGGCGGTGTACTCAGGCTGCTCAAAAGAGACCATAACGTGGGACTGCGCCGCCAGGTTATACACTTCATCAGGTTCTGCCTTCATTAGCACCTTGAGTAGAGATGTTCCCTCCGTCAAGTCGCCGTAGTGCAGAAATAACCTGCATTCCTGGTCATGGGGGTCCTGATAAATATCGTCGATCCGGTGCGTATTCAGTGCGCTCGCACGGCGGATAAGCCCATGAACCTCATACCCCTTTGCCAAAAGAAACCGTGTGAGGTAAGCCCCGTCTTGGCCGGTGATTCCAGTGATGAGGGCGCGCTTCATGGGGGCTCGATCAGCTCGGCTTCGTTCGTCCCTGCCTCAGCCGTCACAAGCCTGCCGCGGCAGAGACTTCACACAGCTATCCAGTGTACTATGGGCGCTGAAGAAAATGCGGAGTCGCATGCGGAGGGCTACGGTTGAGCTGGCAGAGTTTCCCGGAAGCTTACAAGTTGCGGCGATCCGACTTGACCCCGCCATCGGAGAGTTATGCGTTTTCCCAAGTTATGGGTAGCTGAGTACGTCTCATTTCAAAGCAGTGGCCAGGGAAACTTACCCTAGCACGAAGTCCGGCGGGAGGATCCTGGCCCGCCGATCTGAGCACTCAGGTCGGAAGGTTTCAGCGTGCTCTATCTTTTTCGTACATAGTACCGATCACTACTGTCCGGCTGATAAGCGGTGGGCGGCCTGCAACTGGTTGTAGAAAAGTGGGTTAGGTGTTGTTTTTTCTTGCCGCGATTTGAGCGGCGGTGCGCCGTTTGAGCGTCATCCGTCCTGAGCCGACAATGGCTCATGAATCTGGGCCGCACCGTATTCGCGCAGTTGATCAGCTTTCTTCCGGATCGCGAGTTCCGGCGCTGTGTGGCCCGCTACGATGGCGACCGGGGCTCGCGCAGCTTCTCCTGCTGGGATCAGTTCCTCTCGATGTCCTTCGCCCAGTTGACCTACCGCGAAAGCCTCCGCGATATCGAAGCGTGCCTGCGTTCGCTTGGCGGCAAGCTCTACCACATGGGATTCCGCGGCAACGTCGCGCGCTCGACACTGGCCGACGCTAACGAGTCGCGCGACTGGCGGATCTATGCCGATTTCGCTCAGGCCTTGATTCGCATCGCGCGGCCCTTGTATGCCCGCGATCCGATCGGCGTGGATCTCAATCAAAGTCTCTACGCTCTGGACTCGACCACCATCGACCTGTGCCTCTCGCTGTTCCCGTGGGCCAAGTTCCGCCGGCGCAAGGCCGCCGTGAAGATGCACACGCTGTTGGACCTGCACGGTAACATCCCCACGTTTATCCGCATTACCGACGGCAAAACGCACGACGTCAACATCCTCGACGAGTTCCTACCCGAGCCCGGCGCCTTCTACGTTATGGATCGGGCCTACGTGGATTTCGAACGCCTCTTCGTGTTCACCCTCTGCTCGTCGTTCTTCGTCGTGCGAACCAAGAAGAACATCTTGCTCCAACGGCGCTACTCGCATCCCGTCGACAAATCTACGGGCGTGCGCTCGGATCAGACCGTCATACTGACTGCCATCGAATCGGCCAAAGTCTATCCGGACCCGTTGAGGCGCGTCAGCTACGTCGACGCCGCGACGAACAAGCGGCTGAAGTTCCTGACCAACAACTTCGCGCTCCCGGCACTGACCATCGCCGAGATCTACCGTTCGCGCTGGCAGGTGGAGCTGTTCTTCAAGTGGGTCAAGCAGCACTTGCGGATCAAGAAGTTCTACGGCGCCAGCGAGAACGCCGTGAAGACCCAGATTTGGATCGCCGTCTCGGTGTACGTGCTGGTGGCGATCGTGCGGAAGAGGTTGGGCCTGGAGGCGAGTCTCTACCAAATCCTACAGATTCTCAGCGTTACCCTATTTGAGAAAACGCCCATTTTACAGGCCTTGCAGCCATCAGACTCCCATGAAAACTTACTCGATCACCCCAACCAGCTGATTCTATTCGACTTCTAACCGGACAGTAGTGAGTACCGATAACCCATCCATCCCGATATAGGATCACTGTCTACCGCCAGCACCTCCCCGCCGCTGTCCTCTATCAGAGCAACCATCTCGTCCCGGGGGACTCCGTACATTTCCATTCGGCCTCCGCGTCCATCAATTGCATTATTGGTTTCATATTCGGTCGCCTTGGTAACCTTTACTCTAGTCCTCCAGGTCGTAGACCCTCTCTGAGCAAACCAAGTTACACCTTCCTGTACCATGTCCAGTTCCAAAATATGTTCTCCCGGTTGACTCGGAGCCGCAATTCGAAGGAGTAGTTCGGTCACCTCCTTGGGTGCCAAGTCCCGAGGCAATGCACTTCGGCCGTCATCGACAATCACAACGCCGCGTAAAGAATCGCCCCAATGGTTGCCCAAGTGTACAAAGTAGCGCTGCTCAGAATCGTTACTTCCGAACGCCGGCCGAGGAACAGGAGAGCAGTTCTGCACACTGACTAGGATGTCTAGACTGGCGCCGGCTTTCAATTCCCCTGAAGTGGGGTATCCACTTGACTCAGGTGACCCCAAGATGTAGTATGCGGCCTCGTGGAGGATTACCCGCGCGATCTGCTCGAGTTCGAGGCGCGCTTCGCCACCGAAGAGGCCTGTCGCGACTATCTGGTCGCGCTGCGCTGGCGGGACGGGTTCCGTTGCCCCAACTGTGGGCTTGAGCGAGCTTGGCCGGTGCGCAAAGTATGGTTCGAATGTGCTGCCTGCGGTCGCCAAACGTCCGTCACGGCCGGTACGATCTTTCAGGACACACGCAAGCCGTTGCGGCTTTGGTTCCGAGCAATGTGGCACGTCGTCTCGCAGAAGAACGGAGTCAGCGCCTTGGGTTTGCAACGCGTTCTGGGACTGGGCAGCTACCAAACCGCCTGGGCTTGGATGCACAAGCTGCGGCGGGCGATGGTGCGGCCGGGGCGCGAGCGTTTGACGGGCGTCGTCGAGGTGGATGAGACCTACTGGGGCGCGGAGGAGGAGGGCGTTCGCGGCCGCCAGATCGAGCGTAAAGGATTGATTGCAGTAGCCGCGGAGGAGAGAGGCAGCGGGCTGGGGCGGATCCGTATGCAGCGCCTGCGCAACGCCTCGGCGGCCAGCTTGATGCCCTTCGTGGAGGAGTCGATCGAGCCAGGCAGCGTGGTTCGCACCGATGGCTGGCTGGGCTACGAGCCACTCGAGAAGAAGGGCTATCGGCACCACATCGTCTTCCTCAAGGGTCGCCGCGAGCAGGCGTCGGAATTGCTTCCGCTGGTGCACAAAGCGATCTCGCTGCTCAAGCGCTGGTTGCTGGGTACGCATCAAGGGGCGGTCAGCCACGAGCATTTGGACTACTATCTGGACGAATTCGTCTTCCGGTTCAACCGGCGCAGCTCACGTAGCCGGGGCAAGCTGTTCTACAGGCTGGTTCAGCAAGCGGTCGCTGTGGAGCCGACGCCGTATCGCTCGATCATCGCCCACTGGGACGCCGAGCCGTTCTGAACCCCAAACACAAGATGTTGGGGTCACCTGAGTCAAGTGGATACCCCACCCCCTGAAAACTGACGACCTTCGATGTGGGCCTTGAACGCTTCCGTTGGCAACGGTTCGTTGATCTGACCACAACCCGACGGAACCTCCCGATGGCTTGGAATCTGGAGAACGGCGATCCCGCCCGCTCGCAGCACGCGGAAGAACTCACATACATACCGTTTGTTGAACTCTGGCCTCATGTGCTGCAGTGCGATAATGCGTGAGCACGAAATCGACCGCGCTATCCCTCTGGAAACTCAGGTCTTCGCGACTATTGAGAACATAGCAGCAGCTACCGGAAAACTGATTGAAGTTTTCGGCAAGCGCGATCATGGAGGGTGCGATATCCACCCCGATCACCCGATCGAAATGTTTACACAATGCTTGCGATAAACGTCCGACGACACAGCCAAAGTCCAGGGCCGTTCCACCCCAGGAAGCGAAGCCCAGGCCTTTGAGACGATCAAAAGTGTCCTCTACGTGATCGATCCCAGTCTGCATGAACTCATCTAGATCCCACCCTCCTCCAGCTTAACGCCGATCCGTCAAAACGGCCCACAGCGGATCCGCACGACCCAGTTTGCCCCACTCTTCCTGAAGACATTCTAACATTTCTTGGTGCTGCTAGCTGGAGTTTCCATCTGCCGTATACCTATGTCGCCCACCTTACTGAGTCCCGCATAATATAGAGTAACATTTTGTAATGGAGCGACGTCTTTTGGATATGAGTTTTCCAAAAGGCGTGAAGCGAGACTTTGCGGCGCTGGAGAAGCGGCGCATTGAGGCGGTGCGGCTGGTCGTGAAAGAAGGACTGAGCCAAGCCGAGGCGGCGCGTAGAGTCCAAGCCGCCCAACAAAGCGTCAGCGGCTGGGTACAGCGTTACCGCGAAGACGGCCGCGCCGGGTTGGCCAAAGCCGGCCGCGCCGGCCGCAAGCCGTTGCTGAGCACCGCGCAGCTCGCCGAGCTGGAAGGGCTGCTGCTCGAAGGACCCGAAGCGCACGGCTTCCCGACGCCGCTGTGGAGCTGTCCGCGGGTGGCGCGGTTGATCCGCGACCGTTTCGGGGTGCGCTACCACGAAGGCCACGTCTGGAAGCTGCTGCGGGCACTCCACTGGAGCCCGCAACGGCCGGTCGGCAAGGCCCGCGAGCGCAACGAGGAAGCGATCCGCGCCTGGAAGAAACAGACCTGGCCCGCCATTAAAAAAAAGCCCAAAAACAGGGCCGCACGATCGTCTTCATCGACGAAAGCGGACTGAGCCAGAAGCCACATCGCTGCCGTACTTGGGCGCCGCGCGGGCAGACGCCCGTACTGCAGTTCAACTTCAACTGGAAGAAGCTCTCGGCGGCGGCCGGAATCACTTTCCACAACTTCTATTTCCGTCTCTATCCCGACGCCATCCGCGGTCCCGAGGTGATCGATTTCCTCAAGGCGCTGCTGCGCCACATACAACGTCCGTTGCTGATCGTGTGGGATCGCTTGCCGGCGCATCGCAGCGCGTTGGTGCGCGAGTTCATCGCGTTGTCGCAGGGCCACATCGAGACCGAGTACTTGCCGGGCTACGCCCCGGAGCTGAATCCGGTGGAATACATCTGGGCCTACTGGAAGCAGCACGAGTTGCCCAACGTCTGCCCCAACGACTACTGGGAGCTCGACGAGCGGGCACGCACGACCTTGCGCCGCATGCGCCGCAAACGGCGCTTGATCGCCGCCTTTTGGAAGCAATCTTCTTTGTCGTTCGATTAACTGAATATTATGCGGGACTCAGTAAAACTGCTTGCAACTCAGCTCAAGACCGAGCAAGCCCTCGAGCTAGCTGTGACCTTTCAATAGGTTGTTCATTCGGTCTCGGACCAGGGAAGCTGGAGTTATCCCACAACAGCAACCTTGGAGAGACCGAATGAACATCCATCAGAATGCCCGATTGACACCGAAAGGTCGAGCTGGCTTGGTGCAACGCATCCTCGCCGGGGAGACGGCGTCGGCCGCCGCGGCGGCCGGCGGCGTCTCCGAACGCACCGCGCGCCACTGGCTGCAACGGTACCGCGCCGAGGGGCCTGCCGGTCTGCTCGACCGCTCCTTACGACCCCACCACATCCCACATCGTACTCCTGAGCCCATCGTGGCCCGCGTTATTGCTCTGCGGCGGCAACGTTGGGCCGGCTACCGCATCGCTGCTCGCCGCGGAGTGTCGCCGACGACCGTCAGCCGCATCTTGCGCCGCGCCGGCCTGAACCGCATGCGCGATCTCGAACCCGCCCCGCCCGTGCGACGCTACGAACACCCCTCACCCGGCGATCTGCTGCATCTGGACATCAACAAGCTCGGCCGCTTCCAGCGAGCTGGTCATCGCGTCACCTCCGACAAGACCCAGCGCTGTCGTGGCGCCGGCTGGGAATTCGTGCACGTCGCCATTGATGACCACACCCGCATTGCTTTTTCTCAGATCCTGCCCGATGAGCGCGGTCATTCCGCGGTGGCTTTCCTGCAAGCTGCCGTCGGCTACTACCGCTCGCTCGGTATCCGCATCCGCCGCCTACTCACCGATAACGGCTCTTGCTACCGCTCCCGCCTCTTCTCCGATGCTTGCCGTCGTCTTGCCATCCGGCACCGCTTCACGCGCCCCTGTACGCCGCGCACCAACGGCAAAGCCGAACGCTTCATCCAGACCGCTTTACGAGAATGGGCTTACGCTCGCTCCTACTGCTCTTCCGAGCAGCGTGCCGTTCATTTGATACCCTGGCTTCACGATTACAACTGGCATCGCCCTCACGGCGGCATCCACTACCGTCCGCCCTTCTCCCGGCTCCTCATTCCCATGAACAACGTGTTGACACTCCACACATCGAAGCAACCATTGCCTTCGTCCGCAAGATCAAAAACCTCAACCCCGCGGCCGAAATCATCCTCCAGCACTATATCCCGAGACCAACTCACTTTCCCCGACACCCTGGAAGAATGGGCCACCGACCGCTGGTACAACTTCACCGTCCGCACCGAACCCAACCTCCCCTGGCTCCCCGCTTCGCTCAAACAACGGGTGGACGACTTCGAACTCGTCGTCAGCTCACGCTGGCCGACCATGCAAGACTTCCGCATGCCGCCCTGGGGCCGCCGCCTTCTCAAGACCCTCAGCAGTTGGCGCTATGCCGCCGGCATCTACGCTAATCCGCGAGAGTCTCAACTGGGCCCAACGCCTCGTGCAATTGCGAAAACCGCAAATTGAAAGCCTTTAGCACGGTAGTGCCGATCTCGACCGGAGGGACTCACCTCATCCTTGGCGATCTCTCGTCCAGGGCGAAGAATGTGGCGGCGTTTCTCAGACGCCACCCCACGTCCACACTGACACGGGCTAGTTCGTCCTGGCTCATCCTAGTCGAGTTAGAGTTTGCCAAAGTGCACCGGGAAGTGATTGACGGCGACGGTCCGACTTCCTCGCCCTATCTGGCACGCAATCTCCGCCGCCACATCAACTCGTACTCGGAAAACGCCAATCCGCTCCGTTGGAAGTGTTCCAAGCCCTACTGCCGCATCCTCTTTATTGAAACTACCTCCGCGACAGTCCGCTGGAAAGACAGGCCTCTAACACTGTGAACTGCGCCTCACGGGCGGTCGGGAGTGAAGAATCTCTAGATAGGAAGTGACTAGTTCGCGATCCAGGTTCCAAGGAAAGTCCAGCCGGGGGTTTGCCCGGCGGAGTCGCCTACCCACAGCCAGTTCGTCTTATTACCCGCCTGCGGAAACTCCACTGCCACGTCCAGGATCAGATCCGTTCCGCTCGGTGACACCGACGAGGTTCCGGCGTTCACCTCGCACTTCGAGTTCTGCAACAGGCCTCCCGTCCCGACTGTCTCGGGCCCCAGCCATGCCGACCCGGCATCGTTTTGTAGATACAGTTCATTGCTCGCCGGGCGGTAGAATACCCAACACGAGTTCGCCCCGACCAACGTCTCGTTGATGAGCATCTGCATCCCCGTCAGATCCTGATACCCATCCGGATCCGACACCGCGTAGCCGAACGTCACTCCCATACCGCTCCCGCTCGACGGCGTTACCGAGTTCGCCGTCGGGGGTTGATTCCCGGCTCCCGGCACCGTCCACGTACCTACCTGCTTCCAGCCCTGGGTTTGCCCGGCCGTGTCGTCTACCCACAGCCAGTTCGTCTTATTACCTGCCTGCGAAAACTCCACTGCCACGTCCAGGATCAGATCCGTTCCACTCGGTGACACCGACGAGGTCCCGGCGTTCACCTCGCACTTCGAGTTCTGTAACAGGCCTCCCGTCCCGACCGTCTCGGGCCCCAGCCATGCCGACCCGGCATCGTTTTGTAGATACAGTTCATTGCTCGCCGGGCGGTAGAATAGCCAACACGAGTTCGCTCCGACCAATGTCTCGTTGATCAGCATCTGCATCCCCGTTAGATCCTGATACCCATCCAAGTCCGATACGGCATAGTTGAACGTGACGTTCGCGCCGATGCCGCTCGAGGGTGTGACCGAATCCGCGGCCGGGGAATGATTCCCTGTTCCCACCGCAGTCCACGTGCCTACCTGCTTCCAGCCCTGGGTTTGCCCGGCGGTGTCGTCTACCCACAGCCAGTTCGTCTTCGCACCGCCCTGTGGAAATTCCACCGTCAAATTCAGCATCAGATCCGTTCCACTGGGTGACACCGACGAGGTCCCGGCGTTCACCTCACACTTCGAGTTCTGCAACAGGCCTCCCGTCCCGACTGTCTCGGGCCCCAGCCATGCCGACCCGGCATCGTTTTGTAGATACAGTTCATTGCTCGCCGGGCGGTAAAATAGCCAACACGAGTTCGCCCCGGCCAACGTCTCGTTGATGAGCATCTGCATCCCCGTCAGATCCTGATACCCATCCGGATCCGACACCGCGTAGCCGAACGTCACTCCTGTCCCGCTTCCGCTCGACGGCGAAACCGAGTTCGCGGTGGGAGCTTGGTTCGTTGGTACCGCATTCGCCGCATTCGCCAAGCCCGCTCCGTAGATGTTGTCGAAGCCGGCGGCGCCGCGGTCGGTCGCCGTGCTCTGTAGTTCTGCCTTGACCTGGGAGGGAGTGAGTGGGGGGGCAGCCTCCAGCATCAACGCGGCGATACCGGCAATGTGCGGCGCCGCCGCTGAAGTTCCGGCGAACGGCACGGGTCCGCCCCAGGCCGATGACACAGTGACATTGTCGATTCCGGTGACGGTAGGAGTAGGACGAACGACCGGTGAGGGGAACGTGATTGTCGACGGCCCATGTGAACTATACGGGGCGATATCGTCGTTGCTTGGATCGTCAGCGTTAATGGCGGCGGTGCTGATTACGTCATCAAGGGCGGCGTGGCCAACGATGGCGTCCCCCGGAATGATCTCACCGGGGTCGAGAATTTCCGAGGAATCAAGTCCGATGACAAAGAATTCAAGCGTCTGGTCCCCACCGGCAAACCTGACAATCTGCAGATTCACGAAACAGAAGTTCCCCGGCGTCGACTCACACTCCACTAGGAGAGGGTCCAGCGGATTGTCCTGGCCCGGCGTACCGTCCTGAATGAGGGCGCTGCACAACAGAAGGGGGTCGACCGTATCGCCCGAGGCGAGGCAAATGTCGTAATCGTCAGTCGATGAGCCAAACTCACTACTGTCCGGCTGATAAGCGGTGGGCGGCCTGCAACTGGTTGTAGAAAAGTGGGTTAGGTGTTGTTTTTTCTTGCCGCGATTTGAGCGGCGGTGCGCCGTTTGAGCGTCATCCGTCCTGAGCCGACAATGGCTCATGAATCTGGGCCGCACCGTATTCGCGCAGTTGATCAGCTTTCTTCCGGATCGCGAGTTCCGGCGCTGTGTGGCCCGCTACGATGGCGAGCGGGGCTCGCGCAGCTTCTCCTGCTGGGATCAGTTCCTCTCGATGTCCTTCGCCCAGTTGACCTACCGCGAAAGCCTCCGCGATATCGAAGCGTGCCTGCGTTCGCTTGGCGGCAAGCTCTACCACATGGGATTCCGCGGCAACGTCGCGCGCTCGACACTGGCCGACGCTAACGAGTCGCGCGACTGGCGGATCTATGCCGATTTCGCTCAGGCCTTGATTCGCATCGCGCGGCCCTTGTATGCCCGCGATCCGATCGGCGTGGATCTCAATCAAAGTCTCTACGCTCTGGACTCGACCACCATCGACCTGTGCCTCTCGCTGTTCCCGTGGGCCAAGTTCCGCCGGCGCAAGGCCGCCGTGAAGATGCACACGCTGTTGGACCTGCACGGTAACATCCCCACGTTTATCCGCATTACCGACGGCAAAACGCACGACGTCAACATCCTCGACGAGTTCCTACCCGAGCCCGGCGCCTTCTACGTTATGGATCGGGCCTACGTGGATTTCGAACGCCTCTTCGTGTTCACCCTCTGCTCGTCGTTCTTCGTCGTGCGAACCAAGAAGAACATCTTGCTCCAACGGCGCTACTCGCATCCCGTCGACAAATCTACGGGCGTGCGCTCGGATCAGACCGTCATACTGACTGCCATCGAATCGGCCAAAGTCTATCCGGACCCGTTGAGGCGCGTCAGCTACGTCGACGCCGCGACGAACAAGCGGCTGAAGTTCCTGACCAACAACTTCGCGCTCCCGGCACTGACCATCGCCGAGATCTACCGTTCGCGCTGGCAGGTGGAGCTGTTCTTCAAGTGGGTCAAGCAGCACTTGCGGATCAAGAAGTTCTACGGCGCCAGCGAGAACGCCGTGAAGACCCAGATTTGGATCGCCGTCTCGGTGTACGTGCTGGTGGCGATCGTGCGGAAGAGGTTGGGCCTGGAGGCGAGTCTCTACCAAATCCTACAGATTCTCAGCGTTACCCTATTTGAGAAAACGCCCATTTTACAGGCCTTGCAGCCATCAGACTCCCATGAAAACTTACTCGATCACCCCAACCAGCTGATTCTATTCGACTTCTAACCGGACAGTAGTGAGCCAAACTGATTCGTCCATTGCAACGCCGCCAGAGTAGTGGCCAGATGTGGAATTTTGATGCGCAGAGTTTCCGGGTTGTCAGGTGGAGTCGGTACATTAAACTTATGGCGAGGAAAAGACAAGTTCGGGAATCCGTCTGGAACATAAGGCGTTCCGCTGCCGTCAAACGGCGCCTGATAGTGAAACTGCGCCTGATTGCCGGCGGAGGAGATGATCGTGATTCCCGCGTCCAGAGCCATCTGATAGGCCTGCGCCACGGGACCATCCTCGAAGTACGGTTCAAACGGAAACAGGATGTCATCAACGATAACATCCGCGCCAAAGGTGTCTTTGAGGTCGGTGACGCGCTGGATGAATTCTAGATCCGTAAGCCCCGCGCCGATCGCAAGTTGAGCGCCTGGGGCCATGTCATGGACGATTTCCGCCATCGCAACACCCTCGCCACCTGCAGAGGTGCCAAAAGTGGTGACGGTCCCAGGAAGATCACTCGTCCCTTGCGCCGTCGCTAAGCCATCGAACCCGTCGGAAATGATCCCCACCTTGACGCCACTGCCGTCCAGTCCGAGGTTCGTGCGCACCGTGTCGGCCATGTGGATGGCATCCCCTTCGGTCTTCTGGGAGCCCACGCGCGCGAACCCCCAGCGGGGCGGAGTCACTTTCTGTACGAAGTCCAGCTCGGCGACAGCCTCTATCTGCCCGTGGGGGATGGATCCCAACACAGTCTTGAGAGATTCATTGGCGACCTCGATCGCGAATGCGCCCACCGTTTCGGCCGCGGCAAGATTCTGCTCGGACCATTCAAGAAACTTCACATAGACGCGAATGCGGCCCTGAGGGTCAACCCTTACGATCTGCACCGGGTGGCTGTCCTCTTCTGGGGGCGTCACTGGCAGCCCGAACCGGCGTGCTCCCTCGACGGCAGCGAGAATGCTGCCATCGATCTTCGGGTTGTCCTCGACAGCGGTTGTGCCGAAACGATCTCGCGCACCCCAGATCGTTACCTGGCCGCCGGCAACGGGTATCGTCGTCTGAGCGGGCAACTTGGCCACGCAAAGAGCGAGAAGCGCGGACGCCAGACCAACACCGGCCAACCGCCTCAGAGCCGAACAGAACTCGACAGGCCGAACTGCAAGGAAAGAAAACCTGAAAACGGTGATGAATCGGCTGCTATGCCGACGCCCAGAACAGAGAATCTTCACGCTCTCTCTCTCGATCGATCCGGCTTCCGCAGCGGATCATTGGGATAGCGGGGGTAATTAGCCCTAGTTTAACTCACTTCCGGGCCTCGCGCGATATGCCTGGGTGCGCGACACAGAAGTGAAGCGGGAAGGGGGAGGGAATGCGGGCGGCCTTATCTGAGGGTATAATATACTCTCAGAGACCAGGAGGGTCGCATGTCGCTATCATTGCCTGCCTTGGAGCATCGTCGCGCTGGGCTCACTCGCCAACTGGCTGAGCTGGGCGATTTCCGACGAGGCTCTCTGAGCGCTTCGTTCCGACGTTGCGGCAAAGCCGCTTGCGTGTGTATGTCACGGGATCATCCAGGGCATGGTCCTCAGTTGCGTTTGTCCTACAAGGTCAACGGAAAGACACTTAACGAGACCATCGTCAGTCCGGCTGCTCGCCGTAAGGCGGAGCGCGAGATCGCCGCCTTTCGGCAGTTTCAGCGGCTGAGTCGAGAGCTGTTCGAAGTCAATGAGCAGATCTGCCGGCTGCGTCCCGTGGAAGAAGACGCCGCCTTGAGCCCGCAGGAAAAAAAACGGCTGAAGCGATCGAGCAAGAGGTCGCCGAAGAAGTAAGGCGACTGCTGCAGGTCGTCTTCGCCGATCGGCGCAGGAGCGGCAAGCTCGATCTGGAAGCCGTCGAACAAGCGACCCGCGATGCGTTGCACCAAGCGGGTGCGAGGCTGATCGAGACGCTATTGAACGAGGAGCGAGCGAGCGAATTGCAACCGCTGTGCGCTTGCGGCAAAGCGGCGCGCTCCGCCGGCAAGCGCTCGAAGAAACTCGTCACGATGCTGGGCGCGGTCGTCGTCGAGCGGGAGTACTATCACTGCAAACGTTGCCGCGTCGGCTTTGCGCCGCGCGACCAAGAGTTGGACGTTGACGAGACTCAGTATTCGCCCGGTGTGCGCCGCATGACCGCGTTGGTCGGCTCCGAGACCTCGTTCGATCGCGGCCGCGCGTTGCTCGAAGAGTTGGCCGGCGTGCAGCTGACCGCGAAGGCGGTGGAGCGCGAAGCGGAAGCGATCGGCGCGGACATCGCGACCCGCGAGCAAGCCGAGATCGCACGTGCTGTGCAGCTTGATCTAGCTGAGATCCGCGGGCCGGCAACTCCGCTTCTCTACATCGAGATGGACGGTACGGGAGTGCCGGTCACGGACGCTGACACGGCGGGCCGCAGGGGGAAAACGAGCCCGCAAGCGCGTACCCGCGAGGTCAAGCTGGGCTGTGTCTTCACGCAAACCAGCTGTGACGAGCAAAGCCGCCCTGTCCGCGACGAAGACTCGACCAGCTACAGCGGCGCAATCGAGGACGCCGCCTCTTTCGGCCGGCGCATCTACAGCGAGGCTTGCCGACGGGGCTGGAGCCGGGCGCGCCAGAAGGTCGTCATCGCAGATGGCGCGCCCTGGATCTGGAATATCTCGCACGAATACTTCCCCGGCGCGATCGAGATCGTCGACCTCTATCACGCCCGCGAACACCTGTGGGAGTTGGCGGCGAAGCTGTTTCCGCAGGACGAAAAGCGTCGCCGCAGTTGGGCGCGGCGGCTCAACAAGAAGCTCGACTCAGGGCGCATTGAGCAACTGGTCGCCGCACTCCGCGGGATCGAGGTCGAGGATGCGGAGTTGACGCATCAGTTGGCTTTGGAGGCGGAATACTTCGAGCGCAATGCCAAGCGGATGCGCTACCGCGCGTTTCGGCGCCAAGGATTGTTTGTCGGCTCGGGAGTGATCGAGGCAGGTTGCCGAACCGTAATCGCGTCGAGACTGAAACGCTCGGGCATGTTCTGGAGCGTGCGCGGCGCCAACGCCATCACCGCCCTGCGTTGCGCCCGGCTCTCCAACCGCTTCGACGACTACTGGGAGAATCGCGCCAAAGCCGCCTGAGCGTCACATATTTGTCGCGCACCCGATATGCCTCCGCCCGCCATGTCGTAGCCCAATAGAAATGTCCCCCTCTTTAGCCCAGTAGAAGTGTCCCCTTACGCGCTAAGCTCTTGAGCCCCTTCGCCTTGTTGAGCCGAGTGGTGTTTTCGCGACGGCGAGGGAGCAGTCCAGGGCGAGCCCGTAGGGATTGGCTTCGCGGACCCTTGACGGGTCCCTCGGCGTCGCCATCATCAGCCTCCAAGGCGAAGGGGCCGGCCACGATCCTGGTCCAGAGGGGACATTTCTATTGGGCGCGTAAGGGGACATTTTAACTGGGCTACAACATATGCCTCCGCCCGCCAATGGTCTACAGCGGCGGAGCGCACGGGACTCCGGCCTTATACCGAACAAGACTGTTCTGAAGGCGCTGAAGTGTTTCAGGGTCGCTCTTTTGCGAGTTGTCCACGATCTTCAGTTGAACCGCCGCCGCCTGAGTGCAATTGCCTTGCTGGGCCAAAGCCATGGCGAGGGTCTCGGCGTACGGTGCGGTCTGGGCGGCACGGAAAACCCGGCTTGCGATCTCAACAGCGCGATCGCCATCTCTGAGGGAAGGATCCGGACAGGAGGCCAACAGACGTGCCAGGGCGTGGGCCGTGCGGCCGTGCTTGGGAAAGCTCTCGTGGGCCGTGCTGAGAAGATCGTGAGCTTGCCGGTACTGCCGCCGCCTGACCCAAAGCTGTGCCAGCGCGAGTCGTGGCTCCTCTTCGCTTGGGCTGGAATCGACAACGTTGGGCAGGTACTTGAGCGCTTCGTCATTTCTCCCTAGGTGAATGAGCGTTTTGGCCAGTTCCCGGGCGGCTTGGAGATCCTTGGGCTGCTCGCCGACAACGAAAAGGAGATGCTCGGCGGCTTGGCCGTGCTCACCGGCACGCGCGTACAGCGTCCCGAGGTTGAAGTGGGCTGTCACGTTTTGCTGATCAATGTCGAGGGCGGCGCGAAACTGCTCAAGCGCTCGGGCCGTGTCACCTAGGCGTCCGAGCGTGGTCCCGAAATTGACGCGGGCGCGGGCGCTCTCAGGGTCGGCGTTCACGGCCTCCTCAAAAGAGTGTGCCGCCTGCTCAAACTGTCCGGCGCTGAAAGCGAGCCTGCCCCGCAGAAGATGAACGCGCTCACCCCGCAGCAGGAGTTGGAATTCGTCGACGAGCGGATCCCTTACCCGGACACCGACGGTGCCGCGCTGTTCGAGGTGAGATCTTGCTTTGTCCATCTCGCCCAAGCCGCGGTAAGCCATGCCGAGAGAGTAGTGAATACGGTTTGCCGCCGGCGCGAGCTGAAGGGCCCGTTCGAAATGCTTGGCGGATGCCGCGAAATTGCCTTCAGCCAGCTTCATCTCTCCCAGACCCTGATACGCCGCGGCCTCATTTGGATTGATGCGCAGGGTCTCAGCAAACGCCTCAGCAGCCCGCTCCATCTCGTTGAGCTGCAGAGAAACGCTGCCCAAATGAACGAGTGTGGCCGCGAACTTCGGACGAAGCTTCAGGGCGGCGCTGTACGAATCGAAAGCTTCGTGAAGACGGCCCACTGACTCCTGTAAGCGGCCCAGCAGATGATGCCAACGGTAATCGGACGCGGCAAGCAGGGCTGCGTTTCGATAGCATGCTTCCGCCGCATCGCTGAACTCGTAAACGTGATAAAGGCCTCCCAGGTCGCCATAGGCCTCCGCTAAATCGCCACTGGCAATATCGCGTTGCGCCCCGAGGCCTTGGAAAGTCTGCTGGACCGACCGGATCTGTTCGGCAACCGAACTTTCAAGCTTCGAGAGATCCGGAAGCGGAATTTCCAGGAGGCCGTCCCGCGTGGGTGGCAGCGTCGAGGGGAGTCGACTCGCCTGAGGGTGCGCCCATACCACGTCCGGCGCCAGGGCGCAGGCTAAGACGGTGAAGCTCAGGATTAGCGCGGACAGCTTCTTGACGCCGGCCCAAGAGCCCGCCTGCCCTCGCACAACTCTCGTTGTCGTTTCGATCATGTCAGGAACCACCCGGAGAGCTGCCTTCCCGAAGCGTAGAGTACCGATTCAGTGGCAGATCAGTCCATCGTTCGACCGCGCCACCGAGCCACTTGATCCGGACCGCCTTGATTCCATCCCGGCCACCCAAGCCCACGAGGACCCGCGGATCGCGCGCCGAGCAGTAGCTTCCCCCCGTACGGACGCGTCGGGAAAAAGTTGAGCCATCGGACATTTCAACCTCCACCCCCGCACCGTAGGCGTCGCGTCCTTGCTTTCCCAGGACTCGAAGTCCGAGCCAGTTCTCTTTTCCGGCGATTCGGTTGAGCAAGAGGCGGGCCGGACCGCTGTTGTTGGTGACAACGAAATTGGTGTCCCCATCGTTGTCGACGTCGCCGAAGACCGCTCCGCGGCTGACTTCCTCGATTCTCATTGCGTCGCCCATTTTGTCCGTCACTTCCACGAAGCCTTCCTTCGCTCCTTGGAAAAGTTGATTGCGCTGTTGAAGCGGGTAGGGTTCTCCGGCACGAGCTTGACGCTCTTGCAAGCGAACCGCTCCATTCGTTACCAGAAGATCAAGGCGGCCATCGTTGTCGAAATCGAGAAAGCCCGTTCCGAATCCGGTAGAGGGCAGACTCGGCCCGTGCAAACCATGCCGGACGGTCTGGTCCTCGAAGTAGCCTTGCCCCGTCGCCATGTAAAGAGTATTCGACTCGCCGTCGAGATGGGCAAGAAACAAGTCCTCCGTGCCGTCGCCGTCAATATCTGCGGCATCGACTCCCATGCCTGCTTCGGCCCGGCCGGCCTGATTGAGGGCGACACCGGCCAGCAAGGCCTCGTCTTGAAAGCGTCCCTTGCCGCGAGGGTTGATCCACAGGATGTTGGGATCGCCGTCGTTGGCCACGTAGATGTCAAGCCAGCCGTCGCTATTGAGGTCGGCGGCAATTACGCCGAGTCCCGCGCCGAAGGTTTTGTCAATCCCGAGCACGGAAGTCACATCCTCGAAGGTTCCGTCGCCACGGTTCCGCAGGAGGCGGTCGCGCGCTGCGTCGTATGTGTCGGGGCCGCAGTAGTCCCTGGCACTGCTTTTGGCGAAACATTCACGCTTCATCTCGATCGAGAAATCCACATAGTTCGCGATGAACAGATCAAGCAGGCCGTCCCGGTCGTAGTCGAGGAAGGTGGCGCTCGTACTCCACCGAGGGTCGTCTGCGCCGCTGGACTCCGTGATGTCGCTGAAGGTCCCGTCCCCGTCGTTGCGGAGCAGGTAGTTCGAGCCCAGATTGGTTACGTAGATGTCGACCCACCCATCGTTATCAATATCTCCTGTGGCGACCCCCATGCCGTACCCGAAGCCCTCGATACCGCTCTGGCTCGTAACATCCGTGAAGCGGACCTCGCCCCCTCCCGGTCCGGTTTCAAAATCATTGCGAAAAAGCCGGTCGCGAGGCGGAGTTTGCCCCTGCCACTCAAAGCCCCGGAGCTTATGCCCTGGTCTCAACTCTGCTCCTTGGACGAGGTAGAGGTCGAGATCACCGTCGTTGTCATAGTCGAATAGGGCCCCGCCGGAGCCTGTGATCTCCGGCAGCAGGAAGTCACCGGTAGTACCGTTGAAGTGTGTGAAGACGATTCCCGACGAGGACGTGACGTCGATGAATTCCCCCGACGTAGTCTTCGACGCCGGCGCTTCCACCGCGGCCTTTCGTGGTCCGGTCGTGCCGCCGAGAGGTTCAACGACCTGCCCCCGCCCAACCCCTGTCTCTTGGGCGCTTCGCTCCCGACGCGGGTCTTCCACAGGCGAAGAACAAGCGCAACCGGCCAGCAGCCACGTCAGGGCCCAAATGAGAAGATTTCGTTGATCCATCGCGGACCCGACGAAGCCGGGTATTCGTCTCTTTGACGATCGTAGCAGTGCAACGCACGGCGTCGCGAAACTGAGTTTCGACTACTGCGCCCCGGCTCTGATCCGGTCCAGTTCCTGCGCAATCGGCGCGATCTGTGATGCCGCCTTGAGCCCGTGCCGCAGGTAGCGCACAGCCTCATCCCGATTCCCCTGTGCTGCGAGTATCTTCCCAATCCCAACGTAAGCACGCGTATGAGCGGGTTCGATCTGAAGGGTCCTGCGATAGCTCAAGAACGCCTCGTTGAGTTGGCCCAGCTTGCCGTGGCAGTAGCCGAGATAGTACCAAGCCGGCGCCATGTTATGGCGGGCCCTTACGGCGGTCTCCAGATGCTTGACTGCGTCCGCGTAGCGATCCTTGCCAATCAGCAGAAGCCCGTAGTTATAGTTCACCTCGGGACCCTCCGGGGTCACCTTGAGAACCTTCTGGAACTCTTCGTCGGCGGCATCGAGTTCCCGCCGCGCCAGTAACGACAAGCCCAGCCATCCCCTCGCATGAACGTTCTCCGGGTCTCGATCGAGGACGAGCCGAGCGGTCTGCGCCGCCTCGGCAAACTGTTTCTGCTTGAGATATCCCTTGATCAGATCCAGATAGGGTTCGATGTGATCCGGGTCAAGCTGGCCGAGAATCAGTTCAAGTCGCGCCACCGCCGGCTTATAGGCGCCTCCCGCGGCCCTTGACACCGCCACGGCGCGGTACAGAGGTCGCTCGCCCGGATCAACGGTCTCGGGCCGCGTCAATTCCACGTCTTCCAGTCTCGGTTCCTTCTCCTCGAGCGGGGCTACCAGTTCCGGCCCGCCCGGCTGGCGGCGAATAAAATGGTCGGTCATCACAACGTGAACCACGTCTTGGGGCCGGTGTTGTGGCATGTGACAGGAAACGCAATCCATGCTCTCGACCGCCGGGCTCGCGGCTGCGTGGACAGCCGCATAGCTCTCCGGCTGGTGGCACTTCTCGCATGCCGTCTTGTAGTGGGCGGCACGCTCGGTTTCGGGGACTTCACGGTGCGGGTCGTGGCAGCTCACACAACTAAGCGCTCCTTCGCTCCGCTCGAAGCACTTGCTCTGTTCGAGTCGGTAGGAGTGATGGTTGATCTCGAAACGCTCCGGGCGGGGTATGTTCGCGTCGACCGGATCCATGTCGACGATGTAATCAGAAAGCAATTCGCCAGGACGAAAAGAGTAGTCACCGCGGCCGAAGCGCCTTACCCCAAACAATGCGACCGACGGCTGCATGTGGCACTGGTAGCAGACGTCGTCGCGGCGGCGGGCGTCAAGCCGCGCCGGATTCACAATCGCCGCTCTTACCTTTTCCATATCAGGCGTGTCGTTCGTCGCCGCCTGTACATGCGCCTCGCCGGCGCCATGGCAGCGCTGACATCCGATCCCCCGCGGCAGATCGGCGGGATAGACGGCCGGAGCGCCGTGGGCATCACTGCCTGGGGCGTACTCGGGATAGTCGCTGTGACAGAACATGCACTCCCGCGTCACGTGCCGCCCTACGCCATCATGATTCTTGTGGTCGTATCCGGGCGCCATGTACCACATTTTCTTGGCTGAGTAGTAGGCGATCGGCAGTTGAAAAAGCTCTCCCGATTCAGTCTGATACAGGTAAGATCGCGACTTGCTCCCGGAGCCCAGAATCCAGTCCACCTTCTGCTCGAAGACGTTGATCTCGTTGCCGGCGTCGTCAGTCTGATACCGCCGGAAGAGGTAGTCCTCATCGTCCAGGGCGAACGCGTAGTGACGTTGGGAGGGTTTGTGCGCGCCACGGGCTCGGGAGAAATCTTCAACGGCCGTATCGGTGCCGGCGCGAGCGAGAGAACGCGCCATCCCAGTGGATTGATACCCGTCGTAGATTTCCTGGTGGCAAGCCTGACAGTCCTTGTCTTGCGCATGGTCGGCTTGTGACGCCACGTTGCTTGGCTCACCAAGTGTGGATCGCGGTGTCTGTGCGAAAGCCAATGCGAAATAGGCTACAAGCAGATAGGATCCCACTATTTTCGTTGGCATTTTCTAATCATGAGGGTATCACCTTGCCGCGCTCCCCAAGTCCTCCAAGACCATACAACTCGCGGTTATTCTGTCTGGGCGTCGATCGGTCTTCTTGCAGTGCCGGCAAGCGGCCCGAGTCTGAATTACTGTGATAGTCGAAATTGTACTAACTTGACTGGTTCGTTTGGCGCGTGATGGGCACTTCGGTTCAGGTCAGGGGAGACTTCTTATAGGCTTTCCATCTGAGGTTTTCGCAGTTCCACGAAGCGTTGGGTCCAACGAAGTTCGCGGGGGCCGCCATAGACGCCGGTGGCATAGCGCCAACTGCTGAGGGTCTTGAGAAGGAGGCGGCCCCAATGTGGCATGCGGAAATCTTGCTGAGTGGGCCAGCGGGAACTGACGACGAGTTCGAAGTTGTCCACTCGCTGCTTGAGCGAAGCGGGGAGCCAGGGTAGGTTAGGCTCGGTGCGGATGGTGAAATTATACCAGCGGTCCGTGCCCCATTCTTCGAGAGTGTCGGGAAAGGCGAGTTGATCGTCGACGCCGCCGTACATGCTGTCCCGCTGGGGCGTCGGGATGTAGTGCTGCAGGATGATCTCGGCGGCGGGATTGAGGTTCTTGATCTTGCGGACGAAAGCGATGGTTGCCTCGATATCGCGCTGGGGGTTCCGTGGGTTTCCGACAACAAACGAAAACTCAGGGATGATATCGAAGTCCTTGAGTCGGCGGGCGAGTTCAAGCGTTTGTTCAGTTTTGAGCTGCTTGTTCATCTCTTCGAGAACCCAGTCGGAACCTGACTCCGCGCCGAAGAAGATCATCGTCGCCCCAGCTCGCTTCAGGGCAAGCAGGGTTTCGTCGGAGTAGCCGAGGACGGCATCGATGCGCGCTTCGCACCACCAGCGCAGTCCGAGGGGCTCTAAGCGGCCGGCCTGTTCCCGCGCGTGGTCCTCACGCAGAAAGAAATTGTTGTCGTAGAACTGCACGGCATCGATCGCGTAGGCATCTTTGAGGGACTGCAAAATGGCCTCGGTGCGCGCGGGTTCTTCCATTTTTTCGCGGCTGCCGTAGGCCGTGATCACGCCGCAGAAGTTGCATCTGTAGGGGCAGCCGACACTCGCTTCGTGAACGGCGGTGCGTCGGCCGAGAAAAGTGGGTAGGATGTATTTCTCCACATCAATGCGGTTGTACGGGAGCCACGGGTAGTCGTTCGGCGAACGGAATTGGCGTTCAGCGTTGTGTTGATGCTCGCCGTCTTGGTGCGTGTAGGAGAGCCCGTCAATGCCGGCTAGATCTGTTCGCTTCCGCAGGGCGGCGATGAGTTCAACGAAAGTGTCCTGGCCGGGGCCGCGGATGGCGTAGTCCACATAGTCGGAGTTGAGAACGGCGTCGGCGTACAGAGACGGGAAGTACCCCCCCCACACGATCGGCACTTCGGGGTAGTCTTCCCGGAACTTACGGCAGAGCGGGAGGGCGGCGACCATCTGCGGGCCGGGCATGACGGAGACAGCGAGCAGTTCGGCGGGCGTTTCGCGCATCACGCGGTCGAGCGTCTGTTGCGGGTCAGGGTCCACGTTCCCATCAATGATCACGTAGTCTTCTTTGCCCTCCATGACGGCGGCCAACGACAGCACCGACAGGGGAAAGCGGCGGTTCTTGGGCTTGGTCGTACGGGGGTGTAAGAGGATGATCACGGTCTCCCCCAGGAACCAATGAGGATCCAGAAACGCGACGGGGCGCGGCGTTGGTTCCACCAGGCCTTGAGGGGGCGGGAGTGCCAAGCCCAGCCGTACCAGGGACGGTGGATCTCCCAGTGGATGTTGAGGTCGGCGGCGAGGCGTTTGAGCATCGATTCGTCGACGTATTCGATGCTAGGGACGCTGTCGGAACGGAAGCCGTATTGCTCCTCGAATTGGCGGTGGCGCTCTTCACGCATCTGTTCGCCGTCCTGGTGGCGGCGGTAGATCGGCGTGTCCATGATGATGACGCGGGCGTCCCATCGCAGGCAGCGGCGGACTTCTTGAAGCGTGGCTCGGTAATCGGTCGCGTAGTGAAACGACGAGTTGAAGATGGCGAGGTCGAATTGCTGGTCGGCGAATGGGAGTCGGTCGAACTCGGCTTGAAAAACAGGAAAGGATTGCGGGAGTGCGTCGAAGTAATGACGGGCGGCGCCCAAGCCGTCAAGCGGGTCAGTGAGCAGATCGATTGCGGCGGGATGATGGCCGCGTAACGCCATCCGGTAAGAGAGCCAGCCGACGCCGGCGCCGAGGTCGAGCACGTTGAGAGGACGAGCCGCTTGGCGCTCGATCGCGGGTAGGACACGGCGTTCTAGGTAGCGGTAGGTTTGGCCGCGCATGTCCCACTGCCAGGAAAGTTTGCCGGTGATGTCTTGGTAGGGGAGCGCGAGGTAGTAGCGGGGGTCTTCGCTCCCCCGGCCCTCGGCTTTGCGGACGGCTAGGTACTCGCGAAAGAAATTTTGGAAGTCCTCTTCGCGGCCGGGAGCTAGGGCTTGGATGATGCCGCTCCGAACCGGGAATTGATGGTGGCAGTTGCGGCAGGGCTGGTCGAGATCTGAAAAGATGACGTTCCCCTTACGGCAGTTGGGACAGAGAAGTTGTAGATCGGCCGTGGCCGTTGTTGCGGATGCGGTCGCTGCTGCCATCGGCGAGGTCTCAGCGCCGTTCGAAGATCAGCAGGCGATGGTCGCCTATGGCGCGGAAGAAGGGCCAACGCTTGACGACTCGATCGATGGCGCCGAGCGCCTTGACCGTGCGTGGAAACCTTTGGGCCCAGGGCTCAAGGTAAGACGGCGGGACGAAGATGCCGACTCCTTGGTCGCCCACGCGGCGGAAGTGTTCGCTCAACGCAGCTTCGATCTCGTGGGCAGAGGGGTAGTAAACCTCGAACTTGCCGCTGGAACTCACGGTTGCGGTTACGTTCTTTGATCGCCAGCGCCGGCTGGCTTTGTAGAGATGCATGGTGAGGGGATACCAGAGGGTTTCCCACAAACAGAAGCGCGTCATCACGCAAAGCACGAGCTTGCCGCCAGGGCGGATCAGACGTGCTAGTGAGTCGGCGGCGGGCTCGAGGTCTTCGACGCAGTTGAACGGGGAGAAATTGGAGATGGCCCCATCGAAAGGCTGTTCGGGCGTCAACTGGTCGAGGTCTTCGATGGGCCGGACTTCGGTAGTGACCGCGGCTGCTTCGCTCCCCGGTATCGCGAAGACTTGCGAGCCGGCGAGGCCGGAGCCTTGCGTTGCGCGCCGGCCGCGCTGATCAATGCGCTTTTGAACTTCCTCGACCATAGCGGGCGAGACGTCGATGGCATGAACGCGAATGCCGTGCTCCGCGAGATGGAAGGCGTCCGTGCCGGTTCCGCAGCCGATGTCGAGGACATGATCTCCTGCGCTGAAGAGGGGGTCGATCGCCTGCCAGACGGCTTGCCGTTGTATGCGACCGATGAGGGACTCACTCCAATCGCTTTCGTAGGTGCGCGCGGCTTGATCGAATGCTTGTTGGACGGGGTTGGCGCCGATCGGCGTCGCGGCGCTCGCCGAGTTCATGCCTCGACCTCGCGGGCGGTCGCGGCGAGGCCTTGTCGGGCCTCCGCGATTTGGTCTTCGAGCGAACTGAGAACGGCGGTGCCGTTGTGCGTGTTCTGAGCTCGGTGGAATTCGACTTCACCTCGGAGAAGCTGATCGGCGAAGTTGTAGTAGTCACGGGAGTGGCGCCCGCGGATCTTGGCTTCGCGGTCAGAGGTCTGCCCCCAGCCGTTGACGGACACCAGGCGGTCCGCGACCTCGTCGTAGTAGGGCGTGCCTTTGATGGGATAGGAAACGGTTGTGAGATAAACGTCGGGGTTGCAGGCTTTGACGTGCTTGACGGTCGCCTCGATGTCAGCGAGCTGCTCGCCCTCGTAGCCCCACATAAGGAACATGCCGGTTTGGATACCTCGTTGGCGGCAGAGTTCGACGGCGTGCTGGACCTGCTCGGTCGTGACGCCGCGCTCCATGGCGTCCAGGATGCGCTGCGAGCCGCTTTCCGAACCGATCCAGCAACGGAAGCAGCCGAGTTCGGCGAGGGCGTCGGCCGTCTTCTCATCAAGGCGGTCCGCTCGTGTGATGCATTCGAACGGCGTTTGAATGCCGCGGTGTTGTGCTACGGCCGCATACTCAGCGATCCAGCCGTGATGGATCGTGAAGACATCGTCCGCGAACCAGAGCATGTCAGGAGAGTAGCGCTCGAGAATCCATTCGACTTCGTCGGCGACCCCGACGGGCGAGCGTCGGCGGTGAGTCTTCCCGTAGGTGGAGTGGCTACACCAACGGCAGTGGTATGGGCAGCCGCGCGCCGTGATCACAGAGACGGAGCCTTCGCCATGGTGCTGTCGCCAGGCGTCCAGGTAACGCTCGATCCGTATACGCTCGCGGTCGGGCCACGGTTGTTGATCGAGGTCAGGAATGAGATCTCGAGAGCCTGTGTGAGCGGGGCCGCCGTCGTCGAAGTGGATGCCCGGGATTCGGCGCAGATTTGCCGCCGACCAATTGCTGGACCGGGCCAGAGTCAGCAGGTCCGTTAGCGTTTGCTCGCCTTCACCGTCCACGACGATATCGGCCCCGGCATCCAGATATTGGGCGGCGTAGTTCGACGGCTCGGGTCCGCCGAGGACGACTTTCCAGCCACGTACCTTGGCCGCCTGCACGATAGCGAGTACGCCGGGCCGGGTCATCAAGGTGCCGTAGATGCCGATGACGGCGGGCGGCTCGGTGTCGAGCAGGCGGACCAGTTCCGCGTGCGACCCGAAAGTGCTGTCATAGACCTCAACGTCGAAACCGGCCTGCCGCAGGTGAGACGACAGATACAGTATCCCCAGCGGTGCGTAGGGCTTCATGATCCGCGCTTCTTTGGGATCGTCTTCCAAGAAGTAGCCGTGGGTTAGGAGGAGGTCCATATCGGCGTGGGGTCGGCGTGGGCGTGGGTGGATTCCATCTGCTCGACCTTACTCCAGAGTTCTTCGAGGCGGCGGCCGGCGCCGTTCGTCGAACTGGTGTTGCGAGTTTCTACTTCGAAATGGAGCGCGTCGCGAAGGGCTCGGTAGAACTCACTGCGATATGTGCCCCTGAACATCATGGAGAGGTCGTCGCTATCGGACCAGTTGCGTTTGGGACCGAGTTGCTCTGAGACGCGATCGTAGAAACGAGTGCCGGGCAAGGGGTAGGAGACGGAGACGCCGATGTCGTCGGGCTGTGTTTCGCGGACCATGCGAATGGTTTCTTGAATATTCTCCCAGGTCTCGCCGGGGTAGCCGAATTGGAGGAAGTAACAGGCCCGAATGCCGTGGCGGCGAAGGTTCTCACGCGCCTCGTAGATCTGGATAACGAGGACATCTTTGTCCATGTCGTCAAGGATGCTTTGTGAGCCGGATTCGGCCCCCATCCAAACTTCGTGGCAGCCGGCCCGCTGGAGGGCGTCGACGGTGTCGCGCGTCATCAGGTCGCAGCGCGATTGCATCTTGAAAGGGATGTGGGCGTCGAGCTCTTCGACGGCATTGGCGAACGTGCGCGTCCATTCACCGGAGAGCGCGAAGATGTCGTCCGCGAACCAGAGGTGGTCAGGGGCATAGGTGCTCTTGAGCGCGAGCATCTCTTCGGCGACTAAGCGCGCTGAGCGGTGATGGTAGGTGTCGCCGTAGACGGGCTTCGCGCACCAGTTGCAGCGATAGGGGCAGCCGCGGCTGGAGATCATGTTGACCGAGAAGTGGCCGTGGGCTTGGGTCCAGCGATGACGGTAGCCCTCGATGGGGGCGAGGTCCCATGCGGGCGGGGGAAGTGTGTCGAGGTCTTTAAGAAGAGGGCGAGGCGCAGTGTGGTGGAGTTTTCCCGAGGCAGCATCACCGTAGCCCAGGCCCCGAATTTCCGAAGGGTCGGCGGGATCGGACCTAAGCAGGCACGAGGCGAGCTCAACCAGTGTGCGTTCCACTTCACCGACCATGACGTAGGCGGCGCCCGCGTTGACATAGGCTTCCGTCTGATCGGTGGCGTCGGAACTGTTGATGACGACCGGAACATCGGCCTTGCACGCGTGTCTCATCATCGCGAAGGCCAGATCGCGATTCTGCGTGAGGCACATCTTTGTGAGGAAGTTGAAGTTGTCTTCACAGATGGCTACGAGACGGGGTTGATGTTGAGCGAGTGCTTGCCGGAACCCCTCGTCGGGCGGAACCTCGAACGTGGAATCGTAGAGAGCCACTTGATAGCCCGCCTCGCGCAGGCAGGCGGCGGCGATGAGGGTTTGGAGCGGCGGATAGGGCTGCATCTTCCGCACCTGTTTTCGATCGAAATACAGGTGGTTGCAGTGGGTAAGTAGGATGTCCGCCATTACGTTGCGTGGTCCATCGTGTAGCCGAGATCCTGCCCTGTCAACAGCGATCTTCGCATGATGAGGCGCTGCTTCCATTCGTACATCCAGAGTTCAACCGGCCACGCCAGGTACTGGTTCTTCACGCGCCAGCAAAGGGCACGGCGCAGGGAGCGGGCTATCGGAGAACCGGCCGCGGAAGAACCGCCTTGCACGCGCTTCGTTAACTCGTGGACTAGCGAAAGCAACGAGATGCTTCGCGCAACGCGCCGTCGCGCCGCATCCTGAAACCAAGGCAGAACGTTGTGACTGAGCGCGAACTCACTCCACGCTTCCAAAGATCCGGGGCGCTCGACGCCGAGGCGTTCCAACTCCGGCCAAAGCGGGATCGCGGGGTAGGGCGTCAGGATATTCGGCGAGAAACCGACATTGTCGTATTGCTGAGCGACTTCACCCATCACACGAAACGTTTCGGGGCGCGCGGCCTCGGTTTCGCCGGGGTAGCCGAAGATCAGGTTGAAGGTGACTCGGATGCCGGCTTGGTGCGTTTTGCGAGCGGCTTCATAGATGTCGGGGATGCTCTGGTGCTGCTTGTTCATCACGGAAAGCACATCCGCGTCGGCGGATTCCGTTCCGAAACCGATGTGACTTAGGCCACTACGGCCGAGCAGCCGAACCTCGTCATCGGTAAGGCGGCACAGGAAGTCGGTCGACGCTTGGAACGACCACGAGAAGCGGACGCCAGCTTCGACGAACCCTTGCGCGATGGCGACGGCTCGCTTGGTATTGACCAGGAAGTTCGAATCGAGCAAGGCTACGCGGTCGATGCGGTATTGCCTGACGAGTTTACTGACTTCTTTGACCACTCGCCCGGGCGAGAGGGCGTTGAAGCGGCGGTTGTAGAAGACAGTGTCGGTGCAGTACGAGCACTCGTAGGGGCAACCGACGCTCGTGGCGTAGGGCAGGACGCGGCCGTCACCGGCCTCCTCATAGGCGTCGAAGTCGGCGAGGTCGTAAGCGGGTGACGGAAGGTCATCAAGGCGTTCTATCGGGCGGTCGGGGTTCTTGACAATCTCACCGTCTCGTTTGAACCAGCAACCGGCGACGCCGTCGAGCGTCTCTACTGCCTGAAGGCGGTGGGCGATTTCGAGCAGCGTATGTTCCCCTTGATGCCGGGCGACGACGTCGACGTAGGGTTCCTCGAGCGTCTGCTCCGACATGAGACTGGGGTGCCAGCCGCCGTGTATCACGGTGAGGTCCGGACGAAGTTCCTTGGCGCGGCGCGAGACCTCGATGGCGCTCTGGATCATGGGCCCGGTCAGATAGGAGATGCCGAGGCAAAGCGCGTCGCGAATCTCACGTTCGATGACGTCGAGGTAGTTCGCTTCGATCTTGCCGTCAACGATGCGGACGACGAAGCCGGCGTCGCGCAGCGGCGCGGCAAGGTGGAGAAGGGCGGCAGGCGGTGCGAAGGCGGGCCCGTCGTAGTGCGGTGAAAAGAGAATGATCTTGCGCCGGCTCAACATGTGACCGACTCCGCTGCGAGCTGCTGGGCGTCGACCACGGGCTTTGGAGGAACCGCCGCCGAACTGGCAAGATTCTTGAGCCACACTTCGGCCGGCAATGCATAGAAATCGTTATCGAGGCGCCAGCGGGCGGGCGGGCCGAATACATCGTGGAGTCCTGCGGGCAGCCTGCGTGGCTGTTTCGCAATCGGCACGCGCCGGAACGCCATGCGAAGGTACTCGCGCATGACCTGGATGCGCCGGTGCTCTCGGCCCTTGAGCCAGGGAAGTTCGGTGTAGCGCGGGAAGAAGTCGGCCCAGCCTTCAAAGGTTTCGGGTAGTTCGATGCCGTGCTTGGACGCTTCGTGGATGATGGGCGAGCCCGGGTAAGGAGTGAACATGTTCGTCCAGAACTCGACAGTCGGGTAGCGTCGGCAGAACTCCATCACGAAGCGGATCGTCTCGCGCCGTTCTACCCGGCCTTCGCCGGGAAAGCCGAAGATCAAGTTGAAAGAGGGACGGATATCCGCCTCGACGCATTTGCGGGCGGATTCACGGATGTCGTCCAGGCCCTGAAAATCCTTCGTCATCCCTTTGAGGACGCGTTCCGAAGCGGACTCGGAACCCTGGCAGATCTGTGAAAGGCCGGCGCGGCGTAGGAGCTTCAGTTCATCAATGCTCAGTTTGTTGACGAGGTTCGCGGTGGCCTGGATACTCCAGTCGAACTTGACGCCCCTGCGGACAAGTCCTTCACCGATCTCGACAGCGCGGTGAACATCGACCAGGAAGTTGTCATCGACGATCCAGAGCATGTCGAGGTTGTAGCGGCTGACGAGATCGCTGGTCTCCTCGGCGACCTGCTCGGCTGGCAGAGCGTTCCACTGCCGTTGGTAGACAGCGGCGTTGGTGCAGAACGAACAGTTGTAGGGGCAGGCGAGGCTGGAGGTGTACATCGCCCAACGGCGTCCGCAGACGCGCTCGTAGGCGTCGAAGTCCGCCAGTTCGTACGCCTTACGCGGCATGTCAGCCAGCGGCCTCATCTCTCGTGGCGGGTTGAGCCGGAGTTGCCCGTCTTGTTTGTACCCCACGCCGGTGACGCCCTCAAGTGACTCGTGTGCCGCGATCCTCTCGACCACTTCGAGCATGGAGTCTTCGCCCTGACCGCGAATGACGATATCGACATAGGGCGCGGCGAGGGTCTGGTCCGGCAGCAGCGAGGGATGCCAGCCGCCGAGGATGACAGGTTTATCGGGATAGAGACGCTTGGCTTCCCGAGCGATCTCGACGGTCTCGCGGATCATGGGCCCCGTGACGAGAGAAACGGCAAGACAGAGAGCGTCGTCGAGCTCGCGCAGGGCGACCTTTTTGAAATCGGGCGTGATGGTGGAATCGACGATGCGGACGTCGTAGCCAGCCTCGATCAGCGGCGTCGCGACGGCTAGGATGCCCAGCGGAGCAGTCGCTTCTTGGCTTGAAAAAGCCGGAAAGAAAAAGACGATCTTCTTCGACAAGAGTCCCCTGACCGAGATTCGTGGCCCCTCCGGCATTCTACCCGAAGGGGCGCTTGCAGCGCCGTGCGATTCAGTCCTTTCCGAGCCCGTGCGGGCAACCGGCTCAAAACCCGTCCGAGGCCTGATTTATACTGGGCGTAGTCATTGTTCTATGCGCATGTCACGGTACGCCGCCATCTTTCTCACTTTCATTACCGTTGCCTCGGCCGAGCAAGCCGGCGAAGAGTTCTTTGAGACTCGCATCCGCCCGCTTCTCGCGAAGAATTGTTACGTGTGTCACACGGAAACGAAGATGGGCGGACTCAGGCTGGATTCGAGGGAAGCGATTCTGAAAGGCGGTGGGCGTGGACACGCCATCGTATCCGGAGACCCCGGGGAGAGTCTGCTGTTCAAAGCCGTCAGCGGTGCCCTCGACGACTTGAAGATGCCGCCCACGGGGTCGCTCAACAAGGACCAGATCGCGGATATCAGCAAGTGGATCGCGGACGGAGCCGTCTGGCCGGAGACGAAGGCCGTAGCTTCGGCGTCTTCACCAAGTGACGAGTATGTCATTCGGCCGGAGTTTCGCGAGTTCTGGTCGTTCCAGCCGGTGCGAAATCCGCCCCCACCCGAAGTTCGGGACAAGCATTGGGCGCGAACGGACATCGATCGCTTCATCCTGGCACTGCTGGAAAAAGAAGGTTTGCGGCCTGTCGCTCCCGCCGAGAAGAGGGTCCTGATTCGGCGGGCGACTCTGGATCTGACTGGTCTCCCCCCCACGCCCGAAGAAGTAGCGGCGTTTCTGGCCGACGATGCGCCCGAGGCGTTCGCGAACGTGATTGATCGCCTGCTGGCGTCGCCTCACTACGGCGAGCGCTGGGGACGCTATTGGCTCGACTTGGCGCGCTACGGCGAAGGTATGGCGGCCGCTTACAAGGACACTCCATTTCCTTTCGCCTACCGCTATCGGGATTGGGTGATCAACGCGTTCAACCATGACATGCCGTACGACCAATTCATCAAGGCGCAGCTCGCGGCAGACCTGATGTCCGATGCCAATGAGGAGTCGCTGCCCGCCCTAGGGTTCCACGCGCTGGGCAAGCGCGATGACGACCGGGTGGATGTCACCGGGCGCGTTTTCCTCGGTCTCACGCTAGGCTGCGCGCAGTGTCACGACCACAAGTACGACCCGATCCCAACCAAGGATTTCTATTCGATGCAGGGCGTCTTCTCCAGCAGCGAGAAATATGAGTATCCGCTCGTCGATGAGGACATGGTCGCCGCTTACAAGCAAGCGCAGGAGAGGGTCAAGGAAAAGAAGATCGAGATCGACGACTTTCTCAAAAAGGTGACCGATCAGCTCATCGATATTTCAATGACCCAGACGTCGGCCTACCTGTTTGCTTCATGGCGCGTCATGCAGCGCGGGGAGACAGCGCCTGTGGCTGTTGAGGAGGTCGGGCTCGATCAGGAGACACTCGAACGTTGGGTCGCCTATCTCGGCAAGCAGGGCCACGACCATCACTTCCTCGACGAATGGAAGCAGGTACTCTCCGGCGACGCCGATGAAGCCGAAGTCAAGAAACGGTCGGCGGAACTTGAGACCAGCCTACTCGCGATTCACAAAGAGAAGCGCGAAGTGGACGACGTGAACTATGTTCGCCTGGGCGGGGCGGACGGCGCGCGCGACCAGAAAACACTGCTGAATACGAACCTTGACTTCCTGGAACCCGTCAAGTGGTATTTCTGGCGGGACGTGGCGTATCGGAAGTACCGCCGGGCGGCGATTGAATATCCCGAAGGGATCTATCACCGCGATACGGAGGGCATCAAGCGCTTCTTGAACCCTGCTTGGCTGGCGCACCTGGAGAAGCTACAGGCCGAGCACAAGGCCTTCCAGGAAGCGGTGCCGGAGCAATACCACTTCATTCATACGTACCGCGACGCGAAGCAGCCGGAAGACGTCAAGGTCCACATCCGAGGTGACAAGAAGAACCTCGGCGAAGTCGCTCCGAGACGATGGTTGAGGATTCTAAGTCCCGATGAGCCGCAAGGCTTTACGGAAGGCAGCGGGCGGCTGCAACTGGCCGAGGCCATTGCGTCGGCTGACAATCCGTTGACGGCGCGGGTGATGGTGAATCGTGTCTGGCAACACCACTTTGGCCGCGGCATTGTGGCGTCGCCGAGCAACTACGGCCGCCTGGGCGAGCGGCCCACCCACCCGGAGTTGCTGGATCATTTGGCTGCGAGTTTCGTGGAATCGGGATGGTCGCTCAAGAAGCTGCATCGCGAGATCATGCTCTCGGCGACATACCGGCTGGGTTCCGAGATCACCAGGGCGAACTACGAGAAGGATGCATCGAACCGGTTTTTGTGGCGCTTTGAGCCCAGGGAACGACTGGATGCGGAGGCGCTAAGGGATTCAATGCTGGCCGTGGCGGGCAATCTGGATCAGACCGTCGGTGGCCCGAGCAAGGCCTTGGACTACGACAATCATCGCCGCGCAATCTACGGAAGCGTGAGCCGGACAACACCGGACCGGATGCTGACGCTGTTCGATTTCCCCGACCCGAAAGACACGGCGCCGGAGCGGAGCGTGACAGTGGGGCCGCTGCAGCGTCTGTTCTTCTTGAATAACGGGTTCGTGATCCAACAGGCGGAGGTATTCGCGAAGCGGCTGCAAGCCGAAGCCGGGAAGGACGAAAAAGCCCGCATTCGGCGGGCCTACGAGTTGCTGTACTCGCGGCCACCAACAAAGCCAGAGGTCAAGGCGGCGCGGCGGTTCTTGGGCGGGGCTGAGTCGGATTGGGTGCGGTACGCCCAGGTGCTGCTGGCTTCAAGCGAGTTTACGACTGTGAGATAAACTCACGAGATCAGTTCGTGGGTCGATCCAGTTCCGTTTGATGGATGCCTTCAACCGCTCTGGGTCCGGAACCAAGCCACAGTCTGTTCGATGGCGTTTTCGAGCGGGGTGACTTGTGAGCCAAACTTCTTTTCATACTTTGAATGGTCCACGATAAAGGGAGCTTCGAACTGGTACGAAACCTCTCCGATCTCTCGCATCATAGGTTGGAATAAGCCCATGAGATGCACGAGTAGCTTCGGGGCCACTCGAACCTTCGGCTCCGTCTTCGTAACCTCGAGCACTTTCTGGACAAACTGACGTGTGCTGATCGCCGGCGCGTTGGGAGCGTGCCAAACTTCTCCGAATACATCCTCCCGCTCGCCCAGTGCAACTAGGACTTGGGCGAAGTCATCAATGAAGGTGTAGGTGTGTGGCGCGTCGATGTCCCCGAGCAAGTCGATCGACGTTCCTTTCAGCGCCGCGCTGAACACACGCTCGCCCATCGCCGCGTTCCTCACGCCGGGACCGAAGAAATCCGACGCCCGCGCGATCGTGGCCCGTACTTTACCGCTTCGATGGGCCAGCAGGACGTCTCGAGCCATTTGCGCCCGCACTTTCCCTTTGCGGCTCGTCGCGGCGTCTGATAATTCCTCATGCATCGCTCCGGACACGGGGCCGTACATGTAGAGGTTGTCCGCGAAAATCAGTTTCGCACCGGCCGCCGACGCCGCTTCGATGATGTTGTCGGTGAGCGGCGGGAAAAGGCGCGTCCAGTCGGTATAGAGTGCGTTTGCACAGTGATAGACGACGGTTGCACCCTCGCAAACCTGCTTCAGCTCGTCCAGCTTGCTCGCATCGGCCGCCACGAGTTCCACGCCGAGCGGAACGTCCGCCCGGCCGCTGCGGTTGACGCCTCGGACGCGCGCTTGGCGCTTCAGTAGGGCGCGAATCACGGCAGCGCCGAGACCGCCGCTCGAGCCGACTACAACGTGCATACCCTTGCCGCCTGTCACTCTTTCACCCTCGAATCGGCAGGATGGGTTTGAAGTGAATCAGATTGTCTGATGCTTAACCATCCGGAATGCCACCATTGGGTTACTAGAAACAGAGTACAGCAACCTCGCGCATGTAGTGTTTTTCACAGACCCCGTAGAGCCTCGCCGCGAAGCCGGGCCCGATCACTCACAATAGGTAGATAGTTTCGATCCGCTTCGCCTGACTTCGAGCGACGCGGCTCATCAGTGGATCGATCCCTGGTCACAGACTCGGCTAGATGAGAGTTCCCTTGCACGGCGCAAACCGTCTTTCGCTGATCCGACGATGCACTGAGCGTCTTTTCGCCGCAGCCATGCTCTTGATTTTGAGCCACAGCCCAGTTTGCCTTCACGCTCGCCAGGGATCACCTCCGGCGAGCCGCTCGGCCCCGTCCCTGCCCCTCGGTGCGGTGAACGTGGTGAACGTAGCCGACGTGAATACCGCCGCGCTTCTTGCTGAGGAATCCCTTGAATCGTTGAATGAACCTTTGCGATTCGCTCGGCCTGTTTCTCTGGACATCAGGCCGGAAACGCACGGCACGTGGGAGCAGTTGCCGGATGGCGGGCGCCTGTGGCGTCTGCGTTTCCACGCCGCCGGCGCAACGGATCTCAACTTCGGATTCAGCAAGTTCGTTCTTCCTGCCGGCGCGACTCTCCATGTCTCAAGCGAGGAACACGACTACTACGAAGGTCCTTACCCCGGATTCCCACTTTAGTTTCGATTCTGCTAACCATCGGGTGGCCTCGGACGCCTTTATTTATGCGGGTTGGAAAGCACTCAAGGCGCTGAGGAGATCAACACCCAATGGGTGAAAAAGAAAACAAACCGTTCCAGCTAAGCTTCAACGGCTTATTGAAAGTCGATTTCCAAGGATCGCGTGTCACTTCCGACGGCGGGCTGATCCTGGTCCGCGAGCTGGACGAGCGACTCGGACTCGGGAAGCTGATCGACGAACACCTCAGTGACCCACGGCAAGGCTTGAACAAGAAGTTCCCGCTGGCCGATCTGCTGCGGCAGTCAGTCTACTCTCGGCTGGCAGGCTACGAGGACCTCAATGACGCCGTCCGAGTGTCGGCTGACCCGACGTTTCGCTTGATCGGCTCGAAGAGGAACTGGGATCGCGGCGGGGCACTGACCTCGCGACTGCAGAGCTTCGAGACGGAGATGCTGGCGAGCGAGGAGAACTTGCTGGGGCTGATGGCTGTGAACCGCGAGCTGGTGGCGCAAGCCGAGACGCAAGACGACTCCGAGCGCGTCGTGCTCGACATGGATTCGACCGAAAGCCCTGTCCACGGCCAGCAAGAGGGCAGCGCCTACAACGGCCATTTCGAGTCGGTCTGCTACCACCCGCTGTTGTTGTTCAACCAGCATGGGGATTGCCTGGCGGCGAAGCTGCGTCCAGGCAACGTGCACAGCGCTGAGGACTGGAAGGAGTTGCTGCTGCCCGAGATCAAGCGCCAACAGGCTGTGGGCAAACAGGTCACCTTCCGGGGCGATGCGGCCTTTGCCAAGCCGGAGATTTATGAGTTTTCGGAGGAACGCGGAGTGCAGTACGCCATTCGCATTCCGGCCAACAAGAGCTTGGAATTGGCGATCGAAGACATCTTGTTTCGCCCGCCGGGCAGGCCGGGTCGCAAGCCCTTGGTGCGCTACAAGAGCTTCCGCTATCAGGCGGAGAGTTGGTCCAAGCCGCGACGCATCGTGGCCAAGGTCGAGCATCATCTCGGTGAGCTGTTCCCGCGGGTCGGATTTATCGTGACCAACATGAGCTTGCCAAGCCGGTCGGTGGTGCGCTTCTACAACAAGCGCGGCACGGCCGAGCAATGGATTAAAGAAGGCAAACAGGCCACGCACTGGACGCGGCTTTCGTGCCATCGCTTTCGGGCCAACGAAGTGCGACTGCAACTCAGCGTGCTGGCCTACAACCTGGGCAACTTGTGGCGGCGGCTCGGACTGCCGAACAGGATCAAGAGTTGGTCGCTCACGAGCTTGCAGCAGCGGCTGATGAAGACCGGCGGCCGGCTGGTCAAGCACGCGCGCTACTACTGGTTGCTGCTGGCCGAGGGGCATCTGAACCGGCGGCTGTTCGGTGACATGCTGCACAGGATCTGGGCGCTGCCGCTGCCGAGCGGGTAGCGTTACCTGGACGAGGATCAACAGTTTTTAGCTCCGAAAAGGCTTCGCAGGGAGCAGTGTCGGCCGGTGTGCCGTTCAGCCCGCTCCATCAACGTCTGTGAGCGGACGGACGGACGGGCTTTGGGGCCTGCCGCCGGAGGTGATGTGCAGGGTTCAGCGCGGAAAGACGTGGTCTTCGGGGCAGCGCGGGTGTATACTTTCACCGTGCCAGGGCCAAAATGGAAATCCTGGCTTACGACTATCGAGACGTCAAGCCGCATGGCGAACTATGGCTACCCGTCGTGCCGGGTGATCAGGCCGTCATCGAGATGTACGTCCCGGCTCTTCGCAAACACGAGCCCGAGTTACATCTCACTTATCTCGGGGCCGGCTATCGAGATCTGTTCGGACTCAACGGCAGGCCCAATCTCGCCAAACAGCAGACCTGCAACGTCGATGTCGTGTGCCCCGAGGGAGACGAGTGGCGCGACCAGATTCGGAGCGTTGCGGTCTACACGCGAAATGGGCAGCGCGTTTGCATGGGCCAACTCGTGGCCGACGTCCCCGGCACCTTGCGGAGTTTCTTCTTGACGGCCAACCACTGTCGTATCACCGAAAGTAACAGCGCCGGCGTTGTCGTCTACTGGAATTTTCAGTCTCAAAGCTGTGGGGACCTCGGAGGCGGGTCATTGAGCCAAAATCAGGTTGGGGTGACTTTCTTGGCGGGAAGCCGACCCGAAGACTTCACTTTGCTGGAACTGGATACGACGCCGGAGCCGCGCTTCAACGTGTACTACTCGGGGTGGGATCGCACAGAGGAACCGGCTGACTCTTCCGTGACGATTCACCACCCAAGCGCGGATGAAAAGGCCATTAGCTTTAACGACGACCCCCTGACGACGATGGATAGTTGCATCAACTCAAGCGGTGTCGACAGCCATTGGAGAGTCGATAACTGGGAGGTCGGAACCACTGAACCCGGTTCTTCGGGCTCCGGTCTTTGGGACGCGGACTCGAAAAAGCTGATCGGGGTCCTTTCCGGCGGGCAAGCCGCGTGCGGCAACAATGGGTTCGACTGCTACGGCAAGTTCTCCGTCGCATGGGACGGTGACGACTCCGCCTCGCGCCTGCGAGACTGGCTTGATCCTGACGAAACGGACGTGATGATGGTTGACGGAATCGAGGGCGCGCCCTTCGTCGGGTTGATCTCGCGCGATACCGATGACCACTGTCCGCTCGATGCAGCCAACGAAAACGGTATCTGGGAACCGGGGGAGACGATCACAACGCCACTCACCATTGGCGGCCCGGATTCGTTTTCGAATATCACCGGCAAGCTGACGGTTAATACGGCGGGGGTCACTGTCTTGAACGACACAGTCGGCTGGCCGAACCTTGCGGCCGGTTCGACCGTAACGACCTCCGAGCCGCATTTTTCCCTCCAACTAGACAACAGTGTCGCCTGTTTTAGCACCGTCGACTATTCCGTTGAGGTCACGGCGGAGGAGGGTGGGCCGTTCGTGCTCACCGGCTCGGCCGTGATCGGCTCCCAGCCCGTACCAGAGGTCCCTGTCGCCGTGCCCGACTTCAATTTCGGGGAGGATGAGCCCTCACCCACGGAATCAACAATCCTTGTGGCCGGCAATGGTGTGATCCAGGATTTGAAGGTATTCGTTGACGTCAGCCATAGCGCTGTCGGCGACCTCTCGCTGGAACTCCGGGGCCCGGACGGGACGACCGTCACACTGCTCGATCGGCCGGGTGTGCCGGATGAGATATTTGGCTGTCTCGACGAAGACATGGCGGTGCTATTCACTGACGATTCCGCTATGGATCTTGAGGATCATTGCGCCGGATCAACCCCTTGGTTCGAAGGCGACGCCAAGCCAATTGATTCCCTCACGGCTTTCGACGGTAAACCCTCCGCCGGAACCTGGACGCTCATCGTAAAGGATCACTACTGTCCGGCTGATAAGCGGTGGGCGGCCTGCAACTGGTTGTAGAAAAGTGGGTTAGGTGTTGTTTTTTCTTGCCGCGATTTGAGCGGCGGTGCGCCGTTTGAGCGTCATCCGTCCTGAGCCGACAATGGCTCATGAATCTGGGCCGCACCGTATTCGCGCAGTTGATCAGCTTTCTTCCGGATCGCGAGTTCCGGCGCTGTGTGGCCCGCTACGATGGCGAGCGGGGCTCGCGCAGCTTCTCCTGCTGGGATCAGTTCCTCTCGATGTCCTTCGCCCAGTTGACCTACCGCGAAAGCCTCCGCGATATCGAAGCGTGCCTGCGTTCGCTTGGCGGCAAGCTCTACCACATGGGATTCCGCGGCAACGTCGCGCGCTCGACACTGGCCGACGCTAACGAGTCGCGCGACTGGCGGATCTATGCCGATTTCGCTCAGGCCTTGATTCGCATCGCGCGGCCCTTGTATGCCCGCGATCCGATCGGCGTGGATCTCAATCAAAGTCTCTACGCTCTGGACTCGACCACCATCGACCTGTGCCTCTCGCTGTTCCCGTGGGCCAAGTTCCGCCGGCGCAAGGCCGCCGTGAAGATGCACACGCTGTTGGACCTGCACGGTAACATCCCCACGTTTATCCGCATTACCGACGGCAAAACGCACGACGTCAACATCCTCGACGAGTTCCTACCCGAGCCCGGCGCCTTCTACGTTATGGATCGGGCCTACGTGGATTTCGAACGCCTCTTCGTGTTCACCCTCTGCTCGTCGTTCTTCGTCGTGCGAACCAAGAAGAACATCTTGCTCCAACGGCGCTACTCGCATCCCGTCGACAAATCTACGGGCGTGCGCTCGGATCAGACCGTCATACTGACTGCCATCGAATCGGCCAAAGTCTATCCGGACCCGTTGAGGCGCGTCAGCTACGTCGACGCCGCGACGAACAAGCGGCTGAAGTTCCTGACCAACAACTTCGCGCTCCCGGCACTGACCATCGCCGAGATCTACCGTTCGCGCTGGCAGGTGGAGCTGTTCTTCAAGTGGGTCAAGCAGCACTTGCGGATCAAGAAGTTCTACGGCGCCAGCGAGAACGCCGTGAAGACCCAGATTTGGATCGCCGTCTCGGTGTACGTGCTGGTGGCGATCGTGCGGAAGAGGTTGGGCCTGGAGGCGAGTCTCTACCAAATCCTACAGATTCTCAGCGTTACCCTATTTGAGAAAACGCCCATTTTACAGGCCTTGCAGCCATCAGACTCCCATGAAAACTTACTCGATCACCCCAACCAGCTGATTCTATTCGACTTCTAACCGGACAGTAGTGGTAAAGGATCACTCGGCGGGTGACACGGGTACGATCCGCAACTGGGAGATCCGAACCGATCCGGCCGTGGGCTCCCTGTGCCGGGTCTGCGGGACGGCGCCTCCACGCGCGGATTTGATCCTGACGAAACAGCTCGGAGGAGTGGTTCAGACCGGAGCCCGCCGCTATACGCTGACCGTGAGGAACGCCGGTCCGGACGCGGCCGGCGGAGTCGTGGTGGAAGAGAGTATTGCGGGCGCGGCACACATCGTTCCCCCTCAGGGCTGCTCGCTACAGGCCGGCACAATCGTTTGCGACGTGGGCACACTGCCGGCTGGTGCGGAAGTTTCCTATCCCATTGATGTCGGCCGCGCCGGGCCCGCTCGTGGTCGCGCGAGTGGGGCGGTCATGACCAACGGCCGAGTTAGCGGAAACGAGCAAGACCTGGCGCCCGGCAACAATCTTTCTGTCCTCGCGATCGGCGGCCCGTAAGCGGTAGACTCTCCTTTCGGTCGCGACGATGAAGATCCTCATGTTGGCCTCCGAGGCCGAACCGTATTCAAAAACCGGTGGGCTGGCGGATGTCGTCGGCGCCCTGTCGCGGACTCTGGCGGCGCTGGGCCACGAAGTCGGCGTCGTTGTGCCTCTCTATCAGGAAACGGCGCCCGTTCTGGCAGAGCGCTCGGTCAGCACGCTTCATGAAAGCTTGCCGATCCCGCTCGGCGAACAAACCCGGAACGTGGCGGTGCGCCTTGTTGTGGAAGGCGGCGTTTCGTGGTTCTTTGTCGACGATGAAGAGTACTTTGGCCGGCCCGGACTGTACGGAACGTCCGAGGGAGACCACGCCGACAATCCACAGCGTTTTACTACACTTGTCCGCGCGGCCCTCACCATCGCGGCGTCGGATTTCCCAGCCGACGTCCTGCATTGCCACGACTGGCAGACCGGGCTCGCCCCTGCCCTGATCAAGAATGGCCTTGCTCCCGGCATTCCCGCTGGAAAGCTTCCGGTCCTTTTCACGATCCACAACTTGGGCTACGACGGCCTCTACGATCGCGAGATTTTACAGGAGCTAGGTCTGCCCGATGAACTATTCCACGTTGACGGCTTGGAGTTTTATGACAAGGTGAGCTTCCTCAAAGGCGGCCTGCTGTACTCCGACAAAGTCAGCACGGTGAGCGAAGCCTACAGCCGGGAGATCATTACCCCCGAGTACGGCCTTGGCAAAGAGAGAATTGTCATCCGGCGTCAGGCGGACCTGGTAGGCATTCTCAACGGTGTGGACTACTCGGTTTGGAATCCCGAGAGTGACCCTCTCATCGCGGCGAACTACTCGGTGGATGACCTGGCCGGAAAGCGCCGGTGCAAGCGGGATCTTCTTGAACAAATGGGCCTGCCCGAATCCGGGATCGAGTTGCCGGTGATCGGCATTGTCTCACGCCTGGCCTGGCAAAAGGGGCTCGACGTTGTGGCTGAAGTGGCGGACCGGATTGTCGATTTGGGCGCCCTGTTGGTGATCTTGGGGACCGGCGAGGCGGCCTTGGAAAAGCGTTTCGCGACCTGGACGCAGCGTCGCCCCAACAGCATCGCGGCGCGTCTTGCCTACGACGACCAACTCGCCCACAAGATCGAGGCCGGCGCCGACCTTTTCCTGATGCCCAGCCGCTACGAGCCTTGCGGGCTCAACCAGATGTACAGTCTCAAGTACGGAACCGTCCCGATCGTTCGGGCCACGGGCGGGCTCCTCGATACGGTTGAGCCTTGGGACGGGAAGACTTGGCAGGGCAACGGGTTTCATGTGTCGGACGATGCACCCGAATCCCTGCTGGCAGCGGTCAGGGATGCGCTTGCCGTGTATCAGAACCGCGACGCCTGGTCGGTGATGATGCGAAATGCCATGACGCGGGACTACTCCTGGGAGCGGTCCGCCGATAAGTACGTCGAGGTGTATCGGGGGCTCGCGTCGCGTGCCTGAGCCCCCCCGCCCCGGTCAGGATCGAAAAACAACGTAAAATCATGCGAGGCTGCGCTTCCGGCCGGACGCCATCTGTTAATCTGAAAAATCACCCGGGGCGCTCGTCGCCCGCAACCGAAACAAGGACGGATACCGCATCCGTCAAACTCCCGGAGGAACTGGATGGCTGGAGCGAACACGCTAACCCTGACTGATGACGCTTTCGACGCGGACGTACTCTCATCTGACGTGCCTGTGCTGGTGGATTTCTGGGCGGCTTGGTGCGGCCCATGCCGCGCCATGGCGCCCGTCATTGACGAGATCGCCGATGATTACGCCGGCAAGGTGAAAGTGGGTAAGCTCGATGTCGATAGCAATCCCCAGTCAGCCAGCCGTTACCAGGTGCGCGGCATTCCGACGCTTCTGATCTTCAAGGGCGGCAACGTTGTCGAGCAACTCGTCGGCGCCGTTCCCAAGGAAAAAGTCGTCGAAGCACTGAACGGGCACGTGTGACCTGAAACTGCCCCCCCCGTAGCATCCGTCGGATTTCCGCGATGGTAGATTAGTTATCCACTCTTCGCGTAGACTGCGCGCTCGCCTGATGTCAGCTCAGGGCGCTCAATCGACTTCGAATCCAGCAGCCCTACCATGACATCGTTCGGGCGCGATGCAAAGTTGTAAACCAATCCTTCGGAAGCGCCTTCGCGCTCGAAGCGTTTGCGGGTTTCTTGATCGGAGACGAGGCGAGCCGCTAGGAATTTGAGAACAACGCGGGGCGGTTGAGCTTTGAGTCTTCGACCTTGTAGATCTCGCCTCTGCCAGCTTTGTCGAGTTGTCGGTGACGCGACCTCACGCTAGACCGGCATGGTACGGTCGAGCATGCGCTTGTCTCCGAACGCTACTTTTGTGAGGGCTTAGCCGACGACCTCGCCGAGGCCGCGAACTTCGCTTACGTCTTTGATGAGGCCGCCCCGCCTCAATCTTCAAGGACTGAACTGGTGATTTCGCGCATAAAAGAGAACTGCGCCAGGTGGAGTTCCCCGCCCTCGACGCGCCAAGTCAGGTCTGCCTGCACGGTGCCTCGCTCGCAGTCCGCACGAACCACGAGGTGAACGATTGTCCCGGTAGTTGTCGAGCTGCCGTCATAGTTCACAAGCTCTGGAGCGCCGCAGACGCCCGCTTCATTTCGCACTCGGCCGAACACGTAATGCAGTTGAGCAGGATTCAGCTCGGTTTGTAGGTTCAAGGCGAGCGTGTCGTGGATCGTTTCGTAGTCCTCGCGATCAATAGCCTCGAACAGCTCGGCAGTCGCGGCTTCAGCGTTACCCACGAAATCGAAAACATTGCCAAGAAACCCGCACCCGCATAGAGACGCAACGAAAGTAGCAGTCGCAAAAATTCGGATCTGTCGAGATACTGAGACCATTGCTAAACGTCTGATAGCGCTGTTTGGAACATCGTCGTCTCATTGCGGTACCAGCCGTAGAGCAAAAGCCAGAACACGGTTGGGGGCACACACGCGAGGAATAAGTTTACGCCTTCTATTAGCGTATGAAATCCAGTGAATGGGGGGATCAGGGCGGCAGCCAATCCGACGACCACGTTTGCGATGAGAAGCAGTATTGCCAACCCCACAAGGGCAAGAACCATGTCGAGCGTGCGGTCCCGTGTCAGTTCCCAGCTACAGCTCAGCGGGGCGACGCCTGGCTCGAACAACGCTACGTAGGGCACCGGGAATAGCCGAAGCGCGACATAAATTCCGGGTAGTACGAGGAAAAGCGCCCCGAGGAGTACTGCCATGCTCGATATCAGCGAATGGCCGACGACGGAAGGTAGGCGGAGCGCGGCCCAACGTAGCGCGTTGAGCGGATTCACCTTGGGGGTCCCCAGTTGGCCTGCAAGCACGCTCGCGAGAAGCACTGAGACTAGTTGATACGACACGAGGCTGATGAAAAGAAGCACTCCCACCTTGGCGAATAGTCCGAGCACACTCCTGGAAAACATCTGATCCCCGACCAGCATCAATGCGAGCCACTGCGTGAGTCCGAAATAGGGAATAGCCAAAGCCAGGAACGCAATACCAACCATCCAGAAGTTTGAGAAGAGAACTTCGAAATATTCTTTGTAGAACTCACCGAGGCTGCCAAATATCTTGCTGGGTGGCGGGACTGGGGTTGCTGTGCTCATTGTGGGCTTGCCGATGCACGCGTGAGGGTACTCGGCAATCGTATCATGGGGAGCGTATCCTCATGACGCCCCAACTTCTGCTTCGCCGTTCACTCACCCACTACAAAGGCATCCATCTCGCTGTCGCGCTGGGTGTGGCGGTCGGGACCGCTGTGCTCGCCGGCGCTTTGCTGGTTGGCGATTCCGTACGGGGTAGTTTGCGCGACCTCACGCTAGACCGGCTTGGTGCGATCGACCATGCGCTAGTCTCGGAAAGCTATTTTCGCGAGGATCTGGCCGACAAGCTTGCCGAGGCGCCGAATTTTTCCTACGCCTTTGACGAGGCCGCCTCAGCGGTCCTGATTCGCGGCAGCCTTGAAGCGGCCGACACGGGCGCGCGCGCTTCACGAGTCAACATCCATGGCGTCAACGAGCGGTTCACGGCGTTCTACCCCAACGCTCCACCCCTTCCCGATAGCCGCGAACTTCTCATCAATCAATCGCTGGCCCGTGAACTCGGCGTCGAAGCCGGCGGCGGCGTCCTGCTGCGTTTCCAGACGGACACGCTTGTCCCCAGCGAGTCGGTGATGGGACGCAAAACCGAGAACGTCCGCACGTTGCGGCTTACAGTCGCATCCGTGATCCCCGACCAGGGCATCGGACGCTTCGGACTCTCGCCCAGCCAGCAGCTTCCGTTCAACGTGTTCCTACCGATCGCGGCGTTGCAGCGGGCTCTCGAACAGCAAGGCCGCGCCAACGCATTGTTCGTTTCGAGTTCAGCCGATGGCGACGATAGCACCGCGCTCGCTACCGTATTTCGAGACACGCTCAGCCTCGACGACCTAAACCTCGACTTAAGGAAGCTCAAGGGCCAGGGCGTGTTGGCACTTGAAACCGACCGCATCGTGCTGCAGGTTCCGTTGGCCGAAGCCGCCGAACGCGCCGCGAGCAAGGCCGGGCTGACGACCGTACCTGTCCTCACCTATCTTGCGAACACGATCGAAGCGGGCGACCGCCGGGTACCCTATTCCACCGTCACGGCGCTCGATCTGTCGCAGCCGGCCATCGCGGGACGACTACGGCTCACCTCCGGCGAACCCGTGTCGCCACTCGCCGGGGACGAAATTCTCATCAATGATTGGACGGCGAAAGACCTGGGCGCGTCGGTCGGCGACCGGATCACGCTGAGCTACTTCGTCATCGCCCCGAATGGCGGCCTCGATACGGAGAAGCACACCTTCACCCTCAAGGGCGTTGTTAGGCTCGACGGGCTCGCCGCCGACCGCGATCTCGCGCCGAGCTACGAAGGTATGAGCGAAGCCAATCGCATGGGCGACTGGGACCCGCCGTTCCCCGTCGACCTGGGGCGTATCCGCCGCGTCGACGAGGATTACTGGGAACGCTACCGCACCGCTCCCAAGGCGTTCGTCTCACTCGACACCGCGAAGCAGCTATGGACCAGCCGTTTTGGCCAGCTCTCGTCTCTGCGTTTCCTTCCGCGCGAGGGGCAGTCGGCTGACGAAGCCGCCACTGCGTTCCACAAGGCGTTTCGCGACGAACTCGATCCGCCGGCTTATGGGCTGGCGTTTCAGGCGGTGAAAGCTCAGGGCTTGGCCGCATCGAGCGGGGCGACGGATTTTTCGGGCCTTTTCATCGGCTTCAGCATTTTCCTGATTGCGTCCGCCGCTATGCTCGTGGCGCTGCTGTTCCGGCTTGGCGTCGAACGCCGCTCGAAGGAAATCGGCTTGTTGCTTTCTACGGGGCGCACGATCAGGCAAGTGCGGCGCCTGTTGCTTGCCGAAGGCGCGGCGGTGTCGTTGGTGGGAATCCTGATCGGCCTGCCCGGAGCCATTGCCTACGGCGCCCTGATGGTCCATGGCCTGCGGACGTGGTGGAGCGCCGCTGTGGGCGGTTCCTTCCTGGAGTTGCATGTGACGCCCACGAGCCTCGCGGGCGGCGCGATTGGTGCACTCCTGATGATGGTGCTTTCGATTTGGCTGGCGGTAAGAAAACTGGTTCGCTTCAGTCCGCGATCGCTGCTGGCGGGCGCCCTGGAGGAAGACCGCCTTGGTGCGGCGCGCGCGCGAGCCGGGCAGCGTCCTCGTCGGTTGGCATATGGGGCGGGAGGTTTGGCTATCGCGCTCATCGGCCTCTCAGTGGCGGGTGTTATGTCGCGGCTTGGCGGGTTTTTCGGTGGCGGAGCATTGTTGCTGATTGCTGCTCTCGCTTACTTCCGGGCGTCACTCGCGAATCCTTCTACTGAGCCCATCCTTGGCAAGGGCCGCGGTCCCATGGCCCGGCTGGGCGTGCGGAATGGGGCTCGCTATCCGACGCGTAGCGTCCTCTCGGCCGCGCTTGTCGCCAGCGCAACGTTTCTGATTGTGACCGTGGCCGTCAACCGCCACGACGTCACCGAGCAGGAGCCATCGTTTGAGTCCGGTGACGGCGGATTTCGCTTCGTCGCCGAATCGGACCTGTCGCTGTTTCAGGCACAACTGACCGAGCAAGAGCGGACGGCCGCGGCATCCATCTTCCCTTTGCGCCGCAAACTGGGTGAGGACGCGAGTTGCCTCAACCTCTATCAACCTTCGCGGCCGACGGTGCTGGGAGCAACTCCGTCTCTCGTTGAGCGAGGCGGTTTTGCATTCCAAGGGACCTTAGCGGAATCAGCGGCGGCAGAAGACAATCCCTGGCTGATTCTCGACCGCGAGTTCGAGACCGGGGCCATCCCGGTGTTTGGCGATCTCAACTCCGTGATGTGGATTCTGCATCTCGGTCTCGGGCAGCAGCTCGAGATGGCCGACGACCAGGGGAACGTCCGTAAGCTTGTCATCGCCGGGTTGATGCCACGCAGTTTGTTTCAGTCGCAGCTCATCATGTCGGAAAAAAACTTCCTCGACATGTTCCCCGGCCACAGCGGTTACAACTTCTTCCTGGTCGAAACCGGCGATGAAACCGTGGGCACGAACCTCGAAGAGAATCTTGGGGAAGCAGGCTTTGATGCGGGGCGCACAGCCGATCGTCTGGCGGGCTACCTTATCGTCGAGAATACCTATTTAAGCACCTTCCAAACCCTGGGCGGACTCGGACTCTTGCTTGGGACACTGGGCCTTGCCGTCGTCATGATCCGGAACGTCTTGGAGCGCCGCGCGGAGTTGGCGTTGCTGCAAGCCGTGGGGTTCAATCAATCGTCAATCTCATGGCTCGTGCTGGCCGAGAACGCGTTTGTGCTTGTCTTCGGGATACTCATCGGGACGGTCACCGCGTTGCTGGCGATGTTGCCTCACCTGCTGAGCGGACTGGCTGAACCTCCCGTGCTTAGCCTGTCAGCGACGCTCTTGCTGATTCTGGTGTTGGGGCTTTCGGCGGGCGCGGTGGCTGTGGCGGCGAGTTTGCGGACGGCTCTCACACCTGCTTTGCGCGGACAATAGAGGGTGGGTCCGGCTACATCAGCTTGAATTGCAACTGCACGGCGATCTTTACTTTCACCGGCTGACCATCCTTCACGCCGGGTGCGAAGCGCCACTTTCGTAACGCCGCGATTGCGCTCTGGTCCAGTGCGTCACTCAGGGTCCGAAGGACACGGATGTTGTGCGCGACCCCGTCCTGCCAGACCTCGGCTTCGAGAATCACAGAACCCTGAAGGCGTTGTGCGCGGGCCTCCTCCGGGTATTGGGGCTGCTCTTGGTGAACCATCTGTGGAGGGCTGACGCCGGGTTCTTTGATGCTGTAGACCCGGTCCTGGTCGGGCGCGGCGCGCTTCGGCGGTGCGCTGGGTGGAGGAGTTATCGGCTGTGGGGCTGGATTGGGCCGAGGGCCGGCCGCGGCCGGTGGCGCGGCTGATGCCGATGGCTGTGCGGCCGGGATTGTTGCGGCGGCCGCCTTTTCGACGGCAGGCGGTGTTGGCTCGGGTGATGGAGCGATTGCGGTAGTTGACGGTGCTGGCGCCGCCGAAGCTGGTTTTGGCGAACTCGCTACGGGCTCAGTGATTCGCTTCGGGACTGCGGGGCGCGAAGGTGCTTGGCTTGAGGGCGGCGGTCTTGAAGGTGGAGTTGCTCGTCTTGCCGAGGGCGTTGGGGTAGGCACGCGAGGGGACTGAGGCGGTGACGTTTCACCAATTCCCTCGGCCGTGACCGGACTGACCGGAGCGGGGTCCGGTATGGGGGTTGTGGCGACAGATGGCGCAGTGCTGTTCTCAGGCGAGCTATCCGATAGCCAACTGGGGATCAGAAATCCCAAGGCCAGCGCTGCCGCAATGCCGACGCCGATCGCCACCTTCGGAAACATTCTGCGAACCGCGGGTTCGGCGGGCGCCTCGGGAAGGTCGGCTGGCGCTGCCCTTTCACCGCTGATTGTGCGTAGCCGAGGACGGCTTCCGGCCGATTGCCTGCGCCCGGAATGATCGGGCGGCGCTTCGGGCTGGAGAGCAGGGTCCGCCGGCCGCATGTAGCCGGTGATCTGCGCGTCCACGTGTCCGGAGGCGGTGGTGTCGTGACGGGCCGGCTGGGGCGCCTCGTCGCGTCCGCCGCCTGCCCCCGTTGCCGGTCGGAAATACCCCGTGATCTCCGGGTCAACCTTCGGCGCGCTCGTTGCGGGGCCTTGGTGGGACACTGCGCCGGAACGTTGGCCCTGCGCATCGTTTCCGGCGAAACGCTTCAACTCTTCGAGGAACTCGCCCGCCGTCTGATAGCGTTGCGAACGCTCCTTGGCCATCGCGATCAGAATGACTTCGCTCAGGTCGGGCGCGATCGACGCATCGATCTGCTCGGGGGGCACCGGCGGTTCTTCGAGATGCGCCCTCATGATCGAGAACTCACTGTTTCCGTCGAAGGGCTTGCGGCCCGTCACCATTTCGTAGACGACCACGCCTAACGAGTAGATGTCCGTTCGTCCGTCGATGTCGGTGTCGCCGCGCACTTGTTCGGGTGACATGTAGTGCAGCGACCCGATGAGGTTGCCCGTGCGGGTGAGGCTCTTGTCCTTCATGGCCTTGGCGATGCCGAAGTCCATGAGCTTCACCGACCCCTCGGCCGTGACCATGATGTTCGACGGCTTGATGTCGCGGTGAACGACGCCTTGCGAGTGAGCGTAATCGAGCGCCGAGAGCGCCTGGAGCGTATAGTCAACGGCCTCGGTCGCGGCAAGCCCGGAACTAGTAAGTAGATCGGAAAGGGTCTGCCCGTCGACCAATTCCATGATCATCACGAGCTGGTCGTCGGCCTCGAAAGCCGTGTGAAGCCCGGCGATGTTGGCATGCCGTAGCCGCGCTTGGAGTTTGATCTCGCGAATGAAACGCTCCGCGAGGTCGGCTTCGGCTCGCAGGTCCGAGAGCAAGACCTTCATTGCCTCGGCACGGTCGGAGATAACGTTGCGGACGGCGTAGATCTCGCCCATCCCGCCGGCGCCGAGCACGCCGGTCACTTCATATCCGCCAACCTTGTCTCCGATGCGGTAGTTCATGACTGAGCGCGGGCCCAGAGAGCCCGCTGTCTATGCCCAGGATAGTCCAAGTTTTACGAAATGGCGAATGGGAGAGAGCCCCAAGCTGAGGGGAACGGGTGGGCCGCTTCCTTACACTGACGTGTCGACCAACCCTCTATTTGCGCTCGCGCAGCTTATCGATGTCACCTTCCCACCGCACTTTATCTCGTAGGTTCAAGAGCACCTTGCGGCGCTTGGTTCGGGCAAATTGTCCGAGCGCTTCGTTAACGACTTCGGCTTTTGTGTCAGCGGTTGCATGCTCCTTGGCCGCGGCAAGGGCTTCGTCATTGATGTTCAGCTTTGTGCGCACGGATCCGTATCCTGATACACATTATAGAAATCCTACGTATGCAGCATCGGCCTTCGGCCGATCTCGATGTCGCGCACGGCGCGACCCGGCATGGCACAGCCGTGCGCCACAGAGAGCAGGCGGCAGGGATGTGACTGTTAGAACAGCAGTTTCATGCCGAACTGGATCTCGCGGCCGTCGTTTGCCGCAAGGACGCGACCGAAGCCGGGAGTACCGAAGAAAATGTTCGGCAGGCCGAAATTTGGTGTGTTGGTTAGGTTGAAGAACTCGGCGCGGAACTGGAGAGTGGCTGCTTCGCCGAGCGGTGTGTCTTTAAGGAGCGAAACGTTCAAGTTTCGGAGCGGTGGTCCGCTGACGATGTTCCGGCCGGCGTTCCCAAACGTTCCGAAAGAGGGGAGGCCGAAGGCTTCCGTATTGAACCAACGCCCCGGATCGGGATTCGACAGCACCGGATTCCCCGTGACGTTCGGACGGTCGCCGGCGCCGAATCCCAGATTGGCGATCCCCGTATTGCTGTTGTCGAACTCACCCGGCAGAGCCACCGTGAACGGCTGCCCGCTTTGAAAGACCATGACACCGTTCATTTGCCAACCGCTGATTAGCGCGCCGCCGAAACCGCCGGCCATCGCGCCAATCTTACGCCCGCGGCCGAACGGCAAGTCGTACGCGAAGCTGCCCGCGAAACGATGCCGTAGGTCAAAGCTCGAAAGCGCGCGTTCGGCAGCCGTGTTGTTGCTGTCCTGCGGATAGTTCGCGTCGCCGCTGCTGGGGAAGAACGCCGAGGCATTGTCAATTGATTTCGCCCAGGTGTAAGAAAACAGACCCGTCAGCCCGCCCCGCAGGCGGCATTGAAGCCTCGTCTGAAGACTGTGATAGATGGAGCCGGCGCCCGCCTCGATCTGTTCCACATTCAGAAAGAATGGATTGGGCCGCAGGTTAGGCCGTGCCGGGCTGGCATCCGCCTGATTGATATCGCGCGCGCTCAGGAGTTTCGTTCCCTTGCTTCCGAAATAGCCGACTTCGAGGACGACGCCCTGACCGAAATCGGTTTCGATCGTCGAACTCCACTGCTGCGTGTAGCCCGTTCGCAAATCCCGGTCGTAGGTGAAAGCGCTCGGCGGTAGCGGCGCCTGCAGGTTCCCAGGCCAGGGGTCGTCGAGTGTGATGATGCCTTGCTGACTGGGGAAGAATAATTGCAAGTTAAAAAACGGCTGATTGAAGTAGATCCCCTGACCCGGTGCGAGAGGCGAGAAATTGTAGTACACGCCATATCCGGCGCGGATCACGGTCTTACGCGTCCCAAACGGACTCCAAGCCAAGCCGAATCGCGGCGCGAAGTTATTCTTGTCGGACTCGTAGCCCGCGCGTGGCACGCCGTTCTCCCCGACACGGACGATCGATTGCGTAGCGGCGTCGAAAACCGAAGCCTGGTCGTTTGCGTCCCGGGCGGGCGAGTTGAACTCGTAGCGCAGCCCCAGGCTCAGCGTCAGATCCTTCCGCACCCGCCAGCTATCGTGTACGAATCCGGCAACCGTGCCCGTTCTGAGCGCCTGCGGATTGTCCGAAACCGCCCCACCCGTCAGTGTCGGCAGGCCCAGCAGCAGGTCGGCCAAGGCGTTCTGTGTAAACGCGAAATTCGTGAAGTTGATGAGTCCCCGTGCTTGCACATCGCGGAACGCATCCTGGCGCATCCAGCGGGTCTCAAACCCGAATTGCACGAGATGATTGCCGCGCGTGTAGTTCACGGTGTCAAAGACCTGAAAGCTGTCGACCTTGCTGTCCTGTGGATTGTTGAACTCATCGCCCAGTGATGAGAACCCTGTGACGTTAATGAAGCTCAACCCGAGGTCGCGGGGGCGGGTCGCGAAGTCCGGGAGCCCGACTTCCTGGTTGATGCTGCGGCCCCGGTTTTCGTGAAACGTGCCGCTCGACACCCGGTTGTAGCCGAATCGAAACTCGTTGATCCAGGCGGCCCCGATCGAGTGAGTCTCGCCGACCATGAGGTTCTGCCCTTGTTCAGGGACATCATTCCCAAAGCCGGGAATGGAGGAGAACGACGCAGCCGCGAATGGCTCAAACAAATCACGGTCCGCGACGCTATAGCGTCCGGTCAGCGTGCCCCCCGCTCCTACGGACTGATCAAACCGCAGGTCGAACCGATCGCTGCGGTCGCTCAAGGTCGGCGTGCCGACGTAGTTCTGACCCGTCACATTGCGATTCGGCAGCGGATATAAGTCCGCGATGTTCGCACCGATAGGGTGCCGGAACGGCAACTGGCTGTTTGGGTAGGGCTGAAACGTCGTGAAGTCAATCGGCGGCGGCAGTAGACTCCCCGAAAAGTCACCCATCCGCTCGGCGGCTGCCGGTACGTTTGTCGTTCGCGTAATCGCCCGCCGCTCCCGAAGACCTTCATAGTCAGCGAAGAAGAAACTGTCGTTCTTCCTCAACGGCCCGCCCACCGAGAATCCGAACTGATTGCGGCGCAGCTTGGGCGTCGGCTGGCCCGGATCGGTGAAGAAGTTGCGCGCATCCAATACATCGTTGCGGAAGAACTCATAGAGGGAGCCGTGGAAATCATTGCCGCCTCGTTTGAGCAAAATGGCTATTTGTCCGCCGCTTTGGCGGCCAAAGCCCGCGTCGGAGTTGCTCGTAATGATCCGGAACTCTTGGATCGCGTCAACGGACGGCGTTAGCGAAAAACTGTTCAGTACCGGGTCGATCGCGTAAACGCCGTCAAACAGGTAGGAGTTGGCGTCTTCCCTCCCCCCATTCGAATGGAAGGCGAAACGACCCCGCTCGGACCCCGCCGATCCCTGTGCGCCGGGAAATACGCCCGGCGCCAGCAGAGCCAGATCGATAAAATTCCGGCCGTCAAGCGGCAGATTGACGATGTAGTTGTTGGGGATCACTGTCCCTTGGGCCGGCGAGTCCGCTTCGATCGCCACGACAGGTGCAGTGACAGTGATCTCGTCCGAGAGATTTCCGATCGGTAATTCGAAGTCGTGCAGCGCCTGCTCGCCCACGGCCAGTGTGATCCCTTCCGCGCGTAGCTTGTTGAAGCCGGCCTTCTCCACTTCGATTCCGTAGGAGCCCGCGATCAGCGCCGGCGCCGTGTAGTGACCATTCCCGTCGGTATGCATCGATCGCACCGCGCCGGTTTCGATGTGGGTGATGGTCACCAACGCTGCGTTGATAGCGCGGCCGGATGGATCGCTGACCTGCCCCCTCAGTAGGGCGGACGCTGTTTGGGCCTGTAGCGAGCCCGCGGACATGACGATAGCAATCAGGAATGCGAGGCAGCGGACTGACATCACGATTTTAAGGAGTGCCTGAATCAGCAAGGTGAATAAAGCGGATGACACCCGCCATCTTAGGGGCGCGAACCGGGGGGTGTCCAGCCGGATCACCCCTCATGGCAGCCCACCACCGTACCTCCACTCCCGATCGGAGCGGAACTGTAAGAGGCGTTTGCGAGCCGCGATTCGTTACGCCGCCTTGGCCGCCGCCAATGCGGCGTCGAAATTCGGAGCGTCGGCGACTTCCGGCACGTACTCGACGTACGTGATCTTGTTGTCGCCGTCAACGACGAAGATCGCGCGTGAGTGAATCCGCAACGGTGCGATCATGACCCCGTAGGCCTCTCCGAACGAGCCGGTCTTATAGTCCGACACCGTTGACACATTCTTTACGTCTGCCGCTCCACACCAGCGTGATTGTGCGAACGGCAAATCGCAACTGACACAGCAGACCTTTACATCTCCCAGATTCGATGCCTCCTCATTGAACCTACGCACCTCAGCGTCGCAAACCGGAGTGTCGAGCGAAGGAACCGCCAGGAACACCCGCGTACCTCCACCGCTGGATGCGAGCGTCACATCGCTCAAATCATTGCCTGACGCTGTAAAATCGGGGGCCGTGTCGCCTACTTTCAGCTCCGGACCGATCAGAGCCAGGGGATTGCCTTTCAGGGTTGTTGTCCGTTCCTCTGCCATGCTTGTTTTCCTTTGAATTCAGTGCTTTATGGATGCGCTCCGGGGAGCGAACTTCCCAAACTATCAGTCCATCAGAGGCCCCGTCAAATGGCAGCCCCCTAGCGACGCCGCACGGGCTTCCAATCCGAGGGGCGGAAGCGAACGCTCTGATAGACTGGGAGCCGATGCAGGACGGGCTTGACCTCGCGGCGACACCCGCCGAAACCGGCGTATCGAGACGACGACCAGGCTCGCTGCACGACCTCGCCCAACAACCCCTGCTGCGGGCCGGCCTTGAGTCGTTCCGCGGGAATCGCGATTGGATCAATGAACAGCACTTAGCGGTTTGCCGGGTCGCCGCCCCGACGTTCCGCGAACAGGCCCGCGCCGAGTACATCTTGAAGCTGTTTCGCGAGCTGGATTACCGCTCGCAAATCGACGACGCAGGCAATGTCGTTCTCCCGATTTCTTTCGAGCCCGGCCGGCGGTTCGTCGCCGTCACGGCTCACATGGATACCGTGCTGGCGCCGCGCTGCGAAGACGACATCCGGGTCCGCGCTGACGGCACGTTTGAAGGCCCCGGCGTGACGGACAACGGTTCCGGTCTGGCGGCCTTGATCGCGCTGGCCCGCGCCCTGAAGGACCGTGCCCCGTTGCCCCGGCCACGGCGCAACATCGTTCTCGTCGCCAATGTCGCTGAAGAGGGCGAAGGGAACCTGCAAGGCATGAACTTCTTCTGCCGCCACTCGCGCTTCGCTTCGCTTGTCGACGCGTACCTCGTCCTCGACGGAGCATCGACCGGGCATATCACGGCCGAGGCCCTCGGCAGCCGCCGGTTCGAAATTGTGATCGAAGGGGCGGGCGGACATAGCTGGAACGATTACGGCCGCGCCAATCCGGTGCATGCCCTGGGGCGCGCGGTAGCCGCGCTGGCGGACCTCCGGCTCCCCACTTCGCCGCGAACGACGCTGACCGTGGGTGTGATTGAAGGCGGATTGGGCATCAACTCGATCGCGCCTCTCGCGCGCGCCAAAGTCGATATTCGCTCTCGCGATGCCGCCGCTATGATGGGCGTTGTTAAGTCGATGGAACGGGCGGTCCGAATCGCCGTGGAGGCCGAGAACCGCGCTTCCACCGAACGCCTCGTCAAATATAGGATTCGCGAGATCGGTCACCGTCCGGCCGCGCCGCCTCAGGGCTCCAACCCGGTGCAGGCGTGCGTGCGGGACGTCGATGCTTACCTGGGGATCCATTCCCGGATAGATTGCGCGTCCACGGACGCCAATGTCCCACTGGCACTAGGCCGCCCGGCCGTCGCGATCGGGGCCGGCGGACGCGGCGGACGCGCCCACTCCCCGGATGAGTGGTACCATCCCGATGGCCGCGAGCTTGGCCTGCAGCGTGTTTTACTGAGCCTCGCCCTGTTGCTTGAGAACCCACCCATCGCCTCCGGCAACGGCAATTCCTGAGAGCCCGTCGGCGCACGGTCGCTATAATCCTAGTAAGAAGAGAATTTGTACTCGCGGTGACCGCACACGCGTCCCACAGGAAGAGGCGTGCATGGTCATGACGGGCGGACGGGCCGTGGTGATCCGCTTGGCCGCCGCCGCCGCCCCCAGTGGTGAGGTGAAAGATGGACCGAACAACAGACTCGGGATTTGGAAGCCAACTCGCTCAACGCAAGCTGCTCTCGCTGACGCTGCTGCTCTTTACGTTGGCCATCGGCATCGTTATTGGCACGGTGCTCTCTCGGGACGTGAGCGCGGCTCGCGAAGGCACGGGCGCTCCCGATGCCAAGCCGCTGAAGATGCCCGACCCCGTGAAGCTCGAGAACGAGTTCACTCGGGTGGCGAAGGAAGCCCGCGCGACTGTTGTCCATATTCAGGTCGATCAGCTTCCCAAGAAGACCCAAGCGCGTGAACCGGGACCGCAGAGCCCCAATGAAGACATGTTTCGGAGGTTCTTCGGTCTCCCCGAGCCCTTCGGCGACCCCGGCAGCCCGCGTCGCCGACGTCCCGGCGAAGGCTCCGGTGTGATCGTTGACGAGAGCGGCTACATCATTACCAACCACCACGTCATCGAAAAGGCCGACCGCATTCGCGTGCGGCTTTTCCATAACGGTGACTCGGGCGATGCTCGTCACGAGGCCCAACTGATTGGTTTTGACCCTGAGACCGATCTGGCTGTGATCAAGATTGATGTCGATGGGCCGCTGAAGAATATCCCCATCGGCAATTCCGACGCCGTACAGGTTGGTGACTGGGCTTTGGCCGTCGGCTCGCCCTTTGGCTATGAGGAAACGGTCACGGTCGGCATCATCAGCGCGCTCGCCCGCGAAGTGGTTGGGAGCGGGCAGCGTAGCACCTTCCAACGCTTTCTCCAGACGGACGCCGCGATCAATCCCGGCAACAGCGGAGGCCCGCTGCTGAACATCCGGGGCGAACTCATCGGTGTGAACACCGCAATTGTTTCTCGGAGCGGTGGCTCCGAGGGTCTCGGTTTCGCTATGCCTTCGCGCGTGGCCGTGAGCGTTTACAACCAGATCATTCGCCACGGCAGGGTCCGGCGCGGTTCGATCGGCATCTCCTTCCGTAAAGAACAGCCCCCTGCCCTGCTTCGTTCATTCGGCGCCGAAAACGGCGGTGTGTTGGTGACCGCGGTAACCGAAGACGGCCCGGCCCTCAAGGCAGGCATGAAGGAAGAGGACGTGATCGTCGAAATCGCAGGTCAGCCGGTCAAAGGCGGTGACGAGTTGATCGCTACTGTCGCCGCGCAGGAGGTCGGATCTTCGGTGCCGATCGTCGTTGTGCGCGACGGAAAACGGCTGACGTTAAACGTTGAAATCGCCGATCGCTCCGTCCTTTTCCGTACCGAATTGGGTTACGACTCCAGGGGGGAAGTGGAAGACCCTGAAGGAACCGAGGTCATGTTCGGCCTCGAGGTGTCGAACCTGAGCAGCTCCAAACGCGATCAACTCAACTTCGAAGAGACTGACGGCGTCGCGGTGACCGGCGTCGATCCCGCATCGTTCGCCGACGACATCGGCGTCCTGGTGGACGACATCATCGTGATGATCAATCGCAGGCCGGTCGCTTCGATCGAAGACGTGCAGGAGATCCAGGGGGGTCTGAAGCCGGGTGACGATGTCGCCATCAAGGTCATGCGGCGCGCACCCAGCCGCGATCCGGGCACGGACTTTGAGTGGAGATCGGAGTATTTGGCCGGTGTTCTCCCGACCGACAAGGGCCGTTTCTAGAGAACGATCGGGGCCGCCGTCCCTACAGATCCGAGGAGCGGTCCGCGCACTATCGCGTCGGCCTTCGGCGGATCTTGAAGATCGCGCGTAGCGCGGCCCGGCGCCGCTCCGCCGTACGCCACGAACGGCTCCGCACCTGCGTGGTGAGTTGGGCTACCCCGCCCGCCGCCAGTAAACCGTAAACCGGCAGATACTCCAGACGCCGAAACTCGTCTGAGTATTCCCAGGCGCCCAGCGCCCCGTACCCGATCAGAACGTGATAGGAAAGACTCACAAGCGCCGTCCACAGCAGCAGCGCAGCGTTTGGGTTCACGGCGAGGAAAGGTATGAACCAGCCCAGATACCAAGGAAAACAATTCGCCGAGAAGAGCAAGAGAACTACGACGGCCCACTTAACCGAATCCGTCAAGGGTCTCTGCAACAGCCAAAGCAGGCCCAATGCTGCCGTCACGTAGCGTGTCACCAGCACGGTAGCGGCGTCGAAGTCTTCTCCGGCGTGTTCGTAAATGATGCCGTACAGGCTATCGTTGTTTCGCCATCCGCCGAGGAAGCCCTCGAGCAGCTCTTGTATGCTCTGCCAGTTTTGCCAATAAGGCCCCGCGACAACCAAGACAATCGGGATAGCAATGAGCGCCTCTTTCCAGCGCAGCCGCCAGCGTCCTTCATCGCGGCGTAGAAGGAAAAACGGAAACAAGATCAACGGCCAAAACTTACTCAGCACCGCCAACGTCAGCGAAGCGAACGCCCACACCCAGCGATCCCGCAGCGCCGCCGCCGCCGCTAACACCACGAACAACACGACGAGCGTGTCGTTGTGTCCCTGGGCCCAAAACTCCACGACGACGAGCGGCGACCACCAGTAAATCAGCAGCCAATGACTGGGCCGGCCAGCCGCGGCGAGCAAACCCGCTACGGCTACGCCCACCCCTAATTCGAGCAACGCAAACGGAACCTTGAACCACCACACCTGTCGCGTGGCATCGGGCTCGAAGGCGCGGACGACGCGGTACGAGCCCGCATAGACCCACTCGGCAACGGGCCCATAGACGGATGGCAAGTCCTTGCGGTTGATCAGCTCCCAGGTCGCATCGCGGAGGTATGCGAGCCGCGGGTCTTCGGGCACAACGGCGTAGGGGTTCTCCCCTGCCGCCTGCGCTTTGCCGTGCCAGCGGTAGCGGTTCAGATCTTCCGACAGATCAGGCGAGAGAGTAAAAACCGTCAAACGAAATACGAGTCCGCCCAGCCAGACGAGCCCCATCAAGCGCCGTCGGGGCCATTTCGTTACATCTGTACGCGCGATCGCATAGCAGGAGAGCAGATAGAATAGAGATATTCCGAGGTAAGCAGCGGTGAACTCCACGACACCCTGTTTGAGGTTTCCCAGGGCCGCAAGAGCGAGGAACCCGGCTTCCATCGCGCAGGCCGAAGCCAGAAGAACAACGTAGCCGCCTCGCTTCATGATTCATGACCGGCGGAAACGCTAACGAGAGAGAATGTTGTCACAGCCCGCTCCCCACACGCTTTTCGACCTGCCGTTATCGTTGAGGGAGGCATGGTTATTCGGCGAATCGCTGATCGGCGAGGCCGGCCGCTGGCTCGACATCATCTCGCGAAGCGCCTCCCAGGGTAACCCACTCGACTGGGTGGTAGTCGCGATGTACCTGGCCGTCATGGTCGTGCTCAGCGTCTACGGGCTACACCGCTATCAGTTGGTTTATCTCTACTACAGGAATCGCAGCCGCGCGGTGGGAAAACCGCGCGCTCGGTTTGATCAACTACCAACCGTCACCGTGCAATTACCGATCTACAACGAGCAGTTCGTTGTCGAGCAGTTGCTCGACGCAGTGTGCCGCTTGGACTACCCGCGCGAACTGCTTCAGATCCAGGTGCTGGATGACTCGACGGACGAGACGCAGGCCGTCGCCCGCGCGGCCTCGGAGCGATATGCCGCGCTCGGCCACCCTATTGAATACGTTCATCGCACCCACCGGCACGGCTTCAAGGCGGGGGCGTTGCAGGCCGGCCTCGATACGGCGCGCGGTGAGTTGATTGCGCTCTTCGATGCCGACTTTCAGCCGCAACCTGATTTCCTGCATCGGACCGTCCACTACTTCACCGATCCTGGTGTCGGGGTCGTTCAGGCACGTTGGACATTCCGAAACCGCGATCACTCCGTACTCACGCGCGTTCAGGCGATGCTCCTCGACGGCCATTTCGTCTTCGAGCACGGCGGCCGCGCCCGCTCCGGGCGATTCTTCAATTTCAACGGCACCGCCGGCCTTCTACGGCGTTCGATGATCGAGGACGCCGGAGGCTGGCAACACGACACGTTGACCGAAGATACGGACCTCAGCTATCGCGCACAGATGAAGGGCTGGAGATTCGTCTATGCCCAGCACGTCGAAGTTCCGTCAGAATTGCCGACGGAATTAGCGGCCTTCCAGATCCAGCAGGCGCGTTGGGCCAAAGGATTGATTCAGACCGCCCGGAAAATTTTGCCGCTGATGCTCGCGTCGCCTCTCCCGGCGAAGGTCAAGCTCGAAGCGTTTTTTCACCTCACCGCGAACCTGTCGTACCCGCTCATCGTTCTGCTGTCGATCCTGTTGTTGCCCGCGACGATCGTCCGCTTCCATCACGGCCACATCGGATTCCTGCTCATCGACATACCGCTCTTCCTCGGTACGTTCAGCTCGCTGTCCACGTTCTACCTACTCGCCCAGAAGGAATTGTCTCCCGCGAGTTGGCGTCGGGGCCTGCTCCTGATCCCTGCATTGGTTGCGGCCGGAATCGGGCTCACGATCACTAACACCCGCGCCGTCCTCGAAGGTCTGCTCGGTGTACAGTCGCCGTTCCAACGAACCGCCAAGTACACCACCGACCGCGGACGCGCGCGGCGGGCACGGCTGCGCTACCGCCCCTCAAGCGGCTTACTGCCACTCGCGAACTTCGCTGTGGGCAGCTACTTCGCGTGCTGTTGCCTCTACCTCGCCTCCCTCGGCAATTGGACGACGCTCCCCTTCGTTACCCTGTTCGCCGCCGGGTTCTATTCAACGGGCGGCCTGCTCTTCGTGCAGGCGTGTGAATTCCGGTGGGATGTCGGCCGTGCCGAGAAGCATCACTTCCGATAGGCCGGCCACTCGATTCGCCCACTCTCGTAGCGCGCGAACTCCCATTCCGGCCAAGTCGGACTCTCGTCCCGTACTTCGCGATACATACGGCGCAGCTTCACCGTCATCTCCCTGAGCCGCCCCGGTTCGCTTGCGGCAAGGTCCCGTTTCTCGCCGATATCGTCTCGCAGATTGTACAACTCGAAGCCGGTCACTTCCGCCGTTTTCAGAGCACGCTGCTCCTCGGCGCGAATGCCGCCGCCCGGCTTCGTTTCAGGTCCCGTCAATCGCGCAAGAATCTTCCAATCACCATCCCGCATCGCCACCTTGGGAGCCCCGCGAGCCGCATTGAAATGCCAATACAGAGGCGTCTCGCGCGAAATCGATTCGCCGCGCACAGCGGGAAGCAGGCTCGTACCGTCAAGCGCTCGATCGGAAGGAGCCGCGGCACCCGCGATCTCGCACAGCGTCGGCAGCCAATCGACACCACAGATCGGCTCATCGCTTTCACTGCCGCCCGTGGTATGTCCCGTCCACCGCAGAATCCCCGGCACGCGGATACCGCCTTCATACACAGAGCCCTTCTTGTTCCGCAACGGCCCGGCCGATCCGTGCGGATGAATATTCGTAATCGCCGGCCCATTATCCGAAGTAAAGAAGACCAACGTGTTCTCGCGCAAATCCATCTGATCCAGCGCGCCCATCAGCCGCCCGAAAGCATCATCCATCTGAGTCACGTTCCCATGATGGGCTGAATAGCTCGGGTCGTCGGACGGATAGAGATCCGTAAACCGCGCCGCGCTCGCGATCGGCTCGTGCGGCTCATGCAGGCACACGTACTGGAAGAACGGCTTATCGCGGTCCCAATCCTCGCGCAGCCAGCGCGCCGCCTCATCAACCACAATGTGGGCCGCGTAACCTTCCAGCCGCCCCACCGGGATTCCGTTTCGCACAAAGTTGTAGGGGTTACGGTGATTCGGCAACGCGTTGTTCTGCGTCGAAAACCAATGGTCGAAGCCGTGATCGGAGGGCTGCGGCTGGCCCGTCAAATTGAACATGCCGTTGAGGTGCCACTTGCCGACATGGCACGTGTTGTAACCGGCGCGCTGTAACAGCGAAGCAACCGTAACCTCCTCGGCCTTCACGTGCATCGGCGACAACATCGGAATCCAGTTGTGGACCCCGACGCGCGTCGGCGTCCGCCCAGTCATCAATGCCGTACGCGACGGCGAACAGTTCGCTGCCCCTGCGTAGCAATCCGTGAAGCGCAGTCCCTCTTCGGCGAACCGGTCGAGATGCGGCGTCCGAATCACCGGATGCCCATAGCACGCCAAGTCGCCATAGCCGAGGTCATCCGCCAAAACAATCAAGATGTTCGGACGTTCACCGGCCGCCTTCAGCGCGCCGCCCGCCGCGATCGCTCCCAACCCCGCCCGCAGCCATTCTCGTCGCGTCATGCTCTTCTCCCTCCCCGAATTGATCACTGCCTAGTCCCCTCCGGCCCGATGGCGGCAATTGTACACGGATCGGCCGCCTCCCGTGCCCGGAAAGTTGTTCTGTCGTCTTCTGGACTGCTCCTGCGTCGCGCTCGCCGGGCGCCAGTCGACTGCAAGAATTTACATGTCTATCAAGCGTTTGCGCCCGACTAAACAGAAGGAACACGCCTCTGAATGCTAGACTTCGAAATTGGCAGCGAACACGCTGTCGCTATTCAGGGAGGTCCCGCCGTGGGTCAATGTTGTAACTCGATCGTCGTTTCCGCACCGGTTGAAGAAGTATGGAAAGCCATCAGAAACTTCCATGATTTCTCCTGGTCGGCCAACGTAGTCACCAAGGTGGATGTCATCGGTGACAAGGGCCCCACCGAAATCGGCGCCAAACGCAAGCTCAACGATGCTTTCGAAGAGACACTCCTCTCACTCAACGACGACGACCGCTCGTTCACCTACAGCATCGACAACGGTCCGGGACCTGTGAGTTCCGACGCCGTCGAAAGCTACGTCGGCGCCGCGAAGGTTTTTCCGGTCACCGCCACGGGCCAGACGTTCGTACTTTGGACTTCCGACTACAAGAGCAAGGATGATAGCGCGGTCCACGAGATGTGCAATCCTATCTACCAAGGCCTCTTGAACGACCTGGCCGCACACTTCGGTTAGTCCCGTAATCTTCACATTGGGCCTGCACCCGCTCGTGGCGCGCGGCTGTGCCGTGCCGGGTCGCGCTGTGCGCGACCTTCGAGATCGGTCGAAGGCCGATGCAGCAGCACGCGAGGCCCGCTGCTTCTTTCTAAAAGCCGCGGGATCGATCACCCCAACTGAGGCCAAATAACACATGGCCCTGACACCAACCTCCACCGTCAACGACGTTCAATCGCAGTTGAACTCGACGAGTGTCGCCCGCGTCGTTGCCGTCGATTCCGTCGCGTCCGTTCAGGCCGCGATTCACAAAGCAGAACGCGACGGCCTACCCATCGCCGTATCAGGCGGACGCCACGCCATGGGCGGCCAGCAATTCGCCGAAAACGCCGTGCTGCTCGATCTGCGCCGACTCAACCGCATCCTGAATCTCGATTCCGACAAAGGAATCGTGGAAATCGAGGCCGGAATCCAGTGGCCCGGTCTGATCGAGCAGCTTGTCCGCATGCAAGCGGGTCGCGAACGCCAGTGGGGTATCGCCCAGAAACAAACCGGCGCTGACCGCCTCACCTTGGGCGGCGCCCTAGCCGCCAACGGCCACGGACGCGGCCTCGCAATGAAACCGCTGGTCAGCGACATCGAGTCTTTCCGACTAGTCAACGCCGCCGGCGATGTCATCGAATGCAGCCGTGACGCAAACTCCGAGTTGTTTTCGCTCGTAGCAGGCGGGTACGGCCTGTTCGGTGTTGTGACGTCGATAAAGCTCCGGCTCGCGCCCCGTCAAAAGCTTGAAAGGGTGGTCGAGATCATCAAAGTCGACGACCTGATGCCGGCCTTCGACCAACGCATCCGCGACGGTTTCATCTACGGTGATTGCCAATTTTCCCTCGACGACCGCTCGCCGGACTTCCTGCGCAAGGGCGTCTTCTCCTGCTACCGCCCGGCCGACCCTACAACGCCCGTGCCCGAGGACCAACAGCAACTTGACGAAGATCATTGGATGCGCCTCGTCTCCCTGGCGCACACCGACAAAGCCGCCGCGTTCAGCGAATACTCCCGGTTCTATCTCGAAACTTCAGGTCAAATCTATTGGTCCGACGTGCATCAACTCAGCGTCTATCTCGATGACTACCACGCACGCCTCGATACACAAACGAACGCGACCCAGCCGGCCACCGAAATCATCACCGAAATCTACGTTTCCAGAAGCGACTTGGCCGGGTTCATGGCCGAAGTCGCGGAAGACTTCCGGCGTAACCACGTCAACGTCATCTACGGGACGATTCGGCTCATCGAGCGGGACACCGAGAGCTTCCTTGCCTGGGCCCGGGAACCCTACGCCTGCGTAATCTTCAACCTACACACCGTCCATAAGCCGCAAGGGATCGAGCATTCCGCCGAAGCTTTCCGCCGCCTGATTGATATGGCCATCCGCCGCGGTGGAAGCTACTTTCTCACCTATCACCGTTTCGCAACGCGGGCACAGGTAGAAACCTGCTATCCCCGGTTTCAAGAGTTTCTCGGCTTGAAGAGAAAGCATGATCCCCACGAACGATTTCAAAGTGACTGGTACTGCCACTACCGGGAGATGTTCACCGAGCGGTAGAATCTCGCCGAGGGGGGATATCATGACCACCAACAGATTCGTGTGGGCCGGTCTCGCCGTACTTCTTATGAGCCTTCCGCTGCAGAGCCAAACGAAACCGCGTGCGCGGGACTTGGGTGTGCCGTTTGACGGAACGCCGGGCAAGTGGAACGCCATCACGGACGTCGCCGGTATCGAAGTCGGCCACACGACCCTCATCCGGGGCGAAGGCAGGCTCGTCGTGGGCGAGGGACCGGTGCGCACCGGCGTCACTGCCATTCACCCCCGCGGCAAGCGCGTGAACGACCCGGTCTTCGCCGGTTGGTTCGCGCTCAACGGCAACGGAGAGATGACCGGAACAACCTGGATCGAGGAGTCCGGCTTCATGGAAGGCCCGTTCATGATCACCAACACCCACAGCGTCGGCATCGTGCGGGACGCAGTGATCGCGTGGCAGGTCGAGCACGACCTCATGTACCAGCGCTTCTCGCTACCCGTCGTCGCCGAAACATTCGACGGCGGTCTCAATGACGTGAACGGCTTTCACGTCAAGCGCGAACACGCGTTCGCCGCGCTGGAGGGAGCCACGAGCGGCCCCGTAGCAGAGGGCAACGTCGGCGGCGGTACCGGGATGCGTTGCTATCAGTTCAAGGGCGGCATCGGGACATCCTCGCGAAGACTAACGGCCGACGCGGGCGGTTACACCGTGGGCGTGCTCGTGCAGGCAAACTTCGGACGCCGCTATCAGCTCACAATCGCGGGCGCGCCCGTCGGCAAGGAACTCACCTGCGAGGAATACGGCCCTTGCGGAAACCGTCCGCCCCAAAGTCGCGAGTCCCAGGGCCGCGAAGGATCGATCATCATCGCCGTCGCGACCGACGCGCCGTTAGTCGCGCATCAACTCAAGCGCTTGGCCCGCCGCGCGTCGCTGGGGGTCGCCCGCACGGGGAGCACATCCGGCAACTCCTCCGGGGACCTCTTCATCGCCTTCTCAACCGGCAACCCCGGCGCGGCGAGCGCCGACAAAACGGCGAACCTCGAAATGCTCTTGAACTCGCAACTCGACCCCATCTTCGAGGCCACCGTCCAAGCCACCGAGGAGGCCATCATCAACGCCATGGTCGCCGCCGAAACCATGACCGGCATCAACGGCAACACCGCCGTCCTCCTACCGCATGAGTCGCTTCGTGAGGTTTTGCGGAAGTATGGGCGGCTCGCGGAATCGCGGCTCGCGGAATAAGGGAGAAAGCGGCTACAGCTCCAAGTAGGTGGCCGGTTCCTTCCTAACAAGCCCGGGCAGTGCATCGAAGCCGCGATCAAAGCTGCACCACGACCGCGCCGATTCCGAGTGATAAACAGCCGCATGCAGAGCGTCTCGGGCGCTTAGGTTCCCCTGAGAGTCCATAAGATACCGGGCGGAATCCGTCACCCGCTCCGTAATCGGGATCACGATGGGGATGATCCGGCGAGCCGAATCGTAAACCTGTTTGCCCTGCTGCCAGCGGCGAATCGCACGATATCGGTGCAGAATCTCCTGTAGAACCTCGGCATCTATGGCGGCATCGATCTCTCCCCTAGCAGCCTTTGCTAAGAAGGCCGTAGCAGGTTCCCTGTTCGGGTGGTCCGCTCCGGCTGCGTACATGAAAATGTTGGCATCAATGAGCACCAAGGTCGAGATCCTCCACGTCGGGTACCGACTCCCGCTTCATCGTCTGAGGGTCGGATACAGGCAGATTCAGACCTGCCAGATCGCGAACAGCTTGAAGCCGATCTTCGGCCGAGACGGACCCGTAGTGAGCCGCGCAGGCGTCGCGAATCAGCCGGCCAAGACTTACGCCTCTCTGCTCGGCCACTCGCGTCAGGTGAGCATGAAATTGAGGACTAAACAGGATCGTGGTCTTCTTTGAAAGATCCATATGCGTATCCATATATGGAGTATATCACTTGCCACACGCTTGGCACGTAGCGACCGCCTTTCTGGCGGCTCCTCTTAACTGTTCGTCTCGATGAGACCCCTACCAAGCAACTCACGGAACTGGATGCGCAGGGCAACTCGGAAAGCCCAAACCGCCCCCAGCGTGGAGATCCCCAACCAACATGGAATCATCCAAGGGTCCTCACGGTGGTCGGCTCCTGAAAACCAGAGTAGAAGGAAGGCGCCGTTATGAACCAGAACGAGCCTCCAGAGCCAGCCCCTGAAGACGGCCCCGGCGTCCGCCCACGAGAGACGGTTGTCCAGACCCGATATGTTCGCCTCGATGCCGCCCCGAAAGGCTCTCGCGGCCAGCCAGAACCAGGCGCCGACTCCGGCGATGCTCAACACGAACAGTGCAAGGAACTCAAGGGGTTCCCCCAAGTTCGGGTCAGGGTTCAACCCGAGGGCTACAAAGAGCAAGTAACACGCTCCATACCAAAGCAACACGGGCGGCGTCGCGACAACCACGGTTCGCCACCAGATGGACCAGAGCGTACGGAAGGTTCCGCCCCAGCCGATCGCTGCCGATGCCTGGCCGGTCCGGGGACCGCTAACGTGTAAACGGGACACCTCGCGGGGAGCAACGCGCCTACCGCCGCCACCCCCGACCTCGATGACACCGGTCGATCCCTGAATCCGCCCCTGCCGTAGGGAGCGTCGAAACTGGATTCGCAAGGCCGCGCGCATCGCCCACGCAAAGACGCACAGCTCCAGGAAAAGGCTCACGTCCAATGCCCAACCCGTAAGAGGCTGGACGAGGTCGTCAATCGCGGCTGATTGCTTGGCGAGCCACCAAATCAGCACCGAAGCCGCGATACCAACAGCGTATACGCGCCACATGAAGCTCCATAGCATAAAGCCCGTGTCCTGCCAGCCGACTCTCCAGATCAAACCCGGAATGTTCCGTTCCAAAGTCCGGCGCATGGGCCACGCCGAGGTCAGAAGAACGGTCGCGGCCACTATCATGCCCAAGAAGAGCCAAAGCAAAAGCGAAGTGGGTTTGCCCACTTGATCTGGGATTAGCTTGTCAACTCGAAACACCATCACCGTGGCGATGAATGGAACCGTCAAACCCACGAGCACCGGCATGAAAACCAGAGTCAATCTCCAGACGAACGACCAGAGCGCCACCAGCGCTCGCCCCCAGCCGATCTGACTTCGAAGCCGCTCAACTTCTGAAATCACAAGGGGCATAACGATTGAGCCGTAGCGCGTTTGTCACGCACCGTGCTCAGGCCCTATCATAATGCCGCTCGGCGAACTTCATCCCGACGCCCCCAAGGAGATCCCTCAACATGACCACATCCCGTATCGCCGCCCCCGCACTCATTCTTGTCGGCCTGGCCCTCGGCCTCTGGCTCGCCCCATCCCATCAAGCCGAAGCCCAGGCGCCCGGTGCACCCGTCACCATCAACGCCGCCGACCACCCCACCCTCCAAGCCGCCTTTGACGCCCTACCCAACGAAGGCGGGGTCGTCCGCATCCCGCCGGGCAACTACGACATCACCGAGCCCCTCGTTCTCTCGAAGCCCGAAACGCGCGTCGAGGGCTCCGGCGCCGCCACTCACATCCGCAACCGCAACGAACAGGGCAAGCCCGCGCTGATCGTCCAGCACCCCAAGCGCGAGACCGCCCAATCCCGCGACGAGCGCAGCGAGACGTACCTCTGGCGCGTCCAACTCGCCGACTTCCGCATCAGCGGCAATCCTAAAAGCGGCGACGGTATCTACGCCAACGGCGTCAACGAGATCTACATCCACGGCATGTCGATCGACCGCAATGGCGCGCACGGCCTCAACTGCGTCGAGTGCTACGAAGACCCGCGCATCAACGATTCGATCTTCACCTACAACGCCCAAGCGGGCGTCAACATCCAAGGCGGACACGACATCGTCGTCAACGGCAACCAGTTCGAAGAGAACCAGGACGCGCTTCGCTGCATCGACAGCTTCAACCTCTGCATGAACGCCAACAATATCGACGACCACCTGCGCCACGGCGTCGTCATCGAGAACACTTACGGCTCCGTGCTCTCCGGCAACATGATCGAAGAGTGCCAAGGCACGGCCATCATTCTCGACCGCGATGTTTACGGCGTGACGATCGGCTCTAACGTCATCGCGCACAACCAGGGCGGCGGCGTCGACGTACGCGACGCCTGGGGCAGCTCCATTTCCGCCAACACCTTCACGATCATGCCCAACCCCGCCGTGCGCGTCGGCCCCAACAGCGGCCGAATCGCTATCACCGGGAATGCCTTCTCGAACAGCCACATCGGCCCCAGCACCCGCCGCGAGGAAGACTACGAGGCCAAGTGGCCCCAGAAGGTCTACGGATCCGGGATCGAACTGGAAGGGACGAGCGACATCGCCATCACCGGCAACATCTTCACCGGACTGATCGAAGAAGCCGTCCGCACCAAGGGAAAATGCAGCCGAATCGTCCTAGCAGGGAACGTCGCCTCCGACCTCGGCCGCAAAGGCGGCGAGAAACTTCCGGCATTTGATATGAGCGGCGCCGAGCTGGTTACCGCCGGCCTCAACGCCATCGAGAAAGGCTACGAGGGCAGCTTACGCTGACGGCCACACCGGCCCGCCCTTCGTCCGAACCCAAACCCTCAAGCCACCTCTGCTTGAATCCCCCGACCGCCGGCAACCATCCTCAAGCCGACCCGCGACTGCCAAGGAGCGGTCCGAACCTCCGCCAAACCGGCTGCCTCGGCCTCGCTCCGGGGCCGAGCGGCAGCGGTTCATCATCGTTAACGAGGAAGCGATTGAACTAGAGCTGAAACTCCGAAACGAACATCGAGATGCGATATCCCGCCCCCCTCGTCCGAACCCAAACCCTCAAGCCACCTCTGCTTGAATCCCCCGACAGCCGGCAACCATCCTCAAGCCGACCCGCGACTGCCAAGGAGCGGTCCGAACCTCCACCAAACCGGCTGCTTTAGCCTCACTCCGGGGCCGAGCGGCAACGGTTCGTCATCGTTAGCCATGGGTTGCCTTTCTTGCGAATCGTATTTGGAATCGCTCTGCTACTGGCGGTCTTTGAACTCGGCGAACCAGTTCTGCACCACGCGGATCTCGGTGGGCTTTCCTTCACCGACGCTTTCGGTATAAAGGAATCGTTGGCCGTCCGCGGTGACGTCATAACGCTGTCCTCGTCCAGCGAAGGCGCCCGGTGCTTCGAACAGCGCGCTGGGACGGCCGACACGGAACGTTGGATCAGTGCTTACATCAACCGCCATCATCGTGTCGCCGTCAACGTAGTAAAGCTCCTTGCCATCACCGCGCCAGCGCGGCTGGCGGCCGCCGCCCGACGATACCACCGTCTTGCCGCCACCATCAGGAAACCGCTGGACGTAGATCTCGTAGCGGCCTGATTCATCGGACTCATACGCTAGGTAGCGGCCATCCGGCGAAACGTCAGGAGCGAGTTCGTCATGTACCGAGTTCACGAATGGGACAGCCTCAGGCGCCTCTCTCCCCCGTTCGAAATCAACGTAGTAGATGTCCATAGCCCTGCCGCGATGCGCCTGATCAATTACCAGGTACCTACCGTCCGGAGACCAGTCGAAGGGAACTTCGAACGAGGGAGTCGCAAATAACTCGCGAGGCACGCCGCTGCCGTCGGCCGTTGTCACGTGGATGTCGTAGCCTTGTTCTCCGGCGATCCCGAAGGAAATCTCGCGACCGTCGGGAAGCCAGACCGGCCTGTCTTCTTGCGTGGCGTCGAAGGTCAACGGACGGCCCACATCGCGTTCGAGATCATAGACCCAAGCCTTGGCGACGCCTTCCTCCTCGGCAACCGCGACAGCCTTCGTAGCGTCGGGGGACAAGTCCGGCCTCGAAAGCCCCACCTGCGGGGAGCCCACGGCTCGCCCGGGCGATCCATCTCGGGGTCTCCAAACGAGTGTGCGCAGGCTCGCGCCTCCCGGCAGCAGGTAGACCAGCGTGCCATCGTGCGACACGCTTGGACTACGAGCATTCTGCTGGACCGGGAACGGCTCGCCACCGACCTTGAGCGATTCCAATGAGAATGGGATGGCCCAGATACCACTTCTTCCCGGCGCCTCGTAAAGGATGTGTCCCGTCGGCGAATAGAACGGCCGGCTACCCTCAACAACGAACTCGTTGTGTCCCGTCTGCTCATCGTAAGCGAAGATCTGTGTACTCACGCCAATGGCTCCGCGGGCGTACAGGAACCGATCCGAGTCGCCTCCGCCAGCAAGAGGGCGGATATCCTGAAAACCCGTAATTTCGTCATCTCGTGAGACGAAATCCGCCAGTAGTTCAGGAGTGCCCCCTTGAGAAGAGACTTCGTAGAGCTGTGGAGGTATTGAGGCGGAGAACGCAATGGAGCGGCCATTTGGACTCCATCCGGCGCTGAAGAAGTATGTCTCTTCGGCTAGCGCGGATAACCTGGCCGGGGCGCCACCTCGTATTGAGACTTTAGTCAGCTCGCCTCGGTCCAAGAAGCCCATGTGGTCGCTGTCGGGCGACCAGAAAGGCGATCGACCCCACTCGGCCAAACGACGGGGCTCCCCACCGTCGAGATCCAAGACCCAGAGACCACTTGAACTCCGTTCCGCGTCTTCACCGAGTTGATAACCGCGAAATGCGATGTGCCGCCCATTGGGCGAGATGACAGGCGTCGCAACGACATGTAGATCGGGTGTGAAACCGAACTTGCGTAGTGGCAGTTCCGGCGCTGTTTCGCGGGGCTGGAACCAAAGCACGGCGACCGCAACGAGCAGCGCGAGCGTCGCCGCGAGCCATGCCGCCTGTCGCACGCGATGACGCTTCGTAAGCTTTTGAGCCGCCGACTCCGGCATTACCCGAATCGCCACCGAGCGACGGAGTTCGGTATCCTCGGCCCGGTAGACGACGCTGTCATCCTGCCCTTCCAGATTCTCGATGACGCGATACTTCACCAACGGGTGCTCGGACGCGCCGAGTAGTGACGAGCTCTCAGCTTGTCCTTGTCTTGGACCGGCGTGAGCGCCGGTCGCTACTGCGGTCCGCAGGATAGCTGACTTGCCCGACTTCAGCTTTTCACTCAACGTCTCCAAGTCCACCAGCAGTTCAGCCGCGCTCTGATACCGCCTCTCCGCACCCTTGGCGAGACACTTGTTCACCAAGATTTCCAGCTCCATTGGGACGCCCGTCCGCAGCGCCGTCATCGGTTCCGGCTCTTCACTAGTAATCGAATACATCACCGCCTTGTCGTAATGCCCCTTGAAAGGCTGCTGACCCGTCACCATCTCATAGATCACGACACCCAGTGACCAGATATCCGAGCGATGGTCGATTTCGGCGCCGTAGGTCTGTTCGGGGGACATGTAGGTCACCGTCCCCATCGTTTCGTCCATGCGCGTCAGCTTCGAACGGTCGGCAAGCAGAGCCAGGCCGAAATCCATAATGGTGACCAGGCCGTCCCCGCCGATCATCAGGTTCGCCGGCTTGATGTCACGATGGACGACCTTCTTTCCGTGCGCAGCTTGTAGCCCCTTGGCGGTCTGGATGGCGATGTCAAGGGCATCATTCAGCTTCAGAGGCCCGCCCTCGATCTTCTTGTCGAGAGCGTCGCCCTCAATAAACGCCATCGAGATGAAAGTCTTACCCTCCACCTCATCGATTTCGTAAACCGTGTAGATGTTCGGATGATTCAGCGCCGCCGCGGCCTTCGCCTCCCGCTCAAAACGCTTCCGCACGTCTTCGCCCGAAACAAGATGCGCCGCCAGAAACTTCAACGCCACCGCCCGTTCCAGCTTCGTGTCCTCGGCCTTGTACACCACACCCATCCCGCCTTCACCAAGCTTCTCGGTGATCTTGTAGTGACTGATGGTTGCGCCGATCATGAGGGGTCAATCCTACTCGCGGTCGCGGAACTCCTCGTACCAGTTCTCGATCACATGGATCTGGCGGGTCCCCCCGCTCTCGGGTGATTCAACCAGAAGGAACTTCTGAGCATCGCGCGAGACAGCGTAGCTGGCATGAGGAAACGGCTTCTCCAGCGCCGGGTTCGCGAATAGAGGCTCGGCTACTCCAGGAGCAAATCCGTCTGCCGTCGATACCGGAACAGCCATCAGAGTATCGCCTTCGACATAAAAGATCTCCGTGCCGTCACGGCTCCACAGCGCCTGGCTCCCACCGTTCGCGGAAAGCTGCCACTTGCCCTCGCCATCGGGAAACGGGCGGACATACACTTCCCAGCGCCCCGATTCGTCGGAGCTGTACACCACATGCTTCCCATCAGGAGAGAAGGACGGGGCGGCCTCGTCCGCTGGGGTTTCCAGAAAGAGCACCGGCTCTCTTTCCCCGTCAGCGCCGCCAACGGCTACGTACCAAAGGTCTTTTTGCTCGCCCGCTTCGCTTTTCTGAAAGATAATGAATCGCCCATCGGGCGACCACGACGGTGACTGAGCGTTACCCGCAAACAGTTTTCGAGCATCCCCGCTGCCATCTGCGCGCTTGAGGAAGATGCCACCGTCGTCTCCGAACACCGCATACGCAACCTCCCTGCCAGAGGGCGACCACGCGGCGTGGAGTTCTCGGCCGGGTCCGGACGTCAACCGGGTACGCACTCCCCGCGTCAGGTCCAGTACCCACAAATCCTTGTTGTCATTTTCGGTCGTCTCGAAGGCCACGCTCTTTCCGTCCGGCGAGATGTCCGGCTCCAACAGCCCACTTTGTCGCGGCCCGACTGCTTCCAACTCGACGCCTTGCCGGTCTCGCCACACCAGTTGCCTCGCCTGATCGTCTGTATCACCGCCGGTGTAGACCAGAGTGCCTTCCAGCGACAAACTCGCGTCGCGAACCTGATTCAAGATGGGAAAAGCTTCGCCCGCAGCCGCTAGGGTCTCCAGCGAGAAGGGCAAAACCATCAGATTACCGGTTACCAGTCCCTGTTTGAACAGAAGGTGCCCTGTTGGTGAATAGACTCCGGCAAGCCCCGGTTGCAGTTCGTGCCGCGTACCGCTTTCCAGATTCAACAAACCCATCTTGACTGCCGCCGTACTGTGCCCAAAAGTGTACGCAACCGCTCGTTCCTGCCCTTGCGAAGGTATGAACTTGGGGCCGGCAAAGAACATCTGCTCCTCTGACTCGTCTAGCTCGAACAGACTCCTCGGAGTACCTCCTCGACTGGGTACCTCGTAGATCCGGACGGGTGGACCACTGGAAAAAACGATCCGTTCACCGCTCGGGCTCCAAGAGCCGCCATATAACCGCCGGCCAGGCAGGTCGCTCAAATCGGTCGGTTCGCCTCCGCCGACCTCAACTCTTTTCAGGCTCGTGCCGGCTGCAAATGCAATAAACCGGCTGTCGGGCGACCAGAAAGGATCTTCGGCCTCTGCGGTTCCCTCGAGCCGGCGAGGCGTTTCGCTGTCAAGGTCGCGAACCCACAGGGCCGGCTCGCCGTCCCCCGCCGCGTAGACAACGTGTCTGCCGTCAGGAGAAATAGCCGGACTACGTGACTGCAGGTTTTCAACGGGAAAGGAAAAACGTCGCACTCGCCGCTCAGCCACATCAGAAGACGGGCCGCCCAGCCACAAGAACCCCGAGACAAACAACGACAGAATGAGCCCGACGGCCAGAGCGACAAGTATCCGCCACTGTGCCTTTGCCCGCTTCTCAGCTTTGTGGGCCTCCGATTCCGAAAGGATGCGGATCGCAACAGACCGTTGCAACTTGGTGTCTTCAGCACGGTACGTTACGGCGTCATCGCCCGACTCGAGTGTCTCGATCACCCGATAGGGAGCCAGGACCAGGTCGCCGGCATCGGGGACGGAAACCACGCTCCCGGCAGGCTGAACCCCGACCCCGCTCACCAAAGGCGACGCGCGCAGGATCGCTGACTTGCCCGACCTGAGCTTGTCTTGCAAGTTCCTCAGGTCGACGACCATATCGCCGGTATTCTGATAGCGGTTCTCGATGTCTTTGGCCAAACACTTGCCGACAATCCACTCGAACTCCATCGGCACGCCCGCTCGCAATCCCGTGATCGGCTCCGGCTCTTCGTTGGTAATCGAGTACATCACCGCTTTGTCGTAGTGGCCCTTGAAGGGCTGCTGGCTCGTCACCATCTCGTAGAGCACCACGCCGAGCGACCATACGTCGGTGCGGTGATCGAGCTCCATCCCGTACGTCTGCTCCGGGGACATATATGTCACCGTCCCCATCGTCTCGTCCATCCGGGTCAGCTTCGAGCGGTCGGCAAGCTGCGCCAAGCCGAAGTCCATGATCGTCACGTGCTGCTTCGCGCCCGAGCCGGTGACCATCAAGTTGGCGGGCTTCACGTCGCGGTGAACGATCTTCTTCTCGTGAGCTGCCTGCAAACCCTGGGCGGTTTGGATGGCGATATCAAGAACGTCGTTGAGCTTCAGCGGCCCGGCTTCGATCTTTTTGTCAAGGCCCTCCCCTTCCAGGAAGGCCATTGCGATGAAAGTCTTGCCATCCACCTCGCCGATCTCGTACACATGGCACACGTTCGGGTGATTGAGCGCGGCGGCGGCTTCCGCCTCCCGTCGAAAACGCGCCTTGATATCTTCGTCGCCCAGCAGGTGAGCCGCAAGAAACTTCAGGGCAACGGGGCGCTTGAGGTTCGTATCCTCGGCCTTGTAGACCACACCCATCCCGCCCTCACCAAGCTTCTCGGTGATGCGGTAATGCGAAATGGTTTGGCCGATCATGCCGGTCCAATTCTATCGCGATTCAGATACCTCGTGGGACCTCGATCCACAAAGCAGCAGCGCGGTTCTTCATAGGGCTCCTACGGACTTACGCACCGTGTCCCCCGGAAAATCTAACTTCGTTTATTTCAAACGACTTACGCCAACACCTTCAGCCGGCCGGCCTCGCGGTCACACCCCTGGAACATTTTTATCTCCCACGCCCTCAACAGCATCCATCCCAACCCACCCCGCCGGTCGCCCCCAGCCGGGTTATAAGAGTAATAGGGGCTGGCAGCCGGCCCCGGCCAAAACCATGCGCCCCCGATCCAGCCCGCGAACGCAACCAAGCGGCCCGCCACCGCCTCACCAGCCATCGCCCCCCAGCCCACCCACAAAACGGCACAAAAAGCGGCGTCCCGTGTGCCATTTTGTTCCAAAAGCGAACAAAACACGAACAGTCTGGAGTGCGGTCGTTTGGTGAGGCCAGGAAAAAAGGGACAGGTTGCTGTTCGCTGAGAAAAGCTTGCCTATGTGAGCGTATCGTCGCACGATGGCAGCAGCCGGGGAAGCGGAGGCGGGCTCTGCTGGAGAGCACCCCGCCGAGGAATACCCGGCTGCGGACTCATCGAAACGATGAGCGCGGGGTGCGGCCTCAGTGCCGCATCCCGTCTTCGCCAACACCGGATCGGATCGATAGATCCGCCCCTGCCTGGAAAACTCCGGCGGCGTTAAGCCGCCGTCCCGTCCGCCGCGAACGCTTCTTCGAACTCCACGGGCGGCACGTACCCTAACGCCGAGTGGAGCCGCTTGCGATTGTAAACCCGTTCGATGAAAGCGCCGATCTGGGCCTGCGCCTCGGCCAACGTGGCGTATTCGTTGCAATGAACTTCCTCGGTTTTGAGAGTCTTGATGAAGCTCTCGGCGAAGGCGTTGTCGTAGGGGTTTCCTTTGCGACTCATCGAGATCGTCACGTCGTTTTCGCGCAGCTTGTCGACGTATTTGTGCGACGCATACTGCGTACCCTGGTCGGAATGATGCAGCAAGCCTGGTTTCGGCCGGCGCTGCCGGAGAGCCTGATCGAGAGCCGCAAGCGGCAGTTCGGTCTCCAAGCTGGGGCCCACCGCCCAACCCACGACACGTCGCGAGAACAAGTCCAAGATCAGCGCCGCGTAGACGAACTCGTGAACGAGTCGAATGTAGGTGATGTCGGCCGCCCACAACTGATTCGGACCCGTCGGTGTGAAATCCCGCGCCCGGTTCGGATAGACTCGCCAACCATGTGTGGAATCGGTCGTTTTCTTCGATCGCCGCTTGCGCAGGCGCAGTAGATTGTCTTCGCGCATCATCCGTCGAATCCGTGTTTCGCCGACCTGCCAGCCGCGTCGTTTCAGTTCCCCTGTCAAACTCCGATAGCCGTAGAACGGATTCTCCAACGCCGCTTCGTGCAGTGCGTCGCGCAGACTCATCTCCCACTCGCTCTCGCGCCCCGGCTTGCGATACAAGCTTGCTCGCGAGAGTCCGCTGAGCTTGCACATTTCGCGAACGCTCAGCTTGCCCTGCCACGCCGCGGATCGGATCAGTTCGCCGATCCGCCGCCGCCACTGACGAGTGTTTTGTGGCGTAGATCTTCGACACGTCGCAAGGCTTGCTGCAAAAAATCGATATCGAGGGCTTGTTGGCCGATCTTGCGTTCCAGCGCCGCGACGCGGGCTTCGTCTTCGCGGCCGCGTGCGACGCGTGGTTCAGCACCGGGCCGCCGCCCCGAGCCGGGAAAGGCCTCGTCGCCGTAGCGCTCCAACTGCGCAGCCCAGTCGTAGAGCTTGGCGCGCTTGACATCCAGCTCCCGCGCCAGCGCCGACCCTGACTCGCCTCCCAGCAGCCGTTGCGCCGCTGCCACCTTGAACTCCTTCGTGAATCTCCTCTGGGACATCTCATCCTCCTCTCCATTCGATGGTACGCTGTCCCTCCTCTACTGGTCTCATTTTCCGTCCGCACTCCAGTCTGTCCTGCTTTTACCAAACGAACCTACCTACGGACGCTGCCCGAAATACGAAACGGACCCACGGATTTACATCCGCACCCTTTTGCGGGGACGGAATTTTCGTACAGACCGCTTTTCGCAGGTTCCGGGCGTCGCCTGGTGGCCGGAAGCCTAGCAGTCCGTGGCGGAAGTGGGCGCGGTGAAAAAAGGGGGACTGCCATCCGGTTTTCGCTTGCTTAAGTGCTTTGTTCCCAATGAGCCTCGGTCGCGAAAACCGGTGGCTGTACCCTTGTTTCGCGCAGACGGACCTTCACCACGGACTGCTAGTTGGCGATCACCATCTTCGACTTCGTGCCAAGCTGGATCGTGTTTCTCCCTACGAGGAAGAGTCCCGTGACAAACCGATAGGGGTATTTGACTTCCACCTGAACGACTTCGCCTCGGGTGTTAGTGGTGGGATACGTTGTAGTAACGGCGACTTGCGACTTCGCAAGGCCGACCGCATTCGACTTAACAACAGTTTCAACGCTGGGATCGCCCGCGCCAATGGGCCTCAGGCTGCCGTGGGTGATGGCGTAGCGGGCGCCCGCGCGAGCGGCGTGGGTCAGAGTTGCGTGTGTCCACATGGCGAAACCGAATTCGAAAAGGGCGACGACCAGAGTCAGGAAGACGATGAAGAATAAGGAGAACTCGACCATCGTTGAGCCGCGCCGGCTCGCGTTTCCCTGGGGAGCACGGTTCTTCCGTTTGAGTAGGATCGGTGTTTTGCTTTGAGTTGTCATGGGTTTTACCTTTCCGTGTGTCCTGCTCACTGCACGCGCATGAAGGCCTCGCGCTTCAAGTGTGTAACTTCCGGAATGCCCGGGTAGGGGCCGAGGGTTCTGAAGTCTTGGAGGACGTCGGCGCGGACATAGACCGCGGGCAAGCTGTAGCCCCCGTCGGGGCAGGAGCCGGGCGTCGCGGCCAGATCGCAACTGATCGGGGTCGGTTTTGACGTGAAGTCGCTTGTTCCCGCGACCGGGCACTCGCAGAACTGAGTTGCGCTGGCGCTCACACCTGTGAGGTTGATAGCGTCATCCTTCGCCCGCGCCTCGATGGTATCGGAGTTGGCCGCGTTGACATTGCCTTGGGCGCCGTAGAAGGCTCCCGTACCGGCGGCATTCGCGACGGTGATGGCGTTGAAGAACATCCGGCCGAAATCGGTCGCTCCCATCGTGAGAAGGAAGAGCAGGGGTAGGGTGAGCGCGAACTCGACAAAAGCGCTTCCTCGATTCGCTTTCCCTCGGATCTGTAAGCGGTTTCTTTGCATTGTCTTCGTCCTTTTCTCGGCAAGCCGGCCTATGCGGCGGACTATTGAATCAGAGTGACCGTTGAGAGCTCGGGGATTGATATACCGTCAGGCGGCCCGCTGAATGTCATGTCGGCCGACCCGTTGAGAATGACCTGGTTGGCGAAGATGGTGCCCCAACCGTCGACTCCGTGGCTGCCGCCCCATCGAACTTCTTGAGCGGGACAATAGATCATGCCGACGAAGACCGTCTTCGAATTGCCGGCGAAGTTGTGCCGCAGATTGTCATTGTCGGCCGAATCGGACGAGCACCACATCACGATGTTGTCGTTGTCGACGCTCGCGCTCTCGGCGGTCGTAGGCGCCGTAAACCTGACGGATGTGGCGTTTCCGGTGATATCGATGGTGTGACCCGTCTGCCCCGACGCACCCATGTTGTAGAGCGTCACTCCCTCACCGACGATCGGGCCGCCACCGGTGATCTTCATGCCCTGGATGTAGTAGATACCGGGGTTGAAGGTAACGGCGCCACTGGAGATTCGGATCGCAGCCGTGTTGCCGGTGGAGGCGTAATAGCCGGGTGAGAGCACCGTATCGGAGTTGATGGTGGCGAGGTCGGTGAAGTCCGGAGTGGCGGGGGGTACGGGCTCGGCCCGGCCGGCCAGGGGGTCGGGGATGGGGGCGATCTCGTCGACGAGATCAGGGTAATAGGTCGGGTTGCCGCTGACGGTAAAGTCACCGCATGCTCCGAAGTATTCCGCTCGAACAATGGCGCCGGCATTGCCGGTGCCGCTGATGCGGAACGAACCGGTTCCCTTGCCGTTACCGCGAGAGCACGAATTCGAGACAACACCGCAATCGATCAAGATGGTCCCGGTACCCGTAATATTTACGGTCTGCCGGTCGGTTTCATCCATCCCGAGAATGCACGTCTTGCCGTTGTTGCGGATGCCCGCGACAGCCCGCGCCGCAACGCCGGCGCTGTTGATGTTGAGCATCCGCATGAAGGTTGTCGGGACGGTTTTTGTCACCACGGCTTCGACGTCCGTGGCGTTGAGCTGAGTGATTTTGACGTCGACATTGTCCGCTCCGTGGGTGTAGCCGTTGCGCCGGGCGATGTACTTACCGGCGCTATCGATCCGGCCTGCGTTGCCGCGGCGGAGCTCCATCGCCCCGCTGTAGGCGCCTGCATCGGCCGCGATCTGGATGCGCCGCCTCTGGAAGTAGAGGTAGCCGCCATCAATGACAAGACCGGTTACCGCAACCAGAGCCATCAACAGCAAAGCCATCATGGGAAGCGCGACTCCGCGACAGTCGCTTTTGAGTTCTCGGAGTTTCCGGAGAAGATGCCGTGCGTGCGTCATATTGTTTGCCTCAATGTGCCGTCGGCCGTTGTGTGTCTTCATGACGGTATATCCATTATTGAGGCTCGACCGGGATTTGGTCGATGGACTATTGGTTTCAAATTACTAGTGAGCATTCGGTACCGAATCCATTGGCCCATTGGTACTAGAGAAGCCTAGGTGAACACCCTAGACATCGGCGGATTTCGGAAGTTTTTGGGGTGGTTTCCGATGCGAACGGGCGGGCGGGAGCTCGCTCGCGCTACCTGGGTCTGATGAAGAACCAGATGAGCACGCTCAGAGCGACGAGAAGGCTTGCGAAGTGCAAGCCGGCTTCCCAGCCGAATTGGCCGGCAATGATAGGTGTCAGCGTAGGTGAAAGGATCCCCCCAATGTTCCCGCCGGTATTCATGATCCCCCCCGCCACGCCCGCGTTCTCGCCGCCGGTTTCGATCGCCGTCGCCCAATAAGGGCCCTCCGCCATGGCGCCGCAACCCACGGCAAGTGAGAGCAACACAACGGTCGGCACAATATCCAGGCCGCTGGAACCCACGTAGAGCAGCACCGCGCTCAGACTCAAGCCCGTCACCGACACAATCCGGCGAGCCCTGTTGCTCCCGAGGCTCGGACTCAGCCGGTCCGCGATCCATCCGCCCAGCGGCGTCATCACCGTGATCGTGAGCATCAGGAACGTGACGTAGGTGGCGCTCTCCCCCCGGCTCATTCCTCGAACCTCGCCGAAATAATAGTAGATCCAGTAATAGAAGATGTACTGGAAGTAGTTCAGACAAAAGTATCCGGCCGTCAGCAGCAGCAGATTGCGATCCGTCAGCAATGCTCGCCACGGGAAGCGCCCCTCCTCGACTCGGCTCGACGCGACCACCCCCGCCACTTCCGCACCGTACTCGCGTGGGCTATCGCGTGCGTACAAATGCCAGACGGCATACAGCGCCGCGGTCACGATCGCCGCCCAACCGAAAGACCACCGCCAGCCAAACGCTCCGATCAACGCCGCGAACATTACCGGTGAAATCGCTCCGCCCAACGGCGCGCCGCTGATGATGATCGCCTGAACCCGCGCCACCGCCGACGCTGGAAACCAGGCAGCCGTCATTCGGCCCAGCGCCGGGTAGAGAGGCGCGGTACAGATGCCGAACAGAAACCGGATGGCCAGCAGCGACGTGATGACACCGAACGCCGCGCCGAGCCAAGCACCCCCGGCCAGCCCCGTCAGTCCCGTAAACAGCGCCGTCCCCATTCCCGCCACGAACAGCACCTTCCGGGGCCCGAACCGATCGGCCAGCCGTCCGCCCGGCGCCATGAATATCGCGTAGCTGACGATGAACGCCGAAAAGACCGTGCCCATTCCGGTTTCCGAGATCTCGAATTCCTTCATGATCTCCGGCGCGGCAATCGACATGATCGTCCGGTCGAAATAGCTCATCGCGCTTAAACCGAACATCAGCGCAACGGCTCCGGTCTGCAAGCGGACGAGGGGGACTTTCGCGCGGGCTTCGGGCACGGTGTTGGTCATTCTATCCAGCCGGGCGCGTTCGGAAGACAGGCGGCGACCGTGGCACCCGCACGAACGCTGGATGACAGCCCGCTACGCGGACGAAAGAAGGAACTACTCCGCGACGCCGCAATACTGCATAGCCGCCAGCGCATATACCTTCGCGCAGTGCGTCAACTGAGTGATCGATACCTGCTCATGGTCGGAGTGAGCGGTCTGGTGCGCCGGGCCATAGTAGACCGTCTTGACGCCGCCGTCGTTGTCATAAAGATTGGCGTCGCCGACAAGTCCCATGCCGATGATTTCGGGGCGCTCGCCGCAGACGGTTTCCCCTGAGTCGAGCAGGGCCTGCACAATCCCATGCTCGGCGGGCGTCTCGAAAGGCTCGCGCTCACCTTCCAGCGAGTAGCTCCAGTGCATGCCGGACTGCCCCGAGTAGCGGTCACAGATTTCCTGGAACTCGGCTCGGATGTCGGTGAGCGTCGTTCCCGGTGTCCAGCGGCGTGTGCCTGTGACTCGGAAGGAAGCAGGCAGGCGGTTCATGTAATCGCCGCCGTGGACCATGCCGACGTTGTAGAGCTGCCGTCCGCACAGCGGATGGGCGGGTAGCTTCTTGAACTCCTCTTCGCGCTCTTGAAGCTCGATCAGCAGCTTCCCGACCCAGTGGGCCGGATTGGTCTCGTAGGGAATTTTGATGGTGTGGATCGGGCCGCGATCGTCTTTGATCTCGATGTTGAAAATCGCCGAACCGAGGCTTGCCGCCCAAACGGCGCACGGGCCTTCCACAATGATGACAGCGTCCGCCGGCACTTTGCCTGACCGGAGATGCTCGATCAGCCGCTTCGGGCCTTCCTTCTTACCCTCGGGCGCTTCATGCCCGATGACGCCTGTGAGCCAGAGGTCGCCGGCCAGCTTCACCCCGGCCTTCCTCAACGCCGACGCCGCGTGGACCATGGCGACCAAGCCGCCTTTCATATCTTCCGTACCGCGGCCGATGATCCAGTCGCCGTCACGCCCCGGAGGCGTGCTGATGCCGATCGGGATGGTGTCGGTATGGCCGTTGAAAGCGAGCGCAGGCCCGCCTCCGGCTCCGGTGATGCGTGTATAGACGTTGGGCCGGCCGGGCTCGACTGGGTCGATCTCGACCTCAAAACCTTCGCGCTTCAGCAGCGCCGCGAGAAAGTCGCTGCCAGGGCCTTCGGTGCAAGTTTCACTCTTGACTTCCACAAAGGCGAGGGTGTCGCGAGCAATGGCTTCTGAATCGATGTGTGCGAGTACTTGATCGGCGTTCATAGTGGCTCAGTGTTTTTCAATGCTATGAGAGGTAAGGGCTCCGGCACGCCGAGCCCCTACATTTGACCCGTTCATGATAAGGGTATTGTCGAGACACCTACCCGATCGGGAGCGCAGGTCATGGCTGCGTGTGAGGGCCTACGTATCCAACACAGTATTCGCGTACTCCGCCGCCTGGGTCAGCGTCACAGCCCGGAACTCGCTTCGCCCTTCCTCGACAAGGGCGCGGACTTGATCCAAGTTACGAACGAAGTTTCCCAGCCGCTCAGGCCGGATGAGTTCCGTCGTATGGAAGTATGTGTTGAGGAATATCGTGCCACCCACGGACCCTTCGCGGAGTGTTTGGCGAACGGCTTCCCTGAACCAACCGGAGTCGTGAGTAAGCATCACGCCCTGCCGCCGCGCGCTCTCCCAATCAAACGGCCCGCCGCCCTTCAAAGCGCGTCGGCCGCGAACGGCAAACCGCGCCAAGTGCGACGGCAAGCTGAGCCGCCGCACTAGAGTCGGCAGTTCGAGAATGTCGAGAGCCTGGTCCTTCCTCGAAGCGGGCTGCCGGTAATCACTCACGGAAGGGTGATACGGCGTTCGCGGCGTGGATCGCCAATCGTGATGCCATTCCCCAAGCTGGAGGCTGCCGGGCGTCGCCGATGCATCTACCGAGATCCCGCTATCCGACAGAAACTTCATCAACCCGTTCGAGTGATAGATCCAGCCGGTCCGGACCGCCTGAATCTGAACGCAAGTCCGCAGCTCCTTCAAACACTCGCCAAGCAACGCCAAGTCATCGTTCTCCCCCAAGTAGGGACGCCAACGGCTCTCAACCTCGCTCCACCGAAACAAATGCGGGTGCCAGCCCATCTCGGAACCCGACTCACACTCCTCTTCCCAAAGACGGCGCCAGCGGCTACAGCAGAAACAAGGGTCGCCGTAAACTTCCGCAATCTGTCGGTCCGACCGCAGCAGCCAAGAGATAGGAGGTTGCCCGTGAGCCGCCACGAACCTGCTTCCGGCAAGTGCATTCCGCAGCGCCGGGATGCCCTCTGTGACCCCAGTCCACAACGCATCGAGAGCATCAGGAGACCGCCGGAACGGCAGGTCTACGTCAGGGTCCGTGTCGCACGCGATCGAAAGGAAAATTTCAGCGCCCGGCATCGATATCAGGGATAGCCATCACCGCGCTATCTTCCGCAGACGCGAGAAATGTAGGGGTTCAAGTCCCATCGGTCCGAGGAACCAGCCCGCGAAGCGTTCAGTCAACCGAACGACTTCCACCGGGCAACGGCCGGATTTCCAGAGCCGCTCGAAGGACCCCAGGCCGCGGTTCAGTACAATGCGCCACCCCGCGTCACCACAGAGTCGATCGAAGTAGGCGGGATGCGTGCCGAACAGCATGCTGCCGTAGGGTTCATGATCCCTGCGGAAAGCACCCGGGCCGCGCCGCAGCACCCGCAGAAGATTTCGCTTGTTTGAATACTCGACAAGAATCTCAGCTCCCGATCGTGCAATTCGCGACAGCTCGGCGAGAAAGGCGCCGGGATCTTCCATGTGATGAAAAGCCCGGATCGAGAGTCCGCCTTGAAATGTCTCGGACCGAAACGGCAGATGGTACGCATCGGCGACGACGTAGTTGATGTTGGCTTTGTCGTTGTCGTTCTTCGCCGTTTGAAGCAGGTTCATGGCGTAGTCGACAAGCACGATCCGGCGATCCTCCCGGGCGTACAGCGGAAGGAGGCGTCCGTGGCCGGCGCCAACATCGAAAAACCAGCCCGGCGCCTGAGGCGCCAGTTCGCCGACGACCGCCGCTTCCATGTCGTGAAGCAGCGCCTTGCGCTCACCCTTCCAGAAATCGCGGTAATCCTCATTCCGGTAGTCGCGAAGGCGCCGCTCCGCACGTTGAGATTCACCGATCGCCTGATCTTCGGATGTTTCGTTGAGCATTACTGTTCGTATCGGGCGGGCCGATCAAGTCGCGGCGTCTTGATCGCGGTTAGGGCGCTCGGTATGCGTGAACATTCGTTGTACGAAACCGCTCGCCGCTCGAGAAGGCACCACGCCACCTCACATATCGTACCTCGACAGCGTTGAACGAATCCGTCTGCGTGCCGCGCCAGGGGCCGTGCGTCCGGTCGGCGAGAGTGAACCAATCACGTCCGTCAAGCGAGCCCTCCACCATGTAGTGCGCGTAGGCGGCCGGGCCTCGATGCCAATCGCTGTCGTCGAAGTCAATGAAAGGTGGAAGGTCATAGCGCAGCGCCGAGATTCGCACCGGGTCTTCCCACGAGAGCAGTCCCGCACCGGACACAGCTTCGGCCGCGGCATCATCAGACGGGCTGAGATCGCGAGCGGTATCGAGAAAATGGCGAACGGAGCGGCGGTAGATCTCGTGGTAGCGAGTGTTAGCGGAGTCACCAAGAATGTTCGGGAAGTTTTCCCCTGTCAGCATGGCGAGGCGAAGGTTTTTGTGGACCGCCAACCCAACCCGGTGGATAGGAATCGAGGCCAAGGCATCAATGCCGAATTCGCGTCCTTCCGGCGCAGTGTCGACCGACCGAATCAGCACATCCCAAGCATGGGGCTCATAGGGGATATCCACTTCCCCGCCCCACTGACCCGGCACTTCATCTCCGAGCTTCAACCCCGTACCTTCCAGGATGGGATGCGATTCGCTTGCGATGACGGCCGGGCTGCCCGAGAGCCAGTAGTCGACGGTATTGTGAAAAGGGTTGAGGTAGTCGATGGCGTCGCCCGGATCGGGATTGACGATCGGCGTATCCGCGGCAGCATTGCCCGGCAACAGGTTGGGCGCACGAAAGCCGCTCGGTTGATCGCTGAGATGTGTCCACAAGTGTCCACGCTGCCAGATATGACGAGGCTGCTCGATATTCGGTAGATACTCAACCAGCACGGCGAATGAGTCGCCGCCGTGGACGTAAACAGCGCCGCCCCTGCCCAGGTACTCCGTAAAGCGCCGGTAGCTTTCGACAGTCGTGAACTCGCAATGACTGCCGATGATGACCAGCTTGTAGTCATCGAGCGAAACCCTCCCGAGCGACACGTCGTGCTGGGTCGCGTAGTCAACCGAGAAGCCCTCTGCACGGCCCTGCTCATCAACAAAGCGATAGTGGTGGATATCGTTGAAGCGGCCGTAAAGGCTGTAGTAGAAGTGGTTGAGCCGGCGGCGGCGGCTGCTCATCACGGTTGGCGAGTAGCCGACGCTATCGTCGTAGCCGGTACGCCAGCCGTGGTAGTCGTGGCTGCCGTTCGTCGAGTAGGCGTACCACATGTCTGTCGGCGCCACGAAAAGCACATCCCCGCCAGGGCGTGAAGCGCGGACAAAAACGTTCGTGAGCTTCTCGTCCAGATTGATTTCACTTGGATCAACCGCCGCCCCGGCCTCGACAAGGATCAAACGATACAGGCTCGACGGCCATTCACCCACATCGACAGTCAAGTGAGTTACGGGAAGCTCGTATTCGAAGTCGAAGCGCGCCGTTTCCGTGCGGGCCAGCTCGTCAATCACCACTAGTTCCATCGGCCTCCCGGCGTCGTCCGGTCCCGGAACGATGTTGACGGCTTGGCGCTCACCGGGCGCCCAACTCATGTCAACGGCGCTGAAGATGGGAAACAAATTGGGCGGCAAGCTGGGGTCGGTCCTACTCCGAAGCTGATACCACTCCGCCCACCAGAAGCGCTCATCCGTGGGGCGGTATGCGAAGAACGTGATCGCCATGTCGGGATGGCCCGTGGTCGTCATCAACTGGAAGGTCGACTTGCGGCTGAAACGCGAATGCCCCCGGCGAGCATGCCGCGAGGGTTCAGCGCCGTCGAGTTGCGTCCCGACAACGACGTTCGCCTGACGATGGTAGAAGAGGCTCCCCCAATTCGTAAACAGATTGTCCGGCGCCTGGTGATTCGGCAGATACAGTGGCAAGCCCTGCAAAGCCCCTGCATCGAGCGTCATCGATTCGTTGTAGCCTTGCTGGAACGTCCACGAAACCTTCACTTGCTCGCCGCGCAATTCCGAGCCCGGCGTGTGCTGGATGGTATAGAGATCGATGCTCCCGCGCCGCTCCTGGAGCAGTTGCAGATTCATCGGAATACCAGCGACTTCAAGAGGCAGAATGCTGCCCTCTTTCGGCCCGGCCGGGCTCACTCGCTCGTTCCCAATGAGAAGGCCAAAGCTCGGTGCGTCGCCGCTGAGCATTGGCTGTTCGTCGGCTGCGGCCGTTCCGAGAAGCTGTTGGAGGAAGTTCTTGGGCGATTGGGCGAGCGATGCATTCGGCAGGATGAGGCCGCAGGCGAGCACGAGACGAACGAGATGCTTCATGAATTCGATTCCCGAAGTAGTATCCTACGCAATGCGGTACTTGTCGACGGCATCCTCATCAAGAGTGATGCCGAGGCCGGGCATCGTCGGCACTTCGTAGAACCCGTCTTTCATCACCCAGGGCTCGGAGACGAAGTCATCCTCGAGCATGTGCGTAACGCTGATCGTGTACTCAATGCCGGGGAACGCCGCTGCCTGATGCGCCTGGAACACTTGGTTGATGCCGCAACGCGTGCTGTGCTCGACCCACAGCGGGATGCGCGTCACCTCGGCCATCAAGGCGCGTTGGATGAGCGTCCGCCCCATCGGGAAGCCGACAACGATAGCGTCAAGCAGGCCCTCGCGAATATAGGGCATGGGGTCGGCAGGCATGTGCTCGCTCATCTGCAGGGAAACTTTCCCTTTGAGCTGCCGATAGCCCTCAATGAGTTCACGACGAATCGGGGACTCGATCGCAAAGTAGTTGTGGAGCTTCGCCAGACGCTCGCAGACGAAAAGCGTACGGCCGACCGAGCCCCACCAAGCATTGGCGTCAACCCAGACCCGGAAATCCTTCGCCGCGACGGCGCAGATGGCTTCAGCTTGCTCAATCGGGTCCTGCCACGGACGCGCCTTGACCTTGTGGACTTTGTAGCCGCGGCTTTGGGCCAGTTTCGCCTCCGACGCCATCAACTCAGGCTTGAAGCACTGGCTCCACCACGTCTGCACGATGCGCGGCTTCGGTCGCGGTGAAAAAAGGCGGGATACAGGCAGTTCGAGTGCCTGCCCGACGATGTCACAGACAGCTACGAGGATGCCGCGAATCGAGTCGTCGAAGAGGAACTCCCACGGCGAACGTCCGATCATGGTTTGGGCAACCGCCTTGGTTTGTGCCGGGGTCATCATCGAATCGCCGATCCCGATAATCCCCGAGTCCGTCTTCAACTTCACGAGTACCGGCTCATGGTGGGTCTGGAAACGGTCTTGAAGAAACCAGCTTCGCTGCCAAGCTTCGCGGACGCGAATATCCATCGGTACGCGGAGCGGGATCACTTCGTAGCCGCTGATGCGAATGCCGGCCGCCTCGCCCGGCGCCGCCCCCAACAGACTCGCGGCCGATGCTCCCGTGGCGCTGACCCCAAGCGACCGCAACAACTCCCGACGGTTCGGTCTCGGCATTTTGGCTCCGTTAGGCGCGGCGGTACTTATCCACGCCCTCATCGTTGAAGTGTACGCCGAGTCCCGGCTTCGTCGGCACTTCGTAACGGCCATTCTTCATGGTAAAAGGCTCGACCATCAGATCGTCCTGGATAACATGCGTAATACTGATCGCATACTCAATCCCGGGGAAGGCTGCCGTCTGATGAGCCTGGAAGACTTGCGCAACCCCTGTGATGATACTGTGCTCAATCCAGAGCGGGACGCCGGTGACTTCAGCCATCAGAGCCTGCTGGACGGTGGTCTTGCCGATCGGACCGCCCACAACAAGAGCCCCCAGCAACCCCTCACGAATAAACGGCATCGGATCGGGAGGGATGTGCTCGGCGAGCTTAATAGGAAAACGGCCTTTGAGTTGACGGTAGTGCTCGACGCTCGCGCGATGGCACGGCGACTCGATCGCGAAGTACTGCGGAAGCCGGGTATCCACTTGACTCAGGTGACCCCAACATCTTGTAGTTGGGCTCACAGCGTCTTAGCGTCCCAATCGGCGACGATCGAGCGGTACGGCGTCGGCTCCACCGCCATGGCCTGCTGCACAAGGCGATAGAAGAGCTTGCCCCGACTGCGTGATCTGCGCCGATTGAAGCGGAACACGAACTCGTCGAGATAGTAGTCCAGATGCTCGTGGCTGACCGCCCCCTGATGCGTGCCCAGCATCCAGCGCTTGAGTAGCGAGATCGCCAAGTGCACCCTCGGCAGTAGCTGCGAGGCCTGCTCGCGGCGGTTGTTAATCGAGATGATACGACGCTGGTAGTCCTTCTTCTTGAGCGGATCGTAGCCCGACCAGTTGTCGGTAACAACCACGCTGCCCGGCTCGACCGACTCCTCGACGAAGGGCATCAAACTGGCCGCCGAGGCGTTCTGAACGCGCTGCATGCGGATGCGCCCCAGCCCGGTGCCTCTCTCTTCCGCGGCGACTGCAATCAACGCTTTACGCTCGGTCTGCCGGCCGATTACCCCTTCTTCTTCAGCGCCCCAGTAGGTCTCATCGACCTCGACGAGGCCCGTCAATCGCTCCCGCCCCGGGCGCACCATCGCTCGCCTCAGCTTGTGCATCCAAGTCCAGGCGGTTTGGTAACTGCCCAGTCCCAGAACGCGCTGTAGACCCAGGGCGCTGGCCCCATTCTTCTGCGTGGTGATGGTCCACATCGCCCGGAACCACAGCCGCAGCGGCTTGCGTGTGTCTTGAAAGATCGTGCCGGCGGTGACGGAGGTTTGCCGCCCGCAGCGAGCGCATTCGAACCACACTTTGCGCACCGGCCAAGCGCGCTCATGCCCACACCTTGGACAGCGGAAACCCTCTGGCCAGCGCAAGGCGAACAGATAGTCGCGGCAAGCCTCCTCGCTCGCAAAGTGAGACTCGAATTCGAGTTGGTCGCGCGGGTAATCCTCCACCAGGCCCTACACTACATCTTGGGGTCACCTGAGTCAAGTGGATACCCAGCCTGCGGAAAACGGCTCAGGCGCTCGGCGAACTCGATGGCCCTCCCCACTGAGCCCAGCGTCCAGTTCGCGTCCGCCCAGATACGCATGCCCGGCGGCACGGCCGACGTGATCGCCTCGGCCTGCTCGACAGGGTCTTCAAAAGGCCGAGCTTTCACCTTGTGGACTCGATAGCCCAACTCGTATCCGAGTTTTGCCTCGGAAGCCATCACATTCGGGGGCAAACACTGGCTCCACCAGGTCTGGACAATGCGCCTGCGCGGTTTCGCCGCGAACAGCCGCGACACGGGCAGACCCGATGCTTGTCCGATTAGATCGTGAACAGCCATCAGGACGCCGCCCAGACTGTCATCCAGCACAAATTCCCACGGCGAACGTCCGACGAGCCGCTTGCAGATCGCTTCGGCGCGGGGTACGCTGCCGAGCGAATCCTCGACATCGAGCAGGGCGTCGCCTACTCCGACTAAGCCTTCATCCGTGTACAGCTTGACGAGAGTCGAGTCGTAGTAGTCGCGAAAGATGCCCTGCTTGCGGTAGACCGCGGCAAAGACATCATGGATACGCTCGTGCATCGGGACACGAACGGGCGTGATTTCGTAGCGGGTAATGCGCTGTGTCAGGCCGGATGGCGGTGTCGCGGCGCTCGCCTCCCGGAGGGCGCCGCCAACAGACCCGAGGCCCCCAAGAGACACCAACGTGCCGAGTGCGTCGCGGCGTGTGATCCTACGCATGGTCTAAAAGCATGACCGGTCGCGGCCTAGCTGTCAACGCCGGCAAGCAGCTATCGCTGCGACTGCAACCGCAGAATCGCCTCGCGCGCCAGTTGCTCGGCTTGAGCATCGACGCCCAGCGTCGCCTGCCGATAGTGGTGCAGGGCTTCCTCTACTTGCCCTTCAGCCTCCAGGATACCCGCCAGATTAAAGTGCGCCGTGGCATTGGCGGGTTGAATCTCGAGTGCCTGCTTGTAGGCCTGAACCGATTCATCGATCCGGCCGAGGCCGGCGAGCGTGAGACCCATCATTACGTGTGCCTGGGCGTACTCGGGATTCAAGTCCACCGCTTCCCGGTACACCCCCAATGCCTCGGAGGTCCGGCCGCGCGCCCGCAGGGATTCACCCAATCTCAGGTGAGCTTCCTCGGCGCCGGATGCCGCTGTTACCAGAGCCCGATTCATTTCTAGATCATCGTTCGGATACCACAGTTCCAGTCCCCCAAATAGAAAAAGAAACGCGGTCACGTAGCCTGCCTGATACAGTCCTTTCTTGTAACTCGGCAACAGGCGCCGCATCCACACCCTCAGGGCTTGCGAGGATGCTTGCAGAACGCCCGAATCCCCGGCGGTGATGTTCAGCGGCTCGCTCGTGCCCTTCTCTCGCACCTTCCAAATGAATCCGTCGAAGTAATAGTGAAGAATCGTGGAGGTCGCTACAAAGGAAATCAAGAGGGCCTTGATGGTTGCGCCGTCAGGGAGATTCTGCTGCACGTAGTCAATCCCACCATAGGCAACGATCAGCGAGGCATACAGAATCGCCAAGCCTGTTTTGGGGCGAAAGAGAAAACGGACGAATTTCGTAACGTCACCTCCTCGCTCGACGCGGCTTCGATTGAAGGCCCACACAATGCCGTAGTACTGCAAGCAGTGAAAACCCGACCAGACCGCGAATCCCACGACGAAATTATGGCTGTAAACATAGAGGTAGTAGGTAGCGCCCAGAAACAGCACAAGCGTTATGAGCTTGCGGATGTTGTGACGCCCCTGCTTCCAGAGATATAGGGTATAGCCGACGTAAGCGACCGCGCTCAGAATAGCCACCGCGTAGATTGAGGTCTTGAGAAACTCGAAGGGCCCCATCGGCAGTACGGGGATCCCACTCTGATAAGCCAAAAGCAGCAGGTTGTTGCGGTAGTGGGGACTGGCAACGATGAGGGCGACGTAGCAGGAGATCGAGAAGATCCAATCCAGACGAGCCGTGAGAGAGCTGAACTCCCTCTGCTTGGCATCGTAGATCCGCATGAACCCGTAATGCTGCATCAGCACGTGCCAGATATCCCAGGTAAAGGTGAGCATCAGAATGCCGTGCAGGCTGCGGCTCTCGAACCAATAGCTTGCCGCGAACAACAGTGGCGGCGCCAGCAGGAAACGCCACTTGTAACGCTCGAAGAGTTCGCGGTCACCGTAAGCTCTGACAAATCCGGGAAGGTGATGTCCGAAGGTTACAAACGCTAGCAGGAACAGCGCGTATTCTCGGGATTCCCAAAAAACCCGCAGCGGGAACAGAACCGCGATGCTAACGACGGGCGCGCCGATGAATAAGATCGAATCCCAGAAAGGAGAAATGATCCAGCCGGACGATGCTTGGGGGGCCGTGGCGGACTGTCTGGCTGTGAGCGAGGCGTCGTTCTTCGAGCCTCTCTTCGTGCTCCCGCGTTTCCTAGCCCTTCCGTTGCCCATAGACACCGTTCCAACCCGACCCCACTTCAAGTCAGAACAATCGCCGCTGCTGCCATGGTATCACCTTGCTAAGAGACGACATCTCATTGAAGCGGGACAGGCGAGTTCACGGATTCCGTGCTTTCGCTCGCTCCGCCAAGTCCAGATTGCGGAGTGCGTCGGCATAGTCAGGAACGATCTTCAAAGCTGTTTGGTAGTGGCTGATCGCTTCGTCAAGCCGCCCCATCGCCGCAAAGGTATTTGCCAGATTGTTGTGTGCTTCGGCATATTCGGGGTCCAGCCGAAGGGCGGCTTGAAAGGCGCGAACCGCGCCATCGAAATCCTGTTGTGACCCGAGCGCAATGCCGAGGTTGCTGTGCGCCTCCGCGTAAGTGTTGTCGGCCGCGATTGCCAGCTTGAGGTGCCGAACCGCGGCGGCGGAGTCGCCGTGGGAAAAGAGTCCAATCGCCAGGTTGTTGTGCGAGGGAGCGTGGTCCGGCTTGTAGCGGATCGCGTTGCGGTAGTGGCCGATGGCGTCCGCCATCTTCCCGCGAGACTCGCTCACGATACCCAGATTGTAGTGGGCGTAGGGGTAGTCCTGCTTGATGGAGAGAGCCCTCTGAAAACGAGGGGCTGCTTTCTCCATGTTGCCGATTTCGAGGTACAGGTTTCCGAGCGCATTCTGCTTCTCGTAGTCTTCGGGATGCGTTTCCAATTGCTTTTCGTAACCTGCGATCTGCGCCCGCCTCTCTTTGCGGCCGAAATCGCGGCTTAGTTGTACCCAGTCCTCCGAACGTCGCGGCACGACCTGAAACCAAAGGTCTCCCATCTCCTCGGCGGTTTCCCAGCCATACGTAATCCGCACCGGCGGATCACTGGGATTCCGCGGATTGTTGGTCGAGTTGTCGTACACAAACCGCATCTCGATGGCTGTTCCTTTGGGCAACAAGGGCGGCTTGTCGTAGCGGTACTCGTCCTGCCAGTCGAAATTCCATTGGCTGACGCGGAGGAGCGGCTGCTTCGTTCCGTCGGGCAGGACGGCCCGGCCTTCCATCTCCGTAGCGAGATAGTGTGCATGCGGATAGACGCTGAGCACCTCGACGTCAACCGGCAATACGTAGCGGTCCTCAATGACGTAGTTCTTTTCCCCAGCCGGAATATCGATCGCTTTCGAACCGAAACGGAGGATGAAAGGGGTACGAGTGGGTTTCTGGTCAGAGAAATAGAAGCCCAGGGATGACTGGATCCTTTCCGGTTTGCCGGTCGGCACCATGTGCATCTCGAGCACAAGATCGGTGTCGGGCGCCAGTGCCCAGGCGATCTCGGGAGAACGCAGCGCAGGCTGCTTGCCGGGTGTCCAGCCGATCCAGTGGCCGGACGGGTCGAAGATCTCGTCCACGAACATGCTGCTCCCGAAACCAGGTTGTGGGTCTTCGGAATCCCGCTGCCGCGAACGGCCCGTCTGATCGAGCAGCATTCGGGCGTGGTGCACGATCTTGGCGTTGTCGGGACGGAACTCGAATCCCCGCACGTATTTCAAGTCCGCCACGGGTATGGGAATCGCGAAGTTGCGAAAAATGTCCGGACCGTCAGCGGGCAAGTCATAAGCTTCAGGCATGCGAATGACGAGATCCGGTTCACCCAATTGCCAGCCTTCGGTCCACTCGGGCAAGGCCGGGAGTTCCGAGGGATCACCCTCCGGCGTTCCGGCCTCGACCCACTCGCCGATCATTGCGATCTGGTTGTCGGTAAGGCTTCGGACACCTTCATAGTCAACGAGCCCGTGATCGGGAAGCCAGGGAGGCATGTAGCGGCTCTCGGTAACGACTTCAATGAGCTGAGCCCGGCGACGGACGTCGTCGTAGGTCAAGAGCGGGAAGGGCCCGGCCTCGCCCGGGCGATGGCACCCGGCGCACTTCTCGTAAATGACGGGAGCGATATCTCGCGCGAAGGTCGGCCCCTTCCCGGAGTGCGCCGATTGCCGCGGTGAGGGACCGGAGTCACAACCGATCACTAGGGCAAACGTAACGGCTGCCGGCAAGGAAAGCACCGGTCGTCCAAAAAGCGGGTTCACAGCCTCATCTCCGAGACGCGCCATTCGATCCGTTCGCTAGCCGTGTCGGGGGATGACAGCACGTGACCATTGGGTTGATTGTAGGCAGGCGCTGTCGGCCAGGCAAACAAGATCCCGATCGAGGCGCGCCTCAATGGGTCACCCAACCGGAAAGCACATTCGTTCCAGCGGGGTTTCGACAACCGAGAGGGATAAGTTCGTCGCAGAAAAAACGGGCCGACCCGAAGGCCGGCCCGTCTGGTTAAAGGTTTTTTCTTCGGTCTAGAAGAAGAACTTCAGAGCGAACTGCTGAATACGCATCGGTGTGGCGGTGCGACGGATCTCACCGTTGCGTGAGCCGTCCGGTACGAGCGTGTTCACGCTCGAGAACGAGATGCCGCCCGGCGCGCCAAAGTACGGCGTGTTCGTGGCGTTGAACAGCTCCCAACGGAACTGAACCTTCACGGTCTCGGTGATGTTGAAGTTCTTGAAGAACCCGAAGTCCAGGTTGACTTGGCCCGGGTTGTCCAGAATGTTGTATCCCGAATCCCCAAAGTGGCAACGGCTGGCCACCAGGTCGGGAACGTCGCAGGTTGTTCTCAGGAACGCCGTCGGGTCATACCACAGCTTCCGGGAATGATTGCTGAGCGCGCCGTCGGCAAGCCTGTCAGGCCGGATATTCGAATCCGCGACGTTCAGGTCGCCCCGTGGGTTCGTGATGTTCAACGGGAAGCCCGTACGCAACGAGAGGATACCGTTCTGCTGCCAGCCCCCCAAGATGTGCCGGATCGGCCCACTGAGGTTCTGTCCCGGCATCTCCCAGACCCAATGGCCTACGAAGTTGTGCCGTTGATCAAACCGGAAGCGGCCGCGGTCACAGACCAGGCAATTGCGCGGGTCCTGGAATTGGGCGCCCTGCTGGCCGCCGTTCTCCCCGTCGCCGTGCGACTTGCTGAAGGTGTAAGCCAGACCGAACGCAACCCCCTGTGAGAAGCGCTTGTCGAGCTTCATCTGCAAACCGTGATGGAACGTGTTCGCGAAGCTATCCAGATAACGGATCGTAGCCAAGTTCTGCACGCCCAACTCCGGCGTCGCCGGATCATACAGCCGCTGCCAGGGCCGGTTTGACTGAATGTCCGAATCCGGAGATGGCGACGGACTGTTGTAGTTGCGGACGCTGTTGCCGGCGTGCCGTCCCGCACTGCCGACATAGCCGATGGTCAAGGACGTGTCAAAGAACATTTCCTTCTGGATGTCAAAGCTCCACTTCCAAACATCACCCGTCTTCTGGTCCGACGGCACCGTCAAGGTGTTGACGTTCTTCGGTGCAGCCACGGCGCCGACCGTGTTCGTGAGGTAGGGATCATCCAAGGTGAGGATCGGTGCACCCGGGCGGAACGTGTTCAGTGTCCGTTCGACCGGACCGTCAATGCCGTTGAGCGTGGCAGTACCGGTCGGATCCGTGACAGCCAAGAAGTTGTTCGAGCCCGACAGCGGCGGGTTCAGGTTCAAAATCGTCCACGTGTTCATGTGGTCGATGTTCGAGAAGTACCCGGCGCCCGCGCGAACCACCCAGCCTTCGGCCGGACGAAAAGCGATACCAACACGCGGCTGGTAGAACACCTTCTGCTGCTTCCAGAGATTGACCTTACCCGACGGGTCGTTCACGGTTCCCGCTCCGGGGAAGAAGGTTGGAATTTCCACCCCATCCGGAGCGGTGAAGTAGGGGCCGCGATCAAACGGCTCGCCCGGGAAGGCGACGACCCGCTGCAGACCAAGTGCATCCTGCGAGTTGCCGATGTACTCCAGGCGCACACCCAGGTTCAAGGTTAACTTCGAGCTGGCCTTCCAGTCGTCGTTGAAGTAGTAAGCCTGACGGCCGGCCCGCGGCACCGTGCGCGGCCAACCTTCAGCCGTCTCGGTCTGTGAAGGCAGACCCAGCAGGTAGGACGAAAAACCGTCTCCACTCTGCGCGGAGTTGAACCGGAAATGGCCCGACGGCAAGTTCGCCGCGGCCCGGTCCATGGTGATCCAGTAGTACTCACCGCCGAACTTCAGGTTGTGGCTGCCCTTGATAACCGACAGGTGATCACTGAACTGGTAGGTGTCCAGAACGTTGGTGTTGCCGTTGACGGTCCAGTCGAACCGCGCCCCGGAGATCCGCGGTGGTCCTGTCTCAAGCGATGTGAGCGGACGGTTGTTGTCTCCCGCCACCCGGATCTCGCCAATCCCCAGAGTGTCGGGGTCGAAATCCGTGTTCGAGTAAAAGTGAAATGGATTCGTCTCGGCCTGATTGAACCCGAATCGGAACTCATTGATCGCGTTCTGATTGAACGTGTGAATCCACTGCGTCGCCAGATTGTAGACGTCATTCGAGCTCGTGCTGGTTCTCTTCGGGTTGATGTTGTTGATTAATCGCTCGCCCGAAGAAGCGGCCAAGCGCGCAAAGACGCGGTCCGAATCGTTGAAGTAGTGATCAAGTCGGCCGTAGTACTGATCCTCTTTAATGGGCCGCACTACGTTTGCACGGTTCGTGAAGTCCAGCGGGTCGGCCTGCTGGAAGCCGGGCGACGGAATCAGTAGGTTCAGCGCGTTCAGCGAGCCCGCATGGATCTGCGAAGCCGGAATCTGGTTGTTCGGAAACACGTTGCCCGTGTAGGGGTCGAAGATCGCGAACGGCTCGCGTTGGCCGCCGCCCGAACGTGCTGTCGGTGCCAGGAACCGCGAGTAGTCGCCGTTCTTGAACGTGTTGCTCGGGAACCAGGCGGTCTGAATGGAGGAGGTGTTCTCGCGGCGGGCTTCCCAGTTGAACGCCCAGAACGTCTTGTTCTTGATAACCGGGCCACTCAAAACCATACCGTACTGGTTGCGCCGTAGTTGCTGTTTGGGTCGGCGCGCTTCACCCGACGACAATTCGAAGTTCAAGAAGTAAGCCTCGGCGTCCAGCGCTTCGTTGCGCAGGAACTCAAACAGCGTTCCGTGAAAAGCGTTGGTGCCGCTCTTCATGGTGATCGAAGTGACGGCGCCGCCGCCGAATCCAACTTCCGCTGAGTAAGCGTTGGTCTGGATCTTGAACTCTTCGATGGCCTCGATCGAGGGCACGAAGTTCGTGATGTGAATCCGAGGATCTTTCGCGTCCACACCGTCGAGCGAAACAACCTGGTGAATCTCACGCTGACCGTTGGCGCTGACCGAATAGCCGGAGCCCGGAATCGGGAAACCGCCCTGGCCGTTAGCCATGCCGGTCCGCTGCCCATACTGCACGCCCGGTACCAGGACGGCCAAGGCAACAATGTTGCGGCCGTTCAGAGGCAGCTCGATGACGCGTTTGTTTTCGACCACGCCGCCGACGACAGCGTTTTCGGTGTTGAGCGTGATGGCGGCCGCGGAGACTTCTACGGTCTCGGTGACGTCGCCAATTTCAAGTGTGAAGTTGTGACGAACCTGGGCGCCTGTTTCCACACGCTGGTTCGAGACATTATCGGTTTTGAACCCGTCCAGCTGGCAGGTGATGTCATAGTTGCCGACAGGCACTTGCGGGTACGTATAGTTTCCCGTTTCGTTCGTCTGAATGGTGCTGGTGACACCTGTGTCACGGTTAGTGAGAGTGACCGAAGCGCCGGGAATGACGGCGCCGGTTGCATCTGTCACCAGACCCTGAATGGTCTGAGTGATAGCTTGAGCATTGAGGCTCGGGGCGTTGAATCCCACGAGCAGAAGAGCCGCCACAAGAACAGCAAGTGACAGGCGGGTAGCTGATTTATCCAACATAGGCTTTTCGTAGCTCCGTAGACTTGTTGCGACGCCAGGCTGGCTGTCTCCCGACGTCGGATGAGACTGGTTTACCGTTAATACAGAGAGAGGAGTTTACCCGCAGAGTCGTAACCCACTGATAACCCCCACCCAAACAAAAGCCGCTCGACCGCCCCGCGTTTCCGCGAACCGGATCGAGTGAACACCTAACCAAAAGGGGCAACATTTGCTGCCAACAACAGCCTAGCATCACGTTTCGGCCAAGGTCAACCCCCTACCCAGGGACGGTCTAAGGCCCGTTGCGGGCTGGAAATACACACCTAAGCCATTGAAAACAAGGGCTGAACAAGCGATGGAAGAGCCTATTGGCTCTGTGAGACGGGTTTGGCCCGGTCCAGCAAATGTTGCGGAATGGACTGATTCGCACCAAGAAAGTTAAATTCCTCGGCCCTGACGTGCCCGTGCTTCGCGCCGATCGTCGTCGCCAGCTGCTCCAGGTAAGCGCGAACCAGCTTGTCCACCGCAAGATCGTCGAGCGGATTCAGCAGCGTCGTCGGCCGGCCGGCCAGCTCGAGACGTCGCTTCGTTTCCGAGGCATAGCGGTGGTTCGCGGTTCGAAGCGCCAGGATCGCCTTCACCTTGCGATCGAAGGTGGAGGCAATGTCGACATCCTTCAAAGTAGCTTTGCCCTCCCCGCCCTCGCCGGGCCGATAGGGGCGGTACGGCGCATAGAAGTAGTAGAACTTCGCCGCGTAGCCGGTCAGCCCCGTGTGGGTCATCTCCTGGAGGAAGTAGTTCCCCCCGCCGTAGGGCGACTCCTCGGCCATGCGGCCGACACGATATATATCCTGGTCGTCGACGTAGTGGACGTACCAGTCGGGGAAGAACAGGGTCTCGGGCTTGTAGAAGCGGACCATGGTCATGACTTGATTGCGCATCTCGCTGCTCGAGATGTACGCCAGCTCTCCGCTCTTGTGGCCCAGATTGAGGACTTCCTTGACGCCGAGGAGCTCGGCGGCGGTGCGGGCTTCGGCGTTGTTAGCGAGAGAAGTCTTTGCCGGCCCCGAGCCCACCGCGTCTTTTTCCAGATTCCCGAATTGCAGGACGTATACCGCGCGGCCTTGGCCAATCATCCGGGCCAGGGTCCCACCGGCGCCGAACAGATAATCGCGGGCGCTGGCGGTGATCACCAACACCGGTCCGTCCCCTTCCTGAGCTTGGGCAACAGGAGCTAAGGGCAACGAAGCCAACAGGCAGGCGAGCAAAAAGGGGATGAGCCTCATTTCGGCACCGCGTTTTCAAGCACATGACGCGGCAGCTCCGGACCACGGCCTACATAGTTAAACTCTTCGCCGGCCGGGTAGCCGTACTTGGCCCCGACCACACGGCCGAACTGTTCGACGTAGGCCCTAACGAGCTTGCGCACCGCGCCGTCGTCGAAGGGATCGAGGAGGTCTGTCGGCCGTCCCGCGGCGGCGAGCCGGTTTCGCACCGTTCGGGCGTAGACTTGATTGCGGTTGCGGAGCAGCTCGATAGAGTTGACCTTCTGCTCCATCGTCAAGGTGATATCGACGGACATCATCCGGGCGTTCCGCTCACCACCCTCTTCGGGACGATAGGGGCGTTGCTGTGAGTAGAAATAGATTTCAGGAGCGCCATAGGGGTCAAGGCCCACCCGTGCCAGCTCGGGCGCGAAGGTTCCGCCGCCGCTGTAGCCCCAGGCCTCTTCGGCGAGCCGGCCGAGATGATATGGATCGGTGTCGTCGAGGTAATGAACGTAGGGATCGGGGATGAACAACTTCTTCGGACGGTAGTGACGAATAAGGCCGAAGAGTTGCTTGCGCATCTCGGTGCTCGATACGTACATGAACTCGCCGCTCTTGTGCCCCATATATACTGTGTCGCTCACGCCGAGGAGCTTGGCAGCCGCTTTGCCGTCCTCGACATTGGCGAGTCGGGCTTGCGCCGGGGTCAACCCGTGCGTGATCTTCTCGTCGTTCCCCATCTGGGCGACGTAGACCTTATATCCCTCTTGGATGAACTTGATGAGCGTGCCGCCGGCACCGAACATGTAGTCGCCGGAATTGCCGGTCACGACCAGGATGTTGCCGGGTTCCTGGGCGGATGCGGGGCTTAAGGACGTGAGCGCTAAGAGAACAACGAACACTGCTAGGCTTGCGGGCCGCATTGATCTCGAAAGTGTACCACCGGAAACGGCGCTGGTCGGATTCACAAAATGAAAAGAGCCGGCCCCGAAGGGCCGGCCCCTGTTGAAGGTTGTATCCGTGAGCTAAAACAAAAATTTCAGCCCAAACTGAATGATGCGCATGTCCTGCCGCGTCCCGCGTATCTCACCCTGACGGGAGCCGTCCGGCGTGAGTTGTGTCACCGACGAATACGACAGGCTGCTCGATGGCGCGTTGAAATAGGGTGTATTCAGCGCGTTGTAGTATTCCGATCGGAACTGTAGCTTGTAGCGCTCCGAGAGGGCGAGGTTCTTGAAGAGACCGAAATCGATTCTCCGCTGTCCCGGCGAGTCCAGCACATTGTAGCCAAGGTCGCCGAAGTGGCACAGATCCTGCCGTTCGGGAATGCGGCACGTGACCCGCTGGAAGGCATTCGGCTGGTACCACAGCTTGCGGTTCTGGCCGTCGAACGCGGGCTGGCCCACAAGGTCCGGCCGCGGGTTCTCCTCACGCACATTCAGATCGCCCTGTGAGGCTCGGATCGAGTAAGGAAAGCCGGTGCGCAGCGAGATGATCCCGTTCGACTGCCAGCCGCCGATGATGTGCTTCAGAGCCCCCGGCAGGTTGCCACCGGGCATGTCCAAGACGAAGTTTGCAACCACGTACTGCCTCTGGTCAAACCGCAACCGTCCGCGATCGCAGGTCCGGCAGAAGCGTGGCCGCTGAATCTGCGCGCCCTGATTGCCGCCGGCTTCGCCGTCCCCATGCGTCTTCGACCAGGTATAGGCAATGCCGTAGGTGAAGCCTGACGAATAACGCTTTTTCAACTCCAGCTGGAAACCGTGATGGAATGCGTTCTGGTAGGTATCCAGGTAGCGCACGGTTGAGAGGTTCTGCACTCCAAGCTCCGGCGTAGCCGGGTCGAAGAAGCGCGGGAAGGGACGATTGGCTTGGATGTTGCTGTTCGGCGAAGGCGCGGGCGAGTTCCAGTTTCGCATGCTGTTGCCGACATGTCGCATGGCATGACCCACGTAGCCGACGGTCAACTGGGTGTCATACCCGAGATCCCGCTGGATGTCGAAGCTCCACTTCCACATGTCGCCATCTTTCGTTTCCGGGTTGACGGCCACCGTGTTCACGGGGGCACCGAGGTTGCTGGGAAGTGTGCCCGAGTTCTGCAGGAACGGGTCGGACAACGTAATCGCGGCATCGGGGTTCTGGAACCTCTGCGTCTGGAGGGTTACCGGTTCGCCACCGATCCCGGAGATCGTGATGTTCTGAGCGGGATCCATGGCCTGGATGAACTCGGTGGCAGCAGCCAATGGGGGATTCAGGTTCAGAATCGACCAGTTGTTCCAGTGCATGAGGTTGTCGAAGTAACCTCCGGCGACTCGCACGACCCACTTCTCCGTTGGCCGATAGGCGATGCCCAGCCGCGGCATGAAGAAGCGAACGTCCTGGTGGAACAGCTTGACGGCGCCGCCATCACCCACAGCCGGCGGTCCCATGGTGGGGATGTCTAATCCCGTCTCCGGATCAGTGAATCCGCCGTTGCCGACAGCGGTGCCCGGCGCATGGTTTTCATTGGGAAACAGGACGGTCCGCAAGAATCCGCCACGGTCTCGGATGTTCCCGTTGTAGTCAAACCGGAAGCCCATGTTGATGGTAAGCCGCGGGTTGAACTTCCAGTCGTCCTGGATGTAGTAACCCTGCCGGATGGCCACCGGGCTCGTGATGGCGACCCCTTCGGGCGTCTCCGTCGAGGAAGGAACACCCAACAAGAACGAGGCATGGTTGAGGCCCGCCTCGTTGCCGCCCCAACGCGCTCGGCCCCGGCCCAGGTTCGCTGCCCCGTCGTTCATGGTCAACCGATAGACCTCGACGCCCATCTTGAGGTTGTGAGACCCCTTGATGATCGACAGATGGTTGCCGAACTGTTGGTTGTCGGGATTGTTGAACTCCCGGCCGTCGTTGACGTTATAGAGACTCAGGTTGGGAAAGCCGTGCTCGTCGGTGTTGAGAGTGCGCCCCGAACCCGCCACGATGTGAAACGGCCCGATGCCGAGGCCCGGCATGTCGAAGCTGTCGTCACCCGTGCGGGGATTGCGGCTGCCCCGGCTAAACTCTTGGAAGCCGAACCGTAACTCGTTGATCATGTTCTGATTGAACGTATGGATCCACTGTGTGGCGACGTTGTAGGTATCCGCCTCCCGGAAGGTGGTGAAATTTTCGTTCAGGGTCGGTCTCACGTCGTCGACGATCGAGACGGCAAGCCGTCCAAAGATACGATCCTTGTCGCTGAAGTGGTGGTCAACCTTCGTGAAGTACTGATCCACCTCCAAAGGCCTGACGATGCCCTGGCGACGCGTGAAATCCAACGGGTCGGGCTGGCGGAAGTCGGCCCGCGACACGACCGGCAAGATGTTGTCCCGAATTCCCGGAAAGATGCGGCTCGACGGGAGGGTGTTATTGGGGAACGGATCACCCGTAAACGGATCGTAGATTAGGATGGGCTGGCGCTCGCCGCCTCCGGAGCGAGGCGTAGGGCTCAACAGCTCGGAGAAGTCCCCGCCACGGAACGAATCGTGGGGAAAGAAGCCTTCCGACACGCTCTTCGTGCGCTCTCGCCGGGCTTCCCAGTCGAACATCCAGAATGTCTTGTTCTTGACGATCGGACCACTTAGGACCAGACCGAAGGTGTTGCGAATGCGCTGGTTTGCCTCCCGGCGCTCGTCGGCTGACCTCTCGAAGTTCAGGAAGTAGGGTTCGGCGTCCAACGCGTTGTTGCGCAGGAACTCGAAGAAAGTCCCGTGCAGTTGGTTGGTGCCGCTCTTGAGCGTGATGTTGGTGACGGCGCCACCGCCGAAGCCCGTTTCGGCCGAGAAGGAACTGGTCTGGAGTTTGAACTCTTCAATCGCTTCGATCGAAGGTACAAACGGCGTCACCGAGCGCCGCACATCGGCGGTGTCCGTGCCGTCGAGGCTCACCACCTGGTGAAGCTCGCGCACGCCGTTGGCGCTCACTGAATAGCTGCCTTCGGGGATGTAGCCGCCATCGCCCCGATTCATGCCCGAGCGTTGGCCAAACTGTACGCCCGGGACCAAGACCGCTAGCTGGACGATATTGCGGCCGTTCAGCGGCAACTCAACGATGCGCCGGTTCTCGATTACACTGCCGACCGTTGCGTTCTCGGTGTTGAGGGTAATCGCGTCGGCGGCGACCTCGATGGTCTCCGTGACGTCGCCGACTTCCATCGTGAAGTTCCGCCGTACCTGGGCTGCAGTTGCCACGCGGATACCGCGCGCGGCATTGGTTTTGAATCCGTCCAACTCACACGTGACGTCGTAGTTCCCAACCGGAACATAGGAGAAGCGGTAGTTGCCGGTTTCGTTCGTCGAAACGCTGCTTGTTACGCCGGTGTCGACGTTGGTCATCGTTACGGTAGCGCCGGGGATGACCGCGCTGGTGACGTCGGTTACGAGACCTTCAATGGTCTGTGTCGTCGTGCGCTGTGCTTCAAGCGGCGGAGATACCCACGCCCACAAGAACAATGCGACGCCGAGGATCAGCAGTGATGAGTGTTGCTCTTTTGTCCCTGACATATGCTCCTCATGGCTGTCTTGAAAACAGCCCGCTAAAGGTTGATCCAGCCGGAGCACTAAGCGACGCCCCGGCGTTAGCCCAGCAGAGCCGGGCGGAGCTAATGTGGGTTGGACCAACTGGTCGGGTCGACGCACCGAGCACCCGCTTCGGAGGTTATCCCCCACAGAACAGGCGGTCCATAGAAACCGAGAACAGAAGAACTGACGGCAAACTGCCAGGGCGCTACGAGCCCGCCTGTCTAAGCACGTTCTTAATCTTTGTTGACTATTCTTAAGCCGAAAAAAACGATAGCATCCGAGACTACCCGCTGTCAATACCAGGAAAAGCGCTGTCGGCGCAATGTGAAAAGATCCCCTACAGAGCAAAGTAGAAAGATCCCCTTCGGGCGAGAGACGCTAGGGGGTGAACGAAATCGTGGCATTGAGCAAAGTGGAGCGGGACCGGTTGATTGTTCTGAGGCAAGTCAAGGAGGGGAAGCTGACGCAGGCAACGGCGGCACAGCAGTTGAAGCTGAGCGCCCGTTGGGTCCGTAAGCTGGTGAAGCGACTCCGCAAAGAGGGCGATCGCGGGCTGGCGCATCGGCTGCGAGGCCGGCCCTCGAACCGCGCGTACGACAACGAGCTGCGGCGGCGAGCGCTGGCTCTGATCCGCGAGCGCTACGACGATTACGGGCCGACGCTGGCGAGCGAGATGCTGGCGAGCGAGCATCAGATCGTGGTCAACCGCGAGACGCTGCGGCAGTGGATGAGCGGCCAAGGGCTGTGGAAGCCGCGCCGGGCCAAGTTGAAGAAGGTGCATGTGTGGCGGCGGCGACGGCGTTGCCGGGGCGAACTCGTGCAATGGGATACGTCCGACCACGACTGGTTGGAAGGGCGCGGCCCGCGGTTGTATCTGGTGGCGATGATGGACGACGCCACGAGCGAGCTGACGGCGCACTTTGCCGTGTCGGACTCGACGGCCGAGAACATGCGGTTGTTGTGGCGGTATGTGGAGTTACACGGGCGTCCCGTGGAGGTCTACACCGACAAGGCCAGCCTGTTTCAACTCAACCGGCCGTTGCACCACAACAAGCATTTGGACGCGGCTCCACCGCCGACACAGATCGAGAGGGCGCTGGCCGAGTTGGGAATCGGAAAGATTCCGGCGCACTCGCCGCAGGCGAAGGGACGGATCGAGCGCAGTTTCCAGACGATGCAAGACCGCATGGTGAAGGGGTTGCGGCGAGCCGCGGCGAGCAGCATTGAGGACGCCAACCGTTATCTGCAGCAGGAGTTTGTGCCGCAGTGGAACGGACGGTTCAAGCGTCACCCAGCCGGACAGGCCGACGCCCACCGGCGCTTGCGCCGCGACCAGAATCTGGCCTCGACTCTCAGTCGCGTCGATCGGCGTGTGGTCGGCAACGACTACACGATTTCGTGGCACGGACGTTTGTATCAGATCCCGGCTGAGAAGGCCAAACCTCGGATGAGGAAGACGGCGGTGCGGATCGAGCAACGGCTTAACGGGGAATTATGGCTGCGTTGGCAACAGGGAGCGTTGCTGCTTCAAGAATGCCTGGAAGCCGACGGCACTCCAGCCCGGCCCACCGCCAAGGCGGCCCGCAAGACGCCAACCCATACCAAACAACCAAAGAAACGCCAGGGGCGTTGGATGGACGGCTTCGTCCTAGCCGATCCGGCCAAGCGCTGCGAGCCATTGCCCGCAACTCCAGTCGCCCTACGGGCTCCTTCCGTCGCGGGCAGCGGCCCATGATTCTAGCGCTAGGGGGATCTTTCTACTTTGCTCAATCAGGGGATCTTTCTAAATTGCGTTGACATACCAGGAAAAGCGCCATGATGGGCGGAAAACGCAAAGACAGATCAGCCCCGCGTACTAGACGCCCCAACGGACTCTCTCGGGACTGCTACCATCTTCGTCTCTCGTGAAATCAGATCGTTTCACATCGGTTGCCGGGCCGTCCGTCGTTCATTCGATGCTCATAGCCGCGTTATTCAGCAGCCTGCACGGATACGCGCGGAAACTCCCGACCGGCCGGATCCCCTCGGGCGACAGCCTGATGATCGTCCAGGCGCATCACGACGATCACACCTGGCAATGGGGTTTCGGAGGGCTGGTGGCGCGCATGACGGATGAAGACTACGAAGGCATCTTCGTCCGCGTCTCGAATGATGAGAAAGACGGGGATGACGGCTATGCGCACAACGACATGGTGAACCTTCGCGAATGCAAGGCAGCGGTCGCGCATCTCGGAATCGATAACGTCATCAGCCTCAACTGGCGCAACGACTACATGGACCCAACGCCCCTCCAGGAGCTTCGCGCACAGTTGATTCTCCTCATCCGGAAATACCGGCCCGACGTATTGATGGCCTACGATCCGTGGGGACACTACGATCGCAACCCCGACCACCGCAAAGTGTCGCGGGCCGTCGCCGAGGCCTACTGGATGGCGGGCCACGCTAACGTGCATCCTGAACACTTGAAGCTAGGGCTCACGCCGCATCGTGTCCCGCATATTTATTTCACGCAGCGCAGTGACTACGGCATGGGCCATCGGCCCAACGTCGCCGTGTCTCATAGCGCCGCCCACGTCCGTCGCAAGGCCGAGGCTATGGTGGCGCACCGCAACATCTATCACCAGCCGGGCACAGCGCGCACCATCCGAACCGAGCTTCGGAAACAAGGGCTATTCGTCCCCGAGCTGGACGGACTCAGCGACGCGGAAGCCATCGACCAGATCGAAAAGTGGTATATGTACTGGAGTTCGGAACGCTACGGGCGCGAGAACGGCCTGGACTACGCGGAGGTTTTCTATCAACGCCACGAGTGGGACCACCTTCCGGGCTTGAGCGGCTACATCGAACAGAACGTCATCGACGAATGAGATCCGGGACTCCACGAGGACGGCACCTAGGCGTAGCAGAAAAAATGGGGACTGTACCAAGCGACGACGGTGGAAACGCGGTTTGGCCGAATCAATGTCAAGCAGCGCGAAGCGGACTGTCCTCCACCTTTTCCCGGCTCACTACGGTACTGTGCTTGGCGCTGTTCTGCGGAGTCGCCCTCAGCGCCGCATCGATCGGCCCGCTGCCCCAGGGCAAGGTTCCCCCGGGTAAAACGTTGATGGTGATTCAGCCGCATCACGACGACCACACTTGGCAGTACGGCTTCGGCGGCCTCATTACGAAGATGACCGACGCCGGATACAAGGGTGTCTACGTCCGGGTCTCCAATGACGAGAAAGACGGCGGCATGCAAAACGGCTGGGGTGCGAACGATATCTCCAACTACGAGGACACGCTTGTCGCCACGAAGAATCTCGGCATCGACGAAGTCATCAGTCTCAGTTGGCGAAACGACCACATGAGTTCTATTCCGCACCAGGAACTGCGGGACCAGCTCGTCTTGCTGATCCGGAAGCACCGGCCGGATGTCGTCATGTCGTATCACCCGTGGGGCAACTACGACCGCAACCCCGATCACCGTAAGGTCGCCTGGGCTGTGGGGTCGGCGGTCTGGCTGGCGGGGTTCGGCAACGCTCGTACGGACCACGCCAAGCTGGGTCTGAAACCCCATCGCGTTCCTTTCAAGTACTATTCACATCGCAGCGATTACGGCCGCGGCTACCACCCGAATATTTTCATTGAACTCACCGCGGACGAAGTTGCCCGCAAAGCCCTGTCCTATCGCCTGCACAAGATCCGCGTCAGCGCGGGCGCCGGCCGCGCGATCCGCGAGCGACTCGACGCCAAAGGCCTCAAGATCCCGCAACTTGAGGGACTCAGCGACTTAGAAGCCCACGAGCGCCTGCAGGAGATGTTGATGCACTCAATCTCCTCGCAACGCGGCCAGGAGAACGGCGTGCGCTACGCCGAAGTTTTTTACTTCATGGATGAGTGGCACGGCGTGCCGGGCCTAAGCGACTACATCCAAGAGAACGCGGTCGAACGATGAGAGCACTAGGAATTATCGTGTTCTTCACGCTGGCGGCCGTTCCAGCCGGGGCGAAACTTCCCATCGTGGATATCCCGCCCGGCCACACCAAAACCTTCCTCGTGATCCATCCGCATCACGACGATCACAGTTGGACTTACGGACAAGCCGGACTCATCACGAAACTTGTCGACGCCGGTTGGACCGGCTACTACGTTCGCGTAACAAACGATGAGAAGGATGGCCCGCACGGCTATCCACACGACGACATGGTAAACCTGTTCGAAGCGCGTGAAGCGACGGAGAATCTCGGCATCAAGGATGTCATCAGCCTCAACTGGCGCAACGACTACATGGACCCGACGCCTCACAACGAAATCCGCGCACAGCTCATCCTGCTGATCCGCAAGTTCCGACCGGATGTCGTAACGTCGTACCTTCCCTGGGGGCACTACGACCGCAACCCCGACCACCGCAAGGTAGCGAAGGCTGTAGGCGAGGCGGTTTGGCTGGCGGGATTTGCCAACGTCCATCCGGAGCACCGCAAGCTCGGCCTCAAGGCGCACCGCGTGCCCTACAAGTTCTACGTGCAGCGCTTTGACTACGGCAAGGGCTACGAGCCGAACGTCGTGGTCGAGTTGAACGAATCGAACGTGCGGCGCAAGGCGCGTTCGTTCTGGGTCCACCGGAACGTACGTTTGCGGGGATCGACGGGTCGCCGCATGCGTGATTTGCTCAAAGAGCAAGGTCTCGAAATCCCTGAACTCGACGGACTCAGCGACATCGAGGCGCACGCCCGGATGCAAGAGTGGTCAATGTACGACGCGGCCCGCAAGGTCGGAAGAGAGAACGGCGTCGAGTACGGCGAGATGTCATCCCGGCTCACGGAATGGCACCCCTGGCCCGGCCTAACGGGCTATATAGAATCGAACGCGGTAGACCAATGAACCTTTACTACACGAACTTGGCGACCTGGCACATCGCCTCCTTTTGGGGACTGTCACCTTTTTTCGGGAGCGCGGACAGCCGAGCAGCCAGAGCGTCTTCAGGAAACGAAAAAAGGCTGACTGTCCCCAGAGCAACGAACCGCGCCCTAAAGGCCCTCCTTTTGCTGCTCCTACTTTCCGGCATTGCTTCCGCGCAGGAACGCGACAAGAAGGTCGTCCTCGTCATAACAGCTGACGCAAGCGATTACATCCTAGCCGCCGGCGGTACGATCGCGGCAATGCTCGACGGCGACGCGGAGGGCTACCTCGTCCGCGTCACGAATGACGACAAAGATTCCTGGGAGCTGTCGCCCGAGGAAACCGCTAGCCGCACGCGTGAAGAGAGCGAACGGGCCGCGAAGATCCTCGGCTTCCAAGAAGTCGAGTCACTGGGATACCGCGCCGGAGAACTCGGCGGCGTTTCGCCAACCGAACTACGTGACCGCATCCTCTTCTACATCCGGCTCTATAAGCCGACCGTGCTGTTCATCCCGAACCCGTATGCGGAATACGTTGAAGTTCTCGACCGCTTCTACGTCGGTCAAGCCGCCGAAGACGCCCGCCGCGCCGCATCGCTGTCAAATTATCAACCGCCGTTCGCGGTTGTCGGGCTCGAAACCCACATCACTCCGGAGCTCTACTACTACGCACAGCCGTTCGACCCCCGCCGCCGCGAACCGGAAAGCACAGCGACATTCGTACCCCAGCCGAAGGTGTTGGACATCGCGGCCACGTTCGACAAGAAGCTGCGCGCGGCCCAAGCGCTGAAAACCATCAACTACTCCATGGCCATGCGGATCAAAGATCGCTTGGAATCGACAGGCCGCCGCCTGCCGCTGCTCGAAAAGGTCGACGAGGAGTCAGTCAACAAGCTCGTTGAAATCAACCTCAGCAAGCTCGCCGAGATCGCGGCCAGAGACACCGCGCATTCCCAAGCTGAAGAATTCCACTACGCCGGGGTCGAGTACCAGATTCCATCCAAGTACTTGCAGTGAGCCAGAGCGCCGGACTGACGGGATTGAACCCGCCCCAGCGGATGTCGGCAGGCATACTTCCCCCATATCCGCTAGAATCTGTACGTCCAATAGGAGTTCCTCAATCTCATGAAAACCCGATTCGCCCTAGCAGCCCTGCTGCTCACCATCATCGCCGCGCCACTCGCGGCCGACCACCACGAAAGCAAGTACAAGTTCGCCGAAGAAGTTCCACCACGCAACGACATCAACATCGAGAACCGCGTCGCGGTTCCCATGCGCGACGGCGTCATCCTTTACGCCGACATCTTTCGCCCCACCGGTGAGGGAAAGCACCCCGTACTGGTCTCACGCACGCCGTATAGCACCGAGCGCTATCCCAGCTCTTACTCGGCGGGCGTCTACTTCGCCCGCCGCGGCTACGTCTTCGTGTACCAGGACGTGCGCGGACGACACGAGTCCGAGGGCAAGTGGGAACCGTTCCGCGACGACATCGAAGACGGCTACGACACCATCGAGTGGGCCGCCAAGCAGTCTTGGTCCAACGGCAAGGTCGGCATGCAGGGCGGCTCCTACTTGGGCCACGTCCAGTGGCGCGCCGCTATGTCCAACCCGCCCCACCTCGTCACCGTTTTTCCCAACGTCGCCTCCACCAGCCTTTACCACGACTGGATCACGCGGAATGGCGGCTGGCGGCTTTCGTTCAATTTCGGTTGGGGCGCCGTTCGGCAAGAATCGCGCATCATGCAGAACACCGGTCAGCACACCTTCGAGGGCGGCCCGGAGAATATCAGCTACGACAAAGTCCTCTGGCACCTGCCGCTGAACACGATGCAGCCGCTCGTCGGCCGCAACGCACAGTTTTACAAGGATTGGCTGGCGCACCCCGACTACGACGATTACTGGCGCAAGATCAATGTCGAGGAGGTCTTCGATACGATCGGCATCCCCATCCACACGCTGGGCGGCTGGTTCGACATTTTCAGCCAAGGTACGCTGCGCGGCTACGCCGGCATGAGCGCGAAGGGCAAGACCGAGACCGCGCGCAAAGGCAGCAACCTGATCATCGGCGCCTGGGGGCACGGGCCGTCCCGAGAAACCGGAGACATTGACTTCGGCGAAGACAACCTGGTAGACGGAAGCGCCATACAACTGCGCTGGTACGACTACTGGCTCAAGGGCATTCAGAACGGCCTCGACAAAGAGCCGCCCGTCAAGCTCTTCACCATGGGCCCGAACGAATGGATGTGGGAGAACGAATACCCCCTCGCCCGCACCCAGTACACCGAGCTCTACCTCCACAGCGGCGGCGAGGCCAACAGCAAGCGCGGCGACGGCGCCCTAACCTGGGACAAGCCCGTCAGCAACGAGTCGCCCGACAAGTACACGTACGACCCGGACGCTCCGGTCCCCAGCGTCGGCGGCAACAACTGCTGCGGTACGCCTACGCCCGCCGGTCCGCGGGAACAGGATGAAGTCGAGAGCCGCAACGACGTTCTCGTATACACTTCGGAGTTCATCGAAGAGCCAGTTCGCATTGCGGGCCCGGTTAAGGTCGTTCTCTATGCGTCCAGCGACGCCGTTGACACCGACTTTGTCGCCAAGCTCGTGGACGTGTATCCCGACGGCACGGCCTACAACATGGCGGAAGGTATCGTGCGGGCGCGCTACCACAAGAGTCTCGAAAAGCCGGAGATGCTCGAGCCGGGCAAGGTCTACAAGTTCGAGATCGACTTGGTGGGAACGAGCGTCGAATTCCAGCAAGGCCACCGCATTCGTGTCCAGGTCGCCAGCGCGCACTTCCCGCAATTCGACCGCAACCCGAACACCGGCAAGCCCTTCGGAACCGGGGCCGACGTGAAAATCGCCAACCAAACCATCTTCCATACACGGACACAGCCGTCGCATATTGTGCTGCCGATCATCGAGTAGCGGCCGGGGTTCGCCGCCGAGCAGAAGACGAAATCGCTCTACCTCCGGGCCGCGCGGTGGATGTGAATCCGCCGGCGGGCGCCGTCCAGCGCGGACACGCCCAAAAATAAACGGAACATCACTGGGCACACCCTACGTCTACCTGTAGAGAAGAGCCGTTCCTGGTCCGAGTGAGGAGAAACAATATGAAACAGATTGCTTGGTTTGTAAGCGGAGCCGCCATGGGTGCGATCGCCGCCATGCTGTATGCGCCCCAGAAGGGGAGTGAGACCCGGAAGGTGCTTCGCGAGAAGGGTGAAAAAGGCTACAAGCTCGCCGCTGAGAAGGGCAAACAAGCCACCGAGCAGAGCCGCGCGGTATTCCATCGCGGCGTCGAGATGGCCGGGAATGCCAAAGAGGCCGTTGCCCAGAAGGTCAAGACCGTCGCTGCGTAAGCGAGGGCGCCGGCTTCGCACGATTCACGCTTTCTCGACTCCCGGCTTTCCATTCTCGACAACGAAGGACGCCCGGGTGGAGACCGCTCCCCCGGGTGTCTCGACTTGGTCCATCACACGATAGTCCGCCTGAAACATCTCAGGCGTGACGACGCAGTTCACATATCCCCGCTGGGCGTTGAAAAACTTCACGAACGGGTTTTCGGATAGCACCTTCGCCGTATCCTCCCGAACATCCATTCCGTTCCCCCCCGAACTAATCGATGTCCCAACGAACTCCGTCGCCACGGACGCGGAGCCCGGGTCGTTTATATCCACCGGCAGGTTGCACACCCAGTTGGTATGGATGTCGCCCGTCAGCACCACCGTGTTGTCAATCGAGCCCTCTTTCAAGAACGATAGGAATCGGCTCAATCCCGCGAGCGCCGCCGCCCACTTATCCATGCTGTAGATCTTCTCGGGGCCCGCCACCCGGTCCAGAGGCGCCAGCATCACTTGTTGCGGGACAACCTTCCAGCGAGCGCGCGACTTCTCCAGCCCGTCGAAGAGCCAACGCTCCTGTGCCTCGCCCAGCATGGTCGCCTTGGGATCGAACACCTCGTCGCAGAGCGGTTTGTTGCCGTCGCCGCAAGGCTGGTCGGTTCGGTACTGGCGTGTATCAAGCACATCGAACTGCGCCAGATTGCCGTACGACAGACGCCGATAGAGCGTCATGTCGGGTCCCGTCGGCAGAGCCGATCGCCGCAACGGCATCGTCTCGTAGTACACCTGATACGCCGCCGCCCGCCGCGCGAGAAAGGCCTCATGCTCCATCGGGCCCTTCTCTTCCGGGATGTCTGCCGCGTAATTGTTGTCGAACTCGTGGTCGTCCCAGGTCACGATCCATGGGAACGCGGCGTGCGCGGCTTGCAAATCTTCGTCCATCTTGTAGAGCGCATAGCGATTGCGGTAGTCGTCGAGCGTCATGATCTCGGGGCTGTTGTGTTTCCGAGGCCGTTCCTCGGCACTCGGCCCGCCCTCGTAAATGTAATCGCCCAAGTGGAAAACGACTTCCAAGTCCTCGGCCACCATGTGGCGGTATGCCGTGTAGTAGCCCGTCTCATAGTGCTGACACGAAGCAAAGGCAAAGCGCAGCTTCTCGAGTTGGGCGCCCGCCGCATCGGCCGTCCGCGTTCGTCCACGCTGGCTCTCCTCCGAGCCGGCCCGAAACTCATACCAATACCAGCGGCCCGGCTCCAAGCCTTCCACTTCCACATGCACCGAGTGCCCGAGTTCCGGCGACGCCATGGCCATGCCGCTCTGCACTTCTTGCAACATGTTCGAGTCCGAGGCGATGCGCCAATGCACTTCGTACGCTTGGTCGGGAGGCAGCCCGCCGCCGTTCAGCGGATCAGGAGCCAGCCGCGTCCAAAGCACCACGCCGTCGGGCGTCGGGTCCCCGGAGGCAACTCCCAACTTGAACGGGTTATCTGAAAACTGAGGCGCACCGGCCCCGCAACCCGACGAAAGTCCGACGTAGGGCAGGCCGACAATAGACGCGCCACCGACAAGAAACCGCCTGCGATCGAATCGGGACGCATCGCCCCGGAGTAGGTAACTCATAAATCTCCGTTCCGCTCTCTGTGACCTTGCCCGACCCTGCCTACCCAATGTAGTGGTCGCGGGTGTTAAATTCAAACCCGAGGACCGCCTTATTTCGAGCGGATTGGGTCCTCAAGCGAGGCGAAACCATCCCGGAAGCCGGCCTTTGAAGACCACTGTCGACACCATCGCCTGCTGCGTGGCCGCCATCGCCACCTGCTATCTGAGTCTGCTGGCGGCGTGGCTCGTTTGGCGCATACCGACTCTGTTGATCCTCCTGCTGCCCGATACACGAATCTCCCTGGTGCGAGTGCGCGGGTTGATGCCGGATTTCGACGTTTCCGGCATGAACGATCCCTCGTTGATGCAATTCGTCTTTCAGGACGCTCTCGGACTCTTGCTGGCTCTCGCCGTTGTTACCGGCGGGCCATTGCTCTGCGGCAAGGTTCGCCGCTGGGAACGTTTGTTTCTTGCTTTCGCCGTGCTGTGGGCCGCTACGTTTCTTCTGTTCGCCGTTTTGGTCTTCGCTATCGGACGCGGAAGCCCCTTGGAGACGATCCTGCGACTCTTCGCGCTTGCCGACTTCGGCGAACCTGTTTTCAGTACCGTTCTTGCCCTCGCGACAGCCGTGATCGTACTTGGTTTGCTGTCCTACACCGTCGGGTTGATCCATGTCGGCGGAGAAGCAGGCCGGTGGGGTCGCTTTGCATGGGGTCTGGCGCTGTTTGTCGTACCGGTTGCGGTTGTCAATTGGTATCAGGAGGGAGTGCCTTTCGGAACTGATTTCTGGCGGCGGCTTGCATTGCCGCTCTACGGACCGACATTGATTGCGGTGCTTGCCCTGCTCGGAGCGCTGTGGCGGCCGCGCCTGACGAGCGCGCCTTTGCAATTGTCTCGGCTCGGAGGAGCCGTGGTTCTCTGTCTGGCTCTGTCATCCTATGCCGCCGCCAACTACTTCAGCCGGATTGAAACACAACCAAAGAAAGAAGCACTTTTCGACGAGCATCAGTCGCGTCACTGGGACTTACGCTTTGAAAGGGGCGCCTTCACACCCGAGGAGCGAACGGACTGGGCCGACGCCGCCGATGAACGCCTCGAAGAACTCACTGAGAAGCTCGGCGTATCCCGTGCGGATTCGCAGCGGCTGCTTGCCTATGTTCACGTCACCACCGACAGCAAGCGCGCACTGACCCCGGAGCGGCGCACCGACAGTCCCTATTTCATCACGGATCCCCCCTACTTGACCGATACCGGCACGGGTGCGCTGCACCACTTGCTCGCCGTCAATCGTTCGCTCCCCGATCCGCGCGGCGAAGCGTTGCTGCTGCTCAGAGAAGTGTGGGGCGAGCCCGGCTCGCAACCGCTGGCCCGCTCCATCGCGCGTTACATGGCGGCGGAATACCTCGATCAAGATCTCGACACCTACGCCCGCCGCGTTGCATGCGAAGAAGAGTCCTACACCTTGCGGCAGATCCTAGGTCTCGACGCAGAGTATCTGTCGCCGCTCGTGCGCGATGCGATGGGTAGCGCCTGGGTTGCCTCCCTGATAGACGACCCCTCTCTTACTCAGCGACAAAGCGTCAACGGGGATGTACTGAAAGCCATCTACGCGACGCCTCTCGCTAGCGGCGACGAAGAAACCTTCGCACGAGCCTTAGGCTCCACTTGGCCCGAACTAGAAGCAGCCTGGCAAGAGCACCTCGCCGGCAAGCCCTGCTCAAGTTCGCGCCCTACTGAAGTACCCACGTATCGCGGCCATGAGGGGATCACTTTCACGCATGAATTCCGAAACGGCTGGGGCTACGGTTCCGACATGGCGGGCCGGCAACTCCAGCGCATCCATGATCTCGGTGCCTCGGCAATCGCTCTGGTTCCGTACGCCGGGCTCCGACCGCCTCCGAGCACGAACATCCGATTCCGTACGTCCGAGTCCGACGAGCGCATCGTGCGGTCCATTGACCAAGCCCACGCGGCCGGCCTTCAAGTCATGCTGAAGCCCCAACTCTGGGGACGCATCTTCACCGGCGACCTGCGGTTCGAGCGCGCCGAGGATTTCGAAGTCTGGTTCGGCCGGTACCGCCGCTGGATTCTGCACCATGCACGCTTGGCCGAACTCCACGGCGTCGAGCTATTCTGCATCGGCAATGAGCTGAACGGAGTTACAGTCCACGAGGAGCATTGGCGGAATCTGGTCCGCGACGTCCGCCGAATCTATGGCGGCCCACTCACCTTCGCCGCCAACTGGAACGAAGAGTTCGAGCGGATCACCTTCTGGGACGAACTCGACTACCTGGGCGTCAACTTCTACTTTCCTCTCGCCGAGCCGGGTGAACGCCCGCAGCCCGATTCACCCCGCCTGCGGGAACTGACTGCGCGTCTCGAAGCCATGCACCGCCGCTACCGTAAACCGATTCTCTTCACCGAAGTCGGCTACCCTCCGCTAGCCAGCGCCGCCGCCGAACCGTGGAAGGAAACGAAAGCTGCTTTCGATCAAGCCCTGCAGGAACAATGCTACGAAACCGTGTTCCAGGCCTTCTCGGAAAAACCGTGGTTCGCCGGCATGTACTGGTGGAAGTGGCCCAGCCACGGCCAAAGCTCGGCGTTCAGCATCGGGCATAGTCCGATCGGCAAACCTGCCCTGGAAGTACTGCGTTCGTGGTACGGAGAACCCTAGTCCGAATACTCTTCACGCTGGGATAGTCGGCCTTGTTAAGCAACTGCCCGGAGCTAAACGTAGGGGCACGGCATGCCGTGCCCACGGCCCCAATCCCATCTTCCAAAGAGAAGAGTATTGGTGCTAACGCGACATGCTCAGCCCTATCGAATGGCCAGCGGGAAGTTCGCCGCCTCGGCCTCACTATAGCTCGCATCTACCGCGAAAAGACTTGCGTCAAACTCCTCGCGTTTGATGCTCGATACTTCGTGCCCTTGGCGAGCCGCGCCGTCCCGAATATGCAGCACCCGTACAGCTAATCCCGGATGAGCATCCGCGCTGAGCGACAAGCCTCCGGATCTCATGCCCAGAGGTCCGCCAAAAGAGCCCCCGCGCCGCTGAACGAAGGCCTGCAATGCCGCGACTTCCTCGGCGTCAAGTCCTGATTCCTCCCAAGGCACAGTCCAAACCTCGCGGACCTTCCTCGATCCGACGGAGCACTCATAGCGGTCCGCCGACCAACTGCCGACCGCCTCGCCCTCGGCAACACGTTGACATTCCATGTCCGTGGTATCGTGGGCAGCCATGCGGCGGTTCAATCGGCTGCGAACAACAATCTGCTTTTCCGGCGGAAGCTTCCGAATGTTCTTCTCCATCGCCTTCATGAACTGCGCCTGTCGCGCTTCAGAGTCTTTCTGGCGAGCCGCCGTCTGCTCGAAGTCGACCTGGCGAAACGATTTTTGCTGCTCGTCGACGAGAACCAAGCCTCCCGTCTTGTCGTTGTACAGCGTCGATTGCCTGTATTCGGCGGACGGCGTATCCATACGCAGCCACGAACCCTGGACACGAATTTCATGTTTCCGCGATACTCCGCTGCGTCCGGTCTCAACCTCCACCGTAAGCAGCATGCCCGCCGCAAGCGGACCGGCGATCCCTAGTACACCCATCAGTAGCTTCGTCAACAGTTTCATATGACCTCGCTCATGGATTCTTCCCACTAGACCCTTCGATCGCGGCCTCGGGAGCAAGCCACAGTACCTCTCGTTCCATGTAATCCCTCGGGACTTCGAAATCCGCCGCGCTAAACTCCCGCCGCTCGATCTCGCGGATCTAGAACACTTCAACCGGCCGGTCACTCGCGTAGCGAATCCGTTGGACGGGCAACCCGGGATACAACTTTTGCTCCTTCCAATTCACCGGTCCCGGCTCGATCACCGAACCCTCTCTCCACAATCCCAAGTTCGACAGATACTCGATCACTTCGCTCAACCCGGCAAAGTCAGCTCGCTCCAACTCCAATCGATTCCAAGGGACGGCGCAAACATCCCAGACTTTCCGGCCGTTCCGGCGTCCCTCGTACTTGTCACACTTGCGGCCGTTGACCGATTCATCCTTCCATACTTGGGTAAATTCGGCCTCGAAGGCGTCCCCGGGCGGCATACCCCCCGCTTGATCGTCAGACCGTTTCTTCATCGCGTCCGCGAGAGCACGTCGCTGCTCCTCCGTCATATTCGCAAGCTGCTCGTCGGCTCGCCGTCTCATTTCCTTCTGCACGCCGCTGAGCCGTTTCCGCAAGGTAGTCAAACTCTCGTCGCCCAGCACTCGATAGAAGCGCTGTTCGTGATCAATCATCCAAACCTTCTTGGGCGACGACTGGTAGATGATCGTCTGATGCTGTTTCGCATCCCGAATCTCGATCGACGCCCGCCCAGCATCCAGGCGTATCGTGCTCGCGAGCGGGGCGCCGGTCAGGAAATCGGTCCCGGTCTCTACTAACCAGACGCCCGCCGAGGCCATCTGGACGAAAGATATTGACAAAACACAGCAGACGATTCGCGCAACGAGCAACTGTCCGTGTATGCCGAAGTGTGCCGGAGTCCGCGGCGAAGAGCTATCGCGCACGTTTTGGAGCCTCTGGATTTGTCCGCAGGCCCGGCGCGCCGAATAGCATATCGCGGGCCGTGCTTCCCGTCGCCTTACAGCGCTCGACAAAAAGTCCCCGGTAACCTGCAATGATGTAGTCTCCCTTGGAAAACCCCAGCTCCACGGCTGTGCGGTCAATCCAACGCGGCGCGCCCTCCAGCTCCAGATAGTCACCGACGGGCGTCTCGTCCAGAAGAATCTTCCCCCGCTCGGCCGCCCTGCGAAACTCAGTGCGGTATTTCTCATACTGCCAGTCAGGTCGGAAATCCATAGCTTCGAGGATGCTACGAAGCTGCCGGCCGTCGTTGACCTCGATCTCGTGCTCTTGCCGGACTTTGTGAAGACCCTGTCGCGCCACAGGAAGCTTCACGGTAAGAACACACTGTGAGCCGGCGTCCCGAACTCGCAACAGCCGACCCGTCGAGAGCCAGGAAACACCCCTTCGATCGTAGACCACATTCCTTTCGTGATAGCGCCGCCGCGCAACGCGCCACCCAAGGCGGCGTAGAACACGTCGAAGGCAGCCGAGGTCGACGACTTTGAGCTTGACTTCGGTTTCCTTCATGCGGCGCCTTAGAAAAAGCGGAGGCGCCTACAACTCAAGCGAGCGGGCGACTCAGCTTTCGCGGTCGACGACCCATTCGGTCACCGAATAAAGAGCGCGCTTGTAGTTCGACTCCGGCAGAGAGGCCAGTTGCGCCGTCGCGTTCTCAATGTAGTCCAGCGCCCGCGTGCGAACCCGCTCGATCGTGCCGTACTTCGTAAGCAAGCCCAGCACCGATCGGAACGGCGCGACGTCATACGACTCATCCGCAACGACCCGCTGCACCGTTTCGCGCTCACCCGGCGTACACTGCTTCAGCGCGAGGATCATCGCAAGCGTGACTTTTCCTTCGCGCAGGTCGTTCCCGACCGGCTTACCGAGGACCCGTTCCGAAGCCGTGAAATCGAGCAGATCGTCTACAAGCTGGAAGGCCATCCCTAAATTCCAGCCATAGTCCCCAAGACGCTGCTCATCCTTCGTGTCGGCACCGGCCAACACAGCTCCCAATCGAGCACACACCGAGAACAGATAAGCCGTCTTGCGGTGAACAAGGGATAGATGCTCATCTTCGGTGACGTCAAGCCGCCCCACCCACTCGAGCTGCATCAACTCGCCCTCGACCATCATCTGCGTCAATTCGATCAGCAGGTCGAGCACAGAGAAATTGCGCTCTCGCAAGGCCAGATTGAAGGCCTGCATGTAAAGCCAATCGCCCGCCAGCACGCTCGTCTGGTTGCCCCAGCGTAAGTTGATCGACGGCTTCCCGCGCCGCACATCGGCCTTGTCGATGACGTCATCGTGCACCAGTGTCGCCGCGTGGATGATCTCGACAACGGCACCCAAGCGAATGGCCGCATCGCCGCTGTAGCCGCACGCTCCGGATGCCAGCAGTAACAACGCCGGCCGCAACCGCTTCCCGCCGCTCTTCTGGAGATGGTGGCTGATCGCCGTAACCGCTTCCACCGAACAGATCGTATCGGTCCCGATCGCCTTTTCGACTCGTTTCAAGTCGTCGGCAAGCAGGGCTTGCACCTCTCGACGAGACATCGACGGTGTTTTGATTGTCGGCATGCAGCGGGGTAAAGGTAAGAGACTCAGTTTATACCCCGAACGTAGACGCAGGCAAACCGAACAGATGGCAAAAATTACGGGTCGTTTGCCTCGCAAGCTCCTTGTAGCTCACCCGTTTAAGCTCGGCCAAGCGTTTGGCCGTGTGAACGACATAGCAAGGCTCGTTGCGGCGTACTTTGCGATACGACGCGGGAGTGAGGTACGGAGCGTCCGTCTCAACGAGTACGCGGTCCAGCGGGATACGGGCAGCACCCGCGCGAACATCCTCAGCGCGCGCAAACGTCAGAACGCCCCCGTACGAACAATGAAAACCTCTTTCAACCGCCGCATCCGCCTGCTCTTCGTTCCCCGAGAAACAGTGCATCACACAACCCAACCCGCTTGAGACCCAATGCTCATCGAGTAGCGTCAGCGTATCGTCCCAAGCATCGCGCGTGTGAATGGCGATCGGCTTGCCGGCAGTCCGCGCAATCTCCATCTGCCGGACGAACACCTCCCGCTGCCGCTCGCGGGGCGAGTTGTCGTAGTGGTAATCCAGCCCGATCTCGCCCAGCGCCAATACCTTGGGGCGCCCCAACAACTCTTCGAGGTCTGAAAACGTCCGCTGGTCAGCCTTCTCGGCGTCATGAGGATGCACACCGACCGTCGCGTAGATTGCAGCCTGGTTGTCGGCAACGCGAATCGCAGCCTCCAGATCCGGAGGTCCTTGGCCCGTGCCGATCGACAACATCGCACCGACGCCGGCTACCTTTGCCCTGGCGAGCACCTCATCTCGGTCTCGCTCAAACGAGCGGTCGTCGAGGTGGCAGTGTGAATCGATGATCAAACCAAGCAGATCCTTTCAGGAGCGTAAGTTATTGATTCTACGATACACAGGATTCTCCGGACGCGCCGAATGCCGCGTCACGGACCACTTTCGTGGCCCCATAGCGGTTAGTAGCGCGCTGAACGAAGTAGGAGCTGAAAATTGCGAATGAGCCGGCGATTATCATGAGCCCCCGAGACGCCGAAACACTTGCCAGGCAACTCATGGCGAAACACCGGCTGACTCGCTGGCGGTTCCGCTTCGATCGCGCAGTACGGCGCTTCGGCTGCTGCAATCATCTCGACCGCCAAATCACACTGAGCATCGCTCTAACGCTCGCCAACGATCGTGCCACTGTCCACGATACGATTCTCCACGAGATCGCCCACGCTCTTGTCGGAACAGGGTATGGACATGGTCCCTTCTGGCGAAAGAAAGCTCGGCAGATCGGCGCGAAGCCCGAACCGTGCTACGACGGCGCGGCCGTCAACACCGCTCGGCGACAGGAGACAAGTACGATGCAAACGGCGAGGATGTAGCGATCAGGGCGGGTACTTGGTACGCCTCGTTCAAGCACGCGGAGGGTCCCCTGCCACTCAGCGCGAAAGGTCGCTACACAAGTGGGTGACTCTCTTGATAATGCCGGATCAGATCTTCGCGCGCCTCGGCGTACTTAGCTTGGGTCCTTTCAACTGCACTTTTTAGGCGAGTGAACTCATCCTCCTCCACAGAGGCCTGCAATCTCGCGCCCGCAAGCACATATTGGAAGGTGCATTCGCCTAACTCATCTCGCAGAGCGTCACAAACCTCGCATCCTTTTGAGTCGTCGCTCACGGGCTACCCCTAGGCCATGGTTATAGCACGCCAGGCGATGCACTCAGGGGGATCGCATCTCAATCTCCTTCTGGCGAATCACGAACTTCTGCACCTTCCCCGTAACAGTCATGGGGAACTCGTCCACGAACCGTATGTTCTGCGGAATCTTGAAGTGGGCGATCCGGCCGCCGCAATAGTCGCGAATCTCCTCCTGGGTTGCTGTTTCACCCGGCAGCAACCGAATCCACGCCAGCACGCTTTCGCCGAGCCGCTCGTCGGGCAATCCGACGACGTAGACATCGGCAACCTTCGGGTGTTCGTGCAGGAACTCTTCGATCTCCCGTGGATAAATATTCTCACCGCCGCGGATGATCATCTCCTTCAAACGCCCCGTGATGCGGAAGTTGCCGTCCTCGCGCATCGTCGCAAGGTCGCCCGTGCGCAGCCAGCCGTCAGAATCCAGTACCCGTGCCGTGGCCTCGGGATCCTGGTCGTAGCCTTTCATCACCAGGTAGCCGCGTGTACAAAGTTCGCCCTGTGTGCCGACATCGACCGTCTCGCCCGACTCGCGATCGATAATCTTCGCCTCGGTCTCGGGCATCACGCGACCCACCGTCGATACACGCACCTCGACGCTATCCGTCGTCGATGACTGAGTAATCACAGGCGAGGCTTCTGTCAACCCGTAGGCAATCGTCATCTCGCTGCAATGCATGTCACCGACGACGCGTTTCATCAGTTCAATCGGACACGGGGCCCCCGCCATGATCCCGGTCCGCAAAGAACTCATGTCGCGCCGCGCAAACTCCGGGTGCTCCAATTCAGCGATAAACATCGTCGGAACGCCATAGATGGTCGTACAACGCTCTTCATCGATCGCCTCCAACACCGCCGCCGCGCTGAAAACCGCCGAAGGCATCACCAGCGTCGCGCCGAAGACCACGCACGCCATCGACCCCATGACGCACCCGAAGCAGTGGTACATCGGAACCGCTAGGCACAGGCGGTCGGCCGCGCTCCAATCGATGGCCCTCCCCACGACGTAAGCGTTGTTGAGCAGGTTCCGGTGCGTGAGCATCACACCTTTCGGCTTACCCGTTGTTCCCGACGTGTACTGAATATTGACGACCTCGTTCCGATCTTGTGGCGGCGCCCCGGGCTCTTCGCCCGCGGCGATCATGTCGTCCCATGAGGACGCGCCAACAAAGATCGCGTGCTCCAGTGGCAGCTTCGTCCCTTCCCGTGCCTTGTCGAGAATCTCGCGGTAGTTCGCCCGGTCATCCTTCTCAATGAGGAAGAGCGCCTTCATCCGAGAGCGCTCGAGGATGAATCGAAGTTCATCGGCTCGATACGCAGGGTTGACGTTGACCAAAACAGCCCCAACTCGGGCGGTCGCCAACTGGAGAAAAAACCACTCCGCGCACGATGAGGCCCACATTCCAACGCGGTCGCCGGGACGAAGCCCCAACCCCCACAAACCCGCCGCTGTCCGTGACACCTGCTCTTCGAGTTCTGCCCAGGTCAGCCGGACGCCTTGATGACGTGAAATCAGCGCCTCTTGCCCGGGAGCGCGGGCCACTGTTTCGCGAAAAACCTCATCGATCGTCTTTTCAATCAGCGCAAGGCTCGGGCCTCGGACATAGCTCTTCATGGCCTGGGCATTGTACAACAGCAGTGCGCAGGGGACGGATTCGGGCTCATGAAAAAGCCCTAAGCCAGGCCGCTATGAAACCGGGTTTTCGACGGGTGCGGGGGTAGGAACAGTGAGTAGGCCGATCGTCTGGATGTGCTCCACCAATTCGGGAGCTTCTTCGGTCCGCAGGAAAAACCCGTACTTGAGCATGTCCTTCGCCTCTTTCTGAGTCCGGGCATGCTCCAGACTGAGCCGCGCACACATCCTGCCGGACGACATGTGAACGCCGATATACCAACCTTCGTCTTCGTTAAAAACTCCCAACCGCAGCGACAATCCCTGGTATTCGAATCTCCCCTCGTCGCCGCGGGCATGCACCAACTCAACGCCAGCTTCCTTGTACGTTGTCATCAGTCGCTAGCCCTTCCCTTGTGGCCCGTCCCGCCGTTTCCGAGCACTTGCGGAAAGACGGTCATGACCATCCCCGCGAACGCCCTCTCATTTAGTATGGCAAATTCCGGGCGTGCGGCACAGGGCCGAGCGAGGTCGCACACAGAAACGCGTGCCCCGCTGAAGGCAAAAGCGTTTGTCGATCCCTATCCATGCCGAATCACCAGCACGTCCCCATCTTGGACGACGTACTCCTTCCCCTCCAGCCGCAACTCGCCATGATCACGCGCGCCCGGGTACCCGTTGCGCTCGACCAACTTTTCCCACTGAATCACTTCCGCGCGAATGAACTTCTTCTCGAAGTCCGTATGAATCGCGCCCGCCGCCTTCACAGCCTTCGTCTCTTTGGGAATCGTCCAAGCGCGCACTTCCGTCTCACCGGCCGTTAGAAACGACATCAACCCCAGCAGTGAATACGTCGCCTGAATCAATCGCTCGAGTCCGGACTGCTTAAGCCCGTAACCCGCCATGTACTCCCGCGCTTCCTCCTCGGGTAACTCGGCGATCTCGGCCTCGATGCTGCCGCACACCGCCGTCAAAGCCACGTTCGGCATCGCGCCCAGCCATTCCGCCGCATACTTCCGCTCGATCTCGCCCAGCCGATCCGCCTGATCCTCACCTAGATTCAGGACAAGCAACATCGGTTTGGCCGAGAGAAACTGAAATCCCCGCAGCAGCTTTTCCTCATCGTCATCGAGTTCAAGCTCACGCAGCGGCTTGTCGGCTTCCAAAGCCTCTTTGCACTTGAGCAGCAGGTCGCGCTCCTTGGGAAGATCGGGATTCTTCACCCGTCCCATATCCTTCTCAACGCGCTCCAGACGCTTCTCGACCACGACGAGATCATTCAGCAGCAGTTCAAGTTCGAGATTCTGCCAGTCGCGTTTCGCGTCCAGCGATCCCTCAATGTGCATTACGGTTTCTTCTTCGAACAGTCGCAGCACGTGCAGGAAGGCGTCCGCGACCCGTAAAGCTCCGATGTAACTTGCATCGGCCAAACTCTCCTTCGAAAGCGCCGGCATGTCGACGTACTCGACCGTCGCATGCGTTACTTTCGGGGGCGCGAATATTTCCGCCAGCCTGTCCAGACGTTCATCCGGGACTTTCGCCACCCCCATCTGGACCGCGGCAACGCCCATCCGGCTTGAGCGGGCCTGCGCCTGCCCCGTCAGAATCGTGAACAAAGATGTCTTGCCGACCTGAGGCAGGCCGATGATCGCGGTTCGCAAAAGAACTCCCTAAATCGGGACCGGAATGGAATGAAGTATCTCTTCAAGGATCTGGGAGGAGCCCCCGGCCGAGCCGCCTCCCGGCGCGTGCCGCCCATCCGCCATGAGGCGATGTCCAAAAACCGGCAGCACCAGACGTTTGATGTGATCGGGCGTTACATACGTCAACCCCTCGGTCAGAGCCAAAGCTTGCGCCGCGCGGTAGAGCGCCATGGAACCGCGAGGACTCACTCCCAGCGCCAAGTGCTCGTGCGTTCGCGTTCTTTCGACGATCGTCATCAAGTAGTCGACGACAGTCTCTTCGACGCGCACGTCTTCCACTTGTTGCTGCATCTCGATCACATCGGCCCCGCTCGCCACGGGCGTCATACCCGCCTGACGGTCGACGCCCTTCCTCTGGTTGCGCAGAATCTCACGCTCACTTGACGAATCCGGATACCCCATCTCGATCCGCAAGAGAAAACGGTCGAGCTGCGATTCCGGCAGCGGATACGTCCCGTGATACTCGACTGGATTCTGCGTCGCAATCACCATGAACGGGTCCGGCAGCGGATAGGAACGCCCCTCAATCGTCACCTGACGTTCATTCATCGCCTCTAGAAGAGCCGACTGGGTCTTCGGCGTTGTCCGGTTGATCTCGTCCGCCAAGAGGAAGTTCGTGAAGATCGGCCCGTGCCTGAACTCAAAATCTTCGCGTGTGCTGTTGAAAATCGTCACGCCGACAACATCGCTCGGTAGCATGTCGCTCGTGAACTGGATGCGCTGAAACTGGCTGTCGAGGCTGCGCGCCAACGTGAAGGCGAGCGTCGTTTTACCGACGCCGGGAACGTCTTCGATGAGCAGATGCCCTCGTGCCAGCAGGCACGTCACCGCCAGCCGCACGGCTTCGGGTTTGCCTCGGATCACACTTTCCACCGACGCCTCGAGCGCGGCGACGCGCTCAACAAGGTCGGTCGTGATCACAGGTCCAGCGGACATAGTCTACATCATAGACGAAACTCCCTTTCGCTCCCTGAGCGTGCTTCGGCTGTCGGCTAAGGACAAAGTGAGGACTACGTTCACGAAGGGCGTTCCGTATCCATGAAGTGATACCAGATCATCCTATTCGGCAAAATTCCGTCAGGTCAGGGCGAGACACGATCAGACGATCGGTTGGAGCTGCAACACAGCCGGACAACGCTGGGCGCGGAGCTACAGCCTAAGCCGCCGTCTTGCAAACCAGCTAAGATTGGTGGGTCTGTATGGTCGGCGGCTCACTGAAAAACCCACATGCCGTCATCGTGGCGGCGCTGACGGTGGTGCTGTTGGGTGGCGTCGCCGTGAGCCGCATCCCAACGGACATCCTCCCCACATTCACAACGCCGGCCGTGCAAGTGCTGACGTTGTATCCCGGCATGCCGGCGGAGGTGATGGAGAAAGACATCACCAGCCGTCTTGAACGTTGGACGGGTCAGTCGAACGGCATCTCCCACCAAGAAGCGCGCTCGATGAACGGCGTGAGCATCGTGCGGAACTACTTCCGTCCCGACATCGATCCGAATACGGCCATGTCGCAGGTTTCCTCGCTTGCCATCGCCGACATGTACTACCTGCCGCCGGGCACGATCCCGCCGATGATCATGCCGTTCGACCCAACGGCGAGTATGCCGCTTTGTCTTGTGAGCGTGAGTAGCGCGACGTTCGACGAGACCGAGCTCTACGACATCGCCTACTTCGAGCTGCGAAACCGTTTGCAGGGAATCAGCGGCGTGATCGCCCCCGCGGTCTACGGCGGACGGATTCGGCGCATCCTGGCTTACGTCGATCGCGACAAGCTCACCGCACGCAATTTGTCTCCCATGGACGTGGTGAAGACGCTCAAGGACTTCAACACATTCATCCCGACCGGCAACGCGAAGATTGGCGAATACGACTATCAGATCAATGCCAACGGGATGGTTCAACACGTTGAACAGATGAACGATTTCCCGATTCGCGTCGACAAAGGAGGCGCGACGGTCCAGATCCGCGATGTGGGCCAAGTCGAAGACACCCACCAAATTCAGTCGAATATCGTACGCGTGAACGGCAGGCGCCAAGTCTACATCCCGATCTACCGGCAGCCCGGCGCCAATACGATCGCCGTTGTTGAAGGCATCAAGGAGACGATCGGATCGATTCTATCCCGCCTGCCCAAGGGCGTAAATCTGGACGTCGTTCTCGATCAATCGGTGTACGTGCGCAAAGCAATCGCGAGCCTTGAGCGGGAGGCTATTTTCGGCGCCTTGCTGGCGGGGGTGATGATTTGGCTCTTCATCGGCAGCCTGCGGTCGACTTTTGTGATCATGCTGTCGGTCCCGTTGTCGGTGTTGGCCGCGATTGCATGCCTCTACTTCACGGGCGACAGCCTCAACGCGATGACGCTCGGCGGCTTGGCGCTGGCGGTGGGGCGGCTGGTGGACGACTCGATCGTCGTCCTCGAAAACACACACCGCCACGTGGCGCTCGGGAAAACGCCTCTGGAAGCAGCGCGCATCGCGGCGGATGAGGTACGCATGCCCATCCTCGTCGCGACCGTTGTGACGATCGTTGTTTTCGCGCCGGTGGTGTTCTTGACGGGCATCGGGAAATTTTTGTTTACTCCGCTGGCCATGAGCGTCTCGTTTGCGATGGTGGCGTCGTACGTCGTCGCATTGACTATCGTGCCGGCTTACTGCGCCAAGTTTTTGCGTGCCCGGCCCGATGTCGAAGCGCCGCGAGCCGGCTGGGCGTCGTTCTCCGATCGCGCACTTGGCTTGCTGAGCGATTTCTACGGTCGGCGGCTCGGCTGGATGATGCGTCACCGGTTCGTTACCCTCGGCGCGGTCGCTCTCGTTGTCTTGTTGTCCGTCCCCATCTATCCCTTGATCGGAACGGAACTGTTTCCGCGGCTCGATACCGGGCAGTTTGGGATTCACATGCGGGCCCCTTCAGGAACGCGTATAGAGAGGACCGAGGAGCACGTCGCCAAGGTGGAGGCAGCGATCACCGATGAGATTGCTCCGGAGGATTTGCAGATTCTGATCTCCAACACCGGCGTACTCTACGACTGGCCGGCCGCCTACACACGAAACGCCGGCCCGATGGATTCGGCGCTGATGATCCAGCTTCACGAAGAACACGGAACGCCGTCGTTCGAATACGTACGGCGTTTGCGCCGACGCTTGCGCGAACAGTTTCCGATGATCGAGTTCTCATTCGAAACCGGCGGCATGATCAGCTCGGCCATCAACTTCGGTCTTCCGGCGCCCATCAATATCCAGGTAAACGGGAACCAGCTCGACGTGGCGCAGCAGATCGCTCGCGACATCAGAGCGCTTGTGGAATCGGTTCCCGGCACGGCCGACGTTCGCATCCAGCAGAAACTCGACTACCCGCAACTCTCTCTTGAGATCGATCGCGCAAAGGCGGCTCTGCTCGGGATCAATGCTGACGAGGCTGTGAAGAATATCGTGACGAGCCTCAACTCGAGTGTGAATTTCGATCCTGCGTTTTGGATCGACGAGAGAAACGGAAACCACTACTTCGTCGGCGCGCAGTATCGCGAGGAGGACATCGACTCGATCGAAACGTTGCTCGATATTCCCATTACGGGCGTCGAGCAAGTCCGCACCGCACAGGCGATGGATAAGCTCTTCCGGCCTGCGCCGGCCGCTATGCGTTCGCATGAACAGCCGGTTCTGCTTCGCAACATCGCTCAAGTCCATCGGACCAGCGCACCGACGGAAGTGACTCACCTGAACATCAGCCGCGTGACGGACATCTTTGCCGATGTGGAAGGACGGGACATCGGCGCGGTGGCGCGGGACATCGACGCCAAGCTCGCCGGTCGCGAGTGGCCCGAAGGCTATCGGGTCGACCTTCGCGGCGAGGTCGCTTCGATGCGTGAGTCGTTCGGCGGGTTGGCGTTCGGGTTCGGGATGGCTGTCATCCTCGTCTACTTTGTGATGGTAGCCTTGTTCCGAAGCTTCCTTGACCCGTTCATTATCATGCTGGCTGTCCCGCTCGGATTGGTAGGGGTGGTGTGGATCTTGTGGGCGACCGACACGACGTTGAACATTCAGTCGTTCATGGGCACGATCTTCATGATCGGCATTGCAGCTTCGACGAGTACGCTGTTGGTCGAGTTCGCGAATCGTCTGCGGTCGGAGGGGTACAGCGCAGCCGACGCGGCCCTGGAAGCGGCGCGGATTCGACTACGCCCCATTTTGATGACGACGGGTACTGCCCTGCTGGCGCTGCTACCCCCGGCGCTGAATCCAGCGGAGCCGATCATGCCGCTGGCCCGCGCGGTCATCGGCGGACTTACCTCATCGACGTTGCTTACCTTGGTAGTCGTGCCGCTACTTTACCGGGAGTTCAAACGATGAACGGGGGAAGTTTCGTGCGCCGCGGGCTCGGTATCGGCGTGGCTTTTGTGCTGGTTGCCTGCGATTCGAGTACAACCCCGGAAACGGCCTTGGCGTCCGGCGTGCAAGAAACATCTTCCGCGGCCATCTCCGTCAAAGTAGCCAAACCCGAGTTGCGCGATATCGCGGACCGCATTACGCTCGCCGGCTCGATCGTTCCCGACGAGCAAGTCACTCTCTACGCCAAGGTCACGGGCTATCTGAAAACGCTATCCGTTGACATCGGAGACCGCGTTCGCAAGGGACAGGTGCTTGCCGAGATAGAAGTACCCGAGATGTCGGCCGGCCTTGAGGAGAAGCGGGCCGCGCTGTTGCAGGCCGAGGCACAGGTCGAGCAGGCGAAGGCGAGCGTCGCTCAGTATGAGGCGGAAGGCGACTTCGAGCGAGCCAACTTCGAGCGGCTGAGCGCCATCCGTGAACGCGATGCCGACGTCCTTCCGCAACAGGACGTCGATCAGGCGCGGGCGGCACTTGCTGTTGCCGAAAGTAAGCAACGCATGGCGGAGGCCAACATCCGCGTTACCGAAGCTGCTGTTACAACGGTGCGCGCCGGGCTCGAAACCTTCCAGCGGCTCATGGACTATGCGAGCATCACGGCCCCCATGAACGGCGTGGTAACGGAGCGCTTCGTCGACCCCGGCGCGTTGGTGCAAGCCGCTGCTTCCTCTCGAACGCAGGCTGCGCCTCTGGTTTCGCTGGCCCGCCTCGACCGCGTTCGCTTGGTCGTCGATGTACCCGAACCGAGCGCACCGCACATCCGTCGCGGGACACCGGCCAGCGTTCGGATTGAAGGATTGACCCTGGAAAACCCCGCGGCCCGCGTTTCTCGTACGAGCACTATTCTCAACCCAGCCACACGCACGATGCGAGTCGAGCTCGACCTGCCCAATCCGGGGCTGCGTTTACGGCCGGGCATGACGGCCCAGGTGGAGATCGAGCTGCGCCGATTCGAAGACGCTCTGACGGTGCCGGTTACGGCTATCTCGGGTCAGGCCGGTGGCACAACGGTCTTTGTTGTGGAAGACGGAGTGGCACGCCGCCAAACTGTCGAGACAGGCCTGGAGTCACCCGAATGGGTGCAAATCGTCGAGGGATTACGCGACTCGGATGAAATTGCCGTGTCGTCGAGTGTCCCATTGAGTGACGGTGCGCAGGTGGTTGGGAGGTGACTCGCATTGCTGCCTGTACGCGGTAGAAGCTCCCGCCTCCTATGGGCGATTCCGTTGCTGGTCTCTTTGGCTCGCGCTCAGTCACCGGCTCCGATGAGCCTGGAGCAGACGGTTGCCCGCGCCCTGGAGTCGAGTCCGCACGTCAGATCGGCGCAGGCGGCTATCGCGGGTGGGGAAGCTCGACTCCGGCAAGCGCGGGCGGACTACTACCCGCAAATTGGCAACAGCGGTATCGCAAAGGCTGGTCTTTCCGGTGCGCTGAACGGCCTGCAGCCGGTCGGGTTGCCTAACTCGCCCTTCCACCGCAACTTCGCGGACGCTCTTAACTTCTATCACCCCGGCCTCGATTTCGGACGCACGAAGCACAGCGTCGGTATAGAACGTAAACGCATGAAGGCCTCGGAAGCGGACCTGCAGGCGACCCAGGCGTTCGTCGTATTGGATACCGTGGTTTTGTTCTACGAAGTGCTTCGGGCACGGCGCACTTTGGATGCCGTCGAGAAACTGTTGGCCAGCCGCGAGTTGACAGTGCGGCAAGCCCGCGCATTCTACGAGGGGCAGATGCGCTCGAAGGTCGACCTCAGCCTTGCGGAGGCGGACCTCGCGGAGGCGCGATTGGCGGAGTTGGAAGCGCAAACCGCCGTCAAGGGCGCCAACGCCCGGTTGGCAAGCCTGCTCGGCGATTTCGATGCGCCGGACTACAATTTGGCCGAACCTAATCTGGGGCTTCCTGAGATCGAATCGCTGCAGGTCCTGGTTGAAGAGGCACTCGCGAACCGGCCTGAACTGCGCGCTCTGGAGGCTCGGCGGGAGGCGGCGCTCGAAACGGTGAGTCTTGCCCGCAGCCGCCGAAAACCGATGCTTTCGATGTTCTTAAGCGGCGGTTGGGCGCGAATCAATCCTTTGACCTTCAGCAATCTGCTGGCGGTGGGAACGGGCCTCACTTTTCCGCTCTTGACGTTCGGAAAGATGAAAGGCGCGATCGAAGAGGCCGAAGCCCACGTCAGCCTGATTGATCACGAAATGGAGATCGTGCGGCGGCAGGTCCGGTTGGAGGCCCAACTTGCCCATCAAGAACTGGAGCGAACCGTACGCTCCGTCCCGCTGACGGACCAGCGACGCGAGGCCTCTCGGGAAGCGGTGCGCCTCGCGCGTGCGCGCTACCGCGAGCAGCTCGGAAGTCTGGTCGATCTGAGCCTCGCGGAAAGCCTGCTGGCTGATTCAGAGGCGGCATCGCTGCGGGCGGTCTTGGATACAAAGACCGCCGAGAACCGGCTGGCCTACGCCGTAGGCCGCACGTTGCCGGTCGGCTCGAAATAGCCGATTGGGATTTCACCTTCCTGCTCGCTAAGGCCGGCCCCTAGTCAAACCCTGCTCAAACACCACGTCCACCGGAATCCCCGCCGCACCCAGCCGATCTAGATCCCCTTGTAAGCCCTCGCCGATCACACCCATCTCTTGGACGAACTGAGAAACTCCCTGGTAGTCTCCGTCACCCTGCAGCATCAGAATCTTTGCTGAAAGTGAGTCCACCGCTCGCTGCATCTCGTCCATCTCGACGCGAAACGTGCCACTCGCCTCGTCCCGCGAGAACGCTCCCACCTCGGCGAAGAAGTTGAACCGCAGCAGATTCGCTATGCCGTGAGCACTCGAAGCCCCAAACCGGATCGATCGAAAGATCCCCGCCAGGAACGTGACGTAGTTGTCCATCAGCTCGGAGTCTTCCAGCTCCCCTTGCTCGTGAAGCTTCGTCACCATATAGAGGCCGAGAATATCCGCCTTGCCTTCCTCCAACGCCGACGCCTTGTCCTTTAAGGCCTCGCGCACCGAGCCCTCGCCCGTCAGCGTGTTTTTGATGCCCAATCCGTGGGCCACCTCATGAAACATGGTGTTCTCGAAGAAGGCGTCAAAGTCGATAAAAGGCCGTTGATCTTCCGCGATCAGCACGTCGCCGATGGGAACGAGAATTTTCTCGAACTTCGCCCGCATGGCATTCTTCAGTTGCAGCCGCCGCGTGCCCTTCTGGAGCTGGACCTCTTCGTCATTCGGCAGGTTGATCGCAATCGTCTTCGCCCCCGCGTTGCAATCGCCGGCGTAATAGATCACGTCGTAAGCGTTGAGGTCCGACTCCGTGCCCGGCGTCTCCTGCTTGTACTGTTCGGGAACGGGCAACCCGCGCTGCAAATCCGGCAGTAACGCCACGTACCGCGTCAACCGTCCGCTCCACTCCTTGTCTTTGACTAAGACGTACGCTTCATACGTCGCCTTGTAACCGAACAATGCGTCTTCGTACGTCTCGATGGCCCCGATCACGACATCAATGGTGTTGTCCTTCATGTCCATCCAGGCCAGGTCGCTCGGTTGGTAGTTGTCCGTCACCAACGCCTCGGCCCGCAATTCCAGATACTTCTTCAAGCCCGGGTCCTCGGCCCATACCACCGCCTGACGCAGCTTTCCCGCCGCCTTTTCAAGCTCGGCGGCGAATACCTCGTGATAGGGCTCGGTGCTCAAGCTGCCGTCATCCTCCCGCCGAACGAAGGTATATTGGCCCCGCAGAGACGCGCCTTGATCGGGCGCCGATGCCGCGGCAGCTTCGAACTCTTCTTTGGTCATGCCTTCGGGGTAGAAGCGCGCGCCCGCGGGTTTTGGGGCGATGCCCGGCACGAATGGCTCATCCCCGGCCAGCCGATCCCATGGGCCGTAGTTGATCTCAACCAGGCGCTGCAGATCCGCATCGTTGATGCGCGCCATCAACTCCTCGCGATCTCCATAGGTTTGTCGCCAGAACAGCCCATCCATCACTTGAGCCGCCTCGATCAGCAACGGCAGCATCTTTCGTTCGTTCTCCCTGAGGACACTCAGGTCCGACTCCAAACGAAAAGATGTGTATTGATCCACTCGTGCCGACGTATCCATATCCGTTGTCTCGCGTGCTCCCGTGTCCGGGGTACTGTCTCCGCAACCCTGTACCGAAAGCCCGGCCGCGATTCCGGCCATCAATGCTATCCACGCAAATCGGCGCGCCATTGCATTCACCTAAGCTGAGTCTATTGCATGAGCGACCCGGTGCTATTGTCCGCCGGCTCGAAGCGGAGTTTTCCTCGGTGCATATGAATCCCGAACACTATGCGTCGGAAGAACGTGGCGTTCGCCACCGCATGGACCACTTCTATCTCCCTCTATTCCGCCAGTTCGCCCAACTACACGGCATCGACAATGAGCACCTCTCCGTCCTTGACTGTGGCTGTGGAACCGGACTCTCGCTCGATTGCCTCGCCGAACAGGGCTGGACCGCCACCGGCATCGACCTCTGGATCGAGCGGATGGAGCAGTGGCGCGGCCGTCCCCGCCCCCAGCGCGCTCAGCTCCTCAAAGCCGACGCTACCGAATTGCCGTTCGCCGACCAGAGCTTCGACATCCTTTTTAGTTGCGGCTTGCTCGAACATATCGGGGTCCACGAAGAATGGAACCCCTCCTACAGCGTGGCTCCTCGTGGGGACCAGTTCCAACAACGTCTACGCTTCTTCAAGGAGTGCTTCCGCGTCCTGCGACGACCCGGCGTGATCTACATCGACCATCCCAACGGCGCCTTTCCGATTGACTTTTGGCACGACGACGACCGAGCGGCGCGCCCGCACAAACTTTCGGAAAAATTCCTGCCGAAGTTCGCACAGATCGAGCAACTCGTCCGCGCCGCCGGCTGCGACTGCCCGGTCGAGGCTATCAGCCCAGCCAATCGCTTCACATTCAAGCAGGTCGGGAAACACTGGTGGGGAAAACTGCTGGGGCGTCCTTTCGAAACGTGGTTTCAGCTCATGCGAGTGCCACCCTTCACCCGCTTTGCTCACTCAGCTTTCAATCCTTATCTTGTGAGCCGCGTCACGATCGTCTAGCGCCGGCTATGGCGTGAGTCTGAGTCGTGGTTAAGATGCACTTCCCACCACACTCGCCCGTTCTGTCAGAATCGTTAGGAACACTTGTCCGTAAAGGGAGCTATCACCCATGAAAGCCTGCGGCACCTACGACGACGTCAACCTCATCCTGCGCCTCTACGAAATGCGCCGAGAAACCAAGCTACGCGAGGCCCGCGAGTGGTTCGTCGCCTCATTCCACGCCAAGAACCTCGATGAGTGGACCGAGCTGTGCCCCCCCGGCTCAAACGAAAACGCCTATTTCCGCATGGTCGTCAGCTACTGGGAAATGGTTGCGTCGTTCATCACGGGCGGCGTCCTTCAAGAGAATCTGTTTTTCGCCAGCGGCCGCGAACTCCTCGTCTGTTGGGTCCGCTTCAGCCCCATCGTGCCCGCCTACCGCGAGAGCATCAAAGACCCTACCGCCTTCGAGAACATCGAGACAGTGGCGAACAACTACATCGAATGGTGGAGTGCAAAATCTCCCGAAGCGTACGAAGCTTTCGCCGAGAGAATCGGCACGGTGCCTAAGAAGCAGAAATGACAGCCCGTTCGAGACGAAAGTCCAAGATCCTGCTGATCCGATTCTTCAGATCTTGGGGCGGCGGCCTTCCTTGGCGCTTGGCCCATGTATCCTAAACACATCGTCCGAGCGACCTCGCCAACCCTTCCGCGTGTCTTCCTCTCCCCACTACGACGAATCCGGTAACCGCGAGCGCGTCGCCCAACTGGCAGCACGGGGCGTCGACGTCTGGGGCCCCGAACGCGTCTACATCGCTGCCGACGTTCCGCTTGAGAACATCGAACCCGGTGTGTCGCTACTCAATGCCACCCTCAGCGGCTCCGAAACACGCATCGGGGCAGGCTCGCGCATCGGCATCTCCGGACACGCCCGTATCGAAAACTGCCAAATCGGCCGCGACGTCGAGCTCGGCGCGGGCTCTTATCAGGACGCCACCCTGCTCGACTCCGTTCGCGTGCGAGGCTTCGCCGAGATCCGCGAAGGCACGCTGATCGAGGAGCAAGTCGATGTCGCCCACTCAGCCGCGTTCAAAAACACCATCTTGACCGCGACCGTCGTTACCGGCTCGCTCATCAATTTCTGCGACATCTTCATGAGCGGCGGCACGTCGCGCGAAGACCATAGTGAAGTCGGCTCCGGCGCCATTCATTTCAATTTCGACCCGCGCGGCGACAAGTGGAGCAGCATGGTCGGCGACGCCACCGGAATCCTCATGCGCTCGGCCCCGATTTTCATCGGCGGCAACAGTGGTCTCGTCGGGCCGGTGGCCGTGGATTTCGGGGCCGTCGTGGCGGCGGGCTCGATCGTGCGCCGGGACGTCGGAGCCAATTGCGTCCACTCCGAAGCGATGCGGTCAGGGGAAGCCCAGCCCTTCGACCGCGAACGCTACGCGATGCTTGGCCGCAAGTTTATCCGAACCGCGCGTCTTGTTGGTACTTTGCGCGCGCTCGACGCGTGGTACGCACAGGTCAGACTGCCCTTTGCAACGGACGACCAGAAACCACTTTATGAAGCCGCCCGCCGGCAGATCGAGCGCCACATCGCCGAGCGGGCACGGCGCCTCCAAACGATCATCAGCAAGCTCGACCGCTCGGTGGGGAAGTGGGAACAGGCGCCGGGGGAAGATGGGACCCGTTGCATCCGCGAACACCGCTTACTGATCGAAAGCCAGGACGGCATCGCGAAAACGCTCCTCGACCCGGGCTCGCCCCTAACTGCTCCCGAGCAAGCCATCGAGGCCTACCAGAAGCAAGACGCGAGCGGCCGGCACATCCCTCGCACTCGCCACCTCGACGACGCAAGCGCCGAGGCCTTCTCCCGCTGGTTACAAGCCATCGCCGACCAGCCCGCCGAGAGCATAAGAGAGTTGCTCGGCCCATCAACCTCCTAGCCCTAAGACGCGCTTCGACTCTACTCAAGCGATCAGCGACAACAACTGGCCAATCTGACTCGACGCCGAAGCCTGACTGAAAGCTCCCGCCTGGGCTTGGCCGTTCTCGGCTTCGACCTGCCCACGCCGCTGCCCATCAAGTTCCTCGCGCTGCTCGGCCGCCAGTTCCTGCCGCGCCGCCTGCTCCATGGCGCTTGCTTGCGCGGCGACGGCCCGGTCCTGACCTGAAGGGTTCGCCGGAGCATTCGCCGCCGCTCGAATCTGTTGGGCCTTCTGGATTGCCCTCTCCGGATTCCCCGACACGGGCGAAGAGTCGATGCTGACCTCGCCCCCCACGGCGTACTGTTGACCGTCCGGTCCCGTGACAAACGTAAACGACACGCCGCGGGCCAGCCCGCCCGCCGCTGCCAGGTGCGCCTGCTCGTGAGCGCGCACCTCACGGTCGGTCTGCTGCAACTCAGCTACGACGGCTTGCTCTTCGTCGCTGAGCCCATTGGCGGATTCGTTGTCGGCGCCCTGGGTCGAGATCTCGCGCCGGGCGGAGGGCTCGGCCGGCGCCGCGTCGCTCTCCCCAGGCTGATCAGCCCCGGAAGCATGACCATGATCGCCGGCTTTGAGCGCGCTGCGATCGCCGTGGGCTCCGGCACCCAAGTCAATGGGTTGCGGCAACCCGGCGGAAAAGCCTGAGACGGACGAGATCACGGGAGTTTCGTTATTCGTCTTATCGGCATTGATGAAAGCCGGCCGGTAAAGATTTCGTGCTCGTGTGTAAGGATTGCCAGGGGGGACTGCGCCGCAGGTAAGCTGCCGGATGCGACGGGCCATGCTTCGAACCCTTGTGGGGGCGGCCGTTCAAGACCGCCGCCGCGCGTTAATCCCGGATGATTTCGAGTTTGGCAGCGGACGTGCTTTGAAAGCAATCAACATAGGCAAAAGCAGTTGACCCCTAAGAGCAATCGCGGATGTAAATTCAGGCTGGGACCAAAAGCGGTCGACACCGTCTTGGCGTACTCTGGAAGGCAGTGTCGATGATGCTTCGTCCCGGTCTGTCGCGAAGGCTCGTACTCTTGGTTGGATTGGCCGCCGCCGGGGCTCTCTCGGCGGCGGCTTTTGTTTTGGGAACCTTTTGGAGCGCTTCCCGCGCGCTCGACGACTCGGAAACGCGGCTGGCGGCCGAGTCGGAGATTCCTTTCACGATCAGGGTTTTGGATGCGCAACCGGCATCGACGCCGGGCGGAACGTCGGCGCCGGCCGCCGGCTTCGAATGGTTGGCGCCTCCCACCGCCTATCAGGATGCCGCCATCCTCGACGGCCGCATCTTCCTGGCCGGCCCCGGCGGCGTATGGGAGCATGCGGCCGACGGCCGACGGCTAAACGAATATCTCGTTGGCGCCGACCTGCCGGCCGCCGAGCCGACCCGGATGGCGACCGGCCTCGCTCGCGGCAGGCATGGTTCGGTGCTCTATGTGGCTACTTCAGGCGAAGGTCTTCTCATCTACGATCCCAAGCGCAAAGCCTATACGCAGATGCGCGCCGAAGAGCACCGCTTCCGCGACCTGACGGCGGTGCTGCCCCTGGCGACAGGGCAAGTACTGCTGGGAACCGAGCGTGAGGGCGTCCTCGTCTACGATGGCGAGCGGCTCGCCCCGTTTCACCCCGATCTCACCAATCTGCAAGTAACCGCCCTTGCGGGAAACGAAACCGAACTTTGGGTCGGTACGCTTGACCGCGGCGTTGTCCGCTTCCGCGCCGGCGAGACGCACGCGTTCTCGGAGCCGGACGGTTTGCCTGATCCGCGGGTGCTTTCCATCGCCACGAACGAAACCAACGTTTACGTGGGAACCCCTATCGGGGTGGCTGGGTTTGAGTCGGGCGAGTTTGCGCGGACACTGGCGGATGGATTCTTCGCGAGCAGCTTGCTGGTCCACGCCGAGCAACTCGTGATCGGCACGCTCGATGAAGGCGTCGTTGAGGTACCGCTCGATGTGCGGCGCCCTCGTGAGCCGCGACCCGTGCATCGACACGTCGAACGCCTCACGGGGACACCGGTTACGCGATTGATCGAGGCGGGCGGCGAAGTGCTGGCGGTCGCTCCGAAAGGGCTATACCGGTTGAACGCTCAGGAGGGCGAAGCACAAGTGCTTCAGACTCCGGAAGCCTTGCTGGCCGACCGCAACATTTCCGCCCTCGGCTTCGACCCCCGCGGACGACTCTGGGTTGGCTACTTCGATCGTGGACTCGATATCGTTGACCTTGCCGCCGGTCAATCTCGCCACATCGAAAACGAACACGTCTTCTGCATCAACCGCATTGCCCACGACGCGGCTAGGGACCGCACCGCCGTCGCCACCGCCAATGGACTCGTCTTCTTCGACAGCGCCGGCACGCAGCAGGAAGTGCTGCGGCGTGAGCAAGGGCTGATGTCCAACCACGTCACCGACATCGTCGTACAAGGGGATGCGCTGACACTCGCCACGCCCGCCGGCCTGACGTTTCTCGATGCCCTTGGCGCACGCAGCCTTTACGCCTTTCATGGCCTCGTGAACAATCATGTCTACGCTCTCGGCGCGAGGGGTGACCGACTGTTGGCCGGAACCCTAGGCGGACTTTCCGTGCTCGACGCCGGTGTCATTCAAGCCGCCTACACAACCGCGAACTCGAACCTCGAACACAACTGGATTACGGCCATCGTGCCGCTTGACGACGAGTGGATCGTTGGTACTTACGGCGCCGGTGTTCTTAAGCTCACTGCCAACGATACGTGGGAAGGTTTTCCCGTTGCCACCGGGGCATTTGAGATCAACCCGAACGCCATGCTCGCGACGCCCGAGCGTGTCTATGCCGGTTCACTGGACCGCGGTCTCTACGTCTACGAAAAAGAGAGTGACCGCTGGACGACGATCGTCGATGGTTTGCCGTCGGACAATGTCACCGCCCTCGCTGTACGGGACGGCTATCTCTACGTCGGAACCGACAACGGCATCGTGAGAGCGCGGGAGGACGGCCTGGCGGGGTTCTCAGCAAAACGATGAAACGCTCCGTCGCACTCCTGGTTCTGGCCGTCACCTCCTTGTGGGGGGATGCGGGAATTCTCATCCCCTCGAACAACTCGGAGCCGGATCCAAAAATTCTCTCGCTTGAAGAGATGGAAATCGACGTCCGCATCGACAACGGAGTGGCGCGTGTTTCGATTCAACAAATCTTCGCCAGCCATTCGTCATCGGTGCTCGAGGGCAACTGGATCTTCGCTCTCCCCGAGAGAGCCACGATCTCCGATTTCGCCGTATGGGACGGCGTGACCCGCATCCCCGGCGTGATCCTCGAACGCAAGCGGGCAGAAGAACTTTACGAAAGCATCAAGGCGCAGTCGATCGATCCGGGATTGTTGCAACAGGGGGAGTACGGGGCCGACGAGGCCCGGCGAAGTGCTGTATTCAGCGCTAAGGTCCACCCCATTCCAGGCCACGGTTTTAAGCGAGTTGAGGTCGAGTACCACGAGCGCATCGCGGTCGAAAACCTGAAATCGCGCTTCGCGATCCCGCTTCGCCCCGACGCGTACCGGGCACAACAAGCGGGCCGCTTGCGGGTAAAGCTCTCTCTAGCGTCCGAACATGCGATTCAGGACTTCAGCGTCGTGGGCAACACCTACACGGCGGCGATGGGCCCGCGCACCGCCAACAGCGCCGCGCTCACATTCGAGGGCAGCGACGTCGTGTTCAATGAAGACTTCGCCGTGGAATGGGTGCTTGACGACGCCGGGAGCGACTCGCTCGAAGTCCTCACCTACCGGGATCCCGCGACACATACGCCCAGTCCCGATATCATTTCTCCCGAGCCCCCCACGCCCGCTCCGGGATTCTTCCAAGCTTCCGCGCTCCTTTCCGCCGCGCCGAGCACGGCGACGGACGCCCCCGTCTCGAATCTTTCGAAGCAGATCATCGTCCTGTTCGACAATTCGCTCTCGATGCAATGGGAGAAGCTTGACCGCGCCTATCGCGCGCTCGAAACGGTTCTGCATGGGCTGCGACCGGGCGACCGTTTCAATGTGGTGCTCTTCAATAACGAGATTTCAACTTGGCGGCCGCAACCAGCGCCGGCCGGAGCGGAGAACGTCGAAAGCGCCCTTGGCTTCATCCGGGGCAGTTACATTCGCGGCGGAACTGACTTCCAAGGGGCACTCGAAACCGGCTTGACGCAAGCCGCGAACGGTGAGGCCGTCGAGCGTTATCTCTTGCTGATTACAGACGGCGGGTCGACGCGAGGCACGATCAACAACGGACGCCTTGCGGAGTGGTACCGCGAGCAGGCAGCCAAGCTCGGCGACTCCGTCCGTCCACGGGTCTTCGCCTTCGCGGTCGGCGACGATGCCAACCTCGGTCTACTGCGCTTGCTGACGAAGGGTGAGGGCGTGCTGGAATGGGTGCGCTCCACCGAACCCGTCGATTTCAAGCTGGACGCCTTCCAGTCGAAGATCGGCCGCGACCCCGTCGGCAACCTGTCATTGAACGTCGAACCGGCGTCATCGTTCGACATGATCTACCCGCTCCAAACCGCGGTCTTCGACGGCTCGTTAGCGTCGTGGGTCGGACAATATTCCACTCCGGGCGGCGAAGCCGTGATGTCCCTTGCGGGCAGCCGGGACGGGAGGGCGCTTCAGATGGAAGCGCGCGTCACCCTCCCGGAGACCGCCATCGAACACACCCACCTGCCCCGCACATGGGCTCGCGCCCGCGTTGACGCGCTACTCGAAAAGATCGAGCGCGATGGCGAAGACCGAGACACCATCGACGAGATCATCCGCCTTGCGAAAAAGTATAAGTTCGTGACGCCCTACACCTCGTTTCTTGCCGCGCCGCGCTCACTGCTGCGCCCACGCGTGATTCGCCCCGGCGACCCCATTCTGCGCGTTCGCACCGATCAATCGATCAATTCGGTTACCGCGCTCTTTCCCTTCGGACTCGTGAAGAAACTCAAGTACTTGGGCAGCGAAGACATCTGGCAGACGCGTTTTCTCGCGCCTATTGACATGCCCGACGGCAAGCACACTGTCCGGCTCATCCTGCGTGACCGCGAAGGCCGCGTCTATCGCGAATCGAAAAGCTTCTTGATCGCGAGTAAGCCGCCCGTTGTGCGGGCGAAGTTCGACAAAACGCGGTTCCGGCGCGGCGAAACGGTCGAACTCCGCGTCAGCGCTTCGCAATCGACGCGCACGCTCACCGCGCGAATGTACGGCGTTCCCGCGGTCGACCTGCGCTGGAATGCCAAAGCAGGCTACAACACCGGACGTTTCGTCATCCCCGAAAACCTGCCGGCGGGCACTTATCCTCTGAAGCTAGTCGCGGAGGATTTCGCCCACAACATCGGCTACGAGGAGGTGCGCATTGACGTACTTCCCTAGTCGGTTGCGGAAAGGACTCACCCGACCACGCAGCCCGTTTCGGCTGCGCCTCGCCTGCGCTCTACTCGCCGCCGTCGCCGGCATCGCGCACGCCCAACTCGCCGAATGGGTCCGCCACGTCGAATCCGGGAGCATCCTACGGGACGCCTTCTTCCGCACCGTCTCTCTACCCTCGGGTGCGATTCGCGTCGAGCGCACTCCGGCGGAAACACGGGCGGCCCTTTCTCTTCTCGTCGGACAGAGCCCCGGCGAAGCCAGTCTCTACGCGCTCCGCGCCCACGAAGCCGAACGCCAACTCGATTTCATCAGCGCCGAAGCCGACTGGAAACGCCACGCCGGGCTCGCCGCCGATCGCACTGAATGGCAACTCGCGCTCGCCGACTACTACCACCGGCGTCTACAGCCGCAAGAGGAAGTCTCCGCGTTGCTTGGCGTGGGCGCCGCGCCCTCCGCCGCCCACGAGCGCTTCATCCCGGTCAACGAACAACGCTCTTGGACCGCCTTCGAACGCATTCTCTCTACCGCCGATGCACAAGCGTTCCCCATCGGCGACCGCGTCCGCTATTTGCAGGCTTGGCAGCAGCGGTACCCCAACGAGAGAAGCGTTCACCAGAAGCTTTTCAACTTCCTGCTTGAAAGTGAACAGTTCACAGCCGCTCGTAACATCCTCGAAGAGTACACGCGTACTTTCCCCGGCGACGCCGTCTTCCCCACCCAAGCCGAAGCCGCCCTGACTCGCGCTGAAGGTTCAGAAGAAACTGTTCTGAGTTTCTACGAACGAGAGTTTCAGCCCCTCTGGCCGCAGGCCCTCATTCAGGATTACTACACCGCTCTCCAAAAAGCGGGAAGGCTTCGCTCGACTCTCGATCAGGTCAACACCCGTCTCCGGCAAGGACGCCGACGATCTCAGGGCGGCGGCATGGCTTTTCCATTACTACCAGCGCCAGGGGAACGGCGCCTCGGCTCAAGGCGCGCTCCACGACTACCGGCAATCGAAAGAAGCCCGCCAAGTCGCCTGGACGGGCCGAAGAACTCGAAACCCTCTCAAGACACTTTGAGGCCGTGCGCAATTACAACGAAGCCGCGCGCTTCGCCTACGCGCTCTACAGTCTGCCCGGCGGATCCGAATTGAATCGTGAGCAAGCGCTCGCGATGCTCATCTCGCTATTGCTCAGCGCGCCCGAGCAGCCCATCGAGTTCGGCTCGGGCGATCTTTCGCTCTATCGCGACATCGCCACGATGGACGACCAGCCCGGATTTCTCAACGGTGTCTTGTCGCTGCTCTTCAACGCACAGCAGCCCCAGTACCGCTTCTCTTCGCAGGAGCGAACGTCGGTCGCGTACTTCCATCGCGCCAAAGCGGCGGAGCTTCTGAAGCGCTTCGACAGGCGAGTTTTCCGGCTCGGAGCAGCGGCCTTGGCTACATTCCCAGGTCATCGCCGCCTATGCCACGTACGGCGACAACGAGGGCGTCATCAGCAAGGGCCGCTTCTTCCTCACAGCATTCCCGAATTCCGGCCAACGCACGCAGGTTTCTTTGTTCATGGCGGAAGCCTACGCGCGCAATGAGCAAACGGCGGGAAGAGTTTCAGCTCTACGACGCCCTGCTCAAAGAGCTCGCCGCCAAAGCCGACGGAGTGCCTCTCGGCGAGCGAGCCGTTCCCTCGGGGCCGCCGCGCTACGCTCGACTCCGGGGGCAGGCGGTCCCCCTCGGGGCCCGCTCGCCCGAGTACGCGCGCATCCTCGACCGCTACATTGCGCGGCTCGTTTCACTCAAGCAACTCCTCCCGGCGGTGGAGATCTACGCACGCGAAATCGAACGCAACCCTGACGACCCCGGCCTCTACGAACGCTTCGCCGGCTTCCTCCAGCAGAACGGTCTCGGCGATCGTGTCGAGTCACTCTACCGCGACGCCATCAACCACTTCGCCGACCGCTCCTGGCATCACAAGCTCGCCCGCTGGTACCTACGCCAGAAGCAAGCGGGTGAGTTCGAGCAGCTCACACGCGGCGTCATCGAGGCCTTTGAGGGTTCGGAACTCGAATCTTACTTCCAAGAGGTCATCGCACAGTCGTCACTCGACGCCGTTCTCTACCGCCAAGTCAACCTCTACGCACACGAACGATTTCCGCACAACTTGACGTTCGTGCGGAACCTCATGAGCGCCTATACGCGCCGGGGGACACGTGACCCCACCGCCTATCAAAGGCTCCTGCGGGAGTATTGGTTCTACGACGATGCTTTTCGCGCGCGCTTCTTCCAGAGTCTTAGCAGCGGGAATCAGCTCGCCCCGGAACTCAATAGGCTGAAGACCTCGATCGACGCTGCCGGGCAGGGGCGCTGGCAACGGCTCGCCCGCGAAAACCCCGCCGCCGCCCAAATCATCGCCGAGGGGGAAGTCTGGCGTTGCCACTTTGAAGATGCCGCACCCGTTCTGCTCGCTCTGACGACAGCTCTGCCGGCAACCGCCGAACGCTCCGAGCGTATCGCCTCTGTTCATCGCTCCTTGGCGTACAAGACTCCTTTCTATACCGACGTGGCGGTGGCGATTCTCGAAGCCCGTCAGCGCTACGAGCCGCGCAACCGTGAATTGCTCGCTCGGATCGGCGATACCGCCGCGGACCGCGAACTTTTTAGCCGCGCCGCGCCTTTCTGGGAGAGGATGCCGGCTGTGGAACCCGGTAAGCCCGAAGGCTACCTCGAAGCCGCCACCGTCTTCTGGGACTATATCGTTTCGACGACTCGCTTCGCTTGATGCGGCAGGGCCGCGAAGCGCTCGGGCGCCCGGAGCTGTACGCGTACGAGGCCGGCGCGGTTCACGAAAACCGACGCGACTACGACGCCGCGCTGACGGAGTATCTCAAAGGCGCCCTCGCGGCCGACGGCTACTCGGCGGCGCGAAACCGTTTCCTGCGATTGGCCCGCCGCACAGTTCATCGCGACAAGACGGAAAGGATGACCGCGGCGCTCGTCTCCGGGACCAACCCCGACCCCGAGGCTGTCTCGCTACGCGTCGATCTGCTCCAAACGCAAGACCGCTACGACGACCTCAGGCAGCTTCTGGCGCGCCTGGCCCGCACGACCGATTCGTTCGAGCTGCTCGACCGCATCCGCGGGCTTGCCAACCGGCATCGCGCCGACGAGGTTGTCACTCTTCTCCTGCGCCGGCGCATCGAGCTGACCAACGACCCTGTCGACCGCATGCGTCTCCAACTCTCACTTATGCATCACCTTGAACAGCGCGGCGAGCAGGATGAGGCGCGCGCCCTGATCGACGATCTGTACCGTGGCGAATCGCGCATCCTAGGCGTGGTTCGTGGGGCTGTCGATTACCACTGGCGACGCAAGAGCTACGACCGCGCATTCCAGATCCTCGACGAAGCCGCGTCCGCGTCGTATCCATCACTCAAGGAGAGTTTCACCTTTGAAGCGGCGCGCAAGGCCACCGAGGCCGAGCGCTACGACGACGCGCGGCGACGCCTCGGCATCCTCCTCACCGACAAGCCTTTCGACGGGCGCTACCTCGGCGCCGTGGCCGAAACCTTCGGACGCGAAAACGACCATCAAGCCTTGCGTGGTTTCTACGAAGAGACGATCAGCCGGTTGCAGGAAGCCGACATGCCGCGCGCCCAAAGGAATCAGCAAGTCGCCACCCTCCGGCGTGGCCTGATTCCCGCCTTGACCGAGCTCGGCGAGCATTCCTCCGCCGTCGATCAATACATCGAAATCATCAACCGTTACCCCGAGGACAACGACCTTGTGCAGGAAGCGGCTGACTATGCCAACCGCCAAGGCCGCCGCGAACAACTTGAGAACTTCTACTTCAAGACGACGACTGACTCGCCGAAAGACTTCCGCTATCACGTCGTGCTCGCCTTGCTACGCACTCACTTCGAGAATCTTCCCGCGGCAATCGAAGCCTACGAAGGCGCTCTCAAAGTGCGTCCCGAGCGCACCGACTTCTGGGAAGCAAAGGCCTCGATCGAAGAACGCCTGCTGCGGTTCGAAGCCGCGCTTGCGAGCTACAACAAGCTCTATGACTTGAACTACGAAAACCCGCGTTGGATGGAGAAGATCGCCGAGGTTCACGCCCGGCGCGGCGAACGTGTGGAAGCCGTTGAGGCCGTCAAGAAGGCTCTCATCGAAGGCCGGCCCGAACGTCCCGAAAACTATTTTAACGCCGTTACCCGCCTCGAAGAATGGAACTATCTCTCCGAGGCTGTCGCACTCGCCAAACTGGGAATTGATACTGCGGGGGAGACGCTGTATCAGTACCCGAGCAGCGCCTCCGGCGCCCGCCGCTACATCGCCCTCATGACGCGCCTCGGGCGCTACGAGGAAGCCTTCACGACCCTGGCCGACGCTCTGCCTTCACAGCCCAACAGCTTGCAACAGAATCGCTACCGCTCGACGCTGCAAGCCGCCGCATCGCCCGTGGCACGCTATTTCACACCGGAAGAGAAAGCCGCCTTCGTTACATTTCTTGGGCAGAAGCGTCGTGACATGCGCCGCGCCGACGTGGAAGGAGCACTGCTGCCCTTGGTCGAACGCGCCGACCTCGTCGACACTCAGGCAAAGTGGCTCCACGAGCTGATGATGGCGAGCCCTGGATCTTCACAAGCGGGCGTCTTCATGCGCCGTCTGATCGACCTGCAGCGCAGACGGCTGCGGCAGGACAAGCTCGGCCGCCAACTGGAAGACTACTGGCGCGTGTTTCCGGCGAGGTCTGACAAGGGCTCTATCCTCATCGCGGCGGCGCAGGCCTACTTCTCATCAGGGAACGAAGAAGCCGAGTTTCGTGTTCTCGATACGCTCGCCAACAATAAGTCCAACACCAGCCAGTGGAACGATCGCTACTACGAATTGCTGCTCGAACGCCGTCCCGACGCGCTTATCGCTCTCGCTCGTGCCGACGGCCCGGCCAACTTCATCGTGGCCCGAGGTGACGCCGACCTCGCGCTACGTGCCGTCGGGGCACGGGGAGAAAAGCTGCCGCCCGTCTGGAATTTCGCCTACACCGCTCTCGCCGGCCTTCACTTTGGCCGCCAGACGCCGCAAGTCCAAAATGCCTTCCTCGAAGCCCTCGGTTCGGCAACCATCGGCGATCGCATCGGCGTCGAAATCGACCGCGGCCGGCAGCTCGCCGGCGACCTCTGGTACTACTACGGCTCGCGTTACGGCGAATTCCTGGCCGACCAAAACGCCTCCGAAGCTGAAGCCTACCTGCCCGCCTCGGTCGAAGCCGCAACCGGCCGTGCCGGCGCCTACTTCGACCTCGCCGAGTTCTACCGCGAGCAACAGAACCTCACGCGAGCGCTCGAGGAATACGACCACGCGCTCGAACTCAATGCTTCACTCGGCGGCGCCCATGATCGAGTCGCCGAGATCCTTTGGCGGAACGGTCAACGTGACGAAGCCGTCGCTCGCTGGCGTTCCGCGATCGAAGCCTTCCAGCGGCAACAATCCGGCTATGGCGAGACCTTCTGGGCTGATGTCCCTCGAACCCTCCGCAATATCGGCAGCCGCAATCTCCATCCCCAACTCCGTGAAACTGTCTCCGCCTTCTTCGACTTCTACGTCCGCCGAAACGGGGGCTACCGCGCCAACGAACTGATTCGCCCCTGGATCGAAACCGCCGAGAATCGCAGCGAAGAGTTCTCGCAAATCCTCCAGCTCGCCGAAAAGGCGAACGCCCCACTCGGTTTTCTGACTCCGCTGACCGAGGCCGCCTGGCTCACCGATCAAGAGCGTGCACAAGCGCTCGAACGAGCCGTCGCCCTCGCGCGGGATAACTGGCAACGCCAAGAAGGCCAAGCCAAGTTCTACGCCCAACAAGCCTACGACCAATGGCAAATCCGTTGGCTCGAACACCTCCTAGCCAACGGACAACAGCAACAGGCAAGCAGCATCCTCGAGGCAGCCGCCGATTCCCTTAAGGCCCAACTCCTCAGAGAACACGGGCCGCTCATCGTTCGCATAGCCGCCCTCTCCGGCCGCCTCGACAACCTGCTCGCCCGCTACGAAACTTCCCCGCCCCACGAGATCCCGCCCCTCCCGGCACTTCGCGAAGCCGCATCAGAGCTCCGCACAGCCGGCGACAACGCCTCAGCCGAACGCCTGCTCGACTTCTACTACACGCGTTTGCTCGACCAACGCAACTTCAACGCCGCCAATTTTCTCGGGCTCGCCGAACTACGATTCGAACAGAACCGCTCGCAAGACGCACTCGCCCTCCTGCGGCGCATGTTCCTCATCTCCGGCCAACCCTTCGAGCACCACGGGGCGGCGGCCGAGTTGCTTTCAAGATTCGACCGACACACAGATGCCGTTGAGATACTTTCCGAACGTCTTCTGGCGACGCCGTGGGACACTGATGCCCGGCTGCTCAAAGCGCAATCTCAGGTGCAAACCGAGCCTGGCCAACAGGTAGCCGCAGCGCTTACGGAACTTGCGGCCCACGAGGACACCGCGTATCACATCCGCACAGCAGCGGCGCGGGAGCTTCGCGGCATCGACATAGTACCCGCCAACCTCGGCTCCGACGAGCTCAACATCCTCGCCGGCCGTGTCACCGCGGGTGCATCACCCGATGCGGCGCCGTTTCTCTATAACCTGCACGTCAACGCCGCCGACGATACAGGCGACCCCGCCGAGAAAGCAGGTCTGCTGCAACAAGCTATCGCCGCTCGTCCCGCTGAATACGGCAATCACAGAAGCCTCTTGCGAGCGGCCCGCGATGCCCAAAACCACCGGCTCGCCGTTTTCGTTCTCGAACCGCTCTTGAGCGGAACGAGAATGGCCGGCTTCATGCGACCCCGCAGCTTCCGATCCGATGGAACGGATGTCCCAACCATCAATAACGGTTTGTCACAACAATATCTCAGACGCGCCGATTGGACCGACGACGAACGCTGGGACGCCGCATTGGCTTTCGCCGACTCCCTTGAACGCATTGGCCGACTCAGAGTTGCGAGCCGCGCATATCAGATCGGACTCCAATTCGACATCCCCGATGAGCGTCGCGCGCAGGCCGAACAAGCATTGGCTTCCATCAACGAGCGCATCCGCCTCCAAGTTAAGAACGCACGGAGGCGGCCCATGATCCACAAGAATCTCGATCAAGAGAATGTCGTCCGTCCGCGTCTCCTCTCCGCCACGGAGGTGACCACACCATGAAGACCCGCACCCTGTGGACTCTCATTATTGCCGCACTCCTGGTGGCCGTCGCCGCCCTCACCCAAGCGCCCCAAGGCACTGCGGGCGACCTCGCCCGCTACGTTCCGGAAGGCTCCCTGCTGATCCTCGAAACACAGAACTTTTCCAGCCTTCTCAACGACTGGAACAGTTCCGGCGAAAAAGCCGCCTGGCTCGTGAGCGACAACTACAGTTCGTTCTCGCGCTCCAAACTATTCCTGAGGCTACAAGAGGCGCAAGCCGAATTCGCGGCCGCCGCGGGCTTGCCCGCCGACATGCCACTCGTCGATTCCGTCGCGGGACAAGAGTCAACCCTCGCCGTTTACGACATCGGGAGCCTGCAATTCCTGTATATCAGCCGTCTCTCTTCCGCGAAAGCCATGGAAAGCGCCCTGTGGCGAACGCGGGCCAACTTCGAACCGCGCAACGCCGGCGGACGCCCGTACTTCATCCGAGCGGACACCGCTTCCCAACGCGAAGTCGGGTTCGCCACGACCGACGACTATCTCTTTCTTGCCACAAGCGGCGATCTGCTCGCCGGTGCTCTACGCCTGCTCTCTGGCGAACAGCGAGCCGCGGTGACAGCCGAGCCCTGGTACGCGGACGCGTCGGCGTCCCGCTCCGAGCGCGGTGAACTTCGCATGGTGATGAATCTCGAACGGCTCGTCCGTACGCCGCACTTCCGGTCCTACTGGATTCAACAGAACGTCAGCGAGGTCGCCACGTACCGCGCGGGTGTCGCCGACCTATTCCGTTCCGGCTTCGAATTCCGCGAAGAGCGCACGTTCCTGCCCGCCGCCCCGGTCGAGATCAACGACCAAGCCGAGGCATCTGCTCGAGCAGCCGCCGGCCTGCCGCGGCTTGCGCCCCCCGACGCCGGCTTCTACGCGGTGCGTCCTCTCACCGGAACTACCGACGCGGTGAACCTGCTCGCCGCCAAACTTCTAGCGCCGAGAGCCGTGCGAAACCAGCGTGTACAGGCGGCTCCACGCGTCTACGTGGGTGACGGACGAACAGGCAACGAAAGCGCTCTCGAAACCCGCATCGATCAGCCGCCCGCCGTTTATGCTCCGGGAGGTCTGGCCGATGCAGCCATCATCAAAGCATTCCAGGCTAATCCGCCGCTTGCGGCGCTCCAGGTTGAATCCAGCCGCAAAGCCGCCAACGATGTCTTCGTCGGAACTGATCTGGCGTTGGTGCTTGTTGCAGCCGGGAACTGGGACGCACCCGCTCTCCGCGCCGCCTTCGAGACCGCCGTCCGAGGACTTTGGACGACATCGAGCCTCGGCGCGCGGTTGACCGAACAGTCGGCGAACGGCGAAACGTTCTACCAACTCGACGGCCTGACCCCGCTGGTATTGGCGGTCCGTGACCAGCATCTTTTCCTGGCCAACTCCGCCGCACTGCTCGGCGACATCCTCGTGCGCACCAACGAGACCGCCGACAGGGACTCTGTCAGCGCCACGGAGTTTCGCGGGGTCACCGAGTTTCGCCGCGCCGCGGAACAACCCAACTACGAAACCCTCATGAGACACCTCGACCACGTTCAGTTCGGCCGGTACCGCTCCCAGCAGAATCGAGAACCTGACTTCTTCTCTGAGAACGTCGCAAGCCTGGGGCGCACCCTCGGAAGAGTTGAGTCCATGTCAATCCGCACATCGCAAAGCGCTGAATCGGTCAACGAAACTGTCATCTATCGGCTTAGCGAATGATCGTTCTTCCCCTTCTGCTCGCTGTGTTTATCGGGGCCGCGCCGGCCCGTGCGGCCGATCTCTTGCCGGCGGACGTCACGTCTGTGTTGGCGGCGGCTATCCGGGAATCCGACATTTCCGCAAAACGCGTCTCGTGGCTTCTGGTAGACCGCACAGGGAATCGTGTCTTGGATTCGCAATGGCGTGATCCAGCTCAGGCCATCCCGCCGGGGTCGCTCGTAAAACCATTCGCGGCTCTTGCCTACGCCGAGGGTCACGACTTCCGTTTTCCTGAATACGAGTGTCTCGGAACGGAAACCGGCTGCTGGCTTCCCGCGGGCCATAAGCGCATCGGCATCGCTGATGCCCTCGCCCACTCTTGCAATAGCTACTTCCGGCAACTCACCAAAGAAGTTCTGCCCGTTCAAATCGAAGCCGTTGCGGCGCGTTTCGGACTAGCCCCTCCATCACCCGACGCATCTTCAACAGCCTACCTGGGCCTCGGGACTCAATGGCGCATCACTCCGATCAACCTTGTCCGCGCTTATCACGAACTTCTGCTTCGCTCCCAGCAACCCGGAGTCGGCCCGATCATCGCGGGCCTGCGGGAGGCTGCCCGCGCCGGAACGGCGGCGAGTACAGGCGACCTCGACGGGTTCGCGAAAACCGGCACCGCACCCTGCACTCACGTCGGCCTCACGCCGGTCAGCGACGGTGACGGGTTCGCCATCCTGCTCGGCACGCCCGATCGACCTCGCCCGACGCTCCTCATGCGTGTCCACGGCGTTCCCGGGATGGTTGCCGCCGAGTTGGCGAGCAAAGTTTGGCGCGGCGCCACCGGCATGGGCAGAGAACGGCCATGAACCCGTACCGTTTCCTGCCGCTCCTCGTGATCGTCGGCGGCCTACCCGCTTCCGGGGACCTCGCCGAATCCCCCGGCAGCGGTGTTGTTCGAATCGGCGTCCTCGGCCTGTTTCATGCGCGGCAACTGACGATCCACACTGATGAAGGTCGGCCTTTCACTCTGACCTGTGGCGAGAACGACTTCCGTATCGAGGGCAGCCAATCCGCGCACCTTGCAGTTGCCGGTCAAGCCCTCGAGTGCCGCGTAGGCGATCTCGCCACTGTGACCTCCAGGGCTTCTATCGTCGATCGAGACGATACTTTCGTGCTCGAAGTCCCCAGCAAGATCGAAAGGCGTTATCGCGGTTCGCTGAGCGTTGAATCCGCCGGGGGTGAACTCCAAGCCGTCATTAGCATGCCGCTCGAAACCGCGGTTGCCTCGATTGTCGCCGGTGAAAGCTCCCCCAACGCGAACACAGCCGCCCTCCAAGCGCAAACCGTCGTCACACGTTCTTACCTGGCCGCCGGCCCCCGCCATGTCGATTCCGACGGGCCTCGCTTCGATTTCTGCGACACCACACACTGCCAATATCTCGTCACCCCTCCCGACCCCGGGGAACCCGCGTCTCAAGCGGCCAAAGCGACACGCGGGATGATCCTCAGCTACGAAGGTGACCTCATCCGAGCCCTCTATTCGGCCCGCTGCGGAGGCGAGACGAGAACTCTCGAAGACGTCGGACTCCGTCGCCAAACCTATCCCTACTACCGCGTTTCGTGCCCGTCGTGCCTCCGCTCGCCTGACCGCTGGACACGCCTCCTCACGAAGCAACAAGCCGCCCCCCTCATCCAACAACCCGCTAGCGAAACCGTCCGCCTCCGCCTTGTCCGCCGGCTCGGCTGGCAAGCGCTCCCCAGCAATAACTACCAAATCTCAGCTAAAGCAGCGGAAGTAACTTTCCAAGGCGCCGGCTCTGGTCACGGCGTGGGCCTCTGCCAACAGGGCGCCGTTGGCTTGGCCTCCGAGGGACTCGACTTCCAATCCATCCTCCGCCACTACTTCCCTAATGTTTCGCTTGTCTCAGCCGCCCCCTAAAGCGGATGCGGCGCCGGAAGGAAGGGAGCATCACGTGTAAACCCGCGGGCCCGCGGGGGGCCTGTAATCCGGTGCGCGGTGACTTCGTAGACAATAGCGATAGGCTCTCGCGCCTCGGAAAAAAGGAGAACCATGAAACCGACAACCAGAAGAAGCCTGCTCGGCGCTCTCGCCGGCGCCGGCGCGGTCACCGTCGCCTCGGCGCAGAGTAGGCCGGTCAAGGAAGTTCACTATCGCGACGGGAAGAAACCGAAGTCGACGCCGCTCTACTCTTCCGCCATTTCTCTCGGCAACCTTGTCTTCCTTTCAGGTACCGGAGTCAATGAGCCCTTGGATGTGGGCGGGCAGACCGACCGCGTCCTCAAGAGCCTGGAGAAACGACTCTTACTAGCGGGCTCTTCGATGGAGAAGGTCGTCAAGTGCAACGTCTATCTGCAAGACCTGCGTGACTACGACGCCATGAACGAGGTCTTCCGAGGGCGCTTCGGGCCCGAGCCGCCTGTCCGGACAACCGTCGCCGTCTCCGGCATTCCCCTCAAGGACTGCCGGGTCGAAATCGAGGTCATCGGGTACCGCTAGCAGCCCGTGGCAGAAGTTGGGCGCAGTGAAAAAAGGGGGACTGCCATCCGATTTTCGCCGGCTAAGTGCTTTGTTCCCAATGAGTGTGGGTCGCGAAAATCGGTGGCTGTACCCTTTTTTCGTGCAGACGGACTTTCACCACGGACTGCTAGGCGACTTCGCCGCGAGTGGGCCGCCAAAATACGAAATAGCCGGCCCCCTTCGATAGACTTGAAACAGAGCCTCTACCATCGAAGGTTTCCCGTGTCCCCCCATGCCGCTGCTGCGCCTCGACAACGTCACAAAACACTATCGCGCCGACAACCAGGACGTGGTTGCGCTCGACGGTGTAACGCTCGACGCCGAGCATGGCGAATTCCTCTCCATCGTCGGACGCAGTGGCTGCGGCAAAACCACTCTCCTCAACCTCTCCGGTGCGATGGACTTCCCCACATCCGGCACGGTTCACATCAATGGCGCAAGCACGTCCGGACTGGGTGACGCCGCGCTCACCGCCATCCGCCGACAGTATGTAGGCTTCGTCTTTCAGTTCTTCCAACTCCTGCCAACGCTTTCGGTCCAGGAGAACGTCGAGCTCCCACTCCTGCTAGCCGGTCACACGGCCAACGGCCAACAGTCCATCGAGCGTCTCGAATGGGTCGAAATGGCCGACTACGCCAAGCGCCTTCCGCATCAGCTCTCCGGCGGCCAAATGCAACGCGTCGCAATCGCGCGGGCGCTCGTTCACTCGCCGAAGTTGCTGCTCGCGGACGAGCCCATCGGCAACCTCGACTCGGCGAGCGCCGACATGGTCATGAAGCTACTGCGCCGCACGGCAGACGAACTGAAGACGACCATTCTGATGGCCACGCACAGCCTCGAAGCGGCTAATGTCACCGACCGCGTCGTTGAGCTGCGGGACGGGCGCATCAAGGAGATCCGCCGCCCTTGACGGCCCCTCTCACGCTCTTCGTCCGCCTGATCGTCCGCCCGCTGGGCCGCGAACCCGGGCGCACGGCCCTCACGATTTTCGCGGTCGCGCTCGGCGTCGCCGTTGTTGTCGCCATTCATCTCGCGGGAAACGCCGCGACCGGCTCTTTCCAGTCGTCGCTCGAGACCCTCACGGGCGACGCTGATCTCGAGATCACCGCGGTCGGCGGACTCGACGACAAGTTGCTCGCGCGGCTCCAATCTCTCCCGTACCCGATCCGATTCTCAGCCCGCATCGAAGGCTTCGCCTCGCTTGAACCCAACCAAGTCAGCGTCCCCGTCTTCGCGTTCGATCTGATCGGTGATCGCTCGATACAATCGATGACCCCGCCCAAGTCGTTTGACCTCGGTTCGCTCACACGTGGCGACATCATCTGGGTCGGCCCGGGAATCGCCGCTGAAACGGGTCAGCCGGTCCAGCTCACGATCAACGACGAAACCCGAACCTACACCGTGGGCGGCGTTTTCGAAACGCGGGGCGAGCAAACCGGCTCGCGACCCAACATCATCGTGATGGACATCGCCGCCGCTCAGAAAGCCTTCTCGAAAGAAGGTCGACTCGACCGCATTGAAGTCTTTTTCCCTAAGCAGACCAACCGCGACTGGGAAGCACTGATCTCGGCGGCCCTGCCGGACGGCGTAACAATGAAACCCCAGGGTTCTCGCACCGATGAGAATCGCAAGATGATGAGGGCGTTCCGCTGGAACATCCGCGTGCTGAGCTACATTTCGCTTGTCGTCGGCGCGTTCCTGATCTACAACACCATCGCCATCTCTGTCGTCCGCCGCCGCTCGGAGATCGGCGTGATGCGAGCGCTGGGAGCGGGCCGTTCGGCCGTAACCGCTGCGTTCCTCGCCGAAGCCGCATTCCTTGGCGCCGTCGGCACCGCCCTCGGGCTGCTGCTCGGACGCATCATGGCCAACGGCACGGTCGAGATGCTCGCGGCGACCGTGCGCTCGCTCTATGTGAGCAGCACGCCGGGCGAAATCGTGTTCACGCCCGACGTCGTTCTCGTAGCGACAACCGCGGGAATGGGTGTCTCACTATTGGCGGCTCTGGCGCCCGCCGGCGAGGCCGCCGGCGTTCCTCCAAGTGAGGCAATGGCCCGGGGACGCCGGGAAACCGCGGCGCGCCTCAAAACCGGCAAACGCCTAACCTACGCGGGCCTGCTCGCCGCGGGGTCCTGGGCCGCCGCCCAAGTTGGACCAGTCGGCGAGATGCCTCTTTTCGGATACGTTTCCGCCCTCCTGATCATCGCCGCCGCCGCTTGCGCTACACCAGCAATCGTGGACCACCTTGCGCGCCTGCTATCGCCCGTTCTCCGCAAGGCGTTCGGTGCCCAAGGCATCCTGGCGCCGCGTAGTCTCACCGCATCATTGGCGCGAACATCCGTTCTTGTCGCCGCCTTATCAACAGCGGTTGCGATGCTCGTCAGCGTCGCCATCATGGTCGGCAGTTATCGCGATACGGTGATCGTTTGGCTTGACGACCGTCTCCAGGCCGATTTCTACATCCAGCCGGCGAGCCAGCGCCAAGCTCGCCAGTACCCCACCATGGACCCCGCGATCGCCGACCGCATTGAGGCCCTGCCCCAGGTCGCGGCCGTCGATCGATTTCGGGGCTATCCGATTCGCTACAAAGGCCGGCCGTCCATTCTGGGGGCGGGACAAAGCGAGGTCCTGAGCCGTTTCGGGAGCCTCGGCTTTCTGGATGGCTCACCGGCGCAGCAAGTCCTCGCGAAACTGGGAAGCGGCGACCGCGTTATTGTCACCGAAACCTTCGCGAACCGGCACCGGCTCGCTGTCGGCGACACGCTCTCACTACCCCTCGGCGGGAACCTGATTGCTCTCGAGATCGTCGGTGTCTACTACGACTACTCGAGCGAGGGTGGTGCGGCCATCGTCGATCGCAAAACGATGCTCAAGTACCTTCCTGACCCCTCTCCCAGCAATCTCGCCATCTATCTCGCTGACGGCGCGGACCCCGAGAACGCACGCGCCGCAATCGAAAAGACGACCACTGGCCACAGCGTCAACATGGCGGACCATCGCACTCTTCGCGAGCGCGCTCTTGTCGTTTTTGACCGCACTTTCACGATCACTTACGCGCTGGAGGTGATCGCGATTCTCGTCGCCATCCTCGGCATGGCGGGAGCGCTGGTCGCACTGGTGATCGACCGGCGGCGAGAGTTAGGCGTTCTTCGCTTTCTGGGAGCATCAGCCGGACAGATCCGGCGGCTCATCCTTTTCGAGTCGGGCTTGATCGGACTATTTTCCAACATGATTGGACTCCTGCTCGGCACGCTGCTTTCGTTGATCCTCATCTTCGTGGTGAACAAGCAGTCATTCGGCTGGACGATCCAGTTTCATTGGCCGGTCGCTCTGCTCCTCGGTGCGCTTACGTTGGTCTACGTCGCCTCCGTGGTGGCGGGTATTTATCCGGCGCGGGTAGCGGTGCGGCTGAACCCGATCGAGGTGGTACACGAAGAATGAGGTTCACGCACTTCATCCTCGTCGCTGCCTGTCTGGGGCTCACGGTTGCCGCCGCGGCCTTCGACTACGCTCGCCCGGGCTACGAATACGAGTTCCCGCGAGACCATTTCAGCCACACGGACTTCAAGACCGAGTGGTGGTACTACACCGGCAATCTGGAAACGGATCAGGGCCGCCGCTTCGGCTTCGAACTCACTTTCTTCCGCTACGCCATCACCGAAGAAGCCGGTGAGTCCGACTGGGACATTCGAGACCTCTACCTCGCGCATCTGACTCTGAGTGATATCGACGGCGCGCAGTTCTTCAAAACAGACCGACTCAATCGGCAGGGTCCCGGCCTCGCGGGAGCCGACGCTGAGCGGGCCCGCATCTGGAACGGCAACTGGGAAGTGCAATGGTTGCGGTCCGACTCGGCAACAAGTCCGCAACGCCTGAAAGCCTATGCCGACGACTTCGCGCTTGAGCTTACGCTGACTCCCGCCAAACCCCCCGTGATCCACGGAGTAGACGGCATCAGCAGGAAAGCCGCGGGCGAAGGCCGGGCCTCACATTACATCTCATTCACAAGGCTTGAAGTCAGCGGCTCACTCAAGCTTGAACGGGAGGACTTCCATGTTGACGGCCTTGCCTGGATGGACCACGAATTCTCGACCGACAGCCTCAGCCCCGGCCAGACCGGTTGGGACTGGATGAGCATCCAACTCGACGACGGATCGGAGTTGATGCTCTATCGCATGCGACGCTCCGACGGTTCCGCCGACCCCTTTTCTTCGGGAACCTACATTGACGCCGCGGGGCGAGCCCGCCATCTCGAATGGAGCCAAATCCGGATGACGCCCCTGGAAGGCTCTCACTGGAAAAGTCCAACGACCGGCGGATCCTATCCGCTGAAGTGGCAAGTCGAGGTGCCCGATCTACAAATCCGCCTCGACTGCTCGACGGATCTAAAAGATCAGGAAGTCGTAAGCAAACGCCAAATCGGTCCTAGCTACTGGGAAGGCGCTATGAACTTCCGAGGCGAGAGGGCGGGCCGACCGATCTCAGGAACCGGATACCTGGAAATGACAGGCTACGACAAGCCGCTGACGATCGGCCTGAGTGAGTAAGTCACTTATCCGCGCGTGGTCGACGACCGCCTTTTCAAGTGGCATTGTACTGAACCATTCAGGGCTCCAGCCCCCCTACGCTACTCGGCGAAAGCAAGGTTTAGCCCCTGTTCGATTACCTCGGCGCCTCGGTGCAGGACCTCCTTCCGCCAGGACTCGTCGTCGGGGTTAAAGGCCTCCTTGAGTTCCAGCTTGCTGGCGTGATCGATGCCTCCTTTGCCGTGGTGATGCCAACGGTTTTCTGCGCGCAGCAGCCCAACGACATCGACGGAATTGTACGTACCGAATTCCTGGCAGACGAAGTAGACATCCGTCTTCGGCAGAACGCGAGGATACATCGTGTCGTAGGCCCCACTGATCCTGTATGCCACGCTGCGGTCGGGATCTAAGGAAGCGACTCGGTCTCCGAACACCTTCTGCATCGTGCGATACAAAGGAGATCCTTCATCGGCTGCGTGCACCAACAGAGTGTCCACGCCAAAAGGTCCCAGGCCGGTATGAACGTCGATGACGACGAGGTGCTCCACGTCTGCCAGCCGGTTCGCAACAAACTGTTGTAGTTTGCGTGGTCCTTGTTGCAGAGACTTCCCACCGAAAAACAGTCCCTTGGGGTTCTCGTACTGTCCTCCGGCGATGGTCTGCTTGAGGGCTGACATGCCGTAACGCGCGATCAGCCACCCTGCGCGGAGGTAATAGAAATCCCAAGAAGGCGGCGTCGAAGGATTCAGAAACGAATCGAGCTGTTCAAAACCTTCCGGGGCTCCTTGGTACGGCGCATCGGTAGGAATGAAGTTGCGATTCAAATCAACGTTGCTCTCGTTGAACCTTCGCAGCCCAGCCATGCCATAGGGGTTTACAACATGCACCAAGACAACGGCTGTATCCTCGGGCGGCGAGATTCCTTTCGCAAGCCATTGAAGTTGAATCGCCGAACCGGCAAAAGCCTCCACTCCATGAACACCCGAGGAGTGCAGTAGCACCTGCCGAGGCTGCTCTGCCCCGAACCACGCGATATCGATGGTGAGGTCTTCACCGGTGGGTCCTTTCGCGTCGAGATCGAGTGTGCTCAGGCGGGCTCCGCCATGCTCGGCTGCTTCGCGGAACCGCAGCCGCGCGCCGTCGTAATCAGTCGAGAAAAATCGATTTTGGACTACGGACAGGTCGGGTTTCTCATCCCTCCCACAACTGGTGGTTACGGGTAGAACTGTCATCAGGGCAAGTGCGGTCATTTTGCTGGAAAACATGTCATCACCTCGTTGAGAAACGTGAAAACTATATCGCTATCTGCCCTCCATAATCATTCACAGCAAAGACTGTCGCCACAATACATGTGACACAACCTGAAGTGTCATAATTCGGTGCGTTGGGCTCGGTACGGCTACCAGGGTTCACAAGTAACCGATGGCTATCCGCGCAAGCTCGGAAAGTGGAGCATCACGTCGTCACAGCGAGGCTCGATCCAGCAGCTCTGATCCCACCCAGAGGTCGGCGTGCATGGGGAGCGGCATCTCGGCGCTGACGCAAATCAGTAGATGGTCCGTCCCGCCGGCCCTCAACGTGATGAATCGTCGACTAACCGCATGATCACCGCCTCCAACCCCAAGACGACAGGGGCCAGGCGGTCGTAGGTGAGCTTGTCCGGCGTGTCGTCTGCTGTGTGGTAGTACGCATAGCGGAACGGGGCGCTATCGGTGACCATGAGGCCGGGATAGCCCCCCTGCCAGAAGGACCAGTGGTCCGACCAATCGATGCCCGGAAGATCGCCGAAGGTCGCGACGCCCTGTGACGGAAATTTCGCTTTCTCACGAAAGGAACTAACCGCGCTTCTCACGAGCCCGCGGGAAGGAGTGTCTCCGATGAACGCTAGGAAGTTTCCCGTCGTGGGATAGAAAAGCCCAATGGGAAACGGGTACTGTTGGCTTCCGGGCACGTCGGAGTAGTATCCGATGGTTTCGAGGCTCAGCATGGCAACGACTTTCTCTTCCCGTGCCTCGCAGCGCGTCGCGTAGACGAGGCTTCCCATCGCCGGTGTTTGAAAGTAAGGAGGTTCTTCATTCGCGAAGAGCACGAAGCGCAAGGTCCGGTCCGTGTGTCGGCCAGCGAAGAGCCGCGCCAACTCTAAGATCGCTGCCGTGCCGCTACCGTTGTCGTTGGCACCAGGGGTGCCGGGCGCCGTATCGTAGTGGGCGCCGATGATGACAATCTCTTCCCGCCGGCCAGATCCCGGAATCTCAACCTCCAGGTTGTGGCTGGTGCGGGTTTGAGGTGTCCGCTCGGGTTCGAGAGCACCGATACCCGGTACTACCTCGAATTCCTGCAATCGCACCTCGTACCCGGCGCGAGCTAGGGATTCTTCCAGGTAAACCCTCGCCTCCGACAGGGCTTCATAGTGAAACAGATTGCGCTCGCCGATCTCATCGGCGAGCTTGTGTACGTGTAGTTTTAGCTGGTCTGAGAGTGAGGATTCAGCCTCTAAAAAAGGGGAGAGTGGCCCCGTAGAGCTGTTACCGGGCATGCGGATCATGAGAAACCAGAGACCCACGCAGATCAAGAAAAGCAGACCCGCAAGCAGAACAGGGACCTTCATGTCGTGCTCCCCTCTTTGTTCACAACGATCACTGTAGGGCAACGGCCTTCGGCCGACGCAAGGGAAGATTGGGAACCACGGCCATCACCAGGTACGCGACGAGCAACGGCCCGAGAGCGGCGTATGAGAGCAGGCCGAGCCAGCCAATCCACTCCTCGAAGCGCAGCGTCGATGGATCGAAGCGCCCTTGCACGCCAGCCATCGTGGTTAGCGCAGCGTGTTGCAGATCTAGTACCTTCACGAAGGCTACGATCGCCGCAAGCGGCAGCAACGTTAGAAGTCCGACCCTGTACCATCGCATTGCTCCGAGCCTGCTCAAGTAAAACACAAGCAGGGCAACGCGCCAAGCGGCGACCAGTACCAGGATTCCCAAGTTGAGCGACTGCGCGGTCGCGGAATCAACAAGCTGCTCCAGCGGCATAGCGTAAAGAATCGCCGGAGGTGACGTTAGCGCAATGAACGTAAGCAGCCTCCGATAGGACCAGTTCGGGCCGGCAAGCGGACGTCCGACAAGCCAGACCAGAAGCGCGAGCGCCGTAACGTAGATGAGTGAGCCTATTCCCATGTACTGCGATAAGCTTGCTTGAGGAGCATCCCAGTACCGGCCCATGCCCACAATCCAGGTCGAAACGAGGCCGAAGACGAGGTGCCTGTAGTCAAGGTCTAGAAGGTCGCGCTGCGTGGCACGAAAACTAAGGACTCGAAGTACAGTTCTTACAGTCGAGGAGCTTTGCTGATTTTTCATTGTGTTTGACCTCACGAGCGGCGGTAACGGTTATCCACCACTGTTTCGAGGCTATCGGTGGAAGCGGAAGCTCGCAATGCGAGACGTGATACTTCCTGATGTGTCACAATCCCTGAGACTTGGTTCCACAGTGGTGCGGTTCGACGCGTCACGACAGTGAGACCCAATGCGGATCAATGTCAGTAAGGAAAGCGAAGTATCCCTTCGCGACCAGATCGCGGCTCAGGTTGAGTTCCTGATCGCCACACGCAATCTCGAGGCGGCTGAGTCACTACCGAGCGTAAGAGCACTAGCGACACGCTTGAAGATCCATCACAACACGGTCAGCCAAGCCTACCGAGACCTGGTCGAGAAGGGTTTACTGGTGAGGCGCCGCGGCAGCCGTCTAGTCGTCCGTTCGCCCGAAGAGTCGCTCACGCCCACGCCAATAAGAGACCTCGACGACCTAATCAACGGAACAGTACACATCGCCCGGGAACATGGATACACAATGCAGCAGCTTCGCCATCGGCTTCGGGCGAGGTTGTTGACCGAGCCCCCCGACCATATCCTGGCGCTTTCCATAGACGCGGGGATGCGTGCTCTGTTCCGAATGGAACTCACGGAAGCGCTCAGATGTCCGGTCGAAACCTGTCCGCCTGAAAAGCTTGTCGAGAACCCAGGTTTGGCCATCGGAGCCCTGGTTCTGAGCCCGCCCGGCCTCATGCCGTAAGTGGTTTCTGTACTTCCCAAAGATCGACCCATTGTGCGGATCACGTATTCCCTTGCCGACGAGCATGTTGGGTTGATTCGGGATCTTGAAGGCCCCTCGCAGATCGCGGTCGCCTCGATCAGCGAATACTTCCTGAAAACCGCCCGAGGCGTGCTTGCTCCGGTCATCGGCAGACGCCACTCGATGCGTGAATTCCTAGTTGATGGGAAGCTCCCTCACGGGTTGGGCGTGCCTGACGTCCTCTTCTGTGACGTGATGGTTTATCGCCTGTTGCGGGCTCGGACAAAGAAGACGAACATTGTTCCGTATCAGCTCATTTCGGCGGATTGCCTGGCCGACGTTTCGTCAGCGATGTCAAGATTGGAGACAGCAGACTTGCCGACTAGCCCGTAAGCAGGAAACCTCTCGCGCAAGGTGACCCCGCCTGCGTACAGCACCAGATCGAAATCTCACCTTACCGCGGCGAAATCGCCCCGCCCTACTGTTCCTCGCCGGTCGGCTCGGGTGGGAACAATGTGGACCAGTTGTTCAGATACTTATACCCCGTTCCGGTGTTGTAGATGACGATCTCGTCGCTCTTCTTGAGAAAGCCACTCTTAAGAAGTTGATCGAGGGCCGCTATGCAAGCGGAACCTTCCGGGGCAACGAAAATACCCTCCGACTCGCTGAGCCAGACTCCCGCCGCGAGCAAGTCCTGGTCGGAAACGGCAATGCAAGTTCCACCGCTCTCGCGAACCGCCTTCAGTACAAGAAAGTCGCCAATTGCCTTCGGAACCCGCAGGCCGCTTGCTACCGTGGCAGCGTTCTCCCAGAACTGTGAGTCCTCTTTCCCTTCGTCGAAAGCTTTCACAATCGGGGCGCAACCCTCCGCTTGGACGCAGATCATCTTGGGCCGTTTCGAATCGATCCAGCCCAGTTGTTCGAGCTCATCGAAAGCTTTCCACATGCCGATCAATCCCACACCGCCGCCGGTCGGATAGAAGATCGCGTCAGGGACACGCCAACCAAGTTGCTCCGCCAGCTCCAACCCCATCGTCTTCTTGCCCTCAATGCGATACGGCTCTTTGAGCGTCGAAACATCAAACCAGCCCTCCGCGTCCTTGCGCTCAGCGACGATCCGTCCGCAGTCACTAATCAGGCCGTCAACGAGTGTCGTATTCGCGCCGCACATCTTGCACTCGATGTAGTTCGCCTCGGGGACATCGCGCGGCATGAAGATGTTTGCTTCCATGCCGGCCGCCGCACAATACGCCGCCATCGCCCCACCGGCGTTCCCGGCCGAGGGCGTAGCGAGCTTACTCACGCCGAGTTCCTTGGCCATCGATACGGCGCACGACATCCCCCGCGCCTTGAATGTCCCCGTGGGATTCTGACCTTCGTCCTTGACCCAGAGCTTGTCGACGCCGAGCCGCGCGCCCAGCCGCGGGGTCGCCAGCAGCGGCGTGTAACCCTCCCCCAGCGAGACGATGTTCGATGGATCAACCACGGGCAACAGGGGCCCGTATCGCCACATCGAGCCCGGCCCGGCAGCAATAGCCTCCTTCGTCAGCTCGGCTCGGGCCCTTTCAAGGTCATAATGAACTAGCAGGGGCGCGCCGGCGGGGGAGAGATTGTGAATCTGACCGGCCGGAAACCGCTCCCCGGTTTTGCTGCACGAAAGATGGGAAACAAACGTCATAATATCGATAGGCCGGAGTGTCGGCCGCGTAGGACCTTCAAGGGCAGTCACGCAGTATGATACACGCGACCTTTATCCGTCCAGCTCTGCTGGCCACGCTGCTGGCGGCGCCGCTGTTGGCGGGAGAATTCGCGGTTCTCACGACGGGATTTCGCATCCACGCCGAGCGCCATGAAGTCTCCGGTGAGCGAGTGAAACTGTACACCGCCGGTGGCGGCACGATGGAGATTCCGCGCGGCGTGATCGCTCGGTTTGAACCGGATGGTAGGGTTCCGGTTGCCATCGAGCCGGTCGTCGAGCCCGAAGCCGAGAAGACGCTCGACGAAATCGTCGCCCAGTTCGCTTCCGAGTACGATCTGCCCGAGGCGCTCGTTCACAGCGTCATCGCGGCGGAATCGGCGTATGATCCTAACGCCGTTTCATCGAAGGGCGCCGTTGGCTTGATGCAACTCATGCCCGAAACCGCCCAGGACCTGGCTGTGTCGGACCGCAATGATCCCACCCAAAACGTTAGGGGCGGGACGACCTATCTTCGTCAGCTCCTGGAGCGCTACCGCGAATCGCCGGACTCCCTCGTCCGCGCTCTTGCGGCATACAACGCCGGACCGGGACGGGTTGACGACTATGACGGCATCCCGCCGTTCAATGAAACTCGGTTGTTCGTGCGGCGTGTGCTGGACCGTTTCCTGGCGCTGACGAATCCCGACTCATAGGCCTCGGGCGCTGAGAAAAGCCTTCGAAAAAAGGGGGACTCGAAGGTGTGAAAAAATCGGGACTGTCACAAGCGCGGTCCGAATCAGTCACTGATATGCAAAACCCACACGAAGCGCGGCTGACTGTCCCAGCATTTTTTCGCACCTTCGAGTCCCCCTTTTTTCGCCATCAGGCTCTGCGGCCGGCGAGAAAAGCCCTGATCCGCGGGGACGTAGCTAGATGCCAGCCAAAAAGCACGCCGATACTGATCAGTACGATCATAAGCGCAAGTTCTGGGGCCTTGATCGGCGAGGCCCGGACCCAGTGTTCAACGATCTGGAAGCCAAGTAGCGCTGCCCAGCCGAAACTCAACAACGCCGCAAAGAGGCGCGACCACGTTCGGCGTAAGAGCAGACCCGCGAAGCATACGTTGTGAGCGACCCAGATCGCCACCATTGTGAGCCACAGCGGGTCGAGCAGGCGCTCTCCCTTCCACTGAAACAGGCTTGCGAAGAGCAGTAAAACGCCGACGGTGCTCGTGAAACCCGTGCCGATGGCCGCCAGAATCAGGCCAGGCGGCCATGACAGGGCGACACCGCCCTCCACTCGCGAACGTCCCCGTACGGCGAGCCGTCGAACGATCCACATACCGCCGTGGCCAACCGCCCACACGGCCAGGACAACCGGGAGCAGGATGATCGCCGGGGGATGTCCTTCGCCCCCCGCAAAGATCAGGACGGCACAGGCGGCCACACAAAGCACCGCCCAGACGAGATGGCCGACCCGAAAGGGCCGCCGTAGATAGTGAGAGTCATCCGTGGTTAGAGACATGTAAATGGCCTGCTGACCGGCATGTCCAGTCTACTCGACGCCGCTCGGACCGCCTAGCCCCAACATTCGCCACTTTGGTAGCTAACCCGCTCGTGGCGCACGGCTGTGCCGTGCCGGGTCGCGCTGAGCGCGACCTCCTCAAGATCGCCCAAAGTCCGATGTGATGCCACGGAACGCCGGGCCTGAAGCTTCCGCGCGGAAGCCAAACTAACCGCTTTTCTCACTCGAAAACAGGCTGACCAAATCCGAAACGGCAAGCGGGACCTCACTGTCGTAGGGCTCGCCATACGCCGCGCCGATCAACGAGCCGTAGTGCCCGAGGTCTGCCTGGATCGAATCGAGAAACCGCTCCGAGGCAATACGCACCGGGAAGCCCGGTTGCGGCGAGCCGAATTGCGAATCGAAGCAGCGCACAGCTTCCATGCGGCGATCGATCACGCGAGAGATGTCGACAACGAACTTTGGTGTCGTATGCCGGCTCCCCATATGATGGAGCAGCGCCTTCGGCCTCCAGGGCGGCAGCTCAGGCAGGTACTTTCGGATCGAGCACAAGTAAAAGCTCTGCCGCATCAGCTCGGCTACCGCCATGTGATCGGGATGATGGTCTTCCCGCGGCGGCGCGATCAGGAGTGTGGGCCGCAGTTCCCGAATCACCCGGACGATCTGTTTGCGGTTGTCGTCGGTGTCATGAAGGTGGCCGTCCGGCAAACCGAGATTCAGCCGCTTCGTCAGCCGCAACGCCTCAGCGGCTTCGGCGGCTTCCTGCTCGCGGATCTCCGGCGTGCCCAGGCTTCCCAGTTCCCCCCGCGTCAGGTCGACCACCGCCGTGCGGCGTCCCTGCTCCGCGGCCAGCAGGAGCAAACCGCCGCAGCAAAGCTCCGCGTCATCCGGATGGGCCGAAAAGACGGCCAAATCAAACGGCGCCTCTTGCGTTGGGGACGACATGGTAGACCGAGAGCGGGTGGAACGTGGAATGGCTCGCAGTTTCATGATGGCGCAAACGGAACAAGATTGCTCGGTTGGCACGCAGAGACGAGGTCTCCCGGTTCTCGTGCAGAAAGTTTCCAGACGTGCCCCCGAGAGGCGAACTCGGCGTCTTCGAACGCGCAGGGCCCGTGCTGGAAAAAATGGGGACTGTACCAAGCGCCGCCCACCTAACTTCTTCGCACGCAGTGGTCCCAAGCGGCGCGAAGTGGACTGTCCCCGATTTTTCCCCAGCCCCGGCCGAACGGGGGCTCGCGCTAACGTCCCCGCCCGTATGTGCCTTCCGCTTCAGAGCACAGCGTCGGCGCACCGGATGAGGTTATTTCACGGCTCCATACCCAGCCCGTCCGTGCCTCTATCAACGCTTCACCCGCGCTGTCGCCAGCGCCGGCGCATGACTCGAGGTCAGGATGGTTCGCTACTCCTTTCCTGTGGGGCTCTTTCGTCCCCGACTTCCCGCCGGTTTATCCCGGCGCTTTCGCTCCGTCCCCTAAACAACCACCGCCTGAAAGGCGGTGGGTTCATTTACGACTGAAAGTCGGCTTGCGGCTGAAGCCGCCTGAAGAAGCCCCGGCTCAGAGCCGGCTCAAGGCTTGGTGGGCGCTGTGATCTTGAATCCCTCCTCATCCTCGTCCCATTGCTGGCTCTCGATGTACTTCTTGATCGTTTCCTCGTCCACCGCGCCCACCGTCGCGCAGAAATATCCGCGCGCCCACAGGTGTTGCCCCCAGTATCGCTTCCGCAATTCCCCAAACTCATCTTGCAGCCGTCGTGACGACCTGCCTTTTACATACTGCACCAGCTTCGACGGTGCAAGCTGCGGCGGTGCCGATACCAAGACATGCACATGATCCGGCGACACCGCACCCCGAATCACCACGACGTCTCGCGCTTGGCAGCTCTGTCGGATCAGGTCCCGTGTCCGCTCCGCCACCCTGCCCCGCAACACCTTGTAGCGATATTTCGTGATCCAGACCAGGTGATATTTGATGTCGTAGACCGCGTGCGCCCCTCGCCGATATTCGCCCATCCTCCTATTGTCATCCAGACCCGCTTGAAGCTGACCGCCTGAAAGGCGGTGGGTTTAGACCTGGTGATGGAACTAAATCAAAGTCAGGAGAAATTACCATGTCCACAGCAGCACAGCAGCAAGCCAACAAACAAAACGCAAAACATTCCACCGGTCCGCGCACCGAAGAAGGCAAACAGCGTACCTCACAAAACGCACTCAAACACGGCCTCTACGCCACCGACCCTCTCATCCGCGGAGAAGACCCCGACGACTTCTACCAACACGGCGCCGAGCTCGAGTACCAACTCCGGCCGGCGAACGCTGTCGAAGAAGACCTTGTCGGGACCGTCGAGGGACAGGCACCTAAACTCGGCGGTACGCCAACCGCATTTAGCGTATAACTTGCTTTATACCAACACCATACAGAAAGACTGCCCGGCCGAATGACGATTCCGCCCGTAGCGCCGCTCACTGAAACTCTCTTTGGTTTCAGTACTTTAACCAACTTCATACTGGGCTTGGGAGCCAGATCTGACTGTCCCCCTATCAAGGTCGAGGTTGGAGGGACTTGGCGGCATTCGTACCCCCTCCGCCAAAAACCTAGTCACAAGCCCAAAAAATATTTCTAGCCTTTAGTTTCAACAACTTAGCTCCCGCCACCCCCGCTAGCCCACCACCTCGGGTGCATACTATTCCCGGGAGAACATATTCCAAACTCCTCCCCAATTCCGGCCGAAGGTGCGTCCGCGCAAGCAACGGAGCGCCCGATGTAAATCGGGCGAACCGCGCCGCAAGCGCGGAAACCTTCGACCCTCTAAATCAAAGTCAGGAGAAATTACCATGTCCACAGCAGCACAGCAGCAAGCCAACAAACAAAACGCACAACATTCCACCGGCCCGCGCACCGAAGAAGGCAAACAGCGTACCTCACAAAACGCACTCAAACACGGCCTCTACGCCACCGACCCCCTAATCCGCGGCGAAGACCCCGACGACTTCTACGCACACGGCGCCGAGCTCGAGTACCAACTCCGGCCGGCGAACGCCGTCGAAGAAGACCTTGTCGAGCAAATCATCGACATCACTTGGCGCCTGAAACGCTGCGCGCGCATCGAGTCCGCCGTCATCAACGAGCTCTACGACACCGTGGCCGCACAGCCGCAAAACCACGACAAAGACCCCGATGAACTGCTCGGCAAGGCTCTCACTCACAACGACGCTCTCAGCCGCCACAGCCGCCGCGAGACGCGACTCGCACGCCGCTACCACGCCGCCATGAAAGAGCTACGCGAAGCCCGCAAGCGACGGGCCGAAAGCGCCTTTTTCAGCGGCCTCGATGACGCGTTGCGGCCCAAACCACAAGCCGAATCGACAGCCGACACCGATCCCGCCCCCGAGACCAACGGCGAATCCGAAATGACGGAACTGACCCAAACCGTCGCAACCCTATTAGAATCAATAGCCCCGATCAACCCGCCCGACCCCAGCGCCCCCGGCATCAGCGACCCGCATCCGATCCAGCCGGAAACCCAAGGCGAAATCGCCAATCAGGAGGCCGCCAAGTAACCAAAACCCCAAATCCAAACCACGAACCACCCCACCCCAAAACACCGTACACCCCACCTGCGCCCAATCGACCCACAGAACCCGGAACGAAAGTGACGGGCCCGGCTGCTGACCCACCACCGATCTACTGAACTGCCGCACCACGCACCAGAGGCGTGCATGTAGAATCCGCGCGCCCGCGCCCCCAGGCCGCCGGGTTGACACCCGCCGCTCTGTTGTTTTTTGCCGCGAGTTTATTTGCGTCGTTGCGGGCTAAACTGTGGGATTCGGAGGACGGCTCATGAGCGCGGTTGTAAAGGTAGCAATGGTAACGGGGGCCGGGAGTGGTGTCGGTCGGGCGACGGCGGTGGCATTGGCTGGGGCCGGCTATTCCCTGGTGTTGGTGGGGCGGCGAGTGAATGCCCTGGAGGGGACGGCGAAGGAGATCGGCGCTGCCGGGCCGGGAACGTTGGTGGTTTCGGCGGACCTGGGCGACCCCACAGCGGTGCGGGATGTCTTTGCTCAGACGCGGGAGCGATTCGGACGGTTGGATGTCCTGTTCAACAACGCCGGCATCGGCGCTCCGGGCGTCCCGCTGGAAGAGCTGACCTACGAGCAGTGGAAGGCGGTAGTGGATATTAATTTGACCGGCGCGTTCCTGTGTATCCAGGAGGCGTTTCGGCTGATGAAGAGTCAGACGCCGCGAAGCGGGCGGATTATCAACAACGGATCTGTTTCGGCGACGACGCCGAGACCGAACTCGGCGCCTTATACAGCCACGAAACATGCGGTGACGGGTTTGACTAAATCAGCGGCGCTCGATGGGCGGCCGTTTGACATTGCTTGCGGACAGATTGATATCGGCAATGCCGCGACGCCGATGACAGCGCGCATGGCACAGGGCGTGCCTCAGGCGGACGGCTCGATGGCGGTCGAGCCGAGAATTGATGCGGATCACATCGCGCAGGCGGTTGTATATATGGCGAGTCTGCCGCTGGACGCGAATGTGCTTACGATGACAGTGATGGCTACGAAGATGCCGTTCGTGGGTCGCGGTTAGACGACGCTATCAGCAAACTCGCTCGGCGCTCGATTCCGGGTCGGCGACATTCGTCCAGCGGGCGCCCCTGAGCGCAAGGCGGACGCGGTACACTTCGTAGTCGGTCGATTCGGACGATTCAACGCGCGCCATACCGGAAAGGTGCATCCATTGGTCGCCCGCGCGAATCGTGCCATCGATTGACACGACGGAATCCACAGCAAGAGGGTCGCAGGTGGCGACGTCAACCTCAGTGGCAGTGTAGTCGAGGAGTGAACCGACAACGAACGTCTGTTCGTTCGCGAGGGTAAGGCAATGCGCGCGAACAACTGATCCGGAGGACGGCGTCCGGTCTTCTCTTGGGCCGCGCAGGCTACTGGGAAGCGTCTGGGACAAGCTGTTTTCCAATGTGTGGGTCATTGACTTTCCCTCCTTTTCCTTTGTCACGCCTCTAACCTTAGCCGAGCCGCCGCTTTTTTCGAATGGACCGTTGGTCTCAATTTGCGAACACACAGCGGTACCAACCAGGATTTCCATTTTGGCCCTGGCACGGTGAAAGTATACACCCGCGCTGCCCCGAAGACCACGTCTTTCCGCGCTGAACCCTGCACATCACCTCCGGCGGCAGGCCCCAAAGCCCGTCCGTCCGCTCACAGACGTTGATGGAGCGGGCTGAACGGCACACCGGCCGACACTGCTCCCTGCGAAGCCTTTTCGGAGCTAAAAACTGTTGATCCTCGTCCAGGTAACGCTACCCGCTCGGCAGCGGCAGCGCCCAGATCCTGTGCAGCATGTCACCGAACAGCCGCCGGTTCAGATGCCCCTCGGCCAGCAGCAACCAGTAGTAGCGCGCGTGCTTGACCAGCCGGCCGCCGGTCTTCATCAGCCGCTGCTGCAAGCTCGTGAGCGACCAACTCTTGATCCTGTTCGGCAGTCCGAGCCGCCGCCACAAGTTGCCCAGGTTGTAGGCCAGCACGCTGAGTTGCAGTCGCACTTCGTTGGCCCGAAAGCGATGGCACGAAAGCCGCGTCCAGTGCGTGGCCTGTTTGCCTTCTTTAATCCATTGCTCGGCCGTGCCGCGCTTGTTGTAGAAGCGCACCACCGACCGGCTTGGCAAGCTCATGTTGGTCACGATAAATCCGACCCGCGGGAACAGCTCACCGAGATGATGCTCGACCTTGGCCACGATGCGTCGCGGCTTGGACCAACTCTCCGCCTGATAGCGGAAGCTCTTGTAGCGCACCAAGGGCTTGCGACCCGGCCTGCCCGGCGGGCGAAACAAGATGTCTTCGATCGCCAATTCCAAGCTCTTGTTGGCCGGAATGCGAATGGCGTACTGCACTCCGCGTTCCTCCGAAAACTCATAAATCTCCGGCTTGGCAAAGGCCGCATCGCCCCGGAAGGTGACCTGTTTGCCCACAGCCTGTTGGCGCTTGATCTCGGGCAGCAGCAACTCCTTCCAGTCCTCAGCGCTGTGCACGTTGCCTGGACGCAGCTTCGCCGCCAGGCAATCCCCATGCTGGTTGAACAACAACAGCGGGTGGTAGCAGACCGACTCGAAATGGCCGTTGTAGGCGCTGCCCTCTTGCTGGCCGTGGACAGGGCTTTCGGTCGAATCCATGTCGAGCACGACGCGCTCGGAGTCGTCTTGCGTCTCGGCTTGCGCCACCAGCTCGCGGTTCACAGCCATCAGCCCCAGCAAGTTCTCCTCGCTCGCCAGCATCTCCGTCTCGAAGCTCTGCAGTCGCGAGGTCAGTGCCCCGCCGCGATCCCAGTTCCTCTTCGAGCCGATCAAGCGAAACGTCGGGTCAGCCGACACTCGGACGGCGTCATTGAGGTCCTCGTAGCCTGCCAGCCGAGAGTAGACTGACTGCCGCAGCAGATCGGCCAGCGGGAACTTCTTGTTCAAGCCTTGCCGTGGGTCACTGAGGTGTTCGTCGATCAGCTTCCCGAGTCCGAGTCGCTCGTCCAGCTCGCGGACCAGGATCAGCCCGCCGTCGGAAGTGACACGCGATCCTTGGAAATCGACTTTCAATAAGCCGTTGAAGCTTAGCTGGAACGGTTTGTTTTCTTTTTCACCCATTGGGTGTTGATCTCCTCAGCGCCTTGAGTGCTTTCCAACCCGCATAAATAAAGGCGTCCGAGGCCACCCGATGGTTAGCAGAATCGAAACTAAAGTGGGAATCCGGGACCAAACGGACCGAGGGTTTGCCCTAGCTCACCGCAATACGAAAACTTGGGTACTGGTACTGGGGTGCCGGCCTCAGCCGTCTCCCGAGGGCGGCATTCGCAGCGGCACGCCCAGCCGATCGGCATGTTCCCGGATCGCCAGCCAAGTGGGTTCATCGATCGGAATGCCCTCGACCCGCCGCCGCCGGGCGGATCGGAACTCGATCTCTCCCGGCGCGAGCACCTCATCGAAACCCGGGGCGGGCGCAGAGGATTTCACATACTCGATCGTCCGCGCGACTTCCCGGCGAAAGGAGTCCAGTGGACAGAACGCCGCCGGATCGATGACAACGAAGCACACTCCATTGCCGAGGGTATCCGGATCCGTGCTGCTGATACCGTTCAGGACGGACCCAAGAATATCAACCAACAGGCCAAGCGCGAATCCCTTGTGCCCCGCCGCACCGCCCAAAGGGAGAATGCCACCGCGAGGTGGACCGTAGAACTCGTTCGCATCGATGCTGGGATTCCCATCCGCGTCGACGATCCATCCCGGCGGAAGGGGTTTGTCTTGATTGCGGTGGACCCGAACCTTGCCTTCGGGCGCGACCGAAGTGGAAAAGTCGGCGACGATCGGGTCGCCGGCGGAGGGGATGCCGTAGGCGAGCGGGTTGGTGGCCAATCGGCCCTCACGACCGCCATAGGGCAGCACGAAGTGTCCGCTGATCGGCGAGTTGCATGTCGCAATCGCAATCAGGTCATGGCGAGCAGCCGTTTCCACATACTCGCCCAGGCGGCCGACGTGACTACAACGCAGGGTCGTGACGCAGGCGGTCTTGTGCTGTTGAGCGATCTCGATGGCGATCTCGATGGCGCGGCCGGCGCCCACCGCCCCGAAGTTCTGTCCGCAATCGACAACCGCGGTGGTGTTGGAAGTCCGGCGCACTTCAACCGCTGCACCGGGACAGACGGTTCCATCAATGATGAATTGCAAGTATTCCGGGATGCGAAGGACGCCATGTGAATCGTGACCCGCGAGGCTCGATCGCAGCAGTGACTGGGCAACTCGCCGCGCTTCGGGGCCCGGCGTCCCCGCGGCCTGGAAGAGGGCGGCAGCGAGCGGTTCGAAATCCGCGGCCGGAAAAATTCGCAACATTGTCCCCACCCGTTATCGGACAGCGATCGGATTGCCTGGAGAACCCGTCGCACCCTTAAGTCGAAGCGGTGAGAACACGAACGCGAACTCATACACCTTGTCGGCGGCCAGTGCTTCGAGATCGAGATTTTCGAGATGGTAAACGCCATTGCGTGTGAGATCCCACTGATGGACGGGAAACGATGTGTCGGGATCTTCGTGCGGCACCGCTTCGATGGCCCAGGTATCAGCCCCGATCAGGGCTACCTTGCTATCGGTGAGAAACTTGGCGGACGCCATGCCAAGACCCGGCTCGCCTTCGGCGTAGGCATCGTTGTCCTTCATCCACAGCTTGCCGTGGCCGGTGCGGATGAGCACGATGTCGCCGGGACGGATCTCGAGACTCTGCGCACGTAAAGCTGCACGGAGTTCGCTCGGCGGAATGGCATAGCCCGCCGGCAAGCGGTCGATTCCTTTGAAGGCAACGAGATCGATCAGGACGCCCCGCGTGAAGAACACGCCGACGTTTTCCACGCCGAGTTTTTGGAGCCCGTAGGGGTCGCCGAACTCGCCGAGCTTGAAGCCGTTGTAGAAGATGTCTTCGCCGGCGACGTGCGCCCCGACGTGTCCGAGCCCGTCGAACTGCGTACCGACCTGGCCGATCTCACCGCTGACCAACTCGTCGTTCGACACCATCTGATTCACGCCGGTCGGCGGCCCCGTCGGCAGGCCGGGAATGGTGAGGCTGAAGTGGCGCTTGCCGGGTATCGGCATCCCGTGCTCGTAGATGCGGCCGAGTTGGTAGGTGCGTCCCTGGGTTATGAGGTCGCGAGCTTCAAGTACCTTGGCCGGCGTAAGCCGGTTGGCGGCGCCGCGTTGGTCATCCGGACCCCACTCGGAGGGCCACCACTTCGAGCCGATCGGTGTATCCGCCGGCACGGCCCTGAGAACCCACGCCGCCGAGACGGCCGTGGCGATGAGCGCAATTGCGCAGGAAGCAACGGAGCGCGAGGAAATTCGCGGCTTGGCAGGTCTCATAGCATCACCTTTCTTCGAGCAATTGTAAGGGACGAGGGGTGCTCAAGCCGTATCGTCCTGAGCAATCTCGTCAATCCGAACAGGTCGCTGCTCATTCGCCGACCGGATCGCCGCTAGCGTACAGCGGACGGCGTGAACTCCATGCTCGCCGCCATATCGGGGTTCGGTATCGGTCAAGATGCTGTCAATCAAGTGGTGTATCTGATTCACGTGCCCCTGAGTGTAGTAGCAAATGTCGGAGTCCCATACGGCATCACCGCCTTCGTCGAAGCGGAAACAAAGCGTTGGTTTGGCCTGCCTATGGAGAACGAGGTGCTGGGGTTGACCGCTCTCGAATAGCTGTCCGCCACCTTCGCCGAGGACCTCGATCGCTCCGGTCTCCCCGATGATGGTCGAGCTGAAGCCATTCATCGGGTCGTATTTGTGATTCAGGCGCTCGGCGCGCATCCAAAGACCCTGCCGATCTTCATCGACGTAGCGCCACGTGATGATCGGGATATCGACTTCGGCGGATGTGTAGGGATCGTGCGCGGCCCCCGCGCTCTCGGAGCGGCTGCCCGAATCGCCACGGACTGCATAGATTTCCGTTATCGGCGTATCGAGCATGAAGTACTCGGCCACCGCGAAGAAGTGGACGGCGTGGTCGAAGATCCAGGGATACTTTCCGCCGCCGGAGCTTGCAGGGTCGACTCTCCAAGTACGATCCGCCGGACCGGTGTCGATTCGCGGCTGCGTTCGCTCGCGCCAACCGCCGTGCCGCAATCTCACCTGCATGGGACGTCCAATGTCGCCGGCGGCAATCAGTTCGTGGGCCTTCACATGCGAAGCGAGAAAAACGTATGTCTCACCGACCAGGAGTTTTGTGCCGTTCCGCTTGACCGAGTCGCAGGCAGCGAGGCCCTCGGCCATGCCGCGGCAGAATGGTTTCTCGCAATGTACGTGCTTGCCGGCCTTGGCGGCGGCCCGTGTCATGAGGGCGTGAAGGTAGGTGGGGGTGGCAATGTCGACCAGACTGATCTCGGGATCGGCGAGCATGCTCTGGTAGTCGGCATAGACTCTGGGGATGTTGTGGCGAGCCGCCCAGATCTTGGCGCGCTCTTCGTCGGAGTCACAAACAGCGACGACTTTCGCCCGCGGGTGGCGTTCGTAGCCTTCGACGTGTGCCGAAGCCGCCAAACCGAGGCCGACAATGCCGACCCTTATCTGTGTTGGCTGCATGACTTCCGCATGGGGCCCAGCTAGTTCAAATACTCGGCCAGATTGGGATGGACAAAGCGGTCGACTTCGGGGTCAGATAGATTCTCGCCGGTGACTACCTTCACAGGCGAGTCGATTCGTCTTTCCGGCGTTTCGCCCCGCAACTTCGCGGCCATCGTCTTGACCGCTGTGTAGCCGATATTGAAGGGATCCTGGACAACAGCAGCGACAAGAACACCGTCCTTTAAGGCCTGCTCAATGGTATCGCCGAAATCGAAGCCAACGAGCTTTACTTTGCCCATGAGGCCACGGGCCTTCAGGGCTTGAACCGGACCTACCGTGGCCGGTTCCGCCGATGCGAACATGCCGTTCAAATCAGGATGAGCGGTTAGCATGTTCTCGGCCACGGCCAATGCCTTCGCGGGGTTCGCCATGCAATACTGCTCGGCCACGATCTCAATTTCCGGGAATTCTCGGGCGATCGTTTCAGCAAAGCCGTCCTCTCGAGCCGTCGTGGAAGCGCTACCCGGGACCATTCGAACGACGGCGACATTCCCTCGACCTTCGAGTGCAGCGGCCAACGTCCTGGCGCCAAGAACACCGGCGTCATAGTTGTTGGTGGAGACGAAGGACACGTAGCGTTCGGTATTGATGCCTGTGTCGAAAATCGTGACGGGTATCCCTTCCCGAGCCGCCCGCTCAACGACGCTCACCAGCGCGGTGGCTTCGGAGGGGGCCAAGACGATACCGTCGACCCGCGCGTTGATCATGGAGTCGACAATTTCGATCTGCCGGGAGAAATCGACCTCGGTGGTGGGGCCGTTCCACTCGATATCGATGTTCTCTTCACGGCCTGCCGCGACCGCTCCCGCGTGCACGCTTTGCCAGAAGACCAGAGAGATTGCTTTCGGTACAACGCCGATGCGCGTCCTATGGGGCTGCTCGCAAGAAAACATTAGGGCGAACACGAACAGCGGCGGAACGAGACCCCAGCGCCTTGTGAAAAGCAGGGGCCACGTTTCGATCATGGCGGAGAAGTCCGATCGTAGCCTCATTCGGGCTTCGCTTTGCCTTCCCAGATCTTCTCGACCTGCTTCGACCAGGGGCCGACGTTCCAGCGACCAAACGCTCCCAGCGCGGCGTATTCTTCCGGGCCGAGATGCACTTTCACGTCGATGACCGCGGGGCCCTCGTGACGAAAAGCCTGGTCGAGCGCTTTGGAGAGGGAGTCCGCGCTTGCCCCAGGAGTGTAAGCTTGACAGCCCATGGATCGAGACAGCATCGCGTAATCGACCGGCTCGATCCGTGCCGGATCCACCGTGGCGAAGCCGCAGTACTCCTGCGCCCACTGGAGAGTCGTGATCGCGCCCATCGCTTGATTGTCGAGAACCACAATGGTGCAGTTGGACCTGTGCTTGACCATGTCGCGGATGGCCTGCGCTTGCATGAGGAATGAACCGTCTCCAATGATCGCGGTCGGATAGCGACCTCCGGGGACGAGGCCGAGTCCGAACGCGGCACAAATGCCGAAGCCCATGCACGAGTTGCCCGTCTCATTCAGATACGTCTTAGGCTGCTCGTGGCGGCAGATCTGGAAACCGTGAGCTTGGACGTCGCCGGCATCGAAGATCTTGATTCCCCCGATCCCGATCACGTAGTCATCAATTGCTTTGACGGCGGCAGGTTGGGTGATCTTTCCATTGATGACGGGATGGCTAAAGAAGCTCTGGAGATAGGTTTCCCACTTCACCTTCGCCCGGCCTAGAGCCGTTTGCCACTTCTTGTCAGGCTCGATGCGAGATCCTTTGCGAAGGGCTATCAGAATTTCCTCGACCGCCGCCCGCGCATCACCAACCACGGCGATGCCTTGGTAGCGCTGAGCTTCCACGGCATTGAGGTTGACATTGATGAACGCCCTGGCACGCCGATACAGAGTGCCGGAGGAGTCGGACTGACAAACGCCCCGGCCGCCGATGTTGATGACGAGGGTGGCGTGTTCGGCGGCGTAGTTGCCTGCAATCGAACCTTTTGAACCCGCGGGACCGACGTTCAGCGGGAAGTCGGATTCAACCGCATCCATGGCGACAGGGCCCATGATGACGGCCGCGCCGATTTTCTTCGCCAACGACTTAATGGCTGCGCCCGCCGCGACCGCTCCGCCGCCAACTCGGATCGCGATCTTGCGATGCTTACGAATCTCAGCGGCTGCCTCCGCGACCTGCGCCTTATCCGGACGAACCGAAGCGGTCTGTTGTCGCACAGGGCGGAGCAGCATCTGAGTGTTGAATTCGTGAACCTGGGACTGCAGGTTCATCGGCAGAAAAACATTCACTGGCCCCGCCGAAGCGGGCTCCCGTGTCTTGGCTAGAGCCTCCGGAAGTACGGTGTAAAGGTTGCGCGGGTCGATGATCGTATAGCCCTGCTTGGCAACAGCGTTCGCGGCGTGGACGAACCCGAATTGTCCGCCACGCATGATTTGCTGCATGTTCGGCCCTTCGTAGGCCGTGGTCTTATCTCCCGCTAGGACGAGATAGCCATGGCCGTCGCTCATCGCGGTAGACTGCCCGATCAGTGTGTTGAACCAGCCCGGCCCGATCGAAGTGAAAACGACGGAGTCGATTCCATGCATCCACTTCAGGGCGGTCGCTGCGTGCGCGGCAACGGCTTCGTGTTGGACGTCGACGACTCGGAGTTTGTTTTTCTCGTGGTATGGCATGAATGCTTCGAGCAAAGGAGTGTTGCCGTGGCCGCCGATGCCGAAGGCGTATTGAATTCCGTTCTCGACAAGAAACGCTGCAAGCGCCTCGACAACCGACATGCTTTTGAACTTCGGCATTGCTTTCGTATCCGCCGGGGAACGTCTCACAGACCCAGTTGCCGAAGGATTGAGTACCCCATCATGACCGCGGTCACGGCCGTTGTAATCCAAAGCGCTAGAGTAATCCAGCCTTTGGGGAGGATTCTCTTGGGTAGGTGCGTATAGCGCAGATACAACGTCGCTGCCGCGATGATGGGAAGCATCAGGGCTTGGGCGACCCCGCCGATCTTCACCATCAACACCGGCTCCCGCAACAGGACGTAGTAGAGCACAGGAATCAGCAGTAGAACGACCGAGAAGATCTGAATGTAGCGGAAACGCGCCACGGAATCATGTCTGTCGTAACCACCGAGTAGGCGCACAAAGTCAGCATAGGGACGGGCGGCGGCGGCGGTCCCCGCAAAGAGAGACGAGTACAGAACAGCGACGGCGCCGGCGAGAAAAAGGTAGCTCGACCAGCCGCCGAGCGTCTCGGTGTAAATGTTTGAAAGGGCGCGAATCGTCTCAGTCCCCTCGGGGATGACTCCGAGGCCATGTAGGATGCCCGCGCCTAGCAAGTAGAAGGCTACGGTCGCGAACGTATACACGACCGCTGAAACGCCTACGTCCACTCCCATGACGCGAATCCACCCCCGGGCGCGACTGAGCCAAGCCGGGGTTTCGTCGCGCGGACCGGTGTAACGAGCGTACCCCTTCTCAATGCACCAATACGGGTAGTTGATAAGGTCCGCCGACCCGACCCCCGTGATGCCAAGTACGGCAGCCGCCGTTACCAACCCCCCTTGCGGCAGATGAAACATGAGTCCGTCGGCTACACTTCCCCACGAGAAGTATTCGGGCCTCAGCAAGAGAACGTACGCCGCGCCGACGGTGACGAGAGTGAAGCAGACGACCAGACTGATCGAGACCTTCTCGATGAACCCATAACGGCCGACAACCAGCAAGACGATCGTTCCTATGGTGACCGTCCATACCCACACCGGGATCGAGACGGATGGAAAGATGCGATTCATCACTTCGGCGATGCCGGCCAACATGCTGCTCTGCGTCATCAGTGTCGTGGTATACATGCCCAGCCACAGCCACAGGACCCACGAGACACCGAGGCGTGGTCCCGGCAAGCGATTGAGCGCCTCCAGTCCGGTCTCACCGGTGCCAATGGTGTAGCGGCCCAACTCATTTTGCACGACCACTTTGATCACGCAGCTCAAGATGACGAGCCACAACAACGAGTAGCCGTTCTCGGCTCCCAGAACCGGGGTCGCGATCAGTTCGCCCGTACCCACGACCGCACTCGCCGTCACCAGCCCAGGGCCAAGGCGCTTCAGCGTATCGAGGAGCCGGCTAGGGGCTGGTTCCACGTCATCCGGCGTCAGCAGATAGGGATCGTCTGTCGTGCGGGCGGCCATGAGTCAGCACAATCCTACTGGAAGTGGGCCAGGGCTTCAACCGCGGCGAGGTACTCGGTCGAATTCTGTCTGAGCGGCGAAAGCCGAAGGCGACTGGTCTGAGTAGGCCTTCACTCGCGAGGGATCTCGATGCGGCCCACCAATGATTGGGTAACCGCTGCCGGCAGGGGGGATGGGCCGATGTGAACGTTGCTCGCGCAGATTCTCAAGATGGTTCTAGACGGGAGACCTTGCGAATCATCTGATCAGCGGCGGCGGGCCAGCGCCTTCGAGCACCGGTCCAAAACGTCGGTTTCGTCAAGGATGAACGGGCTCAGGATGCACGGACAGATGCATGAGCTCAGTTGCGCCATGCTTTGCCCCAAGTTACGCTGAGGTATAGATGAAGGCCCTTTCCGAGAGAATGAGGCAGGCTGTGGAAGCGGTTCGTGGAACGCCGCACCTGAGGATGTATCGTGCCCAGTCCGGCTCTCCGGAGAGTGTTTCAGACGTGGTCCAGCGGAAACTCAGAGTTCAGAACTCAATTGAACACAACTCATCTCGCTGGACTGCGGTAAGTTAGGGATTCTAAGCGATGGGCGCGTAGCTCAGGCGGATAGAGCATCTGCCTTCTAAGCAGAGGGTCGCAGGTTCGAGTCCTGCCGCGCCTACCACTTACCTCACTGAAAATAAAAGGGTTGGCCTCCACGAGGGATCGTGAAGATCAGCTCCGTTCGTCCCAAAACAGGCCTATTGCTCACTTTTGTGGGCAGATAACGGGCAGAGTCGAGGTGCGTTCATGACCCTCCGCCTCCGTCCGCCGCTGCCCAAAACCACCCTCCGAAGAACGGATTTTCCGGGGCAGAAATGAACGCCAAGGCGAAAGGTACGCGCAACGAACACCGGTCCATGCAGCTACTGGAGGCCGGGGGCTATCGCTGCACACGGGCGGCTGCGAGTCTCGGTGCTTGGGACGTAATCGGCGTCTCAGCAACCGACATGGTGCTTGTTCAGGTCAAGTCAAGCCGCTGGCCCGGTTCGGTCGAGATGGAAGGCCTAGAGGACTTCAAGGCACCACCGAACGCCCGGAAGTTGATCCATCGGTGGCGTCCCAGACAGCGGGCCCCAGACGTTCGGGAAGTGTGAGGAACTCGATGACCAGCACCACTGAAAAGCAACGACGAAACACAGAGAACCTGCGCCCCTGGAAACCGGGCGAGTCGGGAAACCCCAAAGGTCGGCCGCCTAAAAGTGAGTCGTTGACCTCGTTGCTGAGGGCAGAACTCGAAAAGGTCAACCCGGACGACGCAGAGGGCCGCACCTGGAGAGAGCTGCTCATCTTGGCAACGGTCCGACTTGCCGTTCAGGGCAACAAGACGGCGCTCACTGAGGTCTGGAACCGATCGGACGGGAAGGTTGCGAAAGAGGTAGCGCTCACGGACAACCGGGCCGAGCCGTACATCGCCCAGGTCGTGCTGGTGGAGGCCAAACACGAAGACGCGGAAACAGCCGACACGTCGGCAGTAGAGAATATCCGGCGTTGAAAGCACGAGGCTTGGAATAAAGAACATGCCCGGAGGCAGACCAAAAGGATCACCCAACAAGCGCACGTGCCTGGTGGAGCAGCTACTTGAAAAGCTGGAAGCAGATCCGATCGGGCACATGGCGACCCTCATGCTCGACGAGTCGGCGGACAGGGAACTACGGTTCCGGGCCGCCAGGGAACTTGCCCAGTACATCGCCCCAAAGCGGAAGGCGATCGAGCTTACTACAGAGGAAGCACACAAGGGCCTTCCCGTCATGGAAGTGCGATACGTAGGAATCAATGCCAAGGGCGGCACACCGGAAAGGCAGCCAAGCAAGTGACGCACACCAAGCCCATCAGAGAACCGCGAAGGCCGCTACCCTTCCCGACCAAGCGCCGGCGGCGATCCCGTATGGAGCGTGTCTCACCTGAGGACCCGCTGGGTGTGTCCTGTGAGGACTTACCAGAAGAGCCCGCAGAGGACCCGGTTGCTACCGAAGCCAACCGAGTGGCTGAAGGAATCCTCGCGAAAGCGAGAGAGCACCAACGCCGGTCGAACCATTACCGAGAGAAGAGCCGCGATCTGATGACGCGGTTCGAACGTTTCCAAGCTCGCTGTGCCGAACTCGGCATAGCCGTGAAAGGCGAAGGAGATTGTTCCTGATGATCCTCGACATCCTCACGATCACGAAAGAGGTCTGGGGCGCTCCAGAGGTGCGAAACCTCATGCGATCCGGATATCGCAACACCTTTCCTGCGAGCGAGTTCTAACCCATTTGTTTCGTGATGCCATATTCCTGCTCGCGGTCCCGGAACTCTTCGTACTAGTCTTAGACAACCCGAATCATCGGCTTGGAGCCGCCCTGCAGCTAGCTCCTTTTGGTCAGCGAACTCCTCGAAGGACTACCCGGCGTGCTTGTGAGCGTGCTTACCGGGCGGCTGGCTTCCCGGAACGCTCGATCCCGGCTCGACCGGTTCGTCGCTCCCCATAACTTGCTCGAACAATTCATCGGGAAGCACCCGCACGACGGTCATCAGACCCTGAACGCCTATATGCCAACCCGAGCGCATGCCCCGGACTTCTCGACGCCCAAGTAGCTTCTGCATTTCCTCGGTGTCGCCCATCGCCCCGTGTTTCATCCCCTGTGGATAGCCTGGGACGCCGAACCGGGCGTCAGCCTTGCTCAAGGTAACCTTCGGGGGGTTATCGAGAGAATCGACATAGGCGTCCAACGAGCGATCGTTGCGAATGCGGGGACCGACCTGCGAGACCATGTGGTTCATCATGTGGTGCACCATGTGGCAATGCATCAGCCAGTCGCCGACGTTGAATGCAATGAACTCGATGTCCCGGGCGACGGCGACTCCCACCAGCACGTTGTTGCCGGGCAGCCAGGCGTGTTCCGGCACTCTCCCGCCCTCGGTTCCGGTCACCCAGAACGTATGGCCGTGGATGTGCACAGGATGGTGCTGCATCGGGCTGAAGTCCAGAATTCGGATGCGGACTCTCTCGCCGTGCTTGCAGACCAGCGGCGTCGTGTAAGGCCCCGAGCGACCGTTGATGGTGTGCCAGTTCCAATCCATCCGCTGCGTGTCGGGAATCGTGGAGTTCGGCGGAATGAAAAAGTTCTGGAAGCATAGAGCGAAGTCACGGTCAACCGGAGGGTCGTACGCGATGCGGGGGTGAATGATGAAGAAGCCCACCATGCCGAGTGGTTCCTGCATGGCGATGTGGGAGTGGTAGAAGAAAGTTCCCGTTTGGTGCAAGTCGAATTCGTAGACGAACGTGTCGCCCGGTTGAATGGCGTCCTGGGTGACGCCGGGTACGCCGTCTTGCGAGATGGGAAGCTCGAGACCGTGCCAATGGATCGACGTCGGTTCCGGCAACCTGTTGTGAACAACGAATCGCACGCGATCCCCCTGGTAGGCCTCGATCGTTGGTCCCGGCATGCTGCTGTTATAGCTCCACAGGTCCATCCAGTAGCCCGGCAGAAATTCTCGCTTCACCGGCTCGCAGACCAGCTCAAACTCCTTCGCGCCGTTCACCATCTTCCAAGGGAGTTTGGGGATATCGGGAGCCGTCACCTCGACGGGCGGCAGACTGGCACCGCGACGGCCGGCGGTGAGTTTGCCGAGGTAGTTCGGACTGTCGGGTGGGCCGCCAAAACTCGGCGCATAGCGGGAGTAGTGGGAGAAGTCGTTGGCGTCGGATGGGTCCTCGGGTGCGGCCCGCGTGGGTTGGTGTTGGACGCTTGATGGGCTCGCGGAGGCGGCGCTTTGCGTCGCAGCTAAAAGGCCGAGCGCGCCGGCGCCGCCGTGAGTCACGAAGTCGCGTCGGTTGGGAGCGGTCGCGGATCGGGCGTCCTCCCGGGCTGAGTCTCTTGGTGTTCTTGGGTTCATCGTTATTCTCCAGAGCTGGTTAGCGAGGTTTGGCAACGGCGTCGATGTGGCCGCGCGGCATTGGACCTTCCGCCGGCTCCAGACCGCCGACAAGTAGCAGCCCGTTGATAGCGACTTCGCCTTCCCGCCACGCGAGCAGGTGCTGCGCGTAGGCAAGGCGTTCGTGGTAGTAGTTGTTTTGCGCCGTAAGAACTTGCGGCCAGTCCTGGCGGTTTTTGCCGTAGGCTCTGAGGCGTAGCTCGTAAGCTCTTCGGACTTCCGGCAGGACGACCCTTTGGTAGTCGCGTACATGCTGTAGAGCGGTCAGGTAACTTCGATAGCGCTTGGCCAACTCGCGCGGCGTTGGTGCATGAATCGACCTCGGTTCCCGCCGGAACCGCGACTTCCGGTCCTGGTCGATCATGGAGATCGAGGGCAACGTCATGGCCGCAGGCAAGTCGAGCCGAGTCAACCGCAAGTACAAGACGAAGTACAGAATCCAGAACTGGAGCCAGTACGAGCGCGGCCTCAGGAATCGCGGCGACGTCACGATCTGGCTGAGCGAGGAGGCGATCGCCGCGTGGACACCAGTGAAGAACGGTCTCCGCGGCGGCCAGCGGCGGTATTCGAACCTCGCCATCTTGACCGCGTTGACCCTGCGGCTCGTCTTCCGCCTACCGCTACGCCAGACCGAGGGTTTCCTGGACTCGCTGCTCAGCTTGATGGGGCTCGACCTGAAGGCCCCGGACCACACCACACTCTCGCGCCGGAACCAGATCGTTGAGGTGCCGCCCCTGACACGAGCCCACGACGGCCCGATCTACCTGATCGTAGATTCCACGGGGCTCAAGATCCTGGGTTCCGGCGAGTGGAACACGCACAAATACAAGGCATCGAAGAAACGCCGGGACTGGAGGAAGCTGCACATCGGCGTGGATGAGGAAGGGTTCATTGTGGCGGCCGAGCTCACGGCGAGCAGCAGGGACGACGCCTCCGCGCTCCCTGATCTGCTCGACCAGATCGAGGTTCCCATCCGGCGTTTCACGGCGGACGGGGCCTACGACCATAGGTCCATCTACGATCGGGTCAGCGTGGCCGGCACAGAGAACGTGGTGATCGTGATCCCCCCTCGTCGCTGTGCGGTATCGGCGGGGCCCACGGACGGCCCGTGGGCGCAGAGAGAAGCGGCTCTTCGGAGGATTCGTAAGACTGGACGACGAGAGTGGCAGAAGGAGTCGGGCTACCGACAACAGGCGCGGGTGGAGAATGGGTTCTTCCGATACAAATCAATGCTAGGCGGCGGCCTGAGGGCGAGGAACAGCAAGGCGCAAAAAAGAGAGGCCACGATCGGTTGTCACATCCTCAACCGCATGGCCGAGCTGGGCAGGCCGAAGTCTTACGCCGTGGTGTCGTGAACGAGGGGCCTGAAAAGCAGCCCAACTCGCGCCGGGATTGAATCATGCAACAGCGCCGAACTGCGCCGTAAACAACGGATCGCGATCATGGATCAGGTATTTCTTGCCAATCAGAAATCCGTCCTCCACGTCAGTCAAGTTTCGAGCTACCTGCGCCATCCAAGCGCCGTCTGGTTGCGTAGAGATTCCCGCGATCTCCACTCTGCGCGTGGACAGCTCGATCACGAACAACACCACAACCCGAACCAAACCCGTAGGTGTCCAAACCTCCACGGTAAAGAAGTCGGCGGCTGCCAGAACTTCCCAATGAGCCTCGAGAAACTGCTTCCAACTCGTCTTCTTGCACCTCTCCGGTGCGGGTTCCATGCCATGCTCTTTGAGCGTTCTGGCGATTGTACTTCTACCGACTCTGTGGCCGAGATTGGCTAGCGCTCCTCGAATCCGCGTATAGCCCCAAGTGCCGTTTTCCCCGGCGAACTTAACAATCAGTTCTCGAATCTGCTCCATGACCCGAGGTCGTCCTGGGCCCCGCTTCCGACTGCCGTCGTACTTGCGAGCGACCATGTTTCGGTGCCAGCCAAGCAGGGTATTCGGAGAGAACAGCGTGTCCAAGTCGGCAAGAACCTTGCGCCCGAGCTTCTTGGCTTTCACCGCCAGACGCCGACGCTGGTCATCGGTCAGCCGCAGGCGCTTGTCGCCCAGTTGATCGCGCAGAATGCGGTTCTCTTCTTGCAGATAGTCGATGACATCGCGTTGATGCTCGTTGATCCAGCCAGCCAAGCTGACGAGCATGAAACGGAGCGGGTCCGAGGGTTGCATGGAGGAACAATCTATCACCCATCCGTCCCACAGGCCAGCGTCGACACTTTTTTGAACCAGTCTGCAACCTACAGTCAGCACGCTACTTAGACCACGATCGAGTTTTGGGACAAAACGAGGTCGAATCTCCCAAGCGCCAGAAAGATCTTAACTGCGGTCCAATCCGGGTGATCCTCACGCACGGCGTCGGACCGCTCAACGACAACTGCCCAGTTACCCGCTTGCACATATGCATGAATTTCACACGGAGTGCGACGTCCCGTTCTCCTCGCTCGATCCGCTGCCGCAGTGTATCCGCTAGAGGTGAACCCGGTTCAGCCTCGAGTTTTGGGACCATACGGGGTCAGCCTACCATCCGAACATCCAAAATCGCCGATTTCCACTGCGTGGAACGTCAGACGCAACTCCCTACTGAAGAACAACTTGGGCCCCGATCGAGTTTCTGGACACTACGGGCTCACGAAAGGGGAGCTTGGCGAGTTGGCGATCTACCTTCGTTTCGTACTTGTACACCTTGCTTGGCTTGTGTGGTTAATTGCGGACTACGCTCGTCTAGAAGCCGTCGCGCCCAATGATTGAGGAGGACAATATGTAATGTAACTGAGACCATTAGCAGTGAGTTTTCGATAGGGTTAAGTGCGAGAAACATCCCCCAGAGCTTAGGGAAATGCCACAGATGTCTGTGGTTAGCGATATAGTCAAAAAGAAACCCTGTCACGATCATGAATAGAACTGTTCGGGTGATAAGAGCGACCTGGTCGCGAGCGAATCGTCTATGCAGGAGCAACGCAAATACAGTAATTGCGAGGTAGCATAATACAAACGTTCCCCACGTCACGACGAGAAGGTCTCCCAAAAGAATGTCGTGAGTAGATAGATCAGAAGAAAGATGCAGTGTTCTTCGAGCGGGATACCGAGAATCCAGACACCTACTGAGTCCCGCATAATATAGAGTAACCTTTTGTAATGGAGCGACGTCTTTTGGATATGGGTTTTCCAAAAGGCGTGAAGCGAGACTTTGCGGCGCTGGAGAAGCGGCGCATTGAGGCGGTGCGGCTGGTCGTGAAAGAAGGACTGAGCCAAGCCGAGGCGGCGCGTAGAGTCCAAGCCGCCCAACAAAGCGTCAGCGGCTGGGTACAGCGTTACCGCGAAGACGGCCGCGCCGGGTTGGCCAAAGCCGGCCGCGCCGGCCGCAAGCCGTTGCTGAGCACCGCGCAGCTCGCCGAGCTGGAAGGGCTGCTGCTCGAAGGACCCGAAGCGCACGGCTTCCCGACGCCGCTGTGGAGCTGTCCGCGGGTGGCGCGGTTGATCCGCGACCGTTTCGGGGTGCGCTACCACGAAGGCCACGTCTGGAAGCTGCTGCGGGCACTCCACTGGAGCCCGCAACGGCCGGTCGGCAAGGCCCGCGAGCGCAACGAGGAAGCGATCCGCGCCTGGAAGAAACAGACCTGGCCCGCCATTAAAAAAAAGCCCAAAAACAGGGCCGCACGATCGTCTTCATCGACGAAAGCGGACTGAGCCAGAAGCCACATCGCTGCCGTACTTGGGCGCCGCGCGGGCAGACGCCCGTACTGCAGTTCAACTTCAACTGGAAGAAGCTCTCGGCGGCGGCCGGAATCACTTTCCACAACTTCTATTTCCGTCTCTATCCCGACGCCATCCGCGGTCCCGAGGTGATCGATTTCCTCAAGGCGCTGCTGCGCCACATACAACGTCCGTTGCTGATCGTGTGGGATCGCTTGCCGGCGCATCGCAGCGCGTTGGTGCGCGAGTTCATCGCGTTGTCGCAGGGCCACATCGAGACCGAGTACTTGCCGGGCTACGCCCCGGAGCTGAATCCGGTGGAATACATCTGGGCCTACTGGAAGCAGCACGAGTTGCCCAACGTCTGCCCCAACGACTACTGGGAGCTCGACGAGCGGGCACGCACGACCTTGCGCCGCATGCGCCGCAAACGGCGCTTGATCGCCGCCTTTTGGAAGCAATCTTCTTTGTCGTTCGATTAACTGAATATTATGCGGGACTCAGTAGTATTGAGTTGTCGTGGAACACCCACCACAGGTGGCTTAGCGCGTGACGCTCTATAAGAACGCATGTGAGGTGAAAAGTGAACGCGGCAGCGATGAGCCAAGGTTGGAGTATATAGTGCAAGCCCGCCGGAGGCCAAAAGACGGCTACGAATAGCGTCAAGAGAAGAAGAAGGGCGGAGTATTCAAATCGTGGGTCCAGCATAAAGACCGTGGAAAATCTCTAGTTATCTCAAGTTGGGGGCGCACGGGCACCCCAATGGTCAACTGGCACCGCAGCCCAGTCCTCCGGGCCAGCCAGCCGCAACCGTGCGCCGCTGAATGTCGGGAGTCTACCACAGAACAACTTTGCTTCCAGACGCTAGGTGCTTCCGTCATCGAGTGTTGCTAAGCCGCCAGCGGTACTCGTCTATCGCGTTGTGTCCAAAAACTCGATCGGACCTTTCGAGTTGGCCTTCAGGAGCCACCACGCGAACCGTTTCTATGTTGGCGAGCCGTTGGTCCTGAACACCAGCGGCGTCGCGGTGTCACTGAGGCCGCAGGTAGAAGCCCGAGTTCGCGACGCTGGATGGAACCGGACTGTAGACGATTTTGTAGCTGGTCAAAACACCCTGGAACAACAAGTTTCAACATGTTTCAACAAGCAAAGCCATAAGTCCTTAACATTCAAGTAGTTGAAAACAAGCGGGTTTGGGCTTGAATTGGAATCTGTCTTCTAAGCAGAGGGTCGCAGGTTCGAGTCCTGCCGCGCCTACCATTTCTTTTCAACAACTTACGAGAAGATCATCTTGCAGATGTGAGTCTGTGTCCGCCATGTGTCCGTAATCTTGCCGTCGCTCAGCCACTCAGTGGCGGCAGAGAACCTGACCTGAGCAAGTGTTTCGCGAGGCACGGGAGCAGATTCTTTCCCTCTCTCCCCGCCGTGAATGAGTCACGACTGTCTACAGTGCTGTAGAGTGTGACACGTGAACGACCCCGTTTCACATTCCGAATGGCTGGGCCGCAAACGCCCCGTCGACCCCCAAGCTGAAAGCGACGGGTTGGCGTGTCGTTCCCTTTTGATGGCGCGGCACCGCTCAACAAGATGGATCGGTGCGCAATCGAGCCGCCGGGCCTGTGAGTAGGGCGGTCGGCTTAGTAATCACCGGGAGCGGCGCTCTACGAATCCGGACGGTGACTCCGTGCTGGACTTGCTGCCAGGCCACCGCTCCCGGTTTGGCGCTCGGCTGTGGCGGGCCCTCTTGCGACTGTGTCTGCTGCTCGTTGACCCGTCCAGCCCGTGTTCGCTGTCAGGTCTTCCGTACGAGACCGGACGACACAGAGCTGGATTCGGTCATTCACCGCACGGGCCAGCTGTTGCTTGCAGCCGATGTAACGTTCGGTCGTGAGTACCGAGGCGTGGCCGAGCAGAAACTGGATCTGCTCCAACTCTCCGCCCGCCTCATGACACAAGCGGGCGCAGGTCCGTCTCAAGTCATGGGGAGAAAGCTTCTGAATCCCTGCACGCTTGGCGCATTGCTTGACGACGTACCAGACCACGTTCTGCGTTAACCCGTGACCCCACATGGCGCCATTCTTACGGATCGCCCGGAACAGCCGGCCTTCCGTGATCTCCGCCGAACAGACCCACTCATCCACAGCGTCTTTGACCCACCGCGGCATGGGCACCGTGCGCACGCGGCCTCCTTTGCCGATCAGGTCAAGGATCACCCAGTGGTGTTCCCGCTGCTGGATCCGGTCCACGTCCAATTCGACCAACTCGGAACGTCGCAGTCCGCAGCCGAGCAGCAGACCCAGCATGGCGGCGTCTCGCTTGCCGCGGAGTGTATCAGTCGTGACTCCACCGAGCAGGCGCTGACCCTCTTTCGGCGTGAGCCAATTGCCCAAGCGACGACCCAACTGCTTGACACCGCGCACCCGTCGAATGCCGCCGATGAGATCCGGGCTGAGCATTCCGCTGTCGGCAGCTTCGGTGGCAAGACGACGAACAGCGGCCAAACGAACATTGATCGTAGATGCGGCCAGACGCATGCCCTCTAGTCGCAGGCGGTAGCGGAGAACGACGGCACGATTCAGAGCCAGGCGCGGCTCGGAGCAGTACCAGAGAATAAACTCCTCGATCGCACGGCCGTAGGACCGGCGGGACTGCAGAGAGCCGAGGCTATTGAGGACGCCGGCCTTAGCCTGTTCGAGTTCAGGCAAGGTGGGAGATTCCTCCGGCGCCGGGTGTGTCGATGAGTTGATTGGTTCATGGGTAGGCGGCCTCCTATGCCGCCCGCCCAAGCTAGAGTCTTTCGAGGAGGAAGTGTGTTGCCACCGATTGCTGTCGAGAAATGATTTCGCACTCGACGATAGCGGTGAGGATCCTTGAACCGGAGCCCGGATTGACGGGAAACTGGCGCAGGGCAATGACCTACCCCAGAAAAAAATCTTTGTTCAACGGATCGGTTGTTCGCGCCATCAATCGGGAACTCATGAGCCATGTCGAATCGGCGCAGAGCTTCGTTAGGGGACAATGGCGATGTGGCAGGTTCCGCTTCGTTCTCCGACCGTACCCTCGCCAAGCGCCTTGAGCGCACCGAAGCCACCGGTTGCGCGCGGTTCGTCGAGACCCGCGCCCGCCTCGATCCGTTGCGTGGCGCCGAATGGAAGGACTTCGCGGGTTGCTACGCGATCTTCGACGGCATCGCATCCGCAGTGACCCAGACCTTCGGGCTCGGGATGTTCGAGGAGGTCACGGATATCATCCTCGATGAGATCGAGGCCTTCTTTCAAAATCGTGGCGCGGAGGTCTTTCACGAGGTTTGCCCGTTCTCAGGACCCGCGCTAGCCGAACGGTTGTGCAAGCGAGGCTATCGACCCGTCGAGGTCAGCAACGTACTCTACCGGCCACTTGACGGTCCGGTCGAGACAGAAGACTCCAGGGTCCGAGCCCGTCGAACCCGCAACGACGAGGCTGACCTGTGGGGCGAGGTTACTGCGCAGGGATGGAGCGACACGCCGGGAGTCGTCGACTACTTGCGCGAGGTGGGCCCTGCCTTGACCGCTGCCCACGTGACGTTCTTGGCGGAGCTGGAGGGCCGTGCTATTGCATCGGGTGTACTGGTCATCCACGAAGGCGTTGCGTTGTTGGCCGGTGCCTGCACAATCCCGGAGGCGGGTCACCAAGGTGCTCAACTTGCTTTGCTCAACACACGCCTAAGTTATGCCGCCGAGCAAGGCTGTGACGTGGCAATGGTCTGTACCGAAGTGGGGACGGGCTCGCAACGAAACTCCGAGCGCAACGGTTTCCGGATCGCATATACCCATACTAAATGGGGATTGGCACTCCCAAAAGACGGTCCGCGCCGTTAGCTGTCATGAAATCCGGTTCGCATGAGGTTTCACTCGCTAGAGCGGGCCCCAGGACATCGACAGACTCGCGAACCGCCGTGTGACGGCAGCCTGTGCCAGAAAAAAACTTTGTTCAACGGATCGGTTGTTCTCGCTATCTATCCGCGAAGAGGTAGAATCGACGACGGATCCGGCCCAGGGGCGGCCGTGGGTAATGTGGAAAGGCACACCTTACGTCCATCTGATGGTTCAGCTCCGCCGGTTCGCGACTGAGAGGAGATTGTCCCTCCGCCAAGCCATGACCGTCGAAACGATTACACGGCAGATCAAAGAGGAAGGCTACTGCGTGATCGGGGATGTGATCCCCAGCCAGGCCGCCAACAATCTCCGCGAGAGCCTGTCGAGCATCGCAGCAGAAAAGCGCTCTCTCGCGGAGCGGCGGGAGGCGGAGATTAAAACCAAGGGTCACCGTGTGGGCACGCCGGGCGTCACCAACATCGTGATGTTGATTCATGAGACCCCGGAGTTTGCAGCCTACCTCGCGGACCCGCGGGTGCTGGGAGCCGCAAAAGCCCTGCTCGGCCCCCTACGTCAGAATCAGCTCAGCGGGCGGCCTGGTGAATGCCTCGGGGAATGCTCGGGGCTATTGGCACGCGGATTGGCCATTCAACCAGACCAATGCCTCGCATATCGCCACACCCTACGCGGACGCAATCATGCACTTGACCACCATCTGGATGCTCTCACCGTTTAACGCACAAACCGGGGGTACCTTGATGGTTCCGGGAAGCCACCGGGAATCGAGCAACCCGACGGGTGACAATGGGGTCGATCGAGATGCGCCGCACCCCGAGGAGGTCCACGCCACCGGCGAGCCCGGTAGCGTCTTGATGTGCGACAGCCGCCTCTGGCATGCCGTGCCGCCGAACCGCAGCGGCCAACCGCGGGTCGCTATGAGCATCGGATACGCTCCCTGGTGGCTGAACCTCAACCCTGAGATGGCGGGCACGCCGGAGAACGAAAGCATGGTCGTCGAGACGGGCGGCAAGAGCGCCAGTCTGCCGCCGCTGCGCCGGGAGGTGTACGACTCGCTTCCCGACAACATCAAGCCGCTGTTTCGGCACGCTGTCCGTCGCTAGCAAGCTCCCCGGCCGCCCGCTTCCTTGCAGTCCGGACAGCGCTTGACCGGAGACCCGCCAGATAGGTAGTAACATCGGTTGTTCGCACCACTTATCCTTCAGCGGTATAATTTCCTCAGCCTGGGGCGGCCCATGGTTGGCCAGACCATTTCCCATTACAAGGCCCTCAGGCTTCGAGACGCGCATCTGTTCGCCTTCCGCTTTGCCTCCTGACCGATGCGTGAGGATTCCCGGTGCCGATCAACATGACACGACGAGATCTGCTTCACCGATTGACGGCGGCCTCGACGGTTGCTTCCACGACCTCCACAGCACAAGCATCCGATACGACGCCCATCCCGGTCGGAATCAAGCGGCAACTTTTCATCGATGAGCTGTGGTTCGACAAGCAGGAAAACATAAGGCTGACCCGCCACACCCCCGAGGCCCGAGAGCCTGTCCTCGTAGGAGATCGGCCCTGGGAGAAGAATGCGATTCGAGCCTACACCTGCGTGCTCAAAGACGGAGACCGTTTCCGCATGTGGTATCGCGTCTACCCGGTGACGCCGACAGGGCGTTACACGGAGGAGCGGCGTGGGCCGAGGCTGACCTGCTACGCGGAGAGTAAGGACGGGATCCATTGGGAGAAGCCTGACCTCGGCATTGTGGAATGGCAGGGTTCTCACCGAAACAACATCTTGTTCCCCCCCGGTGACTTCCAAGGCACGAACGCCTGCGTGATGATCGACCCCAACGCAGGCGTTGAAGAGCGCTACAAGATGATCACCCGGACACGGCAGGTTTGGGGGTACGTTTCACCCGACGGTTTGCGATGGAAGCCCGTGCCTGCAAACCCGTTGATCGACGATCCTCCGGCCGACAGCCACAATGTGCTCCTTTGGGATGACGAACGGCAGCGCTACGTGATCTACATGAGAGGCGTGGACCCTTCCGTCCCGGGGCCGTTCAGAGGCGGCCGCCGATCGATCCGCCGCAGCGAATCGCAAGACTTCCGGAACTGGTCCAAGCCCGAGCTTGTCCTGACAGCCGACCACCGCGACCCCGCAGACTTTCATCTTTACACCAATGCGGCCGTCAAATACGACCGGGCCGAGCGCGCGTACTTCGCGTTTCCGATGGTCCTACACTTGAAACGGCAGTGGCCGGGAGCACCGAAGCCGGGCTTATCCGAAGTGATCTTCGCGACAAGCCGAGACGGGATCCGCTGGGAACGGCGGTTCCGCCATCCGTTTCTCAAACCCGGGCTGGACGAGCTGAATTGGGTGGATCGAAATCCGATCCTGAGCCCCGGCATCATCCAAACCGGCCCCGGCGAAATCTCGATGTACTACTCGGAGTACTGGCGTTCCCCGCAGAGCCGCGTACGCCGGGCGGTCTTGCGGGCCGATGGATTCGTATCGGTCGAAGGGCCGTATGAAGGTTGGGGTGAGTTCACGACGCCCCCGGTCGTCCACACTGGGCGTAGGCTCGAATTAAACTACAGCACCAGCGGAGGAGGAGGGATGTTCGTCGAACTCCAGGATCACACCGGAAAGCCCCTGCATGGCTACACGCTTGGCGACTGCCCCGAAATCTTCGGAGACAAGATTGAAGGCGTCGTGAGCTGGAAGCAGGGCAACGATCTAGCGCAAACGGCACGGCAGCCGGTAAGAATCCGCGTGCGGCTCCGCGACGCCCATCTGTATGCGTTTCGGTTTGTAGCGTAGCGGCTAACCAAGTCCTTACGGTTGTTGGACTAGTCGGTCTTCAACCGATTGGGAGGCTTGAACTACGGATTGCGAGGCACGGCGTGGGCGTGGACGTGGGCGCAGACCGAGACTTGGGCCGAAAGGGGCGGAGCCCCTTTTCTGCCCCGCAGGAGTTGACGTAGCATCGAGCAATGGTTGACCGTATTGGGACGATGCGAATTGCCCTGGAGAGTCGCCAAACAGCTATCGCGAAACGACGGGTCATCGCAAGGGTTGTTTGCTTCACTCTGCTTTTGTGTTTCAGCCCGGCGGACGCCTTCGGGCAATCCGCTCCCGGCGGGGAATGGAACAAACCCTTCACGCCCGACGAATACACCGTGGTTCTCTATCACTTTGACGAGGGCGAGGGCAACGAGACTCACGATGCCGGCGGCGACCGCGAACTGACTTTGCGCGCCAACAAGAAGGCCTTGTGGGGAAAGCACAAAGGCTTCGGGACGTCGGCCCGCTTTCTGCGGCGCGACGACGACTCCAACGTCCTGGTGGGCCCCATCAACAATGACAAGCTGGAACTGCGTAGCTGCAAAAAAGAGTGGACGATTGAAGCCTGGGTGCGGCATACCGCGGGAACGGAGCAGAACGGGTACCGCAATATCTGCGGCACGGATGACGAGGGCGTGGGCATGACTCCCGGCGTGCGCGCAGGCTGGAATTTCTGCCTAATCGCCCCAAGGGTGAATCGTGTCTTCGTGACCGATCGTGGGGTCGTCCCTCATGCGCGGTTCATGGGGTCGTATTCACGGGCGCCCGGCCATGACGTGAATCAAATCGGGCTCTCCAACAAGACGGCCGTCATTAACGACGATCAGTGGCATCACGTGGCGTGGCAGTTTCGCTTCGAAGACCAGATGCACTTCATGTTCCTTGACGGGAAGCTGATCTATCAGGAAAAGCGGCCTGGGGGACGAACCGTTATCAACGACGCTCCACGGTGTGATCTTCCCTTCACCGTGGGAGGCTTCCTGCACTCCCAGGACGCGCCCAGCCACTTCGATATTGCCCGCCTGCGGCTGACCAATTACGGGAACTTTGAAGGGGAGATCGACGAACTGCGCATATCCAGCGTCATGCGCTATCCGGTGGCCGAGCGACTCGCGATCGTCCGGCGCGAGTTGCCTGAGGCCGGCCTAAGCTTCCCTTACCGGGTTGGTCTGTCAACCGATGCAGCCCGCGGCACAGTGAGGTGGAAGCTGACCCAAGGCGAGTTGCCGTCGGGTCTGGCGCTGGATAGAGACCGCGGTGTTCTGCATGGAACTCCGACGGAAGTCGCCAGCGACGCGAAGCTCACGGTTCAGGCGACCGACGCCGGCAGCGGCCAGACCGACAAACATGCATTCACCCTTTCGGTTCGGCCGGGAAGCATCGCTGACGATTCACTCCCCTTGGCCTTCGCGGGATCCACGTATCGGCGCCGACTGCAAACCCTGCACATGAGTGGTTCAGTGCAGTGGAAGATCCGCAACGGCACCTTGCCGGAAGGGATGCGCTTCAATGAAACGGCCGGCGAGATCTCCGGCTTCCCCGCGGCAGTCACCAACACCCGTTTGCAGATCGAAGCCAACGACAAAAGCGGAACGGCATACCGGGACCTCACGCTGAAGGCAGTCCCCAAAGCACTGCGACATCTTGGGCCCGACCAGCACACCGTCGCCCTATGGAACTGGCAGGCGCCTGGCAGCAGATTGATCCCGGATCTGAAGGGCGATGAAGAACTGACCTTGACTTGGGCCAACCTCAAGAGCGACACGCGCCTGCCCCGTGCCGGTTGGGGACGCTATCCCTACTTCATTGGCGGTGGTGAAGGGGGCTATGTCGGACCGCAGCACAACGACAAGCTTGACCTGCGAACGTCGAAGACCGGTTGGACGGTCGAGGCTTGGGTGCGCCCGGGAGGGCCGGTCGATGGCTACGGACGCAAGTTCGACTTTGGTCATGTCTGCGGAACCTATGACAACAGCCAACGCGGCGTGTGGGAACTCTACCTGTCAAGCCGCAACTCTCCCGACGGCGGCATGGCGCCGGGTGTACACTTCTTTGGCGCCCACCCGGATGAGGCCCTCGAGGACCTGCATCCGTGGTCAAAGCCGCAGGGCATCGTGGCCGACCGCAAGAACGTGGGAATTCACGATACCCGCTGGCACCATATCGCCTGGCAGTACAGCTACGCGGACGACCTCCATCAACTATTCCTGGACGGCCGGCTCATCTGGCAAATGAACAGTCCGAACGGCCGCAAGCTGATCAACAATCGACGCCATGATGCGCAATTCAGTGTCGGCGCTCGCCTCTCCGGCTATGCCCGCTACGGCGGTGAATTCAATTGGCTGGGTCCGGGCAACTTCTTCGGTCAAATTGGGGAGATTCGAATCTCCAATATCCGCCGCTATGAATAGCAGGACCCCGAACTTCGCCAAGCGTCGGAGGGTCCCGCCAGGAACGAACACTATCCTTCCGTCCAGGAATACCTGGCGAAAACCGCCGGTCCACTAGCAATCGCCGCGTGGTCGTGGTTGCTGACGCCTGAGGCGCCCTAGTAGACTCGCGTTAGGACGGAAGTTTGACCCAGCGCAAGCAGCCAGGCGAAGAGCCAAAACAATCCCGCCGTTCTTTCTTGTCCACGTTGGCCTCGACCGCCCTGGCGGTTCCCCTCCTGCACTGTTCCGGCGCGAGGAAAGTTCCGCCCGAGCGGTCGCGGTTGGGCACCATGAGACGCCGGCGCAAACAAGCCGCTCAGCGCCGCCGCCGCATCATCCTCAACAACGATGGCGACGACGCCTTGTGCTTCCGGAAAGAGGGCAGCGACATCTCTTCGGTCGGTTTCACGAAGACCCTCCAAAGCGATACGGTCACGCCTGAGGCCTTCCTGGACATCCGCATCGCCCCCATGGTGGGAACCCAGATCGATTCCCTCGTCTATTGCGACAGCCAAGGCTTCGGGGCCTTCCTGCATCGCAGCGAGGTTTCGGAGGTGTTCACAAAAACCGTCGATTTTGGTGACGGCGCTCCGACGCGCAACATCACCAAGGACCTCATCGAACAAGGAACCGACCCTTTGGAGCTGGCGGTCGAGTTTTGCCACCAAAACGGCATCGAGATCTTCTCCGGCATGAGGATGAACGACATCCACGACGGCCGCGGCTACGCGCGGTCCGACCCCTTACTGCCGCAGTTCAAGAAAGACCATCCCGAGTATCTGTTTGGTGCCAAGGGAGACAAGCCGGCTTACGGCTACTACAGCGGTGTCGACTATGCCGAACCGGCCATTCGCGAGCGGGCCTTCCTGATCCTCGAGGACATCTGCCGGCGATACGACGTCGACGGCTTGGAGCTGGATTACTGGCGGCACCCGCCGTTTTTCAAGAGTTATGCGGTTTCCGGAACTGCGGCTTCCACCGAAGAACTCAACCAGATGACCGAGCTGCTACGGCGCGTCCGAACGATGACCGAAGAAGTCAGCCTGGACCGCGACCGACCCCTGCTGGTCGCCGTTCGGGTCCCCGATTCTGTAGACGCTTGCCGATCGTTGGGCTTGGACCTTGAGCGGTGGTTGCAGGAGGATCTGATCGATATACTGATCGCCGGCGAGATGCAACTGTCCCCCTGGGAAGAAACCTTGGCGTTGGGCCACAAGTACGATGTTCCCGTCTACCCCTGCATTCGACCCGCCATCGTATCCCGCAGGGGCGTCGGCAGCACGGCGGAGTCGTACCGCGCCATGGCGATGAACATCTGGAATTCAGGCGCCGACGGGGTTTACACGTTCAACATGTTCAAGACCAGGGATCGAATCTATCGTGAGCTGGGAGACCCGGAAGCGCTCCAAAAGCTCGACAAAGTGTATCGCCTCAACCCTGTGGGGTTCTCTATGGCGCAGCAGTACTTCAACGTCGATCCGTTTCTGCGCGTGCCGGTCCTATCGCCGCGGCATCCCTCGCCGCTCAAAGCCGGTCAGCCCACCGAGATAGCGCTTCCCGTGGGCGATGACGTCTTGTGGGGCAGGTCCCAAGGAATACTTCCCGATGTCAAGCTTCGCCTTCAGGTTGAGAAGCTCAAAAGCAGTCGCGATCTAACAGTCAAGATCAACGGAGAAACACTGGGCAAAGCTTCTGCGACTAACGGCTGGCTGCAGTATGACGTGCCCCCAGAATCTGTCAAAAAGGGCACGAACCGGATCGAGACGACCCCAGACAGCGGCCTTGCCGAAGCGCCGATCCTTTCAGACTTGGAGTTACAAATAAGATACGCAATGGCAGAGTAGCGGCTGTCCCGATTCGGCCGATTCGGCTCCCCGATTTGGCTCCGATTCGGCCCTAACGGTATAGCCCCCCGAGGTCTCAGGATCAAGCGGGCCTTCCGTCGGTCCCCCAACGGCCTGGTTCCCAGGTGGCTGTCCGCATTTCATAGTGAAAGTCTTCCGACAACTGCGTGTAGTACGCGGTGACCATTCGACCGTTGGGGAGCTGAACGCTGCTTGGGTAGCCACAGTCGAACATCGGGCAATCCGCAATTCGGATCGGAGGGCTCCAGGTTGCTCCCCGGTCATCGCTCAGCCGAATGTCAACGCCGAAATTGTTCCAGCAACGGTTGCCATGGCTCAGCAGCACCCGCCCATCGGCCAACAGCGCCAGATTACCGGTCACCTGCATCGGGAGGGTAAGCGGCATCCGGCGCTTCCAGGTACGCGCGTCATCATCGGACGAGAATAGCTCGACGTGCACATCGCGCTTTCGCCGAAACTCGCGTGACGCCGCAAGCCATCGGCCGCCGCCGAGGTGTAGGATGTCGGTCTCGTTGCCGCCGGGGTTCAGGGGAACTCGTTCGCCCCAGGTGTGTCCGTCGTCGCGGCTGCGCAGCAGGTGAGACTCGCGCGCGTTTCCCCTTACCAGGTGGACGGTTGCACAGAGCGAGCCGTCATCCGCAATGCGGATATTGCCAAAAGGGATGAACTGGTTGTCTCTTCCTATGCCGGCGTCGGGCGGCAAGGGAAACTCTCTGTTGACCGACCAGGTTCGGCCTCCGTCAGAGGAGCGGCAAACCCAGGACCGCAGCACTCGGCGATGCGGCCCGCTGAGTTGCCCTTTGGAACTACGGTCGGCCCAGCCGCTACAAAGAACGAGCACGTCCCCGTTGTGGGCGATGCCCGCGGAGCAGTTCATGCGATTGGTGGTGGGTTCGTGTTCGGCGATGCGGCCCCGAAAGCTCCAAGTCTTGCCTTCGTCTTCGCTGCCCCAGCAGTCTAGGTCTCCCTCCCACAGACCGTGGCAGGGTTGGTTGAAGATCATTGTGACCAGAGAGCCGTCGCTTAAGCGCTGGAGGTTGGGCCAAGCACAGACGCCCTGGATGGCCGTTCTGGAGGCGACGCCAAACAGAGAGGATCGTTGCACCGCTGCCAGTGGAGGAGCCGCCAGCGCCGGCGTTGCCGCTGCCAGCGGGACGGACTTCAACCACTCGCGCCGCCGCATATCACTACGTCGTGGAAGGGGCATCCATGCAATTCCCGATGAACATGCTAGCTGAACGAAGGTCCGATCGGCGCAACACCTCGTGCAGGCACTCTGCCGGCAGTTCGGGGCAGTTCGCGGGGGCAGTTAACGCTAACCTCCAAATACCGGCTGCACCCAAGCAAACTCCCCATCCGACCGCACCACCGTCGCCCGCACATACGCCTCGCCCGGTCGAAGTTCGTACTTGGCTTCCGGCCCGTGGACCGTCGCGAGCACCTTACCACCCTTGCCGATGAAGCGCGTCGTGTATTTGAAGGTGGATTCCTGCTCGATCTTGATCGTGAGCCCCTTCGCGGAGCGCTCCATCTTTTCGAGACTCACTCCCGTCGAAGCGTAGAATTGACCGCGTACGAGCGCCTGGATGACGGCGTCTTCGGTGAGCTCGGCGGCCTGCACGGAAACCCAGCCGCGGCCGGGATTTGCCAAGGACGGACCGAACTCTTTGAAGATGTGCGCGTCGTCCACCGCGATGCCGTAGATTTCCCGGCCCGCACTGAGCACGACGTCCCACATCTCCTCCAGGCTGAGGGAACCGCCCCCGCCGAAGTTGTGAACCGTTGGACTCCCGTTCCATACCTCGAACAACTTCATGTCGTTGACCTGCCGCAGCTCATCCGGCGTGACCGACCATTTGTAGTTTGGGTGGTTGAGGGAGGGCAGGCCGCCCGCCTTTCTGATGGCGTCGACGTTGCCTTGGATGGTTTCGAGAACGCTGTGGCCGAAAACAGGCGGGATCGTTTTCCGAATCTGGAAGGCGTTGACGTGGACCGACTTGCCGTCATAGTGGGACGAGACTTCCTCGCCGGCGAAAAGCTGGAAGCGCTCGTCGGCCGCGAAGAAGGAGTTCAGCGGTCCTGGGTCGGTCAGGTAGTTGTGGTCGGTGAGCACGAGGAACTGATAGCGGTGCTCCTTGTACCAGCGGGCTACGGCGTCGGGTGTGCTGTCGCCGTCGCTGTTGATCGTATGGGTGTGTAGGTTGCCTTTGTACCACTTGAGTTCGGGGGTCTGGGCGATTTGCTGTCCGGGCGAGAACGCCCAAGTCCAGGCTATGGCCAGGAGGAAAGTGGCACGGATCAACCAACAGGAATGGGGTTTCATAGCAGCCAAAGGTAGCACATGCGGATGACACGACAGTGTCTAGTTTCAGATAGGAGGCGCCGGTGGCTCCCAAGATCCGAGTCGTCTACAACTGGTACGAAGAGTTCCGCGAACGCGAGCAGGACTAAGCCCCTCGAAACGAACGACATAACGCTCGTCCGTGGAAAGGTGTCGCGAAATCGGGCTCGCATGAGGTTCCACACGCTGGAGCGCCCCGGACCGTCATCGACAGGTCGAAAACCGAGCTGAATCAACGGCTCGTGCGTGGTACGATCGGATCGTTCAACGGATCGGTTGTTCGCGACAGTAATCCTAAAGGCGCTAGAATTGGGACCGAGGTGGTCGGCCAAACCATCTCGTACTACAAGATCGCCGACAACCGGACGAGCAAATTGGCGGCGTGATGCTCCTCGTCGGCGTTGTAGGCGTCTCTGAGGGGGGAGGAATGCGGTCTTCAGATGGGTGACGAGTGATGACGACACCCACACTATCGCGGTGGACGGCAGCTGCGCTTTTGCTCGCCGCGCAGGGGGAGGTATGGGCGCAACAGAGTAGTACGGCGCCTACGGGGCCTGCCCCAACCTCGAGCCAACGTCAATTCCTCGATCGCCATTGCGGGACGTGCCATGACGAACGACTGAAAACTGCCGGTCTAAATCTGGTTCAGGCCGACTTATCCAGGCTGGGCTCTCAACCGGAACGATGGGAGCGGGTTGTGCGCAAGCTGCGCACAGGGGTGATGCCGCCTCCCGGCGCGCCGCAGCCTCTGGAGGCAGATCGCCGCGCGATGCTGGCGTGGCTGGAAGCGTCACTCGACGCAGCGGCGACCGCAAACTTGAATCCTGGCCGCACCGAAACGCTGCGACGCCTGAACCGAACCGAGTATCAGAACGCGATCAGGGATCTGTTGGCACTCGATGTCGATGCCGCCTCGCTCTTGCCGGCCGACGAGAGCGGTCATGGCTTCGACAACGTCATCGTCGGTGATCTGTCGCCGACGCTCCTAACCCGTTACATCTCGGCCGCACAGAAAATCAGCCGCCTGGCAGTCGGCGGCGCACAGTCGCTGCAGAGCGACATCATTCAGAACGCCCCCGACCTCACACAGGAAGGTCACTTACCCGGGCTGCCGCTGGGCACGCGCGGCGGCCTGTCCACGTCCTACACGTTTCCCCAGGACGGCGAGTACGACATCCGGGTCTTTCTCTTCCGCAATTTCACGGGGGTGGTCAGCGGGCTGGGCGAGGACCGTCCCCACGAGCTGCTGGTGCTGCTCGACCGGGAGCCCGTCGAGACCTTCACGATTCAAAAGCCGGCCAACGGCGACGACACCCTCCTCGATAAGGATTTGAAAGTGCGTGTTCGCGTCAAGGCCGGTCCGCACGACCTCGCCGCCACGTTCATGCAAGAAGGCTCATCGCTTCCCGATACGCTTCGGCAACCGCCGATCTCGCGCTACAACGACCGGCGGTATCCGCGCTCGGCGCCCGGCATCAATATGATTTCAGTGACCGGCCCGTACGCACCGCGCGGCCCCGGAGATACACCGAGCCGACGTCGATTGTTCGTCTGTCGGCCGACCGAACAAGACAAGCGTCAGGAAGAAGGATGCGCCCGAGAGATTCTATCGACGTCGATGCGGCGCGCTTATCGGCGGCCGGTCACCAAGGCGGACGTTGACGGGCCGATGGCCTTCTACCGCGAAGGCCGCGCCGAAGGCGACTTCGATGCCGGAATCGCTATGGCCCTGAGCGCTGTGCTCGCCAACCCGGAGTTCCTGTTGCGGGTGGAAAGCGACCCCAAAAACGTACCGGGAAGCGGTGTCTACCAAATCAGCGATCTTGAATTGGCGTCGCGATTGTCGTTCTTCCTATGGAGCAGCATTCCGGACGACGAGTTGCTCGACGACGCCGTTCAGGGCAAGCTGAGTCGGCCGGGAGAGCTCGAAAAGCAGATGCGCAGGATGCTCGCAGATCGCCGCTCTTTCAACCTCGCCACAAATTTCGCCGGGCAGTGGCTGCGGCTGCGCAATATCGACTCCATCACTCCCAGCACGAACGTCTTTCGGAACTTCGACGACAACCTACGGCAAGCTTTCCGCAAGGAAACCGAACTCTTCTTCGACAGTGTGCTGCGCGAGGACCGCAGTGCTCTCACGTTCATCAAGTCGGACTACACGTTCCTCAATGAACGCTTGGCGAAGCACTACGAAATTCCCCATGTCTACGGAAGCCGGTTCCGCCGCGTGCGCCTCGAGTCCGAAAGCAGTCGCGGCGGCCTGTTGCGTCAGGGCAGCGTGCTATTGGTTACCTCGTACGCAACCCGCACGTCGCCGGTGCTTCGAGGAGTGTTCGTGCTGCGCAACATCCTGGGCGCGCCACCCCCGCCGCCTCCTCCGAACGTACCGGCGCTCGACGAGAGCACAATGGCGGCCAACCTTCCGATGCGGGAGCGTCTGGCCGCGCATCGCAGCAACGCCGCGTGCGCGAGCTGCCATCGTACGATTGATCCGGCCGGCTTCCCGCTGGAGAACTTCAACGCCATAGGGCAATGGCGTGACTTTGAGGTAGACGGGAACGGCGTCGATGCATCCGGAACTTTGCCCGGGGCCGGGGGGTTCCAAGGAATCGACGGACTCGAAGACGCGTTGCTAGCCCGTCCGGAACTGTTCGCTGCAACCTTGACGGAAAGCCTGATGACGTTTGCGCTCGGACGAGGCATCGAATACTACGATGCGCCTGCCGTCCGCAAGATAGTGAGAGACGCAGAGAAGGACGACTACCGGTTCTCTTCGCTGATTCTCGGGATCGTGAAAAGCGTTCCATTTCAAATGCGGCGCACCGCGATGAGCGCGACGTCTGTACCCGGTACGATCGCAGAGAACCGCTAAGCACTGAGTAAAAGGAGGGCATGATGTTTCTAACAAAGAAGGCGATTCCGAGGCGTACGTTGCTTAAAAGTGCGCAGGCGGCCCTCGCCCTGCCTGTACTCGATGCGATGATTCCCGCCGCCACGGCGTGGGCCGCAACGCCCGCAAGACCAGCGCCAAGGCTCGGCTTCGTATTTATCCCCATGGGCTGTGATCACTCACGATGGACCCCGCCCGGCCAGGGAAGCCTCGACGAGCTTTCCCCCATCCTCGCCCCGATTAAGCCGGTCAAGGATCAGGTGACCGTCATCACCAATATGCGGCTGCAGAATGCCTATCCGGGTACGCATGACACCTCGAACGCCGCATTTCTGAGCGCGGCGCCCGCCAAACACACCGAGGGCTCGGACTATTATCTGGGAACGACCGTCGACCAGATCGCGGCTCGGGAGATCGGCCGTGATGCGCAATTGGCCTCGCTTGAACTCTCGATAGATCTGAACCCGCTCGCCGGTGTTTGCAACAACGGTTACGCCTGCGTCTACCAGAATTGCCTCTCGTGGTCTTCGCCGACGACCCCGCTTCCTTCTGAGGCGCATCCACGCGTCGTCTTTGAGCGCATGTTCGGCGAGGGCGGCGATGCGGCCACGCGCCGCTCGGCGCTGAGCAAACGCGAAAGCTTGCTCGACTCTTTCACCGGGAGCATCGCGAAGATCAAACAACGGGTGGGCGCTTCCGACCGCTTACGCGTGGATCAGTATCTTGAGAGCGTCCGCCAGGTCGAGCGTGAAATCGGGCGCGCCGAGCAAGCGGTAACCGAAAATAAGACGCCTGACCTCGACCGACCCGTAGGGGTGCCCGCGGAGTTCGCCGACCATGTCAAGCTCATGTTCGACCTGCAGATTCTGGCCTTTCAGGCGGATATCACGCGCGTAGTCACTTTCCAGCTCACCCGGGAACAGAGCAATCGGACGTATCCGGAGATCGGCGTACCGGATCCGCATCATCCAACCAGTCATCACGGCAACGACCCGGAAAAGATAGCGAAGATAGCGAAGATCAACGAGTTCCACGTTTCGCTGTTTTCAGAGTTCCTCCAGAGAATGAGAGCCACTCCTGACGGCGACGGCTCGCTGCTCGATCACACAGTCATCCTTTACGGCAGCGGCATGGGCAATCCTAGCCTTCACGATCACGAAAACCTTCCGATTCTGGTGGCGGGCGGCGCTGCAACCGGTCTAAAGGGCGGCCGGCATATTCGGTACGAGGAGGGAACGAACTTGGCCAACCTGCACCTCACGCTGCTCGATCGCGTTGGCATCCATATGGATTCGTTCATGGATAGCACTGGCAAAGTCGAAGGACTCTTCGAACTAAGCGAGGTGGGGTGAGGGGCACATCGATGCGCTGGCCAAAAATCGGTGGACTCATACTCCTGGAACTCGGTCTGGTGGCTTCCGGTGTCGCGGCGTCGCTCGCTGACGCCGCTGAACAACGCGACCAGGCTGGCGTACGCGAGCAGCTTCAGGCCGGCGTCGACGTGAACGCGGCACAGGTCGACGGGACCACCGCGCTGCACTGGGCCGTGTATAACGACGATGCGGACATAGTCGCGTTGCTCGTGCGAGCGGGCGCCGATGTGAACGCAGTGAACCGCTACGGCGTACCGCCGCTGGTCGAGGCCTGCACGAATGGCAATCCCGCCATTGTGAAGCTGCTGTTGGAGGCTCGGGCCGACGCGAACACTACGATGAAGGGCGGCGAGACTGTCCTCATGTTGGCCGCACGCTCGGGGAATGTCGAAGCGGTGAAAGCGCTGCTCGCACGCGGGACCACCCCCAACGCACGCGAACGGCTCGGCCAGACGGCCTTGATGTGGGCGGCGGCTGAAGGGCACGCCGGCGTCGTGCGTGCTCTGCTCGAGGCCGGAGCGAATCTCAATGCCAGCATCGATTCGGGGTCTACGGCGTTTTTCTTTGCCGTACGCGAGGGCCGCCTCGACGTCGTACGGGAGTTTCTCGCCGAGGGCATCGATGTCAATTCGATGTTGCGGGGTACAAACAGCCGAAAGCGCTCTCGGACTACAAGTCCGTTGCTTCTCGCCGTCCAGAACGGCCACTACGAACTCACTATCGCACTGGTCGACGCGGGTGCCGATCCGAACGATGTGCGGACCGGATTCACTCCTCTCCATATGATTCCCGGCGTGCGCAAGCCGGATTCGAGCGACGGCAGCGAAGGTGCACCACCGAGGGGAAAGGGCAAACTTTCGAGCTTTGACTTCGTGCGAGAAATCGTGAAGCGCGGCGCAAACGTCAATTTCCGCCTGCCCGAAGACGCGCCGAAACTGCCCGGCACGTCCTCGCAGCTTAAGGCGGTTGGAGCAACCCCGCTGCTCTTTGCCGCCGATCGTTCCGACGTTCCGCTTATTCGCCTGCTACTAGATCTGGGCGCTGATCCTTTTCTACCGAACTTCAACAACACGATGCCGCTGCTGGCCGCCGCCGGGGTTGGCACGCAGGAGCCGCAAGAGGAAGCAGGCGAGGAAAGCGAGTCTCTGGAAGCCGTCAAGCTTTTTCTGGACCTCGGCGCTGACATCAACGGTGTGAACAGCAATGGCGATACTGCGATGCATGGCGCCGCGTACAACATGTACCCGCGGGTCGTAAATCTGCTAGCCGACCGTGGAGCCGATCCGCAAGTCTGGAAGAATCGCAACAAGTTTGGTCGAACGCCGCTATTCATCGCCGAGGGTCACAGCGGCCGACTCCCGCGTCCCGATCCCCCGACACTCGCGGCGATCACCGAACTGATGCTCGCAGCAGGCCTTTCGATGGAAGGCGAGCGGCCGGAGATCATTGATATCTACCAGAAGACAGTCGAGCCGCCTAAGCCTCCTGAACCGACGAAGTGAGACGCATATCCGGCGGGTGCTTCCGCCTTCAATCGTCGGAGCGTCAACCGTTCTTCGCGCCTACCTAGGTGCACATTCTGGGGACATGGCGAACACCCCGAAGTCGCGCGACATGAACTACATAGCGACTATCGACAGTTAGCTGTTGAGATATCTAAGTGTTGTAACGCAGGCGATCCGAGCAGAGGGGGCTGCGAGGCGGTAGAGAGAGTCGCTTTGGCGAGCCGCATGGGCCCGCCGCAACGAGGGCAGACCCAGCCACTGCGAGCAGGTTCGGCATCCGAGTAGGAGATGGTGCGCGAGGGACGGACGCGAGCGATGAGCCGGCGAACGAGACCAAGCGCTGGTTCGAGATCGCCACACGGTGGGTGTAGCGGCTCAGATAGTCGAGAGCCCGCCCCGCTCCTCCGAAGGGCGGCCGTACTTCGACCACCCACTTGGTGTGGTAGAGCGTCCGCACAAAGGCCTTGAACTCACGCGGTCGATGGAGCGGCGCGAACCGCCCGTGGAAACGCAGCTCGCCTTTGGCGAAAGCCTTCCGCAAGCCGTCGATGAACTTGCCGCGGAAGGCCTCGGCGAGGACCTTCTTGGGTAGGAAGAAGGTCTTCGACGGCGCGTCGATCCAACGGCTGTGGTCAAGTGCGAGGCCACCTGGGTTGTTCTGCCTGCGCCGCCCTCGGTCGAGCGTCGGAGTGTGCCTTCACTCTCCAAAGCAGTAGAGGTTCTGGTGAGTGCGAACGTACAGACGACCGTCGGCGATGGCCGGGGTCGCACTGCCGCCGTCGTCAAGGGCCAAGCTGTGCAGCACCTCCCATTGGCCCCCGGCCTTCACCACGGTGAGCGTACCGTCCATGTCCAGGAAGAACAGCTTGCCGCCGGCAGCTACCGGAGACGCCCGGTAGGCACCCAACGCTTGCGGCAGCCGATCCTGTTTGAGAATCTCCCCTGTCTCGGCGTCGATGCTAGACAGAATACCCGCGTCACGCACGGAATAGATAACCCCCTGGTAAAGCAACGGAGACGGCACATTGCCCATCCTTCGCGCTTGGACCCACTCCAGGTGGGTGTCGCCTACGTCACCGAGTCCTCCCAGCCTCACCGCGAAAACGCCAGGCCGTGTAGCCATTCGCTGCACGAAGAAGTTCCATTCGCGCTGGTCCATCACGCCGTCTTTGCTGAAGTCGTACTCGGGGAACTTCTCGCGGCGTTTCTCATAGAATTCGTCCTGATCCAGAGCGCTGTTGCCGTTGGTGTCCATGCGTTTCAACGCGCCGGCGAAATCCGGATACTGGCCGGCCATCGCATCGGTCCCCGCCCCTTGACAGTTGTAATAGACGCGCTTGTCGTCGATGAGCGGCACCGCCTTGGCCTGCCAGCACAGTCCTCCGGCCCGCCACACTTCTTCGCCCGTTTCCATCGAGTACGACAGCAGCGCGAAGGACCCCGCCACGATCAACTGTGCCGGCCCAAGCTTAGGACGATACGCCTTCGGCATTCCCATCGATAAAGATGTTGTGCGGCGCATTCCCGCCGTTCGGTACCAGCCGGAACCAGATTCGTGTGGCCCCTCATGGCTGACTTTCCTTGGACATGCGAAAGACAGCCTCTGGAGCATCGACCTGTTCCGGTGCGAGTCAGCGATCTTGCGAAGCCATTGGGTGCTGCTGATCATGGACCAGTGCACGCGGCGGATCGTCGGCTTCGGCATCCATGCCGGCATCGTGGATGGCAGAGCCTTGTGCTGCATGTTCAACCATGCCACTCGAGGGCATGCGACGCCGAAGTACCTCAGCTCCGACAACGATCCGCTGTACCGGTTCTACTAATGGCAGGCCAACCTGCGGGTGCTGTGTGTGACCGAGATCAAGAGTGTTCCTTATGTTCCGATGTCGCATCCGTTTGTCGAACGGTTGATCGGCACCCTGCGACGAGAATGCTTGGATTGGATACTGTTCTGGTCCGCGCCCGACCTGGAACAGAAACTGTTCGAATTCCAGGACTTCTACAATGCTCATCGGGCGCATGCGTCGTTGGAAGGACGGACGCCAGTCCCGAAACGGAAGGATGTCGCAACGCTCAACCGCTACCGCTGGGAAGAGCATTGCCGCGGACTCTATCAGACGCCGATCGCCGCTTGAAATCTGGAGGCGAAGACGCTGGCTGGTGGGTCGCCTCGCCCGTGTTCGACGTCCCTCGCTGGCGGCCATCGCGAAACCGACGAGGACGCTTCAGCAGCACATCTTACGCCCGCCATGCTGACCGTGTTGAGGATGACTCCGGCTCACCCCGGCGCGTTCTGAACTCCCTACTGAAGAACAACTTGGGCCCGATCGAGCTTTTGGACAGAACCCGATTGCTATTCTTGGAGCAGGCGCTTGAATGAAGATCACCCGCATTAGCACCTACCTCGTGGGTTTTCCACAAGTGCCGATTTGGGCCTATTCGAAGGGGTGGGTCACGTCCGCACCTGTATTGCTGATCGAGGTTCACACGGATGAAGGGGTGAGCGGTCTCGGTGAAGCCTACGGTCCGCCAAGAGCCGTCGAGGCGTTGATCCGCGAGTTCTGCGAACCGACTGTACTCGGCGCCGACCCCTTCAAGACGGAAGAGCTCTGGGGACGGTTGGTTCGCGACGCCTGGGATTTCGGGGCTCCCGGACCGGCGTTGGCGGCGGTCTCCGCGATTGATATCGCCTGCTGGGACATCAAGGGGAAAGTTCTCGGAGTCCCGATCTGCACTCTGTTGGGCGGACCGATCCACACCGAATTCGAGTGCTACGCATCTGGCATCCGTTATACTCGACGTCCCGACGGCGCCGAGGGTTTCGCGGATCCTGTGCCCCTGGCCGAGCGCTTCGCCGAAGAGGGGTTCGCAGCGATGAAGATGTCAGTCGGACTGCTCGACATTCATGGTGACCTCGACCGGGTACGTCGCGTAAGGGAATCGCTGCCGTCCGAGGTTGGTTTGATGGTCGATGCGAACCACGCCTATACTTCAAGGGTCGCCAAGGAGTTTGCCGCCGAACTGGAAGACCTCGGTGTCAGGTGGCTCGAGGATGCTTTGCCACCCGATGATCTTCCCGGTTATGAATCACTTCGTGAAGGCGTCGGTATCCCGCTGGCGGGAGGTGAAGCGCTACTCGGTCGCTCTGGATTCCGCGATGTCCTAACAAGACGGCTCTTCGATGTTGTGATCCCGGAAACAGGTCTGGCGGGTGGCCTCACCGAATGCAAGAAGATCGCCGATCTGGCTGGGACGTTCGGGGTCGAATGCACGCCTCACGGATACGCCAGTGTCGTGGGAACCGCCGCAGCCATCCATCTAGCCGCCTCCATTCCTGTGCCGCTCCCTTCTGGGGGCGCGAAGCCCTTACCCTTTGAGTGGGCGCCCGAGCCCTTCAGCCGCTTGGGAGGGCTCGCCATTGATGGCTTTGACTTCCATCGCGGTAAGATACGGGTTCCTTTAGACCGGCCGGGCCTGGGTGTAGAGCTCGACCGTGATGCACTGCAGAACCGTCTTCTGAACGTCTGACGACACCTTCGATGAGCGACGGCTTTCTTTCCGGACGAGCGGCGATCGTAACAGGTGGCGCGAGTGGACTTGGACGCGCCATCGCGCTGTGTCTGGCTCGCGAGGGGGCCGACGTTTCGATCATGTCGCTGAGCCAACAGCGAGTGCAAACCGTCGCGACGGAACTCAAGTACTTCGCTGATGAGAGTGAGATTGACAAGACCCGACAGGAGATTGAAGACCTCGGAGTGGCCTGCCGAGCACTCGACGGCGACGTCAGCGCGGGCGAAGATGTTGCACGACTGATAGACTCTACCCGGGAAGCATTCGGTAGCGTGGACATACTCGTCAACAACGCCGCGACGAACTGCGTCCACGAGGTACTCGGACACGACGACAGGGCGTGGAAGAGAGTCATTGATGTGAATCTGTTCGGGGCGTATCTGTGCGTGAGGGAAGCCCTGTCGCACATGATTCGCGGCGGCTGGGGACGAATTATCTCGATCGCCTCGACCAACGCGCACGTGGGAACGCCCGAGTACAGTGCCTACGCCGCATCAAAGCATGGCTTATTGGGATTCAATCGGTCTCTTGCGCTGGAAGTCGCCGGCCATGGCATCACCGCCAACACCGTCAGTCCCGGGATCATTGAAACTCCCTCCGCTGAAATGCACCTCACCAAGTGGGCCGAGCGCGAGGGCATCTCACCTGAGGAGATGCGGCGCCGATGGAAAGAGAACTATCCGCAGAAGAGGTTCATTCAACCCGAAGAAGTCGCCGAGATGGTCCGTTACCTCTGTCGGGACGAAGCTCGCGCGATCAACGGAGAGGACATCGCCGTAACGACGGGCGCCTCTTACTAGGACAATCAGCAGGATGGATCTGGGACTCAAGGATCGACGGGCGGTTGTAACCGGCGGCAGTAAGGGCATCGGCAAGGCCATTGCCAATGAACTCGCCGGTGAGGGTGCGCACATCGCCATTTGCGCACGTGCATCGGATGCGCTGAGTGCGACCGCTGAGGAGTTGCGCGAGAAGACGGGTCGCAAGGTTTTTGCGCTAGTCGCTGACGTAACGGATCGAGCTGCCGTCGCGAAATTCGTTGAGGCAGCCGCTACCGAGCTCGGCGGTCTCGACATCCTGGTCAATAACGCGGGTAGCCCATTGCCCGGAACGTTCGAAGAGGTCGAGGAAGAAAGCTGGAGGGCGGATCTCGACGTCAAACTGTTTGCCGCGATGCATTGCGTGCGCGCGGCCCTGCCGCATCTGAAGAAGAGCGACCAGGCCAGGATCATCAATATCAACTCGATCGTCGGCCGGCAGTCCGCCCCCGAGTACATCGCGAACAGCACGGACCGCGCTGCCTGTCTTGCATTCAGCAAAGTCCTCTCTGACAATTTGGCCCGCTATGGAATCCTGGTTAACAGTGTGAATCCGGGCAACGTGAAGAGTGAAGCTTGGGAAAGCAGTCTGGAGTACTTCGCCCCGGACAAAGAGTTGGAAGAGTACTATGGCCAGGTAGCGAAGGAAACGCCCCTGCGCCGCGTGGCGGAAGCTGTAGAAATCGCAGCGGTCGTGGCGTTTCTCGCCGGCAAGAGGGCGAGTTATGTCACTGGCGCCTCGATCGATGTGGATGGAGGCTTGGTTCGGTATCTCTAAGTCATCGGTACAGGAGCAGCGATCGGCTGAGCCGGAGACGCACCCCATGCCCACGCTGAAACTAAACGGGCGCTACTATCGGATGTATCCCCCGGAACAATTTCTGGGGCATGCCGAAGAAGCGCTGGAACTAGATACCGCTAGAACGGCGCTCCTGATAGTTGATGTTTACGGCCTCGGCTTCTCGCCCGACGATGGCCGCCCACACGAGTATCCTTCTCTCAGCTCGACTGCCAGCGCGGCCAAAGAAAAGGAGATTGTCGTAGATCACATCCGTCCCGCGATCGATGCTGCCCGCGAGGCGGGCTTACCGATCATCTATCTCAATAACTCAGCTCCCCGCATTGCGATCAACAATTCCGAGCTGGCAAAGATAGCGCGACGCTGCTGTGACATAGACTGGGAGGAATGGGGTTCAGAGGACACGGTCGATCCCCGCGAGTATGTACACGGCAATTCCGCGGCTCTGAAGTTCTCGAAAGTCATCGAGCCTCAGCCCGGCGACTACTTTATCCGGAAACATTCCTATAGTGGTTTCTTCGAGACCAGACTGGACGGGCTTCTGCGCAATCTTGGTATCAAGACCTTAGTCTGTGTTGGATTTGCGCTCGACGTCTGTTTGCACTCCACAATGGTTGATGCGATGAACCTGAACTATCAGGTTCTGCTGCTTCGCGATTGCACAATGGCGGTCGAGCTGCCCGGTGACATCGAAGAGCTTTCGTTCACCAAGCGATTGATCTTGCTCACCGAGTACTCAATCGGATTCACTACCACTTCCGAATCGTTCATCGCGGCTTGCGCGGCCTCAACTCAGTCAGATTCCACAACGTGATGGAAGCGCTTACGCAGAGGCTGTCGCCCGATCAACGCTCTCGGTTTCTGCGGAACGGTTATCTTGTTCTCAAAGATGTCCTGTCCGCGAAGGATCTTCAACCCCTCGTTGATGAGATCAGGGCGGTTATCGACCAAGGAGCCCGCGACGCGTAGGTACGGGAGCGACTGTCCGACCTGTTCGAGGACGAGCCCTTCGAGTCGCGTCTGGCCCGAATCGTATCCTCCATGGAAGACGGCGGGGAGATCAAGAAGGTAGTTACGGGCAAGCACCTCAAGACTTCCGGCCTGTTCTCGATCATTAAGCAGCGGGCGGTTCTTGACATCGTGGAATCGGTGATCGGTCCCGAGATCTTGGCGCATCCTCAGTACAACGTACAGGCGAAGATGCCTCGGGAGTCACACTCTGAGATTCCGTGGCACCAGGACCTCGTATTCCTCAACCCGGAAGCGGCGCAGACGTTCATGATGAACTTCTGGGTTCCACTTGTGCACGCGACGGTCGACAACGGCTGTCTGGAAGTCATCGAGGGTAGCCATTCGCACGGTTTGAAGGAACACGTGCGGATCGCGGGCTATCCGGATGGTCATATCGGCATCCGCGAGGAGGACCTGCCGGCGGGGCGGCGACTCTCCTGCCCTGTACGAAAAGGTGACCTCGTTGTCTTTCAGCACAAGACTGTCCACCGGTCCTATCCGAATCGAACTTCGGGGATTCGCTGGAGCCTCGACATACGGTACTGTGACCCCTCAATGCCCACCGGGCGCGATGTGCCCGGCATACTCGTGCGCAGCAAGTCTCATCCCGAGAACGTTGCCGCCTCCCATCTCGAATGGTTGGACCTGATGAAGGCGGTTCCCAATCAGCCGTACTTGTGCTGAGATAGAATCCGAGCGCGATTTGCCTAGCGACGACATCGATCAACCGCCGGGGGCGACCGGATTGTCCGAAGTATCGGCGGGTTCGTGGCTGTTCTCAGCCGTGCTGGCCTGGGGCGTATTCGGGGTTTGTAGCTTTTCAGCCAAGGTGGCCGCGAACACGCTGCCGGGCACGAGTGTGGCCGTTTGGTGGGTCATCGGCTATGTGCCGATTACCTTCGTGATCGCCTGGGTTCTCGGCTTCCCGCGAGATCTCCGGTCACGGTCAAGCGCAATCCCGTGCCTCGCCGGGGTGGTTGCTCAGTTGGCCGCCTTGTTCTTCTACTGGGCGCTGGCGCGTGGAAAGGCCTCTGTGGTAGTTCCCCTGACCGCTCTCTTCCCGGTAGTAACACTCGCGCTTGCCTTCTTGATTCTGCGCGAGCGCCTCAGTCTCAAGCAGTCGATTGGGGTGGGCCTTGCGTTCATCGCGATCTTCCTGTTCAGTTTGTAAGCAATGCAGAATTGGCTGACGCTTTCGCTCATCACGATGCTCCTGTGGGGTTCGTGGTCGGTCCTCTCTAAGCTCGGGACCGGCCGGATGTCGACGCTGGGCGCGAAGGTTTGGGAAACGATCGGTTTCACACTAGCAACAATTCCGATCCTGATCTACCTCGGTTTCCGCGTAGTCTGGGACGAGCAAGGGTTCCTCTATTCCGTGCTAGGAGGACTAACGGGCGGGTTGGGGAATTACTTCTACTTTCGGGCATTCAGCCAGGGAGGAAAGGCCGTCGTCGTGACTGCGTTGGTGTCAACCTATCCTGTTCTGACGATTCTACTCGCCTGGTCGGTGCTCAACGAATCGATTACACTCACGCAGACACTGGGGTGTGCTTGTGCGATCGGGGCGGCCACGTTGATGGCGGAGTGAAGGTCGACTCGGTTCGAACCGCCTTGGAGACATTGTGACTTGCGCCGACATCGTCGCTCACGAATTGCTAGACCTGGGCGTCCGCCGCGTGTTCGGACACCCGGGAGGTGAAATCGTCGAGCTGATGGAAGCGCTCGAAGCGAATGGGATCGAGTTTGTTCTGACCGGCCACGAGGCAGCCGCGGCATTCATGGCCGGGGTCTCGGGACGCCTTTCGGGGGTTCCCGGGGTGTGTCTATCGACACTGGGCCCGGGGGCGTGCAACGCTGTCCTCGGCGTTGCAAATGCCTGGTTAGACCGCGACCCGATGTTGCACTTCTCCGCCAGAACTCCGGACACGCTCAGCCAGCGCAGCAACAAGCAGAACCTTCCCCTCGCCGAGGTCTTTTCACCGATCACCAAGGGCGCGATTCGGCTGAACAGTCACGGAACGGCCGGCGCTGTTCGCACCGCCGCGCAGCTTGCCCTCACGCCGCCACAGGGGCCCGTTCACCTCAGTCTTCCAGCCGATGTGGCAGGAAATGAGGATCGACCCAAAACAAGCCACAAAGTGTCCGACACGTCTCGAGAGCCTCAGGGCCTAGGGAGAATTCTTACTGCCCTGAAGGAGGCACAACGGCCGCTCGTGGCAGTGGGTCTCGCTCTGGATCCCTGCGGCGACTCGCAAGCTGTGCGCCGGTTTCTCGCGGAAACGAGTATCCCGTTCGTCGTCTTACCGCAGGGCAAGGGCGTTGCGGACGAGAGCGCCGCCGCTTGCTTGGGGACGATTGCCTCGGCCGCCGGAGACCAAGTTGCCGTCGAAGCGGTAAGGACCAGCGACTGCCTGCTGGGAATCGGTTTTGACCCGGTGGAATCGTGTCAGGACTGGCACCGGGACCGTCCTTTCTACTCAATCGCCAACGGCTCCGTCGCGTTCCGCGACTTCACACCGACGATCGACTGTGTCGGTAACGTCACCGAGCTGCTCGACGAACTAAGACGGAGATACACCGGCTGCACGACCTGGACGGACGACGAGGTCCGACAGGTGCGCGAGGGGGTCAGAGCCGCAATGATCCCCGAGGAACTGGGGACGGAAGCAGGCCTGTCTCCCTACCACGTCCTGGAGCAATTGCAGCAAGGCTTGCCCGAGGAAACCATTCTTGCTACCGACGTGGGCGCCCACAAGATGCTGATCTCGCAGGTTTGGCTCGCCTCTCGGCCAGGTTCGTTCTTGGTGTCGAACGGCCTCTCTTCCATGGGCTTCGGCCTGCCGGCCGCGTTGGCGGCATCGCTGCTCTTTCCCGACAGGCCCGTGGCGGCGGTCGTCGGTGATGGTGGTTTCGGGATGATGGTGCAGGAACTGGAAACCGCCGTTCGGCTCAATGTGAAACCCCTTATAGTCGTCCTGTGCGACCGATCTTTAGCCGTAATCAAGATCGCTCAGAACGTCAAGAAACTACCCTTCCGGGGTGTAGACTTTGGTCCCGTCAATTGGGCGGGGGTCGCGCAGGCCTTCGGCGCAAAAGGGGTCGGTGTTCGTTCCTTCGAAGCGCTCGAAGCCGTCCTGGCCGATTGGTTGGCGAATCGGCAACTGACCGTATTGGCGGTCCAAATCGACGAGAATCTGTACCGAGGGTTGACCTACTAATGGCGCATGCTGACTCAAACCGTCTTTCCCCGATCCCCGGTCTCGGGCTTGAAGGCTACGCAGACGAGATGTCTGTTCCCGAAGGCGCGCGCCTGCAACTCATGCTGAGCGGGTCGGCCGGTGAGGCGCGACTCAGAATCGTCCGGCTGATTCACGGCGATTCGAATCCATCCGGGCCGGGGTACAAGGAACAAGCGGTCGACTGGGGGCAGCCGGCAACAGTCTCCATCCGCGAGCAGTACACCGATTTTGGCTCGTACATCGAGATTCCGGACTCCGATGCCCTTAGCCCCACGGGCGCCTTCACTCTCGGCATCTGGTTCTACCCCTCCCTCCAGCCCAGCGGCTGGCACACCCTGGCCGCAAAATGGATGCCGGAGCAGTTGAGCTACGCACTCTTTTACGCAGGCGATAGGGTCCTGACGGCGGCCATCTCTCATGACGGGCGCACGGCCGAATGGGTGACGGCACGCGAGACGGCCCATTTGGATTGTTGGCACTATGTTGCGTTCAGCTACGATCCGCGAACCGGACACGCGCGCCTCTACCAGCGGGTCGGCGACAGCTCGGGTTCGGTCGAAACCCGAGGTTCGCAAGATGAACTCGTCGTCTCACCCAAGACCTTGAGCAAGGGACCAATCTTTGCTGGCAACGCTCCCCTCCTCTTCGGAGCAGCGCCCAACAGCGAACGCCCGGACCGCCACTGGGCGCATTTCAACGGCAAGATCGGCTACCCGGCGCTGGTGGGTGAAGCCCTCGATCGCGAACAGGTGTGGGCTTTGTCGGAAGAGCGAGATCCGACAAAGGTCAAAGGGGCCCTCGGCTGTTGGGACCTTTCGCTCGATGTCAGTGGATCGCGCATCGTCGACGTGTCGGCACACGCCAACCATGGCAAATCAGTCAACGCGCCAGGCCGCGCCGTCACGGGCCCCTTTTGGGTCGGAATGCCTTCCCGTCTCTTTACCGAGGCTCCCTCAGACTACAACGCCGTCCACTTCCACGACGATGACCTCGAGGACGCTCGATGGGAGCCCACCTGCGAGCTCGAGGTAAGCGTTGATGCAAGGCCTGGTATCTACGCAGCACGTGTCACGAACGAGACGGACGAACTCTTCGCTCCCTTTATAGTGCGTCCCCGTGAGTCGACGTGCTCGTTGGCTTGCATTGTCCCCACCCTCACGTGGCAGGCGTACGGGAGCAATCGATCCTGCTACAGCTACACCGAGGACGGCGTGCTCGACCGCGGGCTCAGTCTGTACAACGTCCATAGCGATGGATCTTTGGTGTACTACCGTACGCGCCGTCAGCCGACACGTTCGTGGCATCCCAGCGCCGGCTTCCAGCATTGGGGCGCTCATACTGTCACCGCAAACCTGTACCTCATCGACTGGCTGGAACAAAAGGTCTTCGACTACGATGTCTATGCAGACGAAGATCTCCATCGAGAAGGCGTGTCACTCCTTTCCCCCTATCGGTGCATCATTCTCGCCAGCCATCCCGAGTACTACACCCGAGAGATGCTTGAGGCTGTCTCGCGGTACACCCGCGACGGTGGACGAGTCCTGTATCTAGGCGGCAACGGCCTCTATTGGGTGACATCGATCGATTCGGAACGTCCGCATTTGATCGAGGTACGCAAGGGCGGAGAAGGCGACTACGGTCCCACCTACGTCCCACAACCAGGTGAGTGGCAGCACAGCACGACGGGCGAGCTTGGAGGCCTGTGGGCGCGGCGGGGGCGTCCTCCGCGGCAGACGCTCGGCGTTGAACACTCAGCAAACGTATGGACGGCAGCGGTAGGTCGCTGGGGGTTTCGGCGGGTCGAGCCTGGTTTTCAGCCGCCGTACCGCTTCATCTTCCGAGGAGTCCAGCGCGAAGAGGTCATCGGCGATTTCGGATTGAACCTTGGGACCGCGGCCGGCTTCGAGATGGATTCCGTCCCGGAGTGGGAACCGAATCAAGATGACCGGCCTGTAGTGCTGGCCGAAGCGCGCCACCATGCTTTCACGCCGCCACGACGCACAGCGGTGTCTCCGGTGGCACATCTCGCTTTCTGGTCCCGCCCCAAAGGGGGCGCCGTTTTTGCCGCCGGATCGGTCACGTGGACCGGAAGCCTTTCTCACAACCAGTACGAAAACAACGTCTCGCGAATCACCGACAACGTGCTCCGTCGGTTTCTTGAGACGCCCAAGGGATCTCCAGTTACTGATCCGCCTGAATAGCTCGGCTGTTGCCGGTTTGGAAAGGAAACGGTCCCTTCCACTGAGATGAAATCGAGGCTCACGTTCAACTTTGTTCACAGCTTCGTCCTTTGCATGGCCGAGACGATGTTCTGGCTTAGTTCCGCCCTTAAGGTCAGGGACCTTGGAGGCGATGCCTTTTCGGCGGGACAAACCGGCTTGGCATACGGCCTGGCCAACTTCCTTACCCCACCGCTGGCCGGAGCTTTGGCGGACCGCTTTGGTCGCAAGCCGACCATGGTCCTTTTCTACCTCCTACTGATCGGTTCGTGCTGGTACATGCCGTCGGTGACAGACTTCCCGTCTTTTGTCGGCATGGTCGCTCTCATCACCATGGGCGTCAATGGCGTCTGGCCGGTGTTCGAGGCGTGGCTTGCGGACCGCGCTCGCGGACCCCTTGCCAAGGAAATGCATTTCTACAACCTGGGGTGGGCCGCAGGGGGAGCGACGGGGTTTCTCTACGCCGGCATCACCGAACGATTTGGCACCGGAGTTTGCTACAGGACCATCGCGGCGATAGCGGTCGGCTGCCTCATTGTCCGCCTGTTCATGTCCGATCCATTGCCCTGGTCCAAAGATTCCGAGCCTGTGCCGCAAAAGAAGGTAGGTTCTGTCGCTGTGGCTGCTTCCAAGGGCGAGGCCTGGGAGCAACTAGGGTCCGTCTGGCTTGCCCAGTTGGCTGTTGGATTCTCCTACTCGCTGATTGGATGGGTCTTCCCCACCCAGGCCGAGAACGTTGGGCTCAGTGCCGGCAGTGTGGGCGGCCTGGTATCCATCGTCGCCTGGTCGCAACTCGTCACCTTTCTTTCTCTCTCCGGTTTTACCGACTGGTATCGCTTTGTCCGGTGGCGTGTCGCGTTCCAATTCGTTGCCGTGGCCGGCTTTGCGCTGGTCGCACTTGGCTTCTACCTCGTGCCCCAAGGCGCGCGTTCAGAGTCACACGGACTTACTGTTCCGGCCGCTCTTTTCGCCGTCGGCTTTGTCGGTATCGGAATCGCTGTAGCGACCGCCTACGCTGCAAGTCTCGTGGTCAGCCTCACGAAGGAGGAACACCGCGGAAAGAAGACCGGAGTTCATCATGCCCTTGTCGGGATCGGCTCTGTGTTCGCTCCTTTTCTCGCGGGATACGTCTCCGTCAAGATCTCGACCTCGGCGGCCTACGTGGCCTGTATCGGGCTGATTGGCCTCGCCCTCGCCGGGCAGCGGATACTTGCCCGAAGTGCGCGCGGACCCAGGTCGGTTGCCGCTGTGGAGAACACCCGGATGGATCACTAGGACCGACTCGCCGCGCCCCCGCTATGATGTGTACCAATCGGCGGCCACACGGCCTCGCTGACTGAGGAGCCATGGCACTAGCCACACAGAAGAGAAGTCTCGCCGAACGCTTGTCGGAAGGCCCGGTCATCTGTGCCGAAGGTTATCTCTTCGAGCTCGAACGACGAGGATATCTGCAGGCCGGCGCTTACGTTCCGGAAATCGTTCTCGATCACCCGGAAGTGGTGGCTCAGCTACACCGCGAGTTCCTCCGAGCGGGCTCCGATGTGATCGAGGCATTCACCTACTACGGGCACCGCGAGAAACTGCGTCTGATCGGAAAAGAGGACAAGCTTGAGCCGCTGCAACGGAACGCTTTGGCGATCGCGAAGTCCGTAGCTTCAGAGGCCCAGGGAGAAGCGCGGTTGGTGGCGGGCAACGTTTGCAACACGAACGTCTATGAGCCCGGAAACCAAGAAGCCGAGGTCCAGGTCCTGGCCATGTTTGAAGAGCAGGTTCAGTGGGCCGCCGAAGGAGATGTTGATTTCGTGATTGCCGAAACTTTGTCGTATCACGGCGAGGCGGAGCTCGCGCTGAAGGTCATACGAGACGCCAAACTGCCGGCCGTCGTGACGTTGGCAGCCCACGTCGAGGGCACTCTCCGCGACGGCTACACCGTGGAGGAAAGTTGCCGCCGCTTGGAGCAGGCCGGCGCGGACGTTGTCGGACTCAACTGTGCGCGCGGCCCGCAAACCCTGCTGCCCCTCGTGGAGCGCGTTCGACAGGCGGTTTCTTGCCATGTGGCGGCCTTGCCCGTGCCTTATCGAACGACTCCCGAGCACCCGACCTTCCAATCGCTGCACGATACGCAATGCGATGTCATTCCGGACGGCCGCCCGTTTCCGACCGCGCTCGATCCGTTCACCTGCAACCGCTACGAGATGGCGGAGTTCGCTCGCGCCGCATACGATATGGGAGTTCGCTACCTGGGAGCGTGTTGTGGCGCCGGTCCGCATCACATCCGAGCCATCGCGGAGGCCATGGGACGCGAAACCGAGGCCAGCCGCTACTCGCCTGACATGTCAAAGCACTATGCGCTCGGCAGCGACCCAAGCCTGAAGCAACACAATCGGGAGTTCGTCGACAAACTCTAGGCCGTGCGGTCACGCTTCAAGCGACTCGAACTTAATGCGGTTTCCTCCTCACATCCCGTACTTGGTGGTTGGCGCCGGCGTCCACGGATTGAGTACGGCCTACCATCTGGCCCTGCAATTGAAGAGTCGGGGCAGGGGTTCGGGCGCGGATATCCTCGTCGTGGACAAGAAGGATATAGCGGCCGGTGCTTCCGGCATCGCCTGTGGCGTCGTCCGCAACAACTACTTCCAGCCGGCCATGCGGGAGCTGATGGCGCATAGTGTCGCCATTTGGGAGAGCGACCCCGAGGCATTTCATTACCATCCGGTCGGATACATCCAGCTCAGCCCCGAAGTGATGCGTAGCGACTTGGCAGGGATCGCGGCCCAGCAGCAGGCGATCGGCTACACCTCGGAGTTCATGGAAGGCGAGCAGTCCTGCCGCCGCTATATGCAGGGGCTGTTTCACGACTGGAGGGCCGAGGGCATCACGAGCCTTCTCCATGAGAAAAAGGGTGGATATGCCAACAACAAAGCCGCGATACGGGGCCTGGCTGAGAAGGCACGGGCACAAGGAGTCAACATCGTCAGCGGCGTCGCCGTCACAGGGTTCGAACCCGACAGCGGTGCGATCCGACGCGTAACAACCGAAGCCGGCGTGATCGACGTTGATTACGTTGTGATCGGCGCGGGCCCCTGGATCTATCCCTTGTGGAAGATGCTCAGGCTGCCTCTATGGATTCGTGTTCGCAGCGCTGACGGCCATGTCCGAGACCGTGTACCGATGTGGTCTTTCTGGTCCCTGCAGGAGGGAACCCTGGGGGTCGACCCTGACCTCCAGCGCACCAACGACGACGGGCCTGCGCCGGTACTGCACGTTGATACCGATGCGCCGCTTCACTCCGACGTTGACGGCTCGTTGTTGACCGATCGTCTGTGGGGGATTTACTTCAAGCCGGACTTCGGCTTCGGAGGTATCCAAGGCGGCGCGATGCCCCTGCGAGTCGAGACAGAGCCAGACGAAGTCAAGATCGATCCCTATGGTCCCAAGTCGCCCGACTTTGTCGTTGGCAAGGATTTCGCCCACATGTGGTGCTCGGCTCTGGCGTTTTGTCAGGAGCGATTCCGAGGCAAGTCGCGGCTCTACAAGCACGAGCCTTCAGGAGGCATCGGCGCATTGACTCCGGACAGCTTTCCGGTCTTCGACGTGTTTCGTGAGAACTGCTACATCATCGCCGACTCGAACCACGGTTTCAAAATGATCGGCGTCGGCCGGCTGGTTGCGCAGGAGATCGTGGGAGAAAAGAGCCGGCTCCTGCGGCCGTTTCGGTTTGTCCGCTACGAGAAAGGCAAGTTACACCCGGTCTCGAACAGCCCGTTTCCGTGGAGCTGACGGCTGCATCGGTTCGACCCAAATCACCTGGGGCGGGACCCTAGCCGGAATAGATCCGCCTGATGGACGAATCGGTTGTTCGCGACAGTTATGCGGCGGTACTGTCTGGCCTTCCCTGATTAGCCGGACCATCTCATGCTAACCGCATCGCTGAAGGGCGTTGTTGAGAGATTCGACTCCGGCGTCATTGTTGGTTTCAACGCGCTACCTGATAGCGCTGTATGAACGTCTGGTCGAAATCCAGTCCGATGCCCGGTTTCTCGGTCATGACAAGCTCACCCTTTTCGATCCGAACGGGCGGGTCATACAGTTTCGACCAAATCTGATAGGGCTCCGAACTCGGGCAAGCCGGGATCATGAGACCGTTGGGAACGGCCGCCACCAAGTGGCCGTTCAAGTCGGGAAATTGGGCTCCATGCGGTGCGACTTGAACATGATAGGCCTGCGCAAGAGCCGCGATGCGCATGAGGCCGGTGTAGCCACCGCCGATGAGAATGTCGCTCTGGACAACTTCGAGGCCGCCTTCGGTGATGAGCCGGCGGACGCCCGCGAGGGTTCCTTCGCCTTCGCCGCCGGCCGATAAGGCATCGGTCGCCTCTCCGACCATCCGCAGATAGTCGTGCTCAGGTGCTTCCGTCATCTAGTGTTGGCGACCCAGCCGTAACTCCTGTACGTGCTACGATTTGAGGCTCAATTCCGGGCGAGCAGTCATGCTGCCGACCGGTCCAGGAGCAATGAAGAGTCTCAACTGCGCAAACATCGACTGCCCGCTGGCGGGAAAAGCCGCGGCCGGAAGAGTCGTCCGCCACGGCTTCTACCGGACAAAATGGGGAAGACGTCGTCGCTACCGATGCCAGGCTTGCGGCAAGACCTTCTGCACCAATGTCGGGACGCCCTATTATCGACTCCAACATCGTCGCGCGACCTTCGATGAGGTCGCCGCCCTCAGCGTCGAAGGCCTGAACAAGTCCGCCATCGCTCGCGTCAAGCAAATCGCCTGGAATACCGTCGATCGCTGGCTGGAACGGGCCGCCAAGTCTCGTCATCGATTCAACACGCGGAGGATCACGGGCCTGGCTGTAGAGGAGCTGCAGGCCGACGAGATTCGTACGATCGTCGGTGGCAAGCAACAGCCCATCTGGATCTTCGTTTCGATCGACGTGTGGTCGCGGCTTTGGCCTTCGACGGTGGTCGGGAGACGGAGTTACAACAACACGCTCATCCTCTTTCGAGATGTAGCGAACCGTATGAGTTTTTCACCCTTCCCGTTGATCGCCACGGACGGATTCGAGTTCTACGAGAAAGTTGTGCGGCGCGTCTTTGGGCCGGCCTGTCTGTACGGCCAGGTGATCAAGATGCGCAGGAACGATCGCGTGATCCGAGTGGACCGAAGAACAAGGCTCGGTGCGGCCTGGCGATGGGAGCAGGCGTTGGGTGACTCCGAGGACTCTGAGAAACTGAACACGTCGTTCATCGAACGGCTGAATCTGACGATCCGACAGGGCTCAGCGTATCTTTGTCGCCGAACGATCTGCTACGCGCGACGGAGGGAGCGACTGGCAGCGCACCTCGAGCTGCTCCGCTGCTATTACAACTTCGTGAGGCCGCACGGGGCGCTGAAATTCGGACGAGAGGTCAGGACACCGGCCATTCAGGCGGGTCTGACGAAGCGGCGGCTGACGTTAAGGGAGATCTTCTCGTCGACGATCGTTCTGCTGGCATGGGAGAAGGTCACGTCGGTGTTCGCCCGCTGCACGATCTTGGTCATTGTGGACGATAGGCGAGTACAGCTGGCGGCTTAGCAACACTCGATGACGGAAGCACCCAACGGTGGCCTGATTGTCCGTGGGTTTTCTTCCGCTACGGGAAACGCATCAAGAGTTTCCGAGGTGCGTGGGAAGAAGCTAGCAAACGGGCCGGCTTGATAGATGAGAGCACGGGGAAGCCCCGGCACATCTTTCACGATCTGCGGCGCACAGGTGCTCGCAATCTAGTGCGAGCTGGCGTGCCGGAAGCGGTTGTGATGGCCATCGGCGGTTGGAGGACCCGGAGCGTCTTTGACAGGTACAATGTGGTGAGCGAACGAGATCTGCATGACGCTGCTACCAAGCTCGAAAACTACATGGGCCGGCTTGAATCAGCCCGTGACAAGGACAAAACAAGGACAATTCGAGTTGGCAGCGATCCTCTTCCATCGTAAGTTATAGATTCTACACAGTGCTGGAGTGGCGGAACTGGCAGACGCACTGGACTCAAAATCCAGCGCCCTTCACTGGGCATGAGGGTTCGACCCCCTCCTCCAGCACCATTCTTTCAGACAACTTCCGCGGCGGGACATCGTGTGGTACCGTCTAGCTCATGATGGGAAGAATCCTCGTCTTTGTATTGCTCTCCGCGTTTCCACTTTACAGCCAGATGTCCGGCTTCTCGAAGGCCGACCTGCTGAAGTACACCCAGCTCAACCCCTTCGAGCGCTTTGAGGACGGGCGGCCGAAAGTGCCGGCCGATCTGCTGAAACGGCTGTCCAGCGCCTCGACCACCTCTGCATGGGGTACCGTTGGCGGGGCGGGCTACAACTCGCAATTCGAGGGCGGCTGGCGGATTCTCCATCCCGAGAAGCAACTCGTTGGCCGAGCCTTTACAGCGCGTTTCATGCCGCGTCGTCCGGATGTCGAGGACGTCATCGAGAAAGAAGCGAGCGCCGCCGGCCTCGGCCCAGGCACGACACAACGTGTGATCGACTTTCTACGGCCCGGCGACGTGCTGGTGGTCGATGTGATGGGCGAGGTCGAGAACGCTACCTTCGGAGGAGACAACCTGGCGACCGCCATCTACGGGATTACCGGGAATGGCTATGTTGTGAATGGCGCCATCCGGGACACGCCCGGCATCGCCGAGTTGAATATCCCGATCTTCACGCGGGGCTACCATCCCAGCGGACGCAACGCCATGGTGGCCGGCATCAACATACCGATCCGTGTCGGCGGAGTTACGGTCATGCCGGGAGATATCGTGCTGGGCGATCGTGAGGGCGTCGTGTTCATTCCGCCGCACCTGGTGGAGAGCGTCGTCGAGAGGGCCGAGATCGCCCGCCTGCACGACGAATGGACGAAGAAGAAGTTTATGACCGGCAAGTACAAAGCCAGTGAGATCTACTCAAGCCCAAAGGACCCGGCTCTGAAGAAGGAGTACGAGGACTGGTTGCGAAAGCGCAAGGAAGAAATGGGCATCAAGTGATCGTTCAACGGGCGCTATGTTCTCCGCCATCTTGATCTAGGTGATTGTCGTATGAGTTCTCCCTCACGGAAACGACGAGCGCGACGTGAACTCCTCGGATTAGCGCCGGCTACAACTCCGGCTGTTGATTCTAAAACGAAGCTGCCGCTGCGGGGCGGCGGCCCGGAAGTCTACACGAGACTGGGCGCGCAGCCCTACATCAATTGCACGGCGATAACCACGATTTACGGCGGATCGGCGCAGCGGCTGGAAGTCATCGAAGCCGTCCGCCAGGCGGCGCACTACCACGTCAACCTTGACGAGCTGATGGCGCAAGTCGGCCCTCGCATCGCGAAGCTGCTCGACGCCGAGGCCGCCCACGTCAGCTCGGGAGCGGCGGGTGCCGTTACCTGCGCGACCCTCGCTTGCGTCGCCGGCGGCGATCCCGAGAAGATTCAGCAGGTACCCGATACGCGGGGTCTTAAGAACCAGGTCGTGATTCCGAGTTGGTCGCGCATCGTCTACGACCAGGCGATTCGGTCGGTGGGTGCTCGCATTGTCGAAGTGACGACAGCAGCGGACCTCAAGACGGCTTTCGGGCCGAGAACGGCGATGGCCGCCGGACTCATCCACATGGGCGAGACGGGCAACCCGTTCTCTCTTGAAGAGTACGTCGCGGCGGCCCACAAGCGCGGCGTCCCGGTCCTCATCGATGCCGCCGACGGCACCCCGCATCGCCCAAACCCATTCCTGCGACGCGGTGTCGACCTCGTCGCCTACAGCGGCGGAAAAATCGTAAGGGGCCCTCAGACGGCGGGTCTGTTATTGGGACGAAAAGACCTCATCACCGCGGCATTCACGAACAGCGCGCCTCACCACACCTTCGCCCGAGCCATGAAGGTCAGCAAGGAAGAGATCATCGGGCTGCTCACGGCGGTCGAGTCTCTCGCGAGCAAATCCGATCGCTCCGAGGAGGACGAGCTGTGGCGGAGCTGGTATCGCCACATCATCGAGCGTGTCTCACGGGTGCGCGGCGTCACGGGCCGGATCACCGAAGGAGAGATCGAAGGCAACTACGTTCGGATGAGCATCGAGTGGGACCCGAAGTTGATCGGGCTTACCTCGGGAGACGTGGGCGAGTTGCTCCTGAGTGGCAGGCCGCGCATCATGGCTCACGCGGGCGGGGAAGGGCATTCCCTTGGGATCCGGGCGGCGGCACTCTATCCGGGGGACGAGAAGCTCGTCGCCGAAAGGCTCCATGAAATCTTCAGCGCCGCCCCCGGACCGAAACCTCCCCGCCAGGAGAGTTCGCCGGCCACAATCGATATCTCTGGTCACTGGAACGTGCGGATCGACTACTCGGTCGGTTCCGCGCATCACAAGTTCTTTCTCTCGATGCAGCAGAGCGACGTGAGCGGCGAACACACGGGCCGTATTGCGAGCGGGCCGATCCGGGGCCGGGTCAGTGGGCGTCAGGTCGACTTTGGCAGCTCCGTCCGCTATGAGGGCACATCATTGGGGTATCGTTTTACAGGACAAGCCGCGGGCGACGAGATGTCCGGCGAAGTACACTTGGGTGAGTACGGAAGCGGACGATGGCGGGCGCGGCGACTCAGCTAAGCGCCGCCGCTTCAGGGCTGCGAGAAAACGTACGGCGTCAGCGAACAGGTCCGGGAGGGTCCAGCTATGAAATCCATCAACCGCAGACAAGTTCTTTCGGGAGCAGTGGGAATAGCCGCGGCAGGTATGGCGATCCGCACGAGCGCGGCCTCGCCCAACGGCAAAGTCTCCGTGGCGGTCGTTGGCGTGAATGGGCGCGGGAATAGCCTCGCCAGGTATCTGGCCAAGAGGTCCGACACCCAAATCACCGCCCTTTGTGATGTCGATCAGAGTGTGCGCGAGCGAGTGGCGCAAACGGTCCGTACGATCAATGGATCCAAGCCGAAACTAGTGGGTGACTTCCGTCAACTCCTCGCCGACGACACAATTGACGCGCTCGTCATTGCCACACCTCACCAATGGCATATTCCAATGGCTCTCCCGGCTCTCGCCGCGGGCAAAGATCTTTATCTTGAGAAGCCCGCGAGCCACGTCTTTCGCGAAGGACGTCTGCTGGTCGATGCCGCCAAGAAGTACGACCGGATCGTTCAGCACGGCGGGCAGACGCGTTCGAGTAAAGTGGCGGAACGAGCGGGAGAGATCCTGGCATCGGGTCTGCTGGGCGAGATCAAGATGACCAAGGCGTGGAACATCCAGCGCGTCGAACCGCTGCAGCCCAAACCCGACGCGCCCGCGCCCGCCGGCGTTGACTATGACATGTGGTTGGGGCCGGCTCCGAAAAGACGTTTCAATCCGAACCGTTTCCATCGCACATGGCGTCCCTACCGCGACTACGGCAACGGCGATCTTGGGGATGACGGCGCGCACGATCTCGACATGGCGCGTTGGGCTCTCGGCGTCAAAACGCTCCCGATCCGCATCACGGCTCACGGGAGCACCGTCGATCTCAAGGGAGAAAGAGAGTATCCCGACAACATGGTGATCGCCTACCGCTACGCCAACGGGAAGGTACTCATCTACGAAGACCGTATCTGGACGCCGTACGGCATGCACGGCTTCGATAGCGGCAATGCTTTCTACGGAACCGAGGGTTACATGATCTTCTCGCGACGCCAGTACTTGCAGGTCTACCTCGGAAAGAAGGAGCAAAAAGGTCCCGGCATGGGTCCCGAGGGTCTCCCCCCGCCCACTGAGCTGCATCTGGCCAACTTCATCGAGTCAGTAAAGAGTCGCAAGCAACCGATCACTCCAGCCCAAGAAGCCCACCTCACGTGTGGGCTCATCCATCTCGGTGAGGTCGCCTTCCGTGTCGAGCGTGTACTGCATTTCGATCCCGAGAGCGAAACGGTGCGAAACGACCCCGAGGCGAACCGTATGCTGACCAAGGATTATCGTTCGCCCTGGAGTGTGCCGGAGCGCGTCTGATCGCCCACTGATTTCGGAAGATTCGATCTGGATTCGGCGCACTCGCCGCCCCTCAGCGGCAACGACCGCAAGAGTGTCGCTGAGCTGATGCGACGGTCGCGGTTGGTCCGCATCAAGGGGTGTCGAAGACCGCCAAAAACATTGAGGGGATAGCTACACCGGGCTCGGATGGAATCTTGAACCCCAAATGACAGAGGACGCTTCCACCGCCAGCGCGCCAAGCGAAACCGCCCGGGCCGGACATCTGCCGCCGTGGCAGGTAGGGTCTATGCCGGCGCCGCCCCACGCCGGCTGGCGCCTGTGGGTGGGCCTGCTGGGGCCGGGAGTCGTGCTGGCAGGCACCTCCATCGGCTCGGGCGAGTGGCTCTTCGGCCCGGCGGTCAGTGCCCAGTATGGCGCCACGCTGATGTGGCTGGCATCGATCAGCATCGTCTTTCAAGTCTTTTGCAATCTCATGATGATGCGCTACGCGATCTATTGCGGTGAGCCGATCGTCGTCGGGATCTTAAGGACAAAGCCTGGCCCGAAGCTTTGGGTCACGGTTTTTGTGTGTCTCGACATCGCAGCCATTTGGCCGTACAACGCGTCGAATGCCGCCGTCCCGCTGGCGGCAGCGATCTTGGGACACTTGCCCGGCACCGCGGATGAGATTCAGTTCGTCAAGCTCCTCGGCGTCGCCGTCTTCGTGCTGTCCTTCGTGCCTCTCATCTTCGGCGGCAAGGTTTACCACATGCTTGAGTGGATCATGACCCTGAAGTTGGTCGTGGTACTCAGTTATTTAACCTTCATCGCCGTCTTCATGGTCTCAGGAGCGGTCATCTGGGACGTCGCCACAGGCTTCTTTCGGTTCGGCGCCGTTCCCCTGAGAGCGGACACCACTGTCGTCGACCGCCACTTTACGATCGTGGAGAGAGATGGTGGTGCGACCTATTCGCTCAAGGGAATCATGGAAATGAGGACGCCGGTCATCGCCGAGTTCAGCGTCGCCCGGGGCGATGGGCTGAAAAAATACAAGATGGTTGATTGGGAGGCTCTCGATCAAACAGAACTCTCACGGTCTGAGAAGGCGGAACTACGCAGACGGCGCCGGACCCTGATCGATCGCGCTGTTCAACTCGCCCGTCCCAACGTGTTCTTTGTCGAGACAGAGAGTGAGGTTGAGAAACTCACCCTTGCGGGCCGGATCGGTGAAGACCGCTCATGGCAGATCGAGCGATTGACCGTTTCGGACGCGAACGGCACACAGAGTTACCGTGAACTGAAACGAGTTCCCGGTCCGTATCGCAAACGCTTCGAGCAACTCACTCAAAATCAAGGACTCGAGCTTACGAACCTCTTCAGCTACGTGCGGAAACATGGCAAGCTGCCCCCGGTGGACTGGGCCATCCTGGCCGCATTCATCGCCATCGCCGGGGCGGGTGGAATGAGCAACACCCTGTTCTCTAATTACGCGCGGGACAAAGGCTGGGGCATGGGCAAACATGTTGGCGCCATCCCTAGCGCCATTGGTGGTAGAACGATCAAACTGTCGCACGTCGGTATGGTGGCCTCGCGCGATGAAACCAATAGGGTCCGGTGGGCCGGGTGGATGCGGCACATCGGGCGCGATCAATTGGCGATCTGGATGGTCTGTTCGTTCCTCGGCATGGCCCTGCCCTGCATGATGTCGATGGAGTTTATCCGCAACCACACGGTCGAAGGGAGCCGAGTTGCCGCCATGGTGGCGGTGGGTATGCAGGAACGTTACACCGAATTCGGCCCTCTTCTTTGGACTCTGACGCTACTGTGCGGCTTTCTTGTGCTGGCTCCGGGACAGGTGAGCGTCAACGACCAAATCTCACGCCGCTGGACGGACATCATCTGGACCGCCAGCAAACGGGCGAAGCGGATGAAAGGTAACCAAGTCAAGTACATCTATTACGGAATCATGACCGTATACGGGATATGGGGCTTAGTCATGCTGACTCTGTTCGACCCGCTGGACTTGGCCAAGTTTGGCGCCGTGATCGGCACTATTGCCCTGGGATCGACGTCGCTACTGGCGTTGTACGCCAATAGGACCCTTTTGCCCAAAGAAATGCGGCCCGGTTGGTTCCTGCAGCTTGGTGTCGTCGGCTGTGGGCTCTTCTTTTTGAGTTTGAGTATCGTGGTCTTTCTGACGTTTCGGGGGTGAGAAGTAAGTTCACCCGTAGACAGCGTTCAGGAATTCTTAACCACGGACCGCTCGATCGACTCACTTCCTAAGGATTCGGAGGTGAAGTACAGATCAAGATCTCTAATGTCTCATCGCCGGTGTTCTCGACTCCGTGCTCGCACCACGAGGGTAGGTGAATGAAGGTTCCGGCTTGGACTTCGACTTTCTTGCCGGCAAGAGTCATGGTGCCGCGTCCTCGGACAATGACATAGCACTCTTCGGTCCAGTGACTTCCGGGCTTGAGAATCGCGTGAGGCGGCACATAAAACATCACCAAGCCCAGGTTCTTGGCCGGGGCCTTGGGATTGGCCGGATGGACCACGCGCACGCCCACTCCGTCGCAGCCGGCGTATTTCACGGGTACGCCGTCCTTCACCGAGACGACGTTCGGTTTCACTTTCCTTTTGGGCTTCTTGACGGGTGGTTCTCCCTGATACCCTTTGAAATCCTTGATCTTGGCCACGATTTGTCTCCTTGCCGTTTTCCTAGAAGTCTCGGGTGTAGCCGGCGGTCCAGCCGCCATCCACCACGAGGATCGATCCGTTGACGTAACTTGCCTCGGGCGATACGAGAAAGAGTACCGTATGGGCGATCTCCTCGGGCTGGGCAGGGCGTCCGAGTGGGATGTGCGAAAGCAAGCTCGCGGCATTCTCCGTATACGCGCCATCCTCGCCGTAGAACAGTTTCTCGGTCCCCCGCGTCAGCGTGGAGCCGGGCAGAACGGCGTTGACAAGAATACCCTTCGGTCCGAGTTCCAACGCCATCGATCGGCTCAAGTTCACGACACCGGCCTTGGCCGCGACAAACGCGCTCTGCAGCCGCAGAGGAACCAAGCCGGCCACGGAACTGATATTGACGATCCGGCCACCGTCGGGGTTGGGAAGCATAAAAGGGATGAAGGCCTGGCTGGTGATGAACACGCCGTCCAGATCAACTCGGATGATGCGGTCCCAGTCGTCGGGCGAGTACTCATGGATCGGCAACCGTCCACTGTGAGTATTGATTCCGGCGTTGTTGATGAGGATGTCGATCGTTGACATCCCGTCGGCGACTTTTTGTGCGACGGCCTGCATCTGGTCGCGGTTGGAGACATCACCCTCAAACGCCTGACCGTGTAGGCCGCTCTCCGCAAGCTCGCTGACGGCCCGCTCAGCGCCTTCGATATCGATATCGACGATGGCCACCCTCGCCCCATTGGCAGCTAGGTCCTGAACGATCGCACGGCCGATCCCGTGGGCGCCGCCGGTCACTACGGCTACTTTGTCGTTCAAGTCGACTTGCATCTAGCCTGCTTTTCTCAGCACCAAGCCAGGACCGCGGTTCTGGCACCGGCAAGGAACACAGTATACATGGAGAGCCGGCCCCAACAACGCGTCTTCTTGCGCTGAACCTTGTGAGATCACGGCTGCAGGCCAAGCGCGAGGCTCGACAGGACGCTCAGTCTGAAGAGGCGACGGTCGCGCGAAAGCTGGGCAACACAAACGCTATTCCACGTAGAGGAACTCGTTGCTGGCGAGAAGCATCTGGCACAGGCTGGCCAGTGCTTTGCCGGATGCCGTCTCGGGAGCGAAGTTGGATTTGCGGTAGAGTTCCTGCTGCCTGTCGATGTGGTCCCGCGAGATCGCCATTTCCTGGGCATTCGGCTTTCGCGCCAGGGTGAGGAGGTAAGCGGTTTCGATTTTCCCGTCGATCGATGCGGTCTCGGAAAGGGCGTTCACTCGGTCTTTGATGTAGGCGGCGTGCTGCAACACGAACTCATCGTTCATCAGCGTCAACGACTGCAGAGGCGTCGCCGAGTTGATGCGACGATTGCAGTTGGTCTGCATCAGCGGGTAGTCGAATACCTCGAGAAAATTCAGGGGATAGTTGCGCCGCGCCAGTACGTACAAACTTCGACGCCGAGCGGCGTTCGGCGTCAGGTCGTTGCGGTCGATCGACTGTAGGCCACTTGAATCGTGTTCGATCAAAATGGCACGCCCGCCCACGGCCGGGTCCAGCTTACCGCCGGCGGCGATCACGGCGTCTCGCATCGCCTCCGCCTCCAGCCGCCGCATGTTCATGCGCCAGAGGAGCTTATTTAGCGGATCGCGTTTCTTCGCCGCGAGTTGGGCCGATTCGGTCTGGCGCGACGACTGCCGATAGACCGTCGAAGTCACGATCAGCCGGTGCAGCCGCTTCATTTTCCAACCGTGCTTCATGAAGTCAACGGCCAGCCAATCGAGCAGCTTCGGGTGAGTCGGTTGCGCCCCCAGCTTCCCGAAGTTCTCAACTGTCGCGACGATGCCGCCGCCGAAATGATGTTGCCAGATGCGGTTCACCGCCACTCGCGCCGTGAGCGGGTGTTCCGGATTTGTTAGCCATTGGGCGAGAGCCAGGCGATAGCCACTCGTTTCACCCTTCGCGTCGGCGGGCCGAGCAACATCGGTTTCTCCGGGCCGTGACAAGACCTCTAAGAAACCGGGCTTCACCTTCGGACCAGGGGATTCCACCGCACCCCGTTGCAGCAAACGCGTTGCCGGAGGCGGACCCACGTCCCAAAGCGTCTGGATCTTTCCGTAGCTACGCCGGTAACCCTCGAGCGTGGCAGTCCGGCTATCGATTCTTTCTTTCTCTGCTTTGTGTTGCTGATTCTTCTCTAGAAGAGCGTCCACTTCCTCCGGCGTTACTTCCAGCTTCTTACCGAACTTCTCAAGAAGGTACTTCTGAACGTCGGTGAGATCGTCGTCCGCCTGCACGGCAGCCTTCGTATCGTTGCGAATTTCCTCCGGCAGAGCCTCGAGCCTCTTGCCGAGAAGCATGTCCTCATACGGCTTCCGCAGATCGGCAAGCTCCTCTTCGAGCTTGTCGAGAGGCTTCTGGATTTCAGCGTTGTGCCGATCGATCTCTTCCTGCTCGGGCTTGGCAACGTCGGGCAGGTAGCGAAACTTCGGCTGTTTCCAGTCCATCGGGTTGTAGGCCGGGGTGAACAACGCGAAGAAGCGGTAGTAGTCGCGCTGCGGGATCGGATCGTAGCGATGGCTATGGCAGCGCGCACAGCCGACGGTCAACCCCATCAGGCTCGTTGATACCTTTTCCATCAAGCCGAACAAGACGTCGTGGCGTTCCTTGAACAGGTTGGTGATGTCCGGGTCTGTTCGATCGAATGCCGTCCGCAAATAACCGGTTGCGACGAGCGACTCGACGGTTTCATCCGAGTATGTCTCGGCGTTACGCCAGTCGACAAGCTCATCGCCGGCGAGTTGTTCGGTGACAAAGCGGTCATACGGCTTGTCGTCGTTAAGGGCTTTGACGACGTAGTCGCGGTAGCGCCACATCCCTTCGAAAACTTCGATGGTAGGGATGTCGTTGTCGAAGCCGCTCGTGTCGACGTAGCCCGCGGCGTCGAGCCAGTACCGTCCCCAGCGCTCCCCGTAATGCGGCGAATCCAGCAGCCGGTCGATGAGACGCTCGTAGGCGCCCGGCTCAGTGTCCGACATGAAGGCGTCGATCTCCTCCGGGCCCGGGGGAAGACCGATCAAGTCAAAGAAGGCACGGCGCAGCAGCACCTCCTTGGGAGCGTCGCGCGAAAAGCCGAGGCCTTCCGACTCGAGCCGCGCCAGCACGAACGCATCGATCGGCGTCCGCACGCGCTTCTTACCCCGGACCGCGGGTACGGCATGCTCCTCGGGCCTGCGAAAGGCCCAGTAGCTGCGATCCTCTTGCGTGATGGGCGGCGCTTCTTTCTCGGTGAATGTTTCTCGCTCCGCCCCGGCCTTGTCGGCGCGAACCGCGAAGGTCGACGTATCCACCCAGTGGCGTAGCCGCTCTAACTCCTGATCGCCGACGCGGGGGCCCATTCCCGGAGGGGGCATCGCACCCGCTGACACCTTGCGAATCAGGATGCTGGCGTCCGCTGATCCTTCGACGATCACCGGCCCGTTCTGGCTGCCCTGCAGCAGCGAAGCCAGCGAGCGGAGATCCAACCCGCCCTGTGGCTCACCGGCGCCGTGACAGCCGACGCAACGAGTTTTGAGAACCGGCAACGCTTCTTGGTTGAACTTCTCGATTTGTTGCTCGGAAAGAGCGATCTCTTCCCGCGCGTCCGACAGCGCGCCGCCTTCGATCCATACCCGAATCGTCTCGATCTCCGCTTCCGTCAACGGCCGCTTGAACGCCTCCGGCGGCATTATGCGGCTGGAGATTTTCTTGTAGAGGAGACTCTCGTCGGGCGAACCCTTAACCAGTACCGGCCCGTTGTGGCTGCCCTTAAATAGCGAGGCGGCCGTTCTCAGGTCCAGTCCAACCATCGAATTCCCGCCGTGACAGCTCAAACACTTGGCGGTGACGATCGGCAAGACGTCACGTTCGAATCGAGGTGCTTGCGCGGCGGCGGTCGCCGCAAAACCACCCAGCATGATGGCGAGGATGCGGAACTCTCGAGTCAAAAGCATCTTAAGCGGTCGCATCCGCCGGCGAGCTATGAACCGGATTGTCGATCAAGTCCGGGACTACTTCCCCGCCCGTCACCGTGGCGTCGGTCGGCGTTTGCTCGCGGCCTTCGTGAAGGTACGTCAGCCCTTTGTGGTCAAGACCCAACTGGTGAAAAATCGTCGCTTGCAAGCTAGGGACGCTCACTCGATTCGCCGTCGCCTTATAGCCGAATTCGTCGGTCTCTCCGTGCGTGAGCCCTTTCTTGAAACCCCCGCCGGCAAGCCACAAACTGAAGGCATGCCGATTGTGATCACGGCCGTCTGAGTTCTGCGTCGTTGGGAGACGCCCGAATTCACCGGCCCACATGACGATCGTGCTATCGAGCAGCCCCAGGGACTTGAGGTCCTTAAGCAGCGCGACCGTGGGCTTGTCGGTTCGAGCACAGACTTCCGGCAGGCCGGTGGCGAGCTTGCTGTGGTGATCCCAGATCTGCCCCTTGCCGGGAAAGATCTGCACGAATCGCACACCGGCCTCCACCAGTCTGCGGGCCATCAAACAACGGGTCCCGTAACTGGCCGTGATGTCGTCGTCCAGACCATAAGCCTTGCGAGTGGCCTCTGACTCCTTCGAGAGATCCAGCACCTCAGTTGCCGCCAATTGCATCCCGGCGGCCATCTCGTAATTTTGGATGCGAGCTTCGAGTTCGGACTCTCCCGGATGGTTCCGCAGATGCTCGGCGTTCAGCTTCGACAGGAAATCCAAGCTTTCCCGCTGCGCTCCGGGAGGCCTTGGATCGGCCGGGCTCAGGTGGTGTACCGGTGTTCCCGTCGAACTGAACTCCACACCTTGGTACAGAGCCGGCAGCCAGCCGCTCGACCAAACCAGCTTGCCACTAACGCTGTAGCCCTCCGGGTCGCGGAGAACAACGTAGGCCGGCAGGTTTTGATTCTCACTGCCAAGGGCGTATGTAATCCACGCGCCCATCACCGGTCGTCCCGGAAAGATATTGCACGTCTGAAGCATGTGCAGGCCTTCGGGATGATTGTTGTGCTCGGTATACATCGAGCGAACGAGACACATCTCATCCGCCTGTGTGGCCTGATGCGGCAGGATATCGGCCAGCGTCATCCCCGATTCGCCGTGCTGCCGGAACTCGAACGGGCTCGGCATTAGGACGTTGTCGTTGTTGGGTTGGTGGATCTCGACGCCGTCGGGATGCGGTTGCCCGGCGCGCTTCGCAAGCTCCGGCTTGGGATCGAACAAATCCATCTGGCTTGGCCCGCCGTTTTGGCAAAACTGAATAACGGCTTTGGCACGAGCCGGGAAGTGTCCCTCGCGCGGTTTGAGATCGTTGTAGACGGGCCCGGCCGCCCGTAACGGTTCCGATTCCATGAGCCCGGCCAGAGCCAAGCTTCCGAACCCCAGGCCCGTCATCTCGAGCAGCCTGCGCCGCGAGAGTATCGGCATCATTCCATCGGGCAAAGTGCGGTTCGGCATTAAAACCTTCTCAGGCGAGTTGTTGAACCTGGTCCGCGGGGATTAGCTGCTGCTTGCGTACGACTCGATTATACGCTCGCTCTGCCGAGACGGAAAGAAGGCGATCCAAGGAGGGACCGCGAACACAGCGAGTTCATAGCGGCTGGGCGACCTCGCCGGCGGGTTTTTCACCCGCCGGCTCGTGGGGTCATCGTGATCGACGGTAGTGAGTCCGTCTTCTGTTTAGGAACAACTCAATTCGTTTCGGGCGCCGGGCCGCGGCCAAATCCGTGTCTGCCGCGCGGTCCTCTCATCCCTCGTGAACCTTGCTTCGGGCCACCTCTCTGGAAGCTCCTTTCGGGCGCAGCCAGGAGGTTCGCACCCGCTGCTTGCCGAGCAATGTGCTGCAGCTCGAGCGCACGTTGGAGTTCGTCAAGCAAGGCTTGCTGACTTCCGTCCAGATTGGCGACGGCACTCGCGCGAGATTCCTCCCTCAGTGTCTTGATCTGCTCCATTAGATCCTTGATTTCGACGTTGAGTTGGCCGATGGCGCCGGAGCTCGGAGTTTCTGAGCTCATCTGCTCTCGGAGCTGCCCCTTCTTTTCCCGGATCTGCTGCATCAAAGGCCGCGTCGCCTCGTGAAGCGCCTGCCGATTGGCCCTGAGAGCGGTTCCTTGCTCCTCGGTCAACTGTAGGTGCTCGTGGAGCGCCTGACCTCGAAAACCGCGCGGGCCTCGCGGGCCCTCAGGCGGCCCCTCTTGCGCCAACATCGTGGCGCCGGAAAGAATGACTGTCAAACAAGTTGTAATGAACTTCATCGCTTCACCCTCCTCTAATTCTTTTGAGTTGCCGCTTCTGTTTCATTAGACGCCCTGTCGAGATGAGATGTTAGTGGCCGGCGGTTAAATCGAGGTAAAAGCTCTTTTACATTGTCTTAACAGGTGTTCACAGACCGTCTGACCCGAGCTTCACTTTGGCGCCGGTTCCGGCGGTAGCGTGCTATCGCGTTCCGTCTAGCCACTGAGGGCGTGAGGGCAATCGGAGAGAGTGTGGAGAGTGAAGCCGGGCCGGATCAGGGCCGCGCATCATACCTGAAGTTTTGGGTAAATGTACTCCGCGAGCGCTCAGGGCGCCTTCGCTGCGTCCAACAGCCGGAGCCAGTTTTCGCCAAGGATCTTCTTGACGCGTTGCTCGCTGTAGCCCCTCTTGACAAGGGATTCGGTGAGGCGGGGATAGCTAGTGGCGTCGAAGTCAACTAGACCGGGGCCGCTCATGAGGTCAAGGCCGATACCGATATAGCTGTCGCCGACCATTTCAACTGCGTAGTCCACCTGATCAGTCCACTCCTCGACTGTCGGGAGGGGCGCGCCGGCTTCCACAGCCTCGTCGTGCACCTCGCGCCAGGGGTTGCCGTAGCCCGTGCCGCCGCGGACGTTACGGTCGCGCACCCAGCGGTCGTGCATCTCGGCGTCGAGTTCACCAATGTAGGCGCCGAAGTCTTCATAAGGCTTGCGGAAGAAGGTGTAATCCTCAATGAGGTGTCGCAGCGAAACCGCAATCCTGTCGCTTGCGTGAGCGTCCCGCCACTGTAAGTACTCGCGGCTCAGCATCGTGGGACTCGTATGCATGCCCACAAGCCCGCCCTTGGCGGCCATGGCCTTGAGAACTTCATCGGAAAGGCTGCGCGGGTAATCGACGAAGTGCTTCAGTCCGTGGTGGCTGCCGACGACCGGTGCGCGGCTCGCCTCGATGATCTGCATCTTGGCGTCCTCGGAGGCGTGGGAGAGGTCTATCAAGATGCCGAGGCGGTTCATCTCGGCAATAACTTTACGGCCTTGCTCGGTCAGTCCGCCCCACTTTTTCACTCCGAGCTTAGCGTCCATATAAGCGTTGGTCGTGTTGTGGCTGATGGGCTGGATCATGCGGACGCCGAGGCGGTGGAAGAGCCGCAGTACGTCCAAATCGCCCTCGGTGTCAAAGCCGCCTTCGAGCGCGAGGATGGCGGCCATCTTGCCCTTGCCGACGATGCGTCGCACGTCGGCTGAGTTGAGGGCCAGCTCCATCTTGTCGGAGTTGGCGTCCAGAACGCGGTAGAAAATCTCGATCAGGCGACAGGCCTGCTTCACCGCGTAGTTGTAGTTGTTGTAGGGGTCCTCGATGTAAACGGTGTGAACGACAACGTCGAGGCCGCCTTGCTTGGCGCGGGCGTAGTCGAACAGGCCCGTCTCTTGGACTTCCCATGGGTCAATGCCTTGGTGAAAGACGGGCGTAACGATGTGGACGTGGCCGTCGACAACAATAGCTTCTTCGTGTAGTTTGGCTGCATCGGTAGACTGTGCAAGTGAAGCAGTGGGCACAACGATGCTGCTGAGCAGTACGAAAACAACAATTCCGACGCTTATTCGAATGTGTCGCATGGAGACCTCGATCTCGATACCGACCGGTCGGCACAACCCTTGGAAGCTTGATTTGTAGCTGAGTCCTACCGTCGGTGCTCGCTATTGTACTGCGTTGAGATTCAAACGGTGGGCGGGGTCGCCAGCGGAGCGGTCGGCCTATCGCCTTACTCTTGTCTCTCTTTCGCTGGCGAAGTGCCCCGCTTGGACTGTTCCGTCTCTGAACATGCGAGACAGATCGTGATACAACGGGTCCATGTCAGCAAGCGAACCTGCTCAGCCTTCGATCAGCGCGCTCGTATGCCTTGTGATCGCCTGTTCCAGCCTCCATGCCCAATCGAGATCCGTTGTCACCCATAACGACTACGAGGAACTTGTCGAGGGAACACCCGGCGATTCCGGAGCCAACCTCTACGTGTCGAAGAATGGCAGCGTCCAGGTCGTAAATCAATGGGATCTGAATCGCGACGGCCATGTGGACATCTTGATCAGCAACGATCATGACGTCTTCGAAACGGTTGACGCCTTCATCTACTGGGGAGACAAGCAGAAAGGCTACAGATCACTCTTCCCGGATCTTTGGCGACGCCGGCCTTTGGCTCAGGTCGCGTTCCAGCTCATGGGCAACCAGGATCACATCACTCGTCTACCGGCCTTTGGGGGCGGGCGATCCATCGTGGCTGACCTGAACCGTGATGGTTACCCGGAAGTCGTTTTCTGCAACTTCATTCACAACTATCCGGGCCTACGTACGGCTTATGTGTACTGGGGATCTGCCGACGGCTACGCGCCCTCGAACAGAATCGAGCTTCCGACCAACTGGGCTAGCGGAGTCGCCGCCACTGACCTCGACAGCGACGGCTATCCGGAACTGATTTTCGCGAACCGTGGCGTCGAGCCCGGCTCGGACAAGTTCACTCCTTATGTCGAACCCGTGTCGTACATCTATTGGAACAGCGCCACGGGCTTCCGACTTGAGAACCGCTCGGATGTGCGAACTCCCGGAGCACGTGATGTTGCCGCCGGCCGACTGAACGAAGACGATCTTCCTGATCTTGCCTTCGTTGGTGACGGACCCAACGGCGGCGAACTCAAGATCTTCTTCGGAAACAGCGATTCGGAATACAGCGAGCAACTGAGCCGGTCCATTCCCGTCCCACAGCCTACGAGTGTCGGCGCCTTCGATGTCAACGTCGATGGCTACGACGATCTGCTCGTTACCGGAGGCTCAGCCGACCAGACGATCGCGGTGGGAGATGTGGGGGGCGACGCTACGGATACGAACTCGGTGGTGTGGCTGTATCCCGGGTCGAAGACCGGTCCTGCTGTCGCTACCGTATCGCTGCCTTCGTACGAAGCCAATGACTCACTTGCCGCCGATCTCAATGCCGACGGCCACCAAGACATCGTGGTCGCCAATACGTTGCACGACAAGAAAGCAACCGTCGATTCCTTTATCTACTGGGGATCGTCGCAAGGCTTTTCGTCTGATCGGCGCAGCGAGCTGCCCACACTTGGCGCGAACGCGGTTCGGGCGGCGGACCTCAATGACGACTCGTTCCCCGACTTGGTTTTCGCCAACTCCAACGACGGCCAGACCTACGACGTTCCGTCCTATATCTACTGGGGAAGCGCAACCGGCTATGCCGACTACTTAAGATCCGAACTTCAGAGTTTTGGGGCTGTCCAGCGTGAATCTCGCCGACCTGAATCGGGACGGCAGCACCGAAATTCTGTTTGTTAACCAATACAGCGGCAAGGTAAGCGGCCAAGTCGGGTCGCACATCTTCTGGGGCAATCCCCACCATCACTATTCGACAAGTTCCATGACCTCACTGCCCACGCGGGGAGCTTACGACACCACGGTCGCGGACCTCAATGACGACGGCTTCAACGATGTTGTGTTCTCGAACTCCTATATTTCGCAATCGTACATCTACTGGGGAAGCGAGCGCGGTTTTTCTGAAGATGACCGCCAGGAGATCGACCTGGGCGGCGGGGCCATCACCAGCAACGCGGCGGACCTCAATCGGGACGGCTACCTTGACTTGGTTTTCATCGGCATGGCGGGTGATCATTCGCAGGCAACCCTCTTGTGGGGTTCCAGAGAGGGTTTCTCCATTGAGAACAAAACGCTCCTTTCGATCGACGAAGAACGTAGCCTCGGCAACGTCGTGGCGGACCTGAATCATGATGGCCACCTCGATCTGGTTTTCTCGGGCGACTACTTCGGAACCGTAACGATCTTCTGGGGAAGCTCAGGTGGATACTCGGAAGACAATCGTTGGGCGCGCTTCGTGTCTGCCGGAAGCGTGAAAATGGCTGACCTCAACCGAGATGGGCAGTTGGACTTCGTCATCTCCGGATCGTTCGATCCGAAGAAAAAGTCGCGCGACACGAAGACTCGCATTTTTTGGGGCGCGCCCGACGGCACGCCGTCCGAGCAGCCCGCGTTTGAGCTGGAAGGGTACCAGTCGATTGAGTGCGGCATCGCGGACCTGAACCGAGACGGCAATCTTGATTTGGCGCTCTCGAACTACATGTCCGAAAGCACGCGAGCTTTACCTCTCTTCGTCTATTGGGGCGACGACGACACTTCGTTCAGCGACCGGCGACGCACCGAACTCCCTGCCGATTCATCAGCGGGGATCCAAACCGTAGACCTGAATCGCGACGGCTTCCCCGAGATCATCGTCCACAATCATTTGAGAGACGGGAATCACTCGATTGATAGCGCCATCTACTGGAATGGACCGGATGGTTTCAGCAGGCAGCGACGTACGATGCTACCGACGTTCGGGCCGCACTTTTCGCAGGCTGTCGACCCCGGCAACCTCTATACCCGAAAACTCGAGGAGGAGTACGTCTCTCCGGCAGTTGAGATTCCTGCGGAGAAAAGGCCGGCTGAACTGCGCTGGCGCGCTGACGAGCCACATGGCTCCAAGCTGCACTTTCAAGTTCGACTTGCGGCATCGCGGGAAACTCTTGAAGAAGAAGATTGGCACGGCCCCAGCGGACGCAATACCTACTTCGAAGTCTCGGGCGCATCTCTGCCGCCGGATTGGGCTGGTCGCTGGCTGCAATATCGTGCAGTGTTTCAGTCGCCTGATGGGGGTGTGTGGCCGATCCTTGACGAAGTCAGCGTCGTCATGCTTCCCAGCATCCCTTGACAGGACCGACGCTGTAACGGTTTTCGTGGTGGGGAAAGTTCCGCCGCATCCTACGAAACAGGCGCTTCGCGCTCTTTCTGCTCGGCGAACTTGTAACCGAGGCCGTGTACGGTGAGTATCCACTGTGGATTCTTCGGGTCTTCAAGCTTCTGGCGCAACCACGCTACATGCACATCCACTGTTCGGGTCGAAGGCATGTTGTCGTACCCCCAGACCTCATGCAGCAACTTTTCGCGAGAGAGAGTCTCACCGCGATGTTCGAGCAGGTACCGCAGGAGCTGAAACTCTTTCGCCGACAGCGTTACCTCCTTCTCATCGCGGTATACCATCGTACTCCTCACATCCACCCGGACCGAGCCGAACTCGTAGGCGGAAGAAGGCGGGCGCGGCGGGGTATCTTGGCGGCGCAGCAAGGCTTCAATGCGCGCCAGCAACTCCACCATCTCGAACGGCTTGGTCACGTAGTCGTCGGCGCCGATCTTGAGTCCGACGACCTTATCATGAGTCTGCCCGCGGGCGGTCAGCATCAACACCGGAGTCGTGACACCTTTTTGCCTCAAATCACGGCAAACATCGAGCCCGCTCTTCTCGGGCAGCATGAGATCAAGCACGATCAAATCAAACGAGAGTTTCAAGGCGCGATCATACCCTTCGACTCCATCGGAAGCCGTATCGACTTCATAGCCCTCGCTCCGAAGACGATCGGACAACGTCAAGCGCAGCCCCTGCTCGTCCTCAACGATCAAGATACGTTGCAGCATTGAGATCAGGCGTTCCTCGCCGGCGCGGAGGTCGCGCCATTCACCGAAGCGACCGGGAGATGAATGGTAAACGTGCTGCCTTCACCAGCCTTGCTCTTGACGGTCACACGCCCGCCCATCGCCGTGACCGCATCACGGGCCAGGCTGAGGCCCAACCCCGTCCCGTGAATCTGACGCGAAGTCGCCTCCTTGCCGCGGAAAAATGGATCGAACACACGTAGCAGCTCACGAGGACTGATCCCAATCCCTTTGTCCTCGATCGAGATGCGCACCTCGGTTCCGCCCGCGGGCGAAGAGCCTCTTTCCGCGCGGATGCCCAGCCATCGACTTTCCCCGCCGTACTTCACGGCATTTCCGATCAGGTTCTGGAGCGACTGCGAAAGCGCCGCCCTATCCACAAGTACTTCCGGGAGATCGTCCGCCACATGCTGCTCGACTCCGTAGTCAGCCGCCTGAATCGTGAGGGCCGACTGGTTCATCGCGGTCTCGATGATGTTCGCCACGTGCTCAGGCTTGAGATCGTAGCTCTGGCGGTTCGACTGCCCCGCGGCGAATTGCAGCGTCTGCTCGACCATGCCGGTCAAACGTCGGCCCTCGTCGCGAATCAAAGCGCCGTACTGCGCCACTTGTTCCTTCGAAGCGACCACTCCATCCGCCAGATTCTCCGCCGCGGAGTAAATTACGGCCAGAGGAGTTCGCAACTCATGGGAAACCCCGGCGACGAAGTCCATCTGCGACTTCGCCAAACGTTGAGCGCGCCGTGTCGAGATCAGGATCGTACCCATGCTGACGCATAGCAGGAACAAGACGCCAAAACTCACAGCCAAGTTACGATTCTGATGAGCCGGCAACGACTTCTTCCAGCGAGCCCTGGCTGTGACGAACCATGAGTTGCCACTCGCCGGGCGCGCCGGGAGGTGAGAGGATCGCGTCACGAAGCAGGCGGAGACGCCGGAACGGTTCGGCGCCGGGCGGCGACCCCCCGGGCCAGTCAGCGGACCCGCCACGGGGACGGCTTCCCTCAGCCTTGCGGCCGCGAGCAGGACGATTGTCCGACCCACGCCCCGGGCCCCCGCGGTTGCCTCGCCCTGCCCGGCCGGCGATGCGGGATGCCACCTCCTGCTGCGGCCACAGTAGCGGCACCGTGATTTCAGCGGGCTTGGGGGCGTCGGGGGAATTGCCGGCATCGACGGCGGATTGCGGATCTGACTCGTAGAGAGGTGTTTGCGAACCGGAGACGGAAACCTGATAGACAAGCCCGTCGGGCCCGCCGAAGTGGCGTTCGACGAGTTCAGGTAGAAATGTGCTTCTCAGAAATTCGCGGTCCAGTTCGACAATGACGAAGCCCTGAAACTCGCGGCTGCGCCAGCGCGGCCTGGGGTCGCTTGCGTTCGCGAAATCGGTCAGCGCCAAAACGAGCGCCGGGGCATCGTAAAAGATTGTCCAACCAAATGGACTGACGGCGGGACGGAAGTCGGGATCACCCGGCGACAGGGGCAGCTCTCGCCGCAGAAGGTCAAGGTGTGCAGGCCAATCCACGCTTTCGATGACACGGGTATCGGAGTTAAGGCGAGATAGGGCCGGGCCTGCAGCGTCGCCGGGTCCGGCGAAAAAGACCGTCCGAACAAGGCCGGGATAGGCGGATCGCTGTCGCCACTCGTCGAGACGGTCGGCGTAAACGGACCAGTCTTCACGAAAGGGCCGGCCGGGCTGGAATGAGCCGCCCAACCGCCGGAGTTCGCGATTGAAATCTTCGCGAAATTGGCGAACCGAGTTTCCAAGGCCTCTGCGCATGCGTTGGCCTTCGGCTTCGCTGACCTGAACGCTCCATTGGTACTGCACGACGGCCAACACGACGACAATGAGCGCCATGCCGGCTGTGAGCACAAGCGACCAGTGCGCACGCGTAAAGCGGTCCGCCATATCCGCAGCATACGTTCGATTGCGTGATCCCGCAACAAGGAGACGCGGGGCGGGGCGGGCGATTCTTTCGGATATTTTGCTTTTGCGCCGGCGTGAAAAGCTCGATCGGCGGCAACTTCAAGCTGTCGAGGCGCGTAAAGTTTCTAGAAGGGAGCGACGGGCCGTGAAGATTTGGATTCTCCGACCAAAGCATGTTGCGCGGTGGGCAGCGGCTCTTGTGCTGGCCGCCACGGCCATGCCCGGCGTGCGCGCCCAGACGCCGGACGCCGCGGAAATCATCCGGGAAGCTTTTGCGCGAGACGACCGCAACGACGTACTCGCCCGCCAGTACACCTTTCAGCAGCGCATCGAAGAGCGCGACCTCGATGGAGAAGGCGGCATCAAGTCTTCGAAGTCGAAGACTCACGATGTCACGCTGCTCGACGGCTCTGAGTATGAGCGCTTGATCGCCCGCAATGACGAGCCGCTGAGTCCTGAGGACGAAGCAAAAGAGCAACGGAAACTCGACAAGAGCATCCGCAAAGTGCAAAACGAAACGCCCAAACAGCGCGCAAAGCGACTCGCGGCACGCGACAAGCGCAAGCAAGAGCAGCGCAAGTGGATCGCCGAGATCAAAAACACCTTTGACTTTCATTTGCGCGGGGAAGAAACGGTGGACGGCATCGACACCTACGTCGTCGACGCGCGTCCCAAGCCCGGCTACAAGGCTGAATTCCGAAAGGCGAGGTTCCTCGCGAAGATGAAGGGAACGTTCTGGATTTCGAAAGCCGATCGATCTTGGGTGCGCCTCGAAGCAGAAACGCTCGCTAAGATCAGCTTCGGCTGGGTGCTGTTTCGGCTCGGCAAGGGTTCCGTCGTGGATTTCCGCCAGACGAAGGTACACGACGAAGTGTGGATGCTCGACTCGTCCCGAGTACGGTTCAGCGGCCGTATGGCGTTGCTCAAGGGTCTCAACCGGGAGATACTCGGTTCGTATAGTAAGTTCCGCAGATTCAGCGCCGAGTCGAATATTGTCTTCGCTGACCCCGTCAAATGAACCTCTACACGGACGGCTACCAACTGCCCTTCGATCGCGCTAGAATCTAGCTGGCCGTGACGGTCGGCTTCTCCGGCCTCGACCGAAAAACCACGGGAGGTAGGCGGGTGAAAAGCATTTCGAAGATTTTGATTGCCTGCGGGTTCACGCTGTTGTTGCCCGCGCAAGATGGCAACCTGACAAACCCATTCACCTCGGCGGAAGATGTCGCGGCCGGCGGCAGGCTGTTCCGCCCGCACTGCGCTGTTTGCCATGGCGAGGGGGGCTCGGGGGGCCGCGCGACCGATCTGACAGCGGGCCGATTCCGGCACGGCGCGAGCGACGCGGCGATTCGCCGAACCGTCTTTGAAGGGATCCCCGGCACGGAAATGGCCGCCGCTTTCTTCGAAGGCAAACAACTGTGGCAGATCGTGGCTTACGTTCGTTCGTTGAGCCGGAACTCAAACCCAGCCCCCAGCCGAGGCGACCCGGCCGGAGGGAGCGCGCTCTTCGAAGGCAAAGGCGGCTGCCGTCAGTGCCATCAGGTCGGTGGCAGGGGCGGACGCTCGGGGCCTGATCTCAGTGATGTCGGCGGACGCCGCTCGAGGGAGTATCTACTGGCCTCTCTGCTGCGTCCCGGCGAGCACGTGCCCCCCCGAAACTACCGCGCCATCGCAAAGACGAAGAGCGGGCAAAGAGTTTCCGGCCGCAGGCTCAACGAAGATAGCTTCTCGATTCAACTGATCGATACCGGCGGTAACCTCGTATCGCTGTCGAAGGCCGAACTCACCGAACTTACCCTCGACAAAGAATCCGCGATGCCATCCTACGCAGGCGTCTTCAACGACAGCGAAATCACCGACGTGCTGGCCTACCTCTCAACACTGCGACGGAAAGGAAGCGTGCAATGAACATCGTCCGAATATCGATCCTCGGGGTACTGGGCGCGGTTCTTCTATCGGGACAAGTGACCTCTGAGCGAATCATCAACGCCGACAAGGAACCCGGCAACTGGCTCACTTATTCGAGGACCTATCGCAGCAATCACTACAGCCCGCTCGACCAGATTAAGAAGACGAATGTCAACGAGCTTGAGCTGAAGTGGGTCTTCCAGGCCGACGAAACAACGAAGTTCCAGTCCAGTCCGCTCGTAGTCGACGGTGTGCTCTACGTCACGCATTCGCCCAACAATATTGCAGCCATTGATGCCGTCACGGGACGCGTCTTTTGGCGTTATGAACACGCCGTGCCGGCAGGGATCAGCGTTTGCTGCGGCCAAGTGAACCGCGGCCTGGCGATCTTGGGCGACAGCTTGTTTATGGCAACCATCGACGGGCGACTGATGGCCTTCGATGCCAAGACGGGTGGGGTGCGCTGGGACATCAAGGTCGTCGACAACAAGGACGGCTATGCGCTGACGGTTGCGCCCTTGGTGGTGAAAGATAAAGTCGTGATCGGTACGGCCGGAGGAGAGTACGGCATCCGCGGATTTGTCGACGCGTACGACGCCGAGACGGGCAAGCGCGCCTGGCGATTCTGGACCATCCCGGGCCCGGGCGAACCCGGTCACGAGACCTGGGAGGGCGATGCTTGGAAGCGCGGCGGCGGCTCCATTTGGGTCACCGGCTCCTATGATCCTGAACTCGATCTGATGTACTGGGGCACCGGCAACCCCAGCCCTGACTGGAACGCCGACGTGCGCCCCGGAGACAACCTCTACACGGACTCCGCGATCGCGCTCGACCCCGATACGGGCGAATTGAAGTGGCACTTCCAGTTCACGCCGCACGACTGGTGGGACTGGGACTCCGTGCAAGTTCCAGTCCTCGCCGATATCGAGTTCCAGGGCAAGCAGCGGAAGGTCTTGCTGTGGGGCAATCGCAACGCGTTCTTCTACGTCCTCGACCGAGTGACCGGCGAGTTCCTGCTGGGCAAGCCGTTCGCGTATCAAAACTGGGCCGTCGGCCTCAATGAATCCGGACGCCCCATCGTGCGGCCCGGCACCCAACCCAGCCGCGAAGGCACCAAGGTTTACCCGAGCGTGCAAGGCGCTAGCAACTGGTACGCGCCGAGTTACCACCCGCGCACCAAGCTTTTCTATCTGGCCGTCTGGGACCGCTACCCCAGCACCTACCACAAGGGCGACGCTACTTACGTTCGCGGGGCGCGCTACCCCGGCAGTTTCCCCCGCGGCATCTACCCCGATGCTGTTGAGGATGAGGAAACCGGCTTTGGCGCGATTCGCGCGCTTGATCCTAAAACCGGAGAACGCAAATGGGAGTTCAGGTTGTCCGGCGTTTCAGAGAGCGGACTGATTTCAACGGCGGGCGACTTGATTTTCTCGGGCAGCATGGAAGGCCACTTCATGGCGGTGGACGTGGACGAAGGAAAGCTGCTGTGGCGAACGAACCTCGGAGGCCGCATGGCGAACTCGCCGATTACCTATCTGGCGAAAGGCAGGCAGCTTGTTTCGGTCGCGTCGGGGCATAGTCTGTTTACGTTCGGCCTTCGTGAGTAGCGAGAACGTGTGACAACTTTCCTGGAGTGAGCGCTCTCGGCCGGATACTCCCGTAGATCCTGTTCGTGTAGGAGAACCACCTCTCTTGAAAATCACTGACCTTAAAGTCCTTCACACTCAAGGCGGACATGCCAACTGGATCTTCGTCCAACTCTTTACCGATCAGGGAATCGTCGGCGTCGGCGAGGCCACCATGGAGCGCCACCAAGCGCCGGTCATCCGCACCCTGGAAGCCTTCAAGGACTTTCTCGTCGGTAAGGACCCGTCTGAGATTGAGCGCATTTGGAATACCCTTTACAAGCAGACTTTTTGGGAAGGGCAACTCGTTGTCCTGACCGCCCTTTCAGGCGTCGAGCAGGCACTCTGGGACATCAAGGGGAAAGCTCTGGGCGTACCCGTCTACGAGTTGCTGGGGGGCAAGCTGCGGGATGAAATCCGGGCCTATGCCAATGCCTGGGCCTTCGAAGGCGTCATTACGGAAACGAGCGAGCAAGACACACCCGCACTCATCGCGCGCAAAGCCGAGGAGACCGTCGCCGCCGGCTTCACCGCCCTTAAATGGGACCCCTTCCGAGAAGGCGGGCAGGTGATCCCGAAGTCGGAAGAGAAGTACGCGATCGAAACCGTCAAAGCCGTGCGCGAGGCCGTCGGCCCCGACGTCGACCTGCTCATCGAATGTCACGGGCGCTTTAACATGTGGAGCGCGATTCGCATGGCCCAAAAGCTGGAGCCCTTCGATCCCTTCTTCTACGAAGAGCCGATTCCGCCGGACAACATCGACGCCATGGCTGAGGTGCAGCGCGCCATCAACATCCCGGTCGCGACGGGTGAGCGGCTTTACACGCGCTGGGGCTTCCGGCCTCTACTCGAGAAACAAGCCGCGCGGATTATTCAACCTGATGTTTGCCACGCGGGCGGCATTTTGGAATTGAAGAAGATCGCCGCCATGGCCGAGTCCTACTACGTCTCGATTCAGCCGCACAACTCGAACGGGCCGATTTGCGTGCTTGCAAGCTTGCAGGTCGATGCATGCGTTCCGAACGTGATCATTCAGGAATTCTTTTACCCGTATCTCGAGCACTACAACGAGATTCTTACGAATCCGATAGAGTACGCCGACGGCGTTCTGAAGATGCCGAAAGGCCCAGGGCTCGGCTCGGATCTCAACGAAGAAGCCATTCGCAAACGCCCACCGGTTGACTTGCCCCACGAAGCGGGCTGGATGGGCAAGTATTGGTTCTGAGACGACCCCGTTCTACTCAGGCGGGAAAGGTAGGTGGGTGCTTTCGTTGGCGCGGGCGGGTTGAAAGCTTTTCGCGGGCTCGGCGGTGCGGACTTGCTCGAGCCACAATACGCCGTCGAAGTTGGCGCTATTCCCTCTGGTCGTCACGAAATCGATGTCCCCGTCACTATCCATATCAAGGGGGATGAAGTCGTCGTACATGCCGCGCTTGCGGCGGGCAATGTCATGCCGCGTCCAGGGCTGCATCACATCTTCAGGCTGCTCGAACCATGCCAGCCGTCCCGCACGGCTTGACGCGTTGATCTCGTCGCCGTCGTGATCACGCGGGTTTTGGCTGTAGCCGCCGGTTATTACGTCGAGGCGGCCGTCGCCGTTGATATCCGCTAGGCCGAGGCCGGTCGAGGAATCCGGAGCAATATCGCCGATGCTGTGAATCACCCAGGGTTTCGAGAAATCATCGGGTTGCTCCAGCCACACAACGAGGGTCGGGGTCTCTTGCAGGATCACATCAAGACGGCCGTCCTGATTGAGGTCATTGAACGCAACATTCATGCCCGTCAACCGTTTGCCGCCCGGTTGCTGCGGCTCGTGACGTCCGCTGACATTCATGGCGTGCTCGCGGAATTTGACGGGCTTGCCACCGAGGTTTTCGAACCAGAACGTACGCGCCTCGCCGCGGCTTCCGCCCAGCAGGTCCCAATCGCCGTCGCCGTCCATGTCAACCGGCTCAGCGTTGATGGGGATTTGAACGCGCGTCAACACGTGCTCCTTCCAACCGTTGCCATCCAGCGGGTTGTCGGGCAAAGCAAACCAAGAGATTTCCTTGAGGGGGAAATCCTTTTCCTCGACGCCGCCCTCGCCGGGATGCTGGTCGCCTTTGTTGGGGGCCGTGACTTCCGGCTTGCCGTCGCCGTCGAGATCGACGAAAAAGACGCGAATGTATGAACCGCGGTTGTTGGCGACATCGGGAATGACCCGGGGCCAATCGCCCGAGCGAATCTGCGCCTTGTCCCCGGGATTCTGGAAGTAGATCAGGTAGGCGAGCTCGCATGCCACAACCAGATCGAGATGCCCGTCGCCGTTGGCGTCCGCGATGGAGACATCTTCGGCCGCCCCGGCTTCGGCCAAGCCCTCGGCCAGAGTCGCCAACTCCCACTTGTCAGGATCACCGGTTCCAAACGCCAGCCGAATGTGGTGGTTGTCCTCGTGGACGGAGACAATATCCAAGTGCCCATCTCCATCGAGGTCGGCCATTTGGAGGCCGTCCCCTCCGCGTAGGACGACGCCCCCGCTGACCTGTTCATCGTCGATCAGGTGCTCTTTCCACGAGATGAAAAGACCCTCGGGGGTGCGCGCCTTGGTTGGAGTATCGGCGACGGTCAGCACGCCCTCCCCGCCGGCTGGGGGCTCAGGTGAACCGCAGGCGCCCGCCATGGACAAAGCCACGGCAGCGAGCGGCCATCCAATCCGTCTCGGTGAAAGTCGCACGATGAAATGAAGGGGCGTGACAAGTCACACCCCCTCCTGAAAAACGAAACCGATGCCCCGAGCTAGCCCGGGATATACGCGATCATCTCAATCTCGACCTTCGTACGCGCGTCCGGGAACTCAACGCCCACGGCCGAGCGCGACGGCTTGTGGTTCGTGAAGAACTCGGCGTAAGCCTTGTTCATCGCCGGCTTCTCGACCTTGATGTCGGACTGGAACACGGTGACCTTGAGCACGTTTTCGAGCGAGCTGCCGACAGCTTCGAGGTTGTCTTTGTGCTTCTGCAGAATTGTGCGGGTCTGCTCTTCGACGCTTCCGCCGAAATCGCTGGGACTGCCCCTGCGTGTGCCGGTCAGCCCGGACGTGAACACGAGGTTGCCGATGCGCACACCGGCTTGGTTCTTCTCGACCTTGTGGTGGTCAGCCTTAGCGGGTACGGCCATCGCCAGCGCGGCCATGCCGGCGGCGCCGCCCATCTTGACGGCGTCGGAAATAAAGTCGCGGCGTTCGTTTTTGTCTGCCATTGGTTCTCCTGGGAATCGGGTTGCTCTGGAATCCATTCGGCCCGTGGATCACACGGGCTTTCGAAAAGAGTGAGTTTCGCGCCATTCTACCATTCGGGAGACTGCCGGCGAAGGTTGGGCTATCGAGTGAAACCACTTGACGGCCCTGTCGAGGATTGGCGGGGGAGCGTTGATCTTGCTTGGATGTCAAGCTGTGGGGTGTGCCGCCAACGTTGTAGCTATACTGACACCCGAGGTTGCGAGGATGAAGTACACCGTAGCTTCACCGACCCGTTGACTGAGACACTGCCGGGAAAAGCATTTTCTCATCGAAGGATGAGCCTGGAGAAGCAGGGGAGCACTGAGTCGCTGGGCTCCTTTCTGGGATTGGTTAAGAAGGGGAGAGAATCGTCGTCGGGGCTGTGGGAATGTGGGAATCGCGGAGCGATTTCCAAGGGCGTTGGGAAACGAGGGAAACCGGTTTTTGGTTTTCCTCGTTTCCCATCGCCCGTCATTTCCGCAGCCCTTCTCCCGTCGCGCGGCGCGGCAGGTTCGCGGATGCGAAACTCGCAAACAGCTTGCTCTTGGCTTGTTGCATCCGCCGCGCCGCCGCAGTGTCGCTTTCGGCCTGAGCAATACGGTCGAGGGCCTTGATCGCCTGCCCGGGCTTGAGATAGTCGGCGGCCCGCGGCAACTTCTGGAAGGTTTCCCAAGGGGTCTGATAGTGGCGATACACGCGCTTCTGCTTGCCTTTGGCGTCGGTCAGCAGTTCGGGTTGTCCGCAGGGCCGGTGGAAGTTCAAATAGGGATTGAAGTGCTGTTGATAGAAGCGCTGGATGCGCGCCGCGTGCGGCGCCGCGATGTGCGTATGCCCCATGTGCTTGCGGATCACGGCGCCGTTTTTCGATTCCACCAAGCCGTTGTCGTTGGTGTGCCTCGGCCGCGACTTGGTCTGTTCGATCAGCAGCTTGTTCAGTAATTTTTCCACCGTGCCGTTGAGGAACTCGCTGCCGTTGTCGGAATGGAAGCCGCGCAGGCGAAAGGGGAACTGCTCCAGCATGGCCTTGAGCAACGGCTCCAGCCAGGCTTCGCTAATGGCCGCCGTGGCGCCGACCACTTGCCACTGGGTCACTTCATCCACCGCGTTGATGTGATAGACGCCCTTCACGCCGTCGCGATCTCCTTGATGTACCGTATCCACTCGCAGGTAGCCGGGTTGGCCCCGCGGGTTGGGCCGCCGCCGCTCGCCGATCGACACCGCGCTGGGCCGAGTCTTGGTGAAATGCAGCCGCCGCTGGCGGTACACCCTGTGCCGCCGCAGTCGATAGATGTGGGCCACCGAGATCTCCGCCAACCGCTCATATTCACTCTGCTGGTACTTGTGATATTCCCGCTGCAGGATCTTGCGCGTGGCCGGGCCGCTGAGGGTTTCGTGTGCTTCATCGACGGCCGCCAGCCGCTCGATATCGGCCGCCGTGTACTTGCCGGCAAAGCGATGCCGCCGATAGCGGGCAGGTACCAGCTCACCCCTCTGCCGATATTGGCGGATCAGTCGGGTGACCTGCGCCCGGCTCAGTCCCGTCATCTTGGCCAGATATTGCCGCAGCAGTCCTTTGGCGGCTCGGTCTTGCCCGCTGTAGCGCTGCCGGCACAGCGTTTGCGCCACCCAGGCGTAGATCTCGGCACGCCCTTTGCCCTTGAATCGTATTTCATCGCTGGCCTCCAGAAACTGCCGTATCTGCTCCAGGCTCAGCGTCTTGCCGTCTTGCATGTGGATGGTCAATCCCCAGCATGCTCACTCCCCCACCCTTCAGGCTCATCTTGTGTGAGAAACTAACTCCTCCTTCAGGCTCATCTTGCATGAGACAAGACTGGAAAGGCCCGAAGGCCCCGGGCTCGTGCTATTCTGAAGGCACTTGCGGCTCGCTCCTGCCGGGGCGAACCACCCACAAGAAAACCGGCGTTAGGAGTTCATCACCATGGCGAAAGTTTGCGTTGTCACCGGGAAGAAGCCCATGTTCGGCAACAACGTTTCCCACGCCAACAACAAAACCCGGCGTCGCTTCGAGCCGAACCTCCACGACAAGCGGTTTTGGGTTTCCAGCGAGAAACGTTGGGTCCGTCTTCGCGTCAGCGCCAAGGCCATCAAGATCATCAACAAGAGGGGCATCGACAGCGTCCTGGCCGAAATGCGCAAGCAAGGCAAGAAGGTCTAGCCGGGCGCCATACAGATAGCCGAAGCACCTGGCGCGGCGGCCCCGCAGCGTCTTGCGGTAGTATCGTTCATCTTGCCGTGGCTCGGCCCCCGTAAGCCTTGAAGATCCTCAGCGCAGTCGCACTTTCAAAGGTTCTGGATAACCTCAACAACATGAACCACTGGTTCGGCGGCAACCCCGCGCTGAACAGAGGTCCTTCACGTCTGCACCTGTCGGATCGCTTTACGTTCTCTGGCATCTACGAGTTGCCTGTTGGCAAGGGCCGCCGGTTCGGTGGCGACATGCCGGCAGCGGCGAACGCGATTGTTGGCGGGTGGGACATCAGCAGCATCATCGTCCTGCGTACGGGCAATGCACTTACCGCCTCGACCAGCGGCAACATCGCTAATGCAGATCGCATCACTCAGGTGCCCCATCTTCTCGGTGACCCCAACCTAGCGCGTGGTGACCGTGGCTGGGACAGCAGTTTCTTCCGGACCGGAAGCGACGTCTGGGCAACACCGGCGCAGTATACCCTGCGCAGTGCGGGTGTTCGACCGCTGTATGGGCCGGGCAACCGGCGCTGGGACTTCTCGATCCACAAGACGCACAAGTTCTCCGAGGAGGGCATGGAACTCCAGATCCGGGCCGAGTTCTTCAACTTCACGAACCACCCGAATATGGGCAATCCCGGCACCCGGCTGGGCTCGGCCAGCTTCGGACAGGTCAACAGCACGTGGACCTTGGACAACCCGCGCGAAGCCCAGTTCGGGATCAAGTTCAAGTTCTGACGCGTTTCGAGTTCAACCTTTAACCTCGAAAGCCCGCGGCCTCAAGGTCGCGGGCTTTCTGTTTTGCTGCATACTATTCTCATGACCAAACTAGTGAGTCGGGCCGCTTGCTCGCAGTCATCTCTTGTAGTACTTGTCCTCGTCTGTCTGCTGTCTCCCATTGCGGCCTCCGCCGGCTGGAAGGCCGGCGCCGCCAAGTTGGACATCACTCCAAGCGAGCCAATTTGGCTGGCGGGATACGGGAGCCGCGACCAGCCGGTTTCCAAAGTGCTGCAACCGATCTACGTAAAGGCGTTGGCCTTGCAAGATGATTCCGGCCGTGTCTCCGTCCTCGTCACGAGCGACCTGCTCGGATTCACGGCGGGACTCTCAAAACGGATCGCTGAACGCGTCCAAAAGAAACACGGCATCGCGCGCGCCGGGCTCGCCTTCAACGCGTCCCACACCCATAGCGCCCCCGTAGTCGGCGAGATGTTGCGGCCCGCTTACGGCCTGGGTCCTGAGCACGTCGCCCCCATCGTGCGCTACACCGAAAAGCTGGAAGACCAAGTCGTCGACGTGATCGACAAGGCGATCGCCGATATGAAACCGGCGACGCTGAGTTTCGAGCAAGGGCTCGCGGGCTTCGCGGTGAACCGTAGGCGTGCGCGCCGAGGTACGCGGCACTATCCCTCGCCTGTCGACCACGATGTTCCCGTGTTGGTCGCCAAGGACGCTGCCGGCAAGGTCAAGGCGGTCGTCTTCGGCTATGCCTGCCATGCCACCGTCCTCAGCGGCAACGAAATTACCGGCGACTGGCCCGGCTGGGCTCAAGAGGGCGTTGAACGAATGTACCCGGGCGCTGTGGGACTGTTCGTGGCGGGTTGCGGGGCCGACGCAAATCCTCTTCCGCGGCGCTCGGTCGAGCTGGCGAAGCGCTACGGCGCAACACTCGCTGATGCGGTCGATCAAGTCGTCAAGGGAACCATGCAGCCGGTCGAGGGGAATCTGAAGGTTGGGTTAGAGCACGTTCCGCTGCCGTTCCAAACGCCGCCCACGAAGGAAGAGCTCGAGTGGCGCATCAAGACCGAAACATCGGAGTCTCGCAAACGCCATGCCGAGTACATCCTCGAAAAACTCAACCGCGACGGCAAGCTGCCGACCGAGTATCCCTATCCTCTACAGGTGTGGCAGTTTGGTGACGACATCACGTTCATCGTGATGGCCGGAGAGGTCGTCGTCGACTACTCGCTGCGCTTCAAGAAGACCTACGGCTGGAACAATACATGGGTGGCGGGCTACTCGAACGACGTGTTTGCTTACATTCCATCGGAACGGGTACTGCACGAAGGCGGCTATGAGGGCGGTGGGGCGATGATTCCTTACGGCCAGCCACGTCCCTTCAAGGCGGGCGTGGAAGAGATCATTGCGAATAAGGTGGATGAGCTCGTTCAGCGATTGAACGGCCAGCCCTAGGGAGTTCTACTCCGCGAGTTCCTGTAGCAGTCTGGCCGCTTCGAGTACGCCGAGTTGCTGTCCTCTGGCGAGCGCCGCGAGGGCGTCTTCGCGCCGGCCCTGCTTGAGATCGACCAGCCCCTCCAGAACGATAACTCGCGGGTCGGTGGGATGGGTTGCGCGCAGGTTCCTCAAAGCCGGAGCGGATGAAAGGCGATCGAGATTCGTAGTCGGGTCCGAGCCGCTCGGTTCGTGGTGGGGGGGCGAAAAACATCTTCGTCCGTTGAAGCTCTGTCAACGCAATTTAGAAAGATCCCCTGATTGAGCAAAGTAGGAAGTTCCCCTTGAAGCCGGAATCATGGGCCGCTGCCCGCGGCGGAAGGAGCCCGTAGGGCGACTGGAGTTGCGGGCAATGGCTCGCGGCGCTTGGCCGGATCGGCTAGGACGAAGCCGTCCATCCAGCGCCGCTTGCTCTTCCTAGGTTGTTTGTTATTGGCCGGCGTCTTGCGGGCCGCCTTGGCGGTGGGCCGGGCTGGAGTGCCGTCGGCTTCCAGGCATTCTTAAAGCAGCAACGCTCCCTGTTGCCAACGCAGCCATAATTCCCCGTTAAGCCGTTGCTCGATCCGCACCGCCGTCTTCCTCATCCGAGGTTTGGCCTTCTCAGCCGGGATCTGATACAAACGTCCGTGCCACGAAATCGTGTAGTCGTTGCCGACCACGCGCCGATCGACGCGACTGAGAATCGAGGCCAGATTCTGGTCGCGGCGCAAGCGCCGGTGGGCGTCGGCCTGTCCGGCTGGGTGACGCTTGAACCGTCCGTTCCACTGCGGCACAAACTCCTGCCGCAGATAACGGTTGGCGTCCTCAATGCTGCTCGCCGCGGCTCGCCGCAACCCCTTCACCATGCGGTCTTGCATCGTCTGGAAACTGCGCTCGATCCGTCCCTTCGCCTGCGGCGAGTGCGCCGGAATCTTTCCGATTCCCAACTCGGCCAGCGCCCTCTCGATCTGTGTCGGCGGTGGAGCCGCGTCCAAATGCTTGTTGTGGTGCAACGGCCGGTTGAGTTGAAACAGGCTGGCCTTGTCGGTGTAGACCTCCACGGGACGCCCGTGTAACTCCACATACCGCCACAACAACCGCATGTTCTCGGCCGTCGAGTCCGACACGGCAAAGTGCGCCGTCAGCTCGCTCGTGGCGTCGTCCATCATCGCCACCAGATACAACCGCGGGCCGCGCCCTTCCAACCAGTCGTGGTCGGACGTATCCCATTGCACCAGTTCGCCCCGGCAACGCCGTCGCCGCCGCCACACGTGCACCTTCTTCAACTTGGCCCGGCGTGGCTTCCACAGCCCTTGGCCGCTCATCCACTGCCGCAGCGTCTCGCGGTTGACCACGATCTGATGCTCGCTCGCCAGCATCTCGCTCGCCAGCGTCGGCCCGTAATCGTCGTAGCGCTCGCGGATCAGAGCCAGCGCTCGCCGCCGCAGCTCGTTGTCGTACGCGCGGTTCGAGGGCCGGCCTCGCAGCCGATGCGCCAGCCCGCGATCGCCCTCTTTGCGGAGTCGCTTCACCAGCTTACGGACCCAACGGGCGCTCAGCTTCAACTGCTGTGCCGCCGTTGCCTGCGTCAGCTTCCCCTCCTTGACTTGCCTCAGAACAATCAACCGGTCCCGCTCCACTTTGCTCAATCCCACGATTTCGTTCACCCCCTAGCGTCTCTCGCCCGAAGGGGATCTTTCTACTTTGCTCTGTAGGGGATCTTTTCACATTGCGCCGACACGTCCGTTGAAGCTCTTGCAACTGGGCGGCGACGGGGCTACCATCTGGGCAGCGACACGATCGTAGGAGGTCACGAACATGAGACAAACTTGGCGATTCTCCGCGGTGTTCTTCCTCGCAGTCACCCTCGCCTATGGGGCTGCTCCTCGGTTGACCTCGGTCGAGCCCACGACCGGCCGGCCGGGCGATGAGTTGGTTGCCAGCGGCCAGAACCTCGATTCCGAGAATGTCACCAACCTGTTCTTCACCGCCGGTGGAAAGGATTTCGAGGTCGAAATCAAGGAACAGAAGAGCGACTCGATTCGCTTCACGATCCCGGAAAAGATCGAACTCGGGTCGTACAATCTGATGGTCCAGACCGGCGGAGCGACGCCGGCGTTGATGGAGCAACCTGTCCGCTGCACCGTCGAGAACGAGGAGATGGAGAGAGAGCGTCTGGAAGAAGAAGCGGCTCTTCAGAAGGAATTGGAGGAAGTCCCGATCGAAGAAGAAGAACAAGCGGAACCGGAGCAGCAACCTTAGGCACGAGCGCTCTTCAGGCGAGACGGCTCGGGCGCGTTGCTAGGTGTCCTGCTCTTTTCGCTGGATTGCATCGAAGTAGCGGTCCGCCTCGTCGACGCTCGCGAAGACCGACTGCTCTGGGAGAAGATTTGCGATCTCGAAGACCTTCCTGACGCGTGGCTGTAGTCGGGTCAACATGATCCGGCCGTTCATGGCGTTCAAGGTCTTCATGGTTTGAAGCATCACGCTCAAGCCCATGCTGCTGATATAGTTGAGCCCCTCCATGTCGAACTGCATCGCCCGAGGACTCTTGGCTAGGATCGGCTTGAGAGTTTTCTCCAGTCGCTCGTAAGTCAGGTTGTCGAGACGGCCATCGAGGGCAACCTCAAAGACCCCGGCACTCTTCTCGCGTGTGTCGATATTGAGCATCGCTCAAGCTTACCGCGTGCGGTGTTCGCGGCCGGCGATCTCCCGGCGGCGGCAGGGGCGGTTTCGCCACGCGCGGATTGACATCCGCGCCTCCTTTGCTTGGGGTCGGCGGGGCGGACTTTGGGTGTATGGTGGTTTGGGGCGGGGTGGTTCGTGGGGGGGAGATGGGGTTGGGGTTACTTGGCGGCCTCCTGATGGGCGATTTCGCCTTGGGTTTCCGGCTGGATCGGATGCAGGTCGCTGAGGCCGGGGGCGGTGGGGTCGGGCTCGCGGTCCGGGGAGTTGATCGGGGCTATTGATTCTAATAGGGTTGCGACGGATTGGGTCGGTTCCGTCATTTCAGCGTCGCCGTTGGTCTCGGGGGCGGGATCGGTGTCGGCTGTCGATTCGGGCTGTGGTTTGGGCCGCAGCGCGGCATCGAGGCCGCTGAAAAAGGCGCTTTGGGCCCGTCGCTTGCGGGCTTCGCGTAGCTCTTTCATGGCGGCGTGGTAGCGACGAGCGAGTCGCGTCTCACGACGGCTGTGGCGGCTGAGAGCGTCGTTGTGGGTGAGGGCCTTGCCGAGCAGTTCATCGGGGTCTTTGCCGTGGTTTTGCGGCTGTGCGGCCACGGTGTCGTAGAGCTCGTTGATGACGGCGGACTCGATGCGCGCGCAGCGTTTCAGGCGCCAGGTGATGTCGATGATTTGCTCGACGAGGTCTTCCTCGACGGCGTTCGCCGGCCGGAGTTGGTACTCGAGCTCGGCGCCGTGTTGGTAGAAGTCGTCGGGGTCTTCGCCGCGGATTAGGGGGTCGGTGGCATAGAGGCCGTGTTTGAGTGCGTTTTGTGAGGTGCGCTGTTTGCCCTCGTCGGTGCGCGGGCCGGTGGAATGTTGTGCGTTTTGTTTGTTGGCTTGCTGCTGTGCTGCTGTGGACATGGTAATTTCTCCTGACTTTGATTTATCGATTTATGGGGTCGACGGTTTCCGCGCCTTTCGGCGCGGGCCGCCGGGTTTACACCCGCCGCTCCGTTGCTTGATTTATCGGGTCGACGGTTTCGGCGGCACATTTACGTGTGCCGCTCTGTTGCTAGTATGCACCTGGAGTGGTGAGTTAGCGGGGGTGGGTTTTGGCTAAGTTGTTGGGATTGTGAGAGATAAATATTTCTTAAGCTTGTGACTCGGTTTTGGGTGAGGGTGGCTGTTGACGCGAGGGGGCGGTGGTGCGGCGTGGTTGGGGTGCGGTGCTTGGGTTTTTGCGGCCCAGCCGCCTCCCTGGCGGTCGGGGTTCTGCGGGTGCTGGGTCGAAAAGGTCGAGGCTATCGGGTAGGGGGCACTTCGGGTTTTTAACGCGGGTCTATGCCGGTAGGTTTTCCCGGAAGAAGCGGAGGAAGTTGCCGTGGAAAACGGCGTCGATGTCGTTGTCGGTGTAGCCGCGGGTGCTCATGATGTCGCCGATTTTTTGGAGGTCGGCGATGGTGTTCAGCTCGCGGGGAGATTGTTCGGTGCCGAAGCCGCCGTCGAGGTCACTGCCGATGCCGACGTGGTTTGTATTGCCGGCGATCTTGCAGATGTGGTCGACGTGATTGACGAGTTGTTCGAGCGTGGCCCTGGCGTTGTCGGTGGCGCCTTTTCGCCAGCCGGGCGCGATCATCCAGGAATCGAGTACGACTCCGATGACGCCGCCGCGCTCGACGACCCAGCGGATCTGTTCGTCAGTGATCTGGCGGTCGTGCGGGGTGATGGCGCGGCAGTCGCCGTGGCTGATGAAAACGGGCTTCGAGTAGATCTCGAGCGCCTGCTGGACGGCTGTGTCCGCGGTGTGGACGAGGTCGAGGATGATTCCGAGCCGGTCCATTTCTTTGAGTAGCTCGCGTCCCATGTCGGTGAGCGGTCCGTCGCCGCCGGTTCCCATTGAGTAGGCGCTCGGCCCGTAGTGCGCCAGGCAGGCCGTCCGCAACCCTTGCTCGAACCACCACTCGGCTTGCGAGGGGTCGATGATGGGGTCGGTGCCCTCCATTGAGAGAATGTTGCCGATGGGCGTAGTGTCGGGGCTGGTTTCCCATTGCGACCAGACTTCATCAAGGGTGGCGCGGTCGCCGATCATGCGCATGTGGCCTTGCTGCTGGAGGAGTTTGTAGTAGGCGAGTTGGGCTTGTCCGGCGGCGCAGCAGATGGTTTGGTTGGCGTAGTCGAGGTTTTCGCGGACGATGATCTCGCCATGCGCACGATCGCCGATCGGTCCCATGTTGGCGTCGAGGTCGGGAAGGTTTTTGGGCATGGCGCGGCTGAGAACCGTGCCGAGGGCTACGCCGATGCCGCCCTTGCGCATTTCGGGGAGGCTTGTGGTGCAGTTGCCGCGTGACTTGCCGGTCATGCCGCGTTCTTTTTCGCGCAGTTCGGGAATGGATAGGAGTTGGTCGCGGTCGAAGGAGACGGCGTTCCAGGCGATATCCAGATGGGCGTCGATGATGAGTCGCATGTGTTGTTGTTGGGTCCTCTTACGGGGAATCAACTTTATCAGATCTAGTTAGGTATAGCTTGGTTTGTTGCCGCGATGGGCTTGAGCTTTCGTCGGGTGTTCTTGGATCTTGGAGGGTTCGGTCCGCTCCTTGCCAGTCGCGGCTCGGCTTGTGGATGGCTGCCGGGGTGGGGGTGATTTAGGCGCTAGGGAATCGACTTTATCAGATCCAGTTAGGGATAGCTTGGCTTGTTGCCGCGATGGGCTTGAGCTTTCGTCGGGTGTTCTTGGACCTTGGAGGGTTCGGTCCGCTCCTTGCCAGTCGCGGCTCGGCTTGTGGATGGCTGCCGGGGTGGGGATGATTTAGGCGCCAGGAAATCAACTTTATCAGATCTACTGAGTCCCGCATAATATTCAGTTAATCGAACGACAAAGAAGATTGCTTCCAAAAGGCGGCGATCAAGCGCCGTTTGCGGCGCATGCGGCGCAAGGTCGTGCGTGCCCGCTCGTCGAGCTCCCAGTAGTCGTTGGGGCAGACGTTGGGCAACTCGTGCTGCTTCCAGTAGGCCCAGATGTATTCCACCGGATTCAGCTCCGGGGCGTAGCCCGGCAAGTACTCGGTCTCGATGTGGCCCTGCGACAACGCGATGAACTCGCGCACCAACGCGCTGCGATGCGCCGGCAAGCGATCCCACACGATCAGCAACGGACGTTGTATGTGGCGCAGCAGCGCCTTGAGGAAATCGATCACCTCGGGACCGCGGATGGCGTCGGGATAGAGACGGAAATAGAAGTTGTGGAAAGTGATTCCGGCCGCCGCCGAGAGCTTCTTCCAGTTGAAGTTGAACTGCAGTACGGGCGTCTGCCCGCGCGGCGCCCAAGTACGGCAGCGATGTGGCTTCTGGCTCAGTCCGCTTTCGTCGATGAAGACGATCGTGCGGCCCTGTTTTTGGGCTTTTTTTTAATGGCGGGCCAGGTCTGTTTCTTCCAGGCGCGGATCGCTTCCTCGTTGCGCTCGCGGGCCTTGCCGACCGGCCGTTGCGGGCTCCAGTGGAGTGCCCGCAGCAGCTTCCAGACGTGGCCTTCGTGGTAGCGCACCCCGAAACGGTCGCGGATCAACCGCGCCACCCGCGGACAGCTCCACAGCGGCGTCGGGAAGCCGTGCGCTTCGGGTCCTTCGAGCAGCAGCCCTTCCAGCTCGGCGAGCTGCGCGGTGCTCAGCAACGGCTTGCGGCCGGCGCGGCCGGCTTTGGCCAACCCGGCGCGGCCGTCTTCGCGGTAACGCTGTACCCAGCCGCTGACGCTTTGTTGGGCGGCTTGGACTCTACGCGCCGCCTCGGCTTGGCTCAGTCCTTCTTTCACGACCAGCCGCACCGCCTCAATGCGCCGCTTCTCCAGCGCCGCAAAGTCTCGCTTCACGCCTTTTGGAAAACCCATATCCAAAAGACGTCGCTCCATTACAAAAGGTTACCCTATATTATGCGGGACTCAGTAGTTAGGTATAGCTTGGCTTGTTGCCGCGATGGGCTTGAGCTTTGGTCGGGTGTTCTTGGACCTTGGACGGTTCGGTCCGCTCCTTGCCAGTCGCGGCTCGGCTTGTGGATGGTTGCCGGGGTGGGGGTGATTTAGGCGCTAGGGAATCAACTTTATCAGATCCAGTTAGGGATAGCTTGGCTTGTTGCCGCGATGGGCTTGAGCTTTCGTCGGGTGTTCTTGGACCTTGGAGGGTTCGGTCCGCTCCTTGCCAGTCGCGGCTCGGCTTGTGGATGGTTGCCGGGGTGGGGATGATACGCACGCAGATTTTTTCGTGATTCGCTATGCTATGCGCCGGTGATTGTTTCGCTCGAGGAGGGCAGGCGGATGCTCAAAGGTGTGACCGTCGGTTGCGGGTTCTTCAGCCGAATACAGATGGCGAGCTGGAAGCGGGTTGAAGGCGCGGAGATCGTGGCCGCGTGCGACCTCGATGCAACGCGACTGAAGTCGTTTACGGACGAGTTCGGGCTGCGCGGCTACGGCGACGTGGATGAGATGCTCGACGCCGAGAAGCCGGACTTTCTGGATATTGCAACGCGGCCGGCGGGCCACCTGCCGCTGGTGCGCAAGGCCGCGCAGCGCGGTATCGATGCGCTGTGTCAGAAGCCGATGGCGGACACGTGGGAGGATGCTGTGCGGATTGCGAAGACGGCGCAGCGTAACGGCATTCGGCTGATGCTGAATGAGAATTGGCGTTGGCAGGCTTGGTATCGGCACATGAAGTCGTTGCTTGACGAAGGACGCATCGGCGAGCCGTTCACTTATCACATCGCGACGCGCCAGCGGGACGGGGTAGGCGACAAGCCTTTCACGAACCAGCCTTACTTCACCGAAATGGAGCGGTTTCTGGTAATCGAGGTTCTGGTGCATCACATCGACACGGCGCGTTTCCTGTTCGGCGATATTGATGAAGTGTACTGCCAAACGGGCCAGCTCAACCCCGTGATGGCCGCGGAGGATTTCGCCCTGGTGACGTTGCGCCACCGCGGCGGCGTGCGGGGCATGATCGACGGCAACCGGGTTGGCGAACCGGACGAGGCGGGCCCCGCAATGGAAGCCGTTCGTATCGAGGGGATGGACAGCAAGATCCGCATGGGGCATAGCGGTGAGGTTCTCGTTGGCGATGAACAGGTGTTTTCAGTAGATGGGATGCCCGGGTATCGCGGTGACAGTTGCCGTGCGACGCAGCAGCATTTTGTGGACTGCCTTGCGAACGATCAGGAATTCGAAACAGAGGCGACGGATTACCTGCGACGCACGGTAGCGGTCGTGGAGGCGTGCTACGTGTCAGCCGCCGAGAACCGCCCTGTGCGAGTCAGCGAGATTGCGGGCGCAGTCTGATGTAGGCGCCATGGGCGGGGCGCTCCCGCGGCTATCTTGCCTTGTAGGTCCTGGTGTAGGCGTTGCGGCTGTTGACGATGGTGTAGTTGCCGTCCTTGCGGACCGTCGCCCCGATCCAGTGGCCTTGGCAGTCGTCAGTTTCACCGAAATTCGCGACCCTCTTGCGGTCGACGGTCTCTTCGTCGGATGCCTGCACATTGCGATGCCCCTGCCAGAGGTCGACGAAACCGTCAACATCCTTCAAGCTCTTCCAGACGTCGGGGCTGCCACCCTTGCGAGGGCCATTGTTCATGATCGCGACCATCGGGCGGACAGCCTTCACGAGCTGGGCCGCGCCGGAGGACATCAGTCCGTGGTGGGTCGTCTGATAGACGTCAACCTCGCCGATGCGGTTTACCGGGCACACGAGTTCGTGCTCGAAGTTCCAAGTCAGGTCGCCGAGATCGAGGAACTCGAAGTCGCCCATCTTCACCACGAAGCCAACGCTCTTGCCGTTCTCGGTTGTGTCTTCCTCTTTGAGCTGTGCGCCGGAACAGTGGGGGTTCGGAGCGCCTGAGCCGAGCGGCTTGGCGATCGCCTTGCTGCGAGCGGCGACGAACGTCAGCTCAGCACCGGTAAGCGGGAGAGTGTCACCGGGCTCGATAGTGAGCCGCTTGCCTTCGGCGACCTTGAGGTAGGAGTCCCAGAGCAGCTTGCCGCGCGGGCGATCCTTCTCGACACTGTCGCCGTGATCGACGAACTTATCGATCTCAACGATGTCGGCTAACTGCTCAAGGCCGCCGACGTGATCGCGGTGGAAGTGCGACGTGATGTAGTAGTCGATTTTCTCACGTTCGGCCTCGTCCTTCAGAACATGCTGGATACGTTTGGCGTCCCGGTTGTCGAAGCCGGGCCAGCCGGCGTCCATGAGGACGGTGTCGCCCCCGGGGGTGACGATCAAGGTGGCGGCGCCGCCTTCGACGTCGATCCAATAGATCTTGAGAGTGTCGGCCGCGAATGCGGGAAGCAGAAGGAGTAGGAACAGGGCTAGGAAGCGTTGCATGAGCGTCACATCACCTTTCGAGCCCAGTATATCCCCGGTTGAGTTGACGGTGGGCAAACAGGACCTATATCCGTACGTAAGAAGCAAGGTGTCGAGGGAAGGTGGCTTGCAGAGGGGCACCCATGGGCTGTTCGAACATTGTTGTGGCTGGGTGTGCTTTCACCCAACGGGTTTTCGGGCGGCGAGGCGTGGCGTAGTATCCGCCCGTTTTCAGGGCGGAGCGTCAGAGGTACACTCTACCCAACGCTGAAGCGTTGGGCTTCCATCTCTGGGCCCCTTTCCGGGGCCGTGGGCACGGTGTGCCGCGCTCCTTTGTTACAGGCGGGCCGGCGGACGCGGCTTGGTGTGCTCCTACGCTTCGGGCTACGGTGGCTGCGCGGCGACCGATTGGCCTACCGTTTCTTAGCGACGGATTTGGGACAGGAATGTTCGTCACTACTGTGCGTGAACGAGCTAGAATCGGAAGCACTATGTCGGAGACTGCTGTGGTGTTGCAAACGTTGTTGTCGGCGCTGGCGCTGTCGGCTGTGGTGTTAGGGGCGGACCGGCCGGCCGGACGCGCCGATGCGGGGCGCTCGGCTGTTCTCGCCCGCAACGGGATGGTGGCGACAAGCCAACCGCTGGCCGCACAGGCGGGACTGAGAATTCTGCAGCAGGGCGGTAACGCGGTCGACGCGGCGGTAGCCACGGCCGCGGCACTGGCGGTGGTCGAGCCGATGATGACGGGTCCGGGCGGCGATATGTTCGCGCTGGCTTACATGGCGAAGGAGGATCGTCTCGTCGGGTTGAACGGTAGCGGATTCTCTCCGGAGAAGGCGGACATCGATTTCTTCACCAGCCGCGAGCTGAAGCAGATTCCCGTCACCGGCCCGTTCTCGGTTTCCGTACCCGGCGCCGTGGACGGTTGGGTCACGCTGCTCGAAAAGCACGGCACGATGACGCTGGCGGAAGTGCTCGCGCCGGCGATCGAGTATGCGGAAGAAGGATTCCCGGTGTCGGAGATTATCGCGAACGACTGGGCCAGCAAGGTCGAGCTGCACGGCGGGCGGGCCGACTTCGCCGAGGCCTATCTGGTCGGCGGCAAATCTCCGCGGCAGGGCGAGGTGTTCAAGAACCCCGGGCTGGCTTGGACGTATCGTCAGCTTGCTGAAGGCGGACGCGACGCTTTCTATCGAGGTGAGATCGCACGGCGGATTGTCGAGCATTTGAACGCACAAGGCTGGCCGATTTCGATGGACGACTTGGCCTTTCAGCACTCCGATTGGGTTGAGCCGATCGGTACGGATTACAAGCAGTACCGGCTTTACGAGCTACCCCCGAACGGCCAGGGCATGGCGGCTTTGGAGATGCTGAACATCCTCGAGGGTTACGACCTACGATCGCTGGGCCACAACTCCGCGGAGTATCTGCACTTGCTGCTTGAAGCGAAGAAGCTGGCGTTTGCTGATCTCGATGCCTGGCTTGCCGACCCTGAGCGCGCGGAATTGCCCGTCCCGACGATCATCTCGAAGGCGTACGGGACCGAACAGCGTAAGAGGATTGATCGCACGAAAGCATCCGACGACGTGACAAGCGGCATCCCCGCACCGCATTTGGTCTCTTCCGGCGATACCGTCTACCTGACGGTTGTGGACCGCGACCGCAATATGGTCTCGTTCATCAACAGCCTGTTTAACGGCTTCGGCTCGGGTGTAACGGTGCCGGGAACGGGCATCGTCTTGCAGAATCGCGGCGCGTTGTTCTCGTTGAACCCCGAGCACCCGAACCGCATCGAGCCGCGCAAACGCCCTTATCACACGATCATCCCCGCGATGGCTTATAAGGACGGCAAGCCGTGGATGTCGTTCGGGGTGATGGGCGGCGATATGCAGCCGCAGGGACATGTCCAGATCATGCTGAACCGGATCGAGTTCGACATGAACATTCAGGAAGCGGGCGAGGCGGCGCGTATCAAGCACAATCCGTCCGCCGGAGTCGCCGTCGAATCGGGAATCGACGCCACGACAGTCACCGAACTTGCCCGGCGGGGCCACGAGATCGTGCGGACTCCCGGTGTTTTCGGAGGCTATCAGGCGATCGAGGTGGACTGGGAGAACGGCGTTCTGATTGGCGGCACCGATCCACGCAAAGACGGACAGGTGGCGGCTTGGTAGGGTCAATCGCGGCCCAGTGGCGACCGTGTTGACGCCCACTAAGACCGCCGATACACTGAGATCTCAGCCGTACTCATCCGAAGCAACCACACCCCGTCCCCATCGTCTAGCCTGGCCTAGGACACCGCCCTTTCACGGCGGCAACGCGGGTTCAAATCCCGCTGGGGACGCCAAACTTGGTCCTGACTTCCTTCGGGGACGCATTGCGACGGCCGTTAGGACCTCAACGCCAGGCCGCCGGAACGTTCTTTGGATTGACGAAAAACCAGAGACAAGCCGCCACCCAATAAATCGCGGCGATCAGGTAGAGGATCTGATTCCAATCCCCGCCGGTTCGCTCGATGTCGCCGATCATGTAGCCGACGACGATGGGCAGTGTGAAGCCCCCGATGGTTCCGCCCATGTTCATAAGGGCCATCACGACGGCGGTTTGGCGGCCGGCCACGTCCATCGTCGCAGCCCACGCCGCGGGTGCACCCAAGCCGGAGAACAGCGCACCTAGGGCTACAGCCGCCACTAGCCAATTCGGGTCATGCGTCCGCGACGCCAGCACGCACAGAAGACCCGACAACCCGAGAGCGACGATCGCAACACCACAGCGGCTTATGAACTTGTTGCCGGTTCGTATAAGTAACCAGTCGATGATGACGCCACCGGCCATCGAACCCACGACCACGCCGACCAGAGGCGAACTCGCCATAATGCCGGCACTTTCGCGAGTGACACCGTAACCCTTTTCGAGAAACGCGGGGAACCATGTCACGAACATCTGATATCCAGCAGCGCGAAACCCGGCCTGGGCACACAAGGCCCATAGACTGACCGAAGAAAGAGCGTCCCGCGCATGTCGCTTGAAATCGAGAGGGCCTGTCGCAGCGCTTTCCGCGGCAGCATCAATCGGGGCTTGCTTTGTTCCGCGAATGATGTCGATTTCGGTCGCGTTCACCCGGGGATGCTCATCAGGGCGCGTGCGAACCAGCAAGTAGAAACCGGCTGCCCAGACAAGGCTTACGGCCGCGAGCATTTGGAACGTCGTCCGCCAGGAGAATGATTCGAGAAGCACGGCGGTGAGCGCCACGGTGGCCGCCCCGCCAAGCGACATGGCCGATGTGTTCGCCGCGCTCGCCAATCCGCGCTGGAGCAGCGGGAACCAATCTTTCACGACCTTTGCCGAGTTGGGAACCAGTCCCGCCTGCATGCCGCCGAAGGCGATTCGTGCCGCGACGAGTCCCAAAAACGAAGACACGCTCGCAAACCAGACTGTACAGAGAGACCAGGCCGTACAAAGGGCGGAGAGCGCAAAGCGGGTCCCGAAACGCGTGCCCAGCCATCCAGCGGGAATTTGACACACGAAATAGCCGATCGAGTTGATGCTGAGCACGTAGCCCATCTGTTCGGTCGTCAGTCCCGTTTCGGCCTGGATCGTTGTGGCCGCGGGCGCGATCGCGTGGCGGGTGAGATAGGCGGTCGCCGAGCCCAGCGACACCATGAGCAAGACGAGATAGCGTACTCGTGTGGGTGAGTTCGATGTGAAAGCAGGTGTCAAGTTGTGACAGTTATTCCGCCCGTAGAACCCTACTACGGGCCAGCAACGCCCCCGCGGAAAACGCTCGATGGCTGTACCGTATCCTCGCACCTTGGCGATCCGTTCGCCGCGATTGCGAGTGAATATATGTTGATCAGAGGGCGAGCGAAGAGGCAGATCGGAATCGAGGAGTTCCCCCAGTCGTTTTGAGGCGTGCATGAAATGCCGCTGTGGGTAAACGGCAGCGAGCGTCGGTCGTATAATTGCTAGTGGATCCGGGCACCCCTTGCGGCGAAATCGAGACGAAGGAAACGGTGTGAATTCGCCGCGCATTGAACAGCGCTTGGCCGCGCTTTGTTTGGCGTTGGTTTTCTGCGTCTGGTCGACGCTATGGGGGCAGGCGCCGCAGTCTTCCGTCGAAACGCAGTCGCCCGCCGAAGGGGCTGAAGAACGCGCCTCTTCGCCGACCTGCGGGAATCCGGGTGATTCGGCGGAGGACGCCACACCCGACCCGGCAGTGGCAGACGAGAGTTCAGGCACAAGTGAGAGCACCTCTCCCGAAGAGCGAACCAGTCTCAACCTGCTGGGCGAAGTGGACACGTCTTCCGGAGAGGCTCGGCGGAACGAGAACGTTCGGATCACGCTGATCGACAACAACGTGCTTAAAGAAATCAATGTCCGGATGGGGACGACAGCTACGATCACCAACGAATTCCGAGTCGATCGAGGCTACTTCGGAAAAGAGTTCGGTGGCGCTCCGGATGGGCCTCCACATCTATCACAGTCCGACGTCGCTGGTTTTCATGGCAAGCTCTTTTGGTCCCACAACAACAGCGTGCTGACGGCACGATCGTTCTTTCAGGTCGGCGACGTACAGCCCGCGCGGGACAACGACTACGGAGTGTCGGCCGGCGTGCCGCTTTGGGAAGGGGCCGCCCTGACGATCGATGCCAGCCAGCGAAAAGTGCGGGGTCAGGTCAACGGCAACGTTCTGGTGCCGACGCTCGCCGAGCGCATCCCGCTTGCGAGCGATCCGGCGACGCGCGCGATTATCGAAAGCATTTTCAACGCGTTTCCGTCCCAAGCTCCGAATCGGACGGACATCGACCCACGAGCCCTGAATACAAACTCTCCCCAGTCGATCAACAACAATCGAGCGTCCGCGCTTCTCGACCAAACCTTGGGGGCAAGGGACAGGCTGTCGCTGCGCTACAGCGCCACGCTGCAGAATGTCGAGGCCTTCCAGCTCGTAGGAGGTCAGAACCCCGACACAACGACGAAGAACCACTCCGCGCGCATGACTTGGAACCGCGTTTGGACGCCGTCGACCGTTACCGATTTCTCCGGCGGCTTTGACCGGATCGGCTCGCTGCTGGTATCCGAAGAGACCTCGCTCGGACCTTTGTTCCTGTTTGGGCGCCAACTCCAGTCCATCGGCCCGACATCGGCCGTGCCCATCGATCGAGTGCAGAATATGTTCCGCTATGCGGGCAGGGTGCGGCATGTTCGCGGCCGGCACATGCTACACGCCGGATACGACCTGTTACGCCGCCAAGTCAACGGCATCGAAAGCGCCGACCAGCGGGGCACGTTCAGTTTCCGCAGTGATTTTGGGCGGGATACGATCACGAATCTCCAGATGGGGACACCGAGTACGTTCTGGTTCGCCTCCGGGAATGTCCACCGTGGATTCCGCAACTGGGACATGCAGTATTACATCGGAGACGATTGGCGAGTCAGCCGCGACCTGACGCTGAACCTAGGTCTACGCTACGAGCCGGTGACCTCGCCGGCGGACGTCAATGATCTGAGCACCATTCCGTACGATTGCGACTGCAACAACCTGGCCCCGACGTTTGGCTTCGCGCTCCGGTTGAGCGACCGCTGGGGTGTACTGCGGGGAGCCTATGGGGTCCACTACGGCGAGATCTTTCCGGTGACTTTCGGCCAAGCGCGCTTCAATCCGCCCGGAAGCGTGCGAGTCTCCCGGCCGGCGCCGAGCCTCGCGAATCCGTTGCAGGACTTCGCCGACTCGGCGTTCGACCCCACCGCACGCAGTGCACCGTTCTTCTTGGATTCTGAGTTGTCCTCGCCGTACTCTCACCAGTACAACTTCAGTTGGGAGATCACTCCTGTCAGGGAATGGACCTTGAGCTTGGGATACGTGGGTAGCCGCTCGCATCGCCTGCTCACAACATGGTTTCTCAATCGCGCGCGTCAGGTGGAAGGAGTGGAACAAACGACCGACACGATTGATGAGCGCAGGCCAGACCCTCGATTCTTTGAGATGCGGCGCATTCTCAACGGTTCTCGCGGATACTTCGACGCTGCCAAGCTTACCCTGACCGTGCCCCGCTGGGCCGGGATGTCGATCGATGCCTCGTACTGGTTCAGTAAAGCGATCGATCTCGGTTCGGATTACTCCAACACGGCGTCGGGCCGGGACGCGCGGAACGCCCGCAGCCCCAGCGAGTTCAACTATCACGGTGAGATGAGGGGGCTCAGCAACTTCGACCAAACTCATGCGCTGCTGGCGCGATTCAACTACGAGACGCCACGGTTGAGGACCCAGCGCGGTTGGGTTCAAAGGATCTTCAGCGGGTGGCAACTCAGCTCAGCCCTCCTGCTCAAGTCGGGTACACCATTCGCGGTGCAGGCGGGATCGGACGGCCCGGGCGTAGGCAATGTAGACGGTACGAGCAGTGACCGCCCGAGCGTGCTCGACCCGTCGGTCCTCGGGCGGGTAATCGATGACCCTGATACATCCGCCGCAATGCTCCCGCGGGCAGCGTTCGGCTTCAATCAGCCCGGCGAACTGACCGGGAATCTGGGCCGCAACACTTTCCGCAAGGATGGGATCTGGAACATCAACGCCGGCTTGTCTCGCCGTTGGGCGCTGGGCGCTGACCGGTCTGTCCTGTTTCGGGCGGAGTCGCTGAACTCGCTCAATCATCCGCAGTTCGCGGAACCGGGAGCTGAATTGAACTCTCCCAACTTCGGCCGCATTACCAATACCCTCAACGACGGCCGAACATTCCGGTTTACATTGGAGTTTGCTTTTTAGGCTGCAAGTTGAGGAGGGGTGCGGCGTCGGGAAACCGTGACAAATCGCTGGGACAGACACCCGCGGCCGAGGAGTTGTTGATTCCATGGGACGTCCGAGCACCGCGTGAGTCAGTCCCGGATTTTTTGACGGCTTCCCGTTGCGTCAGCGAACCGTGACGGTCACGGTCGCATCCCGCGATCGGCTCAGGCCGTCGCTGACGGCCCAGGTGAATTTGTCGGCGCCGACGAAGCCTTGCTCGGGCGTATAGAGGACATCGTTGTCGGCGCCGCTGAGGCGGCCGTGACCGGGTGGCCGGCGGATGGTCCAGAGGTGCGGCCCGGGACCGTCCGGGTCGGTATACGGAAGGTTGATCAGGCGGTCACCTCCCGACGGGACGCTGACGCGCTGGTCGTCGACCCGCGGGCGGGCGTTTTCGCCGGAAGCGTTGGAGTAGACGGTTACCGAGGCCGTGTTCGAGGTCCAGTCCGGGCCGGTGGCGCGCCAAGTGAACGTGTCGTGTCCGGTGAAGCCTGGGTTGGGAGTGTAGGTTCGCTTCATGCCTGAACCGGAGAGGCTACCGTTCGCCGGCGAATGGACGATCTCGACGGTGTAGTCTTCTGGGGCGTCGCGGTCCCACAACCCGAGGTGGACTTCGATGGGCGAATCCTTCAGTGAATGGACGCGCGCGGAAGCCGCGGTGGGGGCGGTGGGTTTTGGATCAGCCGCGAAGATGCGGACGGCCCAGTCTTGGTCGTCGGGCGTGGCGAGCTTCAATGTGGGGCCACCGGCGGTGCGCTCCTCGAGAAACTGGCCTGTGCGCGGGTTGTACCAGGAGATGCGATAGGCTCCTTCGGGCGCGCCGAGAGTGATGGAACCGCCAGCGGGAAGGTACACACCGTAGGCCTTGCCTGGCTTGGCTAGGCAGAAGCCTCTGCCGGCGCTCAACAGGTGATTGGCGGGGAACATCTCAGGGAACGGAAGCGACTCGACGAATCGCCGCGCCGCGGCTAGTTCCGTCCACAACGGCTCGTGCACCGCGAAGCTGTCGGGCGAATAGACGATCGGTTCCCACAGACCACGCGCCATGTAGACGGCCCAGACGCTACGGCGATCTTCCGGCGGGCGGGCCGCCTCGTCGAAGTTGACGACGAGCGGCCGCTTGCCGCGCGCCATGCAGGCCTGGGCCCAGGCTATGCCGAGTTCGTTCAATCGTTCGGGGCCGCTCGGCCAAGTCTGAATGCTGGAAAGGTCAAGCTCCTCGGTGTCGATGTAGTTCGGCACCGGCGTTTGCACGTTGTGGATGGCGCGGGGGTGGCCGTAGGGATCGATGGAGGCAAGCAGCTTGATGTGCTCGATCGATTCGTCGAGCGAATAGTTCTCGTTGGCTTCCTCGCCGGCGTTGAAATATAGGACCGGCAGATCCCCGAAGCGCGCGACCATCTCGCGGTAGTAGGCGGGACGGTCGTAGCCGGTCCAGGCGCTATCGTCTTCGAGGATCATGTAGAGCGCAACGCCGGATTCTTGGAGGTAGACGAAGAAGTCGCGCCACTGTTCGAGCTTGGGGATGTCGAAGCGGTCGGAGCGAGTCTTGGCTTCTTCGGAGGTCGCGCCGATCCAGGGCCAGACATCGTTGGCATCACCATCAAGGTTGTGCGTCATCACGTAGATGGAGTTGATGCCCTTTTCGGCGATGTAGTCGATTTGGGTGCGTTTGGAGGCCCAGTCGCCCATGGCCGCACCGAGGATGTTTTCCGGGTCGTCCGCGCCGGCTTTGACCCAGTAGCCGCCGTCTCGGAATTTCAAGTACGGTTCGCCGATGTATTCGAGGCGGCCCCAACGGTAGAAGTCCGGCGCGTCGGCTGGAGGGTCGATGACGTCGAAGGAGTCTTCGATCCCATTGAGGGAGGGATGGTCGGAGTCGGTGCGGTAGGTCCAGCGGCCGTTTTGGTCGGCGGAGAAGCGGACCTGCCAGACGTCGCCGTCGGGGCCTCGGGCTCCGTCACCGGCGTAGAAGCCGGGGACGCGGTATTCACGGGCGTCAGGCGAGGTGAATACGACGTCGAGGCGGAGGGCGAAGGGGTTGGGGTCGCCGACCGATTGCGAGACGGGCCCGGTAAAGGAGAGTTGAATGCTTTCCCAGCGGTGGTATCGGGGCGGTGCACTGCAGGACGAGAAGGCTAGGGAGAGGAGGAGGGAGAGGAGCGAGAGGAACAGGGGAAGGAGGCTCGCGGCGCTCGGTTGTACTTCGCGTCGTGATTGTAGTTGCATCGTTTCCAACTGGTTCCGTGGGGAAGAGTCTACTTTAGCGCGGACCGGGACCCGGAAGGGGGTTGGCACACGGCTTGCGGGGCACGTCAGTTGGTGAAAAGACGTTCTCCTTATACAACATACAACGGCTATCCGCGGCGTCTCTTCCGCGATTCCCCCAAGTCGGAAGTCAGTCTGGCCAACGCTCGTTAAACAGGTCGATCTCGGAACATGCTTTTCTTGCCTTACTCGTCCGGCTTCATCAGATGTTCATCGAGCCATTCGAAGACTCTCTGCCAGAAATCCACAATGTTCGCTGGGGATTCCAGTACGTGTCCTTCTCCGAAATAACGGACGAACCGGGCCCGTTTGTTCTGCCGATAAAGGGCACTGAAGAACTGCTCGCTCTGTTGGATCGGAACATAGTCAAGATCGCCTTGAACAAGCATGAGGGGTGTTTCAACTCGATGTGCATAGCTCAGAGGACTGTTACGGACATAGCGCTGGAGATCTCTCCAGGGCTCGCTACCCATCCTTCCCTGGCCGCCCTCGTACATTCCGTATCGGAATAAATTCTGATGGGGCCTTTCCAGATGACGGAGGCGCGCGTCGAAAGTGCCATAGAGGCTGACGAGGTCTGCAAGCGGCGCGACAGCGATCGCCGCACGGAAGCGATTGGTCTGCGAGATTAGGCCGAGCACGGAGAAACCGCCGTAACTGTGTCCCATGACCGCTAGCCGCTCGGGGTCGGCGATCCCGAGATCAATCGCTTTGTTGACGGCGGGTAGTACGCCTTTGGACAACTCAGCGTAAGGATCGGACGGTTGACCCGTGCTCTCCAGCGGGATGCTCGGGTACAAGACGGCATACCCTTGTCCGGTCAGCGCATGGTAGTTCGCGAAAAGGTCTCTGTTCAGGGCGAAAGCCCGAGGCGGCTCTCGATCGCCGAGGATCACGCCCGCGTACACGTGTACGACGGTGGGATAGCGTATCCCTTCTTGATAGTCGGGCGGCAACAGTATCCATGCGTTGAGCTCTTGACCATCGAGGCCTTTGTAGGAGAAGTGACGTGCCGACGACGCCTTGATTTGGCGAAGGAAGCCATTTACTTCCGCGACGAGTGGAGCTTCGCTCGAGCCTCTCTGCGTTTTCCACAGGAACGATCCGCGCGGAGTAGAAGCCAGCGATACCGCTACGCCGGTAGCATCGTTGAAGTCCGAGATCCGAGCTTTGTCGGTTGGCCTTGCCACGGACCTCGCTTTACCGTTAGCCGCGTCGACCCAGAGCCATTCGCTCCGAGCCTCTCGCTTGACTTGGATAATCACACCGCTCTGCGGGCTCCCTTCTTCTTTGGCGGTCGGCCATACGAGTGACTCAACCGTGTTGACCCCTTCCGGTGTGATGTCAACGACCCGACCGTCGCCCGACCGTACCGACCAGAGTTTGTCCCGAAACACCCCCACAAGCTTCGAATCGAGTTGGACAAGGCGAGAGGGCGTAAAGGCTGTTCCACGGGTTAGAGATTGTGCTGTCCCTACTTTCGAGATTGACAGCCACTCAGGTTGGCGGCCGACTTCCCCGACGCCACGCGCAACAAACTCGCCCTGCGGTCCAAAAAAGAAGCCAGAAGCCGGCTGCGCGTGGGCAACGGGCGTTTCGTCGCCTGTTATCTTGTCGGCATCGATTGTATAGCGATAGAGCGGGAGTCGTGATCCATCCGAGGATCGCTGCAAAACCGCCACCTGACGTTCGTCCTGGGACCAACGAATTGAGGCAGAGCTAACGTCTCGTGCGCCGGTCCGGATAGACTTCACCTGTGCTTCAGAAGAATCGAGTAGTTCCTTGGTCCGGAACACAACGAGCTCCCGGCGCTCCCACGGCCGCATGTAAAGGGCCGTCGACGCCTCCGGCTCCACGCGCCCGCTGACCCGCAACGCACCGACGTATGTGCCTCCCGGAGACAATCTGAAATCCCGGTACAAACCCTCCGCAACCACTCGCGACTGTCCTGTGACGGTATCAACCACAAGCAAAGACCCCGAGAACGATTCTGGTCGGGAATCTAACTGACCGCTGTCTAGCACGCTTGCAGTCGCCTTCTTGCCTTTCCAGGCTTCGGGCCAACGCGCCATGGCTTCTTGCGGACCCTGAACCTGTACCGTGAACTGCGCCGGTGACACGCCGACTGGCAAAACTGGAACCAGCAAATGCCGGTTCGACAGCCAGACTAGGAAGCGCGTGGTGCCGTAACTGAGGGCGACAGCACGATCTGTCAGACGTGTTAGCTCGTCGCTGGAGAGCTCCCAGGTCCACGCACGCACGTTGCCGCCCCTCGTCGAAAGCATCGCAAGCCGCGAACTGTCGGGAGACCACGTCGGCAACCAATACCCTGCGTCGTCGGACGCACCGTTGGTGAGGTTACGCGCTACACCGCCCGCCGTGGGCGCGATCCACACGTCAGCACGGTGCCGACCATACAAGTACGATCGCATGTGGAAACGAGCTTCGTTTCTTGCCCTGATTCGCTCGAACGCGATCCACTGCCCGTCAGGGGAAATGACCGCCGTTTCCAGACGTTCGATGCGGTTGATGTCCTCCGGCTCGAAGGCACGGCGAGAATCTTCTGGAGACGCTTGTACGCCCGAGATGACAATCGCCACTATTGTGGATAGGAGAAGAGGCGCACAGCGAATCATCGTGTCAGTCGCTCGTCCGCAGGCTATCACGTCTACTTCCGACATGTCCGGTCCGCGGAAGTGTGAGATTCGACAAGACGGGAGCCTTACGCCGCAGCTCGAGCGGCGCTCCCAGCGCCAAGGTCAGTGTTCCTAACGGTCGGTGAAGGACGCGAGCACGAGCTGCAGCGTCTTGTGGTAGGGATCGGGGTCCGGCGTTTCGGGAGGCTTCCAGCCATCGCGAGAGTCATCATAGGTGAACCCGGACGCCGGTTCCATTTGGGTGTTCTCGGGGCTGTACTGGTCGTCCCTGCCACCCATCTTGAAGACGACTAGATCGAGCGAAGGCACCATAGCAATGCAGAAGCCGCCCGAGCCAGTCTTCCAGAAAGCGTCGCGCGGGATGTCATCCCAATAGCCATTGCCGTTCACCTTGAACTGCAGGCTGTAGCCGAAATGGGGGTTGTAGGGCGAGGGGCTTCGGGCGTGGCGTATGTAGTCGGCCGGGACGAGTTGGCGATCGCCCCAGTGGCCTTCACGTAACAGCAGGTAGGCAAAACGCAGCATGTCGGTCGGGCGTGGCGCGATGCCTCCGCCGCCGGCGGTGTGATCGGAGATCTTGCTCTTGTAGCCCCAGCCCCAACGTCCCCAGCCCATCGGCTCGGCCAGCTTGCGGCGAACGTACTCTTCGAGTTCCATGCCGGTAAGGTGGCGGAGCATGATGGAGGCCAGATGGATCGAGGCAGTCGCGTAGGAGTAGCCGCCGCCGGGCTCGGCCCAAAGCGTCTTGGTGGTCGTTCGATGTCCGCGACTATTTTCGCCATCGTCGACGCCGATCACGATCGGGTCGAACATGCCCTGCCAGCCATCGGGGCCGGGCGGGTCGAGGATGACCTCTTTGCCGTGGACGATGCCGGGATTGTTGCCGCGAATACCGGCCGACATGGCGAGCAGTTGACCGAGCTTGATGCCCTTCATGCGCGGGTCGCGCAGAGGGAAGAGCTTCGGTGGAAAATAGGCAGGCGTGAAAACCTTCTGGTCGAGGCCGTCGGGGAAGAGCTCAGGCCGTTCGGCCATGAGGATGCCGAGGGCTATCGAGGTGTAGGACTTGCCGACGGAGGCGTGGTTCGGGTTGGCGTCGCGATGGGCGCGTCCGAAGTAGCGTTCGTAGACGAGGCGGCCCCGGCGAGCCACGAGCAGCCCGCCGTTTTTCGTGGTGGTTTGGATGTAGTTGTAGGCCTTGTCGAGCGCGGCCTGATCGACGCTGTCGACACGGAGCGCCTCCGCTGCATCCGCCGGAGCTCGCCAACCGCCCGTACGGTCAGGCGGAGGGAAGTAATCATCGGCCCCGAAGGCAGGTGTGATCACGAGGACAAAAGCTAGCAGGCTACGCATAATCTTTCCGATGAGCTATCCGATCCTAGCATCGTCCGGGCCTTGATTCCGGCCGCTTCTTCTCCTTCGTTCGAAGATGGAGCCTGCGCCAGATCCGTACGCAAGAAGGAGGCTCGATGTAGGAAGTCGGCCTTAAGAAGGGAGCGAACAGGGCGTCCGAGCCTTGTTGCACTCAATGCCGTGCTCACCCAGTGGGTGTCACCCGGCAAGAGCAGTGGTATTGTAGCCGCCCGTTCCAGGGCGGCGCGCGTATAGCTCAATGGAAACCCACGTCTGAAGACGTGGGCTATTTTCTACGGCCCCGCTGGGGCCGCGCGGCATGCCGTGCCCCTACATTTCGGGGTGAGGTGGTTGCGCGGCGGCTAGATTGGCGAGCCGCTTTCTTATCGACGGATTTGGGGCCTGCGCCGTGAAGGGGTCAGCGGATACAATTGGTCTGAATCGCTTGGCTTGGCTCGACGCTCGGGCAGTCAACTGACTCCACGTTCGCGGTTCACAAACATCGCTAAACAATCATGGAGCAAATGAATAGAGGCCGTGCGGACCAATACCGCACGGTGGTTAGGCGACCGGCGGATTTTGATGCGTTCTGGGACGATCTGCTTTCGCAGGCGGCACGGATTCCGCTGAATCCATCCATCGAACGAGTCCCGATACGCTCGACGCCGGAAGTGGATGTCTACCTGGCGCACTACGACAGCCTTGACGGCGTGCGGATCGCCGGTTGGTATTGCCTTCCCCGTGAACGGCCCGAAAAGCTGCCGGCGATTGTCTACCTGCCGGGCTATGTCGGGGAGCCGTCGATTCCACGCGAGAATGCTCTTAAGGGATACGCGACCTTCGGCGTCATCCACCGCGGAAAGCTTCGCAGCAACGGGCAGTTCAATCCGGGCTACCCCGGTCTGCTGACGCACAATATCATCGACCGCCAAACGTATTCGTACCGGGGCCTGTACATCGACGCCGCCCAAGCGATCGACTTTTTGCTCTCACGCGATGAGGTCGATCACTCCCGGATCGGTGTTACGGGTGGCAGCCAAGGAGGAGGGTTGACGATCACGACGGCCGCTTTGCGTCCGGAAGTGCGGGCGGGCGTCGCAGCCGCGCCTTTTTGTTGCGGTTTCATGGATGCGGTTGCCCTCGGCAATACGTATCCGTACCAGGAAATCCGCGATTATCTGCACTTGTATCCGGAGCGGAGAGCCGCGGTGGAAGAGACGCTCGCCTACTTCGACGGGATCAGCTTCGCACCTCGGGTGAGGTGCCCCATCATCGTCCACATCGGTTTGCAGGACAATGTGTGCCCGGCTGAGACCGGATTCGCGGCTTTCGAGGCGATCTCTTCGGAGGACAAACAGATCTATCCCTACGAAGGACACGGACACGATGCCGGGCGCGTGGATCTTCGCGAAACCGTTGAGGCATTCTTCAGGACCCATCTACAAGCGTGACTGAGCAACCTATGCCTCATCGACCTCGACCCCAGGATTTTGACGACTATTGGCGGCAGGTCCGCCGCGAATTGGATGAGACGGAGATTGCGGCCGAGGAGGAACATCTGCCGATCCGCTGTACGGAGAGCAGCGATAGCTATTTCGTGAGGTTCACGAGTATCGGCCCCTACCGACTGTTCGGCTACTTGAGCATTCCCCGCGGTGACGGCCCCTTCCCGGCGATCCTGGCCGGACCGCGCTACCGAAGCGTGGTCGAGCCGCTGTGCCAGGGGGAGGCCAACGAAAAGCGCGGCCGCTTTGTCATCTTCTCGACCGCTGGGCGGGGTCAGCGCTACGCGGATGAACCGTTCGCGGCGGAGTTCCCGGGTCTGGCGACGGAAGGGATTGATGCACCGGAATCCTACATCTATCGGGGCATCGTTGCCGACTGGGCTCGGGCGGCTGATTACCTGCTGGCGCGACCGGAGGTCGACCGCGGTCGAGTGGCAGCCGTCAGCCCCGACAGCCTGCCGATAATTGCCGCGGCCCTGCGGCCGGGACTAACCCACGTGATTGCCCGGCCCGGCAGTTTCTGCGGTGCGAGTGACAACGCAGCGGGGGAACTCGACGACTATCTACGGCTGTTTCCCGACAAGCGGGACTTGGTTGAGCGAACGCTGTCGTATTTTGATCCTCTGCACTTCGCGGATGCGGTACGCGCTCGAACGCTACTGTGGGGCGATCCCACTAAGCTCGGCCCGCTTTCCGAATCAATCAGCGGCGAGACGGATGTTCAGCGAACCGACCCATCGCAGTACAAAGAAGGGTTGTTCGAGGAGCGCTGGCTTTCGGGGCAGCTCGGTTTTCCGGAGCCCCTGCTACCTCACTGTTGGCGGTAATGCCAAGGCCGGACTACTCCTCTACCCGCTCAATCCGAAGCGGTTGCAAGCCTTCGGTCCGGACGCGGCCGCAGGCTTTCGCGAAGTCAACCCAGTCATATTTCCAGTCTCCGGGAATGCGGGCAAAGAGGCTGCCGAAGCTGGGCACGCCCTCCGCGCCGCGTAACGTCACGCCACGGCCAAAGGCCAGGAGGATTTCAGCCACCGGTTTGCCACTGCTGGTGACGGGCGACCCTAAATCGGACCAGTAGAGGATCTCCCCCGGCAGCGGGAGTTGTGTTCGCTTTTCATCGAAAGCCGGCTGGAATTTGTCGAGCAGCACGAACGCTTCCATGCCCGAGTAGCGGCCATGAAACAAGTCGTGCTCAATCGGCAGCATGTTCCAAATCAGCTCGCATGTGCGAGGGGCTTCGTCATCGAGCATTTCGGCGATAACGGATTCGCCTGTTTTTACAAAGGTCAAACGTATGTGGCGTCGAGGTTTGGGCATCGTCTTTTCCTCTGCTTGGCGGTTAGCGGACCCGCCGATAGCGTCGGATCGTCCAGGTTGGAAACTTCTCTAGAGTTGCTCTGGCTGCTCAATCGGACCGCTCCTTGGCAGTCGCGGCTCGGCTAGAGGATGGGTGCTTGGACGGCGAGGATTTCGGCATGGGAATTTAGGTCTTTGGTCAGCTTAGCGGACCCGCCGATGGGGTCGGATCGTCCCGGTTGGAAACTTCTCTAGAGTTTGGTCTGGCTGCTCAATCGGACCGCTCCTTGGCAGTCGCGGCTCGGCTAGGGGATCGGTGCTTGGACGGCGAGGATTTCGGCATGGGAATTCAGGTCTTTGGTCAGCTTAGCGGACCCGCCGATAGGGTCGGATCGTCCAGGTTGGAAACTTCTCTAGAGTTGGTCTGGCTGCTCAATCGGACCGCTCCTTGGCAGTCGCGGCTCGGCTAGGGGATCGGTGCTTGGACGGCGAGGATTTCGGCATAGGAATTCAGGTCTTTGGTCAGCTTAGCGGACCCGCCGATGGGGTCGGATCGTCCCGGTTGGAAACTTCTCTAGAGTTGGTCTGGCTGCTCAATCGGACCGCTCCTTGGCAGTCGCGGCTCGGCTAGGGGATGGGTGCTTGGACGGCAAGGATTTCGGCATTGGAATTTAGGTCTTTGGTCAGCTTAGCGGACCCGCCGATCGGGTCGGATCGTCCCGGTTGGAAACTTCTATCGAGCTGCTCTGGTTGCACAATCGGACCGCTCCTTGGCAGTCGCGGCTCGGCTAGGGGATGGGTGCTTGGACGGCAAGGATTTCGGCATTGGAATTTAGGTCTTTGGTCAGCTTAGCGGACCCGCCGATGGGGTCGGATCGTCCCGGTTGGAAACTTCTCTAGAGTTTGGTCTGGCTGCTCAATCGGACCGCTCCTTGGCAGTCGCGGCTCGGCTAGGGGATGGGTGCTTGGACGGCAAGGATTTCGGCATGGGAATTCAGGTCTTTGGTCAGTGTGCGCCTTCACGGTCGGCATCACTCTTCCAGCCCGGTCCGCGCACGAAACGCCCGGGCGTGGCCCCGGTGTGTTCGCCGTCTTTGACAACGTGGCCGCCGTTGACGAAGACGTGAATCATGCCGGTCGAAAACTGGTGAGGCTCGGTGTAGGTGGCGCGATCCTGGATGGTCTTTGGATCGAAGACCACGACGTCCGCATAGTAGCCGTCTCGCAACATGCCGCGGCGGTCGAGCTTGAGATTCTCCGCCGGCAACGCGGCCATCTTGCGCACCGCCTGCTCGAGGCTCAGCACTTTTTCCTCGCGAACGTATTTGGCCAGTATCCTCGGAAAGCTCCCATATGCTCGGGGGTGGATGTGTGTTTTCAGGAAGATGCCTTCGGGCGCGACGGCGGGAGAATCAGTGCAGAAGCTCATCCAGGGGATCGGGATCTTCTTGCGCACATTCTCCTCGCTCATCGAGAAGCCGACGGACATCACACGGCTGTCGTCCTTGATGATGAGGTCCATGGCCGTTTCCTCGGGCGATGTTCCCCACAGTTCAGCGATCTCCGCGATTGTTTTGCCGTTCAGATGCTTGAGGTCGGGATTCTTTAGACCCACAACCATGTAACCGCTGGGGCCGCCGACTCCGAGATAGAGATTTTCCCAGTCATCGGCCGGCGTGAGCATCTCGCGGGCGATGCGCTTCCGCAGCACGGGATCTTTCAGCCGGCTGACCCGCGCCTCTTGGCCACCCTCCCCGACCCAGGGCGGCATGGCGGCGGTGAGGCCGCCGGACCCGGCATTGTAAGGATAAACATCCGCGGTAACCTCGATACCCTCGGCGCGGGCCTGCTCGATCATCTCGATCGCCTCGCCGAGTTTCGGCACATTCTCTCGGCCCACCGCTTTCAAGTGATAGACCTCGGCGCGAATACCGGCTTCGCGCGCAATGGTGATGACCTCGCCGACGCCGTCAAGCAGCCGCGGACCGGAGAAGCGGATGTGGGAGGCGTACAGACCGTCGTGCTCCGCGGCGACCTTCGCGAGCTCGACCAACTCATCTGTGTCGGCAAAAGGCCCCGGCACTTGCATCAGAGCGGATGCAACGCCCATTGCGCCTTGCTCCATCGCGTCCCGCACAAGCGACCGCATCCGTTTAAGTTCCTCGGCGGAGGGCGGGCGGTTCTCCTGGCCTAATTCGTGTATGCGGACTGTTGTTGCGCCGATAAACGAAGCGACATTCGGTGAGACGCCCCGTGTCTCGAGGTGTTGAAGATACTCAGCAAGCGTTGTCCATGCGAAGTCGTACGGGATGTCGTCGCCTCGGGCGAGCAGGTCTTCTTTGACCGCGTCGTTGAGCGGCCCCATCGATCGGCCCTCGCCCATGACCTCAAGGGTGATCCCCTGATAGATGTCGCTTTTGGCGCGTCCATCGGCCAGGATGGTCTCCTGCGTGTGGCTCATCATGTTGATGAAGCCGGGAGCGACGGCCAGCCCAGTGGCATCAATCTCGGTTTCGGCGCGGCTGTCGGTCAAGTTGCCAATGGCAGCGATGGTGTCACCGGCTATGGCGAGATCGGCTTTGACCGGAGCGCGGCCACTGCCGTCATATACGAAGCCGTTGCGGATGATGACTTCGTACTCCGTGGGGCTGGAACAGGATGCGCCTATCAGGAGCCCTGCCGTGCTCCACAAAAAAAGCAGCCAACTGTTTCGATTATTTCTCATTCACGCGGTGGCGCTGGTCCAGAGGGGACGTGGTTGATCCTACCATCTCGCTGGTGTGCGAGGCTCGTCCAAAAAAAGTGGCCCCGTCCGGACCGACCCGGTATTTCGAATCGGCCGGGGAGACTTTCAGGTAGAATTGGACCGTTGAGATCCGCCGGGGGGTCCCATTCGTGCGTTCTCAAGAAGTCCGGCAAGGTGGCCTTCAGCCCCTCTTCGATCCCCGGCATCTACATCGGAAGGAGTTTGCAAGTGGCCCTTCGACAGGCTTTCTCAGCTTTCGCGGCGGTGATACTGATCGGGTGCGGAGACACCACCGCACCGGGCTTCACATCCACTCCTTCCCTGGCTTCCAATCCCAATCCGGCCGTGCCGCTCGCCGCCATTGTTTCAGCCGCGACGGATGAGCCCGCCGAGCTGATGATTGAAGTCAGCGACGGTGAGAGGGGGTGGAGTGTCCCCGAGTCGGGCGACCTGATGACGCAGCACAAAAGGGTGGTTCTCGGATTCAAGGCCGGACGCAAGCATCAACTTCGCGTGAAGGCCCGCGACCAAGCCGGGAACATGAGCGATGTTCACGAGTTGGAATTCGAGACCTCTCCGCTGCCGACCGATTTTCCTCCGACCAAAACCGTATTGAGCGTCCCGGAGAAAATGGAACCCGGCGTGACGCTTTTTGCTCCGATGAGATGGCCTACGGGCGGCGAAATGGACGAACAGTACGGCCTTGCCCTGGCCGTGGACGCCGCCGGAGAGGTCATCTGGTATTACCGCGGCGACGAGGCGATTGGAGATCCCCGTCCGTTACCGAACGGCAATCTTCTTTGCGTGATCGGGCACAACCGCGCTTTCGAGATGGACATGCTCGGTAATGTCGTCGCCCAATGGCATGCCGCTCAGCACCCTAACCCGAAGGCCGCGGCAAAGGTCCCCGAAGGATCCATCCCCGTTGAGACCGAAACGTTCCACCATGGGATCCAACAGATGCCCTCGGGAAATCTATTGGTCCTCTCGACCGAGATGCGGCGGATCGAGGACTATCCCGCTGATCCCGCGAAGCCGGATGGTGGCACGGAAGCGGCGAACGTGATTGGGGATGTCGTGGTCGAGTTTGCTCGTGACGGGTCGATCGTCAACGAATGGAAGCTGATGGACATGCTCGATGTCTACCGACTTGGGTACGATTCGCTTGCTCCCATCTGGAACGATTGGGCCTATACGGAGGTCGAGGGCGGCACGAAGGATTGGGCGCACGCGAACAGCTTGTTCTATGACGACTCGGATGACTCGATCATCCTTTCGTTTCGCCACCAGGACGCGGTCGTGAAATTTTCCCGAGAGACCGGCAAGCTGATCTGGATATTGGGTACGCACGAAGGCTGGAAAGATGCCTGGAAGCCCTACTTACTCGAACCGCAAGGCGAGTTTGCATGGCAGTATCACGAGCACGCGGCCAAGACAACCCCGCGAGGGACCCTGTTGCTATTCGATAACGGCAACTACCGGTCTTGGCCGCCCGAGAAAAAGAGAGAGGTCAAGGACAGCTACAGCCGCGTGGTTGAATACGCAATCGATGCCGAGGCCAAGACGGTGCGGCAGGTCTGGAAATACGGCGGGCCCGGGGATGAAATCTTTTTCTCACCCTTCATCAGTGAAGGGGACCCGCTACCGGAGACCGGCAACGTGCTCGTCACCGATGGCGGCCGCGTTCGCGATAAGCAGGGCGACGTAACCGATGACGTCAGGGGCGGCCATCATTGGGCGCGCATCGTCGAAGTCACGCATACAGACCCGCCCGAGAAAGTTTTCGAGTTGGTCATCGACAGCCCCGATAGGGCCGATCCGATCGGCTGGGCGGTCTACCGGAGTGAGCGGTTAGCTAGTCTTTATCGGTAACAACGGTTTCGCTTGCAGTTGTCGGCGGAACACCAAAGGACCACAAGATGCACTCGATTTCTACTCGCCTGCAACGAGCGACAACCCTTCTCCCCTTGCTGGCCATAGCCTCGTGCGCCCAGCCGGAGGACTTCAACTACGACGAGACGAAGGTTCCCCAATACAACCTGCCCGATCCGCTGGTCCTCGAAAACGGAGATCCGGTTCGCGATGCCGGAACGTGGGACACTGTGCGCCGGCCCGAAGTTCTGAGCCTCTTCGAGACACAAGTCTACGGACGCGCCCCGGCGGCTCCAGCGGGAATGAGATCTAAGCTCGTATCGATTGACAGGCAGGCGCTTGGCGGCAAGGCCGTTCGGAAACAGATCCGCATACTCTTCAGCCAAGACGAGGGTGGACCCGGCATGGACCTCCTCATCTATCTGCCCTCCGGCGCCGATAAACCGGTGCGGACCTTCTTGGGTCTAAACTTCCAGGGCAATCATTCCATCCACGCCGATCCCGGAATCAAGCTTTCCACGAGCTGGATGTGGGACCGTCCCGAGCAGGGTATCGTCGACCATCGCGCGACCGAAGAGTCACGCGGAGCGGCGGCCAGCCGCTGGCCGATCGAGATGATCCTGGATCGAGGTTATGCCGTCGCGACCATCTACTACGGCGACATCGATCCGGACTACGATGATGGATTTCAGAATGGAGTCCACCCGCTCTTCTATAGGAGCGGTCAGAGCAAGCCGGCGCCGGAGGAGTGGGGTTCGATCTCGGCCTGGGCTTGGGGCCTCAGCCGCGCCATGGACTATTTCGAGCAGGACGAATCGATTAACGAGCAGCAAGTTGCCTTGCTGGGACACTCGCGACTCGGCAAGACTTCTCTTTGGGCCGGAGCAGGGGACACACGTTTCGCGCTTGTCATTTCGAACAACTCCGGCTGCGGCGGTGCGGCGCTCAGCCGCCGACGTTTCGGCGAAACGGTCGAGAGGATCAATACGAGGTTTCCGCACTGGTTCGCGGACAACTTCAATGCCTTCAACGACAACGAGGATGCGTTGCCTGTTGATCAGCATATGTTGATCTGCCTCATCGCTCCGAGACCCGTCTATGTCGCCAGCGCCGAGGAGGATCAGTGGGCTGATCCGCGCGGCGAGTTCCTGTCCGCGAAGTACGCCGAACCGGTGTACGAGCTACTGGGCGCCGAGGGGCTCGGGACGGACGAGATGCCCGGTGTTAACCAACCGGCCGTCGGAACAATTGGTTATCACGTTCGGAGCGGGAAGCACGACGTTACTGACTTCGACTGGGGCCAATACCTGGACTTCGCCGACAAGCATTTCGAGGGCGGGGAATGAAATTGGCGAGCTGGGTATCCACTTGACTCAGGTGACCCCAAGATGTAGTGTAGGGCCTGGTGGAGGATTACCCGCGCGACCAACTCGAATTCGAGTCTCACTTTGCGAGCGAGGAGGCTTGCCGCGACTATCTGTTCGCCTTGCGCTGGCCAGAGGGTTTCCGCTGTCCAAGGTGTGGGCATGAGCGCGCTTGGCCGGTGCGCAAAGTGTGGTTCGAATGCGCTCGCTGCGGGCGGCAAACCTCCGTCACCGCCGGCACGATCTTTCAAGACACACGCAAGCCGCTGCGGCTGTGGTTCCGGGCGATGTGGACCATCACCACGCAGAAGAATGGGGCCAGCGCCCTGGGTCTACAGCGCGTTCTGGGACTGGGCAGTTACCAAACCGCCTGGACTTGGATGCACAAGCTGAGGCGAGCGATGGTGCGCCCGGGGCGGGAGCGATTGACGGGCCTCGTCGAGGTCGATGAGACCTACTGGGGCGCTGAAGAAGAAGGGGTAATCGGCCGGCAGACCGAGCGTAAAGCGTTGATTGCAGTCGCCGCGGAAGAGAGAGGCACCGGGCTGGGGCGCATCCGCATGCAGCGCGTTCAGAACGCCTCGGCGGCCAGTTTGATGCCCTTCGTCGAGGAGTCGGTCGAGCCGGGCAGCGTGGTTGTTACCGACAACTGGTCGGGCTACGATCCGCTCAAGAAGAAGGACTACCAGCGTCGTATCATCTCGATTAACAACCGCCGCGAGCAGGCCTCGCAGCTACTGCCGAGGGTGCACTTGGCGATCTCGCTACTCAAGCGCTGGATGCTGGGCACGCATCAGGGGGCGGTCAGCCACGAGCATCTGGACTACTATCTCGACGAGTTCGTGTTCCGCTTCAATCGGCGCAGATCACGCAGTCGGGGCAAGCTCTTCTATCGCCTTGTGCAGCAGGCCATGGCGGTGGAGCCGACGCCGTACCGCTCGATCGTCGCCGATTGGGACGCTAAGACGCTGTGAGCCCAACTACAAGATGTTGGGGTCACCTGAGTCAAGTGGATACCCGGCATTGGCGAAGCGGCAGGCTAGGCGTGATCCAGAAGGTCTCGCAGGGAATGGATCAGCAGGCTCAAGGCAGTGATGGTGAGGATCGCGGCAATGAGCCAGAGAAACGTTCGTTCGCTGATCCAGGCGACGGACTTTCGGCCAATGTAAATGCCTACCAATGCGGCGGGCGTAAGCGATAGCGTCAGTGACATCGTTTCCGCGGATATCCCGACGACAGCCCATTGCAGCGCAATGGCCGCGCTGTAGGAGAAGGTGAACAACACAAGGCTTGTGGCACGAATTGCCTCTTTATCAAGGGCCAAGACCGCCATCCGGGCGACTGCCAGGGGACCCGGCATCGCGAGGCTTATGCTCATTGCTCCGGACAGGATCCCCGCCACGATGTCGTAGAGGCGGTTGCCGGGATGATGTTTGCCCTTTCGATTCCGGATCGAGCTACGAACCGCGGAAATAGCCGTGAGCACGACGCAGACCCCGACGCCGAGCTTGAGCGCATTGATGCTAACTGACTTAAAGACGTAGATGCCGATGGGCAAACCAATGAGGGTCCCCAGGGCCATTCGAGCCAGTAGTGGCTTCGGCGAGTGCTTGTAGAGCGGCGGTGCGAGGATCATCGCGACGAGCAGGCTGAGCAGGATGGTGACTTGGATCCCCGCTCCGGCGTTGATGACCATCAGAATGATAGGAGCGGCGATCAGGCCGAACCCGATGCCGGTTGCGGCTTGAACGAGTGCGGCTATCAGGACAGCGACGTGCAGGAGCAGAACAGAGTAGTCCATGGACCCATCTATTCTAGGGGTGTGCCGCTCGCTCGTTCTGCTCTTCGGCGGTGGCCGTCCGCGCCCATAGACGGTGTGAAGTGCGTGCGGACTAGGGGATTTTGCCTAGTAGAAAAAGCAGCGTTGTGCCCTAGGGGACATGTACTCTCGTGGCATTGACGGACTGCCTGGAAGACGAAATAATTACGGTTAGAGCAGCATTACTTACACGGCTTGGCTGGTTTTGGTTGCGCCAAGAGCTTTGGCGCGGACGGAGACGGGACCGCGGTGCAGGATTACGATCGAAAGATAAAAGTCGCTATTGTGGACGACCACACCGCCTTTCGCGACGCAGTCCGGGCGGCTCTGTCGGCACAGCCGGACCTGGAAATTGTCGCCGAACTAGGGAGCGGCCATGGCGTACTTGAACTGCTGTCCAACGGAAAGCCGGACATTCTACTGCTTGATTTGATGATGCCCGGCCTTGACGGTTTCGCGACCCTGAAGCAGATTCGGGATCTCCGACACGACGTCAGGATCATTGTTCTGAGTGAGTCGCAAGATGAAGCGATGCGGTATCTTGTTGTCAAGCTCGGCGCCAGCGGATACGTGGCGAAGAATGAGGATGCTGGATTCTTGATCGAGGGGATTCGAAATGTTCATCGTGGTGGGACTTGGATCGACGGTAAGACAGTCAAGACGATGATGCTGGAGATTGCGGAAAGGGACCCACGTCAGGCTTTGGCCAAGCGCGAGGAGAGAGTCATCGAGCTCCTGTGCCAGGGCCACACAAATCGCCGCATCGGGGAACAGCTATCCGTGTCAGAGAAAGCGGTCAAGCACGTTCTCACGAGTATTTTCAAGAAGGTCGGCGTGTCAAACCGCGTTGAACTCGTCCAGCATGCAACTCGCAGATTGCCACATCTTCTTTCTGCTAGCTAACGACGGAAAACGACCGGAGCTGCCGGGGTTCGAGCAGGCAACTGGAGCGAGGCCGGACTGAAGTCCCTACCGATTGAACGCACCGGGGCGTCCGAGCTCTCGAAGGTTCGCTTCGGTCCGAGGGGTCTGAAGTGCTTGGCTGGAATAGGGAAACGGGACCAATGGGTGGGGCCAACTACGGCAAAGCACTTATCCCAAAATACCGGCTAGGCAACCGGTCCGAGTGGGAGCCCAAAAGCTAGTCCGTCGTATGTGAGTACGGTTTGTCGTCGACCGACGACGTCGGTGCAAACTATTGGTACAACGGGACTTGCATAGCTCCAGGGATTCAGCGTTCCGACCGGGTCCCTCGATCAGCGGGGCGGGTACCTCTGCCCTCCTAGTACGCTCACCCTACTCCCGAACCATACGATCAGCCTATTGCCGGAAGGTGCGGATTCTCGCGACGATTGACTGTTGCGTACCAGGAAGCGAGGGCAGCGATCGGATCTTTAATTGCTCGATAAGAATCGTATGGTCCTCTTAGAACGCAACGACCGCGAAGGTCCGTCTAGCACCGCCGCGTGTCGTTGGCAAATCCGGAGGTGAGATTCGAGGTCGGACGTGTGATTCATCTCGGCTTGCCTCGGCTCGCTGTTTCTGCCGATGTCAATCGACGAACCCAGACAGGAATCGAAGAAGACGGTCCTCGTTGTCGACGATGAGTCGACGATGCGGGAGTACGTCCATGAGGTGTTAATAAATAGCGGGTACGACTGCAAATGTTTTGATGCGGTCCTGCCGGCACTTGCCTACCTGACCGGGGACGAGCCGGCTGACCTGATCCTGAGTGATATCGGCATGCCTGAGATCGATGGGCTGGAGTTCCTCCAGACCGTACAGGCGGTCTCGCCCGAACTTCCCGTCATCCTACTGTCGGGGTTATACGAACTCCAACTTGCTCTCGACGCTCTCAATTCGGGAGCCACGGACTATCTGATCAAGCCCGCCAAACCACAAGACATCCTCAGACTTGTGGGAGACCATCTGAATTCCAGCGAACAGGAACGCCAACGTATTGGCCGGCAACTCCTCGCGGAGCTTCATGATGGCAAGAAACTTGATGTAGCAGATGACCCGTACGAACAGGTGGATCGAATCTTCGACATTGTGGGCTTGAAGCGCTTCGAGACCCAAGCGCATTGCCGTCGCGTTGCGGCCTATGCCCTTCTGTTCGGCAGGGCCTGGGGCCTTTCCGAAGGAGACCTGCGCGAGCTAGAGGTAGGGTCGCTGCTGCATGACATCGGAAAGGTCGGCGTTCCCCTCAACGTCTTGCGCAAAGAGGGACCCCTAACCGCTGGAGAAAGAAAGATCGTCGAACATCACCCAAGGATCGGCTTCGAACTGCTCGCACCGTTTTCGCACATGGCCGCGGCGGTGGAAGTCGTGCATTGTCACCACGAACGATTTGACGGCAGGGGCTACCCGCGGCGCCTGCGGGGAGAAGCGATTCCCTTGAGCGCCCGGTTGTTCAGCATCATCGACACTTTCGATGCCATCACGCAAGATCGCCCTTATCGCAAGGCTCGACCCATGGCCGCGGCCCGGGAAGAGATCAAGAATGTCACGGGAGCCCAGTTTGATCCGAGATTAGTGGATGCCTTCCTACGGATCCCCCTGACGGAACTCGAGCAAGTCCGAACCGGGGTTGCTGAAACCCAATCCGCGGACCGGTCAGATGCCTCTCCGGCACCGCCGAACGATGACGCCGGTCGGTCAACTCTCGCGTAGCGGGTCCCGAAGGTCGAGGAAGCATGCCTCAAAAATGACATTGAGGGCAAGAGCGATCAGAGGTGCGGTTCGTGGCAACCTCCGACACGGACCTGATGCTGGTACTGTGTTCCGCCGGCTGATACATTCCGCGATGCGGGGATCAGTTTTCGCCGCGGCCCTGATCCTGTCCCTGAGTGTCACCCACCTGCAGGCCCAAGGAACGCCCGGACTTAAGCTTGACCCGGCGGACCTTGCCGAGATGAGCCTGGAAGAGTTAATGAGCATCACCGTAACCTCGGTTGCGAAGAAGCCACAGTCCATCGGCCGGTCACCAGCCGCCGTTTATGTGATTACGCAGGAGGATATCGCCCGATCCGGCCTGACCAGTATCCCCGAACTGCTTCGAATGGTTCCCGGGCTGCAGGTGGCTCAAATCGACGCCAACAAGTGGGCCATCTCCTCGCGGGGATTCAACGGACGGTTCGCCAACAACCTGCTGGTGCTTATCGACGGACGAAGCGTCTACACGCCGCTTTTCGCGGGGGTTTTCTGGGATGCACAAGATACCCTTCTCGAAGACGTCGACCGCATCGAGGTCATTCGCGGCCCGGGAGCGACGATTTGGGGCGCCAATGCAGTTAACGGAGTGATCAACGTCATCACGAAACGCGCTGACGAAACCCAAGGGGGCCAAGCGAGATCGGCCGAAACATGTATGGAGATTACGTGGTCGTTCTGAACACCCTTGTGCCCGGACGTCGAGCGTGTGGTTGGGAAATGAGATGACAAGGTTTCGAGACATCTCCATCCGGCGGAAGCTAACAGTCGTCACTATGACGACCACCGCGATAGCACTCTGTCTTGCCTTTGTTATCTTGACTTGGCTGCTCACTTGGCAGAAGAATGTTCGGCTCAAGTCGGACCTTCAGGTGCTGGCTCAAATGATCGCCGGCAATGTGGCAGACGCTGTTGTCTTCAACGATCGAGCAGCCGCTCAGGAATCCCTTTTCTCACTTTCTGCCGACGCCAGTGTACTCGAGGCGCGCATCTACGATCGAGACAATACGCCGATTGCGCTCTTCTTTCGAGAATCGGCGACCTCCCGTGAGTTGACTCTACCGAACCGGCCGGGCCCGGACGGTATTCAAGAGGGGCCGCAGAGCCTGATACTGTTCGCGCCGATTCACTTTGAAGGCGATAGGATCGGCACCGTCTATCTGAAGGGCGATCTGACGAGTCTTCAATGGAGCATCAAGGTCCAAGCGATCGTTATCGGCGCCGTCACATTCGCATGTCTGCTCGTAGCCTTCCTTTTCTCCTTCATGTTGCAGCGAGTGATATCGAGACCGATCGTCGCCCTTGCGGAGCGAGCCAAACTGGTCTCGTCTAGAACCGACTATTCGGTCCGAGCCGATAAGTATGGTGACGATGAACTGGGTGATCTCGTCACGGCGTTCAATGAGATGCTGGCGAAGATTGAGCGGCGCGACCAGGACCTGGAGGATCAAGTCGTCACTCGGACGTCGGAACTCGTCCAGGTCAACAACGAATACAGACTCGCGAAAGAAGGGGCTGAACAAGCAGCCCAGCACAAGAGTGAGTTTCTCGCCAAGTGGGGTATCCACTTCATTCAGGTACACCCTATGGGTTGTGGCCTCGCGGCTCCGGAACAGGAATGTGAGATTGCGAGAATCGTGCGAGTGGCCGCCAAGCCGACCCACACGCGAATTCATTGCGGTGGCAGCCTTCGGGCGGCAACTCCGAGAATCGGACGCGCTACGCAGCCCCACGCCGCGCCAGAGCAGTAACCTCGGGATTCGCTTCTTGGTAGATGCTTTCGCGCGACCACAACATCTTGTGGCTGCCTGAGTCAAATGGATACCCCACTTCTCGCCAATATGAGCCACGAGATTCGGACGCCGATGAACGTGATCATCGGAATGACCGAGCTGAGTCTCGAAGGAGAGTTGGGCGCCCAGGAGAGAAGATACCTGTCGATGGTCAGGAACTCGGCGGACTCTCTCCTCAAGCTGATCAACGACATTCTGGATATTTCCAAGATCGAGGCCGGCAAGTTGGAGCTTGATCCCACTGAGTTCAGCTTGGCGGAACTATTGGGCCGTACAGTAAAGGCGTTGGCGCTGCGGGCTGCCGACAAGGGGCTTCGGCTGGAGTGCGCCATCAATGGAGACCTGCCGGATGAGCTCGTTGGCGATTCGACCCGGCTGGGACAGGTTCTTCTGAACCTGGTGGGGAATGCCGTCAAGTTCACGGCGCAGGGCAGCGTTACGGTGGAAGTGGAGGCAGAGCGGCAATCGCAGGACAGCTTGGTCCTCCATTTCGTTGTCGCCGACACGGGCATCGGTATCTCAGCGGATAAGCAAAAGAGGATTTTCGAGAGCTTTCATCAAGCCGATGGGAGCATCACGCGGCGGTTCGGTGGAACAGGTTTAGGGCTATCAATCAGCAATGAATTGGTTTACCTCATGGGCGGCCGTATCTGGCTTGAAAGCGAGCAAGAGTTGGGAAGCCGCTTTCATTTCACGGTCGAGCTAGAGCAGGCGAAGCATGTCACTGGAACGTTGCGCGCCGCCGGCAGCGCGTCTGAAACCCGAGCGTTGATCGTAGACGAAAACATCGAGAACCGACGAGCCCTCTCAGCAGTCTTAACGCAGTTAGGAGTACAGCCAGCGAGCGTCGGCAGCGCGGCAGCGGCGGTACAGGTTCTTGCCTGGTCGGCCAAAGCTGGTCGGCACTTTGCGGTGGTTTTTCTCGACGCCGGCCAGGAGCGTACACGAGAATATGAGCTTCTGCAGCAAATCAGAGACCAGAACCCCGGTTCGAAGCTTGAACTCGTTCTCGTTGGAGCAGTGGTCGTAAGCGACTCGGAGTGGAGCGATACCGGCGCTTCAAAGTACTTGGAGCGCCCATTCTCCCGGGCGGACGTGGCAGAGGTATTAGGTCTTGCTCCATCCGGAGACGGCTCCTTGAACGCAAGACCCCGCGCGCTGAAGGGCAGCCGTGCACTCAGGATCCTGCTTGCGGAGGACAAATATGAGAACCAGGTTCTCGCCGTCACTCTACTGGAACAATGGGGCCATCAGGTCGTTGTAGCCTCGAACGGCCAGGAGGCACTCGATCGGTTCAAGGAAGACTCCTTCGATCTCGTGTTGATGGATATCCAGATGCCTACGATGGGCGGTGTTGAGGCGACGGAAGCAATCCGCGAACTGCAAAGGGAAGGTCCCGTACGTACCCCGATCGTCGGTATTTCCGCGCACGCGATGAAAGCCGACCGCGAATACTATCTGAAGGCGGGAATGGACGACTACGTCACGAAACCGATCCGACGTGAGGTCCTGTTTATGGCCATCGAGAAAGCAGCTTCCGCCGTGGTCGTCGGCTAGCGTTGCCGGGTGACCGAGGCCGGACGAGTTGGTTCTTCCGCGATCGATGCGCGCGCGACGCCCCGTGGCGACCAGGCACTGGTACGGCGGGCTCACGCCAGGTAAGTTGTTTTCGTAGGCGAATCCGAAGTTAAACACCCGCGAAACCACTGGTTCCCGCCAATGGGGATTAGGGCGGCGCCTCCACGATACTTAGAACGGCGCTTGCCGGCGCCCGACGGATTCGATGAACACTTCCCGGAAGTTACCCCCTTGGAGGTCGCGGAAAGCAACGCTCATATACGCAGCGAGCGCGACGGCGGCGTTCGGTCTATTGGCGTTTTACTCGCCTCTGTCTTCACTCGGCAAAGACTTTATCGCCGACTGGAGTGTCCTCCTGGTGCTGGGTGGACTGTTGGTCAACATCGAGTACTTTTACGCGATTCACAGGAATACGCGGCTGAACCTCGAGCGTGAAGTCGAGAAGCGTACGACCGAACTCAGAACCGTGAACCAACGTCTGGTTCGCGCCAAGGAGGATGCGGAAAGAGCGGGCCGTCTCAAGAGCGAGTTCCTCACGAACATGAGTCACGAGATCCGCACACCACTCAACGTCATTTTGGGTATGACGGAGCTTACACTTGACACGAAACTGGACAACCGACAAAGGAAGTTCCTCCAGATGGTGAAGGGGTCGACCGATTCTCTCCTCAGTATCGTCAGTAACATTCTCGACTTTTCCGAGATCGAAGCCGGTGATGTCGACCTGGAGCAAGTAGAGTTTTGCCCGGCAGATACTGTCGACGAGGCGGCAAGGTCTTACCGGCGACGGGCTCGCGCAAAGGGCCTGAGCATGGTTTGTGTGATCGACCCGGATATCCCACCTCTTCTGGTGGGTGATCCTACTCGCGTACGCCAGATTCTTGGCAATCTGATGGACAATGCCATCAGGTTTACAGAGCAAGGAGAGGTCACCGTAAGCGTAGAGGTCGAGTCGACAACGCGAGATGACGCCCGTGTCAAGTTTGTCGTGGCTGACACGGGCGTCGGCATCCAGCGGGACAAACAAGAGCTTATCTTTGAGTCGTTCGTACAGGCAGACGGATCCGTAACGCGGCGTCATGATGGCTCGGGCCTGGGACTCGCGATCTCCAGAAGGCTCATCGAGCTGATGGGGGGGCGTCTGGAGTTAACAAGCCGCGTGGGCGAAGGAAGCACTTTCCGCTATACGGTCAATTTCGTCAGATGCACGGAGCGCGAAGCGGCTCTGCAAGGCTGATCGAACCGCGTGGGATTTCGGTAAGCACGCCCACCCCCGTGACCTTCAGGCCGCTTCCCTCCGCTCGGACCATTCCGGAGCGCTCACGCACCAAAGGACGCTGCTAGTCCCGGACTAAACAACCACCGCCTGAAAGGCGGTGGGTTCATTTACGACTGAAAGTCGGCTTGCGGCTGAAGCCGCCTGAAGAAGCCCCGGCTCAGAGCCGGCTCAAGGCTTGGTGGGCGTTGTGATCTTGAAGCCCTGGTCGTCTTCGTCCCATTGCTGCCTCTCAATGTAATTCTTAATCGTTTCCTCGTCCACTGCGCCCACCGTCGCGCAGAAATATCCCCGCGCCCACAGGTATTGCCCCCAGTATCGCTTCCGCAATTCCCCAAACTCATCTTGCAGCCGTCGCGACGACCTGCCTTTCACATACTGCACCAGCTTCGACGGCGCCAACTGTGGCGGTGCCGATACCAATACATGCACATGATCCGGCGACACAGCGCCCCGAATCACCACCACTTCTCGCGCTTGACAGCTCTGCCGGATCAGATCCCGTGTCCGCTCCGCCACCCTGCCCCGCAAGACTTTGTAGCGATATTTCGTGATCCAGACCAAGTGATACTTGATGTCGTAGACTGCATGCGCCCCTCGCCGATATTCGCCCATCTCCCTATTGTCATCCAGACCCGCTCGAAGCTGACCGCCTGAAAGGCGGTGGGTTTAGACCTGGTGATGGAACTAAAGCAGGGCTAAATCTTCCCCCAACCAGCGACCATCCTCTAGCCGAGCCGCGAGAGACAACGAGCGCTCACACCCCTCAGCCCGAACCCCACTCCCCAACTGGCTACAGCCGCGCGTCAATTTCGACAGGCTCGTCATAACTGACACCGTCGACTTGAAAACCAAAGAGCCGGCTGAACTCTTTGCGAAACTCCTGGTAGTCAGAGACTTTGTTGAGGTTCTCCGTGTTGACTTGGTCCCAAAGTTCAGCCACCGCGTCCTGGACGTCGTCCCGGAGTTCCAGATCATCCAGCCGGATGAGCCGCTGCCCATCCACCTGCACTTCCTTTTCGCCGGCAAGGTGATTCAGGCAGAGCCGGGACATCTGCTCGATGCAGCCCTCGTGAAGACCCTTCTCCTTCATCACACGGAACAGCAGGCTCAGATAAAGAGGAACCACCGGTATCGCGGCCGAGGCCTGAGTCACTACCGCTTTGTTGACCGAAACCCACGCACCTCCGCCGTATTTCGCCGCGAGTGTGTCGTTCAAAACGTGCCCCGTCTGCACAAGATCCTTCTTCGCCATGCCGATCGTGCCGTCACGGTAGATAGGCCAGGTGACCTCCGGACCAACATACGAGTACGCTAAGGTCCGAACGCCCTCGGCGAGTAGATCCTCCTGCCCGAGTAGGTCCATCCACATCTGCCAATCCTCACCACCCATAACCGAGACTGTCGCAACGATCTCGTCCTCTTCGGCCGGTTCCAGGACCACCTCGGAGACCGTGCCGTTTGACAGGTCGACTGTCTTGCCGGTGTAGTCGTCTCCGATAGGTTTGAGGACGGACTGTAGCGTCTCGCCGCTCTCAGGATTCGTGCGCCGCGGCGCAGCGAGGCTGTACACGACCAGGTCGAGCTTGCCAAGCTCCTTCCGAACAAGCTGAACCGTGTCTTTCTTGGTCTCGTCGGAGAAGGCGTCGCCGTTGATAGCCCCGGCGTAAAGGCCCTCAGCCGCGGCAAGCCTGTGAAAGGCCGCTGTGTTGTAGTAGCCGGCCGAAGCCGTGCGGCGACTCTCCGGCGGCCTCTCCAGAAACACTCCTACTGTCTTGGCGCCGAAACCCCACGCGGTGGCGATTCGCGTGGACAAACCATATCCCGTGGAAGATCCCAGGACCAAGACCCTCTTGGGGCCTTCCACCGGGGTGGGCGCCGACTTCCGTACGGTCGCCACCTGCTCTTCGACGCGCCGCCTACAACCCTCCGGGTGGGCCGTGACACAGATGAAGCCGCGGGTACGCTCTTGAACAACTTGTATGGCCATAACGATGGGGAGCGGCAACTCCGCCGACTGGAAAGGCGGGTCCGCCGGTGACCTTGGACCCCATTCTACCTTGGCGGGAACCGCCGTGACTCCTTGGTTCTTGCCGCCGAATCCGTTTCATCGCGGCCGCCGCATACTGAGAAAAGCAGGTTCCGGCCTCTTGGCAAGTGCGCGTTTCTCACCACCTGGCGCGAAGTGCCCGATAATCCGCTGGTGTGGCACGTGTACGGCACACTGAGAAAATGCGGACTCCTAGTACCATCGGTTCTGGACAAGCCGTCGCGATCGGGCTAAGATCGCTCTTTCAGATCAAGATCGCCGGTCGGTCGGGAGCATCGCAATCCATTCCGAGGCGAGTTCGCCGCCCCAAGGGAATCCACCTCTCCCAGAGCGGCGATCATCGCCCCTTTTCGTCGAAGTTGGGCGTCGAAGAACCGTCTCGCACGGTTCGTATGGCAGACCTGTTTTGAGCTTGAAACCTTGAGTGTCGAAGAGAAAGACAAGATGACTCCCGCGCCGCCGCCACTCGATCCGGCCGCCTCTCCCGTCGGTCAACCCACGTTGGAGACGCCCGACCCCGCGAAGTCAATACGCGGATCCCGTGTGGCCTACTTTTCAATGGAGGTCGGCCTCTCCGCTGAGATCCCGACCTACAGCGGCGGACTTGGGATTCTCGCCGGAGATACATTGCGTTCCGCGGCGGACCTCGGCGTCCAAACGGTCGGAGTCACTTTGCTTCATCGCAAGGGTTACTTCCGTCAGGTTCTCGATCGGGACGGCAACCAGACCGAGATGCCCATCGACTGGAATCCGCGGGAGTTTTTCGAACTTACCAACGCCGAAGTGACCGTAACGCTCGAATCGCGGCCGGTCGTGCTGCGCTGCTGGCGGTACTCGCTCGCGGGCGTCAGCGGCCACACAATTCCGATCTATTTCCTCGATGCCGACTCGGAGTCGAACACCGAGTGGGACCGCGCTCTGACCGATCAACTCTACGGTGGCGACACCCACTACCGCCTGTGCCAGGAATTTCTCCTCGGCGTGGGAGGCGTCGAGATGCTCGAAAAGTTGGGGCACACCGACATCAACACCTACCACATGAACGAAGGGCACTCCTCGTTGTTGGTTCTGCCCTTGATCGAAAAGCAGCTTCGGGCGTCAGGCCGGCGGTTCCCCGGCGAAAGCGATCTGGCGGCTGTGCGGCGCAAGTGTGTCTTCACCACCCACACGCCGATTCCCGCCGGGCACGACGAGTTTCCCGGCGAGATGGTTCGCCGCGTCTTGGGCGAAGATCGCGCCATGCGCCTCTTTTCGAGTGGCTTCACGGGGCACGACCACCTCAACATGACGCACCTCGCCCTCCATCATTCGAACTACGTGAATGGAGTAGCCATGCGGCACGGGCAAGTCTCCCGTACGATGTTCCCGAACTACCGTATCAAGGCTTTGACAAACGGCGTCCACGCCGGGACCTGGACCTCCCCTCCGTTTCGCGAGCTGTTCGACCGCGAGATTCCCGAGTGGCGTCACGACAACATCTATCTCCGCTACGGCATCAACATCCCCCTCGAAGAAATCCGGTCAGCGCATGCCCGCGCGAAACGCGATACGATTCGAGCCATCCAGAAGGCCCAAGGTGTCGAACTGGACGAGAACACCTTCACCATCGGTTTCGCCCGCCGGGCCACGGCTTACAAGCGGGCCGATTTGGTCTTCCACGATATCGAGCTCCTCAGACAGATCGCCCAACGGGTCGGCCCTCTTCAGATCGTCTACGGTGGCAAGGCGCACCCCCACGACGTCGAAGGCAAAGCGGGCATCCGGCGAGTCTTCGAAGCCGCCGAGAACCTTGGCGACACGGTCAAGGTCATCTACCTCGAAAACTACAACTTTTACTGGGGCGGCCTCATCACCAGCGGCGTCGATCTCTGGTTGAACACCCCGGAGAAGACGCGTGAGGCCTCGGGCACCAGCGGAATGAAAGCGGCCCTGAACGGCGTCCCGAGCCTCAGCATCCTCGACGGTTGGTGGATCGAGGGCCACTTGGAGGGCGTGACGGGTTGGTCAATCGACGAGGATTCCGGCGGCGAAGCCGCGGCCGCCGACTCGATCTACGACAAGCTGGAAAAAATCATCCTTCCTCTCTACTATGAGCGCCCGGAGGACTATGCACTCATCATGCGTTCCGCCATCGCGCTCAACGGGTCCTTCTTTAATACGCAGCGCATGTTGCTCCAGTACATCTTCAACGCCTACACCTCCAAGGCAACCTGACCCGAACCACCAAGCGGTCCCCACCCACCTCCACAAAACCCGCACTCAACAAACTCACAGCCCCTGAGCCTGCGTTGAGAAACCGCCGGAGCAGTGCATTCTCATCGCGCGCCGACCGCCGTGAGAAACCCGACAAAAGCCCAGCCCGTCAGATCGTCAGGCAAGCAGGCTAAGGTAATGATGAGCGAATCATGGAACCCCCGCTGACAATCCGTCGAGACTCCGCTGGGCGCCGTAAGTGGAAAATCTTCCGTCGCAAGCTACGCGAGATACGGATGGTCGCCCACGGCCTCGCTCACAAAGATCACCCCATCCTGGTCCATCTCATTCCGATTCGCCGCTGCAACCTATCCTGCACCTACTGCAACGAGTTCGACGATCATTCCCCGCCCGTTCCGACCGACGAACTGTTCCGCCGCATCGATCACCTCGCCGGACTCGGCACAAGCATCATCACTCTGAGCGGGGGCGAGCCGATGCTGCACCCGGATCTCGACGACGTCATCCGCCGCATCCGCAAACACGGCATCATGGCCGGCCTGCTCACCAACGGCTACTACCTGATGCCCGACCGCATCGAGCGCTTGAACCAGGCGGGCCTCGACCATCTTCAGATCAGCGTCGACAACGTCCAACCGGATGACGTTTCAAAGAAGAGCCTCAAGGTCCTCGACAAAAAACTCGCCATGCTGGCCGAGCACGCCGACTTCCACGTCAATATCAACTCCGTCCTCGGCGCCGACGTCCACCGTCCCGAGGACGCGCTCGAAGTCGCCAAGCGAGCCCAAGCCTACGGCCTCGCGACCACGGTCGGCATCATCCACGACGGCAGCGGCCAACTCAAGCCGCTCAGCCCCGACCGCAAAAAGGTCTTCGAACAGGTGCGCGACCTAGGCAAGAGTTCCTTCGGACGCATCAACAAGCACAACCCTTTTCAGGACCACCTCGTCAAAGGCAAGCCGAACAACTGGTGGTGGTGCCGCGCCGGTGCGCGCTACATGTATATCTGCGAGGACGGCCTCGTCCACTACTGTTCACAACAGCGCGGACATCCCGGCATTCCACTAGAGCAGTACACGCGCGAAGACATCCGCCGCGAATACATGACCAAGAAAGCCTGTGCCCCCTACTGCACCGTCTCCTGCGTCCACCAAGTCTCCGTCATAGACCGCTGGCGCGACCGCCAAACCCTAGAGTTCAACGGCAAACCCGGTTCGTGAGCTCCCCGACCCGTCCGATCATCCACAAGCCGAGCCGCGCACGATAGTAAGCGGTCCAGGCCCTCACCCAACCACGGAACCACCCCCAAGGCCGCTGGCAAGCCGACACCAAACTCGGAGCCGCGGGCGTCAGCCTGCGTTGACCAACGCCCTACCGAACCAACGGCCGAAAAACGATCCCAAAACCCGGTCACAAGGCCGGGAAATTTTCTTTCACCTCATCCCCTCAACAACTTACCGCCCTATCGCAGTACCATCCCGACCGCACTTGGCCAAATCAGTTCGAGCTGTTCTTCGATGTGAGCATCCCCCGCGGAAATACTCACGACCGATGTCGACAGAGCACGAAACCATGCAGGCGCAGTCCGCCTGGACCTGTCGCATCAGCCGTGAGCTAACCCTAGACTAAAGCCCCAGCCTCTCAGTATTTGAAGTACATAGTTTGTATCTCGCCAGTCTACGCTCCCTCGGCTATACACCTTAGTACCGGGACGAATCCGGGCCTGCCGGTAAGGGGAATGACGGCTGCGATGGAAACCCCGAAGGCCCAGCCAGGTAGAGTATGAGCCGCAGCCAGCAGTGAACCTCATTGTCCATTGGCGGGCCCGAGATATAGGGTGTAGGCTTACATTACCTTGAACTTACAGGCGGAAAGTCGAGCGTTGGCCAGTCCATTTTCCCTATCACCATCGGGAAATTCGGCGCTGATCAAAAAGGCAGCACTCTACGCCGCTTCGTCTCCCGATTTTGGAGGCCCAACCGGGATGGCGACCGCCCTGCAAGGCGGGCAACTGGATGGGCGAGCTCACGGGAACCGGGCACTAGCCTGCTTATCTCACCGCCTGACGGCCAAAGCAAGCGATAGGCCCGCCATGACTTCGTTGCGCTTGCTTGCCGTGCTCAACGTCCTGTCAAGTACGCCTGCGCGCGCCAAGCGGCTCGCGCCTCGTCCTGACGGGCCTCTCACGCACTTTGTCTCGCCACGTGGTGAGATGCGCAGGCTAGGGCGATCGACGTGGCGGAAAGGTGACGGTGATGGTTTCGGGTCCTGAGCTTGCAGGCGTTGCCCATCTGCAAGAGATGACTGCCGAGCTTGAGGCTTCCACTCAGTCCGCCGTTGCCTTCAAGGGACAGGCTTCGAATCGCCGCTCGGACCGTCGTCTTGCGAGCACTGAGCAGGCAAGTTGTGTCTGGGTCGATGATGAGGGAGAACGACACTGTCAGCGGGTTCGAGTCGTGAACCACTCGAACATGGGGCTGGGATTACTTTCCCCGCAAGCGCTGAAACCCGGTCAGGCCGTGTGGGTCGCCACGGACGGCGGGACGTTTTTCCAAGGAATTGCGCGTTTCTGCAAATCGAGCGGCAGCGGCTATCGAGCAGGACTTCAGCGCGTGTGCGGCGAGCAGCGCCGATCCGATCGGGAACCCTTGAGTGGGACCGGTACGTTGACCTGGGAGAATTCTTCGGTGAGCGTGCTGATTCGTAAGATGACCCCGGAAGGCCTTCAGCTCGAAGTCGCCACGAAAGTACCGGTTTCGACAATCGCGCGCTTGTCCGGTAGGGAAGTGGAATGCCTGGTTATAACCCGTTACTCCAGACAGGTGGAAGGGCACCATCTCGTCGGGGTCGAATTCTTACGGCCACCGTACAGGAAGTGCTCCGGCGACTACAAAGAGGACTAATGTGACAAATGCGATCCAACAATCCAACCGCTCTTCGGCGGCAGCCGATGGGACCCTGAATGCGGAGCCTCGTCAACGGTGGGACGGAAGTCCCGCGAAGGAAGCCGACGGCTTTGCGACTGCCGGGATGAGCAACGCTCCGGCCGGCGAGGATAGCGAGCCCTCACCGGAGGAATTCGATGACGCCCTGTGGCGCTTGGCGTCCGCCCTCCTCGACGTCTCGAAAGGATCTTTGCAAGCACACCGCGAAGCGGCGTACGAGGAGAAGATCTCGGGAAGGTCATCGCTCTCTGGACTCGCACGACAGCCAGGGCACTCCGGAGGCTCAAGTAGATCTGTGTAGTAAGCCCAGCAGTCATGTTGAGAAAGATCAATACAGTTTACTTACAACCAGCAGGCTCGGTGTCGTGACAAGAGATGACGCATACCCCGGCCCCTGGTGAGTACGTGTTGACTTCGGCCCGTTTTCAGGCGGCCGGATCTGCTCAACGGTTTCGTCCCCAAGAAGCCGGCCGACGGAGGTTCGTACCTATCGCTCCTGTCTTGCCCGGCGAAGGTCTGCCCCCTCGATCAGATCATCGCCAACCGACAAGATCCTTGTTTGATCGACCCTTTCGTGAAAACAATGTCTTCCGAAATAACACATAGCGATCTTCCACCAAGGGTTGGAGTGGCTATGGACGACTCCATGACTCGGCTTCCGGTGAATACAACGGTCGAAGCCTTACTCGATGGCCTCGGTTTCGGCGACAGCAATCAAACCCGGCAGTTGCTGTCTCTCGTAGGAGCCGTCGTGGGGATGAATCTGCTGCTGGTTTTCACGTATGTAACGTCACCCTATGGCTGGCTGCTTGTTCTGGTGGACCTCCTGGCGGGGGCTCTGATCCTCAAGCTGTGGATCGGAATGGACAAACGGCCGAAGGGGTATACACCTTCGGATATTCAAGTTCGGATCTGTACCGGATTGTCAGGTCTCAGTTTGGCGGGCCATCTCTTGCTCGGGGAAGCTGCTCAACTCACGGTACTCGTACTCGCGGTGGCACTTCTGGCGCAACGGACGAAAGCCAGAAAACAGGCACAAAACTGGGGCCTTGCGGTGGTTGAAGAGCGCCGCCGGCAGGTAGAAGAACACCAACGCAAGGGCAGAACAGCCGAGCGGCAGCGACTGGCCGTGGAGGCGTCGTGCCACGGCTACTGGTACTGGGACCTGCAAGCCGATAGGATCCAGTTCTCCTCTTCGTGGGCCGTCATGCTGGGGCACACGGCTGAAGAATTAAGCTCCGACCCGGAGACTTGGTTCAGTCGAGTTCATCCGTTTTACTTGCCTGAGATCAAGGAAGCGCTGTCGGCCCATTTGTATGGCAGAAATGAACGCTTTCAGAGCCAATATCGAATTCAGCATCGAGACGGGACATACCTTTGGGTCATGAATCGAGGTGTCGCCTTGAGGGACAGTGATGACGCGCCGATCGCGATCGCCGGTTCGCAGATCGACATCACTCAGCTTGTCGATGTTGAGAAGAGCATCGTTGATGAGGCTTTTCGCGATCGCCTGACGGACCTACCGAATCGTCAGGCGCTGCTGGTACGGCTGGAGCGGGCTGTCGAGCACCTGAAGAGGGGTGAGACTCGGCAGCTTGCGGTGATGTTTTTGGACCTCGACCGGTTCAAGGTTATCAACGACAGTCTTGGACACCTCGTTGGCGATCAGTTACTATCCGCGGTCGCGGCTCGCCTTCGGAACTGTGTGCGGCAATCAAGAGGTGATTTGATCGCCCGTTTCGGCGGGGATGAGTTCGTTGTTCTACTGGAAGAACTTCCGCTGGCGGAGGAGGCGTTGGAGATCGGAAAACGGATGATTGATGCCGTGGCGAGCCCGATCCGAATCGGACAACATGAAATTCGAACCGGCCTCAGCATAGGGATCGCGTTGGGTGACCGAAATGTGGAGCACGCGGAGGATCTCTTGCGCAATGCCGACGCCGCCATGTACCACGCCAAAGAGGGGGGTCGGGGGAGGATTGAGTTCTTCAGCGCCAATATGCACGCTCAAGCTGTCCGGCTCAACCAGCTCCAAAATGATCTTTCCGAGGCGGTCACGAGAGATGGGTTGGTTCTTCACTACCAGCCGATCATGTCCGCAAGGAGTGGCGCCATCGAAGCCGCTGAAGCGTTGGTTCGCTGGCGACATCCGAGCGGCGAACTGGTCGGGCCGAGTGAGTTTATCCCGATCGCGGAAGAGACGGGGCTGATTACGGCTATTGGCGAGTGGGTGCTTCGAAGAGCTTGCTGCGAGAATGTTCGTTGGCAGAAGGCGGGACGCCCTGCCTTAAAAATGAGCGTCAACGTCTCACCCCACCAGCTTGCGGATCCCTCGCTTCCCTCAGTCGTTCGTGACATTCTGGAGGAGTCAGGCTTACCCGCTCACTTGCTTGAACTTGAAATCACGGAGACCGCTCTGATGAGCAATATCGAGATTGTGCGTGAAACCATCGATCGACTGGCTGGTTTCGGCGTCAGCGTTTCGCTCGATGACTTCGGCACGGGCTACTCGTCTCTTGAACACCTCCGTAGATTCCAGTTTCGCACCATAAAAATGGATCGTTCGTTCGTCGCGGGTCTGACAACGGATTCACGAGCGGCCGCGGTCGCCAATGGTCTCATTAACCTCGTACATCAGCTCGGATCGACAGTTACGGCCGAAGGAGTGGAGACGTTCCAGCAACTGGAGTTTCTAAGATCTCATGAGTGTGATCGAGTCCAAGGCTACTTCGCAAGTCGGCCGGTAGATGCGCGGGCATTCAGCGAGCTACTCGAATCCAATTTTAGTTTGGTGGGGTATCCACTTGACTCAGGTGACCCCAAGATGTAGTATGCGGCCTCGTGGAGGATTACCCGCGCGATCTGCTCGAGTTCGAGGCGCGCTTCGCCACCGAAGAGGCCTGTCGCGACTATCTGGTCGCGCTGCGCTGGCGGGACGGGTTCCGTTGCCCCAACTGTGGGCTTGAGCGAGCTTGGCCGGTGCGCAAAGTATGGTTCGAATGTGCTGCCTGCGGTCGCCAAACGTCCGTCACGGCCGGTACGATCTTTCAGGACACACGCAAGCCGTTGCGGCTTTGGTTCCGAGCAATGTGGCACGTCGTCTCGCAGAAGAACGGAGTCAGCGCCTTGGGTTTGCAACGCGTTCTGGGACTGGGCAGCTACCAAACCGCCTGGGCTTGGATGCACAAGCTGCGGCGGGCGATGGTGCGGCCGGGGCGCGAGCGTTTGACGGGCGTCGTCGAGGTGGATGAGACCTACTGGGGCGCGGAGGAGGAGGGCGTTCGCGGCCGCCAGATCGAGCGTAAAGGATTGATTGCAGTAGCCGCCGGAGGAGAGAGGCAGCGGGCTGGGGCGGATCCGTATGCAGCGCCTGCGCAACGCCTCGGCGGCCAGCTTGATGCCCTTCGTGGAGGAGTCGATCGAGCCAGGCAGCGTGGTTCGCACCGATGGCTGGCTGGGCTACGAGCCACTCGAGAAGAAGGGCTATCGGCACCACATCGTCTTCCTCAAGGGTCGCCGCGAGCAGGCGTCGGAATTGCTTCCGCTGGTGCACAAAGCGATCTCGCTGCTCAAGCGCTGGTTGCTGGGTACGCATCAAGGGGCGGTCAGCCACGAGCATTTGGACTACTATCTGGACGAATTCGTCTTCCGGTTCAACCGGCGCAGCTCACGTAGCCGGGGCAAGCTGTTCTACAGGCTGGTTCAGCAAGCGGTCGCTGTGGAGCCGACGCCGTATCGCTCGATCATCGCCCACTGGGACGCCGAGCCGTTCTGAACCCCAAACACAAGATGTTGGGGTCACCTGAGTCAAGTGGATACCCCACACCCGCAAAAAAGACACCTGGCCCTACGTTCTTGAGCGTGATTTTGAACCCGCCGCCTTCTGCGCCAGCCTCCTGTTTTTTAAGAATGCCGCTTAAGCCCGGATTCCCACTTTAGTTTCGATTCTGCTAACCATCGGGTGGCCTCGGACGCCTTTATTTATGCGGGTTGGAAAGCACTCAAGGCGCTGAGGAGATCAACACCCAATGGGTGAAAAAGAAAACAAACCGTTCCAGCTAAGCTTCAACGGCTTATTGAAAGTCGATTTCCAAGGATCGCGTGTCACTTCCGACGGCGGGCTGATCCTGGTCCGCGAGCTGGACGAGCGACTCGGACTCGGGAAGCTGATCGACGAACACCTCAGTGACCCACGGCAAGGCTTGAACAAGAAGTTCCCGCTGGCCGATCTGCTGCGGCAGTCAGTCTACTCTCGGCTGGCAGGCTACGAGGACCTCAATGACGCCGTCCGAGTGTCGGCTGACCCGACGTTTCGCTTGATCGGCTCGAAGAGGAACTGGGATCGCGGCGGGGCACTGACCTCGCGACTGCAGAGCTTCGAGACGGAGATGCTGGCGAGCGAGGAGAACTTGCTGGGGCTGATGGCTGTGAACCGCGAGCTGGTGGCGCAAGCCGAGACGCAAGACGACTCCGAGCGCGTCGTGCTCGACATGGATTCGACCGAAAGCCCTGTCCACGGCCAGCAAGAGGGCAGCGCCTACAACGGCCATTTCGAGTCGGTCTGCTACCACCCGCTGTTGTTGTTCAACCAGCATGGGGATTGCCTGGCGGCGAAGCTGCGTCCAGGCAACGTGCACAGCGCTGAGGACTGGAAGGAGTTGCTGCTGCCCGAGATCAAGCGCCAACAGGCTGTGGGCAAACAGGTCACCTTCCGGGGCGATGCGGCCTTTGCCAAGCCGGAGATTTATGAGTTTTCGGAGGAACGCGGAGTGCAGTACGCCATTCGCATTCCGGCCAACAAGAGCTTGGAATTGGCGATCGAAGACATCTTGTTTCGCCCGCCGGGCAGGCCGGGTCGCAAGCCCTTGGTGCGCTACAAGAGCTTCCGCTATCAGGCGGAGAGTTGGTCCAAGCCGCGACGCATCGTGGCCAAGGTCGAGCATCATCTCGGTGAGCTGTTCCCGCGGGTCGGATTTATCGTGACCAACATGAGCTTGCCAAGCCGGTCGGTGGTGCGCTTCTACAACAAGCGCGGCACGGCCGAGCAATGGATTAAAGAAGGCAAACAGGCCACGCACTGGACGCGGCTTTCGTGCCATCGCTTTCGGGCCAACGAAGTGCGACTGCAACTCAGCGTGCTGGCCTACAACCTGGGCAACTTGTGGCGGCGGCTCGGACTGCCGAACAGGATCAAGAGTTGGTCGCTCACGAGCTTGCAGCAGCGGCTGATGAAGACCGGCGGCCGGCTGGTCAAGCACGCGCGCTACTACTGGTTGCTGCTGGCCGAGGGGCATCTGAACCGGCGGCTGTTCGGTGACATGCTGCACAGGATCTGGGCGCTGCCGCTGCCGAGCGGGTAGCGTTACCTGGACGAGGATCAACAGTTTTTAGCTCCGAAAAGGCTTCGCAGGGAGCAGTGTCGGCCGGTGTGCCGTTCAGCCCGCTCCATCAACGTCTGTGAGCGGACGGACGGGCTTTGGGGCCTGCCGCCGGAGGTGATGTGCAGGGTTCAGCGCGGAAAGACGTGGTCTTCGGGGCAGCGCGGGTGTATACTTTCACCGTGCCAGGGCCAAAATGGAAATCCTGGTTAAGAATAGATGCCATCCCATTACAAGCGACGCGCCAGCAAAGAGAGCTATTAGCAACCGCTCGATAGCCCTTGCCCAAATCAAAGCCTCAATACCCTCAATCATCAGTCTCACCTCTACGTTCTGCGTTATGCGGTGCTTCCGTCATTCACTGTTGCTGGCTCGCGCTTATCTGATTCTGTCAAAAGCACTTACACCCAGGTGTCGGCAACAGCAGAAGTTGTCAACGCTAAAATCGGCCCTAACTGCTTGCATGACTGGCACTTAAGCGCCTCTTGCCAACACTAGATGACGGAACGACCCCAATTCGTGCCGCGCCGCCCTCGGGGCCACGCGAGTGTTTCGGTGCAAAGCGTCGGCCCGACCGCTTCACAGCTAGGTGCCGCAGAACGTCTTACACTTCCAATCGCCGGGGCGAGGCGGTTCCAGATAGCCCGCGAATTCCGGCTGGTCGTCAAAGGGCTTCGCGAGCAGCGTATGCAGCTCGATGGCTTTGGAAAAATCCCCTTCCTCCACTGCCGCGTCGATCGCCTGCTCAATGCGATGATTCCGCAAGATGAAAGCAGGATTGATGCGCTGCATATCGCGGGCGATATCTGCGGGTCGGTTCTCAAGGCTGAGGCGTTCACGCCAGCGACGAAGCCACTGCTCCACGATCCCAGGTTCGGTGAAAAGGCTGGTAACGGCGGGGTCCGCGCCGCCATCAACCGTCGCCGCTAGCCGCCGGAAAGTGAGCGTGTAATCCGCCTTCCCTTTGTGCATCGCATCGAGCAACTGTTCGACGAGACTCTGGTCCTCCGGCAGATCCGCGAGCAGCCCGATCTTGGCCTTCATGCCGCGTAACCAGTTCGCGTCGTAGGCCGGCATAAATGCCTGCACCGCCTCCTCGACCCAAGCAATCGCCTTCCCTTGATCTGGATCGATGAGATCGAGCAGTGTCTCCCCTAGACGCGCCAGATTCCATGCGGCGATGTTCGGCTGGTTGGCATAGGCGTAACGACCCATTTGGTCAATGGCGCTATAGACCGTTGCCGGATCATAGGCGTCCATGAAAGCGCACGGGCCGTAGTCGATGGTGTCTCCCAGGATCGACATGTTGTCGGTATTCATCACCCCGTGTATGAATCCAACCTGCATCCACCGGGCGAGGAGCGCCGCCTGCGCGTCCCGGACCGCAAGGAAGAACGCACGATACCGCTGCCCATCCTCGGCAACGGCGGGGAAAAAGCTTCCTATCACGTGGTCGGCCAGTGCACGCACCGCTGCTAGGTCTCTGCGGGCCGCAAAGTATTGGAAAGTGCCAACTCGGATGTGACTTCTCGCCACGCGAGCCAAAACCGCTCCCGGAAGCGCCATCTCCCGGAACACTTTTTCGCCGGTTGTGGTGGCAGCAAGGGCGCGTGTCGTTGCGATGCCGAGCGCATGCATTGCCTCGCTCGCAAGGTGCTCCCGGATGACCGGGCCAAGGCTGGAACGACCGTCCCCGTTACGGGAAAACGGCGTCGGTCCTGCACCCTTCAGTTGAATCTCGTGCCGCACGCCGTCGCGGCCCACCGCTTCTCCCAAAAGAATGGCCCTGCCATCCCCGAGTTGAGGCACGAAATGCCCGAACTGATGACCCGCGTATGCCATCGCCAAAGGATGCAACCCTGCGGATGTTTGATTCCCCGAGAGAAGCGCCGCCAATCGGCTCGGATCTTCGATCTTGTCAAGCCCAAGTTCGCCCGCCAACCGGGCATTCCAAAGCACCACAGAGGGGCGCTCAACCGGAGTTGGATTGGCCGGGCGGTAAAACTGATTCGGGAGCCGCGAATAGGAGCTCTCAACCAAGGGAAATTGCGACGACGAAATCATGATAGTGGAGTTCTCCGCCCGCCGCTCCTACGGCTCGGACGGCGCGCCTTCCGTCCTCAGCAGTCTACTACTGCGGATTCCGCTGATGATGATCACCGATTCCGGGCTGATGGTGATCAGCTCGGAGCGGAGCGACGCTGGAGTGTTTATGATCCCCGAAGTGATCGGCATGGGTCAAGGATTGGGGTCGATTCGTAGTTTGGCGGATGAGTCATCATCATCTCGTTTCTCCTTGTTTTGGGGCTGTGAGGCCTGAAGTTGGTGGCGCAAAGTTTGCTGGAGCAACTTGCTGAGTCGGGTTGAGCTGTCGGCAGCGCCGTTCGAGTTGATCGGTTTGGCGGGCCAGGTACTGCCAGTAGCTGGGGGCGGCCGACAGCTGAGACGCTTCGGCCAGCAGATTGGCGAAGTAGCACAAGCTGGAGATGAGCGGCGCCGCCGGCTGCTTGAGCAGGGCGACGTACTTGCGGGCGCAGCCGAGCAGGTAGGCTCGCTGGATCTGCTCGAACGACACGTTGCGCTGACGCCATTCGGCGGCCAGCCGCTCGTCAGCCGCGCTGAACGTTCCCTGGACGCAGGAGCGACTCCCGAACAGCTGTCGGACTTGCTCGATGTAGCTGGCTTGGTCGCTGGCCGGGGTTTCGGCGGCGAGCTTGCGATAGGGCCAGAAGCGATCGGCGATCTCGATCCAGCCCGTCTGGTGTTGGTTGGCGGCGGTTTCGACTTCACAAACGCCATGACGTTGAAGCTCTTGCAGGTAGGTGGTGATCGAGCGGGGACTCTTGCCGAGCCGACGAGCCAGATCGGATTGGCGGAAGCGTAGCCGGCCGCTACGGCGCTCGGCGTAGAGGCAGAGGAAGACGAAGAGCTTGAAGGCGCCGTCGGAGAGCAACGCCAGAGCTTGTTCGACCTCGCGGCCGGCGGCGAAGAAGCCCGAGGCGCGTTTGAGGGTGAGAGGACTCATGATTGCGCCTCCTCGTCGGGGGACGATGTACGGGCGCGCTTTTTGCGCAGTGATTCGCCTTCCAGCTCGATGCGGTGAGCGTTGTGCACCAGCCGGTCGAGGATGCTGTCGGCCAAGGTGGGATCGCCGATCTGAGCGTGCCACTTGGCCACCGGCAGCTGGCTGGTGAGGATGGTCGAGCGGCGCTGATAGCGGTCGTCGCAGATTTCAAGAAAGTCGCGGCGTTCGACCTCGTTCATCGGAGCCATGGCCCAGTCGTCGACGATCAGCACGTCGAGGCGGGACAGCCGCAGCAGCCGACGCGGCAGACTGCCGTCGGCGCGGGCGATGGCCAGGGCACGGAACAGTTGAGAGGCGCGAGTATAGAGCGCGGTGTAGCCGTCGCGACAAGCCTTGTGGGCCAGGGCGCACGCCAAGAAGCTCTTGCCGATCCCGGTGGGACCGAGAAGGAAAAGATTGTGATGCTGGCGCACCCAGCGCGAATCGGCCGTCAGGCTGCGAATGAGCTTGCGGTCGAGTCCGCGGGAGTGACGGAAGTCGATGTCTTCGACTGCCGCTGAGAGTTTGAACCTCGCTTGTGCGAGTCGCCGGCTCAAGGCGCGGTTCTCCTTCCAGGTCCATTGCTGGTCGACCAGCAAGCCGAAGCGTTCCTCGAAGCAGAGGTTGGCGATGTCGGTGTCTTCTTGCTGTTGCTGGAAGGCGTCGGCCATGCCGTTGAGCTTCATCGTGTAGAGCTTGTCGAGTGTTTGTTGGGTCAACATGAGGTCTCCGGTTGGGTGGCGAGATCGCGGGCTTGAAGTAGCCGCGGCGGGTCGTAGTAGTCCGCGCCGCGGATGTTGCTGTGCTCGACGGGCGTACGCTCGGGCGCCGACTCGTCGAGCGGTTGCCGGTCCAGGCCGCTGGCCAGCATCGACTTGAGGCTTTGATACGAGCAGGCGTCGAAGTGCAGAGCGCGTCGCGACGCCGCTTCCACACGCTCGGCCGAGTGAATCTTGCTCAGCCGTAAAATCCCCAGGCAGGAGCGGTAGCCCATCTCGGGATGCGGCTTGGAGGCGAGGATCTTCTCGAACACTTCGGCGGTCGAAGGGCCGACGTTGCGCGCCCAATCGATCAACCGCGAAGGCGTCCACTCCAGGTGCTGCTGATGCGACTTGGGACGGTGTTCGTGAACCGTCGTCTGGCGGTAGGGCTCTTGGCTGCGCGGGTGCGAGGCGACGCGGCGACCGCGATGAAAGACTTCCAGGGTGCGAGCGGTCAAGCGTGCCTCGACCCGCTGGCCGACGAGCTGATAGGGAACCGAGTAATAATGGCGCTCAACCTCGATGTGATAGTCGATGTTGACGCGCGCCGTCTTCCACTCGGCGAGCTCGTAGCGCTCGACCGGCAAAGGCTTCAAGGCCGGCCGATCCAGCGATTCATACAAGCTCAGCCGTGAGCCGGAACGTCTACGGAAGTCGCGCCGGTTAATCCGCTCCAGCAGCTCGGCGATCGCCTGATTCAGTTCCCCGAGCGAGCGGAAGCGCCGCTTGCGCAACGCCGCAACGATCCAGCGTTCGACGACTTGGACGCCGGCCTCAACCTTGGCCTTGTCCCTCGGCTTTCGCGGACGCGCCGGCACGACCGCCACGCCGTAGTGCGTCGCCATGTCCTGATAGCTGCGGTTCAGATCCGGTTCGTAGCGGCAAGCGTGAGTCACGCCGGAGCGCAGGTTGTCGGGGACGACGATCTCCGGCGCACCGGAGAAAAACTCGAACGCCCGCACGTGCGAGCCGAGCCAATCGGGCAACTGCTGGCTCCAGGTGGCTTCGGCGTAGCTGTAGGAGCTTGCTCCCAGAACCGCCACGAAGATCTGCGCCTGGCGCACTTCGCCCGTTGTAGGATTCTCGACGGGGATCGTCGCTCCGGCGTAGTCGACGAACATCTTCTCGCCGGCGCGGTGCTCTTGTCGCAGCACCACGTCGAGCTTGCGCCGCCAGCGCCGATACAGATCGCAGAAGCGGCTATAACCGTACCCGCCCGGATGCTGCTCGATGTACTCCTCCCAAAGCAGCTGCAGCGTGACGTACTTGTGGGACTTGAGCTGTTCGTGAACGACGGCGAAGTCCGGCTCAGCCTTCTCGTAGCGAGCCGTCACCCGCCGCCGGCCGAACAACAGCTCCTCGATCTGAGCGTCGTCACAATCGGCCGGCAAAGGCCACTCGACGCCGGCCGACTCGGCCCGTTTCAGGTAGTTGTGAACGCTACTCTGGCCGATCGAGCAACAGCGCGCGATCTCGCGCTGTCCCAGGCCCAGCTGATGTAGTCGAAGAACTTCTTTGATCTTGCGCATGGACAATCTTTTTTGCGGCAAAACACTTCCTCCACTTCCCAGTGGAGGCGGTCTCGCCGCTCGATTGTCCAGCGCCGCCCGCTCGCTCGCTCGTTCCGGGCTCTTGATCGCCATTCCGACAACGCCCGATCACTGATCGGCTTCAGCCCGGAATGGTGATCACCATCAGCCCGGAATCCTGATCACTTTCACCCCGGAATCGTGATCACCTTGCCCCGGATTCCGCAACTACGACAAAATACGGTGCTTCCGTCATCGAGTGTTGCTACGCCGCCAATTTCACTCGCCCGTCGTCCACCATGACCAGGATCGTGCAGCGGGCGAGCACCGACTTGACCTTTTCCCATGCCAGGAAAACGATCGTCGACGAGAAGATCTCCCTCAACGTCAGTCGCCGCTTCGTCAGACCCGCCTGAATGGCCGGTGTCCTGACCTCTCGTCCGAATCTGAGTCCTCGGTGTGGCCTCACGAAGTTGTAATAGCAGCGCAGCAGTTCGAGGTGCGCTTTCAGTCGCTCCGTTCGTCGTGCGTAGCAGAGTGTCCGGCGACAAAGATACGCTGAGCCCTGTCGGATCGTCAGATTCAGCCGTTCGATGAACGACGTGTTCAGTTTCTCGGAATCCTCGGAGTCACCCAAAGCCTGCTCCCATGGTGCTTCCGTCATTCACTGTTGCTGTCTCGCCCTTATCTCCTTCTAACAAAAGCACTTAGGCCAAATTTTCGCAATGGCGGAAGTTGCCAACGCGAAAATCGGCTCTAAGTGCTTACATGATGGGCACTTAAGCTCTTCTCGCCAACACTAGATGACGGAAGCACCGTCGATACAGCGATCCCATCGGTCGATTGTCGCCGACCGACGGTGACTTGAGAACGCCATTGCCGGTCCTACGATCAGCGCTTGCCTTGCTACTTCCTTCTGGCCGTGAATGCTCCAATCTCTCCAGGCCTTACACTACTCTGCTTTCCTCTTGACCACGAGGGCTGTGAGGTCGTCATCTTGATTGGTGCCGTCCGCGAATTCCAACACTCGGTCGTAGATTCGGTGGATCATCTCCTCCGCGGGCAGATCATGAAAATCTTGGATGGACGCCTTCAATCGATCCAAACCAAATTGCTCTCTCGAACTGTTTTCCCATTCAAAGAAGCCGTCGGTAGAAAGCACGAGCATGTCGCCCTCTTGGAGTGTGATCTCGGCCGGTGGGCCGTAGCTGAAAGATGACATGAGCCCGCACGGAATGCCCTGAGCATCCAGACTCTCAACTTCGCCGCTGACGGCGCGATACACGAGCAGAGGACCGTGTCCCGCGGACAGCAATTGGACGTGGGACCGTGCGGGGTCGAGGAATCCGAGGGCGAAGGTGACGAATTTCTCGGAGGGCAGATCCTCCACAAGAAGTCGATTCATGTGACTCATTACGTCGGAAATGTCGTGCTGCCAAAGGAGTGTAGCCCGAGTATAGGCCCGGCAAACGGCCGTTATGAGCGCAGGCCCAATTCCGTGACCGCTGACATCCGCCAGCACAACCGCGACACGACCGTCGCCCAGCTCTTGCCAATCGAAATAGTCACCGCCCGTTTGATCGGCCGGCTGGTTCCAGCCGGCGATCTCGAAAGCGGCCAGGTCGGGAGGCGTCTTAGGCAGAAGGCCCTGCTGAATCGAGCGCGCGATGTCGAGATCGTGTTCAAGGCGTTCGATGCGGCGGGCTTCTTGAAGGGCGACCATCACGTGGTTTCGAATCTGACCGGCCACGGCTCCAGCTACAAAGCCCGCAAGGAGAATCAGAAAAGCGGATGTCAGATAGACCTGCACGGGATAGACTCCCGGTGACTGTGACAGGTCGGGGTATGCAAGGTAGGTATAGACGACCACAGCCGAATACCCGGTTGCGGCGAATACCCCTGTGAGACGAGAGAGTTGAGGGCTGAGGCGCAAGGTCGACAGGATGGTGAAAATGAAGTAAACGAGCACGATCGGAGTTGAAAGCGCCCTGTAAGGTCCCATCGAGGGGTCGTTCGTCGCGAGTACCAACGTCACGGTCGGGAGCAACGTCTCAACGAAGAAATTGACTGGCCAAAGCCAGGATGGAAGCTTCGCTTCTCCGCTCATGGCTCGCGTGACAGCCCGGTAGATCACGGCCTCATAAGCGGCCATGCCCACGAGCAGCACCAGATATCGAGGCAGAGCCTGCCAAGCTTCATCGGTAAAGGCTCTGAAAACGACCAAAACCAGCAGGGCTGCCAGCGTGGTGAGAAGGGCGAGGATCCGGGTGCGATCGCTGCGCAGTTCAGCCTGCTCGACCGCTTCGGACCGGATGTCTGGAACACTCATTCTCTATTACCTTTGGCCGTACCCCACGCCCCTGTTTTCGTGGACGCCAAAAGAATCCGAGTGGGAGGGCGTAGGGGCTACATAATAACCAAAAGAGGACGAGGAAATCCAGAACGGTTTGAATTTGCGGTCCGCTACCGTTGGCCAAGCACCACCTCACCGACATTGTGGCCGGAGCGGCCATTGGGTACTTAGCCGGTCAGACAGCAGCCCGGAGAACAAAGCAGAACTCCCATCGCTGCGTTACGTGGCATCTCGTTCCGGTGGGTCGGGGTGCGGCAGCGCGAAGAGATTCGACTGTAGTAGAGTCACATGAGTTGTAAACCAGGAGAAGAAATGATCAAAGTGGGGTATCCATTTGACTCAGGCAGCCACAAGATGTTGTGTTCGCGCGAAAGCATCTACCAAGAAGCGAATCCCGAGGTTACTGCTCTGGCGCGGCGTGGGGCTGCGTAGCGCGTCCGATTCTCGGAGTTGCCGCCCGAAGGCTGCCACCGCAATGAATTCGCGTGTGGGTCGGCTTGGCGGCCACTCGCACGATTCTCGCAATCTCACATTCCTGTTCCGGAGCCGCGAGGCCACAACCCATAGGGTGTACCTGAATGAAGTGGATACCCCACTATGATCAATAACGACTGGACGCTGAAGTCATTGCTGCTCTTGATTGTGCTGCTGCTAGGGGTGATTGCCTTTCGGGCTTATCCGCCGACGATCGAGACGGTTCACGCGCAGACGGCGAAGTTCGATCACGTCACAGTGGTGTCTCCACTGTTCTTGTATAGGGGAGCACGGGGTCTGCTGCTGCTTGACAAGCGAAACGGCAACGTGTGGTTCATGCCACAGAAAGACGGCTCCTATGATGATCCGCGATTCTTGCTTCGCGTTCCGTTTGAACAGCTTGACCGTCAGCCGAGGTAGGATCAGCTCAATGGAGTCAGACTCAACGTGCCGAGTGTCTGGGCGAGCAACGCCCATGACCTAGGGATCTTTGATGCAGTCTCAGCGCGACAAGGGAAGCCGGGTGCCCGGAAAGAACCTGAAGGGCCGATGTCTTTTCCTGATGTTGTCCCTCCTCGTGTTGCTGCTGGTGCATCCTTTCTTCCCGGCAGGTCCGGTAGGCCAAACGTTGCTCCTCATTCTGAACTCCGGCACGCTCGTTGCCGGTATCTACGCCGTAAGTGATAGTCGCAAACACACCATCGTTGCCATGGTGATCGGTGTGCTGTGGTTCGCGCTGGCTTGGTCCAATTTCGTTTTGGGAGCGGGAACACCGAGCTTACTTACTCTCGTAGTAACGATCATCTTCTACACATTCGCGCTTGGCAGGGTGCTGGCCTACGTCTTGCAACCGTCCCCGGTAACCAAGGACAAAATCCATGGTGCGATCAGTGTCTACCTGCTTATGGGGGTTGCCTGGGCGTCCTGCTATTCACTGATTCATGTCGTTCAACCTGAGGCATTTTTCGTGGATCAAGCACACAGTCCCGAAGGGGCCATGCGCTTTGCCGACTTCTTGTACTTCAGCTTTGTGACACTCACAACGCTGGGCTACGGCGACATCACACCGATCAGCTCTCAGGCGAGGTCGTTGGCAATGATGGAAGCCGTCTGTGGAGTGCTCTACATTGCGGTGTTGGTCGCTCGATTGGTGGGCCTCTACCGACCCACGAGCGACTGTGAGTGAGCGTCCATTGCTTGATCCAGCGACTTTTCAGTCGGCACGGAACACCCTTGGAGTGGCCGTAGAGAGTTTCTCATGAGCGCAGCGCGTCCCCTAGCGCTATCCTGAATGCTTGTTTCCACAGGCCCCTGAGCTTGATCTCCCAGTGGTTCCCATCTACTCCGATCACCAGACAACTCGTCTGCCGTGGGGGTTGACAGAGGGGCGAGAGTCACCCTTACAAAAAGAGGATTCGCGATGAACATTGTTGTGCGTCTGACACAGAACCTAAGACAACTCGCCCTGTTGGCCTTGCTAGTGGCTCCTTTGTCGCTTGCGCAGCAACCGGCAGTCCGCATCGGTGTCGTGCTGGACGGACCATCGAATCAGAACGACCGCCTGTTACGCACCTACGTAGAAGAGATCCGGATTCTACTTGAAGACGAATTCGAGGTGCAGTTTCCGGCTGCGAAACAGGTGGTGGGAGACTGGACCGCTTCAGGGACGAAGCACATAGTCGATCAATTGTTGTCAGATCCCGATGTTGACCACGTGCTCACCCTTGGGCTTCTTGGGTCCAATGACGTCTGCCGTAGAGGGCCTTTGCCCAAGCCTGTCTTTGCCGCGATCGTCCTAGAGCCCTCGGTCCAGGGGATTCCCCTCGAAACGTTGGAGCGGACGGTTTCCGCTGATGAGGTTACCCGAGTCACCGTGAGCGGGGTACCCAATCTGAGCTACGTGACTGCCGGTAGCGATCCGGTCCGGGAAGTCACGGTCTTCCGTGAGATTGTCCCCTTTTCGCGACTCACTGTCTTGTACATGGAGGCACTGACCGAGGCTATCCCGGATCTGGATAGCAAGATTGAGGACGTACTGCAGCCGTCGAATCTCGAGATCCAAACGGTATCGGTGGGCGTTTCGCTCGATCAAGCGCTAGCTGCAATCCCTTCGAACGCCGAGGCAGTTTTTGTCACCCCTTTGTGGCAACTCTCCGACAGCGATGCGGAGCGTCTGGCGCAGGCGCTGATCGAACGTAAACTCCCCAGCTTTTCCATGCGGGGAAGGGATGAGGTGGAACGCGGATTGCTTGCGACGATTTGGCCCGAACACAACCACATCCGGCGCGCGCGCCGCGTGGGTCTGAATATGCAGCAAGTCTTGGCAGGCGTGCCTGCCGCGGAGCTTCCGGTGGAGTTCTTTCGCAACGAGACCTTGACGATCAACATGGCCACCGCTCGTGCTATTGGGGTCTCGCCCACGTTCTATCTAATGACCGAAGCGGAGCTACTCAACGAGGAACCGGCGAAAGCGGCACGAACGGTTTCGCTTTCCGACGTTGTGCAAGAGGCCGGCCAAGTCAACCTCGACCTCCTGGTGGCGGACCGTAACGTTGCGGCCGGACTCCAACTTGTCAGGCAAGCGCGCGCCCGATTGTTGCCTCAATTCGGTCTTTCGGCGTCGGCCTCGGTGATTGATAAAGATCGCGCCGATCAGCTTCTGGGTTTGAATCCCCAACGTCGTGCGGCGGCTGGCGCGTCGTTCGATCAGCTGATCTATTCCGATGATGTCAAAGCAGGGTACGACATCGAACGCAATCTGCAGGACTTGCGGTTCGAGGAGCGGGCCCAACTGCGGCTCGATGTGATTTTGGAAGCTGCCGAGAGCTATCTCAACGTGCTGCGGGCCAAGACGATTGAACGAATTCAAAAGGACAACCTGCGGCTGACGCGTTCGAACCTCGAACTCGCCCAGGCCCGTGTCGAGATTGGTCAAGCGGGTCGCGAGGAGCTGTTTCGTTGGGAAAGCCAGATCGCTACGAACCGCAAAGATGTTGTGGGAGCGAGTGCGATACGTAACCAGGCCGAGCTGGCCGTCAACCGTGTCTTGAACCGGCCGATCGAGGAGTTGTCAAGGGCGGAGAGAAATTAGACCACTTCGGCGGAGTAAAACTAGACCAGTTGGGGGAGTGGTAGCGGTTTTCGTGGGACGGCTGGAACGGAGCCTGAGGGCGCCCTTTAGGGCGACCCAGGCGTAGTGGAAGGCGGCCCACGAAAACCGGCGCGAGCGGCGGGCGGGTCAGTCGGAAGAGCGAGACCGTTTCTTTTGACTCTGTTTGAGGCGGAAGCTTTCGCCGTTCATCTCCAGGATGTGAACGTGGTGGGTGAGGCGATCGAGCAGAGCGCCGGTCATGCGCTCGGACCCGAGCACCTCTGTCCACTCGGTGAACGGCAAGTTTGAGGTCAGCATCGTGGAGCCTTGTTCATAGCGTTGCGAGAAGATCTCGAACAGCAGCTCAGCGCCGGTCTTCGACAGCGGCACATAGCCCAGTTCATCGACGATCAGCAGATCCTGCTTGGCAAGTTGTTTTTGGAAGCGCAGCAGCCGTCGCTCGTCGCGGGCTTCGAGCAGTTCATTGACCAGTGCCGCAGCCGTGGTGAAGCGTGTTCGATAACCGCTCTGACAAGCGGCCAGGCCTAGCGCCAGGGCGAGATGCGTCTTGCCGGTGCCGGAGTTGCCCAGAGCCAAGACGTTCTCGCGACGGTCGATGAACTCACAGCGCGCCAGCTCCAGCACGAGCTTCTTGTTTAACGAAGGCAACGCTAGGAAGTCGAATGTGTCGAGACTTTTCGTCACGGGAAACTTGGCTGCTTTGATGCGACGTTCAGTCGCCCGCTGATCTCGGTCGAGCAGTTCCAACTCGCAGAGTTGCTTCAGGAAGCTCCTACAGTCCAAGCCCTCGGCGGCGCATTGCCGCGCCACTTTGTCGTACTCGCGCAGGAAAGTCGGCAGCCGCAACGCTTTCAGATGGGCTTCCAGTAAGAGATTCGACTTCGCCATCAGCCCGCTCCTTGCCCCAAGAGCGCGAGATAGGACGCTGCCGAAGTCTGCTCGACTTGAGCCGTCGGCAGGTGAGGATACTTCGTTAAGTCCAGCCGTGGCGGACGTTGTTCGATCGCGCACAGCAACAGATGCTTGACGGCGTCGAAGCCGATCGTTCCCAGTTCGCAGGCTTGGCGCACCGCCGCCGCAACATGCTCCAGCCGAAAGTCCTCCAGCAGACGCAACACCTGCACGTACTCGCGCTTGCCCGCTTTGCCCAAGCGGACTTCGAGCAGGCGTCGTAATCGCGGAAACTCGGGCGGTAGATCCCAACCCACCAACGGCGCGGCTTGATCGAGCGCATTCGTCTTGCGCTCCAGCAACGCCAGATAATGGACGGGATCGAAGATCAACTCTTCGCGTTCGTAACTGCGCCGGTGGCGTGCGATCTCTTCGCTGCCGCAACAGATCACTACTTCGTCCACATAGGCTTTGAGCAACACCTGGCGATGGCCGTAGCGCGTCGGCACCGAGTAGTCGTTGGTCCGATAGCGCACCAGCGACAACGACGTCACCCGGGTCGTACGTTTGTCGCAGGCATCGTAGGGCGCGGACGGCAATGGCAGCAACGCTTTCGCGTCGCGCTCAAAGCGTTCTCCGATCGTTTCGGTGTGTCGCCGCAAGCGCCGCTCACGGTTCTTGCGGCACTTGGCTTCGAGGTGTTCGTTGAAGGCTTCCCAACTCGAGAACCGGGGGATCGGCACCATGAAGTTGCGCCGCCCATAGCCCACCAAGCCTTCCACCTTGCCTTTGTCGTTACCCTTGCCTGGCCGGCCGAAACGATCAGCGAACAAGTAGTGCGACTGCAACTCACTGAACGCTCGTGTGCGTTTGCGCGTACCGTCGCCGAGAATCCTTGCTACCGCCAACTTCGTGTTGTCGTAGACAATGCTGCGCGGCACACCGCCAAAGTAGCGAAACGCGGCGTTGTGTCCTTCGCAAAAGGCTTCCGTCGTCTCGGCGGGAAAGGCTTTTACAAAGGCGTCATCGCTGTGCGGTAGATCGACCACCAAGAAGTGGGCCTTACGCTGCACTCGGTCAATGACAACCAGTGCTTCACCGAAGTCAGCTTGCGCATCGCCAGGAGGATGTGCCAGCGGCACAAACATCTCTTGACCGCCCAGCTTCTTCTCGCGAACGTAGTCCTTGATGATTGTGTAACCGCCCGTGAAGTCGTACTCGTCGCGCAAGCGGTCGAAGATGCGCTGTGCCGTGTGACGCTGTTTCCTCGGCTGCTGCTGATCGTCAAGCAGTATCTGATCAATGATTCCTGTGAACGAATCCAGCTTCGGCCGCTTCACCGGTTGACGCCGCCGATAGCCCGGCGGCGCCTTGTAGCGCAGCATCTTGCGCACCGTCTCCCGCGCCAAACCGAACCGTTTGACGGCCTCGCGTTCACTCAGCCCCTCAACGATGACACTCCGCCGTACTTGAGCGTATAGCTCCACTTGATACATCCCTCCGGTGTTCCACAAAACACCTCGGGGATGCTACGCGGACCACCTGGGCGGTCTAATTTTGCGCCGCCCTCACGCGGCTTAGAATCGCCGCTCTGTGGTCTATTTTGGCTCCGCCGTTCTCATGGTGCGCTATCGGACCAACGACTACTCGGTGCCGACGCGCTACGGCCATCGCCAGGTGTTGCTCAAAGCCTATGTGGACGAAGTAGTGATCTGTTGCGGCAGCGAAGAGATCGCACGCCACCGGCGCAGTTACGAACGCGAAGAGTTGATCTTCGATCCCGTCCATTATCTGGCGTTGCTGGAGCGCAAGACGAATGCGCTCGATCAAGCCGCGCCGTTGGTGGGTTGGGATCTACCGCCCGAGTTTCCGCGATTACGACGCCTGCTCGAAGTCCGCTTGGGCAAAGCGGGCAAGCGCGAGTACGTGCAGGTGTTGCGTCTGCTGGAGGACTTTCGGCTGGAGCATGTTGCGGCGGCGGTGCGCCAAGCCTGCGAACTGGGAACGATCGGCTTCGACGCCGTCAAGCATCTGTTGCTGTGCGCGATCGAACAACGTCCGCCACGGCTGGACTTAACGAAGTATCCTCACCTGCCGACGGCTCAAGTCGAGCAGACTTCGGCAGCGTCCTATCTCGCGCTCTTGGGGCAAGGAGCGGGCTGATGGCGAAGTCGAATCTCTTACTGGAAGCCCATCTGAAAGCGTTGCGGCTGCCGACTTTCCTGCGCGAGTACGACAAAGTGGCGCGGCAATGCGCCGCCGAGGGCTTGGACTGTAGGAGCTTCCTGAAGCAACTCTGCGAGTTGGAACTGCTCGACCGAGATCAGCGGGCGACTGAACGTCGCATCAAAGCAGCCAAGTTTCCCGTGACGAAAAGTCTCGACACATTCGACTTCCTAGCGTTGCCTTCGTTAAACAAGAAGCTCGTGCTGGAGCTGGCGCGCTGTGAGTTCATCGACCGTCGCGAGAACGTCTTGGCTCTGGGCAACTCCGGCACCGGCAAGACGCATCTCGCCCTGGCGCTAGGCCTGGCCGCTTGTCAGAGCGGTTATCGAACACGCTTCACCACGGCTGCGGCACTGGTCAATGAACTGCTCGAAGCCCGCGACGAGCGACGGCTGCTGCGCTTCCAAAAACAACTTGCCAAGCAGGATCTGCTGATCGTCGATGAACTGGGCTATGTGCCGCTGTCGAAGACCGGCGCTGAGCTGCTGTTCGAGATCTTCTCGCAACGCTATGAACAAGGCTCCACGATGCTGACCTCAAACTTGCCGTTCACCGAGTGGACAGAGGTGCTCGGGTCCGAGCGCATGACCGGCGCTCTGCTCGATCGCCTCACCCACCACGTTCACATCCTGGAGATGAACGGCGAAAGCTTCCGCCTCAAACAGAGTCAAAAGAAACGGTCTCGCTCTTCCGACTGACCCGCCCGCCGCTCGCGCCGGTTTTCGTGGGCCGCCTTCCACTACGCCTGGGTCGCCCTAAAGGGCGCCCTCAGGCTCCGTTCCAGCCGTCCCACGAAAACCGCTACCACTCCCCCAACTGGTCTAGTTTTACTCCGCCGAAGTGGTCTAATTTCTCTCCGCCCTTGACACGCCAGGCGCTTACAGAAACTACGCTTAGTCAGTGTACGGCCGACACCGCGTGACCCCATCCAGACATGAACGATAGACAGTGACCCGGCTCAGCAGAGACGCCTGAGCCACGAGACCTCGAGCCAAGCCGCCAGTCCTCTCCCGATCTAGCCGGTCCTGCTGCCAGGCTCCTTCCGCTAGCGGGAGATCCACGCGATATTTTGTCGACGAATCCACTCAAGACCATCGAGAGGACCCTTCCAGAACGCCTCTGGACTGATCAAGTTGTTGTTCTGTGAGGTTTTCAACAGCTACAAAATTATCTACAGCGAGTTTTGGGGGACATCCCGAAACGGCCGTAAGTCATTGAAAACATTGGTGGGCGGTCCGAGACTCGAACTCGGGACCTCCTGCTTGTAAGGCAGGCGCTCTAACCAACTGAGCTAACCGCCCAGAAACCCTTGTAAACAAGGGCTTTCCAGGAAGCTACTCCTGCACAAGTACCTCTTAGGCATGCGCTCTTCGAGGAGTATAACACGAGCTTCAAGAGCCTCCTTGCCTCTTGTAGGAAACCCTTCAGATCACTCGCTGGGTGTTGCACTGTTGCAGTGCATTCGAGAGGTAGGGGGTGAAGCTAGGTGCCCGGTCTGGTCTTGATTGACCCAAGGGAACACGACCGCATCTTTTGGTCGTTCAGCCTATACCCCTCAGACAGAGTGCAACACTGCAACAGTTCCAGCATCGGAAGATCGGCTCAGATCGCTCCGCAAGGGGCGAGGGGAGTTTCTCCCTGTTCAAGGAAGCCGTGCTCGCTCCAGTCCAACCGCAGACCGCTAAAGCACCTTGGTTGCTCAGCCGTTCCGTCGATCGTCTGCGCTCCTGTGGTGTCAGCCGTGCATCCCACCAAAGTCTGTCTGAGCGAAGCGAGGGGGGGAGGGGTCAATCGAAAGCGCCCCCGCGAATGCGTGTGTAGGCGTATATGTCGAGAGTCTCTGTTTCGGAAAAAATTCTGAAAAAAATTCTTGGTTGCGGAGGAGCCGAGGCACCGAGGACCGATCCACGCTATTGTCCTGTGCCCGTCCGGGAGGCACCTTGGAAGTCTGGCCGTTGAAACCGATCCGGGAGTGGTTCGCGCCTGCGTTGAACCTACCTCGTGATGATCCGGTCATGTCCCCACTCTCTGCGGATCTATAATGGCACTGGGGCTTTCAAACCCATGCCCCCGTGGAGGCGACACATGCAGCCTGGCACACCCGATCGAGGGGGCAAATCCTTCGGACTCGCTCCTCCTCGCATACGGCGGCACTCCATACGCAGTAGCTCCTGCTTGCTTCTGTCCAGCCTCGCTCTCTATGCGGGCCTTCTTGCTCTAGTAGCCTCTCCCGTTGGTGCGTCGGATCAGGTCAAACCGTCCCGCCTTTACAAGGACGCGGCGAAACTGACACAGCGAGGCCTTGTCTACGAGGCGGTTCGCCACCTCCAGGAGGCAGTTAAACTCAGTCCCAAGAACAAGAAGTTCCAAAAGGCCCTGGTCAAAGCCAACGCCCTAGCCTCTGCCAGAGCCCTCCTAAGTGCCGCCGAACCGCCGTCACGCACCCTAGAAGACTCCAGGTACTGGCTCCAACGCTCTATCCAGGATTTCCATTTTGGCCCTGGCACGGTGAAAGTATACACCCGCGCTGCCCCGAAGACCACGTCTTTCCGCGCTGAACCCTGCACATCACCTCCGGCGGCAGGCCCCAAAGCCCGTCCGTCCGCTCACAGACGTTGATGGAGCGGGCTGAACGGCACACCGGCCGACACTGCTCCCTGCGAAGCCTTTTCGGAGCTAAAAACTGTTGATCCTCGTCCAGGTAACGCTACCCGCTCGGCAGCGGCAGCGCCCAGATCCTGTGCAGCATGTCACCGAACAGCCGCCGGTTCAGATGCCCCTCGGCCAGCAGCAACCAGTAGTAGCGCGCGTGCTTGACCAGCCGGCCGCCGGTCTTCATCAGCCGCTGCTGCAAGCTCGTGAGCGACCAACTCTTGATCCTGTTCGGCAGTCCGAGCCGCCGCCACAAGTTGCCCAGGTTGTAGGCCAGCACGCTGAGTTGCAGTCGCACTTCGTTGGCCCGAAAGCGATGGCACGAAAGCCGCGTCCAGTGCGTGGCCTGTTTGCCTTCTTTAATCCATTGCTCGGCCGTGCCGCGCTTGTTGTAGAAGCGCACCACCGACCGGCTTGGCAAGCTCATGTTGGTCACGATAAATCCGACCCGCGGGAACAGCTCACCGAGATGATGCTCGACCTTGGCCACGATGCGTCGCGGCTTGGACCAACTCTCCGCCTGATAGCGGAAGCTCTTGTAGCGCACCAAGGGCTTGCGACCCGGCCTGCCCGGCGGGCGAAACAAGATGTCTTCGATCGCCAATTCCAAGCTCTTGTTGGCCGGAATGCGAATGGCGTACTGCACTCCGCGTTCCTCCGAAAACTCATAAATCTCCGGCTTGGCAAAGGCCGCATCGCCCCGGAAGGTGACCTGTTTGCCCACAGCCTGTTGGCGCTTGATCTCGGGCAGCAGCAACTCCTTCCAGTCCTCAGCGCTGTGCACGTTGCCTGGACGCAGCTTCGCCGCCAGGCAATCCCCATGCTGGTTGAACAACAACAGCGGGTGGTAGCAGACCGACTCGAAATGGCCGTTGTAGGCGCTGCCCTCTTGCTGGCCGTGGACAGGGCTTTCGGTCGAATCCATGTCGAGCACGACGCGCTCGGAGTCGTCTTGCGTCTCGGCTTGCGCCACCAGCTCGCGGTTCACAGCCATCAGCCCCAGCAAGTTCTCCTCGCTCGCCAGCATCTCCGTCTCGAAGCTCTGCAGTCGCGAGGTCAGTGCCCCGCCGCGATCCCAGTTCCTCTTCGAGCCGATCAAGCGAAACGTCGGGTCAGCCGACACTCGGACGGCGTCATTGAGGTCCTCGTAGCCTGCCAGCCGAGAGTAGACTGACTGCCGCAGCAGATCGGCCAGCGGGAACTTCTTGTTCAAGCCTTGCCGTGGGTCACTGAGGTGTTCGTCGATCAGCTTCCCGAGTCCGAGTCGCTCGTCCAGCTCGCGGACCAGGATCAGCCCGCCGTCGGAAGTGACACGCGATCCTTGGAAATCGACTTTCAATAAGCCGTTGAAGCTTAGCTGGAACGGTTTGTTTTCTTTTTCACCCATTGGGTGTTGATCTCCTCAGCGCCTTGAGTGCTTTCCAACCCGCATAAATAAAGGCGTCCGAGGCCACCCGATGGTTAGCAGAATCGAAACTAAAGTGGGAATCCGGGTCTAGATCTTTCTGCCCATACGTCACACCGTCGAATTCGACGGAGTTATAACTGGTCCAATTCATCAAGGTTGTGAACACGTCGCGATGGCAACCCGCGTGCTTCCACTCCGACAGCAGCACGGGCTGCCGGGTCGGAATCCAGTGATGTCCCGTATCGGGCAAGTTGCCCGGGAGGGTTTGGCCGAAGGAAAATAAGCGTTCGTGCCGCTCCACCAACTTCTGAAAGTCCTTTTGGCCACGGGCTAGTTTCAACTGGGTAAAAACAGGATCGGTGTCGACATAGCACATGCGGCCGACCCCACTATACTCGTCGAGATGACCATGCGTGCCCGACACGTTGATCAAGAGATCCGCCGTCGAGAGAATCTCATTGCGCCGAGACTGTATGAGACCAAACCATTCAGAGTGCCATGGGAAGCGATAAGCCCAGCAGTCTTCGAGGTCGTATCTCTCCATCAGGTTCATAAGATAGTTGACATTGTATTCACATGTCTTCGAAACCTCTTGATGAATCGGGTTATACGGGTACTGATTCGTGTCCTCAAAATAAAACACGTCGTGACCCAACTGTTTCAGGCCGACAACATACTGGAGATAGTGCCAAGTCAGGCCACCTAATGGGTACTGAGCAATGAGACCTGTGACAATAATACGCATAGTGGGGTATCCATTTGACTCAGGCAGCCACAAGATGTTGTGGTCGCGCGAAAGCATCTACCAAGAAGCGAATCCCGAGGTTACTGCTCTGGCGCGGCGTGGGGCTGCGTAGCGCGTCCGATTCTCGGAGTTGCCGCCCGAAGGCTGCCACCGCAATGAATTCGCGTGTGGGTCGGCTTGGCGGCCACTCGCACGATTCTCGCAATCTCACATTCCTGTTCCGGAGCCGCGAGGCCACAACCCATAGGGTGTACCTGAATGAAGTGGATACCCCCCACTATACGCATTTCTATAGCCGCCTCGATGTCGCTCCGCTGATTCCCGAGAACGACCGCTAGCCGATCACTCAGTGACGCATGCACGCGGACGGCCGAGACTTTCTGTCACTGTTACGACAATCCTATAATCGCCGTCATTTGGCCGACAACGGATTCGGCCTCAAAGTATTCTTGAGCCAGTTCTCGGGCCGCTCTTGAGTGACGAGGATAATCCTGGGCGATCGCCTCGATCGCGTCCTCCGCTTCATCCGAGTTCTGGAAACCAAACAGCCCCTCTCCGGAGGGTATGAACTTGCTGAAGCCGGTCTCCTGCGTGACGACCGGACGTCCGGACGCGAGGTAGCAAACGCTGCGATCGCTGAACCAACCGCAGTTGGTCGCGACGTACTGCTCCTTGGCGACAGTAAATTCGCCAAGCGACTCCTGGATGTAGCGCCGGTAGTCCATCGGATGCGAGAGTTGGGTTCCCGGCAAGAGTCTCCACCCCTCTTGGGTGAGCCGTGAACGACAGTCGCCGCTTAGTCCTACAATCGCCATTTCCAACGGTAGCTCGGACCTGCCGGGCAGGCCATAGTACGGCTCGAACTGCACGTCCTTGCGCCAGCGATAAGTGTGTCCGTTCCAGTGGGCGTCCTTACCCGCCGTGTTCCAGTTGGCAACCGTGGTGAGAGAGGCGCCTGGCGTCTCGCCATTCACTTGGCCCCACCACTCCATACACACCGGCGGCCGTGTTTTATGCCATGTAAAGCTCCCCGCGGGAACTGTACAGTCCGATTCTCCAATATTCTCCCCGTAAGTAAAGTGATATTTATATCGACTCAGATACTTGATAAAACCTCCGTTGCCATGCGCGACGGCAATCTGACTCTGCACGGGATCAGTTTCGACATACACAAGGCAGCGAATATCTCCGTGGTCACTCCTCGGCTTGTGGGAACCACAAATGTTTAAGACGGCGTCCGATTCTCGGTACAACTGTTCCAGGCCGGACCGATCCAAGGCGCCATAGCAATCATCCGACACGGATGTCGGACGGAATACCCAACGGTCGCCTAGGCCTATGCTCTCCATCTGCTCGCGGACAAACCGAATTGTTTCCTCGTATTCCCAGGTCGGCTCCCACGTAGACGGGCTGAAGACCGGAATATCGGAAAGTGGGGTATCCACTTCATTCAGGTACACCCTATGGGTTGTGGCCTCGCGGCTCCGGAACAGGAATGTGAGATTGCGAGAATCGTGCGAGTGGCCGCCAAGCCGACCCACACGCGAATTCATTGCGGTGGCAGCCTTCGGGCGGCAACTCCGAGAATCGGACGCGCTACGCAGCCCCACGCCGCGCCAGAGCAGTAACCTCGGGATTCGCTTCTTGGTAGATGCTTTCGCGCGACCACAACATCTTGTGGCTGCCTGAGTCAAATGGATACCCCACTTATCGGAATCCTCCACGTACCATACATCGAATCCCAGTTTGCGCAAGCCCACAAGATAGTGAAAGACCTGCCAAGTCATTCCACCGAAGGGCCGCGCCGCAAGATATCCCCAAACGATGACTCGACCGTGTTTCACAGGCTGATACGTGACCTTGAGCCGACTCATCGTAGTTGGGAGCGGAGACCGTCGCGATAAGAAGAGCGGTAACGCGTCAGGGTCCACATCGAAAGTTATGTTGCGTACTCTCCGTAGGCCGCAATATGTCGGGAGTTCTCCGTGTTGAGTTGCCGCAACTCTGAAAGGAATTCCGCACCTTCCCCGAGTGTGCCTTCCGTAAGCAGCCGATCAGCATAAGAGTAGAGTTCGAGATCGAGCGCGTTGTGGTGCTTGATGAGCTCGATCGTCTCGTCACTCAACGCAGCCACGCCGGGTCAATTTTTATTGACCAAACGCGGCAGATACCGCAGTCGCTTCTTCCATCGGAACGTCCGGCTGATCAGCAAGATCGTCTCGTCAAACCTTTCCGTAACACCCACCACGGCAAAGTGTTTTCGGAGGTTTTCCTTCGCGACGTCAAGTACCGCCGGCGAGTGCCTATCGTCGTCAAGCCCAAGACCGGCGATTCTTCGGGTTTGTCCGTTGTACAGCTCGTCGTACTTGCCGGACAAGAGCGTGTCTTCTAAACTCATGTCGCCAAGGTACGGTTGATCCGATGAGCGCCAATGCTGGAAATGGTGAAAGTAGGAGACGACTCTCTCAACGGGGTTCCGAAGGACGGTAACATAGGCGGCGGGTTTCCTAATGTACTCGTGTATGCCAAAACAGAAGTGACCGACAACGGCTCTCAAGTCGGGACGGTAGAGAACACGGGTTATCGTTTCCGGCAGGCTTGCCTGGGAAGGGTCCAGAAACCCCTTCGGATAGTAGTAGACTCCCGCCTGGAGATAGTTGCCCTCCTCCTTGTACCACTCAGGCGCACAGCACTGGCTTAAGATGCATTCACACAGGGTGGAGCCCGCCGTCTTGGGAATGTGAAGGTACAAAGGGATACAATCGAAGAAATCAGTGCCCTCCCTTTGCAATGTCTTTGCCGTCATAACTACTGTAGGGTCCCGGCTTCGCTAACCGACGCTGAGGGTTAAAGCTACCGCCCTCCCCACATAGCGTTGCTCTCGGCCATCAGACGTTCGGCGTACTCACTGTTCGTCGCAGAGAATCCTTGTTGCTCCACCCAGAAATCTTCCGGTTGGGAGCTCAGTCGGCGGCGGAGCAATTCTTCAGCGTAGTCATACAAGGCGATGTCCAGAGCGTTACGGTCACGGACGAACGAAAGCACCGATTCGGGCACCGACTCCTTCCTCGGTCGGCGATCGTTCACCAGTCTCGGCACGTATCGAATATCATTCCGCCAGTTGAACAGCCTCTTGGCTAGTATGACGGTCTCGTCGAATCGCTCCGAGAGCCCGACGAGCTGAAAGGATTCACGAATATTCTGCTTGGCCTGCTCCAACAAGGCCTGCGAGCACTCACCGAAGGCGGGTTCGGACCCCGCCAACCTTCGGGTCTGGCCGTTGTCAGCTTGTTTGAAACCCGACTCAGCGACAAACTGCTCGATAGTCATATCCTCCGAAGCAATGTGTTTCTGGAGCGGAGAGCGCGGCCATCGTCGGATGTGATAGTAGAGCGACAATACGCGATCCACCGGGTCGCGCAGGATCGTCATGTAGACAGAATTGCGGGGAATATGCCGGTGGATGCCGAAACCGAAGTGGCCTAACACCGCACGAAGATCAGGCCGTCTCAGAACTTTCCGGACTTCCTCGGGGACTTCCGAGTCTGATGCCCCTTGACTGATCTTCGGATGATTTTCTTCGAGACCCCTCGGGTAGTAGTAGACTCCTTCGTAGATCTGGATAGCAGGGTCAGTGGAACGATCCGGCTCCCCGTTTTTCGCTCCACCGAACAATTGTCTATTGAGGAGCTTCTTGAACGTACTGCCAGCCGTCTTCGGAATGTGCAATTGCAAAAGAATCGGGTTGTCTTCTTGATAATTTTCCGTCATTGGCGTGCCTACTCCGCGGACGCTCCCGCCAGGGAGTCAACCACATCCGCGGGCTGTTTCTCCGCCGAAAACCGTTTCAGAGTGCCATGTGAAAGTTCTAAGCGGTGATTGCAACCGTAGAGAGTGTTCAATCTGTGCGCAATCATGAACGTGGTTCTTCCGTGCATGAGCCGCTGGAGGGCGTCGATAATATCCCCCTCGGTCGTTGTATCGACCGAACTCGTTGGTTCGTCGAGGATGAGAATCGGGGCATTCTTCAAGAACGCGCGCGCCAGAGAGATGCGTTGACGCTCCCCGCCCGAGAGCGTCATGCCCCGCTCGCCGACACTCGTTTCGTACCCATCAGGCAATCGGGAGATAAAGTCGTGTGCGTTCGCTAACGTGGCAGCTTGCATGACTTCCTCCTCATCCGCACCCGGGCGCGAGTAGGCGATGTTCTCTCGAAGCGTGGTAGAGAAAAGAACAGGTTCCTGCAACACCATCGCGAACTGATTCCGAAGATCTTCCAGGCCGTAGTCTCGAAGGTCCCCCCCATCCAGGAGAATGCGCCCGCTATCCGGGTCGTGGAAGCGCATCATGAGGCTCACAAGCGTGGATTTGCCGGCGCCGGTCCGTCCCTGGATGCCGACAGTCGCGCCGGGCTCGACCTCGAAGCTGACATCGCTCAGAGCGATCTCACCGGGGCGGTAGGAGAATACTACGTTTTCGAAAGCAACGCGCCCTTGAGCACGGACAATCTTTCTTGCGTTAGGCCGCTCATCGACATCGGGCTTCCTGTCGAGGACATCGAAAACTCGTTCGGCACTCGCGAGAGACCTGGCAAGTCCCGTCGCATTCCTGGTCATGACGCGAATGGGGCCGAAGATCTGACCGACGTAAGACATGACCATGGTCAACTCGCCCAAAGTCAGAATTCCTTCCAGCACGTGAAGCGACCCCACGAACAGAACGACGGCGCTCGCCGACGTGAAAGTTAAGCTCATCAAAGTACGGAACTTGGCACGCATGAAGCTTGCGTCCATGTTCTTTTCCAGATGCTTATCGGAGCGGCTGATGAATCGTTGCTCTTCATTGCGTTCCGCACCGAACGCTTTGACAACCCGGAGAGCAGAAAGAGTTTCTTGCACAACGGACAACGACTTACTATCCAGAGCGCTTACGTCCTTCCATTTACGTCTCATCCTGACGCCAAAAAATCGGACAAGCCCTGCCATGATTGGTGCTGTCGATAGCGCGATCAGAGTCAACCGCCAGTCCAGGTAAGTCGTGACCGCGATCACTCCAACAAGCGGGAAAAGATCGGTGATGAGCGGAATGAGGATGCCGAGCGGTATCTCTTGAATACATCGAGCGTCGTGCTGAATGCGATAAGTTGAGTCAGTAGTTCCACGTTCGTCGTGATAAGAAAACGAGAGACGCTGTACTTGGCGAAAGATTCGCGACCGGAAATCCCGGACCATGCGGGGGCCGGTATAGGCTTGCAGCAGGCCCGACGCCTGACTACGAGCTTGCCCGATCAGGGCCGACCCAACCTTGAGTCCGACTGCCGCTACTAACAACGAGTAGCTGCTCATGACAACGCTTGCCGGAAAGAAGGGCGCCAGATACTCCGGAAGGGGGTGGGAGCCGATGACGTTGTCGATGATAATCTTCATCGGCAACGGACCCAGCAAAGTCAGTGGTGTGGCAAGTAGGCTCAGAAGCAAGACGCCCGACAAGTTCCACCAATAGGGCTTCGCTTGCTGGACCAGCCGCCAAATGATTCCCAACGCGGATTCCGTTTTGTCCAGGCGCTCCATGCTAGCCGATCGCCCTCTCTCCCACCACGGCGCCGCGGCCTTCCACCATGGCAGGCAGAGGCTCCGGCTCGGGGGCGCCGCTGGGATCGACGACCGTACCGGCATCAACCGCCGCAAAGCGTTCGTACTTCCGCTGCTCTTCAAACGACTGGAAGACCGCATTCATGGCCCACATGCACTCACGGAATTTTCGAATCGTGAAGCCGACCGATGCCAGACTGAGCACCGCGCCGGCAATCCAGCCGGCTCCATTGAGAGCCAGTACGGCGAGCAGAGCAGTCACGCCGAAAATCACGAGTCCGGAGCGGGTTACTTTCGGCCAGACGCGGAGTCGCCAGAGCTGACGCCCGGCGCCATGCTCTTCCACGGCCATTCTCAATCGAGCCGCGCCCAGAAAGCCGCTACGCACCTCGAGGTCCCAACGGTCGTATTCGCTGCCTCTCAGAACAACCGCCCCGGTCGCCCAAAGTTGCTCTTCCATCCAACCGAGCCTGAACTCGACTCCTTGCCACTCTTCACTCCACAGGGCCAGAGTTGAGGGCCGGGGAATGTGTAGTCCCGGTAGCCCACGTATGCGCCAAGGTGTGATACCGTGCCGTAGCCGTCCCCAAAGGCGGGCTGCCGGCTGCAGGAAGTGAAGCACCATTGTGACGAGGACCAGAACGCCTTTCCTTGCCTTCCCAACAGGCGGATGAGCGGCGACGGAGCTCCACGCCGCACGCGCCGCATAAGCGCTGGATGTTATTAGCCAGGATTTCCATTTTGGCCCTGGCACGGTGAAAGTATACACCCGCGCTGCCCCGAAGACCACGTCTTTCCGCGCTGAACCCTGCACATCACCTCCGGCGGCAGGCCCCAAAGCCCGTCCGTCCGCTCACAGACGTTGATGGAGCGGGCTGAACGGCACACCGGCCGACACTGCTCCCTGCGAAGCCTTTTCGGAGCTAAAAACTGTTGATCCTCGTCCAGGTAACGCTACCCGCTCGGCAGCGGCAGCGCCCAGATCCTGTGCAGCATGTCACCGAACAGCCGCCGGTTCAGATGCCCCTCGGCCAGCAGCAACCAGTAGTAGCGCGCGTGCTTGACCAGCCGGCCGCCGGTCTTCATCAGCCGCTGCTGCAAGCTCGTGAGCGACCAACTCTTGATCCTGTTCGGCAGTCCGAGCCGCCGCCACAAGTTGCCCAGGTTGTAGGCCAGCACGCTGAGTTGCAGTCGCACTTCGTTGGCCCGAAAGCGATGGCACGAAAGCCGCGTCCAGTGCGTGGCCTGTTTGCCTTCTTTAATCCATTGCTCGGCCGTGCCGCGCTTGTTGTAGAAGCGCACCACCGACCGGCTTGGCAAGCTCATGTTGGTCACGATAAATCCGACCCGCGGGAACAGCTCACCGAGATGATGCTCGACCTTGGCCACGATGCGTCGCGGCTTGGACCAACTCTCCGCCTGATAGCGGAAGCTCTTGTAGCGCACCAAGGGCTTGCGACCCGGCCTGCCCGGCGGGCGAAACAAGATGTCTTCGATCGCCAATTCCAAGCTCTTGTTGGCCGGAATGCGAATGGCGTACTGCACTCCGCGTTCCTCCGAAAACTCATAAATCTCCGGCTTGGCAAAGGCCGCATCGCCCCGGAAGGTGACCTGTTTGCCCACAGCCTGTTGGCGCTTGATCTCGGGCAGCAGCAACTCCTTCCAGTCCTCAGCGCTGTGCACGTTGCCTGGACGCAGCTTCGCCGCCAGGCAATCCCCATGCTGGTTGAACAACAACAGCGGGTGGTAGCAGACCGACTCGAAATGGCCGTTGTAGGCGCTGCCCTCTTGCTGGCCGTGGACAGGGCTTTCGGTCGAATCCATGTCGAGCACGACGCGCTCGGAGTCGTCTTGCGTCTCGGCTTGCGCCACCAGCTCGCGGTTCACAGCCATCAGCCCCAGCAAGTTCTCCTCGCTCGCCAGCATCTCCGTCTCGAAGCTCTGCAGTCGCGAGGTCAGTGCCCCGCCGCGATCCCAGTTCCTCTTCGAGCCGATCAAGCGAAACGTCGGGTCAGCCGACACTCGGACGGCGTCATTGAGGTCCTCGTAGCCTGCCAGCCGAGAGTAGACTGACTGCCGCAGCAGATCGGCCAGCGGGAACTTCTTGTTCAAGCCTTGCCGTGGGTCACTGAGGTGTTCGTCGATCAGCTTCCCGAGTCCGAGTCGCTCGTCCAGCTCGCGGACCAGGATCAGCCCGCCGTCGGAAGTGACACGCGATCCTTGGAAATCGACTTTCAATAAGCCGTTGAAGCTTAGCTGGAACGGTTTGTTTTCTTTTTCACCCATTGGGTGTTGATCTCCTCAGCGCCTTGAGTGCTTTCCAACCCGCATAAATAAAGGCGTCCGAGGCCACCCGATGGTTAGCAGAATCGAAACTAAAGTGGGAATCCGGGCTTAAACGAATAGCCCGCATCAGCGGCTTCGTTCATTTCCTTCTGCATCGTGGAAGTCTTGTTCGTGGCCAGAACACGATAGTCTTGGCGAGGTAGCTCCACGGCGTAAAGGACCGCCATGTGGCAAAGACACAGGACGACGGCCGTCTGAAAAGTAATCTTTCGAATCGCACCTAGAATATTCATTCGCCAGCTTCCGCCTTTCGGGAAAATAGTCTGAGGCCAAGAGGGACAGTCAGCCCATCTGAGTACTCATCCTAGCTGACCTTCGAGGCAAATCCAGAACATTTATCGCACGTGTAGCCTGTCCCCCGGTTTTCTCCGTGAGCGGTCGAGTGATGTGGTGGGGCGTCGAAGGTCGCGCTGAGCGCGACCGTACGCGCAGGTTGACACCCGCGCCTCCTTCCCTTGGCTCGTGGGCGGATTGAGTGATGTGGCGGGGAGTCGGAGGTCGCGCGGAGCGCGACCCGGCACGGCGCAGCCGTGCGCCACGGGGCGGGTACACTTTGGGTGCGCGGTTGGGGTGGGTGTAGCAGTTGGTGGTGGTTTTAGGGGTTGTTGGCTCTTCGTTTTCTCTCCCTGGGGCTGGGTGCGGGTGATCCGACGAGGGTCAGGCGGTGGATTCGTCAGAGGGCTGGACGCCGGGTGGATCGGAAGTTGTTGATCTGTTGGATCTTATGCCGTGCCGGCTTTGTTCCGTAATTTCGTCTGCCCGCCATGGAGGCCGGCTTGCGGGTTGCGATGTGGGGTAGCGGTCGTCCTGGTTGACGGCTTCTACGGCTTCTCGATTCCGGCGGCGGTCGCGGTTGTCGAGTTCGCGCGCCTCGATCAGTTGCCGGAAAGCGCTTTTGTAGCGTTGGCTGTGCTCGGTGTGGTAGCGGGCGAAGCGGGTGAGGTGGGCGGTGCGGCTTTGCATGATCTTGCCGAGCAGTTTGGTCTCGTCGGGCACGGGCTCGTTGGGATGGTAGTCCTTGAAGTGCTCGCGCTCGAAGTCGACGGCGTAGGCGAAGAAAGCCGCTTCGAGATGATTGATGCGCAGAAGGCGCCAGTCGGCGTCGGCCATTTGGCGGACGAGGCCGGCTTCGTAAGCGTTGGACGGGTTGAAGGTTTCTTGGAAGCGGGTGAGGTGCGCGTCGAATTCGGCGGGATCTTCGCCGGGGATGACGGTTCGTTTGGCTAGGAGCCCGTGCTTGAGGGCATTTTGCGAGGAACGCTGTTTGCCTTCGTCGGTGCGCGGACCGGTGGATTTCTGTGCGTTTTGTTGATTGGCTTGTTTTTGTTTATCGGTCGTCATTTTGATTTTCCTTTCTGGTTTTGAGTTGGCGGGCTTTGGGGGCCCGGTGGTTCGGTGGTTCTACGGCAAAAAAAAGGGGACAGTCCGCGGTGCGCCGCTTGAGAAGGCGGTTAAAGCCGCGGACCTCAGAAGCGAGGTCCTCGCTAGTGTGCCCAGCATGGGCTGAATCTAGTTGGCTGAAAGGAGCCGACCGGGAACTGATGGAGGTAACCGTAGGGAACCGCAAGGCGTAGCCGCGAGGTGAAGCTGAAGGAAGCGGGGAACAAACCTTTGACCGTAGGAACACGAATCGGCAGAGAGGCCGTGTACGGGCGGTAAGCGTGCTAGCCAACGTGAAGCCCGAAGTCCATCCGAAGACGTGCGCGGTAGAGCCGGGCGGTGTGAAGGGAAAGATTCAGCACCTTACCTGGGGAGATCTCCTCGGTGAGAGCGGAGGAGAAGTCAGCAGAGGCCGTAGTAGCGAGGAAGGCGGGTAATAGCGCCGGAGCGAAGGGCCGAAGAACCAAGGAGCAAAGCGAGAGGAGCGACTCGAACCGAGCCGAAAGAAGTCCGGAGTCCCGGACCGAAAGGTCCTTCCCCATCGGGGGAACGCAAGGGGAGCAGGGGCAGGCAGGAACGGTGGAACCGGGATGGGCCTCCCTCCGGCGGCGACGAGGCGAAGTTCGGCGAGACTCATCGAAGAAAGCAATGCACGAAGAACTGATGGAACAGGTGGTCGGAGAGGAGAACCTCGAACGGGCTCTGCGGGCGGTGAAACGCAAGCGGGGCGCGGCGGGGATCGACAAGATGACGACCGAAGAACTCGAACCTCACTTTCGCCGTCACGGCACGGAGATTCGAGCGAAACTCGTGTCCGGGCGTTGGACGCCGAGTCCCGTAAGGCGGGTAGAGATACCGAAGCCGAGCGGGGGGAAGCGACAGCTTGGGATACCGACGGTAATAGATCGGCTGGTGCAGCAAGCGTTGCTGCAAGTTCTGCAGCCGATCTTCGATCCGCGGTTCAGCGAGTCGAGCTACGGGTTCCGGCCGGGACGGAGTGCGCATGACGCAGTGCGAGTGGCGCAAAGATACGTTCGCGAGGGCAAGGACTGGGTGGTGGATATTGACATCGCGCGGTTCTTCGACGTGGTCAATCACGACATTTTGATGCGGCGGGTGGCGGAAGTCATTCGCGACAAGCGAGTGCTGGGGTTGATCGGCCGGTATCTACGGGCCGGAGTGCTGACGGAGGGGGTGGTGGTGCGCAGCGCGGAGGGCACGCCGCAAGGCGGGCCGTTGTCACCGTTGCTGGCGAACATCTACCTTGATGCGCTTGATCGGGAGCTGGAGAGACGTGGGCTACGGTTCTGCCGGTACGCGGATGACTGCAACATCTATGTGGGCAGTGAAGCGGCGGCGAAGCGTGTGCTGGCGGGGATCACGGCTTGGATCGAAAAGCATCTGCGACTGAAAGTGAACGAGGCCAAGAGCGGGGCGGGGAGGCCGTGGGAGCGGAAGTTCCTGGGGTTTCGTCTGAACCGCCAGGGGCAGGTGGAAGCAGCGCCGGAAAGTGTCGAGCGATTCAAACGGAAGGTGCGGGAGATCTGGTGCGGCAACCGCTCGGTCACGAGTCGGCAGTTACGCGACGAGTGGCGGCGGTACGTTCGCGGCTGGTGGGGATACTACCGGTTGGCGGAGCGACGGCGTGCGATTTTCCTACTGGAAGGATGGGTGCGGCGGCACATACGGAAATGTTTCTGGCTGCGCTGGCATGGCGCAACGGTTGTTGAAACTGGTTCCGGCACGTCGCGGCGCTTGGCGCATAGCGGCGAACGGACTGTTGCAGACAGCGTTATCGAATGCAACGTTGCGGCGCTACGGGTTTGTGATGCCATCGGATCTTGCGGCGCGAACGTAAGGCCGCTGGGTTCAACCGCCGGATACGGAAAACCGTATGTCCGGTGGTGTGGGAGGGTGGCGGGGCCTCAATCCCCGTCACCCGACCCGATCGGGTCTTGTGTCTCTTTGTTTATCGGTAATCATGACGTTAGGTCCTTTGCTGGGCCGAGGTTTGATTTTGCGTCGGGACGCACCTGCGGCCTGAGTCGGGAGAGTTTAGGAAACAGGTCTCCCGCCTCTAGTGTCCCTGTAGCGTCAAGGGTTTTTGGGGGTGGGGTGTGGTTAAGTTGTTTGGAATGAGTGTGAGAAAGTTTGATTTGGCTGTGACTGGATTTCTGGAAAGGGCGGGCAGAAAGGCGTGGTCCGCAGATTACACAGATTCACGCAGATGGGGGCGGTAGTAGTTGGGTCGGACTACGACCAGCCTGCCGGCGGGGGAAGCCGTGTGAACACGGCTCCTAGGTTCGGCGTCAGTCCTCCCCGGCCACCCTCGGCCGATTAGGCGACCCGCTATCGGGCTCGACCCGCTATCGGGCTCTGTCCCTCAAAGGCTCCTCAAAGGCTCTGTCCCTCAAAGGCTGGTCCCTCAAAGGCGACCCTCAAAGGCTCCCAAAGGCTCCCTCAAAGGCTCCTCAAAGGCTCTCAAAGGCTCTCAAAGGCTCCTCAAAGGCTCAAAGGCCCCTCTCAAAGGCCCCCTCAAAGGCCCCCTCAAAGGCCCTCAAAGGCCCCCTCAAAGGCCTGCTCAAAGGCCTGTCCCTCAAAGGCCTTGCTGCTCGCCCCCCGCACAGATCCGTACGTGCGGCACTACCGCATACGGCTCTTACCTCGGATGCCGGCGTCGGGCGAATGCTCGAAGAAGCAAAACGCGAAGCTCCTTTCTCCCAGCGTCAAGCCTGAAGTGCAGGCAGCCCGGAACTTGGTGAGGGCTGGGGTGCCCGAACGAGTTGTCATGGCCATCGGCGGATGGAAGACTCGCAGTGTGTTCGACCGATACAATGTGGTGGACGAACGTAACTTGCATGACGCGGCTGCGAAGCTTGAACGGTACCTCGACAAAGTTGAAGAGCGACATGACAGGGCAACAAAGGGGCAAACTCTCAGCTCAGGCAGTTTGCGGCCTTCGTAAGTTATTGATTCTAAATAGGCGAACGTGGCGGAATTGGCAGACGCGCTAGATTTAGGTTCTAGTGGGGCAACCCGTGCAGGTTCGAGTCCTCTCGTTCGCACCATATTTACCCCTCAGTTCACCTCTGAGGCTTTGGAGGGTATCAGTCGCCATAGAGAGAAGTCATGCCGCGTCCTGCTTCCTGTCCCCTACTTTTCATGTTCCCCATAGGGGGAGGGCTTAAGCGCTGTGGCCTTGCGGTCCTCCTAGTTCTGTGACCGCCTGAAGAGTTTACAAACAAACATGTTTGGGTGGAAATGTTTTGGGGCATACTTGAGGCATGGGTCGCCCCGCTCTGCGTGTGAAGGTTTCCAAGAGGGATCAAACGGCGTTGAAGAAACTTCTTACTGGCGGAGTCGAACAGGTTCGCGTGACGCTACGAGCAGTGGCGTTGCAAAGGCTCGGAGAAGGAATGAGCGCGCCACTGATTGCCGCTGTGCTGCCACTGACGCGGCAATCGGTTCGTAATCTCGCGCGGCGCTATCAGCAAGGCGGCCTCGAGCGCGCACTCTACGACAAGCAGCGGCCGGGCGCGGCCAGTTTGCTTTCGGCACAACAACGTCAGCGCATCATCGCAATGGTTTGCAGCGACCCGCCCAAGGGCCGCGCCCGCTGGACGGTGCGACTGGTCGCCGAAGAAGCTGTCAAGCGACGACTGGTCCCGCGGGCGGGCCGAGAAACGATTCGTGTTTTGCTCCTCAGCCACGACCTCAAGCCGTGGCGGGAAAAAAATGTGGTGCGTGGCGGAGCTCAATGAAGCCTACATCGCCTGCATGGAAGACGTGCTCGAAACTTACGAACGGCCCTACGATCCGACGCAGCCGATGATTTGTTTCGACGAGAAGCCGGTCACGCTGCATGCCGACGTTCGTGCGCCGACGCCGGCCGAGCCGGGCCGCGAGTCTCGTCGGGACAGCGAGTATGAACGCCGCGGGACGGCGAATGTCTTTTGCGCGGTCGAGCCCAAAGCCGGTCGCCATTTCACGTTCGTGACGCCGGACCGTTCGGGCGTTGAGTTCGCCAAGGCGCTGTTTGAGGTGGCGCTCGCCTATCCCGAGGCCGAGACGATTCACTTGGTGATGGACAATCTCTCGACGCACAGCCGCAAGTCGCTGACCGATCTCTGCGGCGAGGAGTTCGGCGGTGAGATTTGGGACTGCTTCACGCCGCACTACACGCCGAAGCACGGCAGTTGGCTGAACCAGGCGGAGATCGAGATTGGTCTGTTCTCGAGGCAATGTTTGGGCAAGCGACGCATCCCGGACCTGGCAACACTGCGACGCGAGGCGGCTGCCTGGAACCGCCGAGTCAACCGTGAGCGGGTGAAGATCGACTGGCGCTTCGACCGCAAAACCGCACGCCGCAAGTTCGGCTATGAAAGACCAAGTATCACGCGGTCAGAGAACTAGGGCTCCTGCTGTTATTGCTGTGCTACCGACAGGCAGGACTTCTGGATAGTCAGCCCTTGAATCGCTCGGTCGTCGCGCTTGACGGCCCTCCTTTCGAGTACAGGGGGGCCCTTCACTCCCACACGACCCTCTCGGATGAAACCGGATCCATTTACGAGGTGGCTTCTATCGCCGACCGTCTGGACCTGGACTTTTTGTTCGTCACCGACCACAACACGCTCGAGGGGCGCGACTGGGAGGGACGCCTCGGTGGTTGCACGATCCTGGTCGGAAGCGAGATCTCGAGCGAGGACGGGCACGTTCTCGCTTTCGGCACCCCGGAAACGCTCTATCGACCGGGCGGCGATGGCGCACAGACCGTAGGTGACGTGGGCGCCTTAGGCGGGATGTCGGTGATCGCACACCCCGCTGGCGGGCCAATCGGATGGCGTGGTCCGGCGTGGGTCAGAGCGGACGGTATCGAGATTCTGAATACTTATAGCGTATGGCGAAACGCTCCGATCTGGAAACTTCTCTTCGGGATCCCGGCGTGGTTGCTCAACCGGCCACGCGCCATGTTGTTCGTGATGGACGGTGCTCAGAAAGAGCGGAGTCAGTGGGACGCTTACCTCGAGAACGGCCCCATGACAGGTCTGGCGGGAGCGGACTCGCACGGGACGATCCGGGTCGGTGGGTGGGACTTGCGGTTCCCTCGCTATGAGGATTCGCTGGCTTGGTTCCCGGTGCATATTCTTACGGGGAGGGAGCTCACCGGGGAGGTCGCCAAAGATAGACAGATCATCCTGAAAGCCCTCAAGCGCGGAAGCTGTTACTTATCTGTAGGACCAATCGGCCCTGTCTCCGGATTTCGGTTTCGTGCAGTGTCAAAAGGCCTGATGCGGCCGGTCGGCATGGGACAGAGTCTCACAACGGACCGCAGTGTGACGTTAGTCGCGGAGCTTCCCGCTGAGCGGCCCGTGAGAATAGTACTGCGAAGAAACGGTGCTGTCATAGAGGAGCACCGGGGCCGGCGGCTGGAACATACCGGCGCCAGCCCGGGGGTCTACCGAGTCGAGATCTATGCGGACGAACCCGAATCGCCGGCCGGGCACGTACCCTGGGTGCTCTCCAATCCGATCCGGGTCAACGATCCGGGTAGGCCCCTCGAAAACCCTCTGAGGCCCGACTGCGCCGTAGGCGAGACCCTTGCTGATTTCGAAACGGCCGATGAGGACGCCTTGCGATTCCGGCTGGAGGCGGACCCGGTGACCCCAGGCGGAACGGGGCCTGTCGAAGTCGCTTCACCGGGCGCTCGGGGCACCAAGAAGTTGCTTCGGCTGCCCTTCGCATTTCCGCCCGCCCGCATCCCGGCGACGGAACGCTTTTGGGCATTGGTGGACAGGCGGACGAGAAACCTCGAGGGATCTCAAGGGATCGCCTTTTACGCCCGCTCCGACAAGAGGTTCCGGTTCCGGTTCGAGATCAGAGAAACAGACGCCCAAGGACGGATGGGCGAGGAATATTTCAGCAGAACCTTCTTGACGACTCCCGAGTGGCGCTGCGTCGACATTCCTTTTGACAAGCTTCGCTGTATCGCAAAGGGCGGGGACGGCAAGCTAGACCCGGCCAAAGTCAGTGGAATCTACTTCGTCGCGGACACGTCAGTCCTAAAGCTTGAAGCATCGGGTACGCTGTGGCTTGACGAGATCCGTGCCTACCCCCGGGTAGGCCGAGCGGAGCGATCGGGCGCAGTCGATGGGCAGTTCGGGGCCGGCAGTTCGGGGGGGAGTTCGGGGTCAAAGCCCAAACTCGGTCTCACAGAACCCCAACCCATCCTCAACAAAAAAAAGCACTTAGGCTCTCGCCCAGAACCCCGCCTCTCCGCACCCGAAAATACCAAGCGAACTCGGTAGGCCCCGCCGTATCCCCATCCGGCGCTCAGCCAATCCACGATTCAACCGCCCTTCTTAGGCAACGCCGGCAAGCCCATTCTTCTCGACCAGGGATAGAAGCTTGAGCGAAGCCCCGGAAGGTCGCTTTTCGCCGCGCTCCCACTTGCTCACCAGACTACTCGTTACGTTCAGATAGTTAGCAAAAACGGTTTGGCTGACGTGCTCTTTCTCCCGGATCGCCCTGATCTCTGCAGGCTTCAATGGCCGGATCGGCGTAAGGCAGGCATCATCGAAACGCCACATTGTCTGTTTGTCGATGGCCCCAACATTGTGCAAGGCCTCCATGGTTTCATGGACGGCCGACATCGCATCACTTCGATATTCTTTGCTCATTCGGATGTCCGCGCCTTGCGGCGCGGCTCCACGGGTTTACACCCGTGGCTCCGTTGCTTGTTTGTCCGCTGTAGTGGACGACGGGATGGTTGCTAGGCGGGCGCCTGGGCGGGGTGGGATGAAGTCCGCATCCAGATGCGCGCGTAGTGCCGGCGGCGCTCGGGCTCGGGATGGTCTTTGAACGCGGTGCGGCTGTGCAGAACTAGATGGTTGTTCAAAAACAGCATGTCACCGGCTTCGAGGGCGATTTGCAAATGCAGCTCCGGGCGGTCCATGATGCGGTCCAGGCGGTCGAAGGCGGCGACTTGCTGGGGTGTGAGCGGCACGCCGGCCTTTTCGTGGCCCTGTTCGATGTAAAAGCGCATATAACGCATTTGGAGTCGGCCATCGAAGCGGAAAATGGGCGCGAAGAGGGTACGCTCCTGGCCGGGTTTCCACTCGGCGGCGCGGTCGTGGTGAACCGGCCGGTAGAGCTGTTCGAGGCTGTCGGGGTGCTCGGCGAGTAGGGCGTTGTGGATGCTCTGCGCTCCGACAAGTACGGATTCGCCCCCGGACTTGGCGGTTCGGATCGCCAGCAGTCCGATGATGTCGGGCGCCGGCCCGGCCAGGTTCGGCGCCGAATCGGTGTGGAAGTGGAACGACTCGGTTGTCTTGGAGTAGCGCACGCCCGTGACGCCGTAGTCCTTCTTAATGCTGTAGCCCTCGTCGCGAACTGAATACAGCCTGTCGCCCTTGGCGTTTTGGGGCAGCGTCGGACCGAGCGCCGAGCCGACGCCCCAATACAACATGCCGGCCTCGTCGGGCGTGTAGCGTTCGATCGGCAGTCCTCGCAGAATGACGAATCCGCGGCCGACGAGCAGTTCCCGCCGCAGGGCGTTGGCGAAACCGGCCAGGGCCTCGGAACGGAAATCGTCGGCTGTCAGTGTATCCAGACTTCCTTGCCGACTTTGGATGGACGTCAACGCTTCGTCGAGTCGCGCCAGCACCGCCGCTGGGATCGGCGAAATGAGGGCGGCCTGCTCGCCGAGCTGCTCCGAACCCCAGGCGGCCGGGCTCGCGAAGGTTTCCTTATGCGGGGGAGTAGGTTCAATCGTCATTCTGAAGAGCCATCTATGAAGACCCCGCTGCTTGGAGCGGCGGTTTAGCAAGCTTAGCGCCTTTCAACAGGCGAGCCGCCGCCATTGCGCCACATACAGGGCGGGGACTTCTCGCAGCGCATCGAAATCCTTGCCCTTACCGCCGGCTTGCTCGACGATCGCCCGCTCGGGTTCCCTGAGAAAATGATCGTCGAACGCTTCGAGTTCCAAGATGTTTGTTTGCTGCGCGGCTTGCTTCACCTGCTGGACCGGATGCGGGTAGTGCCGGGGTTCGTAAACCTGTTCATCGTGACGAAAGGTTCTCCGCCACCCGGCCTGCGCGGCTTCGGGATGCAGTTCCGTCAGAAAGACTCGCGCGTTGGCACGGGTGATACGAGCGAGTTCCGTGAACAGTGGCCGCGGGTCAACGAGGTAGCCGATGGTGAACGAACAGACCACCAGGTCCGCCACCCCGCTAGCGCAAGGCAGACAGGTGGCTTCGGCCTGGACACATCGGCCCGACGCGCCGCGCTTGCCGCTCGCTTGTTCGAGCATGGCTTGCGTGAAGTCGAACCCGGCGGTTCGCGCTCCGGCGGCGGTGAGTTTCGTGAGCCAACGGCCCGTGCCGCAGCCGACATCGATGGCGATCCGGCCTCCGATGTTCCCGATGAGGGGTGCGAGATGCCGTTCTTCCAGGTGGAGAAGAACGTTGGGGCGCTGATCGTAGTGGGTAGACCACAGCCGGTATGCTTCAGCGGCCGGTAGTCGGATCGGACAGTCCATTGACTAAGGGGACCTCAATTCGACCAGGCCCTTCTGCGCGGCCCGCTGAACAGCCGGATCAGGGCTCCGTGCGGCCTGCTCAAGCCGGCGTTTGGCCTCTTGGGTATCCCCCTGCGAATCCGCGATACCCGCCAGCGTGAGGTGGGCGCGGCCGTAGTCCGGGTCGATCGCGAGTGCGCGCGTTAGTTCGCTCTTGGCCTGTTCGAGCTTTCCGCTCGATGCCAACGCGATTCCGAGATTGCCGTGCGCTTCCGCGAATGAGTCGTCTGACTCGATCGCCTTGCGGAAATGAACAATGGCCTCGTTCAACTGTCCTCGCGTGGCGAGCAGGTTGCCGAGGTTGGTATGCGCCCCGGCCAGACCCGGGTCAAGCCGAACCGCTTCGCGGAAATGCGCCTCAGCCTCGCCGGCACGGCCCGCCGCCAGCAACAGGTTGGCCAAGGTGTCGTGAGCCAGTAAGTGATCAGGCTCGGTACGAAGCGCTTCCCGTGTGGAGTTCATCGCCGCTTCGGTTTCGCCCAGGCGCCACTGTGCCAGAGCTAGGTTGTTGTGCGCATCCGGTATATCGGGATTCAGCCGGACCGCCTCCTGCAAGCGATCCCGTGCCTCGCTGACCCGCCCGAGCGCGAGCAATACTTCACCCAGATTGTTCAAGGCCCTCGGGTCGTTGGGATGGCCGCTCAGCAGCCTCTCGATTACCGCGGCCCCCTCCGCCTCTTTGCCGGCATACGCCAGAGCCACACCGTAGTTCCGTCGCGCTTCCTGATGCCCCGGATCGCGTTTCGTCGCTTCCTCATACATCGACAACGCCTCGGCCTGTCGCCCGGCCTTCCTATACGCTTCCGCGAGTTGAAAATAGAAGTCACCCTCCTGGGGACGGTGCTGATCGATCGCTTCCGCCAAACGTTCAATCCCCTCCGCGAGATTCGACTCCTCTTTGACCTGAGCGACAGCGAGATAGAGGTCTCCGCGCTCGACCTCACCGAAATCCCTCGGATAGTAGGGGACGACGTCCCCGCGATAGGCGGTGGTCTCGGAGCCGCGTTCTTTCAGCGGAGCAAGCAGGTCGCGATTCGGCTTGTGGCGCTGAATATGGTGGTCCGTCATTGCGACCAGGACGACGTCATCGGTGCGCCGTTTCGGCATGTGGCAATCAAGGCAGTTGCGCTCGGTGGTGTGCGATCCCTGCTCCGCCAACCGGCTCAGTTCAGGCTCATGACAGCCTTCGCATACCTCGACGTAGTGCCGTGAGGCCTCCTCGCCTCGAAGCGCGTTATGCGGATCATGACAGGTCGTACAGGTCATCGCGCCGGCCGCTCCCTGCGTCTGCTGAAAGCAGGCTGACATCCTCAGGCGATACGCCGCGTGCGCTATTTCAAACTTGTCGTCCGGCCCTTTGCCGGGAGCGTGGTCGAAGTGCAGTATGTAGTCCGCCAAGGGCTCGCCCGGACGGTAAGAGAACGTTCCCCGGCCCGCCGCCGATAGGGAGTGCGGCAAGCGGCGGCTGGTCGTTTCGAGATGGCACTGCATACACAGTTCAAGCTGCCGATCCGCGGGCAAATCAGCCGGGTTCAGAATACTCTCCCGAATCTCTTCCTCCGATCCGGCCGAGGCGATGGCCTCCACATGAGCGCGTCCGGGTCCGTGACAACGCTGGCAGTCGATGCCCTCGGGAATTGTACCGCTGAAACGCGCATCCCGCCCAGGAAGATCCGCACCCGGCGGCACCCCTGGGTAACCGTTGTGGCAAGACATGCAACTGAAGCTGACCTCGCGCCGGAACCCGTTATGTTGGGGCTGGTCATAGCCGGGACTCATCGCCCAGAATCCACCCCTCTCCGCATACCAGCCAACCGGGATCTCGGCCAGCGTATCATCGGGCCTGCGGTGGAGATACGAGCGAGCGCGATTGCCCGAACCCATCACATAGTGGATCTCCTTCTCTACGACGTTAATCTCGTGCCCCTGAGAATCAAGCTGATGACGGCGCGCGTAGTATTTGCCGTCACGCGTTAGCATCGCGTAGTGGCGATCCGATGGCTTGTGATAGTAGGTGTTGTTCGTCGTAAAGTCAGCGGTGACTTTTCCCGGCAGGGCGCGATAGAACGAGCGGCCCATGCCGGTGCGGCTGTAGCTCTCGGCGATCTCGGCGTGACAGCCGGCACAGGCAGAGGGGTCGATGTAGCCAGCGTCCGCGAGTCCGGTTCCCGGACCTTGCCCCGTCTTGACCTCGCCGTCGTACCGCTGAGAATCGGAGGACCCGAGAAAGTAGAATCCGCACAGAACGGCCGCCGCGCCGAGTGCCGCGACGATCATGAAAGTCCGCCGCGAGCCGGACCGAGCGGCCGTCACCGGCACGGGCACGGGTTGCGCTCGCGACTGCTTCTTCTTAGTGCGCTTAGCCATCTCGGGACGGTCGCCGACAGGCGCGCTTCGAACCGCTAGGGCTTGATAATCCTTCCGAATTGGTTCCCAACCGTTTCGCCGTGGCTCCAGGTTCCCGCGTATTGCCCCCGGTAGAACAGCACGCGGGCGCTGAACGTCCCCAGCCCCGGAATGTCGGCGTCCGTTAAGCTCACCACCGGTGTGTCGCCGGCCCATTCCACTCTTACCGGAACGGGTAGCGTGACGTCGCGATCGCCGTACTGGATTCTCACATTGAAGGTCCAGATGTCCCCGGCCAGTTTCATCACGCTATGGATCTCGTAGCGTTCGGTGCGTAGCCGGTCGGACTCGCGGTCGTTGATCGTGAATGAACCCTCGAGAACCGCGCCCGACAGCATCTCCTTGAATTTCTTCTCCAGGGATTCCTGAGACGCGGCCTGCCCTGAACAGCCCGCGCAAACCATCGTCGCGATGATCAGGGCCGCGAGCCCAACAGCAGATCGAATCTTCATCTCGGCCAATACCATGGAAGCCTCCGCGCGGCCGCGGTCCGGCTCGCATAGAGATTCTAGCCTGCTTTTCTCCCCACGTGGGGAGGCAAAGTGCGTGAGAGGGCCGTCAGGACGAGGCGCGAGCCGGTTGGCGCGCGGAGGTGTACTTGGCTGTACATTGAGTACGGCAAGCAAGCGCAACGAAGTCATGGCGGGATTATCGCGTGCTTTGGCCGTCATGTGGGGAGAAAAGCAGGCTATCGTGATGAGAGGTTCTTGCGGCCGGCCTGACCGCTCGATACCTCGATGTACTTGACCCGGCCCTTCGAGAAGGTCAACGCTTGCCGCCCGTTCAGCACCTCCAGCAACGCTTCCGCCACTTCATCGGAAACGCCGGGCTTGAGCAAACCCGACTCACGCATCTCGGAAAGCTTGCGGAAACGCGACCGTAGCAGTTTGACGATGTCATCCGCATCAATCAGGTAGCGCGCCGGTATCTTGTGCTCTCTGGCAAGCAGATTGAGGAAGCATTTCAAAACCGAAACTGCCGGCGCTTCGTCCGAGTCCGCCTGCGACTTGCGGGGAGGGCTCGGGCGCTCCTCGGGAGGGATGGCGAGTCCGCGTTGAATCGCGTCGAGAATCAGCTTGCCTTCCCTCTCGAGCAACTTCGGACCCAGGCCTCGAAAGTGAGACAGTTCTTCAAGATTGCCCGGCTTTGCCGACGCCAGCCCCAGCAGGACGCTGTCTTCCGCGGCCCAGCGTCGCGGCACGTCTGCCTTGCGAACTTTCTGCTCACGCCAGCGAACCAACTCGCGGAGCACGGCGTACGTTTGAGCGCCCGCACTGCGTCCCGAGACAAGACGGGTCGCAATCGCATCCGGGTCCGGCTCATAGCGCCGCGCATCGGTGTAAACGGCGGACAATGCCATCGCCCAGTCGCGACGTCCCGCCTTGTCGAGGTCCGACAGGAGGGTTTCCGCCGCTTCGACCAGGTAGTTCACGTCCTGGAGTGCGTACTCCGCCATCGCGGGCGGGATCGGCCGTTTCGTCCAGTCCGTGCGGGTATGGCCTTTCGGGAGCTTGATATCGAGCAGCTTTCTGAGCAGCGGACCGAGGCCGATCTGATCGCCGTGTCCGGTGAGGGCAGCGGCAATCGACGTGTCGAGTATCGGCGCGGCCAAAACGCCGTACGCGTGATGCAGGCATTCTTGATCCTGCTCGGCCGCATGCACAATCTTGAGAATTCCCGGATCGCTAAGGACCTTCAGCAGGGGCCGCATCTCATCCGTTGTCAGGGCCAGCGGATCAATCAACCAGGCTTTCTCTCGGTCCGCCACCTGCAACAGAGCCAGCTTTGGATAGAACGTCTTCTCCCGCAAGAACTCCGTGTCAAAAGCGATGATCTTGCTCGGCGAAAGCGCCTTTGCTACATGCGCGACACCCTGCCGGTCATTCACCCCAGGCTGCCTCGGCACCCTCCGGGATTCGCTTTTTTCGATGCGACGACATGAGTGTTCAAGCGCTGGACAGCGCCCGTGGCGGAGCAACGTACGTGCTCAGCCGACCGGCGGCCCGACTGACGAGAGAAACAGAACCAATGGGCGAAAACAGGAAAAGATCCCGGCGGGAATGTTCCTATTGTAAGCCATCGTAGGACAAACCAACGGCTTTGATAGAGTACTCGGAGCCGCGGCCGTGAGGCTGCGTTGATCTGCCACGAAGCAAGTCGGGTTTCCCACGCTGAGACGGGTCGCCGGACGAAGCGTCGTTTCCGCTGCCTTCGCGAAGTTGGTCAACGCAGCCTCACGGCCGCGGCTCTGAGCGGTGCAGTCGAGAGCCGTAACAGGCCCAGGTGAGGAAGTACGCCCACGCCGGGGCCTGGGCGGGATGTCGTCGGGAACGAAAAACAAAAACGGGACAGCCTCAATTATAGCCTTGAGAGTAAGCCGACAGTCATCGCAACTAGCATGGTTACAATGACTTACACGGACACAGTCGCTGATTCGGACCATTACCGCACGAGCGGGTGCAAGCACGTAAGTACCTTGTCTTCAACCCCTTGAGCAGATCACCCGCTCCTTCTGCGCGGCAATCGAGCCTGTCCCGGTTTCCGGTTTCCCCCCTCCAACAGGATTCTGAAACGGCGCAAAACCGAGCTGGCGAGGAATTCACGGGAATTCACGGGGGGGGGGCGCGATGGGTTAGGGTGGAGTGGACACGTGTTGACGCAAAGTTCGGTAATCACAGGATTCTTCCTTCTCCTCTTGGCACCGGCTAGTCGCGCGGCGGGGCCGGGCATCAGCATCGAGTGCCCAGCGGTTCCGGAGACTCAGAGGACTAAGTGGGGTTCGCTCCATATTACGGAGAGCAATCGCAAGCCTCGTAGGGCAGTCCGCGGAGTCGTCGGATATCCGACAGGAGATGCGGCGGCCGGTGTACTTGTCGAGTTATTCCAGGTACCTTCGGAGGTAAACATCGAATTGGCGGGGCGACGCGAGCTAGGGCAGCTCGATAGACTGGCGGCTTGTCAGACCGGAAAAACCGGCCACTTTGGATTCCGAGAGGTTCCATCGGGGCGGTATGAGTTGAGGTTGAGTGAGACTGAGTTCGTTACTGCCTCATTGGAAATCAAGGTGAACGCCAAGAAACGTGGCAAAGATAGACGTCCGCTGAACATCTTCTTGTCAGGTGCTCCTTAACGACTACCACCTGGATGAACCCCCAACTATTTGGCCGCCAATCACAAATCCCGCATCTCCAAAACCACCGGACAGTGATCCGAACCCTCCACCTCCGGCTGGATATGGCAATCCCGCACTTCCCCAACCAAATCATCACTCACAAAGAAGTAGTCAATCCGCCAACCTACATTCGCCGCGCGCGCATCGAACAGATAACTCCACCACGTATAGTGTCCCGGCTCTTTATGGAATAGGCGAAACGCATCCACATAGCCGTGCGCCTCCCACTGGTCCAGCCGGTCCCGCTCCACCTGCGTGAAACCTGAGTTCCGCTCGTTCTGCTTCGGCCGCGCGAGGTCGATCTCTTTGTGCGCCGTGTTGTAATCCCCCGTGATGATCAACCGCTTTCCCTCGCGCCGCAGCCGATTGCAATAGTGCAGAAACGTGTCATAGAAATCGAGCTTGTATTCCAGCCGCGCAAGGTCACGCTGGGCGTTTGGAAAGTAACAGTTGATCAGCGTGAAGCCCTCGCACTCAGTCAGCAGCACCCGCCCTTCATCATCAAATCGCTGAATGCCCAGCGCGGTAACCGGCTCACTCGTCAGCTTCGCCGCCCCGTCCTTTCGAATCCAAGTCGAAACCCCGCTATAGCCTTTCTTCTTGGCTGCGTGGAAGTAGGCCTCGTACTCTTCCGGCTCCGCCAACTCAGGCGGGAGCTGGCCCCGGTGCGCCTTCGTTTCCTGCATGCAAAGAATGTCCGGCTGTACCGCCTGCAGCCATGAGAACAGCCCTTTCCGCGCCACCGCGCGCAGCCCGTTCACGTTCCAAGTCACGATTCGCATGAGACCTCAACCGACAACAGACACCGGACAATAGCGGTCCCCGCAATCCTTGTCAAATCACCGTCCCTGCTTCCCCACGACATCACTGCGACATCGCCGACTGACGCTACAATGCGGCTTGAATCACCGAGACCACTCCCTCCGCCCTAACCAGCGCCCGGCCGCGGCGAGCCTCGCACTCGTCTTACTGGCGGCCCTCTTCGTAACACCCACCGCCGCACCCGCGCCCCCCTGGCAAGGCGCCTCCGAACTCCACGAACTCCTCGATCGCCTGAATACCCTCGGCAGCATCCTCATTCTGGGCGCACATCCCGATGACGAACGGGAAACGATGATCGCCTACTTTTCTCGCGGACAGAACCTGCGTGCCGCTTATCTTTCCGCCACCCGCGGCGAAGGCGGGCAGAACCTGATCGGTTCCGAGCAAGCCGAACTCCTCGGTATCATCCGCACACAAGAGCTCCTCGCCGCGCGCCAGCTCGATGGTGGCGAACAATTCTTCACGCGAGCCATTGACTTCGGTTTCAGTAAATCCCCCGCGGAGGCTCTCGCCTTCTGGGGCAAAGAGCGCGTTCTCGGCGACATCGTTCGCACCATCCGCCGTTTCCGTCCGGACGTTATCCTCTCGCGCTTCTCGCCCACCGAGAGCAGCGGCCATGGCCATCACACCGCCATCGGACACATCACCCGCGAGGCCTATGAAGCCGCCGCCGATCCGCAACGCTTTCCTGAACAGATCGAGCAGGGCCTGGAGCCATGGAAAGCGGTCCGGCTCTACTGGAGCCCGCCTCTTTTTACCCGGCGCCATCGCGAGGAGCAGGCTAAACGCACCGACCGCCTTCGCATCAACACCGGCGAATACAATCCCGTCCTAGGCGCTTCTTACACCGAGATCGGCGGCGCGGCGCGCAGCATGCATCGCAGCCAGGGCATGGGCGCCGGCCAACGCAAAGGCGCTTCACCCGCTTACTTCGGATACATAGCTGGCGAAGAGGCGCAAAGCGATCTATTCGACGGCGTCAATACCACTTGGACCCGCCTCAAAGAAGGCGACGCCGTCCAGCACTTGCTTCGTCAGGCCCGCGACCAATATCGCCCCGCCTCCCCCGCTGAAATCGTGCCGCTTCTGCTCAAAGCCCACGAAGCCGTCCGCAAGATCGACGATCCCTGGGCGAGAGTCAAAGAGAAAGAGATACTCCGCGCCATCGAACTCGCCGCCGGCCTCTGGATCGACGCCACCACGGATCGCTGGGATGTTGCCCCCGGCGCCCAAGTCGAACTCATGCTCTCCGTCGTCAACCGTTCCGGCCTGCCCTTCGAATGGCTGGGAGCGAACGTTTCCGGATCCGTCAGCCACACCTTCGCGCCCGAGGCCGAGCCGCTCCCCGACAACGAGGTCGTCACCCGGAAACGAACGCTCCAAATTTCGGCGGACACGCCCTACTCCCAACCTGCCTGGCTCCGAAAGTCCGGCGACGGAAACTTCTATCACGTCGCCGACCCCGATCTCATCGGCCTTCCCGAGACCCCCGCGCCGATTCAAGCGTCGTTCGAGATCAAGGGCCCTGAGGGAGTCGCCTTCACCGTCACCCGCCCCGTCATCTACCGTTGGGTCGATCGGGCGCAGGGCGAACTGACCCGCCGCACCGAAATCGTTCCACCCGTCGCCATCCAATTCGCCGAGACCAATCGCATCTTCCCCGATGCCCGGCCGCAACGGATCACCGTCGACCTCGAAAGCCACATTGAGCAAGCGGCGGGCCAAGTCTCGCTGGAACTCCCCGCGGGCTGGAGAGCCGAGCCCGCTTCCGAGCCGTTCGAACTCAAAGGCCGCGGCGTGCGCGCGACTCTTGCGTTCGAACTGCATCCACCCGCCCAACCCTCAGGCGGTTTCGTGACCGCCCAACTCCGCGTCGGCGGCCAAACGATCCGGAACGGCATTCGCGAAATCGAATATCCTCATCTCCCCACCCAGGTCGTTTTCCCAAAGGCAGAGATGCGGATTGAGCGCACCGATGTCAAACTCCTCTCGAAAAACATCGGCTACATCATGGGGTCCGGCGACAAGGTTCCCGCGGCCCTCGATCAGCTCGGCGCCAACGTGACGCTCCTCACTGACGACGAACTTACTTCCGGCGATCTCGGCCGCTTTGGCGCCATCGTGCTCGGCATCCGTGTTCTCAACACTCGCCCTGCTGTCTTGGCCGCCAAGGAACGCCTGCTCTCTTACGTTGAAGCCGGTGGGACGCTCATCGCTCAATACAACACCGCCTCCCGGCGCGGACCTACGGCTGTTCTAAGCCCTTACCCACTCAAGCCATCGAACGAACGGGTCAGCGACGAAACCGCGCCGGTCCGCCGGCTCGAACCCCAACACCCGTTGCTGCAATCCCCCAACCAGATCAGCGACAAAGACTTCGAGGGCTGGGTCCAAGAGCGCGGACTCTATTTCATGACCGAATGGGATGAACGCTACGACGCCCTGCTCGAATCCAACGACACTGGCGAACCCGCCCGCGGCGGCGGTCTGCTCTACGCCCGCTACGGCCAGGGCGTCTACATCTCCACCGGCTACTCCTGGTTCCGGCAGCTACCCGCCGGCGTCCCCGGCGCCTACCGAATCTTCGCCAACCTGGTTAGCGCCGGCAAAACCCCCTGAAGAGAAGCAGGCGCGGGTGTCAACCTGCGCGTCCGCGCCCCTGCGCGGAAAACATCCTGAAGCGCCTATCCTTCTAAAGAAAGTCGTGAACCTCTTGCTGATGCATGTCCGCTCCAACGGCTTGGCGCTCCAGAAAAGCCTCGATCTCAGGCGGAGTGATCCGCCAAGTACCGTAGCCGAGTTTGGAGCCGTTGAGCCGGCCCATGCGTAGCCAAAACAGGACAGTGGCTCTCGAAACCAACTGCTCAGCAACTTCCTCGGGGGTGAAGCAGTCAGTCTGGGTAGCGTTTTCCACTTGGACCATAACGCTACCATTCTAAAACATTTCTCCTCAAGAATGTTCTAGAATCTCGCAACTTCACAGACCACCCGCCGTGACCTGCCCCAACCGCCCAGCCCCACAAAACCCTGAGCGGTCGGTAAGCACCAAAGCATCACCCGGTGACCGCCACCCGTTCTTCGCAACTCGAACACCCGTAGCGCGGACCTCGCCTTTGAGGTCCGCGGCTTTAACCATCACTGATGCACCGAACCCAGAAAAAAGGGGGACTGTACCAAGCGCCGCCCGCGAGACTTCATAGCTCGCTGCCCTGTCAAGCGGCGCGCCGCGGATGTCGGCGCAATGTGAAAAGATCCCCTACAGAGCAAAGTAGAAAGATCCCCTTCGGGCGAGAGACGCTAGGGGGTGAACGAAATCGTGGCATTGAGCAAAGTGGAGCGGGACCGGTTGATTGTTCTGAGGCAAGTCAAGGAGGGGAAGCTGACGCAGGCAACGGCGGCACAGCAGTTGAAGCTGAGCGCCCGTTGGGTCCGTAAGCTGGTGAAGCGACTCCGCTTTGCTCCTTGGTTCTTCGGCCCTTCGCTCCGGCGCTATTACCCGCCTTCCTCGCTACTACGGCCTCTGCTGACTTCTCCTCCGCTCTCACCGAGGAGATCTCCCCAGGTAAGGTGCTGAATCTTTCCCTTCACACCGCCCGGCTCTACCGCGCACGTCTTCGGATGGACTTCGGGCTTCACGTTGGCAGCACGCTTAGAGGGCGATCGCGGGCTGGCGCATCGGCTGCGAGGCCGGCCCTCGAACCGCGCGTACGACAACGAGCTGCGGCGGCGAGCGCTGGCTCTGATCCGCGAGCGCTACGACGATTACGGGCCGACGCTGGCGAGCGAGATGCTGGCGAGCGAGCATCAGATCGTGGTCAACCGCGAGACGCTGCGGCAGTGGATGAGCGGCCAAGGGCTGTGGTGGTCAAGCCGCGCCGGGCCAAGTTGAAGAAGGTGCATGTGTGGCGGCGGCGACGGCGTTGCCGGGGCGAACTCGTGCAATGGGATACGTCCGACCACGACTGGTTGGAAGGGCGCGGCCCGCGGTTGTATCTGGTGGCGATGATGGACGACGCCACGAGCGAGCTGACGGCGCACTTTGCCGTGTCGGACTCGACGGCCGAGAACATGCGGTTGTTGTGGCGGTATGTGGAGTTACACGGGCGTCCCGTGGAGGTCTACACCGACAAGGCCAGCCTGTTTCAACTCAACCGGCCGTTGCACCACAACAAGCATTTGGACGCGGCTCCACCGCCGACACAGATCGAGAGGGCGCTGGCCGAGTTGGGAATCGGAAAGATTCCGGCGCACTCGCCGCAGGCGAAGGGACGGATCGAGCGCAGTTTCCAGACGATGCAAGACCGCATGGTGAAGGGGTTGCGGCGAGCCGCGGCGAGCAGCATTGAGGACGCCAACCGTTATCTGCAGCAGGAGTTTGTGCCGCAGTGGAACGGACGGTTCAAGCGTCACCCAGCCGGACAGGCCGACGCCCACCGGCGCTTGCGCCGCGACCAGAATCTGGCCTCGATTCTCAGTCGCGTCGATCGGCGTGTGGTCGGCAACGACTACACGATTTCGTGGCACGGACGTTTGTATCAGATCCCGGCTGAGAAGGCCAAACCTCGGATGAGGAAGACGGCGGTGCGGATCGAGCAACGGCTTAACGGGGAATTATGGCTGCGTTGGCAACAGGGAGCGTTGCTGCTTCAAGAATGCCTGGAAGCCGACGGCACTCCAGCCCGGCCCACCGCCAAGGCGGCCCGCAAGACGCCAACCCATACCAAACAACCAAAGAAACGCCAGGGGCGTTGGATGGACGGCTTCGTCCTAGCCGATCCGGCCAAGCGCTGCGAGCCATTGCCCGCAACTCCAGTCGCCCTACGGGCTCCTTCCGTCGCGGGCAGCGGCCCATGATTCTAGCGCTAGGGGGATCTTTCTACTTTGCTCAATCAGGGGATCTTTCTAAATTGCGTTGACAGCGGCGCGCCGCGGACTGTCCCTTTTTTTCCCGGAAATCGAAAGCAACCACCCCCTTTCAGGGCGAGTATCATAGGGCCATGATTCGACATCTTGCACTCGCCGTCCTACTGTGCGGGCCGCTGCTCTTTGCCGCGGAACATCCCGAAGCTCAAATCTCGAACGGCATCGTGACCGCGAACCTCTACCTGCCGGACGCCGAGAACGGCTACTATCGCGGTACCCGCTTTGACTGGTCGGGCGTCATCCACAGCTTGAAGTACGAAGGCCACGAATACTTCGGCGAATGGCAGCAGTCCGACGACCCTTACTTGCACGATCGCATCACCGGGCCGGTCGATTCCTTCAGCCTCAACGCGACCGCGCAAGGCTACGGCGAAATTCCGCCCGGCGGGACCTTCCTGCGTATCGGCGTCGGCATCTGCGAAAAGCCCGATGAGAAAGACTTCCGTTGGCAACATACTTATCGCGTCGTCGATCCCGGCAAATGGACGATCCATCAAGGGAAGAACTGGATTGAGTTCGTACAGGATGTGACTGACCCCAAGAGCGGCTACGGGTTCAGCTACACGAAGCGCATGACGCTCGTTCCGGGTCGGCCCGAGCTCGTGATCGACCACACCCTCTCGAACACCGGCGACAAGACGATTGAAACCAACGTCTACAACCACAACTTCTTCGTGATCGACGACCAACCGACGGGGCCTGATTTCGTTGTCCGTTTCCCGTTTGACTTAACGGCGGACCGTGATCTCAAGGGCTATGGCGAGGTGCGGGGCAGGGAATTGGCATATTCCAAGCTGATCCCCAAAGGAGAACACATCATTACCCTCTTCAGCGGTTATGGCGACACCACTGAAGACCACCAATTCGCCATCGAGAACCACAAAGTGAAGGCCGGCGTGCGGATGCGCACCGACAAGCCGATGTCGAAGCTTCAGTTCTGGTCTCCGCACACCACGCTCTGTCCGGAGCCCTTTATCGACTTGAAGATCGCCCCGAGTCAAGCCGACCGTTGGTCGATTCGGTACGAGTTCTATACCCTAGATTGAGCCTTGACTGACGGACAAACCGCCATGTGCCGCAACATCAAAATCCTGTTCAACTTCGACCCGCCCGCCACCGACGAAGAGATCCGCGCCGCCTCGATTCAGTTTGTCCGCAAGTTGAGCGGTTTCACCAAGCCTTCGCAGGCAAACGAGGTGGTCTTTGAAGGGGCCGTCGATAAGGTTGCTCAGGTCGCGCGCGAACTCATCGATTCGTTGGTGGCGGCCGCACCGAGCCGCAATCGGGAGATGGAGGCCGCGAAAGCGCGAGCGAGGTCCGCGCGGCGATTTGGATGAAGGAAGGAAGCTCCGCTCAGGAAGAGCTGACGGGCATCACAGACTCTTGGGTGCGGAAATACTCAATCGTATCGGTGAGACCGATATCGAGCGAAACCTTGGGTTCCCAACCAAGTAGCTCCCTGGCCTTCGTGATATCAGGTTGACGTTGCTTGGGGTCGTCCTCCGGTAGAGGCTTGAAGGTGATGCCTTCTTCGATTCCCATCTTCGCCTGGATCAATTCGGCGAACTGGAGAATCGTCATCTCATTCGGGTTTCCCAGGTTCGTCGGCAGATGGTCCTCGCTCCACATCAACCGGAAGAGTCCATCGACGAGATCAGACACATAGCAGAAGCTGCGGGTTTGCGCACCGGAGCCGAAAACCGTCAGAGGACGGCCGCTGAGCGCTTGATCGAGGAAAGCCGGCACGACCCGTCCGTCTCGGAGCTTCATGCGCGGACCAAAGGTATTAAAGATCCGCGCGATATGAGTATTCAGTTTGTGCTCGCGGAGGTAGGCCATCGTAACAGCCTCGGCGAAGCGTTTCGCCTCGTCGTAGCACGAGCGGGGACCGATCGGGTTGACGTTTCCCCAGTAAGTTTCCTTCTGGGGGTGCTCCTCGGGGTCGCCGTAACACTCAGATGTGGAAGTAAGAAGGAAGCCGATCTCATTCTCAAGGGCCAGATCGAGCAGGTTCTTCGTCCCCACGGAGCCGACCATCAGCGTCGCGACAGGGTGGGTGAGGTAGTCCACTGGGCTGGCCGGGGACGCCAGGTTGCACACGTAGTCGACCGGGCCGGTAATTCTTAGCGGTTCGCAGACATCATGTTCCAGGAAATCGAAGCCCGGGTTCGATCGCAGATGATTCAGATTCTCAGCCCGGCCGGTCAGAAAGTTGTCGACGGCCAGAACCTGATGGTCTTCCGCCAGCAGGCGGTCGCAAAGGTGTGAGCCGATGAAGCCGGCGCCCCCCGCTACAAGGATTCGCAAGTAATTCTCTCCCCTATAGATTTCATGGTAGGGAAGGGACGAAAGTCCGGCAAGTAAGGTAAACACCGAGATTCGTTGTAGGACTTCACGCCGACTCCAACCATTCGGGAGGGGACATTCGCGCGATTGGGTTGCGTATCGCGGCCGCTTCGCCGATCATGGGGACTCCGAATTTTCGAAGGAGATTCCCCTATGAATCGTCGCGACATGTTTCGACTCGGCGCCGCTGGCGCCGCGGTTAACCTGGCCGGGCTGATGGCCAACCAGGCGCTCGCTTACCGGCCCAGCCCCCAGGAGCGGCAGGCCCAGAACGGCTTGCCCGCGCTGAAGATCACCAAGGTCAAGGCGATCCTGGTGGCCGCGCCACGGATTCGGCTGACGGTCGTGAAGATCGAGACGAGCGAGCCCGGCCTTTACGGGCTTGGTTGCGCCACGTTCAACCAGCGCGCCAAAGCCGTCGTCTCGGCGGTCGACGACTTTCTTGCACCCTTCCTCGTCGGCAAAGACCCCGACCATATCGAAGACATCTGGCAGTCGATGTACGTGAGCTCCTATTGGCGCAACGGCCCGGTGCTCTACAACGCCATGAGCGGCGTCGATCAGGCCCTCTGGGACATCAAGGGTAAGCGCGCCAATATGCCCGTTTACCAGTTGCTCGGCGGCAAGACGAGGATGGCGGCCGACTGCTACGCGCACGCTTCCGGCAACAGCTTCAAGGAAGTCGAGGATATGGCGCGTGGCTTCATTGAAGAAGGCTACCGTCACGTGCGCATCCAGGTCGGCGTTCCCGGCATGGCCAACTACGGCGCGCGGGGCGGTGGGGGCGCCGCTACCGGCGAGGCGAGCGAACTTCCGCCGCCGCCCGTGGGTCCGCCTCGCGAACGTGTTTACGAGCCCGGCCCCTACGTACGAATCATCCCAAAATTGTTCGAGCATATGAGGCTGACGCTGGGCGATGAGATTGAACTGCTGCACGATGTCCATGAACGAGTCTCGCCCGATCAAGCTCTCAACCTCTGCAAGGAACTCGAGCAGTACAAACCGTTCTTTATCGAAGACCCGCTCGCGCCAGAGCAGATCGGCTACTTCAAACACATCCGGGCGAACACGACCACGCCCATCGCCATGGGTGAGCTATTCAACAGTCCTCACGAGTTCATCGGCCTGGTGACTGATCGGTTGATCGATTACATGCGAGTCCATATCTCGCAGATCGGCGGCTTGAGCCCGGCGCGCAAATTGGCGGCGCTGTGCGAATGGTTCGGTGTTCGGACCGCCTGGCACGGGCCCGGCGACGTCTCGCCCATCGGCCACTGCGCGAACGTTGCCCTCGACCTGGCGTGCTACAACTTCGGAATTCAAGAGCGGACCGTGTTTCCCGAAGAGACGCAGGAAGTCTTCCCGGGCTGCCCAAAACTGAAGGACGGCTATTTCTGGGCGAACGAACGGCCCGGCTGGGGTGTCGAGATCAATGAGCAGGCGGCTGCCAAGTATCCCGCGGATCGCCTGCCGACGCCGTTTGACTATAGCTGGGGCACAACGCGGCGGCGGGATGGGTCGATCATCCGGCCTTAGAACTTTGGCATGCGGCTTGTGTCAGATGACAGAGAAGCGGCGCTGTCGGCGAATCTTGGCATCCGAAGTTATCAACGGCAGCCCGTGACAGAGTGCAGTTGCGGCGATGATGCGGTCCGCCGGATCGCCGGAGAACTTTCGATCGAACTGGGTGGCTTCGTGTGCGATTGGGGCTGTCAGCGGCAGCACGACGGTGAGCGGATCGCTCTCAATCTCCCCAAGCCACTCGCGGATCGGGCGGGGTGGCTCAAGGCGATCTCGCTCAACGGCCGACGCCAATTCCCAAAGCGTAATCGCGCTGACCGCGAGTGGCTCACCCTCTTCTTCCGCTTTGTTCAGGAAGGTTCTCTGTAGGCGCGAGAGGCGGCGCGGCTCCATCGTCCACCAAACCAGAATGTGAGTATCGAGAACCGCCTGGATCGTCAAAGTGCGGATTCCCATTCACCCTCAGCGCTGATGTCGACGAGGTTCCCCTTGATCTTGCCTTTGCCCTTCCAACGGCCCATCATCGGCTTCCGACCAGTCTGGAGTGCGGTGACCTTAGCGATGGGCCGCCCGCGCTTCGTAATGATCAAGCTATCCCCAGTCGCTGCCACATCGTCAAGTATACGGAGGCACTTGGCCTTGAACTCGCTCGCGGCCATGGAGACTTGTTTCATAACCTCATGATATAAGTGACCATACGACTAGTCAAGTGGTCATGTTGATCGGAGATGTTACGCCGTGCGCATGCGCTCTTCTTTGCCTTGCGCGAGCGCAGCTTGCGCCGCCGCCAGTTTGGCAATCGGCACGCGATACGGCGACGCGCTCACATAGTTCAGGCCCGCCTGCACGCAGAACTCGACTGACTTGGGGTCGCCACCGTGCTCACCGCAGATCCCAATTTCCAGGTCCGGGCGCGTCTGGCGGCCTTTCTCGAGCGCGATCTTGATCAGCGCGCCCACCCCTTCGCGGTCGAGGACGGCGAACGGGTCCTCGTCGAAGATGTTGCGTTTCTGATACTCCTGAATGAACGGGCCGGAATCGTCGCGCGAGAATCCGAAGGTGGTCTGTGTCAAATCATTCGTGCCAAAGCTGAAGAACTCGGCTTCCTCGGCGACCTTGTCGGCGGTGAGCGCGCCCCGCGGCACTTCGATCATCGTGCCGACCATGTAGTTGACTTTGACGCCCGCATTTGCGAACACCTTCTCCGCGGCTTCGACAACAATGCGCTTCTGATGTTCCAACTCACGGACGTCACCGACGAGCGGAATCATCACTTCGGGTATCACCTTGATGCCCTTCTCCGCGCACTGCACAGCCGCCTCGAAAATGGCCTGTGCCTGCATTTCGGTGATCTCCGGGAATGTGACGCCAAGGCGGCAGCCGCGATGCCCAAGCATCGGGTTGAACTCGTGCAGCTCTTCCACGCGTTCAAGCAGGTCCTCTTTCGCCTTGATCCCACGCCGTTTGTTGGAAGCCCTCATGGTGGCGATCTCGACCATCAGGTCTTCGCGCTTCGGCAGGAACTCGTGCAGCGGCGGGTCCAGCGTTCGGATGATGACCGGATAACCGTCCATCACCTTGAATAGGTCGCGGAAGTCCTTGCGCTGCATCGGCAGGAGTTTCTTGAGGGCCTTGCGGCGGTCCTTCTCGTTGTCGGCGAGGATCATCGCCCGCATGTGGTCAATGCGCTTTCCTTCGAAGAACATGTGCTCGGTGCGGCAAAGGCCGATGCCTTCGGCTCCGAACTTGCGCGCCATCTTCGCATCGCGCGGCACCTCCGCATTCGTGCGAACACCGATCGTCCGAAACTCGTCCACCCACGACATGAACTTCGCGAAATGCCCGCTCGAAGGGTCAGGGTCAATCGTTGCTGCTTGACCGGCAAACACATCGCCGGTCGAGCCGTCGAGCGAGATCCAATCGCCCTCCTTGAGCGTCGTCTTGCCGCGCTTGAGGCGCTTCGCTTTCGTATCCACGTGCAACTCGCCCGCTCCGGCCACGCAGGGAGTCCCCATGCCGCGCGCTACGACAGCGGCGTGGCTGGTCATGCCGCCGCGCGAAGTAAGAATGCCCTTGGCAACCTCCATGCCGTGAATGTCGTCAGGCGTTGTCTCCGCACGCACCAAGACAACCGGGCCTTTCTCGGCTTGCATCACTGCATCGTCAGCGGTAAAGACAATGCGTCCCACCGATGCGCCGGGAGAAGCCGGCAAACCGACGGTCAGGCGATTCAGCGAAGCCTTCGATGTCTTCTCCAGCACCGGGTGTAGCAACTGGTCGAGCTGAGCCGGATCGACGCGTAGCACCGCCTCTTCTTTCGAGATCAGGCCCTCGTTCGCCATGTCGACGGCGATGCGGACGGCGGCCGGGCCCGTACGTTTTCCGTTGCGTGTCTGAAGCATGTACAGCTTGTGATCCTGGATCGTGAACTCAAAATCCTGGACATCCCGGTAGTGATTCTCGAGATTCGTCGTGATTCGCTCAAGCTCGTGGTACGCGTCAGGCATCAAGCCTTTGAGTTCCGAGATCGGCCGCGGCGTACGAATACCGGCCACGACATCTTCACCCTGGGCGTTCGTCAGGAACTCGCCATAGAAGACCTTCTTGCCGGTCGCGGGGTCGCGCGTAAATCCGACGCCCGTCGCCGACGTTTCGCCGAGGTTGCCGAACACCATCGTCTGCACGTTTACGCCCGTGCCGAGGTCGACTGAAATCTCGTTCATGCGGCGGTAGTGGTTGGCGCGCGGGTTGTGCCACGAACGGAAAACGGCGTCTCGCGCCATATCAAGCTGCTTGCGTGGGTCCTGCGGAAAACCGGACTTCGTCTTTTTCTTGACGAGCGCTTTGAACTGCTCGGCCAGACCTTAAGATCGTCCGCCGTGAGATCGGTATCGAGCTTCGCCTTGCGCTTCTTCTTGAGGGCCACGAGTAGGTCCTCGAAGTCATCCTTCTCGATATCGAGCACGACAGCGCCAAACATCTGAATGAAGCGCCGGTAGCAATCGTAGGCAAAGCGCGGGTTGCCGGACTTCTTCGCCATTACCCTGGTGGTCCTGTCGTTCAAGCCGAGGTTGAGGATCGTATCCATCATGCCCGGCATGGAAAATTTCGCACCTGAGCGCACGCTTACGAGTAGGGGGTTCTCGAAGTCGCCGAGCTTCTGCCCCATCGCCTTTTCGAGCTTCCGCAGTTGCTGCTCCATCTCCTTCTGGATCGATGCGGGCACTTTGTTTCCGTTTTTGAAGAAGAGGTTGCAGACCTGCGTCGAAATCGTAAAGCCCGGCGGGACCGGCACGCCGGCCTTGCTCATCTCGGCCAGTCCTGCGCCCTTGCCGCCGAGGGTGTCCTTCATGGTGCCGTCGCCCTCGGCCGTTCCTGACCCGAATGCGTAGATATACTTGCTCATCTTGTTGCTCTCCGTTTTGTAGTTCGTGTGGGCCGGCTCGCTGCTGCTCGTCAGCCCGATACGATTTCCGCGAAGTCCGCGATCGTTGAAAACTCGGTCAGTACGCCGGCTAGGAAGGTAAGCCGATTGTTCTTGACGCCTTCGTCTTGTGCCATCACCAGCACGTCATCAAAAAACCTATCGACCGCGGGGCGCAAGGAGGCGATCGCCGCTAAAGCCGCGGCGTAGTCGCCTGTCTGTTTGAGATCCCCTACCTTGCTTCGCAGCGCTTCGACGTCGGCGTACAGATCGGCTTCGGCCCCCGGTTCAAGCAGTGCGGGATCGACCGTCTGTTTCGCAAACTTTCCAATGCCGCCCGCTTTCTTGAGGATGTTCTCGATGCGCTTGAAGCTGACCGCTAACGGCTCAAAATCCGGTGTGGGACGCACCTGGGAAATCGCCTCGGTCCGAGTTGCGGCGTCGAGCGGAACATCCGGCGACGCGGCGATCACTGCATTCACTTCGTCGTAACGATAGCCGCGAACATCGCGCAAGTAGTAGCGCAGGCGGTCGACAAAGAACTCTCGCAGATCGCCTGCGTTGTCACCCGCGCCGGAGATCTCACAAAGCCGATCGACGGAAAGCGCCAACTTCGCTTCGATCAGAATGCGGACAATCCCGTAGGCGGCGCGCCGTAGTGCAAACGGGTCTCGCGACCCGCTGGGCATCATCCCGGCGCGAAAGAATCCTCCCAACGTGTCCAGCTTATCCGCGATTGCGACGATCTGGCCGGCGAGGCCACGCGGGATCGCATCATCCGCGCCGGCCGGCAGGTAGTGATCGTAAACCGCATCGGCTGTTTCCCGAACCTCACCTTGGTGGGCTGCGTACAAGCCGCCGACGACTCCCTGCAGTTCGGGGAACTCGCCGACCATCTCCGTCGTCAAGTCGCACTTTGCAAGTTCGGCGGCTCGGTGGGCATGTTGCCGGTTGGAATCATCCAGGCCCAGTTCGGCGGCGATCTCGTTGACGATGGTCGCCGTTCGTTTGCTCTTTTCTCGGTACGTGCCAAGTTTGGCGTGAAAAACGACGCCCTCCAAGTCCGCCACACGGTCAGCCAGTTTCTGTTTCTGATCGACTTCCCAGAAGAACCGTCCATCATTGAAACGGGCGCGCAACACTCGCTCGTGACCACGCTGGATCTCGCCGTCCGGGTCGCCATCCAGGTTCGCGACCGCGATGAAGCTCGGCTGAAGCTTGCCGTTTTCATCCTCGATCGCAAAGTAGCGCTGATGGTGTTGCATCACCGTTTCGAGCACTTCCTCGGGCAGTTCGAGAAACTCGGTCTCAAAATCGCCGAGAACAGGCGTCGGGTACTCCGTCAGATAGCCCAAGGTCTTCAGAAGCTTGTCGTTCCGGCGTACGCGCAATCCGCTCGGCACAAGTTCGTCCGCAAGTTTTTCGATTCTCTCGCGTCGCTGCTGCGCCGAGAGCAAAACATAGTTTTCGCTCAGTTGCTCTTGGTAGTCGCTCCAACCGCTGACTTCAATATCCGCCGAGCCAAGCCGCCTATGCCCCTGCGTGCGGCTGGCGGACGCCACGCCCGCGATCTCGAACGGCACGACCTTGCCGTCGAGCAGAGCCAGTAGCCGGCGAATCGGCCGGATGAACCGCGGGCCGGTCTTCCCGGTCCAATACATCGTTTTCGGGAAGTGAATCTTCTCGATAACCGCGGGGAGAGCTTCGCCGAGAATATCCGCCGCGGGCCGCCCCGGGACCTGTTTCTTGACGAAGAGCCGGCTATCCTGCCCGACCTGGATCTCACCAATTTCCACGCCCGCGCGTTTCGCGAATCCGAGGCCGGCCTTGGTCGGCTTCCCCTGGTCGTCGAAAGCGATATTCTTTGGCGGACCGGTCAGAACCTCATCCTTGTCGGCCTGCCGCTCGCTGACGCCCTCCGCCAACAACACCAGGCGTCGCGGCGTAGCGTGCGTTGTACACGTTACGCCTTCCTGCAAACTCGCCTCTTCGAGAGCAGCCAGAAAATTCCGTTCGAGGTGCTCGCAGGCAGGCTCGATCATCCAATCGGGGATTTCTTCCGTCCCCACCTCCAGCAGGAATTCAGCCATCAGCCGATCACCTCCTGCTGGTCCATCCAGGCGCCGGCCACCGCCACCGCGAGCTTGCGAACCCGCTGAATCATGGCAGCCCTTTCGGCCACGCTAATCGCGCCCCTCGCATCGAGCGTATTGAAGAGGTGGGAGCACTTGAGGACCTGGTCGTAAGCCGGCAGCAGCGGGAACCGAGCCTTCTCGCTCGAATCTTCCAGCCCGGAGTACTCACCGGTCAATCGCAGGCTCTCGGCCTCGTGGATCTCGAATTCCTTGCGCACCGCTTCGACGTCGGCTTTCTCGAAGTTGTAGACCGAGTACTGCTGTTCGTCCAACAAACGAACGTCGCGGTAGGTCCAAGTCTCATTCCACTGGATGTCGTATACGCTATCGACGTTCTGCAGGAACGCCGTCAAGCGCTCTAAGCCGTAAGTCAGCTCGACGGGAACCACCTCGAGGTCGATGCCGCCGCACTGCTGGAAATAGGTGAACTGCGAGATCTCCAGCCCGTCGAGCATCACCTGCCAGCCGATGCCCCACGCCCCTAACGTTGGAGCTTCCCAATTGTCTTCTTCGAGCTTGAAGTCATGCCGCCGTAGATCGATGCCGATCGCCTCCAGGCTCTGCATGTATTGCTCGATGATGTCGTCGGGCGATGGCTTCAAGATGACCTGAAGCTGCATGTGCTTGTAGAGCCGGTTGGGGTTTTCGCCGTAACGGCCGTCGGCGGGTCGCCGGCTCGGCTGCACATAGACGGTACGGTACGGTTTCGGCCCGAGCACGCGCAGAAACGTTTCCGGACACATCGTGCCGGCGCCGACCTCGACGTCAAGCGGTTCCTGGATGATGGCCCCTTGGTCGGCCCAGAAGGACTTCAGCTTGAGGATGATGTCCTGATAAGTCTGCATCGGTCGGGACAGCGAGGGGACAGACAGACCGGGGACCCGGCCCGAAAAGAGGCTACCTTTCTTGTTATAGCTGACTCAGAACCCTCGCGGTTTTGAGTCGCTGCTCGAAGTGAAACTCGAGGCGTTGGGTCACAAAGCGGAATAGATCGTCAGACGGGTCATTGGGGGCAAGTTGCTCCCGCAGATCGGGCAACGAACAGCGGAGCATGGCTCTCGCCAACAGCCGAGACGCGGGCCGCAGCGCCCAGGAATCGGGCCCACGGAAATCGGCCGAAACCAGGCCGTCCTGCAGGCCCTCAAAATAGGCTGTTTCGTCGGGGCCGAATTCGACGCCGCTCTCAATACAGACGTTCAAGGGAGGCAGCCAGCCCCCCAGGCGAAGAGACCAGAGGCCAAAGTACGTCATCGAGCGCGCGAGCCACGAGGGAATGTCGGATGAGCGCCCGGGCGAGCTTTCCGTGGGGTCTTGCGATTGCTTGCCGACCGACCGTCCGTTCGAACCCTCTGTCCCAAGGGCGGGCGTATTGACTCCGGTGAGCTTACCGCTCATTCCTTCCCGGATTTCGTCCAGCACGAGCAGCAGCAGCCGGAAATAGGGATCATTCGGTTCATGGTCGGGGAGAAGCTTATCAGTGACTTCCGCGAGGAAGTCGAGGGCCACGCTGACGCTGTAGTCGGCCTTCAGGAAGATCGGCGGGCTCAGCAACTCACAACTGTCGAGCCGGACCAACTCCTGGTTTTCGCGCAGGAAATAGTGGAGATGGACGTGCGAAAGACGCTCCAGTCCCGATCCCCAACGGCTTTTCGGACGCCGGGCCGCGCGGGCGATACCGCGCAGTTTCCCCTGATCGCGGCTGACAAAGCTGACGATCAGGTCAGCCTCGCGGTAAGGGTACGTTCTAAGGACCAGACTTTCGCTTTCGCGCGCAGGCATAGGCAGGCGGCTACGCCGGATTCCATCGTTCAGGATAACAACGGCGGAGGGGCAATGACGCCCCTCAGTCTTGTCTCATGCAAGATGAGCCTGAAGGAGGAGTTAGTTTCTCACACAAGATGAGCCTGAAGGGTGGGGGAGTGAGCATGCTGGGGATTGACCATCCACATGCAAGACGGCAAGACGCTGAGCCTGGAGCAGATACGGCAGTTTCTGGAGGCCAGCGATGAAATACGATTCAAGGGCAAAGGGCGTGCCGAGATCTACGCCTGGGTGGCGCAAACGCTGTGCCGGCAGCGCTACAGCGGGCAAGACCGAGCCGCCAAAGGACTGCTGCGGCAATATCTGGCCAAGATGACGGGACTGAGCCGGGCGCAGGTCACCCGACTGATCCGCCAATATCGGCAGAGGGGTGAGCTGGTACCTGCCCGCTATCGGCGGCATCGCTTTGCCGGCAAGTACACGGCGGCCGATATCGAGCGGCTGGCGGCCGTCGATGAAGCACACGAAACCCTCAGCGGCCCGGCCACGCGCAAGATCCTGCAGCGGGAATATCACAAGTACCAGCAGAGTGAATATGAGCGGTTGGCGGAGATCTCGGTGGCCCACATCTATCGACTGCGGCGGCACAGGGTGTACCGCCAGCGGCGGCTGCATTTCACCAAGACTCGGCCCAGCGCGGTGTCGATCGGCGAGCGGCGGCGGCCCAACCCGCGGGGCCAACCCGGCTACCTGCGAGTGGATACGGTACATCAAGGAGATCGCGACGGCGTGAAGGGCGTCTATCACATCAACGCGGTGGATGAAGTGACCCAGTGGCAAGTGGTCGGCGCCACGGCGGCCATTAGCGAAGCCTGGCTGGAGCCGTTGCTCAAGGCCATGCTGGAGCAGTTCCCCTTTCGCCTGCGCGGCTTCCATTCCGACAACGGCAGCGAGTTCCTCAACGGCACGGCGGAAAAATTACTGAACAAGCTGCTGATCGAACAGACCAAGTCGCGGCCGAGGCACACCAACGACAACGGCTTGGTGGAATCGAAAAACGGCGCCGTGATCCGCAAGCACATGGGGCATACGCACATCGCGGCGCCGCACGCGGCGCGCATCCAGCGCTTCTATCAACAGCACTTCAATCCCTATTTGAACTTCCACCGGCCCTGCGGACAACCCGAACTGCTGACCGACGCCAAAGGCAAGCAGAAGCGCGTGTATCGCCACTATCAGACCCCTTGGGAAACCTTCCAGAAGTTGCCGCGGGCCGCCGACTATCTCAAGCCCGGGCAGGCGATCAAGGCCCTCGACCGTATTGCTCAGGCCGAAAGCGACACTGCGGCGGCGCGGCGGATGCAACAAGCCAAGAGCAAGCTGTTTGCGAGTTTCGCATCCGCGAACCTGCCGCGCCGCGCGACGGGAGAAGGGCTGCGGAAATGACGGGCGATGGGAAACGAGGAAAACCAAAAACCGGTTTCCCTCGTTTCCCAACGCCCTTGGAAATCGCTCCGCGATTCCCACATTCCCACAGCCCCGACGACGATTCTCTCCCCTTCTTAACCAATCCCAGAAAGGAGCCCAGCGACTCAGTGCTCCCCTGCTTCTCCAGGCTCATCCTTCGATGAGAAAATGCTCCGGACACCTGCGGGACCGCGCCACTGGCGGCGGCAACGCCCAATGTTTGCAACAAACTTCGGCGAGTCATGATTCACCCTCCTCGGCGGTTCGGGCCCGGTCCAAGCATAGCCCTGCCGACGTGTGGTAGCAACCGAGGTCGCCAAAACATGTCATATGTTCTCCACTGATCGCGCAGCGATTCGGTTGGGCGTCGCCGCGTCGGTGCTGCTCTGCTGTGTGCCGGTTCGAGCAGAGGAGAAGTTCAACCGTGGCCTCGTCGCGGTCGTGAACAGCGACGGCAAGGCGTACATTCGCTGGCGCTTGCTCAAGGGCGATCCGGTGGACGCGGCCCACCCTCGCTCCATCCGCCCAACCAGAACGATTCTCTCGCTATCCCGTCTCGTACTGGGCCGTTAGTACCACTTGAAAATGAACCTTGATCTATTCCAGTTGGCTCCGCTACGCTTACTGAGTCCCGCATAATATTCAGTTAATCGAACGACAAAGAAGATTGCTTCCAAAAGGCGGCGATCAAGCGCCGTTTGCGGCGCATGCGGCGCAAGGTCGTGCGTGCCCGCTCGTCGAGCTCCCAGTAGTCGTTGGGGCAGACGTTGGGCAACTCGTGCTGCTTCCAGTAGGCCCAGATGTATTCCACCGGATTCAGCTCCGGGGCGTAGCCCGGCAAGTACTCGGTCTCGATGTGGCCCTGCGACAACGCGATGAACTCGCGCACCAACGCGCTGCGATGCGCCGGCAAGCGATCCCACACGATCAGCAACGGACGTTGTATGTGGCGCAGCAGCGCCTTGAGGAAATCGATCACCTCGGGACCGCGGATGGCGTCGGGATAGAGACGGAAATAGAAGTTGTGGAAAGTGATTCCGGCCGCCGCCGAGAGCTTCTTCCAGTTGAAGTTGAACTGCAGTACGGGCGTCTGCCCGCGCGGCGCCCAAGTACGGCAGCGATGTGGCTTCTGGCTCAGTCCGCTTTCGTCGATGAAGACGATCGTGCGGCCCTGCTTTTGCGCTTTTTTTTAATGGCGGGCCAGGTCTGTTTCTTCCAGGCGCGGATCGCTTCCTCGTTGCGCTCGCGGGCCTTGCCGACCGGCCGTTGCGGGCTCCAGTGGAGTGCCCGCAGCAGCTTCCAGACGTGGCCTTCGTGGTAGCGCACCCCGAAACGGTCGCGGATCAACCGCGCCACCCGCGGACAGCTCCACAGCGGCGTCGGGAAGCCGTGCGCTTCGGGTCCTTCGAGCAGCAGCCCTTCCAGCTCGGCGAGCTGCGCGGTGCTCAGCAACGGCTTGCGGCCGGCGCGGCCGGCTTTGGCCAACCCGGCGCGGCCGTCTTCGCGGTAACGCTGTACCCAGCCGCTGACGCTTTGTTGGGCGGCTTGGACTCTACGCGCCGCCTCGGCTTGGCTCAGTCCTTTTTCCACGACCAGCCGCACCGCCTCGATGCACCGCTTCTCCAGCGCCGCAAAGTCTCGCTTCACGCCTTTTGGAAAACCCATATCCAAAAGACGTCGCTCCATTACAAAAGGTTACTCTATATTATGCGGGACTCAGTAAGGCCAGGAGTGAGTGGAGAGGAGGGAAGCGAGCATGTTGACAGAGAATCCGCGCTTCGCCCCGGTGGCCTGATGGGTAAAGCGAAGGCAAAGAGCCTCATCCCGATCGAACGCATCGCCGCGCGAATATTCGTGATCCGCGGTGAACAGGTGATGCTTGATCGCGATCTCGCCAAACTCTACGAGGTGAAAGCGATTGCCCTTCGTCAGCAGGTGAAGCGCAACAGCGAACGCTTCCCCGACGACTTCATGTTCCAGTTGTCTGAGGAAGAGGTGGACGCCTTGGTATCACAAAATGTGATACCTTCCCGCCGCAGCCTCGGCGGGTCGCTGCCGTACGCTTTCACGCAAGAAGGTGTAGCGATGCTCTCTTCGGTCCTACGCAGCAGACAAGCGGCGGAAATCAACGTCCTGATCATGCGCACATACGTACAGCTTCGCAAAGCGATCTTGACGAACGATGAACTCGCGCGAATCGTCGCGGAGCATGATCAGATCATCACAACGCTGTGCGAGCAGGTCGATTGGCTGCTCGCGCCACCCGAATCGGAACGAAAAGATCGGATCGGCTTCCGGGTGACGGACGACGAATAGAGTTCCATGCCTAAGGACCACCTCTGTAAGCCTTCATAAACTGTGGAGGTTCTGCGCTACCTACCACAAACCCGTTCAAAGTAATCCCAGGTCTGTTTCGCCGACTGCTCCCAGCGGAAGCGCTCAACGCGTTTCAGCCCCTTGGCTATGAGATCCGCGCGCAGCGACGACGACGTGAGCAACCGTTCGAGGCCGGCGGTGATTTCCGCTTGGCTACGAGGGTCCACCAGAACTGCGGCGTCGCCCGCCACCTCCGGCAGCGAACTCACATTCGACGTAAGCACCGGCACGCCGGTCGCCATCGCCTGCGGAAGAGGCAGACCGAACCCCTCGTAGAGCGACGGGTAGACGCATACCGTCGCACCTGCCGTGAGGAAAGGCAGATCTTCCTCAGGGATATAGCGCAGATAGCGAACACCCTCGGGCGGTGACTCGACCCGTTTAATGGTCGCCTCGTCGGCCCAACCAATCGAGCCGACCAGTATCAAAGGGAACTCTTCCCTCAGAGAAGCAGGGAGCTTTTCGTAGGCGTCAAACAGGGTATTGATGTTCTTGCGCGGCTCAATCGTACCGACATGTAGGATGTAGGGTTTGTCGAGCCGGTACTTCGCGCGCACAGCCGCCGCACCCTCCGGGGTGGTTTCGAAGTAAGAGTCGGCGATGCCCTGGTAGATGACTTCGACACGCTCAGGCGGAAAGTCAAAGATGCGGATGAGGTCCTGGCGGGTGTGCTCGGAAATGGCGATGACCGCATCGGCTCGCGTTACGACATTCTCGACGAAGCTCTTCTCCATCTCGTGGTGCGAGGGCAGATGGCATTCAGGGACGGTGTAGGTCGTGAGGTCGTGGAGTGTCGTCGCGAGTTTTCTGCGCCGCGGTGGGTTGCGCACGTGATTCGTTGCGTAGAAAAGGTCGACGCCCGGCATGGCGAAATCGAGTAGGCCGTGGTTGCCCTTATTAGCCATGTTGACGAACAAAAGCCGAGCCGTCGTGTTGTAGCGTCCGATCATCGAATGCTCGTGATCGATCGACGAATCGAGCAGGTCCAGCCCTCCGAACCAGTCGATGAACGGGAACGCGCGAAACTCGTGAGAGCCTTTGTGGAGCAGCAGATTGCGCGCCAGGTAGTAGAGGTAGCTCTTCATCCCCGCGTAGCGGATCAGCAGCGGAGAGCAGTCAACCAAGACGCGCATGTGTGAGGGGAATCTCTGGGGGCGGGGCCGCCGCCCGGAGAAGCTCTAGCTCGGGGCAGAGGTGACCGCGCCTTGAGCCGCCGACGAAACGAGAGCGGCATACTTTGAAAAGACGCCTGACGCGTAGCGCGGCGCGGGTTCCTTCCAGGCCGCGAGCCGCTGCTGAAGCGTGGCGTCATCAAGTTCGACATCGAGTCGCCGGTTTTCGATATCGAATACGACGATGTCACCCTCTTCAAGCGCCGCAATCGGGCCGCGACGGGCCGCCTCGGGCGCCACATGGCCCACCATCAAGCCCCGTGTCGCGCCGCTGAAGCGGCCGTCCGTCATGAGGGCGACGCTATCGCCAAGACCCTTGCCCACGATGGCTGCCGTAACGCCGAGCATTTCGCGCATACCTGGTCCGCCGGCGGGTCCCTCGTAGCGAATGACCATCACGTCTCCCGCCTGGATACGCCCTTCCGTGACCGCGTGCATCGACTCCTCCTCCGTATTGAAAACGCGAGCAGGACCCTTGTGGTAGCTGCGCTCGTGTCCGGCAACTTTTAGAACACAGCCTTCCGGCGCGAGGTTGCCTTTGAGGATGACGAGTCCGCCCGTCGATTTGATGGGATCGGCGGCCGCGTGAATGACTTTCTTGCCGCCGATCTCGTTCTTGGCCTCTGTCGCCGACGCGGATGCCTCGCCGACGGTTTGTCCGGTGACGGTCATTTGCGAGCCGTCGCAATAGCCCCCTTCGACGAGCCGCTTGACGATGAGCTGGATGCCACCGGCGTTGTAGACGTCCGCCGCGACGAAGTTTCCACCCGGCTTCAGGTCGACAAGGAGGGGTGTGCGAAGGCTGATCTCATCGAAATCATCGATATTCAGGTCCACGCCGGCATCACGCGCGAGGGCAAGCAGGTGAAGCACCGCGTTGGTCGACCCACCCGTGGCGGCGACGCTCGCAATCGCGTTTTCAAACGCCTTGCGGGTCAGAATCTTGCTGGGCCGCAGATCGTTCCGGAGGGCCTCCATCACGATGCGGCCCGCTTCCATCCCAATGCCGCCTTTGGCCGGATCGACCGCCGGGGTACTGGCACTGCCCATTGGCGAGAGGCCGATCGCTTCCATGACGGTGGCCATCGTGTTGGCCGTGTACTGGCCGCCGCAGGCTCCGGCGCCCGGGCAGGCGACATCTTCTAGTTCCTTGAGTTCGGCGTCGGTCATCTTGCCGGCCGCGTGACTGCCAACCGCTTCAAAAACGTCTTGAATGGTGACGTCACGGCCTTGAAAACGGCCCGGCATGATCGAGCCACCGTAAAGCAGGACCGACGGAATATCGAGACGCGCAAGCGCCATCGCGCCGCCGGGAATCGTCTTATCGCAGGCAACAAGAGCAACCACGGCGTCGAACATATATCCACGGGCAGTGAGTTCGATGGAATCCGCGATCAGCTCGCGGCTCACGAGCGAGGCCTTCATGCCTTCGGTACCCATCGTGACACCGTCGCTGACGGCGATCGTGTTGAACTCCATCGGAGTTCCACCGGCGGAGCGAACGCCTTCCTTCACTTTGACAGCCAACTCGCGAAGGTTGAAGTTGCAGGGCATCGTCTCGATCCACGTATTCGCGATGCCGATGATCGGCTTGGCGAGGTCGGAGTCGGTGAAACCGATAGCCTTTAGCATCGACCGCGCCGGCGCTCGATCCCGACCATCGGTAATCACATGACTGCGAGGTTTGAGTGGATTCGACACGTTTGTTTTTTGGCTCCAATCACTGAAGAATCTTCATCTTAGCTTATGCGAGTTCACTCACAGCCGCGGGCGCCTGTCGCCGTTACCGCCTGGAATACTTAAGGTCGAACCAGTAGGCGAGGAACTTCCATTCGCCCCAGTCTTCGTAGATCCCGCAGATCTCGCTATCCGAAGGAACACGGCCGTCGAAGTACCGATTCCGCATGAAATCCTTACAAACACTGTCGATGGGAAGCTCGTCGTAGCGGCCGAGCAGCATCAAAAGCGAGGCAGCGGCATATGCGCCGATACCTTTGATCGCCAGCAGTTCCTTCTTCAGTTCGGCTGTCGGGATGCTCGGATCTTCCAGCCGTGAGAGAAGCAGGTCTTTCGTCGCGATACGGCCGGCAAGTTCGTGGATATAGGGGGCGCGGTACCCCATATTCACGCGGCGGGCGAACTCGTCCGCGTCGACGGTGGCAATGGCTTCGGGAGTGGGGAAGGCCTTCAAACAGGGATGGGCGCCATGAGCCGCCCCAAACTGTTCGACGAGCGCGGCTACCATTCGCTTCGTACCGCCCCACTGGATGTTGGTCGTGCAGATCACCTTGACGATATCTTCGAACAGGTTTGAAGAACGCAGCATTCGCCCGAGTCCGCGAGTCACGTTCGTCCACGGCCCGCCTCGCTTGCGGCAAATTGTGTAGAAGCGGCGCAAGTCTTCCTCGAGACGGAACATGTGAGAGACTCGAGCCGTCACATCCTCAATGTCGCGCCGCGCGAGCCTACCGCGGTGCTCGATCTCGACCCGGATTGCCGGTTGGCGGAGCGTTCCTTCTCCGGCGACTTGCAGCAGCACCACCTTGCCCTTCGCGAGCCGTTCCACGCGGCTGAGAGAGCCGGCTTCTTCGTCCCACTCGTTGGGAGCGAGCACAACCCAGCCGTGCGAGCGAGCCGTACCGCGAAAGTCAAATGGCGGCGCGGGCTTGAGATGAATCGTCGTTCGCATCGACAATCAGCTTGGCAGCGGATCGGCGATACCGCAAGGCAGGCTCACCCGGAAGAGCCCGACGCGCGCTCCACGTGATCCAACCCACCAAAGCCAAAGCATGCCGCCGATATAATCGGGGATCGTGTTTCCGCATCGTACATTTCGCGCATCACTGGTGGCGTTGTTAGCGGCCGCATCGGCCCTGGCCTACATCCAGGCCCGGCATCCAAACGGGAGCAGGCTTCACCGGACAGACTTCGCGAACATTCAGTTCGCCGTCAATGATCAGACCGTAGCGGGTCTGACAAACAGTAGCGGGAAACGCATCATCAGCCTCGACAGCAGCCCGGTTGAGGCCCTCAAGGCCGCCCTTGACACCTGGAGCGCCGTGCCGACTTCGGAGGTCCACTTCGCGCCTTTAACGGCGACGGATCTTGCGGAACCCTTCGCGGATGGAACGCAACTTGTCACCTTCGCGGACACCCCAAGAACTAGGGCCGTTGTGGGAGGCTCTATCGCGGTAACCTTGCTGTTCTGGGAGACGGACGGCGTGCTAGCCGACACCGATATCGTCTTCAGCCCGGCGCTGGACTACTCCACAACCCTGGAACCCGGCACCTTCGATATTCAGGCGACGATGACTCACGAGTTAGGTCATGCGCTGGGCTTTGATCATTCCGGTATCGCGGGCGCGACCATGTTCGCGCTCGCGGCGCGTGCCAATGATTCGCTGGCCACGCTTTCGTCGGATGACGAGGCCTTTGTCACGGCCACCTATCCTGTGTTGGCGGCCGTGACCAGCCTGGGTGAGTTGACCGGCCGGGTCACGTTCCCAAGCGGAACCGCCGTGCGAGGAGCGCACGTGGTCGCGCAAGGCGTTTCCAGCAATACGGTGATCGGGGGGCTCACCGAGCCCGACGGCTCTTACAACATCCAGGGTGTGCCTAGCGGGACCTATGTGCTCTATGTGGAGCCCCTCGACGGCCCGGCGTTCCGCAACCAGCTCGGACGCGCGGGTGTCGGCGTCAACACTTCGTTTCGTACCGCCTTTCACGGGGACGGGAACCCTACGCCGGTTATTCTTTTCGCCGGCGCCGCGCGGGAGACGAACTTCACGGTCGAAGCCGGATCACCGGAGTTGAACATCCGGGGCGCCGGCGCGGCGCTCGTGGGTTCTCAGATACTCAGCAGGGTCGGAGCCGAGCTGATCCCGGGCGGCGAGTATGTCGTCGAGGTCCACGGCGAGGCACTCGACGACCCCTCCGTCACGGAGGCATCCCTGTCGTTCTTCGGAACCGGATGCAGCTTGATTCCAGGAAGCTTTGAACATGCCGGAACAATCGAATTCACGAACGGCGATGAGTTCCCCCTCGTGCGGTTTCGCATCACCGTCGCGGCCGGGGCGCCGATCGGGCACGTCAGCCTGCGAATCTCGTCCGAGGTGGAGTCCTCGGTGTATTCAGGCGGGTTTTCGATCGTCGAGGATGTACCGCGGCCTCAGTTCACGGCGGACGCGGTCGTGAAAGCGGCAAGCTTCCTGCCACGGGCCGTCTCAGCCGGAGAGATCATTTCCATTTTCGGTGTGGACCTCGGGTCTGAGGTCGGCGTGGCGGGCGCTCTGAACCCGGTGACGGGGCGGCTTGCAACCTTGGTGAGCGATGTCTCGGTCAGCATCAACGGGATCCCACTGCCCCTGTTCTTTGTCCGTAGCGATCAAATCAATGCCATGAGCCCGGTGGAAATCGCCGGACTCAGCAACGCCTTGCTGGTCGTTCGCCACAAACAAGTGGCCGGCCCCAGCCAGATCGTGCCCGTGATGTCGACGAACCCGGGCATTTTCATGGTTCCGGAAACAACGCGCGCGATCGTTTTGAACTCGGACGGAACGGTCAATGATCCCGCCAATCCGGCACAACGTGGTTCGTTTATTTCCGTTTTCGGAACAGGGCAGGGTGCGATCAATCCACCGCTGGCGACAGGGGAATTGGCGCGGGGCGGAGCGGATTTGAGTTTCTTGCAGGAAACAACGGTCGTCCGCATCGGGGGGATCGAGGCAGAAGTACTTTTCACGGGAATGGCTCCGAACTTCGCGGGGTTGTTCCAGATCAACGTGTTTGTGCCGGAGGGGGTGACGCCGGGAGTATCCGTCCTTCTCGAGGTGGAGATTGCGGCGCGGGAGGCGCAGGGGGGTGTGACGATCGCGGTGGAGTAGGCGGCCCTTCTCCCGCCGCCGGACCTAAGGGGCTGTGAAAAAACTGGGACAGTCCACGGCGCGGCGCTTGTGAGCGCTGCGAACAAAGGAGTTACGCGGGCGGCGCTTGGTACAGTCCCCGCTTCTTCACAGCCCCTCAGTTGAGCCGGAAGATTTGCACTGACAAAGTGCCTTGCCGCAGTGTCCGCACCGGCTGATCGATCGCGATCAGGTCCAGAAACTCGGTTTCGGCCTCATTCGTCGGCCTGAAGTCGCTCCAAATGGCGAGCCACTCAGACGGTCTGTGTAAACTTCTGTCGCCGTAGAGCCGCCGCATTTCGGCACTAAACGGTGCGCGGTCTTGTTGGGGCAGGGGGATGGTTGAGAGATGGCGGATCTGTGTTCGACCGAGCTTCGAGTGAACGACGGTGCGCTGGAAGTCCGGGGGCGCGGGATCGAGCTCGGCGAGTAGTTCGAGCGCTCGGCGGCGTCCAGGGGCTCCGCCACTTCTTTCAGCATCATCGAGGTAGCGTTGGCTCGCATCGTCCGGCAGCGATGCAGTCAGGATGACGACCTGGTCGCCTTGCGAAACGTTGCCGTCGATCCACTTGGCAAGGGCGTAGCTCAGACGCAAATGCGGATTGCTTGTCTCAGTCGCCACCTACCGGCCCGTCATGAAGAGGCCCACAGCCAGGCACGCAATCCAGATCGCCGTCCGCCCTCGGCGGATGCGGGTGAAACCCAGCCCGGCGAGCAAGATCAGCGCTGAAAACAGAATGTGCGCCTCGCGCGCGGAGACCCAGCGGTCGGGGTTGTCGCGGTCACCGTGTCCCGAGAAGAGAATCGCGACAAGGAACAGCGCGACATAAGCGGACAGCGTGAGATAGCGCGGCGATTGCCAGAGACGCTGCTTCCAAAAGAGCCATGCGCCGGCCACGGCCAGAATGAGGACCGGAAAAGGTGTGTCCTTCACCGTGATGTAGCCGAGGTAGATCCAGCGCCACAGCCGGTCCCAATTCAGGCCCGCGTCAAGCACATAGGAGCCCGTGGGCGAAAGCCCTTGGTGGTAGCCCATCCAAAGCAAAGGCGCCCAGCCAAAAAGAGCGACCGCCTTGAGGGCCGCGAGCGCGCGTCGATCCGTCTGTATCCAGAAAGCGGCGGCCAAGATAGCTGCAGCTCCCCATGCCTCGTAGCGCGACAGACAAGCGAACCCCACCAGAAGACCTGCCAACCACCAACGTTTCTCAAAAAAGAATGAAAAGCCAAAGAAGAGACCCGTCAGCATCAGAATCTCCTGATACGGGACCGTCGAGTATGCGACCACAAAAGGATGGATGGCGAACCAGACAGCGGGCGGAAACGCAGCCACGCGCCCGAAGAGACGGGCGCAGAGGTAATAGAACCCAACACCTGCCGCCGCTCCAGCGAGGGCCATGAAGTAGCGGACCCACCCTGGATCGTTCGCCAGCCCCATGATCAGATGTACGGCAGCCTGCAAGGCCGGCAACTGGTGCGAGATTAAGATGCGGTCGTGATAGTAGAGCCGGACAATGCTGTCGCCGCCGAAGATGATCGGATAGGCCTGGATAATCCAAACGCGAATCAAGAGGCCGGCAGCGAAGACGATGGCCACGTGATACGGTTCGAGCCGTGCCTCCCAGCCCCGCGCGGCTGCGTCAATCTGAAGGGTTTCCGGGCGGGTCATCAGGTATCCGTCCGGCGGCGAGTTGAATCCTTTCGATCATCCGCCGCTGGAATCTCTCCAGCGTAAAGCGTTCCCGCCATACTTGGCGTCCGGCGAGCCCGACGGCCTGTAACCGATCGGGCGAGTGGAGCAATAGAGCAAGCACGCGGTCGGCTAGCTCGTTCCCCTGGGGCGGACTGACCAGAAAGCCGGTCTCGCCGTCGGTGATCGCTTCCGGAATCCCGCCGGTGGCGAACGCAACGATCGGCAAGCCGCACGCCAGAGCCTCCAAAACAACACGCGGCATCCCTGGTTCCCCGGTTGAGGGAACGATCAGGACGTCAAGCCCGCGCATGACGCTGTAGACGTCGTCCTGCCAACCGAGAAATTTCACAGGCAGTCCTTCGGCTTCGGCTCGAACTCTGTCGTAATACCTCTTGGCCGCGGGGTCGCCGAAAAGCACGTCTCCGGCGATAACAAACCGCGAATGCGGCAGGGCGTCGGCAATCGGGCGGACCGCCTTCAGAAACTCCAGTTGCCCCTTTTCAGATGAGATACGCCCCACCATTCCGATGCGTACGTTGTTCACGTTCACCCGGGTGTCTCGCTTTGGGGCGACACCGACCCCGTTTTCGACAACGTGGAGCCGCCCCTCGCTTAGGGCAGCGTCGAGGGGTTCGGATGCAAAACGGCAACACGATACGACCGTTGCCTGCGAACGGCGCAGCGCTCTTTTGGCGAGAAACACAGCGGCTTGCTGCTGGATGTGGTTGTGGCAATGGAAGAGGACGGGTGTATTTTCCGAGGCGCGAGCCGCTGCCGGCAACAATCGTGGCCCATTCACGTAGATAAGATCAGGCCGGCGCGTTCTAATTAGGTCCCTTACGCGGCTCACAATCCTGGGGATCTCGGCAAGGAAACGGAGGCTTTCACTCAACGACTTACGGCCGGAAGGGTAGCGCCCGAGAGGAAGTTTGTCGGTCGTAGCTCCCGCGGCGAGGGCGCGGTCGAAAAGCGCACCCTCCCCCGGAGCCGCGACGTGAGCCGACCATCCTTCTCGGCGGATGGCGGGCAGTAGGTCCAAGAGACACTTCTGGGCCCCACCCAGATCGCTAAACTGATCCAGAAATAGGATCTTCATTCGGAACCGGTTTCGAGGCGCGAAGCGCCCGCCCTGTGAACGGCCATACCCAGCAGCGCCATGTAAATGGGCAGGACGCGCCAGAAGGTGAGCACGTCGACCGACAACATCTGTGCAAGCTGCCCCATCCAGAAACAGAAAATCCAAGTCCCGACGAACGACGCGGTCTCATCGCCGCTGCGCGAAACTCGGAAGGCAGCGGCCAGTATGGCGACCAGCAACCCAACCATCGCCAGGAATCCCAAGACGCCCGTTTCCACCAGCACGGTCAGATACATGTTGTCGCCGAGCACGGTCCGTCCCACGAGGTCTGTGTGGGGCAGCGTGGCATACCCGATTCCTGTCAGAAGCCGCGTAGGATTGTCCGCCAGGAACTCAAGCAAAGTCGTCCAACTGGCGATGCGGCCCGAAAGCCAAACGTTGGGTTCACTCAAGAGTCCCGTAGCCGTCAACCACAGCCTCATGAAGTACGCGCCCGTCAGCGTCGGCGCGACGCTCCAGGCCAGTGCCAATCCACCGCCGAGTCCCACCAACGCCATCCCCAGCCAACGGCCCAGCCGGATGCGACGCCTTTCGAGCAGCAACAGCGTCGAGAGCGCGACGAACAGACTCACAACAGAGGAACGCGAAAACGAGAACACCAACGCCGTGCCGAGAATGGCGGCGCCGAGCACCGACCAGCCGAGACTGAGCATGCGCCTCCCGGGCGTCGCTCGGACCCAGGCCACCGCGACCAGCAACAGAAAGAACGCACAGAAATTGCCAAGCGTGCTCGCTTCGTAGAACAAACCCTGTGCACGCCGGTAGACCGCGCCGGTCAGCCATATGTACTGCTCTCCGAAACCCGCCGGCGGGGGCCATTGGAAGTAGAAGTCCAGGCAAGCGAAGAACGCCGACGCAACCGCGAAACCGAATAACAGCCGAACCCACCACCCCAGTTCGCGCGCGGCATTGTCCGGACGGCAGTAAGCGAAGTAGAAGAAACTGAACAGCGACACTCCCAGCAACCCCAGCCGCGCGAAACCGAGGGCCACAACCGAGATCTGTGATTCGAGCGCCGCCGGCGCCAGAGAGCAGGCCATCAGTATCCAGAATCCGAGCAATGCGATAGGCAACGGCTCGTTCCTGATGCGCCACGTCGATAGCCGAGCTATACCGATCCACAACCCCAGGAGGGCGGCGAACGAGGCGACATGAGGTCCGGTTGTCCCGAGCGCAACGGGGAGCGGCGGCAACAGGCAGGTCGACATAGCGAAGGCGAGAAACCAGCGGTCGTATCCGCCCCCGACCCACCATGCAAAGGCGCCGAGTCCGAGCAGGCCGACCGCGGCCGCGCCAACCCACGGATTCGTTAGCACCGCGACGCACGCGGCCCCCATCCCCAACACAAGGCCGGGGATCAACCATTGTTTCCGCCCGCCCGGGGCGGTAGGGGTGAGGAAAGGCTCATGCATGGCGTCGAAGCTCGCCAACATAACGAATCAGCATGAACATACCGGCGAGGAACCCAATCATCGCGCCGAGACCGATCAGCTCCGGCCAAGTCGAAGGTAGCAGCAGGCTGATCACCAAATTGATTCCCAATCCAACAGCGGCCGAGACAGCCGGTACACGGGTCTTACCCATCGCGAAAAGCAGCCGCGAAAGAAAGTCCGCGATGACCCGCGCCAGCATGGCCGGCGCATACGCCAGCAGGATCAGCGCGACGGCCGCTGTCGAAGCTTCGCCAAACTCGCCGCGCTCGAAAAGCAATGCCACCAACGGACCCCGGATGAGGACCATCCCAATCAAAGCAGCGGCAGCTACAGCCGCCAGCAGCCAAGTCGCGCGAACCGTCGTACGGAGCGGCTTACGATAGTGTCTCTCCGTATCAGAATGATCCGCCAACTCCGGCAACAACGACTGGGAGAGCGGGACAATCAGCAGCGCCGCCGGCACCCTCAGCAACTTGAAACCAAACTCAAAAGCCGCTGTCATTCCCAGACCGAACGTCGAAGCGTAAGCTCTCGTGACCGCGATATTCGACTCAATCGCGACGGCCTGCGCCAGAATCGCTCCCGGCACGGTAACGACCTGCTTCAGACTCAACCGGCCGGCGTCTTCCGGTTGAAGCGCCATCAGCGGCCGAGCATAGAGATAATTCATCAGGAGCTGCAGCCAAACCCCGACGGTATACCCTACGGCGAACGCATGGACCCCCCAGCGTTGATAGAAAACGAGTGCGCCGAGAATTGTCGCCACGTTGACGGTCGCATGTTGCAACGAAGGGACCAGAAACTTGCGCCGGCTAAAAAGAAACGAAGAGTAAACGAAGCTTGCACTGATGCCCGTAACCGACAGGCTGAAGACTTGCAGGAGTCGAGTTCCCAAAAGAGTCGCCTGCTCGTCGAGCCCCGGGGCGAAGGCAAGAAGAACCGGCTTCGCGAAAACCAGCAGCAGAACCGTCGCTATCGCGGAAAGCTGAATGATCGGCCGGAGCACGCTGCTCACCCGATGGGCGCGGCTGCCGCGGGCCTCGGAGAACAAGGGCGCGAAACCGAAGATGAGCGCCACCGCGAACACCGTCCACCACGTCTCGATGGGCGCCATGGCGGCGGATAGCGCGTCCGCTTCGGCGCCGGTCCCGAGCAGATAGCCGATGATAATCTGCCGGACGAAACCCAGCAGTTGCGCCGCGAACAGACCGCCGCCGATGATCAGGCTGCCCCGCAATACACGGGCCGGCGAGATTTCACCGCATGAAGATGGCTCAGGCGAAGTGGAACTCTTGACTGCGTTCGGCAGGAGGTGTCGGTGCTTCCCAGACGAGTCCCAGGCGGGACTCAAAGAATCGCTTCATTCTATCCCGAAAGTATTGCCGCGAGAATCGCAGGCTTTGCCGCCGGATGTGCTCGGCGTCCCAGGTGATCTGCTCCGATCTGTCGATCGCCGCCTGCAACGCCGCGGGCCACGGGGGCCAAAAGTGAACGCCGGTTTCTTCCTCGATGACGCTTTCGCGCGCACCGCCCTCGGCACAACAAACGACGGGCTTACCGCACGCCTGAGCTTCGACGGGAACGATCCCGAAATCCTCTATGCCAGGCAGAATCACGGCACGGCAACCTCGATAAAGCTTCCGCAACTCTTCATTCGAAACGCGCCCGGCGAAGCTGACATTGTCCGTGGCAATCGAGCGCAACTCAGCTTCCTGCGTTCCGGCTCCGGCGATGACTAGGGACCGAGGCGAACCGGCGAAAGCACGCACGGCAAGATCAATTCTCTTATGCGGCTCCAGCGCGGAAACAACCAGGTAATAATCACCGCCGGTGCTCTCCGGGTCGGGCCGATAGTAGTCCGTGTCGACAGGCGGATAGATCACGGTCGAATCGGCATCGTAGACGCGCCGAATCCGTTCCTGAACGTTTTGCGAGTTCGCGATGAAAAACTCGACCCGCTTGGCGGTACGCTGATCGAATCCTCTCAGGTAGGGCGAGACGAAACGTAGCGCAAGCTTCTTCACGCGCCGCGAGCGTCCGAACTGAAAATAGCTCTCCGTGTCGCCCCAGAGGTATCGCATCGGGGTGTGAACGTAGCTGACGTGCCGCGCACCCTCGGGGACGATGACGCTCTTCGCCACCGCGTGACTCGAACTGATGACGAGGTCCGCGTCGTGGATCTTGAGTGACTCGATCGCCTTGGGAAAAAGCGGCAGGTAACTCCGGTAGTGCTCGGCGGCGCCCGGCAGCTTCTGGAGAAACGATGTCTGGACGACGCGGCGCTCGATCTCCGGGTCCACCGAACCACGATTCCAGAGCAGTGTATGTATGCGCGCTGACGGGAACAGCCGGCACAGCTCCAGAAGCACTTTCTCGGCGCCGCGATCGACCGTCAACCAATCGTGGACAAGAGCTACCCGCGGCTCCGTTTTGTCTGCTCTGAGCGGACCGAATCGCGTCAACCCCCGCTCAGCCACGGCTGGCCACCCGCAACGATTCGCGCCGCGCCTCGGCTCGCCGCAGTTGGAAGCTGAATTCAAGTGTGACGTAAAGCAGCGAGCCCAACAAAGCCAGGATGAGCGCCACCAGTACATTGAGAGAGATATTCGGCGAGGAGGCTTTCTCCGGGATGACCCCGGAGTCGATCACCTGCAACCGTTCTCCGCGCGCTCCTCCGGCGGAACGGACGTGCGCGAGACGCGCCTCGCTCTCTTCCAGCGCCTTCCAGGCGGCCTGCCGCTCGGCGTCAATTTGTTCCCGGCGCGCGCCCCGCGTTCCGAGCTCGAGACGTTTCCGAGTGATCTGCTGATCCAATGAGACCATTTCCTTTTCCAATAGGTCGAGGCGCTTCTCGGCATTTCGCACGTCTTGACGGGAGGATTCGGAATTGTCGGTTTCCAGTGTGGCCAGCAGGTCACCATGAAGATCCCTCACCATCAGACGCTGTCGCTGCACCAAGCCCTTGGCTTGAATCAGCGCCTCAAGCTCTTCAGCGAGGCCCTCCGCCGGTGTATCCTCGGCGACCTTCAGTGACTCCGTTTCGATCTGTCGAACACGGTTCTGCGCTTCGGCCCTCATGCGTTCGATGCTCTCCGTCTGGGAGCGATCGCTCTCGACGTTGGTCTGCTGACTCAGCCGAACCGTTTCGTCCGCGATGAAGGCCGCCAGATCCCGAGCCTTCTTCGGATTCGGTAGCGTAACCTCGATCGCAAGGATCTTTGTCGTCATGGGAATCTCGACATCGAGAATTCGCTTTTTCAATGTGGAAAGCGGCTCGGGATCGACGGGATCGCGAATCTCGAGCTCATTGACGGCGCGTTCGAAAAGGCTGTCGCTCAGCGCGAAGTGCTCGTAGGTCCGCAGCGATTCCAGGTAGACCGGGCTGACTGCGGTCGCCGCCCGCGGGTCGCTGCTTCCCGGGGGCTCGATCAGGATGCGAGCCGTGGCGGTGTACTTCGCCGGTAACAACAGGCTGACAATGAGGGCCATGCCGCCCGACACAGCACAGGCGGTTGCGCAGAGACGCCATCTCCGGGCGAGGTGCATCAAGAACGCATAGGCGTCGAATGTGTCAGACATCGCTTGTGTCGGACGTACTTGAAGGCGGTTCCCCAACGGCCGCCGAGTCCGGCCAATCCGGTAGGCGACACTTTCACAGCCCTCTACGAGATGATACTGAAGAAGATGCCCAAAAGTTGTCCCTTGAGCGTGCGGGTTCGTACGAACGGATCAGGAACGCGATGAGTGAGCAAGCCCCATCCCGGCCGGTTGAGAGGTCTCATCTCCGACTCGAGACCCTCATTCTGGTGACGCTCGCGGCTGTCCCGCTTCTGATCGCGCCGGGCATCTCGTTCTACTTCGACATTACGCCGAAGGTCGTCGTGCTGCTAATGGGCGCCGGAGTTGGCGTGCTGTTGTGGCGCGACTATGCGCCGGGCTTGGGCGCGGCGTGGGCGGATCAGCGCGGGCGTTGGTTTCTGACACTCATCGCGGCGCAAGCGGTGTCGTTGCTGGCGTCGACGGCATTCTCGACGCAGATGCCGCTGTCGTTCGCGGGCACGAACTGGCGGCGGCTCGGCCTTGTCCCTCACCTCGGTCTGCTCGTTTTCGCCGTGATCGTTTTCGGATGGCTCGTCGCACATCGATTGCGCTACGTCGCGGTCTTTCGGGCGGTCACGGCGGCCGGAGCGGTAGCCGCGCTATACGGCATTCTTCAGTACTTTGGGGTCGATCCCCTGATTCCGCCCGCCGCGTATCAAGAGGGGATCGGCGGTGGCTTGATTGTGCGTCCGCCCGGCACGCTGGGCCACGCGGGCTACTTCGCGACATACTTGCTTTACGTCGTCTTCGTGGCGGGCGCGCAGGCGCTGGTCGACCCCTCGGGGCCCTGGCGGCGTCTCGGGCGGCTAACCATAATGCTCTGCTCGGCCGCGATCGTTTTGAGCGGAACACGTTCGGCGGTGATCGGCCTGGTGTTGGGAGCCATCCTGCTTCTATTCTGGTATCGCCCGCGCGTGACGAGAAGGGCCGTGTCGACCGCGGTAATCGTCGTAATTCTGTCGGCCGCATTCATCGTGTCACCCTCCGGAGAAATGCTGCGCAGCCGAGCCGTCTGGGCCGGGGAGGATTTAAGCGGAGGCGCACGCCTTTGGCTGTGGAGCGACTCGCTTCGGATGGCGCTCGATTACTGGCCACTGGGATCAGGCCCGGAAACTTTCGCCAACACCTACCCTCGCTACCAGTCTGTTGAACTGGCGCGCGCCTACCCGAACTTTTATCACGAATCACCGCACAACATCTTCCTCGACGCCGCCACGGCACAAGGCGTGCCCGGACTCATCATCACCATTCTGCTTGTCGCCGCACCGCTCAGAGCGGCGTGGCGGGCACGCTCCACCGCGTCGGTAACGGGCTTTCTGACCGCCTCGTTCGTCGCCGGACTCATCAGCCAGCAGTTCCTTGTGTTTACCGTTCCGACGGCGCTGTACTTCTACTTCGGGGCGGCGCTGCTGGTGGCGGGCGCCGTCGGTGCCAATGGAGTTACCACCCATCGTGGGAGTTCAATTTCAGGCCGTATCGCAGGTTTCTCGTTGAGTGCGATCTTGATCGGCTTCGCTGTCCAGTTGCTCTGGGCAGATCTAGGCCTACAACGCACTAAGGCGCACGTGGACAGGGGAAATGTCATTCGGGCCCTTGAATCGTATACGTACGTGAGACGCGCCCAGCCCTGGGGAATGAATGCGGACATCTGGTTCGCACAAGCCATGAGCAGACTCTCCAATATTGCTCCTGACATACCGAGGCGAATTGTCGCTGTCCAGGCCGCCATTCACGCGTGGCACCGAGCATCCGTGGATTCGGAGCAGCGTCCCCATGCGTACTACGGCCTCGCTACGTCACGAGCTTCTATGGGAGATCCGAACGGCACACAAGAAGCGCTTACCCACGCCATCGGTCTCGCACCCAGGTGGTACAAACCACACTGGATGATCGCTCGTATTCTTAGCGATCAAGGTTTCGTTGGGCGAGGTCTTCGGGAAGCCGAACTGGCCGCTTGGCTTAACGGTGGCCACGACCAGGAGGTGGCGATGACGCTAGAAGCCCTCCGCCGCTAGCGCAAGAAATTGCCGGGCATAGCCTCGTTAGGAAGCTGACACTGCGTACGAATTGTTACTTTCGAACACTACCTACGCCGCACCGAATCATGCGATCATAGATGGCACGTTGGCCCTGCCTTCGGCCTGAGGATACCCTTCGATGAAATTCAGGATTACGCTTGCAGCTATCACGGTAGCGCTGGTCATGGCAGTGTTCGGCGCCGGTGAAACCCTGTACGGGGATGGCTCATACACCAAGCTCTCGGAGGAAGCGCCGGTAGCCTCCGTCGTCCTGAACTCCGCGACGAATGTCCTTGGAGGGGAGCCAGAACACGCTGTGTCGCCCGGCTCGGCCATTGGCGTGTTCGGTGAAGGCTTTGCTTCCCATCTGCCGAGTCCTTCAACAGTCCCACTTTCGTCGCTGCAAATTCCCCTCGACACGACTGTTGGCGACCTCACTATAACAATTGATGGTATTCTGATGCCCATCTTCGAGATCGCGCGGGGTGAAGATCGTGGCGTTGAATTTGATCAGATTAACGGTCAACTTCCATGGGAGGTCATGGCCACCTCGAAGAGTACAGCGACGCTGTTGGTCACCAGCAACGGCGTCACGAGCGGTCCGCTAGAGGTCTCGGTCGCACCGGCTTCGCCGGGCATCTATTCGTGGAGATTCGGGCCGGGCCCTGGAATCGTCACAAACTTTGTTCCGAACCCGCCAACGCCGGATTTCGTTGAGTTCGCGCAGGCGCCTGGGACGTTCTGCACAGCGTTCTTTTTGTCACCAGAACTCTGCTTGCCGACCGATCCGAAAGTAGAGCCGATCGTCAACGAGAAAGCGGCCGAGATTGGGGGCGTGATTACAATTTGGGCCAATGGCCTAGGGCCACTCAGTGGGATGGTTCGCACCGGCGACATACCCGAACCGGGCTCTCCTTTGCTGTTCGCTACGAAAACCGTCAGGGTATTCATTGGGGGTGTTGAAGCTCAGATTCTCGGCGGTGGTTTTCTACAGCCGACGTTCGTGGCTTTGAACCAGATCAACGTGCTGGTTCCAGAGGGCGTAACCCCCGGCGACGAAGTTCCCATCATCATCGAAGTCGAATGTGACCCCGAGACCGTCTTCAGAAGCCGTGCGGATGTAACGATCGCAGTGGTGGCACCCACGAAGTCTTAGTCCACGGCGACTCTTACGGCTTGTCTAGCCGCTTACCTCGCCAACATCCCCGCCCCGGCTGATGTTGGGTTCCACTCCTCCGGGGTCCCACGGCGCTGGCGGGTCAGGAGGGGGCTACAAGCGCCCTACAGCAAGGTTATCTTCCCGCAAGCAGGCTACTCAGCCTTCACCTTCAAAATCAAATACGTGATCGTCTTACCACTGGGGACCACCACCTGATGCGGCGTCTTCGGCGGAATGTTCACCGTGTCCCCTGGCTTGAGCGATCGTTTCGTGCCGCCTTTCACCGATGTCCCGCGGATCTCTCCGGGCGCGGTTTCTTTCCGTCCAACAATTTCGCCGCCGGTGACCAATGTCCCTTCACCACTCTGAACGACGTAGAAATCCGTGTAGTCATCATGAATCTCCGACGGTCCGTTTCCTTCTCGGTGGACCATCAGAGCGTAGTGGCTGCCCCAGTCACCGAGACGGTCGAGCGCGAAGTGCTGTTCGTTGATGTTCGGCGACATCTTCTTGGCCGCGGCCTTCAACTCAGCATCGGTCCAGTAGCGGACGCCCTGGGCCGAAGCGGGCTCGGCGAGAGCGGCGGCGAACGCCAGCGAGAAAACACAGATCAGAGTCGTGCGAATCATACGTTGCTCCTTACGTTGCTTTGAAAGTTTCGAATCCACCACATACCGCTCACTCCACGTCCAACTCGATACGAAGGTCTTTCCACGGCGGGAACGAGGCGAGCGTACCAAGAGTCATCAGGTCGGCCTCGATCTCTCGTGATTCTTGCGGGCCGAGATCCTCGTCGAGCTCAATGACGAAACTCGCCAGCGGCGGCGAAGCGAGTGGCGCCTCTTTGGGGCTCAATCGGGCCTGCAGGTAGAGGCCCGACTGCGTCATTTCGCCATGGTTGATCACAACAGCGCGTACTTTGGCTTTCAGGTCTTCGGTATACAGCGCGCGGATTCCAGCTACTTGCAAATCGCCGAAAGCCGCCGCCGCCAATCCGATCTGCTCGCTATCGGGTACGTCTTCGAGTTCCAACTTGGGTGCGCTACCGAAAAGATTGGGCCGCGCCACGTAAACAGCGCTCCCGATTGCGATCACAAGCACCACCACCACCGCCACAAGATGTTTTCCCTGAATGCCCGCCGCCGGTGCGGCCTGGACCGGGGTGGGCGGCGGTACGAATTCCTGCGGAAGGGGTGCCGGCTTCGAGACGGCCGGCCCCGGTGGCGGCGGCGCACTGGGCCGGACAGTCGCGGCCGGAGGGGGTTTGGTGGGACTGGGCGTCGGACTGGGGACGGATGCGGCGGCGGCGGGCGCTACCCGCGCTGATGCCGCCGGCTTTGAGACCGGAGCGATCCCCTCAGCAGTGTCCGGAAGACCGAACTGCTCCCCGCATTTCGAGCAGCTCTGGGCATCGACATCCAGCTCCTTCCCGCATTTCGGGCATTCCCAGGTGAACATGAAGCGCGCCTCCAGCGCATTGTATCACCGCGATTCAGGGGCCCTCGAGACCGCGCAAAGCGCCGCGAGCGACCACTGCCCACGACTCACCCGCGGTTGACAAGCCTACACAGGGTCGCTACTCTCAGCACTTCGCCTGGCCCACCGAGGCGGGCTAATAGCCCCATTTCCGAGAGAGAAGAGGATCGAAGGCATGGACGCTGCTTCCGGTTTGTACGCCCTGATCGCGGTTCTACCGATCCTGGCCGTGATGTTTTTCTTGGTCGTCCTGCGCTGGCCCGCCACACGAGCCATGCCGGTCGCGTACGCGATGACGCTACTGTTTGCGTTGTGGTTTTGGGAAGTGCCCACCGTACACGCCATCGCCGCCAGCCTGCGCGGAGTCGTCATCGCCGTCTCTCTGCTTTGGATCATCTTCGGAGCCATCGTTCTGCTCTTTACGCTGCGCGAAAGCGGGGCGGCCGCCACCATCCGACGTGGCTTCACCGATATCTCGCGTGACCGCCGCGTACAGGTCATCATCGTCGCCTGGCTTTTCGGTTCCTTCATCGAAGGCGCTTCGGGATTCGGAACGCCGGCTGCCGTCGCCGCGCCGTTGCTCCTTTCGCTGGGCTTCCCAGCATTGGCGGCGGTCATGACGACCCTTATCATCCAAAGCACACCCGTCAGCTTCGGGGCCGTGGGAACGCCCATCCTGGTCGGAATGGCCGAATCGTTGAACGTCGCCGAAGTCGAGAACGCGATCGCGGCGGCGGGTATGTCGTACCCCGAGTTCATCTACCGCATCGGCGTCTTCACGGCGATTCCTCATGCCATCGTCGGAACGTTCATACCGCTCATCATCGTCGGCATGATGACCCGCTTTTTCGGCGCCAACAAATCGTTCAAAGAAGGATTGGGAGCGTGGAAGTTTGCCCTCTTCGCCGGTCTAAGCTTTACCGTGCCCTACTGCTTGGTAGCCGTCTTCCTGGGGCCGGAGTTCCCTTCCCTGCTCGGCGGTCTCATCGCGCTGGCGATCGTCGTGACAGCGGCGCGCAAACGTTTGTTCGTCCCCAAGGGCGAACCCTGGGACTTCCCGCCGGCCGATCAATGGCCAAATGAATGGATCGGCGCCTTCAGCGGTGAAACCGGCGACGAGCGCCACGGAATGACGCTGGGCCGCGCCTGGTCGCCCTACGTGATCGTCGCTGCGCTGCTCGTTGTGACGCGCCTGCCGTTCCTGCCCTTCAAGGCATGGCTGTCGTCGGTAAAATTCACTTGGGCGAACATCCTCGGGACGGAGCTATCGCAAGCTGTGGAGCCCTTGTACCTGCCGGGGACGATCTTCATTGTGGTATCCCTCCTGACTGTTTTTCTTCACGGCATGAAAAACAGCGAAGTCAAGAAAGCCTGGGCTGATTCGGCGAAGATGCTCGCCATGCCCGCCTTCGCGCTTCTGTTCGCCGTAGCACTGGTGCGCGTCTTCATCGATTCCGGCGCGAACGGCTCGGGCCTCGACAGCATGCCGATCGTCCTGGCGGAATATGTCGCCTACGTGGCCGGAAGTACCTGGCCCTTTTTCGCGCCCATCATTGGGGCCCTCGGGGCATTCGTCGCGGGAAGCAACACGGTCAGCGACCTCATGTTCAGCCTCTTCCAGTACGGTGTCGCCGACCGCATCGGCGCGCCTCACCTGGTCGTGCTGGGAATGCAGGCCCTCGGCGGCGCGGCCGGCAACATGATCACCGTCCACAATGTGGTTGCCGCCAGCGCCACCGTCGGCCTCGTCGGCCGTGAAGGCATCCTCATCAGCCGTACCATCATTCCGATGACCTATTACGTCGTCTTCGCGGGGTCATTGGGGTTACTATTCGCCTACGTTTTGTTCCCGGGAACTTTCTAGCTAGTCGCGCCCCAGGGGACTCCACCAAACTGCTCAACCGAACCCCAAACGCCGGCCCTTAAAGGCGAATCACGGCCCGCCTAACCAGCGTCTATCCCGAAAGGAGCCACCCAAAACAAGCCAATAGCCCCGACGCCGAACAGTTCGCCATCTTCCTCTGGGCCCGTTCCCTGATATACTTGCTCCCAAATTGCGGACCGGAACCCTCAGATTTCCTTGGAGCCAACCTATGAAGCGTCTCCCGCTATCTCGATTCTCATTCCTCTTCGTCGCCATCCTCGTGCTGCTTCCCTTCAGCGGCTGTGGTAGCGAACCGCCGAGCCCGGCTCCCGTTGAATCGGCCGCCGACACCGACCGGCTTGAATTCACCCGCATGATCGTCCACTGGGGACAGTACCTCAAACCCGGTTACCTCGATTTCATCGCGGAAGCGGAACCCGAGATCGTCCAGGTCGGTTTCTATGGCGCTGACTTTTGGACGCTGGCCCACATGCCGGACAAGTACAAGGGTCTCACCGGCCCCACCATGCCCAGCCACGCCGGCGCGGTGAAGTCCGACGACCCCGCCGAACGGATTCGCCTGAGCGGCGAATACTTCGAGAAGCTCAACGCTGAGATCCGCAAACGTGGCGCGCGGCCGATCGGCCACTTCGACATCGCGAAGTATCTGCTGGGCACAACCGACGACCCGAGCAACCCGACCGGCGGCTTCTTTACCTTCTACAACGAGCTTTGGGACGAGAACGAACTCGGCCCCAAGCCCGTCGAAGACCCCCGCCACCTGCTCGCCAAGACCGCCGACGGCACGCCGCTCTTCACCGGCGACGATGACGCCGCTCCCTACGGCGTTTACTACGGCTGCCTCAGCAACCCGCACTGGCGCAACGTTCTCAAGGCCTGGTGCAAGCGCGGCATCGAACGCGGCGTCGACGGCTTCCAGATCAACTACTTCTATCGCGCCCGGCACTGTCATTGCGAATACTGCGTCCGAGGCTTCAAGGACTACATGAGCGAGCACTACACACCCGCCGAGTTGAAAGAGCAGTTTGGCGTCGACAACATCAACGCGCACGACTTCGGCGAGATCGTCTCGCGCTACCCCGTGGAGGACCCGACGCCGCTGAAGCTCGAAATGAAGCGCTTCACCGACATCAATAACAAGGAAGCTTTCGACGAGGTGTTCATCGAGTACGGACGGTCGATCAAACCGGATCTGATCGCGTCGATGTGGGGACACAGCTCAGGCGATTTCGGCTATCCGCCGCGCGGCAGCAACGACGAGCGCGTGATGCTGCCCTCCGAGCTCTGGGGCAAGGGCGAGAACTACCTGTGGTACTGCCTCGGGAAAGCGGAACCGACGCTCCAGTTGCGCTACATTCGCGGCAGCTTCGACGACAGGCCTTACACGGTCTGCCATTACGAGAACGTCAAGATCCGCGCCTCGATGGCCGAGCTGATGGCGAACGGCGGCTCGCCGATGGCGAAGTACATCAACTTCACCGATCCGGCCGCGCGGGCCGAACTGGTTCGCTACTTCCAGTTCATCAAGCGCAATGACGAGGTCTACCACGCCAACCGGCCCTACGGCGAGGCGGTGCTGCTGCATCCACGCAGCGAGAACCATCAGGGGAAACTCGTTGCCGCGATGTCCGCGTTCCAGGACGTGGGCCACAAGCTCATGGACGAGCATGTCCTCTTCGACATCGTTCCCGACGAAGTCATCAGCCCGGACCGCCTCGCAAGTTACGGCCACGTTTATCGAACGTCCGATAGCGCGAAGATCGCCTCGGAGAGTTTCGATGAGTACAGCCGTTTTGAAGCACCGGCGACCGTGCGCGTGTCAGCGAGCCGGCCGGCAGACGGAGACAAGGAGATCGATCTGCACTTCGTCAACTACAACCGCGAAGAGGGCCCGGAAGGCTACCGCGGCAACGGCATTGCCGACGAAAAGCCCATCGCGGTGAAGAGCGTCGAGGTGGACTTCGTGTTGCCCGAGGGACGTAGTGTTGCGAAGGTCGAGGCTCTGTCACCGGAGAACCCTGAGCCGCAAGAGATCGAGATCGAGGAGTCGGATGGGCGCGTCCGCTTCACCGTGCCGGAGTTTCTGGTTTATGGATTGGCGCGCATCCACCTTGAAGCTACGGGTGGCGGATAAGCCGATGCGTCGCCTTCTTCTCATAGCCATCTCCGCAGTCACGGCTCTAACCGCCGCCGACCCGCCCGATCTATACATCGCGCCCTACCTCCAAAACGTCACCCCTGACGGCATCACCGTCATGTGGGAGACAGTCGAGCCCATCATCGGGGTCGTGGAGTACGGCCGGTACGGCACGTTCGAGAACAAAGCTCAGGAAACGGAGGCTCGCAAGCTCCATGAAATCCGCATCAGCGGGTTGGACGCCGCGACCACCTACAACTACCGCGTCCGCTATGGCGGTAACCTGCTCCCGGCTGCCTCATTCACGACCGCCCCCACGCCCGGAACCGAGAACTGGCGATTCGTCGTCTACGGGGACAACCGCTCCAATCCCGAAACCCACACACGGAACGTCCAACAGATTCTGAAGCTGAAACCGGGCATCATCCTCAATACGGGCGATCTAGTCGCACAGGGCTCGAAATATGAGCAGTGGAAACCGCAGTACTTCGACCCGCTGCGAGGCGTGTCCGAACACATTCCGATCTTCCCCTGCCTGGGAAACCACGAGCAGAACGCGATCCACTACTACAACTATCACTCCGTTCCCGACGATCAGGGCGAAGTCTACTATTCATTCGACTACGGTAACGCGCACATTATTTCGCTGAACAGCAACGCGCGCGATGCGCCGTTTGAACTCGGCGAAAAGCAGACCGAGTGGCTGATCGAAGACCTTAAAAAAAACAAGGACGCTACCTGGAAGTTCGTCTACTTCCATCACCCGCTGTTTCGCTCGCACCCCACACGAGGCATCACAGCACAGCGCTGGGTCTGGCAGCCGGTGTTCGAGGAATACGGCGTCGACCTCGTATTGAACGGACATGACCACTACTACATGCGCTCCTACGCGATCGGCCGCTACACCGGCGAGGCCAAACGTGGCGTCTACCATCTGATATCGGGGGGTGGCGGCGCCAATACCTATCCCATAGTGCCCAAGGAGCACGCCGCGTTCCGGCGCCGCATCCACCACGTGACTGCGATTGACGTGATGGGCGATCGGCTCATCGGACGCGCCATCGACATCGACGGCAACATCTTCGACGCCTTCGTGATCGATAAGCAAGCTGTCAACTCGCCGGAGGAATTCATGGCGTACGAGATCTTCGAGCTCGAACGCGACCTCGGCGAGAAGATCCGCGAAATGCCGCTCGCCAAGGTCGTGGACGGCAAAGTTGATGTAGACACCATCCTCGAAGTTTCCAACCCCTTCCAGACGCCCTTGAGGGTCACTCTCCTATGGCACGGAACCAACGGCTGGAGTGTCGATCGTGAGCGGCGCGTGTTTCAGCTCGACCCCGGCCAACCCCTGCGGATTCCGATCCAAGCGAGTGGAGAGGGGGCGGAACTTCATCCGGTTCCCACCGCGACGCTCGAGTTTGGGACTCCCGACGGTGAGAAATCTTTCCGCAACGACCGCGTGGATTTCTATCCCTTGAAGATCGGAAAAGAGCTGACGATCGAGGCAGCCGCCGTGGCAACCGCGCCGACCATCGACGGACAGCTCGACGACGACGCCTGGCAGCATATCGAGCCGATCGACCACTTCATCGACGTACAGGGCAGCGACTGGCCGACGCGCCGCACTCAGGCCCGGCTCGTCCACAAGAACGGAACGCTTTACATCGCCGCGCTCGTCGAAGCTCCCGAAGGACTCACAGAGCAGGGCTACGAGGGCCGGGACAACAGCCGAGCCATCCGCGACGACCACGTGCGGATTCACCTTGGATACGGCGACACATCGTTTACTTTCCTTGTGAATGCCCGAGGCAGCTTTGTCGACTCGCGCGGCGCAGACAGGGATTGGAACAGTTCAGCCGAGGCGGCCACGGCAGCCAACCATGGAGGATGGCAGGCGGAATTTGCGATCCCAATGACTGACTTGGCGAGTGAGGGGCAGCCGCTGCGGATCAACATCGTCCGGCGCGATCAAACCGCGAACCGGGAATGCGAGATTTCATCGACCTTCGGCAGGTCTGACCTGGACCATCGCGTCCCGATGTTCACGAGCGATCCAGACGCCGTAAGCCGATTCGCTTGGCTTAGCTTGAAGTAATCGTCGGATTCAGCGGATCGACGCGCTCATCCGCCCGGAGCTAACGCTGCTGCAGAAGTTCGTGAACACCGCGCGTCTTCTCTACAATCGGCGTCACACCCGTCCCCAGGTTGTGGATCATTGATGCAAGGGACGACGTCGCGCCGTTGGAATCACTCGAGTCAGGCTCTTCGGTATCCTTTAGGGCGGCCGCATCCGGCGGCAAGGCCGAATCCATCATACGCCGCATGGTCTCTTCTCTGATTTTAGGATCGGGGCGCTTGATCCTCCGACGGTCCGCATTGTACCTCAGGATCAGGTACCCAATCACGAAAGACGATAGTCCGAAAGCTCCATGCACTTCGGCCTCATAACCGTTCGACCGGAAGGCAACCCCCAAACAGAAGGCGCCTGCGACGACCCAGAATTCAGCAACGGGAATCTGCCATTCTTTCCAGAGGGCCGCTCCGACGACGAGACAGGCCATCGCCGCTCCGAGATACTGGATCGAACCACCGAGTTGTGCTTCCAGCCCAACTCCGCCCGTGTAAATCAGATCCACGAAATAGCGAAGGAACATGACGGTGGCGATTCCCGCGCCCGTCAACACGAGAACCGAACTGAAAAGTCTCCTGACCATGCTCGCTAACCTTCTTACCAACTAGATTGGGGTGAGAAGCTGCTTTTCGTCCATAGGACATCGGTTACAAATTCCGGGTGCAGGCAAAGGGTGGATTCACCCTAAGAGCCTCCTAAACAACCACCGCCTGAAAGGCGGTGGGTTCATTTACGACCACTACTGTCCGGTTAGAAGTCGAATAGAATCAGCTGGTTGGGGTGATCGAGTAAGTTTTCATGGGAGTCTGATGGCTGCAAGGCCTGTAAAATGGGCGTTTTCTCAAATAGGGTAACGCTGAGAATCTGTAGGATTTGGTAGAGACTCGCCTCCAGGCCCAACCTCTTCCGCACGATCGCCACCAGCACGTACACCGAGACGGCGATCCAAATCTGGGTCTTCACGGCGTTCTCGCTGGCGCCGTAGAACTTCTTGATCCGCAAGTGCTGCTTGACCCACTTGAAGAACAGCTCCACCTGCCAGCGCGAACGGTAGATCTCGGCGATGGTCAGTGCCGGGAGCGCGAAGTTGTTGGTCAGGAACTTCAGCCGCTTGTTCGTCGCGGCGTCGACGTAGCTGACGCGCCTCAACGGGTCCGGATAGACTTTGGCCGATTCGATGGCAGTCAGTATGACGGTCTGATCCGAGCGCACGCCCGTAGATTTGTCGACGGGATGCGAGTAGCGCCGTTGGAGCAAGATGTTCTTCTTGGTTCGCACGACGAAGAACGACGAGCAGAGGGTGAACACGAAGAGGCGTTCGAAATCCACGTAGGCCCGATCCATAACGTAGAAGGCGCCGGGCTCGGGTAGGAACTCGTCGAGGATGTTGACGTCGTGCGTTTTGCCGTCGGTAATGCGGATAAACGTGGGGATGTTACCGTGCAGGTCCAACAGCGTGTGCATCTTCACGGCGGCCTTGCGCCGGCGGAACTTGGCCCACGGGAACAGCGAGAGGCACAGGTCGATGGTGGTCGAGTCCAGAGCGTAGAGACTTTGATTGAGATCCACGCCGATCGGATCGCGGGCATACAAGGGCCGCGCGATGCGAATCAAGGCCTGAGCGAAATCGGCATAGATCCGCCAGTCGCGCGACTCGTTAGCGTCGGCCAGTGTCGAGCGCGCGACGTTGCCGCGGAATCCCATGTGGTAGAGCTTGCCGCCAAGCGAACGCAGGCACGCTTCGATATCGCGGAGGCTTTCGCGGTAGGTCAACTGGGCGAAGGACATCGAGAGGAACTGATCCCAGCAGGAGAAGCTGCGCGAGCCCCGGTCGCCATCGTAGCGGGCCACACAGCGCCGGAACTCGCGATCCGGAAGAAAGCTGATCAACTGCGCGAATACGGTGCGGCCCAGATTCATGAGCCATTGTCGGCTCAGGACGGATGACGCTCAAACGGCGCACCGCCGCTCAAATCGCGGCAAGAAAAAACAACACCTAACCCACTTTTCTACAACCAGTTGCAGGCCGCCCACCGCTTATCAGCCGGACAGTAGTGATTTACGACTGAAAGTCGGCTTGCGGCTGAAGCCGCCTGAAGAAGCCCCGGCTCAGAGCCGGCTCAAGGCTTGGTGGGCGTTGTGATCTTGAAGCCCTGGTCGTCTTCGTCCCATTGCTGCCTCTCAATGTAATTCTTAATCGTTTCCTCGTCCACTGCGCCCACCGTCGCGCAGAAATATCCCCGCGCCCACAGGTGCTGCCCCCAATATCGCTTCCGCAATTCCCCAAACTCATCTTGCAGCCGTCGCGACGACCTGCCTTTCACATACTGCACCAGCTTCGACGGCGCCAACTGTGGCGGTGCCGATACCAATACATGCACATGATCCGGCGACACAGCGCCCCGAATCACCACCACTTCTCGCGCTTGACAGCTCTGCCGGATCAGATCCCGTGTCCGCTCCGCCACCCTGCCCCGCAAGACTTTGTAGCGATATTTCGTGATCCAGACCAAGTGATACTTGATGTCGTAGACTGCATGCGCCCCTCGCCGATATTCGCCCATCTCCCTATTGTCATCCAGACCCGCTCGAAGCTGACCGCCTGAAAGGCGGTGGGTTTAGACCTGGTGATGGAACTAAAGCCTTTACAACGAGACGGTACTTAAGTACGCCCGGCGCAGGGGACGTTCGTCACAGGGGACGCGACAGGAGGGCGGCGAGCCCACCGGTTTGCGCGGGGAGAGGCCGGCGGCGCGCGGAGTTTAGATGAGTTCGCGGACTGGTTCACCTGTCGAATCTTTGAACGAGTTGGCGATCTTAATCGGGCGTCCGACCGGAGTCATATACTCGTGGGTCCAATCGATCCCGAGAGCTTTGTAGATCGTCGCGAACAGGTCGCCGACGCTCGTCTTGCGTTCAAGTACGTTCGCTGCTTTCTCGTCGCTCACACCAACGGTGAGCCCCGTGTTCAAACCGCCGCCGCCGATCGCGAGCGACCAGCATTTCGGCCAATGGTCACGGCCAAGCCGCGGGTTGATGTCGGGGGTTCGGCCAAACTCGCCCATCACGACTACGACGACTTCGTCCCACAGGCCGCGCGCGGACATGTCGTCAATCAGGGCCGAGAGTGAGTGATCGAGCGGAGGCGTCAGGCGGTCACGGTGGCCCTTGTCGTTGGCGGAATGCGTGTCCCAAGAGTTACCGTGGTAGCCCGCCGCCGTGACGAACCGCGTGCCGGCCTCGACCAGCCGCCGCGCGAGCAATAAACTCTGCCCAACCGAGTCACGCCCGTAGGCGTCTCTTGTCTTCTCCGTTTCCTTGGACAGATCAAAGGCCTTCTGGACGCCCGGCGTCAGCAGCATCTCCCACGCCTTCTGGGTAAAGGCGTCCATCTTGGTGTGCTCGGCGCTCTCGACACGGCTACGGTACATGCGGTCGACCACGTCGAGGAACGCACGGCGGTTCTCAACCGCGGCGGGCGCTACTGACTTGGGCAAGCTGAGGTCGGTCACTTCGAAACCGTCTTTCGACGGGTCGGGGATCAGCATCGGCGCGTAGTCCGGCCCGAGAAACGCCGACCGGAAGGATTCCTGGTATTGCTGGCTGCGCTCCCAGCGGGGAGCGATCACGTAGGGCGGCATGCCGTTCGCCGGGCCCAATTCCTTCCCGACGATCGAGCCCAAACTGGGGAACTGCATCGCGGGGTTGTGGAGATGGCCGGTAGCGGCGTAGTGAACGGCTTGCGGATGATCGTCGCCGAACGAGCTCATCGAGCGGATCAGCGCCAGCTTATCCATTCGCTTGGCGAGCTTCGGGAGGAGCTCGGAAACCTGAATGCCGTCAACGTTGGTCGAAATCGGCCGGAACGAGCTGCTCGGCTTGGGGTCCCAGGTATCCATCTGGGCCGGACCACCTTCGAGCCACAGCAGGATACAGGCCTTGGCTTTGGCCTTGGAAGAGATGCGTGGAGAGGTAGCCGCTTGGAGTTGGAGCGACTGCGCGAGATTCATTCCCAGAAAGCCGAGCGATCCGACTTTGACAAAGTCGCGCCGCCCCCACTGCTCATCCGTTCCGGTCAGACAACCCCTTCGCGTCAGCAATGCACACCCCCCGCCGAACCGTTTGATCGGACCACTTCCATCACAAGTGTACCGCAGAGTACACCGCTCTGGTATTCCGAGTCTTGTCTCATGCAAGATGAGCCTGAAGGAGGAGTTAGTTTCTCACACAAGATGAGCCTGAAGGGTGGGGGAGTGAGCATGCTGGGGATTGACCATCCACATGCAAGACGGCAAGACGCTGAGCCTGGAGCAGATACGGCAGTTTCTGGAGGCCAGCGATGAAATACGATTCAAGGGCAAAGGGCGTGCCGAGATCTACGCCTGGGTGGCGCAAACGCTGTGCCGGCAGCGCTACAGCGGGCAAGACCGAGCCGCCAAAGGACTGCTGCGGCAATATCTGGCCAAGATGACGGGACTGAGCCGGGCGCAGGTCACCCGACTGATGCGCCAATATCGGCAGAGGGGTGAGCTGGTACCTGCCCGCTATCGGCGGCATCGCTTTGCCGGCAAGTACACGGCGGCCGATATCGAGCGGCTGGCGGCCGTCGATGAAGCACACGAAACCCTCAGCGGCCCGGCCACGCGCAAGATCCTGCAGCGGGAATATCACAAGTACCAGCAGAGTGAATATGAGCGGTTGGCGGAGATCTCGGTGGCCCACATCTATCGACTGCGGCGGCACAGGGTGTACCGCCAGCGGCGGCTGCATTTCACCAAGACTCGGCCCAGCGCGGTGTCGATCGGCGAGCGGCGGCGGCCCAACCCGCGGGGCCAACCCGGCTACCTGCGAGTGGATACGGTACATCAAGGAGATCGCGACGGCGTGAAGGGCGTCTATCACATCAACGCGGTGGATGAAGTGACCCAGTGGCAAGTGGTCGGCGCCACGGCGGCCATTAGCGAAGCCTGGCTGGAGCCGTTGCTCAAGGCCATGCTGGAGCAGTTCCCCTTTCGCCTGCGCGGCTTCCATTCCGACAACGGCAGCGAGTTCCTCAACGGCACGGTGGAAAAATTACTGAACAAGCTGCTGATCGAACAGACCAAGTCGCGGCCGAGGCACACCAACGACAACGGCTTGGTGGAATCGAAAAACGGCGCCGTGATCCGCAAGCACATGGGGCATACGCACATCGCGGCGCCGCACGCGGCGCGCATCCAGCGCTTCTATCAACAGCACTTCAATCCCTATTTGAACTTCCACCGGCCCTGCGGACAACCCGAACTGCTGACCGACGCCAAAGGCAAGCAGAAGCGCGTGTATCGCCACTATCAGACCCCTTGGGAAACCTTCCAGAAGTTGCCGCGGGCCGCCGACTATCTCAAGCCCGGGCAGGCGATCAAGGCCCTCGACCGTATTGCTCAGGCCGAAAGCGACACTGCGGCGGCGCGGCGGATGCAACAAGCCAAGAGCAAGCTGTTTGCGAGTTTCGCATCCGCGAACCTGCCGCGCCGCGCGACGGGAGAAGGGCTGCGGAAATGACGGGCGATGGGAAACGAGGAAAACCAAAAACCGGTTTCCCTCGTTTCCCAACGCCCTTGGAAATCGCTCCGCGATTCCCACATTCCCACAGCCCCGACGACGATTCTCTCCCCTTCTTAACCAATCCCAGAAAGGAGCCCAGCGACTCAGTGCTCCCCTGCTTCTCCAGGCTCATCCTTCGATGAGAAAATGCTTTCCGGAGGAAAGGTAGTGGGGTCTTAGGCAAGAGATGGCTCGTTCGGCTCAAGTGGCCGAGTGATGTCATGGTTCAACAGCCTGAAGTCGGGGGCCGTTGACCGAATCGCACCCAAGGGATACATTACAGTCATGGCGCGGAGCACCATACACATCCCTGTATCAGGCGACTTGAAGACCACATTGGAGCACCGTGCCGTTCAAGAGGGCTACGGCTCGGTCGAAGCTTTTCTCCGTGATCTGCTCGATCAAGACGACCTTACCTCTTATAAGCTCCCTGACCCACAGAGCTTGGACGAAATCGGCCGTCAATTGCAGGAGGCAGAGACCAGCCCCGGCCGTGATGCGCGTGCAGTTCTCGAGGAGATGCGCCGCGACAATGATATTCCCAGCGATACATGAAGTACCGTGTGCGGATACATTCGTCCGCGGCTGAGGATCTGCGAGCGGCTTATCGCTGGGTCAACGAGCGCGCCCCATCAATCGCTCCGCGGTGGTTCAACGGGCTGTTTGCCGTAATCGATACTTTGGAACGGTACCCTCGGCGGGCTCCCTTGGCTCCAGAGGCTGAGCACTTCGGCCAAGAGATTCGCCACCTTCTCTACGGCAAACGACGTTGGAAATACCGCATCCTATTCACGATTGACGATGACGCGAGGATCGTTCACGTATTCCACCTCCGCCATGGCTCACGTGAGTCTTCAACCCCCCGGGGCTAAGCCAATACGGATCAGTGGTTCTCGGAAAACTCGCGCGAGCCGACCACGGCCCACTGCAAATCTCGCAATGCCTGCTCCCGCGTAGGCGTTTGCTCGATGAGCTGCTTCAAATCGGCGACCTCTTGTTTCGCCGGGAAGCGGGCAAACGACGACAGATAGATCTCCTCAATGATCTTTTCGTCCGAGGCCCCTGCCTGATACATGTCGAAAACGCGGGCGCCATCGTTCCAAAGCTTATCGTTGTAGGTCGTGCCAGCCAACATGTGAAGCGCTTGCGTCAACTTCGGAGAGGCGTCGCGCTCCGGCACGGAGAAGCGGTTCGCGCGGCCGTAAAGATCGAGGAAGACCGAGGGATAGATATCCGTCTCTTTCAACTGGACGGCCCGCGTTCCCAGCGGCGCCGTACCACCCTTCCAGATGCCGCGATTCGTTCCGACTTCAAAACGCTGGTCAACGCCCGTTGTATCACTGATCGCATCGAGCAGAATCTCGGCATCGAGAGGCCGCGAGTAGGCATGGGAATAGTTGATCCCCTCCGCCGCGTTTGTCTCGTTTGTCGCCGCGGTCAATTGATATGTCCGAGATGACACGATGGTCCGAATCAAGTGTTTGAGACTGTAGCCGTTCGACGCGAAGTCCTCGGCCAGCCGCGCCAGCAACTTCGGATGCGTCGGCGGATTCGTGCTCCGGAAGTCGTCAACGGGGTTGACGATGCCGCGTCCGAACAGGTGGCTCCAGATTCGATTCGCTGTCGCCTCGGCGAAGTACGGATGCGAAGTCATCCACTCCGCCAGCTCGCGCCGCGGCAGGTCGCTGTCCTCAAACCGAACGACTCTGCCATCAAGCAGCGTAGGTTGGACAGGTTCGTGGGTGCGGGGATGCACAACCCGCATCTCCTTCGGACTCGCAACGTCGGCGGCCACTTCCTCACCGTTGGGAAAGTCAAAGATCACAGACCGCTCGTTACCGCCCAGCTTGAACATCGGGCCGAAGAAGGCCGTCATGCCCCAAAACTGGTCCTGCGTCCATCCCTCATAGGGGTGGTCATGGCACTGTGCGCAATCGAGTCGCCGCCCCATGTAAACCCGCACCTCTTCACCCATCATGTTCTCGGGCGGCGGGATCTGGAGATACGGCAGATAGTGCCGCGTGGGCGCACTATAACCCTGGCCGGCGATACGCTCGCGCGCGACCTCGTCATACGGGCGATCGCGCTCAATCGCATCGCGGATCCATTCGTGGTACATCTGGGTCCACTTTGGGTTGATGCCGACCGGGAAGATCGCGACGCGGTAAAGATCCGCGAATCGGAACGTCCAATAGTCAACGTACTCAGGCGAGGCAAGCAAAGTTTCGATCAGCTTCTCGCGCTTCTTGGGGTCGTTGTCCGCGAGGAACATGCGCACACGACGCGCTGGCGGCAACCGGCCTGTCAGATCCAGACAAACGCGCCGCAGAAACTCCTCATCGCTCGACAAGCCGGACGGCACAATATTGAACAACCGGAGTTTCGAGAAAACTTCCTCGTCCACAAAGTTGTTGCGCGGGACATCCGGATAATCCGGCAACGCCTCCGCCACGACGCCGACGCCGATACGGGCATTGTGTCCGGCGGCCTTAATGAGAACCGCGGTCTCGCCCGGCTTTTTCGCCTCGATCACACCATCCGTTGAGACATCGGCCACCGCCGACTCGTTCACCGTGTAGAGCACTTGGTGGGTGAAGTCTTCTTGGCGGCCATCCGAGAAATGAGCCGTAACCAAAACCCGCTGTTTCTGTCCCGGATCAAGGACCATCTGAGGCGGGTAGGTCTCGAGCTTCACGATCTTGGGCGTAGCCGGGTCACTCTCTTTGCCAAAAGGCGCGCCGGCACCGATCCAATTCAGAATCGTCGTGTAGTCGTCCGAGCCCTTCTCAAAACGCGGTCCGCCACCGTGAGGAATCTCCATGACGGCCTTCTGCAGCAGCAAGCTCGCCTCGGGCGTTTCCAGGTTGATGCGAGGCTCTTTCGGTCCCTCGGAGTCGTCGGTCAACACCTGGAAAACGCCGCCTTCGACGATCCATTTGTAATCATCGTGCGGATGGACGCCGTTATCGGAGAGTTTGAAACCAGCTTGGCCCTTAACTCCACCATGGCAGCCGCTCCCATTGCAGCCCCGGCGCGTGAAGATACCGACGACATCACTCGCGAAACTGAAGGGCCGTACGTCCCCGGAACCCTGGATGTGCAGCTCACCCTCGGTCGTGAAGTCCCCGTACGCCGCGTGGACCCTGGTGTCCCCGTCTTGAGCCGCGATGACCCGCCCTGTTCCATGGATCGCCGCCAACTCGGGGTTCGCCACCGAAAACTCGGCCTGATCGGTGACGTCCCGCTCGCGTCCGTCAGCCGTCTTCGCCATCAAGATGTACTGTTGCGAAGCGCTCTTGCCGGAAAGCGTACGCGACTGCGGTGTCAGCCGAATGGAAACGATCTTCTCTTTATCGGATCCCGCGACGCCGCTCGAGCAAAGAGCCGCCAACGCAAAAACCAGTAACAACCTTCTCATCGGGAGGCCTCCGTCGATTGCTTCATCTTGTTCTCACTCATCGCTTCCGGGCGTTGCATCACCATCACCAGTAAATCTTTCACGGGAATCCGGTCACCCAACTTGCCGTCTACAACCGGCTGCGCGTAGACACGCGCTGTAGCCGGCATGCGGGTCGCCGGAGCATCGCGGCCGGGCAGCAGCACGAACGTCGCTTTCTGACTCTTGGTCGTGAATCGTTCTTTCTTGCCCTCACTGAAAGGCGGCGGGCTGTCCGGTTCGACCTCGGTGCCGGTCACAGCCCGAACGCCTTCCGGCAATCCGTCGATCGAGAGGACGACAAATCCGTTGTAGCCCTCTTCCTGATCGGTGACCACGCTCAGTTTCTTCGCCTCACCGGCGACTAGGTTCACGTGGTCTTCCGTAATGTGAACTTCCCCCAAATGCGGCACTTGCGGCCGGACCAGCACGCGATACTTCATCCCACGATCACCATAGGAAGCTGTGATGTCGCGGATTTCCAGTGTGAATTCGCCGTCGCGGGAAAAGGAGAATGCCGTCTTGGGATGGATCTGCTTTCCGATATTGCCGTTGGCGTTGACGTTGGAAAAGACGTTCGTAAACGCTTCAACCCCCGTATCATCGACGACTCTCAGATACGGATTCATCTCGGGCACTGTCTTCTCGGGAGTATCCACTTCCAACACCAGGCGGTCGCCTTCTTTGATCGAGAACGCGACGCGATCGATGTCGCCGGGACGCTCAAGAGTTCCCGCGATCAACGCAGGGAGAGGAATTTTCGGTGGAACCACCGGCGCCTGGGTCGGTTCCGCATCGGCGTCAACAACCGGAATCTTGCGCGCCGCCGGGATCGCCCCTTCCTTCGGCTTACCGTCCTCGTCTTCCGGACTTGGCGCCAATTCAGCCACCGACCGCGACCACAACAGCTTCATGCGGTCTTCATCCAGTTTCCGCGTCCACTTTCGCTCGGACCATTCCGGGATATCACCAGACTCGCCGGCCGGCTCCTCGTCATGAGTCGATTCCCCCGAAAGCATCCTCAAGGTATACGTGTGGTCCGCGCCGCCGTATCCCCAGAAGCCGTTCACCCGAACGAGGTAGTTGCCGGCCTTCTCGAACCGGTACTTGAGGCTCGCCTCTGTCGAGAGCCCGGGATACGGCTCGTCGTCATCATCATGAAACGCCAACCGTATCGCGCGATCTTCATCAAACCAACTTCCCGTCAGCTCGTACAGGGCAATCGCGGGATCCAAAGGGCCGCTCGATACCGCTTCAAACAGTATCTGCTCCCCCTGCCTCGCATCGAACGAGTAATAGTCGACTTGACCTACCTCGTCGATCCTGCCGTGAACCGCAAGGGGGTAACGCGGAAGCGGCTGCGCTTGCCGCGGGCGTTCGTGCGCCTCGGCTTGTTCAAACAAAGCGGGTGCGGCGTGGATTTGAAGCTCCAGCGGGTTGGAGATTCCGCCGGGCGTGATGACGCGAAAAGGATACTTGCCCGGCGCGAACTGTTCGCCCATACCAATCTCAACTTCGACGAGCTGGATGGGCGCAGCCTTCTTTTTGGCCTTGGCGTCGTCGGCCGGCTCTCGCGGCTCGTCCATTACTGAGAGGACGCGCGCGTCGATCGTCTTGGTGGTGAACCACAGTGCGCGAGCGCCGTCGAGGGACCGGCCCCGGATCGTGGCCCGAAACGTTTTGCCCGCTTGCCCGCCGAGTGGAAATACCGACAGCAAGCTAGGTTCCACCGGCGCATCCGCCCCGATTCCCGGCCGTGCGGAGAATCCCATCAGCGCCAAACCGGCGAGACAAAGAACCCAACCGCCGCGACGTGCGCCGTTTTGGAAGATAGTTGTCAACAATTCCCAGCCTATTGGCACTAGTTTACACCAGCCGTCGCTGCCGACCGCATCCGTCCCGCCCTGGCTGCACGCTGTTAAGCGTTCTTACCCCCTGCACGATCAATCAGCTGCAACTGTTGATCTGGAGTTCCCCTTTCCTCAAAGGATCGGCGCTTCTGCTGGCGCTCCTTGGCTTGGATGTGCTTCCCGTAGATGAAAGCACCGACGAGCACCCCAAGGGCGGAAATGATGGTCGTCAGCCCCGTAGCATCTTTGTCAATCGAGATCAAATACACACCGCCCAGAATCGCGACAAGAGCAATGATGAACGCAAAGATTTGCCCACGGTGCTCAGCTTGATTGCCTTTATAGATGCGACCCTTCTCCAGCTCCTGCCTGTGTGCGGCCTGCTTCTCTGCCATCGCGACGATGCGCTCCGCACACCCCTCAAATGCCGCTTCATAGTTTCTCAGGATCTCGGGTGGTGGGAGTGGCCCACTGAAGGACGATGCTAAGAGTTCTTTCGTCGTGAGAGTGACGCTGGGAGGATGTTGTTGTGACGAGGAAAGCGGTTCGCCTTTCCCCTCCGTTTCCTTCCCACCAGGGTCTACCGACCCCTCTGGCTTATCGTCGCCGGACGTTGGCCATCTCCTGCTCAATGGCCTGGACTAGGTCATCCCCGATCATCCGCCAGTCGGAGTACATAGCCCGTTCGTCGGCTATATAGGGACTTGGACTGTCGTTGAAGTCATCAAAACAGCCGCAGAGGTCAACCACTCTGCCCACTCCCGAAAGCCAAGACGGTTGCGCGAAGAGGAAATCCGAATGCATCTGATGTCAGTATACAGCAGGTGTCTATTCAGCCCCCGAAGAAGCTTTGTGCCGGCCGCGGCCGCCTCGTTCGTAAAGTGGCTAACGGGCGGGCCGAAGAGAGAAAGGTGGAACAGGTCACAGTACAACTTCGCCGGAAGCGCGACCGTGGGGGCGAACGCTTTCGACCCGTGCCTCCGTCTTCCCTTGAGGAAGCCGGCGTCTCATCCAGCCTCGTCGAGCAGATGGTTCTCAAGATCCTCTACTTTCGGGGTGAGGTCGGCGGACGGGAACTGGCCAATCTCATCGGATTCTCGTTTAGTCTGATCGAGCCGTCTCTCGGCTTTCTCAAGCACGAACGGCTGATTGAAACGAAACGCTCGTCCGCCTTCGGGAGTGTTTCAGCGGTTTTCGCGACGACCGAAGAGGGGCGAAAACGCGCCAAGGAATTCCTCGAATCCAACCAGCTTCTCGGACCTGCACCCGTTCCTCTCGCCCGGTACGCCGAGGCCGTCCGCGCTCAAAGAATCCAATCCGGGTGGATGACTCAGGAGCGCTTGGAGAAGGCCTTCACCGAGGCCGTCGTAACCGACGACTTCTTCTCGCGCTTCGGCCCCGCCGTGAATTCCTTTAAGTCGATGCTCATCTACGGCAAGCCCGGCAACGGCAAGAGCTTCCTCTCCGAACAGTTAGCTCGGATCGACAGCGATTACGTCTACATCCCGGTGCATATCGAAGCTGACGGCCAGATTATCAAGGTCTACGACCCGCTCTACCACGAGAAGGTCGACAACGACGAGGAGAGCCTTTTCATATCCGATGAGCCCGAGTACGACCGCCGCTGGGTCAAATGCAAGCGACCGTTCCTCACGACCGGGGGCGAACTCACGATGGGCATGCTCGATCTCATGTACGTACCCACGTCAAAGATCTACGATGCGCCCTATCAGCTCAAGGCCAATAACGGCATCTATCTCGTGGATGACTTTGGACGGCAGCACATCACGCCGGCCGAACTGCTCAACCGTTGGATCTACCCGCTCGACCGGGGCGTCGATTACTTGAGCTTCCAGACGGGCACGAAGATCCAAGTCCCGTTTGAATGCTTTCTTGTCTTTTCGTCGAACCTGAATCCGTCCGACCTCGGAGATGAGGCCTTCCTGCGCCGCCTCGAATACAAGATGTTCATGCGGAACCCCGGCCGGGAGGAGTTCGGCACAATCTTCCACGAATTCTGCGCAAAACAGGAACTCACGTGTTCCGACAGCCTGCTCGGTCATCTCATCGACAAGCACTATGAGAAGACAGGCCGCAAAATGCGCCGCTGCCATCCCCGTGATATCGTCCGCGTCGCCATCGACCTGATCAACTTCGAGAAGCTCCCGTACGAGCTAACACACGAACTGATCGATCGTGCGTTCGAACTCAAGTTCGTGGCGCCGAACTACGAGGATGAGTAAGTCTTCCGATCAGCGCCGTCAGGAGCGAAACGGATCCTCAATCACATCCAGCGGGTGGATCGGGCGTGAAACGCGTTTGTAGGGCAGCGTCCGCAGATTCGACGAGCTCAGACCCGGCGTATCCACGACGATTGCTTTCGCCATGAACGGCCCGTATTCAGACCGAAAGCAATTGGCGGACTTGGCGACGACGATCTTGCTGTGTTCGGGTTCCAGCCCCTGACTGCGGTACACTTCCGTGCCGATGCCGCTGGCGGCCTCCTCGGAAACGACCACGGACAAGCCACCTACGTCAATCACCGCCGTACGACCCATTTCGTTCAACATGCCGTTGTTGTACGCGCCCCGAAAAACAAAGCGCCCGTCGGAGAGGGATCGGACGCGGCCCTCGATCTCGACGGGACGGAACAGCTCTTTCGTAAACGCGCCTCCGATCGTAGTCCGTATGGAGTCACCGGGACGAAGCTTCCAGGCCTGGTCGACCGCGGCCGGATCGCGCACCCACGCGAGTGAGGGAACGTCCGGCGCCTCTTCGAGCAGGAGTCGAGCCAGCTCGGCGCTGTCGCCTGGGGCGCCGGCCGTCGGCGAGTCGCCTAAATCGGCTAACACGACGGGACCGCCCTCCGTAGCGAGCGCCTCACGAACGGCGGCGCGCGGCGCGGTGCGCTCCACCTCAAGCTCCGCTTTCAGGTCCCAGAGCTTCTGGGCCGATTCCTGCGCACAACGCTGTGCGGATGGCTGGTTTGCATCGGCAACGGCAAGGGTGGCGCAGCCCATCTCATCGATATCGAGCCAGGGCTGGACACCAAACACCGACACCGAAAGGATCTCGGGATGCTCGCGGCGGTAAGCCTCGGCGGTATCCCAGACGGTTTTCATGGGACCGTGTGTCGTCTGCTGATTCTCCGGCGGCACGATGAGCGGCAGCTTGTACATCCCGACAACCGGTCGAACCTCGCCCCGCAAGGTCCGCAACATGAGCTCCGCGGCCGCTTGACCTGTCTCATACATGTCGGTGTGCGGATATGTCTTGTAGCCGATGACGGCGTTCGCAAGGTTCGCGATTTTGGCGGTTAGATTCGCGTGCAGATCCAGGGTGACGATGACCGGGACGTCAGGCCTGACAAGGCCGCGAACCGCCTCGACGATCACGCCGTCGCAGTCGTCCGTTCCCTCGGCGGACAGCGAGCCGTGCAGCGCTAGAAGAAGTCCGTCGTAAGGCTCGCCGTCACGGACTTGAGCGACAAGCGTTTCCTTTAACCCCTCGAACGTCTCGGCGGACATACAGCCCGCTGTCATCGCCCAGCCGGCGAATAGCGGCACGACCTGGTGCTCGGTCGGCTCCAGGGTATCGAGGAAACCGCCGATTTCCGTGCGCGATCCGCGCCACCGTGCCGCCACCGCGTCCCCGAACACCGGGTGGAAGTCCCTTACGTGTGTCGCGACGGGCGAGAAGGTGTTGGTTTCTTGAAGGAGGTATCCGAGTCCGATTCGCATCGACTCAGTACATTACCAAACCGCCGTCAACGTTGAGTGTTTGTCCCGTCATGCCGTCGCTGAGTTCGCTCGCCAGAAACAGGCAAACCCGGCCCACATCCAGCGGCACGATGCGGCGCGGGATGCATTGCTCGGTCAGAATCTTCGCAATGTCGTCCGGGTTGGCGTGGACCCTCTCGCCTTCGGTCTCGATTGCACCCGGCGTAACGGCATTCACATGGACGCCATCGGGTCCGATCTCACGAGCCAAGGCTCGCGTAAAGCCGAGCACGGCCCCCTTTGAAGCCACGTAGTGCGTGAGATTGGGATAGCCCATGTGGAACGTCACCGACGAGATGTTGACGATCTTCCCCGACCCCTGCTTTCGCATGTTCGGCAGGACGAGTTTTGTCATGTGAAAGAGGCCTTTCACGTTGACGTTCTGGGTTTCGTCCCACTCCTGCTCTGTCATCTCGTCAAACGAGCGCCGAGGATAGATACCGGCATTATTGACCAGGATGTCGATGTGCCCGTAGCGATTGAGGGCGTCGTCAATGACCGGAGCGATCGTTGCGGGTTTGCTGATGTCGGTTCGAAACGCGCGGGAATCGCCCCCGCGGCCGTTGATGGCTTGAGCAGCCCGCCCGGCGCCCTCCTCGTCGACATCCAGCAGGTAGACGGCGGCCCCTTCTTCGGCAAATAAATCGGCGATGCCGCGTCCTATGCCCGCCGCCGCTCCGGTGACGAGAGCTACTTTGTCTGCCAACAGGGCCATCGTCTATCGGGCTTGGGGCTGTATCGGGCTTGGTCGCTGCTCAGGCGGCAGCACCCCGCTCACCGGTTCTTCTATTTCCTCGGGCGGCGCCGGTGTCTCTTCAGAAAGTTCCGGCCGCTGGTAGGTCGGCGGCCGTGACGGCGTGTGGGGCTCGTCGATCCATTTCTCGAACCAGTCAATTACGGTCTCGTACCACAGGACGCTGTTTCGCGGTTTCAGTATCCAATGTCCCTCATCCGGGAAGTGCAGAAACTTCGCCGGCACTTCCCGCAGCCGCAGCGCGGTGAACAATTGCATGCCCTGCGTCACCGGGACGCGGTAGTCTTTCTCGCCATGAATGACCAACGTGGGTGTTTGAAACTCCGCTACGAATCGGTTGGGCGACCAGCGCTCGTACATCTCGGGGTTCTCCCAGGGAGTACCATTGAACTCCCAGATCGGGAACCACAACTCCTCCGTCGCTCCGAACATGCTGCGCAGGTCGTAAACCCCGGCATGCGACACAAACGCCCGGAAACGGGTGGTGTGTCCCAGCATCCAATTGATCATGTAACCGCCATAGGACCCGCCGGCGGCGACCAGCTTGTCTGAGTCGACGTACGGCCGCCGCAGCACGTGATCCACGCCGCTCATGATGTCTTCGTAGACGAGCCCGCCCCAGTCGCCGTTGATGGCATCGGTCAGCGTCTGCCCATAGCCGGTCGAACCTCTCGGATTCGGCATCAAAACCACGAATCCCGCCGAGGCGAAGAGCTGCGGATTCCAGCGGTAACTCCATGCCTCGCCCCATGCGCCTTGAGGCCCGCCGTGGACCAGCAGCAGCAACGGGTACTTGCGCTCGAAATCGAACCCCGGCGGCTTCACGAGAAAACCACTGATAGGAGTTCCGTCGGCGCTCTCGTACGTAATCTCCTCGAACTCGCCCAGCTCGTACTCAGACATCACCTCGTCATTCAAATGCGTCAACTGAATCGGGGGCCGCCGGTTGAGAATCCACGAAAAAGCGTTACGGGGTGGGAAGCGCTGTGGACACTGTAGATCAGCGACCGACCGTCGGGCGTCAGTTGTACGTCGCCGTGGTGAGCATCTCCAAAGACGGCCGGCTGCATCCCGCCGCCTTGGGCCGGAACGGTGAAAATCGGCGCTCGGCCGCGATCTTCCGCGGTAAAGAACAAGCGCGAAGAGTCGGGCGACCAGGCGATCTCTTCGACCCAGCGGTCGAGGCTCTCCGTAAGGCTCACCACCTCGCCCGCGTAACGGTCCAATAGCATCAGCCGGTGGCGGTCTGCCTCATAACCGGGCCGCACCTGAGCCCGATAGGCCAAATAGCGGCCATCAGGAGAGTAGAGCGGAGAGGTCTCCGCGGCCGGCTCGATCGTGAGTGCCTTGACCCGTCCGTCCTCAACGTTGGCGACGAACAAGTTTATGTTCGTGCTTACCGCCGGCTGCTTCCCGGCCGTAGCCGCGAAGCAGACCTCCGCACCGTCAGGAGCGATGTCGTAGGCGTCGGGCCCGCCCAGCGAGAAAGGCGGCACATCGAACTCCCCCGGCGTTAGATCAGTCAGCTCCTCGGTTTCGAGGTCCGCCACGAGCAAATGTCCGACCCTGCCATCGTCCCATTCATCCCAATGGCGGTAGAGCAGCTCGTCATAGGCCCGGGCTTTGACGGGGCTGTCTCGGCGTCCCTTCAGGTGGCGCGCATTGCATTCCATGTCAGCGCCACATTCGATGAAAACGCGGCTCACAAGCAGCAGCTTTCCGCCCTCGGGGAAAAACTTCACGCCCGACGCTTCCGTCGGCAGATCCGTCACGCGGCGTTGACGGTCGCCATCCGCGTCCGTCATCCATATCTGGGATGATCCGCCGCGATCCGAGACAAACGCGATCCGGGAGGAGTCCGGCGACCAGCGGGGCCGCGTGTTCGACTTCCCCTCAAATGTCAGTTGCTGTTCTCGTCCGCCCTCCACCGCAACGGTATAGATGTGCTTCCGTTTGGCGTTATCGGATAAGACAACTTTCTCAACAACGAAGGCGAGCGTCGCTCCGTCAGGGGAAAGCTGGGGGTCTGAGATGCGCGCTACTCGCTGCAGAGCCCAAATGTCGAACGGCTTCTTAGCGGCCACCTGTGCGGAAAGCGGAACGCAGGCGAGTATCCCCGCCCAAAGCAAGGCGCGAGTCATTCATCTGACTCTACCTCATGGCGGACGGGCCTTGAAGGACTGCGCTCTACGCGATAACAGGCCGGAGGCGTCCGTAGCGCCGTGTTTCGGCGCCGAGTGGGCTTGATGGTTTTAGCTCCTCCCGTGCTAAGTTGTAAAGTGTGGAGCTTGAGGTCCAGACCCGCCGACTCCAACAGATCGGTCTCAATGCCTATGAGTCCCGGGCGTACCTGGTACTCATCGGGCACCCCCGCTTCAAGGCGCTCGAGGTGGCCGGACGCGCCCGGATTCCGCGGCAGAAGATCTACGAGGTTCTCGAAAGCCTGATCGAAAAGGGCTTTGTACAAGTCGTCCAGGGCAAGGCCAAGGAGTTCTCGGCCGTCGAGCCCAAGATGGCGCTCGAGGGCTACCTGTTCCGCAAGAAGGAAATGTTTGAGCGAGAGTGGCAAGACCGTCACGGCTTAGCCCATCAGGTCGAAGCTGACCTCGCTACCGTCTTCGCCGATGGTACCCAGGGCCGAGGCACACTCGACTACCTCCGCATCGTCGCCGACCTGGGCCAGATTCGGGAGGAGTACCGCCGCCTGCTGCTCCAGAGCAATGAAGAATACCTCGAATTCGCGCGGCCGCCGTATGCCGTGGACCCTGCAGGCGAGCCTTTGCTTCCCGATCTGATGCGCCGCGGAGTCAAGTGCCGGCTCCTCTACGACACCCACGTCATGGACGACGATGAGGAGCGTCCGCGGCTTGAAGCGCTCAAGGAAGAAGGGGCCAGCGTCCGACTCGTCTCGGAACTACCCCTCAAGCTAGCCCTTTTCGACAACCAGCGGGGCATGATCTCGCTCGACGACCCCGTCGTCAGCCACCCTCAGCTCACAGCCCTGGTCTTCGAGCATCACAGCCTCTGCGTAGCGATGAAGAGCCTCTTCGAAGACTCCTGGAAGCGTGGCGCCCCCCTCGAAACCTGAGGCTGGGCGCATCTTTACTCCGCCGGAGACGTTGCTCGTTTCGGTACTTTCGTCTCGCCGAAGTACGTAGACCTTAGTACCTCAGTACCAAAAGTCATAGGGAAAAAGTTGGCCCAAAATTGAACCTTGCTCAAATCGCCGATCAGGCTTATCCTGGGGTTGTGCCAGTCGAACACCTTAATTTTTAGGCGCGGCCCCGAATCGGGGCGGCATAGGGGAGTGGCACGCAGAACGACAAAACAGGGCGACGAACGCCCGGAAAACCAGGAGCAAAGACAAATGGTCAAACTATATCAACGCATCCGCGTCCTCGCATCGGAAGATCATGCGCAGGACATGGTCGAGTACGCTCTGCTGGCGGGCTTCATCGCCGTCGCGGCAGGTGCGCTATTGCCCAACATCGCCGACAGCATCAATATCATTTTCAGTCGCATCACGAGCCTTCTGTCTCAGGCAGCCAAGTAGCGACATTAGAGCGAGTACTCCGTCTCTTCAATCCGCTTCGAGAGTGGTCCGGCAGGGTAGCCCGACTACCACCCTGCCGGACCTCTCGGGATCGATCATCGGAGACGGGTTCACCCTGACCAGGAGGCAACTACGCGGATGTACGAGTTGTGCAGATGGGCCCTTAGTCCGACTGTGGTGCGACGACCGGGCGCAGGACTTGGTTGAATATTCCTTGTTGGCGGCTTTCGTCGCTGTCGCGGCCGCGGCCGCGTTTCCAAACTCTGTCGAGGCGATAAGTATCATCTTCAGCAGGATACGTAGCCTAACCGCTATAGCAGCTACGTAAGAGGCGCAACGGAGATCTTGAGCCGCCGCGCCGATCTACGCACGCCCCCGAAGATCAGTAATTTCCACTCCAGCGGCCCCGTCCCTCCGGGGTATCCGCGTAGACCGTAACGCTGTTCAATTCAATCGCCTTGGGGTCCAACTTGGTCCCGGCCTCGTTCGAAAACAGAGTCGGTGAATAGTGCAGCATGAAGTTGGGCTTCATACCGCTGAGCTGCGCCCGATACTCGTTCTCGCCCTCGCCTTGATTGACAACGACAAGAATTCTCTCCAAAAGCAGACTCGACTGATTCGTGAAGAGCAAGCGGCCGTTGAAGAAGCCGACTGAGATATTCAATTGCACTTCGGAATCGAACGAGGTCAGCGGCACTTCTACAGGCGCTGCCTCTTCATCTTCGGCCCCGCCGCAGGCCAACAAAAGGCCGCACACGAAAGTAGCCCCGACGACCAATAGGTGTCGGCGCCACGGTCGAGCGCGCCGATTGGGATTCGTGGTCGAAGTTACGTAGATCATGATACGGTTCCCGCCCCCCGGCTCGTTGCAAACGGGAGGCCGCTAGGAAGAAAAGGCCAAGCCGTGGAAGGGCCTTGGGAAAATCCTTCGTCGGGGACCGTAGTCGCGGGCCCCGCTGGTCCGCCTACAATATCAGTGTCCCATTGTCACATAGGCTGTTACGAAAACGGTTCTTCGCAACCAACGGTTTGCAGCATCCAGAAGGCGGACTCTAGTGCTCGGCGCAAGTCTCGATACCCTCCGCCCACCACGCGTCCGCCTCGCAGACGCCAAAAGCATTCTCTCAAAGACTAGTGGTTTCATCGCCGAAGCCGGGTTTACGCACTCTCTCAGTCCCGCGCGGAACTGCACCTTCGGCTGCATCTACTGTTATGTGCCGACCCTCCGAATCCAGGGAGGTCTGCGGCCGGAGGATTGGCGCGCATGGGGCCATTTCACGACGTTCAAGGACAATGCCGCCGCGCTACTCGCCTCGGCCCTACGACCCCATCAGATCATCTACTGCTCACCCCTTGTTGACCCTTATCAGCCGGCGGAGGCGACAAGGCGGCTCATGCCTGAACTGCTCGAAGTACTGATCCGCCGCCCACCGAGCGTATTTGTTCTACAAACCCGAGGCACGTTGATTCTCCGCGACGCGCCCTTGCTGAGGAAACTTGCCGCCGTCACCCGCCTGAGGGTTAGTTTCTCTCTGACCACGGATCGGGAACAGATTCGCAAGCTCTACGAGCCCCTTTGCGCGCCACTCGATCAGCGCCTCCACGCCCTCGAAACGCTACGCGAGGCGGGCATTGATGCCTACGCTACTCTGGCCCCCCTACTGCCGTGCAACCCGACGACTCTAGCGCGGCTCGCGCTCGCCGTAACCGAAAACGACTTAATCGGAGACCCTCTGCACACGCGCTCGACTAAGCGCCGGGGAGCTACGACCCGACCCGAGGCTCTGCGGGTCAGCCGCGCGCGGGGCTACACCGATTGGCATGAGCCCGGCTTCCAAAGCCAGGTAGTCGACACGATTCGCCAAGAGGCTGAAGCAGCCGGGCGCCGTTTCGGAACCGGGCCTGACGGGTTCGGATGGCTCGCGCGCGAAGAGGCTTGAACAGCGCCTCCGCGGGTCCTCCGAGATACAATGCATGGCTTGACGCCCGACGCCCCGCTACAGTCCTCCGCGAAACGTACGTCCGAATGGGAGGACCTGGGCGAACGTTCGTCACCCTCCTGGTACCTGGACCGGCTCGTAGCAGAACAGAAGCGGCGGGAGCACCAAAAGCTCATTCGCCGCTGGACCGCGGAGCAACATCCTGTCGGCGTTCTTAAGACGGACGTTTTCGAGGAAGCTCATGGCAGTGATCAAATCTTGTTTGACCTTTTCGACGGCACGACACTGACGATTGGCATGGATGTGGCCTTCGCGACGATCTCGAAGGCCCAGAGACGCTGTCCCTCGCCGCGCATCTCCTTCTGCGTGGGTGATGCCCGGGGATTGCCGATCCGGAACGACAGCCTTGGCCTGATCCTCTCCACCTCGACGCTCGACCACTTCGATACGCGTACCGAGTTCGAGCAGAGCCTCGCCGAGATCGTGCGCATTTTGCGGCCGGGCGGACAGCTCATCATCACCCTGTCAACGCAATTTAGAAAGATCCCCTGATTGAGCAAAGTAGAAAGATCCCCCTAGCGCTAGAATCATGGGCCGCTGCCCGCGACGGAAGGAGCCCGTAGGGCGACTGGAGTTGCGGGCAATGGCTCGCAGCGCTTGGCCGGATCGGCTAGGACGAAGCCGTCCATCCAACGCCCCTGGCGTTTCTTTGGTTGTTTGGTATGGGTTGGCGTCTTGCGGGCCGCCTTGGCGGTGGGCCGGGCTGGAGTGCCGTCGGCTTCCAGGCATTCTTGAAGCAGCAACGCTCCCTGTTGCCAACGCAGCCATAATTCCCCGTTAAGCCGTTGCTCGATCCGCACCGCCGTCTTCCTCATCCGAGGTTTGGCCTTCTCAGCCGGGATCTGATACAAACGTCCGTGCCACGAAATCGTGTAGTCGTTGCCGACCACACGCCGATCGACGCGACTGAGAATCGAGGCCAGATTCTGGTCGCGGCGCAAGCGCCGGTGGGCGTCGGCCTGTCCGGCTGGGTGACGCTTGAACCGTCCGTTCCACTGCGGCACAAACTCCTGCTGCAGATAACGGTTGGCGTCCTCAATGCTGCTCGCCGCGGCTCGCCGCAACCCCTTCACCATGCGGTCTTGCATCGTCTGGAAACTGCGCTCGATCCGTCCCTTCGCCTGCGGCGAGTGCGCCGGAATCTTTCCGATTCCCAACTCGGCCAGCGCCCTCTCGATCTGTGTCGGCGGTGGAGCCGCGTCCAAATGCTTGTTGTGGTGCAACGGCCGGTTGAGTTGAAACAGGCTGGCCTTGTCGGTGTAGACCTCCACGGGACGCCCGTGTAACTCCACATACCGCCACAACAACCGCATGTTCTCGGCCGTCGAGTCCGACACGGCAAAGTGCGCCGTCAGCTCGCTCGTGGCGTCGTCCATCATCGCCACCAGATACAACCGCGGGCCGCGCCCTTCCAACCAGTCGTGGTCGGACGTATCCCATTGCACGAGTTCGCCCCGGCAACGCCGTCGCCGCCGCCACACATGCACCTTCTTCAACTTGGCCCGGCGCGGCTTCCACAGCCCTTGGCCGCTCATCCACTGCCGCAGCGTCTCGCGGTTGACCACGATCTGATGCTCGCTCGCCAGCATCTCGCTCGCCAGCGTCGGCCCGTAATCGTCGTAGCGCTCGCGGATCAGAGCCAGCGCTCGCCGCCGCAGCTCGTTGTCGTACGCGCGGTTCGAGGGCCGGCCTCGCAGCCGATGCGCCAGCCCGCGATCGCCCTCTTTGCGGAGTCGCTTCACCAGCTTACGGACCCAACGGGCGCTCAGCTTCAACTGCTGTGCCGCCGTTGCCTGCGTCAGCTTCCCCTCCTTGACTTGCCTCAGAACAATCAACCGGTCCCGCTCCACTTTGCTCAATGCCACGATTTCGTTCACCCCCTAGCGTCTCTCGCCCGAAGGGGATCTTTCTACTTTGCTCTGTAGGGGATCTTTTCACATTGCGCCGACACAGCTCATCATCACCCTCGACAACGCCTACAATCCCTGGTACTATCCCCTCCGCTGGGTCAGCCGCCGCGGCTCCGCACCTTTTCGGCTAGGCTACACCGCGCCACTGAGAGGGCTGAAGAGAAAACTGCTGGCCCTCGGTCTCGAAGTTCTTGACTCCGAGACCCTCATACATAACCCCCGGCTCGTCTCCTCAGCCCTTTTCACAGGCCTCAGAAAGTCACTCGGGCGGTTCGCCGACTTGCCCATCCGATCCCTTTTGTGGCTCTTTGCCCTTGGTGATCACTTGCCCACGCGCTGGATCTCCGGCTGCTTCATAGCGGTTCGCGCCGCCAAGCCGGCCGCTACGAATTCTTCGTAGGCCTCCGTAGCGCGAAAACCGTATAGTGCTGATCCGCGTATTGCTCCTCAACCGAGTGACTGATGCTGATCAGCTCCGAGAACCTCCTCGCCATCATCGTCGGCACCACCGCGTAGTCGAATTCGATCCGCGCCAGCTTCAGCTTCGCAGCCTCGACCGCCGGCCGAATCCCCTTATGAGCCGAGACGAAGTGGAATCGCCCGGGCGACGACGAGTACCCCCGTGCTGCGTTGTTGAGGCTCAGTACGAGGGCGTCGCGAGGCGCATTCTCGTTTAGATAACGGATCGATGGATAGTAGCTGACCGTCGTCCTCAGGTACTGTTCCCGATCCAGTCGCCCCGCAAAGTAGAAGAATTGGGGGCCGTTGATCTCGACGATCATGGACGGTAGGAGCGCGAACAACAGGCTGTAGACCATCGCGCCCAGCAAAGTTCCCTTCACAAGTCGGCCTGACGACTGGTAGAACGCCATCAGGCGAGCGACGGTCAGGATCACGAGAATCATGAACGGAGCCATTGCGTAACGAAGGATCAGCCAGACGTAGCCAAGATAGACGAGATGAACCGCCACGGCGAAAAGACAAATCAACTCCGCGGCCTCCCAGCGCTTGCGCCGCGCCCAAATCCAGGCCGGCAGGAACAGTACAAGGAAGACCCCGCAGGGGTTGTTTGACGGCGATTCAAACGAGCGCGTCCCTTCGAAATGCACGATCCACGGATAGCCTAGATAAAGCGTCAACATCGAAGGACGCGTCCCCTTCATCGGCGGAAGCTTGACCGCGGCGTTCGCCGCCGCCGCCGGATGAAGGGGATTCCCGGTCAACTGAAACGTCCTTGCGTGCCAGTGAAAGCCGAAAACCAGGCCAATCACAAAGCAGATCAACAGCAGCCGGGGCTTCTTCCAGGTCGCCGACAGATAAAGAACCCCCAGCGGAACCGCTCCGAACGCCGCCGTGTGTTTCACACCGAAGCCCGAAGCCAGCAGAAATACGCCGACGTAGATCCAGTGGTTACCCTCTTCATCCCTGTTTCGAATGAAGCAATAAAGCGACCCGAGTTGATAGAGAACTAACGGAAAGTCGTTCTTGAAACTCGATCCCGTCCAGTGCAAAAAAGGAACCGTAGCGGCGAACACCACACCGGCGATTGCGACCCCGCGGCTGAGCTTCAAGCGGCGCGCTAACGCATAGACCAGAAACAACGTCAGCAGGAAGAACAGCGGGTTTACCATCTGCGCCGCCGCCTGCCCTCCGAGAACGTAGGCCAGCGTCATCAGCACTTCCCCGCCTTGGGGAAAGTAGGAATACGGCATGCCGGGGACAATCGCCAGTCCGTTCTGCTCGGCGTAGTGTTTCACTTCCGGCAGGTGAAACAACATCATGTCGACGTTGATACTCGGCGCCAGCGTTAGCATCACCGTGCACACGAAGAAAACGGCGGCCAGTGCGACCGTCACACCCACGTACGGTCTGGCTAACTCTTCATCACTACGCCAGGTCTCCCACGCGCCTCGGATCTCGAGCGGGAGCTGCGCCAACTGCCGCCGCAGCAGCATGCAGGGAACGGCCGTCAGTGCCACCAGAATCCAGACGTAGTAACCATCCGCCAGGCCAATCAGAAACATCGCCGTCGCCAGCAGGGCAAACCCAACCGCCGACGACAGTGCAATCTCTTCGGTACACGATTCGGTGAGAACACCTAAGCGCTCGAGGCAAAACCGGCCGCCGGCATAGGCGGCAGCCAGCATTCCCAAAACCGTTACCGTCGCGCGCGGCTCGTAGACGAGACTACTCGCCAGCAGCAACGTGCCGAACAGCAGTGGCTCGTACCGCCAAAGGCCCTTCTTCCGTAACCAGGCGTATACAAACGCCCCGGCCGCCAGCGCGGGCAATACCAACAAAATAAGGCGGTGGTATAGCGGCCCGGGGCTCTTGAAGTATTCAACGTGCCACCCAAACGGCGCCACGGTCAGGAACAGGGCAAAACCCAGCCAGAGGAGCCACGTGTACTGAACAAGAGGGGAACGAAAACGGCTTGTGAATTCCAAACTGAAACACTCCATCCGATAGGCTCGCGGCACGCCCTAAGCCGGCTCAGATGCGCTAGCGTATCATAGGACTTCCGCGGCGGAAGATCCAGAGCTTATGGCAGACGCTCGACCTGATCACGAAGATCCCTCAACCATCCCGACCGGCCTCGTTGCCGACGAGATCTCACTCCAGCACATCACCGGATTGCGCCACCCCGAGCGCCCCGAGCGATTCACCGCCGTGCTCAACTCGTTGCGCTCGGCGGGCCTCACCGAACGCCTTCACGCGATCGAGTCCCGTCAAGCCACCGAAGACGAGTTGACCCTTTGCCACACCCGCGAGTACGTCACACTCGCCCGGCACGACATCTCCTCCGGCGCCGGCCACCTCAGCACCGGGGACACCATTGTAGGTCCGGGTTCGTTCGACGTCGCCCTCTCCGCGGCCGGCGGTGTTCTCCAAGCTGTCGACGCCGTCATGACCGCCAAGGTCCGCAATGCATTCTGTGTTCAGCGCCCCCCCGGCCACCACGCGACGCCCGGCCGCGGCATGGGGTTCTGCATCTTCAACAATGTCGCTGTCGCGGCCCGATACGCGCGAAAGCAACACGGCGCCGATCGAATCCTCATCGCCGATTGGGACGTCCACCACGGCAACGGAACCCAAGACACCTTCTACGAGGATCCCTCTGTTCTATTTTTCAGTACTCACCAGTCGCCTTGGTATCCCGGCACCGGAATGCCGGACGAAACCGGTGAGGGCGCCGGTCGGGGAACGACTATCAATTGCCCGTTTCCATCCGGTGCGGGACGTGACGAAATCCTCGGCGTCTTTCGAGCAGAACTTCTCGCCGCCGCCGGTGACTTCCGCCCTGACTTGATCTTTATTTCCGCCGGTTTTGACTCACGGTTGGGAGACCCACTCGGCGAATTCACGCTTGATGACAACGACTTCAGCGAGCTGACTTCGTTGATGATGGAGATCGCGGACCAGTCGGCCGGGGGGCGACTGATCTCGGTACTCGAAGGTGGATATGATTTGGCGGGACTGGGCTCAGCGGCCGTCGCGCACGTCCGAACGCTGGTGGGAGCCTGAAGCCCGTTACGTGCCTGGCAAGACCATTTCCCTAGTGTGAAGAGTATTGAGCTAGCCTCAATACTCTTCACTTTAGAATATTCTTGTGGCATTCTGTTTTTAGAGCACAGGAGGCCACAGATGGCACGAACGAGAGCAGCGCTGCCGGCAGGCAGCCGTATTACCGACTACATCAGCCTGGGAGTGATCACGCGCTGGTTCCCGCGTCACAAGATCGATCGTGTGTTGCGGGACTGCGGGCGGGCCTCGCGGCGACAACGGGACTTGCCAGCGCATGTGATGGTCTACTACGTCATCGCTCTGGCGCTGTTCATGCAGTCGTCCTACCGCGAGGTGCTGCGTTGTCTGCTGGAAGGACTACAGTGGCTGCAGGACCCTGCGACGCCCCTCAAGGTGGCGGGCGATTCGGGGATCTCGCAAGCCCGTTCGCGATTGGGGGTGGAGCCGGTCGAGCGGCTGCATGATGAGTTGATACGACCGTTGGCGACGAAAAAGACGCGCGGATCGTTCTATCGGGAATGGCGCTTGGTTTCGCTCGACGGCTCGACGCTCGATGTGGCCGATCAGGCCGCCAACCGCACGGCGTTCGGCTATCCGGGCGCGTCGCGGGGAGCGAGCGCGTTTCCTCAGCTACGCTTTGTCTCGTTGCTGGAAAACGGCACCCATGTACTGTTCGCCAGCCGCATGGGTCCCTGCGCGAGGGGTGAGATCACGCTCGCCAAACAGGTGTTGCCGGCACTCGAGAAGGATATGTTGTGCTTAGCCGACCGCAACTTCCTCGGCTACCAGCTGTGGCGGCAAGCACGCCAGACGGGCGCGCAACTGCTGTGGCGGGCTAAGAAGCATCTGCGCTTGGAAGTGCTCGAGCGCTTTGCGGACGGCTCCTACCGCAGCGCGATCTACGCTTCGGAAGGCGACTGGCGCAAGCGCCGCAACCCGCTGCCGGTGCGCGTGATCGAGTATCGTCTCGAAGGCGTCGAGCATGCCGAGCCCTTCTATCGACTGGTGACGACGATCCTCGATCCCTCCCAAGCGCCGGCTGTGGAACTGGCGGCGCTGTACTGCGAACGCTGGGAGATCGAAAGCGCGCTTGACGAGCTCAAGACGCATTTGCGCGGGGCGCGCATGGTGTTGCGCAGCAAGACGCCGGAGTTGGTGCGCCAGGAATTTTACGGCTTACTGATGGCGCATTTCGCGATCCGCGGGCTGCTGCACGAAGCCGCCTTGGAGGCCGACGAAGATCCGGATCGCCTCTCCTACCTGCACGCAGTGCGGGTGGTGCGACGCAAGATGGCCCAAGCGGTCGCGATTCCCCCCTCAGGACAAACGCAAGTTTCATAAGGGGGTTTTGGCGGAGCTGCTGCAGGAGCGCGTGCGGTCGAGCCGCGGCATGCAGCGTCCGCGCGGGGTTAAGCGCAAAATGAGTGGCTACAAGCTGCGACCACGCGGCGCGTTGCCGCGCCTCCGCATCGACTTTGCGGCCTGCGTGAGGGTCCTTAAGTGAAGAGTATTGTAGCTAGTCCGTGTTTCTCACCACGTGGCGACACGAAGTTGGCGGAGAGAGAGGGATTCGAACCCTCTCCGTATCTGCAAGTCATTTCGTTTCAGTTTACTAGGAGAGGGTGTTTGAAAAACGTCGCAGTGGTGTCGCAAACGTCTCACTGAATCACCCCCGAAACAGCCCTCTCCTGACCCTCGTAGACCTGTCCGTGGACGGCCTGCATGAGGCGGAAAATCCGTTCTTCACGAGCCAAGCTCCACTTCGCATAGTGCCGCTCAGCGATTCCGGCCGAGATGCCCAGAATGTCGGCAACGTCCTGCATGGTCCCGCCCTTCGCGAGGATGTCGGTGGCCAGGGTGTGGCGGAACCGGTGCGTCCTCGCGTCTGGGACCTGCGACTTCGCGAACACGGCCGAGAGCGTCTTGTGTCCCATCGTCACGACTTGCCGGCGAGAAGTATGGCCGTTCCAGAAGAAGTGCACGCAACCCGTCGTCGCTCCGCGTGGAACAGGCAGCTCGCGTAGAGCCTCAAGCGCCATGAGAGGCAGCGGCAACCGGACCAGTCCGCTGGTCTTCGCCGTGTGGATCTGAATGGCTCCATCGCGGACGCGCTCACGGGCGAGCGTCATCACGTCGCCGATTCTCAGACCGGCGTACCTCATCAGCAAGACCATTGCTCGCGCCCGGCTGCGTTCGTAGTTCTGGAAACCAAACTCGTCACACGCCTTGAGAATCTGAGTGATCTCATCGGAAGTGTACGGACGGACCTCCCGCGGCTTCGCACCAACTGGCATATCAACGTCACGGGCCAAATTCCGACGCATCCAGCGCCGCCGAACGCAAAACTCGCAGAACGTTCGTAGCGTCTGAAGCTCCTTCGAAGCTGTGAGCGGTGTGATGTTTCGCGAAAGCAGGTACCGGTCGATGTCGCTTACTTCGAGAAGACTGAGCGACGGTCGGTGGTTGAACTCACAGAATTCGACAAACAAGCGAAAGATCGCAACGTACTTACGCTTCGACGAGGGGGCCAGCCCCCGCCGGTTGCTCATGAACTCTTCAACGGCTTCCTCGACGGCCTTTTCGGTGATTGAGTCAGGGTCTTCCAGCGCGACGACTCGTTTGCCGGCGATGCCCCAATCGGAGGTCTTCAGCGATTGATTGATACGGCGACCTCCCGCCATCCCATCTGTCCAGATCGGGCACGAACAACGCGTGTGTCTGCGGCCTTTCTTGGAGTGGGGGCAATCAGAGCGGTGACGGCGGTAGCGGGTAAGCATGACGTCGCCATTATCCATGAAAGCGTTATCGAGTGTTGCCGTCACGCTGAATGCTCCCGGTACCACGCTTCGGCAACCGACTCCGGGATGCGGAGGCTCACATAGCGGCGCGAACCCCGAGAACCAGAAACGGATAGCTTCAACACACCCGGCACGGCTTCGAAGAGACGTCGAACCGTTGACGGGTGCATGCCCCACATTTCAGCCAGTTCGCTCGGTGTGAAGTGTGGTTGCGTGAACCCTTCCCCCGTAGCTAGCGGACTGCGCACGCCTCGCCGCTCGCACATCTCCGCCTGTCTGTCGGGCAGCGTGAGCAGCTTGCGCGATGTCACGCCGCCCCCTCCGTCCGCGCTGCTGATTCGAATCCGAACTTAGTCCAGGTCAAAGTGAAGCTACGCTCTTCCGCGATCCTGTTTTTGAACTGGCGAATCCGAATCGTGCGATCAGCGATCCTGTCAACCCGGCAGGCGATGTCGGGTGCCGCTTCGATTTCTGTGGCGCCGCGGAAGTTCTTCTCCGACTCCTTCGAGCTGGCGTGGTGAATGACAACGACGGTCGCGCCTTTACGCGCCAGCCCCACAAAGCCATCCATCACCACGGCCATCTGGGCGTTGTCGTTTTCGTTCCCTCGATGAAACCGCACCAGGCTGTCGAAGATGATGAGCGGACGAACCTTCTCCGCGTACTCGATCATCTCCTTCGAATCCGCCGCCGGCATCGGCAAGGAGCACCACCGACCCCAGTATCGAAGCTTGGGGGAATCGGGGACGTGCATGATCTCCCGGCGCTGTGCGATTACGCTGGCTCCGTTTTCGCGATCGATGTAAAGCACCTCGCGTGCAGGCCCGCCCGGCATCTGTGCAAAAGGCTCACCGCGCGAAACCGCTCGCGCAAGATCGAGCGAAAGCCAGCTTTTGAACGTGCCCGGCTTGCCAACGAGGAGCACGAAACAGCCGCGGGGTAGAAACGGTTCAACGAGCCACGTGACCGGCGTGTACTCGATATCCCCAAGCGTCGGGACGCGAACCCACCAGGGCATCTCGGCGAATTGGCCTCGGCCTACCCTCACAGTCCTTGCACCTCCGCCCGGAAATCAGGCTTGCTGTAGAAGCCGCGCAAAAACGGCTCGATCATATAGGAAGGGTCCGCGTCGAGCTTGAGCAATTCCTCGTCAATGAGCGCCTTTGCCTCATGGAGACGGGTCATCTCCGCGTGGACCGCTTCGACCTTTGCCCGGTCGGCATCATCGGAGTTGAAGAACTCCTGAAGGAACGCCATGCACGCCTGTTGCTGGCCGTCGAGGAAACGCCACAATCCACTGAGCCGCGCTAGCTTGAGCGAGAGCCACCGCTCGAAAGCCCGAACCTCAGCACCGCTGAGTTTCAATGCTAACGATGGAGCGGAGAACGTTTCCCGCTCGTCGAGTGTGATGCCAGCCCTCTCAGCGAGACTACGCTTTGCTCCGCGAAAGTCCAGTCCTTCCGATAGTTCAATGAATGAAACAAGGTCGCCGCCCTTCCCGCATCCAAAGCAATGCCATAGGCCGGATTCGTTGACGCTGAAGCTCGGAGTCTTTTCCGTGTGGAATGGACATAAGCCCGCGTGTCGTTTGCCCACCTTCCTTAGCCGGACGGTTTCTCCGATCACCTTGACCGGATCGACAGCCATCTTGAGCTGCTCGATGCTGATCATTGCCATGACATCCTGATCGCGTCGCCGTTATCCGCTGGAACCTCCGGCTCCTGGTTCCACAGGCCCGTGCTGAAGTAGCGCTGCACGTACGGGAGGCTTTCCACGAATGCCCCCTTTGCCTTCATCCGCTTGATGTGGGTCTGCCGGATGTCCAAATACCGGAGAGCGCGTTCGATATCAGTCTCGGACGCAACGAGCTTCCTAGCTTTCTCGAAAGCAGTTTGCTTTGGGCCTTTCCCCGAGGGATACAAGCGCCAGAAACGTTCAAACCATTCCGGGTAGACTACCTCTGGCTTGCCCCGAAAAACAGTGACTTTGGGGTTCTCTTCCGTCTCTTCCGTCTTAGGAGACTCTAAACCGTTGATAGAAGGCTGCTTACTGAGTCCCGCATAATATTCAGTTAATCGAACGACAAAGAAGATTGCTTCCAAAAGGCGGCGATCAAGCGCCGTTTGCGGCGCATGCGGCGCAAGGTCGTGCGTGCCCGCTCGTCGAGCTCCCAGTAGTCGTTGGGGCAGACGTTGGGCAACTCGTGGTGCTTCCAGTAGGCCCAGATGTATTCCACCGGATTCAGCTCCGGGGCGTAGCCCGGCAAGTACTCGGTCTCGATGTGGCCCTGCGACAACGCGATGAACTCGCGCACCAACGCGCTGCGATGCGCCGGCAAGCGATCCCACACGATCAGCAACGGACGTTGTATGTGGCGCAGCAGCGCCTTGAGGAAATCGATCACCTCGGGACCGCGGATGGCGTCGGGATAGAGACGGAAATAGAAGTTGTGGAAAGTGATTCCGGCCGCCGCCGAGAGCTTCTTCCAGTTGAAGTTGAACTGCAGTACGGGCGTCTGCCCGCGCGGCGCCCAAGTACGGCAGCGATGTGGCTTCTGGCTCAGTCCGCTTTCGTCGATGAAGACGATCGTGCGGCCCTGCTTTTGCGCTTTTTTTTAATGGCGGGCCAAGTCTTCTTCTGCCAAGTCTGAATCGCTTCCTCGTTGCGCTCGCGGGCCTTGCCGACCGGCCGTTGCGGGCTCCAATGCAGCGCCCGCAGTAGCTTCCAGACGTGGCCTTCGTGGTAGCGCACCCCGAAACGGTCGCGGATCAACCGCGCCACCCGCGGACAGCTCCACAGCGGTGTCGGGAAGCCGTGCGCTTCGGGTCCTTCGAGCAGCAGCCCTTCCAGCTCGGCGAGCTGCGCGGCGCTCAGCAACGGCTTGCGGCCGGCGCGACCGGCTTTGGCTAGCCCGGCTCGGCCGTCTTCGCGGTAACGCTGCACCCAGCCGCTGACGCTTTGTTGGGCGGCTTGGACTCTACGCGCCGCCTCAGCTTGGCTCAGTCCTTTTTCCACGACCAGCCGCACCGCCTCGATGCACCGCTTCTCCAGCGCCGCAAAGTCTCGCTTCACGCCTCTTGGAAAACCCATATCCAAAAGACGTCGCTCCATTACAAAAGGTTACCCTATATTATGCGGGACTCAGTAGGTTGGTCTGCTGGTATGCGTGCTGGTATAGGTGATGGCACGGATTCCATACCAGCAGAATCGTCCTTTGCTGGCCTCGATTCCGAACCAGCAAAGCGGAGGATTTTGTACTCCGTCATGGCGTGTTGATTGGTGGATCTTTTGACCGCGATGAAGGGCTTGGGTTCCATGCTTTCGAGTTCTCTAATCGCGCGCATCATCGCAATCCGGTTCATCCCCGATTCCTCGGACATCGCTCTCGTTGTGGCCCTGAACACGCCCTGCTCCACGCCGGTTGCTTTCGCTTTCAAGAGCAGGAACAAGTACACCTTCACCGCGTTCGGCGTCATGCGGGGAAGATGCTCCACCAATCCCCGACGAAGCCGCACATAACCCGCCTTCTTGTTCACGACTCAAGCAACCTCCGTCGTGGCCGGTTCTGCTTCCCATCTCTTGACGGTCGCCAGCAATACCCGGTAGGCCCGGCGCGCTTCAGCGACCGACTTGAACTCGTTGGCGTGGGTACAGCCGAAGTCGCGGAGAACCCTGTAGTACTCATCCCGACCGCGTTGGTCGCCGGCCAGCTCGGCTACCATCACGCCGAAGTCGAAGGCCTTGCCATTCACATCGCCGCCGCCGTAGGTCATTGGCTTGCCTCCCCACCGCTCAGCATGGCGGCATTCACTCGCGCGACGACATCGGCGATCGTGCCGTACTCCACCTCTTGGACGCTGACATCACGGTCCCATTGGTCGTGATCAACAAGGCCATCAACGGCTGCGCCAATCCGGCGTCGCAGTTCGTCGGCGGGCAGAGCGTCAAGTTCGACTGTGCTGGCGTCGTCGCCAAAGGCACGACGGAAACCGGCAGCGCGGCTATCAGTGCCCTTAATCTTCTGCGGCGGGAGGTTGAATCGGCGGATATCCTCCTCGTGGATCGCGAGGCGAGTGAGATCAAGCTGGGTTCCGCTCGACGCTTGCACGCGCCGGTGGATGTCCTGCTCGATTACTCGGCCACTGGGGTCATGATCCCCTAGGAACAGGATGGTGATCTCCTTTTCATCTCCGGCCAGTGCCTCAAAAAGCCGCCCGGCCTCATTCTCCATACCCGTTGAACCGAACCCGTGCAGGACCCTCGTCGTCACGCCCCACTTCTCTGTGACGGGCCGAATACTGCCAAGGATCGTTGCCTTCTCGGACCATACTTCGACGTAGCTGAGCTGCGCCCGCCAATTGTCACGGCGGTAGGATCGCTTAACCGCGTCGAGGTACCCGCCCACGTCATCCCAGCAACTTATGGTTTCCGGCGCCCGCGTCTCATCGACCATCCAGTTCGGGGGGATACCCAGATCAGGGGCGGACCCGGCGCCGTTTAGTTCCCACATCCGATACTCGCGACGCGCAACTGTAGTCGCCCGGCTCAGCCGTTTGTAGGCAGCCTGGGTGTTCTCATATTGGATTTCCGCTCGGCTGAAGATCGCGTAGTGGAGTTGCCGGAGCGTCATCGGGTGGGCCTCCGTCAGCAGTTTGCGGACGTAGGCGATTAGCTCTTTGGTCTTCGCGGAACGGCCCCTCATGACGATCGCCTTTCAGCAAAGTGGTACCTGTCCCAATTTGCTCGGATCATGTCGCAGATCGTCATTGTTCGAGCTGCCTGTCAAGCATCGTGACTAGGGGCCAGCAATCATCCTTCAGCAGTTGCGCGCGAAGGGTCAGACTCTCGTATTCGGGATCGAACTTTGCGGCGGCCTGGCATGTGCAGCGCGTCCACTCGCCCGCTGCGTTCTTGACGCCGCCGAGGTCCTGGCACCGCCCGCAGCGCTGGGTCACAAGCCGTCGAGCCTGCCACTCAGGGGGGCCTTCGGCGCAGTTTTGCGATTGCGTTGCGGGGCTGAATTTGGTTTTGATGAAGTGCCTAACTTGCTTCCAAGCATGTGTTTCCGTTATTCTCATGTCGTTGATATCCTTTCGTTGGACTTTGGGACGCCGGTGCCACCTCAGACACCGGCGTCCTTGTTTGTTGTGCGGCTTCCCAGCGCCGCAGTGTCGCCGCTAGAATCCTGTAAGCCATCCGGGCTTGGGCGGCCGTTCGAAACCCGTTGCTGTGTTCCAGGCCGAAGCTCGCGAGCAGATCGTAATACGCGGAGCACGCTGTCTCTGCACCGCGTAGTGCGGCCATTCGGGATCGAAGCGCTACGAATGACCGCACCATGGAACCGTAGTCGAAAGGCTGGCGGTTATTCGTGGTGGAGCAGGCCATCATCAGCAGGCTGCGCTCACGGTACTAGCGGCGTCCTTACGTTCGATTCGCAGAGCCTCAACCTCGGCTCCGTTGAACAAACGAACGCCCCGCGCCGTCCTCTGCGCGGACAATTTGCCTTGTTTTTCGAGCTGCCGGACGCGCTCGTCGGAAAGGTCCAGGAGCTTCGCTACTTCACCGGTTTGGAGCAATTCGCATTGGTTCATTTTTCCTCCTGTCGTGTTTGACTATCCACGACTGTCAAAACAAACTATACATTATCTTGTACCTCTGTCAACAGTTGAACACTAGAGATTGTGTTTCAAGCGAACTCGACTGATATTTTGGTGCTACGAGGCCGAGCGCCAGTGTTGCACGATCCGCCTACGGGCTGAGCGCCGGGCCGGGGAATTGCTTCGGGAGATGAAGCAGAACGGGACTCGGGACGCCGGTACTGCTCGGCGGGTTCCTGAAGACGACGGAAAAACGAACGACAGAGCACAGCACAGGTGGTGGGAGTAAGGGTACCCGCCGGGTACCGTTACCCGACGCGCCGCCTACGCTCGCCGACCTCGGCCTAAGTAAGAAGCTATCCGCCGAGGCTCAGGCGCTCCACACTATCGCAGAGGAGCACCCGGAGGAAGAGTTGGTGGATCTAGGGCAACACTTCTCAGTCAAGCGGTTCCGCGACGGGGGGAGACGGCTCAAGCGGACCCTGTAGCCGTCGGGTGTATTGACCTTCTACTCAACTACAGGGTCGGGTTATCGCGCCCGTCGGTGAGAGCAGCCATGCTGGCGTTTGGGTTGGCATCAATGAAGATGCGCGTCTGGTCTGCCAGCCGATGGTAGTGTCTCAGTTCGAATCCAGCAGCCCGACGATTCCATGCTACGGTGAGGACGAAGGTGGTTTCGGTTTTCTGCCGATCTGGTGTTAGAGCGAGGTTGGGACGCCTAGGGTTATTTTCTGATACAATCTAGCGCCTTGGTGCGTCTAACCTGTAGGAAGCCGTAAAGTTCCACCGGAAGAAGGTACCTGTCATGTCCACACAGGAAAGAGTCAAGATCCTTGCTGACGCAACACCCAACACATGGGTTGCGCTAGCGCAAGATGAGTCCCGCGTCGTCGCTCAAGGTAAGGGCTACGCGCAGGCCGTAGAAAACGCGGAGGATGCCGGAGAATCCGATCCGGTCTTGATCAAGATTCCACACGAATGGAACCCCATGGTACTCTAGTAATTCTTGCGGCTTCCATACAAAGCGTTCCCAGTCAACGATGATCCGGGTTTTCCAGGGTTGGACGAGCACTGGATACCAACCCTAAACGTCTCTCTAATCCACAATCATCGCAGGAGCGCAAGATTCGAAGCGGTTGTTGACTCCGGTTCACCGTGGTGTCTCTTTCATGCGGATATTGGAGAGGCTATCGGGATCAAGGTCAAGAACGGCAAAGCGCGGGCTCTGTCGGGCGTGATATCGCAGGCCTCCGGGATGATGTATTTTCACAGGGTCAAGCTAGCCCTGATCGATAGCATTTTGGGGACTATGGTTGGGTTCTCCCACGAACTGTCTGTGGCGGGAATCCTTGGCCGGAACGGTTTCTTCGACAATCGGATAGTTACTTTTGATCCCAGTCAGGCCAGTCCTGGAGAACTCGAAGTCCAGCAGTTTCACCGGGCTTAGAGACTGATCGCCCTTATCCCTTCCCGAGAAGACGCTCAACTACTGAGTCCCGCATAATATTCAGTTAATCGAACGACAAAGAAGATTGCTTCCAAAAGGCGGCGATCAAGCGCCGTTTGCGGCGCATGCGGCGCAAAGTCGTGCGCGCCCGCTCGTCGAGCTCCCAGTAGTCGTTGGGGCAGACGTTGGGCAACTCGTGCTGCTTCCAGTAGGCCCAGATGTATTCCACCGGATTCAGCTCCGGGGCGTAGCCCGGCAAGTACTCGGTCTCGATGTGGCCCTGCGACAACGCGATGAACTCGCGCACCAACGCGCTGCGATGCGCCGGCAAGCGATCCCACACGATCAGCAACGGACGTTGTATGTGGCGCAGCAGCGCCTTGAGGAAATCGATCACCTCGGGACCGCGGATGGCGTCGGGATAGAGACGGAAATAGAAGTTGTGGAAAGTGATTCCGGCCGCCGCCGAGAGCTTCTTCCAGTTGAAGTTGAACTGCAGTACGGGCGTCTGCCCGCGCGGCGCCCAAGTACGGCAGCGATGTGGCTTCTGGCTCAGTCCGCTTTCGTCGATGAAGACGATCGTGCGGCCCTGCTTTTGCGCTTTTTTTTAATGGCGGGCCAGGTCTGTTTCTTCCAGGCGCGGATCGCTTCCTCGTTGCGCTCGCGGGCCTTGCCGACCGGCCGTTGCGGGCTCCAGTGGAGTGCCCGCAGCAGCTTCCAGACGTGGCCTTCGTGGTAGCGCACCCCGAAACGGTCGCGGATCAACCGCGCCACCCGCGGACAGCTCCACAGCGGCGTCGGGAAGCCGTGCGCTTCGGGTCCTTCGAGCAGCAGCCCTTCCAGCTCGGCGAGCTGCGCGGTGCTCAGCAACGGCTTGCGGCCGGCGCGGCCGGCTTTGGCCAACCCGGCGCGGCCGTCTTCGCGGTAACGCTGTACCCAGCCGCTGACGCTTTGTTGGGCGGCTTGGACTCTACGCGCCGCCTCGGCTTGGCTCAGTCCTTCTTTCACGACCAGCCGCACCGCCTCAATGCGCCGCTTCTCCAGCGCCGCAAAGTCTCGCTTCACGCCTTTTGGAAAACCCATATCCAAAAGACGTCGCTCCATTACAAAAGGTTACCCTATATTATGCGGGACTCAGTAGGCGGTCCGTCAAGGGCTCGTGTTGTAACGGTAAGGTTTAGCGGTTCGAATGGGCCGCTTGGCAAACAAGAAGGGAGCTGCCCAGCATGACGTAAATCTTCTTGTTTCTCGCCTCCTTGGAGCCTTTCCTACGGTTGCGAACTTGCTCGACGTTCCTTCAGTGCGTCAGAAAAAAGTATGTCGTGGAGCAGGTGGGACGGGATAACAGCAGCAATCCCAACATTGTCCTTGCTCACAGGCACGGTTTTCGTCTCTGCCATGGCCAGGGGCCAAAAATCCAGGAACGTGCCCTTCATGATGCCCGCGAGCCTGATGACCGTACCCGCCGAGAGTTTACCAGGGATACGGTCCGAACCGAGGTAGTAAAAGACGGGCGATCCACTGTTGCCTCCGAAGGCGAAACTTTCAATGAGGAAGAGTTCCTGAGGTACCGGGTCTTTAGAACCTTCTCCCCCAAACGGAATGCGCTCATCGGGCAGGAGAGCAACTCGGCCGAAGCGGGCAATGGGGTAGTTGCGTTTCTGCCCAAAGAATTGCCTGAAGAGGCCAGTGAAGAACACATCGGAGCCCTCGTGGACGTTCAGATCGTGCAAGGACTGCTTCGTCACAAGGATGTCTTCTGGCAGGGCCTTGATGTCGAAAAGTTCATAATCTGGTTCTATAGCAACGACGGCAAGGTCAACGGTCTCATCGGGATGGGTAGAGAAGTATCCTTCATCAACTGCCCCCTTAAGATCGAAGTCGAGCAGCTTCGCGTCGCCTTCCATCGGGTTAACGCGCAGCCAGACTTTTGGGTAGGGTTTGCCATCCTTTGCGGTCAGGACGTGCCTTGCTGTGACGAGGTAGTTATGCACCCTGTTAGGGTTCGTTTGGTTCGCGACAGCGATGAAGAAGGCAGTGCCGTTCGCTACTGGCTTCCCATCTTTGCCAGGTACAAAAACGAAGGCGACGGTCTTTTTCACCTCGGTTGGAATGAACGCGGCTTGGCTGCTGGCCAGGAGGATCAGCGATGCCGAGAGAACAGCGGCTAGCAGAGTTGACACGCGCATATCTTCATGATAGGAGGTTGCCCCCACACAAGTTTGCCCGAAACGGACGAAACAGCACCTGCACCAGACCCCACGGTGAAATACGACGTCACTACCCGGCGGCCGCAAGTAGGATGCGTCTGACTGAGGATGCCTGCCACTCCGTACCCTTCCGTCGCAGGAGTCCTTCATCGTTCAGAGCCTTGGCAATTGTCTGGTACCCACTGCCGGCGCTTCTGAGCGCCTGCATGCGCTCGACAGTCCGACCCTCACCCGGATAGTGGCCGAAAGCCTTCCGTCCCTCGCAGGAGCCAGTCCTAGTGTAGTGCGTCAAGCAGATTGCACCTTATGCAAGGCGGCGCGGCCGCGCTTGACTTTTTCGAGGATGTCGGAAGCGGTGGCGGTCCAGATGAAGGGCTTGGGATGCTGGTTGTGCTGAGCGATGTAGTCCTCAATGGCGGCGACGAGTTGGTCCACGCTGCGAAACACGCCGCGGCGCAGGCGCTGGACGGTGAGATCGCGAAAGAACCTTTCGACCATGTTCAGCCACGACGCCGAGGTGGGGGTGAAATGAACGTGGAAACGCTTGTGGCGCTTCAGCCAGCGCTTCACGGCGACATGCTTGTGGGTGGCATAGTTGTCCACGATGAGATGAATCTGTTTGTCGTTGGGGGTTCGGCGCTCGATCAAGCGCAGGAAGCGCAGCCACTGTTGGTGGCTGTGTCGGGGCATGCACTCGGCGATCACGCTGCCGTCGAGGGTGTTGAGCGCCGCGAACAGGGTGGTCGTGCCGTGGCGTTTGTAATCGTGGGTCATCGTCTGGCCGCGTCCCTTCTTGAGCGGCAGGCCGGGTTGAGTGCGATCGAGGGCTTGGATTTGGGACTTCTCATCGAGTGAGAGAACCAGAGCATGCTCGGGCGGATGCAGATAGAGCCCGACGATGTCGTCGAGTTTCTCGACGAAGCGCGGGTCGTTGCTGAGCTTGAAGGTCTTGACGCGATGGGGCTTGAGGCCATGGGCGCGCCAGATGCGACCCACCGTGGAGGCGCTGACGCCGGCCGCGGCGGCCATCGTGCGACGGCTCCAGTGGGTGGCGTTGGGGGGCTTCTCGCGGGTGGTCTTGCGGATGATCTGCTGCACCTTCTGCTTCGAGACGGCGGGTTTACGACCGGGCCGCGGGGCATCCTTTTCAATGCCGGCGATGCCGCTTTCGAGAAAGCGCGTTCGCCAACGGGCCACCAACTGCCGCGAGACGCCGAGTTGTTCGGCAATCTGCTTATTCTCGAAGCCGTCGGCAGCAAGCAGCACGATCCTGGCTCGCAGCGCAAGACGAACAGCGACCCGGCGGCCCCGCGCGTAGCGGCCCAATTGCCTGCGTTGCGCTATGTTCAACGATACCGGTTGTGCTCTTCGCATCCGATGCCTCCTGATAATAGAGACGATGCGAGAGCAATATAAGTTATATTATTTATGGCGTACTACACTAGCGCGTTTGCGCTCCCTTGCCGCCCTCAGTTTCACGACGATCAGCGTTTTCTCTAGCTCTGCCATCGCGCCGAACACCAGTCTCATGAACTTCCGTTGGGGGTCGTCTTGGAGAAGGTCGGGTTCCGTCACGGAGATCAGCCCGAACCCGTGCTTCTGCAAATCTTCAATGAGGGCTTCCTTTCACGCCAGTAATCCTGGCTGGACGAGGTAGCCGCGCGTTCCAAGCTGTCAATCACGTAGACGATTGCCCAGGCGCTTTACAGCCACGGCGCGGCTCTTGTGCTGCTGTCGGCCCAACTGGTGGTGTATTCTGCTGTTGGCATGAGAATTGCTTGCCCGTAACATTGGTAGCTATACGAAGGAGTGAGCGGAGCAATGGCGGAGAACACCGAAAAGAAGACGACACAGCAACAGCCCGAGGCCCAAGAGACTAACGCCCTTTCGGACGAGCAGCTCGATATGGCGGGCGGCGGAGCGGTCGTCACGAGCGGGAACACGCGAGATGACGCTGCTGATCGCCCGACGCAACCGATCAAAGTACCCGGGAAACTCGAGATACCCAATCTCACGTTTCATCTCCCGGAACCTGACTAGAAAGGATGAGAACATGTCCATGAAAAGCAAACACGGCCGCGAAAAATCGAAATCATGCCTGCCGGATGATGAAACGCCGGAGCTCACCGATGGGGAACTCGAGGAAGCGTCGGGAGGCGACCGGCCGCTGCCGTACGACCCTATCAACACCTTCTGTTTCAGCGTAGAGATTGATGGCATGACCCAAGACGCGATCCAGCCTACGGACGACCCGGCCTTCAAAGTGCGCAAACCGGACTGAGAGCCGTCCGTTTCGTGCGGTGACCCCAAGTAGAAGATCGTGGGGCTGCGTGACCGCGCGCTGATCGCGGTGATGTTCTACACCTTCGCTCGCGTTGGCGCGGTGGTTTCGATGCGGGTCGAGGATTATTACCAGCAAGGTAGGCGCTGGTCCGTCCGCCTACACGAGAAAGGCGGCAAGCACCACACACTCGAGGCGCATCACAAGCTGCAGGAATACCTCGACGCGTGTCTCGAGACCGCCGGGTTGTGGCAGAAAAAGAGGAAGTGGGCTGAGAACGAGGATGCTAGCCGGGATTAGCGGACCCTTGGCGATCGCTCCGCTCGATATTGCCCCTTTGGAACCGAGTAGCTGGCCAACTACTTGGCAGACTGCCGACCGAGAATCTGATTGACAGACCACCCGTGCCACCGCCCCCGGCCCTCACAAACCGAGGCGAGCCGCGGCGTTATCCCGAAATAGTGATCCTTCCCGAATGTAACGCCGGACCATCGTCAGGGACTTGTGGCCGGTTTGATTCATGATGGCCTGCTCGCCCGCCCCGTTCCGGGCGGCGACGGTAGCAAACCCAGCCCGCAGTGAGTGACCGGCAAAGTCCGCAGCCTCCAGGCCGCTTGCTTCCGCGTACGCCTTAACGACCAAGGCCACGCTCTGAGATGTCAGCCTTGATGCCTGAACCTGCCCGTGACGATTGACGGGTCGGAAGACGGGACCGTCTGTGATGCCCGCAACCTCCAGCCACTTCTTCAGAGACCGGACTGGGCACGTAGATGGGTTCGAGCCGAACGGGATGCCAACCTTCCGCCCTTCGCCCTCCTGATCCGTCTTAGAACGCCTGAGCATGACCACGAGGCCGTCTTCGGTGAACTCAAGGTCCGTCACGTCGAGCCCTACCAGCTCGGAACGGCGGAACGCCCCAGCGAACGCGACCAGCAGCAACGCCCGGTCACGCACACCCTTGAGGCTCTCGGGAAGAGCGTCGATCAGCCGCCGAAGTTCATCGACCATCAGGGGTTTCTTACCTTGCTGTCTCACGCCTCTCTTGCGCCGAATTCCGGCCATGGTCACCCGCACTTCTGGCGAGAGGGTAGGGGAATCGTGACCGGCCATTTTGTGGGCTTGAGAGATCGCAGACAGCGCAGCCTGAATTGAACCTGGTTTGTGGTCCCCGGCTAGGAATGCGGCATACGCGGCCGCCGTGGCGGGCTTTGCCGGAAGACACCGAAGGTGATTCTCTCGGCACCAACCCTCAAACCTTCGCCAGTGGACCTGGTAGACGCGTATTGTTGCTTTGGCTCTGGCTTCCCGCGCGTAGTCCCGCGCCAGTTCAAGGGCCCCGGCCGGAACTTCGTCAATCGTCAACCCCAGGTTCACGGCGGTGTTTATGTCTGTCATTGGGGCTCCTATATAGTGTTTCAGTATAATTAACACTATATAGATTATGCCCGAGACTGCTCTTCAAGTCAAGCTCGCATTGCGGCTTCCGTGGCCCTCTTTTCGAGCGAACGGCGCTTTCAAGGTTGGACGGCTGAAAACAGGGCAGCTCCAAACGAGAGTGGATGTGACGAACCATAGGGACGAGCTACAGGCCACCGGGGTGGCAGGCTCGGCCTCGGCAGTCCAAGGAAAACCGTCATAGAACTCGGATACCCAAAAGCTTGTGGTCGCGGTCTAGGTGTGGAGTGTCAACAGGTTGTTCATAGGAAGCATGAGTCTGGAGAAGGGCGGACGATAGCGGAGAGCGGCGTGAGGGCGATGCCAGTTGTAGTCGTGCAGCCAGGGTAACAGATGGGCAGCGCGCTGCTGGGATGAGCAGTAGGAGCGAGCGTAAGCCCATTCTCTCAGAGCGGTCTGGATGAAGCGTTCGGCTTTGCCGTTGGTGCGCGGCGTGTAAGGCCGTGTGAAGCGATGACGGATATCGAGACGACGGCAGGCATCGCGGAAGAGCCGGGAGCGGTAACAAGAGCCGTTGTCGGTGAGCAGGCGGCGGATGCGGACGCCGAGCGAGCGATAGTAACCGACGGCAGCATTGAGGAAAGCTACGGCGGAGTCGCTCCGCTCATCGGAGAGGATCTGGGAGAAAGCCACACGGGAGTGGTCGTCGATGGCGACGTGCACGAATTCCCAGCCGGCGCCGCGGCAGCGGTGGGATTTGTCGGAGGTGACGCGATGACCGGCGCGCTGGAAGCGGCCGAGCTTCTTGATATCGAGATGTAACAGATCGCCGGGTGCGGGGTGTTCGTAGCGGCGCACGGGCGGGGCGGGTTCGAGATCGCGGATGCGGTTGAGGCCGGCGCGGCGCAAAATGCGGCTGACGGTGGCCTGAGAGACTCCGACACGAGTGGCAATGCGGTAGCCGGCCCAACGTTGTCGGCGCAGAGCAACGACACGGGCCGCGCTGGGCGCAGCAGTGCGGCGCGGGCTGCGAAGGGGGCGTGAGGAGCGGTCGACGAGACCGGCCTGACCCTCAGCCCGAAACCGCGCGAGCCATTTGCGTACGGTTCGCTCTGAGACGCCACAGGCCGCCGCGGCGGCCTGTGCGTTCTCCCCACCGAGGACGCGGCGAACCAACAGGGCTCGACCTTTCGGTGTCAATCGTGCATTCTGATGGATGTTCATTCGGTCTCTCCAAGGTTGCTGTTGTGGGATAACTCCAGCTTCCTTGGTCCGGGACCGAATGAACAACCTATTGAAAGGTCACATCTAGGTGTGCTGTAATTCTCGCCAGTGGGGTATCCACTTGACTCAGGTGACCCCAAGATGTAGTATGCGGCCTCGTGGAGGATTACCCGCGCGATCTGCTCGAGTTCGAGGCGCGCTTCGCCACCGAAGAGGCCTGTCGCGACTATCTGGTCGCGCTGCGCTGGCGGGACGGGTTCCGTTGCCCCAACTGTGGGCTTGAGCGAGCTTGGCCGGTGCGCAAAGTATGGTTCGAATGTGCTGCCTGCGGTCGCCAAACGTCCGTCACGGCCGGTACGATCTTTCAGGACACACGCAAGCCGTTGCGGCTTTGGTTCCGAGCAATGTGGCACGTCGTCTCGCAGAAGAACGGAGTCAGCGCCTTGGGTTTGCAACGCGTTCTGGGACTGGGCAGCTACCAAACCGCCTGGGCTTGGATGCACAAGCTGCGGCGGGCGATGGTGCGGCCGGGGCGCGAGCGTTTGACGGGCGTCGTCGAGGTGGATGAGACCTACTGGGGCGCGGAGGAGGAGGGCGTTCGCGGCCGCCAGATCGAGCGTAAAGGATTGATTGCAGTAGCCGCGGAGGAGAGAGGCAGCGGGCTGGGGCGGATCCGTATGCAGCGCCTGCGCAACGCCTCGGCGGCCAGCTTGATGCCCTTCGTGGAGGAGTCGATCGAGCCAGGCAGCGTGGTTCGCACCGATGGCTGGCTGGGCTACGAGCCACTCGAGAAGAAGGGCTATCGGCACCACATCGTCTTCCTCAAGGGTCGCCGCGAGCAGGCGTCGGAATTGCTTCCGCTGGTGCACAAAGCGATCTCGCTGCTCAAGCGCTGGTTGCTGGGTACGCATCAAGGGGCGGTCAGCCACGAGCATTTGGACTACTATCTGGACGAATTCGTCTTCCGGTTCAACCGGCGCAGCTCACGTAGCCGGGGCAAGCTGTTCTACAGGCTGGTTCAGCAAGCGGTCGCTGTGGAGCCGACGCCGTATCGCTCGATCATCGCCCACTGGGACGCCGAGCCGTTCTGAACCCCAAACACAAGATGTTGGGGTCACCTGAGTCAAGTGGATACCCCACCTCTCGCCAATATGGACGTTCACAAGATGCTCGCTGAACTATACGAGGAGCGAGACCACATCGACGCCGCGATAGCGGCACTCGACCGCATCGCTGAAAGCACTGGGCAACGCAGGCGGGGCCGACCGCCGAAGTGGTTGAAAGAGGCCCGGAAGAACAAAGAGACGGGCCAAGAATCACGCTCTGCCGCTGACAAGCCACGCCCTCGCCCGTCCAAGCGCAAATAGCGCTGCCAAACGGGCCTGCTGGCGCTCGTACCGTGTCACCAAAGAGCGTCCGTTACCTGACTGAGAAACGCATTTCCCACCATCAACCGTCCATCTTGGAGCCTCAGCTGGTGGCCCAGGCTGACGCAAGCCGAGTCGTCTCAGCCAGCTAGGGACTAGAAGAATGTCATAGTTCATGACATCGGTTGTTCACGCCAGCTATCGGCTTGGCTTCCGTGATCGAAGATTATTGGGATGCACCAGTCCGACGAACAGAAGATGGACAAGGCCCTTCACGACGTTGCGGACGAAGGGAGTGATGCCCCGGAGGCCTTGTCCTTGATGTGGATGGTCAGGTTATCGGGTAGACGTAAACCTCAGCTAGGGTGTCACGGGTGCAGTGGTGATCAGAATGCTTGTTATAGCCTGGACAGGATGGGGTCACCCTAGCCTGCAAGTTACGAGAAGCCGCACATCCAATGATCTCACGGTTTTTGTGAGACGAGGTATTCAAGAAAGGGCTTGAGAGCTTCGCCAGCCAGCTGGCCGCTGTCCAACACGATAAAGTTACCCTCCGGAACTTGGGGCTTCTCACCGAGGTTGGCTAGCGAGTTGATCACCAGGGTAAGCAAGCCGGCAGGCTCCTCAACGATTCTCCCAGCGTGGGGTCCAGGTGATCTCACCGCGAAGAGAATGGAGTGCGCTTCGAGAATGGTCCGTCGCATTGAGGGGTCTCCACGAAAACCGAGAGTCCGGCTGCCGTGATCTCCGTGAACGATGATCAGCATCGAGTCGAGAAGGCCCGCCTTGGTTAGACTTCGGAAGAACTGGTCAAGTTGGCCATTGAGGTATAGAACCTGGTCCGCGTATGCGCCGTGTAGCTGGTTATAGAGGTCAGTGCCCCTCTCTTCCGGGGTGAGGTGTTCGCTCATCCGCCATTGCATGACGGGTCTCAAGCTCCCATCGGGCCGATAAACGTACGGCCCATGCGGAATCATAAAGTGCGCTAGATGCGCGACGCCGGCCGTCCCCCCGAGCACGTCGTCTACAAATTCGCGCCAACTGGCGCTGATTGAAAGCGGTCCAACTGAATACTTGTGATACCTCGGCCATAAACGACCCGTTAGAGCGCCCAACCCCCCGAAACTATTAGCCTGGCTGGCTGCAACCAACAGGAAGCGGTCTTGCCACGGCATCTCCGCCTGCCTGAGCGCCGCAACACTGTTGGCAGGATACTCAGTGCACCGGCTCATATCCATCGGCTGTCCGCAGAGGTCGATATAGGACGAGTAGTAAGAGGCCACCCGATAACCTCGATCGGAGAGAAATGCAAAGAGGGCGTCTCGTCCGGTACCAAGATCGGTCGGTTCGGATTCAGTACCACCCAACGCCAGAAGGCTAGCGAACGTGGCTGATGTTGAGGAATAGTTACTGTACGCATTCTCGTGGATCACGAAACCGTACTTGAGAAAAGTGTCCCGGATAGATTTTGCGGCCAGCTCGGACTGGCGAAGGTTTGGAGGGAAGCCAGCTGAGCCCATGTATCCGTCAAGCACGAGATGCAAGAGTGCGCGCGGGCGTTGGGAAACTCGTGGTGACTGAACCTCCCGATTATCTGCGAAGCTCGTTTGCCGGAGGCCCACCGGTGAAACAAAGGACTCAACTACTCCTGTCGAGAAAACGCTGAGCACAAACACGAGTAAAATCCGGTAGAAATTCTCTTTGAGCAAGTAAAGGAGACCACCTAGGGCGCTCCCAAAGATCAGCGCGGTCCATCTCATCGAGACAGACTCGAGGAACGGCAGCACGCTCTGGAGTTGCGGGGCGTACGCCAAAACGAGCAGAGTGACGACAGACAAGTCGAAGAGACGACGCGACGTCCCAGCTAGGGCAAGCAAAAGACTTAGACAAAAGGAAATTCCAATTAAGACGACTACCTCGATTCTGGGAAGAAAGTAATCGTGGTAAAGCAAGAACTGAAGGATCGGAAGAGTAAGGATGGCGGCGGCTACCAGAAATCTCCAAGACAGTCGGTTGAGTTCAAACGGCGGCACAGAGGAAGAGTATATCATCGCCCACGCGGTGATCTGTGTATCAGTCCGACCGGTAGTGGGGTCTTAGCGTGGCGATGGGTCTCAGCCACAAAAACGGTCTGGCTGTTCGTCCTAGTTCTCTGACCGCGTGATACTTGGTCTTTCATAGCCGAACTTGCGGCGTGCGGTTTTGCGGTCGAAGCGCCAGTCGATCTTCACCCGCTCACGGTTGACTCGGCGGTTCCAGACAGCCGCCTCGCGTCGCAGTGTTGCCAGGTCCGGGATGCGTCGCTTGCCCAAACATTGCCTCGAGAACAGACCAATCTCGATCTCCGCCTGGTTCAGCCAACTGCCGTGCTTCGGCGTGTAGTGCGGCGTGAAGCAGTCCCAAATCTCACCGCCGAACTCCTCGCCGCAGAGATCGGTCAGCGACTTGCGGCTGTGCGTCGAGAGATTGTCCATCACCAAGTGAATCGTCTCGGCCTCGGGATAGGCGAGCGCCACCTCAAACAGCGCCTTGGCGAACTCAACGCCCGAACGGTCCGGCGTCACGAACGTGAAATGGCGACCGGCTTTGGGCTCGACCGCGCAAAAGACATTCGCCGTCCCGCGGCGTTCATACTCGCTGTCCCGACGAGACTCGCGGCCCGGCTCGGCCGGCGTCGGCGCACGAACGTCGGCATGCAGCGTGACCGGCTTCTCGTCGAAACAAATCATCGGCTGCGTCGGATCGTAGGGCCGTTCGTAAGTTTCGAGCACGTCTTCCATGCAGGCGATGTAGGCTTCATTGAGCTCCGCCACGCACCACATTTTTTTCCCGCCACGGCTTGAGGTCGTGGCTGAGGAGCAAAACACGAATCGTTTCTCGGCCCGCCCGCGGGACCAGTCGTCGCTTGACAGCTTCTTCGGCGACCAGTCGCACCGTCCAGCGGGCGCGGCCCTTGGGCGGGTCGCTGCAAACCATTGCGATGATGCGCTGACGTTGTTGTGCCGAAAGCAAACTGGCCGCGCCCGGCCGCTGCTTGTCGTAGAGTGCGCGCTCGAGGCCGCCTTGCTGATAGCGCCGCGCGAGATTACGAACCGATTGCCGCGTCAGTGGCAGCACAGCGGCAATCAGTGGCGCGCTCATTCCTTCTCCGAGCCTTTGCAACGCCACTGCTCGTAGCGTCACGCGAACCTGTTCGACTCCGCCAGTAAGAAGTTTCTTCAACGCCGTTTGATCCCTCTTGGAAACCTTCACACGCAGAGCGGGGCGACCCATGCCTCAAGTATGCCCCAAAACATTTCCACCCAAACATGTTTGTTTGTAAACTCTTCAGGCGGTCACAGAACTAGCTACTAGGAAAAAGGGTGGACGCTGGCTGCGAAAGGAAAGCCTACGACCAGTTCCTCTTTTTCTCCAGAGGCGGTTCCAGCCTCCGCTCGGCGCGGGTGGACTGTTCCAGTTCGCCCGCGCCGGTGTGTTACTACCGACCCGATCCGTAGACAACCAGGTGCTGTCAACTTGTGACGAGTTCCGCTGTCGTGAGTAGTAAGTCGCGCTAGCCCAATCGGTTAGCGCTCGCTGGCACTTACCCCGGATTCCCACTTTAGTTTCGATTCTGCTAACCATCGGGTGGCCTCGGACGCCTTTATTTATGCGGGTTGGAAAGCACTCAAGGCGCTGAGGAGATCAACACCCAATGGGTGAAAAAGAAAACAAACCGTTCCAGCTAAGCTTCAACGGCTTATTGAAAGTCGATTTCCAAGGATCGCGTGTCACTTCCGACGGCGGGCTGATCCTGGTCCGCGAGCTGGACGAGCGACTCGGACTCGGGAAGCTGATCGACGAACACCTCAGTGACCCACGGCAAGGCTTGAACAAGAAGTTCCCGCTGGCCGATCTGCTGCGGCAGTCAGTCTACTCTCGGCTGGCAGGCTACGAGGACCTCAATGACGCCGTCCGAGTGTCGGCTGACCCGACGTTTCGCTTGATCGGCTCGAAGAGGAACTGGGATCGCGGCGGGGCACTGACCTCGCGACTGCAGAGCTTCGAGACGGAGATGCTGGCGAGCGAGGAGAACTTGCTGGGGCTGATGGCTGTGAACCGCGAGCTGGTGGCGCAAGCCGAGACGCAAGACGACTCCGAGCGCGTCGTGCTCGACATGGATTCGACCGAAAGCCCTGTCCACGGCCAGCAAGAGGGCAGCGCCTACAACGGCCATTTCGAGTCGGTCTGCTACCACCCGCTGTTGTTGTTCAACCAGCATGGGGATTGCCTGGCGGCGAAGCTGCGTCCAGGCAACGTGCACAGCGCTGAGGACTGGAAGGAGTTGCTGCTGCCCGAGATCAAGCGCCAACAGGCTGTGGGCAAACAGGTCACCTTCCGGGGCGATGCGGCCTTTGCCAAGCCGGAGATTTATGAGTTTTCGGAGGAACGCGGAGTGCAGTACGCCATTCGCATTCCGGCCAACAAGAGCTTGGAATTGGCGATCGAAGACATCTTGTTTCGCCCGCCGGGCAGGCCGGGTCGCAAGCCCTTGGTGCGCTACAAGAGCTTCCGCTATCAGGCGGAGAGTTGGTCCAAGCCGCGACGCATCGTGGCCAAGGTCGAGCATCATCTCGGTGAGCTGTTCCCGCGGGTCGGATTTATCGTGACCAACATGAGCTTGCCAAGCCGGTCGGTGGTGCGCTTCTACAACAAGCGCGGCACGGCCGAGCAATGGATTAAAGAAGGCAAACAGGCCACGCACTGGACGCGGCTTTCGTGCCATCGCTTTCGGGCCAACGAAGTGCGACTGCAACTCAGCGTGCTGGCCTACAACCTGGGCAACTTGTGGCGGCGGCTCGGACTGCCGAACAGGATCAAGAGTTGGTCGCTCACGAGCTTGCAGCAGCGGCTGATGAAGACCGGCGGCCGGCTGGTCAAGCACGCGCGCTACTACTGGTTGCTGCTGGCCGAGGGGCATCTGAACCGGCGGCTGTTCGGTGACATGCTGCACAGGATCTGGGCGCTGCCGCTGCCGAGCGGGTAGCGTTACCTGGACGAGGATCAACAGTTTTTAGCTCCGAAAAGGCTTCGCAGGGAGCAGTGTCGGCCGGTGTGCCGTTCAGCCCGCTCCATCAACGTCTGTGAGCGGACGGACGGGCTTTGGGGCCTGCCGCCGGAGGTGATGTGCAGGGTTCAGCGCGGAAAGACGTGGTCTTCGGGGCAGCGCGGGTGTATACTTTCACCGTGCCAGGGCCAAAATGGAAATCCTGGCTTACATGTTGCGATATCGGGTTCGCATGAGGTTCGACGCCTTGGAGCCGGTCAGAAGGCTAGCGGTGGAGGGGCGTCCTCTTATCACCGGTTGAACCATCCTTGCTCATCGGCCGCTTGATCCCGTAAAATTGACGAGCCCGAAGGTTCTTTCTATGCATCGCTCTCGTTTGCTCAGCCGCCGGGATTTTCTGGCCGCCGGAATCGCGGCCTCGACATCCGCCCTAGCCGCTCCGCCAAAGAAAACTGTCGCCGCCATCATTACCGAGTTTCGGCATCGTTCGCACGCCGACGTCATCTGTACGCGACTGTTCGATGGCTACTATCCAAATGGAGAACGGCAGCAGCCACGGACCCGGATCGTCTCGATGTACACCGACCAGGTCCCCTATAACGACATGAGCCGTGGGCTCGCGAGGCGCTACCGCTACTCCATGCACTCAACCATTGCCGAGGCGCTCACGCGCGGCGGCGACAAGCTCGCGGTGGACGCTGTGTTGCTGATCGGCGAGCACGGCGACTACCCGCTCAACGAGCGAGGCCAGAAACTCTATCCGCGCCACCGGCTGATGAAGGGAATCGTCGAGGTCTTTCGCCGCAGCGGAAGCTCCGTACCGGTGTTCAATGACAAGCACCTCTCTTACTCGTGGCCGAAGGCGAAAGAGATGTACGACTGGTCGCGCGAGTTAGACTTCGCGTTCATGGCCGGCTCGTCGATCCCAGTGACCGTTCGCACGCCGGAGTTGGAGATTCCGCTCGGAGCGAGGATCGAACGCGCGGTGCAGGTCGGCTTCGGAGGAACCGAGTCGTACGGGTTCCACACGCTCGAGGCCCTGCAATGCATGATCGAGCGGCGTGCCGGCGGAGAGACGGGGCTGGCTTCGGTCGAAATGATCGAGGGCGACGACGTCTGGCGTTGGCGGGATAGCGGCGCGGGGAAGTGGAGCGCACCGTTGTTGAAGGAAGCTCTGGCTCGCAGTCCGACCGTCGAGAAGGGACGCATGGAGGACAATTGCAAGGAACCGGCGCTGTTCTTACTCAAGTATCGTGACGGTCTGGACGTAGCCGTCTACATGCTCAACGGCCATTCCCGCAGTTGGACCTTTGCCGGGCAGGTGGAATCCAAGACTGTCTCGACGCACTTCGGACAGATCCCGCAAACGCGCGATCTACCCCACTTCGACGGACTCACTCACGTGATCGAAGAGTTGTTTGAAACGGGATCGCCAGTGTACCCGGTGGAGCGAACACTCCTGACAACCGGGGCTCTGGCTTTCTTGTTCGACTCCAAGGAACGCAAGAGGCCTGTAGAGACGCCGGAGCTTGGTGTTCGCTACCAAGCCCCGCGGGACACGTTCTTTCAGCGATCGTGAGAATCCGTCACCCTACGAATGAGCACCTAGAGCTTTGAGGCGCTGGGGAGTCTTAAGTCCCATAAGGCGAGCGGCATAGAGCCAATCTGCAGATAGGTGTTGCGAAATCCGGATCGCATGAGGTTTCGCACCTCTGGAGCGCCCCAGACCTCTTTCGTGATCGTGAGGATGTCGAGGATCATCAGGAACAATCTCCTTCGCCTTTCACGGCTATGCCGAGTTCGGCACAGCGAGCTTTGAGTCGTTCAAACCGCGCCATCAGATCGCGGCTCTTCTCTCGGTGGTAGTTCGACCGGCGTTGGTGCTCTCTCGCTTTCGCGAGGATTCCTTCAGCCACTCGGTTGGCTTCGGTAGCAACCGGGTCCTCTGCGGGCTCTTCTGGTAAGTCCTCACAGGACACGCCCAACGGGTCGTCGGGTGAGACATGCTCCATGCGGGATCTCCGCCGGCGCTTGGTCGGGAAGGGTAGCGGCCTTCGCGGTGCTTGGTTTGCGTCACTTGCTTGGCTGCCTTTTCGGTGTGCCGCCATTCGCCCCCTGCAAGAACCTCCGCAGAGCGTACGAGTACTTCCGCTCTCCCATGAGGTGCTAGGACGCATCTCCGATTCCGTTGTTGCCGTCGAGGCGCTTGGCATCGGTTCCTACGTACCGCACTTCCATGACGGGAAGCCCCTTGTGTGATTCCTGCGTAGTAAGCTCGATCGCCTTCCGCTTTGGGGCGATGTACTGGGCGAGTTCTTTGGCGGCATTGAACCGTAGTTGCATGTCGGTCTCGGGGTTTAGCATCAGATCTGCCATGAAGCCGAGCGGGTCCGCCCCCTTACGCGCCAACATGCGCTCGATGATCGATGTGCGCTTGTTCGGTGATCCTTTTGGCCGGGCCATACTTTACCGTAAGTTCCTGTGTTTTCAACGCCGGATATTCTCTACTGCCGACGTGTCGGTTGTTTCCGCGTCTTCGTGGTTGGCCTCCACCAGTACGACCTGGGCGATGAACGGCTCGGCCCGGTTGTCCGTGAGTTCAACCTCTTTCGCAACCTTCCCGTCCGATCGGTTCCAGACCTCAGTGAGCGCCGTCTTGTTGCCCTGAACGGCAAGTCGGACCGTTGCCAAGATGAGCAGCTCTCTCCAGGTGCGGCCCTCTGCGTCGTCCGGGTTGACCTTTTCGAGTTCTGCCCTCAGCAACGAGGTCAACGACTCACTTTTAGGCGGCCGACCTTTGGGGTTTCCCGACTCGCCCGGTTTCCAGGGGCGCAGGTTCCCTGTGTTTCGTCGTTGCTTTTCAGTGGTGCTGGTCATCGAGTTCCTCACACTTCCCGAACGTCCGGGGCCCGCTGTCTGGGACGCCACCGATGAATCAATTTCCGGGCGTTCGGTGGTGCCTTGAAGTCCTCTAGGCCTTCCATCTCGACCGAACCGGGCCAGCGGGCTTGACTTGACCTGCACTAGCACCATGTCGGTTGCTGAGACGCCGATAACGTCCCAAGCACCGAGACTCGCAGCCGCCCGCGTGCAGCGGTAGCCCCCGGCCTCCAGTAGCTGCATGGACCGGTGTTCGTTGCGAGTGCCTTTGGCCTTGGCGTTCATTGCTGCCCCGGAAAATCCGTTCTTCGGAGGGTGGTTTTGGGCAGCGGCGACCGCAGGTGGAAGGTCACGAGCGCACCTCCGGCAGAGCCACTGTCGCAGGAATGTCGCGACGATATGCGTATTCAGCGCATTCAGCGCTTTCGCCGCATCGTAGAATCAGTAACTTACGGGAATAGATATGGCGGAGAGAGAGGGATTCGAACCCTCGGTAGAGTTTCCCCTACACACGCTTTCCAAGCGTGCGCCTTCAACCACTCGGCCATCTCTCCGCACGGGAAGACTCGTCCTGAAGACGGGTCAAAAGAATACAGCTCAAGCCGCGCTTCCCATTGTACGGCCCCGCCGGCAGAGTGTAAATCAGCATCGTGAACAGCGCTCGGCCCACACGTGCCAATGTATATGTCTATCGTATACTAAGACCGTGGCGGAGCGTAAAGACCCGCTCGATTCGTGCGTAGGTTTCGACTGGGATGAGGCCAACGCGCAAAAGAACTGGGAGCGGCATGCCGTCACGCCGGAAGAAGCCGAGGATGTCTTCTTCCATGAGCCGTTGGTCGTCCGCTCTGATGTCCGCCATTCGCGGCGGGAAAAGAGGTACTACGCTCTTGGACAGACGAGTCGCGGTCGGCTGCTCTTCGTCGCCTTCACGGTCAGAAGGCACTCGATACGTGTAATCTCAGTCCGGGACATGACCCGTCGAGAGCAGTAGTTTTATGAAAAACACGAAGAAACCGATCCCGAACTTTCGCTCTGAAGAAGACGAGCAAGAGTTCTGGGCCAAGCAAGATTCCACGGCCATCGTTGACTGGCAATCCGCCCGACGGCGGCGATTCCCCAACCTGAAGCCCTCGCTCCGCGCCATCTCGCTGCGCCTGCCCGTATCAATGATCGAGGACCTCAAAGTCCTTGCAAACAAACGAGACGTTCCCTATCAATCCCTCCTGAAGGTTTTCCTCGCTGAACGCCTCGAGAGGGAGCGACGATACAACCAGCCCGCACGCCCAACCCCCGGCGTGCCGTAAGGCTCCGCGGCTCAGTCTCATGACATAGGCTAAGCCAGAAAACCCTCTTCGAGCAGCAATTCCGCGTTCAAAACCGCCGCCCCCGCCGCCCCTCGAATCGTGTTGTGAGCCAGAATCACCATCTTGTAATCGAGAATCGGACATTCCCGAATCCGGCCCACCGACGCCGCCATGCCGTTTTCAAGCATGGCGTCCTTGCGCGGTTGCGGACGGTTGTCTTCAGCCCATACATGAATCGGCTGCTTCGGGGCGCTCGGCAGATTCTTCTCCTGCGGTACGCCCCGATACCCCGCCATCGCGTCCGCCAGAGCGGCAACGCCCGGCTTCTCCGAAAGCTCCACCGACACCGTAACCATATGTCCGTCAATCACCGCCACACGGTTACAGTGCGCGCTTACCACCGCCGGCAGATGCACGATCTTGTCGTCCACGAAATCTCCCAGAATCTTCTGCGTCTCGCTCTCCATCTTCTCTTCTTCGTTGCCAATGAACGGCACCACGTTCCCGACGATGTCCATCGACGGCATCCCCGGATAACCCGCTCCCGAAATAGCCTGCATCGTCGCCGCCAAGATCTTCGTGATCCCGAACTGCTTCAGCGGCGCCAGCCCCAACGCCATCGTAATTGTCGAGCAATTCGGATTCGTCACGATCGCGCCGTCCCAGCCGCGATTCTTCCGCTGCGTCGGGATGATTCCCAAGTGATCCGCGTTGACCTCTGGAATGAGCAGCGGCACATCCGGCTCCATGCGATGATTCCGCGAGTTTGAAACAATGAAGTGTCCCGCGGCCGCGAACGCCTGCTCAATCTCGCCCGCCACCGATGCATCCATCGCCGAGAACATCAGCTTCGGCGCGCCCGCCGCCGGTTTCGCTTCATGCACCGTCTGCCCCGCGATCGACGCCGGTACGCCACCTTCCAGCGTCCAGTTCGCCGCGTCGCTATACTTCTTCCCCGCGCTCCGCTCGCTGGCGCCCAGCCACGTCACCTCAAACCAAGGATGCCCTTGCAAGAAACTGATGAACTGCTGGCCGACCATCCCGGTCGCTCCCAACACTCCCACTTCCACTCTTCGATCCATAGCGGTATTCTCCCCCGGAATTCATCCTCCGGGGGCCTCCAGACGATTTAGTTTTCCGTTTTGAGTTGTTTGACGAGCTTCTGGTAGAGCTCAACAGCTTCCGTGAGTTGTTTCTTAGCGACGCGCTCTTCCAACGTATGCGCTACGTGAATCGTCCCCGGCCCCAGCAGCAGCGGCTGGCCCCAATTCGTCAGCTTGGGGATATCGGTCGTGTACTTCACCACCGTTGTCTCGAACCCCGGTAGCGCCTTCATGCGAATCGCCGGCGTCCGCACCGGATAGCTGACCGTCACGCGGTCATCGAACACCGCGTTGATCTGCTGGATCGCCTCTTCCATGTCACTGACCACACGCACCACCGCCACCGCCGACGCGTAATCGGGAATCACATTCGCGGCGCGTCCGCCGGAAATCAGCCCGATGCTGCACGTACTGTCGCCCAACATCGGGTCGACCGACAGCTCCAGCTTGCGCAGATTATCGAGATTATCGAGCAGCTTGTTGATCGCCGAATCGCCCAACTCCGCATAAGCCGAGTGCGCCATCTTGCCCGTCGCTTCGATGTTGATCCGCAGGTTACCCTTCGACCCCAGCGCCAGTAGATTCTCCGTTGGCTCACCGTTGATCAGATACTTTGGTCCGGGCGAATTGCGGTTCGCAAAGTGCGCTCCCAGGCCGTCGATCTCCTCGCCCACGACGAACAGCATCCCCATGTCGCGAACGCCGTCAGCCAGCAACGCCTCGACCGCCTTGATCATCGACGCGCTGATGCCCTTCGTGTCGCAGGCCCCGCGTCCCCAAACAAACTCATCGTCTTCCTTCGACGGGATAAACGGCGGCACCGTATCGATGTGTGTCGAGAAAACAACCTCCGGGTGGCCCCACCGGATGTAGACGTTATAGCGGTCCTTTTCGACCTCGATCCGGTCGATCTCGCCGTCGTACTTGTCGGCAAGCGGTTTGAGGTGATCGTAGAAGAACTGACCGATCGCCAGCTCGTTCCCCGTAATCGATTCGATATCGATGAAGGCCCGTGTAAGTGCAAAAACGTCCATAACGCCTGCGTTGCCGACAGAGGCGGCTACAACCGAGAGTTGTTAAAGGAACGACTACTCGATAAGGCCGAAACATCGAGCCCCGACTGGATCTTTGAGAATATCGGATTGCCCGAAGCGGGTCAATCCTGAGTCTTGTCTCATGCAAGATGAGCCTGAAGGAGGAGTTAGTTTCTCACACAAGATGAGCCTGAAGGGTGGGGGAGTGAGCATGCTGGGGATTGACCATCCACATGCAAGACGGCAAGACGCTGAGCCTGGAGCAGATACGGCAGTTTCTGGAGGCCAGCGATGAAATACGATTCAAGGGCAAAGGGCGTGCCGAGATCTACGCCTGGGTGGCGCAAACGCTGTGCCGGCAGCGCTACAGCGGGCAAGACCGAGCCGCCAAAGGACTGCTGCGGCAATATCTGGCCAAGATGACGGGACTGAGCCGGGCGCAGGTCACCCGACTGATCCGCCAATATCGGCAGAGGGGTGAGCTGGTACCTGCCCGCTATCGGCGGCATCGCTTTGCCGGCAAGTACACGGCGGCCGATATCGAGCGGCTGGCGGCCGTCGATGAAGCACACGAAACCCTCAGCGGCCCGGCCACGCGCAAGATCCTGCAGCGGGAATATCACAAGTACCAGCAGAGTGAATATGAGCGGTTGGCGGAGATCTCGGTGGCCCACATCTATCGACTGCGGCGGCACAGGGTGTACCGCCAGCGGCGGCTGCATTTCACCAAGACTCGGCCCAGCGCGGTGTCGATCGGCGAGCGGCGGCGGCCCAACCCGCGGGGCCAACCCGGCTACCTGCGAGTGGATACGGTACATCAAGGAGATCGCGACGGCGTGAAGGGCGTCTATCACATCAACGCGGTGGATGAAGTGACCCAGTGGCAAGTGGTCGGCGCCACGGCGGCCATTAGCGAAGCCTGGCTGGAGCCGTTGCTCAAGGCCATGCTGGAGCAGTTCCCCTTTCGCCTGCGCGGCTTCCATTCCGACAACGGCAGCGAGTTCCTCAACGGCACGGTGGAAAAATTACTGAACAAGCTGCTGATCGAACAGACCAAGTCGCGGCCGAGGCACACCAACGACAACGGCTTGGTGGAATCGAAAAACGGCGCCGTGATCCGCAAGCACATGGGGCATACGCACATCGCGGCGCCGCACGCGGCGCGCATCCAGCGCTTCTATCAACAGCACTTCAATCCCTATTTGAACTTCCACCGGCCCTGCGGACAACCCGAACTGCTGACCGACGCCAAAGGCAAGCAGAAGCGCGTGTATCGCCACTATCAGACCCCTTGGGAAACCTTCCAGAAGTTGCCGCGGGCCGCCGACTATCTCAAGCCCGGGCAGGCGATCAAGGCCCTCGACCGTATTGCTCAGGCCGAAAGCGACACTGCGGCGGCGCGGCGGATGCAACAAGCCAAGAGCAAGCTGTTTGCGAGTTTCGCATCCGCGAACCTGCCGCGCCGCGCGACGGGAGAAGGGCTGCGGAAATGACGGGCGATGGGAAACGAGGAAAACCAAAAACCGGTTTCCCTCGTTTCCCAACGCCCTTGGAAATCGCTCCGCGATTCCCACATTCCCACAGCCCCGACGACGATTCTCTCCCCTTCTTAACCAATCCCAGAAAGGAGCCCAGCGACTCAGTGCTCCCCTGCTTCTCCAGGCTCATCCTTCGATGAGAAAATGCTTCCTGAGCTGTCGTGCGAACCTGAAATCGCGCGACGAATCTTGAACACTCAATCCTGCCCCCGCTCGCGGAACTCTTCGTACCAATTCTGGACGACGTGGATCGCTCTACGGTGTTCACCTTCGACGCTCTCAGCCAGGACAAACCGTTGGCCATCGGGCGTCACGTCGTAGGTCAGGTAGTTGTCCGGTCGCCAAGCCAGGCCCGGTGATGCGAACAGCTCCTTTGGGGAACCGACCGTCAAGGCCGGCCCCAGCGAGACGGGCACTGCCATCAGCCGTTCGCCTTCGACGTAGTAAAACTCCTTGCCATCCGCCCGCCAACGTGGTTGGGCGCCGCCGTTGACTGAAACTTGCCGCTTCGATCCACCTTCGGGAAACGCCTGGATATAAACTTCGCGCCGGCCCGACTCGTCTGACGTATAGGCCACAAACCGCTCGTCGGGAGAAAACTGGGGAGTTGTTTCTTCAAACTCGCTCGTGAGGAAGGGAACCTCTTCATATCCGCTATCAGTATTCCGTCGGAGGGAGTAGATATCACCCACCGTTCCCGAGCCAGTCGCAGCCCCTGGTCCGCGCGGCCTGCGCCAGAAAAGCAGCGTCTTCTCGTCTCGTGACCAGTCCGTCAGATACTCGGCGGCATCGTCCACGAGCAACAAAGCTTCTGGCTCACCGGAACCATCCGCCGACTTGACGTAGATGTCCCGCTCACCGCTGCGGCCGGAAGCGAAACCGATGTTCTTGCCCGAAGGTGACCAAGTCGGCCAAAGGTCGTATCCGAAGGTCGTCAGTCGGGTCTTGACGGGTCGGTCGACCTCATGAACCCAGATATCCAGCTCGCGGCCCTCCCGGCTCCAAGTCGCCACGCGCTTTCCATCCGGCGACAAGGCCGGATAGTGCATCCTCTCCTGGGGTTGGCCTATCGTCCCCTGGGGCTTGCCCTCTCGATCCCGCCACAGCAGTTGGCTCAACCCACCGTCTCCCGCATCGATATAGACCAGAGTGCCGTCCGCCGCTGCGCTCGCGAAAGCAGCTTGTTCGGCAATCGGGAAAGGCTCTCCGGTACCCTCCAGCGTGTCGAGCGAGAAGGGCAAGGCCCACAGATCGGCTTCCCCCGGTGCCGTGCGGTACAGGATGTGACCGCTGGGCGAATAGGCGATTGCCATGCCCCCGACAAGTTTCTTGGCCTCCCCGCTTTTGAGATCTCGCACGAATACATCACTTGCGTTTCGGGATCTGACGTTAAAGAAGAGAGCACGGCCCCCGCTCCGTCTTGGAAGGAATGCAGGACCGGTGTTGGCCTGCCCCGCTTCCGTTTCCACGCGATCAAAAAGCTGTTTGGGGGTTCCTCCCTGCGAAGGTACTTCGTATATGGCAGGCGGTGATCCGGAGCCGAAGACGATCGACTCACCGTCAGGACTCCACGTCGCCCCTCGAAACGCGGCTCCCGGTAGAACACACAATCTGGAGGCCGGGCCACCCGTGAGAGACACTTTCTTGAGATCACCACCCTCCTGGAAAACGATGAACCGGCTGTCGGGCGACCAAGAAACGCTGCCTTGGGCTCTGATACCCTCCAGCATCCGGGGCTGCTCAGAATCAAGGTCACGCACCCAAACCGTGCTCGGTGGCGGACCGTCGATGTATGCGATGTGCCGGCCATCGGGCGAGATGGCTGCGCTACGCACGGCGTCGGGAGCGAAAGAGAACCGCCGTAGCGGAATGTCCGGCGACGTGCCGGCATGGCCCAGCCAGCCCATCGCATAGCCGAGGACGGCGGTGAGTACGATGCCCGCGGCAAAGAGCGCCGCGTAGCGGATGAGCTGCTTCCGCTTCATGGCCCGCGCAGCCGACTGCGGGATCACCCGCACATCGACAAGTCGCCGGAGCTCCGTGTCTTCCGCGTGGTAGACGACGCTATCGTCCCGCTCCTCGATGTTCTCAATCACCCGGTACTTCACCAACGGGTGCTCCGAAACTTCCATTCCGGAATGTAGGGGCACAGCATCCCGGGCCCCTACGGATCCGGGTGTAGTTTGGACGATGGCTGACCTGCCGGATCCGAGCTTCTTCCTGAGGCCCTGCAGGTCAACAAGCAGATCATCCGTATGCTGGTACCGCTCGTCCGCATCCTTCGCCAGGCATTTACCGACCAACAACTCCAACTCCATCGGCACGCCCGTCCGCAACGCCGTCATCGGCTCCGGCTGCTCGCTGGTGATGGAGTACATCACTGCCTTGTCGTAGTGGCCCTTGAAGGGTCGCTGCCCCGTCACCATCTCGTAGATCACAACGCCGAGCGACCAAATGTCGGTCCGTTGATCTAACTCCATCCCATAGGTCTGCTCGGGGGACATATACGTTACCGTCCCCATCGTCTCGTCGGCGCGAGTGAGCTTCGAGCGATCGGCAAGCTGCGCCAACCCAAAGTCCATGATGGTCACAAGCTGTTTGGAGCCCGAGCCGGTGACCATCAAGTTCGCCGGTTTGATGTCCCGGTGGACGATCCCCTTCTCGTGTGCCGCCTGTAAACCTTGGGCGGTTTGGATGGCGATGTCGAGGGCTTCGTTGAGCTTGCGCGGGCGGGCTTCAATCCTCTTATCGAGCCCCTCGCCTTCGAGGAAGGCCATCGCGATGAAGGTCTCCCCTTCAAACTCATCGATTTCGTAGACCGTGCAGATATTGGGATGGTTCAGAGCCGCCGCCGCCTTCGCCTCACGCTCAAAACGCTTGAGAACGTCTTCGTCCGAGACAAGGTGAGCCGCCAAAAACTTCAGAGCCACCGCGCGCTCGAGCTTGGTGTCGTCCGCCTTATAGACGACACCCATCCCGCCCTCACCGAGTTTGTCGGTGATTTGGTAGTGAGAGATGGTTCGACCGATCATGACAACTCAATCCTGCTCCTGCTCACGGAACTCTTCGTACCAGTTTTCGACGACCCGGATCACGGGTTGTGATTTGGTGTCGGCTTCGACCCGCTCCCAAATGACGAACTTGTTGCCTTCGGGCGTCACGTCATAGCCCAGGAAGTTCGCACCGCCCCACGCCAAACCCGGGGCTGAGAACAGGGCTTCCGGTGTGCCTAACGTGAGTGCTGGGGACGTCGATACAGGTGTCGCCATCAACGTGTCGCCCTCCACGTAGAAGAGTTCCTTGCCGTCGGCGCGCCAGCGCGGTGCGGTTCCGCCATTCACGGAAACGACGCGTTTGTTGCCACCCTGGGGAAATGCCTGAATATAGATCTCTCGCTCTCCCGACTCGTCGGAGGTGTAGGCGATAAACCGTTCGTCGGGTGAGAACTGGGGAGTTGTTTCCTCAAACCCGGTCGTTTGGAAAGCGACGTCCTCGTAGCTGCCGTCGTCCTTACGCTTCAGGTACAAGATGTCACCGCTATCCTTTTGACCCCTGCGCCAGAAAAGCAGCGTCTTCTCATCTCTTGACCAATCGGTCATATACTCGGCGGTGCCTTGGGTTAGGAGCAGCGGGCTTGCCTCGCCAGAGCCGTCCGCCCGACGCACATAGAGATCACGGTCTCCTGTTCGGGCCGACGCGAACGCAATGCGGTCTCCGGCCGGTGACCAGGTGGGCCAGAGATCATTGCCTTCCTCGGTCGTCAGGCGCGTCTTCACAGGGCGGTCCACGTCGTGAATCCAAATGTCGCTGTCGTCACCCTCTTGGCCCAAAACCGCCACCCGCTTTTGGTCGGGTGAGAGGGCCGGATAGCGAATGCTGTTCTGCGGCTGACCGATTGTGCCCAAGCGGTTTCCGCCGCGGTCGACCCAAACCAGGCGCACAAGTCCGGTGGCGGGCGGCCCTTCCAGATAAACCAGCGTTCCATCTTGCGCAACACTGGGATCGTCAGCGTTCTCAGCGAGGGAAAACGGGTTTCCGGTTGCTTTCATCGTGTCCACCGAGAACGGTACGGCCCAGAGGCCCGGGGGGGCATTGCTCCGGTAGATGACGTGGCCGCTGGGATCGTAGACTGGGTAGAATCCCGCCGCCAGGATCTCACGCTGCCCTGAGGTACGGTCGAGGGCGATGATTGGAGAATTAGCACCCATACTAAATTCCACATAGAGTAGCTTCTCAATGCCGGTTTCAGACGAGAAGAACGCGGGAAACAGGGCGTCAAATCCCTCCTGCTGCGATTCGAGCCATGGTACGGGCTTCCCGCCGCCTGCGGGAACCTTGTGAAGTCCTGTGCCCATGCTGAAGATGATCGAGTCGCCATCGGGCGCCCAACTGGCTCGGCCCGTGGGACCGTTCAGCTTGCACAAGGTAACGATCGGGCCACCGGAAACAGATACCTTCTTCAGCTCGTTCCTCGACTGGAAGCAGATGAACTTGCTGTCCGGTGACCATGAAGGCTGCAGTGGTCGAACGTCGGCAGGACCTGCAATCGAGCGCGGCTGGTTTTGGTCAAGGTCTTGCACCCAAAGTACGCGGCCGCCCTGGCTTCCCGTTAGATAGGCGATATGCCGGCCGTTGGGCGAGATCGACGGCCTGAGCGGAGCTGCGTCGGTCGTTAGAGCGAAGCGCCGCACGGGAGCTTCGGCAACCGGAGCCGGTGAGAAGAATGCCAAAAAGGCGAAGACAAGTGTGAGAAGTACGGCCAGCGCCGTGGTCCCCAGGAGCACGATTTGCTTGCGCCGCTGAGTACGCTCGATCTGTTCCGCTGAAGATTGCGGTACGACGCGGATGGCGACCGAGCGGTGCAACTCCGTGTCTTGGGCCAGGTACTTGATCGAGTCATCCGCCTCTTCAATGTCTTCGATCACCCTATAGCGGGCCAGCGGACCAAGTAGTGACGGGCTCTCAGCCTGTCCTGGGGGTCGGGTAGGGTCGGCATGAGTGCCGGTTGCTACTGCGCTCGCTAGTCCCGTGCGCACCATGGTTGACTTGCCCGATGCGAGTTTCTTTTGCAAGCTGCGCAAGTCAACGAGCAGGTCCTCGGCATGTTGATAGCGCTCCTCGCGGTCTTTCGCCAGGGCTTTGCCGATAATCCATTCCAGTTCCATCGGCAGACCCGCCCGCAGAGCCGTCACGGTTTCCGGCTCCTCGTTCGTGATCCCGTACAGAACCGCCTCTTGGCGTTCTCCCCCAAACGGTAGCTTTCCTACGACCATTTCGTAGAGCACGACTCCGAGCGACCAGAGATCGGTGCGCCGATCGGTTTTTTCACCAACGGCCTGTTCTGGAGACATGTAAGAGGGCGTGCCGAGAATCGTGGTCGTCGCGGTGAGCTTCGAGCGATCGGCAAGCTGCGCCAGGCCGAAGTCCATGATCGTGACTTGGTCTTGCAGTGTGACCATCAGGTTGGCGCTCTTGATGTCGCGATGGACGATGTCCTTCTCGTGCGCCGCTTGAAGACCTTGTGCGGTCTGGACGGCGATGTCGAGCGCCTCGTCAAGCTTCAGCGGTCGCTCGGCGATCTTATCCTTCACCGTGCGGCCTTCAAGGTAGGCCATCGCTAGGAACGTCTGTCCCTCGGCCTCATCGATCTCGTACACCGAGCAAATGTTGGAGTGATCGAGACGTGCGGCAGCCTTCGCTTCCCGGACGAAACGGGCCTTGTGTTCGGGGTCTTCGATGGCGTGCGCGGCCAGGAACTTGAGCGCTACAGGACGTTCTAGCTTAGTGTCGTCCGCCTTATAAACGACACCCATCCCGCCCTCACCAAGTTTCTCGGTGATCTTGTAATGGCTAATTGTTGCTCCGACCAAGAAACGCCCCCGATCTGACGCAATTGTACCCCCAATCGCACTTCCCTGAGAGAAGAAAAGCAACCCGCAAGCCAAGCGCTCCTCACCGCCCCACCCACACCAACCGATACCCTAGTTGAATGGATGCCGCCTGGGCCAACCTCCGCAACGAATTCCCGGTTCTAAGAGACTGGACTTACCTCAACACCGCCAGCCTAGGCCCCATCCCCCAATGCGCCGTCCGCGCCGCCAACGCCCACTTCGAACATCGCGACACGCACGCCTGCCTCGACTTTCTCGACTGGTTCACCGATATCGACGGCATTCGAGCGAAGCTCGCCGCCCTCATCGGCGCTGCACCGGACGACGTCGCCTTCATCTCCAACACCGGCAGCGCCCTTTCCTGGCTACTCACCGGCATCGACTGGAAACCGGGCGACCACGTCCTCACTCTCAGCGACGAGTTTCCCAATAATCTCTACTTCGGCGGCGCGCTCGAGCGGAAGGGGGTTCGCGCCTCAACCGTTCCCATCCCGAATGATCGCTTCTCCATCGAAACTTTGACTGAGTGCCTCACCGAAAGTACCCGCATCGTCCTCGTCAGTAGCGTCAACTACTCGACCGGGTTGCGCCCGCCGCTCGACCAGATCGGCCAAGAACTCCGCAAACGCAACATCCTGTTCTACGTCGACGGCACCCAAAGCGTCGGCGCGCTCCCGACCGACGTTGCCGCCTCGAACATCGACGCCATGGCGGTCCACGCCTACAAATGGATGTGCTGCCCTTCCGGCATCGGCTTCGCCTATGTCGCGCCGCAAGCCCGCGAATGGCTCGAACCCAACCTGTATAGCTGGCGCAGCCACCGCGATTGGCGCAACGTCGATCACCTGCATCACGGCAAGCCGGAGCTTCCAGAGTCCGCCATCAAGTACGAGGGAGGCATGCAGAACTTCGCCGGTATCTACGCCATGGGCGCCGTCTTGCAGCTCTTCGAAACACTAGGCATGAGCCGCATCCACCAGCGGGTTCGCACCATCGCCGATCAAACCCGCGATGTCCTACGCGCCCACGGAGCCGCCCTGCTCTCCGATCAGCACCCCTACTACGACTCCCCCGTTATCGCCGGGCGCTTCGAGGGCATTGATGCCTCAAAACTCGCCGTCGAGCTACAAAAGCAGCGAATCACCACTGCGGCGCGAAAAGGCAATCTGCGGGTCTCCCCACACTTCTTCAACAATGAGGAAGATCTAGCGCGGCTCGATGAGGCGCTCCGAATACTTCTGCCGAGCCTAAGGGGGACCGCAACCACGTCCTGACAGGACGGGGAACAATCAGACGACCAGGTTGTAAGCCGCGTAACCGATGCCGGCGCCCATCAAAGAGCCGGCTACCACGTCGGATAGAAAGTGCAAACCCAGAACGACCCGTGACGTCGCAACACTCACGGCGCAGAACATGGCGCCGATCATAAACGCCGGGTAGAACATCGAGATCGGAACCGCCATCGCAAAGGCCGTAATCGAATGGCCGGAGGGGAAAGAAAAACGGTCTGGTGGAACCAACTCTTTCCATCCAATCGGGGCGATCGCACAAGGGCGCTCACGCGAGCACATCCTCTTCAGCAGCAGGAACACCAGGATACCCGTAAGTGCGGCCGAAGCCAGCACCATCATCGCCTCATACCGGCGGTGGCCACCCAGCCACAGAATCGGAATCGCCCAGCTTCCCCACAACCAACCATCGCCCGCCCGCGTGGACGAGGTCATCCAGATCCGCACCCATTGCGGGGGCGACCAGTGACTGACGCGCAGCATCATGTTGCGATCACGCGCCGTAACGAAGCGTCCGAACTTTCGGAACAGTGCCATTGTGTTGCTCGGGCAGTCCTCTACGCTGAAAAGAATAGCATGGTATGGGCGCTGGTTCCGTTAGGTTTATGCACTAATCCTGCTGGAACGAAAGTCATGCCACTTGGAATCCGGTCCCGGGGACGTCTGACCTCGGTAAGTCCGCCGACGGTGGGCCTGGCGGAACGAGCCGGGTTGGAGGAGGCTACAGCGCGGTTCCCGTAAGGTACCGCGGGCTGTCGGCTCAGTTCGCCCGGCCACACCGCCGGTCGAAACAAAGGGAGCGGACCACCATCGGGCCACCCTGTCCCAGGCCACCCGTTCCGCTTCCCTCGTAGGTAGACGAGAATCATCCGCGAAGGTTTCCCCACCCCGCCGGCCGTTGTACGGAAACGAACAGGCCCACCGGAACGAGAACTTTTTGACGAACGGCCCCGCACTCCACTACCCTGAACCCTGACGCAGCCTTCTTCACACTGCCCTTGGAGCCTCATATGGATCGTCGACGTTTCTTTCAGAAATCAGCCGCGGCCGGCCTAACCGCCGCTTCCGCGCAACGCGTCCTAGGAGCCAACGACCGCATCGGCATCGGCACCGTCGGCACCGGCGGTCGAGGCCGCACACTGACGCGCTATTTCAAAGAGAACGACAAGGCCGACACACGCGCCGTCTGTGACATCTACGAGGAAAACCTTGCCCTCGGCGCCGAGACCGCCGGTACGAACACGAAGACCTATCACGAGTACGAGCGTCTCCTCGAAAACAAAGACATCGATGCCATCGTCGTCGCCACACCCGATCACTGGCACGCGCCCATCACCATCGCCGCCTGCGAAGCTGGCAAAGACGTCTATGTCGAAAAGCCCATGTGCCACACCATCGACGAGGCGTTCCAGATGATCGACGCCGTGCGGCGCACCAATCGCGTCGTGCAAGTCGGAACGCAACGCCGCAGCTACGACCTGTTCCGAGAAGGCAAGAAGGTCATGGAGTCCGGCCGTCTCGGCAAGATCCAGCTCGTCAATTCCTGGTGGTACAACAACACCACCCGGGGGCGCAATCCCGTCGTCAACGGCAAAGTCGACTGGGAGCGCTGGCAAGGATACACGCCGAAAAAGGAGTTCGACCCCTTCCGCTTCCGCAACTGGTATTGGTTCTACGACTACTCCGGCGGTCTCACCGTCGGCCAGGGCGCGCACATCCTCGATTGCATCAATTGGTACATGGACGCTAAGTTTCCCTCAGCCGTAACGTGCGTCGGAACAAGCTCCGCCGTTCCGGGCCTCGAGATCCCCCAGACCACCAGCCTCACAGTCGAGTACCCGGAAGGCTTCATTGCCGTCTTCACCCTGGGCTACAACCACATGACCTACCACCGTGCCCATGACCAGATGAAGCAGTTCTGCGGGGACAAAGGGCGTTTCGACGTCTCACGCGAATCCCATCACCTCTACGAACCCACCCGCGAGTTGGATCAGAAACCCGCCTACGAGCTCATCCGCTACGGCACCTGGGGACGCTCAACCGCTCAGCACGTCGACAATTTCCTCTCGTGCATCCAGTCACGCAAAGACCCCAACGCTCCCGTCGAGGCAGGCGCCTACGCCGCCGTCTCGCTCGCCATGGCAATGGAATCGCTCCAGACAGGCAAACGCATGCGCTTCGATCCCGATCAGAAGAAAATGATCTGAGCCGCCGGCGTCGTCAGCTAACCCGCGCTAACCACCGCTCCCACACGGGCACGGATCGTTCCCGAGGCTTCGCCGTCAATGCCGCCGTCTTCGCTCGGCCGCTCCCCCGCCAAACACGCCCAGATCAATGAGCAATGCGATCACGACCACGATCGCTTGCCCTCCCTCGATCGCTCCATACGTATTAATCGCCCAGGCGTAACCCAGCGTCGTGAAGGGCAGAAACAGAAAACCCAGGCCCGGAAGCAGCAGCCCGTCGAACGGCCGCTCAAAGAAGCTTGTGAAGAGCGCCAGGCCAATGATCGCGACCCGCGGCCCGGCCATCGCGATGACCAGTATCAAACAACACGGCATGGTTCTCGATTCTACGCCCCCGACGCCCCAATGGGAACGCCGCCAATCAACGTCACATCAGAATACAAAATACCTCACTTCTTGGAGCTATGAGGCCGGTACCTGATCACTTCCACCACTTCGATCACAACCGGCAGATCTTCCGAAAGCCGCGGAATCGAGTCGCGATGAATCACCGAATGCGCCCCGAACCCCCGTCCCATGTAGGACGCTCGCACCGGCGAATCCTTCCTTCTTCAGCAACTCGACCAGCGCATCCGTCAAGCTACGGTGCTGCCAACGATCTCACTCGCCGATAAAGATCCGCGTCAAACCTGCCGGCCTTCAATGCCCCTCATATCCCGCTCCGCGTCTGCACCAACCACCGCGCCAAGGTCACGCCCGCCAAAACCAGCGCTAATCCTCCAACCACATTCAGGATGATATTCCAAGCGGCCACATGCCAGTCACCGGCCTCCGCCGCGCGAAACGTCTCCACCCCGAACGTCGAAAACGCACCCAGAAAACCGATCCCCACCCAAACTCGCACTTCCGGAGACACCCAACCCACGTGTCGAGCCAGCTCCGTCAGCAATCCCAACACGAAGCACCCCGCGAGATTCACAGCCAGCGTGCCGGCTGGAAAATCAGGTCCGGCGAATCGGTGGACCCATCCGCTCAGACCGTAGCGCGCCAACGCGCCCAACGCCCCCGCTAAGCCAATCGCCAGCCATGCCATAGAGAAGCATCCTACCAATCCACAGGCACAACCACCCGCCGCGCCGTCACGCTAAGAGCGCACGGCCTAGCCGTCCTCCACGGCGCACAGACCGATCAGAATCGGAGGCCAACTCCCCGATACGCCGCCTCATCTTTCCCCGTCCATCGTAGCCGGTCAATTCTCTGTAGGCCAATCTCCTCATTGTGTACACGCACCTGTCCCGTGTAGCGTCAGTGGTATATGCGCTTCCACCGACCGTGGAGCTTCGCAAGAATCCTCGCCGCCGCCCTCATCGCTTCCGCCGCACTCGCATTCGCGGCCGATACCGGTGTCAACACTCATTTCAGCGACCTACAAGATCCGGACGCCAAGGTCCGAGCCCAAGCCGCGCGCGGCATAGCGGACATGGGCCTCGGCGCACGCGCCGTGAAACCGCTCCTGCGGACGCTGAATGACCCTGTTTCTGAAGTAAGAGCTTCGGCCGCCGACGCCCTGGGTCGCCTCGGTGTCGATGCCAAGGATGCCATTCCCGCCCTCGTACGCCTACTGCGCGACCCCGACGATAGAGCCCGGGCATCCGCCGTGAGCGCCCTCGGCGGCATCGGTCCTCCCGCTTCGCGAGCCGTTCCAGACTTAATCGACATGCTGAAAGACGAATCCGCCACCGTCCGATACTCCACTGCCTACGCGCTAGGTGTGGAGTGTCAACAGGTTGTTCATAGGAAGCATGAGTCTGGAGAAGGGCGGACGGTAGCGGAGAGCGGCGTGAGGGCGATGCCAGTTGTAGTCGTGCAGCCAGGGTAACAGATGAGCAGCGCGCTGCTGGGATGAGCAGTAGGAGCGAGCGTAAGCCCATTCTCTCAGAGCGGTCTGGATGAAGCGTTCGGCTTTGCCGTTGGTGCGCGGCGTGTAAGGCCGTGTGAAGCGATGACGAATACCGAGACGACGGCAAGCATCGCGGAAGAGCCGGGAGCGGTAACAAGAGCCGTTGTCAGTGAGCAGGCGGCGGATGCGGACGCCGAGCGAGCGATAGTAACCGACGGCAGCATTGAGGAAAGCTACGGCGGAGTCGCTCCGCTCATCGGAGAGGATCTGGGAGAAAGCCACACGGGAGTGGTCGTCGATGGCGACGTGCACGAATTCCCAGCCGGCGCCGCGGCAGCGGTGGGATTTGTCGGAGGTGACGCGATGACCGGCGCGCTGGAAGCGGCCGAGCTTCTTGATATCGAGATGTAACAGATCGCCGGGTGCGGGGTGTTCGTAGCGGCGCACGGGCGGGGCGGGTTCGAGATCGCGGATGCGGTTGAGGCCGGCGCGGCGCAAAATGCGGCTGACGGTGGCCTGAGAGACTCCGACACGAGTGGCAATGCGGTAGCCGGCCCAACGTTGTCGGCGCAGAGCAACGACACGGGCCGCGCTGGGCGCAGCAGTGCGGCGCGGGCTGCGAAGGGGGCGTGAGGAGCGGTCGACGAGACCGGCCTGACCCTCAGCCCGAAACCGCGCGAGCCATTTGCGTACGGTTCGCTCTGAGACGCCACAGGCCGCCGCGGCGGCCTGTGCGTTCTCCCCACCGAGGACGCGGCGAACCAACAGGGCTCGACCTTTCGGTGTCAATCGTGCATTCTGATGGATGTTCATTCGGTCTCTCCAAGGTTGCTGTTGTGGGATAACTCCAGCTTCCTTGGTCCGGGACCGAATGAACAACCTATTGAAAGATCACAGCTAGGCCGTGTCGGCGTACGGGCGAAACCGGCCCTCCCGTGGCTGATCGATGCCCTGGCCGATACCGACAAGACGGTCCGATCCTCCGCGGCCGACTCTCTGGCAAAAATCGATCCCGAGGGCCACACAGTCGTGCCTCACTTGATAGCAACCCTACGCGACGACGACGGCCATACGCGCAGCTCAGCCGTCAACTCCCTGGCCATCCTCGCCAAGAAAGCCCTGCCGGCCATTCCCGCTCTCATCGAAGCTCTCAATGATCGCGACAACGAATTCTACGTCCGCAGCGGAGCCGCCGACGCCTTGGGCTATATGGGCCCGGACTCGCGGGTCGCCATCCCCGATCTCGCCCGTGCGCTCCGGGCCGAGCACCCCTGGATCCGTAACGCCGCCGGACGTGCCCTCGCCTCGATCGACCCTCTGCCCGACGCCACACCCGACCAGATCGAAGCTCTAATCGACATGCATGTTCGCACTGCTCCCCCACGCACCTCGGCCGACGAGCCCGACCCGGCGACGCTGGCGCGGCTGGGAAAGGCCCTTCGCAGCGACGACCGCAATACCCGCACCCAGGCCGGTGAGCTGCTGGAGGACCTTGGTATCGCTGCCTTGCCTCCCTTGCAGGGAGCTCTGCAAGACGCCAACGAGGATGTACGGATCGAGGCCGCCCGCCGCCTCGAGTCTTTGGGCTACCGCGCGGACCCGCTGTTCCCGCCCTCATCGAAGCAATCGGTGGCAACACCGATAGCGCGCGCTCGGCGATGATCAAGGCGCTCGGCGCGATGCAACAGAATGCCGCGCCGGCCGTATCGCTACTGATTGAGTTGCTCGACGATCCCGAAACCAGGAGTCCCGCGCTGCGGGCGCTGCGCAGGATCGGCTGCGGCGCCAAGCAGGCGGTCGAGCCCCTGACCGAGATGCTCGGCAATCCCGATATGAGAGTGAGATCGCAGGCGGCGACAGCCTTGGGCGAGATTGGCTGCAAAGCAAAATCCGCCGCGCCCGGCCTTGTGGATCTACTTCGCGACGGCGACGACTCGGCCCGTCACGATGCGCTGTATGCACTTGCCAAGATCCGGCCCGACGACGGCGAAACGGTGCAGGCCCTGATCGAAGCCCTGGGCGACGAAAAGGGCGGGCTCCGCGCGGACGCCGCTTACGCCCTGGGTCAGATCGGCCCGGCCGCGGCCGCCGCGGCGGGCCCGCTGGCGGCACGTCTCGGTGATTCCCATGAGAGGACTCGCAGATGGGCCGCCTGGTCTATCGGGAACATCCGCGCCGCAACTTCGGAAACCATCACGGCTTTGATAGAAACGCTCGGGAGCGACAGCCCTTCGGTCCGGGCCGAAGCTGCTTCGGCGTTGGGACGCCTCGGTCAGCCGGGGGCGATCCCCGCTTTGATCACCTCGCTGCAAGACGGCTCAACCCGCGTTCGCCGCGAGTCGGCCCGCGCCCTCGGCGTCCTCAAGGCTCGCATCGCGGTCCCCGCATTAACGAAAGCCCTTCAAGACGACGACCACGACGTAAGACAAGCCGCCGAATATGCCCTGCGAAAGATCAACGAGCCATCCGCTGGATAACAGGCGCGGGAGTCATCCCGCGCGCCCGTGCCGAGAGGCGCGCAAAACCCCGCACCCAGGGCAAATCCCAACCCACCGAACCCCGAACGTAAGTGAGGGGCCTCTTCCCGGACCGCGCGACCGACGCCCGGCTCCACCCGGTCCGACTGACACAGAATTTCCTGGCCCCTTTTTCGAGCGAAAAACACCTCTAAGAATAGGCGGTTGAATACGGGTGGCCTCAAAGGAGGTGGATACGATGACCCATGGACACACTCGACAGGCCGAGGTAGCAGTCTCGACCTATGCGCGGCACGGCAGCGAGCAATTCCAGATGTCCGAAGCGAGGCATAGGGAGCCATCCTTGGGCGAGAGACGCCTAGCCGCCGCCACCTTGCGGCTTGCGCTCACCGATGTTCGAAACGGGAATCGTCGCCGCAGCTTCGAGGCGTCGAGATGGATTCGCCTAGGCGATCGAGGTTCGCTCAGCTTCGACTTCTGCTGCGAAGTCCTAGGCTTCGACCGGGTCTGGATGCGCGAACGCCTTCTGCAGTGATGCCCGGCAACAGAGTAGTCACAAGCCAAACCAATTTATATCTCCCGCATTTCCAGCCACATAGCTCCAAGCCAACCCGCCAACCCAGGCGCATACTGGAACTGTGGCGCACGGCCGTGCCGGGTCGTGCTCTGCGCGACCTCCCCAAAACCGAGCCGTGACTGTAAGCAAGCGGTCCGTAAGCACCAAAGCATCACCCGGTGACCGTCACCGTTCTTCGCAACTCGAAGACCCGTAGCGCGAACCTCGCTTCTGAGGTCCGCGGCTTTACCGTCACCGCTGCACCGAACCCAGAAAAAAAGGGGGACTGTACCAAGCGCCGCCCGAGAGACTTCATAGCTCGCTGCCTTCTCAAGCGGCGCGCCGCGGACTGTCCCCTTTTTTTCGCCGTAGAACCACCGGGCCCGAGCCAACTAAAACCCCACCAACCGCCAATCCAACCCCAACCGAGCACCCCACGTGCATCCAAAACAAGCGAAGGCAGCCGCGGGTGTCAACCTGCACGCCCGCGCCCCAAGCGCCCCGCAACCGAGCGATGCATGACAAGGAACTTGGAACTTGAGCGGCCCCTCATACCGAACTTTTGAGCGCAAGTTGGTGTACTCTCTGAACGTGTCGCTACAGTTCTCCAGGAGCACCATGAAGAGATCTCTCATCCTCGTTTTCGCCCTAACGGCCGCCGCCGCCGGCCAACGGGCTGTCGTCGTTGATAACGAAGACGTGCGCATCCCCAAGGTCACCGTCGAGCCGGGACACAAAACGCGTATCCATCAGCACCGGCAAAACCGTGTGATGATTTACCTCAACCCCGGCGGCCAGAAAACGGTTTACGAGAACGGACGGGAGGTCGTCGAGACTTGGCAAGCAGGCGAGCCGCTTTGGAGCCCGATGGCCGGGAACCACACGGTCGAGATCATGGGCGAAGGGCCTATCACGATCGTCGAAGTCGAGCTCAAGAAGCCGGGCGGCGACGGGCCGTCCCTGAGTGACCTTGATCCGGTTAAAGTCGACCCGAAACACTACACGGTGGATTTCGAGAACGATCAGGTGCGCGTTGTCCGCGTCCGCATCGGCCCGAACGAATCAACGCCGATGCATGAGCACGTGCGCAAACGCGTCGCGACGTTCTTCACGACGCAGAAGTTCCGCGCCATCAATGCCGACGGCACAACCGAAGCCGCGACCAACGAGGCCGAGGCCGTCATCTGGGGAGAAGGCCCGCTGCGGCACAGGGAAGAGAACCTCAGCGATGAGCCGTTTGAAGCTCTGATAGTCGAACTGAAGTAAAGCGCGACAAGCTTCAGAACCCGTAGCGCGACCTCGATTTTGAAGTCCGCGGCCTTTTCAGAAGCTCTCAATCCGTCGACAGGCCGTAAAACGATCTAAAACATCCCTTCCCGCTTTTGTATTTGCATTTGGCTGCCGGGTGTACGACAATATCCGGTGGCGAACAAAAGGCGAATATACTAGCTCTGTGACTGCTCCCGCCAAACTGGAAGAACTGCAATCGCTACTCCGCAAGCAAGGACTCGGCTCGGTCATCCCCAGACCGGCGATCGAGGCCGAGCCGCCACTTTCGACCGGCTTGCCTGAGTTGGACGCGCTGCTGGGCGGGGGGCTGCCGCGCGGCGAGATCACGGAATGTCTGGGCGGTCTCTCGGCCGGTTGCACGACCGTGGTGTTGTCGGCGTTGGCGCAGGCGACGGCCAACGATGAACTGGCGGCTTATATCGATGCCACCGATAGTCTTGATCCCGCTTCGGCGGCAAAAGCAGGCGTCAAGCTGGACCGTGTCCTGTGGGTTCGCTGCGCCGCGGAAGCCGGTAAGGAGCGCAGGTTTTCGCGTAAAGAAGCGCGTGTCGACGAGGCCTGGAAGGCGGCGAATCTCATAGCCGCCGCACAGGGGTTCGGGCTGATCGTGATCGATTTGCACGGGCTGCCGGCGCGCCGGCTACGGGAGTGGCAGCGCTACCAGTGGACGCGGCTGCGGAGCACGATCGCGCAGAGCGCGGCGACGATCCTGACGCTCGCTTCCGAGCATGTGACGGCAAGCGTCGCGGCCCGGACGCTGACGCTCGAGCGGCGGCGAGTTCACTGGAAAGGGCAGCCGGGTGTGTCACTGCTACTGGGCGGCGTTTCGATTCAGGCAACGCTTCTGCATCAGCGCCGCAGGACGGATCGCAAGGGCGAAACATCCTGCCGCTTCGAGGCGGTGCGATGACGCCGCTCTATGCCTGTCTCTACGTTCCTGACTTTGCGGTGGCCGTGCGATTGAGAGGTGAGCATAATCTGCAGACGGCGCCGGCGTTGGTCTTCTCAGGGGCGGAGCCGAACCGTATTGTTTACGGCGCAAATACGACAGCACGGTCGGCAGGTATTCGCGAAGGGATGTCTCTGGAGCAAGCTCAGGCGCGTTTCGCTGTTGCAAAGCCGGAGGGGGCTGAACAGCTCGAAATGTATCCGCGGGACGAGCAGGCTGAAGCACGGACGCAGAAGGAATTATTGGAAGCGGCGCTGACGATTTCGCCACGTGTCGAAAACAGCGCGCCCGGTTTTCTTGCGGTGGATTTGGCCGGGTTGCCGGACCCGCATGTGTCGGCTGACATGTTGCATCAGAAGGCGGAGCAGCTCGGCCTGCCGGTGCACGTTGCGGTTTCGCAGAATCGTTTCGTGGCTCTGTGCGCGGCACGGACGCATGAGGGCGTGACGCACATTTTCCCACATCAGGCGCAGGGATTTCTCAAGGATCTGCCGCTCGACATTCTGCCGCTGGAGGAGAAAGAGCGGGCGGTGTTTGAGCGCTGGGGTATTGAGAAGGTCGGCGAGTTGGCGCGGCTGCCGCTCGATTCGCTTGTGGCGCGATTCGGCGAGCGCGGCGCTTGCTTGGCTAGGCTGGCGCGCGGCGATGATGACACGCTGTTCGCGGCCTGGCAGCAGCCTTCGACGTTTGAAGAGCGGCAGGAGTTTGATTGGCCGCTGGGCGATCTTGATCAGTTGTCATTTCCGCTGGCGGACTTGCTGAGGAATCTTTGTGCGCGGCTGCGGACTCACGGGTTCGCGGCGGAGTCGGTGCGGGTGGCGTTGAAGCGGAGCGACGGTGTGGTGTTCGAGCGCATTGTGGCGTTGTCGTATCCGTTGGTGGAACCGCGGGCGTTGCTGAAGCTGGTACGGCTGGATTTGGCGGCGAATCCGCCGGGCGAGATGGTGGAAGGCGTGACGGTGGCGGCGCGGCCAACGCCGCGGCGCTTCTTGCAGCACGATCTATTTTTGCCGGCGCGTCCGCGTCCGGAGAAGCTTGCCGTGACGCTGGTTCGGCTAACGCATTTGGTGGGCGTCGATCGTGTTGGTTCGCCGGCGGTGGTGGATACGCATCGTCCGCGAGCTTTTGAGGTGGCGGCATTTGCGCCGCCTCGGGAAGTGCGGGGGAAGAAGGCGGTTGCGCGCCGTGCAAGATTGGGGACTGTACCAAGCGCCGTCCTCCAACCTTCTTTGCTCGCACCACCCCCAAGCGGCGCGAAGCGGACTATCCCCGTTTTTGCACGACCCTCCAGCTTCGAACACAGATTGAACGGTCGGCGTCTCAAGCCCGAAGTCTCCCGGCGGCCTGCGATGGCGTTTCGTTGTTTTCGTCCGCCGGTCGCGGCGGAAATCATCGTGCGGGGCAAGCAGCCGTTTTACGTGAACGGTGGGCAGATCAGCGGGCCGGTGCGGACTTGCGCCGGTCCGTGGCGTGTCTGCGGCGAGTGGTGGACCGAGGATGTTTGGGCTTACGAGGAGTGGGATGTCGAGGTGGCGGAGCAGCTTTACCGTGTTTGCTGTGAGTTGACCACACAGACCTGGCATGTGGCTGGGGTCTACGGGTAGAAGATGTATGTTGAGCTGCACGCGGCCAGCGCTTTCAGCTTTCTCGAAGGCGCTTCGTTGCCGGAAGATTTGATGGCCGAGGCGGCCCGGTTGGGGTATGGGTCGATGGCGCTGTGCGACCGCGATGGGGTATACGGCGCGCCTCGGTTTTATCAGGCGGCGAAGGAAGCGGGGATTCGTCCGCTGGTGGGCTGCGAGGTTTCGCTCGAAAACGGTCGGCGGCTGACGGTGATGGTTGAGAACCGCACAGGGTATTGCAATCTGTGCCGGTTGCTGACGCGGATGCACCTCGGCGCTCCGAAGGGCGAAGGCCGGGCCGATTGGCGGAATGTCGAGTTTCATTCCGGCGGTTTGATTGCTTTGCTTCACGACTTGCGAGATGCGGAATCGGTCCGTTCGATTTTCGGGCCGGGCCGGCTGTATGTGGAGTTGCAGCGGCACTTCCATGACAGGCAGGAAGGGGCGAACAAGGCTCGGATCGATTACGCGCAGCGGTATGGATTGCCACTGCTGGCGACGAACGGTGTTCGTCATGCCAAGCGGGCAGGACGCGATTTGTTCGACGTCCTGACGTGCATTCGTCACAAGTCGACACTCGATCGGGCTGGGCGGTTGCTGAGCGCGAATCGCGAGCGGCACCTGAAACCGCCGGCGGAGATGCGACGGCTCTTCGCCGATGTTCCCGATGCGGTTCGCAACTCAATGGAGCTTTCCGAGCGGCTGCAGTTCACGTTGGAGAACCTGGGCTATCGGTTTCCGGACTATCCGCTGCCGCGAGGTGAGACGCCGGATTCCTATCTGCGCAAGATGACCGAGTTGGGGGCGCGCGACCGCTATCGGCCTTATGACGAGAAGGCGCGACGGCAGATTGACCACGAGCTAAACGTGATCGCGAAGCTCAAGCTGGCGGGCTACTTCCTGATTGTTTGGGACATCGTTCGCTTCTGCCGACGGAGCAATATTCTCGTGCAAGGGCGCGGTTCGGCCGCCAATAGTGCAGTCTGCTATGCGCTGGGGCTGACGGCGGTCGACCCGGTGAAGATGGAGTTGCTCTTCGAGCGTTTTCTGTCGGAAGAGCGCGGCGAGTGGCCCGACATCGACCTCGACCTGCCGAGTGGCGACAAGCGCGAGCAGGCGATTCAATACGTCTACGAGCGCTACGGCAAGCATGGCGCGGCGATGACGGCGAATGTCATCACGTATCGCGAGCGCAGCGCGGTGCGCGAGGTTGGCAAGGCGCTGGGTTTCCCCGAGGAGGCAATTGGCCGGCTGTCGAAGTGCATTCATTACATGGACGCTTTCGAGGACGGCGAGCGCGTCAAGCACTACTTGGAGATGGCCGGATTCGATCCGTCGCATGCGCGGCTGCAACATCTGGCGCGGTTGTGCCGCGAGATCCTCAATCTGCCGAGGCATCTTTCGCAGCATCCCGGCGGGCTGGTGATTTGCCAAGGGGAACTCGACGGCATCGTGCCACTCGAAAAGGCGCGTATGCCCGACCGCCGCATTCTGCAATGGGACAAGGAGGACTGCGCCGACCTGAAGATGATCAAGGTCGACCTGCTGGGGCTGGGGATGATGAAGGCGCTCGAAGAGTGCGTCGAGACGCTGAACAGCCGTGGTGTGGATTTCGATCTGGCGCATATTCCGCCCGACGACCCGAAGACATACAAGATGATTCAGAAGGCCGATACGGTCGGGGTGTTTCAGATCGAGAGCCGGGCGCAGATGGTGACGCTGCCGCGCATGAAGCCGGCGCGCTTCTACGATCTGGTCGTCGAGATCGCGATCATTCGGCCGGGGCCGATTGTGGGCAAGCTGACGCATCCGTATCTGAACCGGCGGATGGGGCGTGAGAAAGTGACGTACCCGCATCCGTCGTTGGAGCCGATTCTCAAGCGCACGCTCGGCGTGCCGCTGTTTCAAGAGCAGCTCTTGCGCGTGGCGATGACGGCGGCCAACTTTTCGGGTGGCGAGGCGGAAGAGTTGCGGCGCGCGATGGGCTTCAAGCGTTCGACGGAGCGGATGAAGGGGATCGAAAGGAAGCTGCGGAGGGGGCTGCATAAGAACGGCATTCGCGGCGCGGGGGAAGAAGAGATCGTCCGTGCGATCTCATCGTTCGCGCTATTCGGTTTCCCGGAATCGCACTCGGCTAGCTTTGCTTTGCTGGCTTATGCGAGCTCTTACTTGAAGGCTCACCACCCGGCGGTGTTTTGCGCGGCGCTGCTCAATAGTCAGCCGATGGGCTTTTACAGTCCGGCGAGTCTTGTGAAGGACGTACAACGGCACGGGGTGCGAGTGCGGCCGGTGGATGTGTTGGCGTCGGATGTGCGCTGCACGATTGAGAACGAGAGGTGTCTTCGTATCGGGCTGAATTACGTTTCCGGTCTGCGGGCCGAGGCGGCGGAGCGTATAGTGGCGGAGCGGTCTGTGAGAACATTCGCTTCCGTGGATGACCTGGCGCGGCGGGCGCGGTTGCGCAAGCGGGACCTCGATACGTTGGCGGAGTTGGGCGCGCTGAATTCACTGGATGAAAAGATGCATCGCCGTGAGGCGCTGTGGCAGGTGGAGAAAGCTTGGCGTCCGCGCGGACCGTTGCTCGATGAGTTGGAGGATGATCCGGAGCCGTCGCCGCTGTCGCCGATGAGGCCGATGGAGCGGCTGGATGCGGACTATCGGGGGGCGGGGCTGACGACGGGGCCGCATCCGCTGCATTACTTGCGGCCGGCGCTGAGCTCGCAGGGCGTTTTGAGATCGACGCAGCTTACGGCTTACAACCACGGGCAGTGGGTGCAGGTGGCCGGGGCGGTGATTGCACGGCAGCGTCCGTCGACGGCGAAGGGTTTCGTGTTTTTGAGCCTGGAGGACGAGACGGGTATTTCGAATATTGTTGTGCGTCCGCCGATGTTTCAGAAGTTTCGACTGTTATGGACGAGCGAGCCGTTTATTTTAGTCGCCGGGGTGGTGCAGAAGCAGGACGGGGTGATTCATGTAAAGGCGCAGCAGATTGAGCCGTTGTCGGCGGGTGAAGGGCCGGGGTCACATGATTTTCATTAGAGGGCCGTGGGAGGCCGTCGCGACCGCTCAGCAGCACCCAACGAGCCCCGAACGCACGTGAGGCGGTTTAGCCTGTGATGTCGGCTGGAGTCGGGATGATTTGCGGGCTATCGATGTTGCTTCGCGTTTGATCCTTGGGGGCCGGTGGTACAGCGTGGTTGGGGCGGGCGGTTAAGGTGTTCGTAAGATGGGCGACGTTGTCGAGCGTTAGAATTGGGCTGTGAAGATGATATCTGTTCCGAAAGCCAGGAATCAGAAGTCGAAGGAAGATCCACATTATCCGGCGGCGGCGGAGCGCGCCAAAGAGGCGGCCCGCCGCCTGCGGGAAGCAGGAATCATCGACGCCGAAGGACGCCGCGTTCGCAAGGATCTACCCGCGGACATGCGGGAAGACTAGGATCGCGATTTTGGCGGCTGATGCCTCCAAGGATGATTGTCGTGGCGGGACCGCCGGGCGGGGCAGGAGTAAGAAGCGGATTTCATCGCTTTTGACACGCGGCCAGACTCGCTGGTCAGGCGAATCCAGCCGATCACAGCCTTCAATCTTGCGGCATGAATCGAAATCGGCGCGATGTCCGCTTATGCCGCTTTGCCGACTGCCGGATGACTGATAGTCTGGGGGCGCTGACAAGGAGCCCCGCATGTCCCGAGAAAACCCAAAGCCCTCGACTGCCTCCAACGAGACCCCGCTGCAGGGCTGGAAAGAGATTGCCGCCTATCTCGAGCGCGACCAGCGGACCGCCCGTCGCTGGGAGCTTGAAGATGCGCTGCCGATTCGCCGCTTGCGCACCGATCGCCGCTCGAGCGTTTACGCGTATCCGAGCGAGATCGGAGCGTGGCGTGCCGCGCGCCCGGCAAACGGGGACACCGAACCAGCCGGCCCAATCTGGCGTCGCTGGGAAACCCAGGCCGCTCTTGGAGTCGGCGTGACAGCACTTCTCGTTATCGCCTACGGGCCGTTGCTCAACCCGCCCAACCCAGTCGCCGAAGCCGCCGAAGACTCAATGCGCACCGAGCAGGTCTGGACGGACGAAGCCGCGAGCATGGTCAGCCGTCTCTCGGCTGACAGCAAGTGGCTTGTCTACACCGACTGGTCCACCGGAGATTTCCGGTTGCGGGATACGGCCTCCGGTGAGAGCCGGCGCATTACGAACAAGGGTCCTTGGACCGAGAACCGCTCCTACGCGGAAACAGGTGTGATCTCACCAGACGGCAAGCGGTTAGCCGCCGGCTGGTACAACGACGAAATCGGAAACTACGAGTTGCGCGTCGGGCCTTTGCCCGCTCCGGGGCAAACGGACAATGGTGAGATCATCTTTCAGTCTCCGAACGATCAGGCTGGATATGTCGAGGCGGTTGGGTGGCTGTCCGATTCGCAGGCCCTCGTTGTTCACGCAGTCGGGCATACGACGATCTACTTGAAGATTGCCGATGTCAAGCGAGACACAATCCAGGTCCTAAAGACTTTCGACTGGAGCTATCCGACCGAAGTAGCCATCTCGCCCGATCGGCGTTGGATCGCTTACGCATTGTCTCCAGATCCGGATGATCGGCAGCAAGACATCTTTGTGTTGGCGGCGGACGGATCGAGTGAGAGCATCGTGGCGGTGCATCCGTCCGAGGACATTCCGGTCGGATGGACGCCGGACGGCTCGCATTTGCTGTTTCGAAGCGCGAGAACCCCAAGTCAATCCCTATGGGCGCTACCGATATCAGACGGAAAGCGTACCGGGAATCCGCGGCTTGTCAGCTCGGAGTTTTCGGCCGTGCGAAGCTTTGGCGTGTCGCCGGAGGGAGATCTCTTCTATCTCAAGCGCACGGGCTCGCTTGATGTGTTGGAAGCGCGGATTGATGTGGCCGATGGTCGAGTGATCGCGAAGCCCGAGCCGATCGCGGCGACATCCATCGGGGACAACTTCGATCCAGTCTACTCGCCCGACGGTCGATGGATGGCTTATCTTTCCAATCGTAATCTGGGCTTCCGTTACGCCTCCACGCGGATAGTGCTGCGCGAGCTGGAGACCGGCGAAGAGCGGGACCTCTCACCCAGTCTGGAAGGCATTCGCAACCTGGACTGGTCACCGGATTCGTCGTCGCTGCTGTTCAGAGCGAAGGACAAGGGCCGCCGCGGGATCTACAACATCGAACTGACCCGCGGCGGCGCGGAGCAGCTTCTCTTTCGGGCGTCCATCGAGGGCGAGCCCGCCGGCGGTCGAAATGTATTCTGGATGCCGGACGGACGGTCCGTCCAATATCGCGACCGCTACGGCTCCGGCGGTATCCACTGGATTCACGATCTTGAAACAGGAGAAGAGCGTAAGATTCTGACGGGAAATGGTCACACGAAGATCTCGCTGTCACCGGACAGGGACCGCTTCGCGGTAATGGATCACAGCCGTGACGACAGCACGGTCGACTTGTTCACCCTTGATCGAGAGACAGGGCGGCAACAAAAGTTGTGGGGGATACACATCCCCGACGGTTCCCTCCCGCCTACGGTGACGGCTTGGACACGGGACGGCCAATCGATTCTGTTCTGGAAGAGGCTGCCTGTCAGAAATCCCACGATGGCCGAACTATGGGCGGCGCCAGCCACCGGCGGCGAGGCTCACAAGACAAAACTGTCAGTTGAGAGCCCCGAGCCGGTCAGGAGTCTCAGCCTGCATCCCGACGGCGAGCGGATCGCTTTTTCGGCCGGCGGTCCAGCACACGAAATCTGGAAGCTTTCGAACTTCCTCTCCCGGCTGGGAGTAAGCGACTAGGCAGGAGGGGTTCATGCTCAGACGATTGGCAATCGAGTCCGGAATCATTTTCACGCTCACCAGCCTGCTGCTCGTCGTGGCCGCGACCGTGGGTCTGCCGGGTCGGACCGAGTCACCTCGGGCAGAGGCTGCCGAGGACGATCTGATCGGTGCGGCATCCCAACCTGTTCAGGATCCCTCAGGCCCTACGGTTTTCGAGTCAATTCGCTGAGAGGTATCTTGCGGCAACGAGTTAGCCCGCTTTGCCGGGAACAACAGGGCCTCTACACTTTCGGCTTCGGCGGAGGCAGGTCGCGGGCCTCGACGGGCGAGTCGAAGCCCTGGCGGCTGTGGGTGCCGTCGCAGAACGGCTTGTTCGCTGACATACCGCAGCGGCAGAGCCCAAGCGCCGTGCGCCCGCCAAGCCCGAACTCATTTCCGTTGGCGTCGCAAATGGTGAATTCACCCTCGATGCGCAGGGGGCCGTTGTTGAAGACTTTGACTGTTGTAGGCATGTGTGTTGTCTCGAATCATTCACTATAGAGCGTTGCGCGGCTGACAGTGATTTGAAACTCTTCGTGCGTGCTTCCATTCCTGGAGTTCCGAAGCCCGCGATGCGACGGGAACCACTTTGAGCCCATCAGGTTCGCTTTTCGCGAGCCGGTCTCAACATCACGTATTTTGATCGCCTGCTGACGCCCCTGTATGGCTTGACGGCGGTGTTTTTCGGATGTAGGGTTTTGGTTATGGGGCTCTTCTCACGGTCAGAGGAATCAAGGCTCAACCCTTCTCAACTCACTGTCTCGGACAAATTGTTGGGACAGACCGCGCTCGAAGGCAGCCGTGCCGAGGTCGTCAAGCAGACTTACCTGCTGCTCGGTCTCAGCGTGGCCTTCGCGGTCGTGGGCGGCATGATCGGGTCGGGCACGCCGGCGATCGTTAGTCTTTTCTCGGGCTGGATCGGCTGGATTATCGCGATGGTGGTGCTTAACGTAGCGCCCCGGATAGCCATGGCGGCGCGACATAATCCGGTACTTGGGGTAACGGCCCTGGTGGGTGACGGCTTCGTCTCGGGGCTTGTGCTGGCGCCGATTCTTGCGATTGCCGCTGTCTCGGCGCCGGGCGTGATCGAAGGCGCGATGATGATTACCGGCTTGGCGTTCTGCGGGGTCACCGCCTATGTCATGACGACGGGAAAGACCTTCTCGGCGCCGCGTGGGCTGATGGCCGGCATATTCTTCAGCATCATCGGCGTCATCGTCTTGAACGCTTTCCTCAATATCGGTGTATTGGGTTTGCTGATCTCCGGCGCGATTGGAGTGTTCGGCGTCTTCATCCTCGTGTATGCGACGAGCGAAGTCCTCAATAATCCGGAAGCCGGCAGCCCGATCCCCGGGGCCTTGATGCTCTTCGCGGGGCTGTTCAATATATTTGTCGCCGCGCTGAATATCCTGCTACGGCTCAGTTCCGGGGGCAGAAACTAACTTACAGAACTCAGATGCGGTTGATGAGCGTAGCGAAGTAGGCAGCGCCGAAGCCGTTGTCGATGTTGACTACCGTCACGTTGCTGGCGCAACTGTTGAGCATCCCCAGCAGAGCGGCGAGCCCGTTGAAGCTGGCCCCGTAACCGACGCTGGTGGGGACGGCAATTACGGGTACCGACACCATGCCGCCGACGGCGCTTGGCAAGGCGCCTTCCATACCGGCGCAGCAGATGACAACTCGGGCCGAATCCAGCCGTTCGCGGTTCGAGAGAAGCCGGTGGATCCCGGCCACTCCGACATCGTAAACCGTGTCGACTTCGTTACCCATCACTTCGGCCGTCACCCGCGCCTCTTCGGCCACCGGGATGTCGCTCGTGCCGGCGCAAACGATCGCGATCTTACTTTTCCCGAGGATCGTGCGGTCGCGCCAAACCCGGATGGCGCCCGAGCGCGGCATGTACTCGGCGCTTTCATCGAGATCCTGAACGGCCTGGGCCATCTGTTCGGTGGCGCGTGTCACGAGCAAGTTGGGTGAGCGCTCGAGGAGTTTTGCGGAAATCTGCCGCACCTCATCGACCGTTTTGCCGTGGCCGAGAACGACCTCGGGCATGCCGTGCCGAAGCGCGCGGTGGTGGTCCACTTTGGCGAAGCCCAAATCCTCGAAAGGCATGTGCCGCAGGCGGTCGAGAGCGTTTTCGGTGTCGCAGGAGCCGGCGGCGACTTGGTCGAGAAGCTCCTTGAGTTGCTGTTCATTCATGTACTCGGAGAATAACCTGTTTGCGGCGGGGATGCCACTTCACGGACGGTTGAGCCCTTGATCGGTTGGGCCGTCGAGCCGGTTGGGACGAGTGCGGGCTCCGCCGTTGTACACTCGGTAGTTTGTCCATGTCGCAGCAACTTCCGCCTGACGAACAGAGCCGCATCGCCACCGAGTACGTCAAAGAAACGCGTCAGTTCAATGAACGGCTACGGGCTCTGGGTCAGGACGAGGCGACGGCCTACTACTGGTATCACGTCGTCGACCTGGGCGAAGGGCTGGTCACGCCGGGCCTGTACGATCTGCGAGAGAGCCTCGACCGATTCCAATTTCCCGAGGACATGTCGGGTATGCGAGTCTTGGACGTCGGCTCGGCCACGGGCTTCTTCTCGTTCGAGTTTGCGCGCCGCGGGGCGCGTGTTACGTCGGTGGAACTGCCGTCACTCGAATCGTTGGATCGTTTTCCGGGGCAGACCGTCGAGCAATCGATCGACAAGATCGAGCGCATGGTCGATCCAACACGGACCTTGATCGGGGCGCACGAGGACCGGTCAGGACGTGCGGCGCGGTACTACCATTCTTTGCTCGAAGGGCCGTTTCAGTTTTGCCGGGAACGCTTGCAGGTGGACGTCGAGCGGTGCTACTCGACTGTCTACGATCTCAGCCGGGAAAACCTCGGCGGCGCCTCATTCGAGCTTGTGTTTATCGGTGACGTGTTGTTGCACACCCTCAATCCGCTGCAGGCGCTGGCGGCGGTTGTTCCGCTCTGCTCGGGTACCCTGGTTCTATCGCAGTTCGTCCCGGAGACGGCGGATGATCGCCCTGCGATGCTTTATGTAGGCGGCTCCGATCCGGCCTCCGACGACATTTCGTGGTGGTGGCCGAATCAGGCCTGCCTGGCGGAACTTCTCATGAAATTGGGTTTCCGCGAGGTGGTCGAGGTCGGTCGGCATTCCGGCACCCTGCGGTCTTCCGGTTTCGTTTACGAACGTTCGATTTTGCACGCCCGACGTTAGCCTCAGTATTCTCTACTCGTCCGCGACCTGACAGGCCCCCTGCAGGGCTGCCCAGCCTTCCTCGGAGAGCAGGGGCTGGGGCTCGTAGTCAGCGCCGGCGGCTAGTTGTTCGAGCGACTCGATTCGGTCATCGGTTGCCGGATGCGATGACAGGTATTGAATCGCCTCAGGTAACTTCAGATCGAGACCCTTGAGGTGATTGAACATCTCGACCATTCCCAGCGGATCGGCTTTCACGGCTTGCATGAGCTTCATCCCGTCACGATCGGCTTCGTCCTCGTGAGAGCGCTGGTGATGCAGATCGGCCAGCGTTGCGGCGCCGTCAATCCCGACCGGAGTCGCCGAGGTATCGCCCGACAGGATTGACAGCAGCGCCTGCGCCGAAATCTGATGAAACAAAGCGCGCGTACTGTGCCGATGAACGACGTGTTGCATCTCGTGTGCTAGAACGCCCGCGAGTTGGTCCGGCGTCTCGGTCTGTTTCAGCAGCCCTTGCATCACGACGATGTATCCGCCGGGAGCGGCAAAGGCGTTGACCATCTCATCGTGCGCGATCGCAACCCGGAAGGTGTACGGAGAGTTCTCGATCCCGTCGGTCAACTTTGTAACGAGCGCATCAAGGGCCGCCAAGCCTTCCGGGTTGTCGCACTCATCATCGGACGAGACCAACATGCCCATTGTCGACTTCCCCAAACGCTCTTCCCACGAAACCGGCACTAGCGTTGCGAGTAGATTCGCCAAAGCGGGCACGCCCCAGTAGTACATCGCCGACCCCAGCACGACGACCGCTACCGCCGCCGCGGCCGTTAGCTTCCAGCGCACCGAGCGTGATTTGGGATCGTGAAACTGCTGTCCAAGATTGGGTGCGAACTGGCGAAGAGCGACAAGAAAATTTTCATTCGCCACCACGAGAGTTTCCGCGATGGGCGCCCCCCGCTCCAGCCGCACGTGCTCACCTGAGTAGTTCCCCTGCGTCTGCCGAATCTCTTCAAACGGCCAGTAGAGGTCGCCGTCCCCATCGCGGATGATCGTCACACCACCAGCGGCAATACGCACCCTCACGTCGTGGCGGCGGGCGCTGGCGCCGTCAAAGTATGCCGCTGTCCACTCTTGTTGAAGAGGCGTAATCATGCTGCTGCTTCCGGTCGCTCCGTCGGGAGTCGTTTGACGAAAGTCGATTAGAAACCGATCGGCAGATCCAGGAAGTCCGCCATACCCTCCGCTGCCGCACTGACCTGTTGCGCGTCCTGTTCGACGACCGCTAAGTCGAGGTCATTCTCAAGATAGATGTTCTCGAGCCAGTAGCGGGTCGTTCGCACCTGTATCCAGGGGAAAGCCAGCCCCAGCGTGCAGAGCACCAGCAAGCCATTGCTCAGGGTCAACCAAAGCAGTCCGCCGCCGGTGACGTGGCAGCGCATCCGCGAGGTCGCGAACGTCGTGTGCGACCAGAAGTAGCGCGCCAATTCCGCCTGATACCAGAAGTTGTGGAAGCCCAACGTGAACATCGACAGCACCCACGAAAGGATGAACGCCGGAAAGATTTCAATCGCTCTCGCGTGAAACCGGAGTTTCGTATTCCCGAAGTAGGTGTTGCCGTACTGATAGCGCAGCAACTCGACCATCATCACCGGAGAATAAAAACCGAGGGACAGGATCGTCAGCAGCAATCCCTTTAGATAAAGCCCGAGGTACTTCTTTGTGCGTCCGCGGAACGAGAAGCGGATGCCACGCCAGGATGTACGGCTTAGCCGATATCGCCAGGAGCCGATCTGTGCAATCGGTATGATCACGAAGATGCCGGCGACCAGCACGATCGCGCCGACGATTTGAGCGACTTCCGATTCCCAAACCAGTGCTAGGATCTGCGGGAAGAAGTAGAGCAACAGGATGACGGGAAACGCCCTCAGCCAACCCAGAAACAGTTCTTTCCCGGTGCCGTGAAAGGCGAATCGATCCCCATCGAATTCGGCTTGACCATAGACGTACTTGAGCGCTTTAACCTTGCCCCAAAAGTAGTAGAGGCCGAACGTCAGTAGCGCCAGAAGCATGTTGACGATGTGAATGCCGAATAGGGAACCGCCCTCGCCGTAGAAGCTGAAGCGGCGTGTCGGCGGTGGCGGTGGCTGCGTGGGGGGCGGAGTGGTCTCCGCCTCCTTGGGGAGAATGATCGGCAGCGGCTCTGAAGCGGAGCCCGCAACGGCGAGTGTGGGTTCCGGGGCCGGCGGCGTCCAGTCTTGGGGAGCGGGTACCGCCCATACGGCTCCGACGGCTCCCGTCTCTCTGGCATGGGCCGTTCTCGGGGCGGACGCGCCGGGAAGAATGATGGGCGCGGGCGGACCGGTTTCAGGGGGCTCCGGTGTTTCGGGCTCGACGGGTGCGCCAGGGGGAGGCTCGTATTGCCGCAGCAGTTTCTTCGTGAGAAAGGCTCCTAGTGCGGTCATGCCTGTGGCAATCCCCAAGATGACGGCGACAAAGAGAAAGATGAAGAGAGCGACGACCCATCCGTTGGTCGAGCCGAAAGTCTTCTCGACGAATTTCTTCCACCCGGTGGAAAACGTATTTTGAATTTGCTCCGACCGGATCTCCCTAGCTCGGTTCCTGGCCGCAACGGAGTCACTCACGCGCTCTTCCTCTTCGTAGGCCGTAGCAAGTTCAGAGAGCGCGCTAGCCAGTTCGAACGCGGAATCCTCGTGGGTTTCCAGGATCGCTACCGCGCGTTCAAATGCGTCCACTGCCTCGGCGGTCTTCTCGGCCTGCATGTGTACTTGGCCGAGAGAGATCAGAGTCCGGGCTAATTCGGCGGATATCGGGTCTTCCGCTTCCTGGATCGCGATGATCTCGGTGTAGTGAGCCGCAGCCCGATCGAAGTCCTCCCCGAACGCGTACAGTGATGCGATCTCGTGGAGCGATTGGGCGACCCGTCCATCTGTTGCGTCCAACTGGGCGGAGCGAATCGCGTAGGCTTTTTGCGCCGGTTCGATGGCTTCTTGGTAGCGTTCCTGCCGATCGAGTAGATTGCTTAAGCTCGTCAGATCGTCGGCGAGATCCAGTGATTCTCCTTCGACTACTTCGCGAGTATCCGCGGCTCGCCGGTAGAAGTGCTCCGCGATCCCGTAGTTGCCGCGGCTGTTCCAGGAATCTCCAAGCTTCGACAAGGAGTCGGCCACCTCGATCGAATCCGGGCCATGCGCACGCTCCTGGATTCGCAGTGCCCTCTGCAGGAGCGCTTCCTGCTCGCCGTGTTGATCCCGGAGACCGTGAACGCTCGCAAGCTCTCTAAGCTTCTCTAGGAACTTTGGATCTGATTCACCCCAAATACCTGCCCGAGTGTCTAGTACCTGTTCGAAGGCATCGGTGGCCTTCTCTGGCTGATCATGCCTGACGTAGAACCTGCCAAGCTCTTCGCGGTAGTCTGCTACGTTTTCTGGCTCGGCACTCGCCGAGAGGCGTAGCGCGATGGCGTGCTGAAAAGACTTCTCAGCCTCTTCGAACTCTTCGAGATAGAACTGGTTCCAACCAATACGAGTCCAGATATGGGCAACATCGTTGTGATCTTCGCCGAGCACCTCTTGGAAAATGTCGCGTGTCCTCTCGAAATGTTCGGCCGCTTCCTCCTCGCGGCCGTCCCTATAGTAGAGCTCCGCCAGATCCTCGTGGCTGCGGGCGAGGTCGAGGTCATTCGGATCTAGGTGTTCTTCACGAATATCGAGCGCCCGCTCGTAGAAACCCTCGGCCAGATCTTGATGAGTCCGGTCGAACTCGGGTTCGAAGTTTTCTCCATTGCGGATCTCGAACGTCCACTTGTAGGAAGGCTCGGCGAGATCGGGGTCGTCGTAGTCGTACTCCAGGTCGCCGAGCGCCTTGAGGGTTTGGGAGAGCCGAGGGTCTTCGGGACCGAATTCCTCGGCGATTTCTAAGGCTTGATCGAGATGCTCGCGGGCTTCTTCATATTCGATCTCGTCCCGGGCCGCTTCGTCGATGTGTGCCTGCCATGCATCGGTCTGGGCCAACGCGACAACAATGCTGAGTTGGCACGCGAGTCCAACCGATAGCCAGAGGCGGCGAAAATGGCGCTGCATCGCAGTGTGACAAACACAGGAGGAAAGACCTCTCCAGTTTACTTCACGTTCTGCCGCGGCCTAGCGAATCGGACACAGCATGGCGTGTCTGGAGACTCAAAAACAATGTGAGGCTATGGAAAGGCAACCTTTGCGGCTTACAAGTGGGGGAACCAGAGCTTCCGGGCCGTTTCTCCCAGCACCTGAGCTTTGACATCTTCCCTCAGGCCGAGAGCCTCGGTGAAGATACGGAGGTGTTCCGCATAGGTTACTTTGGGCGTCCAGAGCGAGTTGGGAAAATTGCTTCCCCAAACGCAACGCTCCGGCCCGTAGGTGTCGATGATCTTGAGCGCCGCTTCGTGCAGGTCGCTGCCGGGATATCCCTGCTCGGTTCCGGTGCTGATGAAGTCCACTTTCGCGTAGAGGTTTTTGTATTTCGAAAGGCGCAGGACTTCGCCGAGCACTCGGTCGTACAGCGGGCCCGGCTTGAGGTCCATGCAGTGGCAGAAGCCGATCGGCATCTCGGTGAACTCTTGGAGCAGTACCTCGGCCGACTCGACGTGGTCGGGACGCATAAGAAAGATGTCGACGGTCGCTCCCCGATCGGCGCAGATCTTCCAGAGCTTGCGAACGCCCTCATGGTCGAATGTCGTGCGCTTGTTCCCGGGCGTGCTGCGGAGCGTCTTGACACCGTAGTCCGCTATGTACTCTTCCATCAGGCCCGGGCTATGCGGATCATCGGGTTCGAGCGTACAGACGCCGGCCACCCAACTCGGATTGAGCTTTGCCGCATTCACCAGATAGCGATTGTCGTAGTCATAGAACGACACCGTATGCACTGCCCGCACCGCCGTGACCCCGTTCGCCAGGCTGGTTTGCCGCAATTCGTCGAGCGAACCCGTCCCGGTGGGGACGCGCAGGGGTTTGTTGCCTCGGGGCGGATAACGTTGCTCGTCTGGTGAAGTGATGTGCGCGTGACAATCGATAATCAGCATAGCGGCGGGCCTCAACTCTTCGTCCCTGCCATTTTACGCGAATGCCGGCCTGTCTCACACCGTGCGGCCGAGAGCCTTCGGAAGGGTAAACTATTAGTCTGTCCAACTGAGCCGAACGCGACACCGGCGGCTCCGGCGGAATGACGCACGGAGATTTTCGCGGATGTTTCTGCCTCTGACCCCGATACGCTTCCTGCTCTGGGCAGCCGACGAATACGGTGACAAGGTAGGTGTTGTCGACGGCGATAAGCGTTTCACTTACCGGCAGGCCCTCGAACGCGCGTTGAGGCTTCGCGCGACGCTCAGAGGTCTCGGCGTTGAAGATGGTGACCGAGTCGCGACTCTGAGTTTCAACTGCCATCCGCTGCTCGAGGCCTACTACGGCGTTCCGATGGCTAAGGCGGTGCTGCTCTCGCTCAATGTTCGCCTCGCGCCGGAAGAGCAGTCTTACATTCTGCAACACTCCGGTTCTCAACTTATCTTTTTTGACCCCGAACTCCTTCCGGTGATCGAGCAACTCCGGCCGAATCTGCCCGATCTGCGATGGGTCTCGCTCGATGCGCGGCAGGACATGCCTTCTTGGGTTCACGCTGAAAGTTACGAAGATTTGCTGGCCGCCGCGTCCCCTGACCCGGTCGACTTCACGACTTACGACGAAAACGCGATTGCAGAGCTGTTCTACACCAGCGGCAGCACCGGCCTCCCCAAGGGTGTGATGCTGAGCCACCGCACCTTGCACCTGCACGCGCTGACGGCGCTGGTCGGCGCCTATCGCCGAGGGGAAAAGCGGGCGGCCGATCAGCAGGTCGAACTCCACACCATCCCGCTGTTTCACGCCAACGGCTGGGGGAAGGCACACACCGTGACCCTGACCGGCGGCCGACACGTGATGGTCAAGCGGTTCGAACCGGAAAAGGTCCTCCAACTGATCGAAGGCGAAAAGGTCACGGGCCTGTGCGCGGTTCCCACGATGGCCACCGCGCTCGTGAACTGCCCCAACCTCGCTCGCTACGATCTTTCGAGCCTCGAAGAAATCATGCTGGGCGGCGCGGCGTCCTCCCCGTCGCTCGTCGCGGAGCTCGAAGAGAGGCTCCATTGCCGAGTCTACGCCGGCTACGGTCTGACCGAAACTTCGCCTGTCGCCATGATGGCCCATGTTAAAGATACGCTTGGCGAGATCTCCGAGGAAGAGCGCGTCCGGCGGCAGGCCATGACGGGATTTTCGTTCCCCGGCGTCGAAACCCGTGTTGTTGATTCCGACGGCAACGATCTACCCAAAGACATGGAGAGCATGGGCGAGATCCTCTTCCGGGGCGACATCGTAATGGACGGTTACTGGAACGAGCCCGAAGCCACCGAGCTGGCGATCCGCGACAACTGGCTCCATACAGGCGACGTTGCGGTCTGGGACGAGCAGAACTATCTACTCATTGTCGATCGCCAGAAAGACGTCATCATCAGCGGCGGTGAAAACATCTCATCCATCGAGATCGAGCGGGTCATCGTAGCCCACCCCGCCGTCTATGAAACCGCCGTCGTCGCTGTCCCGGACGAAAAATGGGGTGAAGTCCCCAAGGCCTTCGTAGTGCTCAAGCCGAGAGCAACGGTCACCGAAGACGAGGTCCGCAACCACGTCCGCGAACACTTGGCCGGTTTCAAAGTGCCGAAGGTCGTGGAGTTCAAGGATGAGCTGCCCAAGGGTGCTACCGGTAAGATTCTGAAGCGAGCCTTGCGCGATCCTCATTGGGAAGGCATGGACAAGCGCGTCCACGGTAGCGGCCAAGGCTGAACCCTCGATATGCCCGCATTCCAAGGTCAGTCCGATCCGCTGCTCGACGCCCTCTGGGAACGGGGGTTGGTCCTCTTCGGAGAACGGGTCCGGCGGGAATACGCGCTGCACACTCCGGTCTTCATTGATCTACGGCACAAGCTCTACGACGACCTCAGCTTGCTGACTCAGATCGGCTCGGCCCTGCATGGCAAGTTGCGTTCGATCTTGAGCGCCGAATCTTCGGCGACCCCGCAACAGGTCATCGGAATCCCTGACACGGCCACACCTTTGGCGCTCTCGCTCGCCCTGGAGTCGCGCGGCACGGACCTGCCCGTGTCGTACGGCCAGATGCGGAAGCAACCCGCCGCTTATCCTGGGGGCGAATCCGGCAGCAGCTCCTACATAGGCACATGCGAAACCGGGCGCGAGATCACTCTTATCGATGATGTAATGGCATCGGGCCGCACGAAAGTCTGGGCGATGGATGAACTCGGCAAGGACGGGCTCAAAGTCAAGCGCGTGCTCGTCGTCGTCGACCGCGAACAGGGCGCAGGCCCCATCCTTGAAAAACGCGGTTGCGCGCTTCACAGCCTGTACGGCGTCTCGTCGCTCATCGATTACTACGAGGCGACTCAAAAGATCGACGCCCCTACGGCCGCGGCCGCCCGCGAACACGTTCGAGCTAAGCAGTTCGGCTAAGCAGGTCGGTTAGCGCCGCAGGTCCTGTTCCACCTCGGCCAAGTCTTCAACGAGCTCCTCGGCGCTCCGGCGCAACTGTTCTACCCGTGTTGCCAGCGAACGCATTCTGCTGTCTGATGGCCTGGTGGTGGCCGTTTGCGCCGGCGTCCCACCCGGCGGTGCACCGTCTTCGGCGGCTTCGCTCAAAAGCGGCCGCGACCTTCCGCTTTCGAGCCTTGCGAGAGCATCCTGGAACGTGTCCTCGTAGATGAGGCGATTGCCCATCGCGAGCACAACCTTCCGCAACTGCGGCATCCGCGCCGATTCGGCTTGGATGTAGATGGACTCGACATAGAGGAAGTTATCGTCCACCGGCAGCGCGATCATGTCTCCGCGCAACACCCGCGAGCCTTGCTGCCCCCATAACGTGAGGTCTTTGGCGATGTCCTGATCCTGGTTGATTCGTGCTTCGATCTGGCTCGGGCCGAAGACCAATTGCTGCTTGGAGAGTTGAAAGAAGATCAGCTCGCCCAACTTGTCACCGTCGCACCGTGCCGCCATCCAGCCGATAAGATTGGGCCTTCCTCGCGGCGTGAACGGGAGCATCAAGAGAAACTCCGGCTCTTCCTCGCCCGGAACAGTCGCGACGATGTAAGTCGGGCTCATGGGCGCGAGCGTGTTTGTGTCGCCGGCCAAACTCTCCGCTACGTCCCACAGATCTTCCTTGCTGTAGAAAACCTCCGGGTCGCGCATGTGAAAGGTACGGTAAATCTCGGCCTGCACCTCGAACATCAATTCGGGATAGCGCGTATGCTGCCGCAGCGTGGCGGGCATGTCGGCCTCGTCTTGGAAAAGATCGGGGAAGAGCGCGCGATACACCTGGACGATCGGATCGTTGGGCTCGAATACGTAGATCTTTGCCTCACCGGTGTAGGCGTCCACCGTCGCCTTCACCGCATTACGTAGATAGTTGACCCGAGCGCCAAACGCCGACACGTTTACGTGTTCCGAGTAAGGGTGAGCATCCGAAGCGGTATAGCCGTCCACCATCCAAGACAATCGGCCCTCATCGGTGATTACCAAATACGGGTCCGCTTCCCAATGGATGAACGGCGCCAGATGCTCCAGACGTTCGCGGACGTCGCGGTAAATCATCATTCGGCTGTTCTCGTTCATCTGGCCCGTTAGGACGATGTTGTATTCACCCGTCGAAATCGATGCGGCCAATCGCAGCAGGATCGAATCAATCGGAAAACCGCCCGATCCGTCGTACTTCGTGTAGATGTTCTCATCACCCGAGGGATAGTCGAATTCCTTCTCATCCGTCGAGACAAATACCGGGGATTCAGTGAACTCGCCGTAGTAGATTTCCGGCCGTGTCAGCGACAAGTCGTCCGTCTTGACGACGGGGGGCGCGTCTTGAATCAAGAGCACGGGAAGACCATCTTCGGTCGTGCGGTTTACCTCCGACACAACCACGCCGTAACCGTGGGTGTAGATCAGGTTTCGGCTGATCCAACTTTCGCGCGCCTCGCCCGGCAACTGGGCCACGTCGATCTCGCGCGGAGACAGCAGGACCTGTTTGATCTTGCCGTCGATCATGTAGCGGTCAATATCCACATCAGCGAACCGGTAGTAGGGCCGTAGCGCCTGAATCTGCGTGATTGTGTCATTGAACGCCCGCCAGTCCCAAAGTCGAATGTTGTCGACCAGCGTCGCATGCTCGGCGATATCAATTCCTTCAGCCTCCGCGGCCGCGAAAGGCTGCTCGGTGGCCTTGGTCGCGAGCCCATAGGCTTCTGTAGTCGCTTCGATGTGCCGGGCGATGTAGTCTCGCTCGACATCTAGCTCGTTCGGCCGGGCGTAGAAAAAACTAAAGGCTTGGGGTACCACCGCATTAGCGATCAGCGCTCCGCCAATCAACGTCACGGCGATGCGCAGCTTGGCCATAGTGACGAGCGGAATGCAGATCAGGGCGGCGGCAATAACGGCCCAGCGCAGCAGGAGGGTGACATTCTCGTCGACCCAGTCCATCCCTGTCATGAACGCATGCTGGTTCATCAACAGGCTATAGCGGCCCAAATAGAACCAAGCCGCCATGGCGACCAGGGCGACTCCGGCAAGGATCTTGGCGAAGCTCGTTTGCGTCGCGCCCGGAAGCAAGAGCGGGTTGGGGCCCGGGTCGAATTCCTCAACGCTTCCGCCCCCTGCGCGAAACTGGCTCAATCGCTCGAAGAGCTGCCAACCTCGTCCCGACGCCCAGAACACCACAATCGAGAAAACCGTCAACACGAAAACGAATCGCAGCAGTTGTATGTAAAACGGCAGCCGGAAAAAAAAGAACCCCAAGTCTTCCCCAAAGACCGGATCCGCCCATGCCGTCGGCGTTGCGCTCAGCGAACCCACAAACGCCATCACCTTCTGCGAATCAATAGCCGAGCCGATGAATACGATGGCCACAACGAGCAGCCCGATCATCACGAGTCGCCGGTAGAGAGTGGCCTCGGCCTGAGGCGCCGCCGCAAACCGAACGCCCCGCCCGTGGGCCCAAAGCAACGTCAGCCAGGCGATAATTGATCCGATCACCGCTGGAAGAATCTGGTAGAGCAACATGCTGTACCAGGTCGTGACCTGCTCCATCTCGTTCCACCATTGGTACTCGATGACCAGGTCGGCGAACGTCCGGGAGCCCGCGAGCAGGATCAGTGCCAGAGCTACGAGAACGATATTGCGGATTTGTGAAGGTTGCATAGCGTCTTTCGTTAGTTTACGGGCTTACGTATCCGCTCTAGTGTAACGGCTGTGTAGGAGGAGGGAGCGACCACCACTCCACCGGGAGGGCGCCCACGCTTAGGCGGGCGCCCCGGCCGGGGCCTGCCAGACCCTCTTGCCCGCGACGATCGTCGCCACGGGGCCGCCTCGAAACGAGTGACCATGGAACGGGGAGTTCTTGCTCTTCGACTGGGTCTCGTTCACGTCGAAGACCCATTCCCGGCTCGTGCTGAAAACGGTAACGTCGCCCGGCCCGCCGACTGTGAGCTTGCCGCGGTCCAGCCCGATGACGCGCGACGGACCGCTGGTAAACAGCTCCACCATCCGCTTCAAATCAATCTTTCCCGGATGGACGAGCTCTTCCAGCGTCAAGCCAATGGCGGTCTCAAGCCCTGTGACCCCGAAGGGGCAACGCTCGAACTCCTGCATCTTCATGTTCCCGGTGTGCGGGGCATGGTCGGTCGCAATGGCGTCGATCACGCCGTCGATGACACCTTCCAGCGCGGCATCCTTGTCGATGTGGGCTCGTAACGGCGGCTTCATCTTGAAGTTGCTGTCGTAACCGTGGATATCCGTGTCGACGAGCGCGAAGTGATGCGGCGACACTTCACAGGTGACTCGGATGCCCAAACGCCGTGCCTGCCGCACCATGTCGATCGAGTTACGAGTCGAAATATGAGCGATGTGGATGGGCGCTCCGGTAGCTTCGCTCAAAATGATGTCCCGCGCTACCATCACGTCTTCCGAGCACCCCGGTATGCCGCGCAGGCCGAGCCGCACCGAATGCACGCCCTCGTGAATGTCTCCGCCCATGCTGAGGTTCAGGTCTTCGCAATGGTCGATGACCGTCAATCCAAACGAAACAGCGTATTCCATGGCGCGCCGCATCACACGCGAGTTCATTACCGGCCTGCCGTCATCGGAGATAGCGACGATCCCGGCCTCATGCATCGCCCCAATCTCGGCTAACTGTTCGCCCTCGCTTCCCTTGGTGATCGCGCCAATCGGGAAAACGTTGACGACCGCCGACCTGCGAGCCCGCTCGACAATGAAGCTCGTTACGGTCGGACTGTCGTTCACCGGAATCGTATTCGGCATGCAGCAAACGGACGTAAACCCGCCGGCCGCCGCCGCTCGCGCGCCCGTCTCAATCGTTTCGGCGTGCTCGATCCCCGGCTCGCGAAGATGTACATGGATGTCGACAAACCCTGGTGCCACGATGCAGTCGGAGGCGTCGAGAATCTCGGCGTCCCCGGCCTCGATAGCGGGCTCGATTGCCGCCACGCGACCGTCTTCGATGAGCACGTCGCGGTCCCCGTCGATCCCCGACGAGGGCTCGATCAAACGGCCCTTCTTGATCAGCAGGCGGTTCATCTACTTACGCATCCTTGTCAAAGCTCAGTTGTCCCCGCAGACCCGTTCAAGTACCGCCATCCGAATCGCAACCCCGTTTTCGACTTGGTTGAGGATCATCGAACGCGGTGAGTCGGCTACCTCCGATGAAAGCTCCCGGCCGCGATTGATTGGGCCGGGGTGCATCACGATCGCGTCCGGCCGCGCGCGCTCCAAGTGCACTAGTTGCAGCCCGTAGAACTGAAAATACTCGTTCTTGGGGAAGTTCAATACGTTCTGACGCTCGAGTTGAACGCGCAGCATCATAATCACGTCGGCGTCCGTCACGGCGTCAACCATATTGTGTGTGAGTGTTATACCGGGGGCTAAGTTTTCCAAGGGCCGAGGGAGCATCGTCGCCGGACCGCAGAGTACGATTTCAGCCCCGAACTTTGACAGTAGATGAACATTCGAGCGCGCCACGCGGCTGTGGCCGACATCCCCGATAATCGCCACGCGGAGGCCCTCAAGCGACTTGCGATGCTCGAGAATTGTTAGCGCGTCCAGCAGCGCTTGTGTGGGGTGCTCATGCTGGCCATCACCCGCGTTGATGATGGGCGTCGATAGATAGCGGGATAGAAACTGCGGCGCACCCGACGCCGAATGGCGCATCACAATCGTATCGGGCAGCATCGCGGCCAGCGTGTTGAGCGTATCGACCAGCGATTCACCCTTTGACAAGCTCGACCCCTCGCCCGAAATCGAGATCGCGTCCGCGCCCAAACGCTTCGCCGCGAGTTCAAAACTTGCTTTCGTCCGTGTCGACGGCTCGAAGAATAGATTCACGATCGACTTGCCGCGCAGTGTGTCCACCTTCTTCGCGCCCTCACCCGGTTTGCGCTTGTGCTGAAGGCCGCGGTCGAGAAGCCATTCGATCTCCGAGCGGTCGAGAACCTCGATGCCCAACAAGCTCTTGCCCGCGTTGCTCGTCGAACTCACGCCTCGGCCACCCTCTCAACCACCAATACCCGCTCTTCGCCGTCAATCGGATCCACTTTGACTTCGATAATCTCGTCGTCAGTCGTTTCCACCTGCCGGCCGACGTAACCCGCCTCGACGGGTAGCTCCCGATGCCCTCTATCAATCAACACGCACAGGGTCACGGAGGCGGGATTGCCGATATCGAATAGAGCGCGCAACGCCGTTAGGGTGGTGCGGCCGGTGTACAGAACATCGTCCACCAGGATGACGGTCTTTTCCTGCAACGGAAACGGGATGTGCGTCCCGTTGAGCACGGGCTGAACGGCGACAGTCGAAAGATCGTCCTTATAGAGGGTGATGTCGAGGATACCGAGCGGAAACGGTTGCCCCGCGACCGCCTCGAGTTTCTCGGCCAGCCGTTCACCCAAGACAGCTCCCCTCCTCCGAATTCCGATGACGACAATGTGCTCGGGGGCCTTCGATTTCTCGATGATTTCGTGGGCCAGACGCACCAACGAGCGGTCAACTTCCGAGCCGCTCATCAACTGCGATTTCGTCTGAAAATGGCTCATTCGGGGCCGAAGCGTCACTTAAGATAACACACCCTTACGGGGCATCCGGAAGGCTGCCGGCCGCCCCAAAACAGCCTCCGTCGACCCTGCAAATACAGGCTATCCGATCGTCCCCTTCGGACCGAGGGTCATAGCTCCGGCTCCTGGAATTCGCGCACCGGCCGACAAGATGAAGTATGGTAAGAAAAGGTCGGAAGCACTCTTTTTCGTGGCACGTTGCGGCCCTGAAGCCGATCGGCAGCTTCTTCCTCGTACGGAATCCGCTGGGCTGGATACGAGTCCAAGTTGGACAAGCCGGGTTTCGAGCATCCAGCAGGTTGACGCCGCAAGTGTCCGCCTCGGATAGCGGTTGAGATTTCAACCGCCGGGTTGCCGCTGCAGCGCCTAAACCAGGTGTAACTATGCCCAAGCGTTCACTCAAGACCCCCTCCCCCGCCGGAGGCCGGATCGTACCCGACGAGGTCATTCGCGAACTCTACGAGAAGATGCTCAGCATCTACTACGTCGAAGAGCGCATGAAGGTCTTCGTCAAGCAGGGCAAGTGTACCTTCAACGCCCCGACCCGCGGACATGAAAAGGTCCAGGCGGGCATAACGATGCTGCTGAAGCCCCGCCACGACTGGTTTTACACCTACTACCGCGAGAAGGGCGTGGCCGTCGCCCTGGGTATGGACTTAAAGGACGTTTTCCTGGGCATGCTCAGTCGCGAGGGCGACCCGAACTCGGGCGGCGTTAACATGCCGGAGCAGTGGTCGTCAAAGGAACTGCGGCTCGTTTCTCAAACCGCCTGCACCGGCACGCAGTACCTGCCTGCCGTCGGCATGGCCAAGGCCTGCCGGGAAAGCGGTTCCGATGAGGTGGTCTACGTCTCATCCGGAGAAGGCGCCACGAGCGAAGGCGAATTCTTCGAGGCGCTCAACTGGGCCCAACGCGAATCCCTTCCCGTCCTCTTCGTCATCCAGAACAACGGCTACGCTATCAGCGTCCCCCAGAAAAGTCAGACTTCTTCGAAGATCCATCGCATCGCTGAAGGCTTCGGCATGCAGGCCCACCCGCTCGACGGCACCTGGTTCGAACCGATGTACCAGATCATCCCCGAAGTCATCAAAGACATTCGAAGCGGCAAAGGCCCGGCGCTCATCGAATGCAGTGTTGTCCGCCTCGAATCACACTCCTCCTCCGACGATCAGAAGAAATACCGCACCGACGAAGAACTCGCCGAAATCCTCGAACGCGATCCCGTCCTGCTTACCGAAAAGTATCTTCTCCGTCACGAGCTGATGGCCAAGTCCGAAATCGAGGATCTGCGTAGTGGGATCAAGGAGAGGGTTGACAAGGCCGCCGAGCAGGCCGACAGCCATCCGTTTCCGAAGAATTTCGAGGTCAGCGAACACATCTTCTCCAAGGACTTCCCGGTTACCGAGGAACGCGAACCGCGCTTTGAGTCCGACCAGAAAGTCAGCATGGTTCAGGCCATCAACAGCGGCCTTAAGGAGGAGATGGAACGCAACCCCAAGATCTACATGTGGGGTGAGGACATCGCCGACCCGAAGGGTGGCGTCTTCGGTGTCACTCGCGGACTCGGTGAAGCCTTCCCCGGCCGCGTCGTCAACTCAGCGCTCGCTGAGGCCAGCATTGTCGGCATTGCCGGCGGCATGGCCACAGGCGGCTACAAACCCATGGTAGAGATCCAGTTCGCCGACTACATCTGGCCCGGCTTCATGCAGATGCGCGACGAGATCGCGACCATGCGGTGGCGCAGCAGAGGGACCTGGGGCTCGCCGATCGTCGTGCGCGTCGCCGTGGGCGGTTATATCAAAGGCGGCCCGTGGCACTCGGCGAATATTGAAACGTACTTCTCCCATATTCCCGGTTGGTATGTCGTCTATCCCAGCAGCGCCGCCGACGCCAAGGGTCTGATCAAGACGGCCGCCCGCGCCGACGATCCCGTGCTGTTTCTTGAACACAAAGGTCTCTACCGTCGCATGGACGCCCGTACGCCAGAGCCTGACAGCGATTACTTGATCCCGTTCGGCAAAGCCGGCCTGCGCCGCGAAGGCTCCGACCTCACCATCGTTGCTTGGGGGACAGCGGCACATCTCGCCGAACGAGTCGCCGAGCAACTCGAAGAGGAAGACGGCGCTTCCGTTGAGGTCATCGACCTGAGAACCCTCATCCCCTGGGACAAAGAACGCGTCTTCGAAAGCGTCAAGAAGACCAATCGTCTTCTCATCGCTCACGAGGACACGGTTACGATGGGGTTCGGCGCGGAAATCGCCGCCTGCGTCGCCGACGAGTGCATCAGTTCCCTCGACGGCCCCATCGGACGTGTTGGCGCCAAGGACAGCTTTGTCCCCTCCGCCGCCAACCTTGAACTCGAAGTGTTGCCCTCGGTCGAAACCGTGCGGGCCGCCGCCGAACGAGTCCTCGCCTACTAGAGCGAAGACCCCGCCGCCGAGGTGTGACGGCCTGTGGAAAAATGGGGACAGTCCACGGCGCGCCGCTTGAAAAGGCTGCGAGTAAAGAACTCAAGAGGGCAACGCTTGGTACGGTCCCCATTCTTCATGGCCCCTAACGGCCGGGGCTCTCTAACGGACGTGCTCGCCAGACAACAAGCAATAGGAAGCGCCCTTACGGCGGCCCTCGCCGTACTCCTCTCACTCTCTTTTTACGCTTGCAGCAATTCGCCGCCCGCCACAACCGCCTCCGACGGCACCGTGCCGATCACTCTCCCTGATGGCGAGGTGATCCGCGCTGAACTCGCAAGTACTCCCGAAGAGCAGGCGAGAGGTCTGATGTTCCGGCGCGAGCTCGCGCCCGGCCGCGGCATGATCTTTCACTTCCCCGATAGCCGGCCTCGGCCTTTCTGGATGTATCAGACCCTGATTCCCCTCGATATCATCTGGATGAACGAGCAGGGAGTCATCGTCGAGATTGCGGCCGATACGCCCCCGTGTGGCTCGACCGATTCCAATGACTGCCCGAACTATGGTGGCGCGGTTGCGTCGCAGTACGTACTGGAACTCGCCGCCGGACAGGCCGCAACTCACCAACTCAAGGTTGGCGGTCGCATTGGTTTCTAGCCCGGGTGACTCTACAATCCGAGCAGGGCCGCGATCAGATTGCGTTGGATTTCGCTTGTGCCCGAGTAGATGCGGCTGCCGATGGCGTCGCGGAGCTCACGTTCGAGTTCGCTCTCGGTCATGTAGCCATATCCGGCGTGGATCTGGATGGCGTCTTCGCAGGTCTTCACCCACGCCTCGCTGATGTGAAGTTTGACCAGCGCCGCCTCCATCACGCCGCTCTTACCTTGATCCCGCAACCAGGCCGTGTGGTAAAGGAGCCGCCTCGCCGTTTCGAGCCGCAGTTTCATGTCAACGATCTTTGAAGACACCTGTTGGAACTTGCCGATCGGCTGCCCGAACTGTTTCCGCTCACGCGCATACTTGATCGAGGTTTCGAGCAGCCGTTGCATCGAGCCCACAGCCGATGACAGGATGCATCCGCGCTCCCAGGTCATCGAGCGCGTGAATAGTTGACTGCCCGAGCCCTCTTTGCCCAGCACATTCTCTTCGGGGATTTCGCAGTTGTCGAAGAACACCTCGGCCATGGGCGACGTGCGCAAGCCCATCTTGTCCAGCTTGCGTCCAACCGTAAACCCGGGAGCATCCCTTTCGACAAGAAACGCCGTGACGCCTCCGGCCCCCTTGGCCGGATCGATGGTCGCGTAGACAACAAGAACATCCGCCACCGGTGCGTTTGTGACCCACGTCTTACTTCCGTTGAGAACGTAGCGCCCGTCGCGCTTGTCAGCCGTGGTGCGCAAGCTAAAGGCGTCGGAGCCCGAACCCGGCTCGCTCATCGCGTTGCCGCCAATCCATTCGCCGCCGCAGAGCCGGGGCAGGAACTTCAGCTTCTGCTCGTCCGTACCGAATTCGACCAACGGCATGCACGCCGTCCACAAATGGGCATTCAGCGAGAACGTCAGCCCGTTGTCCCGGCAGGCGTGGCCCAGCTTTTCGAGCACACCCACAGCCGTCAACGCGTCCGCTCCGGCGCCGCCGAATTCGGCCGGTACCGTGAGTCCGGGCAACCCGACTTCACCGCATTGCTTCCAGCCGGCGCGGTTGAAGCCGGCTTCGCGGTCAAGCTCGATGAGCCCGTCGTTCAGTTCCTTGCGCGCGAACGCCGACACGGCCTGAAACATTTCGCGCTGCTCGCCCGACCACGAGAAATCCATCAGTCCAGCTCCTTGAGTTTCTGGTAATCGATCTTGTCAGTCGACGTCATCGGCAGCTCGGGCTGAAACGAAAACCGGTCTGGCGTCATGTAACCCGGCAGGCGCTGCGAACAGAAGCCTTTCAAGGCGATGATGGACAGTTTGCCGCCTGCCCGCGGCGTCGCGAACGCTTTGATCTCGATGCCGTCCTCCCGTGGAAGGGCGATCACCGCCGCTTTGCCGATCTCGGGGTGGCTATCGAGGCAAGCCTCGATTTCCCCCAGCTCTACCCGGAAGCCGCGTTTCTTTACCATGCGGTCACGCCGTCCCCGAAACAAGTAGTCGCCCGCGTCATCCTCGACGACCAAGTCGCCCGTCTTATACCACCCGGATCCCTCATCTTTCAGAAACACTGACTCGGTCTGCTCGGGACGGTTCCAATAACCGCGCATCACTCCCGGTCCCTGGATGCAAAGTTCCCCTTCCTCGCCCCGCGCGACATCGGCCCCGCTCCCATCCACGACACGGGATTGCAAGTGCTCACAAACTTTCCCGATCGGGTACGGCTCGACCCGCTCCTCGGGAATCTCCCCGTGAACCTCGTAGTAGGTACAAACATTCGTCTCCGTTGGCCCGTACAAATTGAAGTATCGCGGATGTGGCAGCAGCTTCTGTAACGCCCGCAATCGTCCCACCGGGAAAACCTCGCCCGCGAACGAAATCAGACGCAACGCGGATAGATCCCGCTGCTCAAGACCGCCGTACTGCACGAGCAAACTCAAGACCGTCGGCGTCGAGTACCAGCACGTAATCCGGCGTTCCGAGATGAAAGACGCCAGTCGAGCCGGGTCCTTGCCAAGGCGGTTCCCGATCAGCACCAACGTTGCGGCATGCTTCAGCGGCACGTAGATGTCGAGGATGGAAAGATCGAAGTGAAACGGTGCGTGCGAACTAAATCGGTCTTCGCGGGTAGGGTCAAACGCGTCGGAACACCAGTCCACAAAGCTCAAAGCGTTTTCGTGTGAAAGAACAACGCCCTTCGGTTTCCCTGTCGACCCCGACGTATAGAGGATGTACGCTGTTGCGTCAGCGTTGCCGGCCCCTCTGACGTCGCCGCCTTGGGATTTACCCGCCAGGCCGCGCTCCAGCGCACTTCCATCCAACGGCGCTGACAATTCAACGAGCGGCAGGTCATCTCCGAACTCGGCGGCAAGCGATTCAGCGAATCGCGGCCCCACAATGGCTGCGCTCACCCCGCAATCCCGCAGGATGTAAGCATTGCGCGACAGCGGCGCAGTTGCGTCCACGGGTACGTAAGCGGCGCCCGATTTCAAGACTCCGAAAATCGCTGCCACCGCGTCAATCGACTTGCTGATGTAGACGCCGACACGGTCAGAAGGTCCAACCCCTATGTCTCGCAGCCGTTGGCCATACCGATCACTCAGGTGGGCAAGGTCTCGGTAGGAGATTGCCGCCCCCGACTCATCCTCGACGGCTATTCGGTCCGGGTGCTTTTCCGCCACGTCGTCGAGCAGGTGCTCGAGCCGGCGGGCCTGTCTCACCCGTCGCCTCGTTTGGAGCGCACAAGCCGCGCGATATCACCGATCGTATTGAGATATTCTGTGTCCGTCTCGTGCGGTTCGAGCTGCACGCCGAATTCGTTCTCGAGGAACGTCACGAGTTTCAAAGTCCCAATCGAGTCGAGAATCCCTGTCGTCATCAACTCAGTGGACTCTTTCAGCTCGTCGGGGTCTTCACCCGCGAGGAACTCTTCGAGCAGGTAGGTTTTCAGCTTGGCCTCAATTGCGTTCTGGTCCGGCATCGTTCTTTCCTTTATCGTGGGCGGAGATCAAGTGGGGGCGCAACCCTTCGAAGAGCTCGTCGGCAATCAGTCGGTGGCCGCGCGCGTTGGGGTGGCCGTCCCAGGGAGCGATCGCGAGCTCCTCGGGAGACCGAACATGTTGAAACGCGTGCTCCAGATCATGGAAGGCGAATCCGTGTTCCTCCGCCTTTGCTGCCACATCCCGCCGGTATTGCGCCGGCTCTGATGATTCGATCAAAGTGGGAATGAACACCAAATGCGCTTCTATCCCTCGCCGACGGCATTCCTCGGCGACTCGCTTCCAAGACCAGCTCACCATCTGCGTTTCGTAAGGCTTGAGCCGACTCCGAATGGTTGCATCCGGCATGGCCGCCCAAACCCGCGATTCCTTTACGATGTGCCGCAGGTATTCGTATGGTATGTCAGCTTCGCTGACCACGGCCCGAGTCAGATCGGAGATGGCAAAGGCAGCCTCAATGACGTGGGTCACGTAAAGCAGTGCGTCCGGGTCAAACGCAGAGGCCTTCTTCTCGAGAACCCGCATTTTGCGCAAAGGGCCGTAACTGCCCACCGCGAAGTTGAGGATCTCGTAGCGCACCCCCGTTTGAGGTGACAACTCGGCGTTCAAGCGGTCTTCCAGCACAGCCTCGAATATCTCGTGGTTCGCTACTCCGGACCCCATCGTGCGCGAGGCCCCGAGCATCACCATCCTATAGACGCCCGTCGGCTTTGCTTTCTCGTAGTCACGATCGCGCATTCCCCAGCGATTCGTCTCGAGCCGAGCACCCTTGAAGACGGTTTCCGTGTTGGGAATCAGTTCGAACTGCAAGAAATCCTTGTTGAAGGAGACGGCGTCGGACTTTGAGATCTCGACCCAGTCGGTCGGTGTCTGGGCGTACATCCCCCACAGTTCGGGGTTGAAGCGCACGCCTGTTGTCAGATCCTCATAGTAGCCGCGAACAAGCAGCTCGCCGTCACGCGTACTAAGTCTCTCACTGCGAAGATCGATTGACGCCCGCGCCAGCTCGGGCGCGAAACGCAGCAGCCCCGGTCGCGCACCGACCGCCAGCAGGATGCCGGCGGCAAGTCCTGTTTGCAAGGCGGTCTTCCAAAACCATCGCGGCGATGCGGATGACAGCCCTTTCGCGGCCCCTAGCTGCTCGCTAGACGAATGTCCCATGAGCACGGCGCTCGCGCCAATGGCCAGCAAGATGCCGCCGATCATCAGGGCCCCCCGAGGTGTCATGTTGCCGTACGCCGACATCTGATCCAGCCATTGATCCACCGTCTCGGCCGTCCACAGCGACCACAGAATCACAATCGTCGCGAAAGTGGCCATCGTTCGAAGGGCCCGGCCGATCTCTGATTTCCAAGTGCGCCGCGAGCCCGCTAGTCGCCGCTTCTTCTTTCCGCGCGCCTCATAAAGGACGCTCACAACCACAAGCGATGCCAGGATCGCCCAGAAGATCATGTCCGTCCAAATTAGTGGAAAGCGTCCGAGAATCCAGAATGTCTGATAAGCGTGCAGCAGCCACGTCACGACGAACGCCGCAGCGGTCGCCAGCACCAGCGCCGTCGTCTCCCCCCACCGCTTTGTTCGGAAGAAGACGGGATAAAAGAACAGCTTCTGGATGAAGTCTTTCCAGTAGATATTGATGCGCCGCCAGAAATCGGTGAAGCTCGACGAAAGCAGGTAGCGGTGGTGCGTTTCGGCGAGATTGAAGCCGAACATGTGCAGCAAACCGACAATCACGTGGAAGCTGCCCGAGACTTTCAGGTAGAGCAGGTAGATCGTCAGCATGTAGAGCGCGGCCGAGCAGGCGTCGCTGACTTCCGCCGGGTCCAGCGGACCATTGCGGTACAAGTAGCGATAAACCATGAGCTGCAGCACGCTGCGGAAGATCCAGACCAGCCCCTTTTGATAGATCTCGTATGCGTCGCCGTTATAGTGCGAGCGGCAAAACGCCTTGTAATCGACAACAGGAAACAGCGGAAAACAGGCACTGGGCAGCATGAAGAAGTAGGCCACGCTGTGAGAAAGGCTGAACGGAGCGGCTTTCGTCCGCAGGTCGTAGAGATAGACCATCATCCGGAACATAAACATGGCGCCGAAGGCCGGCCAGATTGCCCCCGACCAGGGCGCGGACACTGTGTCGACCCGCATCGCGGCAAGCAGACACGCCGAAAGGGCGATCAGTGCTATCCGGAATTCGAAACGAATCGGAATGTGCGCCAGTCCGATCAGCGGCAGGCCGATCAGCACCAACCATCCCTGAACGTCCGGTTACATGGGTGACACTTTGACCCGAGCACATGGGTAACACTTTCTACCGTTTCCCCAGGGAAGGCTCGCAGTCGGGAGCCTCCTCGGTCGCGGTGTTTGGGGCGCGGCGGAGCGAGTCCGGAGGGCGAGCGCAGACGCGCTCCAAACACCGCGACGGCACGCGTGGAGGATGCCCCGGCAGAGGGTGGAGCAAGTGTTTGCGGTCCAGACGGGCCAGCTCAATCGGGCCAAACCAGATCCGCCAGCCGTGCTCGTTCTCTTGCAAGCCCACCAACTCCCCCGTCAGGGCTTCACTGAGATAAAAGCGCCGGCCGGCAAGGCATACATCCCCGTGCTCCTTCACTCTGCGCACCTCAAACCCGTCCGGATACTCGATCTCGGGCAACCGCGCTGGATACCGCCGCGGCGAGGGAACATACACGCTCGCCGGCGTCTCCATCTCGAGCGCCTCATGCGGCCGCTCTTCGTTGTAGATCCGCCGGAAGCTGTGGAACGCCCGTTGCTGTGCGCGCAGCGTTGCCTTCGGTGGCTGGGCCGTGTCCTGTTTCAAGGTGCGATGCATGCGCTCATGCCGTCCGTTCTGCTCGGGATGGCCCGGCTTGATGCGCTCGGGCATCACGCCCAGACGTATGCACAACACACTCAACCGGCTCAACCCACCCAATCCGACCGACGCAAACGGCGGCCCGTTGTCGGACCGCAGCGCCAGCGGCAGGCCATACTCGCGAAAGGTCGCTTCGAGCAGCGGCCGCACGTGCGCATAGTCAGGCCGATCGACCGCCTGGCAGCGCAGCAGATAGCGGCTGGCGGTATCGGAAATCGTCAGCGGGTCACAGCGCTCGCCGTCGCCGGTACGGAAATATCCCTTGAAGTCGATGGCCCAGACGATATTTGGCGCCGTCGCGCTGCTGAGCGTCGAACTCGGCGTGGCCCGGCGGCGTCGGCGGTGCGCGTGTGTGAGACCGTGGCGTTTGAGGATGTCGCCGATGGCGGACGCCGAGGGCCAAGCCTGTTCGGGCCAATTCACGTTCAGGTACTTACGTAATTTGCGCTCGCCCCAGTTGGAGTGTTGCGACCGCAGTTTGAGGATGGCCTCCTCGTCGGCCGCGCTGACGGCGTTGGGATGGCTGTGCGGCGCGCGCGAGCGATCGGCCAGTCCGGCCACGCCCTCGGCTTGATGGCGTTCGAGCCACTTATAGCCGGTCTTGCGGCTGACCCCGTACGCCCGGCAGATCTCAGCCATCGATTCCTCCTCGGCTTCGATCTCCATTACGAATTTCATTCTTTCGTCCTGCACACGAGTCTCCTTCCATCCCAAAACAGACCTCCTTGTGTTGTCTGTTTCAGATTCTCGGAAATCTGTTACCCATGTGCTCGGGTCAAAGTGTTACCTATGTCCCTACGACGTACCTCCCGCGTTCCCGCCCGAGAGGGGCGGGCCAAACGCAACCACCATCGAGCCGATTGATAGCAGTGCGAAGAACGCCATCCGGAAACGCAACGGCAGCAGATGGTGGATCACAAACCCGACTCCCGCCAACGCCAACACCCACCGAAAACCGCGGCTCTCGACTTGGAAGATCACTGCGAGCAGCGACAGAACCGCGAATTGTGCGGTAACGGCGGCGAAACGCAACCAATCGGAGAAAGTAGAGTTCGCCATCCGTGACGCGAGGCGGGGTTCAAATCACGGCCTCAACACCTGATCAGGCCGCGTTTTCGAGTAGAAGCGAGGGGACCCCTGGGCTTTCGATCTTAGCGTACTTCCCGCACCCAAACGAGGCCGGCCGCGGCAATGAGAAGCTTGCGTCTCGTCAAGCCACTGGCTCTCGGTATGCCTTTCGGGGACGCGGTTCCCACCACGAACCTCGACAGCGGTACAATTCCGTGAGGTTGACAGAGGGCTATGATCGGCAAAAACATCTCATGCTTGTCAGGCGCTCGCCGCGAGGTGAAGCGGGTTTCTCTCCGCGCGGCGACGCCATCCATCGATAGAGGCCTGCCCGGAATCCCTGTGCTGACGGTCCCGCTTCTTGCCGCTCTGGTGCTCCTCTTGATCTCGTGCGGCCCGCCCGCGGAGAACAAGACCGGCACGGTGGGCTCGAAATACTTCGCCTACTTCGGCGCTCAGACCCAGGGGGATGGAGCGGGCAAGGGAATCTACGCTTATCGCTTTGATGCGGATACGGGCGAGCTAAGTGAAATAGGACTCGTGGCCGAGATGACCTATCCGGCGTTTCTTGCCGTGCATCCGAGTCAGCAGTATCTTTACGCCGTCACAGCCGACGAGGAAGGTCGCGGCGCGGTGCGCGCATTCAAAGTTGACCGCATGACCGGCAAGTTGAACATCCTGAATCAGGTCTTGTCAGGTGGAGCCGCTCCGGTCCATCTCGACATGCACCCCTCCGGTCGAATGTTGGCGGTGGCGAACTATCGCGTGGGCAGTACGTCTTCACTTCCCGTCAACCAGGACGGCTCGCTGGGCGAAGCAGTGAGCGTGCTCGATCACTATGGGTCGAGTGTCGACCCGAGCCGTCAAAGCGGACCTCACGCTCATTCGGTCAACTTCTCTCCTGACGGCAGATTCGCCGTTTCAGCCGATCTCGGAACCGACGATCTCTTTGTGTTTCGGGCCGACCCGGGGAAAGCCCTACTCGAATTCAACGATCCGGCGTTTGCCGAAGTTGCGCCCGGCAGCGGGCCACGTCACCTGACTTTCCATCCCTCTGCGCCCTATTGCTACGTCATCAACGAGATGAACAATACGGTGACCGCGTTTCACTGGGATGCCGAACAGGGAGCCCTGGAGATCATCCAGACACTATCAACACTCCCGGAAGGCTACAACGAGACCAGCTACACGGCGGAAGTACTCGTTCACCCATCCGGCAAGTATTTGTACGGATCGAATCGCGGCCACGAATCGATCGTTCAGTTCGAGATTGACCCCGTGAGCGGCCTGCTGACCGTCGTAGGATGGACCTCGACGCAAGGTGCGTTTCCGCGCAACTTTAACTTCGACCCCAGTGGCGCCTTTCTTTTCGCTGAGAATCAGCACAGCAGCACGGTGGTAGTGTTTGGTATCAATCCGCTGTCGGGCGAGCTGACGCCGACCGGCCAAGTGCTTGCCGTACCGCAGCCGGCCTGTTTGCGCTGGGTGAAAGCGGCGGAGTAGGCTGAACTGAATCGCCGGACCAAATCTCAGGGGAACTTTTCTATGTCAACCAAATTATTCGATCTCACAGGCAAGGTCGCCCTCGTAACCGGGGGCAGCAAAGGGCTTGGCAAGGCCATGGCGCGCGGCTTCGCCGAAGCGGGCGCGGACATTTTCATCAGCAGCCGTCACGAAGACGAGCTGAAGGCGGCTCTGCCCGAGATTACCGCGGGGACGTCCGTACGAGGCGGATATTCCGTTGCTGACCTAAGTCGCCGCGAGGAATCACAGAAGCTCGCGCAAGCGGCTCTGGAGGCGATGGGTAAGGTCGACATCCTCGTCAACAACGCCGGTACCAATGTTCCGCAATCGATCGATGAGGTGAAGGACGAGGATTGGGACAACGTCCTCGAACTGAACTTCAGCTCGTGCATGGCGCTGAGCCGGGCGCTCGTCCCCCAGATGAAAGAGCGTAAGTGGGGCCGCATCATTCATATCAGCTCGATCATGGGTCTGGGTTCGAAAGAGCAGCGGCACATCTATTCCGGAACGAAGGCTGCACTGATTGGGATGGCCCGCTCGATGGCGATCGAGCTGGGCGCTTATAACATCACCGTCAACTGTTTAGCTCCCGGGCCCTTCTTGACGGATCTTCCCGGCCGGGTCCTCACGGACGAACAGAAGAAGAGCTTCGCCACGCGAACCGCCGTCGGCCGCTGGGGCGACCCACGCGAACTCGCCGGCCCCGCGCTGCTGCTTGCCAGCGACGCCGGCAGCTACATCACCGGAGAAACGTTGGTGGTCGACGGAGGGACGTTGTGCAAAACCTTCTAGAAGGCAACTAGCCCCGGGGGTTAGCAGTGCGGCGTATGGCCCTAGCTAGGCGAGCAACTTCTCGATGACGCGCCCACCCACATCCGTCAAGCGGAAGTCTCGGCCCTGATAGCGGAAGGTTAGCTTCTCGTGATCGAGACCGAGCAGGTGGAGGATCGTTGCCTGAACGTCGTGGACTTCGACCTTATCCTTGGTGATGAAGAAGCCCAGATCGTCGACTTCGCCAATCGTTTGGCCTGCCTTGATGCCGCCGCCGGCGAACCACATCGGGAAGTTTTCGATGTGATGGTTGCGGCCGACTGACTCCCGCACCTCGCCCATCGGTGTGCGCCCGAATTCGCCGCCATAGATCACAAGCGTCTCATCCAAAAGTCCACGTTGCTTGAGGTCGTGGATCAGCGCGGCCGCGGGACGATCAACCGTCAGAGCAACCTCGTCGAGCTTTTCGTTGAGGTTGTTTTGCCGATTCCCATGGTGGTCCCAACCGGTCTGATAACACTGCACGAAGCGCACACCGCGTTCGATCATTCGCCTTGCCAATAGGCAATTGTTTGCGAACGACTGCTCCCCGGGTTTCGCCCCGTAGAGGTCCATCGTCGCTTGGCTCTCGGACGAAAGATCCATCAGCTCGGGCCCGCTTGTCTGCATCCGATAGGCCATCTCGTAAGAAGAGATACGCGTACTGATCTCCGGATCACCCACCTCCGCCAACCGCGCCAGGTTCAAATCGCGGACCGCGTTGAGCCGCGCCGTCTGGCGTTTCATTGAGATACCCTTCGGACTCGACAGATTCGGGATGGGGTCCGCCGAGCGAAGGAACTCAACGCCTTGGTAGGTTGTCGGCAGAAAACCGCTACTCCAGAGGTTCGCGCCGCCCATCAAGCTTTGCTCTCCGGACCGCAGCACAACGAATGCCGGCAGATCCTGCGATTCACTCCCTAACCCGTAGCTCAACCAGGCACCCATGCTGGGGCGTCCGAAACGAGTCGAGCCGGTATTAAAGAAGAGCTTCGCCGGAGCGTGATTGAAGTTTTCCGTCGTCAGAGAGTGTACAAACGCCAGATCGTCGGCCACCCCGGCCATGTGCGGAAAAATCTCCGACACCCAGGCGCCCGATTCCCCGTGCTGTTTGAACTTCCGTCGGGGACCGAGCAACTTCAGCTTATCCTTCATGAACCTTTCCATGAAGGCAAAGCGCTTGCCCTCGAGTAACGAATCAGGTATCGGCTGTCCGTCAAATTCGGTCAGCTTGGGCCGATAAAGCCATGTCTCGAACTGGCTCGGCGCACCCGCCATGAAAAGATAAATGACACGCTTGACCTTGGGAGGGAAATGCGGCGACTTCGGCGCCAGAGGGTTCTCGACGCGCGGCGCGCCGGCGGCCGCCAATTTTCCGCCGCCCAATAGACCGCCAAGAGCGATGTTGCCCAGACCGGCGAAACACTGACTGAAGAAGTGCCGTCGGGTCCTATCCAGTAGTCCCATCTGTTGCATGTTCATATCACTCCCGCGTTATGAATTCATCGAGATTGAGAAGCACTCCCGACACCATGGTCCAGGCCGCTGTCTCGGGAAGGTCCGCCCCTTCGGGCGTATTCAGAGGCAGCAGCTCTTTCGCATCGTCCGCGTTGGTCTTGAACTCATCGAGCTGGTTCGCCAGAAGTCGATCGAGGCGTTTCTTCTCCTTCTTGCTCGGTGGCCGCGCCAGACACAGACGAAACGCGTGCTTGACCCGCTCGGAATTCGAAGCGTCCGGCCGCTCGCTAAGAACCCGTTGAGCCACGCCTTGCGCGAACTCGTGGAAGCCCGCGTCGTTCAGCAAAGTGAGAGCTTGAAGCGGCGTGTTCGACCGGTTCCTCTTGGTGGTCGTTGTCAGCGCGTCCGGACTGTCGAAGACCATCAGGCCAGGGTGAGGGCTCGTACGCCAGAAATGCGTGTACATGCCCCGCCGGTAACGAGCCGGCCCCTCGCTCTCCTCCCACGTCCTTCGAATCATGACGTCCGGCGGCTGTGCCGGGAAGACGCTGGGCCCACCGATCTCGGGCGTCAACATTCCAGCAGCCGACAAGGCCAGATCTCGCACGATCTCCGACTCGACCCGGAGCCGGTTTTGCCGCGCCAGCAGGTCATTGCGTGGGTCTTTCTTCGCCGCATCCGGCCGGTGCGACGACGCTTGCCGGTACGTGGCCGAAGTCGCGATCAAGCGATGCATCGCCTTGAGACTCCAGTCCTGTGCGACGAACTCCGCGGCCAGCCAGTCCAGCAGGTCGGGGTGGGTGGGCAGCGAACCTCGGGTTCCGAAATCGTTCTCCGTCTCGACAATTCCGCGGCCAAAGTAGCGCTGCCAGATGCGATTCATCGTCACACGCGGCGTCAGAGGATTGTTTTCACTCACCAGCCAGCGAGCCATGTCGAGGCGGGTGTAGCTTTCCTGCTTTGGAAGAGGAGGCAACACGGCGGGCGTTGTAGGCCAAACCTGGACGCCCTTATCGAGAAACTCGCCACCCAACAGTACGTTTGTCGGGCGGGGCCTAGGCAGCTCCCTCATGACGAGTGTGCTGGGAATTTCAGGCTCGATCTTCTTGACCGCCGCGATCGCTTTCTTGCGTTCTTGATGGCCGAAATCCTCGTCGAAGTATGCGCCCCGCAGCACGTCGCGCTGCACCTCGTGGCGCTTATCCACAGGAATATCGAGGATGGCGCGTTGCCCCGGCGTCAACTTGTCGAGCGCGTCGCCGCTTCGAGATGCCTCCCACTCGGATTGCTTCTCCACAAGCTGATCCTCGTAGCTGTCCAGTTCCTCCTCCATCACCTTGAGCTGAGCCCGGATCGCCTCGCGCCGCGCATGTTGCTCCGGCGTCCCGAACTCGAGCACCGGTTCGAAGGCGCGGGCGCGGCCTTCTTTGTCTTTGAATTCGCCACTCAACTCGTCGATGCTGTTGAAGAAAGCGAAGAATTGATAGAACTCCTTCTGGGAGACCGGGTCGAACTTGTGGTCGTGGCAGCGCGCGCAGCCGAGGGTTAATCCCAAGAAAGCCATTCCTGTCGTGTCAACGCGGTCGACAACGGCCTCGGTACGATACTGCTCAAAATCGACTCCGCCCTCGAGGTTCAGCAAAGTGTTGCGGTGAAAACCCGTGGCCACCACCTGCTGCTCGGTGGGGTTCGGCAACAGGTCCCCGGCGATCTGCTCGATCACAAACTCATCGAAAGGAAGGTCCCAATTCAAGGCATTGATCACCCACTCGCGGTACATCCAGATTTTTCGTTCGGCGTCGTTGTTGTAGCCGTTGGAGTCCGCGTACCGCGCCAGGTCCAGCCAGTGACGTCCCCAGCGTTCACCGTAATGGGGAGACTCCAGCACGTGATCGACGACTCGTTCATAGGCGTCAGCACGCGTGTCCGCCACAAAGGCATCGACCTCTTCCGGCTTGGGCAGCAGACCAATCAGGTCGATGTACAACCGCCGGATCAATACAGGCCTGTCGGCTTCGGGTGAGGGCGTCAACCCTTCTTTCTCGAGGCGCGCCAAGATGAAACGATCGATCGGCGTCCGCGGCCATGACTCGTCCGAAACCGTCGGCTCACTCGGACGCTGGATGGGCTGAAAAGACCAATGCTTCGACGGGTTGTCCGCCGGCGTGGCTGAAAGTGTCTTGGTCGGCCATGGCAGACCGAGTTCAACCCAACGCGCAAGGGCTGCAACTTCCTCCGGCGGTAATTTGCCGCCCGGAGGCATCTTCAACTCGCCGTCTTGACGAACAGCATGGATGAGCAGACTATCTTCCGGGGATCCCGAAGACGCCGCCTCTCCCCGGTTGCCGCCCGCCAGCACGGCATCCCGGCTCTCCACCGACAGACCGCTTGTTTGTAGCTTGTCGTTATGACAAGCGGCGCATTTGGTCAAAAGGACCGGCCGGACCTCGTTCTCAAAAAAGCGAACGGCGGCGGCTGAGAACTGTTTGTCGGTCCCTTGCTGTGCGCCGAGAGGGAGTCCGGCCCCGACTAAGATGGCCACAGTCCGGACCAAGCCTGATACGCGCATGACTAGGTAAACACTACCACAGACCCGTGGATCACCAAAGCTCTCGACGTTGCAAATCCCTCGATCTCAAGCGCCGCTCCTCTGGATTACCAGGTTCGATTCGGGTCGACGATCCGAAGGGCAAGCTAGGTGGTCTTTAGAACAATTCGTGAACCGGTTCGCCGGTTGTATCGTCGATCGAATTCGCAATCTTCAACGGCCGGCCGATGGGCGTCATATACTCCTTCGTCCAGTCGATGCCCAGGGCTTTATAAACCGTCGCGAATAAGTCGCCTACCGTTACACGCCGGTCGGCGATGAAGGCCCCGCGTTCGTCGCTTGCGCCGACAACGCGACCACCCTGAATCCCACCGCCGCCGATCATCATCGACCAGCAGTTGGGCCAGTGATCGCGCCCGAGAGCCGGGTTGTGCTCCGGCGTACGGCCGAACTCGCCCATCGCAACCACAACCGTCGAGTCGTAGAGGCCGCGGTCGACAAGGTCGTCGAGCAGAGCCGAAAGCGACTCATCGAGCGGTGGACACAGGCGGTCACGATGCCGTTCGTCGTTTTTCGAATGAGTGTCCCAGGAGTTGCCGTGATACCCGGCGACCGTCACAAACCGCACGCCCGACTCGACCAACCGCCGCGCCAGCAACAAGCTCTGTCCTTCCATGCCGCGTCCGTAGGCGTCTTTCGTCTTCTTGGACTCGCCGGAAAGATCAAATGCCTGCCCTACTTCCGGCGCGAGAATCATCTCCCAGGCCTTCTGGGTGAACGAATCCATCGCCGCGTGTTCGAGGCTTTCAACACGTTTGCGATACATCCCGTCGATCGCGTTTCGAAACTCGAGCCGCTCCGACATCGCGGCCGGCGCCAGCGATTTCGGCAGGCTCAGGTCCGCCACCTCGAAGTCGTCTTTCGAGGGGTCCGGAATCATCATCGGGTCGTAGTCAGGCCCGAGGAACGCCGACCGGAAGTAGTCCTCGTATTGCTTCTTGTTGTCCCAGGTCGGGACGAAGACATACGGCGGCAGAGCGTTCGTTGGCCCCAACTCCTTACCCACGATCGAGCCCAGACTGGGGAACTTCATAGCCGGGTTGATCTCGTGTCCCGTCGCGGCGTAATGGACCGCCTGCGGATGGTCGTCTCCGAACGAGCGCATCGACCGGATGATCGACATCTTGTCCATCCGTTTGGCGAGACCAGGCAAGAGTTCGGAGATCTGAATGCCGGGGACGTTCGTCGAAATGGGCCGGAAGGCGCTGCTCGGTTTGGGATCGAACGTATCCTTTTGGCTCGGACCGCCTTCGAGCCAAACCATGATCACCGACTTGGCTTTCCCGGCGGGCTGATTCCCTGTGCGAGCCGCCATCGCCTTTTCGAGCATCAGCGACTGGCTCAGGTGCATTCCGAGAAAGCCGAGCGAGCCGACCTTGACGAAATCGCGCCGCGACCACTCCTGCTCACTAGCAACTTGGCACCCGATGCGTTTCATAGGTCTCGTCCCACCGCCTCAATGATTCTCGGCGAATTCACGCGAACTCAGCATACCCCACTGCAGGTTTCGTAATCCTTCTTCGCGGCTCGATGCCCTCGCGATGAGCCCTTTCAGCACTTGCCGTTCTTCGTCCGTCGGGAAACGGGTCAGCGCGGTTAGGTACAGTTCCTCGATGACTTGGTCATCCGTCGCCCCGCCCTCAAACAGATCGTACACGCGGCTCCCGGGCTTCCATAGCTTCTCGTTGTATGTCGAGCCAACCAATACATGAAGCGCCTGCCCGAGATTCGGTTTCGCGCTGCGCTCCGGGACCGCGGCCCGATTCGGCCGCCCGTACACGTCAAGGAACTGTGATTTGAACAAATCGGATTCCCGAAGCTGGATGGCGCGTGTACCGGCGGGCATTTGGCTCTTCCCGCGAGGGGCTCCGGGACCGTAGGCCGTGAACAACTCAGGCACACCGGTGACGGCCGTGATGGCATCCAGCAAGACCTCCGCGTCCAGGGCACGCGGAAGCGCATGGGAATAGTTCTGCCGGTCAGCCTGATTCGTCTCGTTGGCCGCGCTTGAAAGTTGATAGGCTCGGGATGTAACAATCAGGCGAATCAAGCGTTTGATGTCATATCCGTTCGCCGCGAAATCGGCCGCCAGCGCGTCCAGCAGCCGCGGATGCGTAGGAGGGTTCGTCGAGCGAAAGTCATCCACCGGATCGACAATGCCCCGCGGAAAGAAGTGGCTCCACATGCGGTTGACAGCGGCTTCCGCGAAGTAGGGCTGCGCCGTCATCCACTCAGCCAACTCCTGGCGCACGCTCTTCTGATTCTTGTGTTCGAGGACCGTGCCATCGAGTAGCGTCGGCTGTACTTCCTTACCCGTGCGCGGGTGCAGAATGCGTAGTTCGCGCCGGCCCACCACGTCCGGAGCGATCTCCTTACCCATCGGTTGGTCGAATACGACGGAATCCCGGCCGGAAGTTCCGGTGCGGTAGACGTGCCCGAAGAAGGCCGTCAGTCCCCAGAATTGATCCTGGGTCCAGTTTTCGTAAGGGTGGTCGTGGCAGCGAGCGCAATCGAACCGCCGGCCCATGAAGACGCGCGCTTGCTCCATCATCGTGTCCGCCGGAGGCCCGATCACGGCAATTGGCAGAAAGTGCCGCGAAGGCCCGCTATAACCCTGCGCCGCGATCCGCTCTCGCGCCATTTGGTCGTAGGGTTTGTTCCCGACTACGCCTGCCCGTATCCACTCCCAGTAGTCCTGGCTCCACTTTGAGTTATAGCCAAGTGAAACAATCGCAACGCGAAGAGGGTCCGAGAAGCGATATGTCCAGTAGTCGACGTATTCTGGCGAGTTCAGCAAAATGTCGATCAGCTTGGCGCGTTTTTGAGGATCGTTGTCGCTCAGGAATTCTCGCGCGCGCTCGGGCGGCGGAAGCGTCCCGGTCAAGTCGAGGCAGACGCGCCGCAGAAATTCAGCGTCACTCGAAAGGACGGATGGAATGACATTGAACCGGCGAAGCTTCGAGAGGACGTATTCGTCGATAAAGTTGTGGGGCTCCACATCGGGGTATTCATCCGGCTCGTGACCGATCACGCCGACCTGAAAACTGCCCATCCTGCCCGCCGCTCGAACAAGAACGGTGACCTCGCCCGGCTGCTTTGCCTCGACGATTCCCGCAAGTGACACCTGAGCGATTGCCTGATCTTTCGGCTCGTAAAGCACCTCGGCTGTGAGATCTTCTTCGTTCCCATTTGCCAGCAGCCCTGATACAACGACTCGATGGGTGTCCCCCGGCTTCAAGAAAATCCGCTCGGGCACAATCGTCAACCCGACAAGCCGTGACTCGTCGGCCTGCGCCTGGCCGTAAGGCGCGCCGTTTCGCACCCACTCCAGAATGGTCTCGTAGTCATCCGACCTCTTCTCGAACCGCTGTCCACCGCCATGCACAACGGCCATCGTAGGCTTCAGCAGGAGCAGACTTTTCTCGGGCTTCGCCTTGTCGACTCGCGGTTTCTTGGGGCCCTCCGATGCGGCCGAGAGAACTTCATAGAAACCGCCCTCGACAATCGCCTTGTAGTCCTCGCGCGGGTGCTCCGCGTTATCGGATAGCTTGAATCCATTCTTGCCCTTGACGCCTCCGTGACAGGCGGCGCTGTTACACCCGCTGCGCGTGAGGATTGTGCCGATGTCTCGTGCAAAACTGAACGGGCGTTGGTCCGCCGAATTGTTCACTCGATACGTGCCCGCGGCCTGTAATCCCCCTACAGTGGCCCTGACTCGCGCTTCGCCATCCGATACCGCTGTAAGAACAGCATCCCCGTCCAGGCGAATCACCTCGCCATCGGTAACGTTAAGCAGCGCCTCTGAAGTGAGGTCCGCCTCGCGGCCATCGTCGTACTTTCCGATCACGAGCAGCCGTTGTGCCGCATCCGCGCCGTGCAGCGTTCGTTGGGAAGGAACTAGTTCGATCGAAATGAGCCGCGCGGCGTTGGCCACTGATAGGCCCAACGTCATCCAGACTGTCAAGAAGGCGAGCATCGGCCCTTGCCGGTACGAGTCGGGGGACAACCTGCACTGCTTCCGCCTGACTGAGTCTTTGCTCATCGCTCCGCTTTCGGATTCAGGTCTCCGGCTTGACTGACCGTTTCGGCGGGCCGCGTCACCATGACCAGAAGCTCCTTCACCATGATCGGGTGGCCCATCTTGCCATTGCGCACCGGCCGCGCGATGATTCGCACACTTGATGGCATTCTCGTGGCGGGCGCGCCCGCATCCGCGGCGAAAAGCATCGTCGCAAGCTGGTTCCTGGCCACATAACGTTCGATCTTTCCATCGTCCAGCGGTGGAGGCTTTTCAACCAGAGGCTCGGTAGCCATGATCGCTTGAACCCCGCTCGGAAGGCCTTCCGCCGTCAGCGCGATGTAGCCGTCAAAGTCTTCTTCCTGATCGGTTGTGATCGAAATCTTCTTTGCTTCGCCCGCGATCAGGTTCAGATGCTGTTCCGCCACATGGACCGCACCCATATGCGGGACTTGGGGTCGCAGCAGAATGCGATAGCGAAATCGGTCGTCGGCCTGTTGCGTCGTTACATCCCTGATCTCGAGCGTAAACTTCCCGTCGCGCCGAAACGTGAAGACCGTTTTCGGCTGGATCGTCTTCATGATAAACCCGCCGTTGTTGTTGAGGTTCGAATGTACGTTCGTAAGAACTTCGACACCGGTTTCATCGACAATCCTGAGGAACGGATTGAAATCGGGCACGGTGGCATCCGGCGTTTCAATCTCCAAAGCCACCCGATCGCCGCGCCGCGCCGCGAAACTCACTCGATCCACGTTGCCCGCACTCTCGATCGCTCCTTCGATGAGTGTGGGTAGAGTCACTTCCTGCTTGTCATCGCCGACATCGAGTCGCGTGACCGGAATCGCGCCCTCGAACAACGACGAGTCTCTCTCTTCATCATCCGCCTTAACCCGCACAGGCTTCACCGAGCGGGCCCAAAGCTCGTCCATGCGGTGAGGCCCAATCCTACGTGTATAGCTCCGCTCTTCCCAAAGCACGGGCGGCATGCTCGCGGGCCGGAACTGCGTCCGATGCACCGTGCCCCGCTCATCTCGCTCCGCGGGAGCGATGCGAAGTTGATAAACGTGGTCCTCACTGCCCGGACCCAAGAAGCTCCCCACTCGTACAAGATACCGGCCCCCCTGATCGAAGCGGTAGGTCAGCCGCGCATCGCTCGCGTAGCCGGGGAAGTGAATCGGCTCATCGCTATAGGCCAGCCGCGTCAACCGCTCGCTATCGAACCAACTCCCCGTTCGCGCGAACAGCGTCAGCGTCGGGTCCATTACCGTCGTGCCGGCGTTCGCTTCGAAGAGCAACTCCTCGCCGGCTTTCACATCGATTTCGTAGTCGTCGACCTCGCCCTTCTTGCTGATACGCCCGTTAACAACCACTGGATAGGAATTCACGAGCCGCGCGGCTTCTGTCCCCGATCGGCCGCCAACTGCTTCGTCCACAACCGGCTCAGACCGAATCCAAAACAAGAGCTCATCGGAAAGGCCTCCAGGAGTAACCAGCCGCATACGACAAAGGCCCGGCTTCGCCGCCCGATCCACGACAAGCCTCAACTTGACGCGATGAATCGGGTCATCTTTGTCATCCTTCGGCTTTGCGTTATCACCCTGGTTTGCCGGCACGATCTCGAAACCGGTGACGGACGCCGACAGGCCGTTGCAATCAAGCCAGACTCCAGCGGCGCCCTCCAGCGCGGTCCCTCGCACGGAAGCTTCCAACTCCGTTCCCCGGGCTCCGGCGGAAGGAAAGATAGAGAGAAGCTTCGGCTCCGACGCGGCTTGAGCCGCCGTACTCGTGAGTAAGAGCAGCGCGACGACCGCGGCGCGATTTCCGGCCGCGTGCTGTGGGCGCAGGAGGCGCATCGGTTAGTTACAGCTTACACCCCTTGGACTCAGGCTCTTAGCTGATCTCCCTTCCACTGAACGAAGTCTACGATCGATGTTCAAAGCAGCCTGAGCCTGACGTACATGATTCCCTGACCGGCCGGTTGCATCGTCCAGAACGTGACGAGGACTTCGCGGTCCGCCAGCAGCACCGCCGACGGCTCGCCGAAGGCAAATTCCTGCCATGCCGAATGATCCGCCGAGCCTTCACCCTGTCTGACACGTTTCGCGCGCCAGACCATCTCTTGATGGATGACACCGAAGTCAGTCTCAGTGGGATCGACATGGGCCATTGCTATACCAACGTCGTTGGCCTGCCGCACGCAATAGAGGAAGAGCGCGCCGCCTCCCGGCAATGCCGTCAGGGCGGTCGTTTGCCCGGCGATGCCCGTGGAACGTGTCGGCGACCACGTCTCACCTTCATCCGTTGATATCGCATAGGCGCAGGGATAGTCGCTCCCGTCGCGCAAGTTCATGTGCCAGCTCGTGCCGAGTAGGCGGCCGTCAGCGAGTTGTACGACCCAAGCCTCGGCTCCTCCCGACCCGGGCTCTAGGAAACGTAACATCAAAGTGTGCGACCAAGTCCGGCCTTCATCGTCGCTGTGGAGAAGGACAATCCGGCCGCGGTCGACGTTTACTTCGGGATCGAAACTGTTATACGGCGCATAGCAGGCGACCCAGCGGCCCTCGCCCAAAACGCACAGCGGTCCCGGCGCTTCGGCGGAACCCGCCGTGGGCAGCTCAATCGGACGCGGGTCCGTCCACGTTCTTCCCGAATCGCTGGAGCGTGACCACGCCAGGCGGTTCTGCTTCATACCTTGCGTCGCGTCATTCCAGAACGTCTCCCCACGCTCGTGGATGGGGATCTCCAGTCCGTACAGGAACAGATCTCCCGAGGGCGCGCGACTCACGGAAACAAAGTATGAGAACCGGTCTTCTAGCTGAGGCCAGATCGGCCCCTGTTCAACCCAAGTCCGCCCCTGGTCGGCTGAACGGGAGATCGTCGGCACGAAATCGTTGATACCGAGTTTCGATTGCACCATGTAGGTGCAAACCAAATCGCCTTGCATGGTCCGCGCACATCGCGAACCGGCGGCGACAGCGGTCGGTGTCCCCGGCTCGCGCCGTGTCACGAATCCTTCCTCGAGTTTCTCCCACTTCATTGATTAGAGGCTCAACCGCCGGTAAACCGAAAAGCGTAGAGATCCGCGTCACGCATTCGGATGCGCATCCGAACGGCGTGGTCCTGTAAAGCCGCGACATCTCGATGCCCGGTCCACTCCACAACCCCATCGGTCCGGTCGCCGAAAAGCGGCGGGCATTCATCCAGCGTGAATCCAGGAATCGGCTTCCCGTCGGCCTTCTGTAGTTCAACGTGGATGGCGCCACCCCCCGATGTGGCGTAGTTGAGACGAAGCTCCCGGCCACGAAAACTCAGAGGCGGGGTCAAGAACTCGCCCCAACCCTCGTAGGGCCCTTTCACCGAGACGAACCCATCGACACGCCATGTCGCCCGCCGTATCCGCGTCGCCGCCGATCGATAATTCTCTGAGTAATAGATCGACAGTTCGTCCGCGCCGGTCGGCACCAGGCCTTGGCCGACAATCGGGTTGCGGTCCACCCAGTTACGCTCGTCGGTCCCGTGCGGAATCAGAGATTGGCGGAAGCGGCGGTCCCACTCGATGCCGTCGCGGCTTGTGATCAGATGCACGTCCGACAGACCGGGAAGCGGCGCATCGGGATAGTGCCGCCCCGTCCAAAGGATCATCGGAAACATCAGATAGGCATGCGGCGCGCGATCATACTTCAGGGCGGCGTTCGTGTAGAAGTGCAGGTCATCGGGATCACGTTGATCAGCGAGTACCACCAGCTCCGGGCTCGACCAGCTCCCGAAATCCACCGACTCGCTACGGCGAATCGCCCTCCGGCCCCCCTTGAATACGCCCGATAAAGAGTAATCGATACCGCGAAGGTAGATTACGTAGCGGCCTCGCTCGTCATCCCAGCGCAAGATGTTGTGGCTGTCAAAAGGGCCCTCGGTCAAAAAGGGGTTTGTCGGAACCGCTGACCAATGGAGGCCATCGGCGGAGACATAACCGTCCACGGTGCGCGACCGAAGAATCATCTTGTAGCGTTCATCGGCTCCGGCATTCGGATCGACAATGATCGAGGGCTTTCCGCCTTCGAAGTCGTGAGGCGAAAAGACGATATTGTTCGATCTTGATCCCTGCCTCTCAACTAAGCCGAGCGCCGGTTTCTCCCAACGGATACCGTTGCCGCTTTCGGCGTAGCAATTCCAATTGATATCGCCGTCCGCGGCTTCTTCCATCGCGCGGTACCACATGCGATAGCGGTCGCCGTCGCGCAACACGCAACTGTAGTGGATATTCTTTTTCTCCCAGGGATGATCCACCTGGATGACGACATTGCGAGGCACAGGTGGATGCAGCGCAAGCTTGACGTCCTGTTGTCGTGAGAACCATATGTCGTCGAGGAAAAGCTGGCGATCCGAGCCGACGTCGATGGATCCCCCTTTGGCGACTTTAGCCTGTACTTGGTCTTTCCAGCTCGGTTTGCCTGACGCAACGGCTGTCGCCGCTACCGATGCCAGAAAATCACGTCGTCTCACAATGGGCCTCCGCTATGAGTCACCGGCAGTCTAGCTGATTCGCACGGCGGATTCACTGCCTTGTCCAAGTCTCCCGTGGTCACTCCGTAGCTCGGCACTGCGGACGGCCGTCATCCGGAAGAACCGCCCAGAGGGATTCGTGGTCCGTCAAGGCCGGGGTCGCGGCGCTGACGACATCGGTCCGAGTCTACCCTGAAGATAGCTGCCGAGAACACGTTCGAGCTTAGATTCTCGTTAAGCTATGTGTCAGGCTAGCCCCGAAACGACTCGTGCCTCTGGTCTGCGCGACTCGATCGCTCCCGAAGACGGGGTATTTCCACGGCGGCCGAGGATCTCCAAGAAAGCCCGGAGCAGTCGATGGTATAACTGGAAGTAATTCTTGTTAGGTGGGCTACTTGTGGAGTGTCAACAGGTTGTTCATAGGAAGCATGAGTCTGGAGAAGGGCGGACGATAGCGGAGAGCGGCGTGAGGGCGATGCCAGTTGTAGTCGTGCAGCCAGGGTAACAGATGGGCAGCGCGCTGCTGGGATGAGCAGTAGGAGCGAGCGTAAGCCCATTCTCTCAGAGCGGTCTGGATGAAGCGTTCGGCTTTGCCGTTGGTGCGCGGCGTGTAAGGCCGTGTGAAGCGATGACGGATATCGAGACGACGGCAGGCATCGCGGAAGAGCCGGGAGCGGTAACAAGAGCCGTTGTCGGTGAGCAGGCGGCGGATGCGGACGCCGAGCGAGCGATAGTAACCGACGGCAGCATTGAGGAAAGCTACGGCGGAGTCGCTCCGCTCATCGGAGAGGATCTGGGAGAAAGCCACACGGGAGTGGTCGTCGATGGCGACGTGCACGAATTCCCAGCCGGCGCCGCGGCAGCGGTGGGATTTGTCGGAGGTGACGCGATGACCGGCGCGCTGGAAGCGGCCGAGCTTCTTGATATCGAGATGTAACAGATCGCCGGGTGCGGGGTGTTCGTAGCGGCGCACGGGCGGGGCGGGTTCGAGATCGCGGATGCGGTTGAGGCCGGCGCGGCGCAAAATGCGGCTGACGGTGGCCTGAGAGACTCCGACACGAGTGGCAATGCGGTAGCCGGCCCAACGTTGTCGGCGCAGAGCAACGACACGGGCCGCGCTGGGCGCAGCAGTGCGGCGCGGGCTGCGAAGGGGGCGTGAGGAGCGGTCGACGAGACCGGCCTGACCCTCAGCCCGAAACCGCGCGAGCCATTTGCGTACGGTTCGCTCTGAGACGCCACAGGCCGCCGCGGCGGCCTGTGCGTTCTCCCCACCGAGGACGCGGCGAACCAACAGGGCTCGACCTTTCGGTGTCAATCGTGCATTCTGATGGATGTTCATTCGGTCTCTCCAAGGTTGCTGTTGTGGGATAACTCCAGCTTCCTTGGTCCGGGACCGAATGAACAACCTATTGAAAGGTCACAGCTACTCCTTCCTTCTTCTTCTTGTGCCCGCGGCCTCTTAGAGATTGGATGACGTTAGTGATGGAACGCCTTCAGGCGCTTTGTGGGGCAGGGTTGCTCGCGCTCCTGCCGGTCGCGGTGCAAGAGGCCGCCGCCGCAACAGCGGACATCGATTGGTATGCATCGTCCTCTACGGGCGCATCGCAACCTGACGTTCGCAAAGGGGAAAACCTAGGCGGTATTCCCGGAACTTTTCTGACTTCAGGAGATACCGTCACCTTCGGCTTGTCGAGCGTGGGCCAGCCGACGATCTTCGTGGAGGGTTTTCGCATCGAGGTGCCGCCGGGGGGGCACGACCGTCTCGAAATCGACGTCGAGATGCTGACACCGTTCGCCGACTTGGCCCTCTTTGTCCGGTTCGGGCAAGATGTCGAAGTCGTCGCAGGTGCCCCGATGTTCGATTACGTGGTCGACACATCGGGCGGCGGTGAGCAGCTTGTTATCACCCCCAGCTCCACGCCTGCCCTGCAAGCAGGCACGTATTTCATCGCCCTCGGGCTGGTGACGACCGGAACGGAGGTCACGGCCCGCATCACCACGACGGTGAGCGGCGGGCCCGCTCCCGATCCCGTTGGTGTGCGGCTGACGAACGGCGTCCCGCGGAACTTCTCGATTCCGGCCGTATCAGCGCCGGCGGTCGTGGTGGGTTTCTTTGGTTTCCGCATCGACGTACCTGATGGTGCGAGCCGGCTTAAGATCGATGCCCAGGTCAACGATTCCGATGCGGACATCCAGATCATGGTGCAACGGGGGTTTGACGTAGGACTGTTCCCTGACGGCACGCCGATCGCGGATCAGCTTTCTCCAGCCTTCGGTAACAACCAAACGGTTGCTGTCACGCTCAGCTCGGACCCCCAAGTGATGAGAGGAACGTACTGGATCGGGTTCGGCCTACAGTCGGTCATGACCGATTTCGACGGCACGATAACGGCCAGTTTCGACATCGGGGCGCAAACACCCCCGACGATTGAGCTCTCAAGGGCTAGCTTGGATTTCAGCAGTACGGTCGGTGTGGGTCCTCCCATCCAGCCGTTCACAATCCGGAATGCGGGCGACGGAACCTTGAACTATCTCGTCTCCGCGGACGAAGACTGGGTGCAACTCAACACGACTGCAGGCGCGTCCAGTGGCGAAAACGACCCCGTGAACGTTTCGATTGAGACGGCGGGGCTCGCCGCCGGTGAACGCCTGGCGACCATCACGGTTTCACGTAGCGACTCCAGCGAGCCTGCCCGAATTAGGGTGCGCCTCGTACTGACCGCCGAGGGTCCTCCCGCCATCGGACTCGCCGTTGGCGAATTGACATTCAACCTGGTCGATGGCGCCGGGCCGAGCACGCAAGCGTTTACTTTGCGCAACAGCGGTGGTAGCACGCTCAACTACGAGATCACAAGCAATGCTCCATGGCTATCCGTTTCTCCCCCCGAAGGCGTTTCGAGCGGAGAGACGGATGCCATCTCGGCCACAGCAAATCCAGCGGGGCTGGGAGTTGGGACGTTTGTGGGCCAGGTCGAAATTCGTGATCCCACCGAAGGCCTTTTGGCAACGTTGATGGTCACGCTCAACATCGTTGCGGATGCACCGCGCCCCGGGATTACGGTGGAGCAACTTGCCTTTGAAGCGCCTCTGGCAGGACAGCCGGCGCCGCAGATGTTCGATCTAGCCAATGCGGGGGGCGGCGTACTGAACTACGTTATTACGACCTCGCAGCCCTGGGTCATGGTCGACCCTGCCTCCGGGGCCGTCACAACGACGCCTCAGCAAACCGAGTTCGACGTGATCACCGTGACAGTGAACCCTTTCGGCCTCACAGCAGGGACTCACGAAGCCGAGATTACGGTTTCCGAGGCCGCCAAGGGCGGGCAGGGGCCGGTCGTGATCACCGTCAGCCTCGTCGTGCTTAGCGACCTGACACCGTTCATTCGCCAGGACGGGGTCGTCAATGGCGCGACCTTCGCCGGACCGGAACTCGAAGCGCACGCCTCGACGCCGGGCTCAATCGTCTCGATCTTCGGTGACAACATGGTGCCCTTCACCGAGGCGGCGGACGCCATCCCACTGCCGACCGAATTGGGAGGCGTGCGCGTCCTATTCGATGACGGAGTCAACGACCCGATGGAAGCGGCTCTCTTTGCCGCTATCCGCGGCGACAGCTTTACTCCTCCGCTTGGTTTCGACCAGACCAATGCTCAGATGCCTTGGGGCCTTGATACGAGCTCGGGATTCGTGACGGCGACGGTCATGACGGGTGAGAAAGTGGCGAGTCCGCCCCGCATGGTTCCGGTAGCGGAGGCTTCGCCGGGCATCTTTACCTTCCAGTTCGGTGGCGGGCTGGCGGCGGTTCAGAATTTCAAGCTTTCCGAACAGGACGACGTGGTCCATCTATCGATCGCCCAACCGGCAGGGTCGGTTTGCCCGGCGCTCTTCATCCCATCGGAGTCGTGCACTATTGTCGATCAGCCGGCGGCGGTCGGTGGTGTGATCGTGATCTTCGCCAACGGCTTGGGACTGCTCGACGGCGCGGTGGAAACGGGAGGTATTCCTCCGGCCGGCCCGCCGCTGCGGACGGTCAAGGAAGTGCGAGTCTGGTTCGGCGCTCCCGGCAGTCAGGTTCAAGGAGTCACTCAGTTCTCCGGGTTGCAGTCGTTTCTTGTGGGGCTGAATCAGATCAACGCGATCGTGCCCGATGTCGAGCCCGGCGACGCGGTCCCGATTCAGATCGAAGCGGTGTGTGAAGACGACACGACGATCCGCAGCCGCGCGGATGTCACGATTGCCGTTCGGGCCGCGCCTTAATATATCGTTTCAGAAGTTCGATAACGTATTCCTCGACGTTTCCGCTCCTGGGCGGAGCGGACGCGCGGATTTTACATCCGCGCCTCTTTTGCTTGGTGCGGCAGTTCAGTAGATCGGCGGTGGTCAGCAGGCGGGCCCGTCACTTGCGTTCCGGGTTCGGTGGGTGCTTTGGGCGCAGGTTGGGTACACGGTGTTTGGGGGTGGGGTGGTTCGTGGTGTGATTCTGGGCTTTCGGTTACTTGGCGGCCTCCTGATTGGCGATTTCGCCGGCCTGTTCAGCTTGGATTCGATGCGGGTCGCTGATGCCGGGGGCGGGGGGGTCGGGCTCGGGTGCCGGGGAGTTGATCGGGGCTATTGATTCTAATAGGGTTGCGACGGTTTGGGTCAGTTCCGTCATTTCGGCGTCGCCGTTGGTGTCGGGGGCGGGATCGGTGTCGGCTGTCGATTCGGCGTGTGGTTTGGGCCGCAGCGCGTCATCGAGGCCGCTGAAGAAGGCGCTTTGGGCCCGTCGCTTGCGGGCTTCGCGTAGCTCTTTCATGGCGGCGTGGTAGCGACGAGCGAGTCGCGTCTCACGACGGCTGTGGCGGCTGAGAGCGTCGTTGTGGGTGAGGGCCTTGCCGAGCAGTTGATCGGGGTCTTTGTCGTGGTTTTGTGGCTGTTCGGCCACGGTGTCGTAGAGCTCGTTGATGACGGCGGACTCGATGCGCGCGCAGCGTTTCAGGCGCCAGGTGATGTCGATGATTTGCTCGACGAGGTCTTCCTCGACAGCGTTCGCGGGCCGGAGTTGGTACTCGAGCTCTGCGCCGTGTTGGTAGAAGTCGTCGGGGTCTTCGCCGCGGATGAGCGGGTCGGTGGCGTAGAGGCCGTGTTTGAGTGCGTTTTGTGAGGTACGCTGTTTGCCTTCGTCGGTGCGCGGGCCGGTGGAATGTTGCGCGTTTTCTTTGTTGGCTTGCTGCTGTGCTGCTGTGGACATGGTAATTTCTCCTGACTTTGATTTAGGGGGTCGAAGGTTTCCGCGCCTTTCGGCGCGGGCCGCCGGGTTTACACCCGCCGCTCCGTTGCTTGATTTCGCGGGTCTAGGGTTTGCGCCCTTTGGCGCGGGTCGGCACATTTACATGTGGCCGCTCCGTTGCTTGCGCGGACACACCTTCGGCCTTGGTTGGGGAGGAGTTTGGAATACGGCCTCCCGTGAATAGTATGCACCTGGGGTGGTGGGTTAGCGGGGGTGGGTTTTGGCTAAGTTGTTGGAATTGTGGGAGATAAATATTTTGTAGGCTTGTGACTCAATTTTGGCCGAGGGGCGGTTATTGCCTCGATGGCTCCGGGAGAAGGGGGTGGCGACTCGGGCGGTTCCTGTTGTTACGGACAGGACTGAACTAGGGCTTTTGGCAGTTCGGGGGCCCCGGACTGCCTGCTTCGCCGCGTTGCAGCCAATAGGACGGGAGAAACCACATCTCCGACATGCCGACTATACGTCCAGGTGGACGGGCTGGATCGACCCTTCGCCGTTACTCAGGATTTGGGGGCTCGGGTCCAGCCGTCGAAGCGTCTGGAGTCGGCCGCCGACAGAAACCAAAGCGAGTCCATCAGAGGGCTACCGGGACTCTGGGCCGATTCCGAGTGACATCGCTTGTTCCCGACAGTAATATGGGAGTACAATCCCCTCAGGCCAGGGACAGGCCATGGTCGGCCAGACCATATCCCACAACCACATCATCGACAAGCTCGGTGAAGGGGACATCTGGTCGCTGGGGGTTGTTCCGTACGAGATGGTCACGGGGCAGTCTCCTCGAAACCAACTAATCTAGAGGCACCATGTCATTATTGAACCGCCGCCACGCCCTGAAGATGCTGACCACAACGGCTGCTGGTTTTGCCGCAGGGACGCCTCTGTGGGGTCAGGACCGCTATCGTCAGCAAGCTCCGATCCGCCAGCCCAGGATTACCGACATTGAAGTAAAACAGATCATCTCACCGCAACACGATTACAACGCCAGAGCCCTCTTGCGGAGCCATTCCAATAGACCGGTTCGGACCGTCTATATCGTCCGGACGGACACCGGTCTGGAGGGCTACGGTGAGAAATGGAACCCCAAGACTCCCGAAGACTTGTCGCGTTACCTGGACACGACTCCTTTCGATTGGTTCGGCAGCACTCACAGTATGCCCATGAGCATGGCCCTGTACGACCTGATCGGCAAGATTCTGGGTATTCCCCTGTGGAAGCTGTTGGGTCCACAGGTTCGCAAGTGGGTTCAGGTGGCTGCCTGGACTGTCTCTCAGCCTCCCGAGGCCATGGCCGAGGAGGTCCGGCAGGTCTCGGCCCGTGGTTACCGTTGGCTCAAGTACCACGTGGATGTGTTTCAGAACGCCATCGACCAGACCGCCGCCATGCAGGAGGCCGCGCCTCCCGGCTTCAAGGTTCACTATGACTTCAACGCCGATTCTGAGCTGGCCACGGTGTATCCAGTCCTGCGGGAGCTGGAGAAGTTCCCGGTAGCGGGACAAATCGAGGACCCCATCAATGTCGAGGACCATGAGGCCTGGAAAGCGTTACGAACTAAGTGTTCCCTGCCGTTGATCTTTCATTACGGACTGGATCCCACAGAGTTCTATGTCCGCCATGGACTCTGCGACGGCTTCGTCGCCTCCCGTTTTCCCGTAGGTACGAACATGAGACTGGCGGCCCTGGCCGAGAGCACCCGCATGCCCTTCATCCTTCAGCTACCCGGTGGGAATCTCAGCATGGCCTTCCTGGCCCACCAGGCGGCCGTCTATAAGATGGCGACGCTTCCTGGGATTCCGCTGGCCAACCTCTGGAAAGACGACATCACCGTGGAGTCCATGCCTGTCGTCGCTGGGAGTGTCCAGGTCCCGGAAGGGCCCGGCCTGGGGCTGACGCTCGACCGGCGGAAATACGAGAAGTATGCGGCCGCCTCCAGGCCCGATCCGGGACGGTTCCTTTTTCGGGTCCGCTATCGGAATGGTCCCACTCTTTACCTTCGGCCCGGCCAGAAGGGTCAGGCCCTACGCACTGGCTCTTCAGACCTGCCCGGACCGGCGCCCGGATACGGCAATGCCGTTCTGACCGACCATTGGGATGACGATGGCAGCCAGCAGTTTCGAAGTGTGTGGGAAGAGACGGGCCGGGGACCGGTGTGGCAGGGACGGTAGAGGATTCTCCGAGTGTAGTCGAAGGATCGTACAATCGAGCCGTCAATGATCGACTAGACCATCTCGCACCCAAGATCACCGATCATAAACCTACAGGGGCGTCCAGGTCTCGGACCGGAGGGCGACGGCCGCTCCATTGTCATAGATGTGGAGGAGAATCGCATGCTGAGACGAAGTTTCCTGGTGCTTGCTGCGGCGGCGCCGCCGGCATGGGCGAAGATCAAGACCCGAGGAGCCCGGATCGAGAAGGTTTTCGACTCGCCCGGCCCAAGACCCAACGGACTGCAAGCGACCGACGAAGGTCTGTGGATCCTAGACCAGGGCAACAATCACGCCTACTTGGTGAGCTACGAGGACGGCAGAGTGCTGCGCGACCTCCATACGGACTCAGACCGAGGCAGCGGCATCACCTTCGACGGCGAAGCGATCTGGATCGGCTCGACCTACAACCGCAAGACTATTCGCTCCGACGCCAAGACCGGGCAAACGTTGGCCGAGTTTTACACCCCCGGTGCGGCCGTGATCTACCAGATGCCGAACGACGCTCCGGGACGTCGTAGTCCGCTCCTACCACCGCCGGTAGCTGCCCGGCCGGGTCTTGCTGCGGTCCGAAGCCCAACAATAACCTCTCCATAGGGTTGCTTGTGCCCCCGCCTTTCGCAGGAATGGAGTCTTGGCATGCGATCAGCACTCGTACTTCTCGCTTCTCTTATGGTCCAACCCGCAGTCCTGGCCCAGCAATTCGACTACCTGGTGACGAGGTGCCGCATCATCGATGGCACCGGAAACCCCTGGTTCCGGGCCGATGTCGGTATCAGGGAAGGCCGGATTGCGGCGATTGGCGATCTTTCCAGAACAGACGCCCAGCAGATCCTGGACGGACGGGATCGCATCCTCGCTCCAGGCTTCATCGACGTCCATACCCACATTGAGAACGGGATTGAGACGAATCCCAGAGCCGACAATTTCCTGCTCGACGGCGTGACGACTGTTATCACGGGAAATTGCGGCGCCTCCAGAATCGATCTCGACTCTTGGTTCGCCGAGCTGCAAAGCCTCGGCCTCGGGATCAACGTTGCCACTCTGGTTGGACACAATTCAGTCCGTCGCCAGGTTATGGGACTGGCCGACAGAGCGGCGTCGGGCGAGGAGATGCAGCAAATGCGCCGCCTTGTCGAGAGGGCCATGAAAGCAGGAGCGGTCGGCTTCTCAACCGGCCTGCTTTACATCCCGGGAACTTATGCCGACACGGAGGAGGTGGAGGCCCTGGCGCAAGTCGCCGCTCGTCTTGGTGGAGTCTACGCCAGTCATATCCGAAACCAGGGCCCCAAGCTAAGCGAATCGATTTTGGAAGCCGCTCAGATCGGACAGCGAAACCGGATGCCCGTTCAGATCTCGCACCTCAAGGTCAAGGGAAAGAACCGCTGGGGAACGATCGGCGATACGCTTCAGATGATCGAAGGACTTAGAAAGGAAGGGCTGGAAATCACGGTGGACGCCTATCCTTATCCACGGGCCAGTTCCAGTCTCGGGATCTACTTGCCGAGTTGGGCTTTGGCAGACGGTCCTGAAGCCATACTGACGCGGCTGCGGGATCCGGATACGCGCCGCAAGATCATTGAAGGCATGAAAGAACTTCTGGCGGTACAGGGCTTTACCGACTACTCGTTCGCGACCGTGGCCGGTTTCAAAGCAGATCCTAGTCTGGAAGGAAAAACGATCAGCGAGATCAACCGATTGAGGGGCCGTGAGTCCAGTCTCAGCGCCGAGAGAGAAACCGTCCTGGAAATGATGGAACAGGGCGGCGCCAGCATGATTTACCACTACATGAGTCAGGACGACGTCGACACGATCTACCGATATTCCAGCACCGCCATCGCCAGCGACGGAGGCGTCCCCACTCCCGGAGTCGGCAAACCGCACCCCAGATCGTACGGAACAAATGCCCGCGTCTTCGCCGAATATGTGCGGGAACGCGGAGTCCTGACTCTGGAAGAAGCGGTGCGCCGAATGACTTCGCTTCCTGCCCAGGTTTTCGGCCTCGGGGACCGGGGCCTCGTTCGCCAGGGGATGAGAGCGGATCTGGTACTGTTCGATCCCGCCTCGGTCCAGGACACCGCCACCTTCGCTGAGCCTCATCAGTACAGTCGAGGCTTTGACTTCGTCTGGGTCAACGGGGTGGCTGCCGTCGCCAAGGGACGCATTACCGACCAGCGCGCCGGCCAGGTCGTCCGCCGCCAGTGACTCCGATCGGAACGTCGGCATCGGTTGATCCAGCGGCCTGGATCAACACCTCGCCACTAAGGGCACATCTATCTGGCATAATTGACCAACGTCCTAAAACGATGACGGTCAGAGATATCAATGTCTGTACCTTCCGGCTAATTCTGGCGAGCGCGCTGATTCCGTTCTGTCCGATCTCGGCTCAGGATTCTGCAATCGACATTGGGTCGCGGCGTCAACTGTTTGTCGATGGATACTTGATCGAAAAGATGGCGGGCGTCCGGCAAGTGCTCCATCAGCCGGTCAAGCGTGAAGTGGCGATCAAGCCCGAGCATCCGTGGGAGAAACACGGCACGTCGTATATGGTCACGTTCAAGGACGGCGGCCGGTTCCGCGCCTGGTATCGTGTCGATGCGGCCGGTTGGGACGGGGCGCCACGCAATACGATGACCGCCTATGCCGAAAGCGATGACGGCGTCCACTGGCGCAAACCGAAGCTGGGCATTATCGAGTTCAACGGATCGAAGGCGAACAATCTTGTCTGGGATGGCGACGCCGTCAACCTCTCCCCATTCCGTGACGACAACCCCGACGCGGAATTGAGCGAACGTTACAAGGCCGTGGGACGCCACAGGGATCTGTTCGCTCTGGTGTCACCCGACGGTCTGCATTGGAAGCTTGCGAGTGACAAGCCCATCTTCACCGACCGACCGTTCGACTCGCACAACATTGCGTTCTGGGATCCCGTTGACAAGCAGTATGTCGCATACACGCGCGGTGTCCGCAAAGAGGGCACGCTTGGCGCGGGAATGGAGGACCGCTTTCTCGGTGGGATTCGTTGGGTCCGCCGGGCGACCTCGAAGGACTTCCGGAATTGGTCAGAGCTGGAGCTGATCGAGACCGGCGACGCTCCGATGGAGGAGTTCTACACCAATGCCACGATCCGCTACGAGCGCGCGCCGGATTACTTCCTCATGTTCCCCTCTCGTTTCGCCTCGGCCCGTAAACCGAAGCCTGGCTGGAAGCGGGGCAAGGGCGTGAACGACATCGCGTTGCTGTCGAGCCGCGATGGGTTGCGATTCGACCGAACGTTCATGGAGGCGTTCATCCGTCCCGGCCTCGACCAGGGCAATTGGCACGATCGCTCGCTCTACATGGAGCGCGGCATTCTGCAAACGTCGCCGACGGAGCTGTCGTTGTACTGCATGCAGAACTGGTGGCTGCCGAGCGTACATATCCGCCGGTATACGTTGCGCCCGGACGGGTTTGTCTCCGTCCGCGGCCCGTACAGCGGCGGGGAACTCATCACCCGACCGCTGAAGTTCACCGGCCGGCAACTGCACATCAACTTCTCGACCTCGGCGGTGGGCTCGCTGAGGTTGGAACTACAAGATTCGGCGGGCGAGCCGTCGCCCGGGTTCGAACTGGAGAACTTCGCTGAGCTCTACGGAGATAAGATCGACGCACCCGTCGCTTGGAAAGATCAATCCGACGTTTCGTCGCTAGCCGGAAAAACAGTGCACCTTCGATTTGTCCTGAAAGACGCTGACCTATTCGCAATCCAGTTCCGAAACTGAAACGGGTACGAAAACGTTAAACCAGTATCAATCGACCGTGAAGATGCGGTCCGGTAGTTTCGCACGCTTCAACACCTTCGAAAACCAGGAAGTGCAGTTGGATCCTGCCTTGTCACCAAGTATAGAGTCAGGCCCTGCCAGAAGGACGTACAACGCCCTTCTCGGTAACTTGGCGGACTAAACTCGGGGTGAGCCAGGCAGACGTCTTGCCGTCTACCGCATGCGCTGCGCAGTACGTGGACGAATTTCCGAAACGATGTACTTAGGCCACTTACCGGCGCTACCCGACACTTGGAGGGAGCATTTTCTCATCGAAGGATGAGCCTGGAGAAGCAGGGGAGCACTGAGTCGCTGGGCTCCTTTCTGGGATTGGTTAAGAAGGGGAGAGAATCGTCGTCGGGGCTGTGGGAATGTGGGAATCGCGGAGCGATTTCCAAGGGCGTTGGGAAACGAGGGAAACCGGTTTTTGGTTTTCCTCGTTTCCCATCGCCCGTCATTTCCGCAGCCCTTCTCCCGTCGCGCGGCGCGGCAGGTTCGCGGATGCGAAACTCGCAAACAGCTTGCTCTTGGCTTGTTGCATCCGCCGCGCCGCCGCAGTGTCGCTTTCGGCCTGAGCAATACGGTCGAGGGCCTTGATCGCCTGCCCGGGCTTGAGATAGTCGGCGGCCCGCGGCAACTTCTGGAAGGTTTCCCAAGGGGTCTGATAGTGGCGATACACGCGCTTCTGCTTGCCTTTGGCGTCGGTCAGCAGTTCGGGTTGTCCGCAGGGCCGGTGGAAGTTCAAATAGGGATTGAAGTGCTGTTGATAGAAGCGCTGGATGCGCGCCGCGTGCGGCGCCGCGATGTGCGTATGCCCCATGTGCTTGCGGATCACGGCGCCGTTTTTCGATTCCACCAAGCCGTTGTCGTTGGTGTGCCTCGGCCGCGACTTGGTCTGTTCGATCAGCAGCTTGTTCAGTAATTGTTCCACCGTGCCGTTGAGGAACTCGCTGCCGTTGTCGGAATGGAAGCCGCGCAGGCGAAAGGGGAACTGCTCCAGCATGGCCTTGAGCAACGGCTCCAGCCAGGCTTCGCTAATGGCCGCCGTGGCGCCGACCACTTGCCACTGGGTCACTTCATCCACCGCGTTGATGTGATAGACGCCCTTCACGCCGTCGCGATCTCCTTGATGTACCGTATCCACTCGCAGGTAGCCGGGTTGGCCCCGCGGGTTGGGCCGCCGCCGCTCGCCGATCGACACCGCGCTGGGCCGAGTCTTGGTGAAATGCAGCCGCCGCTGGCGGTACACCCTGTGCCGCCGCAGTCGATAGATGTGGGCCACCGAGATCTCCGCCAACCGCTCATATTCACTCTGCTGGTACTTGTGATATTCCCGCTGCAGGATCTTGCGCGTGGCCGGGCCGCTGAGGGTTTCGTGTGCTTCATCGACGGCCGCCAGCCGCTCGATATCGGCCGCCGTGTACTTGCCGGCAAAGCGATGCCGCCGATAGCGGGCAGGTACCAGCTCACCCCTCTGCCGATATTGGCGGATCAGTCGGGTGACCTGCGCCCGGCTCAGTCCCGTCATCTTGGCCAGATATTGCCGCAGCAGTCCTTTGGCGGCTCGGTCTTGCCCGCTGTAGCGCTGCCGGCACAGCGTTTGCGCCACCCAGGCGTAGATCTCGGCACGCCCTTTGCCCTTGAATCGTATTTCATCGCTGGCCTCCAGAAACTGCCGTATCTGCTCCAGGCTCAGCGTCTTGCCGTCTTGCATGTGGATGGTCAATCCCCAGCATGCTCACTCCCCCACCCTTCAGGCTCATCTTGTGTGAGAAACTAACTCCTCCTTCAGGCTCATCTTGCATGAGACAAGACTTCCGGTCAACGCCGGCGGCGCTCCTATGACATCGTTATCAAGAACGGCGAGGTGCGCGACCCGAGCCGCGATCTCAAAGCCCGCGCCGACGTTGCGATCCACAACGGAAAAATTGTGGAAGTCGCATCAGATATCCTGGCCGAGCGTGGCCGCGACGTTATTGACGCCAAGGGGCTCTACGTTACGCCCGGCCTCGTCGATCTGCACACCCACATCGTTTACGGCGTTCGCAGCGGCATTGAGGCCGACCCTATCGCCGCTCGCTCCGGGACCTCCACCTGGATCGACGCCGGCACTTTCGCGTACGACCAGATTGAAGGCTTCCGGCGTTTCATCGTGGATCGCAATCAGTGCCGTGTTTTCGGATTCGTCTATCTCTATCCGGCGAGCCGCAACCCCGACATCGACCCCGTGAAGTACGTCAGCGGCGTGATGGACCGCACCGGCCGCGCCGCCGTTGCTAATAGGGACATCGTGCTCGGGGTGAAGTTCCAAGTCGGCAGCAATATGAACGGCCGCCACAGCCTCGAGTTTCTCAAGATCGCCCGCCGCCTTTGCGACGAGTATGATTTGCGGCTGCTGGCACACATCAGCCTGGCGCCGCCCGAGACGAACGCAGTGATGACGTTGATGAAGCCCGGCGACGTCGTTACCCACTGCTTCAACGAGCACACGCTCGGCATCGTCGATCGCGACAGCGGCAAGCTGAAACCGAGCGTGAAAGAAGCGCGATTGCGCGGTGTGCTGTTCGATGTTGGCCATGGCTCGGGCAGCTTCAATTTCAAAAGCGCGCGGCACGCTCTGGATCAGGGTTTCTTCCCCGATTCGATCTCCAGCGATATCTACAGCGCCAACGTGAACGGCCCGGTCTTCGACTTGCCAACAACAATGTCAAAGCTCCTCTACCTCGGAATGAGTTTCGACGACGTATTGAAATGCTCGACAGTGAACCCGGCCCGGGTGACGCCTCTCCCGAAACTCGGGACGTTGCAAGTGGGCGCTCCGGGCGATGTAGCGCTGCTGTCAGTCGAAGATGGTGCATTCGAGTTGATTGACGCACAGCGCAATAAGGTGACCGCGAAGCAGCGGATCGTGAGTCACCTGACGATCTGCAAAGGGAAGCGCCTGTTGGCGCCGGTCTAAGATGCCCGGAAACCGCATGAAGGATCAACGAAAATGACGCGCCGCCAATGGCTTCAAACTTCGGGGCTCACCGCCCTCGCCTCCGCCGTTCGGCCGGCATGGGCACAGCAGGATTCACGCTTTGACATCCTGATCAGAAACGGCGAAGTTCGCGATCCAGGTCGCGGCTTCCGCCAGAAAGCAGACGTCGGCATCAAAGACGGCAAAGTCGCCGCGATCGAAGCGGCGATCCCCGCCGAGCGCGGCATCGACATCGTTGACGCCGGCGGCATGTACGTAACGCCCGGTCTGGTTGACCTGCACGCACACGTGTACCATAGCCTCGGGTTCGGCATTGAGGCCGATCCACTGGCAGCCACTTCCGGTGTGACGACCTGGGTCGACGCCGGCTCTTTCGCGCACAATCAAGTCGGCGCCTTTCGCAAGTTTATCGTCGACCCCGCTCAGTCGCGCATCTTCGGATACGTCTACCTCTACCCCACCACCCGTAATCCTGACGAAGACCCCATCCGCCACGTCCGCCGCAACATGCGACGAACCGGGGAGTCCGTCGTTGCGAACCGCGACATCCTGATCGGCGTTAAGTTCCAAGTCGGCTCCAACATGAACGGCCAATGGAGCCTCGAATTCCTGAAGATCGCACGCGAGTTGTGTGATGAGTATGATCTACCCCTCATGGCGCACGTCAGCTTCGCACCCCCCGAGACCGACCAGGTCATGGAATACCTCAAACCGGGCGACGTGCTGACCCATTGCTTCAACACGCACTCCATCGGAATTCTCGATGACGCCGGCAAGATCAGGAGCAGCGTCAGGGACGCGCGCTCGCGAGGAGTGCTGTTCGACGTCGGCCACGGCGCCGGCAGCTTTAACTTCGAGATCGCCCGCAAGGCGCTCGACCAAGGATTCCTGCCGGACTCGATCTCAACCGACGTCTACACGGCGAGCATTAACGGCCCTGTCTACGATATGCCGACGACACTCACGAAAATGCAGCACCTCGGGATGAGCGTCGACGATATTCTCATTCGCTCAACGATCAATCCCGCCAAGGTGGTGAACCGTATTCCCGGGATGGGAACTCTGGCCGTCGGCGGGCCTGCGGACATTGCTCTTCTTCAAGTCGAGGAGGGCGATTTCCAACTTGTCGACTCCCAGCGCAACACCGTCAACGTGGAGAAGCGCATTGTCAGCCGGCTGACCATCTGCCGGGGCCGAAGGGTTGTAGCCCCCGTTTAACTCGCGAGGGTATCTGTCAGCTTGCCGGCGAACGAGACAGCTCGGACCGGGGCAACCTCTCCGTTCACGCTCCACCGAGGCTGTGGGCGCACGTCACGTCCGTAGAATTTCGCGGGGCCGCTTCTTTGCGGCTAATTTGCTATCGTTTCTTCACCGCGACTGTGCTCGAATCTACTCCGAACCTTCAGTGCGAGCCTACTTGTAGACTCGGGTCAGGGAGTCGCTACTTTCTACGGACTCACGGACAATCCTCCTTCTCTAGTCACGTTGATATTGAGGCCTTCATGCGACACATTCGAATCACCGCCGGAATCGCCGTTTCTGTGCTGCTCGTCAGCGTTTTCACTCCTACCGGTTCGCTGGCTCAGCCCCTCAATGCCGCCAAGCTACACGAAGAAGCCATTGTTGTCGACGGCCACGTTCACATCATCACGCCGGTCTTCCACCAAGGGATCGACCCGTGGAAGGTGCAGGAAACGGGCTTGTTCGACTATGCTCGCGCCAAACAGGGCGGACTCGACGTTGTCGTCCACACGGTTTACATCGAAGACCCGTATAACAACTACAACTACGCCGTCAAACAGGCCTGCCGCCTGGTCGAGACGTTCTACCGTGTGCTGGACGCCAATTCGGACAAGATGGAGCTGGCCCTCACCTCCGCCGATGTGCGCCGCATCGTCGCCAAGGGCAAGATGGCCGCGATCCTCGCACTCGAAGGTGGTTTTGACACCGAAGGGGACCTCGACGTGTTGCGACTGTTTTATCGTCTGGGCGTTCGCATGATCCAACCGATCAGCCACAACACCACCAACGCCTTCATGGACGCTGGTCTCGGCATGAAGAAATGGGGAGGACTCACCGACCAGGGCCGCAAGGTGATCTCTGAGATGAACCGTCTTGGGATCCTGATCGATCTTTCGCACGCCACCGACGAGGCCAAGATGCAGATCATTGAGGCCAGCCGCGCGCCCGTTGTCGGCAGCCACCACGGCCTCCGCCACTTCGTGGAGCACAAACGCAATCTCTCCGACGAAGTGCTCAAGTCGATGGCGGCCAAGGGCGGTCTGATGGGAATGCACTCGAGTTCGGGCTATATCGGGGACAAACTCGCCGCATGGCGGAAGTCTCAGACGAGAGAGCCGAGCGGAGCGCGAACAGCTCCGAGGTTGCGGCACCTCATCGGTGGTTTCGAGTTCTTTCGGCCCGCCTACGAAGATTTCGGAGACTACATCCGCAGGCTCGACGCCAAAATGCATGATCGCTGGCGGAATGGCGGCTACGGTACGCCTTGGCGCGAACTGCATAGGAAAGCGATCGAGGCCGGCCGGCCGTTGCCAACGGTGGACGATTGGGCGAACCAGGTCGATTACGTTGTCGAGATCACGGGAGACAGCCACATCGCTATAGGTCTCGACCTGATGAGCGGCCCGAACATGGTCGACTTCGATGCTACCGGGTACTCGCGCCTCACCGAAGCATTGGTCAAGTTGGGCTACAGCGAGCAACGTATCAAGAAGATCCTCGGCGAAAATTGGCTGCGGCTCTTCGACGCGGCAAAGGCGCCCTGAGTATTCGAGGAGGGTAAGGTGGGGCGGTCACTTGTTCCGGGCTCACTCCGCCCATTCTTGACGAATACGAGTGCCGATCGACGGATCGAGCATCGGCGCGGTGGCGAGGTGAACGTTGTGAGCGCCCGCCGCGATGCGTGCGCGGACATCGGCTGCCGTCATGACGCCGCCGACCCCAACCAGCAGCAGCTTCGACCGAGCGTCGCGAATCAAGCCGGACAGCATGGCGAGTTCCTGGTTGCAGCGATCGGTAATAGCCGCTCCGCCGATCCCGCGCCGGAGACCGCCGAAGAGCCGCTCCCCGTTCTCAGCTCGTACCGCGGCTGTGATCGAGTTCGTTGAGCTGAGGGCGTCAGCGTAGGGGCTAACAGCGCGGACCAAGGCATCGGCCTGCTCGGCCCGCCGAAAGAGGCCGATTTTCAGAACGAGCGGCGTCCGCCCGATGTGGTTGCGAATCGTTGATGCGATTTCCCCCGCGGCCTCGGCGTCGAGGTAGAGGTCAGCTTCTTTCGTGCAGACGTTGGGACACGATAGGTTGGCCTCGACGACGTGGGCCCCTGAATCAGCGGCCCAGTGGGCGCACTGGGCGAAGTCGTCGGCGAGTTCCTTCATGGTCCAACCCTCTTGGGGCGACGCGACCACTGACACCGAGAGCACTTGCTTCGCCGCGAGCCCTATGCGGGCGGCTTCGATATCGGCTTGCCACGTAGCCGGCGCCTTCGAAGGCATGCCGAATGATATGGCCCACGTGTCATAGTTGCTCTCACCCAGTGCGGCAGTGACTTCACTTCCTTCACCTTTCAATCGGTCCGCCGCTACGGGCAGCAGGTTCGGAGGGTCGTAACAGGCGCGATAGCTCGAACGGACAGTCTTGTAGGTGAGAACATCGAAGCCCAGGCGGGCGTAGAAGAGTATCCAACGGCTATTGAGCAGAGGGCCGGCGGGAATACCGAGGGGCGATGCGACCGGCAATCCGCAGAAAGACCACGCCCCAGGCAGGCCCGGCACATCCACTTCCGGTGGTTCAGGGACGTGTTCGTAGTTCCAGTCGTAGGACTGAGCGATGTCGTACCGGCCGAGTCGAGCGGCGGTCTGCGTCGGCCTGACCATTGCCGTCATTCTAGGGGAGGCCGGTGAACTTTGCGGGCTTTGAGGCTTTCGGGCACTGGACGGTGTGATCGCTTCGGGTAAGCTGTTTGCAAAGAGAATTGCTCAGAGTGATCGTGGCCCATAGATTCAGGATGTCCCGATGGATTGCTGCCCCGGCTGCTTGCTGCCTCGCGCTGCTGGGGGCCGCTGGTTGCACGGAGGCTGCGCGACGACCCCCGAACATCATTGTTGTCCTGACGGATGACCAGGGTTACGGTGATCTGGGAGCACACGAGAACCCGGAGATTCGGACGCCAAATCTGGATCGCTTCGCCGCCGAGGGTGTGGAGTTCAAGAACTTCTACGTCAGCCCGGTTTGCGCGCCGACGCGGGCTGCGTTGCTCACCGGCCGTCATCACTACAGGACGGGCGTTATCCACACCTCGCGCGGCGGGGCCAAGATGCATGCCGACGAGGTCACGATAGCTGAGAGGCTTCAAAAGGCCGGCTATCGCACCGGCATCTTTGGGAAGTGGCACCTGGGCGACAACTATCCCATGCGGCCCTCGGACCAGGGTTTCGGAGAGACCCTGGTACACAAGTCGGGTGGGATCGGCCAGGCCCCCGACAGACCGGGCGACTACTTCGACCCGGTTCTGTGGCGGAACGGTGAGCGGATTGAGGGCGACGGGTATTGCACCGACATCTTCTTTGAAGCCGCCATGGATTTCATCGAGCGGAATCGGGAAGCCCCCTTCTTCGCCTTCATTCCGACGAATGCACCCCATACCCCTTTGATTGTGGACGACAAGTATGCGCGGCCTTACCTCGATGCGGGCCTCGATGAAGCGACCGCCAAGGTCTACGGCATGGTTGAGAACATCGATGAGAACTTTGCTGGACTGATAGCGAAGCTCGATGAACTCGGTCTTCGGGAGAACACCATCATTGTTTTCATCACCGACAACGGTCCTCAGCAGCGGCGCTACAACGCCGGTTTGCGGGGGCGGAAATCGTCAACCTACGAAGGGGGCATCCGCGCGATCAGCATCTGGCAATGGCCGGGGCAACTGAAGGCTCCGGCTCGCATCGAATCGATCGCGGCGCACATTGACGTAGCGCCCACTTTGCTGGAAGCCGCCGGCGTGGAGATGACGGAGCCGCCGCATTTCGACGGCCGCAGTTTGCTGGAGACCCTGCGCGATGGAGCAAATGACCCGAAAGAGCGCACCCTGTTCTTCCAATGTCACCGCGGTCTCACACCACGGCTCTACCAGAACGCCGCTGTAAGGACGAGGCGGTTCAAGCTCGTCCTCGGGCCTGGCGCCTTTTCTGACGAGGCTTGGACGTACGGCGGGGCGGCCCCTCCGATCGAGCTTTACGATCTGAATGTGGACCCCGGTGAGTCGAACGACCTGGCTGATGAACGGCCGGAGGTCGTCCGGGATCTGAAGGAGCGATACGAAGCGTGGTTTGAAGAGGTGCGTGAAGAAAGAGAATTCAGGCCCGGTGTCATCCACTTGGGTTCGGAGCGGGAACCGGTCTCAATTCTTTGTCGCTATCAGGATTCGACCTATGTAGATGGACATCCGACGGCTTGGAAGGTTCGGGTCGAACGGGCGGGCCGCTATGAGTTGAGAGTCAAGCGTACGGAAGAGAGTTGGTGGCAAGGCCCGGCCACGGTTTTCGTGAGTGTCGATGGAGAACGGTTGGAGCGGGGCCTAGAGGCGGGTACAGACAAAGTTGTATTCGATTTACCGCAGGGAGACGCTGAGCTGGATGTTTGGGCGCTGGCGCCGGGCGAGGTTCGTGAGCTTGTGACTGACAACAGCGCCGCCGGGGATGTTGAAATAAAGTGGGCCGATTGAGCCGGCTATGTCCGGCTCCGGGCGGTTGAGTGATGCAATTCCGGGTTCAATATGGTTCCGGGGCAGGGAACGCGCCTCGCTGGTTGGACGGATGGCCGGGGGGGATTGTAGCCGGGGTTGCCGGAGCGCTGCTTCTGATCGGTTTCATTCTATTCTTTACGGTCTTTCTCGCGGTGGCCGCACTATGCTTGATCGGAGTCATGGTTCGGTGGTGGTGGGCGATGCGGAAGCTGCGTCGAGAGGCGGTAAATAGAGCCGATGAGGATGTGGTCGACGTTGGGCATCGAGTGATCGATGTTGAAGTAATAGAAGCCCCCGGTGACAGTGACTGATTCGATTCCGTGTAGTTGGGGTGGCCTTCAAAAGGTTCGTTCGGTCCCGGCGTGTCCGTCCGCTCCCCGCCCGGATTGGGAATGCGAAAGAACTAGGTTTTGCTTGAAACTAGTGCTTAACTGGTGTAACCTTACCCAGGATTTCCATTTTGGCCCTGGCACGGTGAAAGTATACACCCGCGCTGCCCCGAAGACCACGTCTTTCCGCGCTGAACCCTGCACATCACCTCCGGCGGCAGGCCCCAAAGCCCGTCCGTCCGCTCACAGACGTTGATGGAGCGGGCTGAACGGCACACCGGCCGACACTGCTCCCTGCGAAGCCTTTTCGGAGCTAAAAACTGTTGATCCTCGTCCAGGTAACGCTACCCGCTCGGCAGCGGCAGCGCCCAGATCCTGTGCAGCATGTCACCGAACAGCCGCCGGTTCAGATGCCCCTCGGCCAGCAGCAACCAGTAGTAGCGCGCGTGCTTGACCAGCCGGCCGCCGGTCTTCATCAGCCGCTGCTGCAAGCTCGTGAGCGACCAACTCTTGATCCTGTTCGGCAGTCCGAGCCGCCGCCACAAGTTGCCCAGGTTGTAGGCCAGCACGCTGAGTTGCAGTCGCACTTCGTTGGCCCGAAAGCGATGGCACGAAAGCCGCGTCCAGTGCGTGGCCTGTTTGCCTTCTTTAATCCATTGCTCGGCCGTGCCGCGCTTGTTGTAGAAGCGCACCACCGACCGGCTTGGCAAGCTCATGTTGGTCACGATAAATCCGACCCGCGGGAACAGCTCACCGAGATGATGCTCGACCTTGGCCACGATGCGTCGCGGCTTGGACCAACTCTCCGCCTGATAGCGGAAGCTCTTGTAGCGCACCAAGGGCTTGCGACCCGGCCTGCCCGGCGGGCGAAACAAGATGTCTTCGATCGCCAATTCCAAGCTCTTGTTGGCCGGAATGCGAATGGCGTACTGCACTCCGCGTTCCTCCGAAAACTCATAAATCTCCGGCTTGGCAAAGGCCGCATCGCCCCGGAAGGTGACCTGTTTGCCCACAGCCTGTTGGCGCTTGATCTCGGGCAGCAGCAACTCCTTCCAGTCCTCAGCGCTGTGCACGTTGCCTGGACGCAGCTTCGCCGCCAGGCAATCCCCATGCTGGTTGAACAACAACAGCGGGTGGTAGCAGACCGACTCGAAATGGCCGTTGTAGGCGCTGCCCTCTTGCTGGCCGTGGACAGGGCTTTCGGTCGAATCCATGTCGAGCACGACGCGCTCGGAGTCGTCTTGCGTCTCGGCTTGCGCCACCAGCTCGCGGTTCACAGCCATCAGCCCCAGCAAGTTCTCCTCGCTCGCCAGCATCTCCGTCTCGAAGCTCTGCAGTCGCGAGGTCAGTGCCCCGCCGCGATCCCAGTTCCTCTTCGAGCCGATCAAGCGAAACGTCGGGTCAGCCGACACTCGGACGGCGTCATTGAGGTCCTCGTAGCCTGCCAGCCGAGAGTAGACTGACTGCCGCAGCAGATCGGCCAGCGGGAACTTCTTGTTCAAGCCTTGCCGTGGGTCACTGAGGTGTTCGTCGATCAGCTTCCCGAGTCCGAGTCGCTCGTCCAGCTCGCGGACCAGGATCAGCCCGCCGTCGGAAGTGACACGCGATCCTTGGAAATCGACTTTCAATAAGCCGTTGAAGCTTAGCTGGAACGGTTTGTTTTCTTTTTCACCCATTGGGTGTTGATCTCCTCAGCGCCTTGAGTGCTTTCCAACCCGCATAAATAAAGGCGTCCGAGGCCACCCGATGGTTAGCAGAATCGAAACTAAAGTGGGAATCCGGGCTTACTGGGCGATCCATCTGAATCTTTGCAGCAGGGGACCGCTAGCGTTCGGTAAAACTTCCGATCGAAGAGCGCAGGCAGGCTGCCGACAGGGCGGTCGGAACAGCCTGATTTGAGGTAAAGCCATGACTCGTTCCAGGTGGAATAAGGGACTCTTTTCGCTGACGGTCGCTTGGGCCGTCGCCCTCGGCCTTTTCACGGCGCCGCTGGAGTCCGCTCCACAAGCCGCTGCGGCGGCGGAGGGAGCGTCGAAGCTTCGTATTGTCATTCTGGAAGGCGAAGGCGCGGTCAACAACATTCGCCAAAGGACGGCCCGTGATCCGGTGGTGAAGGTCGTGGATGAGAATGACCGGCCTGTCGCGGGCGCCGTCGTTATGTTCACGATGCCCCTCCGCGGCGCCGGCGGGACCTTTGCGAACGGTGCGCGTAGCGTGACGATGCTCACGAATTCACAGGGTGTGGCTACGACCACGGGAATGACTCCCAACGCTGTCGCTGGTGAGTTCGGCGTTCAGGTCAACGCTTCATATCAGGGTCAAACAGCGAGCACTACGATCGCGCAGACGAACGCGGTAGGGGCCGCCGCGGGCGCTTCTTCCGCCGCGACCCTTGGAATCATCGGCGGTATTGCCGCCGGCGTTGTGGTAGCGGTCGTTGTCGGGCTGTCGGGAGACAGCGGCCCTACCACTGGTGGACCGGTCAACCCGCCCTTCGTTCCGCCGACTCCGCCCACGGTAACCGTGACGGTAGGACCCCCGACGGCCGGGCCGGGCCGTTAAAGGCTGGAACGATGCCCATCGGCCCGCAGTACGACCAAAGGAGGTTGGCTCAATGAAGCTCAAGATCATCGCGTCGCTTGCCATTGTCGCAGTAGTTCTCGCGACCTCTCAGGCATCGGCGCAAAACTCAGCCGCGGTCGGTGTCGCTAGCGGGAGCGCCAAAGGCAACACAGCGAATAGTTTCGCCGGACGCCCTACTCTCGGCTACCTGCCGACCTCGTCGGGATCGGGCGTTCAGCCGATCATCGGGGTCGCGGGAGCTTCGCGAGTTGACGCCGAAATCGACTTCGGCCTGGACCTTCGCCGCGTGGCCATCGCTCCCAGCCGCGCCGTAGCTCTGGGTGTCAGAGCGGATAGCGGGCAGGTCGTGCGCCTCAGTTTGGAAGGAAACGCTGATCCGGCCGCCCTTGATGTGCCCGCCAACCCCGACCGGATTTTGTTTAGCCCATCCGGCGAGGTCGCCGGATTCTACGACCGGGAGTCCGCGAGTCTACTGTTTGTCGATGACGTGAGCCGCTCTCCCACTGTGGGCGAGTCGCTCTCGCTGGAAGGTTCAGGTCTGATCGCGGGGATCGCCGTCGCCGACGTGGTCGGTGTAAGCGTGGCTGCTTTTTCCTCCGACGATGTCACAACGATCTACACGTTGTCCAAGGCAGGGATGCGGTTTTTGACGCAGGTTCGTTCTGTAGCGGATCTGCGCTTTCTGCCGAACTCCACCGGTGTTCTTGTCACCGACTCCGTTGCTTCCCAAGTGCTACTGATCTCAGACGCGGATGGCACGGCGACCGTTCGGGTGATCGCGAGCGCGGAGAACGGTATCGATAAGCCGAGGGCCGCCGTGTCACGGGATGGGAGGATCGTATTCGTCGTCACCGCCGGCGCCGTCGCGTCATTGCAATTGGACACCGGCGAAGTGACGTCGATCCCTTGCCGCTGTTCGGCTTTGGGCTTCGAGCCGATCGGGCGCGACGGACGCTATCTCGTGACAGGTGGCCTGTCGGGCGCGATCGCGTTGCTGGATGGGCGTGAAGATCCTTCGATTATTCTGGTGCCGGCCCGGGACGCGCCTACGCTCACTTTCGGGCGTCGCGCAACCACGCGCGGACGCGCGCGTTAGGACATTAGGGATACGGGTATAGCGATGAACACGGAGCGAGATGTTATGAATAGGCGCGGACAGTACCCCTCCAAAATCCGCCGCGATATCGGTGCGAGTTGGACTTTCGTGTTGTTGCTCAGCGTGGCCTTGTCGGCGCCGGGCCAGTCGCGTGATGAGCAGGGGGCGCATGCCCGTTGGACGAAACGCGTTTCGCCTTCGGGGATCGCGGCTTCGACCCTGGCAGCGTCTCAGCGCGCCCAAATCGCCGCGAGCTATGGAAATTTGCCCCTAGCCTTCGAAGAGAATCAAGGACAGACCGATCCTGCCGTCAAGTTTGTCGCGCGCGGCGCGAATTATCGCCTATTTCTCGCCGCAACGGAAGCGGTGCTGTCGCTCGACCAGCCACGGCCCGGGCGGCCCGTGGGTTGGACGCCGGTCCGGGATGAAGGCGACCTGGGACTCCGCAGAAGCGATCTCGAACCACCTGCCGTTCTGCGGATGCAACTGTTCGGCGCTAATCCTGACCCCAAAGTAAGGGCTGAAGAGGAACTCTCCGGAAGGAGTAGCTACTTCATCGGCAACGATCCTTCCGCATGGCGTAGAGATGTCCCGCGTTTCGCCCGTGTCAGGTATCAGGAGGTCTACCCCCGGTGTCGACTTGGTCTACCACGGCAGGCAGGGCCGGCTGGAATACGATTTCGTCTTGTCCCCCGGCGCCGACCCCAAATCGATCCTACTTCACTTCGTTGGAGCTGATGATCTTGGATTCGAATCAGACGGCAGTCTGCTCCTTCATGCAGCGGGAACGAGTGTCCGGCAGAAGAAGCCTTTTCTCTATCAAAGCCGTGACGGTGAACGCTTTGAAGTCGCGGGGAGTTTTGTTAGGCGAGGCGAAAATCGAATCGGTTTTGAAGTCGGGCCCTATGACCGTGAGCGAGAGCTCATTATCGATCCCGAAATCGTTTACTCGACCTATCTGGGAGGGTTGGGTGTGGATGTCGGCCGCGCCATCGCTGTTGATAGCGATCGTAACGCTTACATCGTAGGCACGACGACCTCCCTCGAATTCCCGGCTTCATCGATTCCTCGTTCGGCTTTGGGCGCGGAGAAGGGCTTCCTGCCGAATCAGCTTAAGGGCGATGCGGATGCTTACATCGTTAAGCTCAACCCCGCGGGCAGCGAGGTGGTCTACAGTGCCTTTCTCGGCGGCGATGACCTGGGCCAGTTCATTGACACAGCGGAAGCGGTGCAGGTTGATGCCGCCGGCAACGCGTATTTCACAGGTCTCGGCAGCGCCGGCTATCCGATTACCGATGGTTCGTTGTCGGATCGAGCCGGCGCCCCTGATACCGACAGTTATGTCATCACAAAAATCAATCCGGCGGGGAACGCGCTCGTTTACTCGACCCGGGTCGTCCAGAATGTTCGGGGTGTTTTCAGCTCCAGGTTGGTAACCGGATTCGTCTTCGATATCGCGATTGACGCCGCGCAAAACACGTACTTTACGGGTGGACGTATCAATATCGACGGCCTCCAGATCTGGGTCGGCAAGATCAACCCGGCGGGAAGCGCGCTTGTGAACGCGGTGGTGTTCGGCCCGTTAAGCGGCAGCGGAACTGGAATCGGAATTGCGCTCGACGGCGGCGGGAACATTTATGCGACCGGCTCGACGGACCAAACGCTCCTCACGACCATGGGCGCGTTTCAGTCGATCCGCCGCGGCGGATTGAATGATGCGTTCGCCTTGAAACTGAATCCCGGTTTTCAGACCGAGTTTCTCACGTACCTGGGCGGCGACAATAGTGAGGGTGGACGCTCGATCGCCCCCGCGGCGGACGGCCGCGTTTTCGTGACGGGTTTCACAGGGGGCACGACCACCATCGGCACCGTGGGCGCCGAGTTAGAGTCGAAGGGCACCGTCGGCTTCCCGACAACGGTAGATGGGTTCGATCGGAACTGCTGCGGTAACAGCGTCTCGGACGCTTTTTTGGTCGTCCTAAACAGCCAGGGCACAGAAATGCTGTACGGCACTCTGATTGGCGGTAACAACTCTACGGAACGCTTCGATGTGGGCTACGATCTCGCCATCGATTCGAACGGGTACGCTCACATCGTGGGGGCGGCCGCTGCGAGCGATTTCCCCGTGACCCTAGACGCCTTTCAGTTGCAATTTGGTGGTGGTTTGGGTGATGCCTTCTACGCTATTGTCGATCCCACCGCCAGTGGCCTAAGGGCTCTCGTCTTTTCGTCGCTTTTGGGTGGTGAGTCTCTTGACGAGGGATGGGGCTTGGCGCTGGACGCTGTCGACAACGCTTACCTGGCGGGATTTACCGGGTCGCGCGAGTTTCCCACTACCCCGAATAGTCTGCAGCCGGTTTCCATCGATCCCGGTGGCGTTAAGACTGGCGCCTTCTTCGATGCGTTTGCCGCAAAGATCGGCGAGCGCTGCCTGGTGACATCCGCTAGCCCCACGATCATTGATTTCGGCGTTATCCCACCGCTCCTGCAATCGGCCCCAGCCACGGTGACGTTGACGCTGGATGGGGATGTTTTGGACTTTGGCGCGACACTCAGTGACGAACTCAACTTCGAGGTGGATTTCGAGGGTCGCCGGATTTCGGACACGGAAATCGAATTTGATGTCTTCTTCCAGCCGCAGCAGGAAGGGTCGTTCTCGGCCACGCTCAACTTATTCGCGGCCGCTGACGCGGAACGGCCTGCTTGTCACCACGCAGTTGCTCTGCGAGGGCAGACGCTCACGGTTGCCGCCGATCCCTCCCGGATCGACTTCACTTCAGAAGAAGTGGAATGCGGCCGGCCGGCCGGCCCCAGGCAACTCGACGTCATCAATACTTCGAATGCCCCGATCGTTTTAGACGTCGATTGGCTCGATCGGAGTGCGCTTCAAGTCGAACCCGCCGGCAGAGTTTCGCTCGGCGCGGCCGGAACCTCGACTGCCACCGCCGGCTTCGACGTGACGTATCTGACGCCCAGCGAGTCCCCGTTCTCCGACGTGATCACTTTCGCTTCCGGTGGAGTTTCGGTGCTGCAAGTACCCGTGACCGCGCCCGCTTGCGGCGCCCTGCTCAGCCTCGATCCGCAGTCTCTCGCTTTCGGCGCTTTACCGATCAACGGCTCGCTCTCGTTGCCGGTGACGGTTTCATCGGCGAGCCTGGGGAATCTGCCGGTAACGGTGACCGTGCCGGATGGGCAACCGTTCCAGGTTTCGCAATCCAGCTTTGATGTTTCGTCGACCGCCTCGGTTGTCGTTGATGTGACGTTTCAGCCCGGTATTGTTGGGTTCTTTGACACATCCATAGCGTTCAACGCGACGGGAGGGGCGGTGGCGTTGCCTGTGACCGGCGCCTCGACGTTCGACATGATTCAGATCACCGGCGTGGAAGTAACGGTCGATCCCACGCCGGACCCCGTTCCGACCGTCGGCGTGACCTTCAGCGGCACCCCGGCGGAAAACCTGAGGGGAAGGCTCGCCCTCGATTTCGTGCCGGACAATTCCAGTTTGGCGGCGGATCCGATCACGGCGTTTATCGATACGGGGAATAGTGAGGTCGATTTCCGGGTGCCGGCCGGATCGAACGCGGCGGAGTTTCTTGTGAACGGCAATCCGATTGACGTGCCGTACCAGCCCGGTACAATCGCCGGCACCCTGACCTTCCGTCTCACTCGACTCGTCACCGAGAATGACGAGCAGCCGGTCGACTTCAGCGGCGCGGCCGTCGCTGTGACGCGCATCGAACCGGCCGTCCCCGTCATCCAGGAAACGACCTGTGAACGTGAAGGGAACACTTTGACAATCGTAGCGCGCGGCCTTTCCACAACTCGTGAAATCACCGCCGTGAATCTCAACCTGCAAGGGGCGCCGGGGGCGAATCTCACATTCACGCCACCGGCGGCTGATTTCGCGAACGGGCCCATCGCTGAATGGTATGCCCTCGAGGAGTCCATTGCTTCGGGAAGCACGATTGCGGTTAGCATTCCGCTGACCTTGCAGGGAGATTTCGCGGCGCTGGGACAGGCCACGATATCATTCGGCAATAGCGTCGGTACCTCAAACGTCGGGCAGGTCAACGCGAGCGCCTGTCAGTGATGAGATCTTCAGTCCACGAGGTGGGCGTGCAGTAGATCTTCCATTGTGCTGACGATCCGCTCGTTGTCGAACTGTTGCTCTACGTAACGCCGGCCGTTCTGTCCCATACGGGTGCGCCGATCCGGGTCGCCCGCGAGTCCGCGAATCTCGACGGAGAGGTCTTCCGGTTCATCCGGAGGTACGGCGATCCCAGCTTGTGCTTCGTCGAGCAGGCGCGCGGATTCTCCCCGTGCCGCCAATACGACCGGCAGACCGGCCGCCATCATCTCCAACATCTTTGACGTGCGGACACCCTCGAAGATCTTCCCCGACGCTAACGTGGCTAAACCTATGTCGAGCCCCGCCAGGATCGTGGGCATGCGGTAGTGAGGTTCCTCCGGATGAAATCGGACGTTGACAACGTCTAACTGTTTCGCCCGCGCTTCCAGCCACCGTTTTTGGGGGCCGTCACCGAAGAGTACGATCTGGATTCGCGGGTCATCGCGCAATCGCTGCGCCGCGAGGACTATCTGATGCAGAGCCTGCGTAGGGCCATGGAGGCCGGTGTAGCCCACGATGACAGACTGGTCCTGCCAGCCCAACGTTCTACGGGCCGCGGCGCGGGTCGGCATGTTGCTCCACTGTTTGAGATCGACCCCGTGCGGATAGAGGGATACGACCTTTTTCGGGAAGCGGTTTGCGATATCGTCAACGATTCCTTCCGACTGAGCCGTGATCAGCGCCGCCCGCCGATAACACCATTCTTCGAATCGCACCGCCATTCGGGTCACCCGCCCCGGCCGGATAACGCCGGTCTGCAGCGCGGAGGCGGGCCACAGGTCCGACACATTGAGTACCAATTTCGCTCCCAGACGCCTTGCGAGCAGGGCTCCTGTCGGAACCAGATGCAGGGGAGGCGACTCGGTGATCAGGTAGTCCGCCGGTGCGAGGAATCTCCCGCCTCGCAGCAACGCATTCAATGCGAAGGAGCCGTAGTGCAGCATCCGGCGAGGAGAAGTGCGGCGGCTCGGCAGATGGAGGCCGAGCCTGTGGACCGGGATGCCGTCGAGCGTCTCATGCACCGGAAAACGGCTCTGGTAAGCCCGAAAACACTTCCGCCGCGGATAGTTCGGAAGCGCCGTGAGCACCTCAACGGAGTGCCCTCGGGCTACGAGGAGGCGCGCAAGAACTGAAAGCCGATTCTGTGACGCACCCACCTCAGGCGGGTAGTACTGGCTCAAGATTGCGATCCGCATTCAACCAATGCCAACAACGTTCTCGAGTCCGGGAGAACTCTGAGTTCTTAGCCTGTTCCCGTGACAGCGCCGCCCACCGGGTACCAGGACTTTCGTACTAGCTTCTCACAATTAAGGATTTCCAGGTAGTGATTTTGAATAGGCCCCGTTTGCCGGCCGAGATCTTCGAGTTATGCCTGGTGGATAGTCGGGGGGAACGTCAGGAGCAGGACGGACGAGATTCGGGGACCGATGACTTCGCGGGTGAGAAGCTTCCGCCTCGCTAGATTCAGTCTAGAGCCGGCAATGGGCCAAGCCTCTTTTTTCAAGGTAGCGCTGGTGATGCTCCTCGGCCCGGTAGAACGCCGGCGCGGGTGCAATCTCGGTAACGATGGGACTGCGATAAGCTCCGGAAGTATCCATCGCTCCTTTGGATTGGGCGGCAGCCGCTTCCTGTTCGGGGCTGTGGAAGAAGATGACCGACCGATATTGCGATCCCATGTCGGGGCCTTGGCGGTTCAGTGTCGTCGGATCGTGAGATTGCCAAAACGAATCGAGCAGCTTTTCGTAGCTGACTCGATACGGGTCGAACTCGACTTCCACGACTTCGGCATGGCCCGTTCTATCGGTGCAGACGTCCTGGTAGGTTGGGTTCTCCAGGCTTCCGCCGGCGTATCCGACGGCTGTGCTTGTCACTCCTTCTAACTCGCGGAAGGCCGCTTCAATCCCCCAAAAGCATCCGGCGCCGAACGTTGCTTTCTCGGTGTGCGGTGTTCCGTTGGTTTCCGCTGACATCAGTGTCCTCCGTAACCCGTCCGTCTTCTTTTATGTTAACGGCAGCGCGTTGCGTGAGGGTCTAATGGGCCCGCGGGGGTGAAACGACTCGCCGCACTTCCCGCAGTTGCTGAACCTTCGCTTCCACTCCCACGCAGAAGTTTGCGTGGTGCATCACAATCCCTTTGGGGATCTTCAGGTCCTGGCCCGGCTCCCAATCGGTTCCTCTCTTCATTCCGGTCGTGAAGAACTCAATCGGCAGGTAGCGCCATCGAACGCTGAACTCGTTGGAAAATACAGGCAGGATGTAGGCGATTCGATGCATAGCGATGCCACGGATTGCGATGGCCGCAAGCCTCCGCTGCGTGACCGGGTGGAGAAGCTGATCTTGAATTATGGAAGGGAGATGCCGGAACAGGGCGTGGTTGAGAGCATCCTGATCATTCCACTCGGGGTGGTGTTTCATCAAGTCTTTCACGCCTGTCCAAAGACATCGTGCCCGCTCATTCCCGCGGCACACGAAGAAGCCGGTGTTGATTTCGCCGTTGATCTGGTTTTGCTGAAACGCGATGTCACGCCTGCGGATCGATGCCAGCAGCGCCTTCCGGGATGGTTGGAAGAATTGAATGTCGACGTCTGAGAAAGCGAAGATGTCATTCCAGGTGTCCTCAATGGCTTGGAGGATCAAATCCACCTTGGCGAGGGTTGTGCGATTGAAAGCGGCTGTGCCGTAGCGATGTTCGGCCTCGGCGCCGCACTGTGCCTGCGGTTCGACGTGGAGATCGTAGTCGTCCCGCAGGCTGGGAAGAAACCACTCTTTCGCGAGTACTTCGTGAGAGGGCGTGTAAAGAGCGTAAAGCTTCATGGGTCGAAATCAGTTTCTCGAAGACGCAATCCACTGGCCTCGGCGGCTACGGGACAATTGTACCCTGGAGAGAGTCGCGGCAAATGTAGGGGGAGATCCTCATGGCCGCCGGACCGCGAAATGCGAACGGTATTCGTTTTGTTCGGATTGTGTGTTGGCGCTGGTTTCGCCGGATGGGCACCGGCAATGGCACAAGAGACTGCCGGCGCGGAACAGGCGGCGCTCGACTATCTTGCTCGGGAAGTCCCTCTTTGGAAGACCGGCAACGGTTGCTACTCCTGCCACAACAACGGGGACGGCGCCCGAGTGCTGTATATCGCTCAGCGGTTGGGTTGGAAGATACCGGACCGGGCGCTCCGGGACACCACGCGTTGGCTAATCCGGCCCCAGGATTGGGACGACAATCGGGGCGAGCCGGAGTTCAGCGACAAGAAGCTTGCGCGTATTCAGTTCGCGGCGGCGCTCGAAGCGGCGGTTGAGGCCGGGCTTGCGACTCGGGAAACCCTAGCTGAGGCGGCCCGGTCGCTTGTGCCCTATCAGGAAGACGACGGCTCGTGGAAGATCGATGCAGGCGGCTCGGTTGGCTCACCGATCACCTATGGCGCCGCCCTCGCCACCTATATGGCCCGCCGTGTTCTCAAGAGTGCGCGCGCTCCAGCTCTGGTCGAGGCTATTCAGCGAGCGGACAATTGGTTTGAGCGCACCGCACCCAAGAACTTGCCTGCTGCATCGGCAACGGTGTTGGCCCTTTCGGATATGTCGCCCGGCGGCGGCATCACCCAGAGGCGGGCCGGCGCGGTTACGCTGATTGCGAATTCCCAGAACAGCGACGGAGGCTGGGGGCCCTACCTTCATGCACCCTCTGAGCCGTTCGACACGGCACTCGCCCTTCTCGCGCTCGACTCGCTACCCACATCGCACGACAAGCGCATTGAACGAGGACGACGCTTCTTGATCGGAGTTCAGCTTCCCGCCGGAGGCTGGCCTGAAACGACCCGTCCGCCCGGCTCCCAAAGTTACGCCCAGCACATCTCGACAACCGCGTGGGCCACTCTTGCTCTGCTGGAAACCGGCAATTAGCGGCGTTTGTCACCGTGCCGAAAGTCGACCAGCTATTCCACTACGAAGCCGAGGGTCTCCGTCACGCGTGCAACGCGCTCTTCCACCCGTTCGAATACATCCACTTCAAAAGGACGCTCCAAGGTGTTGCCCGCCAAATCTTCGAGGACGGTACCCACCTCGACGTAGTAGCGTCCGGACCGCCAAGGCGCATCGGGAGTGAATCGCCAACGGGTCTCCCGCCGGTCGATCAGGATCTCGCCACGTACCGGCTCTCGCCTTTCTGCTGTGGTGATTCGCACGAGCCGCGCGAGAAGCGCATGGTCGAGCGGTTCGGGAAACTCAACGACTACCGGCTGGAGTGTGTCGGCTACCGGCGCAGTCACAACCCAATCCTTCAAGCGGGGAGGCTCGCGGTCCGCCGGGTCCACGCGAAACGGCTTCATAAAGCCTTGCCCAAGCGCCTTACCGCGCGCATCCTGCCATTCTTTTTCGACAACAAGAGTGTAAGATTTGCCGTCCTCAATGGGAACGCCTGTTTCCTCGTGGGGCAGTAGTCCGCGTTTGACCCGAGCGGGATCGAAGAAGATGGTCAAGCGCCGCCCCGAAGGGTCCCACAGTTCCTGGTCCAACTCGAGGAAGGGAAGATTGATGCGCTTGCGGGTTTCGTCGAGCAAGTGAACACGCAGATACGCTTCGCCGCGGCTCATTGGTGCGGAGAAGTGTAGGTAGAACTTGAGCTGATTCTCTGGTAGGACGTCCGCTGTGGGATAGATCTGTTCGACCACCGTTGGGACCCTGGTACCCGTCTCGGGAACATCGAACATCCGCTCCCGCGGGCCGGATTCCGCCCCGGCATCGAAGACGACGCGGTAGCGCCTGCCTCCCTGCACCGGGAAGCGAGGCTTGAACGTTAGTACATCTCCCTCCACTCCATACGAACCGAGCAGCGGCGGCAAATCACTGTCGGCCCCCGGCCCACCGGCCACGTAGACCCGCATAGCCTCGGCTAGTGGCAACGAACCCTTCGAGAATGGGGCGAGACGGAACACATATCCGCTTTCCGTCTGAGCCATATCCACATCGGCGGAGTCGGCCCAAGCCGCGCTAAGAGCGCAGAGCACGGTAACGAGCAGCGGACCAAAGGTGCGAGCCCTCATCGGAAAGAGGAACGAGGACAGCCAAGTCGCGCTTGTCTGTCCTCGCTTGCAATGTGAATGTCCGGGCCGTCGATCACGGAAGCGCGATGGTCTTCAGGTCCATCGAACCGCCTTCGTCCTGCACCAGAATGACCGCGCTGTCGTCGTCCAAACGATCGAGCTGTTGCACACCTTTGAGTTCGGCGATCGTCTCGTAAGGCAGGCCGGTGATGTCGGTCTTCTCCTCGATGCCGCCGTACTTGTGAATGTCCTTCGTGGACATCTTCATCACGCCCCGGCTGCTGTTATTCATGAGGATGTAGTCCGTGCCACCCTTACCGTAGACGATCATGTCGAGGGGACGATTGCGATTCCCCAGCTCCGCGATCGTAGTCCCCATAACTTTCGTCCCCGGCTTGAGATCCGACAGCGGAAACTTCACGAGAGGCGTACAAGTGTAAGCCGCGAGCAGATGAGGCTCCTTCTGGATCTCGTAGGGAACGAACGTTCGAATAGGCGCATTCGTTTCGAACCTCCCGTGCGCGCCATGGAAAATCTCGACTCCGGTACCTGTGCCGACATCGCTGAAAGGGAAGGGAATGGAGCGCAGGGTCGAGGCGAATTCCTCGTTCGAAAGTCCCGCGACTAATACTTTGCCGTCGACATAGGCGAGGTCCGTGATGGCCTGCACGCGGAGACTCCTTCCACGGCGGTCTTTGGCGTCGGCGGCGGGAGCGTTCGGCAGCGCCGCGCGGGAATGCTTAACGTTGGCCACGGAAAACTCGGAAATCTTGCTCGAACCATCGACCTTCAGAATCACCGGTATGGCATCCGGTCCCTTGCCGCGCGAAACGGAGAGATAAGCGTTCTTCGAAATCGGGTTAATGACCATGTCTAAGATGAGAATCTGATCGGCCGAGGTTCCCAACATGGCAGCAACCTTTTCATTGACCGCCTTCACCGAGACGCTGACCGTGGAGCCTGCTTTGGTATCGCCCGTGTCGAGCGCGTAGATGGAGCCGCCCGCCGAATCACCGACGAAAAGGATCCCGTCAGGCCCGAACGCCAAGGCGCCCGCCGACTGAAGATCGGCGTTCCCCGCCGTCATTCCCGACTTATGGTGGTCGGCGCTCAGCGGCGCCGCCAAGAGCGCCATCGCCATCACGGCGGGCGCATAGATGCGAATCATGGAAAAACTCATCGTCCCCTCCTGTCCGAAGAATCAATCCGTCGGTTCCGTTGTCTAACATCCCATTCCGCGAATCAAGAGTCAAGCTTGATTCGCGGAAAAAATACTCGATCGCCGGTCCGACTCGTAGAACGACGATGTCGGTGGCCCCCTTGACGTCGACGCTCAATGGATACTGGTCGTCGTCGACACTTTCATCGCGGCCCGTGCTGTAGTCTTGTATGGAAAGCTTGCCCTCCGGCGCGACCCCTCATGCGAACGATCTTCATCCCACTAGCTCTCACGCTGTTGGCCGCGTGCGGCGGCAGCGACACCGGCGGCCCGATTGAATTGCAACTCGGACACGTCTCTCATCCGGGCGCTCTGGTCGCCGAGTCGGCCGATGAATTCGCGCGCCGCGTCAACGAACGACTCGCGGGCCGCGTCAAGGTCAACGTCTTCGGATCGAGCCAACTCGGCTCTGACGAAGTGCTGCTCCAAAAGCTAAAGCTGGGGACAGTTGACCTGGCGCTTCCTTCGACCATCATGTCGACGGTCGTCGACGAATTCGGCCTCTTCGAAATGCCTTACCTCGTCGAAGACAGAGAACACATGAAGCGCATTGAGGACGCGCTCTTCTGGTCCCGTCTCGCGCCACTCAGCGAAGCCAAGGGCTACCGTGTGCTGGCCGTCTGGGAAAACGGCTTTCGCCACATCACGAACAACGATCACCCAATCAAGACCCCTGCCGACCTGCGGGGCATCAAACTGCGGACGCCTAAAGGCCGCTGGCGCGTCAAGATGTTTCAGGCCTATGGAGCGAACCCCACTCCGATGCCGCTGTCGGAAGTCTTCGTCGCGCTCCAAACCGGCGTCATGGACGGCCAGGAGAACCCTCTCTCGATGATCTACAGCACCAAGTTCCAGGAGGTGCAGAAGTACCTATCGCTTTCCCAGCATGTCTACACGCCGGCCTATCTGCTGGCGGGCGCGCGCAAGTGGTCGAATCTACCGGAGGATATCCGTCAAGTGCTCGAAACGACGGCCCGGGAAACGCAAGAGTTCGTCCATCGGCGAGGCAAGGAAATTGACGAGGAGCTGCTTGAGAAACTGAAGGCCGCCGAGATGGAGATCAATCCAGTCGACCGCGAGGCTTTCAAAGTAGTGGGCGAAGCGATCTACGGCGAGTTTGCCGCGTCCGTTGAAGGCGGTGAGGAACTCACCCGTCAGGCCGTTGCGCTTCGCGACGGCGAAGACTGATACTAGTTCGTTGCTTTACTAGTTGGTTCTTCCGGTGGTCCCATTGGGGGCCGCACCCTCCGACCCGTCTCGATGGCCGATCTTAGCGCGAAGTTCGAGCGTCTGCTCGAAACCATCGTTATTCTCCTCATGGGATCCCTCGCCACACTTGTGGTGGTTGCGGTGATCTTCCGCAAAGCGGGCGCGTCGGTGGTCTGGTATGACGAGGTCGCCTCCGTGCTTCTCGCCTGGTTGACCTACTACTGTGCATCGCTCGCCGCGTTGAAGCGAGCCCATATCGGTTTTCCGAAGCTGGTCCGGGCCGCGTCGCGCCGAACCCGCTGGATTCTCTACGGCGTTCGCGAGTTAATCGTCATAGGATTCTTCCTGATCGTGGCTTGGTCCGGGTGGCAGGTCCTGGTGATCCTCGAAGGCGACTACCTTGTGAGCCTGCCGTGGGTGCCCACGCAACTGACGCAGTCGGTGATCCCCATCGGCGCGTTGCTGTTCGTCGTAGCCGAGCTGCTGAGCTTCGTTGAACTGATCCGGGCCGAGGTCGCCACGGCGGAGGTTCCCCCCCCGTGACCGTCCTGGTGATGATCCTGGTGATGCTGGGGCTGATCGTGATCGATGTGCCGATCGCGATTGCCATGGGAGCGGTGGCCGTAGGGGCGATGCTAGCCGGCTCGGGACTCGACTATTTGCCCAACGTTGCCCTCGTTCTCTATACCGGCGCGACCAAGTTTCCGCTGATCGCCATCCCGCTGTTCATCCTCGCCGGCGCGATCATGAACGCCGGAGGGATCTCGCAGCGTCTGATCGCTCTCGCGTCCGCGCTCCTCGGTTTCGTCCGCGGCGGTCTGGCCATGGTCACGATTGGCGCATCCTTGTTCTTCGCGGAGATTTCGGGTTCGGCCGTCGCGGATGTAGCCGCGCTGGGTTCCATCCTCATTCCGGCGATGAAAAAGAAGGGTTACCCGACGCCCTTCGCCGCCGCTGTCACTTCGTCGGCCGCGACGTTGGCCGTCATCATCCCACCCTCGATCCCGATGATCCTCTACGGCGTCATGTCGGGCAGTTCCGTCGTCGAGCTCTTCGTTGCCGGGATCATCCCCGGGGTGCTTGGCGGCTTGCTGATGATGGGTATCACCTACGCCGTGGCAGTCAAGCACGACTATCCCGTGGAGGAAGTTTTCCAGCTCAGCCGAGTTGCTAAGACCGCCAAGGATGCGGCTTGGGCGCTACTGCTGCCGGTGATCATACTCGGGGGAATCTTCGGGGGCTGGGTGACGGCGACAGAAGGCGCGGGACTCGCCGTTGTCGCCGCGCTCGTGATTGGGGGCGTCGTGTATCGCGAACTGAGTTGGGCTACGATCCACGCCGCGATGATCGAAGCCGGAACTCAGACCGCGATCGTGATGTTGCTGGTGGCCACGTCCGCGCTGTTGGGCGAGTATCTGACGACGATGCAAGTCCCGCAGCAGGTCGCGCAAGGTATTACCGGCCTGACGGATAACCCGATCATTGTTCTTGCTCTGCTCAACGTGTTCTTCTTGCTGATCGGGATGTTTCTACATTCGGCGGCGGCAATCATTCTTGTCGTACCGATCGTGATGCCGCTTGTGAACGCAGTGGGGATCGATCCGGTTCACTTCGGGCTCGTCGTTACGTTAAACCTGGGAATCGGCCAGCAGACGCCGCCGGTTGCCAGCGTGCTCGTGACGGCCTGCTCGATCGCAAAGGCCGACATCTGGGAAGTCAGCAAAGTGAACGTGCGGTTTATCGGCGTGTTGGCGTTCGTGTTGCTGCTCGTGACGTATATACCGGCGATACCGCTGGCGCTGGTCGAGATCTTCTATCGCTAGATCGCCTCAGAACGGTTGCTCATCCGCGGAAGGGCCGTACGTAGCGGGCACGGGAATATCGTTCAATCGGAGATAGACCCCCAACTGCGCACGGTGGTGAATCATGTGATTCATCACGAAGCTGCGCAGCACCGCGATTTCGGCATCGAGAAGAATACTTGTTCGCCGGATCGCAGCGACCACTGAGACATGAGTGCGTGATCGCTTGTCCCCGCGATGGCATCGCGCGCCGCTTGCACGTTCTCATCGAACTTCGCCAGAGCCTCGGCCGGGCTACCTCCATCCTTTGATTCTGAAGATCCGATCTTAGCCGAGAGCGCCTTATGTTGTCTCCACGAGGAGACGTCGGATGGCGAGAACAATCTTCTCTTCGAGATCGCTTTCCGCTCCCTGAAAGTAGCCGCGAATCCGCCCCTGCCGATCGACCAGGACGAAGCGCAAGCTGTGGGTGATGATGCCGGCGCTGGGACTATCCGCTTGCCCGCCATCGTCGATCGCAAGCTTGAAACCATTCTTGATGAGCCGATACAAAGCGGTCTTGTCGCCTGTCAGGAACAACCAGCGTTCCGGGTCGGCGTTGAAGCGCTCTGCATACCCGCTGAGAACTTCGGGCGTGTCGTTCTCCGGGTCGACGCTGAAGGAGACGAAACGCACGTCGGGCTCATCCTCGAGCTCTGTCTGGATTCGGGACATGCGCTGCGACAGTAGCGGGCATGGCCCCGCGCACTGAGTGAAAACAAAGTTTGCCACCCAGACTTTGCCGCTGAGTTCGGCGTGATTGACCTCTCTGCCGCTGCGCTCTATCAGGGAAAACTCAGGTGCCGCCCCGAGCACGGGTAGGTCATCCGTCTGGGACGCCTGCTCCTGTGAAGCCCCACAGCCAAGCGCCAGGAGAAGCAGGCCGAACAGGCACCAACGCATCTCCCTATCGTAGTGCCGCGAGCCTTACAAAAGTCGTCGCGATTGCCACCGTGGGCGCCGCTTAGGCGGCGTCGACTTCGACAATTTCACTTTCCGAACTCGGCGAGGGCACGGGAAGGCCGTCCTGCTTAAGGCTTTCGATGTGGAAGTCGATGGCCTCGCGGACGAGTTGTACAACTTCCTCCCTTGTGTCCGCCGCGGCCACGCAACCAGGGAGGTCGGGGACGTGAGTCCCCCAGCTCTTTTCTCCGCGCTCGATTACAACCATGTAGCGCATTCGGTGGTCCTCACTTTTTCAGCCCGGTCTGCTTGAGAATGGAGTTGAGGGTTCCTGCCGGGACATCAACGCTTGCCTTGCCGGCCACTGTGACGGTGGCTGGCTTGCTCTGGAGCTTGAACTGTCTGTGGCTTCCTCGGGTCCGCACGAGCCGCCATCCATCCTCTTCCAATAGGTAGATCAGTTCTGTGACCTTCCAGCTGCCCCCAGTTTGCCACATCCAGGGGCGTAGTGGCTTTCGAGTAGACGCGCGTCGGTGCAGCTCACAATGTGCTCAGTAGTCAGTTATGGCAAAGCTTGCACATGATCTCTTTCGGATAGATCAAGTGTTTAGCCGCCGTCGATCCATGAGCGTTGTGGCAAGTGCCGCACTCGACGAAAGTATGCTCGGGGTGAGCATGAATCGCCGCGAAGGTTTCCTTCTCCTTCTGGTGGCAATCGAAGCAGCCGCCTTTGAAGCGGAAACGTCCGCGGCGGCTGATCCCATGGCACTGCGTACACTGCACGTCGGGGACGGGCGGGTGATGTTGAAAGGCCTTAAACTCCGCCGGCGGGTTCTCGCCCATGAAGAAGCGTACTTCCTTACGGCCACCCTCCCAGACGATCGCCAGAGTGTGTTCTCCCGCTGACGGGCTCAGCGCCGCATGAAAGACGTTCGGGAACGGCTCTTCAGCTTCGATCGGCTCCCCATCCAGCTCGAGCTTCCCCGCCGGCGCCTTCGCTACGACATCGACCACACCGGCCTGATGAGCCGAGAGGGCCGCCGGCCGCATAATGCGCCCTTCGTCCTGCCCCGACAGCACGCCCCCCAGCAACAGCGCAGCGTACCAACGGAATCTCCAAGCCATGCGCATACTCAGCTCAAATGGACTCGACAGATATACCCGCCATGCTTCCCGGCGTGCGCGCCCCCGCCGCGAACGAATCCCGAATCGCTGTAGTACAACACGCCCTCGTGCATCGTCAGTCCATGCGGGTCCGGGTCAGTACCTTTGTTCAGTTGGATGACTTCGCGAACCTTGCCGTTTCCGGCATCGAGTCGCTGGATCATGTACTCGTTTGAGAACATGCACCAGATCGACTCCCCATCCCACGCCAACCCGTGCGCCCGGTCGAGCGAGATGGGGATGTGCGAGACTTCCTTGAAGTCCGCGTCAAAGCGCGTTAAGCGTCCCAGCGCAAGCGTCGTCACCCAAAGGGAGTTCTCGGCCCAACAAAGGCCATGGACCCCGCCTCCGCCTGGAACGGGATAGCGAGCCACGGTCTCGCCGCTCTTCGCGCTGACTTTGTGGACCTCTCCGGTCTTGGTATCCGTCGGCCGTGACGGACGGCGGCTCGCGGGGCCGTTGGCCGCCATCCACAGGAAGCCGCCTCCGTAGGCGATACCGCTTGTGTTCGAAGACTCGGTTTCCACCTTCCTGATTACTTTGCCGGTTTGCCAATCCAACAAGTAGGCTGCGTCCGTGACCTGCTCGCCGACCCAGATCCCTTCGGCGGTGGCCTCCAACGCGTTGGGGTTTCCATCGGGTGACTTCCAAAGTGGCTCGACCCGAGCTTTGCGGGTTGGATATGTCGCTGCCGCTGCACACTGGGCCGCAGCGGCACCGAGGAATAGGCGTCGAGTCAGCATGCCGATAGTGTAGCGAGTTTCCGGTGGACCGCTGCCATCGCCCGGCTGGCGTCGGCTGGGCAGTACAATCTGCACAGGCCCAGGATTGACGGACCAACATTAGCTTTCAGATCGGAGAAATTTTCAATGAGCAAAGATCGCGCCAGCCGTGGACGCCGCGACTTTCTGAAAAGCGGACTCGCCGCATCCGCGGCGCTCGCGGCGACTGGAGGTTGCGGACCAGCGGATGATGCCACATCGAGTCAGGCCCGTAACCGCATCGAGTTGGAGAACGAGAAAGAAGGCAGCCTCGACTGGCAATTAACGCGCGTCCGACTTGACCGGCGAGACGGTTTCCGTTCGCCCGATATCGAAGGCTATTGCTCGCATCAAGGTATCGAAGCCGGCGAGACGCTACGCATCATGGTCAGCACGAATCCGCCGCAGGAATATCAGGTTGAGATATTTCGCATGGGCTACTACGGCGGGAGAGGCGCACGGCTGATGACGGCGCTGGGGCCCTTTGACGGCAAGACCCAACCGGACCCCGAAGTCCAGGACCTGCGCCTGCGGGAATGCCGTTGGGAGCCCGGCGTCGAGCTGAAAATCCCAGAAGACTGGCTGAGCGGTGTCTACCTCGGACGTCTTACGTTGCTGACCGGCTCGGATGAGATGTCGGCTTGGCAGAGCTACGTGATCTTCATCGTGCGAGATCAAAGGAAGGCCGACGTGTTGTTTCAGTGCAGCGACAACACATGGCAGGCATATAATCGTTGGCCCGACGACTACTCGCTCTACACTCATCCCGATGGCTCTCTTGTTTCCAACGTGGAGGTCAGCTTTGACCGCCCCTACGGCAAGTACGCGCAGATCTATGAAAATCCGCAGTCGATCGGTTCGGGCGAGTTCCTGTGTTGGGAATATCCGTTGTGCTACTGGCTCGAGTCTCAGGGGTACGACGTAACCTACTGTTCGAACAGCGACATGATCGATTCGGCACAACCGTTACGAGCGCGAGCGTTCATCAGTGTCGGTCATGACGAATATTGGGATCTTCGCCAATACGAAAGCGCGATAGGCGCGGTTCGGGCCGGTGTCAACCAGTTGTATCTGTCGGGCAACTCCGTTTGCTTTGTGAGCCCGTTCCGCGAAAGCCATGACGGACGCGCCAACCGCGTCATCACGCGCGCCGGCCGCTACGGCGGCCTCACAGACGAGGAGAAACCCAAGATGGGGCCGTTCCCGATCGAAGGCCCGAACGAGAACCTACTGATGGGCGCGCGCACGATCACGCCCTTCAATGGCGGCGGCGATTGGATCGTCACCAAGCCGGACCATTGGATCTTCGAGGGGACGGGCATGAAGAAGGGCGATCACGTGCGGGGACTCGTCGGCTGGGAATTCCACGGCAATCCCGCGGACATTCCCGGCTTGGAAGTCGTCGCGGAAGGGATCGCGCTCAGCGGAGGCGTTCGCCCCGCTCACTGGACGGCCACGGTATACCCTGGGCCGAAGGGCAACGTCGTCTTTAACGCGGCAACGATCTTTTGGGCGCAGGGGCTATCGTCACCCCCGGGGCATATGCTGCCGTGGTCGCACTGGTCCCGTCCGCACGGCCCGGACGCACGAGTTCAGCGCATAACCGCCAACGTGCTCGATGCGTCCGTCTCGAAGGGGTAGAAACCCACAACTATTCGCTCTCAGGGTAGGGCGACCAAATCACGGTCGATGTGATTCCCATCGGATAGCCGGCAGCGCCCAACGGTCCTTCGTTCCACTTGGCGTCGTAGTGGTAGCCGAACAGGGTCAGAATGCGCCCATCGGCGAGTTCGATCGACTGCGGGCTATGCATACTCTGGTGCATCGCCCATCGAAACAGGATGAAGCGGCGGTCCCAGTCCCAGGTCTTGCCGTTGTCGCTACTGAGTACGGCCTCAATGCCGTGGTACACCTCACCGTCGAGTTCTCCCATCCGGACGGCGTAGGTGAGAAGAATGTCACCGCTACTGAGCGTGAGCAGCCTGCTATGCACCTTGCCGTATTGGAAGTGGACCTGATGGTCGGTCCAGGTTTTGCCCTCATCCATGGACCGAGCGGTCGTGATGCGCCGCCAATGGTCGCTGTAAGATGGCAAGCCCGGCGCTTGGGAGGTGCGTAGGGCTATGACCAGCGCTCCGTCGCGGGCTCGTGTGATCGCGCCCTCGGACGTGAGCCACTCCGGCGGCAACCAAAGCTCATCACCCCAAGTTCGACCGCCATCGCGGCTGCGGCGCAGCAAAGAGTAAGCCGTCCAGCCCTCGCGGAGTTCGCCCTCGGTGTAGAACACGCCAGTAATCGTCTGTCCTTCGACGAGTGGTGTGCCGTGACGATAGGTTTGGCGGTTACTGCCATCGGGCAGTCGAGGGAAAGGAATCTTCTCGCCCCAGTGCTGCCCGCCATCCTCGCTAAAGCTGATGAAGCCGGCATCATCTCGAGGAATCATCACCAGCTTCTTTCCGCCGAGATTGATGGGCTCGGGCCGCTCAAGGCCCCAATGGATGATCCTTGGCCGGCTCCAACTCTGTGCTTCGTCAGCCGAGCGCATGACAAACACACCCCGCTCCTCGCCGACGGGGTCTTTCAGCCAGCCGGTTCCCATCAGTAGCAGTTGTCCGTCGTCCATCCGAACCATGCCGGCGAACTTCATCGAGTGAATGAGGAACGTATAGCTAAGACCCTCTTGATACGCCGGGCCGCCGGGATGCTCCTGCCGGATCGCAATCGGCATTGGAGGGCTGATCACGCGGTCGGGAGAATAAGAGGCGCTGGCTTCCTTGGACGCCAGTTTTTGCAACCGCTCCAGGGAAATCGCGTCCTTGGGCGTCGGTACGTCAGGCTTAGCGGATACGTCTTTGGCCGTGGGGATCTGAGATGCCGAGACGGATAGATTCAAGCCGCACGCGAGCACGGCGACACGGGCGAAGGCCATAGGGATGCGCATTTGAAGATGCGGGGCGGCTAAGTTGATTGAAAGTAAATGGTGCGGAGAGGGGGACTCGAACCCCCATGAGATTTCTCCCACTAGCACCTCAAGCTAGCGCGTCTGCCAGTTCCGCCATCTCCGCAAGTGCTCCGGTTTGTTCAGTTGATCATGGCAAGAGGGCTATTCCTGCTGAGGAGCCTGGCTTCCTTGTTCCGTTTCTGGGGCCGCCGCCGCGGGGGCTTCCCCATCTTTGAGTGGCGTGACCTCCATGGATTCGAAGGGACTACCGCCCGCTTCCTCGCCGCCCGAGGGCGATTGGCCCGGCTGACTTGCGTCGGGAACAACGGCGCCGGCGCCGGTTCTCTCGATGACGGATTCTCCGCCACCGAATCCGCCACCGCGGCCGGCCTCAATGCCGAGCCAAATCGACGTCAGCATGAAGAGGACAGCGGCGATTGTCGTTGCCTTGGACAGCAGGGTGGCGGCGCCCCGAGGACCAAAGGCTGTCTGAGAACCCATACCGCCGAAGGCTCCCGCCAGATCCGCCGCCTTACCGCTCTGGAGCAGCACGACGATGATCAAGAAGAGGCAGACCACGACATGAATGATGGTTAGGAAGATCTCTAACACGACGAATCTACTCCTTGACACGTACCACGCGGGCCACCCCGGTATCGGTTTCGGCGGGCCGTCTGATCAGGATTGGTAATGAATCATAGCCGCCATTGATGCGGGGTCGAGGCTCGCGCCCCCCACCAGCGCCCCATCAATGTCAGGCATGGCCATCAAGCTCTGGATATTGGCCGGCTTTACACTTCCCCCATAGAGAATACGCAAGTTTTCCGCAGTCACGGGACCTAGGTTTTCGCGGATTCGGTCGCGGAGAACTTGATGTGCTTCCTCGGCGATCTCGGGGGTGGCGGTTCGTCCAGTGCCAATAGCCCAAACAGGCTCGTACGCTACGATTATAGGCGACGCGGAATCGGCGGTCAACGAAGCCAGAGCGCCATCGATCTGGCGCAAAAGGACATCTCTTGTTTCGTCTGCCTCGCGTTGGTCGAGGGTTTCGCCGACGCAGACAATAGGCCGCAAGCCTGCGGCGAGTGCGGCCAAGACCCGCCGATTCACCGTTTCGTCGGCCTCTCCGAACAAGAGTCGTCTTTCACTGTGTCCGATGATGACGTGAGTGCAGCCGGCGGCAGCGAGCATCCCGGCGGAGACTTCGCCTGTGTAGGCCCCTTCAATTTCCCAATACACGTTCTGCGCCGCGATGCGGATGCGGCTGCCGCGAACGGTCTCGGCGGCGGCGGCAAGGGCGGGGAAGGACGGTGCGATCACGATTTCGCAACCCTCGACATACTGAACAAGTATCTTGAACTCCTGAAGGTAGGCGACCGTTTCAGGAAGAGTTTTGAACATCTTCCAGTTGCCTGCCAGTACCGGGATTCTGGTTGCGGAATCCACTAGTCCTCCCATGGGGCACTCGGCGGTCTGCCCGCCGAATGCGAGGACGCCGCGTAGACGTCCGAAGACTGATGTTACAACGCCCGGTGCGATGTCCGCATTCGAGTAGCCTCGGTCTGAGGCGCTGAATGCAAGTTGGCTGACAACGTGTTGGTAGGCGCACAAGACTCTATACTGTCTGGAGTCAGTTGGCAGTCAGCTCAAGCACGGGTCTGATCGCACGAGTGCGCCACGTATGAAACGAATCGCCGTCGTTCTCACTCTCCTGTTTCTTGCCACCGCCGGCGCGTCGGGGCAACCTGTATTTGAAGACGTTGCGGAGGAAGCTGGGTTATCGGAGTTTCGGTACTTCTCACCTACGAACCATAGTCTGGGCGTCAATTGGATTGACTTCGACAATGACTACCACCCCGACCTGTTCCTGGTCAACGGGGGCAACGATAGCCTGCCTCACCTGTACCGCAACCGAGGTGACGGTACGTTCGCGCTGGTGGACCACCTGCTCCCGGCGCTGCCCACCGATATCGATCTGACGGGCTCGGTGTTCGCCGACTACGACAACGACGGCGACTCCGATCTCTACATCCTGGTGGACAACCGCTCGTTCAACACTGTGTTGGGGCTGAATCGCCAAGACGGTCCCGCCAACATCCTCCTAAAAAACCTCTGGATGGAGAACGGCGGAAGAGTGAAATCGGGACAGCCTCTGTTCGAAGATGTTGCCGCTGTGGCGGGAGTACAGGACTTGGCGGATCCGCCCGTTGGCGAGGATTGGCCCGGCTTTCGTTCGAAAGCCGGCGGATGGCTTGATTACGACCGCGACGGATGCACCGACTTGTTCGTCGGGCACCTTGTATTCGGAACCCGTGGTCCGGGCCTCCGATCGACTCAGAACCGGCTGTACCACAATCGCTGTGACGGGACCTTCGAGGACGTTACGGCTTCAAGTGGCGTGGATGACGGTACGGATCCGAATCGATTTCGCCCCACGTTGGCTTTCATCGGTGCTCATCTCGACGGCGATCTATGGCCTGATATGTACGTCGTGAACGTGAGCGTGTCGTCGCCGATGTTCGAGCGAGACCGTCTTCTGATCAACAATCGAGATGGAACTTTCCGCGACGCGACGAGTGAATCACTGGGCTTTGGGGATGACAGCGAAGCGGGAATGGGCATTGATGTTGCTGACATTGACCTTGATGGTGACTGGGACCTCTACATTTCGGACCTTCTGCGCACGAGTTTGGACGCGTCCCCGCGCGGGAACGTGTTGTACCTGGGTAAAGGGGACGGAACGTTCAAGGACAACTCCGCGGCTACGGCGGGAGTTACCGGGTTCAACTCGTGGGGCGTCAGTTTTATTGATGCCGAGCAAGATGGATACGAGGATTTGTTCGTTGCGACGATGCGAAACAGGAGCAGGCCCTTTGTCTTTAGTTCCATCACCAGGTCTAAACCCACCGCCTTTCAGGCGGTCAGCTTCAAGCGGGTCTGGATGACAATAGGAGGATGGGCGAATATCGGCGAGGGGCGCACGCGGTCTACGACATCAAGTATCACCTGGTCTGGATCACGAAATATCGCTACAAGGTGTTGCGGGGCAGGGTGGCGGAGCGGACACGGGATCTGATCCGACAGAGCTGCCAAGCGCGAGACGTCGTGGTGATTCGGGGTGCGGTGTCGCCGGATCATGTGCATGTCTTGGTATCGGCACCGCCGCAGCTTGCACCGTCGAAGCTGGTGCAGTATGTAAAAGGCAGGTCGTCACGACGGCTGCAAGATGAGTTTGGGGAATTGCGGAAGCGATACTGGGGGCAACACCTGTGGGCGCGCGGATATTTCTGCGCGACGGTGGGCGCGGTGGACGAGGAAACGATCAAGAAGTACATCGAGAGCCAGCAATGGGACGAGGATGAGGAGGGATTCAAGATCACAGCGCCCACCAAGCCTTGAGCCGGCTCTGAGCCGGGGCTTCTTCAGGCGGCTTCAGCCGCAAGCCGACTTTCAGTCGTAAATGAACCCACCGCCTTTCAGGCGGTGGTTGTTTAGAAACATGGGTGACGCGACTTTTGCGGATTTTACGGACCTTTCCGACGTAGAAACCCCGAGGGGACGGGGAAGCGCAGTCGCGGATTATGACGGTGACGGGGATCTGGATCTCGCGGTGGTCAACCAAGACGGGAACTTGTCATTGCTTCGCAATGAAGCGGGGTTGCACGGCTCCTCGCTACGGGTCCGGCTCCGGGCCACTCAGAGCAACCGATCGGCGATCGGAGCGGTTGTCAAAGTCAAGGCCGGGCAGCTTAACATGATGCGCCAGGTCAAGGGTGGTTCAAGCGCCCATTCGCAGGACGAATTGGTCGTTCATTTCGGCCTTGCGTTTGAGGATCTCGTGAACGAGGTCCGCGTACTCTGGCCGAGTGGCGTCGAAGACGAGGTGCAAGCGATCGAGCCCGGCCGCACGATTACCATCGCTGAAGGAACCACGGCTGCATCCACCCCGTACCTTCATGCCTACCCGCGCTACATCGACTTGGGCACGCTGAGTCCAGGTGCTGAAAGCGAGCGAAGCGTCGCGATCATGAACGAGGGCGCGGGTACGCTCGTTGTAACGGAAGTGATCTGTGACCAACCAGGCTGCTCGCTGGTTTCACCCGCGACGCCGTTCGAAGTGCAGCCACTCGGCGGTCGGCGTGATGGCGTCGTGCGTTTCCAGGGTATGGCCGGTGGCGTCCAAAAGGGCAAGTTGAAGTTCATGAGCAATGACCCCGTCCGTCCAGTCGTCGAGGTGACTCTGGAAGCATTCGTCGATGCGCCGGTCACGGAACGAGGCCTTCCCGCCCGCGGGCGAATAACGCGGTCAAGGCCGTGAGCACATGATTCGAGTTCTTGGAGGGAATGAATGATGAGACGGAGAGTGGCGGTCTCGGGTTTGTTTGCTGTGATGTTGATCTCCGCGTTCTGGGTGACGCGTAGCGAGGCGCAGGAACGGACCGTCAAGAGGGTAGCCGATGGTGTGTGGTTTCGCGAGGGCGAGCGGCGCCATCAGGGGCATTGCAACAACGTCATCATCGAGATGGATGAGTACCTGATTGTTGTGGACGCGAATTTTCCCAGTGGCGCCAATGCCGTGATTCGTGATTTGAAAAGCATCTCCTCGAAGCCGGTTAAGTATGTGTTCGACACACATCACCATGGGGACCATGCGTACGGCAATCCTGTTTGGACGAAGCAAGGCGCTACAACCCTGGCCTACATAGGAGTGAGCGAAGAGATTGCCCGCTACGAGCCTCAGCGATGGCGGGAAGCGTCAAAGCTGCGGGAGGGTATAGCGGCGCTGGGATTGGACGCTCCCGAGGGTCCGCAACAGACGTTTTCTGAGTCCCCGTTTGTCATCGAGGATGGCTCGCGGCGCGTCGAGTTTCACTTCTTCGGTTGGGCGCACACTCGTGGAGACGGTTTTGTCTATCTGCCGAAGGAGAAGATCCTCTGTACAGGGGATGCCATCACCAACGGGCCCTTCAACTACACCGGCGACGGCTACATCGGCAACTGGCCCAAAGTTGCGCAAGCCGCGAAAAAGCTGGATGTGGAAGTTGTCCTGCCGGGGCATGGCGGATTGGGTGGTCCGGAATTGCTCGACGGCGAAGAGCAATTCATGACCGAGCTACACGCGGCGGTCAAGAAGGCGGTTGATGGCGGACGGAAGTTGGACGAGCTCGTGCGCTACGGTCGGGATGGCGAGCCGGTGTCAACGACGATTGCTCTTTCGGATGCGGTCAAGAACTGGGTAGGCGACCGGCTGGCCTTGCAAGTGCGCGATGCGTATGAAGAGATTACTCAGGGCAAGCCACATGGCGAGATTCTGGCCGGAAGTTAGCCGGCGTCGTTCGACTTGCGGCGCGCGGTGTCTCCTTCTGATGCCCGGAGGGGTTGTTACCTGCGTTCTTGCGTTGCTGCTAGCGCCGCTTCACGCAGGCGAACTTAAAACCGGCTCCCCGGCGTCGGTCGGAATGTCGGCGGAGGGGCTGAACTCCGCGTCCCAACTACTCGAAGACGAGGTGCAAAAGGGTGGGATCACGGCGGCTTCGATCGGCGTGGTTCGGCATAACACGATTGTGCTGTCACGTGGCTACGGGAAGCTATGGCCCGAAGCGAGGTCGGGAGCGGTCGAGCCCGATTCGATCTTCCTGCTGGCGTCGATCACAAAACCGGTAACGGCGTCGGCGCTCATGAGGCTCGTGGATCGCGGCCTGGTGTCGTTGGACGACCCCGTTGAGTACTACATCCCCGAGTTCACCGGTGGTGAGCGCGGCAAGATTCTTGTGCGGCACATCCTTTCGCATATCTCGGGGCTGCCGAGCATGCCTCCGGAGAACACCGAGTTGAGAAGGGCGAATGCGCCGCTGAGCCGGTTCGTCGAGCGGACCGTCGTCGCGCCGCTGATCTTTTCGCCCGGCACGCAGTATCGCTATCAAAGCACCGGCTTGTTGCTCGCCGGAGAGATCGTCGAGCGGTTGACGGGAATGCGCTTGCGGGAGTATCTGCGAAGGGACATCTTTGTACCGTTGGGCATGTCCCGGAGTGCATTAGGGATGGGCGACTTCGAGTTGAAGAAGACCGTCTGGGTGAAGGACTCGCCGAATTCGAATCCCGACGATCTCAAAAGATTCGGTGCGAATACGCCCTACTGGCGCGACCAGGGCCACCCTTGGGGCGGCATGCACAGCAGCGCTCTGGATCTAGCCGTACTGATGCGGACGATGCTGAACGGCGGCGAGTATTCCGGCAAACGAATTCTGAGCCCGGCGGCGGTTGATGCCATGACACGGGATCAGAATCGGGGGCTGAATGCGCCGTACGGTCTTGGCTGGGCGCTCGCGAAATCACCAGGGGCGGCACGGTTTGGTGAGCTCGTATCGAATGCAACGTTCGGACACACGGGGGCGACGGGCACTGTGGCTTGGGCGGACCCGGAGCGGGACCTCATCTGCGTGATTCTTACGAATCACAAAGTGGATGCCGGACGCTTGTTGCGGCAGGTTTCGAACGGAGTGGTTGCGTCGGTTTTGGAGTAAGCGAACCGATCGGCTACCCACTACGGAGGGGATCCCACGAAAAGTCGGGCGTTTCTCAGATAGAAACTCCCGCTGATCTGCTTGTCGAAACCAGTCGCGGGATAGCGGACAACGAACAGGCGCAAGACATGGTCATCTGGCCCGGCGCGGAAAGACAATCGGACCTCTTGCCAGGGAGCGGTGCGGCGGTAGGGGTTTGACTCGATGAGCGAGCCATGGGGGGATGTGAGCAGCAGGCGGACGCCTTCGCTGGAAGTGAGATCCTCGGTTCGGACTTCCGCCAACAACGTGTAGCGTTGGCCGGGCCGGACCGCGAAGTCTCGCGAGAGGTGTGCGTAGTGTAGGTTTTCGGGTTTCGTGAACCGAAGTTCGATGAAGGGGGCCTCCGAGTCCTTGACGCCAAAGCGTGTTGTGACTCCTTCACGTGGGTGCTCTGCCCATCGAAGTCCATAGCCCAGAGAACCTTCATCAGTTGTCGAGGTGAGAAGTGTAGGACCGAAGGCGTCTTCCGCAACTTCGTCGGGGAACATTTGGCTCCACAGTTGGAGGTAGATCGCCGTCTGATTTGCCGCGAAGACTCGGTCAAAGACGTAGCGCAGCAGGTGGGCGGGAATGTTTTGCTTTGCGGTCGCTGGTAGTGCTTCGCAGGCGGGAACGAGCTCGGGCCACGCTTCCCCACGCACCAGGTGAATCAGAAACTCCCCGGCGGCTTCGCCATGAGCAGGGACGACATTGGCGGCAATGTCCAGCGGAGAGATGCCTCCCGCCGTCGCCGCTTCAAGGATTGCGGCGCGCATCTGGGGAATTGATTCTGCGAGCGTCCCAAAGTGCCGGGCGGCTTGCTGGTGTTCACCCTGGCGCATGAGTAGATTCGCCAAAGCCCACTCGGTGCGAAGCGTGAAAGGCTCGATCGTTTCCGCGACTCGCATCATTTGGAGCGCCCTGCCGTGCTCTCCTCTGGTTTCCGCGAGTTCGGCTCGTGCGATCCAAGTAGCGGCGGCGAAGGGATTGGCTGTGAGTGCGGCGGCGTAAGCGTGCTCGGCGCTCTCGAGGCGGCCCTGCATCGCGGCGGTGTGCGCTTGGAGGCTGAGCGAGGCGGCGTCAAGTCGGCTCCAACGGCCCTGGAGGAATAGGATGCTGACGCCTGCGATTCCCGCCATCACCAATACTCCCGAGGTTTGTCGGATTCGCGACGGGCGACGCGGCGGCACGACGAGGCCGCGGGCGCATCCGAGGAGTACGGCGGCGACCGCGGCCACGGCGGGGATGTGCAAGGGAAAATCAGCGACAGCATGAAGAAGGATTCCGCCGGCGCCCAGGAGACAGCCGACTGCGGTCCAGCGGCGGTCGGGGTCCTGCATTGCGCTGAGCTTCCAGAGAGAGTCAACAACGACATAACCGATGGAGCCGAATAGCAGGAGAGCGCCGGGTAGGCCAAGTTCGATAAGGAGCTCGAGGTAGTCGGAGTGGGCGTGATCGATGGTCTTCAAAGGCAAATAGGGCTCGCCGCGGCGGAAGACGAAAGGGAAGGCACCCAACCCTGCTCCGCTCCAAAGGAAGTCCGGGGCGATCCGAAGAGTGTCGCGCCACATGGCCAGCCGTCCGGGGTCGCCGTGCTGGCTGATGAGTTCGCCAAAACGCGTCGATAGCCCCCGCAAGCCCGCAACACTAACGGTGAAGGCGGCTGCGACGCCCGCGAACGCGATTAGCACCGCCGCACCCCGGCCGCGGATGAAAGCTAACACAAGAGCGATAGAGGACAGCGTCGCGAGCACGATGATTCCCATTCGGGAGTAAGAGAAGATCGTAGCGGCGGCGCAGGCAGTTCCCACGAGCAAAGCGCCAACGGTCAAAGCGCTTTCACGCCCCACGGGCCAATGTTTCCGGTTGCGGCGGGCGAACATGCCGAGGGTGACGCCGATGGCAAGTCCGAAACAGCCCTCCATCAGAGCGGCGAAGTGGTCGCGATTGACGAAACTGCCGCGCGCGAATTGCGAGCCGGAGTTGTCGAGGCTCTGGCCCACCAAGTGTTGCTGGAATCCGATGACGGATTGAAGGAGTCCGACGGCTAGGATCGCCCCAACAATGACAATCAAGGCGCGTTTCGAGTGGCTTGTAAGAGATCGCGTGAGAGAGAAAAGTGCACAACAACCGGCGAGCAGGAAGCTGCCTTCTAGAGTTGCGTAGGGGTAAATACTAACCTGGCCCGGCGCTGGGATGCCGTTGGCGAGGAACTGCTGCTGGAGGTCGTCGATGCGGGTGCTCTGGGGGAGGCGCAGCGGAAGAAGTTGCAGCGCCGGCACCAGCGAGATCAGCACGCCGGGCCAGGGCAATGCGACCCTGTACCGGCTCTGAGCGAAGACAGCGAGGCCCGTGGTCGAGACGAGAATCCACGCGAACGCCAACGCTTGATCGTTGGGATCGACCCCCGCGTTTCGCCAAGTGAGCAACGCTATGGGGATGCAGATGACGAACAGCGCTAGAAATTCCGGCCCCAGTAGGCGGAGACGGCGAGTGGAAAAGGTCGAGGAATAGTCGACCTCCTCAGGGGAGAGATCGGCAGCAGTGGCGGACATCGGCTCTCATCGACCTGATCGGCCGTGAGTAGGTTTGCCGACAGAGTTGTCGTGGGCTAGTGGCGGTTCAGGAAAACAGAACCCGGCTGAGAAGTTGATAGGCGAAAAAGAAAGACACCACAACGAGGAAGACGGCGATCCCGGCCACGGTTTTCCAGATTGACTCGATAGGACGCCCGTATTGCGGCGTACCGGCGTAGTAGCCGACCGCGAAGCCTCCGGCAAAGCCTCCGATGTGGGCGGCGTTGTCGATCATTGGGACGAGCAGTCCAAGCGCCAGAATCATGATGGCCCAGCGCATATACGACTGCCAGATGAACGAGCTGCCCATACGCCGTCCATACGCCATCATGGCGCCGATGAGGCCGCAAGCGGCTGCCGAGGCTCCAATGGAAAGAGCGGGGGTCCAGAGCATGCTGGCGACGAACCCCACGATGCTCGCCGCGATATAGATCACGAGAAAGCGCGAGGTACCGAAGAACTCTTCGACCGTCGCGCCGAGGTCGAATAGCACCCAGCTATTCATCATGAAGTGCAGCGCTCCGCCGTGAAGAAAACCCGCTGTAATCAACCGCCACCACTCCCCCCGCGCCAGGATCGCGAAACGATCCTTGGCGCCAAACAAAAAGAGCGTTTGGCCGTCGATACCGCCGAATAGACTGATCGAGCCGCCCTGCATCTTCGACGTCATGACCATCGTGGCCAGGAACAGGGCGAGATTGATGAAGAGGATGATGAATGTTGTGAAGTGGCTCTGCTGAATAAATCCGCCGAGGGCCGTTCCCGGATCGGCTCGCTTCCAGGAGGGCGGGCCGATCTTGCCGTCGCAATACTCGCATATGCTCGCCTTGGGGTCGATAAAGGCCCGGCAATGGGGGCACATGCGAGGTTTTTTGTCCATGTGAACCGAATCCCTATCTTTGCGGCTGGAGTGCGGATTTGCAAGCAAGCAGCCGCGCAGCAAAGCGATCAGTGGCTGAACGGTCCGTTTCCACGTCGGTAGTCACCGAACGGAGGGCGCCAAGTCTCTCCTGATCTCTCGTGCTCTCATTTCTTTACAAGGTTGAGGCGACCACGTTACGATACGAGGTCGCACGGGTACGGGGTCGCATGGTTAAGACTGAGCGCGAGCATCGTCAGGACATCGTCGATATCGGCCGGCTGGTCTATCAGAAGGGCTGGGTCGCGGCGAATGACGGAAACATCACGATCCGCCTGGACCACGACCGCATACTTGCCACTCCCACAGGCGTAAGCAAGGGCATGATGCATGTTGACGATTTGATTATCGTCGACAACGAAGGGAACAAGCTTCAGGGACGGCTTGAGAAGACCTCTGAGATCTTAATGCACTTAGTCATCTATAAGATGCGCCCTGATGTGCATGCAATTGTTCATGCTCATCCGCCCGTTTCGACCGGCTTTGCCACAGCCGGTCTATCGTTAAACAAGGCGATACTCCCGGAAGTCGTGATCGGGTTGGGATGTGTCCCTTTAGCGGAGTATGGGTTGCCGGGAACCCCCGAGTTGAGCGAGCGGATGAGGCCGCTGATTCCGAAGTTTGACGCGATCTTGCTGGCGAACCACGGCGCCGTGGCGTATGGTGCGGACATCCAAAAGGCGTTCTTTCGAATGGAGACCGTGGAGCACTTCGCGCGTATCAACCTGGTGGCGCAGATGATGGGCGGTCCGAAGCTGCTTTCGGGTGAGGACGTGCAGAAGCTGGTCGAATCGCGGGGGCGCTATGGTTTCTCCTCGGCTGCGACGGCGGAGCCGGGGTGCCCGATCCCGGCGGAACAGGATGCGGCCGCCAAGGCGCCGGCGGATGGGCAGGAAAGATTCTATGTTACGCGGGATGAACTGGTAGAGTTGGTGGAAGAAGCGATACGAGTTCGTGGGAGCGGCTGAGTTGCCGGCTGAGGAAGCAGGGAGGAGTACACTTTAATGGGCGAAGCCCTTGGGATGATTGAAACGCGCGGCCTGACGGCTCTGATTGAGGCCGCCGACGCGATGGCGAAGGCAGCCAGAGTAACCCTGGTTGGCTGGGAAAAAATCGGATCCGGGTATGTGACGGTGCTTTGCCGGGGCGATGTGGCGGCGGTGAAAGCGGCGACGGATGCGGGTGCTTCAGCGGCTCGCAGGGTCGGCGACTTGATCGCGGTGCATGTAATTCCGAGTCCGCACGGCAATCTGGAAGAGATCTTCCAGCTAACGCCGGCCAAGAAGTAAGGCTCCGGCGAAAGGACGATCAGAATGCTGTTGGCCCGCGTGGTGGGCACTGTCGTTGCGACTCGCAAAGACCCTCGTCTCGAAGGGAGGAAACTGCTTGTCTTGCGGCATGTGACGCCACAGGGAACTGACCTCGACACCTACGTCGTGGCGATCGATACGGTCGGCGCCGGCTTTCGGGAGCGAGTGATCACGGTGTCCGGCAGTTCGGCGCGAATGGCTTCCGGTATGAAAGACAGTCCCGTGGATACGGCGATTGTGGGGATTGTAGACGACCTGGAGCTTGATAGCGGCTCGGGGAGCTAGCGTGCGTTTGGGCCGGGTCCTGGGGCGTGTCTGGGCGAGTGTCAAGATCGATCAGTTTGAGGGTGTGAAGCTCCTGGTGATTCAACCCGTTGATGAGCAGGGCGCTGACGCGGGCCGGACGCTAATCGCGGCAGACACTATCGGCGCGGGAGCGGGGGAGACGATCTATTGGTGTCGTGGCAAGGAGGCGAGCTTCGCGATGCTTCCCGCGGAAGTGGGGGTGGATGCCGCGGTTGTCGGAATCGTGGACTCGATCACGACAGAGAGCCAGGGGTCGTGAGGTGCTGATCGGCAGGGTGGTCGGCGAGGTCGTGGCCCCGGCCAAGCACGAGAGCCACGGTCAGCAAAAGCTGTTGCTCGTCAAAACAATTGACTTGAATGACCGGTTGACCGGCGCGCCTTATGTGGCGGTGGATTCCGTGGATGCGGGAGTGGGGGATCGAGTTCTGCTAACGATGGACGGTTGGGCAGCCATGACGGCGGTGGGGCGCTTGCGATCGCCGATCGACGCGGCAATCATCGGCGTGGTGGATAGCGTGGATCTCGTGGACTGAGATCGCCCGCGGCGACTTAGGTCGATTTCAATCATCTCGTCGAGACGCGATCTCATAGAGCTTCACCGTACCGTCCTGGGATTCGAACACGACGGGGGCCGATTCGAGGAGTTCCGCTGTCGCTTCCTCGAGGAATGTGTCGGCGTGCTCGAGGTGGTAGTCGTCGGGCGCCGCCAGCCAATAGCGGGCTTGGATTGCTTGGGCGGTGTGGGGAAGCCGATCGAGGTCGGGCTGGAGAGCTTCGCGGAAGGATGCGGTTGAGGGCGTGATGGGGCGCATGGCTTGACGCCCCGTGGCGAGGTAGGCGACGACATCCTCGTAAGCGATGACGCGATCCCGGGGGTCGCTGTTCTCGCGCAGCCAGCCGTAAGCTTGGTGTTTTTGTTCCCTGAGGATGGCCCGTTCCGCGCTGCCTTGTCGCGTCCCGGCCGGGATGGTCCACAAGCAGCGATACGCGGCGGATCCCAGCAGTGTGAGGATGAGCGTCGAGATGATTACCGCGGCAACGCGCTGTCCCGTTTCGGCGCCGGGCTTGAGCAGTTCCCGCATAGGACTGAGCAGCGATCCGATTTCGCCGGCGGCTCCGTGGTAGAGCAGCGGAACGAAGAGCAGGAAGAAGCGGTCGGCGAGCGAGTAGTTCCATAGCAGGACGATCGGCAGATAGCACAACACGGCTCCCATGATGGGATGGAGCGTCAGGCGGCCAACACCCCGAAACACTCCCCGCACGATACCCACGCTGAGGACAATCCCGGTTGCTTGCAGTACGCCGCTGGCGAATCCCAGTACCGGCAGGAAAAAGCACAGGTAGGCGGGCGTTTTGAGGATCTCCATGCCGTTGAACTCGACCTGGGCCGCCAAGGTGTCCCAGTTGGGGACAGAGAAGCGCCAAAAGCCGAGGTAGTCTGTGTAGAAGAGCAGAGTTTGTTCGTAGCCTGTATAATCCGGGCCGGCCGCATACGCCTGGGGGGATGACGAGGCCGACGAGGCGAGAAAGACCGCAGCGCACACGGCGGAATAGGCCGCTGCGGGTTTCGGCGCTCGGCGTACTACGGCCACGAGAGCGATGCCGGCGACGATGGCGACGCCGACTGAGCGGGTGAGAATGGCGGCCGCGGAAAGCGCTGTCGCAACAGCCCACCACCTCGTGCACCAATGATGGGGGGCGTCCTCCCGAAGCGCTCTTTCGGCTGCGACGGCCGAGCCGAGCGCCAGGAACATGAACGGCAGGTCACTGAGCGCAAAGCGGGTTACATCGCCGATCCCGGGGTGGAGGGCGCAGAGGGCGGTGAGAGCCAGCGAGGACCGAGGGCCGCGTCCCAGTTGCCGGAAAAGCGCGTAGGCAGCAAGCAGAAAGCAGCCGCCGATCAGGATGTGGGTTCCCATGTCAAGGGCGGAGAGAAATTAGACCACTTCGGCGGAGTAAAACTAGACCAGTTGGGGGAGTGGTAGCGGTTTTCGTGGGACGGCTGGAACGGAGCCTGAGGGCGCCCTTTAGGGCGACCCAGGCGTAGTGGAAGGCGGCCCACGAAAACCGGCGCGAGCGGCGGGCGGGTCAGTCGGAAGAGCGAGACCGTTTCTTTTGACTCTGTTTGAGGCGGAAGCTTTCGCCGTTCATCTCCAGGATGTGAACGTGGTGGGTGAGGCGATCGAGCAGAGCGCCGGTCATGCGCTCGGACCCGAGCACCTCTGTCCACTCGGTGAACGGCAAGTTTGAGGTCAGCATCGTGGAGCCTTGTTCATAGCGTTGCGAGAAGATCTCGAACAGCAGCTCAGCGCCGGTCTTCGACAGCGGCACATAGCCCAGTTCATCGACGATCAGCAGATCCTGCTTGGCAAGTTGTTTTTGGAAGCGCAGCAGCCGTCGCTCGTCGCGGGCTTCGAGCAGTTCATTGACCAGTGCCGCAGCCGTGGTGAAGCGTGTTCGATAACCGCTCTGACAAGCGGCCAGGCCTAGCGCCAGGGCGAGATGCGTCTTGCCGGTGCCGGAGTTGCCCAGAGCCAAGACGTTCTCGCGACGGTCGATGAACTCACAGCGCGCCAGCTCCAGCACGAGCTTCTTGTTTAACGAAGGCAACGCTAGGAAGTCGAATGTGTCGAGACTTTTCGTCACGGGAAACTTGGCTGCTTTGATGCGACGTTCAGTCGCCCGCTGATCTCGGTCGAGCAGTTCCAACTCGCAGAGTTGCTTCAGGAAGCTCCTACAGTCCAAGCCCTCGGCGGCGCATTGCCGCGCCACTTTGTCGTACTCGCGCAGGAAAGTCGGCAGCCGCAACGCTTTCAGATGGGCTTCCAGTAAGAGATTCGACTTCGCCATCAGCCCGCTCCTTGCCCCAAGAGCGCGAGATAGGACGCTGCCGAAGTCTGCTCGACTTGAGCCGTCGGCAGGTGAGGATACTTCGTTAAGTCCAGCCGTGGCGGACGTTGTTCGATCGCGCACAGCAACAGATGCTTGACGGCGTCGAAGCCGATCGTTCCCAGTTCGCAGGCTTGGCGCACCGCCGCCGCAACATGCTCCAGCCGAAAGTCCTCCAGCAGACGCAACACCTGCACGTACTCGCGCTTGCCCGCTTTGCCCAAGCGGACTTCGAGCAGGCGTCGTAATCGCGGAAACTCGGGCGGTAGATCCCAACCCACCAACGGCGCGGCTTGATCGAGCGCATTCGTCTTGCGCTCCAGCAACGCCAGATAATGGACGGGATCGAAGATCAACTCTTCGCGTTCGTAACTGCGCCGGTGGCGTGCGATCTCTTCGCTGCCGCAACAGATCACTACTTCGTCCACATAGGCTTTGAGCAACACCTGGCGATGGCCGTAGCGCGTCGGCACCGAGTAGTCGTTGGTCCGATAGCGCACCAGCGACAACGACGTCACCCGGGTCGTACGTTTGTCGCAGGCATCGTAGGGCGCGGACGGCAATGGCAGCAACGCTTTCGCGTCGCGCTCAAAGCGTTCTCCGATCGTTTCGGTGTGTCGCCGCAAGCGCCGCTCACGGTTCTTGCGGCACTTGGCTTCGAGGTGTTCGTTGAAGGCTTCCCAACTCGAGAACCGGGGGATCGGCACCATGAAGTTGCGCCGCCCATAGCCCACCAAGCCTTCCACCTTGCCTTTGTCGTTACCCTTGCCTGGCCGGCCGAAACGATCAGCGAACAAGTAGTGCGACTGCAACTCACTGAACGCTCGTGTGCGTTTGCGCGTACCGTCGCCGAGAATCCTTGCTACCGCCAACTTCGTGTTGTCGTAGACAATGCTGCGCGGCACACCGCCAAAGTAGCGAAACGCGGCGTTGTGTCCTTCGCAAAAGGCTTCCGTCGTCTCGGCGGGAAAGGCTTTTACAAAGGCGTCATCGCTGTGCGGTAGATCGACCACCAAGAAGTGGGCCTTACGCTGCACTCCGTCAATGACAACCAGTGCTTCACCGAAGTCAGCTTGCGCATCGCCAGGAGGATGTGCCAGCGGCACAAACATCTCTTGACCGCCCAGCTTCTTCTCGCGAACGTAGTCCTTGATGATTGTGTAACCGCCCGTGAAGTCGTACTCGTCGCGCAAGCGGTCGAAGATGCGCTGTGCCGTGTGACGCTGTTTCCTCGGCTGCTGCTGATCGTCAAGCAGTATCTGATCAATGATTCCTGTGAACGAATCCAGCTTCGGCCGCTTCACCGGTTGACGCCGCCGATAGCCCGGCGGCGCCTTGTAGCGCAGCATCTTGCGCACCGTCTCCCGCGCCAAACCGAACCGTTTGACGGCCTCGCGTTCACTCAGCCCCTCAACGATGACACTCCGCCGTACTTGAGCGTATAGCTCCACTTGATACATCCCTCCGGTGTTCCACAAAACACCTCGGGGATGCTACGCGGACCACCTGGGCGGTCTAATTTTGCGCCGCCCTCACGCGGCTTAGAATCGCCGCTCTGTGGTCTATTTTGGCTCCGCCGTTCTCATTCCCAAGATGAACCGTGGTAGGCCGGCAAAGTCAGGTTGGAGGCGCCAGAGAAGCGAGAGAAAAAAAGGGTACCCGATGGGGTACTTGCTTTGCGGTGGCTCGGACGGAATGCTGGGAATTAGATAGCCGCGTCCCTCGGCCAGAGAGTGGGCTGAAGAGACGTAAAGCGAATCATCGTGGAGGTACCCGAATTGGGCTTCCGACCACGAAGCAGCGGTCCAACCGGCATACAACACGAGGATCGCGGCAAGAACCGCAACCCGGGAGGACTTACCCGACATTTCAGGATCAGGGGTCAGAACGACCCACAGCTAGGCGGCGTCGTCGGCCGAGGCCTCAGGGACCGGCACGATTTCGCTGCCGTAGTCTTCGTTATATCCTCGCAGCTTTCGGCCGTACAAAGCCAGTTCGAACCGGTCTTTGACACCGGTTTTCTCAAACACGTGCATGAGATGAACTTTGACGGTCCCGGTCGTAATGCTCAGGCTGTCGGCTATTTGCTTGTTCTTCATGCCCCGCATCACAAGATTGAGAATTTCGTCTTCACGTGGAGTGAGCCGGGGGGTAGAGCGGCGGTTGATGAAGCCGACGAACTGGTTTGAGATGGAGCTTTCGATCCAAATGTTGCCCTTCGCGACGGTGCGGATGCAGTCGAGCAGAACCTGAATCGGCAGCGTCTTCTTGAGTATGCCGCGGGCGCCGACCTGAAGGGCGCGGAAAGACTCAACTTCTGAGATTTCCGAAGCCCAAAGTACGGGCTCGGTGTCAGGCGACTGCGCCTTCAAGTCGGAGATCAACTGGAAGACCGCCGAGGTGCCGAGAGCCTTATCGATGAGGCAGACCTTCGCCGACTCTTCCGCTGCCTTTTCGAGCAACGCCTTCGGGGATGCCTCGCAGCCCACATAGCGCAGATCTTTGGCTTCGTGGAGGGTCTTCTTGAGACCTTCTACGACGATCGGGTGTGTTTCGCAAACAATGACTTGGATCATTGGATCACTAGGCGGCCGTCTCGGGTCTGGGCGTCCTTCCGACCCGTGTCTCATCGGACGTACAACTCTGTTACTACTACGTGATACCGTACGCTGCCCCAGGGTCACAATCAATTGTCAGCCTTAGCTGGTAGTAGAAAACCACCTACCAGAGGCCCAATTTGTCGTTTCGGGGCCCAATAGCCCTTGGTGGGGTATCCACTTGACTCAGGTGACCCCAACATCTTGTGTTTGGGGTTCAGAACGGCTCGGCGTCCCAGTGGGCGATGATCGAGCGATACGGCGTCGGCTCCACAGCGACCGCTTGCTGAACCAGCCTGTAGAACAGCTTGCCCCGGCTACGTGAGCTGCGCCGGTTGAACCGGAAGACGAATTCGTCCAGATAGTAGTCCAAATGCTCGTGGCTGACCGCCCCTTGATGCGTACCCAGCAACCAGCGCTTGAGCAGCGAGATCGCTTTGTGCACCAGCGGAAGCAATTCCGACGCCTGCTCGCGGCGACCCTTGAGGAAGACGATGTGGTGCCGATAGCCCTTCTTCTCGAGTGGCTCGTAGCCCAGCCAGCCATCGGTGCGAACCACGCTGCCTGGCTCGATCGACTCCTCCACGAAGGGCATCAAGCTGGCCGCCGAGGCGTTGCGCAGGCGCTGCATACGGATCCGCCCCAGCCCGCTGCCTCTCTCCTCCGCGGCTACTGCAATCAATCCTTTACGCTCGATCTGGCGGCCGCGAACGCCCTCCTCCTCCGCGCCCCAGTAGGTCTCATCCACCTCGACGACGCCCGTCAAACGCTCGCGCCCCGGCCGCACCATCGCCCGCCGCAGCTTGTGCATCCAAGCCCAGGCGGTTTGGTAGCTGCCCAGTCCCAGAACGCGTTGCAAACCCAAGGCGCTGACTCCGTTCTTCTGCGAGACGACGTGCCACATTGCTCGGAACCAAAGCCGCAACGGCTTGCGTGTGTCCTGAAAGATCGTACCGGCCGTGACGGACGTTTGGCGACCGCAGGCAGCACATTCGAACCATACTTTGCGCACCGGCCAAGCTCGCTCAAGCCCACAGTTGGGGCAACGGAACCCGTCCCGCCAGCGCAGCGCGACCAGATAGTCGCGACAGGCCTCTTCGGTGGCGAAGCGCGCCTCGAACTCGAGCAGATCGCGCGGGTAATCCTCCACGAGGCCGCATACTACATCTTGGGGTCACCTGAGTCAAGTGGATACCCCACTAGCCCTTTTGCAACGGCATTGGGGCAAGAATGTCCACCGCACGACGGCTTGCGGGCGGTCCGAACGGGCGCTTCTCGATCGATGTTCCGCCGGCTCCGCCCTAGGTCGAAAATTGGTGAGCGTGTGAAAAACTCCGCCCTTTGCCTCCCTATTGCCGAGTTGATGAACGGTACAAGGGCATATATCAGGGACGCTGCCAGGCACATGTATGGACGATGCGAATCCTCCGGTCAAGCAGAGTAAGCCCGCTGTCCCATACAGCGGGGCCGGGGCGGTTGACCCGGCCGCACCTCAATCCGAATGCAAACGAAACTACGAGTTCTTTACACAGGCCATGACGACTCGTTTCGAGACTTACTTCGTCAGGCATGCGAAGGTGAGTCGGCGACCTTCCTGCGAGTGCCGGAGCCTCGCGAGGCATGTTGGCTTCTCGACGAGCAGCATTTCGACAGGGTCGTGTTGGAGGCCGGATCGACATCGGTTGCGCCTGAGGTCACCCTGGAGCAACTCTTGCGGAGCGCGCCTCGGCTTGCGGTGCTCATCCTGGCTCTGCGGCCGGACTACGCCGAATCGGTAAGGCTCGCGCGCCTGGGCGCTCTGGCGTATCTGCCGTTGCGCGAGGCGAGTTTGCTGGCGGCGAATGAGCTTTTCGATCTGATCCACGGATTAGGGGGCCCTCTGGAAGGCGCCCACGGCCTTGAGCGCAGCGAGCACGGGATCGCCGGGCTTGTGGGAACCAGTCCCGCGATGACGAAAGTCGCGCACCTGCTACAGCTCATCGCGCCCCGCCAATCGACCGTACTGATCTCTGGCCGGACAGGCACCGGCAAGGAACTCGTGGCGCGCGCGATACACCGTGCCTCCAAGCGAGCGCGGCAGCCGATGGTGATGGTCAACTGCGGCGCGATTCCCGCGAGCCTGATGGAAGCTGAGTTCTTTGGGCACGTCAAAGGTGCGTTCACTGGAGCTGTTGCACAGCGTGTTGGGCGTTTCGAACAGGCGAACGGCGGCACCATCTTCCTCGATGAAATTGGCGAGCTGCCGCTCGAGATGCAGAGCAAGCTATTACGTGTACTTCAGGAGCGGGAGCTTCAGCGTGTAGGCAGCTCGCAAACAATGACCGTCGACGTGCGAGTTGTCGCCGCCACGAATCGTGATCTCGGAAAAATGGTTCAGCGAGGGACGTTCCGGGAAGACCTGTTCTACCGTCTTAACGTCGTGCCGATCACGATACCCAGCCTCGCCGACCGCAACGAGGACATTCCTCTTCTCGTCGACCACATTCTGGAAAAGATCTGCCGCCGCGAGAAGCTTTCTTTGAAGAACGCCGGTCCCGAAGCCATGGCCCGCTTGATGGACTACGATTGGCCGGGTAACGTCCGCCAACTCGAGAATGCTATCGAGAAGGCGGTGGCCCTAGCCGGTTCCCGGGAGGTTCTGTATCCGAGCGATTTTCCGGTACCTTCATCGCCGGTTCAGCCCGAGTCGCGATTCCTGCCCGAAGTGAGGCTCCCCGCTGAGGGGCTGGACCTCGATTCCGTCGTGATGCAGTTCGAGCTTCGTCTCCTCAAAAAGGCTCTTGAACGATCCGGCGGGAACAAAACGCGCGCGGCGGACCTGCTGCGACTCAAACGGACAACCTTCGCCGCCAAGCTCCGCACTCTCGATGAAAGGGAGGACGAACGAGACACGACCTGAACCAGTTCGGCGGCCGACTCCGTGACGAGATCTCGACGAGTGTCAAAATGCCGTCGCCCGCTGCCGCTGCAACCTCCTGAGCCGTAAGGCGCGGACTTTGGCCCGCTCCTTGCTCTGCGTAAGACCAGTCGAGCCATGCACGGAACCCAAACACTACTCCTCGCGCGGTATATGGACTTGCTGTCGGCGCGTCAGGGGATTACGGCGGTGAATGTCGCCAACGCCGATACCCCTGGCTACAAGACCCGAGATGTCGACTTCGAGATGGAGCTGGCCGGCGCTCTTGACAACCAGTCGCTGGAGCATCCGGCAGCGCTGCATCACCACGAGGTCGGAGGCTTGGCGGTGAAGAACGACGGCAATGATGTCTCGCTTGATCGCGAACTACGGCTCCTCGGCGAAACGGTGATTCGGTATCAGTTGGTTTCGATGCTGGCCCGGGGCAATATCGATGCAGTCCGCTCGGCGATCAACGAAGGACGAAACGGATGAAAACGTGATGAGCCTATTCCAGACCTTGGATGTCAGCGCCTCCGGACTCGCCGTGCAACGGGCTCGTGTCGAAGCCCTCGCGCAGAACGTTGCGAACGCTCAAACGACCCGCACGCCCGAGGGAGGCCCGTACCGGCGGCGTCACGTCGTCGTCGAAGCCGCCCCGGAAGCGGGTACGCCCTTCGGTACCATGCTGGCCCGTTTGCGGACAGGCATGGACCCGCGCCATGACGCGGCGGGTGTCCGAGTCAACGAGATCGTACTTGACGATTCACCGCCTGAGCGGCGCTATCTGCCGAGCCACCCCGACGCCGGGCCGGACGGCTATGTCGACTTTCCGCCTTTCAATCCGGTTGAAGATATGGTCGACCTTAGCTCGGGTGTTAGGGCTTATCAGGCCAACCTGGCGGTGATCGCGGCTCTGAAAGAGATGATTAGTCGTACGTTTGATATCAGCCGCTGAGTGAGTCCGCCGCTACCGCCTGTTTCGTGTTGCCTCCGCCGATGAAAGGACGCTTATGGATCCCGCCGGTTTTTCGCCTATCACCAGACCGACACTCATTGCACTTCCCGAAACTGGGTCATCCGAGCGTGGCGGATCCTTCGGTGACCTGCTATCGGAAGCTTCCGATCGCCTGAGTCAAGTTCAGAATGATGCGGACAAGGAACTCAGAAGCCTGCTCGCCGGCGAATCGGTCGACCTTCACCGCGTGTTGCTGGCCGGAGAGCGGGCCGGCCTCGCTTCCCAACTCATGATGAGCGTTCGAAACAAGGTCGTCGACGCTTACCAGGAAATCATGCGGATGCAGGTCTGATTGCTCGGATTTCCGGGGAGATCACTCATGTCTCGCCGAACGAATCAAAAACAAATCGAGGGAGGACGCTCCTAGATGGGCGCCGTGCTGGCGCTGTTGAGAACCTTTGGGGCTCGAACGCTCGATGCTTGGAATAAACTCAGTCCCCAACGGCGCGTCGTACTCGTTGCGAGTGCTGTCGCGGTCTTCAGCGGCATCTGGATGTTTAGGGACCACATGGTCGCGAGGGCCTTCCGGCCTCTCTACACGGACCTGACGTCCGAGGAAGCCGGAGTGACCGTAACCCGGCTCAAGGAACTCGAGATTCCTTACAAACTGGCGGTGCAAGGTTCGACGATCTTGGTTCCAGAGCAGCATCTGGACGAAGCTCGGATTCAACTCGCGACCGAGAAGCTGCCGCAAACGGGCCGGCTCGGTTTTGAGATCTTCGATGAAACGAACTTCGGCGCCACGGAGTTCTCCGAACATGTTAATTTTCGCCGCGCTCTCGAAGGTGAACTGGAGCGCACCATCCTGGCGCTTGATAAGGTGGAACGCGGTCGAGTTCATATCAGCCTGCCGAAGCGATCGGTCTTTCTAGACGATGAGCAACCGGCCAAGGCTTCCGTCGTGCTTGAACTGCGGCGCGGCGCGGAACTTGCCCGCGAGCAAGTGAACGGCATTGCTCACCTTGTCGCCAGCGCCGTCGAAGGGCTCGACGCGAAACGAGTTGTCGTCCTGGATACGGCCGGGGCAATCTTAGCGCAACCTCGCGCGGAGGGAACGGAGGTCAGTTCAGAGCAGATTGAGCACCAACTCAAGGTCGAGAAAGAACTTCGGCGCAAAATCCTGGCTACGCTCGAACCCTATGTCGGCTTCGATCGCAGCCGCGCAAACGTCGTTGCCGAGATCGACTGGAACGCCGGTGAGCAAACGGAAGAGATCATCGATCCGGAAACCGTGCTCATGAATACGCAACGCTCCGAAGAACTCTCGCAACCCGGGGACCCGGCGGGCGTGCCCGGCACGGCCTCGAACCTGCCGCGTCAGCCCGTGGCGGCTCGCGCCGGCGCTCGTTCGCAATCCCGCACCATGGAGACAACCAACTACCAGAGCAGTCGAACCGTAACCAACACGCAACTAGCCGGAGGCGTGCTTCGACGGCTCTCTGTCGCGGTCTTGGTTGACCAGATTGTTTTCTGGGACAACGAGGCGGACAAGCTCAGCCGCCGGGCCCGAGATGAGGAGGAAATGAATTCCCTCCGGGAGCTCGTCGTGGCCGCGGCCGGCATCAACGAGACCCGCGGCGACGTGCTCACGATCGCGAATCTTCCCTTTACGATTTTCGAGCCCCCCGTAGGTCCTCCTCCCGGCCCGGAGGTGCCCGATGAGATTTTCTGGCTCGAGTGGATCAAGCACAATCGCTACAACCTGATCGCCGCCGCGGTTGTGCTGGTCATGGTTGCCGTTGGCCTGGGCTTCTGGAATAGCCGCCGGAAAAAACGGAAAGCGCTACGCCTTAAGCGAGAACAGAAGGTGAAGGCGGAGCAAGTCCAACTCGAACTCGAGGCCGCCGAGGAAGCCAAGCTTCTCAAGGAAGCGGAAGAGGCCAAGTTATTGCAGGGCCTGCGCTCGACGACGCTCGGCTCCACACGGTCACAAGTTCTCAAGAAGCATCTCGAAGAGACGGCATCCAAGGATCCGGACGGATTTGTTCAGCTACTGAGGACCTGGATTCACGAGGACGAGGACTAGCGAGCCCGTATGGCGATCAGTAACGCGGAAAACGAGAATCAAGTCCTATCCGGCCTTCGCAAGGCCGCCATCGCGGTTGTAGCGCTTGGCGATGAGGTTGCAACGGAAGTGTTCCGTCTTCTTACGGAAGAAGAGGTCCAGAAGGTGAGCCGTGAGATCTCCAAACTCAAGACCGTGACACCGGACCAAGCTGAAAAGACCCTGCAGGATTTCCATGAATTGTCCATGGCCCACGAATATCTTGTGAGCGGCGGCATCGACTACACCAAACGGGTTCTCAATTCGGCGTTCGGTACGGACCGCGCGAGGCGTATCATCGATCGCCTCGTCAAGTCGATGGGTGACGAACTTTCGAACTTCGACTCTCTCCAGCGGGCCGATCCGCAACAGGTTGCCAAGTTCATTCAAGGCGAGCATCCCCAGACGATCGCCTTGGTGTTGTCCCATCTCAACAGCGGTTCAGCGGCAGGGATGCTGACAGCTCTTCCCCCCGAAATCCGGGCCGATGTCGCCTCTCGCATGGCTCATCTCGACCAAATCTCCCCCGAAATTGTCGGCCGGATCGCCGCGCTGCTGGAGCAGAAGATTAAGTCTCTGGGTCAGTTCAGCCGGGAATCCTATGGCGGTGTCCCGGCCGTGGCCGAGATGTTTAACAAGCTCGAAGCCAACTCCGGTCAGGAACTCCTCCAGAGTGTCGAGGAGCATGACGCTACGCTCGCCGAAGAGATCCGCAACCTCATGTTTGTCTTTGAGGACCTGCTCCTGATCGACACGATCGGCATGCGGGAAATTCTTTCTCGTGTCGATAAGAAGACCCTGACGATCGCCTTGAAGGGAACCAGCGAAAAACTTCGCGATCATTTCTTCTCGAATATGTCCGAACGAGGAGCCGAGATGCTCAAGGAGGACATGGAGGCCCTCGGTCCTGTAAAGATCCGAGAGGTTGAGACGGGCCAGCAGGAGATCATCACAGCCGTTCGTACGCTCGAGGCCGAGGGCGTATTGAGCCTGAAGGGCGCAGTGGGTGAGCAATACGTTGTCTAGGGTCTACAAATGTGGATCTCGATCTGATGTCCGCCCGATGGTGCTTCCATCCACGGGGCATGGCCCCTCGGAGGGTATTCGAGACTTTGAATATCCCGAAGCCGGCGATGCTATCCCCGAGGAAGACCCCTCCTCTCACCCTTCCGGAGGCCCCGCCCCCAACGAGTCTCAGCCGCCGGTTGAGGTCGACTTGGAGGAGATTCACAAACAGGCCTTTCAGGAGGGCTACGCCGCGGGAGAGACCGCGGGGGAGGAGCGGGCCGGAGCGCGATTCCGCGAAGCGACTGAATCGTTCGCTGAAGCTGTGCGGTCCCTCGCCGAGTATAAGCCGGCGCTTCGCCGCTCGACACAGCGTGAACTTGTCAGCTTGGCTCTCGCCGTAGCCCAGCGCGTGCTGCACCGCGAGGTAACCGTCGACCAGGCGGTGGTGCTGGGTATTGTTCGCGCCTGCCTTGACGAGTTCAACGCCGCGGAAATCAATCGGCTTGGAGTCCATCCGCGCGACTACGATGTCGTCTCCGGTTATTTTCAAAGCCACCCCCTACCGAACCTCGAAGTCGTCTCGGATCCCGATGTCGGCCCGGGTGGAGCGATCTTCGAAACGTCGCAGGGCAAGATCGATGCCCGGGTGGAAACGCAACTGAAGGAAATCGAGCAAGGTCTCGCCGATGGGTGAAGTTGCCGAAGTCCTCAAGGCCTACACGGCGCGCGTGCGCGCCATGCGGACCGTACGCGTCACCGGCGTTGTGTGTGATGTTGTCGGCTCCCTGGTTGAGTCAGACGGGCCTGCTGTCCGCATGGGGGATGTCTGTGAGATCGATATTTCCGAAGGGGTGGCGGTTCGTACACAGGTCATCGGTTTCCGAGGAAAGCGTGTGCTATCGATGCCGCTCGATGAAGTACAACGGCTGCGGCCCGGCCTAACGATTCGGGCCCGAAACGTGGGCCCGGATGCCCCCACGGGACCGCAACTGCTAGGGCGTATCATCGACGGTCTCGGCGCTCCCATCGACAACGCCGGCCCGCTGCTGAGTCAGGGCAAACGCGCGCTCTACGCCGATCCCCCTGGGCCCATGGAGCGGCAGGCAATCGGAATTCCGCTCGTCACTGGGATTCGTGTTTTGGATGGTTTGTTGCCGTGCGGGCTCGGTCAGCGCATCGGGGTGTTCGGAGGGTCCGGGGTAGGGAAGAGCACTTTGCTCGGCGCACTCGCGCGGAACAGCTCGGCCGACGTCAACGTAATAGCACTGATTGGGGAGAGGAATCGCGAAGTTAGAGGCTTCGTTGAAGAGAGTTTGCGCGAGCAAGGGCTCGCGAAATCGGTAGTCGTCGCGGCCACATCCGATCGGTCCGCCCCTGTGCGTGTTCGCGCATCTTTTCTGGCCACCGCGATCGCCGAGTCTTTTGCCGAGCAAGGCCGAAATGTACTGCTCGTCATGGACTCGGTGACTCGCTTCGCCATGGCGCAACGTGAAATCGGCCTTGCCGCCGGTGAGCCCCCGAGCCAGAAGGGCTACACCCCTTCCGTCTTTCAGCTTCTGCCCAAGCTCTTCGAGAGGGCCGGGAATTTCGAAACCGGCTCCATCACCGCGATGTATACCGTGCTCGTTGAGGGCGATGACCTGAATGAGCCGATTGCCGACGCTTGCCGCGCCATACTCGACGGACACATCGTTCTGTCTCGTGACCTGGCCTCGGCCGGACACTACCCGCCCATTGATGTCCTCGCGAGCGTAAGCCGGTTGGCCGAAAAGATCTCTTCTCCGGAACAAAGAGCCAGCGCTGCCCGCTTGCGCGAAACCATGGCTGCTTACCGCCATAGCGAAGACCTGATCAGCCTGGGGGCCTACACAGCGGGTTCGAATCCGGTCGTCGACTCGGCCATCAAGAGTCAGGATGAGCTTCGCGACTTCCTCCGGCAGGACCTGAGCCGCGAAGAAACACTGGAGAAAACAGTGGCCGGGCTGCAAGCTCTTGTCGAAAAACTATGAAACGCTTTGCTTTTCGGTTGGAGCGCATTCTCGCTTTTCGACGAAACCAACGGCGTCAATCCGAATTGCATCTGCGGCGGATGCAAGTCGGACAGGTTCTTCTTCATGAGGAATACGAAGCAATCGAGAAATCCGAGGAGCGCATGAGGGACGATCGCTCCCACACCACACAGGCCACCGGTCTGGATCTAAACATTTCCGAAACTTACCTGCAAGCTTTGGCCTCTCGCCGAGGATCACTACGAACTCAGCAAGAAGAGAATTCTGCCGCCGTCGAGCAGGCGCGGGGGCTCTTGCTCGAGCATGATCGCCAAGTGAAGCTGCTCGAAAAAGTCCGCGAGCGTCGCCTTCGAGAACACCGCCGTCTGGAAGAGCGGGAGCTGCAAACCGAGGTAGGCGAAGGCAGTCTTAACCTGTGGAGCCGGCGCAATCGCCGATCGCAGCGCAAGGGTTTATAGCCCGCAGGGTCACCACCGGCCGTATTCGATTCAAGTGCTGGGCCTTGCAACACCCGGGATACTCTTGCTATTTCTCTCTTTCTTCGCCTAGAATATAAGGCGAAGGAGATACCGCTATGGCACTCACTCGCAGGCAAAAAGAGGTTCTGGACTTCATCGCCGGCTTCATTGGCGGCAAGGGATACAGCCCGAGCTTCGAGGAGATTGCCGAGGGAGTTGGGCTGGCGTCGATCGCCACTGTCCACAAGCATCTAACCGCGCTCGACGGCAAAGGCTATCTGAAACGCAGCTTCAATCAGAGCCGCGCGCTGGATCTCGCTCCGAAGTACTACCGCGAGATGCGCCAGAATCAGCAGATCTATCCGCCCCCGGCGGAGACTCCCTTGTTGGGTACGATTGCTGCCGGGCAGCCGATCGAGACCTACCAGAACCCCGAAACTCTCTCTTTCTCTGATTTCGCTGGCGCCAAGGACGTATATGCTCTCGAGGTGCGCGGCGAGTCGATGATCGACGACCACATCATGGAGGGTGATTATGTCCTTGTCGAGAATACCCACCAGGTTCGCGACGGAGACATCGTTGTTGCGCTGGTTAATGGGGCGGAGAGCACTCTCAAGCGGTACTATCGCGAATCGGATGAACGCGTGCGTTTACAGCCCGCGAATGCAACGATGGAGCCGATCATGGTCGCGGCACGGAATCTTCAGATTCAGGGCCGTGTACTAGCTGTCCACCGCCGCTACTAGCGGCGTATCTCCTGATTTCCGCGACCGAAGCAGAGGGTGCCTGGGAGCCCGCGGGGGCACCGTACGGGCTCGACTGTTGGCCGCCGGATCTGCTCGGGCGTGCTCCGGTAGACAGCTTGAGATAGGAGCTTGCCCCTTTACGACCGCCCCGCTAGAATCAATGATTCGTTTGGAACCCGTTTTCCCCGGAGGATTCATGGACGTAGAGCAGAAGGTGAAGCAGATCATCTGCGAGCAGCTAAGTGTTGAAGAGTCAGAAGTCACGCGCGACGCCTCTTTTGTTGAAACTCTGAATGCCGATTCGCTCGATATCGTCGAGTTGATCATGGCGTTTGAGGAATCGTTCAACATCGAGATCCCGGACGACGAGGCCGAGAAGATCCGTACCGTCGGCGACGCGATCGACTACGTCGCAACCCACAAGAAGAAGTAAACCTCGCACGTCATTTCGGACATCTCAAAGGGAGTAATCTATTTGCGCAGGGTCGTCGTCACCGGAGTCGGAATGATTTCGCCAGTGGGCATCGGGACCGATGCTACTTGGCAGGCGCTGCTCGAAGCCCGCAATGGCATCGGCCCGATTACGCTGTTCGATACGAAAGACTTCAGTTGTACGATCGCCGGTGAAGTCGAGAATTTCGATCCGCTCAATTACGTTGACAAGAAAGATCTCAAGAAGATGGGCCGCTTCATCTTCTTCGCGATCGCCGCTTCCGATTTCGCCGTACGGGGCGCCAATCTGAAGGTCGACCCATCGTTCGCGGAACGGGTCGGCATCTATATCGGCAGCGGGATCGGTGGATTCGACGTTATCGAGCGCGAGCATAAGAACCTGCTGGAGGGCGGGCCCCGCCGTATATCACCGTTCTTTATTCCGTCGAGCATCATTAACCTTGCGTCGGGCCAAGTCTCGATTCGCATCGGGGCCAAGGGTCCAAACTCCGCGACGGCCACAGCCTGCACAACCGGAGCTCATGCGGTCGGCGATTCTTACAAGATCATCGAACGCGGTGATGCCGACGTTATGGTCTGCGGAGGCGCGGAAGCGTCGATCACTCCCTTGGGTATCGGCGGTTTTGCCGCGATGCGCGCCTTGTCGACGTGTAACGACGAGCCCGAGAAGGCATGTCGTCCGTGGGACCAGGATCGCGACGGTTTCATCGTGGGTGAGGGAGCGGGCGTGCTGGTTCTCGAGGAAATGGAGTTCGCGCTCAGACGCGGGGCTCCCATCCTGGCCGAGATCGTCGGCTACGGCATGAGTGCGGACGCCTTCCACATTACGTCGCCCTCCGGCGACGGCGGCGGCGCCAGCCGCGTTATGAGGAATGCTATCCAGGATGCCGGAATCTCGCCCGATCAGATCGACTACATTAACGCGCACGGCACATCGACGCCTCTCGGAGACCGTGTCGAGACCCTTGCCATCAGGAAAACTTTCGGCGATCACGCGGCCAATGTCGCGGTCAGTTCAACGAAGTCGATGACGGGGCATCTACTGGGGGGCGCCGGCGGTCTTGAAGCGGGTATCGTCGTGATGGCGATCGTCAACCAGATTGCTCCTCCGACGGTTAATCTCACGAATCCGGACCCGGAGTGTGACCTTGACTATGTCCCGCTCAAGGCCCGATCCATGAAGATCGACTACGCGCTCTCGAATTCGTTCGGCTTCGGTGGAACGAATGGGGCACTTATTTTCAAGCGTTTCGAGGAATAGCCGCCGGGCCGTAGTTGAAGGTTTTCCGCTTCTTTCATGCGCATCTTCGTCTGTGTCAAACAGGTCCCCGCGCGTGATTCAGTCCTGCGTATCGATCCTGCCGCCGCGGGCGTCGATGACGCCGACTTCAGCTATGAGATGAACGAGCCTGACGCTTTTGCGTTGGAGGAAGCTCTTCGACTCAAGGAAAAGCACGGCGGCGAAGTCGTCGCGATCTCGGCCGGACCCGCGCGCGCGGCGTCCACGATTCGGGAAGCGCTCGCCAAGGGCGCCGACCGGGGCGTTCTGATCGAGGACGATGCGCTGGCAGCGGCGGACACACTCGTAACGGCGCGCGTCCTGGCCGCCGTGCTACGCAAGGAAGTATGTGACCTTGTTCTTACCGGTTTGCAGTCCGACGATACCGGGTTCGGTCAGACGGGAGTCCTGCTGGCGGAATTACTCGGGTTGCCGCATGCCACGATCATTGTCGAAGTCGTAGCGAATGGTGGTTCGCTGCGTTTGAAGCGCGAACTTGAATCAGGCTGGTTCCAGCATGTCGAGATGGAAATGCCCGCGCTGCTGACGATTCAGTCCGGCATCAATAAAGTGCGGTACGCCACTCTGATGGGCATCAAGAAAGCCAGGAGCAAGCCGCTGGCCCGCCACACGCCGGACGAACTCGGCGTCGTTCTCTCACCCAGCCAGAACATACGCAGTCTGTACACACCGGCCAAAACGAAGCAGACCGAAATGCTCGAAGGCACGCCGGATGAGGTTGCGAAAAAGCTGGTCGACAAGCTCAAGTTCGAGGCGCGAGTGCTATGAGTGTGCTCGTGTTTCTCGAGCGGCAGGCCGACCGCTGGCACCCTATGTCATGGGAAGCGCTTGCCGCCGGACAACAGATCGCGCGCGAGTTGGGTGTCCGGTTGTACGCAGTTGCCGTTGGCGCCGGACTCGCGGGTCCACTCGCCGAGGCGGCGGTGAATCAAATCGACGGCGCCATCGCCCTTGATAACGAGTTACTGCGTGACTACTCGGCGGATGGCTACACGCTTGCGCTACGCCAGGCGATGGATAAGTTTTCGCCCTCCCTGGTGCTGTTTCCGCATACCTATCAGGTACGCGACTTTGCTCCAAAGCTGGCGGCATCGCTTGACCGGCCGTTCGTGAGCGACGCCGTCGGGGTGCGTGTTGAAGAGGGACGACTTGTTTTCGTGCGGCAGATGTATCAAGGGAAGCTCCACGCCGATGTGACGGTTGACGGTGAGCCTCCTCTCCTTGCTTCGCTGCAGTCCGGCTCGTTTCGGGCCGACCAGATGGAAGTAGGCGCGGAGCCGGCGTCGGTTGAGACGGTGGCTGTGGCGATCGAGCCGTCTCGGATTCGGACGCGGTCCGAGGCGCCCTTTCGGGAATCGAAGGGCGAAGTTGATCTCTCGTCAGCCGAGATCATCGTGTCGGTCGGACGCGGCATCAAGGAAGAGGAAAATATCGAGTTGGCACGGGAACTGGCCGCTGCCATCGGCGGCGAACTCGCGGCGTCCCGCCCGATCTGTGACAACGGCTGGTTGCCCCTCGATCGGCAGATCGGCAGTTCCGGGCAGAGCGTGTCACCGAAGCTCTATCTGGCGCTCGGTATCTCGGGCGCGATTCAGCACGTTGTCGGGATGAAGGGCTCGAAGACGATCGTCGCCATCAATCGAGACTCCACGGCGCCGATCTTCGAACTGGCCGACTACGGCGTCGCGGCTGATCTGTTTGAGATCGTTCCGGCACTCACAAAGGTGCTTCGTACGGCGTCCGAGTAGGGTTCCCGACTTGTTCGCGGGTTGCGCCGCCCGCACATCCGGCATGACAATTCTCGCGATCGGAGAAACGCTGTGGGATGTGATTGGTGCGAGCGAGCATCTCGGCGGTGCGCCCCTCAACTTCGCTTTCCACGCCACACGGCTGGGGCATGAAGTCACGTTCTTGAGCGGCGTGGGCGCGGACGCGAGGGGGCGGCGAGCGATCGAACAGGCCGCGCGGCTGGGCATCCGGACCGACAATATCCAAACCATCCCTGACGTACCCACCGGAACGGCTGCCGTTGAGCTTGACGGCGAGGGGCAGCCGCACTTCGAGATTCATCGCCCCGCCGCGTACGACTACGTCGACTTGACTGAAACGGAAATGACGGCGATTACTCGCAGTAGTCCCGAGTGGCTCTACTTCGGCACGCTCCACCAAGTCAGCGAACAGGCCCGTAAACTCACCCAGCGGGTGATGGACGCGAATCCGCAAGCCAGCCGATTCTACGACGTCAACCTGCGCCCGAACTGCTACACAGCGGATCTAGTGAGAGAGCTTGCTGCCGCGGCCAACGCCGCCAAGCTCAACGAGGCCGAGGCTCGGACTGTCGCGCAATGGTGCGAGGTTCCGGCGGAGTCCACGGAGGACTTCTGCCGTGAAGCGGCGCGTCGATTCGGCTGGCGAGCGGTTTGCGTGACGCGGGGCGCGAACGGCTGCGCGATGCTGATCGCCGATGAGTACCACGAGGAGCGGGGGGTGACAATCGAGGTCAGCGACGCGGTCGGCGCGGGCGACTCCTGTGCAGCCGCGTTTCTGCACGGCCTTGATGCGGGCTGGAATGCCGCGCGCACGGCGGCCTTCGCCAACCGCGTTGGAGCTTTGGTTGCGAGCCGTGCTGGAGCGACCCCGATATGGACGCCAGAGGAAATTGAATCGGGCGGCTGACGCCGGACGCTTCTGGCTACGCGGAATGATAGGATCGTGGTCCATGGGGTGGTGTGCTCAGCGCACCCGCCCACGCTGGGAGTCACCGAAAACATGCCTACACCCATTCTGTTGATCGGCGGCGGCATGATCGCCCACGATCAAATTCTCCCCACGCTCTATCAGATGCAGCGCGAAGGGCGTATCGGTGATATCACCGTCTGTGCTCAGCACGGCCGGACGGTGAAGGCGCTCGCCGAAGCTCCTACTCTCACGAAGGCCTTCCCGGACCGCAGCTTCCGTCCCTTACCGGACTATACCTCGGGCAACGCTGACGAGCGGAATCCCGAACTCTACAAAGAAGCGTTAGCTGAGCTGCCGCCGCGTAGCGTCGCGATCGTCGCCACTCCTGATCAGACGCACTACCCGATCGTCATGGACGCGCTTCGGGCGGATCAGCACGTCTGCTGTGTCAAGCCGCTGGTGCTGGACGTCGCGCAGTCGATTGAGATCGAGGAAGAAGCCCGCAAGCGGGGGCTGCTCGTCAGCGTGGAATACCACAAGCGCTTCGACCCCCGCAGCCAGATGGCGCGGACCCGCGCCAACCAGGGACTGTTCGGCGACTTCAAGCTCGGTACCGCGGTGCTGATGGAGAAGTGGCACTATCGCTCCTCGAACTTCCAGAACTGGTTTACCTGCGAGGAGACGGATTCGTTCGTCTATATCGGCTGCCATTATGTCGATCTGGTGCATTTCATCACGGGGCTCAAGCCCACCGCGGTCAGCGTGTATGGCATCAAAGATCGCTTCCCCAACGGTAACGAAGGCTACCTCTGGACGGACGCCCGCGTCATCTGGGAGAACGGCGCGGCTCTGAACGTCCAGAACTCACTCAGCTTCCCGGACGCGGCGGCGGGTCCCAACACCCAAGGCATGACGCTGTACTTCGCGGGGAACGGCAACGGGGCGTGGCTTGATCATTCCGATCAGTACCGGGGTATCAAGTATTCCTTCGCCGAGAAGCTCGACTCACCCGGCGGTACGCAGCACGTTGAACCCAGCCCGGACTACTTCATGTACCAAGATCTGGGTGGCCCTGGCCTGGTGCCATGGGGATACGGAGTTCGCTCGGTGGATTTCCTTGTCAGCGAAGCGTTGCGAATTGAGAAGGAAACCGCGGGGGCAAGCGGCGAAGAGGGTTTGGCCGCACGCCGCAGGATGATCGACGAGATCGAGCGGCGAGGTATTGTGGCCACGCCCGCCAATAGCCGCTATAACGAACTGGTTTGCCAGGCGGGCCGTCTCTCGATCCTCAACGGGGGCAGGCAGGCTGAGATCAGCTACGATCCCCCGGGCGTACGGCTACAGGATTGAAGGGCTGGGCATTCCCCCCCCGGCAGATGAAACAAGCGCTTCTTGACCTGCTGTGGCACCCTGCCAGGAACGTTGTCCGACTCTTACCGGCGGCCTTCTTGACATGGCGAAGAAACGCGGCATCCCGGCTGGCGGCGGCATTGGCCTTCTATACGGTTTTCTCCCTCGCGCCGACATTCATCATCGCGCTGGCCATCGCCGGCGCGGTGCTCGGTGAGGGCCCGGTACGCTCGCAGGTGCTGTCGGGTCTGGAAGACTTGCTTGGAGCGACAGCGGCTCTCTTTGCGTTGAGCGTGGTGGACTCGGCGCAGCGCGGGCTCACGGGCCGCTGGGCTGCCGTCGCGGTCGTCACCATGCTTGCCGGGGCGACGGTTGTCTTCGCCGAACTACACGAGGCGCTCAACCGCTTGTGGGAAGTGAAATCAAGGAAGGGAGTCCGCGGCTTCTTTTACCGGCGGCTGGTAGGCTTTTTGGTGGTGTTGGTGATTGGGGTCGTGCTGCTGGCTACGTTGATCGCGGGGGCCGCGCTGTCGGCCCTGGGACGAATTGTCGGTAGTGTAGTCGGCGACCCGACGAGCCTGTGGCAAGTTCTGCACTCGGTAGGCGCGTTTGTGCTGACGGCCGTGCTGTTCGCTCTGATGTATAAGGTCCTTCCCGATACGAAGATCAGATGGGGCGATGTCGTTCCGGCCTCGATTGTGACGTCGCTGCTGTTCGCGGTGGGACGGTTTTTGATCGGACTGTACTTGTCGAATACGTCCTTGAGCTCGGTTTACGGGGCGGCAGGGTCGTTCGTGATCATTCTGCTTTGGATCTACTATTCAGCGCAGATCTTCTTGTTCGGTGCTCAGCTCTCGCACGCCTACGCCGAGCGTTTCGGCTCTCGGGCGTAGCTAGCCCTAGGCTCGAAAGGCGAAAGTTGGGCCGTCGACCCTGATTGCCGTAGAGGTCGAGCGACTGGAGGTTGAGCAGTTGGCCGATCTCGGGCGGCAGCGTGGTCAACTGATTGCTCATGAGGTTGAGCGTCTGGAAGTTGAGCAGTTGGCCGATCTCGGGCGGCAGCGTGGTCAGCTGATTGCTCATGAGGTAGAGCGACTGGAGGTTGACCAGTTGGCCGATCTCGGGCGACAGAGTGGTCAGCTGATTGCGCCTGAGGTAGAGCGACTGGAGGTTGACCAGTTGGACGATCTCGGGCGGTAGCGTGGTCAGCTGATTGTCGTCGAGGTGGAGTGCCCCGAGCTTGACCAGTCGGCCGATCTCGGGCGGTACCGTGGTCAGCTGATTGCGCCTGAGATCGAGTGACTCGAGGTTGACCAGTTGGACGATCTCGGGCGGCAGAGTGGTCAGCGGATTGTCGCTGAGGTCGAGCGACTGGAGGTTGAGCAGTTGGCCGATCTCGGGCGGCAGAGTGGTCAGCTGATTGTTTCTGAGGTCGAGTTCAGTTGCGCCCGTCCGAGCCGCTTCTTCGATGGCGGCTAAGGCAGAGGCATAACCTTTCTCTTTGGGCGTAGGACGTTTTGCCATGGTTTCCGCAGCCAGGATAGCAGGGGTGTTTGCGTTGTGTCTTGGTTGGTGCGCAGGGCGGCCGCGGTGGAGGCTGAGGTGGTGTTGGGATGGCTGAAGCCGGTTTATGGGAAGGAGGCTGAAGCGCCCTGGGTTGCGTGAGGGGCGGCGACCCGGCCGTGAACGGCTGGGCTATGATCCGCCGGCGGCGGAGGAAGCCGCCTGAAGGCGAGTGGGGTCTTGGGAGGAGGAAGTCAAGAGGGGCTTGTGGATGCGGGGATCGGGGCGGGTTGGGAGGCCGGCCGGTTGTTCAGCCTGAGTTTGGCGGGTGGGTTGGGTGCGTTTGGGATGGAAAGGCCGCGGACCTCAAAACCGAGGTCCTCGCTACGGGGTTTCGTCGGACGTGTAAACGTGAAACGCGGATTCGTTTGGACCGGCGAGAGCGGCCGGGCTATGTTTTTTCCGCCGTTGGCCGAGGAAGCCGCCTGAAGGCGACTGGGGTTTTGGGGGAGGAAGTCAGGGAAGGCTTGCGGATGCGGGTAGTGGGAGTGGGTTGAGAGGCCGGCCTGTTGTTCGGCCTGAGTTTGTCGGGTGGGCTGGGTGCGTTTGGGATGGAAAGGCTGCGGACCTCAGAAGCGAGGTCCTCGCTACGGGGTTTGGTCGGGCGTGTAAACGTGAAACGCGGATTCGTTTGGACCGGCGAGAGAGGCGGCCGGTACTGGGACCGCCATGAGCGGCGGTCGCTACTGGGCCGGAGGTTGTTGGGCGGTTATGAGTGTGCGGGGATTTCCGCGCCTGGCGGCACGGGCCGCCGGGTTTACACCCGCCGCTCTGTTGGTTGCGCGGCTGTGATTCGGCAGAAGGGTTTGCCTCGGCGCGCTGAAATAGTATAATATCTATCAAGATAGTAGGGATTGTCAGGGAGGGGTGTAAGATGGCGACTGCTACGTCCGCCGTCGGCGACCGTTGGGCTCATTTGCCTGAGGCGGCGCGAGACGAAATCGACGTTTTCGAGACGGAGCTGCGCCGTGTTCAGGCGGGGCAGATGCCGGAAAAGGTGTTTCTCGAATTCCGCCTGCGCCATGGTGTTTACGGACAGCGGCAGGACGGCGTCCAGATGCAGCGTATCAAGATCCCAATGGGGGTCTTGACGACCGATCAGATGGTTGGTCTCGCGAATCTGACGGAGGAATACGCCGTCGGTGTGGCCCACATTACGACCCGCCAGGACATTCAGTATCACTACGTCGATATCAACGACACACCGAACCTGATGCGGCGGCTCGCCGAGGTGGGGATCACCACGAAGGAAGCGTGCGGGAACGTCGTGCGCAACGTGACGGCGTGTCCGCAGGCCGGTGTGTGCTCGGAGGAGAGCTTCGATGTCACCCCGTATGCACGGGCGATGGCGTACTTCCTGCTGCGGCATTCGGACGCGCAGAATTTCGGCCGCAAGTTCAAGATTGCCTACTCGGGCTGCGAAGACAACGGCTGCGGCTTGGCGCGAATGCACGACATCGGCGCCATCGCGAAGGTGAAGGAGATTGACGGCAAGCAAGTCAAGGGCTTCCAGGTCTTCGTCGGAGGCGGGCTTGGCGCGCTTCCGTTTCAGGCGAAGCTGTACAGCGACTTCCTGCCCGCCGACGAGCTGATGCCGCTGGCGCAAGCGATCTCGCGTGTGTTTGCGCGCCTCGGTGAGAAGCAGAACCGCGCCAAGGCGCGCATGAAGTTTCTGATCGCGAGCCTTGGGTTCGAGCAGTTCAAGCGTGAAGTCGAGACAGAGATCGAAAAGCTTCCGCACGATCCGCAATGGCAGGCGAGCATGGACGAGGCGATCGGGTTTTACCACGATGAGCCGCTCAAAGACCCTTCGGAGCTGCAGGTCCCCGAGGATGCGTCACCGGATCTTCTCCGCTGGCTCGATGTGAATGTGCGTCCGCAGGCCCAGCAGGGTTACTCGATGGTGGAAGTGTTTCTGCCGCTCGGCGATATTTCAGCCGACCAGTTGCGAGCCCTTGCAAGCCTGTGCCGGCGTCACGTGAAGGATACGATTCGCACGACGGTCGAGCAGAACCTGCTCATCCGCTGGGTATCGAACGCCGACTTAGTCGAATTTTACGGCGGCCTCAAGGAATTGAAATTGGCTGACATCGGCGCGGGGCGCATGGCTGATATCACAGCGTGCCCCGGCACGGATTCGTGCAAGTTGGGCATCACGTCGTCTCGCGGACTAGCCGCCGTGCTGCAGCAGAAATTTCAGAACGGTCTGTCGCGTCTCGCGGACCGCGATGACTTGAAGATCAAGATCAGCGGCTGCTTCAATTCCTGCGGGCAGCATCATATTGCCGACATCGGACTGTTTGGTTCGGTGCAGCGCAAGGGCAGCCACTCGGCGCCGGTTTTCCAGATTACAGTCGGCGGGACAACGAAGAAGAACGCCGCTTCGTATGGATTGACGGTGAGCAAGATTGCCGCCAAGAACGCGCCTGACGCGATTGAAAAGCTCACGGACCTTTACTCCGCGGAGAAGCAGGACGGCGAGAGCTTCAATGAGTTCGCTGAACGTCTGGGGCGCTTGCGCCTGAAGGATGAGCTTAAAGAGTTTGCTGTCAGCACAGGGTTTGAGCAGACCCCGGAGCTGTACGAGGATAACCGACAACCCTGGGAATATAAGAAGTCTCTGGGCGTGGGCGAATGCGCCGGCGAAGTTGTCGACCAAGCCGAGTTCATGCTCGAGGACGCTGACCGCTTGAATTTTGAAGCAACAATCGCTCTCGACGAGGGTGATTGGGAAGACGCCGCCGCCAAGTCGTTCGAGGCTTCGAAGAAGGCGTCGGATGGATTGCTCTCGACGCGGGGATTACTGCTTTCCGATAACTACGATACGCTGTCGCAGTTTCGTCGGCACTTCTATGACAGCGGCCAGTTCCTGAAGCCGTTCGCCGAGAACTTCTTCCGCGCCGCCGAGGAGCCGGTGGAAGGAATCGATGCCGAGCGGGCCCGCCAGCGGGTAGAAGAAACGACGCTCTTCATCGAACAGGCGCAGACGGTTTACACACGGTCCTAACTCTCCACCTATCTAAGGATTGAGCGGGCGGCTGTTTCGATCAGCGACAAACAGAGCGGCCGCCGGTTCAACTTTTCCACTGGGCTTCCCGATTCGGTAAGCTTTTCGAAGATGACCGCTGATCTCCAACGCATCCACGTCAAGATGCTCGCCGAGGCGCCCCTGAGCCTGAGCCTCGATCCGTTCCTCGCGATTTTCGGGCAGTGGCGAAATGACAAGAGCCACCCGGCTCGGTGGGTCGACCTCGCCGACTACGCTCACATGGCGAAGGGACCGGTGATCGTTCTCGCCGGGCACCAGGGCAATTATTCGCTGGACCGCAACGACCCCGGGCTCGGCCTGCTGTACGCCGGGAAGAAGGATTTCGAGGGGTCGGATGAGGAGAGGATCGTCGAGGCGTTCCGCCGTTGTTTGGATCTTACGAAGGTTCTTATCGGTGAAGCAGCCTATCCGGCGGACTTGAAGCTGCAACCTGGGTCATGGGAGATCTTCATCAACGACCGTCTTGAATTTCCGAATGACGACGACACGGATGCGCGTCTGCGGCTGGCCGTTAAGTCGGCCCTGGACCGGCTGTTCGGTAGCGGCGCTTTCACGGCTGAACGAGATAGCGATCCGCAACGGCGCTATGGATTTTCGATTCGTGCGAGTGCGGACGTCACGATGGACACTCTGCTTGAACGAGTGGCCGGCTAGCGCCAGTACTCTTCACTTTGGAAGATGGGATCAGGGCCGCGGCATGCCGTGCCCCTACGTTTACCTTCGAGGACTTGCTTAACAGCGCCGGCCATCCCAATGCGAAGGGTTGGGCTAGGACACGAGGTTCGCTTCAAGGACTCGGAGGACGTTGCCACCGATGATCTTGCGGATCACCTCGTCGGAATGTCCGCGCTGGACGAGGCCTACGGTGAAGAGGGGCCAGTTGGTCCATGCAAGCGACTGCGTCATTTGCTCCGTCGTCGTGAAATCATCGGGAGGCCAAAGGGCGGCCCAACGGGTGCGTTGTTTCCGACGAGGCGGGAGTGTCTCCTGGGCTGCCAATCGCGATTGATAAGCGACGTCGGTTCCAATCGCGACATGATCGGGTCCGAATTTCTTGACAACATGGTCAATGTGGTCGAGGAAGGCCGCGATGTCACCGCTGCGCCGCAAGAAGCGGGATATGCAGCAAATACCGATGTAGCCGCCCGTATCGACGATGGCGCGAATCACCTTGTCGGGCTTGGACCGGATGTGTTGGTGGAGCGCTCCGCAGGTCGAGTGGCTGGCCACCATGGGTTTTGATGAGCGCTGTGCGGCTTCGAGACTCGTTTGCCAACCCGAGTGCGCCACGTCGACAATCACGCCGACTCGGTTTAGTTCATCGACGGCGGCTCGGCCGAAGTCGCTCAAACCGCCGTTGGAGGTTTCGGCGCATCCATCACCCAAGACGTTGCGGCGGTTGTATGTAACGTGCATCATCCGTATCCCCAACTGATGGAAGATGCGCACGTAGCGTAGCTCGTCCGCGGGCGATACCCAAGCCTGCGTGAGGGGCACGCCATTGCCCGTGAAGTAGAGGCAACCCGCGCCGTCGTCTTTGGCGCGTTGGACATCGGTGGGTACGACGGCCCGGCGGAGGTCATCGCGTAGCGTGTCGGTCAGATACGTAAATCGCGCCAGCCGCTTCACCAGAACCATTGGGTCATTGCCTTCTTCGCCGCAGTTTTGAAAGATGCAAGTGACGCCGGACGCCTTCCAGGCCTGAAGAAGCTCGGCCCGCTCGGCCGGGCGGTTCGCGGCTCCCGCCAGCGCCATGTCCTCGCGCAGGTCTTTCAGCTCGAGGTCGGAAGCGGCCGCGTCGACGGCCTGGCGCAAGACATCGCCCTCGACCGCCGCTCGGGGCGCGAATCCGTAGCCATCGAAGACGATGGACTCGGCGTGCAGCTCAAGGCCGTGGGCGAGGTCGCTGGGGCTAGGCTTCAGAATGTCGAGGGCGACTTGCTTGGCATGCTCGATCTTTTCGTTGCCGCCGGCCACTTGCGGAAGAGCGGCGAGGGCGGTGCTCGATCCGAGGAAGCCGCGGCGGCTGATGGTGTCGAAGGGCATGGCGAGAGATCTCCTTGAGGAATCGATGAATGATGAACGTACTATACTGAGGCTTAACGAACGGCGTTGCCCCCCGTGGAGGAAAACACTCATGAATCCTCGAATTAAGTTTGGGTTGGTCACCGGCGTCATCGTAGGCGTATTAGCTTGGTTGGCGGTGGATGGTATTGATGCCAATGCCACGTACTACGTGACTGTCGAAGAGTTGCACGCGATGGAGAATCCCAGCGCGGAACGGCGTTTGCGAGTTGGCGGTGACGTGAAAGAGGATTCGATCGTCCGCAAGGCCGACCAGGTCGAGTTCACGATTACGCAGGAAGACACCGAATTGAACGTTGTGTATGTGGGGCGTGACCCGTTGCCGGACACCTTCCGCGACGGGGCTCAGGCGCTCTGTACGGGACGGCTCCGGGACGATCAGGTGTTTGAGGCGCGGCAGATTCAGGCTAAATGCGCATCAAAGTACGAAGTGGAACCGGGTGAGGGCGCACAGCCCGTCTACGACACGAAACCGGCGGAGAGCAAGGCGTCTTTGTAAGGGACGCCGGCTGGGTCGGTAGAGGGGCGTTGAGCCTCTCAATCTGAATACGACATGGAAAATCTCGGATACCTGACGATCCTCCTCGGGTTCTGTCTGGCCATCTACGCCATTGTGGCCGCGCTCGTCGGTAAGTTACGCAACAACGCTTTCCTGGAACTCAGCGCCCAGCGCGCCGTGGCGGCGATGTGGGTGATGGTGACTTCGGCCGTCGTCCTGCTGCTGTACGCCATTTTCACCGACGACTTTCGATTGAGTTACGTCGCCTCACGCAGCAATGCCGATCTGCCGGGCTTCTACAAATTCGCGGCGCTGTGGGGCGGACAGGAAGGCTCGCTGCTTTTCTGGAGCTGGATTCTTGCAACATATTCGTTCGTGGCGGTTTACACGGCCCGGCGGATTCATCGCGACATGATCTCGTATGTCGTCGCGATCATGATGAGCGTTCAGGCGTTCTTCCTGATGCTTATCGCGTTCGTCGTGAGCCCCTTCCAGGTGCTGATGTCGGGGCCGCAAATCACGGCGATGGCCGACGGCAACGGCCTGAACCCGCTGTTACAGCACCCGATGATGGCGATTCATCCGCCGATGTTGTATCTCGGGTACGTTGGTTTCGCGGTTCCGTTTGCCTTCGCGATGGCCTCTCTCATCACGAGGCAACCGGGTGATCGCTGGATCCACACGACGCGCATCTGGACGATGATTACGTGGCTGTTCCAGAGCATCGGCGTGATGCTCGGAGCGCGCTGGTCGTACGATGTGCTCGGCTGGGGCGGCTACTGGGCTTGGGACCCGGTCGAGAATGCGTCGCTTCTGCCGTGGATTACGGGTACTGCCTTCCTGCACTCGGTGATGATGCAGGAAAAGAAAGGCATGATGAAGGTATGGAACATGGTGCTCGTATCGGCGACGTTCCTACTGGGCATCTTCGGTACGATGCTGACCCGCACCGGCATGGTCAGTTCCGTCCACGCCTTCGCGCAGTCTCCCATTGGCCCTTACTTCACTTGGTACATCTCGGGAGCGACCGCGCTGACGGTCTTTCTGATTCTGAGCCGGCTTGACTTCCTGAAGAGCGAGAACGAACTGGACTCGGTGATCTCGCGCGAGTCGAGCTTCCTGTTCAATAACGTCATCCTGCTGGCGAGTTGCTTCGCGGTTTTATGGGGCACGATGTTCCCCGTGATCACGGAAGCAATCACCAACGAAAAGATCAGCGTCGGCGAACCATTTTTCAACCGTGTGAACATACCGATCGCTCTGCTGCTGCTGTTTTTGACAGGTGTCGGGCCGCTCTTTGCTTGGCGTAGAACTTCGGTCGAAAGCTTGAAACGAAATTTTCAGTGGCCCGCGATTGCTTCGCTGGTCATAGGCGGCGTGTTGGCTGCGTTCGGTGTTACGCACTTCTACGCACTCGTCTGCTTCATCCTGTGCGCGTTTGTTGCTATCACGATTGTTGTGGAGTTTTACCGGGGCGCCCGCGTCATCCAGCGCAAGCAGGAGATGTGGTTGGCGCCGGCGATGGTTGAGCTGACCCACCGCAACACGCGGCGTTACGGCGGCTACATCGTTCATATGGCGATCGTGTTGATGTTCATCGGCTTCGCGGGTTCGGCGTTCAACCAGGAAACGCAGGCCGAGATGGCGGAAGGCGAAAAGTTGCCGCTGGGCCGCTACGAGTTCGAGTTGAAAGAATTGACTGAGGACAGCAACGCCAACTACAACAGCGGAGCGGCGGTGATCGATGTCTACCGCGATGGGGAATTGCTGGAGACGCTGCATCCGGAGCGGCGGCTCTACCACGCCAGCGGGCAGGGGACTGGTATCCCGGCTATCCGGGCGCGGCTGTCGGAGGATATCTACGTAGTATTCGCGGGGCTTGCCACCGATGGCCAAAAGCCCGTCATCCAGGCCTACATCAAGCCGCTTGTAAACTGGATTTGGATCGGCGCGTGGACACTTGTCTTCGGTACGCTCATCGCACTGGTTCCCAGCAAGATCAAGCGAATCGCGCCCCGGACGCGGGTCGTGGCAACCGTGAAGAAGAAACATGAAGTCTTTGCGAAATAGCTTTTTCGCGCTGCTGCTCGCCGTCTCCCTTGCTCCGGCGCAGACGGTCGAAGAAGCGGGCAGCGAGACCTACCTCAAGATCCGTGAGGCCGGTAAACAACTCAAGTGCCAGTGCAGTTGTGCGTATACGATTGCCGACTGCAACATGCTTTACTGCCACTACCGCGAGGAGGTAAAGCCGGAGATCAAGAACCTTGTCGAAGCGGGCATCCCGGTTCCGGCGGTCGTCGAACAGATTGTCGCGAAGTTTGGCAGCGCTTTGCGCACCTCTCCCGAAACGAAGGGTTTCGGTCTTTTCGGGTGGGCCATGCCCTTTGTTGCCGTGTTGCTGGGACTGATCGTGGCACCTATTGTGGCTTGGCGGTGGAAGGCCAATCATGATACGCAGCCGGCTCAGCCGCCGGTGAGGGCGGCGGATGTTGAGCGTTTCCGTGATCAGATCGAGAAGGATGTGGAGGAGATGGAATAGCCGATGGTGATTGCGATCGGCGTTGTTCTCGTGCTGTTTGCGTTCGTTTTGCCTCTCTTTATTCGTTCGTCTGACATCCCGGAGCCCGAGCCCATCTCGCCTACGCAACACCTCGAAGAACGCAAGGCCGCGATCTACGAGAATCTGCGGGACCTGCAGGGTGAGTACCGCATGGGTAAACTCTCCGACGAAGACTATCAGGAGATCAAGACCGACCTCCAACGTGAACTGGCCGGGGTCCTGGCTCGGATCGAGAAGGTGGAATCCGGGGCCGGCGCGCCCGGGGCGTCCGCGGCGGAAGCGTCGACGTCGGCTTGAGTCTTGGTTTCACCATCATGAAGGTCTTGCTTTCAGCAAGGGGTTTCACCGCTGGGTGGGCCGTGCTCGTAACGGCATTTGTGTTTTCCGTAGGGCCGGCCTGGGGTCAGATCAACGTCAAGGGCGCCGTCGTTAACGGTACGACAGGCAAGCCTGCTCCGGGGGTGATGTTGACGCTCATCACCTTCGCCGGGGGGATGTCACCCGTCGAAGAAGTTGTCAGCGGGGCCGACGGTACGTTCGCGTTCGAGAAGACGCTTTCCGCCAGCGGCCGTCAGCCGATGCTGGGGATGGTGCGGGCGGAGTACGAAGGTGTTCCGTATAGCAAGATCATCCAAGCCGATTCGGTGGGGAATCTACAAGTCGATGTCTACAGTGTGGACGAGGGGGCCCTGCGGCCGACCATGCATATCGTGATATTCGAGCCCGCGGATTCGGATCTCGTGGTCAACGAAACGTTCATGCTGATGAACACGGAGACACCTCCTCGGACTTTCCGCAACGCGGAGAAGGGGACCGTTCAGTTCTACGTTCCACCCGCGGCGGGAGGGACTGTCAGCGTGCAAACGACGGGTCCGCAAGGGATGCCCTTGAAGAGCGTCGCCGACCCCACAAACGACCAAGACGTTTATAAGATCGACTTCGCGGTAAAGCCTGGAGAGAATCGGGTCGACATCAGTTACACCATTCCCCATTCAGACGGAGACGGCTTCGCCGGCAAGGTTCTCTACGACGACCTGCCGACCCGAATCGCCGCGCCCAAGGGAGTTTCGCTCGAAGGAGGGGACATCACCTCGCTGGGATCAGAGCCCAATACACAGGCTGAGCTGTTCGACGGACCCTCCACTCGGGAATACGAGATTGCCGCGATTCGAGGCGTGGGGCGGCTACGTCCGCCGGCCGAAGAGCCTTCCGGGGATGGTGGCGGTGGGGGCGGCGTACGGGTGGCGCCCGCGCCGATCACCGAGGAACTGTACTGGCTGCTTGCGCTCACGGGAGGCATTCTCGTGGCGGGTTTCGTATATCTCTATACCTCTCGCTCGGCGGCTGACGTCGCCGCTCCGGTGGCGACAGCTTCGCGCAAGCCGGCTCGCGGCCGCCGCAAGTCATGAACCCGTCGGCGATCGCACTGCGCGACATCTGGAAGTTCTTTGGGGAATTTCCGGCGGTACGTGCCGTGAATCTGGACATCCCGGCTAACGCGATCATTGCCTTGCTGGGACGAAACGGGGCAGGGAAGACAACGGTGCTGCGCATGATCGCCGGGCTGTTGCGGCCGAGCCGTGGTGAGATCCTGATCGACGACGAGTCCGCCGATCCGCAGAAGCATGCCGCTTCGATCGGCATGGTGGGGCACGGACTGTGGCTCTACGATGACCTGACCTGCCGGGAGAATCTTGCCTTCTTCGCGCGCTTGTACGATGTTGCCTCGGCGCCCGAGAAGATCGATCACTGGATCCGTGAGGTGGGGTTGTGGACCTTCCGCGACGCGCGGGTGAATCAGTTGTCGCGTGGGATGAGACAGCGGCTGACGATCGCGCGGGCGCTTTTGCACTCGCCGGCGATCCTGCTGCTCGATGAACCATGGACTTCTCTGGATGACCGCGCCATGGATCTGCTATCATCCCTCCTGCTGCGAGCGCAGTCAGAGAATCACACGGTTTTGGTTTCGTCCCACCAACTGAAAGAAACCCTTCAGATTGCCACTCATGTAGCGGTGATCGACCGCGGACGGCTTGTCTTCAACGGGCCGAACCGGGACGAATTTCGCCAATCCCCTCACGAGTTGTACCAGAGAATCTCGTGATGCGATTGTTGCGTCAGGCGTGGACGATCGCCGCCAAGGATCTGCGAACGGAGCTGCGCAACAAAGAATCGATCAGCGCGGCGCTGTCGTTCACGTTGGTGGTGATCCTGCTTTTCAGTTTCGCGTTCGATCCGGTCGCGAACATCGACGTCCGGGAGCAGTCAGGCGGATTGCTGTGGATCATCTACCTGTTCGCCGGCATTCTTCTGCTGAATCGAAGCTTCAGCCGCGAGGCCGCGAACGACTGCTTGGAAGCTTTGGTGGCTTCGCCGGTCAGCGGTGGGGCGCTGTTTTTAGGGAAAGCGGTGTCGAGTTGCGTGTTGCTGTTGGTGCTGGAACTGGTTTCACTTCCGCTTTTCGGCGTCTTCTACTCTGTCAATTGGACCGACAATTTCGGGACGCTCTTTTTGGTGTTGGTGCTCGGCAGTTGGGGGTTTACGGTTATCGGGACGCTGTTTAGCGCCGTCACGGCCAACAATCGATTGCGGGAATTGATGCTGCCGCTGCTGGTTTTCCCGATGACTCTGCCGGCACTGATCGCTTGCGTGCAACTGACGTCGCTGATCTTGCTGGGCGAGCCCCTGGGCGATTCCATCGCCTGGCTGCGGTTACTGTTCGGCTTCGACGTGATTTTCACGCTGCTGGGTGCTGTCTTGCTTGAAGTCGTTCTTCTCGCGTGAGCCGGGCACACCGTCGTCTTTGTGCTGACCGTTCGCGCCGGCCGGCATCGACGGGGCGCGCCCGACCTGAGGTTGCGCGGTTGAGATGTAGCCCGGTTCGAGGCCGTTTTTACGGACGGTGACATCGGCGGCGAGCTTTTCAATGCGGGCGTCGTGGAACCCGTGAATATCGACCGTGGACGCGCCCTTTTCACCTCGCTCAGATGCTTCAGTGAGGGCCGCGATGAGACGGTAATCAGGAGACTCAATAGCGGATTCGAGGCTTGCGATCACGCGATCGAGCCACTTTTTCTTAGCGTACAGCTCTTCTACGACTTGACCGAGATTGACAGGGTCCGCGGCGTCCGGCATTTCGTTCTCCTCATGCTGTGTTAGATACGGTTAACCGACCAAAGGCAGAATCTGAACGCTCAAGGATACCGGTGCATAAATATTCGCGAACTGCTCACCGTTGCTGCATAATCCATTATTGCTAAGACTAGCACGTGGTAAATAGACAGTGTCAAGCAGGAAAATAGACAAGAAGGTAGGAAATAGCTGACATTTGGACCAGTGTCAGCCCGCTTGGTCGGGCGAGGCTGTCCTGGGAGATGGTCCTCGGAACCCTCGGTACAGGCCTTTGAAACTACTGGAAATCGGCCTGGATCTGAGCGTCGATCTCGCTGGAAACACGCGCGAGTTGGGTCGGTTGAGCCAGCAATGTCCGTACGCCGTAGCTCTGGTAGCGCTCGTAGAGGGCCTGGATAGCGAGGAGAGCGACGGTATAGGCGACGGCTGCCTGGCGCGAATTCAGTCGGGACCAGCCGCCCGATAACTGGTTCAGCTTTGGAAGGTTCCCCTCACCGCCGAGTTGCTTGACGAGCTGTAGCGCTTGCGGGTGAGGCGTCGCGCCCGACAACTTTTGCGCCATGCCCTCGTGCAGCCAAGAGGGCCAATTCCCCAGCGCGGCAAGACACGCGTGGACGTATTCATGGGAGAAGGTGCGCCTGGTTTCGGCATCCACCGTTCCGCCCGGAGCCAGCGCGATGCGGACCCGCCCGTCGTAACGGCCCGCGCTCCAGTCGGCGGCTCCGGTTGTGGCTTGATAGTTCTCGCGGCTTTGGATGATGACCGGCAGACGGTCATTGGCGCGGCACCCGAGTTCTTGAGAAATCCGGGTCACTTCGCGGTCGAGGACTTGGGTCAATTCCCGCGCGGCCCGCGGATCGAGTTGACCGTCCTCATAGCGGAGAGCAAATCGCGTTCCGTAGGTCTTCTGGTCGCTGGCGTCGGCTAGGCTTTCGCGCTCGACGCGGCGGAGGACGCTCTGGATCGCCGGATTGGGCCGGATGGCAAGAGATTGCCGCAGGTAGGACTCCGCCGCGGAAACGTCGTCGAGTTGTAGGCGGCTCAGGCCCGCAAACGCGAGGAGGTCGGGGTCGTCGCCGTGGGTTCGGAGAGCGGGCTCGATGACTTCGAAGGCACGTCGCGGCTGCGTCATTTGCATGAAAGCCTTCGCTCTGAGGATCGCGGCGGAGCGGTTGTCGGCGGGAAGACCAGCCTGGGCAGCTTTCTGTTCAGCTTCGGCCGGCTTTCCGCCCTCCAGTAGAGCGGCGGCTTCGAGTAGTTTGCTCTGGGCCTCCAGGGAGATGCTGTCGGACTGAATCGAGGTTGTGGGCAATTCGGGCTGGATACCGATCACGTTGATGGCGCTGTCGACAAGTTGGTGGTGCGAGGCGTCGCGGCGTTGTTGCTCGAACTCTTCGAGGCCCGATACCGCATCCTTGCGGATGTAGCCACGGATCTCCCGGCCTTCGACGTCGGCCGAGACGGAATAGCAGCCACTCGATGATCCCGAGAGGGCGAAGCGAAACCGGACGCGCTGTCCTTCGGCGAGCGTGGCGACCGGACGACCGGATGTGTCGCACGATGCGAGCAATGAGACGTTGTCGCGATTGACGACAGCTTCCTTGGCGGCCGCGGGGCGAACGGCCGCCACTAAGGCGCCGAGGGTGAGAAGCAGAAGAACGAGAGGACGGGTGGCCATCGGACTCATCCTACTATGAAGACACAGGTGAACCGTATCGGGGAAATATCTGAGATTACTGGCGTCCAGGGCCCGCCCGAGGGGCCTCTCTTGGGGGTCGCCATAGGCGTGAAACGCCCTGCTCGCTGACTTTACAACCCTAAAGCCTTCTTAGCCACCAACGGATGGTCGGTACAGATCGCGTCGGCACCGGCGGCCTTGGCGGCCTTCCAGCGCTCCGGCTCGTTGGCGCGAATGTAGATCAGCACCCGCTTTCCGTCTTCATGCGCGGTCTTGAAATCCTCAGCGCTCGGCATGTAGGGCGTACGCGGCGAAAGCCAAATGTAGTCGAGATACGTCGTTCGCAGCGCCGTTTCGAAGTGGTACTTCGTGTCGCCCGAGCGGGCGATAGGGAAGCGCGCATTGGCGATCTTGAAACGCGGCATTGACGCCGAATCCATGCCGAAACTGAACACACGATCGACCATGCCGAACCGCTCTACCACGCGGACGACCTTCTCCTCGATGCCGGGCGAGAGCAGTTTCATGTTGATCGCGATGAAAGTATCCTCGTCCTTATCGCGGCTGCTGATCATGTCGAGCACTTCACCGAAGGTCGGCACTCTCTGTGTTTTGAACTTTGAGTCGTACCACGATCCGGCGTCAAGAGCTTTGATCTCGCGAAGGGTCATGTCGCCCACCGAGCCGGTTCCGTTCGTCGTCCGGTCGACTGTGGCGTCGTGGATCACGATCGGAACGCCGTCCTTCGTCAGGTAGACATCGAGCTCGATGCTGATCCCGGCATCCACACAGGCCTTAAACGCCGCCATGGTGTTCTCGGGGTAGTGATTCACCATTCCGCGATGCCCATAGACCTTGAATCCGGCGCCGGCCGCGAACATAGCCGATGACGCAAATACAAGGAGGGCGACGAACGAGAGGATGTAGCGGGACAGTCTGGACATGCGAACATTATATTCGCGGAGCGCGGCTCCTGGTGTGCGGCCAAACGGGGCCCCCGATTTAGTTCCATCACCAGGTCTAAACCCACCGCCTTTCAGGCGGTCAGCTTCAAGCGGGTCTGGATGACAATAGGAGGATGGGCGAATATCGGCGAGGGGCGCACGCGGTCTACGACATCAAGTATCACCTGGTCTGGATCACGAAATATCGCTACAAGGTGTTGCGGGGCAGGGTGGCGGAGCGGACACGGGATCTGATCCGACAGAGCTGCCAAGCGCGAGACGTCGTGGTGATTCGGGGTGCGGTGTCGCCGGATCATGTGCATGTCTTGGTATCGGCACCGCCGCAGCTTGCACCGTCGAAGCTGGTGCAGTATGTAAAAGGCAGGTCGTCACGACGGCTGCAAGATGAGTTTGGGGAATTGCGGAAGCGATACTGGGGGCAACACCTGTGGGCGCGCGGATATTTCTGCGCGACGGTGGGCGCGGTGGACGAGGAAACGATCAAGAAGTACATCGAGAGCCAGCAATGGGACGAGGATGAGGAGGGATTCAAGATCACAGCGCCCACCAAGCCTTGAGCCGGCTCTGAGCCGGGGCTTCTTCAGGCGGCTTCAGCCGCAAGCCGACTTTCAGTCGTAAATGAACCCACCGCCTTTCAGGCGGTGGTTGTTTAGAGAAACGCGCCCGACACTCAGAACCGTCGTGAAATCCAGCTATCAGCCGGAACTGGTTGCCATCCCCGCGGGCCTTTATATGATGGGCCAGACTGACGGCCGCGACGAAGAACGCCCGCCCCATGAGGTACATGTCCCAGCGTTTCGCCTGGGCCGATTCCAGGTGACGAACGAGGAGTACGACGGCTTTTGCGAGGCAACCGGACATGCCCCTACGCGCTTCCGGCAACAGCAGCATCACAACCATCCGCGCCAGCCGGTCAACGGCCCCAGTTGGTTCGACGCCGTAGCCTACTGCGAATGGCTCGGCGAGGAAACCGGCTTGCCGTTCTGTTTGCCGACCGAGGCCCAATGGGAATGGGCCGCCCGCGGAGGCCTCGCCGGCAAGCTGTATCCCTGGGGTGGCGAGCCAGTGACCGAGCGGCGGAACTACGCAACCCGCTGGCTCAGCGGGCCGGAAATCGTCGGTACGTCAGAGCCGAACGGCTACGGTCTCTACGATATGTGTGAGAACGTCCACGAGTGGTGCTCGGATTGGTACGACCCTGAGTACTACGCGGTCTCGCCCTCGGATGACCCGCACGGCCCGGCGGCAAGCAGGGCCGGCCGCAAGTCGTCGCGCGGGGGCGCTTGGCGGCATCAGATCAAGATTGCGCGCTGCGCGGCGCGGAGCAGTATTCCGCCACGGCTTGAATATGCTGACTACGGTTTCCGCGTTGCGTGCATGTGAATGGCGCCGTAAGGCCGCGGCCTTGCCGAGAACCGAGTCTTCGGTTCTCAGGCCGGATGGCCGGCGCTCGCTTGTTTGCGATCCTGGATCGCGAAGACTCGCGACCCGGCAAGGCTGGAGCCTTACGCCACGTCAATCCCGCCGATAGATCGTTGGCCGGAAGCCGGAGATCTGGCGGTCCTTCGGAAAGTACGGACGTCCCACGCTTTCGTAATCAATGTTTCCGATAACAGCCGTGGTCGGCCCCGGTGTATCGAGGACGAACGCTTCGATGAACCGGCCGCCATACCCGATGCGGTAGTTCATTGGGTTCTTCACAACGATGAACTTCGCGGTATTCGTATCCATTCCCATGGACGAATACTGCTCATCGGCCCAATCGTAGGTCGGATGGGTGGCGACGAGAATCTCCACCGTGCCTACGCGCAGTTTGGCGGAAGGTCCCATCTCGCCGTACTGCCCTTCCCAGATACCGCCGGTGTAAACGAACCGTCCGTCCGTAACCCTTTCGACAACACCCGTCACCTCGACCGGAGTTCCCCAGCGCGGATCGACCTTGTGCCCCAGCGTAACGGTAAGGGCATTGCCCTCTCCTACCCGGTGACAAGCAGCCGCGGCTTCGGGATCGACCACCATGGCAAGCGCGGTTTCGGTCAGTTCGGCGTCCAGCAGCGCCTTGAGCGCCGTTACGCTATCTCCCGCCGCGCCGCCCCCGACACAGTCGGAAAGCTCCAGTAACAAGACGGGTCGACCGGCAACCTGCCGCCCTTGCTCTACGGCTTGCGCTGGAGTTAGACCTGTTGTTTCGAGTTGCAAGCGACGCTCCCACAGCATTGAGGCGACTTCCGTTGCCAGTTCCGCTGCTGCTTCCGCGTCACCGTCGGTGATCACTAATCCGCCGCCGCCCATCTCGGGCAGATCCAAATGCGGGTGTACAAGAAACGCGCTCGTCGAAAGGACGCCGGGCCGCTGCTCCAACGATTTCGCGAAGGCCATGACCTCAGCGAACGCTCCCGGCGGATCCGTCCCCCCCTTGAACCCGCTGACGAGCAACGGCACTTTCGCCATGGCCATCGCCGGGCGGACTTTTCCGTCTAGGACATCCGCTAGGACACGGGCGCCCCGCTCGCCGGTGGTGAACGTGTCGCGATGCGGATAAGTCTCCCAGGCCAGCATCGCGTCGCAGTTCTCGACCATGTCGCGAGTCACTTGGGCATGGCAGTCAAGCGTCACAACGATAGGAACGTCGGGCCCTACGATTTCGCGTACGGCCTTGAGTAGGTCACCCTCCAAGTCGCCGATTCGCTCGACTCCCGCCGCCCCGTGCAGGGGAGATAGGACACCATCCACCGGTAGGGCCGCTTTCAGGTGATCGAGGAATTCTTTTTTCAACTCGAGGTAGCACTCTTCGGTGAGGAGCCCGCCTGGAAAAGCACTCGCAACCAGGAGCGGCACGACCTCGACGCCTCTCTCCCGGAGGACTCGCAGCGCGCCTCCTACGACGCCGTCGCGAACCTCCAGAACGTCGGCCCCGCGGCGGAGTTCTGTCCGTTGGAAGTCGGCCAAGGTCGTCTTCGACCCTGCCAAGTGGTTTGACTCGGTGAAGATCTTTCCTAGCGCGACGCGGTGTTTCATGTTTGAGATTGTGGGGCGACTTTCTCAGTAAGGGCCCGCCGGAGCGTAGTTCTCGCGGCCGAAGACCATATCCGAATAGTTTCCTTCCGGCACGGCCTCCCCGGACGGAATGGCGTAGCGCTCGACAACATCCTCGTTCAGCTCGATACCCAAGCCGGGCCGCTGGGGAAGAGCGATGCGGCCATCCACGACCTTCAACTTCTCGGCGAGCAAGTCGTTGATAAACGGGTTGCCGGTTTGATCGACCTCGACGCAGACTCCGTTTTGAAGTGACGCTACGACGTGCATGTTCCCGACGAGAGTCACCGCATCGCTCCAAGTGTGAGGCGCGACCCGAAGGCGGGCTTTGAGCGCCATCTCGCCCACGCGGCATGATTCCGTAATGCCGCCGACGCGGCAACAGTCGGGCTGCACGATGTCGACCATGCCACGGTCGATCAGTTCGCGGAACCCTTGGGCGCCGAATTCGTTCTCACCGGCAGCCATGGGGATGCCGTCCAGCTCGGGCTTCAGCGCGAGGTAGTTGTCAACATCCTCGGGCATGAAGGGCTCTTCGAGCCAGAAGATGTCGGTCTGCTTGAACTCGGGAATCATGCGCCGCGCCTGGTCCAGCGAATAGCGCCCGTTTCCGTCGACGTGCAAACGCGCCTTGCCCCCGAGCGCCTCGCGAAAGATTCGCAAGGCTTCGGAATCGTATTCATAGTTGCGACCGAGCCGCGTCTTCATTGCGCGGAAACCGTTGTCGAGATGCCGCTGAGCCTCCTCGCCTAACTCACGTGGATCGTCCTTCCAAAGCAGCCCGCTGGCGTAGGCGGGAACCGAGTCCCGCACGGCCCCGAGCAACTGATAGACGGGCTTGCCGGCGGCCTTGCCGCGCAGATCCCAGAGCGCCATATCGACGCCACCCAAAGCCGACATGGCCGCGCCTTTGCGGCCATACCAGCGCGTCACGGAATACATCCGGGCCCAGAGCCCTTCGACATCGCACGGGTCTTCCCCGACGAGAAAATCTCGCAACTGCCCCTCGACGACTTCTCGAACCAACTCTGGATGCGAGTACACCGACCCGAGGCCGACCGCGCCCGTATCGCAGTGAACCCGAATCAGACAGGTCAGCCGGCCGGTGCAGTGGCCGCCGGCGAAATCAAAGCCCCGTCCCTCGGGGTACACGAACCGTAGGGGCGTTACACGAACGTCACGAATCTTCATACGCGAAAAGGAGTCTAGCAAACCACCGAAGCCATCCACATCAGCACCGAATCCGAAGGTACGAAGAGCCTTTAGGGAATCGGCGGCCCGCTCAGCGACGAGCGGGACGACGCGCACAACCACCTCGTCAGCTCCCACACACGCCTGGCCGGCAGGAGCGACCGACCGACCGCGGGCCTGCGGGCGGATTTCAAAGCGTTGGGCCGCTTAAGAGAACCAGTCGGAGGCGAACAGAATCGGTCGCCTCTACGGCGCGCCCGTCATTCTTGCAATACCCGAGAGCAACTGCAAAATCGCCGGGCCCGCCGTCACAAGGAACATGGCCGGCATGATTAGGAAGAAGATTGGGAACACCAGTTTGACGCCTACTTTGTGGGCCTTCTCTTCGGCGCCCTGCCGCGTCCGCAGCCGCATGTAGCGCGCCTGGGTCCGCAACACTTTCGCAACACTCGTTCCGAAACGGTCCGCCTGGATCAGCAACGAGGTCAACTTCCGCATATCCGGCTCACCGGTACGCTTGCCCAGATTGCGGAGAGCGACGGAGCGACTCGCGCCGGCACGCACTTCGTACTGAAAGAAGTTCAGCTCATCGCTGAGCACCGGGTGGACTAACTCCAAATCTTCCGCTGTGCTGAGAATCGCCGAGTCGAGTGACAAACCGCTCTCAATCGAAATCACCAACAGATCGAGCACATCCGGAAGCCCCTGCTTGATCTTCTCCCGGCGGCTCTTTGTTCGGCGGTCCACAAACCACTCGGGAAGTCGCGCGCCGATATAGCCCATCAGCAGGATCCAAACAATGATCGCGAACAGACCCTGCCCCATCCTCACCATCACCAGCGTCGTTAAGACAGTTAGCCCGACGGCCAACACGAGCCGGGCTCCGTGCAACACTACGGTGATCCAATCCTCCCGGAAGCCCGCCGCGGCAAGTCGTGCCTTGGCGCGCGGCCTGTCTTCGGCTTTTGAGCCGAAGGCCGTACCCAAGCGGTATAGCGAATCCAGCCACGCGGGCGCGTCATCCGGGAGAGGGCTGACCGGCTCTGTCGCCGCCGGCGCATTTTCAGGCAGGGCAGGGACAAGCGCCGTCTCGCGCGGCGCGAGCCAGTATCCCACTCCCACGACCAAGCACATGAGCGCCAGAAAGAAAGAGATCGAAAGTGCCGCGATCATAGCCTAGACCTTGATGTCCACAATCTTGTTGATTACGAAGTAGGCCGCCACCTGCGCGCATATCGCGGAGAATATCAATGTCTTACCCAACGGATGATTCGCCAACACCATGAAGTAATCCGGGTTCACAAACCACATCATGACCGCGATGAAAGCGGGCAGCGCCGTCAGAATGATGGCCGTCAGCCGGCCGTTCGCCGTCAGTGCCCTCACCTGCCCCTTTAAGGCTGCCCTCTCCCGAATGGTTTCCGAAAGGGTCTCGAGCAGTTCGTGTAAGTTGCCGCCCGTCCGCGATTGAGTCAACACAGCCGAAACGAAGAACCGCACGTCGACCAACGGCAGCCGGTCTGTCAACCCTCGCAAGGCCTCATCCATCTGAGACCCCAAGTTGTACTCGTCGACCGTCTTACGCACCTCAATCGACAACGGCGGACCGACTTCATCCGCCATCAACTCCAACGACATCGGCAACGAGTTGCCGGCAATGACCGCGCGCGACAAGTAGTCCAACGCCTCGGGCAGTTGCTCCTCCACTTCCCGGTGGCGCTTCGTACGCAATTGCATCAAATACAGAATCGGCGCCGCAGCCGCGACTCCCGCCAATGCAAACGATCCTATTAGAGGCAGTAACTCACTCCGTATCGCCAAATTCAGGGCCACGACGCCCGCCAGCAACATCATGGCGCTAACGCGGCCTACCGACCATTCCACATTCGCCTGCTCCAGTAGATCTTTGAGCTTCGGGACAAAGCGAACCCTTGAGAGGATCAAGTTGTAGGTCGATAAAGTACTGAGAGCTTCGCTCCTCAGCAAAGAGTAGCGGCCCCCGCGGCCCGCGGCATCCTTCCCGGTCGATCCTTGCCGATCGAGAAGCGTCCAGGCGACCTTCACCGACAGACTCGTGACCGCGAAGGTGAAGAGGAAGGCGAGAGTGTAGATAAGCACGTCGGGGATGCCTCACATCTCGATAACGGAATCGAACATCTGTTCCGGAATCTGCTGATTGCTGCGTCGCAAGCGATCGAGAAACTTTGGCTTCACTCCCATCCCGCGAAAACGGCCTTCCACCTGCCCGCCGGATGCAACACCGAGTTTCTCGAAAACGAAAAGCTCCTGGATCTCGATCTCACCATCCTTCAAACCCCTCGATTCGGAGATTTGCGTGATCTTCCTCTTGCCGTCGCTCAAACGCTCGAGTTGCACGAAGACGTTAATGGCGGCGGCGATATGCTTGCGGATCGAGGCCACAGAAATGTTCGAATTCGCCAATCCGACCATCAACTCCAGACGGTTCACGGCGTCCTGTCCGCTGTTGGCATGAATCGTCGCCAGCGATCCGTCATGCCCCGTGTTCATCGCCTGCAACATGTCCATCGCTTCCTCGCCGCGTACCTCGCCGAGGATGATGCGATCCGGACGCATCCGCAAGCTGTTGATCAAGAGCCCGCGCTGGTCTATCGCGCCCTCGCCTTCGAGGTTCGGCTGCCGCGTTTCCATTCGCGCGACGTGTTCTTGGCGTAGCTGCAGCTCCGCCGTATCCTCGATGGTCACGATCCGCTCGTCCGCCGGAATGCAGGTCGACAGAATATTCAAAAGAGTCGTCTTGCCCGATCCGGTGCCACCCGCGATCAAGATGTTAAGGCGGGCGCGCACGCACGCCGCGAGCAGCGTCATCATCGGTTCTGTCAGCGCACCCATCGCAACAAGGTGTTCGGCCAGCAGGGGGTCCTTCGAAAATCGTCGAATCGACAGCAGCGGCCCATCGACCGCCACCGGCGCAATCACTGCGTTGACGCGCGAGCCATCGGGCAACCGAGCGTCCACCATGGGAGACGACTCATCAATCCGCCGCCCCGCGTGTGAGACGATCTTTTGGATGATTCTTTGCAGGTGGGCGTTGTCTTTGAATTTTACTTCCGTCTTCGTCAACTTGCCCGCCCGCTCGACATAAACCAGGTCGGGTGTCGTCACAAGAATGTCGGAAACCGTCGGGTCCTGCATCAGCGGTTCCAGGGGGCCCAGACCGAACACTTCGTTGAGCACTTCGTCGATTAATTCATCTTTGTGGTCTTCGGAAGGTCCGAACTCATCTTCCTCAACCAACGCCGCCAGAGCGTTGCGAACCTCGCGGCGAACACGCGGCGCATCGATCTCAGCCAAGCGATCGAGATTGATCCGCTCCAGCAGCTTGCGATGCAGGGAGTGCTTCAGTTCGAGGTCAGATTCCGAGACAGCCGCCGGCACGGCAGCCGCACCATTGGCGGGGGGTGTTGGCAGAGTAGGCGTAGACATCGTGTGACGCCGGCGGGAGCGCGCGTAGCTAGTCGCGGCTCAGTGCGGCAACCTCCTGACCGGACTCCTCGGACGCACTCTCGGTTTCGGCCTGGCGGCGAGCATTGCGTGCTGCCGCATCGCGGGCGCTCAGCAAATCCGTCAGCCTCCCGGCGCGTGTATCAAGTGTGCCGTCATCCACAGGATTCCTCAAGGCCAACCGAATCGAGCCGCTTTGGTCGGCGAGACCGAGATCCTGCGAGTCTCGTGCATCCACCAACAACGTTACTACTGGAATCGGATTGCGACCCGCGGCGGAATCCGCGTGTCCCGTCTGCACGACCTCAACGTTCTGAAGCAACGTCTTCATCCTCAGGTCGAGGTTGCCGGGGGACCTATTGCCGTCCGCGACCATCACATCCACTCGGTCTCCCACCTGAAGATGCGCCGTCACTCCGGCAAACTCTCCCACATGGACCGTCACGCCCCGCATTCCTTCGGGGATCGAAGCCGCAAGCCAGTCGGTCGAGTTCGCTACCAGCGCGTCATTGCGGATCGCCTGGCTTTCTTTGACAGCCGCACTCAGCACGCGCCCGGTCACTGCCACCGGATCCGCAAACATACCCTCCGGCAGTTCTCCGCCGCTGTACGACTCGGTTTTGAGATCTTCCGCCTCCAGACGTGTCCCGCGCGGCAGCTCCCGCGCCGCCACGGTGATCGTTTGTTCCTGATGGACCAGCTCGCCGGTATCCAGCCGACCCGAGACCATGCGATAGAAGAGAAACGTGCAGACGCTTGCGGCGACGAATCCGACGCCGATGACGATCAAAAGCTTGCGTCGATTTGGGTCTTGCAAGGCGCCGCTAATACTCATGACATACGCCTCCCGTTCGATGAGAGTAAGCCTCTCAATAGTACCTTATCGGTACCGTGAGGCAGTCCTAGTCTGCATGGTAGGCAAGTGTAGGGAGTGCGGGTATCCGCCATTCGCACTAGGGTCCGAGCGATTTTCCCCTACGGGAGCAAGCGCCATGCTGGGGATTAGACAATCATACAACTAACGTAAGTGGGGTATCCACTTGACTCAGGTGACCCCAAGATGTAGTATGCGGCCTCGTGGAGGATTACCCGCGCGATCTGCTCGAGTTCGAGGCGCGCTTCGCCACCGAAGAGGCCTGTCGCGACTATCTGGTCGCGCTGCGCTGGCGGGACGGGTTCCGTTGCCCCAACTGTGGGCTTGAGCGAGCTTGGCCGGTGCGCAAAGTATGGTTCGAATGTGCTGCCTGCGGTCGCCAAACGTCCGTCACGGCCGGTACGATCTTTCAGGACACACGCAAGCCGTTGCGGCTTTGGTTCCGAGCAATGTGGCACGTCGTCTCGCAGAAGAACGGAGTCAGCGCCTTGGGTTTGCAACGCGTTCTGGGACTGGGCAGCTACCAAACCGCCTGGGCTTGGATGCACAAGCTGCGGCGGGCGATGGTGCGGCCGGGGCGCGAGCGTTTGACGGGCGTCGTCGAGGTGGATGAGACCTACTGGGGCGCGGAGGAGGAGGGCGTTCGCGGCCGCCAGATCGAGCGTAAAGGATTGATTGCAGTAGCCGCCGGAGGAGAGAGGCAGCGGGCTGGGGCGGATCCGTATGCAGCGCCTGCGCAACGCCTCGGCGGCCAGCTTGATGCCCTTCGTGGAGGAGTCGATCGAGCCAGGCAGCGTGGTTCGCACCGATGGCTGGCTGGGCTACGAGCCACTCGAGAAGAAGGGCTATCGGCACCACATCGTCTTCCTCAAGGGTCGCCGCGAGCAGGCGTCGGAATTGCTTCCGCTGGTGCACAAAGCGATCTCGCTGCTCAAGCGCTGGTTGCTGGGTACGCATCAAGGGGCGGTCAGCCACGAGCATTTGGACTACTATCTGGACGAATTCGTCTTCCGGTTCAACCGGCGCAGCTCACGTAGCCGGGGCAAGCTGTTCTACAGGCTGGTTCAGCAAGCGGTCGCTGTGGAGCCGACGCCGTATCGCTCGATCATCGCCCACTGGGACGCCGAGCCGTTCTGAACCCCAAACACAAGATGTTGGGGTCACCTGAGTCAAGTGGATACCCCACCTTTCATGGAAGTAAGTCCGGCGTCTTTGGCGTCTACGATAGCTTCCTTGGGCTTAGTCGAACGCCGATACATATGAAGCCCCTCGATCCTGATGTTACTGAGCGCTGGATCGACAGTGGCGGCAGTGTCCTCGGTAATATGCGAGGCCAGAAATCGGAAGGCGGAATAGAGAAGCGCGCACAAGAGATTGTAGCCAATCTTGAGAAACACTATATCGATATTCTGTATGTGATCGGCGGTGATGGGTCCCAAAGAGTTGCGCACCAAGTCGCAGGCGGGGCTCCTACAAAGAGCATAGTCGGCCTCCCGAAGACAATGGATCACTACTGTCCGGTTAGAAGTCGAATAGAATCAGCTGGTTGGGGTGATCGAGTAAGTTTTCATGGGAGTCTGATGGCTGCAAGGCCTGTAAAATGGGCGTTTTCTCAAATAGGGTAACGCTGAGAATCTGTAGGATTTGGTAGAGACTCGCCTCCAGGCCCAACCTCTTCCGCACGATCGCCACCAGCACGTACACCGAGACGGCGATCCAAATCTGGGTCTTCACGGCGTTCTCGCTGGCGCCGTAGAACTTCTTGATCCGCAAGTGCTGCTTGACCCACTTGAAGAACAGCTCCACCTGCCAGCGCGAACGGTAGATCTCGGCGATGGTCAGTGCCGGGAGCGCGAAGTTGTTGGTCAGGAACTTCAGCCGCTTGTTCGTCGCGGCGTCGACGTAGCTGACGCGCCTCAACGGGTCCGGATAGACTTTGGCCGATTCGATGGCAGTCAGTATGACGGTCTGATCCGAGCGCACGCCCGTAGATTTGTCGACGGGATGCGAGTAGCGCCGTTGGAGCAAGATGTTCTTCTTGGTTCGCACGACGAAGAACGACGAGCAGAGGGTGAACACGAAGAGGCGTTCGAAATCCACGTAGGCCCGATCCATAACGTAGAAGGCGCCGGGCTCGGGTAGGAACTCGTCGAGGATGTTGACGTCGTGCGTTTTGCCGTCGGTAATGCGGATAAACGTGGGGATGTTACCGTGCAGGTCCAACAGCGTGTGCATCTTCACGGCGGCCTTGCGCCGGCGGAACTTGGCCCACGGGAACAGCGAGAGGCACAGGTCGATGGTGGTCGAGTCCAGAGCGTAGAGACTTTGATTGAGATCCACGCCGATCGGATCGCGGGCATACAAGGGCCGCGCGATGCGAATCAAGGCCTGAGCGAAATCGGCATAGATCCGCCAGTCGCGCGACTCGTTAGCGTCGGCCAGTGTCGAGCGCGCGACGTTGCCGCGGAATCCCATGTGGTAGAGCTTGCCGCCAAGCGAACGCAGGCACGCTTCGATATCGCGGAGGCTTTCGCGGTAGGTCAACTGGGCGAAGGACATCGAGAGGAACTGATCCCAGCAGGAGAAGCTGCGCGAGCCCCGGTCGCCATCGTAGCGGGCCACACAGCGCCGGAACTCGCGATCCGGAAGAAAGCTGATCAACTGCGCGAATACGGTGCGGCCCAGATTCATGAGCCATTGTCGGCTCAGGACGGATGACGCTCAAACGGCGCACCGCCGCTCAAATCGCGGCAAGAAAAAACAACACCTAACCCACTTTTCTACAACCAGTTGCAGGCCGCCCACCGCTTATCAGCCGGACAGTAGTGACAATGGATAACGACTTGCTGTGGACATGGCAATCATTCGGCTATAACACAACAGTTGCTAAGGCGACGGAGGCTGTTAACATCATGCACTCTGAGGCTGAAGCGACTCGCAGAGTCTGTATTCTGGAGCTTTTTGGTGCGGAATCTGGATTCGTAGCGGCCAATGCAGCACTGGCAAGTGGACATGTAGATCTCGCACTAGTCCCGGAACCGTTTGCGAATCTCAACGCCGACCAATGCGAGAGGGCGCTCAACATGTATGTGACACACTTGGTGAAGCGTGTTGCCACTCTGCCGCTGGACCAGGGAGCTCACGGAATTATTGTTATGGCCGAAGGTGTGGGTCAGCACCTGCAGGACAAGGAAGTAAAGTTCCAGGGGACGCAGGTCACCGCGGGAAGGTTCGCTGAGCAGCTAAAGGCTCACTTAAAGGCAACGTTGAAAGACGCAAATCATAGGCCGATCGAAACGTACGTCAACCAACCGCGGCATAACATACGAGCTGTCCCTGCCAATGCTCATGATCAAGTCTATTGCGAACGTTTGGGCGCGCTCGCGGTTGATAACGCCCTTGCTGGGTACACAGATTTCATGATCTCACAGTATCTAACAGAGTACGTGTTGGTTCCGCTAGAGATGGTAACCATGGGGCAGAAGAGCATCCCCGCAGATGGCATGTTCTGGAGACAGGTCATCAGTAGTACGGGTCAACCGAATATCGCGGTCTTGGGTGGAGGCTTGGCAAAGTGGGAAGAATCGGGTAGCACAACGGAAAGTGAGGACATCGACAGAAAAAAAGGAGCGGTAGCTGATTCGGCCGACTGACGACGTGCCCACGTGGATTCGCGGGCAGGTGGACCGAGCAGCGGTGGTGCGGAAGGACCCCACAAGCCTGTGTGAAAGCGCGGCGTTCATGTGGCTGCGGCAGCGGCACGACTAGTGTCACGCGGACCTGGTTCACGGGCGAACTCCAATATTCGGCGACAAACATCTTCGAGCTCCGACGAATACTCGCCACGCCTAGCCAGTTCTCCAAGGGTGGCTGAGATCAAAACAGGGTTCTTGGCCTTGATGCCGACTTCCAATCGTTGTTCAGAACGAACAGCGTCCTGTGCTGCCTTCCATACACCAGGCATCAAACTGTCCTCGACTGCTGCTGCGATTGTCCGACCCCACATGACGAAATTCGGACCGTAGCATGCTTCGCCGTCCACCGACCCTTGGGCCTGGGCACCGCAGAGCTTCAGCAAGCAAGAATTCGTCTTGGTGTTCTGCTGGCGACTTTCTTGTCGGCAGTCAGAATCCCCGTCGAATACGACGAAAACGGAAATTCCTAGCCCGCTTGCCGCTACGAGCGGCCGACTCATATTGGTTTTACCTTCGACGGGCACGACATGGCAACCCAACGACCTAAACTCGTCGAGCATGCCGGTTACGCGCAGGTGGGTCAAGATAAGTGCCTCGTCTTCCGCACCCTCTACCAATACTGGGATCGACGCAAAGAACACCTCGTTCTGCCTCACCTGAAGGATTTGTTCAGCACTCGCCATAACCTCTGCTGGAGATCTGGGTTCTTCGTCCAACGCGTGAGCCAGACGGTTCGCGATTTCTTGAGCGCCCAGGCTGGCTACGGTACTAACTCGTGTGGAAGGGGGGCGGCGTACCAGCCTGATACCCTCAAAACCTCTACTAGTGACGAAGTATGGACTGTGGGTTGAGACCAGGACCTCGGTGTTCTCTCTCGATAGTGATTGCAGGATCTCTGCCATGTGCCGAGCTTGTGGTGGGTGCTGGTAGAGTTCCGGCTCTTCGATGGCCAAGATGAGAGTAGACATTGTCTCAGTCGAGCTTCGACTCAGTTCTTCAAGCAAAGCAAGGAGATATGCCCTCTGAACTCCATGCCCTGCACTGACAACCGAGGATTCGAACCCACCTTCGCTCAGGAAGACTTCAACGGCAGGCAGCCCAACTCGTACGCCTTGCACGCAATCGCCCCACGCAAGCTTTAGTTCCATCACCAGGTCTAAACCCACCGCCTTTCAGGCGGTCAGCTTCGAGCGGGTCTGGATGACAATAGGGAGATGGGCGAATATGGGCGAGGGGCGCATGCAGTCTACGACATCAAGTATCACTTGGTCTGGATCACGAAATATCGCTACAAAGTCTTGCGGGGCAGGGTGGCGGAGCGGACACGGGATCTGATCCGGCAGAGCTGTCAAGCGCGAGAAGTGGTGGTGATTCGGGGCGCTGTGTCGCCGGATCATGTGCATGTATTGGTATCGGCACCGCCACAGTTGGCGCCGTCGAAGCTGGTGCAGTATGTGAAAGGCAGGTCGTCGCGACGGCTGCAAGATGAGTTTGGGGAATTGCGGAAGCGATATTGGGGGCAGCACCTGTGGGCGCGGGGATATTTCTGCGCGACGGTGGGCGCAGTGGACGAGGAAACGATTAAGAATTACATTGAGAGGCAGCAATGGGACGAAGACGACCAGGGCTTCAAGATCACAACGCCCACCAAGCCTTGAGCCGGCTCTGAGCCGGGGCTTCTTCAGGCGGCTTCAGCCGCAAGCCGACTTTCAGTCGTAAATGAACCCACCGCCTTTCAGGCGGTGGTTGTTTAGTCCGGAGCCGGGATACGTGCGACGCAGACGACTGGTCAGTGCCTCGGACAGACCCGTGAGGCGTTCAGTGTGTGTCGCAAGCAGATTCTCAAGTTTTGAATGCGCCTCTGAACGGATCTCGTCGAGCCCGCCCGCGAGTCGCGGTTGCGCGCCGACTGCCCGTTCGAGTAGCCGAGCCAAGGCGTTTCCCTTGTGGCCTTCTTGCTCATCTCCCGCGTCGAGTACTGCAGGCACGTAGACCCAGGCCAAATACTTCTCGAGAAGATTGGCCCCCTTGGTCCACCCGTAGAAGGAGTCGCCGCTTTCAATCGGACTGCAAGACTCCGGATGATCCGCCTCGAACTCGTGAAGGGCCTCTGCCATCTTCGCCTTGGTAGAAACCGATGGCAGGTCCGAAAATGTTCCTCGCAACGACTGATAAATCCCTTTCAGATCTGAGGCGCTCCTACCATCGCTGTCCGATTCGAAGTAACGACGAAACTCCGCCATTCCAAGGCGCTCCCCGCGCTGTGTTACTGGGGCCGTCTGAGTGTTCTCGTCCCAGGTCGCGAGCGCGGTGCAGCGGAGCTGCCCTTGGCGGTAGTAAGCCGCGAAATCAGTTTGCGCGTTACTGCTCAAGTCATCGAATACCAGCGTGATGCGAATTTCTGCCTCCGTCTCGCAAAGGTGAAAATCGTCTCGACGCAGCTTTGCTGGATCCAAATGTGGTGCCCGACCGTTAAGAAAAGACGTTCAGTGCAGCGAGAACAGTCGATGGTGGGGTATCCACTTGACTCAGGTGACCCCAACATCTTGTGTTTGGGGTTCAGAACGGCTCGGCGTCCCAGTGGGCGATGATCGAGCGATACGGCGTCGGCTCCACAGCGACCGCTTGCTGAACCAGCCTGTAGAACAGCTTGCCCCGGCTACGTGAGCTGCGCCGGTTGAACCGGAAGACGAATTCGTCCAGATAGTAGTCCAAATGCTCGTGGCTGACCGCCCCTTGATGCGTACCCAGCAACCAGCGCTTGAGCAGCGAGATCGCTTTGTGCACCAGCGGAAGCAATTCCGACGCCTGCTCGCGGCGACCCTTGAGGAAGACGATGTGGTGCCGATAGCCCTTCTTCTCGAGTGGCTCGTAGCCCAGCCAGCCATCGGTGCGAACCACGCTGCCTGGCTCGATCGACTCCTCCACGAAGGGCATCAAGCTGGCCGCCGAGGCGTTGCGCAGGCGCTGCATACGGATCCGCCCCAGCCCGCTGCCTCTCTCCTCCGCGGCTACTGCAATCAATCCTTTACGCTCGATCTGGCGGCCGCGAACGCCCTCCTCCTCCGCGCCCCAGTAGGTCTCATCCACCTCGACGACGCCCGTCAAACGCTCGCGCCCCGGCCGCACCATCGCCCGCCGCAGCTTGTGCATCCAAGCCCAGGCGGTTTGGTAGCTGCCCAGTCCCAGAACGCGTTGCAAACCCAAGGCGCTGACTCCGTTCTTCTGCGAGACGACGTGCCACATTGCTCGGAACCAAAGCCGCAACGGCTTGCGTGTGTCCTGAAAGATCGTACCGGCCGTGACGGACGTTTGGCGACCGCAGGCAGCACATTCGAACCATACTTTGCGCACCGGCCAAGCTCGCTCAAGCCCACAGTTGGGGCAACGGAACCCGTCCCGCCAGCGCAGCGCGACCAGATAGTCGCGACAGGCCTCTTCGGTGGCGAAGCGCGCCTCGAACTCGAGCAGATCGCGCGGGTAATCCTCCACGAGGCCGCATACTACATCTTGGGGTCACCTGAGTCAAGTGGATACCCCACCCAGTCGATTTTCCGGCGCCGTTGGGGCCAACTAGACACGTGTAATCATCGAAGTCGATCGTCTCATCGCGAAATGATCTGAAGTTCTGAATTCGAATAGACCTAAGCTTCATCGCGAGCCTCACGGTCACCGTGAGTTAACTTGCTGGTCAGAGCCATTCTACACCAGGACCCTAGCGGCGGCACCTTAATAATGGTGACCGTTTCCCGAAAGTCGGTGACAGGGGACCAAAGGGAGACCAAAGGGGACAGACCAAAGGGGACAAGACCAAAGAAGACCAAAGGGGACGAAGACCAAAGGGGACAGAAGACCAAAGGAAGACCAAAGGGGACAGACTGGAGTGCGGACGGAAAATGAGACCAGTAGAGGAGGGACAGCGTACCATCGAATGGAGAGGAGGATGAGATGTCCCAGAGGAGATTCACGAAGGAGTTCAAGGTGGCAGCGGCGCAACGGCTGCTGGGAGGCGAGTCAGGGTCGGCGCTGGCGCGGGAGCTGGATGTCAAGCGCGCCAAGCTCTACGACTGGGCCGCACAGCTGGAGCGCTACGGCGGCGAGGCGTTTCCCGGCTCGGGGCGGCGGCCCGGTGCTGAACCACGCGTCGCACGCGGCCGCGAAGACGAAGCCCGCGTCGCGGCGCTGGAACGCAAGATCGGCCAACAAGCCCTCGAGATCGATTTTTTGCAGCAAGCCTTGCGACGTGTCGAAGATCTACGCCACAAAACACTCGTCAGTGGCGGCGGCGGATCGGCGAACTGATCCGATCCGCGGCGTGGCAGGGCAAGCTGAGCGTTCGCGAAATGTGCAAGCTCAGCGGACTCTCGCGAGCAAGCTTGTATCGCAAGCCGGGGCGCGAGAGCGAGTGGGAGATGAGTCTGCGCGACGCACTGCACGAAGCGGCGTTGGAGAATCCGTTCTACGGCTATCGGAGTTTGACAGGGGAACTGAAACGACGCGGCTGGCAGGTCGGCGAAACACGGATTCGACGGATGATGCGCGAAGACAATCTACTGCGCCTGCGCAAGCGGCGATCGAAGAAAACGACCGATTCCACACATGGTTGGCGAGTCTATCCGAACCGGGCGCGCGATTTCACACCGACGGGTCCGAATCAGTTGTGGGCGGCCGACATCACCTACATTCGACTCGTTCACGAGTTCGTCTACGCGGCGCTGATCTTGGACTTGTTCTCGCGACGTGTCGTGGGTTGGGCGGTGGGCCCCAGCTTGGAGACCGAACTGCCGCTTGCGGCTCTCGAGCAGGCTCTCCGGCAGCGCCGGCCGAAACCAGGCTTGCTGCATCATTCCGACCAGGGTACGCAGTATGCGTCGCACAAATACGTCGACAAGCTGCGCGAAAACGACGTGACGATCTCGATGAGTCGCAAAGGAAACCCCTACGACAACGCCTTCGCCGAGAGCTTCATCAAGACTCTCAAAACCGAGGAAGTTCATTGCAACGAATACGCCATGTTGGCCGAGGCGCAGGCCCAGATCGGCGCTTTCATCGAACGGGTTTACAATCGCAAGCGGCTCCACTCGGCGTTAGGGTACGTGCCGCCCGTGGAGTTCGAAGAAGCGTTCGCGGCGGACGGGACGGCGGCTTAACGCCGCCGGAGTTTTCCAGGCAGGGGCGGATCTATCGATCCGATCCGGTGTTGGCGAAGACGGGATGCGGCACTGAGGCCGCACCCCGCGCTCATCGTTTCGATGAGTCCGCAGCCGGGTATTCCTCGGCGGGGTGCTCTCCAGCAGAGCCCGCCTCCGCTTCCCCGGCTGCTGCCATCGTGCGACGATACGCTCACATAGGCAAGCTTTTCTCAGCGAACAGCAACCTGTCCCTTTCTTTCCTGGCCTCACCAAACGACCGCACTCCACTGCCCCCGAACTGCCCCGGTGGCGACCGGTCCGGGCGCGGGAAGAGGCCCCTCACTTGCGTTCGGGGTTCGGTTGGCTGGGTGCCGGCTCGCTCCCGGTCCCTCCGGTTTTCGCATTGCCGCCCCCACCCGGCTGATAGAATCCGGTTTAATAAGCCGAACCGAAATCTCATGTCTTCAAGAACGCTTCCTCTGCTTTTCCTCGCCGTCATCAGCGCCGCCGCACAAGACGTGGACAGGCGTATCCATCAGCTCGCCGGCCGGGAAATCGATGCGTTGGTCGACGTTTATAAGGATCTCCACTCTCACCCGGAGCTCTCGTACCAGGAAGAGAAAACCGCCGCCAAGCTTGTCTCTGAACTGAAGGGTCTCGGCTTCGAAGTGACCGCTAAGGTCGGTGGTCACGGTTTCGTCGCCGTGATGGAAAACGGGCCGGGCCCGACGGTGATGGTCCGCACCGATCTCGACGGCTTGCCGGTACTCGAAAAAACCGGCCGTCCCTACGCCAGTGATGTGAGGGCCACTGATGATCTTGGCAACGACGTCGCCGTCATGCATGCCTGCGGACACGATATCCACATGTCGTCATTCGTCGGCGCGGCACGGCTCGTGACCAAGATGAAAGATGCTTGGTCGGGTACGTTGATCATGATCGGTCAGCCCGCCGAGGAACGCGGCACGGGCGCGGGGCTGATGCTTGCCGACGGGCTCTATGAGAGGTGGCCGCGGCCCGACTTCGCCCTTGCGTTGCATACCGATGCGGCGCTCGAAGCAGGCAAGATTGGCTACCACGCGGGCTACGCCATGGCCAACGTGGACTGGGTGGACATCACGATTCGCGGTGTGGGCGGGCACGGCGCTTACCCACACTTGACGAAGGACCCCATTGTCATCGCGGCCCAGGTGATTCTCGCGCTGCAAACCATCGTGAGCCGCGAACTTCGCCCGATCGATCCCGGTGTCGTGACCGTTGGCTCGATTCACGCCGGCACGAAGCATAACGTCATCTCGGACGAGGCGAAACTGCAACTGACCGTCCGCTCCTACAGCGATGAATCGCGGGAGTTGATCCTCGAAGCTATCAAGCGGGTCACCGTCGGGATCGCACGAGCCGCGGGGGTCCCGCCCGAAAGGGAACCGACAGTCACGGTGGCCGAAGACGAATTCGTGCCAGCCACCTACAACGATCCGGGCCTTGTCGAGCGGCTCTTGCCTGTCTGGAAGAGCCTCTTGGGCGAAGAGAATGTCGTGGAGCGTGATCCTGAGATGGGCGGCGAGGACTTTGCTTGGTTTGGGCGTGGAACGCCTCGTACTCCGATCTTCTTGTTCCGTGTTGGGACCGTCGGTTCAGGTCGCATTGAAGCGGCCCAGCAGGGTGGTCCCGCCCTGCCCTCGCTACACTCACCGCTTTATTGGCCCGAGCCGAGACCGACGATTGAGGCGGGTACGAAGGCGATGACCGCCGCGATTCTCGAACTGCTGAGGAAGTAGCTGCTTCGACCGTCAAAGGGGGCAAGGGTGGGTCAAACCTCGGCAGCACGCGACGGGGAGGTTTCCGCGCCTTGCGGCGCGGGCCGCCGGGTTTACACCCACCGCTCCGTTGTTTGGTGTGTCCAGATTCGCATTCTGTTGGGTTGATTCCGTGCGATTGGCGATCGCGCGTGGTTTGGTTGCCATGCTTGACGGTTCCGCAGCCCAACCCGTCACTTGCGTTCCGGGCTCTGAGGGTGCTGTTTCGCGGACGACGTGGCCCTCCAGGGCATAGCACCGCTTCCGCGCCTTGCGGCGCGGGCCGGCACATTTGCATGTGCCGCTCTGTTGCTTACATGGGGCGGTGGCCCCTATTTGGGCGTCATCGCGCATATATGGGTAGCAGTACCCAAGTAGCGCTTAGCCAGCGTAGGCCTGACCGCGGCGGGCCAATGACTCGCCGCGGTCCTGGCCGTCGGTTGGTCTCGGGTGTGCCGTTGCGGCGTCTGTTTGTGCCCCAAAGAGTATCCCTGTTGGGCTTTGGTTCCGGCCCGGCGAATTGGTAAACTGGTGCCGGTAGTACAGTGACGCGCCGTCAGACACTTAAACTCCTGGGCGCCGGCTTTGGGACGGTGGGCTTAGCCCACTCGCTTCAAGCACTTGCCGGCTCTTCTTCGCGGAAGCCTCATTTTGCCGCCCGGGCCAAGCACGTCATCTTCCTGTATCTGAACGGCGGGTTGTCCCACGTTGATACCTTCGATCCCAAGCCGGCCCTGACGAAGATGGATGGGGAGCCGATGCCGGGGCCCAAGGTTAAGACCGACCGGGCTTCGGGCGGCCTGATGGCGTCGCCGTTCCGATTTCAGAAAAAAGGCGAGAGCGGAATTGAGGTCAGCGAGATTTTCCCGCGCGTAGGCGAGTTGATCGATGACTTCTGCGTCGTCCGCTCGATGTACTCGGAAAGCATCAACCATCTGCCTTCGATGTTGATGATGAATACGGGCCACGCGCTGCGGGGCGGGTCGCGACCGTCGTTTGGGTCGTGGATCACCTACGGGCTCGGGACGGAGAACGAGAATCTACCGGGGTACGTGGTGCTATGTCCTGGCAAGCCGGTGGGGGACGTACGGCTGTGGTCTTCCGCGTTCCTGCCGAGCTCTTACCAGGGCGTTCATATCCGCAATGACCGGGATAGCCCGTCAGAGTATGTGCAGGATTTGCGCAATACATTCGTGACGAGCAGCCAGCAAGAGCGGCAACTTGAGTTGCTGTCGAAGTTGAATAGCTCGTTCCTCGATCAGATGGGTTATCAGCCGGAGATCGAATCGGCAATTGACTCGATGGAAGTCGCCTACAAGATGCAGACCGAGTTACCGGCGATTTTCGACATCACGAACGAAAGCGAGGCGGTGCGGACGCGCTACGGCGATGGGGAGTTTGGGCGCGGGTGTCTGACCGCGTTGCGGCTCGTGGAGCAAGGCGTCCGGGTGGTGCAAGTGTATTACGGTAACGGACAGCCTTGGGACAGTCACGACGACATCCTTGATCAGCGGCTGCACGCCGAGCGCTCGGACGGACCGATCGCGGCGTTGGTTGAGGATTTGAAGCAGCGGGGGTTGTTCGAAGACACCGTAGTGATCGTGGGCAGCGAGTTTGGGCGCACGCCGATGATCCAGAACAGTGGTACGGAAAAGGTCGGCCGAGGGCGCGACCATAATCCGCCGGGCTACAGCATCCTGCTGGCCGGGGGCGGCATCCAGGGCGGGATGACCTATGGCGCGACCGACGAGTTCGGCTACAAGGCGGTGGAGAACCCGCTGAGTCCCCATGACCTGCACGCGACGGTTCTGCATCTGCTGGGCCTCGATCATACGAAACTCACGTTTCGGTACAGCGGCCGCGACTTCCGATTGACCGACGTCCACGGCCGCGTTGTAAAGGAAATTCTCTCCTGAAATAGTCGTGACGCCCATTGACTGGATCTCGGAAAGTGAGGTCCCACCGCCTATGGCGGCGGCGATGGCGGCGTTGCGATTCGATGAGCCTTCGACGGCGGCGCTTCAGCGGCTGAGCGACAGCGAGTGGATCGAATGCCTCGAGTTTTGCGATCAGGCGCGGCTGACTTTGTTGCTGGGTGAGCGCGCGCCCGATGCGCTGCCGGAGCCGGTGCAGGAGCGAATCGCTCGAAACGGTCAGTCAAATGAGGTGCGGCTGCGGCGGCTCGAACGGGATTATCTCCAGATTGCTTCCCAATTGAGCGGAGCGGCGCTGGAACATGTCCTATTGAAGGGGTTCGCCCAGGAACCGGATTTCGCGGCAAAACGCGGCCTGCGTCCGCAGTATGACCTGGACTTGCTGCTCCGGCGGTCCAACGTTGTGCGGGCGAGCGACATCATTGCGGATTTGGGCTATCGGCAGGCGCCGGGGCAACGCACGTCGAACGTAGATCATTTGCCCGCGATGGTACGTCCGACGGGTTGGCGCTGGGTAGGGAATTACTTTGACGCCGAGATTCCGACCATGGTGGAGCTGCATTTCCGGTTATGGGATGAGGAGACGGAACGGCTTCCGGCGCCGGGCTTGAACGAGTTTTGGGACCGCCGTACGGAGCGCGACTTGGCGGATGCGACGATTCCGGTCCTTGAGCGGGTCGATCAGTTGGGTTATGGCGCGCTGCATGTTCTGCGCCATCTGTTGCGCGGGGATGTGAAGCCGTTTCACGTGTATGAGCTCGCTTATTTCTTGCAGCAGGGCCACGACGATTGGGCATTCTGGAGTGCTTGGCGGCGGATTCATGAGCCGGAGTTACGGGCGCTGGAGTGTGTGCCGCTGTTGCTGGCGCGGCGTTGGTTCGGATGCGAGTTGCCGCCGGCGGTCAAGGAGGACGTAGCGGGGCTGCCGCCGGAAGTTGAGCGGTGGATCGAGCGTTTCGCGGTTTCGCCGTTGACGGCCGGGGTGAGGCCGAATAAGGATGAGCTTTGGCTCCACTTGTCGCTGGTGCGGCGGATGCGCGACAAGGCGCGCGTGCTGGGGCGGCGGCTGGTTCCCTTGAAGATACCCGGGCCGGTGGACGGCGTTTTCGTGCCCGAGGAGGAGCAGTCGGCACAGATGCGCTTGGAGAGGTGGGTCCACTGGTGGAAGCATCTGGGCGGGCGGTTCCGGTTCCATCTACAAAGTTATCGGGCGCTGGCTAGCGGCGCGAGGCGTTGGTGGGGTAATTAGGTGTTGGGTCGCGGGTGAGCCGACGAGACGAGCGAAATGCCCTCCTGGAAGGTGTGAAAAAATGCTGGGACAGTCAGCCGCGCTCAGCGTAAGTGCTTGCATATCAGCGACTGATTCGGACCGCGCTTGTGACAGTCCCGATTTTTTCACACCTGCCTGTCGCCGATCTTTAAGTAATGCCTAGTGTTTCGAGTAGTGGGGTTCGGCGCCGGGTTTCCATTTGATGTTGCAGCCGATGCTGGGCTTTTGCTCGGCGGCTGGTGATTCGCCGGCAAGCAGCGCTTCGATGGCCGCGCGGAGGTCTTTGCCTGTGACGGGGATGCCGTTGTCGGGACGCGAGTCGTCGAATTGGCCGCGGTAGACGAGCTTGCGGCCTTGATCGAAGAGATAGAAGTCGGGCGTACAGGCGGCCGCGTAGGCCTTGGCGACGTCTTGGGTGGCGTCGTAGAGGTAGGGGAACTTGAAGCCGAGGGCTTCGGCGTTTGCTTTCATTTTGTCGGGGGCATCGTCGGGGTAGTTGTCGACGTCGTTGGAGTTGATAGCGACGATGGCGAGATCGGTATCAGCGTGTTCATTACCTAGCTTCATGAGTTCATTGTTAATGTGTTTGACGAAGGGACAGTGATTGCAAACAAACATCACGAGCAGGCCCTTCTTGCCAGCGAAGGTGTCGACCGCCATGGTTTGGCCTGAGACGGTGTCGGTCAGGTCGAAGCCGGGAGCTGTTGTACCGAGATCGAGCATGGTGGAGGGTGTGCGGGCCATGTGTTTGTCCTTTTGTGGAGAGGAAATATAGGCCCCCAGGATAGCAGCCAGGGCCGCCATTGCAGAGTCCCTATGGCCCGTCTATGATGGGGTCTCCTCGAAGTCACTCAGAGGATTACACCAGGGAGATCCGCCGACTGTGAGCCCCGACGACATCAGACTGTTCGCCGACAAGACAATCGAAACGTTCTATTTCTGGACGGGCGCGCTGATGTGGCTGATCCACGTGGGTTTCATGGCCTACGAGGCCGGCGTAACGCGGCGCAAGAACGTTCTGATGACGATGATGAAGAACCTGCTCACTTGCGCCGTCGTGACTCCGACGTTCTTCCTGTTCGGGTGGTGGATCTACTATGCGTTTCCGCAGGGCTTCATGCCGGTGATGTCGGAGGCGGCGAACGCGGCGCTTCCCTGGAGCGCCCACATGGGACCGAATCTGCAGGACAACATCACGGGCGTCTTTTGGTTCGCCTTCCTGTTGTTTTCGTTTACGACGGCGTCGATCATGTCGGGGGCCGTGATCGAGCGCATTCACCTCGGCGCCTATTTATTTCTGGCGGTGGTGCTCGGTTCGGTTGTGTGGATCCTGGCCGCTTCCTGGGGGTGGAGTTCCTCGGGCTGGCTTTACACGGAGTTCGGGTTTCACGACTGGGGCGCCGGCGGATGCGTACACACCGTGGCGGCGTTCTTCACTTTGGGAGTCCTGCTGAACCTGGGGCCCCGCCTCGGCAAATACGACGCCGCGGGTAAGCCGCAGGTCATTCTGCCCCACAACCTGCCGCTTACGATGTTGGGCTTGATGCTGATCTTCACGGGCTTCTACGCCTTCTATGCGGCCTGTGCCGTCTTGCAGCCCAGTGGGCCTTGGTTGAGCATCTATCTCACCCCCATGACGCTCAGTTCCGTTGCTTTTACCGTCACGATGGGGTTTGCCGGCGGAGCGATGGGGGCATTTCTCGCATCTCGAGGGGAACCCTACTGGACCATCAGCGGAGGGCTGGCCGGCATGATTGCCATCGCTTCGGGGATGGACGTCTACCATCCCGGGCTGGGCTACCTGATCGGCTTTGCGGGCGGCATGATCGCGGTTTATTTGGGGAACTTACTGGAGCGCAAAGGCATTGATGATGCCGTTGGGGCGTTCGCCGTCCACGGCGGATGCGGAGTGTGGTCGATGCTGGCAGTGGGTATTTTCGCCGGCGGCTATCCCCAACATGGGCTGTTCACTTCTTTGGGCGCGCAGCTTCTCGGCATCGTGGTCATGGCGAGCCTGGGCTTTGTGCCGGGATATCTCCTGAGCTTGGCGCTAAAGAAGAAGAATCTACTGCGTGTCTCCGAGGAAGACGAACTGCTGGGTCTCGACATCGCGGAACTCGGAATCGAGGGCGTCGTTCCCGCTGGTGCTATGATTCACCCCAACAGCTAGGCAGGCTTTCACGCCGATCCACGTCAACCACTTTTCATCCGGAGATCGCGAACATGGATACAAGCCCGATTCAATCCTGGGAACAGTTCACATCACCCGACGCCGCGGCAATCTACACTTTCGCTGACAACCCCTTGGTGGTTAAGGGCATTTGTTTGCTGGTGCTGGCGGCTGTGGTGTGGTTCATCGTGGCCTCGTATCGATTCGAAGGCCGGGGACGAGATCAAAGCGATTCCTAAAGACCGTCTTCGGGCGCGGCTTAATAGCGCACGTGGATTTCGACGTGTTTCACCACCAGAGGCGGCCTGACGTGACGATTGCGTTCGAGTAGAACAGCTTGGACCTCGTGTGTGCCGGGGTCGGCGCTTTGCACAGCAAGCGGCCAAACCAACCAGCTCGATTCGCCGAAGTCGGCTGGATCGTCATCGAGTTCGCGAGCCGCGCTACGCACCGCCGGCCGGCCGAGTTCGTTCCCATCGAAGGTGACGCGGACCTTGTCGAGCGCCGTGTAGTGGTCGATCTCGATGTGGAGTTCGACGCTCCGGGCGTCGGATAGGGACTCGTGAACCGGTACGTGGAAGAGGGGGCCGTCCCCGGTCAAGGTGTGGTGCAACTCGACGGGCGTTTCCCCATGCAGGCGGTCGTGTAGATCGGCGCCGGCCCACGGGCCGTCGTCGGGAGTGATGTGCCGGTGGAGGTTCGCGTAGACTTTGTCGGTGCCGCGTAAGGTTTCGGGCGAACCGATCGTCGTTAACAGAGGCCGCCGCGCACGCTCGTTGGCATGCCAGTTGAAGACATACATGCCGTCGGCGCCGCGATCCCAATAGCCCTCAGCGAGCGCTCGCACCCACGCGAGATTCCATTCCGCCTCAGGCTTTAGGCTCCGGTGCTCTCCCCAGAAGCCGCTGTCGAAACCCGGGTAGAAACGGATACCGGTGCCGCGCAGAAGCTCGCGGAATTTCTCGACTTCGATGCCCGGATCGGTGAGCGCTCCGCCGCCCGCAATGACGGCGTCGCAGAGCCCCTCTTTCACCCAGACCGGCAAGTCGTAACCGATGCGGCGGCACGACTCGAGTGTCGTCGCTACGCGAACCGCAAGGTAGAGGGGACGTCCACGCTCGCGTCCGATGCGGTTCGTCATCTCCCGAACGGCGCGCTGCAGATCGGTGAGCGTGTAGCGCAGCCGATAAGCATCGTCGAGCGGCAGGTGAAACGCATGCCGTTGCCAATCGAGTTCGATGCCGTCCCAGTCAGCCAGGCCGGCAACCTCGGTGATGTGCTTCAGGCGGTGTTCGCGAACTTCCCGCTGGGCAAAGTTCCAACTCGCGGCGAACCACTTCGGGGCGTTCCCCCGGCCCAGACACCACTCCGGATGCTCTTTCCGCAGCCGCGTCAGGCCGGGCATCACGGTGGCCGCCATGTCTTCCACCTGCAGCCCGTTGAAATGGTTGTCGTTCATTCGCACCGACGCCCACGGCGAAATGCTCAGTTCTCGGCCGCGTTGGACGAGCGCCGCATAAGGGTCTTCGCCACGATCAAGCATTGCCCGAATGCCCTCGTTGTGCCGCATCGAGCGGGCCGAGTCGTAAACGCGGTTTTCGCTGTCGCCGACCATCTCCATCTCATCGGACCGCCACTTGGCCTCGTGCTCGCCGATGCACCAGAAGTGGGCATCCACCTGAGTGTCCTTCATGGGCGCGTAGGTCTTCTCGAGGAATTGATCGAGCGATTGCGGAAACGCGGAGTAGTCGTGCGGCGCGCCGTCCCAGTTGTAGATGATTCGATAGGCTGGCGGACCGCCACCCTTGGCCGGAGTCGTTTGGGAGGCAGCGGGTAGTGCGGACAGGGCGGCCACACCACGCAGCAAATCCCTTCTGGTCGTATCCATGGGTGAATTATCCCTCTTGTGGCGGTTCTTCGTAGGCCGGCCAGTTGCCGCGCGGAAGGGCCTACGGGACGAGGGCTACGAAGTGAGCCTTGAGGGACTTGGCCGGGGGCTTGTCGCCGGCGCGGTTGGATGGCAGCAGGAAAGTGGTTACCGCCACCTCTGCTTTTCACGGTAGAATCGGACCGGCATGGTCGGCACCACGATCTCGCATTACAAGGTCACCGGAAAGCTCGGTGAAGGCGGCATGGGTGTCGTCTATAAGGCCGAGGATACGAACCTCAAACGTCCCGTCGCCCTCAAGTTCTTGGCGGCGCACCTGCTGGGCGACGAAGAGATCAAGGCCCGCTTTCGGCGGGAAGCCGAAGCTGCTGCCGGGCTCAATCATCCCAACATCTGCACCGTTCACGAGATTGCTGAAGCGAATGGACGAACCTTCATCGCTATGGCCTTCCTCGAAGGGGAAGGTCTCGAAAAGAAGATTGAAGCCGGACCACTGAAGCTTGCGGACGTTCTGGACTTAGCCCTCCAAACGGCACAGGGTCTACAGGCCGCTCACGAAAAGGGAATCGTTCACAGAGATATCAAGCCGGCGAACTTGATGGTCACCGGTTCCGGCTCGAAGCAACTCGTCACCATCATGGACTTCGGGCTGGCGCTGCTTACAGACCGCTCCAAGCTCACGCGCATGGACGAGACGATGGGCACGGTGACCTACATGTCGCCCGAGCAGACCTACGGAGCCGACATCGACCATCGTTCCGATATCTGGTCACTGGGCGTGGTGATCTACGAGATGGTCACGGGCCAGCAGCCGTTCAAGGGTCATTACGACAAGGCGGTCATGTATTCCATCACGAGCGAAGAACCCGAGCCGATGACAGGACTACGCACGGCTGTCCCGATGGAATTGGAGTTGCTGGTCAACAAGTGCCTGGCGAAGGGGCAAGACGATCGTTACCAGCATACGGACGAACTTCTCCTCGACCTGCGCACCTTGCAGAAGAAACTTGAATCAGGCACGTCGACGATCGTACGGCCGGCGGTATTGCCCAGCGCCACTCAAACGAAAGCAAACGAGGGCGCGGTGCCTGGATTGGCACCGCCGATCGCTCGGGCGCAAACGGCTGGAGTGCGAGCAGCGCCGCGAAGGCAGGAGCGTCTTGCCTGGGTACTTCTCGCCGTAGTCAGTATTCTCGCCTCGCTACTCGGCGCGACGCTTTGGCAACAGCCCCCACGCGAGGAGCGAGTTGTACGGCGATTTTCGTTCACGCCGGAGTCGCTCTCGGCGAGCCGCTCGAGACGCCCCGCCGCGATTTCGCCCGACGGCGGCAGGATCGTCTACTCCGCCGGCGCACCCGTTCGGCAGCTTTTCGTCCACGACATCGATCAGGGAGAGTCACGTCCACTGGCGGGAACCGAAGGGGCCGAAGCGATGTTCTGGTCGCCCGACAGCGCTTTCATCGGTTTTAGTCTAAGGAACGGAGATCTGAGCAAGATTTCTGTTCACGGCGGTCCCCCGGTGACAATATGTCCCTTGCCAGATGCCGGTATGTCTGGGGGAACTTGGAGCCCCGACGGCGAAACGATCGTGTTCGCTTCAGGCACGGTGACAAAGGTTCTGTATGAGGTTCCCGCGAGTGGCGGCTCACCGAAAATGCTTGAGCGAATCAAAGGTCCCAAGGGAGGCACGAACGACAATCCGCATTTCCTTCCAGCTCGACATGGCCGGGTCTTGTTGGTGGCGGTTGGCCACACCTCGAACCAAGATATCTACCTCACGAAGCTAGATGCGAGCAAGAGTGTTAAGGTGGCCGAGGGGTCTCACCCCATCCACTCGTCTACCGGACACATCCTCTATCAGACCGCAGCATTCCGCGGAGGGCTTTGGGCCTTGCCATTCTCTGCTGAAACCCTGGAAGTGACCGGGGAGGCATTCCCCATCGCTGAGGGGGTAGGCGGACCTACTCTTGCGGCTGACGGAACGCTGGTTGCGGTAGATGTCTTCGAGCGTCGAGGGCGAGATCAGCTAGTATGGCGAGACCGAACAGGCAAACGCCTGGGAACCATTGGGCAGCCTCAGGCCGTGATATTCCGTCCGACTCTCTCACCCGACGGTCGCCAAGTAGCTGTTTCGGGTAGCGAGACCGCGGACGCCTTGGACATAGACATTTGGATTCACGAAGTCGATCGGCCAATCAAGCGACGGCTCGTGCACGATGTCGCTCCACAAGACCACCCCTCTTGGAGCGCTGATGGAAGCGAGATCGTCTTTCGCACTCGCGGTCAAGGTAGCGGTGACCTATTCACTCGACGCGCTGACGGCTCGGGCGAGCCTCGTCCCCTCGTGGAATCGGAGTTCCGGGAGGCAGAGTCGGAATGGTCAAGCGACGGCCGCTTTCTGATCTACCAGGTCAGCCGCCCAGGCGGTCTGTTCGACCTACGCTACCTTCAGCGAAAGGATGGTGGAGAAGGGTTTGAGTCTCTACCGTTTTTGGAGACGGAGTTCAACGAAGTCCACTCGGCCCTATCCCCGGATGGTCGTCTACTCGCCTACCAGTCCAACGAGTCGGGGCGAGGAGAGGTATATGTCCGTCGGTTTCCTCAAGGCGGTCTCGTGGCACAGGTTTCCGAGCAGGGCGGCGGCGCCCCGAGGTGGAGCGCGGATGGTAGGGAAATCTACTGGCGGGTCGATGACACTCTCCTGGCAGCAAAGGTGAGCATTGATGAGGGGTTTACGGTCGGGACAATCCAAGAGCTGTTCGTTGATCCATCGCTTGCTTCCGGCATTCGCCAGTACGACGTCGCGTCTGACGGCCGCTTCGTAACGATCGAACGTCTCAAACCCGAGGGCGAGATCGCGGAACAGCGCAAGCGCTCGATCCACATCACACAAAACTGGTACGAAAAGTTCCGGGAACAAGATTGAGCCCGATCAAGTCGGCAAGTCGGTTGGGGCCGCCGGACCCAGATCCGCACGTAAGAAGGAAGGTAGCGAAGGGACTTGGCTCGCAAGGGGGTGTGGAAAGGCTGTTTGAACATTCTTGTGGGTGGACGCGCTTACCCAATTGGGTGCTTGGGCGGCGAAACGTCCGTGTATCCGCCCGTTCCAGGGCGGAGGGTGTTGGGGTACGTCGTAGGGACATAGGTAACACTTTGACCCGAGCACATGGGTAACAGATTTCCGGGAATCTGAAACAGACAACACAAGGAGGTCTGTTTTGGGATGGAAGGAGACTCGTGTGCAGGACGAAAGAATGAAATTCGTAATGGAGATCGAAGCCGAGGAGGAATCGATGGCTGGGATCTGCCGGGCGTACGGGGTCAGCCGCAAGACCGGCTATAAGTGGCTCGAACGCCATCAAGCCGAGGGCGTGGCCGGACTGGCCGATCGCTCGCGCGCGCCGCACAGCCATCCCAACGCCGTCAGCGCGGCCGACGAGGAGGCCATCCTCAAACTGCGGTCGCAACACTCCAACTGGGGCGAGCGCAAATTACGTAAGTACCTGAACGTGAATTGGCCCGAACAGGCTTGGCCCTCGGCGTCCGCCATCGGCGACATCCTCAAACGCCACGGTCTCACACACGCGCACCGCCGACGCCGCCGGGCCACGCCGAGTTCGACGCTCAGCAGCGCGACGGCGCCAAATATCGTCTGGGCCATCGACTTCAAGGGATATTTCCGTACCGGCGACGGCGAGCGCTGTGACCCGCTGACGATTTCCGATACCGCCAGCCGCTATCTGCTGCGCTGCCAGGCGGTCGATCGGCCTGACTATGCGCACGTGCGGCCGCTGCTCGAAGCGACCTTTCGCGAGTATGGCCTGCCGCTGGCGCTGCGGTCCGACAACGGGCCGCCGTTTGCGTCGGTCGGATTGGGTGGGTTGAGCCGGTTGAGTGTGTTGTGCATACGTCTGGGCGTGATGCCCGAGCGCATCAAGCCGGGCCATCCCGAGCAGAACGGACGGCATGAGCGCATGCATCGCACCTTGAAACAGGACACGGCCCAGCCACCGAAGGCAACGCTGCGCGCACAGCAACGGGCGTTCCACAGCTTCCGGCGGATCTACAACGAAGAGCGGCCGCATGAGGCGCTCGAGATGGAGACGCCGGCGAGCGTGTATGTTCCCTCGCCGCGGCGGTATCCAGCGCGGTTGCCCGAGATCGAGTATCCGGACGGGTTTGAGGTGCGCAGAGTGAAGGAGCACGGGGATGTATGCCTTGCCGGCCGGCGCTTTTATCTCAGTGAAGCCCTGACGGGGGAGTTGGTGGGCTTGCAAGAGAACGAGCACGGCTGGCGGATCTGGTTTGGCCCGATTGAGCTGGCCCGTCTGGACCGCAAACACTTGCTCCACCCTCTGCCGGGGCATCCTCCACGCGTGCCGTCGCGGTGTTTGGAGCGCGTCTGCGCTCGCCCTCCGGACTCGCTCCGCCGCGCCCCAAACACCGCGACCGAGGAGGCTCCCGACTGCGAGCCTTCCCTGGGGAAACGGTAGAAAGTGTTACCCATGTGCTCGGGTCAAAGTGTCACCCATGTAACCGGACGTTCATTGGGGTTGTTCGGACCCAACGCTGAAGCGTTGGGCTTCCATCTCTGGGCCCCTTCCGGGGCCGGGGGCACGGCATGCCGCCCCTACATTTCGGGGTGAGGTGGTTGCGCGCCGACTAGATAGGCGAGCCGTTTTCTTATCGACGGATTTGGGCCGGAGGTCCGCTGCCAAAGACGTTCGGCTCTTGCCTTGCCGGCTAATACACACTCAAGTAGTTATCCGTCTCCCACTGGCTCACGCTTTGGTGATACTGTCGCCATTCTTCGCGCTTTACCTGAACGTAATACTCGGCATACGCGTCACCCAGGGCTCTTTTGACAACCTCGTCCCGCTCAAGACAGTCCAGCGCCTCACTGAGGGATGAGGGTAGGTAGGCGATCCCTCGCTCCTGGAGTTCCTCTTGTGAAAGCGCATAGAGGTTCTCGTTGTTGGGTTTACCGGGATCGAGTTTGCGTTCGATTCCGTCCAGGCCGGCGGCCAGCGTCACGGCACAGGCGAGGTAGGGATTCGAAGCGCCGTCCGCCGTGCGATTTTCAATGCGTCCGGGTCCGGGGACGCGAATCATCTGTGTGCGATTCGATGGTCCGTAAGTAACGTATACGGGAGCCCACGTAGCACCGGAGTGCGGCTCGGAACGGATCAATCGCTTGTAGCTGTTGACAATGGGCGATGTTACAGCGGCGAGCGCCTTGGCGTGATGGAGCAGCCCCCCCATAAACCAGCGGGCCGTTTCCGACAACCCGAGCTCGTCTTTCCGGTCAAGAAAGAGATTCTCCTTGCCGGCGGCGTCCCACAGACTGAGGTGATAGTGAGTGCCGTTGCCCGTCAAGTGGGCGAAAGGCTTCGGCATGAACGTCGCCCACAGCCCTGCCTCTTCGGCGACGGTCCGTACCATCCATTTATAGAAGGTGTTGCGATCAGCGGTCGTGAGAGCGTCGCTGTAAGCCCAGTTGATTTCGAACTGGCAGTTCGCATCTTCATGATCGTTGGCATAGGGCGCCCAACCGAGCTGCTGCATGTATCCGATCAGCGTGGTCATCAAATCGAGATTGCGATGCAGGGCACGCAGATCGTAGCAAGGCTTCTCTAAGCGATCATGGGTGTCCCAGGGCAGGAACTCGCCCTCGACTTCCTTGAGCAACATGAATTCAGGTTCGACGCCGACATTGAGCGTGTAGCCCTTCTCTTTCGCACGCTCGAGCTGCCGAAGCAGAATAGTACGCGGACAGTAGGGCCAAGGCTGGCCGTCAACGTGGAGGTTGCCCGCTAACCACGCCATGTTCTGCCGCCAAGGCAGCACGGTGAACGAATCAAGGTCCGGGATGCTCATGATGTCGGTGTCGTGGGGCCCTTGGCCGAGATGTCCGGCGGCGAAGCCCGCGAAACCGGCGCCGTCGGTCGACATCTCGTCAAAGTTTGTCGCGGGAACCAGTTTTGCCTTCGGAGCCCCGCCCATCTCGACGAATGAGCACAAGAAGTACTCGATATCACGGCTTTCGATCTTCGATCTCACTTCCTGTGATGTCATGTCTGTCCCCAAGCGTTAATGCGACACCGCCGCGGCCGCTTTCTCGCCGACGAGCGCGCCTCGCCGGAATCGATCGGGCGCGAACGGTGCAATGATATCAGGTACTTTTCCAGTCGCGATAAATTCTGCCAGATAGCGCCCGGCCGCCGGCGCCGCTTTAAAACCGTACGTTCCCCAGCCGACGTCGACGTGGAAATTGTCGAGCTCTTCGCAACGCCCGATGATCGGCGCGAAGTCGGGCGTCATATCGCAAATGCCGGCCCACTGCCGCAGTACGCGAATGTTGTGCAACTGCGGGAACAGCTCGATCGCTGAGGATGCCATTTGTTCGAGCGTGGGCAGGGTTCCCTTCATGCTGTAGGACTGGTAGGGGTCGATCTCAGAGCCGATGACCAACTCACCGCGACCGGTTTGGTTCACGTAAACATGTAGGCTTGCGGAGACGATCACGGTGTCCAGAAAAGGCTTGAGCGGCTCGGTCACGCAGGCTTGTAGTGGATGCGAGACGATCGGCATCGCGGCGCCGGCCATCTTGCAAATGGTCGAGGCCCAGCCGGCCGTGGCATTCACGACGATGTCCGCCGAGACTTCGCCCCGATTGGTGATGACGGCTTCCGCCTTGCGATCGGAAACGCGAATGCCCGTTACCTCGGTGCGAGGGTGGATCTCGATGCCCATGCGGTCGCAGGCTCGAGCCAGTCCCCAGACAACGGCGTCATGGCGAATGATGCCGCCCGGCGGATGATAGAGGGCGGCCATGATCGGGTACCGTGGGCGGTCACTGCAATCGATGTGAGGAACGAGCTTCTGGATTTCGTTGGGATCAATGATACGGCTGTCCACGCCAAGGAGCTGATTCGTTTCCGCACGGACCCGCAGTCCGGCCACGGCCGTGTCGGTGTGTCCGAGCGTAAGGTGTCCGCATTGGCTGAAGAGCAGGTTCCAGCCGAGCTCGGCGGAGAGGCCTTCGTAAAGTTTCAGGGCCGCATCGTAGAAGCGAACCCCCTCGGGCGTGCGATAGTTCGATCGCAGAATGGCGGTGTTTCTTCCGCTCGCGCCATATCCCAGATAGCCCTTATCAAGCAGTGCGACCTTGCGGACGCCAAAAAGTTTCCCCAGGTAGTAGGCTGTCGCAAGTCCGTGAACGCCCGCGCCGATGATGACGACGTCGTAGGTTGACTTCAGTTCGTGGCTGCGCCACATGCGGCCGCTGCGAAACAGTTGCATGACGGTTAGAGCGTCTCCAAGGTTTCGCCGGCTTGCGATCCGACAGCCTGAATACCGAACTCGTGACCCGCGTGCATGACGGTTTCCCAGAGCCACTCACCGTACTCACGGCCTGGGAAGATCAGGTAGGCACGGATACCCGGCAAGTCCTGGCGCGCGACGAGCACATGGACGTGGTGGATGCCGGTCTGCGTGCAGGCGAGATTAGGCAAGGCTTCGTCGGATACATCGATGTCGACCAGTTTTCGAAGCAGCGCCGCGCTTTGAGGTCCAGCCAGAAGCAGCGCCGCATAGACGGGGGTGACGTCGCTAACATAGACCGGCGAAGCATCGCGTGCCGCTTCGGCGTAGCGATCTAGCTGCCCGCGAACCGCGTCGTGAGATTCGGGTGCGCAGGTCACTAGCGACTGGCCATTGCGTTGCGGCCAAATGCGAGCGTCGGCATGCAACTCAGGAGGCGGCTCGAGGTCTCTGCTTCGGAGGTCGAACTTGGATATCCGACACAAATCGGCCAGGCCTACCGATTGCCGAACCGCTTGAGCCTCCTCGTCGGGAGACGTGAAATACAACGCGGTGTCCCAGCCTCGTCCAACGCCCGTGGCGAGGCTCATCGTCGCGCCCATCGCCTCGAACGTCTCGGCGAGCGGACTTCGCCGGCGGACCGAATTCTGAACGGAAGAAGAGTCGCTCATCGTCATTACATCCGCAGGCGGCCCCCGTCGGGGTCATAGAAGGCAGCTTGCTGAACGCGAGCCCTCGCGGGTTGCCCGTTAACGCGGACCGCGATCTCTTGTCCTTCTTCCGCCAAGTCGGCCTTGACCCAGGCGAGCCCGACAGCGGTTTCGTTCACGAACGAATGTCGGGCGCTGGTTACCCGGCCGACAGGGAAGCCATCGCGAACAATCGCGGCGCCGTCTTCTGGGACCCGGTCCTGTTCGAGCATTATGAATCCGATCAGCCGCTCGTTGGCGGGCGCCCCTTGCAGGGTCTCCAGCGAAGCCTTGCCGATGAAATCCGGCTTGTCGAGTTTCGTCACCCAAGGCATGTCGGCCTCGTAAGGATTGCTGAGCGCGTCGGTGTCCACGCCGACAATAACGTGTTTCTTTTCGAGCCGCAGAACGCGCTGCGTTTCCACACCGAACGGACGAATATCGTAGCGCTGCCCGGCGTCGAGCACCCTCTTCCACACATGGACGCCGTAGTCCGCGGGGACATGCACCTCCCAGCCCATCTCGCCTACAAAGCCGATGCGAAGCAGGATAGCGGGCACACCGGCAACCTCGCCCTGGCGGCACGCCATGTACTTGAAGGCGTCGGTGTTGAGGTCGATGTCGGTCAGCACTGAGAGGACCTCTCTCGCTTTCGGTCCCGCCACATTGATCGACGATCGGCCGCCTGTAACGTTCGTGATGTGGGCGTCCCATCCGGTGTCGATCAGCCACCATTCGAGCCACTGCACGACAAATTCGAGATTGCCGGTCGTCGTCGTCAGGAAGTAGTGCTCGTCGGCGAGCCGTGAGATCGTACCATCGTCGAGGATCGTTCCTGTCTCGTCGCAGATCACGGCGTAGCGCACGCGGCCGACTTTCAGGCTGCCAAAGCGGTGCGTGTAAACCTTGTCGAGAAGCTTGCCGGCATCGCGGCCCTTTACTTCGATCTTGCCCAACGGGCCGACATCGACGACACCCGCTCGCTCTCTTACGGCGCGGTACTCGCGCTCGACGCACTCCCGTTCGCTGAGCGGCCCTGAAAAAACGGGGACAGTCCGCGGCGCGCCGCTTGTCGAGGTAGCAGGCGAAGAAGCTACACGGGCGGCGCTTGGTACAGTCCCCGATTTTTCAGGGCCGCTGAGGCTTGTGTCGGCGTAGTAACGGGGGCGTTTCCACTCGCCCATGTTCATCCAAACCGCACCTAGAGCTTCGTGCTCGTGGTGCAGCGGGCTGCGCCTGACCGGCGGATGCCGCGGACCCGCCAGGGCACCGAGCGAAACGGAAGGATTGGGGGGGCGGCTTGTTGTGACGCCGGTCTCGCCCATCGAACGGCCCGTCTCGCGGGCGCAAACTCCGACCGCTGAGATCTGACACATGCGCCCTTGGCACGGTCCCATCGAGACTGTCGTATATCGCTTGAGGGTTTCGATTTGGTCGAAGCCTTCACCAATCGCTACGCGCAGGTCTGTCGTCGTGACGTCTTCGCAAAAGCATGTGTAGCAGCGCTTCGAGTCCGGGTAGGTCGGCGGCGATGTTACGGCGCGAACGAGATCGTTGCCGGTCACATCGCCGGTGGCCTCTATGTTGGGCGGCAGTCGAGTGGGGAGGAAGGCGCCCTTCTCGTCCAGCCAATCAAGTCCCGCCCCGGCCTGGTGCAGCAACCCCGCGTTGGGAATCAGGTGACCGCAAACGACGACCAGATCACAAGCGATTCGGCCGTCCGCTATTCGTAAACCGTTCACGTGTCCCGACCCGGTCGCGGACAAGACCTGATCGGGCCGCACCGTCGACGCCACTTTCACGCCGGCTTCTGTCAGCAACGACCCGATTCGTTCGGCGCGCGGCCCCTCGCCGACGATGACCGCGCGGCTTCCCGGGACGATTCCATAGAGACCGATCAAGCGCTCGACGCCGCTACTCAACATCACGCCGACAAGGTCATTGTTTTCGAACAGCAGAGGCGCTTCGAAGACGCCCGTGGCGACGATCACGCGTTCCGCCCTGACGTGCGCGAGTGATTCGGTGTCCCGGCTTTCGCTGGGCAGTTGTACGACGCCGAGCAGCCGGTCCTCGTAGAGCCCGAAGCAATGTGAGCTCGAGAGCACCTCAATCCTCTCGTCGGCCTGAACCTGTTCGACGAGCTGTTCCCTTTTCACAGCTTCCGATGGAGTGAAGCGAAGATGCCCGCCAAGCTCGGTCTGATCATCGATCAAGACGGTCCGCAAGCCCTGCTCTGATGCGTTCAAAGCAGCCGCCATCCCGGCCGGTCCCCCGCCGACAACCGCGACATCGGCGTGAATATAGGCGTGGTCATAGGGCGGAGGCGCCGCGGTAAAGTCAGCAATCGTAGGAGGCGCCTCCGCGAGCCCCGCAGCCTTGCGAATCAGCGGCGCCACGGCATTCCAAATCGGACGATGGGTGAAGGTCTTGTAGTACCAACCGACGGGCATCAGCCAATCGAGTTTTTGCGATGCCGCGAGAACATCGAAGTCCAGTGATGGGAAGACATTTTGTGGAGTAACACGCACGCCCGGCTTCGCCGGCGCTGTGCAGACGCGCACGCTCGGCACGCCATCGACGTTCATCAAGCAGTTCGGACAATTCCCCGCGACACACAGCAGCCCGCGGGGTCGATGGTGCTTGAAACTGCGCGTAAAGACGCGGACGCCGGCGCGGAACATAGCAGCCCCAATGCTGTCCCCCGGCCTCGCCTCAATCGGCTTGTCGTTGAAAAAGAAGGAGAAGCCTTCGCTAGCCTGGGCCAAGGTCGATCTGCTCCTTCTCTTCGGGGAAGTACGCCCGGATCACGCGATTGACGCGGGTATCCCGCACGGCCTGTAACCACTGCCGGCATCCGAAGCGGTGATACCACCACTCGGTTTGCGTCCCCATCTCGTTCCTGCGAACGAAGCTATAGCGATACCACTCGTCTTCGTCTGCTCCGGGCTTCGGACGCGTGAGAACCTCGCCGCCGAAGCGGAACTCGTAGGCGCTTCGTTCACCACACTGGGGACAGGGAATGCGAAACGACACGTTCGTGGAACCTCGGTCTTTCGTGGGTCAGGAGCCCCAGATGCGTCTCGTGCCGGCCAACGGCACTTTGCAGATCGCCGACGCTTCGGGTGTGAGCGCCGCCATGTCTTCGGGCTCCAAGTGGTGTACGTCGGACTTGCCGCAGGCACGCGCCAGCATCTGGATTTCCAGCGTCATCGCCCGCAGCAGATTGGTGATGCGCTCGGCGGCTTCGTCGATCGGGAGTCTCTTCATGAGTTCGGGATCTTGCGTTGTCACGCCCACCGGACATTGCCCCGTATGACAGTGATGGCAGAAATGCGGCTCGGTTCCCAGCTTGTGATAGTCGTCAACATAAATAGGCCGGTTGCAGTTGAGCGCAACCAGGGCGGCCGTCCCGATGTAGATCGCATCCGCCCCGAGCGCCATGGCCTTCGCTGCATCGACGCCATCTCTTATGCCGCCCGCGATGATGAGCTGCACTTCGCCGTACAGCCCCATGTCTTCGAGCGCGGCTCGAGCCTCACAAACCGCCGCCAGAGTCGGGATGCCGGTGTGCTCTTGCATGATCGCGGGCGAAGCGCCGGTACCGCCTTCCATGCCGTCGACGACAACGATGTCCGCGCCCGCTTTGGCGGCCAACTTTACGTCATCGTAGACGCGGCTGGCACCCAGCTTCACGATGATCGGCACCTGCCAGTCGGTGGCTTCGCGCAGCTCTTCGATCTTGATGATCATGTCGTCGGGGCCGAGCATATCGGGATGCCGCGCCGGACTTCGCTGATCGACACCTACCGGCAATTCCCTTTGCTTGGCGATGTCATCCGAAACCTTGGACTCGAGGAGCAGTCCGCCCGTGCCCGGCTTGGCTCCTTGGCCGATCGTTAGCTCGATGCCATCGGACATACGCATGTGATGGACATTGATTCCATAGCGCGACGGAAGTACTTCGTAGATCAGAACGCGGCTGTTCTCGCGCTCCGCCGCCAGCATGCCGCCGTCGCCGGTCGTGTTGGAAGAACCGATCTTAGAAGCCCCTTTCGCGAGTGCCACCTTCGCGTTGTAGGAAAGTGCGCCCCAACTCATCCCCGTAATCATGATCGGGATGTCGAGCTCGATCGGCTTCTCCGCGAACCGCGTGCCCAGCACGGTCTTCGTCGCGCACTTCTCGCGGTAGCCTTCGAGGGGGATACGCGTCAGAGAACACGGCAAGAAGGTGAGGTCATCGAAGGTCGCCCAGCGGCGTTCGCGGAGCGTGCCGTAACCGCGAATGCGATAGACGCCGCTCTCGGCCTTGGTCTGGATGTCTTCAATGACGCGGGACGAGAAAATCCCGCTCTTCTGCAGTACGCGTGACGGAGAAGAGGATTCAGACATGGTGGTCTAGAGAGCCTGCTCCCAGGTCTTCCACTCGGCTTTGTCGAAGTTCCACAGCTTTCGGCCCGAGACGACTTTCTTGAAGCCGGCTCCGTCGGGGAGGGTGCTTCGCACGGAGGCAGGAAGATAGCGCGCCAGCGAGGTGTCGAGAAACTGTTTGTCCTCGTCCGTGCTTTCGGCGACGACAGCGTCGTTGCCCAGATCGGCGATCTCGCCTCCCACGAAACAGGTTGTCTCATACATCGAGTCACCGAGAGCTTCGGCGGCGTCGCCGCAAATGATCATCTTCCCCCCCTGGCCCATGAAGCCGCTCATGTAGCCGCAACCGCCGGTAACGATGATCAATCCGTTCTTCATTGAGACGCCGGTGCGTGCCCCTGAATCGCCTTGAATAACGACGGTCCCGCCGCGGATCGCCGCGCCCGCGCTGTTGCCCGCGCTGCCCTCGACAGTCACCTCTCCGCTCAACATCGACTCCGCGAGCCCCCAACCGGCGCTGCCCTTGACGCGAACCGTCGCTCCATCCATCAACCCCGCGCAGTAGTACCCAACGCTTCCCTCGAAAACAACTTCGCCTGGCGCCAAGAGCGCCACGCCAAGATTATGCCGGGCGCCCGGCGCGCGAACCGCGACTGATTCACCCTCCCGCAAGAGCCCGCGAATCTCCGCGTTGATCTCTCGGATCGTACGCCCCTCGCAGGTTAGTTCCGCCATACCTTCACCTGGCGTGCTCCTGCCTCGCGGACACGGAAGTCGTTGCCAAACGCCGGGCGAAATGCGATCTCCTCGGTGGCAACGACGGCGAACTCTTCGGTCTCGCCAAACAGCAGCGGCTTGTGAGCGAACGGATCTTTCACGAAGCCCATCGCGTCAGCGGTGCTGACGAGGCAACTGAACGACCCATCCCAATCGACCAATGCCGCCTGCAAAACCTCTTCGAGGGAGAGGCCGCGCGACATCCCTTGCGCAACGTAGACGGCTATGATTTCCGAGTCGTTCTCGGAATAGAAGCGAATGCCGTGCTGCTCATATTGGCGGCGGAGCTTATGGTAGTTCGTGATGTGGCCATTGTGGACGATCGCGAGATCGGGTGATCCGTGCGCCCAGAATGGCTGGGAGTGACTTAGGTCGACCTTGGATTCCGTCGACATCCTGGTGTGGCCGATGCCGTGGGATCCCCTGAAATCCGAGATGTGGAACGTGTCCTCCAGCCGATCGGGAGAGCCGACCTGCTTTACGATTTCGAGACGCCGGCCCATGCTGACGATCTCAACATCCGAGCCCGCTGATTCAACGGCGGCGGCGAGCCGGCCCGGGTCGAGCGCTCCGTCCATCGTGAGGCGGAGATAACCGCCTGTGGTCGAGACGTCCTTCGGCTGCGACATTGCGGAGGCTCTTTCGATGACCCTGTCCGCGCCGTCCTGCGAGTGGCCGTTCTCTCCGACCTTGATCTGGAGCACCAAATCACCGTCCAGGGGCGAGTGATACAGCGCGACGCCGGCTGAATCCGGGCCCCGGCATCCCAATGCCCTCAACATGTCGAGCACGGTGGACCCGATCGGGCCGGCGGCGTCAGTCGATTTGTCGAAGTATCCTGCGATTCCGCACATGCAATCAGCAAATCACGATCTCGCGGCGGGGCTATGCCTTTCAGGTCCGATGCGGCCACGAGGTGGATTCTGTAGACGGGTAGCCTAACACAATCAGATGTTTTCGGACGGACAGAGCGTTTTCACGGCCGTAGCGTACGTCGCGGAGGGAATTATTTCCCGCGGCCGCCGAAATCCGGTCCGATTGGCGAGCGTCGGCGGAGCATTAGCGGCGAGCCGGTTCTGTTCGCAACAGTTGGGCTATCAAACGTGGGCTTCTCATGCCGTGTACGACCATCACAATCGTCAGTGGTTTCGTCTCCGGATCATATGCGATCAAGTAGCGATACATGATCCAAAACCGGAGCGGTCTCGATGTGAGTTCCGGACGCCGGTGGCCCATCTCGGGATTGTGGCTGAGGTTAGCAAATGTCTCCTTGAACTCCTGGAGTACTCGGCTTGCCACCGACAGACTGTCTCTCGCGATGAACTCGATGATGTGACCTAGTTCCTCCTCGGCCGCCGGATGGAGGACGAAGTTCACGGGGCGCTACGGGCGGCTTGCATTGAGGCGGCCGCGAATGCGGGCAAAGGCTTCTTCGCCTGGGACCGGTTCCACACGACCGGTCTTGAGATCGTCATAGCGCTGATCGAGATCTGTACGGATCGCTTGGCGCTCGCGCTCTAAGGCATCCTGGGCCTGATCCAGTGCATCGAGTGCTACCGTGACCACCTCATCCGGCGAGCTGTACGCCTCGGAGGCGACTTTTTCCTGGATGCGCTGGGCAACATCAGGCCGCAGTTCCATGTCCGCACCTTAGCGCGGACGCTTTGCTTGGTCAAGGTAGGGAATACTTCGAAATTTGGTTTGTTGTGGATGGATGGGCTTGCTGATATTTCGGTGTGGTCCTAGGGGATGGTGGGAGCAGGCAGACGCTCCGGAGGCGGTTTCTGCTAAAACGGACGGATGCGTTTGATGCTTGCTCTATTGTTGGCCGGACCGATGCTGGTGGCGGCGGATGCCCGATGGTCGGTTGACTTCGAAGACGGCGATTTGAGCCGCTGGCATGTCCCTCTGAAAGGGGACTGGGAGGTGGCCGCAGAGGAGGAGAATTACTTTCTGCGGCTGGCGAAATCGGGTCCGATCGGCGAGCCGCGGCGGCCAGTGAAATTCGCGCTCTGGAAGCCGGGCTGTGTGAGTGATTTCGAAGTGGAAGTGCGAATGCGGCGGGCAGGGAAGAGTCTGCTGGTCGCGTTCGGTTTTCAGGATCGGGAGCACTTCTACTACACGCACGTGTCGTCGGACGATGGGAATACTCGCGTCCACAACGGGTTGTTCAAAGTGAATAGCGGGATACGGTACCGGATCGGCGGATCGGGGACGCGTCCGGTGCTTCCTACGAAGGATTGGCATCGAGTGAAAGTCGTTCGCAGGGTTGAGGACGGTTCGATTGAGGTGTTTGTGGACGGCGAAGCGGCGGCCCGTTTCAGCGTGGTTGACGCGGATTTCAAGTACGGATGGGTCGGGCTCGGGTCGTTTGATGAGACGGGCGACTTTGACGATTTCCGGCTTTCGGGCACGGCGAGCGACGAGTGTGATGCCGGCACGATCAGTCCTTTGGACTCGGATTAGATAAGCTGGGGAGTCACGGGCACGGCATGCCGTGCCCCTACATCCCACCCACGGGCGCTCTTCCTAAAGATTTCATTCAATATGGTTTCTCAAATTGAAATGCTGAATCCGGAGGCGAATGCTTCCGGGGCGAAGGTGGCTTTGTTTGATTTTGACGGGACGATCTCGTTGATTCGGGCCGGATGGTTCGATGTGATGGTGCCGATGATGGTGGAGCCGTTGCTCGCGCTGAATACCGGCGAATCCGAGGAAGAGTTGACGGCGATTGTCGAAGAGTTCGTGGGGCAGCTTACGGGCCGTCAGACGATCTATCAAATGATCGAGTTCACCGAGCAACTGAAGAAGCGCGGTGGCGAGCCGCTTGACCCAGTGGAGTACAAACACATGTATCTCGACCTGCTCTCTGAGCACATCAAAGGCCGGATCGCGGCGCTGGAGTCAGGCGAGACCGACCCGGACGAGATGATGGTGCCGGGCGCGCGGCGGCTGCTCGATGCACTCAAGCAGCGCGGGTTCACGATGTACCTGGCGAGTGGAACGGACCAGCCGTTCATGCGGGCCGAAGCGAAGCTGCTCGGGGTGGATGGGTATTTCGACGGCGGGATGTTCGGCGCGTTGGATGATTACAAGTCGTTTTCGAAGAAGATTCTGATTGAGAAGATCATCCGCGAGAGCAAGTACGAGGGCGAGGAGTTTCTCGGGTTCGGAGACGGGTTCGTCGAGATTCAGAACGTGAAGGAAGTGGGCGGCGTCGCGGTGGGGGTTGCGACAGACGAGCCGGAGTGCGAGAAGGTGGATACTGTGAAGCGCGAGCGGCTGGTGGGCGTGGGGGCGGATTGGATTGTCCCCAATTTTGCGTCCCACGAAGAGCTTGTGGGTACGTTGTTCCCGACCGGTGTTTGAAAGCCGCGGGTAGGTCGCGCACAGCGCGACCCGGCACGGCTCAGCCGTGCGCCACGATGCTGGTGTGAGTCAGGGCGCGGCCGATGGCCTGGGTGGTGAACTCGATATCTTCGTCGGTGTGGGCGGCGGAGATGGAGCACTGTTTCGTTGCCAGTGGGAAGAAGAATACGCCCTCGTTCAGTAACGCCAAGCGGATAGCGGTGTCGAGTTCGTAGTTGTGGTTGGCCGCGAGGTCGTGCCAGTCGACGGGGGCGTGGTCCATGAAGAAGAAGACGAAGGCGCTGCCTTGGCGGACTACGATGCCCTGGATGTTGTGTGTGGTTAGTTGCTGTGTGAGGGCGTCTTCGAGGCGGGCGCCGAGTGTGTCTAAGCGCTGGTAAATCGCGCCACCGTCGCTGAGCAGGAATTCGAGGGTGGCCACGGCGGCGGCGGTCGGAACCGGGTGGGCGTTGTAGGTGCCGGCGAGGAGGACTCGCTTGGACGGATCGCTGTGGGCGAAGTGATCCATCCAACGGCTCGGACCGGCGATGGCCGCCAAGGGGTAGCCGCTGGCAATTGCTTTGCCGTAAACGGCGAGGTCGGGAATAACGCCGCTGATCTCGGCATAACCGCCGAAGGAGTGGCGGAAGCCGGTTTTGATCTCGTCGAAGATGAGCAGGAAGCCGAATTCATCGGCGAGCTCGCGGAGTCCTTCGAGGAAACCCGGAAGGGGTTTGACGAGGCCGATGTTCTGGAGGATCGGTTCGGTGATGATGGCCGCGACCCGATGGCGCTCGCAGACGTAGCGCACCGAATCGAGGTCGTTGAAGTTGACGGCGTGAAGGAGCGCCTGGTGGACTGCGGGAATGCCGGCGCTCATGGGGTGGATCTCGTATTCGCCCGGCGACTTCCGGGGCCCAAGTTGATCGAGCGGCGTCATCAGGTTGACCGCGACGTCGTTGTGCCAGCCGTTATAGCCGCCCTGCATCACGATAATGTGATCCCGCGAAGTGGCGGCGCGGGCGAGGCGGATGGCCTGGGCGGTGGCTTCGCTGCCGCTGTTGAGCACGGCTACCTTTTCGACCCACGGAATGTTGCCGCAGATCAGCTCGGCGAGCCGACCTTCGATTTCGGTCGGGCCGGAACCCCATAGGTCGGAACCGTCTTCGAGTACACGCCTTACGGCGGCTGTGACGCGCGGGTGGCCGAATCCGAGAAATTGCGGCGCGAAGCCGCCGTGGTAGTCGATGTATTCGTGTCCGTCAGCATCCCAAACTCGCGAACCTTTCCCACGCACGAAGGCGATGTTGGGGCTGGTGGCGCGATTCATGGAAGAGATACCGCCGGGAATGAAGCGGCGGTTCTGATCGAGAATTCGGTCGGACTTGGGGAAATCAGGCATGGGTTCTAGATGGGCGCTCATGGCCCATGAAGCTACATCATACCCCGCGATTTGGCTTGTGAGGCCGGCTCGTTCAGGCGAGGGGAAAGATCCAGCTTCCCAGCAGGCTGACGGTGAATCCGGTGAGTCCCAAAACGACGAGGAGGGCTGTTTTGGTCTGGAGGGTTTCGATTTCGGTGAGTCCGGTCATGGTGCGGAAAACCCAGAAGCCGCTATCGTTCATCCAGGTGCCGATGAGGGCGCCACTGCCGATCGACATCAGGACGTAGACCGGATGGTAGGAGAGGTCGGCCACCGCGAGGAGCGGGGCCATGATGGCCGAGGCGGTGATCATGGCGACGGTGCCTGAGCCCTGGGCGACCTTGACGAGCATGGCGAGCAGGAAGCCGAGAAGCATGAGCGACATGCCGAGTTCGCCGGCCCACTTGCCGAGAACGTCGCCGACACCGGCGCGGACGAGCATGCCGCCGAATGCGCCGCCGCCGGCTGTGATCAAGATGATGACGCCGGCGCTCTTGACGGCTTCCTCGACCGGGACGGCCAGTTCCTTCAGCGAAAAGCGGCTTTGACGGGCGAGCACCCAGAGCGAAACGACAGCGCCAACGAGTAGGGCGAAACTGGGGTTCCCGAGGAAGGCGGTTACCCGCCCCAGCTCCGTCTCTTTGTAGAAGGTGTTGGCAATGGTATTCGCCGCGATGAACGCGACCGGCACCAGAATGGGCGACATGGATACCCAGAAGCTGGGCAACTCGCTTTCGGGACGGGTGGCGATCTTGCTGAGTTCGTCGAGGGAGAGGCCGGGGGCTTCGCGGATGGGGATGTTGAGCTTGCGGTCGATCCAGATCGAGTAGAGCCAGCCGCAGAAGGACGCCGGCAGCGCGACGCAGAGTCCGACGAGGATCACGATACCGACGTCGACGCTGAGGGTGGAGGCCATCACGAGTGGCCCGGGGGTCGGGGGCACAAAGACGTGTGTGGCGGACCCACCGGCGGAGATGGCGAGCACGTTGAGGACGTAGTTGCCTCCGCCCATGCGTATGCTCATGGCGCGCGCCAAGGGCACTAGAAGGTAGAAAACGGTGTCGGAAAAGACGGGGATGGAGAGGACGTATCCGCTGGCGACGAGAGAGAGCGAGGATTGCTTCTCTCCGAACCACGCGACGAAGCGGCGGGTGATGCGGTCGGCGGCGCCGCTTTCCATGAGGCACTGGCCGATGATGGCGGCCATGGCGATGGCGATCCCGATGCGGCCGACAACGCCTCCGAAGCGTTCACCGACGGCGGGTACGACTTCGTTGATGGCGACGTCGGGCGAGAGGATTCCGATCAGGATAGCGGCTGAAATGAGGGCGACGAAGGCGTTGACCCGGAGCCGAATGATGAGGATGAAGACGGTCGCTACCGCGATGAGGAGGATGTAGATGGGGTGCATGGGTAGGAGCGCCTGGGCGAAGGGACCATGATACAGGGGCGGCGGCGGGGCGTCTATGGCTCCGACGGCTGCCTGGAGCTAGACAAATAGAAACAGAGCTTGAGCTACCGCAGCAGATCTTCGAGCTGAATCCGTTCAGCAGTCTTTTCGTCGCTGTACTTGACGATCACGGGTGTGTAGAGGGAGAGGTTCCATTCCTTCCCCTTGCCCTTGGTGATGGGGCGGCTGCCGGCTACGACGACGGCTCCTTCGGGGATGACGAGTGGCGTGTCGCCGTCGGCGCGGTGGACGGTTTCGTTGACGATGTCGTAGACGGGCGTTGAACGCGTGAGGATCGTGCCGGAGCCGAGTACGGCGCCTTTCTTGACGATGGTTCCTTCGTAGACGCCGCAGTTGCCGCCGACGATGACGCCGTCCTCGATGATGACCGGCAGGGCTCCGACGGGCTCGAGGACACCGCCGATTTGCGCCGCGGCGCTTACGTGGCAGTTCTTGCCGACTTGCGCGCAGCTCCCGACGAGCGCGTGAGAGTCGATCATCGTCCCGTCGTCGACGTACGCGCCGACGTTGATGTACATCGGCGGCATGCAGGTGACGCTTGTTCCTATGTAGCATCCGTCGCGGACGCTGGAGCCGCCGGGCACGATACGGACGCTGCTTGACAGGCTGAAGTCGCGGAGGGGGTAGGTTGATTTGTCGAAGAATGAGAAGCGGTCATTCCCAGGCGACATATCGACGGTCTTCCCCATACGGAAGCCGAGCAGGATGCCTCGTTTGACCCAGGGATTGACCTTCCAACCGATCGCTGTTTCGGAATCGGGTTCGGCGGCGCGGGCACTGCCGGAATTCAAAGCGGCCTTGAATCCCTGAAAGGCCTCCATGTCCTGGTGGTCGTAGCTCTCGGGGTTCTTTTCGAAGAGTTGGTCGATGAGTTGTTCAAGCATGATAGTGGTGGGGGCCGGGAGTCGCGGGAAAAATCGGGGACAGTCCGCGGCGCGCCGCCAGCGGCTGATGGCCGCAAGAAGACGTTTCGTGGGCGGCGCTTGGTACAGTCCCCATTTTTTCAGGTCCGATTTGCTCACCACCCCCTATAGGAGTGGCAGTCTCTTGTCGCGAGGCGCTCAGTCGGCCGAGGCCGCCATTTCAGTGAGGCCGACTCCGGCGAGGACTTGCTCGATCTTCGCCTTGCTCTCGTCTGTGGGGGGCACCATGGGTAAACGGTAGTTCGGCTGGATGCGGCCCATCACGGAGAGGGCCCACTTCACCGGGCCCGGACTGGATTCGGTGAAATTGACTTCCATGAGCGCGTGATAGCGGCGGTGGACTTTTCGGGCCTGGTCGTAGTCTCCGCGAGCGCACGCTTCACAAAGCTGTGACATCTCGGCCGGAATCTCATTGGAGGCGACGGAGATGAGTCCGACTCCTCCAAGAGCCATCAGAGCAAGGGTCACGGAGTCGTCGCCGGAAAGCACCGAGAAGGCCTTCGGGACGACCTGGAAGATCTCGGCGAATTGTCCGATGTCGCCGGAGGCCTCCTTGACGCCGACGACATTGTCGATCGAGGCCAGCCGGGCGAGCGTCTCCGGTTTGATGTTCGTGCCGGTGCGGCCGGGGACGTTGTAGACCACGATCGGCAACTGCGTCGTACGCGCGATGGCCGTGTAGTGTTGGTAGAGGCCGTCGGGCGTGGGCCTGTTGTAGTAGGGCGTCACGGAGAGCAGGCCGTCGACTTCCATCTTTTCCAGGTCGGCGGCGAGCTCAGCGATTTCGCTGGTGCAGTAACCGCCGCAGCCGGCGAGAATGGGGACCTTTCCTTTTGCTTCCTCGAGGGTGATCTCGACGACGCGGAGGTGTTCTTCTTTCTTGAGCGTCGGGCTCTCACCAGTGGTCCCACAGGGGACGAGAAAATGGATGCCGCTCTCGACTTGCCAGCGGATGAGCGCCCGCAAGGCGTCTTCGTCGAGTGAGCCGTCCGACCGAAACGGCGTGACTAATGCGGTACCGCAGCCCGTAAACATGCTTACCTCCTCGTCCCGTCAACTGCTGGACGTGGCACCCTCCATTTGGTCCCATACGGTGGAAAATTCGTAGAGCCCTTTTCTGCCGACGATCCAGCGAGCGGCGCGCAAGGCGCCACGAGCGAAGCCGACCCGGTTGCGGGCGGTGTGGACCAACTGAATCGTATCGGCCTCGGAATCGAATCCGATCTGGTGCGTTCCCGGAATCGCTCCGGCGCGGTTGCTGGCGGTATCAATGTTGCGAGCGTAGCCGGACTCTCTCATTTTTTCAACGAGGCGCAACAGTGTGCCGGATGGGGCGTCCTTTTTCATGTTGTGATGGATCTCGTACGCCCAGGCGTCATAGTCGTCTTCTTTGGCAAGGACGGTGGACGCCGCTTCGACAATGCGGTAGAACACCTGCACGCCCACCGAGAAGTTCGCTCCATAAACCAAGCCGATATTATCACGCTCCACGGCAGCTCGCACGCGCGGCAGCTCGCCGAGCCAGCCGGTCGTTCCGATGACGATGTTGACGCCGAGAGACGCGATACGGTCAGCATTTTCGGCGACGGCGGGAGGGATGGAAAAATCGATCGCGACGTCGATCTTGTCGAAGTTCTCCGCGGTGATGCCCTCTCCGTCAACGTTGTTGAACTCATCGAGACGGAGAGCCACATCGAGGCCGAACTCGGGCGCGAGGCTTTCGACCATGCGGCCCATCTTGCCGTATCCGACGAGAGCGAGGCGGTGGGGTGTCGTGTCTGAGGGCATGATGAGAACGGCGATCCGGTCAGGTTTTACGCGCCGCGCTTATGGCTACGCGAAGACGGCTTCGTCGACTTCAGTGAAGAACGTCTTGTGCAGCGCCTCGACGGTCGCTTGAAGGTCCTTTTCGTCAACCACTAAACTAATGTTCAGCCGTGATGCGCCTTGGGAAATCATGCGAATATTGATCGGTTCCAGGGCCTTAAAGAGCTTCGCCGCGACCCCCGGAGTATAGCGAATGTTGTCGCCGACGACGCACACGATGCTCTGGCCGGAAACGCGAGCCACCTCGGCGATCTGCCGCAACTCCTCGACGATGTCGGCAAGGCGGTCGGTATTGTCGATGGTTAGAGAAACGCTGACTTCCGATGTCGTGACCATGTCCACGGAGGTCTGATGGCGGTCGAAGACTTCGAAGATCTTGGCGAGGAATCCGTGGGCCATGAGCATGCGAGTTGAGCGCACTTCGACGACCGTGATGTTCTCTTTGTAGGCAACCGATTTCACAATGGACTGGCCGGCGTCGTGTTCGGCGACGATGAGCGTGCCCTCGACCTCGGGCTTGCCGGAGTTGAGAACCCGAATAGGGATGTTGCTTTGGACAGCCGGCAGCATGGTGCTGGGATGCAGAACACGGCCGCCGAAATAAGCGAGTTCAGAGGCTTCGGCGAATGACATGACACGAATGCGGCGTGCGGAAGAGAGGAGTGACGGATCGGCCGTGAGCACGCCGTCGACGTCGGTCCAGATTTGAATCTCCTCCGCGGATAGCCCCGCGCCGACGATCGACGCTGTGAAGTCGGAACCGCCGCGCCCGAGGGTGGACGTGATGCCGTCGACGGTGGATGCGATGAAGCCTCCCATGACGGGGGTTTTGCCGGCATCGATGAGCGGTTGCACGTGTTCCGCCAGGCGCTTGTGGGTTTCTTCCATCAGCGGGGCGGCGGCGGTGAAGTGGTCATCGGTCACGATCACCTGACGCGAATCGACGTGTTCCGCGGCCATGCCCTGGGTTCGCAAGGCTTCGGTGATGATGACGCTCGAGAGGCGTTCGCCGTAACACGAGAGACTGTCGATAGAGCGGTCGCTCATCTCTCCGAGGATGGAAAGCCCGCGCACGAGTTCCGCAAGTTCCTGAAAATGGCTTTCGAGGTGCGCTTCGATGGTGGGCTCGGCTTGGGGGGAGACGGCGGCACCCGCCTCGATGGCGTGAAACTGGCGGAGGTCGTCGAGTTTGGCAAGGGCGGCGTCAAGATCGCCCTCGGTGGCTGCGCGGCCGATCTCAAGCAGCCGGTCGGTCGTCTTGCCTATGGCAGAGACCACGACGAGCGGCCGCCTGTCCGTCCGTCCGGCGACGATGCCGGCGACGCGTTGAATGGCCTCGGCGCTCTCGATCGAGCTGCCGCCGAATTTCATGACGATCATGGTCTGGCGTTCCGGTGCTTCTATCGCAATATAGCGTTGCGGGGTGGCGCGGGACATTGCTGAAGCGCTGGGCTGTCGTTCTTCGTCCCCGCCGGGGCCGCGGGCACGGCATGCCGTGCCCTACTTTCGCCAAATTCATCATTCAACTATTGTCGGGATCGTCTACTTGTCTTCGGTGACTTTGCGTATGACACGAAGCAGGTTCAAGCCGAGGATCTTGCGGATACGCTCATCGGAATACCCGAGCCGCTGCAAGGCCTTCGTCATCTCGGGATAGTCGCTGATGTCCTGGATCTCGCGCGGCAACGGGGGGCCGCCGTCGAAGTCAGAGCCCAGGCCGATGTGGTCTTCGCCGACGAGCTGAACGCCGTAGTCGACAACCTTGGCGAGCTGATCGGCGCCCATCCAGTATTCGTCGGGCATGGTTCCTTTGAAAACGAAAGGCAGACCGGCTCGCTGCTCGGCGTCGATCTCTTCGATCGCCATGTCGGCGTATTTGTCGAGCTTTATTGAGATGTCGGCGACGATAGGAATACCTTTGTGCTTCCACTCGAAGTATTTGGGATTGTTGAAGGTGCTGCCCCACTGAATGGAGATGACGCCGCCTTTCGCCGCGACGGCCTTGGCGGCCTCGTCGCTGATGCAGCGCGGGATGTCGACGAAATGCCGGAAGCCGCCGTGGGTATAAACGACGGGGTCTTCGCTGAGCTCGACCGTCTGCATGATGGTTTCCTGCGACGAATGGGCGATGTTGATGACCATGCCGAGCCGGTTGGCCTCTTTAACTACGGCGCGGCCCTGGTCGTTGAGGCCGTCCCATTTGCTCACGTCGCAGCAGGAGTCGACGATGTTGCTTGTGTAGTTGTGCGCGGTGAGCTGGAAGGAGCGCAACCCGAGGCGGTAGAGGCCCGCGAGCACGAGCAAGTCCCCGTCGAGATCGAACGGCCCTTCGAGATCGAGAAACGCGGCCACTTTGCCCTCGCCGTCGATGCGCTCGATGTCGGATGCGGTGAGCGCGAGATTGATCTTGTCGTTGTTGCTCTCAATTTGCTGTCGGGCCAACTCGACGACGCGCAACGTGTTTTTCACCTCGTGGCGATTCGGGTAGTAGGGCTCGGGAGTGTAGACCGAGAAGAACATGGCATCGACGCCACCTTCGATTGTGCGGGGCAGGTCGACGTGTCCGTCGTCGTAACGGTCGCCGATGTCCGTACCCTCCAGGAGCTGGCGGCTCATGACGTGGACGTGGGAATCCATAACGAACGAGTCGGCATGGAAGTCGTCCATCGTTGGCGAGGTGGCGCCTGGGGCCTCGCTTTCCTCATTGGGAGGGGGGGAGCAGGAGACGAACGATAACGTGCAGACACAGGCGACAACAGCGATCAGGCTTCGCATGAGGAAGATCGTAACAGACCGGGTTGGCGTGATCGGCAGGGCCGGCTGATGCGGGATGATTCGTTTTGTTTTCCGCCGGACCCGATCGGCTAATATGGCCTAGAAGCCCATGATCAAGAAACTAACTCTCCTGGCGTTAGCTCTTCTCCACTTATCCTGTGTCACGCGGCAGCCGGGTGATCCACTCAAGCCTGGCTACAACGTTTTCAGCAGAGACCAAGACATTGAGGTGGGCCGTGAAGCCGCGGCGGAAATCCGCAAGCAAGTCGAGGTTGTCGAGGACCAAGCCCTGCAACGCTACATTCGCGAGTTGGGCGCGCGCCTCGCCGGCCGGCCCGAGGCCGAGGATTACCCCTACGAGTTCACTCTGATCAACGAAGGTTCGATCAACGCTTTCGCTCTGCCGGGCGGACCCATTTTCGTCCACTCGGGGCTGCTCGAAGCCGCCGAGACGGAGGGGCAACTTGTCGGCGTCCTGGCGCATGAAGTTTCCCACGTGGCGCTGCGTCACGGCACGAGCCAAGCGAGCAAGGCGCAGATGGTGCAACTGCCGGCCGTCCTCGCCGGGGCTGTAATGGGGCAAGAATCGATCTTGACGCAAGCGGGACAGATCGGTCTGGGGCTGGGGTTAAACGCGCTCTTCATGAAATACTCGCGCAGCGCCGAAAAACAAGCGGATGCGCTGGGGGCGCGTATCATGGCCGGCGCGGGGTTCAACCCCGTTGAGATGGCCGACTTTTTCCAGAAGCTCGAGGAGCAAGGTGGTTCGCGTCCGCCGGCCCTGCTTTCGTCGCATCCCAGCCCGGGCAACCGGGTGCGTCTGGTCCGCGCCGAAATGGAAACGTTTCCTCCGGGCGACCATACGTACGCCAGTGGACGCTTCCCCAACGCCAAACGTCAGGTCGCGCAACTGCCCCGACCCAAGAAGCAACCCGAGCATCAAGAGGTGGCCGCGGGGGCCGCGCCGCCGTCCGCTCCGACGTCTGGTTTTCAGCGGGTCAACGGCAGCACGTACTCGATCGAATATCCAACGGGCTGGCGTACCTACGGCGCGTAATCGTCGAGTACGTTGACCATGGCGCCCGAGAACGGCATCGTCCGCACACGTGGCGGGAGCGGCGGCATCGGTTACGGTGCGGTGGTCAGTTATTACCGGCCGCGCTACCGGACGGACCTGCTCAACGCTACCTGGGAGCTATTGCAGCAATTGCAGGAGATCAATCCGAAGCTGCGCGCGGCGGTCCAACCGCGCCAACTTACTGTCGCGGGCAGCGAGGGGCTGATTGTCGGGCTGACGGGGCCTTCTCCCTACGGCGGGACCGAGAAGGACATGCTCCTTACCGTCGCCCGGCCGCAGGGTGTTTTCTATATGCTGTTCATCGCGCCGGAGAACCAGTACGACCGTCTGCAGCCCGCTTTCGATCGCATGGCCCAGTCGATTCGCTTTCGCTGACGGCGCGGATTTCGCTTTGCTCGATAGAATAGGGGCACTCGGCTGGATCGAGGACCCATGAACCGGCGGGACTTTCTCAGAACCGGCGCCCTGGCCGCCAGCGCGGACCGTCTCGCCAGCGCGGCCGATGAGCCACTCAAGCTCCCCTTCAAGGGGGACATGTTCGAGCGCGATGACGGCCGCATCGTGTTGGCGGGTCGCGGCCTTGTATATGCAGTCTCGGACGACGGCGGCCGGCGCTGGTCGCAATCTCGCGAGGTTTTCGACTCATCCCTCCCTGACAAAGGGCGGCCGATCAAAAGCGATTCCCACGTCCTGGGGTTGAGGCGGCTGAAGTCGGGCAGGGTCGGGCTTTGCTACGGCCGTTGGCAGCAGGTTGGCAACCAGCGCCGTCAGGAGATTTTCTTCCGGACTTCGATTGATGAGGGACGCAGTTGGTCTGCCGAGGCGAGCGTCACGCCGCTTCCCGGTGACGACCTGTACGCGCTTCACGGGAGCTTGACGCAGCTCGAAAGCGGCCGCCTCATCCTGCCTGCCTACACCAGCTTGCGGCATGACTACGTCGGACGGCCCAAAGGCATCGGCCACACTTGGCTACCGGAATACTACGCGACGCACATCCTCTATTCCGATGATGAGGGTGTCACCTGGAACGCCACCGGCGCGCTATTCCATTGGAAGGACATGGGCTACGGCGGATCGGCGCCGTGCGGTGAAGCCTGCGTGGCCGAGACATCCGACGGACGCCTGCTCATGTTGGCTCGCTCGACGAACATGCGCGTATTGCGCAGCTATTCATCCGACGGCGGCGAGACATGGACCATGGTCGAGATGGCGGCTCTCACCAACTCGAACGCGCCCGTTCGGCTGGCGAGAATTCCGGGGACGCGGGACTTGCTCATCGTCTGGAACCAAGTCTCGGCGCGGGAGCATCGTGACGGCTATGGCCGCAGCCGTTTGTCGGTCGCCGTTTCGCGAGACTCGGGCCAAAGCTGGCGCAACTTCAAGACGCTTGAGCTGTCGCCCGGCATGGACGAGAGCCCCGAAGTCATCGATATCGAGCCGCCGCGCTTTGTTCGCAGCGGCGAGAACACACAGCCGGGGACGGTCCCTGACAACGCGATCCAGGGGTACGTCCGGGCGTCGTACCCGAATGTCCATTTCTTTGGAGACAAGCTTTACATCGACCATGACCATTGGTTCCGCCGGAGTCTGTGGTCGAGCGAGAAGCGGGATGAGTATCAGAAGCTGCACGTACTGCCGCTGGATTGGTTGTATTCGTAGCATTCGGGCGTGGTAGCTGCGCCCCGTCACATGAGCGAACCGCGCACACATCGCCTTCTCGAGTATCCGCCCCAGAAAGGCGGACTGGTCGAGCTGAAGGATGGCCGCCTGATGGGCGTTATCCGCGGGATGCTTAAGTTCTACTCGGAGGACCGGGGCCTCACCTGGACCGAGCCTGAGCCCGTCTTCGATAACGGTAAGCAGATCATCGCCGAGGCTGATCCGGTGGGCGTGTTGCGTTTGCACTCGGGGGCTATTGGGGTTACCAGTTACCGTCCCGTACGGGCGGACGAGCTGCCGGACCGCGGACGGGCCACCCGGCATCGACTGCGGCAGCAACCCCAGCGCGGACTTTTCTTTCGTAAATCCCTTGATGAAGGCGCGACGTGGACGAAGGAAGTGCTGGTGTCGCCGCCGGGCATCGTTGGCTGGTATGCACTCAACGACACACTGATTCAGCTCAAGAGCGGCCGCCTATTGTGGCCCTGCTACGGTGGCAGCCGAGCGGCCGAACCGAATCCCAAACCGTTGGTCGAAGGGCAGGAGCGCAGCATTGGTCACTTGTGGAGTCCCGAGAATGTTTGGGCCACGAAGTTCTTCTACTCCGATGATGAGGGCGAAACCTGGACGGCGAGCGAGGGCGACCTGATGCTGTGGCTCGACGGAAGCCGCGGCAATCTCGATTCGATGCACGAGCCGACGGCGGCCGAGACGAATGACGGCCGCGTTCTCTGCCTGGCCCGCTGCGCGCAAATGCGAGCTGTGCAAACCTTCTCCGATGACCGGGGTGAGCGTTGGACGCTTCCCGAGCTCAGCGGTCTCAATTCCGCTAACGCGCCGATTCGCGTGAGACGCATTCCCTCAACAGGAGACCTGATGGCGGTCTGGAACCAGGTCACGGCTCAGGAGCATCGTGAGGCGTACGGCCGCTGCCGGCTCTCGGCCGCCGTTTCGATTGACAACGGCCGCACATGGACCAACTTCCGAAACATTCACGTGAGCCCCGGTATGGATGAAGCGCCGCGCGTTTCCGATCCGGAGCCGCCGCGGTTTGTTCGTCCCGGCTCGGCGACGAAGCCGCTCGACCCGATCCCCGACAATCCGATCGGCGGCCGGTTGCGCGCCTCGTATGCGAACTTCTGGATTTTCGGTGACGAGGTTCTTATCGAGCACGACTACTGGTATCGTGTCGACCCGTGGGGCACTCACAAGGTTCCGGCCCAGTGGAAGCATTTGACGAAAGACCGCAACCGCCGGACTTCAGCGGGATATGCACTGAGTTCGCTGCCGCGGCGGCTGCACATCCTGCCGCTGAAGTGGTTCTACGAAGCAGCGGGTTGAGAAACGGTGTTCGGTGATGGAAAAAAAAGCCGTGCCGAACAAGAAGTTCGGCACGGCGCTGGAAGTGTCCCCTCTAGTTCTTATCTGCTTGCAACGACGACCAGGCTGGTGCTTTGGAGCGGGATCGTCGACTGCGGTACCAGGGCGCCGAAGGCGAAGTTGAATGGATAGTTCAAGCGCACGGTGATCAGGCTTCCTCTTCCCACGGTTGCCGGATTGTAGTTGGTGACCATGGTGAGCTGGGCCGGATCGAGCCCGATGGCTCGCGCGCGCGCCACACCAAGAATCTCGCTGGAGGTAGTGGGATTCAACTTGCTACGAATCGTCGTGAAGCGTGATGCCTCGCGGGAGGCGTAGTGAACGGCCGTATAGGTCCAGGCCAGCCGGGCGAATTCGAAGAGGCTGACGACCAGGCCCAGGAAGAGCAGAAAGACGAGGCTGAACTCGACAGCGGCGTTGCCCGCGCGGCCGCAGTTTCGCGGCTTGGTTTTCCGGTCGGATCGAGGTGTGGTTGCCATTTGATTTCTCCGTTACTGAACGCGGCGCCAGGCTTCGCGCCCCATGGCGTTCGACTCGGGGATGTACGGGTAGGAACCCATCGTCTTGAAATCGTACTCGACCGCGACTGTCACGTAGACTCGCGGTGGGTTGCCGCCGCAGGTGTCGAGGTCGCAGCTCACGGACGCGCCGCCCGCTGTGCAAACACATCTGTGGTCCGCGGTAGCCGTGGCGCCCTTGACCTCGAAGGCGTCGGCTGTCGCGACGGTCTGCATACCGCTGTAGTTCACGGCATAGATATTGTCCTGGGCGCCGAACTCACTGGCGAGGCCTGCCGCGTGGGTAATCGTCAGAGCGTGATGGAAGAGGCGGCCGAAGTCGGTCGCGCCCATCGTGAGCAGGAATAGGAACGGCACGGTGACGGCGAATTCGGTCAGAGCGTTTCCTCGCCGGCGGTCTCTGATGGTCGGGTGTTTCGTCATTGCGTCCTCCAAGCGTAAGTGTCTCGCGTTCCCTGCCGCCTTATTCCACAAGCATCGCGGTGCGGAAGGGCGTTTCCCCGTCGGAATCCGCGAGGAAATTGTTTGAGAGTGTAGTCGTTCCGCTGATCGTGATCGTGTCGGCGATGATGCCGGTCCAACCGCCCGTGGAACTGGTTCCGGTGTAGTTGATATTGTTCTTGCTGAAGTAGAGAAGGCCGTCGTAGGTGGCGTCGGCGGTGCCCGCGATAAAATGTCCGGGATTCAAAGTCGGAGCGGTGCGGTCTTCGAAAAACAAGATCCCTTTGTAGGTGCCGCTCGTCGGCGGTTTGAGGTTGGCTTGCACCGTGCCCGCGACGTCGATTGTGTTCCAGGCGATGGGAAGAGCCGGGTTGGGATGCGTCGTCGTGTTGTAGAACATGACACCCTCACCCGGGCCGCCGGGGTTGCCGTCCGTGCCGACGGTGCGAAAGATAGCGCCGCCGGCTATTCGCATGCCACTATCCAGGAAATAGATACCCGGATAGAGATTGATGGTGCCGCCGCTGACGACCAGGCCGTCAGGTTTGTTGCCGGCTCCGGTGCTGCCCTGATACAAGCCCGGAAAAAGGTTCCATGTGCCGTTCGAGATGTTGAGCGCCGATGCTGTCACGGCGATGGGGTTGGCGGGGTCGGTGACGTCGTACACGGTGGTTGGGTTAGCGGGTACCGTCGGATCCGGTACGTGGGCCAGCCAGTCGTTGGCCGGGGGGACGTTGTGGACGGGAGCAGGGAAGTAGCAGGAACCGGGACAGCCATGCCCGATGGATTGCCCGTAGACGGCTATGCCCGCGGGGCGGGCGTCGATGAGGGATCCGCCGTTGGAGATGAGCGCCTGGGGGTTACTCGAATTCACCTGCACACCGCAACCGGAATCCAATATGGGAACACCGTTGAGGGTCATCGCGCCCTGCGTGGTCGGATTCAGCGCCAGGACACAGGCCTCACCGTAGTTTTCCATGCCGGCGACGGCGCGGGCGCGGACGGGCGCCTTCTCGATGCCCAATACGCGCATGAAGGTTGCGAGGTAGTTCTTCCTGATGATGACCTCGACGAAATCGTTGTCGCCCGCACGAGGCCCGCTCAGCGGAGGGTTATTGACTTCGACCTTGATCTTCGTTTGGTCGGAGTTGTTGTCCTGGTCATTGGAGTTGTGTGTGAAGCCGTTGAGCTCGGAGTCGTCGCGCGCGGCGTTGACGATGTCCTGTCCGGTCGAACCCGCGACGAGTTCGTGAGCGCCACCCATGGCCGCCGCGTCGGCGGCGAGCTGCATGGCGCGCTTCTCGAACTGCATACGTCCGCCGTCGAGAACAATTCCGGCGAAGCCGAATAGCACGGCTATAATGATCACCAGCATCGGCGCGATCTGGCCACGGCGTTGGGCCGCAACGGAGTTGACCGTCATCGAGAGCCTGGTGGATTCAGCGACGTTTACTGTTGTCATGGCTAGTGTTCCTCGTATTGGTTAGCGGTCATTGACGGTGTTGATGAGTTAGTTCCTCATCTCGAACTCGCCGGTTCCTTCGAACTCCTCGCCACCGGCCAGACCGGTGAGAGTGGCGGGAATCAACCAGGATTTCCATTTTGGCCCTGGCACGGTGAAAGTATACACCCGCGCTGCCCCGAAGACCACGTCTTTCCGCGCTGAACCCTGCACATCACCTCCGGCGGCAGGCCCCAAAGCCCGTCCGTCCGCTCACAGACGTTGATGGAGCGGGCTGAACGGCACACCGGCCGACACTGCTCCCTGCGAAGCCTTTTCGGAGCTAAAAACTGTTGATCCTCGTCCAGGTAACGCTACCCGCTCGGCAGCGGCAGCGCCCAGATCCTGTGCAGCATGTCACCGAACAGCCGCCGGTTCAGATGCCCCTCGGCCAGCAGCAACCAGTAGTAGCGCGCGTGCTTGACCAGCCGGCCGCCGGTCTTCATCAGCCGCTGCTGCAAGCTCGTGAGCGACCAACTCTTGATCCTGTTCGGCAGTCCGAGCCGCCGCCACAAGTTGCCCAGGTTGTAGGCCAGCACGCTGAGTTGCAGTCGCACTTCGTTGGCCCGAAAGCGATGGCACGAAAGCCGCGTCCAGTGCGTGGCCTGTTTGCCTTCTTTAATCCATTGCTCGGCCGTGCCGCGCTTGTTGTAGAAGCGCACCACCGACCGGCTTGGCAAGCTCATGTTGGTCACGATAAATCCGACCTGCGGGAACAGCTCACCGAGATGATGCTCGACCTTGGCCACGATGCGTCGCGGCTTGGACCAACTCTCCGCCTGATAGCGGAAGCTCTTGTAGCGCACCAAGGGCTTGCGACCCGGCCTGCCCGGCGGGCGAAACAAGATGTCTTCGATCGCCAATTCCAAGCTCTTGTTGGCCGGAATGCGAATGGCGTACTGCACTCCGCGTTCCTCCGAAAACTCATAAATCTCCGGCTTGGCAAAGGCCGCATCGCCCCGGAAGGTGACCTGTTTGCCCACAGCCTGTTGGCGCTTGATCTCGGGCAGCAGCAACTCCTTCCAGTCCTCAGCGCTGTGCACGTTGCCTGGACGCAGCTTCGCCGCCAGGCAATCCCCATGCTGGTTGAACAACAACAGCGGGTGGTAGCAGACCGACTCGAAATGGCCGTTGTAGGCGCTGCCCTCTTGCTGGCCGTGGACAGGGCTTTCGGTCGAATCCATGTCGAGCACGACGCGCTCGGAGTCGTCTTGCGTCTCGGCTTGCGCCACCAGCTCGCGGTTCACAGCCATCAGCCCCAGCAAGTTCTCCTCGCTCGCCAGCATCTCCGTCTCGAAGCTCTGCAGTCGCGAGGTCAGTGCCCCGCCGCGATCCCAGTTCCTCTTCGAGCCGATCAAGCGAAACGTCGGGTCAGCCGACACTCGGACGGCGTCATTGAGGTCCTCGTAGCCTGCCAGCCGAGAGTAGACTGACTGCCGCAGCAGATCGGCCAGCGGGAACTTCTTGTTCAAGCCTTGCCGTGGGTCACTGAGGTGTTCGTCGATCAGCTTCCCGAGTCCGAGTCGCTCGTCCAGCTCGCGGACCAGGATCAGCCCGCCGTCGGAAGTGACACGCGATCCTTGGAAATCGACTTTCAATAAGCCGTTGAAGCTTAGCTGGAACGGTTTGTTTTCTTTTTCACCCATTGGGTGTTGATCTCCTCAGCGCCTTGAGTGCTTTCCAACCCGCATAAATAAAGGCGTCCGAGGCCACCCGATGGTTAGCAGAATCGAAACTAAAGTGGGAATCCGGGATCAAGGCGCTGCTCGCGCCGGCCGGAATATCGGCGCAGCTAAAGTCGGTGTCGCCCAGACGGAAATGGAAGACCATGTCGGTCAATCCGTCGAGGTTGACGTCTTGCTCGTGGCGTACCGCGCCGCTCTGCTGCTGATGTTTTTCGGCGGCCAACGTTACCGAACTGTCGCGTCCGAAGCGGACAGTGTCGGCGTCGATGGTCGTAGCGTCGAATGCCGGCGTGATGCTGCCGTCGCTGCTCAGAACCGCAGTGACGAGATCACGATTCGACTGGATGCACCGGATCGGAGCCGCCTCGGAACCGGCACCGAAGTCGACGGCGACTTCCAGGATGGGGGGTGGGGGCGGGGCGCAAGAGTCGGCGAAGGCGAGTGCCGCTAAGTCGCCCTGGAAAGAAGCAACTGCCGGTCCGAAGCCGATCTGTGTATAGACGGGGGTGTTGAGCGGACCAACGAGGCCCAGGTTACCGCCGTCAAAAGGAAAGAAGAAGGCATCAAAGGCCGTTCCCGCGTACAGGGTTCCGGCGCAGTCGAATTGGAGGCCCGTGATGCCGCCGTCCACGGGCAGGCCAAAGTCGGTGATCGGGACTCCAGGCATTACGGAACCGTCCAAGGGGTTGATGACGTGGAGAAACGAGTCGAAGAAAAAGAAGTCATCGAGTCGCATTCCGTACAACGTTCCATCGGGGGCGAAGGCGATCGACTGAAAGCCGTCGGCCAAGAGACCGCCGACCAAGGGGCCGATGATCGTAGCAGCGCCGGTTGTGGTGTTGATGGTCGCCAGGGTATCGCCGTCTTCCCCCAATAGAAATGGATCGTCGAGCTGGTCGAGCACGGCAAACAGAACGCCGTTGGAATCGAAGTCCATCGCGGTGATGGCGACGGCACCCGTGCCCGTGGGGCCTAGGAACGTCACCACACCGGCCGGAGTTACCGTATAGACGTCGGCCACAACACCGCCCGTACCGGCGAAGATCGTGCCGTCGGCCGGGTTCACGGCCAGGGCCTGAAAGTCGACGCCGGTCGGCAAGCTCGTCAGGTTGGCGCCCGTGTTGACGTTGACTGTGACTAGGTTGAAGTTGGCACCGTCGGTACCGTAGAGCGTCCCCGTAGCATCACCGGGGCCCGCCTGCATCGAAGGGCCCGAAAATACAGCCATGGCAGCCAATGCGGCCAAGTTCGTGAAATGTGTCGTGATCCGGTTCGCTCTCATCGCTTGTTTTCTCCAAAAGTTTCTGGGGGGCTTTTGGTCTAGCCGGTTGCGGCCTATTGACAGCATGCACCGGACCATTGATCGCGGCCAATAGAACGCCCGTACCTTTCCTGGCCAAGGCCAAACACCGAGTCCGATAGGGCCGGAACCCGAGAGATTGAACCTTTAGTACTATTGGTACTAGCCGGGCAATCCTCGGCGGGAATGGCGGAAGTTGCCCCCAAAGGCGCTCTGGATGGGGCCACAGACGCCAGCCGGACCCTTAGCTGGGATAAGCCTGTGAATGCTAAGGTTTTGCAACCAAAGGGCAACAAGCCGCAGGGCGATCTCGCTAAGAAAACTTGTGCTGAGAGGAGGAGCGGCCCCGGTAGGAGCGCCCGATTCCGTCTGCCGCGGCCTGGGAGCTACGGTAAACTAGGCGCAGTTTGCCCTCGATGCCCGTGATTCAGCAAGGACTAAAGGACTATTGGTTTTTTTCTGAGCCTGACGTAATGGCGAAAGCCGAAGGGGCCGTTCGTTCGCTGCATGCGAGACGTTGAGGGCGGCGGGACTGAGGCAAATGAGATTTGTCCGTGATATCTAAAACCAAAGGACGCAAGGGAGGACTCCTCATCCTGCTCGGCATCGTGGCGCTTCCGATCGCTCTGCTGAGTTGGGACATGGAGACGCGCCTTTGGGTGCTCGGAAACGCCTGGGCGGCGAGCCAGAAAATCCTGCTGAACGCGAGGCATTGTCCGTGGCCCCGGGTATTGAGCTTCTATTCGGCGAATATGGATCTGCTGGCCCGCGTACAGGGCCACGAGGAGCAGGCGAGCGTGGCGGATACGGATGCTGCGGTGGGGATACAGCTCGTGCGGCATCCGTCGCGGAGTTTTTGGGTGAGAGCGTCGGGTGAGCGCTGGGCCGGTGTCCGACTGATTCCTTATCTACTGGCGGAGCACGAATGGATGTCGGAACATCATCCGGCGTCGAATGTTCGTTCCGGCGACATCGTACTTGACTGTGGCGCCCACGTCGGCGTATTCACGCAGCAGGCCCTGGACCGGGGGGCGTCGAAGGTGGTGGCGATTGACCCTGACCCGGTGCAGCTTGAATGTCTGCGGAGGAACTTTGCGGAGGATATTGAGGCGGGGCGAGTGGTTCTTGTGGAAAAGGGGGTTTGGAGCAGCGGCGGCACGCTCGCTCTCAACGTCGGCGTTCAAAACTCGGGGATGAGCAGTCTGGTCGAGCCGACGGGCGGTGAAACGATCGACGTTCCTGTAACGACGATCGATGATTTGGTCGGGGAACTGGGTCTGGAGCGGGTGGACTATATCAAGATGGATATCGAAGGGGCGGAGCGGGAGGCTTTGCGGGGCGGCTTGAGGACGATCAGCAAGTTTCGGCCGCGCATCCTGCTGGAGACCTATCATCGGCCCGACGATATGGAGGTGCTTCCGGAGATTCTATACGGCGCGTATCCGGGGTACACTGCCTACTGCGGGGACTGTGAGTTTACCGAGGACCCCGCGAATCGGCTTGTACCGCACTTCACGTACTGGGAATGAGTCGGGTGCGTGGCGGAGAAAGCATAGGGACACTGCCCGCGCCCGCCTGGCTTCAGCCGTTCATGTTGGGGGAGTCTAGCTGCTGGAAGCGATCAGATCGTTCAGCGTCCAAATCCGATCCGTAAGATCGGCTTCCATAGCGGGTGTCACGCGCCTCGCCTGCTCCGATGTGCTGTATAATCAGAGGAACGCAGGTAGATGTCCGCCGTCCGGCGGACCTCCTAGAAAAACAAGGTTTTCGGTTATGTACGCCATCATCAAGACGGGCGGGAAGCAGTACCCTGTCTCGCCCGGAGAAGAAGTGAATGTCGAGAAGCTGGCGGGAGACGTGGGCTCGAGCGTCGAGTTCCAGGCTCTCGCGGTGTCGCCCGACGAAGGCGATCTCGTCACGGGTGAGAAGGCCGAATCGGCGAAGGTAACAGGAACGATCACCGCTCACGGGCGCGGCAAGAAGATCATTGTTTACAAGTTCAAGCGGCGCAAAATGTATCGGCGCAAGAACGGGCACCGGCAGGAGTACACGCAGGTGAAGATCGACGAGATCTCGGTCTAAGCCGGAGGAACGGCAATGGCTCATAAAAAAGGATTAGGAAGTTCTCGAAACGGCCGTGACTCGAACGCACAGCGCCTGGGTGTGAAGCGCTTCGCGGGACAGTTGGTGTCGGGCGGTTCGATTCTTGTGCGGCAGCGCGGCACGCGGTTTCACCCCGGCGACAATGTCGGGCGCGGCAAAGACGATACGCTGTTCGCGAAGGTGACGGGCGTTGTGGAGTTCGTCGACCGCGGACGGCAGGGTCGCATGATCCACGTTCGACCGACCGAAGCGGCCTAAACGTTCCCGTGGCGGGCGCCGCGAGCCGCTCGTTCGCAACGAAATTCGGAGAAGAGAAAGGCGGAAGATGCTTCCGCCTTTTTGCGTTGAGCGAAAGACCCGCGGATCGTGTTTGTCGACGAAGCCAAAATAAGGATCAAGGCCGGAAACGGCGGCGACGGCTGCGTTGCCTTCCGGCGTGAGAAGTATATTCCGCGCGGCGGACCGAGCGGCGGCGACGGCGGCAAGGGTGGCGACGTCATCGTGAAAGCGACGCAGCAGCACAACACCCTTATCCATTTTCGCCACAAACGCGAGTGCGAGGCCCCTCACGGGCGGACCGGCGAAGGCAGCAACTGTACGGGCCGTAGCGGGGACGCCCTCATCCTCCAAGTCCCCGTGGGCACCGAGGTCATCGACGATGTTACGGGCGACAAGCTCGCGGACATGGTCGAGTACGCGCAGGAGTTCGTCGCCGCGAGGGGCGGACGCGGCGGGCGCGGCAATGCTCGTTTTGCAACATCAACGAATCAGGCGCCTCGCCGCGCCGACCCGGGGCAACCGGGCGAAGAGCGCGAACTGCGGCTCGAACTCAAGCTGCTGGCGGATGTCGGGCTGGCAGGCTTCCCCAACGCGGGCAAGTCGACGCTGATCTCACGGATTTCGTCGGCACACCCTAAGATTGCGGACTACCCGTTCACCACGCTCGCTCCAAATCTCGGTGTGGTGACACTGGACGAATTCGAGAGTTTTGTCGTGGCGGATATTCCGGGGATCATCGAAGGGGCGCACGAAGGCCACGGTCTCGGCCTGCGTTTCTTGCGGCACATCGAGCGGACGCGCCTCCTCGCTCACCTGATCGATGTCAGCGACTTTAGCGAGCGGGACCCGATCGCCGACTACGAAGTCATCATGAATGAGCTGGCGAGCTTCTCCTCCAAGCTGGCGCAAAAGCCGATGGTCGTCGTCGCGACCAAGACGGACGCCTCACAGAGCCCCGAGCGGGTGGAGAGCTTGCGCAAGTTCTGCGAAGCTAAGAAGCTTTCCTTCTTTGCGATCTCTTCGGTAACGGGCGAGGGGGTCGAAAAGCTGAAGCGTTACCTCGGGACGCGTGTTCGCGAGGTGCGCCAGGCGGCGGTTGCGGCGGAGTGAAGATCGCTCTCTACGGCGGGACGTTTGACCCTGTTCACAAGGGGCACCTGGAAGTGGCTCGCGCCGCGGCGGACGCGCTTGCGCTCGATCGGGTGCTCTTCGTTCCGGTGGGCAGGCCGCCTCACCGGGGCAGGCAGCCTGAAGCTCCGTATAAAAACAGGCTCGCGATGGTCGAGTTGGCTTGCGCGGCGGATCCCCGCTTCGAGGCTTCCGACCTAGAGGCCGAGCGGCCCGGTGGTGAGCCGAACTATTCGATCGATACGATTCATCGGGTCAAGGCGGACTTGACCATGGGTGACAGATTGTTCTTTGTGATCGGCTGCGATGCTTTCGCCGACATACGGACCTGGCATCGTTGGGAAGAGGTGGTCCGCGAGGTGGAGTGGATTGTCGTGAGCCGTCCGGGAACGGAGTGCAGCGAGGATTTGGTTCCGGCGGGGACGCGGGTGCAATGGCTGAGGGATCTTGCGGTACCGGTTTCGTCGACCGAGCTGCGTAGGAAGCTGAGCGCGAATGATTCGGTCGACGAGTGGCTTCCGGCGGCAACCGCGGACTACCTGCGGACGAACGGCCTGTATCGGCCTGCGTAGATTGCGGGGTCAGCCGAGCAGCGGCCTCTGACGGATGCGGCGTTGTGTTCCCGCGCCCGTCCCAGTACAATCACAAACAGCGGGGCCGCCTCTTGGCCTTCGCCCGGGAGGTTCAATGAAACGACTTACATTGCTATTCCTCTCGTTCGCCATGGCGAATGCCTTTGCCGCGACCCATCTTAAGGTCGGGGACAAGGCGCCGGACTTCACGTTGTCTTCATCAACGGGAGGGACGATTTCGCTCTCGGATTACCTGGGGAAACAGCAGGTCGTCGTGGGTTTCTTCCCGGCGGCTTTCACAGGTGGTTGAACGAGGGAAGCCAAAGCGTACCAGGTTGGTATCGCAAAATTCGAAAATGCCGGAGCACAGGTGCTGCTGGTGAGCACCGACAACGGACCGACTCTCAAGCACTGGGCCGGCGAGTTGGGCCTTACCTATCCCATGTTGAGCGATTTTGCTCAGCGCAAAGCGTCCAAAGATTACGGAGTGCTCATTGCGGAGCGCGGCATCGCGTCCCGCGCCACATTCGTGATCGGCACGGACGGACGAATCAAGCAGATTGAAGAGGGTGGAGATGCGGTCGACCCGACCGGCGCCCTTAACGCTTGCACCCGCAAGTAAGATTGTCTTCACGGTCTTGGGCGAGTCTTGAAGACTCGCCCAAGATGTGTGTCCGGTTCACCGTTTGTCAGTGGACGGCGTTGGGTCAGAGGCTCGACAAGGCTGTCTATTGTTCTGAAAACTCGTTCACACTCACCTCGTAGGTGTCTTCGCCCGCCGAGGTGGGCCGTACGTTCTCCGCTCGGTAGGTTCGCCCCGCCCGGAGTGCGCACTCTCCGGAAGCCGATCCGATGACAAAGAGATCGAAAGTGAAGGTTGCAGAGAAGTCGAAGACTTCAAGATCCGTACCGTCGAACGGAATCACGCCTCCCGCGGCTGTCCCCGTCACGGTTCGGGTCCTGCTGGGATCTTGGTTGATGACGAGCTGGAACTCGAGATCGTCACATCCCTCGAAAGCGGAATTATCCCTTTGACAAACCCATGACGCGCCGCTGCCCGCACATCGGGCAGAAGGTGCCTAGGTCGGGAATCCGCTGATGGCAGTGCTGGCACTCTGTGGTAGAGATTGCCTGGGGGCTAAGGTACCGCTTCGCGATCAGCCACACGATGAGCGCGGTCAGGGCGACTGGCAACACCCCTCCCAGTATGCTCAGGAGAAGGATGAAAATCTCTGGCAGCCCGAGCCCGTACTCCGCCATAGTTGCCCTGTACTAGGAGCCCCGCTTGGTTCGGGGCTTCTTCTTTGCCGCCTTCCGCTTCGGCTTGTCCTTCGGCGGCGGTGGGACTTTGAGAAGGTCCGTCACCGCCTCATCAAAGCTGAGCGGATTGAGGGTGATTGTCGTCTTGTTGCTGCTCATTGCGGTGACACTAACTGTATTCCCAGGGTGCGCATCATTGTAAATGGGTCAATGTAGTCCACGCTAAAGTTGTTACACACGTTCGGTATCTTGACGTGGGTTGAGTTGTCGGACACCACAACCTCGCCCGTTACGACCGTCGCACCGCTAGTCTTGGCGTGGGCGATAACCCATGGGTCGGCCCCCTTAAGAAACTCAGCCTTTCGGTCCGATCGTGGATAGCTGGCATCGACAAAATCAGCGATGACTCGAACTACTGAGTCCCGCATAATATTCAGTTAATCGAACGACAAAGAAGATTGCTTCCAAAAGGCGGCGATCAAGCGCCGTTTGCGGCGCATGCGGCGCAAGGTCGTGCGTGCCCGCTCGGCGAGCTCCCAGTAGTCGTTGGGGCAGACGTTGGGCAACTCGTGCTGCTTCCAGTAGGCCCAGATGTATTCCACCGGATTCAGCTCCGGGGCGTAGCCCGGCAAGTACTCGGTCTCGATGTGGCCCTGCGACAACGCGATGAACTCGCGCACCAACGCGCTGCGATGCGGCGGCAAGCGATCCCACACGATCAGCAACGGACGTTGTATGTGGCGCAGCAGCGCCTTGAGGAAATCGATCACCTCGGGACCGCGGATGGCGTCGGGATAGAGACGGAAATAGAAGTTGTGGAAAGTGATTCCGGCCGCCGCCGAGAGCTTCTTCCAGTTGAAGTTGAACTGCAGTACGGGCGTCTGCCCGCGCGGTGCCCAAGTACGGCAGCGATGTGGCTTCTGGCTCAGTCCGCTTTCGTCGATGAAGACGATCGTGCGGCCCTGTTTTTGGGCTTTTTTTTAATGGCGGGCCAGGTCTGTTTCTTCCAGGCGCGGATCGCTTCCTCGTTGCGCTCGCGGGCCTTGCCGACCGGCCGTTGCGGGCTCCAGTGGAGTGCCCGCAGCAGCTTCCAGACGTGGCCTTCGTGGTAGCGCACCCCGAAACGGTCGCGGATCAACCGCGCCACCCGCGGACAGCTCCACAGCGGCGTCGGGAAGCCGTGCGCTTCGGGTCCTTCGAGCAGCAGCCCTTCCAGCTCGGCGAGCTGCGCGGTCCTCAGCAACGGCTTGCGGCCGGCGCGGCCGGCTTTGGCCAACCCGGCGCGGCCGTCTTCGCGGTAACGCTGTACCCAGCCGCTGACGCTTTGTTGGGCGGCTTGGACTCTACGCGCCGCCCCGGCTTGGCTCAGTCCTTCTTTCACGACCAGCCGCACCGCCTCAATGCGCCGCTTCTCCAGCGCCGCAAAGTCTCGCTTCACGCCTTTTGGAAAACCCATATCCAAAAGACGTCGCTCCATTACAAAAGGTTACTCTATATTATGCGGGACTCAGTAGGTCCTGAACGGTTTTACCTCCCTCAACAAAGAAGCCCGTCGCCCTGGCTTTCTTTGCCCAATCAGCGAGTTCATCTTTGCCGTTCGCAAGTTCGTCGTAAACGCGCATGGGGCTCCGAAGAACGCCAAGCTCACATGCCGCCCCTAGCCCCGCCCAGAAGCCGGGGGCAATGTCAAAGGCATAGTGATGGTTCTTGGCTTGAATTAACACATCCGCATCGAGCCAGAACTCAGGCATAAGTGGTCTCTCTGCCGGTCAGCCCGATTGCTGCCGCGACGTCCGTGATTCCACTTGGACGAATCACTACTGTCCGGTTAGAAGTCGAATAGAATCAGCTGGTTGGGGTGATCGAGTAAGTTTTCATGGGAGTCTGATGGCTGCAAGGCCTGTAAAATGGGCGTTGGTGGGGTATCCACTTGACTCAGGTGACCCCAAGATGTAGTATGCGGCCTCGTGGAGGATTACCCGCGCGATCTGCTCGAGTTCGAGGCGCGCTTCGCCACCGAAGAGGCCTGTCGCGACTATCTGGTCGCGCTGCGCTGGCGGGACGGGTTCCGTTGCCCCAACTGTGGGCTTGAGCGAGCTTGGCCGGTGCGCAAAGTATGGTTCGAATGTGCTGCCTGCGGTCGCCAAACGTCCGTCACGGCCGGTACGATCTTTCAGGACACACGCAAGCCGTTGCGGCTTTGGTTCCGAGCAATGTGGCACGTCGTCTCGCAGAAGAACGGAGTCAGCGCCTTGGGTTTGCAACGCGTTCTGGGACTGGGCAGCTACCAAACCGCCTGGGCTTGGATGCACAAGCTGCGGCGGGCGATGGTGCGGCCGGGGCGCGAGCGTTTGACGGGCGTCGTCGAGGTGGATGAGACCTACTGGGGCGCGGAGGAGGAGGGCGTTCGCGGCCGCCAGATCGAGCGTAAAGGATTGATTGCAGTAGCCGCGGAGGAGAGAGGCAGCGGGCTGGGGCGGATCCGTATGCAGCGCCTGCGCAACGCCTCGGCGGCCAGCTTGATGCCCTTCGTGGAGGAGTCGATCGAGCCAGGCAGCGTGGTTCGCACCGATGGCTGGCTGGGCTACGAGCCACTCGAGAAGAAGGGCTATCGGCACCACATCGTCTTCCTCAAGGGTCGCCGCGAGCAGGCGTCGGAATTGCTTCCGCTGGTGCACAAAGCGATCTCGCTGCTCAAGCGCTGGTTGCTGGGTACGCATCAAGGGGCGGTCAGCCACGAGCATTTGGACTACTATCTGGACGAATTCGTCTTCCGGTTCAACCGGCGCAGCTCACGTAGCCGGGGCAAGCTGTTCTACAGGCTGGTTCAGCAAGCGGTCGCTGTGGAGCCGACGCCGTATCGCTCGATCATCGCCCACTGGGACGCCGAGCCGTTCTGAACCCCAAACACAAGATGTTGGGGTCACCTGAGTCAAGTGGATACCCCACCTGGGCGTTTTCTCAAATAGGGTAACGCTGAGAATCTGTAGGATTTGGTAGAGACTCGCCTCCAGGCCCAACCTCTTCCGCACGATCGCCACCAGCACGTACACCGAGACGGCGATCCAAATCTGGGTCTTCACGGCGTTCTCGCTGGCGCCGTAGAACTTCTTGATCCGCAAGTGCTGCTTGACCCACTTGAAGAACAGCTCCACCTGCCAGCGCGAACGGTAGATCTCGGCGATGGTCAGTGCCGGGAGCGCGAAGTTGTTGGTCAGGAACTTCAGCCGCTTGTTCGTCGCGGCGTCGACGTAGCTGACGCGCCTCAACGGGTCCGGATAGACTTTGGCCGATTCGATGGCAGTCAGTATGACGGTCTGATCCGAGCGCACGCCCGTAGATTTGTCGACGGGATGCGAGTAGCGCCGTTGGAGCAAGATGTTCTTCTTGGTTCGCACGACGAAGAACGACGAGCAGAGGGTGAACACGAAGAGGCGTTCGAAATCCACGTAGGCCCGATCCATAACGTAGAAGGCGCCGGGCTCGGGTAGGAACTCGTCGAGGATGTTGACGTCGTGCGTTTTGCCGTCGGTAATGCGGATAAACGTGGGGATGTTACCGTGCAGGTCCAACAGCGTGTGCATCTTCACGGCGGCCTTGCGCCGGCGGAACTTGGCCCACGGGAACAGCGAGAGGCACAGGTCGATGGTGGTCGAGTCCAGAGCGTAGAGACTTTGATTGAGATCCACGCCGATCGGATCGCGGGCATACAAGGGCCGCGCGATGCGAATCAAGGCCTGAGCGAAATCGGCATAGATCCGCCAGTCGCGCGACTCGTTAGCGTCGGCCAGTGTCGAGCGCGCGACGTTGCCGCGGAATCCCATGTGGTAGAGCTTGCCGCCAAGCGAACGCAGGCACGCTTCGATATCGCGGAGGCTTTCGCGGTAGGTCAACTGGGCGAAGGACATCGAGAGGAACTGATCCCAGCAGGAGAAGCTGCGCGAGCCCCGGTCGCCATCGTAGCGGGCCACACAGCGCCGGAACTCGCGATCCGGAAGAAAGCTGATCAACTGCGCGAATACGGTGCGGCCCAGATTCATGAGCCATTGTCGGCTCAGGACGGATGACGCTCAAACGGCGCACCGCCGCTCAAATCGCGGCAAGAAAAAACAACACCTAACCCACTTTTCTACAACCAGTTGCAGGCCGCCCACCGCTTATCAGCCGGACAGTAGTGTGGACGAATATTTAACAGGCTAGCTGCTTCTCGGTAAAGCAAACGACCCTCAAGTGCGGCTCCGACAAGAACGTTGGTGACGGTCCGACTGTTTCTCATCGGAACCAAGATACTGTTGAAGCCTGGACCATTGTCGTCGGGTTGTTCGTATCGTTTCCGGTCTGCCTCCCGAAACGCCTCCGCTGCGTGATCGTGACGCTTCTGAAACGTCGTTTGGTCAATCTTGCGTAGGTCGTAGGCGCGACGCAACACGACAAGCGTGCTGGTCTTGAACCGCTTGCCGAGCACCAACAGGTTTTGCTCGATGGACTCCTTGTCCGACCAATGTACACCGAATTCGCGGGATGGGATTAGCGATTCAGCCGCGACGTTGTCGCAGAACCGCTCTACCCCATCGCTAATATTCAGATTGCCAGCGTGGTGGTCGGACAATCCAGTAGACCCTACAACGATGTGAGCGACCTCGTGTACGAATGTGAAAATCTGAGCAGCTAAGGAGTCCCGACTGTTTACAAATACGACTGGCGCTACCGGGTCACTCAGGGCCAACCCTCGAAATTCGCTTAGCCTGAGCGGCCTCCTTGTATTGTTCCCGACGCATCCGTTTCTCATAACCAGGATGCCTACGCGCTCAGACCTTCCGAATAAGGCCCTGGTGAAGCGCTCGTAATTTCCCGTTATGCGTTGCAGCTCGGAAATACCTAGAGTCGCACGCAGACGTTCCGCAACTATAACTGGGTCGTCTCTGATTGTTTGGCTACCAACCAGCCCTACCGCCGGTTGCCCATAGCCCTCGACAAGCTCTTTATAGCGCTCCTGTTTAAGGCGGATGTCCTGTATCACCTCACGGACATCGACGCTCATTGTGGCGGCCGCTCCAGGCAAGCGCCTGAAGTCGGCAATCGGAACGGGGTCATCTGGTGGGTTCGACAGATAGAGATACCCCAGGGGAATCCTTAGGGCTTTCGCCAGTTTTTGAGCTTGGCGTATTGTTGGGCGGTCCGTATCGTCCTCCCAAGCCTGCACCTTCTGCGGCTTCTGGCCTATCTGGCCAGCTAGCGCCTCGACCGTCAAGCCCATACGATCCTCACGCGCCCACTTCAGGACGCTGGGCGTTATGTATGCTTTCGAGGTAGTCATTAGGACACCCGTTTTGATACAATTTGAGTGTTCCGCTGACACCCCCCGCGACCAACGTGCGGTGTCGGCAGCTTGGTTCCCGCCACCTGTAGCCGTGAGACAATCACGGCTTTTTCTTTGCGCTCACGCTCTGGACAATGAGTCCCGGTACGTAAGCCGCTTTCCATCGGTGCCCTCAATTGCAAGTATGGCGAGCTCAGCATCCGTGATGTCACGAGCATTGTACCGAAAATCGAACTCGCTCAGATAGCGGCGTAGGTGCTTCCGACTGACGTGATGATACGTGCCATGGACGCCCGGCTTGAGGATGCTGAAGTAGCCCTCGATTCCCTGACCGTCTCAGTTGGAAGCGCGAAGGTACGGATTCTCAAGAAAGGCCTATACCGCTTCGATGCTGCCGAGGGTGTGGGTTTCTCTGTCAAGACGATGAATGGCGACGCGAGGTTCGTGTTGGACGGCGTACAGCACAGTATCAGGAAGAAGCAGTCGGTGGTTTTCGGCCATGATGAAGCAGAGCTTTCGATCAGGGCTTTCAAACACTGGGACGAAGATGAACTTGCCGCCTGGAGTGCCAAGCGTGCGGTCGTCGTGGCCCGCACGATGCCCAAGGCCGGGAAACCGAAGGGCCCGAATAGCACCATGATCCTGATGGAAGGGTTGCCGGATCGACGCCGGGCGGGACTACCCAACCCCTAGAACGATACGGGCGCCGGCAATCTCGGCCGTCCGGACTCAAGAACCAGATTAAAGGCCCCGGTTCCGGCGGCCGATTCTGGTGAGTAGGAGCTTGTACTCCTTCCACCGACATGTTCGCCTTCCGTACACCCGCCCTTCCCATCGCCCTGCTCACCGCCACGGTTGTATTATTCGCCTCGGATTCGAATCAAGTAGGTGTCCGCGGTCCGTATCGGATCGGTCCCGGCGACGTGTTGGACATTGTTGTCTTTGAAGTGGAGGAGCTGAGCCGGCCGGCGGTCGTGACTCCCCAGGGCACGATCTCGATGCCGCTGATCGGCGACGTGGCCGTAGACGGAAAGACCACCCCACAAGTCGCGGCGGCACTCAAGAGCCGGTACGCGACCCGCTATCTCCGCGATCCGCAGATCAGCGTGAGCGTAACGGACTTTCGGAGTCAACCCGTTTCGGTCGTCGGAGCCGTCAAGGAGCCGGGCGTGTATCAACTGCAAGGGGAGCGGAGACTCGTCGAGGTGCTCGCGATGGCGGGCGGCTTCACGGAAGAAGTCGGAGAGACGATTACGATCAGCCGCCAGAGCGAACGGAGTAACGGCGGCGGAGCCGGAGCACTCGGTGCGGCGTTGGGACGATTGCCGGTCAATGCGGCAGATACGGACAACAGCGAAATTACAGTGTCCGTGAGGGAACTGCTTACTTCCCGTGACGGCGGCGAGGCCAACCCGATCGTCGAGCCACAGGACGTGATCCGTGTCTCGAAGGCGGGTATTGTCTACGTGACGGGGGCGGTCGAGAAGCCGGGCGGATTCGTGATCAAAGACCAGGAGAGGATGACCGTGCTCCGGGCGGTTTCTCTTGCATCGGGTTTCGGCGAGCATTCCTCGCCGCAGAAATCGCGTGTGATTCGACAGGGCGCGACGGGGAAGCGAGAGATCCTCATTCGTATCAAAGACGTCATTGAGGGCAAGGAGCCGGACCTTGATCTTGAGGCGAATGACATTCTCTATATCCCGGATAGCCGCGCGAAGAGCGCGCTCAGCCGCAGTGTTGAGGCGATGATTCAAGTCGGAACCGGAGTGGCGATTTTTAGGCGCTGACGGCGTTGTCCGCTAACCAAGATCCACAATGAACGACAAACTGCAGAAGCTTTCCCAGGCCCTCGCACGGCCTGGGCCGGCAGAGACCGCGCCGTCGGGCGGCGAGGTTACCGCGCCTTTCCAAAGGCCGGCGTCCGAGGAGCCGGAATCTCACGGCGAGTTTTCGCTCCGGGACTACTGGCGAACGATTCACCGGCGTCGCTGGACCATTGTGGCAACGGCGGTGATGGCCGGCGTGCTGGCGGCGGTCTACAACTACATCCAAGTCCCGACCTATCAGGCCAAAGCGACGATTCAAATCGACCGGGAAGAGCCGGACATCTCCCGGCTCGACGACAAGTATGCGCGGATCGCCGAACAGCCCGACTACATCGAGACACAGTACAAGGTTCTCAGGAGCCGCAGCTTGTCCAAACGCGTCATCTCGAAGTTAGGCCTGGCGGATCGAGTGGAATTCCAGCCGGAAGAACAAGCGGCTGACCCGGGGTCGTCCGCGCAGGAGGCCTTCTCACCTGTCGTTATCGATCTGTTTCTTGAGCGCCTCGCCGTAACCCCCGGCAAAGGCACGCGTTTGGTCGACGTGAGTTTCGAGTCCGTGAACCGGGAACTGGCTCCGCTCGTAGTCAATACGCTGACGGAGGAATACATTGAGCACAATCTCGAAGCGAAATGGAACGCGACGCAAAAAGCCTCGGGATGGCTTCAGAAGCAGCTTTCGACATTGAAAGCGAAGCTGGAAGCAAGTGAAAGCGAGCTCCACGACTACGCGGCGGCGCACTCGATCCTGTTTGTCGAAGAGCGCAAGGACATTACCACCGAGAAGTTGGCGAAGCTCGAGGATGAACTCACCCGGGCCGAGGCCGATCGGATTCACAAACAATCACACGCCATGCTGGTCGAGGACTCCGTAAAAGGGGGCGCGCGATTGCCCGGGAGCCTGAATAGCGAGGCCTACCGGGAGTATGAGGCCAAGCTGGCCGAGCTGCGGCGGGAACATTCACAGTTGCTCGTGACTTTTGCTCCTGGGTATCCGAAGGTGCAGCGCATTGAGCGCCAGTTGGAAGAAGCCGAACGTTCGCTGGCGGCCGAGAAAGACCGCATGCTCAGCAGCGTCCGGGAGAGATTTGAAATCGCCGAGCGCCGCGAGAAATTGTTGTCGGCCGCCGCGCTGGCCCAGCGGGCCGCCGTCACTCGGCTGAGCGATGATTTCATTCAGTACAACATCCTCAAGCGCGATGCCGAGACCAATCGTCAGCTCTACGACGGATTGCTGCAGCGCTTGAAAGAGGCGGGGATTTCGGCCGGTCTGCGGGCGTCAAACATCTCGATGCTCGATCCGGCGGAGATTCCCGGCCAACCGTATCGGCCAAAGAAACTCCGCAACCTGGTACTGGCGTTGACGTGCGGGTTGTTGTTCGGGGTGGGGCTGGCCTTCGTGAAGGAGCACCTGAACACTGTTGTCCGCACGCCGGATGAAGTCGAGAGGATGACAGGACTGGCCATGTTGGCTGTGATTCCCCGCGGGAAACAGCAGCGTGTTCAAACCGTGCTCACGAGCGAACCGGCAAGTAAGAGAAAGTCCGGCAATCCTCCAGCGCCGGCCCTAACGAATGGGAACGGAGCAGGTAAGGTAGCGGCAGCGGCGAACGGCTTCGCGCCTTGGGCGCCGGAGCAAGGGCTGTCGGAAGCTTACCGGACGCTGCGTAGCTCGGTTCTGCTGGGCTGGGATGAATCGATGCGGCGGATTCTTGTGACGAGCTCTCAACCCGAGGAAGGCAAGACCTCGGTAAGTCTCAACCTGGCATGCAGTCTGGCTCAGTTGGGGCGGCGGGTTCTTGTGGTTGACGCCGACATGCGGCGTCCGAACTGCGCCCGGCAGCTCGGTGTGCAAAGCGAGACGGGTTTGACGGACTATCTCCAGGGCACGGCGGACTTGGACCAGGTAGTCGTCAGCACAAAGATTGAAGGGTTGTCGCTGGTTCCCGCGGGGCGTTCAAGCTTGGTGGCGTCAGATCTACTCTACTCACCCCGCCTATCCACGCTGCTGCAGGAAGTCGGACGGCGGTTCCAGCACGTGGTCGTGGATTCGCCGCCATCGTTGGTACTCTCGGACGCTCGAACGATTTCGCGCCTGGTCGAGGGTGTCATCCTCGTGGTTTCCGATGCGACGGAGCGCGGCTCGCTGCTGCGGACGAAGCAAACGTTTGACGACGCTGGTGTTCACTTTTTAGGCTTCGTGATGAACCGGGTCGATCTCAATAATCTTGACTACGGATACTACCGTGACTATGGATACTCCTACTCTTACTCGGATCGGGATGCGTAAGGAAAACCGGGATGCGGGTCCACCCCGCATCGAAACAACCGATGATGCGGAGGCTGTGGCCGAGTCGCTGAGCGTCCTGGCGACCGCGCTCGCGCAAGACAGAGGGGTTGCGCCGCCGCGGCCGGACGAGGCAACTTCGAAACGGAAAGCCGAGGACGATTCGCGGGTCCGCGACGATAGATAACGCCGCGCCGGGCCTTATTTTTTGCCTTTCGGAGGCGCTCCCGCATTCCAGGCGGCTTGCAATCGCCACCCAAGATACCCAAAGCAAATGGCGCCCAGCAAGCCTCCGCTAAGAACCATGAAGAGGTCGTCAATCGAGTTGACGATCTGACCCGATACGAGCAGCCAACCCGCGATGGCAAAGCCAATAAGTCCGAAGATGAAGCAGAATAGATAGCCGCTGATGGTGTCTAACATTCCTGTTCTTTCTCCCATCGGCTTGACACGCTAACTTCCGCAGTCTCAGTGCGCGATGGTCCAACAAGTATGACTCTCGTTATTCTGGCGAAAGCCGGCCGCCGGATGCAAGTCAGCAAAGCTGATCTTGGTTTCAGGGCGTCAGGAGAAGCTTGCCGGTCGTTAGTCTTCCGGCGAGACGCTCCTGTGCGGTAGCAGCTTCCGAGAGCGGAAATGTTTCGCCGATCCGTACGTTGAGCTTGCCCGCTTGTACCCAGTTGAACAGATCGGAGGAGCGTTTCTCGAGGTCTTCGCGTGTCGCGACGTGGTGAACCAGGCTGGGCCTCGTCATAAAGAGCGACCCTTTGGCTGTCAGCGTCAACGGTTCAATGGCGGGAACCGGGCCGCTGGCATTGCCGAAGAAAACCATCATGCCGCGAGGCTTGAGGCAGTTGAGGCTGCCCTCCCAGGTTGCCTTGCCAACCGAGTCGTAGGCGACGTCAACGCCCTTGCCATCGGTGAGACGTTTGACCTCCGAAAGAAAATCATCCCGGGTATAAAGGATGACTTCGTCGGCGCCGGCGCCCCGCACCAGCGCGGCCTTCTCCTCGGTGGAACAAGTCGCGATGATGCGCGCACCAAGCATCTTTCCGACTTGAACGAGCAGCAGCCCGACACCGCCGGCGGCGGCGTGAACGAGGGCCGTGTGATCAGGCCCAAGCGCGAAAGAGGAATGCGTCAGGTAATGGACGGTCATCCCTTGCACCATCAGCGCGGCCGCCGTAGAGGAGTCGACGCCGTCCGGTATCTTGACAAGGCGCTGGGCCGGAACGGCGGCGTACTCCGCATACCCTCCCAGTACGCCGCAGTAGGAAACGCGATCACCGGGCTGGACGTCCGTGACGTCGGTGCCGACTTCGGTGACGACACCGGCGGCTTCCTGTCCGTCGGTGAACGGAAGATCGGTCTTGTACAACCCTGTACGGAAGTAGATGTCGATGAAGTTGATGCCGGCCACGTCGATCTTGACGACAGCCTGATCGCCCTTGGGTTGTGGATCGGCGGCGTCCTCGTAGCGGAGCACTTCGGGCCCGCCATGTTCATGAACACGGACAGCTTTCATAGGGGAACCTGCGAATAGAGTTAAGAATGGAGAGGCAATTGTAGCAGAGCGGCCCGTCCCGACCTACGCCCCCGCTTCAACGCGCACTTCGCGTGCCGTCAGTAGTGGCAAGACTTCCGGGTTGAGAACGCGGCCGACGATGTTGACCTCGCTGGCGGCACGGCATTCGTCGGCATGGCTGGCCGGGGTGGGACCCCAGAAGACGCAAAGGCAGTGACCGGCAGGCCAGTAAGCCACGGTTCCCGGCTCGACGACTTCGCGCGCGGTGTCGTCCCGCGACGCTCTTACGGGGACCTCGAAGTAGATCTCACCTCCCCAGTAGTTACCTCGCGCATCGATCGGGAGCGTTTCAAAGATCAGCAGAGCGGTCGGCGAATCATCCCACTCGCAATCAAGGGCAGTGTCGCCGACGCGGATCATGACTTGCCCCATTGAAAGTTTCGGGCGAGAGTAAACGATGGGCCGCTAGCCACGTAAGCGTTTTCGTGCCTTTTCGTCCTCCTCCTGCTTCTCTTCGATTTCCGTTTTCAATGCTTCGGCCTGCTTCTTGATTTCCTCGTCGTCGGATTCGAGCGTCGTTTCGATCGCTTTATGGGCATGGCTGACGAGGATCTTCTCAATGTCGGGCTGGTTGAGGTGTGTTCTGTCGAAAAGTTCGGAAACGATCCACATCGTACGGCCGAGACCGTTGAGAAAGACATCCTTCGGGACTTCCACCGGGCCGCCGCCAAACTTGCCGCGGGCGGTGTTGATATCGTCGCCCGAGCCGGCGAGGAGAGTGGTCTGGAGCAGAATGCCGCGTTGGAGTTGTAGCCGTTCGGTCTCGAATCGCTGCACCTCGGTGGGAACGTTGCCTTTTACGATTCGGGAAATTCGCGGGGCTTCGTTCGGGCTGCCGGCGGGAAAGGCGAAGTCGAAGGGAATCGTAGCGTCATCGGCCAGAAGCTTCCGGTACTTGGGTAGTGACTCAGCCAGCTCGATGGCGTACTGCCGGGCGTCACGTTGATACTGCTGGATAGGGTTTCGGAACTGCGACGCTTTTGCCTGGTTGGCAGCGGCTCCTTCCGAGTAGGCGTCGCTGAGTTCACGGTACGACCGGGACAGTCCGCTGAGAACGACGATACGCCAGACCGTTGCACGCTTCCGCCATTCGTTCTCGCCGTCGGCGACGTGGCCGAGGTGCTCTTGCGTCTTGACGTAGTCGGCGGCATTGTAATTTACTTCCGCGGCCTGCCAATACCAGGCCGGCGTGCCGACTTGAGAGCCTCCGGATCCGCCTCCCGAACAAGCCGTGAACACGAGCGCCACCGCCGGCAGGGTGGCAACAAGACAGGAAACAACCGTGGTCCGCATTTATCTCCTCCATCGCGGTATGATCTGACCACAGGTTGGAGAGGAATAGCAAGTTCGGCGAGCCTGCCCTACTTTGATCTCGTCGTGAGATCTGCCCCGCATGCTCGGCCAGGGCGTCCCAGGTCCGCTACTCGACGACAAGGCTCATGGTCAGGCGACGACTGGGTCTTTGAGTTGATCGAGAAGGAAGGGTGGAACGAATGGGTGGAGCCTGTCGGGAGCGATACCGAGCTGGATCAACCCCACTTGATAGCTCGAAACGGTCAGTTGCGGAGCCATGAGCAGCGTCGTTGGGTTGATCTGGAAGCGTGGGTTGAGGGAGTCGGGGAACTTAGCGTGCCAGCCGTAGCTGTCCTCGTAAAATTGGGGCTCTCCGAGTCCCCAGTCGAGCATCACCTGCGTGGAAGCCGCTAGTGCCTCGGGGTCGATTCCCTCGGGGAGTCCGATGCCTTTGAACCGCTCCAGGGAGCCTTCCCACCTGAGTTCGGCGACCTTGAAGTCGAGGTAGCCGTCGTAGTCGGCGTACTGGGGACGCGTCCCAAAGAGTCCTTCGAAGCCCTCGGGCAAGATCTCCAGTGGGTGCTCGAACGGGCGACTCAGTGAGGTCCACGGCTGAGAGCTTGTGAACGGAGTGATCTTCCACCAATCTCCGCCCGACTCCTCGGGCGCTTGGCGGAAATTACCCTCCGGCCACTTGGCCCATTCGGGTACCTGTTTGAAGCGCACCGGCCCCTCCAGGTCGTCCGAGCGAAAGAAGCCGAGTTGCTCATTCGGCGAGAGAGGCGAGCTGTCGATGGGAGGCGGCGTGCCGGCCTCACGCTCGGAACCGACCCGTCCTCGCGCCGACGGGGTTTCGCCCAGCAGGACCTCCGGGGCAACGGCGGTCACGTCGTCGGCCAGTTGGGATGAAGCGGCCATTGAGTTTCCAACGGCCTTGAGCAGCGTCTCGAAACCGGATCGGCCGGACGCCTTCGTATGGCCCGCCGCCGAAAGCGGCACTCTTTCTGAAACGGTGATTTCAGGCGCGGATTGAATCATTGGCGTGGCACCTCTCGCTTGCCGGCCCGCCTACCTTGGGGGAGCAGACACCAGAGCGTATGCAGGCACTGTGCCAAATCAGGGGGCGACCCGGAACTCTTGCGGAATCAACGTAGTAGCAGACTTAGCGAGGCCCAGTGATGCGCTGAGTCCAGGCCCGAATTACGCCAAAATATCGCCGCCCGGCAGGATACTGTTAGCCTCAGTCGGCCGCCGGCATCCGGAAATACTCGCCAAGCGCCACGATCTGAGCCGGTCCGCGGAGTACTGCCCCGTCGCCGTCCCAAGTCACGACGAGGTCACCGGCCGGCGTCGCGACACGGACGGGGCCGGCGGCTTTGCCGGACAGAATCGCGGCCACGGCCGCCCCGGTCGAGCCCGTGCCCGAGCTGAGCGTCTCTCCGGCGCCGCGCTCCCAAAAGCGCACGTCGATGGTTTGCCGGTCGAGCAGCTTCACAAACGATACGTTCGTCCGCTCGGGGAATCGAGGATGATTCTCAATCGCGTGGCCCAGAGACTGCCAGTCCCAGTCGAATCCGTCGACAAAGACCACGCATTGAGGATTGCCGACATTCAGCACGGTCACCGTTTGTGTGCCAAGGTCGGTCTCGAGCCGGCAGTCGATGTCCTCGGGAGCGGAGACGGGCCGGCCCATGGTCATGTCGAGCACAAACCGATGATCCCGGCGCTCGACGACGGTTAGTTCCTTGACTCCCGCGCGGGTCGCAATCCGCAGCGGCGCCATAGCCGAGCTGTTCGCGATCAGCACTGCCGCTACACAGCGTGTTCCGTTTCCGGAAATTTCTGCTTCGCTTCCGTCGGAATTGAAAATTCGTAGCGCCGCGTCCGCCCCTTGCGACTCGATCCCCGGCGGGTCGAGCACTTCGAGACCATCGGCCCCGACCCCGCCGCGGCGATCACAGATCGATCGCGCCAAGCCGGGCAGGTGCTGCTCCGATATCGCGAGATCCGTCAAGGCGCCCCACTCAACGATGAGGAAATCGTTTCCCGCTGCCTCGCATTTCGTGAACGGAATCTTCATGGGCGGGATCGGATCCATAGTCCCCTCGGGAACCGAATGAACATCCTACGGGAAGATCACATCTAGCGGACGCCGGCTGTCGCTTGCCGCTTCGAGAAGCGTTCCAGGAAGTGGGTGTCGTAGTTCCCCAGTACGAAATCCTCGTCCGCCAAGACTCGTTCGTGGAAGGGAATAGAGGTATCGATACCTTCGACGACCATCATGGAGAGGGCGCGCTGCATGCGGCTGATGGCTTCGGTGCGATCTCTGCCGTGGGAGATGAGTTTGGCGATGAGCGAATCGTAATAGGGGGGCACGAACCAGCCCGAGTAGGCCGCCGTATCGACGCGGATGCCGGGGCCTCCGGGCACGTGCATCGCGGTGATGCGTCCCGCGGAGGGGACGAAGGTTGAGGGGTTTTCGGCGTTGATGCGGCACTCGATGGCGTGGCCTTGCGGCTCAACCCTGCCGCTTACGATCGAGGACAGCGGCTCTCCGGCGGCGAGTAGGAGCTGGCTTTTTACCAGATCGATGCCCGTGACGGCCTCAGTGATCGGATGCTCGACCTGGATGCGGGCGTTCAGCTCAATGAAATGCAGGTCGCCTTTGTCGTCCATCAGGAACTCGGCTGTCCCGGCGTTTGAATAGCCGATTTCGGAGAACGCCGTCTCGATCCGGTCACACATTCGCTTTCGGGTTTCCGCGTCAATCCGCGGTGAAGGCGCCTCTTCGATCAGCTTCTGATGCCGCCGCTGGATCGAGCATTCGCGCTCCCCGAGGGCGGCGACGCTACCGTGGTTGTCGCCCAAGATCTGGAACTCGATGTGGCGGGGTCCCTCAATGTATTTTTCGAGATAGATCGCCGAGGAGTGAAAGCTGACAGCGGCTTCATGGCGCGCCTGGTGGAACAACTTGCCGAGCTCGCCCGGTTCGCGCACGATGCGCATGCCGCGTCCGCCGCCGCCACCGGATGCTTTGAGAATGACGGGATAGCCGACTTCCTCGGCGAACGACTGGGCTTCTTCGACCGAGATGAGCGGTTCTTCCGAGCCGGGAAGAATGGGGAGCCCGGCGGCGCGGACCCGCTTTCGCGCTTCCGCTTTATCGCCCATCAAGCGGATGGTTTCAACACTCGGACCGATGAACGTGATGCCGGACTCGTGGCAAACATCCGCGAAGCCGGCGTCTTCGGCGAGGAAGCCATAGCCGGGATGAATCGCGTCGACGTCGGTGACCTCGGCGGCACTGATGACCGACGGAATATTCAGATAACTGTCTTTGCTGCGCGGGGGGCCGATGCACAACGCTTCATCGGCGTAACGCACGTGCAGGGACTCGCGGTCGGCCTCTGAGTACACCGCGACGGTGCGAATGCCTAGGTCTTTGCAGGCCATGATGACCCGGACGGCGATTTCGCCGCGGTTGGCGATTAGGACCTTGCGAAACATCTTAGGGCGGCTTTAGTTGGCGCGAATCCCAAACAGGGGTTCCCCGTACTCGACAGGTTGGCCGTTTGAGACGAAGCGCTTTTCAATGACGCCGGCGACTTCCGCCTCGATTTCGTTCATCAGTTTCATGGCTTCGATGATACACAGCACTTGGCCGACTTCGACAGTATCGCCGACAGCGACAAAGGGCCCCGCGTCGGGGCCGGGGGCTTCGTAGAAAGTACCGACGATCGGGGACTGCACTCGCGTCAAGGCGTCGTCGGCTTCCGATTCGGGTGCCGGCGGGGCTGCGGCTTGTTTCGAGTCCGGCTCCGCCTGCGGGGTGTTGCTGACAGGTAGCGCGGCGGCGTCCGGCGAGGCGATGGCAGGCGCTACGACCACGTAAGGCGCCCGCTCACCCGATGCGTTGGGGTCGCTACGCCGAATACGGACCTTCTCGTCGCCTCGCTCTAGTTCGAATTCGACGATGTCTCGCTCTAGCAGAGCGTCCATCAGTTCTTTGATCTCGTCCAGGTTCATCCGATTGCCAATAGTCGACTTGGGGCCCTACAGTATGCGCAGTTGTCGTGGGGTCCGGCTCAGTATCTCACAACCGCTTTTGGTGACGACGGCCAAGTCTTCGATACGGACGCCGCCGAGTCCTTCGACGTAGGCGCCCGGCTCAACCGTTATGACCATCCCCGCCTTGAGTCGTGTCTTCTCGCCGGCACCGAGACGAGGCTGTTCGTGAATTTCGAGACCGACGCCGTGCCCGGTTGCATGCGGAAAGGCGTCGGCGAGATCGAATTTCCGCAGCACGTTCCTGGCTGCCCGGTCGACGGTTCCGGCCTGTACTCCCGAGCGGACGGTGCTGACGGCTGCTTGCTGCGCTTTCCGTACAGCGTGGAAAATCCGGCGCTCCTTAGCGCCGATGTCCCCGAAACATAAAACTCGGGTCATGTCGCTGTTATAGCCATCGAGTATAGCACCGTGATCTACAACGATGAGCGAGTTGAGGGGGAGGCGAACGGCCCTTGCGCGGGCGTGCGGCAGGGCGGAATGCGGACCGCCGGCGACGATGGTTTCAAAGGCCGAGCCGTCCGCGCCCAAGACGCGAAACTCAAGGTCGAGCTCGGCGGCGAAGCGGGCCTCGGTCCACTCCGGGCGGGCTCGCGAACAGACTCTGTCGAAGGCCTTCGAGTTGAGTCGCGCCACACGCCGGATCTTCTTGATCTCTTCAGCCGTTTTGATAAGCCGGAGCTGCTCGACGACACCGTTGAGAGGTTCGAGGCGACTCCGCCGAAGCGCGTGGCGCAAGGTTTGATGCAGGGCGTAGGAGAGGCGGTTTTCTTCGAAGCCAACTTGGCGCGGTTTCGATGCCTTCAAGTCGCTGAGCAGTTGCTCGAGCGGGCGCTTCCCGGGTTCACACAGCTCCACGCCGCGAGCCTGAGCGCGCGCTTGGGTTGTATAGCGCCCATCGGTGTAAAGCGTGGCTCTGTCGGCGGTGACGGTGAGGAATCCGTAACTTCCCGTGAATCCGCACAAATATTGAATGTTCGACCGGGCCGAGACGAGAAACGGTTCGTGCGGGTCGAGCCCGGCTTTCGCCAACCGGCGGCGAAGTTTCGCGAAGCGCTGTTTGAATGGGTCGCCGTCCTGGTGAGCCGCTCTGGGCGGGCTCTTCACTGCGGGATCTCGGTGACAATAAGGTAGAGGCCGTTGAATTGCGGGAGAACTTCCACGTCCGGATAGCTAGTTACATCAAGCACGATCCGCGCCCGAGGCGGGTTGGTTTGATATTGGCCGGCCCTTATGCGGTTGACTTGCGGATGATCGGGTGTCTGCTCGCGTTGATCATGGGGAAGGCTCAAACGAACACCGGGAAGGTCAACGACGATACGTTTGGGCTTATCGAGGCGAAACGTGCTGTATTCGGGCAGCATGCCCGTGAGGGCGAAGACTCTCAACGTCTCCGTTTCCGACGACACGACGAGTTGTTGTAAAACCGGCACATCCGCGGCTGGTGAGGTTTCCTGCGGCGATTCCGCTTGTGACGAAGACGCCGCGCGGTTGGTCTCGTCACTCTCTTCCGGCATCAAAGCATCAACCGGGCCGGAAGCGATCGCATCACCTTGCGTCGCCTCAACATCGCCGCCCGGGACTACGGTCTCGGCGCCGTTCGGTGGTTGGGGTGCCCCAGGGGACGCAGCCTGACGGCCTGCGTCGATGTCGCGTATGAGCGGCTCTCGCGGGGTCCAGGTCAGCGGCGCCTCCTCGGCGGCCACACTCTCAGCGTCGCCGGAACCGCCGAGCTGAAAGAACAGAGCGCCGGCCGCCACGACCAAGCACCCCAGACCCAACCACACCTCTCGTCGGGAAATGAACCGCGATGCGCCACCGGTCCGGATCAGAGCCTCGACGCGGCCTTCCTGAGTGCCGATTGGTTGCAGCAGATTGACGCGAATCATAACTCCTCGAAAGCCCGTAGGGCCAAGCCCACCGCTACGGAGAACGTGGAGCCCTCGTCGGCCGATAGCGCTCCGGAGTCTACCTGCGTCGAGCACGAGATGCGCCGGAACGGGTCCACCTCGGTCACCCCAAGTCCGTATCGAGAATGGAGCGCCTCGCCGATTCCCGCGACCTCGAGAGGTCCTCCCGAAATGAACAAGCGCTGCAACCGGAGCGGTTTTGCCCTTTGGTTGAGCGCATCCCAGAAACTGTCGATCGAGCCGAGGACTCGATCCGTGAAAGACACCAGACGTTCGCCCGGCCGTTGACCTGGAATGGGGGCGCATCTCCCGTAGTCGAGGCGATCGCCACGCAGCAGCCCAGCGATTACTTTCCGCGTTCCGACGTGTAGCAACACGGATGCGGCGTCCGCCGCGGGCTGATAGTTGTATACGATAGCGTTCGCCAACGCACACGCTTCCATGTCGACGATGGCCGGCAGGCGGCCCGATAGAGCCACGGTCTCACGGAGCCAGTCCACATGGTCGAGCGGTGCGCTTGCCCAGAAGAGAACACCGTCTCCCTCGCCGGGCTGCTCCATCTCCTCGAACGCCACGGCGGCCCTCTCAATGGGGTACGGGATCGTGGAGGCAACGCTCTGCTCGATCAGAGCCAGCCGTTCTTCCGGTGATCTCCAGCCGAGTCTTTCCGTCTGGCAGAGGACCTTCTCGCCACCCGTGCCGACAGCGATCCGCCTCGTCCGTATACCGTAGTCCGTGAACAACAACCGAAGTTGTTCGGAGACGGCGACGCTGTCGGTGAGAACACCGTTTGTAAGCGCTCCGCGGGGGGTTTCGGCGTAGCCAATCCGCTTGAGTGCGAGGCCGTCGTTTCGTCGCTCGAGGACGACGGCCTTGATCATGCTCGTTCCGATATCGAGGCCGACGACGGGTTTGCTGAAGAACCTCTTCCACAACGGCGCGCGCTTCGGAGGAGCGAGATCCTGACTTCCGGCGCTAGTCGAAGCCTCTTTCACCGAGAGGTCCAGATCTTGCGAGTCATCACTTGGTTTTAGCGACAGCATGCGAATTTCGTTCGGCGGCGTTCAGGGTCTCTGACCGGCGAGATCTTCCGCCAGCAGACGGGCTCGTCCGGCGAGGTTGCGGGCCAAAGGCAGATCATCCGTGCGTACCTCTCCGACCTGCGTCATGAAGGCCCTTACGCGCCGGACCTGAGTGGCTCGTCCCTGAAGGTTTCCGCGGCTGAGCGCCGCGGCCAGGCTCTGCTCGGCGGCGCGGAGATCCCGGTCGATCATCTCGTTGTAGAGCCGCCGCTCTTCCGCGGAGAGGATCTGGCCCAGCCGAAAAGGCGCCGGACCCGCGTCCGCTGGTGGGCGCGGCGGCTGGTTGCCGGCCGCGGTAGCCGGGTCGTGCTCTGTTGGCGCGGCGCCGCTGTCCGAGGCGGGAGGTTCGCTGCGATCGATCCTGAGTGGAGGAGGGTCGAGCGCGGCCGCATCCGCTGGAATCGGTTGCGGCGCGGGCAGCGTATCTTGCGTTTGCGACTCCCAGACAGGGCCTGACGGCCGAGATCCAGGTGCGATCGTCGGCTCCGCTCGGATGGGGGTTGGAGGAGGCGTCGTCGTTTCTTTCTTCGCACATCCGGTAACACCAAGGCTCACAAGCAGTAGCGCGAGCGCAAACGGTCGAGGCTGTCGCCGGAGCGGGCATGGCTCGGAAGTCTCGTATCGCCGGGCAAGCCCGAAACGCTTGTCAACTGAGCTCGGGGAAGCGGTCGTAGGTAGATCGGCGCTGGAGAGCGAAAGCATGAGTTCCGTGGTACAGCGCACCCCGACCGATTTCGATGTTCTTCAATCGTCTGCGGGTCCGCGCATTACGTTGGCAGGTCCGTCGGTAGCGGACGGGCTGGGGGACTTTCCACTCCGGTCGAACGGGAAACAAAGTCGGAACGTTGTTCCCTCATTCTGCTTACTCGTGAAGTCAATTGTACCACCGTGCAATTGCACGACCCGGAACGTCATCGCGAGCCCGATGCCCGTTCCTTTGCCCTTGGTTGAGAAGTACAGGTTGTAGATCTTCTCCCGCAGCTCGGCCGGAACGCCTAGGCCTTCGTCTTTGACCGTGAGCAGCCATCCCGCGCTGGATTCGCTGACGCCGATCGTTAGTCGGCCGCCCTCGGTCATTGCTTCAATGCCGTTGACGACGACATTGAGAATGGCCTGAATCAGCAAGTCCCGATCGCCCTGTATCGGGGCTGCATCGAATTCATTGGTGGCGATCACGTCGACCGTTTGTCCCACGGCGTCGGTTTTCACGAGTGAGGCGACTTCCTTCGTGATCTCGGCCAGATCTACCGTCGTGAGGCTCAGCTCGACCGGCCGCGTGAAGTCCAGAAAGCTTTTAACGACGCGGTCGAGACGCGTGATTTCTCTCGATATCACGCTCAGCTCTCTCTCCGCCTCGGGAGCGCTGCCGTCGAGCTTACCCTTGAGGACCTCCAGATGAAGCGCGATGGAGTTCAAGGGATTCTTGATCTCGTGGGCCGCGCCGCTCGTCAGGCGGCTGATGGCCGCCAGCCGCGTCGAAACATCGAGCTGCGACTCAATCTGGCGCCGCGGATCGGCTTCCCGGATCGTGATTAGACTGCCCGCCCTTTCACGGCTTGGAAAGTCCTCGACGACCTCTACGGTCAGTTGGACTTCGACCTTCGATCCGTCCGGTCTTTCGAGGACCACCGATTGGTCACGCACTTCGCGTCCGACATGAATTGCTCCCTGGATGATCGCGCCCCATTCGGTGGAGGAAGGGAAGACCTCATGCAAGTGCTTTCCCATCATCTCCCAGCGGCCCCAGCCCAGCATTCGCTCGGCCCCCCGGCCCGCCATGGCCAGTAGATCGTCGCGTCCGAAAAGAAGAACGGCTTCCTCCATGCGATCGAGGAGTTGGTCGACATTCGAGCGCAACTCCGCGACGTCCGCCTGCGCGCCCTGAAACTGCTTGCCCAGCAAGCTCAATTTCGACTCGACGGCCGCCTCTTCTTTCGAAACCGATTGCGATGCCGCGCGCTCGGTTTCGCCTCGGACGATGCGATCGATGACTTCACCAATGCGCTCCAGCGGCCGGAAAGCCCATTTCGACGCCACAATGGAGACGATGATCGCAATCAGCAGAGCAACCGCCGAAACCCACCCGAGATTGCGGACCTGCGGCATCACCTCATCGCGGAGTAGAACAGTTGAAACGATCACGTGGACCGCCAGGATCGGTTCCTGCGCCCCTTGGACGCCGAGTTCGCGCGTCACCCGATAGTCTTGGTTCGGCGAGAGGATCAAGTCGACCTGCTCCAGCGTGCTCTTGGTCTCGAACTCCTCCATGGCCGCACCGGGCTGCAGCTTCTGACCTTGGCGACCGGGCAGAGAGGCGGCGAGGATGCGATTGTCTTCACCGGTAACAACGATCTCGACGATGTAGCGGGCGCCGCCCATCTTTTCAAGAAACAGCGCGAGGTCAGGGTTCAACTCGACAATTTGAGCCCAGACGCGCTTTACCTCTTCCAGGGTTTGGGGCTGAGGCGTACGCAGCGCGGCCTCTTGGTTTACCAGCGGAATCAGGAAGCTTTCGACGACCTGGGCGTTGCTTTCGGCGAGGTAAAGAGCGTCGCTGAAACGCGTCTCGACGGCGTCCCGCACGTTGAGCAATGAGAGGACGGCGACAATCAGGGCGACCAGAGCAATGATGAAGGTTCGGAGACGCGCTCGAAGGGACATTCGCCTCCTTGATGATAGCTATAGTTTGCGGCGGCTAGCCGGTTCGAATCGCCTTCGTGCACAGATCTGGAGGATCGGAACGAGGCTGCTTCCTTCACCAGCGAAGCGTCTCCTGCCGCTCTGCTTCGCGAGATGCGGGGCGTTGCTGCTTTCGGACCCTGCTCGCACCGCTGCCGGCTTTGCAGGCGGACACGAGCTGGTAGTGATGACTAAGTACATGGTTTCAGAAGCTCGCTTACGGATTGCGGAGCGCATCCGGTTAAGGATATGACTTCCGCCTGAAGACCCGGCGATTATTGCGCTCAGTTTCCGGGAGGGGCGCTATACGCCCTTCTGATGGCCTCTGACTCTACCGTTGCCGACAAGGGCGGATCTAGTCCGCCGAGAGGCCCAGGCGGGCTTCAGCCGGCGGAAAGGTGGACGGTACCCGATATTCCAACAGCAATCCCGCGGACAGGCGCTATGTCGTTCTTTTCGAGGGGGCTCCCGCCCCGGGCGCACCATGGCCCTGTTCGCGGTGGCGAACCCTGTGTGCCACTACGGCGCTGCTCGGACCGCGATCGTGGCATCTTCGCGGCTGCGGATCTTGGTGCCGTCTGGGCATTCCACCTCAATCACGATCGGTACTGCGTCCCCCGGCGTGACACCCGGAATGATGATGTTGATCTGGTTAAGGCCGACGCTGGTCGGCTGGAGCACAGCGCCGAGTACTTGCGCCTCCATACCACCGACGAATACGCGAACGATCTTCTCCGCAACCGGAACCGTTGCGGGCGGCGCGATGTTACCGGTCGCGGGGACCGGGCTGACCGGGCCCAGGCCGCCGCACCAGATCGTCGCGACGCCCCCGACCGCCGCCGGTTGGCTCACCACGTCTGGAATCGAACCAGACGGCTGCGCCCATGAGCCCGAGATCACATCGTCCCCGGCCAGCTTGAAATTGGTCACGATTGCCTTCGTCGTACCCGAGGGGAACATAAAGATCCCGGGCGAGGCCAAAGCAGCATCGGCCTCGAACGGATCGCTCGACACCTCGCTCGTATCATCCTTCCAGTGGACCTTGACCTCCACCTTGCCGCTGCTGACGTCCACGTTCCAAGGCACCTGGACGTTCGATTGGTCGAATTCGCCGTCGAATGCGTCGTCGAATACGCCGAACAGCGCGCCCGGAATGCCGTTGAAGGTCACGGAAAACCCGCCCAGATCCTCGCTGAGAGGAATCGAGCTTGATTCCGCCGATGCTTCCACGAAGCTGCCGAAAACCGACACAATCGCCCCCGGAGAGATCAACGCCTGGCCGCCGGCCGCGTCGACAACATCCGTGATCTCATGCTCAATGGGCGCGTCTGGCACGGAGACCGACAGGGTGTAGGGGCCGCTGTCACCAGGAGTGAGCGAGGTCGCTTCGATGATGAAGGTCCCAGCCGGCAGCTCGAGATCCAGACGTGAGCCATCGCCCTTGCCGCCGTCGTCGTCCATTTCAATCAAGTTTTCCCCGCTATCGTAGACGGACAGAAACGCGTCAAACTCAGTGGAGTTCATCTCGATGGTCACGGTCTGGGCGGTGTCCAGCGTGAGCTGATAGTTGTCAGCAAAACTGCCGTCGCCGGAACGGGTGCGAGCGTCCGTGTCTTCCAGCACCCCGTCGACGGTTTCCCCGAGGGCGATGGGCGTCGGGGGTGGTGGGGGTTCGACTGTCCCAGTGACCGATAGGGTGTAGGCACCGCCGTCACCAGGCACGGACGAGGAGGCTTCGATGGTGAACGTCCCAACCGGCAGCGCCAGTTCAAGACGGGAATCACTGCCGGGGCCGCCGTCGTCGTCGCTTGCACCCAGGCCTCCCTCGCCAACGAAGACGGACAGAAACGTGTCAAACGCATTGGAGCTCAACTCGATGGTCACGATTTGGGCGGTGTCCAGTGTGAGCACATAGTTGTCCGCGAAGCTGCCGTCGCCGACATTGGAGCGAGCGTCCGAGGCTTCCAGCAGGCCGTTCACGGTGTCCCCTAGGGAGATGAGCGTTGGTGGGGGAGGCGGTGGCGGTGGGGGTGGGGGTGCGCCTTCCAGAAAGACAGCCAGGGTGTAGGGGCCGCCCTCACCGGGTTCGAACGAGGTCGCTTCGATGATGAATATCCCAACCGGCAGCTCGAGCTCCAGACGGGAGTCAAACTCGCCACCACTGTTGTCGTCCAATCCAAAGAAGTTGTCCTCGCTATCGAAGACCGACAGAAACGAGTCAAACGCAATGGATCTGAACTCGATGATCACGGTCTGAGGCGTGTCCAGCGTGAGTTCATAGTTGTCCGCGAAGCTGCCGTCTTCGAAACGGGTGCGATCGTCCGAGGCTTCCAGCACCCCGTTGACAATCTGCCCCAGGGAGATGGGCATAGGATCCGGCTTGGGCGTGATGCCCGCCTGCAGCGCCGTGCCCAACAAGAGCGACACAGCCACCGATCGCGCCGCGGCAATCCTGCGCCGACCTTTCGCTGCGCCTGCTTCTCGTTTCATCGGAACACCCCATGCCCTACTCACTTGGTGCTCCTCTTCTTGGACAACGTTTTGTCGTGGGCGACCCAGATCGAAGTGCTCGGGGCATCCGCGGAGTGAATGGATGAGTTCTTTGCAGGGGCGGAAGAGCCGGCGGTGAGGGGAACGACGGTAGTCTTGCCGCCGGCGCTCATCTCGGCCCGCCGGTCGTCGCTGAAGACATCGTAGACGCTGACCCCTTTGATGCGCGGCAACTGCATCGAATTGGCGGCTGACGTCAACGAAGCCGTCAAACCTGGTGACATCTTGACGAGGACTTGATCCCCGAATAGCCAGCCCAATTCCTCGGGGGCAAAGACCACCGCATCGCCGGCAGCGATCTTCCGAAACATCTTGGCTTGCGAGGTCCCCCCGGGCCCGCTAGAGATGACTCGCACGACGCCGGTCGTGTTGGAGGGATTGTAGACCCGCAGACCGTTCAGCACATCGGAACCTGCAAGCCGAAAGCGGTAAACGAAACGAGCCTTGCCGCCCCATTTCAGCATTCTCTGCGTCTGCGACTCCGCCAACGATCGCTTCGTCCCGCGTCCCACCGATTTAGCTTTGGAGGGCAACTCCGCAGCCACGGCCACTCCCAGCAGCAAGGAGGCGCTCATGACCGATACACAACGAAGGAATCGTTTCATCCTGCTCTCATCCTCCCGGGCTCTTGCGACGCTGCACAAGGAACGCCGAGTGACCGCATATACCCGGACCATCCGGCGGGGACTTGCTGAGGCCTATGCAATGTCCCGCCCCGAGTCCTACAAGTCCCGGCGGCCTTCCATCCCTTCCATCATCGCTGCTTCGTCGACGAATTCCAACTCGGAGCCAACCGGAATCCCCATGCCGAGGCGGCAACCAAGTTTGCCAAAAGTGGCTCAAGAATAGGAAGGGTCGCACCCGGCGGCCCGCGCCAAAGGCGCGGAAACCGTCGACCCGATAAATCGATAAATCAAAGTCAGGAGAAATTACCATGTCCACAGCAGCACAGCAGAAAGCCAACAAACAAAACGCACAGCATTCCACCGGCCCGCGCACCGCCGAAGGCGAACAGCGTTCTTCCCTGAAGCCGGCGCTCTGTTTCGGCGGGTCAAGATCCGCCCGTACTCTTGGCGGCGCTCAAGCGATCACGAGCCCCTTCGCGCCGGCCGGAAGCCGGAACTAGCCTGCCAACCTTCCCGAGTCCGTACTTGGGCATGCCGCTATAGATCGCTTCGTACTCGCCAGGTCGAATCAGGTAGGTTTCGTGCCAGATGCCGACATCGCCTCTGCTTTGACCCACCCTGCGATTGAAGTCCACCCACGCCGGCCAGTGGATCTTATCCTTGCTGCGCGCGTACGCTTCGAGATGTTCGAAAGATCTCCAATACTGGACGCTTCCGGCAAGGGACAGGCCGTTGTGGCCGAGAAAACCTGAATCCGGATCGGCTTCGAGTTCTTTGAGCATCTTGGGCATCGCGAGAAACGCCGGAAGCCACTTGTGGATCTTCCAGGGTTTGTTAATGCGGATGCCAATCAAGAAGACGACAAACTCGCCGTCCAACTCGGCCGACATTCGTTGATCGATGATCTTTCTCATGGGTGTGTCACTCCTGCTGCCGGGGAGAGGGGGGACAGCCACCTAAACTCCACGGTACGTAGCTCGTAACTTGCTTCCTATCAATATTATACAGAATTTCTGCCCGAACGATCGGCGATTTGGCTCGGCTACCGCGAACAGAAACTCTCTTTAGTTTCAGTACTTTAACGACCTACATACTGGGCTTGGTAGGCAGATCTGACTGTCCCCCTATCAAGTCAGAGGGTCTCCACGGAACCCAACCCCTCCCCCAAAACCGAGTCACAGCGCCACAAAATATCTGCCTCCCACAATTCCAACAAGTGGGGTATCCACTTCATTCAGGTACACCCTATGGGTTGTGGCCTCGCGGCTCCGGAACAGGAATGTGAGATTGCGAGAATCGTGCGAGTGGCCGCCAAGCCGACCCACACGCGAATTCATTGCGGTGGCAGCCTTCGGGCGGCAACTCCGAGAATCGGACGCGCTACGCAGCCCCACGCCGCGCCAGAGCAGTAACCTCGGGATTCGCTTCTTGGTAGATGCTTTCGCGCGACCACAACATCTTGTGGCTGCCTGAGTCAAATGGATACCCCACTTTCCAACAACTTAGCCAAAAGTCACCCCGCTAACCCACCACCCCTGGCTCATACTATTCCCGGGAGGCCGTATTCCATCAACCTCCCGAACCGAGGCCGAAGGTCTGCCTCGTCCACGGCGCAAGCAACGGAGCAACACATGTAAATGTGTCGGCCCGCGCCAAAGGCGCGGAAACCGTCGACCCCGATAAATCGATAAATCAGAGTCAGGAGAAAGAGCTCCGCGAAGTCCGCAAGCAACGTGCCCGAAACGCCTTTTTCAGCGGCCTTGAGGACGCGCTGCGGCCCAACCACAGGCGGAATCGACAGCCGACACCGATCCCGCCGGAAACCCAAGGCGAAATCGCCAATCAGGAGGCCCCCAAGTAACCGAAACCCCAAATCCAAACCACGAACCACCCCACCCCAAAACACCGTACACCCCACCTGCGCCCAAAGCACCCACCGAACCCGGAACGCAAGTGACGGGTTGGGCCACCAAAACATCAAGCATGGCAAACAGCTCACGCCGCATCGCCGGCAACCCGGAGAATGGTGCAGCAAAAAAAGAGGGCGATCTCGGGCGAGAACTGCCCTTCCATTCATAGACCTTCACTCCGACGCATTTGTAAAGTGTTCGTAAAACCGGAGTCCAAACGCACACCTGACGTCACGAGCAGAGCGTAGTGTTATGGAAGTAAGTCTTAACGAGAAATGAGAAAGCCATTATTTGTGAGGTCTGTCTGTGCTCTCGCGCTCGCCGTTGTGCCGGTGATAGGTGACGTGGGCGCTGGTGAGCTCGACTGCAAGCTGCTTAAGACGGAACGACGATTGGACTACGAGTTCCGCACGGTCGCGAACTACGCGATCCGCGTCCCGGCCAAGCAGTTCGGGAAAGAGGAAGTGAAGTACAGTCTCCGAAGTACGGTTCGCGCGGTTGAGCCTTCCGGCGAGTACCCAGCTATGACCTCCCGCAGCCACCGCCGCATGCCGGCCGTCCCGGAAGACGCCGACGAGGTGGTCCAATTCGCCGATGCTTTCGCGCTCGGAAGCGGGACTTATGAAGCCGAGTGGCGCCTTGAACTCGAAGACGGCCGCGCCTGTCAGGTCAACTGGACGATTGGCGTCAAGCGCCGAAAGAAGTTTCGGCGGCTACCAAACCCACTGGGAGCGGGACAAGTCGCGGATGTTAGGCGGGCGATGTACCGGCCGGAGGATTCGGTCGTCGGAACCAACAGGCCTCTGCGCGTAAAGGTCTTTCTGAATATGGATCGCCCGCAACGGAAGCGTCCGGTACGTACGGGTCCGATCGGTGACATCGAGCGAGACATCCGAGCGCCCAGGGCTGGAGGTCGCGGTGGGGGTGGCGGCCGGGGGCGAGGTGGAAGTGGACGCGGCGCCTGGCGTCCGAACTGGGCCTATTACATCGGGGTGCTTCGATCGCTTTCGCGGGATCCCAGGGTCGGTGAGGTGGCACTGGTCACATACAGCGTCGAGGACCAAAAGACTTTCCTGCGGCATGACTTTCGCTCGGGGTTTGACTTTCCGGCGTTGCGCTACGTGAGCGGAGAGCTGAGCCCGAACACGGTTGAGCTGGGGGACCTCGACCCCGAGAGCGCCAACGATTTCCTGGGTGAGCTGCTGGTTCGAGAGACCGCGGAAGCGGAAGCACCGGATCTCTACGTTTTCATCGGGCCCGAGGCGCAGTATGGCGAGAAGCCTAGCGCGAGGAGTCTCGAAGCTATTGGCAAAGTGACCGCGCCGCTGTTTCTTCTCAACAATCAGAGGGGGCCGAACTGGGGTGGTCTGATCAAGAATTCCGTCAAGGCCCTTGGCGGTAAGGAACTCGCGGTGCAGTCTCCCGAGGACCTCTGGAAAGCGATGCAGAAAATGCTGGGGCGGCGGGAAGGCCTGTAGCCTGCTTTTTCCGTACCCGTGACGAAAAGCGGGCTAGGTAGGAACCGACGGCGGTCCACGCCGGCCCGCCCGTCACCCTTTTGCACTAAACTTGAGTCTTCGATTCTTCAAGGAGATGTTTCATGCTCGTCGGTTATGTCAGCAGTGAACGGTACCTCGCGCTTCCCGATGTGTTGCTCGAGTTCGAGAACAGCAAGGGCTCGGTGGAAGTACGATCCCGCGCCACGGGGGCGGTTTACGCCGACATCAAGCCGGGCCGCTACAAAGTCACGCTTTACAGAGAAGGCTTCGGCCCAAAGAGCGTTGAGATCGATGTCAAGAAAAAGAAGCCTTATCACTTCCGGCTTCTATCCAACAACATGGTCGGTTATGCGTGGCCGAAATGGGTGCGCTCCGGAGAGCGCTGTGAGTATCGCGTCCATGCCGTCGAGCCCTATCGTCTCGACCTGTACCGTTACGGCTGGACGAAGGAGCACATCAAGACCGTCGGCTGGTTCGACGAGCACGGCCCGCTCGCGACGATGCAGATTACGCCCGACGGCGATTACACGCGGACCGGCATCGAGTTCAACAAGCGCGGCTACCGCAACAACCCGCACCACACCCAGTTCGTCGAGGGCCCCGAGCGGTCAGGCCTCTACTACTTTCACGCCAAGGCGGAATCGGGAGCGTTCTTCTCGTTCCCTTGGATCGTCGCTCCCGCCACGCCGCAGGCGAAGATCGCCGTGCTGGCCTCGAACATCAATTGGAATACGTACAACAACTTCGGCGGCCGATCGAACTACATCCATCCGATCGAGATGCCTCCGACGCCGACCGTCAACGCCCGGTTGGACCTGGAACGGTACACGTCCGATACGCACATGCAGTTCTCGGCGGAAGACTATGCCCCGCTATCGTTCGACCGGCCTGAGTTGATCAACCACATTCCCGAGGGAACAGAAATCACCGACCCCCTCGAAGGGCGCTCCACCTGCCACGTCGCGCCCGCGGAATGGCGGCTGTTCGGCTGGCTAGAGCGCGAGGGCCTGGACTACGACCTCTATGCCGAAACGCAGTTCCACGAGGGCGTTCTGAATCTTGACGACTACAAAGTATGCATCACGAGCACGCACCCGGAGTACTGGTCGAAGGAGATGTACTTCCGGCTGAAGGAGTGGGTCTTCGAGCGCGGAGGCAAGCTGTTGTATCTCGGCGGGAACGGTCTGAATTGTCCGGTGGAATTCACGGACGAGTACACGATGAAGGTCCGCAACGGCCATTACGACGGCATCTCGGCCCACCTCAAGAAACACGGCAAAGAGAGCCGCATGGATAGCTACTACGAATCGGAGGCGAACCTGCTCGGCCTCGTGTGTACCGATTCAGGGATCATGACCGGCGCACCCTACCGCGCGATTGATGCCTCGCATTGGATCTTCGAGGGTACCGGCCTGAAAGACGGTGACATCTTCGGAGAGAAGTGCTTGCACATGCGTTGTCCCGGGGGCGCTTCGGGCCATGAGACCGACAAGATGTCACCCAGCTCGCCGAAAGGTACAAAGCTGCTGGCCAAGGGGCTTAACCCTGAAGATGGCGGCGCGGAAATCGTCTACCATGAAACCGCCTCGGGTGGAGAGGTCTACTCTGTGGGCTCGATCAGCTATCCGTGTTCGCTTCCGGTTGACGACAATATCTCAACGATCACGAAGAACGTCATCCAGCGTTTCCTTAGATAGGCGAGAGCCAAGCCGCAGTGGTAAACCGCGGTCGGCCCGGGGACACAGGGAAAACCAGTGAATGACTCCGCCGCCGGCCCCCGCCCGACCGCGATCCGCTGGATGGTGTTGGGCCTTGTCGCGCTCGCGTCTTCCAGCGCCTACCTTACGCGCTACTGTATCTCCGTTGCGAACACGACGATTGAGGCTGATCTGGGACTAACTCCCTCTCAAATGGGAATCGTATTTGGCGCGTTCAATGTAGGCTATCTGTTCTTTCAGGTGCCCGCCGGGGCTTTTGCGAATCGCCGCGGGACGCGCTTGGCGTTCCCGGCATTGAGCTCACTGTGGTCCGTGATCACACTTTGGACGGCGGCCGCCACCTCTTACTTTCCGCTGCTCGCCTCGCGGGTGGCGTTCGGAGCCGCACAAGCGGGGCTTACTCCGATCAGCGCCAAGGTGATCACCGACTGGTTTCCGGTTTCACGCCGTGGCTTTGGGAGCGCCGCGATCGGGGCGGCGATGTCGCTGGGCAGCGTGATTGCACTGGGACTCACCGCACAGTTGCTCGTGCATCTCGATTGGCGTACGGTGTTCCGACTCTACTCGGTTGTAGGGATCGCCTGGGCCGCGGGCTATTATCTGTTGGCGCGAACCCGACCGTCGGAACACCCCTGGGTGAACAGCGCGGAGCGCCGCCTCATCGAGGGTGAGCCCTCCAATTCCGGGGATGGTACTGCCTCGGAGCCGGTGAAGCGCGGTCTTACTTGGAAAAGCCTCGGGGTCATGTCGCGGTCCCTCACCATGTGGGGTATCTGCGCGCAGGCATTGTTTCGCGCCGCGGGCTATATCATTCTCGTGACTTGGTTTCCGGCTTTTCTGGAAAAAGGATTCGGCGTCACCCGTGAAGAAGCCGGGCTCATGTCGATGGCGCCGACGGCCGCCGTGATCGTTGGAACGATGTTGGGCGGCGTTATTGTCGATTGGCTGCTTCGTCGCACCGGCAGTAAGCGCATCAGCCGCGTCCACGTTGCCACGGCGGCCCTCGGCCTTTGCAGCGTCGTCACGCTTTCGGCTTCGTGGACCGGCTCCGCCTACCAGCTCGTCGCGGCGGTCGCGGCGGGCGCAATTTTTTCTGGTATCGGAAACCCGGCCGCCTGGGCGGCTACGATGGACGTGGCGGGCGACCTGACGGCGGAAGTCATGGGCGTGATGAACATGGCCGGCACCCTCGGCGCACTCATCACGCCGATCGTGCTCGGCTACATGATTGAGAACATCGAGAAGACAAACGGCGACTGGAACCATGTGATTTATCTGTCGGCGGGTATTTACCTGGCGGGTTCACTTTCGTGGCTGGCGGTCGACCCTGATGTGACGGTCACAACGCCAGGCGCGGCGTAACAGTCCTAAAGTATTTCAGCCATGTTTAAAGGGGCTTTGAGCTATACTTTGATCACGATGAGGTCATCGGAATGGATTTTGATCGAAATGAATTCGTCGATTGGTACACGAAGTACGAGCAACGGTTCCTGAAGCCTGCGGCCGACCAGATTGAGCGCGCACTTCGAGAGATGCTCGACACGAAGTTTCAGGACCGTCAACGCAACCGATATAGGCTTAGTTCGCCTCGGATCAAGTCATCCAATAGAGCGTTTCAAAAGCTTCAGCGCCCCAAGTACGTGGAAAGAGTCCATCAGTGCGCCGATGTGCCAGCGGTGCTCGATGATCTTGTGGGTATGCGCATAACCTGTACTAACGAAAGCGACGTGGACGACCTTCGTGAAGCGCTGGTCGACTTCTTTCAGGAGGCAGATTTCCCCAAAACCGCTAAGGAAGAACCGGGTGTGTCGTATGCTATTGAATGCGATTCGTTCAAGAATTATATTGATAAACCCAAAGATTCAGGCTACCGAGCATTTCACCTTAGTGGGCTATCCATTTGACTCAGGTAGCCACAAGATGTTGTGGTCGCGCGAAAGCATCTACCAAGAAGCGAATCCCGAGGTTACTGCTCTGGCGCGGCGTGGGGCTGCGTAGCGCGTCCGATGCTCGGAGTTGCCGCCCGAAGGCTGCCACCGCAATGAATTCGCGTGTGGGTCGGCTTGGCGGCCACTCGCACGATTCTCGCAATCTCACATTCCTGTTCCGGAGCCGCGAGGCCACAACCCATAGGGTGTACCTGAATGAAGTGGATACCCCACTTCACCTTAATTTGATGACTCGGGTTCCACGAACAGATGGTGGGTGGGAAATCGTCCGCGTAGAACTGCAATTACGAACGCTGTTGCAAGACAGTTGGGGCGAGTTGACGCACGAAGACACGTACAAGCCAGGGGTAGAGGTGAGCGAGCTAGTCGCCACCCTCAGCGGTCGCATGGCCGATATCTTCGCGGTTATGGATCGTCTGGCCCAGGATTTAAGAAACGAATTGGATACAAAGCTAGCGGCCGCCGTGGGCGACCTGCCGGAGCCTGTTGCCTTGTCCGAGGAACCGTCTTCGCTAAACGAAGAGCAGAAGCCAGCAGATGAGACTTCATATTCGGACAGCCAACTACTAGAGGCCGTGAAGGAGTTTGTTGAGAAGAGGTACGACAGTCTGATAGAGCCACTGTATCTGGCTTCGTTCGCATGGGAGCTGCAGCGAGAATTCGGCAGTGAGATCACCGATGGCTGGCTGGGGTTCGGGAAAATGGCGAATCTATTGAGCGAGGTGGTCCCTGACGATTCGATCATAACTGGCGTCCCTGGACTATTGATCCCAAGGGGAATGGACCACTCGGTCGTTGCGGGCGCCGTAAAGGGCACGTTGCAACGACCAGCAGACATTCCCGAGATTGCCGTGGAACTTAGGCGTTACGATGCGCAGTTTCCTTTATTGTCTGCAAAGGATCTCTCTGGGGCCTATTCCGTTCTAGCTGCGGTTCATAACGATAGTCGAGCGTCCTATGGCAAGCCAGACCTTCGATACCTAAACGCCGTGACGCGTAGCGCGAGAGATAGATCTCAGAAGACGGAGTGCCCTATTTCTCGAAGCGTTCTCAATTATATCGGAGTGGGGTATCCATTTGACTCAGGCAGCCACAAGATGTTGTGGTCGCGCGAAAGCATCTACCAAGAAGCGAATCCCGAGGTTACTGCTCTGGCGCGGCGTGGGGCTGCGTAGCGCGTCCGATTCTCGGAGTTGCCGCCCGAAGGCTGCCACCGCAATGAATTCGCGTGTGGGTCGGCTTGGCGGCCACTCGCACGATTCTCGCAATCTCACATTCCTGTTCCGGAGCCGCGAGGCCACAACCCATAGGGTGTACCTGAATGAAGTGGATACCCCACTATATCGGAATGGTACTTCTTTGGACCAATAGCCTTACTTCCGAGTTGACTGGTGCGATGATTGGAAAAATCTATTCGGATTCCGTGGTCCGCCGGATGAAGTCGCTCCGTCTTATGGGAGACCATCAGGAGGATCAGGAGCAGGGTTTGCGTGAGTGGCTGTCTGGAGCAGAAGGCTTCCAGGGCTTTGCCATGGGCGCAACAGGGACTCCACACCCCGATTTTCCTCCTAGCCCTAAGGCCTAGCGTTGCGTCGGCCTTTGGTAATCCGCGTGTAGAAAACACTAGTTACGCACCAGGCCTTACCCCATGAAGATTACTGACATCGAAGCCATCCCCATTAACGTCCCTCTCAAACAGGGGCTTACCACTAAGACCGCTCACGGCGAGCACATCGATTCCCCCTACGTCATCGTCCGCATGCATACCGACGAAGGTCTCATCGGACTCGGTGAAGCGACCGTCGCGCCGCGTTGGAGCGGCGAAACCAGCGCGGGCTGCGTCGAGGTGCTTCACAACCTTATTGCTCCCGCTCTCACCGGGCAGGACCCCACGCGCATCAACCTGCTGCGCCGCAAAATGGAGCGGATCATCAAGTTCAACCCGTTCACCAAGGCCGCCGTCGAGATGGCGCTGTGGGACCTGGCGGGCAAAGCCGCCGGCGTCCCCGTCTATCAACTGCTCGGCGGACGTCTCCGCGACGAGGTACCCATCAAGATGGTCGTCGGCGCTTTCGAAGTGGATAAAGCCCGCGCGTTGGCCGAGAAGTTTCTCGATTGGGGCGTGAAGTGTCTCAAGGTGAAGGTCGGGCTCGATCCGGCGGACGACATTGCGCGCGTGCGGGCCGTCCGCGAACTGGCCGGTCTCGACATTCCCATCGGTGTCGACGCCAATTGCGGCTGGAACGCAGCCCGCGCCCGCTACGCACTCGGAGAGCTCGCCAAGCTTGACATCCTTTTCGCCGAGCAGCCCGTCCGAGCGGACGACCCTGCCGCGCTGGCCGACGTGCGGCGCTCGACCACCATCCCGATCATGGCCGACGAGAGCGTCTTCACATTGAACGACGCCTTCCATGTCACTCAGCAACACGCCGCGGACATCATCAGCGTCTATCCCGGCAAGAACGGCGGCATTCAAGAGACGATCGAGATCGCGCACGTCGCGCGCGCCGCGGGCATCGTCTGCCACATGGGGAGCAACCTCGAACTCGGCATCGCCACCGCCGCCATGGTCCATGTTGCCGTCGCGGAACCAGCCCTCGACAGCGAGACCTACCCCGCCGACTTGATCGGCCCGCTGTACCACGAAGCTGATCTGATTACCGAGCCGCTCTCGCTCGGCCCCGAGACCGCCAAACCGCCCAGCGGGCCCGGCCTCGGCGTGGAACTCGACGAAGACCAGCTCCAGCACTACCGCACCGATAGGGCGTAGGGTGTTCCGCCGATCCCAAGGTCTTCTCTTTCTCAAGACAGCCGGATCTTCGCTAAGTAGATACTCGTCTTGGCCTCGTGCGAAGAGTAGTAGCTCATCCACAGAAGGTCCTCGTGCCAGACCATTCCGGGATAGCTTGTATCACCGCCACTGGGCAGAGTGAGCACCGGCTGGTAACTCTCCGGCGTCATTCGTGAGAGGACGGTTGACCTCGTGCCGTCCTGGTTGTAGCGGCGCGCACCGGCCCACAACGATCCATCCGGCAGGCGAATGAAGTTCGGTCCGCCGATCTGGTGTTGCATCTTATGGAAATCCCAGTGCTTGTAAGGCGGCCGGCTGCGGCCGATCCAACCGGGACGGACCAGTGCGATCATCTCGTCATCCGGCATGAAGCGCAACGTAGTCTCGCTGACGCCCTCCGCCATAAATTCCGTTATATAGTCCCATCGCAGGCCGTCGATGGTCGTATAGAGAAAACCACGTCGCGGACGGCTGCCTTCGTTGAGCTTCGAAAGACAGTATCCGCGCCCTTTGTGCCAGGTGACCCGCCAAAGCCAATGATCCTCAGCGAGCACTTTCTTGGGAGCGGACCACATGGCGCCGTCCGTTGAGAACGAAATGCGGGGTGACCGCGTCAAGTACTTCCCGTTCTCGGTGACGATACCTCCCATCACCAGCATGAGGCGGCCGTCGGGCATGACGGAAAGCTTGGGATCTCTTAGGTCAATCCCGGGCTCTTTAACCAAACCGGTCGAACGCCACAGTTTCGCGTCATCGGACACGAGCACGCGCACCACACCGATGTCTCCGCCGTGGCTCACGCCTTCGCGGAACGTACAGTACCAGCGATCTTGAAAACGTACCAGGTCAGTGAACGAGTTATACTCGGCGCGGTCCCATATTTTCTGGACCGAGACGATCTCCGGTTCGGCGCCGGCCGCCGCAAGTTGGCTTGACGGAGGCAGTCCGAGAGCGACTGCTGTGTTCAAGCAGAATGTTCTACGCGTCATGTGATTCCTCCTCCTGGGTCGGCTCCCCGGTGGGCTACTAGGTTAAGATGATCGCTTCTCCGTCATGGCGGAAACCGGCCGGAAACTTCTTGTTGCGATTGGCGGCATCCAGCACGAGTCGAACTCGTTCAGCACGGCGAAAACAACCGTTGCCGACTTCGAGCGCAATAGCTTAGTCAGGGGTGACGACATTGTAACGGCCTGGGGAGACAGCAAGCACGAGGTCGGCGGCATGATCCAAGGCGCCGGCGAGCTGGGCTTCAACCTCTATCCGACCCTTTTCGGAGTCGCCACGCCATCAGGCCCGGTGACGGCCGACGCGTTTGAAACGCTTACGGGAGAACTCATCGAGAAGATCCGGTCCGCCCCGCCCCTCGACGGCATGCTCCTCGCGCTTCATGGAGCGATGTTCTCGGAGAGCTATCCGCATGGAGATGCTGAAATTGTGCGGCGTGTTCGACAGGCGCTGCCCGACGGCCTTCCGCTCGTCGTGACACACGACTTTCATGCGAATGTGGCTCCCGACCTCATCGAACACTGTGACGCGCTGACAATCTACAAGACGAATCCTCATGTGGATCAGCACGAGCGTGGCCTCAAAGCGGCCGAGATTATCGCGAAGGCCATCCGCGGCGAGGCACGCCCTGTGCAGGCGATCGAAAAGCCAGACCTGTTCTACAACATCCGTTTTCAAAACACGAGCCTGGAGCCGCTCGCGCCCATTACCGAAGAAACCCGCCGTCTAGAGCAAGATCCGAAGATCCTATCGGCGAGCGTCTGCTGCGGTTACCAGTACGCCGATGCGCCGGCGATGGGTCCGAGTGTCGTCGTTGTCACCGATGGCGACGAGGGGCTAGCGAGCTCGGAAGCTAAGCGCCTCTCCCGCATGCTTTGGGATGTCCGCGAAAAGCTGGTTCTCGACGAGCCGGATGCTGAAGAGGCGGTGCGGCTGGCTATCGCTGGGGACGAGTTTCCCGTCGTGCTCGTCGAGATGGGAGATAACATCGGCGGCGGCTCAGCGGCGGACAGCACATTCATCCTCAGCGAGCTGCTAAGCCAAGGCGCTCAAGGATGGGTGGAAGTCGTCTGCGATCCCAAGGCGGTACAGGCGGCGGTCAGCGCCGGCATCGGCGGAGCGTTCAGCGGCCCGGTTGGTGGCAAAACCGACGATCAACATGGCGAGCCGGTCCAAATCGAAGGGCGTGTGAAATGCCTGCACGACGGCACGTTCGTCGAGACCGAAATCCGGCACGGTGGATGGCGTTACCAGGACCAGGGCACGACGGCCGTGATCGAAGTCGAAGGATCGACGCGGGACCTGCTGAATCTGTTGGTGCTTACGAGTCTGAGGCTGCCGCCCTTCAGCCTGCATCAGTTGACCAGTTGCGGCGTCTATCCCGAACGGCAGAAGATCCTCGTCGTAAAGGCGGCCATCGCCTACCGCGCCGCCTACGGTCCGATCGCCAAGAGGATCATCGAGGTTGATACGGGCGGGCTGACGTCTGTAAACCCCAAGAGGTTCGACTACCGGAACGTACGCCGGCCTATGTACGGACTCGATTAGCCGTGGAGGGGCATGCCATGGCGTGCCCTCCGCGGGAGACAGGCTTCGACGTGTCACCCCAACAAGCCACCCTAGGCGAAGGCAACACTCCGCTGATACGGAGCGCCTCCATCGGCCCCAATCTCGGGCTCGATAACCTCTACTTCAAACTCGAAAACTGCAACCCGACCGGCTCTTACAAAGACCGCTTTATCGCAGCGGAGATCGGGCGCCTGCTTGAGCTTGGCGTCAAGACCTGCGTCGCGACTTCGTCCGGCAATACCGGTGCTTCACTCGCTTCTTACTGCGCCCGCTACGGCATCGCCTGCTCCATCGTCGTCAGCCCGGAGACGCCCGCGGGAAAGCTGGTGCAGATGCGCGCCCACGGTGCACGATTGGTTCTTGTGAAAGACTTCATCGCGTCAGCCGAGGTGACCGCCAACGTGCTTGGGACGCTGGAGCGATTGTCAAGGGCAGGGAAGATCGCGATCGTTATCTCAGCTTATCGTTACTGCCCTCAGGGTATGCGGGCGGTGGAGTCGATATCACGAGAGCTTAGTGAACAATGTGAAGCCCAGGTCGACCACGTGTTCGTTCCCGTCGGTGGAGGCGGCATGTTCACGGCGGTTTGCCGCGGTTTCGAAAACGTTACGGGACCGCGGCCCAAGGTTCATATCGTCCAGCCGCGCGGCTGCCCGACTGTCGTCGATGCGTTCGAGCGTGGCGAAGATAAAGTGAGAGCGGTCGAGAGCACGACAAGAATAAGCGGCCTCTCCGTTCCTTTCGATGCTGACGCCACATTGGCTCTCCACACACTCCGCGAGAATGGGGGCCACGCCTTTGGTGTCGAGGACGAGGAGGTCTACGACGCCCAGCAGATGATGCTGGCGGAGGAGGGAATCTATTGCGAACCCGCCGGAGCAGCCGCTCTAGCCGGCCTTCGCCGCGCCGTTGCGCAAGAGATGGTGCACCGCAACGAAACCACGATCTGCCCTGTTACGGGCCACGGTTTCAAAGACCCCGAGTCGGTTGATAGGGCCGCGCGCAAGCACCCTACTACCTTGCTGGAAGCGGAAAGGCTCGAGTCAATGCTTCTCGGTCTGAAATCCTGAATCCCTTGGCCCCGGCGGCTACTCTTCGAGAGAGCTACGCCGGTTGACGGCATCGTTGAGCACTCTTTCCCGCTGTCCAAATTCTTGACCATTGCCGCCGGATTAGCGCAACAAACTCGCCCGGGAGTCGTATGCCTCAGGTGTCTCACCTATTGTCGAGCGAACCCGAGGATGGGATACACAGGAGAGAGCTGTGCGCACCCCCTCCCCAAGAAACGTGTTGCTGTTGCGCTATTCAGAGGATTGATTGCCGCGGAGTTGGCGATCCTCCTCCTTGCCATTGGCATTTGGTTCTTCCCGCAGTCGGGCCCCGGGCTGCTTGCGTTGGCGGGCCGCAACGAGTTTTGCCCGATCCAAGACATTTGGGCAGGCGGCCGATTGCGTATCGAACTCGGCGAAACCATCGAGCGCATTCGTGAAAACTCGCGCCTGCTGGAAGAAGATCCCGCCGGGTACGAGTTTTGGGAGACACCGGCCGGTTCGTACTGGGTACCGGCCGGAAGTGGCGGGTCTTTGCCTATCCTCGTTGCACAGCAGGTAGTCAATCAGTATGGAGACGGCGCCCAAGCCGTTCAGCCCGGCGATGTCGTTCTCGACGGCGGCGCCCACGTCGGCATCTACGTGCGGGAAGCGTTGGAGCGCGGCGCAAGCCAAGTCATTGCGATTGAGCCCGCTCCCAACAATGTCGAGTGTCTCCGGCGGAATCTCAAAGAGGAAATCGCCGCGGGCCGCGTGATCGTCTACCCCAAAGGTATCTGGGATGTGGAAGCTGAGCTACCTTTCTGGGAAGACCCCGATAACTCCGCCGCCGACGGTTTCATTCATAAGGCAGAAGATTTCGAGACGGTTCACACGATTCCTCTAGTCCCGATCGACCTACTGATCGAGGAACTCAATTTGGATCGCGTAGACCTGATCAAGATGGACATCAAGGGAGCGGTTACGCGCGTACTCCACGGCGCCGGCCGTACGCTGGCCCAACACTCCCCGCGGCTCATCATCGCCGCTGAAGATGGGGATAATCCGAGAGACATCCTGGCGACGCTGTCCGAGGTCGCTCCGGGCTACGAGGCGCGGTGCTCGAGCTGTTCACTCGTTCAAGGTTGGCGCGTCGAGCCGGATGTTCTGCTGCTCGCTCGCAATCACTGATCCGCACTCTCTCGTTCCTTCCGGCTGCGGGACAGCCTTCCCACGACCGGGCCCCGTCCCACCAGCGAAGCCACGTTCTTTCCGTGCCGCGCACGTCAGCAAGCGGTCCGACCTGCCACCAAATCAGAAACCGAAAGTTTCCCTCACCTGAATGATCCGGCCCGGTCGGCGGCCCTCTAGCCGTTTGCTTTGTGTACAGATGGCATCGGTGTGCTAAACATAGGAACGAGCTAGCTTTAGCCTTCAACGTCATGATCAAGCGCATCGGACTGGTCAAGGCCAAGACTCATCTCTCCGAGCTTGTTGAAAGAGCTGGTCGCGGCGAGAGAATCGCGATCACCAAACACGGGGTGCCCGTAGCCATGCTTACACCCGTTGACGAAAAGGGGATGGACGTCGCCGCAGCGGCCGGGCGCTTGCGACAGATCCGCGAGTCGGTCTCGCTCGGCGACCTTGCCATTCGTGAGCTGCGTGATGAAGGGCGTCGGCGTTGACGCGATTCGTCGTTGATGCTTCGACAACGGCAGCTTGGTGGCTTTCCGACGAATACGAGCCAAAGCGGACATGCTCACGGGTGCCTTGCTGGAAGGCCCTTCGAGCCGTGGTTCCGTCAGTATGGATTCTTGACGCCGCCAACATTATTTGGGCTGCTCGCCGCCGAAACAGAATTACCGAAAGCCAAGCGGCCGACTGCTTTCGTCTGCTGAAAGGGCTACCGATCATCATCGAGCATGAACCGGCCGCGAGAGTCTTCGATGCGGTGTGGAACCTTGCAGTTCGCACCGACATTTCCGTTTATGATGCTGCTTATCTTGAGTTAGCCGTGCGTGAGGGGTTGCCCTTGGCAAGTCTGGACGGCCCATTGGCTCGAGCGGCGGAGCGAGTGGGCGTCGAGTTGGTGTAGCAGCGATGCCTCGGGGCGGGCGATGGTTCGATCGAACAGTTGGTCAAGCTAGAAACCCAAAGCGCTCTTGTTCTCACGGTATAATGAGCTTGTGATTCGGAATGCGGAATCCGCCGAACTAGGACATGACCAGCGCACGGTTGCTGCGCGGCAGCCCCGCTCCGACTCCTCGTCGACGGCTCGCACACTCACAGAGGACGAGGCTGATGTCCTTTTCGCGGAGAAGCACAAGGATGACAAGCGACATCCGCTGCGCAAAGTGATTCAAGAAAACGGCGACAGTGACCTCCTGGTCGGTCGAGATATCTGAGCCCGCGAGAAAGGAACTCGACCGGCTGTCCGACTCGTTGCGTCGGCGCATTACCCGAAAACTTCTCGCTCTCGAAACGGATCCGCATCCATTGAGCGCGAAGAAACTGCGCGTGTCCCCAGGTAGGTATCGCCTACGGGTGGGCGACTACCGAGTTGTATACGCGGTAGACGATAACAACCGTATTGTCACCGTGGAACGCATCCGCCATCGAAGTGATGCCTATCGAAGCCTATAGGTCGCGCCTGGACGGCCTCCCCGTCGGTAACACCTGACGGCGCCCGAATAGAACCCCGGCTCGCGTGGGACCTACAATCTTGAAGTGGCCCGACGTTCCCCCCAACTCCTCGCCCCCGAAGCTCTCTTCGAGTACGCCGTCCAAGCGCTCGCCCGCCGCGCGTTGACGACGACCGAACTCCGCACTCGACTCGAACGCCGCTCCGCCCGCCCGCGGGATGTCGACGAAGTTCTCGATCGCCTCACGTCCGTCGGCTATCTGGACGATTCCCGGGTCGCCGAATCACATTCTTACTTCCGCAAGGAGTACGAGGCGCTGGGTCCGAACCGCGTTGTGCGTGAACTTCAACGCCGCGGTGTTGATGTCTCCGTCGCCGAAAGCGCCGTTGGCGAAGTGTACGGGGATACGGATGAAGCTCAACTGATCCACACTTACCTCCAAAAACACCTGGGCGAAGCGTATCGCGAGCGCAAGATCGAAGACCCTCGACATATCGCTCGGCTGTATCGTGGCCTGCTAAGAGCCGGTTTCCCCGGTGATAGAATCGTGGAAGCACTGCGCGAAATCTCTTCCGACAGCGAGTGGTTGGATGGGTTCGGCGAAGATCCCGACGGCGAAACTCCGGACCTGTGAGGCTCGCGATCTTGCCGAAGCAAAGTTGCTCAACGAGCCGAGCCGCGACCGGCAAGGAGCGCCCTACGGGCTGCTAAACACGTCGCGCGCTCTCCAAGGACCCCGCACTTGACAGGCGACGAAGTCAGAGAAAAGTTCCTGCGCTATTTCGAAGGCCACGGCCATCGAATCCTGCCGAGCTCTTCGCTCGTCCCCGCGAATGACCCGACGTTGCTCTTCACGAACGCCGGGATGAATCAGTTCAAAGACACCTTCCTCGGCGCTGAGAAACGCGACTACAACCGAGCCACGACTTCCCAGAAGGTCGTGCGGGCAGGCGGCAAGCACAACGATCTCGAAAACGTAGGCTACACCCGCCGTCACCACACGTTCTTCGAGATGCTCGGTAACTTCTCTTTCGGCGACTACTTCAAACAAGATGCCATCGCCTTCGCCTGGGAACTTGTCACGAAGGTCTACGGCCTGCCGAAAGAACGCCTTTACGCCACGGTCTTTGACGACGACGACGAGGCCGAAGAGCTGTGGAAGAAGACGACCGACATCGCGCCAGGCCGCATCTTTCGTTGCGGCGCCAAGGACAATTTTTGGCAGATGGGCGATACCGGCCCGTGCGGACCCTGCTCGGAACTTTTCTATGATTTCGGGCCCGAGGCGCTCGAACCCGGAGAGACCGACGAGCCTTTCCCGTCGGATACGAACCGTTTCGTCGAGATCTGGAATCTCGTCTTCATGCAGTTTGACCGAGACAAGGAAGGCAAGCTGACGCCGCTTCCGAAGCCGTCGATCGATACCGGTTTGGGCCTCGAACGGACGGCTGCCGTTCTGCAGGGTAAGCTCAGCAATTTCGACACGGACCTGATCCGCCCGATCATCGACCACGCGGCGGGACTGCTGGGAGGGGGGATGGCGTTCGGGGCTGATCCGAAGATCGATACGACGCTGCGCATCATCGCTGACCACAGCCGCGCCGCCGCGTTTCTGATCCACGACAACGTCCTGCCGGCGAATGAAGGGCGCGGCTACGTCCTGCGGAAGATTATCCGCCGAGCGCTGCGTCATGCGCGCCTCGCGGGCCGTGACAGACCGTTCCTCTTTGAGCTGACCGGTTTCGTCGCCGAGCACATGAAAGCCGGCTATCCCGAAATGATGGAGTCGGTGCAACGCGTCGCACGCGTCGTGAAGGAAGAGGAGACGCGCTACCAGCACAGCTTCGCGCTGGCCGAAAGGATGTTCGAATCCGAAACCGAGAAGATCGGCGACGGCGTGCTGCCTGGATCAGTGGCGTTCAAGCTTTACGATACGTTTGGTCTCTCACTCGACGAGCAAGAGGAAATGGCACGAGAGCGCCGGCTCAGCATCGATCACGCCGGGTTCGAGAAGCAGATGAATGAGCAGCGCGTGCGGGCCCGCGCAAGCTGGAAGGGGGGCGATCAGGCGGCCGTCGCTCCTATCTATCAGGAACTGCGCGACGAGCAGCCGACGAAGTTTGAAGGTTACGGGAACCTGGAGACGAGCGACTCGACGATCGTTGCCCTACTCGTCGATCACGAGCAAATCGAACAGGTCCCGGCTGGTATGGAAGCCGAAATGATTCTCGATCGCACGCCCTTCTACGCTGAATCCGGCGGACAGGTAGGCGACCAAGGGGTGCTGCTTTCGGGCGGCGAGCTGGTGGCGCGCGTCACCGATGTGCAGGCTCCGATCCGCGGGCTCTCCGTACACTCCCTTGTGACGGCGGCGGAACTCAGGGTTGGGCAACAGGTCGAGGGCCGTGTGGACGATCGCCTTCGCCACGCCACCATGCGCAATCACACCGCGACGCATCTCATGCAGGCCGCATTGCGAAAAATCCTCGGGACGCACGTCAAACAGGCGGGCAGCGTTGTCGCGCCCGACCGCCTCCGTTTCGACATTACACACTACACCGCCGTTGATGAGGCCGAGCGTGAGGAAGTCGAGCGGCTTGTCAACGAAGAAATCCTCAAGAATACGCCCGTCACAACGGACATCCTCGACCTCGACGAGGCGCTGAAGACGGGCGCGATGGCCCTGTTCGGCGAGAAGTACACGGAAAAGGTTCGTGTTGTGGGTATTGACGGTTTCAGCAAGGAACTGTGCGGCGGCACCCATGTGAGCCGCACGGGCGACATCGGGGTCTTTAAGATCACCTCGGAAAGCAGTGTGGCCGCCGGTGTGAGGCGGCTCGAAGCCATCACCGGACTTGGCGCCTACGACGAGTACCGTGATGCGACGGATACTATCGCGCGGCTGGCCTCCACACTGCGAGTTTCGGAACCGGCGCTGGTCGAGTCGGTCGAGAAACTCGCGGCCGAGCGCAAGAACCTTGAGCGCGAGGTCCAGCAACTCAAGGCCAAGCTCGCCGAATCCGGCACAGGCGACCTCATCGAAGGTGCGCGCGAAGTCAAAGGCATCAAAGTCGTCTCAGCAAAGGTCGACGGCCTCGACCGCAACCAGATGCGCTCACTGGCCGATTCGCTGCGAAGCAAGATTGGCTCAGGCGTGGTCGTGCTGGCGAGCGCGGTTGACGGGAACATCGCTTTGATCTCGGCGGTTACGAAAGACCTTGCCGGAAAGAAGGTCCACGCGGGGAAGCTCGTCGGCGCTATCGCCCAGGAGGTTGGCGGCCGCGGAGGCGGACGTCCCGACCTGGCCGAAGCAGGCGGCAAGAACACGGGCAAGCTCCCGGAGGCGCTGGAAAAGGTCTACGAGATCGTCGCCGAAATGGCAAGCGACTAACGCCCATCGGAAAAACTCAGAGCCGCGGGCGTGAGCCTGCGTTGAAAAACACCCAAGGCAGCGGCTCCAGCCTCGCCGAGTCGCGAGTGGTACCCATCCAGGTCGGGGAGTTCACCAACCGTCTTCAGCACCGTGTAACCCGGCTCCGTATTCGCTCGCCTCTCAAACACGGTTCCGCCCCCGATACAATAGAGAGCCCCGCGGGCCACACTTCCCGCTTCATTCCGGAGATACCACACAAGGAGATACAACATGCGAACGCCCCCAGCCCTTCACCTCGCAATCATGCTTCTCACCGCGGCTCTGCCCGTCCTCGCGCAAAACAGCATGAGCTTTTTCATCACCAGCAAAGGACCCGGCGACGGCGCCAACCTGGGCGGTCTTGCCCGAGCTGATAGTCACTGCCAATCGCTCGCCGCCGCTGCCGGCTCCAGCGGTAAGACGTGGCACGCCTACCTCTCAACCGGCGGTCCCGGATCCGTCAATGCCCGTGATCGCATAGGTAAAGGGCCGTGGCACAACGCCAAGGGCGTCCAGGTCGCGAAGAGCGTCGCCGACCTGCACTCCGATAACAACAAGTTGAGCAAAGAGAACTCCATCACAGAGAAAGGCGACGTCGTCAACGGACGCGGAGACAGCCCCAACAAGCACGACATCCTCACCGGCACGCAAGCCGACGGCTCCGCCTACCCAGCCGCTGAAGACCACACCTGCGGCAACTGGATGAGCAACGGCGAAGGAAGCGCCAGCCTCGGCCATCACGACCGGCAAGGCGGCGGCCCCGCACCCACCTCATGGAATGCATCCCACGGCTCACGCGGCTGCGGCCAGGAGAATCTGCAAGGCACGGGCGGCGACGGCCTGTTCTACTGCTTCGCCATCGACTAGCCACGCACGCAACACCACATCGCTGACCTCGGTCGCTCGAAGAGCTTACTCGGAAGGAATGATGACGTCATCCACCGCGTTGAGTTACGGCATGTTCGTCATGCCGATCCACGACCCGCGGAAACCGCTCGCTCAGTGCTTCGATGAAGACATCGAGCTGGCGGTGAAATGCGAGGAACTGGGCTTTAGCGATTTCTGGGTCGGCGAACACCACTCGTCCAGCTACGAGAACATCGTCATGCCCGAGATCTTTCTCGGTAAGGTTCTCGGCGTGACAAAAACGATGCGTGTCGGAGCGGCGCCGGTCTGCCTGCAATACCATCATCCCGCGCATGTGGCGAGTCGCTTGGCCTTTCTCGACCATCTGTCGCACGGACGCTTGAACGTCTGCTTCGGCCCCGGCGCCGTGCCGACTGACATGGAGCTTTACGGCGTCGATCCGAAGGACACGGGCGCGCGAGTCGCCGAAGCGATCGACATGATCCTAAAGATCTGGACCAGCGATCCACCTTACGAACTCGACGGGCAGTTCTGGAAGGTGCGGCTACGCGACACCGTTGACGAGGAAATGGGGATCGGCACCCTTCATAAGCCTCTGCAACAGCCGACTCCGCCGATCTTCGTCCCGAGCATCAGCCGCGCTTCGGCTGGACTGAAAGCGGCCGCGGCGCGAGGCTTTCGACCGATCAGCCATCACATGCTCCACGAGGAGGTCCTCGTTGACCAATGGCGGACGTATGCCGAAGGGGCCGCTTCGGTCGGGCGGCAGGCAGACCCCGCGGAGTGGTGTGTCGCCCGCAACGTACTCGTGGCCGACACGACGGCCGAGGCCCGGAAACTTGCCCGCAAGAATTCACTGGGGTCGTGCATTCAGTACATCCTCGACTTAACGAGCCGCACGTCGGGCTCAGGTCTCACGATCTGGAAGCCCAACCCGGGGATGAACGATGACGACTGCAACCTGGACTATTTCATGGATCAAGTCATCATCGCGGGGGACCCGGAGCACGTCGCCCGCCGGATTTTGGAGCTTCGCGAGCGTATCGGACCGTTTGGGACCCTGGTCCTCGTCGCCCACGATTGGGACGATCGCGATGTGTGGTTTCACAGCCTGGAGCTTTTCGCGCGCGAAGTTGCTCCACGACTCAACCGAGCATCGACACTGACATAGCAAGTCTGTTGCACTCTCTGGCTCTTCTGTTCTTGAATGAGCTGGGTCACAGGACGTCGGAACGGTCGTGATAGCCTGTGCGTAAGGGCGTTAGGGTTCTCTGCTCGTTCCTTCTTCAATCAACATGGTCCTTCGTTTCTGGGTGCTGCTGGCCGTTTGCTTCATGGGCGCATCCGCAGCCGAACAGTCGGTCCTGTTTGAGGACCGCAGGGCGCAGGCGGGCATCGACTTCCTACATCAATCGGGCCGCTCCAACGAGAAATTCCTGATCGAGACGATGGGCGGCGGAATCGGCCTACTCGATTACGATGCCGACGGCTTGCTCGACATATTCTTCCTCAATAGCGGGGGGCTCAGCATCGAAAAGGGCAAGAGCGTAAAGGTAGACCGATCGAGTCCTAAATACCTCGATAAGCTGTATCGCAACCAAGGCGACGGTACGTTCCGCGATGTCACCGAGAAGGCGGGCGTCTCGGGCATCGGTCACGTCGGCTACGGCATGGGAGTCGCGACCGGTGACTTCGACAACGACGGCTTTGTCGATCTCTACGCGACGCACTTCGGGCCCAACGTGCTCTACCGCAATCGCGGCGACGGCACCTTCGAGGATGTCACGGCCAAGGCCGGCGTTGCGGCTGGGGGATGGTCGGTCAGCGCGGGCTTCTTGGATTACGACAACGATGGGGATCTCGACTTGTTCGTCGTGCGCTACCTCGACTGGGATTTTTCGAAGCACATCCGCTGCGGCAAAGAGATCCAGGTCTATTGCAGCCCAAAGAGATTTCAGCCCGTCTCCAACCGCCTCTACCGGAACGACGGCGATGGAACGTTCACCGATGTCTCCGAGGCGTCCGGCGTGAGCCGCGTCTTAGGCAAGTCGCTCGGCGTCGCCTTCAATGACTACGACGGCGACGGCTGGACCGACATCGCCGTCGCGAACGATTCGGTGGCGCAGATTCTTTTTCACAATCAGGGCAATGGGAAGTTCTCGAACGAGGCCTTGGTCGCGGGTGTGGCGTATAACGAGGACGGCGGAAGCTACGCGGGCATGGGGATCGATTTCAACGACTACAACAACGACGGGCAGCCCGACATCATCATCACGAATCTTGCGAAGGAATTGTACGCGCTCTACGAGAACGACGGCGGCGGATTCTTCTCGTACCGCACGCGGCAGTCGAACTTGGCGCAGATCACGAATTTCATGTCGGGCTGGGGGACTCGCTTCTTTGATTCCGACCATGACGGCTGGAAGGATTTATTCGTGGCTCAAAGCCACGTGCTCGACAACGTAGAAAAGATGGACCCATCACTCAGCTATGTTCAGCCCCCCTTGCTGATCCGCAACAACGAGGGCAAGTTTACCGACGTATCGGCTGGGAGCGGTAACGTTTTCGAGGAAGACCTCGCGGGAAGGGGTGCGGCGTTTGGGGACCTGGACAACGACGGTGACGTAGACATCGTGATGAGCGTGCTGGACGCTCAGCCGCGGGTGCTGTTCAGTAATGCGTCCGAGCTTGCGGCGAACTGGATCGAGTTGAAGATCGCGGGAACCGCAAGTAATCGCGGTGCCCTCGGGGCGCGTGTGCATATCCGCATGCCTTCGGGCCGCGAGCAGTGGGGATACGTAACAACAGCGGGCAGCTACGCCTCGGCGAACGACGCGCGAGTCCACTTCGGGCTCGGGGACGAAGACGTAGTGGAATGGTTGGAAGTTCGCTGGCCGAGCGGCGCTACGAAGACCATGCGAAACGTGAAAAGCGGCCGGATTCTGACGGTTACGGAGCCGGAACGGACGTCTCCTTAGTACATCGTTTCAGAAGTTCGCTCACGTATTGGCCACGGGAAGGCCTTTGGCGGGCGCTATTTTCCTCTTCCAAGCAGCTCGTCCAGCGAAAGCTTCTCGAAGACGAGGTGCGCCTGGCTGCCTTCGTAGACGATGCCGACGTGCTGGTCGTCAATCTGAGCAAGGCTCGGGTAACCGTTACCTTTCCCCTCGTCCAACAGTAGTCTGTGCTCCTCGGGCCACGTTTGACCTTCGTCGAAACTGATTTGGATGGAATGATGATCGCGGCCCGTTTGTGAATGTGGGTTGGCGAACACAAGAATGTGCTTCGGTTGCCCGTCCTCCTGATAGTCAAATCGAAGTAGACTGCCGTTGCAATTCGGTTCGATGAGCGCCTTGCGATGCGTTGGGTGGGGTCGCCATGTTCGGCCGAGATCCTCGGTTACGTAGACCGACCGAAACCCGGTCGGGCTCTCGGTGCGAACGTTGAGCATGATGGAGCCGTCATCCAGTTGAACAGCCTGACATTCGGTGCCACCGGTTGCGGAGGGGGAACCGACGGTCCAGGTGGATCCATGATCACGACTGACAATCAGAGTCGCGAACCTGCGGTCGTTTTCGTCACGCCCTTGCCCTGGCATGACCAGCGTGCCGTCGCGCAACGTAATTCCACCTTGGGGGGACGGGGCCATCAGAATCCACTCGACTTTCTTAAGCTTGCGAGTCATGTTCTCGGGCTTGGTCCAGGTAAGGCCGTCGTCCTTGGAACTCACCATCAGAAACTGGGCGCTTTTGCCGATTTCGTAGCCGGGCTCGGAGCCGTCGCCGTCCCATTGATGCTTGCCGGGCTTGCCCCACATCCACATGCCTCCGCAAAAGATCTCTCCGGTTTGTTGGTCCACAACGATGCCCGGGTCACTGCAGCCGTTCTCTTCCTGGGGTAGCCCGTCGAACTCACCCATGTCCATAACCACGCGCGGCGGTTCCCAGGTGCGCCCGCCGTCTGTGCTACGGCTAAGGCCGATGTCGATGTCCTCTTGCAAATCTCGACGCTTGCGGCGGCGCATGTCATAGACGCACAGCAGCGTCCCCTCCGGCGTCGTGGCCAGCGCAGGGATGCGATAAGTGTGGACGCCGTCGTCGTAGTGCCGGCGCAGCGCGACGCCGATTCGCTTACGGACTCCGGGGGTTGCTTCACTGGGAATGACGGCGCCCCCCGATGTTTCGATCTTCGTACACTCGGCAGCGACTTGATGTGACAGGTTCGCGGTGGACCGAAGCGTGCAGGCCAGCCAGAAGACATTGGCTCCCGGCCGCAACACTTGATCGCCGCGAAACATCAGCTCGGCGGTCGGCGCTGACGGCGGACCGAACGGAGCGGCCGTCAACTCAGCTAGTAATACCCTCTTGTCAACCGGAAAAGAACTTCCGCTGTGAACGTTGTCGAGCTCTTCGGGTCCTTTGCCGCTTGCGTAGAACAACCGCAGCGTCTCGATGTCGCTCAACTCATCGGTGCCGCCCAGCGAGAACGTGAACGAGGTTGCATGAACGTCCGGCTGTCCGCAATCCACGGTAACCCGGATCAATTCACTGTGTGCGCTACGAATAAGCACAGGATGAACGCGCCGGTGGGCGACTGCCGCGACATCGGGAGCCGCACACGTCGAAGACGTCAACACCGAGCCCGAAACGCTTGCTCCGGTCGCCGCGGTGATAAGAAATTGCCGCCGGTCAAAATCTCTCTTGTCAGGCAACGTCGACCTCCTTGCTTGGACAGGCCAACCCACCTGGTTCTTTGCCGGCTTTGCGATCGACATCACCAGGGTGGGGCCCCCTATTATGCCAGGGCGTGGCCTCATGTCTATTGAAAAGCGTTTGGGCGAGATCGGTGACAGATGGAAAGCTCATCATGGCTGACACCCCGTGATAGCATAGCCCGTGACCTGGAAACGTATCGGCAGTGATATCACGAGCAGGGCCTGGACTGCGACCTCTCTTCTTCCGTTCGCTTTCTGCGCCTTTGCAGCAGATTCGTGGGCACAGAAGCCTGAGGCGGGCCAGTATTCCCAAGCCGAGTACCAAGTCAGATCGTCGCGAGGCCGGCTCGTTGAGATGCGCGACGGAATTCGTCTCTCGGTCGATATCTACGAGCCTGACGCCAAGGGCCGGTTTCCGGCCATTCTCAGCCATACTCCCTACGATAATCTCGGCTCGGGCTTAACCGAGCGTGCGCGCTGGTTTGCCGAGCGCGGCTATGTGGTCGTCCTCTCCGACGCCCGTGGCCGCTATGACTCGGAAGGCACCTGGGACCCCTTTACGGACAAGCACAAGACCGACGGCTACGATCTTGTCGAATGGATAGCGCTCCAGCCGTGGTGCAACGGGAATGTCGGCATGATCGGCGGCTCCTACGGAGGCTGGACGCAATGGTGGACAGCCTCACAAGCTCCGCCACACTTGAAAGCGATCGCCCCGCAAGTGTCGCCACCTTCGAGCGGGCTTCTCAATGCGCCCTACCAGAACGGCATCTTGGTTAGTTGGGTCATCGACTGGATGGCCGGCATGGCGGGACGGACAGCACAGGTCGTGGGCGAGGGTCCCTATTGGGGACACACGCAGCAGCGGACCGAGAACATGAGCCATGTTCCACAGGCCGAGATAGCCGACATCATGGGCGTGCATAATGCGCCATGGTTCGAGAGATGGATTCACAACAAGACGGAGAACGACTACTGGGCGCGCAACGCTTACGACCGCTACGACAAGATTCGTGTTCCCTCTCTCAACTTCACGGGTTGGTTCGACGCCAACTATCCTGGTTCGCCTCAGAACTATCAAGGGATGAGGGCCGCGGGAGGATCGCCTCAAGCCAGGCAACCGAAGCTGATCATCGGCCCTTGGCCTCATGGCATCAACCGTGATCGTGAACTCGAGGGAATCGACTACGGTCCCGACTCACTGCTTGACCTTGATGGTCTGATCTGTCGTTGGTTTGACTATTGGCTCAAGGGCATTCAAAACGGAATCATGGAAGACCCTCCGGTCCACGTCTTCGTGATGGGGGAGAACCGATGGCGCGCGGAGCAGGATTGGCCGCTTCCGCGGACTCGGTTGACAAAGTATTACTTCGCCGGCGCCGGCCACGCTAACACCCTGGATGGCGACGGCACTCTCGGTACGAAGCTCTCCAGCGGCCGAGCGTACGATACCTATCGGTATGATCCCGCGAATCCGACTCGCAGCCCTTTCACCGGTGGCCATATCGATGGCCCGGTCGACACACGAGAGGCCGCTGCCGGTGATGAAGTCCTTGTGTACACGACACCGCCGCTGGAGGAGCCCATTGAGGTCACGGGACCCATCTCGGCGAAGCTCTACGCCTCAACCTCGGCTCGGGACACCGACTGGATGGTCCGACTTGTCGATGTGTATCCAGATGGTCGCGCCATCTTCCTCTGCGACGGCGTAATGCGCGCCCGTTACCGCGATCCCGACAACCATGGTGCTTTTCGATCTGACCGGCTGAGCGAGATTGTCCCGGACCAGGTCTACGAATACACCATGGACTTCTGGAGGGGCACGGCGAATCTATTCCAGACGGGTCATCGCATCCGAATCGAGATCTCAAGCAGCTACTTTCCGTACTATCTCCCTAACCTCAACACAGGATCCGATAACAACGCGCTCGAGACGAAGAGGGTTGTCGCTGAGCAGAAGATCTATCACTCCAGCGAGTATCCGTCTCACGTGCTATTGCCCGTGATTCCAACTCGGTAGGAGCAGAGCCGGTCCTCAACCGTAGAGCGGTCAGCGCCCAAGCTGCTGTTGTAGCTGTGTCAGCAGTTGTTTCGGCCCTTCCGCATCCGGCACAAGCCGCACCAGACGCTCCGCGTAGGGCAGAGCTTTTCGCGGATCCCTCTGCTGAAGATAAAACGTGAGGATCGCATTCACGATGTCGGGATCGGCCGGATCTGTCTCGTGAGCCAGTAGTAACTGCGTCTCCGCGCGTTTCAAGTCGCCCAGGTGTTGCAACGCCAGGGCATAGTTATATCGGACGCGAGGCCGGTTCGGAAGCAACTCCGCCGCTTTCCCCAAGCTGACCGCCGCCTCGTCAATGTTGCCTTCCTCGGCGAGGATCAGACCCAACGAATAGTGAGCCTCGCCCTCGCTTGGGACCAGCTTCACTGCCTCCCGTAGAATCCTCTCCGCATCCTCGTTGCGCCCCAGTTGGTTGTAGAGCGTCGACAGGTTGAAGCGGGCCGGCAGAAAGCCGGGCTCCAACCGAATCGCCGTCGCATAGTGCTGCTCAGCCCGTTTCGCATCACCCTGCGCCGCGTAGACCACCCCGAGATTCAAATGCGACCCCGGCATATCCCCCTGCGCCAACTGCGCCTTTTCGAACTCGGCGAACGCCGCGTCCAGCGCCCCTTGATTCACGGCCCCCAGCATCCGCCGGGGTAAGGAGCCCAGGACGCGCGCCGCTTCGATTCGCACCGCACGGATCGGGTCGCTCAGCAGGGGCGACAGGGCCGTGACCATCTCATCCGGCGGCAAGCTCTGCATCGCCGCTGCCGCGCCGACTCTTACCAACGGCTCGGCATCGGCTGCCAAAGCCTTGACCGCAGCCGGCTCGTCAGATGAATAGCCACGCAGCAACTCCAGCGCCGTGGCTCTTATAATCGCCGGTTGTTCGGCGTCCTTTGCCAGTTCCACTAGTGCCTGGAAAGCCTCCGGCTGTTCTTCGCGGCCCGCCGTGAGAGTTTCGGCGAAGTGAGGTTTTCCCGCTGCCCCGCTTGGATACCACTTACTCACCGCATCGGCCGCCCACTCGGCCGTCTCATCCTCGTGGCAGCCGTTGCAAGCATTCGGCACACCGGCCGCGACCGTGAGATCGGGCCGCGGTACGCGGAAGCTATGGTCGCGGCGCGGATCGACAACCATATAAGTCCGCGCCCTCATGTGGCACTCGACGCACTGCGTACCGGCCGTACCGGCGGGGTGAAAGTGGTGCTCCGGCGTGTCGTAGTCTTTGGATGCCAGATCCGGAAAGTCTTCAGGAGGCGCCGTTTGGTGGCACCGAACGCACAGCGCATTCCCCTCACGAAACAGTTTGAGGCTGTGTGAATTGTGGCAGTCGGAACATCGCACGCCGGCGCCATACATGCGGCTTTGCACGAACGAGCCGTAGACGTAGACCTCGTCGAGAATCTGCCCATCGGCGTGGTACAAGCCTTCCCGCAATGGGGCGACCTGAAAGTCATCCATCAGCGGACGTCCATGCTCATCTTCGGGACTCACTTGATGCCGCCGAGAATGGCAACGTGCACAGTTCTCAACTTCGTATCGGGGATCAGTCGTCTTGAAATCCACAACTAGTCCGTGCTCGGCCGGGTCCGGTATCACCCCTTCAGGAATCTTGCGCGCCCAAGCCACATGCCGCTCACCCGGGCCGTGGCAAGCCTGGCAACTTACGTTGATCTCACTCCATGAGGTGCGGTAAGTATCGGACGCACCGTCATACCCTTTTCGCAGGTTCGTCGAGTGACACTCGGCGCACATCATGTTCCAACTCTGGAACCGCCGGGTCCAGTGAAGGGGGTCGTCATGCGTGATCCGCTCGTCGGGATAGAGGTGAAACCAGCGCTTGTTCTCGACATCCCACGCGATCGTCAGGCTTTGCAGCCTCCCGCCTGGGAACTCAATCAGGTACTGCTGGAGCGGTTCAACGCCGAACGTGTATTTGATCTCGAAGTCCGACGCCACGCCTCCCACACCCTCGGTGTTGACGTAGTATCGATCGCCCTGAGTGAAGAACCGTGATGTTACGCCGAAGTGCTCAAACGTTGCGTCGTCGAAATCGCCGAGCACACTCGTACTGTCGGCGTGCCGCATCGACCAGTCGTGATGTGACCCCTTCCATTCCTCGAACTGCTCTTGATGGCATTCCGCACAGGCTTCATTGCCGACGAACGCGATATCCTGCGCCCCCCTCCCGGCCTCGTGGCGCGGCCAGGTTTCTGACGGCGCGCAGCTTTGCATCACCAACCAGGCCACCACGAAGCTCGTCCGTATCAATACCGCCGGACCAGGACTCACGCTCAACCGTGGGTGATTGCACATCGAATCGGGATCTGCCGGCCGGCGCCGAGAAGCGGGCTGGAATCACCCGGTCGCCGCAGAAGACGAGGATAGCAGGCGGTCTGCGCTATGGCTCGGCGATGAACACCGCCACGGCCCAAAGTGCAACAATCTTTCGGTAACTACCAGCAGCATCCAGGGGGAATGCCTCAACCCGATCCGAGCTTTCGGCGGTGGTTGACGCACAACGACAGTGCAGACAGCATCGGCGTTATTGCAGAGAGCGCTCTCATTTTCCGCTTGGGTTCTACTCTTGTCTGCTGTCCCGGTTGCAGGTCAACCCGGCGATCCGCAAGCCTCGGCGCCCCCGACGAATCAGGACTGGCCTGTATATCTGGGCAGTAAAAGCCGCACACTTTATTCGACGCTCAACCAGATCAACAAGAGCAATGTCGCCCGGCTGGGCGTGGCCTGGACCTATGACACCGGCGACCGCGGTGAGTTCCAGGCCAATTCCCTTGTCATCAATGGTGTCCTCTACACCGCGTCACCGACGAGAAAAGTCATCGCCCTCGATGCGGCAACGGGAAAGGAGATCTGGCGGTTCGATCCTACAACCGTACGGCCGGGCGGCGCGGCTAGAAGGCAGCGCGGTCTTGTCTACTGGGAGAGCGGCGACGACCACCGGATCTTTACCGGCGCGGGCCCGTACCTCTACGCTCTGAATGCGAAAACAGGCCGCCTGATTCGTAGCTTCGGCCAGGATGGCTCGATCCATCTCGGCGTCGGTGTGGAGGTCCACGATCAGGATAGTCCCCCGAGCATTCTTATCAATACGCCCGGAGTGATCTATGAGGATCTCTACATCGTCGGTGGCACGACCAATGCCCCGGGAACGATCCGGGCGTATGACGTGCGCAGCGGCGAGATGAAGTGGATCTTTTACACGATCCCGCGTCCGGGCGAGTACGGCTACCATTCTTGGCCGCCGGACGCGTACAAGAAAATAGGCGGTGCGTCGAATTGGTCAGGCCTCTCTTTGGATGAAGAGCGGGGGATCGTCTACGTGCCCACCGAGACAGCCGGCCCTGATTTTTGGGGAGGTGACCGCCATGGCATGAACCTTTTCGCGAACTCGCTCATCGCATTGAATGCCAAGACCGGGCGGCGGCTCTGGCACCAGCAGCTCGTGCACCACGATCTGCTCGACAAGGACCTTCCTACGCCGCCAGTGCTGCTCACCGTCAGGCACAAGGGGCTTACAATCGACGCCGTCGCGCAAGGCACAAAGAATGGGCTTCTGTTTGTCTTCGACCGGGTGACGGGTGAGCCGCTCTGGCCGATCCATGAACGCCCCGTACCGCAAACCGATTTGCCCGGCGAGCAAACCTGGCCTACGCAGCCGTTTCCGACGAAACCACCCCCACTCACCCGGCAGTTGTATACCGAAAACGACGTCTCGAATATATCGCCGGAAGCCGCGGCGATGACGGCGTTGCGCTACGAGCGCGTTGGATCGTACGGTTCGTTTCCGGCCCCAAGCCTCAAGGAGACGATCATCTTTCCCGGCTTTGACGGCGCGATGGAATGGGGAGGCGCGGCGGCCGACCCCGCCGGCATCTACTACGTGAATGTCAACGAGATTCCTTGGATTTATCAAATGGTCGCGACACGACAACCGGACGGCACGCCGGTTTCGATGGGTGCGCGCGGCTACACGATCCATTGCGCCTACTGCCATGGTCTAGACCGTGGCGGAGATGCCGCGGCGGGCTTCTCATCGCTGTTGAACATCGCGGAAACAAGCACGGAAGCGGAGGTTACGCGTGTCATTGAGGAGGGTGCGGGGCGCATGCCCGGTTTTGGGAAGCTCCGGGAGGGAGAGCGCCGCGCCATCGTCGATTTTCTGCTCGATAAGGAAAAGCCCGCTTCGGCTTACCTGGAACCTGGCCGCAAAGCGCGTGGTGTACGACGAGACGACCCACCCTACCGTTTCGCCGGTTTTCGCCGCTGGTTTGACGACGAGGGATATCCGGCGATCAAGCCGCCTTGGGGCACCTTGAACGCAGTGGATCTGAACACGGGCGAGATCAAATGGAAGGTGCCGCTGGGAGAATATCCTGAGCTGACGGCGAGAGGCATTCCCCCGACCGGCACCGAGAATTATGGCGGCCCGGTCGTGACCGCCGCCGGCCTTATTTTCATTGGCGCCACCGCCGACGAGACCTTCCGGGCATTCGATAAAGAGACCGGCCGAATTTTGTGGCAAGCTAAGCTGCCCTTCAGCGGCAACGCGACGCCCGCAACATATATGGTGGACGGCAAGCAGTTTGTTGTCATCTCCGCCGGCGGTGGCAAGTCGGGTCGGCCGGCCGGCGGCAGCGTCGTCGCTTTTGCGTTGCCGGAGTCACCCGGCCCCTAGCCGAATCAGCGTGGCTCTAGATCCACATTGCCGCCAACCGCTGTTGGGCGGGACAATGCTCCTATGACTGATACCGCTGTCCGGTCCGCGGCGCCACACCGTCCATTGATATTGGTGAATGGCACTGTTGTTGACGGTAGTGGCGGTGAGCCCAAAAAAGCGAACCTGCTCTTGAAGGACGACGCAATCGAGGATGTCGGTGTGATCAATCCGGCGCCCGATTGGGAGACGATCGACTGCTCGGGACTCCATGTCGCACCGGGATTCATTGATGTGCATAGCCACGGGGACCAAGAGGTTCTCGAGCACCTCCCCAATAAAGTCCTTCAGGGGGTGACGACCGAAGTTGTCGGGAACTGTGGTTTCTCGCTCTTTCCTACGCGCCCCAATCCGGCCGGAGAACGACTGACCGGAGAGCTCTTCGACGGGGACCCGACCGCCGGCATGGCGGATACCGCTGATTACTTCTCGGCGATGCAAGAGAAGGGCAGTCGCGTGAACGTCGCCGCTTTGACGGGGCACAGCGCTCTGCGTGTCTTCGTCATGAAGGCGCGGCGGGAAGCGGGAGAGCAGGAGCTAAGCCGGATGGAACAGGCTCTTGAAGCCTGCCTGAGCTCGGGTTCGATCGGTCTGTCGACCGGACTGAACTGTATGCCGGGCGCCTTCGCGGACTTTCAGGAGCTAGTGCGGCTCTGCCGCGTCGTGAGAAGACATGATGCCTTTTACAGTAGTCACCTAAGGGACTACAAGTTCAAGGTCGTGGAGGCCGTGGATGAGGCTCTCGATCTGGGCAGAGCCACCGGCGTTCCCGTACAGCTTTCGCATCTCCAGGTGGTTGGGCAGAAAAACTGGGAGAAGCTGGATCTCGTTCTTGAGCATGTTGCGCGCTGCTTGGGGTGGGCGAAGCGCAGGTGCGCGATCGGCGGGCGGTCCAGAACGTCACCGCGATGCAGGTGGCGGCCTATGCGTTGCTGCTCGCCGCCGCCCAGCAGGTCTCGCCCCGCGACGACTCGTGCGCCCTGCCGCGCCCCAAGTGGCAGCGCCGCCCGCCCGTCCGCGCCACCACCCCGCGGCTGATTCAGCATCTGCGCTTCGAGTTGTGGGGCGATGCTCTCCATTTCTCCGGCTTCGTGTCCCCGTCTCGCTCGACACGAGGTGCCGAAAATACCCTCCCGAACCCTCGTTCCGCCCTCTTGTATGCCTCCCGCTATAGTTGACCGGGCCAAACCCCAGGGGTCGCGCTCCGCGCGACCTCCAACGCACGCGATGAGCCTTCGAAACGGAGCCACTACCCATTTTCCCTTCCACACACCCAAATACCTGCTAAACTACCCACGGTCACGCTCGTGGCCCCCGGGAATCCCGCCACCCGATTCCGCTCTCAACCAGCCGAACGCCCAATTCGGCATTCCGCGTTGCCAACCGCTTCTGAACCAAGGTAAGGGATAGGCCTTTTCCGGCCCATCCCGGATAGGACGCCCCATGCACGCGAACCAACTCCGCATCGTCGCTCTAGCGATCGCCCTTTCATCCGGCAGCGCCCAAGGCGCTGAAGCCCCCATCATTCAAACCCTCGGCCCTGACGACGAAATCACTGTCCACGTCGTCGGCTCCGACGAGGGTCCCAACACGCCAATTCGCATCGGCCCCGACGGCTATATCAATATTCCGTTCGCCGGGCGCTTCCTCGCGGCCGGCTCTACCGTCGAAGAAATCGAGACTGAGATCGCCGCCCGTCTCTCGCGGTACGTCCGCGACCCCCAAGTCTCCGTCAGCGTCGAACGTGTCCGAAGCCGACCCGTCACCGTTCTTGGCGCCGTCCACGCACCCGGCGTTCTTCAGGTCGAAGGGCGGAAAACCCTCCTCGAAGTCCTCTCCCTCGCCGGCGGTATCCGCGACGACAGTGGCTACCAGATCAAAATCGTCCGCCGCCAGGATCTCGGGCCGCTTGACCTTCCCGGCGCGGGCCCGGACGAAACTGGTCGCTTTCATGTCGCCGAAGTGGACCTCGACGCACTGCTGGAAGCCGAGCATCCCGAATACAACATCTTCGTGCAGCCCCACGATGTGATCACGATTCCGCGCGCCCGCATGGTGTTCGTCATCGGAGAAGTCACGCGCGCGGGCGGCTTCGCCCTGAGCGAACGGGAGTCCGTCTCTGTCTTGCAGGCGCTTGCCCTCGCCGGAGGACTGGGCCACAGCCCCGCCCTCAAGCGGGCCAAGATTCTCCGCCCCGTCAACGACGCCCCCCGCAAGCAGGAAATCGCGCTCGACTTGAAGTCCATCATGGCCGGAACCGCCGCCGATGTTGATCTCCAGCAGAACGATATCCTCTTTGTCCCGAAGAGCGGAGCCAACGCCGCCGCCAAAGCCGCTGCCCGAGCCGCTGTCTCGATCGGCTCGGGGATCACCATCTGGCGTGTCGGCAACCGCTGACGGCCCGTTTGCGCCGCAAAGATGTACAATGGTGCTCCTTGATGCACAGGCAGGAGGGGTTTGTCATGCGTTGCTCTTTGGAGCGAGTTCGTTCCGTGGTTCTGTTGCTGATTTGTTCGGCTGCCTTGCTCTCGGCAAACGACCTGACAGTCGTCGTCGACAAGCCGATGTCGCCTCCGGCCTGGGCTTTGCTGGAGCGGCAACTCCTGGATGCGAACTCGGAAGCGGTCGAGATCTTCGCGAAGAAGTACATCGACGAGCGCGGCTACCTCTTACACACAATGCGTTGGGGTACGCTCGACGGCCCGGACGACGCCATCGAGACGTACTTCAACTGGACGCTCCTGCACGCGCTCGGCGGCGGCGACAAAGTTCTCGACATCTACAAGAAGGGTCTCGACGGCCACCTGTTGCAGTACAAGGAACTGCGAACCGAGAAAACGAAACTGGCCGAACACGGTGCGTATCACAACGAGTTCATCACGATGTCCGACTTCTTCCATACAGGCGAAGGCATCCGCGGCTTCACGATGCAGGGGCTGGCGGATCCACAGGACGAGAAGTTCCGCGTCCGGACGAAGCGCTTCGCCGGCATGTATATGAACGAGGACCCCTCGGCGCCGAACTACGATCCGAAGAACAAGGTCATTCGCTCGACCTGGACCGGTAGCAAGGGACCGATGATGCACAAGGCGACCGAGTATGACTGGGTCGGCGACGCCGTGCCGGGCATGTTCCACATTCTTCACAGCCCACAAGGCCGCGGGCAGATGCTCGATTTGATGTCGGTCTACGACAGGATGCTGAAGCACTGCACCGAGTATGTCGACAGCGTCGGCGACAGTTGGATGAATATGGGCGCGGCGATACTAGGGCTGAATGCCTACATGCTGGACCACGAGAGCAAGTACCGCGATTGGGTGCTCGAATACATTGATGCATGGCTCGATCGCACTAGGCAGACCGACGGCATGATTCCATCCACCGTCGGGCTCGACGGCGTGCCTGGTTCGAATTTCGACGGGCAATGGTGGAAGAGCACCTATGGATGGAACTTCACGATCTTCGACGGTGAGATCGAGAGGATCGCGCACCGCAACTATTTCCCCGTGGGACCCTGGCCCGGGTTTAGCACGGCCTACATGCTAACGGGCGACAAGAAGTATATCGACGCGCTCCGCACGCAAATGGATAAGTTCTACGAGAACGCCAAGGTCGAGGACGGCAAGACACTCTTGCCCCAAATGTACGGCGACCCCAAGGGTTATCGCTACAAAGGGAAGCCGGAGTGGTATCACTGGCAGCCCAATTTACACCACGACCGTTTGACCGAAATCTACCTGTGGTCCATGGAACGGCGAGACCTCGAACGGATTCCCAAAGAGGGTTGGATCGGCTTCCTGGAAGGCAAGAATCCGGGCCATCCTGAAGAGGCGCTCCAAGGGGCGTTCGACACGTTACGTGAGAAGCTGCACTCGATCCGGACCGATCCGACTTCGCCGGACACCCGCTTGGCTGACTGGCTACTCGGATTCACCCCCGCGCAAACCGACGATCTGATGCAGCTCATGCTCGGGGGCTACTTCTCGAACGGCAAGCTTTGGACCCTGCACAGCCGGCTGCGATACTTCGATCCCGACGAGCGGCGCTCCGGCCCGCCGAAGGATGTCGCGGCTCTGGTGGATAAGATGACTGCCGATTCAGTGGCGGTCACACTCGTCAACACCAGCCAAGCCCATGCCCGCACCGTGATGGTGCAGGCGGGCGGTTACGGCGAGCATCAGTTCAATTCCGTAACGGTGAACGGCAAGACGACGCCCATTGATCACGCCTATGTCACCGTCCGACTCGAACCCGGCGCGGGCGACCGCCTGGAATTCAAGATGCAGCGCTACGCCAACCAGCCCACTCTAGCCCAGCCTTGGGACCGCGGTTGGATGGTGAGGAACTAGCAGATCACTCGGAAGCCCCGCTACTGCCTTGGCGGGGCGCTGATCCGCCAGCGCGGCTCGATTTGGTCAGTCTCGTCGGCGGTCATCATCCATTCGAGCAGCCGATCTTTCATCTCGCCCACGACCGGTTGGCGGACGGGGTCGGCGAAGAGATTCCGTTCTTCGCCAGGGTCGTTGTCTAGATCGTAGAGTTCCCCTTCGCCGTTGGCGTAGTAGTTCAGCTTCCAGCGGTCGGAGCGCAGCATCTTGGCGTCGGGGTGACGAATGCCCTTGATGCCCTCGCCTTTCTCGAAAAAGGAGTCGTGTGAACCCGACGTGATGACTTCCGGAATAATGTTCTCCGAGAATACGACTTCGTGTGGCTCGTAAGGTTTGTCTTCCAGCAAGGGCGCGAAGCTTCGGCCCTGACATGCCACCGGCTCCGCGATGCCGCAGTACTCGAACAAGGTCGGCAGCAGGTCGGTGGTTTCGACTAGCTCGTCATACTTGCCGGGACGGGCGCGTCCAGGAAACCGAACAAGGAATGGGATGTGGACCGAGCCTTCGAAGAAGCAGTTCTTATCGACCATGCCATGTTCGAGCATTTGGTCGCCGTGGTCGGTCGTGAAAACGACGATGGTGTTGTCGGCTTTACCGGTTTCGTCAAGCGTGTCGAGGATCAGGCCGACTTCTCGGTCGATCTGACTGATCGACGCGTAGTAGGTGCGGTAGGCCCATTGGAGCCGCTCGGGGTCCCAATCGTTACGAGGTCCGCTACGCAGCATGAGCGTGCTCAATGGGCGAGGAAGGGACTGGATGTACTCCAGCGTGACTTTGCGGGGGAGCGGGATCTCAGCGTCGCTGTACATCGCATCAAAGGGGACCGGCGCAAGAAACGGCGAGTGAGGCTGAAAGAACGATGAGAACAGGAAGAAGGGCCTCTCGTCGGCCGCGAGGTCGCGAAGGAACTCGCGCGTCTTCAGGCCGACCCAGGTGGTTTCGGTGTACTCGTCGCCAATCACCATGCGGAATGGATTCGTTCCCGGTGGAGGGTTGCGGACGACGGTTCGGTACGACATGTCGGCCTGCGGGTCGTTCTCCTTCCGCCAGCGGCTATAGTCACTGAAGCGGTTGATGAACGGCACGCCGTCGTGCAGCAGGACGCGGTCGAAGCCGGTTTCGCGCGCTTTGTTGGCGGTGGTCGGGTAGTAGTGGAGCTTGCCCACCGAAGCGGTCTGGTAGCCCTCGCGCTTAAGATACTCCTGCATCAGGACTTCGCCTTCCGGCAGCGGCGTGTAGTTGACGCGGTTCCTGTGGCTATGCGGGTAGCGCCCGGTGAAAAACGATGCCCGTGACGGCACGCACACCGGCGCTTGCACAAAGGCTTGCTGAAAATTCGCGGACTGCTCGGCGAGGCGGTCGATGTTCGGGGTCCGAATCAGCGAGTTGCCGTTGGCGGCGAGTGCATCGAAGCGATGCTGGTCGGTCATCACGAAGAGAATATTCGGCCTGGACTGTTGGGCGGATGAGGCCTGTCCGGCCGTGGCGGCGGTGGTTGTTTGCAAGAACTGGCGGCGGTTCATGGTGGTGTCGGAAGTCAAGGGACAGCTTATAGGAATCGACCGCCTCGGCGCAGCGGCGGCGCTGACTTCGATCGGATCGTTGCCGGCATTGAAGTTTCACGGGGCGGAGAATAGGGTAAAATTCGAAGTAGAAGCGTCCTGGGGGCGCTTGCTTCCATCATGAAGAAACTCCTGCTTGTTGTTTCGCTGTGGGCGACCGCGTGGGCGCTAGCGCTCGCCGGCGCGCAAGACGCCAAACCACTCAACCTGGCGCCCTACTTCCCGACACCCACGGGCGTTGTCAAGGCGATGCTCGAGCTGGGTGGGCTGCAGGTTGGAGAGTTGCTATACGACCTGGGCAGCGGCGATGGACGCATTGTGATCATGGCCGCTCAACAGTTCGGTGCGCGAGCCGTGGGGTTTGAGATCGATCCGAAGCTCGTGTACCAGAGCCGTCAACGCATCGAGAAGCGTAAGTTGACCGCGCTCGCCTCGATCGAACAGCAGGACTTGATGGCGGCGGACTTCTCGAAGCCGGACTTGATTACGGTCTACCTGTTGCCGAGCTCGAACGATAAGATTCAACCGCTGCTCGAGGATCAGGTCAAATCCGGCGCCCGTGTCGTCTCGCATGACTTCACGTTCCGCGGATGGGAGATTGGAAAAGAGATCGTCGTCGAAGACCCAACGGACGAAGAGATCCCCACGCACAAGTTGTTCCTCTACCGGCGTTAGTATCAAGCTGCTGTATAATGGCAACACCCTCCGTTGTGAGTTCCACCTGAGACCCGGCCGCGGTCTCGATTCATAAACAGACTGAAACCGAGTGCGCGAGTGATCTCGTGCGCCCATAACTATGACCGTACGGATTCTCATTGAGGCCGTTCTGTTGCTGGGACTGCTCTGGATCTGGTCGTTCTACTACGAGCGATCTTTCGATCGGAGTGACGAGTCGGGCCCCCGCGACGAACGCGATTAGCAAGATGCCCCTATTCAAGACACGGACAGCGGCCATCTACGGCGTCGACGCGTTGCCAATCGACGTGGAAGTCGACATGTATCTGGGCGACCCGAAGAACTTCATCACAGTGGGGCTCCCTGACACGGCGGTGCGCGAAAGCCGAGAGCGGATCAAGTCATCGCTCATCAACGCCGGTTTCGGTTATCCAGCGAAGGCTGTAACGGTTAACCTGGCGCCGGCCAATATCCGCAAAGAAGGCGCCGGGTTCGACTTGCCCATGGCCTTGGGCATCATGGGCGCGATGGGGTCGATTCCGGCCGATGCGCTGGAAAACTTCCTGGTGGTGGCGGAGCTTTCGCTTGGAGGCGGCGTGCGGCCGGTTCGAGGCGCGCTGCCGACCGCTGTTTGCGCGAAGAAGGAAGGTATCCCGAACATCATTGTTCCCAAGGCGAATGCGCCGGAAGCGGCAGTGGTTGACGGCGTCAATGTCTACGGCGTGAGCTATCTGGCGGACGTTGTCCGCCTGATCGAAGAGCCCGAGTCGCGGCAACCGGTCCGCCGCGGGCAGGCTCTCAACGGGGACCATTCGCAGCGCGGCCCGGCTTATGATTTTCGTGACGTCAAGGGGCAAGAGACGGCCAAGCGTGCCCTCGAGATCGCGGCATCCGGGGGACACAATATTCTGATGGTCGGTCCGCCGGGTTCAGGCAAGACGATGCTGGCGAAGAGGTTTTCGGGGATACTTCCCGGGCTGTCATTCGAGGAAGCCATCGAGACGACGAAGGTCCACAGCGTGTCGGGTGTGCTCGATTCGGGCGTCGGCCTGATAAGCGAGCGGCCGTTCCGAGCGCCGCATCACAGCATTTCGAACGCTGGGCTCGTGGGTGGCGGCATGGGCATGGCCAAGCCCGGTGAGGTCAGCCTGGCGCACAACGGAGTGCTCTTTCTCGATGAGTTTCCAGAATTCCCCCGCAACGTCCTAGAGCTATTGCGCCAGCCGCTCGAAGAGGGGCACATCACGATCGTGCGTTCGGACCTGAGTTTGACATTCCCGTCGTCGTTCATGCTCGTGGCGGCAATGAACCCGTGTCCTTGCGGCTACTTCGGCGATTCGGCGCGGGACTGCCGTTGCACGCCAATGCAGATTCAACGTTACGTCGGCAAGATCAGCGGACCCTTGCTTGACCGCATCGATATTCACGTCGAGGTGCCGCCGGTAAAGTACAGGGAGTTGCGCTCGGAGCAGCCGGCGGAATCGTCACAGGCGATCCGAGGCCGAGCGGAGGCGGCACGGGCGGTGCAGATGAAACGCGGCTACCCGAATGCGCGTATGCCGTCGAATTTGATTCGCGAGCATTGCAAGCTCGATGAGCAGGGTGAGCGGACCCTCGAGATGGCCGTGGAACGAATGGGGCTTTCCGCGCGTGCCCATGACCGTATTCTCAAGGTTTCTCGGACGATCGCTGACCTGGGCGGTCAGGAGAGCATTGCGGTGAAGCACTTGGCTGAGGCCGTGCAGTATCGAAGTTTGGATCGAACTTATTGGGCGTGAGGGTGTTCCTTGATTCGTGCTTCGTCATTCGTGAAGCACCGGATGTGCAACTCTGAAGGTACACTTGTAACGTGGTCAGTTGATGTCGGATGAATCCAAAGCGACGGAAAGCGTTTGGGCTAACCTTCGCGACCACAAGACTTGGTCCGCGGAACGCTTGGCTCAGCGCCGAGAGTCTCTCCGTCGTTTGAGAGATCGAATCCGCCAAAGGCATGCGCAGCAAAGCGATAGCACGCTGCTGATCCGGGAAGACCGCGACCATCGCTAGCAAGAGTCACGCCCCCCGGAAGATCGTCGAGGCAGTGTTTAGCATCCAGCTAGAATAGGGGAAGCCCGGTGGGGCTCGCCATGACTCCCACTCTCGCGCTTACTCGCCGTCAACTCCTCCAGACCCTCGGCGGAGGCCTCGCCAACCTCGGCTTAGCAGGTCTTCTTTCGCGCGACGGACTGCTCGCGAAACCGCGCATCGGCGGTTTTGAGGCCCAAGGCCCCCATTTCGAGCCGAAAGCCAAGTGCGTCATTTCGATCTTCTGCTACGGCGGACCAAGCCAGGTCGACACGTTCGACCCCAAGCCGGACCTCGACAAGTATGCCGGCAAGGCGATGACCGGCGTGGGTGACGTCGTCGTCCCCCAGGGGAACCCCGGCAGTTTGATGCCGTCGCCCTGGAAGTTCAAGAAGTACGGCCAGAGTGGACTTGAAGTCTCCGAGCTTTTCCCCCATGTCGCCGAGCACGCCGACGACTTGGCCGTGATTCGTTCGATGTACGCCATCTCGAATGACCACGGTCCGGCTCTCTACCAGATGAACACCGGCACGCTGCTCGCCGGGCACCCCAGCGTCGGAAGTTGGCTGACGTACGGCCTCGGCACGGAGAACGAAAACCTGCCGGGCTTCGTGGTCTTCACCGACCATCGTGGAGGCCCCATCAACGGCTCGCCCAATTGGGGTAACGGCTACATGCCGGCGGCTTTCCAAGGGACACAGTTCCGCTCGACCGGCGACCCGATCGTCGACCTGCGTCCGCCGAAGGAGATGGGCCGCGAGCGGCAGCGTGAGTGGCTCGACTTGTTGCAGGGCTTCAATCGCGAGCATCTCGCCCGCAACCCCGACGACACAGAGCTGTCCGCGCGCATCGAGTCCTACGAGTTGGCCTATCGAATGCAAGTGCATGCGACCGAGGCGATGGATATCTCGAAGGAGACCCCCGCCACACGCAAGCTCTACGGGCTTGACGCACCGCGAACACAGTACTTTGGGCGTCAGGTCTTGATGGCGCGACGGCTGGTCGAGCGCGGTGTGCGCGTCGTCCAACTCTATTCGGGTGGCGGCAACCATGAGCCGACTTGGGACCAGCACTGGTCGCTCAAGAAGTTTCACGGACAGCACGCCGGCGAAACGGATTTGCCGATCGCCGGACTGATCAAAGACCTCAAGAGCCGCGGCCTGTTCGATGAAACGCTCATCCTGTGGCATGGCGAGTTCGGACGGATGCCGATCAGTCAGCGCCTCGATGGGCGAGATCACAATCCCTTTGGGTTCACGGTGTGGATGGCCGGGGGTGGCGTCAAGGGCGGCACGATCGTCGGCGCGACGGACCACTTCGGCTACAAGGCAGTCGAGAACCGCAAGAGCGTCTACGATTTCCACGCCACGATCTTGCAACTAATGGGCATCGATCACGAGCGTCTCACCTATCACCACACCGGCCGCGACATGCGCCTGACCGATGTTCATGGGAACGTGATTAAGGAAGTGCTGGCCTAATCGTGTCGAATCCGGATCCACTGCGGATTGATCGCAGCACCTTCTCGGTTGTGCGTATCGAGGACCAGGATCGAGTGGATAAAGAATACTGGATGAGCAAAACTTCCAAAGAGCGGCTGGAAGCGATAGAAGCGATTCGGCAAGTACTGTATGGCTACGATGCCACTACCGCTAGACTTCAAAGAGTTCTTGAGATTGTTCGGCGGACATGAAGTTCAACTAACATGAGTGATTTCCGTGGCCGCGTGATCCTTCTGACCGGAGCCACCGGCGGCCTGGGCTCGGCTGTAGCCAAAGACTTCCTCTCCGTCGGCGCAACCGTTGTCGCCGTCGGCCGCTCCTGCGACCCTTCCGACGACAAGCCGCGCTGCATCGAAGTCGCTGCCGATCTGACCACGACAGAAGGAGTCGAGAAGGCGGTCGCCGCGGCCCTTGAGCCCACCGGCAAGATAGATGTGCTCGCCCACATCATGGGAGGCTACGCCGGCGGCGCCCCCGTGCACGAAACCGACGACGTCACTTGGGACGAGATGATGAACGTCAATCTCCGCGGGGCGTTCCTCGTCACACGCAGCGTGCTGCGCCCCATGATCGAGGCAGGGTACGGGCGCATCGTGGCCATCGGCTCACGGATCGCCGTCGAACCCACCAAAGGTCTGGCCGCCTACGGGGCTTCAAAAGCAGGCCTGAACGCGCTCGTGCAAACCATCGCGCTCGAAGTAAAGGGCAAAGGGGTTACCGCCAATGTCATCATGGCAAGCACGATCGACACACCGGGCAACCGGGCAGCTATGCCCAAGGCGGACTTTGCGAAATGGGTGGCGCCGGAATCGATTGCCAAGCAGATTCTTTGGCTGTGTTCAGACGAAGCGGCCGCCGTCAGCGGAGCGGTCATTCCGATCTACGGAATGTCTTAGTTCAGCTCCCGTCTACTCGCGACCGTCACCGTTGAGGCCGGAGGGGCCGGGACAGTAGGCCAGGGCCGTGAGGGCATAGACCTGAGCCACCCGCACAAGTTCACTCACCGGGCAGCACTCGTTCACCGTGTGAGCACCGCTCGCGTTAGGTCCGTGCGTCAAAGCGGGTACGCCGCCGAGCGAACAGAACCAGTTGCCGTCGTCGAGGAACGGCTTTGGGCCCAGCGGGAGGCGTTTTCCCGTCACCGTCTCGTGCGCCGATTGCAGCGCTTCAATCGCCGGGTCGCCGGACGCGATGCGAAACGCGTCGCCCTGTACCGAGTAGCTAAGCTCAATCTCGGCGTCCGTCCGCTTTGCGTGGTCCCCGATCAACTCGCGGAACCGAGCTTCCACTTCTTCCGCCTGGCCGGGTGTAGTCCAGCGGCGCGTGCCCCGGATTAGGCACTCTGTCGGGGATTGATTGTAGATCTCACCCGACCCAATCTGCCCCACAAAAACGGAGTCCCGCCCGGCATCAGGATCGCTGTTCACCGATATCTCATCGTTCAACGCGAAAAGACGCGCAACCAACTCCGCGCCGATGCGAACAACAAGCGGCTGATCCATCGGGCGCAGAACTTCGTGGACCGGCTCGCCGTCGCGGCGAATTCGAATTTCGAAGATCGCCATGCCCCGCCCCGCGATGGGTAGAGGGGATGCGCAGTATTCGGGTAACAGCACGGCATGACCCATAACGCCGGCCCGGATGAGCGCCTGGACCTGCCGCTTGTCGCCCCAAGGCCCCTCGTGAAGCTCGTGGGCCGTCAGCAACACTCCCCCCGTGGTTAGAGCGTCCGTGTCCCGCAACGCTCGGACCGCTTCGAAGGCCGCGGCGACTCCGCCCTTCATGTCCGAGATGCCTGACCCGTAGAGATTGCCGCCCTCTCGACGTGGCGGCACGAAAGGCAAATGAACCGTATCCAGGTGACCATTGAACTGCAACGTCCGTCCCGGCCGGCCGGTCTCCAGTCGAGTGACAACCGCGGGGGCCTCGGGCCAGTCGGCCTCGGGACGCTCGACCGCGAAGCCATCGGCTTGAATGATCTCCGCCAGCCGATCGGCGACCGCTCCGGCGCTGCGCGTGGGGCTGGGCACCTCGACGAGGGCCATCGCTGTTTCAACAAGACGCTCTGTATTGATCGCGGAAAGTACGGAGTCGGCAAGTTCCTTAGGAATCATAGGTGAAACCAAGGTAATCCCTATCGCAAGCCAAGGTCAAACGGCTCTCCCAAGACAAAGGGGCGCAGTCGTGAACCCGTGCGCCGGCCCCCAGGCGCAAATGTCTGACGATCACCGAAGAGTAACAGCGCCAACACATTCTCTCCGGCCCGATCGGCTACAATAGCGCCAGCTTCACCCCATCCGAGGAGGCATTTATGTTGACGCGCCGAGCCTTACTCGCGGCCATCGCCGCTACCGCTTACGCCAAGAATAGCGGCTACCCCATCCGGAAACGTAAAAGGGTCGAGCGACTCTTCAAATCGCCCGACGGTAACCCGAACGGCCTCGAAGCGACGGCCGACGGCCTATGGTGTGGCGAGCAAGTCACCGATCGCGCTCATCTACTCGACTGGGAAACGGGCAAGTCGCTGACGGCTTACGAAACGACGTCGTCGAATACGAGCGGCATCGCGGCGGGCGGCGGTTATGTGTGGATGGCGGCGAATGGGCCGGCGGGGGTGCGGGCGGCGCGTCCGCATGATGTGGAGAAGGGTGGCCGCATCGTCAAGCTGGATATCAAGACCGGCAAGCACGTGAAGAATTACGTGACACCGAACGGCGGGGGACTGCACGGGCTGTTGTGGACGCAGGACTCACTGTGGATTACCCAGTTCGGTGAAAACAAGAACATCACCCGGACGGACGCCGATCTTCACTTCCAGCATTCGTTCCCCGTTCCACTGGGCCGAGCCCATGGCATGGGCTGGGACGGCGAACACATCTGGTGCATGTTCTCAAACGACTTCCGCATCTTGAAGTTTGATATCAAGAGCGGACGCGTCATTGAGGCCATTCAGCTCGATCACGACGATCCCGATCCACACGGCATGACATGGTGGAAGGGAAGCCTGTACTATTGCGACGCGGGCATCGCTCCGGGTCACAAAGAGAATACCAGCCCCTACGCCGGATACATCTGCAAGATCCACGTTTAGCGTTTCTCGCAAAGCGCGCACGAAAAGCTTTGGATCGGAGCATTTTCTCATCGAAGGATGAGCCTGGAGAAGCAGGGGAGCACTGAGTCGCTGGGCTCCTTTCTGGGATTGGTTAAGAAGGGGAGAGAATCGTCGTCGGGGCTGTGGGAATGTGGGAATCGCGGAGCGATTTCCAAGGGCGTTGGGAAACGAGGGAAACCGGTTTTTGGTTTTCCTCGTTTCCCATCGCCCGTCATTTCCGCAGCCCTTCTCCCGTCGCGCGGCGCGGCAGGTTCGCGGATGCGAAACTCGCAAACAGCTTGCTCTTGGCTTGTTGCATCCGCCGCGCCGCCGCAGTGTCGCTTTCGGCCTGAGCAATACGGTCGAGGGCCTTGATCGCCTGCCCGGGCTTGAGATAGTCGGCGGCCCGCAGCAACTTCTGGAAGGTTTCCCAAGGGGTCTGATAGTGGCGATACACGCGCTTCTGCTTGCCTTTGGCGTCGGTCAGCAGTTCGGGTTGTCCGCAGGGCCGGTGGAAGTTCAAATAGGGATTGAAGTGCTGTTGATAGAAGCGCTGGATGCGCGCCGCGTGCGGCGCCGCGATGTGCGTATGCCCCATGTGCTTGCGGATCACGGCGCCGTTTTTCGATTCCACCAAGCCGTTGTCGTTGGTGTGCCTCGGCCGCGACTTGGTCTGTTCGATCAGCAGCTTGTTCAGTAATTGTTCCACCGTGCCGTTGAGGAACTCGCTGCCGTTGTCGGAATGGAAGCCGCGCAGGCGAAAGGGGAACTGCTCCAGCATGGCCTTGAGCAACGGCTCCAGCCAGGCTTCGCTAATGGCCGCCGTGGCGCCGACCACTTGCCACGGGTGCGCGACAAATATGTGACGCTCAGGCGGCTTTGGCGCGATTCTCCCAGTAGTCGTCGAAGCGGTTGGAGAGCCGGGCGCAACGCAGGGCGGTGATGGCGTTGGCGCCGCGCACGCTCCAGAACATGCCCGAGCGTTTCAGTCTCGACGCGATTACGGTTCGGCAACCTGCCTCGATCACTCCCGAGCCGACAAACAATCCTTGGCGCCGAAACGCGCGGTAGCGCATCCGCTTGGCATTGCGCTCGAAGTATTCCGCCTCCAAAGCCAACTGATGCGTCAACTCCGCATCCTCGACCTCGATCCCGCGGAGTGCGGCGACCAGTTGCTCAATGCGCCCTGAGTCGAGCTTCTTGTTGAGCCGCCGCGCCCAACTGCGGCGACGCTTTTCGTCCTGCGGAAACAGCTTCGCCGCCAACTCCCACAGGTGTTCGCGGGCGTGATAGAGGTCGACGATCTCGATCGCGCCGGGGAAGTATTCGTGCGAGATATTCCAGATCCAGGGCGCGCCATCTGCGATGACGACCTTCTGGCGCGCCCGGCTCCAGCCCCGTCGGCAAGCCTCGCTGTAGATGCGCCGGCCGAAAGAGGCGGCGTCCTCGATTGCGCCGCTGTAGCTGGTCGAGTCTTCGTCGCGGACAGGGCGGCTTTGCTCGTCACAGCTGGTTTGCGTGAAGACACAGCCCAGCTTGACCTCGCGGGTACGCGCTTGCGGGCTCGTTTTCCCCCTGCGGCCCGCCGTGTCAGCGTCCGTGACCGGCACTCCCGTACCGTCCATCTCGATGTAGAGAAGCGGAGTTGCCGGCCCGCGGATCTCAGCTAGATCAAGCTGCACAGCACGTGCGATCTCGGCTTGCTCGCGGGTCGCGATGTCCGCGCCGATCGCTTCCGCTTCGCGCTCCACCGCCTTCGCGGTCAGCTGCACGCCGGCCAACTCTTCGAGCAACGCGCGGCCGCGATCGAACGAGGTCTCGGAGCCGACCAACGCGGTCATGCGGCGCACACCGGGCGAATACTGAGTCTCGTCAACGTCCAACTCTTGGTCGCGCGGCGCAAAGCCGACGCGGCAACGTTTGCAGTGATAGTACTCCCGCTCGACGACGACCGCGCCCAGCATCGTGACGAGTTTCTTCGAGCGCTTGCCGGCGGAGCGCGCCGCTTTGCCGCAAGCGCACAGCGGTTGCAATTCGCTCGCTCGCTCCTCGTTCAATAGCGTCTCGATCAGCCTCGCACCCGCTTGGTGCAACGCATCGCGGGTCGCTTGTTCGACGGCTTCCAGATCGAGCTTGCCGCTCCTGCGCCGATCGGCGAAGACGACCTGCAGCAGTCGCCTTACTTCTTCGGCGACCTCTTGCTCGATCGCTTCAGCCGTTTTTTTTCCTGCGGGCTCAAGGCGGCGTCTTCTTCCACGGGACGCAGCCGGCAGATCTGCTCATTGACTTCGAGCAGCTCTCGACTCAGCCGCTGAAACTGCCGAAAGGCGGCGATCTCGCGCTCCGCCTTACGGCGAGCAGCCGGACTGACGATGGTCTCGTTAAGCGTCTTTCCGTTGACCTTGTAGGACAAACGCAACTGAGGACCATGCCCTGGATGATCCCGTGACATACACACGCAAGCGGCTTTGCCGCAACGTCGGAACGAAGCGCTCAGAGAGCCTCGTCGGAAATCGCCCAGCTCAGCCAGTTGGCGAGTGAGCCCAGCGCGACGATGCTCCAAGGCAGGCAATGATAGCGACATGCGACCCTCCTGGTCTCTGAGAGTATATTATACCCTCAGATAAGGCCGCCCGCATTCCCTCCCCCTTCCCGCTTCACTTCTGTGTCGCGCACCCACTTGCCACTGGGTCACTTCATCCACCGCGTTGATGTGATAGACGCCCTTCACGCCGTCGCGATCTCCTTGATGTACCGTATCCACTCGCAGGTAGCCGGGTTGGCCCCGCGGGTTGGGCCGCCGCCGCTCGCCGATCGACACCGCGCTGGGCCGAGTCTTGGTGAAATGCAGCCGCCGCTGGCGGTACACCCTGTGCCGCCGCAGTCGATAGATGTGGGCCACCGAGATCTCCGCCAACCGCTCATATTCACTCTGCTGGTACTTGTGATATTCCCGCTGCAGGATCTTGCGCGTGGCCGGGCCGCTGAGGGTTTCGTGTGCTTCATCGACGGCCGCCAGCCGCTCGATATCGGCCGCCGTGTACTTGCCGGCAAAGCGATGCCGCCGATAGCGGGCAGGTACCAGCTCACCCCTCTGCCGATATTGGCGGATCAGTCGGGTGACCTGCGCCCGGCTCAGTCCCGTCATCTTGGCCAGATATTGCCGCAGCAGTCCTTTGGCGGCTCGGTCTTGCCCGCTGTAGCGCTGCCGGCACAGCGTTTGCGCCACCCAGGCGTAGATCTCGGCACGCCCTTTGCCCTTGAATCGTATTTCATCGCTGGCCTCCAGAAACTGCCGTATCTGCTCCAGGCTCAGCGTCTTGCCGTCTTGCATGTGGATGGTCAATCCCCAGCATGCTCACTCCCCCACCCTTCAGGCTCATCTTGTGTGAGAAACTAACTCCTCCTTCAGGCTCATCTTGCATGAGACAAGACTATCGGTTGCGCGGCGCGAGCCGTAGTCGTATCATTGGCTCGCTATGCCAAACTGTCGCTCTCGCAGAAACTTCCTGAAGACCAGCGCTGCCGGATCAGTCACGGGACTTGCCGTAGCCGGCGGTGTCAGCCTCGCGGCCCCACGTAAGTTACAAGCGGCCCCCGCCGTTGTGGGCTTATCCAGTACAGATGTTAAGAGCGTCGATCGCACCTGGGTCGACTTACCCTACCGGCCCGTTCCCGGACGCCACATGCACCGCGAGCGCCCCGGCTGGACGCTCTTCGAAGTCACCAAGGTCACGCTCGCCAACGGAGTCGTCGGTTTCGGCGAGTCGATGGTGCAATACGGCGGCCGCCCGCTGGGAGACAGCATCATCAAGCGGGTGAGCGGCAAACCCGCCGCGCAATCGATGTGGGACGATTCCGTGGGCCACGGCCTGCAGATGGCGCTCTTCGACGCCGTGGGGAAGACGAACGGCGTACCGATTCATAGCCTGATGGGCCACAAAGTTCGCGACCGTGCCTTCCTCAGTTGGTGGGCCTGCGACCAGCCGGGCAAAGACTGGGTCATCGAGTGCAAGGATGCCGTCGCACGCGGCTATACCGCGTTCAAGGCCAAGGCGCGCTCGTGGTTTGACCTTGATGAGCAGTGCCGAGTGCTAACGCCGACTCTGCCCGATCACTTCCAGATTGATTTCGACTTCAACTCGCTGCTGCTCGACTCGGGACACGCAGGCCCCTACCTAACGGACCTCGAAAAGTATCATCATCTGGCGATCTATGAATCGCCGATCCCGCAAGCGGATGTGGAGGGCAACAAACTACTCAGGAAGAAGACGACCATACCGATCGCGATGCATTACGGGAGTCCGCCGATTATGACTGCCCTGCGCGAAGAAGTCTGCGACGGCTTCGTCATAGGCGGCGGCGCCAGTCGTGTCATCAACAACGGCACCATCGCAGCGACCGCCAACAAGCCCTTCTGGCTGCAACTCGTCGGAACGGGGATTACAGCGACTTGGGCGATGCATCTGGCGGCGGTGCTCTCTCACGCGCGATGGCCATCCATCAACTGCAACAACCTCTACGAGGAGGGGCTTGTGACGCCGGGCGTCAAGGTCGAGAATGGATCAGCGAAGATCCCCGAGGCGCCGGGCATGGGTGTTGAACTCGACGAAGACGCCGTCGAGCGCTACCGCATCGAACCGCTCAAACAACGCCGCGAGCCGCCGAAAGACATCCTGCTGGCGATCCGATTCCCGTCCGGAGCGACGACATACTACATCAGCGCGCGGCTGTACCGGGCCGACTTCCTCGCGGGCAAACTGCCGGTCTTCGCCAAAGGTGTCTACATGGAGCAGGTTGACAACAACGGCAGTGCTGCGTGGAAAGACATTCATGCGCGGGTGATGAAAGAGGGCAGCGTACACTCCGGCGGGCGTCCGCTCTAGGTTGCAGACAGTCGAGAGCAAGCCAGAGGACCTTGATGGCAGAGAACGATACCTCCCTCGATCACTACGTCATTCGCGGCGGGGCAGCCGGGAAAGAGCGATTGGACCTACTGGCGGCCATCATGGAACCGTCAACGGCGTCGTTACTTGCCCGAACAGGCGTCGGACCCGGTACCAAACTACTCGACCTCGGTTGCGGTGGCGGACATGTCTCCCTATTAGCGGCCCGGCTGGCCGGACCGGACGGCGTGGTCACCGGCGTGGATCTCGACGAAACCAAGCTGAGCTTGGCCCGCAAGGCAGCCGGCGAATTGCAGTTGACCAACGTGCAGTTCCTGCACGGGAACGCGGCCAACCTGACCGAAGCCGGATCATTTGACTACGCTTACGCGCGGTTCCTACTGACGCATCTGAGCGATCCGGTTGCGGTTCTTCGGGTCATGTTGAACAGTCTGAAGCCAGGCGGGATCGCCGCCGTGGAAGACATCGACGTAAGCGGCGCCTTTTGCTATCCCGACAATCCTCACTTCCGTCGTTGTATCGAGCTGTATAGCAGCGTGGTTCGCCGCAAGGGCGGGGACCCGGATATCGGCCACAAGTTGCCAAGTCTGCTACGCCAGGCAGGCTTTGAAGAGATCCAGGTCGGACTGGTTCAGCCTCTGCACCTGCAAGGTGAACACAAGCGGCTTATTCTGGTTACGCTCGAAAACATCACTGACCCCGTCGTGGCTGAAGGGCTCGCCACGCCGGAGGACATGAGCCACACGATTCAGGGCCTCGCCGACTTCACCGCTGACCCGGCGTCATTGATCGCAATGCCCAGAGTCCTTCAGTCGTGGGGTGTGCGTCCGAGTTGACGCCACAACACAGCTAGACCCGCTGTCGCATTCCAACTCCGGGGGGTGCTCGACGTATCCATCGCGACTCAGCTACAATCCGGGCAACTACATTTACACCGAGGACCGAGGAACAAACGATGAGCCCAAAGCACTCCCGAAGAAGTTGGATCCGTAATTCCGCTTTGTTAGGCGCGGGGTCAACCGTGCTAGCAGGGTCCGCCGCGCCGCTTGCTCGTGCCACCGCCCCGGCCGTGGCCGGCAGCCCTAACTTGACGGTCAAAAAGATCGAACAGATCTTCGTCGATGTACCGTTCAAGCCGGTGCCGAAGCGCCACCAATATCGTGAGTACAATCACGAAGAGCGGCGCTTCAACACGATCTTCAAAGTGCATCTCGGCAACGGCGTCATCGGCATCGGCGAGGGCCGTTTGGGATCGGGCGCCCTGAAACGAGTCGTCGGCGCGAACGCCGCCGATCATATGTGGGACGATTCAGTCGGCTCGGGCCTTCAGATCGCGCTCTTTGACGCGGTGGCGAAAACCAACGACGTCCCGATTCATCGCCTGCTGGGCAATCAGGTGCGTGACCGGGCGTTCATGAGCTGGTGGGCCGTCGACATGCCCCCCGAAGACTGGGCCCTCGAATGCAAAGAAGCTGTTTCGAAGGGTTACACCTCGTTCAAAGGCAAGGCGCGGCCTTGGTTTGACTTGATCGAGCAGTGCCGCAAACTCACGCCGACTTTACCCGACCATTTCGAGATCGATTTCGACTTCAACTCGATGCTTCTCGACAGTGGTCATGCCTCGCGGTATCTTGTCGAGCTGGAACAGTTCCACAATATTGCGATCTTCGAAACCCCGATCCCCCAAGAGGATGTCGAAGGTAACAAACTGCTGCGCCGCAAGACGCGCATCCCGATCGCCCAGCACTACGGCAACCCGCCGATCATGACGGCGTTGCGTGAGGAAGTCTGCGATGGGTTTGTGGTCGGTGGGGGCGCCAAGGGTGCGATCGAAAGTGGGACGATTGCCGCGACCGCCAATAAATCATTCTGGTTGCAACTAACAGGCAACGGAGTGACCGCCGTGTGGGCCATGCATTTGGCGGCCGTCCTCACTCATGCCCGCTGGCCGGCGATCAACTTGAATCACATGTTCGTCTCCGATCTCGTCACACCCGCCATCCGGCCGGAGAACGGAAGCGCCCGGATCCCCGATACACCAGGGCTCGGCTACGAACTGGACGACGACGCCATCGAAAAGTACCGAATCGAGCGGTTCCCGAACCGGCCGCGGCCCAACAAGCTCTACGCCATCCGTTGGCCTTCAGGCGCCACCAGCTACTACCGCAACGCGGATGAGTTTCGTGCGGACTTTGTCGCCGGCAAGCTGCCGCCATTTTCACGAGCCGTCTATATGGAAGAGGTTCCCAACAACGGCGGCAGCGATTGGAAGGATCTGAATGCGCGAGCCCAGAACGGCGGCGTTCACCTCGGCTCACGTCCTATCTGATCGTTGACTGTGTTTGGTTTCGGCGGCCGGCGCTATTCATCTTTCCTCTAGATGAGGCGCCACTCGGTGAGCAAGATGCGAAGGTCGGCCGAGGAATCGCCGACGCACCCGCCGGATACTGCTGTACTCTATAACGCGGAAGGACTGTCTCGGCAGGGGCTTTCCCCTGACCGAACTGACATCTGGAGGCACTCCATGAAAAATAAACTGAGTCGGCGCAAAGCGCTTCTTTGCGTGGGAGGTGGCACGCTGGCAGCGGGTTGGGCGGCGGCCCGACCAGGACGACTTGCCGCCGCGGCCGCACCGGCCATGGCCGGGCTGCTCGATACCTCGATTAAAAAGGTTGACCGGACCTGGGTCGAGGTTCCCTTCCGCCCCGTCCCGGACCGCAACATGAAGCGCGAACTGTACCACTGGCGCTACTTCGAGATTTGCCGCGTGACGCTGGCTTGCGGCGTGACCGGCTTCGGCGAGGCCATGGTCTACTACGGTGGCCGGCCGCTGGAAGACGAGACAATCGCCCGTGTGCTCGGCAAGAAAGCCGCCGAGGTCATGTGGGACGACACCCTGGGCAACGGCCTGCAACAGGCCCTGTTCGACGCGGTCGGCAAAGTGAACGACGTTCCGATCTACCGGCTTCTTGGCGACAAGCACCGCGACCGCCCGTTCGTAAGCTGGTGGGCGATCGACATGCCGGGCCAAGACTGGGTCTCGGAGTGCAAGGACGCAGTCGCGGCCGGGTACACCGATTTCAAAACAAAGGCGCGCCCGTGGTTCGACCTTGATGAGCAGTGCCGCATCCTCACGAAAACTCTTCCCGATCACTTTAAGATCGATTTCGACTACAACGCGATGCTGCTCGATACGACCAACGCCGTGCGGTACTGTACCGAACTCGAAAAATATCACCACATAGCGATCTGGGAATCGCCGATTCCCCAGGGAGACGTCGAGGGCAACAAGCTCTTGCGGAAGAGAACCACGATTCCCATCGCACACCACTTCGGGAATCCGCCCATCATGACCGCGCTGCGGGAGGAAGTCTGCGACGGCTTCGTCATCGGCGGCAGGGCAACGCGCGTGAAGGACAACGCAACCGTGGCGGCCGCGGCCTCGAAACCCTTCTGGTTGCAACTGGTGGGTACCGGGATCACCGCGACATTTTCTCTGCATTTCGGCGCGGTCCTGAGCCACGCCCGCTGGCCCGCGGGGAACTGCCATCAGCTCTACACGCACCAGATGATCAAGCCGGGGATGAAGGTTGCGAACGGCGCGGCGGCTGTTCCCGAAGCGCCGGGGCTGGGAGTCGAACTTGACGAAGAAGCCGTCGCACGGTTTCGCATCGAGCCGCTCGAGAAGCGTCCCTATCCGTACCCCGGACAGCTCCTCGCCGTCCGATGGCCCTCCGGCGCGACGAGCTATTACACTCACACGCGCCAGTATTGGGACGATTTCGCGGGCGGCAAGCTCCCGGTTTTTCCCAAGGGTGTCTATCTCGAGAGCATCGCGAATAACGGAAGCGCCGACTGGAAGGATCTGCAGGCGCGGGCGGCCAAGAAGGCCGTTCACTCCGCCGGACGCCCCATGTGAGATTCAGGGTGACCCGCCGTGGGTCGCCCATCATCCTCGAGTATGCGACATGACTTTCTCATCGTCGGCGGAGGCGTCGCTGGAGGCGTACTCGCCGGTCTGCTCGGCCGCGCCGGCAAGAGAGTCCTGCTCCTCGAAAAATCCCTCACCCCTTCCCCCGTCGTCCGGCCCGAGATCGTCTGGCCGCCTACAACCCGAATCTTTCAATCGCTTATCCCCGCCGATCAACTCGCCCACACCTTGCTTCCTTTGGGCAGCGTGGAAATTAGAGCCGGCAACGAACCGCTCCTTCGCCTCTCTCAGGACTTCCTGGGACAAGCCGGCATCGAGCGCTGCTCGCTCGAACCGAACGTACTGCGCGAGCAACTCCTCAGTACCGACAGTTTTGAGATTCGCCGAGGAATCGAGGTCAGCGACCTGCTCGAAGAAGACGGTCAAGTCGTAGGCGTCCGCGCCCGCGATCTCGCCACTTCACGCGAAGACGAGTTCCTGGCGTGTTACACCATCGGCAACGACGGTGTGCGGTCGTTCGTTCGGAAGAAGTGCGGCATTCGGATGCGGACGCGCATCTTCCCACTCGACCTGCTCTGCTTTGGATTCGATTGGCCGGCATCGATTCCCGGCCCCACGACCCGCGTCTGGTTCAATACTTCGGCGCTCGATTCCGGTATCGTCGCGATGTTCGCGCTTCCCTTACCGGACGGCAAGGGAGCGGGGATGATCGCCGTCCGGCCGTGGATCTTCGACAAACCCGACCCCGCCCAGGACGCTTGGCGCCGCTTCTCCATGATGGACGGCGCTATCGGCGACATCATGCGCGGTAAGCGCTTCCCCGAAGATCTCACCCGTGTACGCCGACCCTGGGGCCATGCCGAGCGTTACAGCCGCCCGGGAGTCATCCTCATGGGTGACGCGGCCCATCCCGTCAGCCCGGTCGGGGGTCAGGGTACGAACATGGCCGTCGCGGACGCCGCTGTTTTCGCGGAACTCGCTCTCGCGGGCGTCCCCGATCTGGCTGCCGAGTACGAGCGCCAAAGAATGCCCGCCAACGTTCGCTCCCTACGGTTCACTCGGCAATCCGCGCGGCTCCTTGCCCTGCCCGGCTTCTGCCTGCCGGGATTCGGCGTCAACCTGGCGTTCCGCTGGCTGCGGCGGAATCCGTCCGCTCTCATCGACTCGATCCTTTACGCCTCAAGAGCGTTCCAAGCGGATACGAAGCGACTGTCGGCTGCCGGCTCTGTGACATGAAGCCCGGTCCTTGCCTCTGTGCTCGGATCGAGCAAAATTATGGCCCGCTCGCGTTACCATGCAGCCGCGCCGTTCGTTCCTCCGGCGGTAGCTTCCCCAGCTCCTCCGCCATCTCATAGAAGGGGGCGAGTTCGCCCTTCGCCTTCCGCAGCATCGCTTCAAACCCGGGGACATAGGTGTTGTACGTCCCCACCGCTACCAAGTAGGCGTTGTTGATCACCGCGACGCCACCGCCGGCGGATCGGTCGGTCCGCCGGCTTTCACAATCACCATCCATCTCGCAAAGAGCCTGTTCCAATTGGTTGAGAAGATCCGCCTTCCGGCGTCGCTTTTCTTCAACCGGCGTTTCGCTCGCGAAGAGTCGACCGAGTTCCTTGCGGGTCGCAAGCATCAGCCGAACACGCGCTTCTCGCTCATCCCATGAGGTAAGCACTCGCTGCAGCACTTCTTCCTGACCTTGCGCACCGAGCCAACGCCGCATCCCCTCCCGCTCCACCGTTGATGCGAACGACTCATTGAATGCCGAGTCTCCCGCGACATAGAGCTGTTGGTGCGCCAGTTCACGAAAGATCGTGGCGGTCAAGTCTTCGACGCTCCGGTCAATGAACGTGCTCAGCACAGGGTCCTCGAACCATCCCAGGGTCGAATAGGCACTCACCCGCGAGACATATGTATCGTGTCCATCTTCGTCGAGCGCCGAGGCAAACGCACGCGCTTCCTGCTCGGAAGCATAACCGCGATAAACGACACAGCCCACAACCGGAAAACACCACTCCAACGGCCGGATCGATAGCTCCGGAACGGCAAAGACATTCCAAGCCACCTCCGGCCGGCCTACGTCGACATACGTCGTGTAACTGCCGTTGTCGGGCAAACCCAACGTTTCGGAGGCAAACCGCCGGGCCCGCGCAACGGCTCGCAACTTCCCCCGCACGTCGGCCGGCGTTTCCGGTAGGTCGATCACATCTTGAATAGGCCGGCGCGTCGCCATCAGCCGCAAGTGATCCACCGCGGCCGCGGCTGTATATCGCAGATCACGCGACGAAAACCAGGCCACACCCGCGGCCAGTGTCAACGCCCCGGCAATATACGTGCCCCAAGTCCTGACTCGCCGTGCCATGATTCCGATTGGGGATGCCTGCTTTTCGCGAAGGCGCGGCGCCGCGGGAATCAGACTTGGACGACATCCTCGGCGAATACATTCGCCAAGCTTTCGCCCCGGCCCGATTGTTCGCGGAAAACGTCGAGACGCCACACGCAATCACGCGCTTCGATCTCAATCTGGTCGAGAAGCAACCGCTTCCGAAAGCGCAACGCCAGAACCTCATCTAAGGGCAGAGACTGCGTACGGTAACGAAACCAGCGTCGCGTGATAAATACGAGCCTATCACCCGTTAAGCAAAGGTAGCCGATCGAGTTCCGCAGCCCGGCGATTCCACTGGCCGCCACAACCTCGATCGCATGCGGCAACCGGTCGTGTCCGAGACTTCCCATCACAATGTCGCAATACGGTTCGGGGAGAGGAGCCAGAAACTCGGCCAGCCGAGCACCGAGCCGCCCGTCCGAACCCGAACCCGAAATGTCGGGCGTCTCGCCGATAACGGCCGCATCCGGCGGGGAGGAACCCATCGCCGCACGCAGCACCGAAGCCACGGCCCGTGCCTGCACACGCAGCAACCGAAAGATCCCCGGTGAAATCAGCGCGAACAATGCCAGGAAGACTCCAATGAACCCGGCGGCAATCCAAGGGTAATTCAGTACAAACCAAACTCCCACCGGTACCGCTATGTCGCCCGCCAAGCTGAGTGCTACGTTTGAGACCGGTTCCGGCGATGAATTCACGAACCATCGAGTCGCCGCCTTCGTCGAGTGCCCCGCCAAGGCGACACTACCCGCTAACAGCCCCGCCGCCACCTGTACAACCGGATCCACATCGCCAACGGCCGTAATCGCGAGTAGAGTCGCACCAACCGGGCGTATGAATGTATGAACCGAGTCCCATGCCGAATCGAACCAAGGAATCTTGTCGGCGAAAAACTCGACCGCAAAGGCAATCCCGGAAAGGCCGACGATCCACCAATCCCCCAGGCGCTCCAACTGGGAGAATTGCGGACTCAGTTCGAGCCAGCCCAACTTGATGGCCAAGCTGAGCGTCAGAACCGTCGCGTACAGGCGGATACCGGCCAGAAATCCCAGGCCGGTCGCCGAAGCAATTAACGTGAGATCGTTCATCCCCGGTAGGAAGCCGCCCGTGCTCAGGATAGCGAACGCCAGCGCTGCTGGATGTTACGAACGATCCGCCGCCAAGTTCCCTTTAGATCACGCCTCGCCGGCCGCCGCTGCCGACAAAGCGAGGGTCGACGAGCTCCGGCTGATCTTTGTGGAAAAGCCGCCAGCCATCGTACACGACGTTACCCACGTAGTAAGCGTCGCGGTTCAGACTGTGCTTGTCGGGCAGTTCCTCGCGGGCGGAAGGATGCTTCAACTGCGGGTAGAAGAGGAAGTCCATGTAGGTGAAAGCTCGGAAATACGTCCCATCGAAAGCGATCTCCGAGATGACATCAGGGCACCGCCGTCGCAAGATGTCGGCGGCCTGCTCGGCGGAGGGGTCGTCCGGCATCTTGGCGATCGCCTGCTCGATCTCTCGCAATTCAGTACTGACCGTCGCCTGTCCTTCTTCCTTCCAGCGCCGGCGGCGGCGGCCGAGCGCTGCGAGCCGGAAACGCGCGAATAACAGCAGCACCGCCGGCACGAGCGGCTCCAGATAGCGAGAGAAAAAGCCCGCTTCGGACCAGTGAAGAATGACCGTTACCACCCAGTGGATCAGTACCGCGAGTCCCGCGGCAGCCAGTACAAAGCCGACAGCCGGCTTCTTGCCCAACATGTGACGCTTGCGAAACCCATGAAGAGATGCGGTCAGCTCTTGCAGCGCCTCACGCGCGCGAGCAGCCGCGTACCCTGACTTGTCCCAGTCGTAGTGAACATGCGACGGCGGGTAGTAGAGAATAAGCAGCTTGTCGGCAGGGATTTCTTTCCCGGAAAAACAGGAGATCATACACTCTCCGCGTACACCCGATCAGGGAAAACGCCGGAACGACTCGTAAGATAACACAATCGAAAGGACGAATCAGTGCGCCCAAAAACCCCCGCCACCCGCCGCCATGGTCGTGGCAGCGAGCGTCGTACCGGCGAGGATGCGTTGAAACCAATGGGTCTCGATCTTTGGGTTTCAATCGGGCATTCTGATGGATGTTGATTCAGTCTGTCCAATGTTGCTGGTGTCGGACAACGCCGGCTTTCCCGTTCCAAGACCGAATGAACAACCTATCGAGGGATACCAGCTAGCGCAGGGGAACCCCAAAAACGGCCTCGACCGAGACCGGCTCACCCCGCTGAAACGCGGGGTGAAAATCCCAGGACTGAAGATTCGCGAGCACCATCTGGTCCGTCTCGGGATCAGCACCCCGGATGACCCGGAAGTCCTCCAGATTCCCCTCCTCCGTTACCTTGGCGTAAACGACGACGCGCGGCGGGGGGGTGGCGCCCGCGGGAAGCTCGAGCCGCAGCGGCTGGGTTTGTAGGGCATGTGGCGGATCGACCCGTACCACAGACCTGATCCGAATCACGCCCGCTTGAACAACTTGGGCTGTCTGTGGTTTGGAGGGGAGGCAGTACTGCAACACCCACTTCCTGGGCGCGTCCGGTACGTCAATGTAAACCGTGTAAACGGGAGTGCCTGTAAGGACCCCATTCGCCTCGGGAATTTCGCTGCGTGTGTTCGAAACGAGAATGATGCCGTATTGCGAGCGGGGCAGAGGTTTCAAACGGCCTTCGGCCTCGGGGTCCCCGTCTGGGTCACCACCGGCGCCAGGCCCGTCACCGGCCTCGCCAAGCCCCGATTCGCCGTCGCCGTCGCCCTCCTTACTTCCCTCTCCTGAACCCCGTAACTCGATGATCTTGACGCCGCCCTCTCCCGAAGTGTGGACCGAGGCAATCAGACTGCTTACATCGTCACCCGTGCGATCGCCTGCGGTGTCAACGTCACCTGCACCCTCACCGGTCGCCACGTCTCCGAAACCGGTTCCTGCGCCTTGACCCGCCACCGCCGATGGTTCCTTCTCGCCCGGCTCGCTGGACTCGCTGGACTCGCCCTGAGGGCCGGCGGTGCCCGATGGGGTCGATGAATCGATGGAGCCGAGACGATATCCGGGCTGCAAGTCGAAAAGAGAGGATTGCAAATCCGGTTGCTGACTCAGAGCTATCAAGCTGTTCTGGCCCCGCTCACCGATGCTCGAAGGCGGAGGAGCAACATCCGCTAGCGGGTTCTGTCCGGCGAGGGGAATGACATCGGCCGGCGGCAACGTCAGGATCGGCTCGTCAACCTCAATGCGGAGAGCCGGAATCTGCAGATCGGCCAAAGCAATCTCGTTGTTGCGCGGAAGTACCTGGGCCGCCAGATCCGGTAGAGACGCTACGCTCGGTTCGGAACGGCTCGCGGGTTCAAGTATCGCGCCGCTCTCAAGCTTCAAGGGGGAACTCGCCCAAAGCATGACGGGGGGAAGATCAACCCTGTAGTCCTTGGGTAGCTCGATCGTGAAATCAGGTTGGACGACGATGTCTTTCAAAGCAGGATTGACTTGCAGCTTCTCGGGAAGCAGGACCTGAACCGTGGCACGCTCGTCCCGCGATTTCCGCTCCGGCTTCTGACCCTCCGGCGGGGCGGAACCACCCTGCTTCGTCCGGCGGGCCGCGGCCGCTCGCGCCGGAACCTCAAGCGCGCCTTCCCGATCGCCCCGAGTCGCCTGTTCCTCCGCCTCGGCCGGTTGCTCGGTCTCAAGCCTGGGTTCGGACGGGGGTGTCCAATCGTCCGTCGTGTCCACTTCGGCGGCGGTCACCACCGGAGGCATAGGCATCCTGTAATCGAGGGTGATGATCTCGTATCGCGGGACGTCAATCGGCGGAATTTCATGCGACAAAATCTGGAAGGAAGGCACGGCAGCCACTACCAACAGGTGCGCGAAAAGCGAGCCGACAAAGCTCAGGCTGCGTTGCGACGGGTCAAGCCGCAGCGGGCTGAAGAGCGCCTTCTTCGATGGGTCCGCGTAGGCGTACACATCCTCCCTCGGCTCGGTCCTCGCTCTCGCCAACAGATAGGTTGCGAGGAACAGCAGAACCGCGGAAGCCAAACCGAGCCCCACATCATAAGAAGGAATTGGTGGTAAGTCGCCCATCGTGACGCCGAACCCTCGGGAAAACTCGTCCTTCAGTTTAGACAGCGCCCACTGCCGGAGTCATCCGGTGTCCGCCCTAGCCGTCGTAGGGCTTACACCTTACCAGCCCATTAGATCACAATGCTTCGCGTTGGTTGAGATCCGCCCGGAGAAAATGCGGTTAACGCCATGACGGCAAGGCTTCAATCAGTCCGCCGGCGGTCACGGACGATCTGGAGTTTCAGCGGCTGGGCGAGCTAGCTGTGGAGTGTCAACAGGTTGTTCATAGGAAGCATGAGTCTGGAGAAGGGCGGACGATAGCGGAGAGCGGCGTGAGGGCGATGCCAGTTGTAGTCGTGCAGCCAGGGTAACAGATGGGCAGCGCGCTGCTGGGATGAGCAGTAGGAGCGAGCGTAAGCCCATTCTCTCAGAGCGGTCTGGATGAAGCGTTCGGCTTTGCCGTTGGTGCGCGGCGTGTAAGGCCGTGTGAAGCGATGACGGATATCGAGACGACGGCAGGCATCGCGGAAGAGCCGGGAGCGGTAACAAGAGCCGTTGTCGGTGAGCAGGCGGCGGATGCGGACGCCGAGCGAGCGATAGTAACCGACGGCAGCATTGAGGAAAGCTACGGCGGAGTCGCTCCGCTCATCGGAGAGGATCTGGGAGAAAGCCACACGGGAGTGGTCGTCGATGGCGACATGCATGAATTCCCAGCCGGCGCCGCGGCAGCGGTGGGATTTGTCGGAGGTGACGCGATGACCGGCGCGGTGGAAGCGGCCGAGCTTCTTGATATCGAGATGTAACAGATCGCCGGGTGCGGGGTGTTCGTAGCGGCGCACGGGCGGGGCGGGTTCGAGATCGCGGATGCGGTTGAGGCCGGCGCGGCGCAAAATGCGGCTGACGGTGGCCTGAGAGACTCCGACACGAGTGGCAATGCGGTAGCCGGCCCAACGTTGTCGGCGCAGAGCAACGACACGGGCCGCGCTGGGCGCAGCAGTGCGGCGCGGGCTGCGAAGGGGGCGTGAGGAGCGGTCGACGAGACCGGCCTGACCCTCAGCCCGAAACCGCGCGAGCCATTTGCGTACGGTTCGCTCTGAGACGCCACAGGCCGCCGCGGCGGCCTGTGCGTTCTCCCCACCGAGGACGCGGCGAACCAACAGGGCTCGACCTTTCGGTGTCAATCGTGCATTCTGATGGATGTTCATTCGGTCTCTCCAAGGTTGCTGTTGTGGGATAACTCCAGCTTCCTTGGTCCGGGACCGAATGAACAACCTATTGAAAGATCACAACTAGCCCTTCGACAAGACCGTTCGCTGCGCAATAGGATCGCACTGCTGAGCGACCGCTCGGACGCCGCTTCGAAAAGCCTCCAGCGCATTGACCAACCCGGCGGCATGTATCGGCATCGGAATACGCGAGCCGAGCCAACTCCGAACGTAAACTAACATGAGCACGGCATGGAACATGATCCACTGCTTGACAATCCACGAACCGAAATTAGGATTCGAGCTGTGGGGTACGAGCCGGCACGCCAAACGCCACACATTGTCGAAGTCCGCTCGGATCTGTCGCAGGTAGATACGCAAGACCCGAGACCGCGCTGAGCCGAGCCTCCATGTCAGCTTCGTCCCCCGGTGACCGAAACCACGAAGGAAAGCACTGTCCTCCGCCGAGAAGAGCCGATTGAGGGGCCGATACGTCTTAGCGGAAGCCCCCGCTTCGAGCACATCTTCGCGGTCAAGCGAGGGGGTGTTCCGGTCGCCCCTGCCTAGACGCCGCATCGAGCCGACCAGGACGGCCAGCATCAAGAGGATCAGGACCAGGGTCAACACCAAGGCCGTCATGAGCGAAGTATCCTCGTTAACTGTTGGTTAAGGTGAACGAGCCCCTCGGTCACCTCGGCCTCCGAGGCGAGACGCACCGACCGAGGGATAGGTAGAGGCTGGGAAGCGTGCTCTCCAGCCGCCGAGAATCGCATCAGAGCGAGCCCTAGAAAAGCGAGATAAATGATCGAACCAAGCTGCGTACCATCTACCGAAGCCCCCATCAGACCGATATCGTCCAAGGTACGTAGAAGCGCCGCAGACGTCACAGTCACTGCGAAGAGGGCAAAAATGATTCGCAGATTCGGGGAAACAATAAGGCGAAAATACAGGCTGAAGGAGATCAACAACAGGCTGAAGATCGACAGCGCCGTATAGATGCTTCTCTCCTGCTGATGCCAAAATTTCGCGAACTCCTCCGGTGAAGCTCCCAGCACGCTCATCGCCAAGAACATCGTGGCCGCGATTCCGCTCGCCGCCCACATAAAGAGCTGTCCGAGACGGTGGAGACCATGATAGTCCTCCACCATCCGGTTGTACACCTCCGCCAGCACACAGAACAGCAGAACCGCATAAATGGGTTTCGTCGCGACCCAAGCCCATTTGTAGACGTAAAACCCAGCAAGAGCCTTGCTGTTAAACAGGTGACCGAGCACCTGCATCACGACACCCAGAACGGTGCTTGTCACGAGAAACACAAACAGCGCGGGATACCGGCCCACGAGATTCAGTCGCCAGAGACGCCCCAACCAAACCGCCTGCAGTACGAAGGCGGCGGCGGCGGCACCGAATAAGAGCATGTTCAGCGGCACTAAAGTGGCGCCTCGGTTCAGAATGACGCAATAATAGTCTATCAGATTAGGCACATAAATGCCACCTAATAGGTCACACTTTATCGGGTTTGGCCGATCGCTCTAGCCACAACCGCCGCAGCTCGGATCTGATCCACAATCGGGCGGCGGATCGCAAACGGGACAATCGGCCAGCATCTCCTCTGATGTCGGCGGTACCGGAGCCGCTAGCCACTGACTGAAGAGTCCCGCCACACCGAGCTTGACCATGACCGCCATTACGAACAGTTTCTTTTTAAACATGATTATCGCATCCTCGCTTTCCTTGAACCGCTAAGGGTTCAAAACATCTGCCCTCAACACTACGCCCTGACATCATTAAGCGGCTTAATGCGAGGTAGTTTTTCTGGAGTCGGAACACCCGATACCATCGCGAGCCGGTCAGGTGCGTCTCTCCCGGAACGCCGCACAGGCCTTTCAGTCCTGAAAACAAGGGACGAGAGACTGGGCGGGCTTGGCGCAACCTCCGCCAGGCGCCTTCTGGGCGGCTCACGTGGTCAGCATGCGGGGAAGCTAAATATTGGAGATAGGTAATCAAATGGTTGACATTTTCAGGAGTCAAACTCTCTGATTTCTATCCCGTTTTTCTCACCACATGGCGAGACAAGATGCTTTCAGGCCCGTCAGGCGGGCCACCAGCCGGTTGACGACTCGCCGTTGTGTTGGGGTGTACTCAACGGGCACGTGCGACACGGCGACCAAGCGCAACAAGGTCGTGGCGGCGTTCGCGTGGTTTGGCCATCGGGTGGTGAGAAAAGCAGCCTAAAAGGTGCGCGTGCCTCGAACCTCGACTGGAATAAAGTAGATCGATTTTTCCGCTGTCACATACAGTCCGACGGCTCCCCGCCCCCAGCAAAGGTCCGATGGAGATTCGGGGAGCCTGATCGTACCCAGATGAATCCCGTCGATATTGTGGACCCGGATGCCGCCAGGAGTAGCAACATAAATGTTGCCGGCCTCATCCGTCTCAAGGCCGCCCCCGCTCAGCCCGTCGGAGGGGGGCCACTCGAATACCGCCGTCGGGGCCCCCAAAGAGCCGTCCGCGGCGATCGGGCAGCGTTGAACCCCGCTCGTCAGTTGGTCGGCAACCAACAGGTGGATCTGCCGGCAGTCCAGTGCAACGCCTGTCGGACGCAGACCCGTCGAGCATTCCCGCCGAACGGCTCCGCTCCGCGTGATCTGATAGATAGCCCCTGATTCAATGTTCCTGGCGCCCGCCGACTGATCTGGGAGTGCCGCCACATAGATGTTTCCGTCGATGGCATAAACGAGATCGGCAGGGTGTTGAGGGCACCCTGCCTGAGTGCCGTGCGTCAGCGTTTGCACCGTACCATCAAGCGCGATTCGAATCACGCCCGCCGGGTCGCGGACGGCGATCAACAGTCTCCCCTGGTGATCGAGCGTAAGCCCCAAAGCGCCCTTTGGGCCAAGCGGATGCTGTCGTAGCACACCGCCGCCGGGCGCGGTCTGCCATCGTGGAATCGCGTATTCATAGAGTGTGTCGTGCGCGACATCGGCGAAAGACACGATGCCCGTCCGGCTACATACAATGCCGCGCAGTGAGCCCATCCCGGTGAGAATCTGTAGGATCTCAGCACTCCGAGAGACGACCTCTCGGAAGGCGGGAACTCTGCCTTCGATCACGTCGGCCGACCCTTCCGTCGGGCAAAATAGGGGTTCGGCGGCGCTTCATACCGCACATCAAGATCCGGCGTCTCCAGACGACGCTGGCCCCGGCTTACCGACTCCATCACATACGAAAGCGCACCCGTCGTCAGCAGCGTTCGCTCAATCGGTGTCTGCACCAACCCCGTTTCCAGCATGCGAACCGTGAGGTGGACGAGCGGGCTCATATTATCGGCGCTCTCCGCCGGGATCTCGAATGCCGTTGACAGCACTTCCCCGTCATGGCGAAGCCGAAACGCCGTCAGGTAGTCGAACACCAAACCGCCGCCCAGGGCGAGCAACGTCGCCTTGAGTCCGTCTCGGTATTCAATGAGGCATCCGACGCATCGCTTCGAAACCTCCTCGGGAGTCCCTTCCTTTCCTTCGTTCAGGCGGCGAGCCAACGCGGCGTCGAGAAGACCCCGATCCCAGCGTCCCTCCATCGCGGCCCGCCAGACCTCGACGCCACTCACGGCCTGAACCGATTTGACGCCGGTTTCGCCGCCGGCACGTTGCTCAGCAATAGCCTGGAGAATCTCCATCAGGTGGAGAAACCAGCTTTCCCCGAACCAGCCTCCCCCGACAACGAGAATCTCATCGATTTCCTGACCCGATGGAAAGTCGATCTCGGGATGCCGAAACGTAACCGGGAGCGACGACCCGGCCATCAGCGGGAATTCCAACTCACGGGACCACTGGTACATCCGGCGAGCCTCGTCGCGGTCATGCGAGAGGTGCTTATCCATGAACACAGGTACCGTTCGGCCTGACCGCCGGAACACTTCAACCACCTTGTCCATCATTTCGTATCGCGGGTAAAGCTTCTGATGCAGCTCGTTCTTTGGATAATCGCCGTGCTCGACAATCAACAGGACGCCGTCCACCGACAGCCGGTCCGATCCGAGGGTCACCGCTTCCCCGACACTCGAAAAAATCGGAATATCGTACGCCAACGACAGCTTCCGGCTCACATCGGCGCGGTGGATCTGGTCGACGTAAAGTGAAGCAACCTCACAAGGAGGCCGATAGTACTCTTGATCGATCCAGTAGCCCTCGAGCAGGCGAGTTACGAAGTTGTCGGCGTGCGACCGAAGATGGAAGCTCGAACAGATCGCCGCGACCTTCTTCAGAGGGTGAGAGTGTTCCATACCCGCGCAGGCGACGTAGACGTATGTTGGGCCCGGTCGCGGTGGTGACATCGAGACGTTCGCGGGGCTTATCCGTCGACCGCTAGAATTGTAACAGTGCCGGAAGACTATCCCGTCAACCAGGATCCGGATAGCTTGCAAGGCCCCCGGAAGCGGGCCATGCGGGATGTCTGGGATCGAACTCTGTCGAAGATTGGGAGCCTGTTCGGCAGGATCGTTTATCTCGCCTCATTGCGAAACGAGAACACCGGCAAATACGAACATTTCGGCCTCGCCCAGATCTACTCGGAACACGATGCGGATTTGGTGCTCCGGGAAAGCCACGAAGAGTCCTTTCGGGAGTGGCTGGCCTATCCCCTAGAGCCCCAAAAGCGCGATTTGGAACAGTATCTGGAAAGTCTCGATACCGAGCGTCAGACAGTTCTCGATGCTTGGGTGACGGTGACCCCTTACCGGCGGCTTGTCCCAGCGAGGGCCACACAGGCGGAGCAGGAACTCTATGTGTCTGATCTGGAGCTTATTTTGACACTGCTACGGAGCGAGACTTCCTCTTCGCCTTAGCCCTCGGCTCATAGACAGGCTCGAGATGCATGGCGATTCCCGCGACGCGCCCAATCACGTCGATATCGGTGTCGTATTCGACCACGATCGGCTCGCAAGGCGAGCCCGGGTGAGGCTGTAAAATCAAGTGATTCCCCGACCGGTTGGCCCAGCAGCAAGCGTAGCCTTCCCGTAGCTCAAAGAAGTAGATGGGCCTCTCGAACTCATGGGTCCAGCCCGCGTTGAGGATCTTCCGCTGACTCTCGTCAATCTGAACCAGAGCGCCTGGACGTAGTAAGGGGAACATGAAATAGTCGTCCGCGCCAATGATCGCGTAGCGGTGGTCTTCCCAGTCCAGATTCTCGAGCAAGCTAATCGGAACCTTGCCCCATTGTTGGATGATGCGGCTCAGATCCGTCGTCTGCCGGAAGTCCACGCCCGGGTCCAGCTTGAGCGGCAAGGTAACCGAGCCGCCGTCGCCTGGGCTAAACTGAACAAGATGGGTTTCCGATGGCTGCAGGAAACTGAAATCGAGCCCCGTTTCGGCGAGATCGATCCCATACCATTTCAGGACTTCCGTCATGCTCAGCCGATAGACCGCGCAGAGGCTATACAGGCGATGAATACTGGGCACGACGCCCTTGTTTTCGATGTCGGCCAAACGGCTCAGCCCGACCGAGAAGTCCGTGTTCTTGTGCCGTTGGGCGATCAGATTCGTTGCTTTCTCGACCTCCCGGTAACGGAGCCCGAGCCTCTCACGAGTATTCTTCAGTCTCAGACCAGCTTGCACGTTTTGTCGTCCGACCGATCGGTCCCGCCGACGGTGCCCACAATTATACCGGCTCCCACAAGCCCGTGCGACTCCGGCCGACCACGGACTGACGTTTTTTGTTCTGAATTCAGAACACTCGAACTACGGTTGTTCCATTAGTACTCCTCAGGGGTTTCCCTTATGACTCGTCGAGTGGTAGTCGGCATCAGCGGCGCGAGCGGATCCGCGTACGGTCTTCGCCTCATCGAGAGGCTCAACGCTCAGCCGGAGACCGAAACCCACCTGATCCTCTCCCGCCCGGGCGAAAAGACCCTGTTTCACGAAACGGGCCGGACCGCGGCTGATTTGAAGGCCCTTGTCTCCCAATCGCATCCCATCGACGCGATCGGCGCCCCCATTGCGAGCGGCTCCTATCCCATCGACGCCATGGTCATCGCGCCTTGTTCGGTTCACACAATGTCGGCCATCGCGGCGGGGATCGCCTCGAACCTGCTTGTGCGGGCCGCCGATGTCACTCTCAAGGAGCGCCGGCCTTTGATTTTGCTGGTCCGCGAGACACCGTTACACCTCGGTCACCTCCGCACCATGGTGTCCCTGGCGGAAATGGGAGCCATCATCGCACCGCCGCTGCCGGCCTTTTATACCAAACCCGAGACCGTCGACGACATCGTGGATCAGAGTGTCAACCGCGTCCTCGACCTTCTTGGGTTCCCGGCCGACGACACCAAACGCTGGCAAGGTCTGTAACCGAATCGTGACCCTGAGGGAGTGGTTTCAACCCACCTCCAAGCGCCCGCCCCAACCCTCGCCACCCTGGCAACCAAGTGCGATAATAGAGAAGGATGCGGGGAGCCGTGTCCCTCCCCTTCAGGCTGGGGGCGTAACGGATTCGACGGGGAAGCATCCGTCGTGGAGAGGCATACCGGGTTCCGAGCTCCCGTTAAACGATCGGAAAAACAACAACTGCCGACAATACATCGTTTGCATTTGCTGCCTAAATAGGTAGCCGTTCCCGCTTGCAGGCCCGCATGCGAGCGACGAACGTCATCTGGCGGGATTGGCCCCAAGCTTCTGTCCGGAGCGCAAGGCTGAAACACAATCGGGCTGGACCGGTTCAGAAGTGTCCGCTCCGACGAATCGGTTGAGACTTTGAGTGGACTAAGTATGTAGGCTCTCTACGGAGGACTTTTTCGGACGCGGGTTCGACTCCCGCCGCCTCCACCATTTTGCACAGGTCTTTTCGGTGAGTTCGCCGTTCACTCGGTTTAAGCTGAGCTGGCCGATCCCACGGGGAACGCCGTCAAGCGCTACCGAAGGCAGTGGCTAATAAAGCCCACCAGTTCAGTCCGTTCTGGTAGGCCAGGTAGATCGTCACAGCGGCAAGCGACGCCAGAACCACGTTGGTTAGCACAGAGTTCGTGTATGGCCCCATCCGTTTTCGATCGCTCGTGATGCGTAGCAGCCCGTAGGTGAGAAGCGGGATCGCGGGGACCAAGAGGGCGTTGGCCAGCAGTACCAGCGCCACGGGTTTGATGTCCGTCAGGAACACGTAAAGCGGCGACAGCGCAAACACCGTGACGAAAGCGCGATACACGGGATCCTTCGTCGCCGAACCCTTCGCGGGGCGGGGCCATTTTTTGAGGTACGGCAGGCAGCTTCGAAGGGCATCCGTCATGGCAATGCCGTATCCGACGGCTGCAATGGCGAAGGTTGAGAAGGACGCGGCCCAGAGCCCCACAGCGAACAGGATCCGCCCGGCCGCACCCTGGGGTTCGGACAGAATTCGTACCAGGTCCTCCGGCGTTTCGACGTCCACACCCTGCGAGCCCAGCACCCCAGCGGCCGCAACTTGAATGGACGCGCCCATCATGAACAGTACGCTAACGCTAAGAATCAAATCGATCCTTTGCCGGCCCATGCACGACGGATCCCTCCACCCCTTCTCCTGCACAAAGTACGCGTAGGTGATGTTTCCCATTCCAATCTCAGCGCCCATAATCGCGGCGATCAGCAGAAAGGTGTCGTACAGACCTGTTGAGCCGAGGTTCGGCAAGAGGGCGCCTTTTAGGACGGCTGACATGTCAAGACGAGCGCTAACGCCAGCGACCAAAGCAAAGAGTAGCCATGACTCGCGCCCGCGGCTGCGTTCGATACGAAGTCGCCTGTTCCCGTGACGGCCACCACAAATACGATGCCGGGCCCGAACGTCGGCCGCCGCATGACCGATCCGGCCTTTTCCGACCCAGTGGACTCGGACGAGGACATGTCTTTAGATTCTTGCCCAGGGCTCCCAACGCGCTTCAAGTGTCCGCTTCTTTGGCTTGTTCCCGGGTTCCCGGAACAGGCTCTTGGGCGCCTGCGAGTAAGTGCAAGACCGCAACCTTGCCCGCGCGGTTGGAGATCGGTTCTGCCTGGACAACGTTGAATCCGTTGGTGTGGCTCCAAACCCGCGATGTGTCAAGGGCGGAGAGAAATTAGCTTAGACGCTACCGCGGCTGCGAGTAGGGCGATGCCGAGCACCGCGATCAACACCTTGCAGAGCCGCTCGATCCACTCGTACTTGCCTACAAGCATGATCCCGAATCCGGCGGCAACGCAGATGAGCGACCACACCGTTGCGCTGGATTCTATCGGTAGCGGTAAGAGCAGGTCGATCGTGCTGCCCATGAAGACGACTTCGTATAGATTGCCGGTGTGCCTTCGGGCGAGCGCGATGAAAAGGAAACGCCCAAAGGAGCGGCAGCGGCCTATTTCGGGCGTAGCCTTGGAGCAGCCCCTCACCCATGACCAGCACGTACCGCGAAGCCGAGGCTTCCAACACTACGTACCTGAAGACGAGCGCTAACGCCAGCGACCAAAGCAAAGAGTAGCCATGACTCGCGCCCGCGGCTGCGTTCGATACGAAGTCGCCTGTTCCCGTGACGGCCACCACAAATACGATGCCGGGCCCGAACGTCGGCCGCCGCATGACCGATCCGGCCTTGCGTTTGCGCGTTCGCCGAGAATCCGACCCAGTGGACTCGGACGAGGACATGTCTTTAGATTCTTGCCCAGGGCTCCCAACGCGCTTCAAGTGTCCGCTTCTTTGGCTTGTTCCCGGGTTCCCGGAACAGGCTCTTGGGCGCCTGCGAGTAAGTGCAAGACCGCAACCTTGGCCCGCGCGGTTGGAGATCGGTTCTGCCTGGACAACGTTGAATCCGTTGGTGTGGCTCCAAACCCGCGATGCCAGTCTGCCTCCATAGCAGGCCTCCAGGCGCTTCATGAAGTACTCCTTGACCGCTTCGGTCGAGGCGAGGGTCGCACGCGAACTCACACGCAGCGTGAGTTGAGTCTGGCTTTCTCCGTCTTGCTCCACGAGCTGATAGTCCCCCGGCCCCCCTCCGAAACGCCCCGGCAGGAATTCTTCCAACACCTGAACGATATCGCTGCCAACAAGCGTCATTCCCTGCCCGGTGAGCTTGCCGAAACTGCCGATCTCTCGTATCTGGTGACGTAACCCCACGCGCGAAAACTGACAATCACACGATGTCTTCTCGATGATCCCCGAATCGTCCATTTCCACGTTGATCAGCAGATGCGCCGATTCCGGCAACAGAGTCGTGAACAGCAACGAGTTCACATCTACATCCGAGAACGGGGCTTTGCGGCGATGACTGACCACGGCCACCGAGTCGCTGAACAAATGCACGCAGCTCCCCGTCATGTGATTACAAGACATGCCGATCGGTCCGATCTCCGAGATCCAGTACGTGATCCGAATCTCCGCGCCGGTGGACTCGATTACTCTCCGTTTCGGCTCAGTGAGAGCTTCCCCACTGGAGACGAACAGGGTCTTACTAATATCCAGCCCTTTGTCGAGCGCCGCTCTTGCGACGCGAACGCCGGTGCTGGCGACACCTTGGACGCTGCAGGAACGGCCTTCGGATTGATGTTTGGCCATTGCGCGGGCGACCGGCGTGAAGTCATTCGGCGGCAGAAACGAGGGATAAGGCATGCGAATGCCGTGCATCCTGGCGAGCCCTACCAGGTAGCTTGTCAGCAACCGGTAGTGCAGGGAGTTGTATTCGTGGCCGCCGATGGCGAACCATCTTGCCACGTCGCAACGATTGCGTGCATAGCCGAGATTGCTATTGATGCCGGCCCCGGACGGCAGAATGGGACGGACGGCGAAATTGACGCGCTGATAGAAACCCCATTCCAGGAAGGACAAGTGATAGTACGCCTCTCGATGCAGCATCTGCGCCGTGTTGACCGCGCTTGTTGTGCCCCCGCTGCGGCTCCCGCTGCTACGGGTCTCGAGCCAACCCGACGCGAAGGGGTTCTCGAAAGGCGAGTCGCCGCGGTCAATTTCCCGGCCCGAGCGCTCGATCGGCTTCTTGCCCTTGAACTCGTCATGGGTGACATAGACGCCCGCCCGATGCAGTTGGGCCAGGGCCTCCTCCAACCCGTCCGAGAGAACGGTCTTTTCCAGGTCGCCATATTCGCAGCCTGCCATCCGGAACAACTGCTCGTAAGGATGACCTTGACGCTCAAAAACCGCCCTGCGGACGAGCTCGAGCCACCCCTTTTCACGGGTCTCCAGTTGGTCTCGAATTGCCTGCTCGCGGCTCGCGGGCTGAGGCCGGCGGACGTAGTCGCTTACCCCTGCGGTAATACGTCCATAGTGCCGGATTGCGTCTGCGATGAGCACGTGAAATTCCCCGACTTTGGCCCGATCCACGGTCGAGCGAGGCTACTAAAAAACCAGCTTCAGTCCTACCTGGATCTCGCGACTCGGGCCGGCGCTTGCGATCCGCCCGACATCATCCGGCGCCGAGTCCCTGTTGAACACCTGCATTCGCCGCTCGGTCGGCAGATCGAAGTTGGTGTGGTTCAGCGTGTTGAAGAACTCGGCCCGCAGGTCGAGCCGCGCTGCTTCATTGATGCCTGGAAGAGCGATTTGCCTGACCAGTGCCGCATCCAGGTTGTCGAGTCCGGGGCCCCTCAACGTATTTCGGCCTACGTTCCCGAGAAAACCCTCCACCGGGCGAACGAAGGCGCTTGGGTCAAACCACCGCAGGGGGTCGCCGGTCACGGGATTTGAGCCGGCGGCCGGAGCCAAATCCGGCCGCTGCCCGGCGACGCCTCCCGTCCAGATCGTGCGGGTGCGAGCTGCATCGTATCCCAGCAATGCGGAAAACGGTGACCCCGTCACGTGGGTATAGATCCATGACGCCTGCCAGCCTCCGAATACCGCCCGCCAACCTCTCCCGGAGGGCGAAGGAATCTTCGAGATTCCGTGGAGAACGAATTGATGGCGTTGGTCGAACGTCGAGGGACCCCGGTTCACGCGCGGCGAGTCAATGGGCAGCGACACCGTGTTGGCCCCACTACTGTCCGGTTAGAAGTCGAATAGAATCAGCTGGTTGGGGTGATCGAGTAAGTTTTCATGGGAGTCTGATGGCTGCAAGGCCTGTAAAATGGGCGTTTTCTCAAATAGGGTAACGCTGAGAATCTGTAGGATTTGGTAGAGACTCGCCTCCAGGCCCAACCTCTTCCGCACGATCGCCACCAGCACGTACACCGAGACGGCGATCCAAATCTGGGTCTTCACGGCGTTCTCGCTGGCGCCGTAGAACTTCTTGATCCGCAAGTGCTGCTTGACCCACTTGAAGAACAGCTCCACCTGCCAGCGCGAACGGTAGATCTCGGCGATGGTCAGTGCCGGGAGCGCGAAGTTGTTGGTCAGGAACTTCAGCCGCTTGTTCGTCGCGGCGTCGACGTAGCTGACGCGCCTCAACGGGTCCGGATAGACTTTGGCCGATTCGATGGCAGTCAGTATGACGGTCTGATCCGAGCGCACGCCCGTAGATTTGTCGACGGGATGCGAGTAGCGCCGTTGGAGCAAGATGTTCTTCTTGGTTCGCACGACGAAGAACGACGAGCAGAGGGTGAACACGAAGAGGCGTTCGAAATCCACGTAGGCCCGATCCATAACGTAGAAGGCGCCGGGCTCGGGTAGGAACTCGTCGAGGATGTTGACGTCGTGCGTTTTGCCGTCGGTAATGCGGATAAACGTGGGGATGTTACCGTGCAGGTCCAACAGCGTGTGCATCTTCACGGCGGCCTTGCGCCGGCGGAACTTGGCCCACGGGAACAGCGAGAGGCACAGGTCGATGGTGGTCGAGTCCAGAGCGTAGAGACTTTGATTGAGATCCACGCCGATCGGATCGCGGGCATACAAGGGCCGCGCGATGCGAATCAAGGCCTGAGCGAAATCGGCATAGATCCGCCAGTCGCGCGACTCGTTAGCGTCGGCCAGTGTCGAGCGCGCGACGTTGCCGCGGAATCCCATGTGGTAGAGCTTGCCGCCAAGCGAACGCAGGCACGCTTCGATATCGCGGAGGCTTTCGCGGTAGGTCAACTGGGCGAAGGACATCGAGAGGAACTGATCCCAGCAGGAGAAGCTGCGCGAGCCCCGGTCGCCATCGTAGCGGGCCACACAGCGCCGGAACTCGCGATCCGGAAGAAAGCTGATCAACTGCGCGAATACGGTGCGGCCCAGATTCATGAGCCATTGTCGGCTCAGGACGGATGACGCTCAAACGGCGCACCGCCGCTCAAATCGCGGCAAGAAAAAACAACACCTAACCCACTTTTCTACAACCAGTTGCAGGCCGCCCACCGCTTATCAGCCGGACAGTAGTGTGTTGGCCCCTTCATCCGCGCCAAAAGTCCCAGACCCCTCATCGATGCTCTTCGCGAAGCTATACGATGCCTGAAGCTGAAACCCCTCGCGCCAACGCATTTGAACCTCGCTTTGCAAGCCGTGGTAGAACGAGTTTCCGGCTGAGATCCGGTCGCGAATGCCACCAAAGTTGGGATTCCGCTTCACTCCATCCTCGGGAAAGAAGAGGCGTCCGTCAGTGAGCCTATCTGGTATCGCCAGATTCGCATCGTCCTGAATCACGACGAGGTGTGCTCCGCGTGAACCCAGATAAGCCGCTTTCCAGACAACATCGTTCGACAGTTCCTGTTGCAGATTCAGATTCCAGTGCTGCACGGACGGCTGGTTAATGTCGCGCGGAGTGCGCTCAATCCGGGGAGTCACGGCGCCGTCATTGGCCAGTCTCACAAAGCCGTTCTGGGGAAAGCTGCCTTGCTCCAGGTCTGAAACGCCGCCGCGGAGGAAGAAAGGGGGGTTCCGCACACCCGCCAACAGAAGGTGGTTCGATAGCAGAAGGTCATGGTACAAGCCGTACCCGGCTCGCAGCACCGTTCCCCCAGTCCCCAGGACGTCCCATGCCACGCCCGCGCGAGGGGCGAAGTTGCGGGCCGAGGGGTTGTCGTACAACGGGCCGCCGACTCGAATCTCCGGGCTCGTAACCCGATCGAGATTCGCGACCTTTCCGCTCTTTTCTTCCGGCGTGGAGACCCACTCGTGTCGCAACCCGAAATCAAACGTTACACGGGATGAGACCCTCATACTGTCGTGGATATACGACGAGACGATCCACTGCCGAAATTGCCGTACTGTATCTGATCCAGGAAGCTGCGACCGAAACCGATTCGGACGATTTGTCAGAAAATCCGAGATGCCGGCGAATCGGTAGTCTCCACGGACCCGGTTCTGACTGTCGGTGTCGAAGTGAGTGCGTTCTCCCTCGACCCCGATCTTGATCGAGTGGCGGCCACTCAACCAGGTCACGTGATCGCTGCCCTGGAACGATGTGAAGGTGTTGATGTCCGCATCCTGGGCTCCGGTTCCACCGGGAAATTCCGACAGCCCACCCACGTCGATCACGCCGACGGTACTGCCCCCCGGCAGGAACGCCAGACTCGCATCATCGACGCCCGCAACCTGCGCCCTAGTCGCGCCGCTGGAAATGTGGTGCCTCGCAATGCCGAAACGAGCTGAGTTGAGCACACTCGCGGAGAAGATGTGATTCTCCTCCAATGCAGCCGACTGTGTGCGAGTGGAGCTGATTCTCTCGCTCACAGCAAAGGTCGTTTCATCCTTACGATCCGCCTCGTCGAACGTATACCGCACGAAGAGCTTGTCGTTAGCGCCCAACTGCTGATCGACCCGCGTCGTCACGAAGTCCTCGTTGGCGACCAAGTCGTTCTCGAAGATGAAAAGGCCGGTGTCACCGAAGACTTCACCGTTCGGCATCGGATAAAGTTCGGCTACCCTCGCCATCACAGGATCCACCGAGACTTGGCCGGTCGCGAGGTTCCCTTGCCGGGCGTCGCCGCTGAGAGTCGTATCGATCGTCGTGTTCCCGCGCGCCTCCCGAAGGGCTTCATAGTTCACGAAGAAGAACGTCTTCCGGCGGGCAATCGGTCCGCCGAGCGAACCGCCGTACTGATGACGTCGAAACGGCGGTGGTTTCTCGCGATCAAAGAAGTTCCTGGCGTCAAGTCGGGCGTTGCGGTGAAAGTAAGAGGCCGTACCGTGAAGGTCGTTGGTCCCGGAGCGCGTGACAGCATTGATGACGCCTCCGGACGCCCGGCCGTATTGCGCGCTGAACGCGCCGCTCAGCACGCTAAACTCCCGAATCGCATCCACCCCGAGATTCACACCGTTAATACTGCCAGGTGTTGAACCCGAGTAATCCGCGACGCTGACACCATCCAGGCGGAAGCTGTTCTGAACAGGCCGAGATCCGGCGAACGACAATTGCATGCCCGTCCCGCTGTTCACACCCCGCTTCTGCGCCCGGGCTACGAGAACACCGGGCTGGAGGGTGGCAAGCTGGACGTAGTCGCGTCCGTTCAGCGGAAGATTCCGAATCGCCTTTCCTTCGACGACATTCGACACCGCGGCGACGGAAGCGTCGACGATCCGGGCCCGGGCCGTGACGGTCAATTGCTCCGTGATGCCCGCTACCCGAAGAGTGAGGTCTACGACGGCCTCGCGGTCGAGGGTCAGAACAATTCCCTCATGGGAGCCGGGCCGGAAACCCTCATGCGCCGCCGCCACCTCGTACTCACCGAGCTCGAGTGAGGCAGCGCGGTAACGACCTCTCTCATTGGTCGTCAAAGACCGTACGACGCCTGTATCAACATGCGTCACAGCCACCGATGCTCCGGGAATCCCGGCCTTCGAGCTGTCCGTGACGGTTCCCGAGATGCTGCTGACGCGGCCCTGCCCTAGAGCGGAATGAGGAAGCCCGATAGCAACCGCCAGCAATGTCATCCCGGCGACCCACGAAGTCCGACATTTCATCCTGGGATCGTGTTTCTTGCCGGCGGTCAACGGATCTGGAACGGCCATGGCTGCCGTTCGACAAGTCTAGCAGTCGCCGCGACGCGGAGCGAATGTAAGTGCGCGGACGGCTGCACGTGAACCGCGCCCGCGCCCGGAGCAAGAGGAAGCCAAGGCCGCGGTCATCAAAACCGAGGTCGCGTTACTGGTGTTTTATGCGACATGTCAGTGGAAAAGAGGGGCTCCCCGCTCGAACGGCGGGGCGCCTCACTGGCTATGGCACTGTTATGAGGTGTAGCGGTCGTCGTCCGTTTTGCGGGCCTGGCCTAGGGCGGTTAGGGTTTCTAGGAGTTCTTCTACTCGTTTGGCGGGGGCTCGTTTGAAGGCGCGGGCTAGTTGTTGCGGCGTGGCGGGCGCGGGTTGCTCGGTTAGGGCGGCGCGGACGGCGCGGACTTGCTCGGAGAGGGGTTTGGGCCAGGGGCGTTTGCCGGCGGCGGGTTGGGCTGGTTCGGGGCCGTCGCCGGTGATGAGGGATTCCTGTCCGGCGGTGCGGCCCTGGGGGTTTTGGAAGTCGGGGCGGAGCCAGCGGACGATGCCGCGCTGCTCTTCGGCGGCGCGTTCGGCGTTGAGCTGGACGAGGCGCTCCAGCAGGGTTTCTTCGGCTTGGGTCTGTTCGGCGGATTTGTGGGGGTAGGGGGTGGTGCCGCCGGGCTTGCCGATGAGGGCCGGAGCGAGGTCGGACCAGCCGTAGGCTTCGAGGACGGTGGCGTCGAGCTCGTCGTGGAGTTCGCCGATCACGGTCACCAAGCCCTGCTCGTGGATGAGCTTGTCTTTGGCGGTGAGGTCTTCGCCCCGGCGGATGGTTTCGATGACGTTGTAGATGCCGGTGAGGGTGAGATCGGGGTGGAGTTGTTGGCGGTGTTTGCGGCGGACATCGAGTTGCTCGGCTAGGTCGCGGATGCGTGAGGCTTGGGCTTCGGTGCAGTCGGGGAACGGGAAGGTTTCAAAGCAACGGGTCTTGTTGTAGCGAGAGTCATTGCCGACTCCAAGCCGACCGCCTAAAGCGAGAGCCCAAACAACATGCAACCGGCTTGAGAGCACCCCGAGGTGATATGAATCCGGAACTGCGACGGCGATCAGGGCGTCATCCGGCAGCACGGCTGTACTCAAGAAGGTGAAGAAACGGTGTTTACTGGTGGCTACCGTAGCTATGTACTGCGTGAGATTTCGTAAGGCTGGTCTTATCTCGGACCTTGGTTCGCCAAAGATCCACCAATTCTCTCGATAGCTGGCTCTATTGTTGTGTTCTCGTTCAGGCTTCACCCGCTCCAGAACCCTCTGGTAGACATCTGGATACCTTTCACGCACGTCCTTTGCTGACAGACCAAATAGGTCAATGACCATGACGCCACGGGGGGTTTGGGTTAGGTCTCGCCCATGACGGTACTCGCGGATATGTTGTTCCAGCCCCGAATCTCGTCCGAGGCCAAGTTGTGTCGCTTCTTCGGGAGTAACAATGAACCCCGATCCGTGAAGCTTGACTCCCGGTGAGCTGATGCCCTCGTTTGCCAGCAACGGACTAGCCGCACTGACGTTCGCACCCACACGGAGATCAGACTGGAGCTTGCCATCGCGTGTCTGTAGGGTCACTGCTGAACCTTCGCCCTGACCTTTGCCTTCCTCCAGAACCACGGCCAGCTTCCCCGCGTGCTCCCCTCCTTCGCCCACCGTCATCGAAATGCGCACAGCCGCGCCGTCGGCGCTATCGACCCAGGGGTGGTCCGGCACGGCGAATACGAGCGACAGCGGTTTGGCCTGCCTCATATGATGTTCCACAACCCTTCGATTGAAAATCTGCCGGAGGCTGTTGGTTGCGATTAGCCCAAAACGCTTGATCTTGCTATCTCGGGCAAGCCCTGCTGCTATGTGCCACCAATACATCACATCACTACTGTCCGGCTGATAAGCGGTGGGCGGCCTGCAACTGGTTGTAGAAAAGTGGGTTAGGTGTTGTTTTTTCTTGCCGCGATTTGAGCGGCGGTGCGCCGTTTGAGCGTCATCCGTCCTGAGCCGACAATGGCTCATGAATCTGGGCCGCACCGTATTCGCGCAGTTGATCAGCTTTCTTCCGGATCGCGAGTTCCGGCGCTGTGTGGCCCGCTACGATGGCGAGCGGGGCTCGCGCAGCTTCTCCTGCTGGGATCAGTTCCTCTCGATGTCCTTCGCCCAGTTGACCTACCGCGAAAGCCTCCGCGATATCGAAGCGTGCCTGCGTTCGCTTGGCGGCAAGCTCTACCACATGGGATTCCGCGGCAACGTCGCGCGCTCGACACTGGCCGACGCTAACGAGTCGCGCGACTGGCGGATCTATGCCGATTTCGCTCAGGCCTTGATTCGCATCGCGCGGCCCTTGTATGCCCGCGATCCGATCGGCGTGGATCTCAATCAAAGTCTCTACGCTCTGGACTCGACCACCATCGACCTGTGCCTCTCGCTGTTCCCGTGGGCCAAGTTCCGCCGGCGCAAGGCCGCCGTGAAGATGCACACGCTGTTGGACCTGCACGGTAACATCCCCACGTTTATCCGCATTACCGACGGCAAAACGCACGACGTCAACATCCTCGACGAGTTCCTACCCGAGCCCGGCGCCTTCTACGTTATGGATCGGGCCTACGTGGATTTCGAACGCCTCTTCGTGTTCACCCTCTGCTCGTCGTTCTTCGTCGTGCGAACCAAGAAGAACATCTTGCTCCAACGGCGCTACTCGCATCCCGTCGACAAATCTACGGGCGTGCGCTCGGATCAGACCGTCATACTGACTGCCATCGAATCGGCCAAAGTCTATCCGGACCCGTTGAGGCGCGTCAGCTACGTCGACGCCGCGACGAACAAGCGGCTGAAGTTCCTGACCAACAACTTCGCGCTCCCGGCACTGACCATCGCCGAGATCTACCGTTCGCGCTGGCAGGTGGAGCTGTTCTTCAAGTGGGTCAAGCAGCACTTGCGGATCAAGAAGTTCTACGGCGCCAGCGAGAACGCCGTGAAGACCCAGATTTGGATCGCCGTCTCGGTGTACGTGCTGGTGGCGATCGTGCGGAAGAGGTTGGGCCTGGAGGCGAGTCTCTACCAAATCCTACAGATTCTCAGCGTTACCCTATTTGAGAAAACGCCCATTTTACAGGCCTTGCAGCCATCAGACTCCCATGAAAACTTACTCGATCACCCCAACCAGCTGATTCTATTCGACTTCTAACCGGACAGTAGTGTCTCAATCTCGTTATCATCCGGAGTCAGAGCCATCAGGCCCGTTCCGGACAAGGGGGTGACGGTCGAAGTCGAGAATGGCTCGCGACAGTACGACGCTGTGATAGTTACAACACCGGCGCCGCTTGCGGCTCGGCTCTGTCCCGGCCTCACGGACGCGGAAAAAGGGCGACTCCGCAGTGTCCGCTATCTCGGGGTTCTGTGTGCTTCCTTGTTGCTCTCTGAACCTCTCGCCGGACACTACATCACGAACATAGCCGATGCCACTATGCCCTTTACGGCGGTGATTGAAACGTCCTCCTTCGTCGACCGCCGTTGGTTCGGGGGGCGCAACCTCGTTTATCTCCCGAAGTACCTCGGCGCCGACGACGCCTTCTGGGATCTCCCTGACAAACAGGTTCAAGAAACGTTCCTTAGCAGCCTGGCGCGAATGTACCCCCGCTTCCACCGCGATCAGGTTCTGGCCTTTCGCATCTCGCGAGCTCGCCACGTGATGCCGCTACCCGCCATCGGCTACTCGCAACGCCTACCGCCCGTCCGCAGCAGTCTTCCCGGTGTGTTCATCCTCAATTCCGGACATATCGTCAACGGCACGCTGAACGTCAACGAAACCATTGCGCTCGCCCGTGAGCATCTGCCTGCCATCCTGGAAACACTGCCGGAGCAAGGGGCATGACCGCCGGCTCACGCGTCGCCAGCGTGTCGCTCGACCTCGACAACGAATGGACCTACTTGCGGACCCACGGCGACAAAGGCTGGGAATCCTACCCGTCCTTCCTCGATGTCGTGACGCCCCGCGTCCTGCGGTTTCTCCGAGAGCGTAGCCTGAAGATCACTTTCTTCATCGTCGGCCAGGATGCCGCCCTCGATCGCAATCGCCGGCCGCTCGCCGACATTGCCGCCGCCGGTCATGAAATCGGCAACCATTCATTTAGCCATCAGCCGTGGTTGCATTTACTCTCCGCCGGCGAACTCGAAAAGGAAGTACTGGGCGCACAGCATGTAATTGAGCAAGCCACCGGAAAGCGCCCCATCGGTTTCCGCGGACCCGGCTACAGCGTTTCGCGGAACGCTCTGGAGCTGCTCGCCACGAACGGCTTCCGCTACGACGCCAGCACCATCCCAACCTTTATCGGCCCGCTCGCCCGTGCATACTACTTTCGTGTCTCTTCGCTTGACGCATTGGGACGGCAGCAGCGGAGCCAACTCTTCGGCGCCTTCAGTGAGGGCTTCCGGCCCCTGAATCCGTATCGCTGGGGCCCGCCTGCCGGCGGGTTGATCGAGATCCCTGTCACAACGATGCCGCTACTGCGAACCCCCATCCACGCAAGCTACATCCTATTCACCAGTCGTTTTTCCAGCAACCTCGCGAAAGCCTATTTCTCGACAGCAGTCCAGCTTTGCCACCTGAGCGCTGTCTCACCTTCGCTGCTGCTTCACCCGCTCGATTTTATCGACGCAGCCGACGCACCTCGTCTATCGTTCTTTCCGGGGATCGAAATACCCGTGAAACGGAAATTGGATCTGCTCGATTGGATGCTCAATAGGCTTGGCCGACATTACCGCCTTGTGACGATGGAAGAGCACGCCCTGGCAGCCGGCAAGAGCCGGCTCCCCGAGCACCCTTGTATACGACCCCCGGCGCAATGAGGAAAACAGATAGACTTTGAGGTTCCGGGTAGGCATGCAGCTCCCTAGTGACGCCAACGCAACGGGCCGGGATGTTGGAAACGAAGAACTCGGCCTTCTTGAAGAAGTCATCGCTTCGGGCGTACTGAACTGCACGCGAGGGACTCAGGTCAAAGCGTTCGAGGAAGAGTTCGCGATCCGCTTCGGCGCCAAAACCTGCCGTGCCGTGACCTCGGGCACCGCCGCGATCCACGCCGCGATCGCCGCCATCAATCCCGAGCCCGGCGACGAGATCATCACAACACCGATCACCGACATGGGCGCCATCGCTCCCATTCTCTACCAGCAGGCGATACCGATCTTCGCCGACGTCGACCCCGTTTCGCTCAATATCACACCCGCGAGCGTCGCGAGCCAGATCAACTCCCGGACTAAGGCAATCATCGCTACTCATCTGTTCGGGCGGCCGTGTGAGATCGATGTCATCGTGCAGGCCGCTCGCTCCCGCGGTATTCCCGTCATTGAAGATTGCGCTCAAGCCTTCCTTGCCACCAGCAAAGGCCGCGCGGTTGGGACGATCGGCGATATCGGGTGCTTCAGCTTCCAGCAGGGTAAGCATATGACTACAGGAGAAGGCGGCGCAGTTATCACGTCAGACCCTGAGTTCGCCCGCCGGATGCGCCTCTTCAGCGATAAAGGTTGGGGATATGGGGACGCGCAACCTGACCACTACTTCCTGGCACTGAATTACCGCATGACCGATCTGCAGGGCGCCGTGGCGCGCGCTCAACTGGCCAAACTCGAAGCTAGCGTCGAACGCCGCCGCGAGGCCGCGGCGCGTTTGACCGCAATGCTTAGCGAGACTCCGGGACTCTCGCTTCCCGGCGATCCCCCCGGTGGCAGACACGCCTACTGGCGCTTTCCGCTCGTCATCGATCGAACCGTCCATGCGGCGGGGCCGGACGCCATCGGCGCCGCACTCGCGCGGGATGGAATCCAGAGCTCTCCCCGGTACGTGAAGAAGCTTGCTTTCGAATGCCAAGTACTGGCAGAGCGCCGAACCTACGGCCGTAGCCAATGTCCCTTTTCGTGCCGCGAACGCAATGGAGATCCGCCAATCGTCTATCGCCGCGAAGACTATCCCGGGGCTGTGGAAGCCCTCGATCGTGTCCTCGTCCTTCCCTGGAACGAGTTCTACACGGAGGAACACGTCGCCTTCATCGCCGATCGAGTCCGCTCTGCTGTTACACGGCTGACATCAACATCGTCGTAGCCCTTCAGGGCAGTTCCACCACCTGGAAGCGGCCGAAATGATGCACGCGCCCGGATCGCTCACGTACAAATCGATGGAGAGATGGGAGGGACGATAGCTGAACTTCGGTGAAGGTCTTCTCTCCCTCCAGCACGATGAAACCGACGTCATAGCGCTCAAATCGCTCTGACAGTTGCTCTTCATAGTGCCGGCGGCGCGCTGGCGTAAACACGCCCGGCCGCATCAAGCTATGAAAAAACAATTGCGGGCTAACGGAGGGCTTTTCCGTAAGCCCATAGAGAATACTGCTGTCTCCCAACAGGAAGAAGCTTCTGTCCCGAGTCCTCAAGAAAGAGATCGCATCATCGAGACCCTTCACCGGATCGGGTTCCGATGGCAACGCCTGTAAACGCATGAAACGTAGGCCGACGGTTTCAGGCTGCACAGCGGACACAGGCTCGAATGTCATGTCGTGGAAACGTCGCTGCGCATTGATCTCCGAAAAGCGGTGAACCAACCACGCGCTGAGCAGCAGGATCACAACCCGCCCCGCCATCACAAGGCCGGCTTTCTCATTCCTCGGGAACAGAAACTCTAACCTTGAAAACACAATCCCGAGACACACAAACAAGTAGGGCAACCCGTTGTAGGGCTGATTCGCTGTCGTCAGGATGAATACCAAAGACAAGATCATCAACGACGCAGCCAGTAGCAGTTCGAGAGCCCTGCGCCGGCGCGCCGGGTCGCCAAGGCTCACCGTCACCTTCACGAGAAATACCGCCGCCAGTGCCCCCGCGATCACCGAGGCCACGGGCCGGGGCCCCCAGAACATGCCTCTAGCTCGCTCCCCGAGTTGCGCACTGCTGAAGCGCCCTGCGCCTGTCTCAGCCGCTTCCCGAAAAAGGTCCCCCCACAGAACCCCAAATCCTATATCCAGTCCAATCACGATGGCCACAAGCCCCGCGAGACACAACGCGGCGCCCAGCGTTATCCATCGCACCGCGACTCTAAGTTCCGCGGGTCTCCGGGCCGAATAGATTCCCGCGATCATAATCGACGGAATCGCAAACGCGGCCACGTTCTGCTTGCTCAGAAACACAAGCAGCCAGCCCAACGGCATAACCGCCCACGCGATTCGCCGCAACCTATGACTCGATACGTCGCGTACACCCACCAGCGCAACCAGCAAGCACATTACGAAGAAAAAGCCGTGGTTCTCCACGTAAGGAGTTCCGCTCGGGGGATAGAAAACAACGGCAGTGAGCGCGGCCCACGCGAACGCCCAAGCCTTTGTCACCGCAAGAATCCTTAAGAGCATGTATGCCAGGACACAAAACAAGCCGTTAAACACGGCCGCGTGGAGACAGTAGGCGAACCAGGTAACGCCAAACACCGCAAAGAAGCAGGCCTGAAACAACGAAGGGACCAAACCCGTCCTCGGGGTGTAGTCGCGATAAGGAATCTGCCCCGATAAGATCCGCCAGCCGCCATCGAATACAACCGATTGGTCGAGCGGCATGAATCCTCTGCCGGCGTAGTGAAGATTAACCCCGACCCCCAGGCCGATCAGCGCCGCCACGATCCCCGCCGTGACCAACCAACTCGGGACCTGGGCGGCCCCGCTCGCTAAACCGGTCTTCCCAGTCGCGCTCACTTACTGATCCTGCCAGGCCAGCCACTGACCGGGATATTTTTCGAGCCACGGCTCCAGACGGGCCGCGTACTCCTGTGTCGCCCTCTCGACGAACTGCGCTCGATCAATTTCCCGTGCGATCTCAATCGCCCGATCGATCCGTACCTCAAACTGATCTGTCCCCGTCTGCACCGCGTGAACAGGGAGAAGTGTGGCCCCGGTCGCATAGGAGAGAAAAGCACCGCCGGGCGCCGTCCGCAGATTTCCCTCCAACAGCGGCGCCTCCACCGGCTTCTCTCCACGACCTGACGCCGTCACCGACACAATTCCATTCACAACAAGGCGCCGCCTAAGGACCCTCAGCGCGGTCAGAGCGCTTGACTGCGACCGCGTAACGCGTTCACGAAGAAACCGATTCTCCATCCGTGTGCATAACGGGTTCAAAAACCGAATCAGAAAACGCGTATTGCCATAGCCATGGCGCGGATGACTTAGATGGCTCACCTCAAAGCCGGCTTGGCGCAGCGCGATTTTCGCGGGAAGACTGTACGCCTTGAACCAACTCATCCATAGGACCGCGCCCGTTCCCCGCGTCAGCGCCCGCTCCAAATGCTCTTGCCCCGAAAGTAGAATCCGAGGATTCCAGCCCCCGGGTCGATACATCCGCAACAGTTGCAGGTTCCCCTCGATGAAACACGCGAAGCTCTCGACCTGAATCTCTCGGGCCGACCGGCCGGGTATTCGATCGCCCATCAGCGCCTGGATGCGTTCGGCACTTCCGCCGCCCGTTTTCGAAAGCGACACCGCCAAGGGTGCGAAGACACGGCTTACCGGGCGCCACCAGCGCGAAGGCATGAGCCAAGACAGGAGACCCATCCCCAGCACGCCGCCGGCAATCGCCAGATCGCTGGGTCTGACCAACGGGACTCTTGTCGGCGTCATCTCTCCCAGTTCATTTGATGCGTTGATCTTGCCTGCTATCGCACATCGAAATCTCCAATCGGGTGGGCGAAACAGGACCACATCGAGGCAGTCACAGGGTCTCCCTTGCGGTACGCCCGCCGCGTTTGCCCAACCAAAATGGGCGTCCCACTTTCAACAATGACCCCCGTATTGCGGTTCTTGGGAAACACGCCGGTATTGAACAAATCCACGATGCGCACTCGCTCGGCGGGAACCTTGACTTGTTCGATGAGCCGCTGACCGTTGACCAGAAAGGTGAGTTCGACGTCAGCGTCGGAGTCCGCGCTTGGGTTCAAGATCGTGACCCATTCGCGCTCCTCCAGCGGAGATTCGGATGCCAAGATGAGTCCGTCCGCATAAGCCCACCGCGTTTCCCTACCTCCCAAGGGGCCTGGATAGGCCATGAATGACGTCATCGCTCCGGTTACCTCCTCGCCTGGGGGGCTCTCGCCCCTGGTAGGCTGCAACACGACGGGCTCCCGGCTTCGTACGCGCACTCCGAATCGAACCGGTTCCACGGGAGATTCCATGTGCTCGTGCAAGGGAATCGCGCTGGATGCCTGCCGCCCGATTCTCCAACTGCCAACAGCGGGCGGGTGTTCCTCGAAGTAGTACGTGACCTCCAGCACTGTAGGCTCGTTGCCCATATTGAGTGCAACAAGCCATTCCCGCGCCGGCGACCAAAGACCGGGCCGCGCGCCGTCACCGTCTCCGGCCTCGTTCTGGATGCGGGCGCCGGTGTAGTACCACTCGCGCAAAGGTCCCTCGAACTGCTCGTCCGACGCGGGACGGGCGCTCTGCCGGCAACCCCATGTCGGCGCTCCGATCAGTGCCAGGGCCATGGCACTTAGCACCCCCGTCCGGAGCCGGGCCGTAGTCATTCTGATCTGCCTCCGCGCCGTCATCTCACTGCCTGAGTTGTCGATGGAACCGCTATTCTAGCCAACGCCTGATTGCCTTGCCTCGCGCTCTTCGGGCCGACGCTTGCGCCGAAGTTTCCTTGCCGAACGCTATCATGGCTCGATGGCTCGGCTTCGCTTCGTGATTGGCGCCATCGATAGGCTGTCGGACCGCATACATGGCTCCCGAGGGCTCTTGTCGACGGTGTCTGGGCTCGCGTATTTTTTGCTGGCACTCCTTATTGGGACCAATAGACCGCTTTGGTACGACGAGATCGTTACCCTCTACGTTTGCCGTCTTCCGGAGATGCGGGACGTTTGGGCCGCCCTGCTAGAGGGTGTGGACGCCAATCCGCCTTTGTTTCATCTGCTGACCCGGGCCTCGCTCGGGCTGCTGGGCGACAGCCCGTTCGCGCTACGGTTTCCTTCTATCCTCGGCTTCGCCGCCCTGTGCTGGAGCGTCTTTCGGTTCGCATCAAAGCGTGTTTCTGATACCGCCGCCTGGTCGGGCGTCGGCTTCGTGTTCCTCACTGGCGCCTATTACTACATGAGCGAAGCGCGACCTTACGGCCTCGTACTCGGCTGGAGCGGACTGGCCCTCGTTTGCTGGCAATCGGCGACCGAGGGAAGCAAGCGAACGGCGGCCATCTTCGGCATGACAATATGCTGCGCCGCCGCGCTCTCTTCCCACTACTTCGGAGTGCTTATACTCGCGCCGCTGGCTGTGGGTGAGCTCGCCCGGTGGCGGGCCAGCCGGTCCATTGACTGGCCGATCGTTGCCGGACTCGTGGCCGCTCCGCTTCCCCTGGTGCTATACATCCCGCTGATCACCGCGGCGGGAACCTATGGCCAGAACGCAGGGGCCGCCCCGTCGATCGGCGCCCTTCTCTTCGTCTACAACGCGCTGCTCACACTAAGCCCGCTGGCGTTCGCAGCGTTGGCCGTTCTGTCCCTGTGGCATTTCGTTTCCCCAGCCTCCCGGGCCGACACCGGCCCAATCCCGGAACCACGCGTGCCAAGCCACGAGTTGGCCGCGGTCGCGACACTGGTTCTCACACCCCTGATCGCGATTCTTAGCGGCTATGTCATCGGAGGGTTCATCGACCGCTATGCCATCATTACCGTCACCGGCTTCGCGCTCCTGTTCTCCTACGCCGTCGCGCTATCGTCGCGGCGTTGCTCATTCATCGGTGTTTTGTCCCTCGTAGTTGTTGCCGGTATGTTCTTGTCTAAGGAACATTTTGCAATCATCCGCTCTCTACGAGGCACGGAGTCGTTCCGTATGCCGTCGATCGTCGCGAGCGCGGTGAAGGAACAGGTGGTCGTGATTGAGAGTCCGGTGGTCTACCTCCAATACCAGCATTACGCGTCCCGCGAGGTGGCCGGGCGGCTTTACAGCGTTGTCGATGCCGAGCAGTCTCGGCGCATCACCGGCAATCCATCGCCGGACATTGGTTTGATCGCGCTGCGCAAGTGGGCTCCGATCCAGTCAGAAGACTACGACGCCTTCCTAGCCGCCCAGTCCGAATTTCTGGTCTATCAAACCAATCGCGCACGAGAGTTCTCGTGGTTGCTCATACGATTGTCGAGGGAGCCGTTGTGGGAAGTTCGTCTGATTGCCGGCACCCCGGCTGAAGCCCTCTATCACGTCCAGCAGAAGTGACCCGTACCGGCACCCCTCCGATGTCTTCCTCAGAGCAATCCGAATCGCCGGCGTCGGCTGCGTTACCACTTTCCGGAGTGCGTGTGGCGTTCTTCGTGGAAGATGAGAAGACATTCATCTTGCCGACCGTGCATCACGCAGTTCTGTCTCTTCGACAACGCGGGGCCGCGGTAAGCCACATTGCCGTATTTCCTTCCAAGCTCGGCCCGCACCGCGGAATGCGGATTCCGCTCTGGTATTTGCGGGTATTCGGTCCCGCCAACGCTTTCTTGCTGGCAAGCTACAAGGCGCTGGAATCGCTCCGCCGCGTGCGCGCCCACTTCGGCCCGCCGCGACTTCCGCTCTCGTGGGGCCAACTGGCCGCGGGACTACACTTGCGACTCGCGTGCTTCGCGACCCCGAATCTGGAGCCGGCGCGAGACTTTCTGGCCGGTAGTCGGTGCGACATCCTGTTCATCATGGTGCCGTACGTTCTGACACCGGACGTGTTCCGCATCCCGCGCATCGGAACAATCAACAAACACTCTGCCATTCTGCCCGGCTGCCGCGGGCTCCTCCCTTACCTTTGGTCGGTTCTCGAAGATCGAACTTTGGGCATAACGTTTCACCAAGTCGTCGAGGAAATCGACGCCGGAGCGACCCTCGTCCAGCGACAGCTCGGCCCTCCGTCGTCGAGCCCTTCGATGCTCCACTTCTACCGCGACGTCTTTCTGGCCTATCCCGAGATGGCCTGCCACGCGGCCGAAGCGCTCATCAACGGGGCCGGCAAAACCCCTCCTTCAGACCCAGGCGAGTACTACAGCCTCCCAGCCCGTAAGGACTACCTGTACTTCCGGCGGGCCGGCGGCAAGGTCGCCCGCTTCTCCGATTTGTGGCAGTCATCAGTACAGAAATCCGTGGATCCGCGCTCCGCCGGCCAGTGAGCGCCACAATCCCTCAATCGGACCTTGTCGAAAATATCGCAGCCATACGACGGAAAACCCGACTTGGACGGCAGTCAACCCTGCGAAGAGCGCAAGATGTTGGCCGGCATGAGTCCGCCCGACGAGACCCAATCCGTGACCGTGGTAGATCCATGCACAGCAAGCGGTCTGGAAAAGGTAGTTTGTCAGCGCCATCCGTCCAACCGCCGACAGGCCGGCCTGCAAGACCCGGATGTATCTTGCTTGGCACAACAACACCGCGGAAGCTGACCAGCCGAACGCCAGTCCGACACTACTCCAGTAGTTGAACTGCCAAAGCGAGAAGAACGTTTCCGGAAATCGCCATCGGGCCGCGAATGCGCGTTCGAGTCCTAAGAGCTCCAACGGCAAGCCCATGCAGATGCCAACCACCAACATCTTCACCAGCATCCGCCGAGGAGGACTTTCCCCGAAAATGCCGGCTCGCGCCAATACGATTCCAAAAAGCATCCAGGCGGACAAACGCCAGAATCGCCAGGCGGCGAAAACGGCTGTTTGATTGAAAAACGTAGCTGGCGCACGCTCAGCCATCTGCTCGACCCAGCCGGCGCGGTACGTAGCAATCTCATGATCGACCCGCGCCTGCGGCGGGTCCCAAAGGCCCGTCGCCAACGCACGCAGTTCCGAAGGCCAATAAGGTTCCGAAAGCAGCCCCACGGCGAAAATAACTGACGGCACACAGAGGCACGCGGACGCCATGACTAGGAGTCTTCGACTCGATCCGCGGCGAAACCGGTAGACAACCAACCCGCAAAGAGCCAGCGAGTAGAGGATGTCTCCTTGCCAGATCAAGTACCCGTGTACGAGCCCGAGAACCAGCAGCCAAAGTAAGCGGTTCCACTGAACGTCTGTATCAGCCGGCCCTCTGCTTCGCGTCGTGTGCAACCACAAAGAAGCTCCGAACAACAGAGCCAGGATCGACAACAGCTTCTGACGGATGAGAACGTGAACTACCAGCCAAAGAGACACATCGCCTGCCGTGAGCCGTCCCGAAGCTGTTGGGTTGATGAAGTCTGCTTGAACGCTTGAAAATGACTGCAGATTGATCAGCAGTATTCCTAGAATGGCGCCGCCCCGCAGAACGTCCATCGCCGGCGAGCGACTGCCTCCGGGCGGCATAGGGGCCGACGAGACCGCGGATGAACCTGCCACCTTCCCAGGGATCGTCACATGGGGCTCGGGCGGTCCGTTCGTCTGTCCCGCTCTCCGTCGAGAATGAGCGTCATCTCTATGCTGGGCACACGCCATCCCGGCACGGTGTCTTGACTGCGATATCCACCGAGTGCCCCGTAAAACGCTTGCGCCGCCACATTGTCTTTGTCAATCACGACGCGCACGCGCGAAAGGCCATCCTGACGAAAGCGTTCCGTCATTTGATCAAGGAGATCGCGGACGATCAACAAACCGGTCCGCCTCCTGAATTCGCGATCACGAAACTCCGCGCGGACACCGAGTGAGAGTATTTCACCGATGGCTTCGCCCGATCCCCGCTGAAGCATCAGGCGCAGAGCTTCCCAGACCCCCGCCATGACCGGTCGCGGTCGCCGCAGAACACTCCGCCCAAGGGCGTGGATGAGCGTGGGCATGGCCAGCCGAGCACCCCGTGCCATGAACCCCTCGGCATCCGATGTCGCCGATACGAACGCGGCCGGAGTATCGTCTACGTAAGCAACCGCGCCGAATATCAGCCCTTCATTGGTCAGCACGGAGTAGTAGAACTTCTCCATGAAGTCGATTTCTAACTTCGAAATCGGACTCTCGGGCAATAACTCCTGATGAAGCAGTGCAATGTCGCGCGTTGCGGGAACGGGTCCGAAACCGAACGGCTCCAAACGATAGGAGGCCGGGCCGCCTTCGGATTTCGCTGCGGTATCACTTGACGACTTGCGCTGCTGGTCCACGGCTTACGGAGACGGAGCCATCAATGATTCTCACCCGGCCTGGCTACGTGGCCTCGAAGGTAACATCTTTTAACGGAAGATCGCGCAACCGCTTGCCCGTGGCTGCGAATACCGCGTTCGCCAACGCCGGTGCAACGACCGGCACCGGCAATTCGCCCGCCCCGGTCGGAGCACTCGTACTTTCGACAATGTGAGTCTCGATCAGCGGCGCATTCGCCATCCGAACCATTTTGTAATCGTGGAAGTTGCTTTGCTCGACGGCGCCGTTCGCAAACGTGATCTCACCCTCCAGCGCCGTTGATAGAGCAAAGATCACACCCCCCTCGACTTGCGCTTCCAAGATTCCCGGATTGATCACCCGGCCGCAATCGACCGCCACCACGATCCGCTCAATCCTTAGCTCCTCCTCCGCTACCGACAGCTCCACGACCGCCGCCGCATAACTCAAGTACGAACCATGGCAGGCGATTCCCCTATATCGATTCTCCGCTGTTCCGCCCCACGCGGCCCGCTCCGCTGCTACCTCCATCACCCGTCGCAACCGCGCCGGGCTCCACGGGTCCGGACTCACAGTAATCCTCTCCGCCGCCTTCAATAACTCTGACCGCAACGCCACCGGGTCCTGCTTGCTCGCCGCCGCCACCTCGTCGAGGAAGCACTCTTCGGCAAACGCCGCATCCATGTTGTAGACCGATCGCATCCAACTTACCGGCACCTGTGTGTTTGCTTTCACGTAGTCGACACGCAGATGGGGAGGTCCGTAAAGATGTGTCAGTTCCGACAGGATCTCGCCGTCGAGGTCATCTTCCAATCGTCCCAGTTGGTCCAAAATCGACGGCGCGACCATGGTGTGCCGCCACGCCAAAAGCGAGCCGTTCGCATCCAGTCCCGCTGTCAGCCGGTGATAGCTTGCCGGCCGAAAATAGCCATCCCGGATGTCGTCCTCGCGAGACCATACGACCTGCACGGGCCTACCCGCTCTCCGAGAAATCTCCACCGCCTCGACGGCATAGTCAATCACCAGCCGGCGTCCGAAGCCGCCGCCGAGCAGCGTTGTGTGGACCGTCACCTGCTCGATCGGAAGTCCGGTCCGTTCCGCCGCCATCTCGCGTACTTCGTTGGGTACTTGAGTCGGCGCCCAAATTTCGCACGAGTCACGCCGCACGTCCGCCGTGCAATTCATCGGCTCCATCGGCGTATGAGCCAAGAACGGACAGCGGTACACCGCCTCCAGCCGCTGCGAACTCGCCTCCAAGCCGGCGTCAACCGACCCCCACTCATGCAGAACCGTGGCCGGCTGGTCCGCCTGCTTCTCGAAGTATCGCCACAGCAACTCAGACGACACCTCCTCGTCTCCATGGGGCTCCCACTCGACATCCAGCGCTTCTCTCGCCGACAACGCCGCCCATGTTGACTCGGCCAAAACTACGACGGATCCGTTTACCTCAAGTACGTCGATCACGCCCCGGCTCAGCCTGGCCTTCGCCGAGTCAAAACCGGCCAGGCGTCCTCCGAACCGCGGGCGCCGGGCCAGTACCGCAAACGCCATGTTCGCAACCCGGACGTCAATTCCAAACTCGGCCTCCCCGCGGGCCTTCCCGGCCGTATCAAGTCTCTTGAGCGGCTTCCCCAGTAACCGAAACTCCGCGGGCTCCTTGACCTTCACCGTCCGAGGAACCTTCCGCTGTGAAGCCGCCTCGGCCAGATCACCGTATGCAAACCGCCGCCCGCTGTCGTTGTGAATCACGTACCCGGCTTCCGCCGTGCATTCCTGTTCTGGAACGGACCACATCTCCGCCGCGGCCGCCACCAACATCGTGCGAGCTGTCGCGCCTGCACGCCGCAGCCGCCTCCACGAAGTGCGGATACTTAGACTGCCCCCGGTCGTTTGATCTCCGTAACGCCGCCGATCAGCCAGCGCCGGAACGACGCGAACCTTGGACCAATCCGCCTCCAACTCTTCCGCGACCAACATGGGCAACGCCGTTCGCACGCCCTGCCCCATCTCCGAGCGCGCCACGACCACGTCTACGTTGCCATGTGCGTCGATCTTAAGCCAAGTATCGGGCCGGACCGGCTCGACCCAACCGCGACCCCGCCTCTCCCCCATCCCGCATCCATCGAGACAAAACCCCAACACGAAGGCTACGCCCGCCTGAGGAAAGACACCGAGCACCTGCCGGCGGCTGATCAGAACAGCGGAATCCACGTCCTGCGCTTTCATCGCCGCCTAGCCGCCTCCGCGGCTCGATGAATAGCCCGCCGAATCCGCGGATAGGTTCCGCAGCGGCAAATATGACCCGCGAGCGCTCCGTTGATGTCCTCGTCCGTAGGGGTGTCAATCCGAGAGAGCAGGGCACTTGCCGACATGATCATTCCCGGCTGGCAATACCCGCACTGCGGCACATCTTCTTCGATCCATGCGCGCTGAACAGGGTGGTCGGGCCCTTCGCCGAGACCCTCGATTGTTGTGACCGCGCGCCCGCCCAACCGAGACACCGGCAACAAGCAACTCCGCACCGCCGAGCCCGCTACATGCACAGTACAGGAACCGCACAGGCCCCGGCCACAGCCAAACTTCGTTCCCGTCAGACCGAGCGAATCCCGCAACACCCAGAGCAAAGGCGTGTCGGGAGCCTCCTCTACCGTCCGCCGCTGCCCGTTGACAACAACCGAATACGACGAAGACATTGGCTAACAATACAGCACATCGCGAGCCTCATGCAGGAGCCCCTGTGCCTACCAAATACATGATCTCAACGGTGATGGGCCGACTGTGGAGACCGTCAAGTTAACGGCCCGAGAGTAGCGAGATACTCACCAGATCCGGGCACGGACCGGAAAAGGAGGGGCAATCCAATGATGCTAAAAGGAAGAAAACTGGTGGACCTGGAGGGATTCGAACCCTCGACCTCTTCCATGCCATGGAAGCGCGCTCCCAACTGCGCCACAGGCCCACGTTAAGGAGGGATCGAAATCAGGATAACACGGACGCAAACGAGGTAACTACTTTGAATCCGCCCAGCCGCAATCCGCCTTGCCGCGAGCCGGACCCCGAGCCACGTTGTGCCCTACGCCGGAAGATGCTGCTCCAGCACGTCGGCAATGCGCTCGGCGGCATGGCCGTCCCACAGCGCCGGCGCTTGCGGCCCCGGCACGGCAGCGCCCAGGACGTCTCTCACGGCTTCCAGCACGGCTTCAGAATCTGTTCCCACCAGCCGATTCGTGCCTTGCTCAATCGTGATCGGCCGCTCCGTGTTCTCCCGCAAGGTCAGACATGGCACACCCAGTATCGTCGTTTCTTCCTGAATTCCGCCCGAATCGGTGAGGACCAGTCGCGCTTCGCTTTGGAGCCGCAAGAAATCCAAGTACCCCAGCGGCGGGACACACAACAATCCTTCCGTTGTCAGTCCAGCTTCGTCAATCTGCTTTCGCGTCCGCGGATGCATCGGGAAGACGACGGTGAGCTGCTCCGCAACCCGCTTCAACATCCCGAGGAACTGCCCTAGCCGCCCCGGGTCATCCACATTCGACGGCCGGTGCAGCGTCACGACCGCATAGCCGCCGGCTGCGAGCGAAAGCTCATCTAGAATCGATGATTCTCCCGCCCTCTCGCGAAATCGCACCAGGGTATCGATCATCACATTCCCGACAAGGAACACCCGGTCCTCGGGAATGCCCTCCGCCCGCAGATTCGCAACGCCCGAGGGCTCGGTCACAAACAGATAGTCGGACAGCACATCCGTAACGAGCCGGTTGATCTCCTCCGGCATGTCATGGTCGAAGCTTCTCAAGCCCGCCTCGACATGAGCAACTCGGATCCCCAGCTTCGAAGCCACGAGCGTGGCGGCCAGCGTCGAGTTCACATCACCCACGACGACCAGCAAATCTGGACGCCGCTCAATGAACTCGGCCTCGATCGCCTTCATGACTTCAGCCGTCTGAATCGCGTGCGACCCCCCCGCGACCCCGAGATAAGCATCCGGGTGAGGCAACCCAAGATCTTCAAAGAACACCCGCGACATTTCGGGCGAGAAATGCTGCCCCGTGTGGACAAGCCGGGGAGCAAACGCCTGGCGTGAGCCGAACGCCTCCCACAGCGCCGCCACCTTCATGAAGTTCGGACGCGCCCCCGCGACGCACGTCAGTTGGATGGCAGCCATCGCGAAACTGTATTTTCAGGAATTGTGGGGGCCCAGCCTGCCGTACCCTCTGCGGCAGCCCGCCCGACCTAGCCCACAAACAGATCCGTAACCGGCTTGCCCTTCACCAACTCGCGCGGCTGATTCAGGTGGTTGTGGATCTCCATGTTCGGGTCGATACCCAGCGCATAGTAAACCGTCGCCAGCAGATCATTCGGATGCACCGGCTTATCCTTGGGCGACGACGCGGTCTCATCCGACTCGCCATAGAGCCGTCCGCCCGGAATGCCGGCGCCGGCCACCATGGCGGTGTAGCAATACGGCCAATGGTCGCGTCCGTCGGGCGAATTCGAATTGCCCGACGTGCTCACGCCCAGCCGAGGCGAACGTCCGAATTCGCCGACTGCCACTACGAGCGTGTCATCGAGCAAGCCGCGCTCCGTCATATCGCCGAGCAACGCCGTCAGCGTCTGGTCGAGCACCGGGCAATGCAGATTCTTCAGCGGACCGAAGTTCGACGCATGCGTATCAAATGCCGTCGTTTCCGGGTTGCCGTTCGCGACCGAAGGCCAATTCACCTGGACGAAGCGCGTGCCGGCTTCTATCAGTCGCCGGGCCATCAAAGCACCCTGGCCGAATGTGGTTCGCCCGTAGCGTTCGCGCGTCTTGTCCGTTTCCTTCGCGAGATCGAAAGCATCGCGCGCTTTGCCCGAAAGCACCAGATCGAAAGCCTTCTCGTAGTAGGTGTCCAGCGCCGAATTTTCAACCGCCTTTTCGAGGTCAGGCATCGACCCGTTGATGCCTTTCAGCAACTCGAAACGGTTTTCGAGACGCTCCCGCGGCGTCTCTTTGCGCAGCGATAGATCGTCAAGCTTGATCGACTTGTTCGGATCCTGGTAAAGGCGGTAGGGGTCGAACGCCTTGCCGATAAAACCGGCCGCGCCGCCCTTACCGATGACACTTGATTCCTGGAGCGGGCGCGGCATCTCGACGAACGGCAGCACGGGTTCGGTCGTTGGGATCATCTTGCTGATCCACGAACCGGCCGTCGGAAAGTCGATGGGCGACGGTGGCTCAAGCTGCCCTGACGGCGACACCTTGTCGGGCGGATAGCCGGTCAACATCTGGTAGATCGCGGCGGTGTGGTTGAAGAGTCCCTTGGGCGTGTAGCTCATCGAGCGGATGAGCGTGCATTTGTCGATCGACTCAGCCAGCTTCGGCATCGTTTCGCTGAGCCAGATGCCGGGGATTTTGGTTTTGATCGGATTGAACTCGCCGCGAATATTCGAAGGCGCGTCCGGCTTCGGGTCCCAGATATCGATATGGCTCGGGCCCCCTTGAAGGAACAGCATGATGACGGACTTAGCCCGTCCGAACCCCGTCGCGCCTTGAAACCGTGGCGGGACAGCCGCCGCCCGCGCCCTGTCCTGCAGGTTGAGCACCTGCGACAGCGTCATCCCCAACAGACCGAGGGAACCGACCTGCATGAAGTCGCGGCGACTCGTACCGTCGCAATTGCGTACCGACCAACGTCCCGGAATCGTTAGCATCTGAGGCCTCCCTGACCGAAAGCTACTGGTAGCTATTATACGCGAGTTGGGCGGCGCCTTCATCCAAGCTGTTGAGGACCGTAGCGCCAACAGGGTAGCGACGAACACTCGTGTTTGTTCCTGGTTTCGGTGCCCCAGAGTCCGGCCCTTGTGGTAATGATAGAGAACGGCTGGGCCGCTAGCAGCGCGTCGGCAGTCGCATTCGGATGCAGGCATGTTGACAGAGATCCAGATAGAAAACATCCTGTCCTTCAAGGATCTCTCTCTCAAACTGGGTCCGCTGAACGTATTGATCGGCGCGAACGCATCAGGAAAATCTAACTTCATCGAAGTTCTTCGTATCCTCCAGAACACACCTCGAAACCTCTCCGCGTTCTTTGTCGAGAACGGTGGCATCACCGAGTGGCTATGGAAGGGAGAGCGACAAGCTGATTCGGCGTCACTGGAGGCGGGAGTCAGTCGGAAGAGCGGGCTCTATCGAATCCATTTAGAGAATAGCTTTGGTGGGTTTTGGGTCAATCAAGAAACGTTTCAGACGAAAGGGAGACGCCAGTCCTCGGACAACAGTACATCTACCCTTTGGCTGGAGAGGTATGCCGTCTCAGCAAAGCTCCTTGCGAGTGGGATGTCAGACCGCCGCACTGTGGATCAAAAGAATCTCAAAGAGGAACAGTCGATTCTCAGCCAAATCAAGGATCCAGCTCAGTATCGCGACATCACAGTCTTGGCCGAGGACTTCGATTCCATTCGCGTCTACAAAGACTGGACGATTGGGTCGGCTTCCGCCCTGCGGAACCCGCAGTCGATTGATCGCGAAAAACATTTCGTTGCCGAAGACGCTTCCAACCTTGCACTCGTTCTGAACGCAATGGATCAGGACGAGAGCCTCGGAAAAGTAGAGTCCTACTTGCAACGCCTTCTTCCCGACTACAAACGAATCAGCACTCAAGTTGAAGGCCGGCGCATTCAGCTTGCTCTTCGAGAGAAGAGTTTCAAGACTCTCGTGCCCGCGACACGCATGTCGGACGGAACGCTACGTTTTCTTGCCTTGATGGCGATTCTCTGCCACCCCAAGCCGCCCCCGCTTGTTTGTATCGAAGAACCCGAAATTGGCCTGCATCCCGACGCCCTCAGCTTGGTAGCCGAAGCCCTCAAGGACGCGTCGAGTCGCACGCAACTCGTCGTGACAACGCACTCCGAGGCTCTGGTCGATGCCCTTTCGGACGACCCCGAGTCGGTCGTAGTCTGCGAGCGCGGACCCGACGGGGCCAGCCAGATGAACCGGCTCAAACAGGATGATCTAAACAACCACCGCCTGAAAGGCGGTGGGTTCATTTACGACTGAAAGTCGGCTTGCGGCTGAAGCCGCCTGAAGAAGCCCCGGCTCAGAGCCGGCTCAAGGCTTGGTGGGCGTTGTGATCTTGAAGCCCTGGTCGTCTTCGTCCCATTGCTGCCTCTCAATGTAATTCTTAATCGTTTCCTCGTCCACTGCGCCCACCGTCGCGCAGAAATATCCCCGCGCCCACAGGTGCTGCCCCCAATATCGCTTCCGCAATTCCCCAAACTCATCTTGCAGCCGTCGCGACGACCTGCCTTTCACATACTGCACCAGCTTCGACGGCGCCAACTGTGGCGGTGCCGATACCAATACATGCACATGATCCGGCGACACAGCGCCCCGAATCACCACCACTTCTCGCGCTTGACAGCTCTGCCGGATCAGATCCCGTGTCCGCTCCGCCACCCTGCCCCGCAAGACTTTGTAGCGATATTTCGTGATCCAGACCAAGTGATACTTGATGTCGTAGACTGCATGCGCCCCTCGCCGATATTCGCCCATCTCCCTATTGTCATCCAGACCCGCTCGAAGCTGACCGCCTGAAAGGCGGTGGGTTTAGACCTGGTGATGGAACTAAACGCCTGGCTGGAAGACTACCGCCTTGGCGAAATCTGGCGGCGCGGCGAGGTCGGCGGCAACATATGGTGACGGACGTGTGGGTGTATTTGGAGGGCCACAAGTCTCTTCGACCCGGTTTCAGCGCGCTATTCAAGCGCGCGATCGGTGAGCAGGGCGATTCTCCTGTCCGGATCCGGCCGGTGCCCGGCGGCGCTCAGGCGATCAAATACTTCATGAATGCGCTGCGGACAAAGCCGGATGCGCTGAACTTGCTGCTGCGCGACTGCGAAGGCCTGGACGGTTCCTGTTCACTCGAGTCGCTCCGGAGCAGAAGCGATTGGAAGCCTCCCAAAGGGATCAAGATCAATGACTCTCAGGTTTTCTGGATGGTCGAGATCATGGAGTCGTGGTTCATCGCTGACAGGGACGCTCTCAGCGCGTACTACGGCGCGAAGTTTCAAGCCGCAAAGCTACCCCGGAATCCAAAGGTGGAAGAGATTCCCAAGCGGGACGTCCTGTCCGGTCTGAAAACGGCTTCAAAGCGGACGCAGAAAGGTCCGTACCACAAGACCAGGCACGCTCCCGACCTCTTGAGGCAAGTAGATCCGTCCAAAATCGAGAAGGTCGCCCCCGCCGCCAGACGCCTCTTCGACGGATTGCGCGACGCGACGGCAATCTGATCCCCTGCCTCGGCGCGCGCGTACCAAAGGAAGCTCTGCCGCGCTGGCGGCAAACGGATGCCTCTCGGCGTTACAGTCGGCGGGGGCGGCGTCGCTCAGGTCTCTACGTCCAAAGGGCAGGCCGCCGTACTGGGGCCCGCACAGCCCCCTTTCAGTCGGGCATCAATACGCAAAAAAACTAGCCACACGTCAAGCTCACATGGTACGCTCTAAGATTCTGTTTTGGTCCCTGAAAGCCGCCCTAGGGCGCTTCTCAGGCATCTGCACACCTCACAGTTAGCCCCATTCTGGTTGAAAAATGAACGATCTTGTTGCACTGACTCCGTATGTCGGTCTCGTAGGCCTATTGTGTTCCTTGCTGCTCTTCGTGGTAGTGGGCAAGCGGTCGCCCGGGAACGAGCTTATGCAGGAAATATCCGATCTCATCCACAACGGCGCGATGGCGTTTCTCTATCGCGAGTACCGAATACTGGCCGTATTCGTTGTCGTGGTTGCCGGACTCCTGGCCTGGAAGCTCAGCGTCGAGACGGCCATCTGCTTCGTCAGCGGCGCGATTTTCTCGATCCTCGCCGGCTTCATCGGAATGAAGGCGGCGACCAGGGCGAACTCGCGGACATGCGAAGCTGCGCGCGCCGAAGGTTCGGGGGCGGCGCTACTGGTGGCGTTCGGGGGTGGTTCGGTTATGGGATTGGCTGTCGCCGGCCTGGGTCTGCTGGGTGTGGGTATCTTCGCTCAGGTCTATGGAGGCCTTGAGGAAGCGGTCTACATCAACGGCTTCGCGATGGGCGCAAGCTCCATCGCACTTTTTGCGCGGGTCGGCGGAGGCATCTACACCAAAGCGGCCGACGTGGGGAGCGACCTGGTTGGCAAGGTGGAAGCGGGTATCCCGGAAGATGATCCTCGTAACCCCGGGGTGATCGCCGACAACGTGGGCGACAACGTGGGTGATGTCGCCGGTATGGGTGCGGATATCTTCGAATCCTATGTAGGGTCGATGATCGCTACGCTCGCTATCGCGGCGACGCTTTCGAACGAAGGATTGCAGATGCTGGCGGCCGGCAACGGGCTCGAGCAAGTACGGTCCGGGTTGATGGCGCTGCCTCTGGTTCTGGCCGCGATCGGTTTGATCGCGTCTCTGTTGGGAATTATCTCGATTCAGGCTCTCAAGGGGATGGGGCCGGCCGCTGCGTTGCGGTACTCGGCCTGGTTCGCCGCAGTCCTCTTCCTTGCGGGTGGATGGGTTGCGGTGGGAGTGGTGGGAGTCGGCCAAACCGTATTCTGGGCCGTTCTCGCCGGTACCGTTGCCGGTGTCGTGATCGGCTACATTACCGAGTACTACACTTCGATGGGCCCGGTCACTGATATTGCCGAAGCCTCGCGGACCGGGACGGCCCCGAACATCATCCAGGGCTTGGCAGTCGGTTTCCGCAGTTGCGCCTTCCCTGTCTTCATGATTTGCCTCGCGATCTACGTCGCGCACGAAGTCGCGGGCCTCTACGGAATCGGTATCGCGGCTGTCGGCATGCTCGCCACGGTCGGAATCACGATGAGTGTAGACGCTTACGGACCGATCGCCGACAATGCCGGCGGTATTTCCCAAATGGCCGGCCTCGGACCCGACGTGCGGGCCATCACAGACGAACTCGATTCGCTGGGTAACACTACGGCCGCGATGGGCAAGGGGTTCGCGATCGGTTCGGCCGCGTTGGCCGCCCTAGCGTTGTTCTCGGCCTATACGCAGGCCGTCGACGCTACACGAGCGAGCCTGGGCATGGGCCCGATCATCATTCAAGTCAACGACGCTAAGGTCGTAATCGGATTGCTGCTCGGGGGAACCCTTCCCTTCCTCATCGCGGCTTTCACGATGACGAGCGTCGGCCGCGCCGCCAGTTTGATGGTCGAAGAGATTCGGCGGCAGTTCCGCGAGATCAAGGGTCTGCTCGCCGGTGAGCCGGGTGTCAAACCCGACGCCGCCCGCTGCGTCGACATTGCTACAACGGCCGCCCTGAAAGAAATGATCGCACCCGGGTTGATTGCCGTGGGTGCTCCGGTCGTCGTGGGTTATGCACTCGGCCCAGAGGCCCTCGGCGGAATGCTGGCCGGCGCCACGGTCACCGGAGTCCTTCTCGCATTGTTTATGGCCAACGCGGGGGGCGCTTGGGATAACGCGAAGAAACTTATCGAGGCGGGCGACCTCGAGGGAGAGACCAAAGGCGGCGAAGCGCATAAAGCAGCCGTCGTCGGCGATACCGTCGGCGACCCCTTCAAGGACACTTCGGGTCCATCAATGAACATTCTTATCAAGCTGATGTCGATCGTGGCTCTTGTTATCGCTCCACTCGTAGCGACATAAGCGCGGGCGCTACGCTGTCCCGGCCGCTCTCCGCGGGACGACCCACGCGGAAAAGACTCGAAGTTTCACCGGAACTAATGGTACTGTAGTAATCAAAGGGGTATGCCCCTGGGATTATGAGGGTTCGCGAGTCGACGGGGCCATCTTGGTCGACATCGAGCGGTAATTGGGCTCAGAGCCGGGCGATTTGCGACCGATCTGAGTCCCTGACATCAGATGACTGATCGATTGCCGAACGAGCCGAACTAGTGGTTGGTTCGATTGTTAAGTCAAATCGGCACCGCCAGTTAGGTGATTTCCCCATTTCGTGGGTACACCCTCACGTATCACCATGGGCCATGGAAGCCCAATGAAGGCTCGCAAGCTCACTCACTCCCCCCTGTGTGGGTTGGTAGGAACCCTTCTGCTCGGCTGGCTTTTGCTGAGTAGTACTACGCCCCAGGCGGCGTACGCAGGAACACTCTTAACCAACGGGCAGCCGCTCTACGTGAACCTGCCGCCGGGCGTAACCACCGACGGCCGGCTCGACCGGACAATTATCAGCGGCGACGACGGGTACACCGTCTTCGTTCCCCCTGGGGCAACCGAACTGCGAGTTGATTTTCAGACCGCGCCGGGCACGCCGGTGGAGTTGCTCGTGCAAGGCGACCGCGACGTGGGTACATCGCCCATATTCCGGGAGCGGGCCGACTTTCGAGTTGACCCCAACAACAACGGTCTTGCCACCATTGTGATCGGTACGAGCGGCATACAGCCTGCAATCCATCCCGCGATCTACTACATCGGTTTTCGCATCCGCGACACCGGGGTCCGGTACAAAGGCACCATCACGGCGACAGTAGGCAGCTCTGCAATTGCGCCTGAAGTGCGAGTCCAAGAGTCTCAATTCATTGCGGATTTGGAAGGCTGGACGCGCAACGACACGACCACCCTGTACCCCGGCACGAACCTGGGCGCCGGCAGCACCACATTGGTTTTCGACGATGACGGCGGTAACCCGAATGGATTCGCTCGTCTTCGCCACACCCAGGGTTTCGGACCTGCCGAATGGTTTGTCGCACCCGACAACTTCCTCCTGGATTTCACCTCCCTCGACGGGCCACGCTTCCAGTTTGATCTGGCGCGCATCTTCGGCGACAGCGCCCCGAACTTCAAAGTTCAGATGCGCGTCTTTGGCGACAGTGGAGCCTACCAGTGGACCGGCCTTGATCCGCCCGAGCCCGGAACCGGCTGGGAAACTTTCTCGGTCACGATCGATCCGCAGTTCTGGAAGCTCATCGCCGGCGACGCCTCGTTCGAAGAGGTTTTCTCGGATCCGAAGCGAATCGAAGTTCGCGCGAAATACGTCGTCTTCTCGGGTACCACTGGACTGGACAACTTCCAGATCCGCGCCCGCGGCGGCGCGCCCGCGATTTCGGTCCTGCCCACGATTATGGGCTTCGCGGGGGGCCTTGACGGCTGGAGACGCAACTACCCCAAGATTGGCGTTTTCGACTTGGCAAGTGAAGGCAACGACGATTCCGCCATCCTTTGGGTGAACTTCGAAGGCAACCCGGGCGGCTACGTCAGACTCCTCGACAACGGCGGCAATGCTGTCGATCGCTTCTCTCTTCCCGATCCATTCCTTGGGGACATGAGTGGCCTCGACGAGCCCCGCTTCGAGTTCGACTTGCTGCACACCTCCGCGGCCACCAAGGGCGCTAGTTCGCCTGTCCGGATACGACTGGTTGGCCGTGAGGCGGTCTATGAATGGACTGGAGTGCCTCCAAACGACCTCTGGACACATCAGATCGCGCCCATCAGCGCGGGTGATTGGAGCCTTGTTAGCGGCGAAGGATCGTTCGAAGACGTATTGAGCGACGTCGTGCAAGTTGAGGTGTCAGCGGATCATGCCATCGGCCCTGAAGCGAACGGCATCGATAACTTTGCTCTGCTGACCGCTGACTCACCGGCCTTGCCGGCAACGATCACCACGAATCCCTCGTCGCTTGAGTTCTCGAGCTTCGTGTCGGGTGGGAATGCCGAAGCGCAAATCGTGCGGATCAGTTCCAGTGGCGGCCCCCTAGCATGGGACGCCGGCACGAGCGGGCAACTCGCTGAGCGCATATCGGTCACAGTTGATTCGGGCGGAACGCCGGCCCTGATCTTCGTCACCGTCGACAGCCAGGGCCTCAGCGCGGGCAACTACGAGGGGACTCTCACCATCACGCCGACGGGTACGAACATTCCCCCGAGCGACGTCGCGATTCAGCTCCGGGTGGGCCCTCAACCAACACCGACACCACTTATCAACGATGACGGCGTCGTTGACCCGGCCACCTACAGCATCTGGTTCTCGCCGGGATCGCTCGGCACGCTGTTTGGGCGCCGACTGGGCGGCCCCGAGAGCGGCGTCAACGCCACATTCGGAGGCAGGCGCGGCGATCAGCTTCCCACATACCTTGAAGGCGTTAAGGTTCTCGTCCTCGACCAGTTCGGCAACGTGCTTGCCGAGTGCCCACTGCTATACGCCAGCGACACACAAATCAACTTCCAGTTTCCGTTCGAGATTTTCGGGTACAGCGGCGTATGGATCGCGGTGGAGTCAAGCGGCATTCGCAGCGAACCCCACTTTGTTCCATTGCAGTCGGCTTCGCCGGCCGTATTCAAGATGTCTTCGGGCTTCGCGGCCGCACAGAATCAAAGTGGCAGCCTGAACTCGGCGGCCAATCCCCTTCCCTCCGGCAATGCGCTCGCCGTCTACTTCATCGGACAGGGCGTCGTGGCGCCAGCCTGGGCTTCCGGCCGTGCCGCACCGGCGTTCCCGCCCGTACGTGCTCCGAGCGCCATTACGGTTACGATAGGCGGCGTGCCGGCTCAAATTCAATTCATCGGATTGGCGCCCGGCACAGTCGGTGTCGGCCAAGCCAACATCTTTCCCGGCGACGGAACCCCGAGCGGTTCCCAACCACTGGTTATCACCGTCGACGGACTGAGCTCTCCGCCGGTCAACGTCTCGATTCAGTAACGAAGTACATCGTTTCAGAAGTTCGCTAACGTATTCCTTGATGATTTCGGGCGGGGAGCGCGCACCTGCCCCGCGTTACCAACTATCCGGCCATCTGAACCGCCTGGATCACGACTTCGCCGTCAGTGCGGATTTGGCGACCTGTGAGCGATCGGACGCAGGCCCTCGTAGGGCCCGCACGCGCTAGAATGTTGGGCGCAAGCGTCACCGTCGGTTAGATGCCGAGAAACGATTTCGCATTGAGGAAGCAGCCGTCGCAGCCACTGGAACCCAGTCGCCGAGCGGACCCAAATCGAGTCTGGTCAGAGAGCTACCGGGACTCTGGGCGCATAGCGAGTTGCATCGGGTGCGCGACAAATATGTGACGCTCAGGCGGCTTTGGCGCGATTCTCCCAGTAGTCGTCGAAGCGGTTGGAGAGCCGGGCGCAACGCAGGGCGGTGATGGCGTTGGCGCCGCGCACGCTCCAGAACATGCCCGAGCGTTTCAGTCTCGACGCGATTACGGTTCGGCAACCTGCCTCGATCACTCCCGAGCCGACAAACAATCCTTGGCGCCGAAACGCGCGGTAGCGCATCCGCTTGGCATTGCGCTCGAAGTATTCCGCCTCCAAAGCCAACTGATGCGTCAACTCCGCATCCTCGACCTCGATCCCGCGGAGTGCGGCGACCAGTTGCTCAATGCGCCCTGAGTCGAGCTTCTTGTTGAGCCGCCGCGCCCAACTGCGGCGACGCTTTTCGTCCTGCGGAAACAGCTTCGCCGCCAACTCCCACAGGTGTTCGCGGGCGTGATAGAGGTCGACGATCTCGATCGCGCCGGGGAAGTATTCGTGCGAGATATTCCAGATCCAGGGCGCGCCATCTGCGATGACGACCTTCTGGCGCGCCCGGCTCCAGCCCCGTCGGCAAGCCTCGCTGTAGATGCGCCGGCCGAAAGAGGCGGCGTCCTCGATTGCGCCGCTGTAGCTGGTCGAGTCTTCGTCGCGGACAGGGCGGCTTTGCTCGTCACAGCTGGTTTGCGTGAAGACACAGCCCAGCTTGACCTCGCGGGTACGCGCTTGCGGGCTCGTTTTCCCCCTGCGGCCCGCCGTGTCAGCGTCCGTGACCGGCACTCCCGTACCGTCCATCTCGATGTAGAGAAGCGGAGTTGCCGGCCCGCGGATCTCAGCTAGATCAAGCTGCACAGCACGTGCGATCTCGGCTTGCTCGCGGGTCGCGATGTCCGCGCCGATCGCTTCCGCTTCGCGCTCCACCGCCTTCGCGGTCAGCTGCACGCCGGCCAACTCTTCGAGCAACGCGCGGCCGCGATCGAACGAGGTCTCGGAGCCGACCAACGCGGTCATGCGGCGCACACCGGGCGAATACTGAGTCTCGTCAACGTCCAACTCTTGGTCGCGCGGCGCAAAGCCGACGCGGCAACGTTTGCAGTGATAGTACTCCCGCTCGACGACGACCGCGCCCAGCATCGTGACGAGTTTCTTCGAGCGCTTGCCGGCGGAGCGCGCCGCTTTGCCGCAAGCGCACAGCGGTTGCAATTCGCTCGCTCGCTCCTCGTTCAATAGCGTCTCGATCAGCCTCGCACCCGCTTGGTGCAACGCATCGCGGGTCGCTTGTTCGACGGCTTCCAGATCGAGCTTGCCGCTCCTGCGCCGATCGGCGAAGACGACCTGCAGCAGTCGCCTTACTTCTTCGGCGACCTCTTGCTCGATCGCTTCAGCCGTTTTTTTCCTGCGGGCTCAAGGCGGCGTCTTCTTCCACGGGACGCAGCCGGCAGATCTGCTCATTGACTTCGAGCAGCTCTCGACTCAGCCGCTGAAACTGCCGAAAGGCGGCGATCTCGCGCTCCGCCTTACGGCGAGCAGCCGGACTGACGATGGTCTCGTTAAGCGTCTTTCCATTGACCTTGTAGGACAAACGCAACTGAGGACCATGCCCTGGATGATCCCGTGACATACACACGCAAGCGGCTTTGCCGCAACGTCGGAACGAAGCGCTCAGAGAGCCTCGTCGGAAATCGCCCAGCTCAGCCAGTTGGCGAGTGAGCCCAGCGCGACGATGCTCCAAGGCAGGCAATGAATGATAGCGACATGCGACCCTCCTGGTCTCTGAGAGTATATTATACCCTCAGATAAGGCCGCCCGCATTCCCTCCCCCTTCCCGCTTCACTTCTGTGTCGCGCACCCAGTTGCATCGGTTGTTCACGCCATCTATCCGCGAGGAGGTAGAATCGGACCATCGTGATCGGCTCCACGATCTCCCATTACCGCATCACCGAGAAACTCGGTGAGGGCGGCACGGGGGAGGTCTTGGCCCGCTTGGAAACTGCAAGTATGCAGACATCGGCCCGACATTCTCTGCTACTGCTGGTGTCCATCTGGGTGAGTCTATGGATCTGTCCGGACGCGGCAAAAGCACAATCGTCTTTGCCCGATCTGGCGCTGCAGTCCCCGCAGGTTATCACGAACTTCGGACCGGACCACGTGAAGAGTTCGAGAGGGGCGCAGGGCCGGGGCTTGAACGGCTACCTCTAGTCATAAACTGGCGGGCGAGAAATAGGCCGTTCCAGAAAAGGAAAAGAAGAAGAGAAGCCGTAAGAAGAACGAGGAAAACCACCAATGAGGAGAAAACTCACAGTTACACTGACCACCGTTCTGGTGGTGTTTTCGGCGGCATTTTCGGCGGATACAAGACTGTTCGAGGGCTCCCGGCCCAACATCATTCTCATTCTCGCCGATGACCTTGGTTACGGTGATGTCGGCTGCTATGGGGCTGTCAAAGTTCAAACCCCGAACATTGATCGTCTCGCTGCCCAGGCAATGCGCTTCACGGATGCCCACAGTCCGTCCGCGGTCTGCTCACCCACACGCTACGCGGTGCTCACCGGCACCGACCCCTTTCGCCGCTATCACACTTCCCACGTGCTCTTCAATGCAGAGCCACTGGTGATCCAAGAAGGTGAGGCGACTGTGGCCTCGCTCCTTAAAGAAAAGGGCTATCACACCGGTGTGATTGGTAAATGGCATCTGGGTCTCGGTGACAGGCTGCCGCGTGACCTCCACCATCCGGGTCGGGGGCCGAATGACATCGGGTTCGACTACAGCTATCTCGTCCCGGACGGGCACAACATGGATCCGCGTTACTATTTGGAGAACGGGCGGGTTGAGGGAGGTATCAAGCGTCCCTACGAATCGAATGTCAAGATCCTCGATCGTGTGGGCTACAAGTTGCTGCGACATGTTCCAGTGGGCACGTGGGCGAATCGCCGCCCCGATCATGAGATTGGCAACCGGTTGGCGGACAAGGCAGATGAATTCATCGAACGCCACAAAGACCAGCCGTTTTTTCTCTACTATCCCACCTGCTCCATACATGGTCCTCAGAAGCCGGACCCGCGTTTTGTCGGAAAGAGCGGGATCGGCCTGCACGGGGATTTCGTCCTTGAGTTCGACTGGGCGGTGGGGCGCATCATGCACACACTCGAGCGTCTTGGTCTGGACGAAAACACGCTGTTAATCGTCACCAGCGACAACGGCGGTTATCGGGAGATAAAACCGTCGGGTCACCGGCCGACTCACCCGTGGAAGGGCTTCAAGGATTCGGCCTGGGAGGGCGGTCACCGCGTGCCTTTCCTGGCACGTTGGCCAGGCTCGATTGCGGCTGGCGCGGTCAGTGACGAGACGATCTCTCTGGTTGATTTGATCGCGACCCTGGCGGCAGTCGCTGGAGTTACGCTACCTGCGGAGGCGGCGTTTGACAGTTTCAACTTGCTGCCCACGCTGCTCGGTCATACCGGCGGAACTCCCATTCGCTCCTATACCGTGACAGCGAGCCGCAGCATGCAGGAAGTTGCCCTGCGACAGGGGAACTGGAAACTCATCCTAGCACCGGAATCGAATGACGCACGGCTGTACGATCTGGCAAAGGATCCCGGCGAGAATCATGATCTGGCTCCAAGCCGGCCCAGCAAAGTCGCGAAACTCCGCAATCTGCTGAACGGCTATTTCGAATCCGGGAGTTCTCGTCCCGGTGCAAAAGCAAACGGGAAGACGATTGATGAACTGTTCGGGGAAAGGGATGAGCGGAACAGGCTCATCCTTGCCCGCTTCGGCGGAAAGGAGTGAGAATGATCATGAGACCGAACCTCCAGACAACTCTCTGTTGCGTTTGCTCGCGCCTGTTCTCTCGCCACTGGCTCATCGTGCCGGTTTTCGTGTTCATCTCAGCAGTGTCGGCACACTCGTTCGGGCAAGACCAGCTCTCGGAGCGCGAGCAGGCACTGCAACCACCCAAGGTTTTCATCAACCCCGACGAAACACAGTACTCGAGCACACGCCGCATTTTTCAGGGCATTCCGAGGATCGAGCGGGCGTCGAACGGCCGGTTGTGGGTCAGCCGGTTCAGCGGCGGCGGCGGAGAAGGTGGACCGGATAACTACGCATTGCTCATCACCAGTGGCGATGACGGCCGCACCTGGAGCCCCGTCAAGCCCGGTTCCATCAAGCACACGGTCGCCCGGTTCCACATTCGCCGGCTCAATTCGGGCAACCTGCTGCTGGTCAAGCACGGCCCGATCGACAAGAGGACCCGGCGCGAACTCTTGACCGCCTACCACGTGAGAACGCAATGAAGACACCGCTTTACATCCTGATCTTCTGTGTCGTCGCCGTCGCGAGCGAATGCAGCGAGGGTGACGACAATTCGGCGGCGTTGCCCGACGTTGCCTTGCAGTCGCCGCGCGTGCTTGCGGACTTTGGTCCGGATCACGTGAAGAGTTCGCGCGGAGCGCAAGGCGTTCCCGCGATCGAGCGTTCGGCGCAGGGACGTCTGTGGGCGGCGTGGTATGCGGGCAGGAGCCAGCGCGGGGTTGAGAGTTCTTCCAGTTACTGCGTACTCGCGACCAGCGGTGATGATGGTCAGTCGTGGTTGGAGAAGCTCGTCATTCAGCCTCGTCAGTTCGTTCACACTTACGATCCCTGTCTGTGGATTGATCCGCAGCGGCGGCTGTGGTTCTTCTGGGCTCAAAGCGCCGGTGTGCAGGATGGGCGGATGGGTGTCTGGGCGATGGTCACCACCGACGCCGACTCGGAGACTCCGGAGTGGTCGCAGCCGCGACGGATCGCCAACGGAGTCATGTTGAACAAACCGACGGTCCTGAAAAACGGCGACTGGCTGCTGCCTGTGGGCTTATGGCGAGACAACACCAACGTACCGAACGTCAAATTCGATGTCGAGGAACTCGAGCCGTACACGATCGAGATGCTGACTCACGACCTCGGCGACGAGCGTGGTTCCAACGTGTATCGATCGACGGATCAAGGGAAGACGTTCGAGCGCATCGGACAAGTCCGTGTACCGAACACGCGGGTGGACGAGCACATGCTGGTCGAGCGGCGCGATGGCAGTCTCTGGATGCTGGTGAGGACGACGAAGGGGATCGGCCAGAGCGTTTCGACTGACGGCGGCCGGACGTGGGAACCCAGCACCCTTTACATGGAGGGTCGCCAAGCGGCGAACAAGCGTTTCTTCATCAGGCGATTGCGGTCTGGCGCACTGCTCATGGTGCGAAACAACGCTCCGGATGGAAGACGCTCGCACCTGACGGCCTTCGTTTCGGACGATGACGGAGCGTCGTGGCAGGGTGGCTTGTTGTTGGACGGGCGCGAGTCTTCGTATCCCGACGGCATTCAGGCTGCCGATGGCACGATCTACGTCATCTATGATCACCAGCGTTACACACTCAACCGGGCAGGAAAAAAGGGAGTGGGTTCAGTGGTCATAGCGGCGTTCGGTGAAAAGGACGCCCGTGCGGGACGCGCAATCAGCGACAAGGTCCGTTTGCGGTCGGTGATCACACAGCTCCGCGCCGTGACCGAGACAGAGTGAGGATGAAGCGCTTATCACAGGCCATGAGACAGGCCACTCGCAAGGAGTTTCTCATTGCGTTGGCCGGTGGTGTGTCTACGGTCGGCGCGGCGCAGCAGGACGCGGCGCAACGGAGGGATCGTTCGTCCGAGGCCGATACGGCCTTAAAGCCGGCGCACATCATTCGCTCGCCCTGGCCGCGTCACATTCCTCCGACGACGAGGCAGGGTGTCCCCGGCATCGAGCGAACCGCGAAAGGTCGGCTGTGGACCGTTTACGGAAGGGATGTCGAGAGCACGCGCAATTACCAGGTGCTGAGGAGTAGCGATGATGACGGGCAATCCTGGTCGGATGTGAAGCTCATGGTTCTGCCCCACAAAGGAGTGCGGGCGATGTCGGCGGCCATCTGGATCGACCCCGAGGAACGCATGTGGGTTTTCTGGGGACAGAGTTTCGGTCAGCAGGACGGGCGCTATGGGGTCTGGTCGATCGTCACTGATAATCCGGATTCCGAGGAGCCGCAGTGGAGCCGTCCGAGGCGTATCGGGGACGGCATCATGCTCAACAAGCCGACGGCGCTCAAGAACGGACACTGGCTCTTCCCTGCGTCGGTCTGGAAGACGGAGAACAGTTGCCGGGTATTCGCCTCAACGGACCAGGGTCGGACCTTTGAGCTGCGAGGCACGGCTAACATCACCGATCCGGCGAGGCGGGGACCGGACGAGCCGATGATTGTCGAGCTCAAGGACGGTACATTGTGGATGCTCGTCCGCAGCCGGGGCATCGCAGAGTGCTTTTCGCGGGATGGCGGCAGAACCTGGAGTCCAGTCGAGCCGACAATGATTAAGCATCCGACGTCCCGGTTTTTCGTTCGCCGCCTGCTTTCCGGTAGTCTCTTGTTGGTCAAACACGGTCCGCTTGATGTCCGAACGAGGCGGGAGCAATTGACCGCATATCTCTCGACCGACGATGGCAAGACCTGGAAGGGTGGGCTGTTGCTCGATGGGCGGGAGAAGGTGACGTATCCCGATGGTGTGCAGGCGGACGACGGGACGATTTACCTCATCTACGACTACAACCGCACGCCCGACGGAGTCATCCTGATGGCCACGTTTCGCGAAGAGGACGTTCTGGCAGGACATCCGGTGACTGACACCATTCGGCTACGGGTCGAGATTGACAAGCTGCGACAAGGCTAAACAGACAAAGAGACAGCGGCTGGCCCATTGACACAAGCAGTTCCGCGCCGCGAGAAAGACTATTAAGTCCCACGGCACCAGCTACATAGAGCCCGTTCTCGAATTACTGTTGGGATATCGGCTACCGTCCACCTATCCGTCGGCTGAAGCCTACCTGGCCTCTCGGCGGACTAGATCCGCCCTAGTCATCATCGGTTGATCCAGCCGAGCCAGAGGGGCATAGGACGCCCCTTCTCGGAACAACTTGGCGCGCTAAACTCGGGGGACCAGGCAGACGTCCTGCCGTCTCGCGGAAGCGCTCTGCAATACGTGAGCGAACTTCTGAAACGATGTACTAAGTCCCGGTCAACGGGCGCCTTACTGCGCGGGTTCGTCGCAAGGCGGTTGCTCGCTTCGAATCGACCGGCCCAACACAAACGCGCAACCGAGCGATAGTCCCAGCCAGATTCCGGCCGGTTGCCAATATCCCAGCACGGCTTTTCCAACGCCAAAAACCGCCCCAAACACAAGTCCGCAGCCGGCGCCCCAGTTCAAGAAGTCCCGGCCCGCGCCACTCGACGCTCTCACCTCGGGAGCCAGCTTCGCAATCGGCTGCCACAGGCCTCGATAGGGCCGCGCTAGCCGATAGAAAGCCACCAAAGTATCCTGCGGCTCCGGGGCGGTCAACAATGTTGTCGCTACCCAGGTAACCGTCGTCAGACCCACCGTCACCAAGATCACCCACGCAAAATCCAGCGGATCGTCGGTGTTGTAACCCAATCCCATCTGCAGCGTGAGAGACACCACGAACGCCGCCGCCATAGCGGCTACTTCACTCCAGGCGTTGATGCGCCACCAGAACCAGCGTAGGATCAGGACGCCACCCGTGCCGGCGCCGGTCGCCAGCAGCAGCTTCCAAGCACCCGAAATCGAATCCATGTAAAACGTGATGACGCCCGACAGAATGGCGAGCACGATCGTTAGCCACCGCGAGACGCTGACCAAATGAGCTTCCGATGCGCCGGGCCGGATGAAGCGCTGATAGAAGTCGTTGATCAGATAGCTGGCGCCCCAATTGAGTTCGGTGCTGATCGTCGACATGAAGGCCGCCATGATACCGGCCACCATCAGCCCCCGCAAGTACGGCGGCAGGAATTCGACAATCGCCAGCACATATCCGCTTTCTACATCCTCCAAACCGGGAAACGCGACCAGCGACACCAATCCCACCAATATCCACGGCCAAGGCCGCAACGCGTAGTGTGCGACGTTGAACCACAACGTTGCGCGGAAGGCATGCCCCTCGTCTTGCGTTGACAGCATCCGTTGCGCGATGAAGCCTCCGCCGCCCGGCTCCGCCCCGGGATACCACGTCGCCCACCAATTCACAGCCAAGTACACAAAGAAAGTCAGCGCCGGCATCCAAGGCGAATCGAGTCCCGGAAAGAACGACAATGCCGAACCATCCGGGCGCGCTTCCAGCAAACCGGCCTTCAGGCCGTCGATGCCTCCGACGCCCCGTACCGCGAACACGGCCAACGCAAGCGACATCCCCATCATCAGCACGAACTGCACCAAGTCGGCGATCAGCACACCCCGCAGCCCCGACAACGCCGACACCGTGCAAGTGAGAGCCGTCAACCCCAATACCAAGACAATCGCATGCACCTTCTCGACGCCCAGCAACAGCATCAGCACCTTCACCATCGCCAGGTTCACCCAGCCCATCACGATGCAATTGATCGGCACCGCGAGATAAAGTGCACGGAAGCCCCGCAGGAACGCCGCCGGCCTGCCCGAGTAACGCAGCTCCGCGAACTCGACGTCCGTCACGACGCCGATCCGTCGCCATAGCCGCGAGTAGAGAAACACCGTCAGCATCCCACTGAAGATGAAGTTCCACCACAGCCAGTTCCCCGCGATTCCGCCCTGCGCGACCATCCCCGTTACGGCCAGCGGCGTGTCCGCCGCGAACGTCGTCGCCACCATCGACGTACCCGCCAACCACCAAGGTGCTGAACGGCCCGACACGAAGAAGTCGCTCACACTCCGCCCTGCTGATCGCCTATACCAAAAACCGATCGCGACGTTGAGGAGAAAGTAGGCGACAATGATCGCCCAATCGATGGACCCGAGTTTCAAGGAAACGCCATTATACTCCCGCTCCTTACTCCTGCCCCTGTCTGACCTTCCGTATTCCGGGAACGGCCGCTCCCCAACTCAATCCGAACCGCCGTTCTGCTAGATTGGTGGACCAAAACCCTAATGCCTAGACGAACCTCCTTCTTGCTGATCTTCTTCCTTTTGCTGCCGTTGACGTCGGTGACTCGAGCCCAACCTCTGCCCGGCACCCAGCCCCTCCAATGGCAGGGCGACCTCGCGGCCCGCATGGTCGCCGGCATCGACCGCTATTTGATGTCCGCCACGCAAACATCCATCACAGGCCGTTCCGCGCATTGGAGCCCCGACTACTCTTCTTCGCAAGCCTACGAAACGTCCGTCGCTCCCAATCGCAAGCGGTTCCGTGAAATCATCGGTGTCGTCGATCCGCGTGTCCGCCCGGCGGGCTTCGAGTTCTCGAGCACCACGCGGCAAGCCTCTCTCGTCGCCAAGACCGAAGCGTATGAGATTCACGCCATCCGCTGGAATGTCCTGCCCGGCGTAAGCGGCGAAGGGCTTCTGCTTGAGCCATCCGGCAAGCCTATCGGACAAATCGTGGCCCTCCCCGACGCCGACGTCTCTCCCGAATCCGCCGTCGGACTCGCCCCCGGCGTTCCCGAAGCGGCGCAGTTCGGCCGGCGTCTCGCCGAAGCCGGATTTCGCGTCGTCGTGCCGACTCTCATCAACCGCGCCGACGACTGGTCCGGACATCCACGCGTGCGATATACGAACCAGCCTCATCGCGAGTTCATCTACCGCATGGCCTTCGAGATGGGACGCCACATCATCGGCTACGAAGTGCAGAAGGTTTTGGCGGCCGTCGACACGTTCAAGCAGGAGTACCCGGCGCTGCCGATCGGCGTCGCGGGGTATGGCGAGGGAGGTCTCCTGGCCTTCTACAGCGCCGCCGCCGACACGCGCATTGATGCGGCTCTGGTGAGCGGTTATTTCGGCCCCCGCGAGGGCCTCTGGAGCGAGCCCATCTACCGCAACGTTTGGGATCTGCTCGATCAGTTCGGCGACGCTGAAATTGCCCGCCTCATCGCGCCTCGCGGACTCGTCGTCGAAGCCATCCCTCCGCCCCCCATCGACGGTCCGCCGCCCGCAACTCCGCAACGGCGCGGGGCCGCACCGGGAGCCATTTTCTCCCCGCCCGTGGAGGACATCCGCCGGGAATTCGACCGCGCTAAGGACGCGTTTGAGCAACTTAGCGCCGGCAACAAGATCCGTTTCCAATACGGCGCCGGCGCCACCCTTGCGGACCTCGCCGACACACTGAACGTCTCAGCCACCATCCCTGAGCCCTCTCCCGCACCCCAGGACCAGCGCCGCGCCTTCGACCCCTCGCGCAGGCTCCGGCGGCAGTTTGAGGAATTGGTCGAGTTCACGCAAGCCAACGTACGCGATTCCGAGTTCACCCGCCAGGAATACTGGGCCTCTGCCGACGCAACTTCACTCGCAACCTGGGAAAAAAGCGCCGACGAATATCGGGACAAGCTATGGAGCGACGTCATCGGCCGCCTCCCCGAGCCCACCAGTCCTCTTCAGGCAGGCTCCCGCTTGACCTACGAAACCGACAAATGGAAGGGGTACGAGGTGGTCCTGCCCGTCTGGCCCGAGGTCTTCGCCTACGGCATTCTGCTAGTACCCAACGATCTCAAACCGGGTGAGCGCCGTCCCGTCGTTGTTACGCAGCATGGGCTCGAAGGACGACCGCAAATGCTCGTCGATTCGTCGATCAAGGGCCCCTACCACCACTATGGGGCTCGCCTGGCCGACCGCGGCTTCATCGTCTTCGCGCCCCAAAACCCCTACATCGGGCTGGACGAGTTCCGGGTTCTACAGCGCAAAGCCAATCCGCTCGGCAAATCACTGTTCTCCTTCATCCTGGGCCAGCACACCCGTATTCTCGAGTGGCTGGCCACGTTGCCGTTTGTCGAACCCAACAAGATCGGGTTCTACGGCCTCTCCTACGGCGGAAAGACGGCGGTGCGAGTCCCTCCGCTGCTCAAGCAGTACGCTCTCTCCATCTGTTCCGCCGACTTCAACGAGTGGATCTGGAAGAACACCAGCACGTCGAATCGCTACAGCTATATCTACACCGGCGAATACGAGATGTTCGAGTTCAATCTCGGCAACACTTTCAACTACAGCGACATGGCGAACATGATGGTCCCCCGGCCTTTTATGGTTGAACGCGGACATCACGACGGCGTCGCCCCCGACGAAAGGGTCGCCTACGAATTCGCCAAGGTACGGCGTCACTACGCCGAACTCGGAATCCCCGAGAAAGCGGAGATCGAGTTCTTCCTAGGCCCCCACGAAATCCACGGCGAAGGCACATTCGACTTCCTCCACCGCCACCTGGGTTGGCCGAAACCCTAGCTTGCCGCGAACTCCCGAGACGTCAGCGGTCAGTCGACCGCTGGGATGGGCGGGAAGGTGCGCCTGGGAGTTCGTTTGGTAATAAGAGATTGCGATGTTCGTGTTTTGTTCGCTTTTTGGCACAAAATGGAACACTTGGTGGCGTTTTTTGTGCCGTTTTGTTGTGGCGGCGCAGGCGTGTTGGCCTTTCGTGTGTTTCATCGGCGGGTTGCGGGTGCGCACCGGTCGTTGTCTCTCCCGGCTCGGCTTGGGGTAGAGCGGACGGTTGAGGATTTCGATGTTGGTTGGGTTGTGGGCCGGGCGGGGTGGTTGGGTTGCTGTCGGAGAGGTTGCCGGCGGCTCGATTGGGGGTTTTGTGGGCCGGGGGCCCGCTTGTTTACACGCGCGGCTCTGTCGCGTGGCGAAGAGGGACCGGCGGCGGGAAACCCCGCTGACCTCAAACCCGAGGTCATCGCTACGGTTGTCAAAGAACTGTTCGAACGAAGCAAATGCTGGGGCCCCCTAACCGGCCTTCGGTTGGAGAGTAGCATGGGTGGCGAGTTTTTTGGGGGTGGGCGGCGGCGACGCGGCGGTAGGTTGTTGTGGGGATGGGGTGAAAGAAATTTTCGAGGCCTGTGACGGGTGGAACTGGTTGAGCCGGTGGTGAGCGGTGCGGGCGTGGGGGGGTCGGATTGGTTGTGGGAGTTGGCGGCGTTTTGGGATGGCGGGCTGGGACGGCGTGTAAAGCCGTCGTTCCATCGGAGCCCCGGAGGCGCGACTCCTCCCTAACCCACCAAACCGCTCTACCGGCGCCCGGCCGCGGGCGGCTATTCCACCGCGATCGTCGTGTCGTCTTTACTCACGACCCCGCCGATTTCGATGGTGATCGACACGTCGTCTCCCGTAGGCACGCCGTCAGGCATCCGGAACACGAGTTCGTTGATGCCTACACCGGTAACAGAAGAGCCCGAGAACAGGACATCTTCATCAGGTACGACCACGCCACCGACGCGAACGATCGGCACGAGCAGCGTCTCATGCAGCGTGATCGTTGCGTCTTCGTCGCACACGCCGTCCGGTTCGCACGAGTTGTGCCCATCTTCGATGAGCGGATCCAGAGCGCCGAGCCCGTTCGACCAGATCGTGAGGTAGTCGCCGGTTGTCGCCGGGTGGCTATTCTCAACGGTCCCGACGGGCGCAGCCAAATCCATCGTGCCGGCGAACGTGACAATCGCCTGCCCGATGCCGTTCTGCATGAGCGTGAAAATGCCGGGCGAATGATCGGCTACCTGTACCTGTTGTGGCTGGCTGGCCGCCTTCTGTTGGTCGTTTGCGATCACCATCGTTGCCGCCGGCGGTTCAACCCCCTTCGGCAACTGCGCGATGATCAGGTTCGACCGCACGAGGATGAGCCGTGCCGGAATGCCGTCAAAGGTGACGGTGACGCCGCCCAAAACCGTCGGTAACGGAATTGAGTCGGCCAGGAACTCGCCTGTTTCTATGAAGTCCGCGCCACTGATCGAAATCAGCGACTGGGCTGCCATCGGATGGCCCTCCACGCCAGCCGGAATGAAGTCAGCCGCGTCGACCGCCCCGTTGTCGAAAGGAGCGGGAGTGACGCCGCCGGTTCCCGTGACGATGAGAGTCACATTCACGGTTTCCCGTATCGGGCCGGGGCCGTTGACGAACAAGCGGCCGGTGTACGTTCTTGGTGCGAGGTTGCCGGGATTGGCGATGGCCTGGATCGTATCGGCCTCGCCATTTGACTGGCCGGATGTTGGACTTGAATCAAGCCAACTGGCGCCACGCGCGATGCTATAGGAGATCGACCCACCGAGAGCCCGCACCGTAAACGGCAACGACTCAGCACTCGCTCCCTGTGGAATCGTGAAGGTCAACTGCTGGGGTGTTACCTCCAGCGCACGAATGGTAATCGTCACCGTGTCGCTGGCTGTGCCGCCGCGCCCATCGTCGACGGTCAGCGTGACGATGTGGACGCCAGCGGGGATGCCGACAATCGGGCCGACACCGGCGGCCATACCGAACGGCCCCGTCCAGGTGTAGGCGAGCGGATCGCCGTCGGGGTCGATCGAGCCCGAACCGTCGAGAGTCACTTGCAGACCGCTGGGGCTGCCGGCATTGAGGGTCTGGTCCGGGCCGGCGTCAGCGATGGGGGCGGAGTTTTGATCGAGCGCGTCGAGGTCGCCGGCCAGCCAACCGTCGTGCAGGCTGGAGCCGTCGTAGACAAGGCTCCAGCCACCGGACGCCATGTCGTAGGCCAGCACGTCTTCATCGTCGAAAGCCACTCCGCCGACGGTTCCCGCGCCGTCGAGAGACATCATCAGCACACCGGTCGCGCTCTGATAGGAGAGGCCGTCGACATCGAGGTCGCTCGGGATGCCGGCGGCAGAGCCGTCGAGGATGGGCGCCCACGTGCAGCCGGAGAGAGCGACGACATCTTCATCGTCATAGAGAGTCCCGCCGAGTGAGACCGGCATATCGAACGAGAACCACATCGAGCCGCCCGATGTCATGGCGTCGATCTTCGTGCCCGCGGGCAGGCCGCAGCCGGCAAGATCGACCACTTCGCTATAGGCTCCGCCATTGAAGCCGATCACCTTCCTCGGCGTGGCTGTAACGCCACCTGGCAGGGCGACTGTCGTATCGAGAACCAGCAGGTGGGCGTCCGCACCGCTCTGGTGATAGGCCTGCAGATCGGCCCCGCCGGGAATCGCGCCTACATCGATCGGCGTGACGCCGCCGCTGAGGTCGTCATTCGCCGCGTCTTCGTCGTCGAAGGTCTGGCCGTCGAGGATGACGGTTATATCGGGCGAGAAAGCGAGTGTCTGCTGGGCAACCGCGTCGGGCGGCGCCAACGTCGGCAACAAGGCCACGAGGGCGAGCCTCGCCCATGCGTGGCGTTGCAGGAGCTTCCGACGGGATTTCGTGTTCATGACAGCTCCCCTCAATACGCTTACGGTTAAGGAATCAACAGTTTTTCTCAATTCGCTGCTCTCAAATTATTCGCTTAGGGGCAGCTGGTGTTGCCGTTGCAGACGTTCTGGCCCATCTGGACGCCCCCTGAAACGGTGTCCGAGACAATTTCATCAATCACGTTGTTGGAGTACCCGGCGTCGGATGACAGATCGAGTTGGAACCCAGAATTCAACACTAGGGTGTTGCCCACTACACTCGCCGCCCCGCTGACGGTGATGCCATTCCCGCCGTTTGCGAAGGCGGTGTTCCCCCGAATCGAGCCACCCGATACGGATAAGCCGTCCCCATCGTTTCGGTTCGCCGTGTTTCCGGTAACAGTGACCACCGCTAAGCTGAAGATGCCGTCGCCACCGTTTCCGGAGACCTCGTTGCCGGTCGCGAGGCCCGACCCAAGGTTAATACCGGACCCACCGTTATTCGTCGCAATGTTGCCGGTTACCAGGCCCTTGGCAGAGATGCCGCTGCCACCGTTGCTGACGGCGTGAACGCGTTCAACGCGATTGGGAGGGTTGGAAAACACTATCCCACTGCCACCCATGCCGCGGATCGTACCATTGACGACCGCTATGTCCCTGTTGTTGCTGATGACCCCGAAACCTGAACCCGTCGGGCTGCAACTCACGGGATTCCCCGAGCACACCGTGGGCCCTTGTATGGCAAAACCGTTCAGATCCAGCGTGACGTTGTCGGCGGTGATTTCAATGGCCGTCGTACTCTCGTCCGGAACGGTGAGGTTTCCGGTGAGCCGGTAGCTGCCGGCTTCGCTGATCGTGACCGGGAAGCCCTCGGCGTCACTTCACCGGCTTCGGCCTTCGCTTGGTTGATCTCGATAACGCCGTCGCCGGCGTGGGCCGCGAAGCTCGCTACCGAGAGCAACAATAGGCTCTTCCACATCGTTCCTGTTCTTGTCATGATTTTCCTCGCTCCAACGGTGAAATCTGTTTCTGCTACCCTCTACCCTGTTTCGGGCAGTTCACATTCTTGGACTCAAGAGATAGCTTTCCCAAGGACAGGTCGTGTTGCCCCCACACAGGTTTGTCCCGAGCCGCGTTCCGCCGGACATCGTACCGCTCATATTCCCATTGATGACATTGTTCGTTTACGCCACGGCCCCCTGCTGGGGTAGCCGGGTAAAGCCGGGTTTGGAAAGCTAGTTCTACATCGGTTCGTTTGTAAGCGCCCCGCCGTTGTAGCACGAGAAGGATCGCATAGGCAAGCGGGACTCAGTAAGGGTACGCCTCGACCTTGGAGACTTTCGTTAGGGCAGTGCAGTTCGGGCGCAGTTCCCAAGACGAGTCACGTGACCAGACATCCATGTGCGCACATCGGGGCGCCTGACCTTGCCTCCCGACGCAGCGACGGAGGCGCGCTTGTCAATGTGCGCGTCCTCAGGCAACCGCCCAAAAGCCCTTTACCCGTTTTTTCATCTCTTCTACAAACCCCTTTTCAGGCGCTCAGAGGCTTCCAGCGCACGTTGACATGCCGTCGGGTTGACGAAGGTACCGCGAACACTGATGCACTGCAAGCAACTGATAAACAAACACTTAATGAACTTGAAAGGCGAACAAATAGCGATAACTATTTTCCGCGGTCCATTTTAGCCCCTGCACCGCAAAGCCGTCACACCAACTTGCGAACTAAACAACCACCGCCTGAAAGGCGGTGGGTTCATTTACGACTGAAAGTCGGCTTGCGGCTGAAGCCGCCTGAAGAAGCCCCGGCTCAGAGCCGGCTCAAGGCTTGGTGGGCGTTGTGATCTTGAAGCCCTGGTCGTCTTCGTCCCATTGCTGCCTCTCAATGTAATTCTTAATCGTTTCCTCGTCCACTGCGCCCACCGTCGCGCAGAAATATCCCCGCGCCCACAGGTGCTGCCCCCAATATCGCTTCCGCAATTCCCCAAACTCATCTTGCAGCCGTCGCGACGACCTGCCTTTCACATACTGCACCAGCTTCGACGGCGCCAACTGTGGCGGTGCCGATACCAATACATGCACATGATCCGGCGACACAGCGCCCCGAATCACCACCACTTCTCGCGCTTGACAGCTCTGCCGGATCAGATCCCGTGTCCGCTCCGCCACCCTGCCCCGCAAGACTTTGTAGCGATATTTCGTGATCCAGACCAAGTGATACTTGATGTCGTAGACTGCATGCGCCCCTCGCCGATATTCGCCCATCTCCCTATTGTCATCCAGACCCGCTCGAAGCTGACCGCCTGAAAGGCGGTGGGTTTAGACCTGGTGATGGAACTAAATCTCCCTAAGAATCAACAACTTCCATCTTTGCTGCTCCGCCGGCGTGTCACTCGTGGGTTATAACAGAACCGAGTACCCTGATCGGCTTTCACGCAAAGAAAAGATCTCGAAAACGTTGCAAATCGTTGCAAAATGATGCACCATGCAGCTCGGAGCCATGACCGCGAGGGGCTGTGAAAAAACGGGGACTGTACCAAGCGCCGCCCGCGCAACTCCTCTGCTCGCAGCACTCACAAGCCGCGCCGTGGACTGTCCCCAGTTTTTTCACAGCCCCTAATGGAGCGGTCCAAACCCGTCCCAATCACTCCGCGCCAGAAGCCGCCTTCAGCCGTGGGGTTGGTCATCGCAGGCTGACGCCCGCGACTCGGAGTTTGGTTGCGAGGCTGTGGGGGCTTTGGGGGATTCCTTGGTTGGGTGGGAGCTTGCACCGCTTGCTGTCCCGCGCGGCTCGGCTTGTGCCGGGTGCCGGTTGGCGCGGATTCAGGCAGAGTAGGCCGGGGTGAAACGGCGGGGGCCCAGACGGGCCGGCTTTCGCCGACCCGACGCCGGGCTCACCCCGAACAGTTCCTCCGATCGAGCTTAGTGATAAGGGCAGCGGTGGTGCTGCCGGTAGTACCGGCGTTTGTATTTGTGCCTCTTGTAGCGCTTGTGCTTGTGATAGCGCCGGCCTGAATCGTAGTAGCCGCCGCCATAGAAGTCGTTTCTGAAGTGGCGTTGGCTATAGCCGCGCCCCCGGTACCGTTGGGGCTGGTAGTGATGACCGCCTCCGATCGAGAATTGGACGAAGACATTGCCCCGATTGCGATGGCGCTTGTGCTTCGCTTCGAGCGGCGCAGAGGAAAAGATCAGTAACGCCGCTATGACAAGAGTTGCTCTTAGCATGGTGTTTCCTCCCTCGCTTTGGATTGAGTCAGCGCTGACACACTCGCTTTTTAGGCATGTGCGATGCCAAAGAGGGTAGATCAGTCGGAAGCTACTTAGAATCAGTGAGATGGCGGGCGGGCGGAGTTTGGTTGTCAAAACGGGAGGCGAAGCTGATTGGCCCATATCTGTCGATCGGCGGTGGAAATCGACCAGCAGTGGAGACGCCGGCTGGACTCATGGAGAAAGACCCACTATGCGTTTGTTCCCGCTTCGGCGGAGTTCGATCGTGTGTGTCAACATATGGTTTCCCATGGATACGCGTGAGAAGATCCTCAGTCTGGAGCAGGCCAAAGAACGCCTGGCGTCCGCGATTTCTGCAGGGAAGGGTTGTGTTCTGGCGCATGGGTGGTTCGACGTCTTGCGGTCAGAACACACGGCGACGCTGAAGCGGGCCAAGGCGGGCCGCGCCTTGCTGATGGTGATCGTGCATAGCGACTCGGAGGCCCATCCAACGGCGCTGGACGAAAGCTCACGCTCCCAGCTCGTGGCGTCGCTTCGGTCGGTAGATGGCGTGGTAGTCTGTGACGAAGCTGCCGAGGCGGAGTTGCGCCGTTCTGTTGATGTGGCGAGCGTTATAGACGCGGAAGACTCGGTAGCCGGTAGCGTCATCGATGAAGTCCTACGGCGACACGGGCGCAAGTAGTGTGCAGCGCGGAGCGGGTCCGTTGCGCATCCTTGTCGTTCGTCTCAGCTCGATGGGCGATGTGCTGCATGCTTTGCCCGTCGCCGTCCGTTTGAAGCAAGCCCTGCCCCGTTTGGAACTGACATGGGCGGTCCACGAGCGCTGGAGTCCTCTGCTCCGCGACAACCCGAGTATTGACCGGGTGATCGAGCTTCCTTTGGGGCGTTGGCGGGCCGCGCCTTTCCGTGGTGCGACATGGAAAGAGGTTCGAGAATGCCGTGCCGCGCTGAGAGAGCGGCGCTTTGACGCGGCGATCGACTTTCAGGGACTGGTGAAGTCGGCGGCTGTCACGTTCTTCAGCCGCGCCGACCGGGTATTCGGATTTCCACGGGATGAGATTCGTGAGCCGATTGCGGCGTCGTTCTATTCGAATCGGGTGTCATCGGCGAGTCGGCATGTGATCGAGAAGAATTTGGACTTGGCCCACGCGGTGATTGAGAGTTTGCAAGCCGGATGGGAGGCACGCGGGGGCGCGGCTCGAGATTCGGATCTGTCTCCGCTTCCGGCGGGCCGGCCGGAACCCCGCTTGCCGTCGGAGGACTATGTCCTCACGAGCCCCTTCGCGGGGTGGAAGGCCAAGGAATGGCCAGTGGAGTATTTCGCGGAACTGGCGGAGACTCTGCATCGCGAGACGGGTATGCCGCTGGTGATTGATTGCGCCCCCGGGCAGGAGCGGGAAGCGCGGCGGATCGTTGAGCAGGCGCCACCGGGGACATGCCGGCTGCATCCGTCATCGGTGGAGGGGTTGATTGCAGCAACGCGACGCGCGCGAGCGGTGGTGGGAGTCGACAGTGGCCCTGTGCATCTTGCCGCTGCCTTGGGCCGCCCTGGCGTGGCGATCTACGGGCCTACGGACCCGGCGCGAAACGGTCCGTATTCTTCGAGCTTTCAGGTGCTGCGGGATCAGGCCGCAGTGACAAGTTACAAGCACGAAGACCGCGCTAACCCCGCGATGCGTGCGATCCGGCCGGATGACGTGTGGAACGTCCTCGGGCCTATACTGAATCCCGATGGCGGGACTGCTTCCGGGCAGGCGGACGCCGGCCGCCCGCTGAGAGTCGGGGGCGTTTCGTAGTCCCAAACCTGGATCAACTCCGCCGCTTTGAACGGCTTGTCACAAGGAGAAACACTGGACATCATGCGTCTCCGATCGGTTTCGATAGGGCTCATCCTCATCGTGTGCGCCGCCGTGCCGTCGAGCTTGGCACAGGACGGACTCCGGCCGCTTCCGCGGAACGAGGCCATCAAACTCTACGACCAGATCGGAGACCATATGGAAGCCACCACGATGGCGGCGCCCGAACTCGCCCGCGCCGGTGCGCCTCTGCGAGAGAACGTGCGACAGGCGGCGGAACTACTGCAGGTCGGCTCCACCCGCGACCATCTCGGCGTCATGTACAAGTTGTTACAAAACGCCAAGGTGTACGTCCAAATCGCCGAAACGATCCCCCGTGCAGGCGCTTTTACGGAAGAGATCCAACGCCAGTTAGGTGAGCTTCGAGTCGCTGTTGGAAAGGTCGAGCAGCACTTCCGCGCTCTGATGGAAGTTAAGGAAAGACGACTTCGCGAGCCGGACCGTGACAACCTCGCGCGCTACGCGGAAGCAAACGGCTCGCTGGGCGCGCCCAATCCCGAAGATCCACGAGTTGTGTTCCTGGGGGATTCCATAACCGATGGTTGGCCGCTGAATCAGTATTTCCCGGGCAGACCTTACGTCAATCGCGGCATCGGCGGCCAGATCACTTCACAAATGCTGGGGCGCATGAGGGCGGACGTTCTCGATTTGCGGCCCAATGTGATGGTCGTTTTGGCCGGTACGAATGATATTGGCCGAGGCATCTCGCGGGGAACCATCCAGGACAACCTGTCGATGATCGCCGACCTTGCCGTCGCGCACGGCATCACTCCCGTCTTCGCATCCATCCTGCCCATAAGCGACTACCACAAAGAGACGGACGCGAATTATTTGCGATCGGCCGCAAGGCCACCCGGCACGATACTCGAGCTCAATAAGTGGCTTGCCGAGATGTGCCGCAAACGGGGAATCGTTTACCTCGATTACTTTTCGAAGACGGTTGATTCGAACGGCTATCTCCAAGCTGAGTTGGCTGACGACGGGCTGCACCCGAACTCCCAGGGTTACGGCGCTATGACGCCCTTGGCCCACGAGGCGATCGTTCAGGCTTTTGCGTCGCGAAAAAAAGCGCCGAAAAGAAAGCGATTCGGGATTTTTTAGTCGCTTGCGCAGGTTCCCGCGAACTGCTGCTGATCGGTTGCGGGCCTTAACGTTGTGAAGTTCCGTTCATCGGGTACACTGTGTCCGTAATGCCTCGTATTGAATCGAATCAACTCAAGCGACGAGATGTACTGCGTGGTCTTGGCGTGGCCGGCGCCGCCGCTTTCCTGACCCGTTGCAACTCAGGGCCCGATCACCCGCGTCCGAATATCCTCTTCCTGATGACCGACGATCAGCAGGCGCAACAGATGAGTTGCGCCGGGCATCCGATCCTGAAAACGCCCAACATGGACCGGCTGGCGAACGAAGGTGTGCGCTTCGAGAACGCCTTCTGTACGAATTCGCTTTGCGCGCCGGGCCGCGCGTCGGTGCTGACGGGCTGCTACTCGCACGTCCACGGCATTCGAGGGAACTCCGAGAAGCGCGACGCTATCGAAGAGATCAATCCCAGCCTTCCTACCTTCCCGCGCCTGCTACGGCAAGCCGGCTACCGCACCGGGCTTTTCGGCAAGTGGCATATCCGTCAAGACCCCGCCGGCTTTGACGAATGGAAAGTACTGCCCGGACAAGGCGTCTATTTCGATCCGGAGTTCATCCACAACGGCGAGCGCCGGCAGGAAACGGGCTATGCGACCGACATCACGACCGACTTCGCGCTCGACTTTCTGCGGCGTGGCGGTGATGAACCCTTCTGCATGGTGTACCAGCACAAAGCGCCCCACCGCCCGTTTACGCCCGCGCCACGCCATGCCAATCTCTTCGATGAGGTCGAGTGGCCCAAACCGGAGACCTACGACGACGATTACGAAACACGTCCGATGGCGAAAGAAGCCGAGGACATGAAGTTCGAGATCAGTCTCGCGGGCGACTACGAAGATCTTCCGAAAGGTCTCAGCGCGAAACGAAAGAAGGACTGGATTTTCCAGCGGTTCGTGAAAGATCACTATCGCAGCGTCTATGGCGTGGATGAGAATCTTGGCCAGATTCTCGACTACCTCGACGCCGCCGGGCTCGCCGAAGATACCGCTATCATCTACACCACCGATAACGGTTACTTTCTTGGCGAGCACGGCTGGTACGACAAGCGTTTCATGTACGAACCATCGCTGCGGATACCGTTTCTTATGCGCTATCCGCGACTACCCGTCAAGGGCCATGTTGAAGATCGCATGGTGCTGAATATCGACGTCGCGCCGACGATTCTTGACCTCGCCGGCCTTCCCGTCCCCGACGAGATGCAGGGAGAAAGCCTGCTGCCGCTTGTGCAGGGAAGTCCTCCTGATGATTGGCGAAGCTCGATCTTCTACGCCTACTACGACAATTCGTGGGCCATGAAAGACCTATCCCCCGAGCAGCGCACCGACCCCTCGTTTCAGTATTTCACCGCGCACCGCGTCAGCCCGCATCGCGGCGTACGCACGGGCCGCTACAAGCTCATCGAGTACTACAAAGAGGACGGCTATTGGGAGCTCTTCGATCTTCAAGAAGACCCTCACGAGTTGAAGAACCTCTACAGCGAATCCGGTCACGACGAACTCAAGGCAGAGCTAACGGCGGAACTACGGCGTTTGCAGGAGCACTACGGCGAGGCGGGCTAAGAGCGAGTCACCGAATTAAGACGAAGGAATAATCAATCCATGAGTGAATCAATCAGCTTACGGTCGTCTTCCGAAGCGAAGTTCGGCAACATGTCGGTGCAAGAAGAAGAAGAGCTGTCGCTTCAGATTCTTCGCGTCGTCGAGAGAGCGGCAATCGCCGCCGCACGGACGATGGGCAACGGCGACCGCAAGGAATCGGACCGTGTCGCCACCGAAGCGATGCGAAGCGCTTTTGAGGAGCTTCCGATCGACGGGACCATCGTCATCGGTGAAGGTGAACGGGACCAGGCGCCCATGCTCTACATCGGTGAGAAGGTGGGCGCCGGCTCGGGGGACTCGGGCGAGTTTCGTTCCGTCGACATTGCCGTCGACCCGCTGGAAGGCACGAACCTCTGCGCCATGGGTACACCGGGTGCGCTGGCGGTTCTGGCGGCGTCGGAGAAGGGCGGGCTGCTGAACGCCCCCGATTGCTACATGGAGAAGATCATTGTCGGACCGGCCTGTCGCGGCAAGGTTGATCTCGACCTGCCCGTCGCCGAGAATCTCAAACGGATTGCTCGGGCGCTCGACCGCGATGTAGACGACTTGGCGATCGTCGTTCTCGACCGGCCTCGCCACGAGGAGCTGATTCATGAGATTCGTGAGGCGGGGGCGCGTATCCGGCTGATTGGCGATGGAGATTTGTCGGCGGGCGTTTCCGTCGCGATTCGAGGAACCGGCGTGCATGCCGTGATGGGAACGGGCGGCGCCCCCGAGGGTGTGATCTCAGCCGCCGCGATGCGTTGCCTCCACGGCGAAATGCTGGGCCGGCTAGTGATCGACACCCCGGAGCTCGAAGAGCGTGTCAAAGCCATGGGCATTAGCGACCCACACCGCATCTATAGCTCCGAAGATCTCGCGCCGGGCAACACGATTGTATTCGCTGCCACAGGTGTGACGGGAGGTCTCAGCGGCGGAGGAATCCTACAAGGCATTCGCTTCTTCGGCGAAGGCTGTCGCAGTCAGACTCTCCTCATGACCAAGGCCTCCCGCAAAGTCCGCTTCGTCGACTCCGTCCACATGGAACTGCCACCGGGGCCACGGGGCGTTCGGCTGTACTAACCAATCCGATCAGTCGTGCACCCATCGTTCGGGTTCGTAGTACCCTGATTGTTTATCCGAATCGGATCAAGGAGACAGCACGAGCCCATGGAAGCCCATCTACAGCAATCGATTTCCGACTGGAACCTGCTCGATAGCAGGTTCTACCAGGCGTGGAGCGCCGGTACGTTGCCGGTGGAAGCACTGCGCGATTACGCCCACGAGTACGGCGCGTTCATTTCGCTGATCGCCAAGGGATGGGAGGCGCACGGCGACCACACAACGGCCACCGTGGAACGCAAGCACGCCGGGCTGTGGAATGACTTTGCGGCGAGTCTCGGCACGACGATTGGTTCGCCCAGGACGGCAGCCGTCCGCAGGCTGCGGGAAACAGCCGACCGCTTGTTCAACGAAAAAGCTTCGTCGCTGGGCGCTCTCTATGCCTTCGAAGCGCAGCAGCCGGCGACTTCACGTTCGAAGCTCGAAGGATTGCGCGCCCATTACGATCTGCCGGCCAAGGCGGAAGTTTACTTCGACGTTCACAAGGATGATGATGACGAGCCGCGCCTGTTGCTCGAGCGCATGTCCGCGCTCAGCTCAGACGACCAATCAATCGCCGCCAAGGCCTGCGAAACGATGTGCGAATTGCTCCGCGCGGCGCTGGACGAGTTGTATGATCGTCATGCCGCCCGTATGAAGAACTAACTTGGTACTGATGTTCCGGTTTCCGGCGGAGGCCCAGCATCGCCTTCTCCGCATTCGATCGCCAAAATATGCCAACGTTCTCCGCCGAAGAACTCAAATCCTCCTCTCGTGACATCTTCATCGCCGCGGGCGCCCGCCCCGACGATGCCCGGATCACGGCCGATGCCCTGGTTGACGCCAATCTTGCTGGACACGATTCGCACGGACTTATGCGCATCCCGAGCTATATCCGGTGGATGGAGGAGGGGAACATCAACGTCGCGGCTGAGTTTCGAGTCGTATCGGAGACCGACGCCTTCGCGGTGGTTGATGGCGATTGGGGTTTCGGCCAAGTGATGGCCCGCAAGGCGATGGAAGTCGGCATCGCCAAAGCGGCCAAGGCGGGCGTGGCAAGCATCTCGGCTCGCGGCTGCGCTCACATCGGACGCGCCGGTGACTACCCGATCATGGCGGCCGAGGCGGGCTTGGCCTCGACCCTGTTTCTCAACACCCACGGCGCGGGCAGTTTGGTCGCACCGTTTGGAGGTATCGAGCGGCGGCTTTCCGCCAATCCGATCGCAATTGGAATTCCCCGCCCCGGCGGCGATCACATCATCGTTGACATCTCGACTTGCGTAGTCGCCGAAGGCAAGCTTCGTAATTTCCGAACCGCGGGACAACCCGCTCCCGAGGGTTCGATCATCGATTCGGAGGGACGCCCGACGACCGATGCCGCTCAGTTCTATGGGCCGCCCGCGGGCGCGATTCTTCCGATTGCCGGTCACAAGGGATTCGCTTTGGGTCTCGCTTCCGACATTTTGGCCGGGGCCCTCTCGGGGGCGGGCTGCACGCGTCAAGGAGAGACTCGCGTCGGTAATTCCTTCTGGGTGACGATCATCGACCCTGAGCAGGTCCGCGGGCGGGAGGCGTTCGACGAGGACGTCCGCAACCTCGTCGACTGGGTCAAGAGCAGCCGTAAGGCAGAAGGTGTTTCGGAAATTCTCGTGGCCGGGGAGCCTGAGTTACGTACCCGGGCGAAGCGCGAAGAAGAAGGAATTCCTGTTCACGCCGAGACCTGGGCGGCGATCGTTGAAGTCGCCAAGCGGTACGACGTTTCTCTCGACGCTCGCGGCTCGTAGTCGACGATTCGCCGCACTTGCTCGAAGGCGGCGATGATCACTGTCGGCTTGTAGTTTTCACCTCTGTAGATCCCCTCGGGGCCGGCGGCGCGACGCCACGCATACCTCGTCGCGGCGTTAAAGTGCGTCCGGCCGGTTGTCGATCCACCTTCGTACGATGTCCTCGTCTTACGGCAACTCGCCGGATCGTCGGCCTATTCGGATTCTGCATGTCGTCGGGTGCATGGACCGCGGTGGTGTCGAGACCTGGCTGATGCAGATGCTGCGCCATATTGATCGAAGCTGCTTTCAGATGGACTTCCTGGTCCACACCGCCCGGCCGGCCGCCTACGACGATGAGATCGAGACGCTCGGGTCGAGGGTGATTCCTTGTTTAGGTGCGCACCGGCCGTGGACTTACGCGGCCAACTTCATGCGGCAGTTGGCGGAGTATGGGCCCTACGATATCGTTCACAGTCATGTTGACGCGTTCAGCGGATACGTATTGATGCTCGCTCAACGTGCCGGGGTCGCGCACCGCATCTGCCATAGCCACAGCAACACGATGCGAAAGAGGAAGACCGCGCGCACTGCCCGCCGTGTCTACCTCAAAGTGACTGATGGGGCTATTCGCCGCTATGCCACGCTCGGCCTGGCCGCTAGCGCACAGGCGGCGGAAGCGCTGTTTGGGCCGGACTGGATCGAGCACCCGCGCCGCAGGTTGCTTTACTACGGCTGCGACCTGGAGATGTTTCGCGACAGTGTTGACGCAGCCGAAGTTCGGGCCGAGTTTGGAATCGAGCCGGGCGAGATTGTCGTCGGTCATGTAGGACGTTTCTCAGAGCCGAAGAACCACGGGTTCTTCATCGATGTGGCGGCGGAAGTGGCGCGTCTGGAACCGCGCTCGCGGTTTCTGCTGGTCGGTGACGGGCCGTTACGTCCGTTTATCGAACAACGGATTCGGGCTTCGGGGCTTTCGTCGCGATTCGTGCTCGCGGGGGTACGCTCCGATATCGCTCGGCTGATGTTGGGTGGGATGGATGTTCTGCTCTTTCCGTCGTTGTGGGAGGGCCTGCCCATGACGTTGATCGAGAGCCAGACGGCCTGTCTTCCCTTTATCGGTTCGTTGGCGGTGCTGCGGGAAGGGGTTGTGGTTCCCTGGCTCGCGCGCCGGATGGATCTCGACGAGCCGGTCTTTCATTGGGCCCAGGCCGTACTCGATGCCGCTCGCCTTAGGGCTCAGGTTGACCCGCTTCGGGCGCTGGGTCTGATGCAAGAGAGTCCGTTCAGCGTCAAAAAGAGTGTCTCGTCTCTCGCGGGGGTGTACGAATCCCTTGCGGATCTGTCGATTCAAAAGGCAGCCTGAGGAGACCTCTAAACAACCACCGCCTGAAAGGCGGTGGGTTCATTTACGACTGAAAGTCGGCTTGCGGCTGAAGCCGCCTGAAGAAGCCCCGGCTCAGAGCCGGCTCAAGGCTTGGTGGGCGCTGTGATCTTGAATCCCTCCTCATCCTCGTCCCATTGCTGGCTCTCGATGTACTTCTTGATCGTTTCCTCGTCCACCGCGCCCACCGTCGCGCAGAAATATCCGCGCGCCCACAGGTGTTGCCCCCAGTATCGCTTCCGCAATTCCCCAAACTCATCTTGCAGCCGTCGTGACGACCTGCCTTTTACATACTGCACCAGCTTCGACGGTGCAAGCTGCGGCGGTGCCGATACCAAGACATGCACATGATCCGGCGACACCGCACCCCGAATCACCACGACGTCTCGCGCTTGGCAGCTCTGTCGGATCAGATCCCGTGTCCGCTCCGCCACCCTGCCCCGCAACACCTTGTAGCGATATTTCGTGATCCAGACCAGGTGATACTTGATGTCGTAGACCGCGTGCGCCCCTCGCCGATATTCGCCCATCCTCCTATTGTCATCCAGACCCGCTTGAAGCTGACCGCCTGAAAGGCGGTGGGTTTAGACCTGGTGATGGAACTAAATGACACAGCGAGCGAAGACTTACCTGGTGACCGGAGGGGCCGGCTTCATCGGTTCCCATCTGGTTGAATCCCTCCTGGCGGCGGGACATCGCGTATTCGCGCTCGACGATCTATCGACCGGACGGACACCGAACATCGACGCCGTGCGGGGGCATCCGAACTTTCACTTCGCGCGGGCGAAGGTGACCGACTCGGTCGTACTCGACCGGCTGGCGTCGCAGTCGGACGTGATTATTCATCTGGCCGCGGCCGTCGGCGTCAAGCTGATCGTTGACCATCCGGTGCAAACGATTGAAATCAACGTCAACGGGACGGAGGCGGTCCTCAAAGCGGCGCTCCACTATGAATGCCGTACTCTAATCGCGAGCACTTCGGAGGTTTATGGCAAGGGCAGCCGTATTCCCTTTGCCGAAGACGATGACGTTTTGCTCGGATCGACGATGAAAAGCCGCTGGTCGTATGCCGCCAGCAAGATGATCGACGAGTTTCTGGCTCTCGCTTACCACAAGGAATACGGGCTGCCGGTGGCCATCTTTCGGCTCTTCAATACGGTTGGCCCGCGTCAGCGAGGACGCTACGGAATGGTCATCCCACGATTGGTCGCGCAAGCTCTGGCGGGGGAACCGATGACGGTCTACGGAACGGGCGAGCAGCAGAGGTGCTTTTGCGATGTCCGCGACGTTGTCGAGGGGATCGTTGGGCTCTCGGAACATCGCGAGGCGATCGGCCGCGTCTTCAATATCGGATCGACCGAGGAAACCACGATCCTCTCGCTGGCCGAGCGGATTCGAACATTGGCCGGAAGCTCGTCTCCCATTACGCGCATCCCGTACGACCAAGCGTACTCGCCGGGCTTCGAAGACATGCAGCGTCGAGTTCCTGATACCTCCCGCATCCATCGCCTTCTCGGGTGGAACCCGCGCCGGCGCCTCGACGAAATCCTCGCGAGCGTGATCGAGGCCCACCGCTTGAACCAATCCGATGGATTCATGGGGCTTGGTGTCCAAAGTATTGACAGATTGTCCACTCTGTAGACTCGTAGCGCGATCCCTTGGGAAGGAAACTTGGTGCATCAGCGGACTTCCGGCCCATCATTTGATGTGGCACACTACTTGCTGATCCTCTTTCTTTTCGAAACTAGGGAGGAACCACTTATGTCAATGGAAGCGGCAAAGGCGTTGACCGAGAAGGTCGAGGGTGACGAGGAACTGCAAAGCAAGGTGTCCGAAGCTACAAGCGGTCCGCCGGAGAAGGGCCTTGCGAAGGTCATCGAAATCGGGTCCAGCGCGGGTTTCGAGTTCAATGCTGAGGAATTGAAGGCGGCGACGAGCGAACTGGGCGACGATCAACTGGATGAAGCGGCGGGTGGTTATCTCAAGTACAAGCTAGACCGTTGTTGGGTGAAGAGCTGGTCTACCGGGTAGCCCCGACCCCAGGGTGGCGGAGAATGGTTGGGACAATATCCACTCGATCCCCACGGTTCCGCCACCCGGCAACCGCCTTCTAGCCGGGTCGCGAGTCTTCGCGATCCAGGGGCGCATTCATCGATCATTATCGAGTAGCGGTTTCTTCACTTCCAGCCTGGCTTCCCTCGACAACCCTGCCGCAGCGCCGCGGTTCCAGCGCCAGTACTGCCTCGCGAGCTATACTCCGCGAAACGTAACCGGCTTGCCCCCGCCCCTCCTTGCCGGAAACAACGGACCTTATGTCAACGCCAACCCGGCCTGCCCGCGACCGCCTGATTGTTATGACGGCGTTGATCGCCGCGGGCGAGTTCATCTTCGTTCTTCCGTTCGTGGTGGCCCGGATTTTTCGTCCGACTCTGCTCGACGTTTTCGGGTTGACCAACCTGGAGTTGGGCACGGCGTTTTCGCTCTATGGCGTGGTCGCGATGGTGTCCTACTTTGCCGGCGGACCGCTGGCGGATCGTTTCTCCGCACGGCGGCTTATCACAGCGGCGCTGGTTGCGACGTCCCTGGGGGGTGTCATCTTTGCCGGCGTACCCGAGTTGGGCGTGCTGACACTGCTGTATGGCTTCTGGGGGCTGACTACCATTCTGCTGTTCTGGGCGGCGCTCATACGGGCGACGAGGGAATGGGGTGGGATGACGAGTCAAGGGCGGGCCTACGGGATCCTTGACGGCGGGCGCGGTTTCATGTCGGCGCTCCTCGGGTCGATTTCGGTGATCATCTTCGCTGCCTTGCTGCCGGCCGAGGTAGCGTCCGCTACGCTCGCTCAACGTTCCGCCGCGTTGCGCGAGATCATCTGGATCTTCACCGGGCTGGTGTTGGCGGTCGCCGTGCTGGTGTGGTTTTCGGTGCCTGAGACCAGACCGGACCGCGAGTCAGGCGCCGGACGGAAGCTCACTCTGGAGGGAGTTCGCGGCGTCCTGCGTATGCCGGCGGTGTGGTTGCAGGCCGCAATTGTGATCTGCGCTTACGTGGGTTTCAAGAGCACCGACGATTTCTCTCTCTTTGCTCGCGATGCCTTCGGCTACGATGACGTAGCGGCCGCTCAGGTCGGAACGATCTCTTTTTGGGTACGGCCGTTCGCGGCGATCGGAGCGGGACTGCTGGGCGATCGCATCGGTTCGTCGCGAGTCATCGTCTTGAGCTTTGCGAGTCTGATCGTGGGCAGCCTCGCTATCGCCTTGGGGGCGGTGCAGCCGGGAATCTACTGGATGCTTGTTGCCACCGTGGCGGGAACCAGCGTCGGGATCTACGCGATCCGTGGTATCTACTTTGCGCTCTTCCAAGAGGCATTTGTGCCCCTGGCCTTCACCGGCAGTGCGGTTGGACTCGTCTCCGCGATTGGCTACACGCCCGACATCTTTATGGGACCGTTGATGGGCTATTTGATCGATCGCTCACCGGGCGCATTGGGCCATCAGCACGTCTTTGGTGTGGTCGCCGCCTTCGCGGCGGTGGGATTGATCTCGACCTTGCTTTTTCAGAGGGTCGTTCGTGCGGGGGCAGGCTCCGCAGGCGGAAAGGCTTGAGCGGCCCACGAGCATCATGAGAGTCTCGGCCGCTTCGAGTATCCGTCCGCTAATCCCGGCTAGCATCCTCAGATCCCCGTTACTGCACCGTTCTGAGTTCAGCGACTCCTCGCCTCCAACTCCTTCTCCAGCTCATCCCACGTCTTCGGCGTCCATTCGCGGGCTAGGCGGCGGGCTTTGGCTATCTGGTCGGGCGTCATCTGTACGACGAGTTCCTCTCGGAATACTTTGGCGAGTCTCTCAACGCCTTCTCCTTGGGGGTTAGATGCTGCTAGGTCCACCCACATGTGCGCCTGCACGAGGTCCTGCGGGACGTCTTCTCCCAAACCGTATCCAGCGCTAACTTCCAACTGAGCCGCGGCCAGTCCCTGCTCGGCGGCCATCCGAAACCACTTGGCGGCTTCAGCATGGTCGTGGGGCACCCCCTCGCCGTTGTCATACATGCCACCTAGGAGATACTGGGCCGGAGCGAGTCCCCGCTCAGCGGCCATTCGAAACCACTTAGCGGCTTCCGCGAAGTTCTGCAGCACTCCTTGGCCTCTGGCATAAATACCGCCGAGGTTGTACTGAGCGTTGGTGTCACCCTGCTCGGCGACCATCCGGAACCACTTGGCAGCTTCCGCGAAGTTCTGCGGCACTCCTTGGCCTCTGGCGTAAATGACTCCAAGGTTGTACTGCGCACTCGCGTCTCCCTGCATGGCTTTCGCTTGTAGCGCCTCAACCGCGGTTTGTCCGGCGAGAATTCCCGAAGCGGCGACCGTCAGCACCGTCACGAAGATACAGCGATAGAGCAGGGCACGCATCCTGACCGAAGCATAGCTCTGTTCGTGGACGGGCGCAACGGTATCAGCCTATAGTTGGAGGCAGGGCAATACCGACATCTACAGTATGCTGCGGTTTTGGGGCCGATTTTGCACGCTAGCAGCCCCGCAGCGAGCTTTTCAGCGATGTGGTAGTGCGAGATTGTGGTGCCTATCAAACGCCGACCATGACCCTGGCGGATCGTATCGTCGTATTGATGTCGCCAACAACCGATGTCACTCGTTCTCGTCGCGGGGCCTCGGTAGCCTCCTGATGGCGCTCGATTTGGATCCACTTGGCAGCCGCTTAGGAGATCTCAGACGCCTGGATCGTTCCATCGGAAATTGTTTCTCGGTATCTATCCCGCCCGGGACGGTCAAACTGACCCGCCGCTAGTGGCATGCTTACCCCGACGAGGTCGTGGACGTCGCTAGTGGGGTTCGTGGCTGCGCGGCTCCATTATCGATTCCAAGGAAACGCCATCGTTGGCTGATGCGCGAAACGCCGAATACCAATGTTCATGGTCGTCCCCGTACCCGGCTCCAACTTGACCGCGAAGTCCCGTCCATCAATTGAGACGCTCTTGCCTTCAATATCGACGTCGCCGAAGTGATGCTCGGCGTAGGCGCCGGCTTGTACCACGATCGATCGCGACTCGATGGGGTTGATATTCACAAGCGTCAGCGTAATGCCGTCCGAAGTGATCTTACTGACGAGCGCGCCGACATCCTCAGGTAGTCCCGCGCGCCTTTGCTCGGTGTCGAAGTACCGCACTCGGCTGTGCAGCACGTTGCCCGCATTGCCGGGCGAGTTACCCCCCAACATCAGGTTCACAAGCGTGTTCGTTACCGCCGGGTTGTAGCGCTGCGATGAATCCGAACCGCGTTCATCGGGGCTGCTCGGGTCGTCGTGCAGGCCCTTGACCTTCCTTCGCACCGTCTGCAAGTCGCGCTGAAGGGCTTTCAGCGGATAGTCCGCATTCCGGCCGTCTAGATAAGCGATCCATGGGTCGTCTTTGATCCGTTCCTTGTCCTTCGAAGCCATCGACCAGAGATAGATATCTTTCTGTACATCGAAACGCTGATTCGCGATGTAGCCGTACCAGCCGTCGTCACCATGCTTGTTCGGCAACAGGATGCGGCCATTCTCGACTTTCTTAACCGCATAGAGGTTGTTGATCTGCTGCCGAAGCGGTTCGGCGAAATCCAGATCGCCGGTCAGCATGATGGCTTCGCCGAGGGCGATGCGCGGTCCGCGAATGTAGTAGTTGCGGCTCGAGCTTTGCGGCCAGAAATTCCAGCCGAAGGTGCCGCCGTACCACTTGCCGCCCCACTCGCCGCCGATCTTGCCGTCGAGTCCGATATTGGTCGGGATGTTGCCACCGTTTTGGAGGATGCGGTCGCGCCACGCCGAGACGTATTCGAGCAGCCACGTCTTATACTTCTCCTCGCGCGTCAGCATATAGGCATTCATTCCGAGCGTCGCCGCGCAAAGGTTCAGCGGATGGTCGCCGCGAATATTTCCGGCGGTCGCATAGCGTTCCAATCTTCCTGGATCGCTCTCGACCGGCAAGCCGCCCCAATCCATCTCGGTTGCATGAGTGATCTTCGAGCCGCGGCTGCCGTTGTGTAGACTCCGGATGATCTTCTTCTCGGCGTCGTAGTTGTCGGCGTAGAGGTCTTCACCCGTGTAGAAACCGGCGAAGCGCGTCATCCTTTTTCGATAGACGGGATCATCGGGCTTCCCCAGCCCGTAGAAGTGAAACGCCGCCAAGCCTTCGCCGTTGTGTTCCCAGTCGAAAGCCGTCGGGTACTCGCGCCAATACATGCCGTCCTTGACCATCTCGATCTCGGGAATGCGGGCTTCGGTGTACTGGAAGATGTGGCCTTCCCAGGCGCGCTTGTAGTAGCGCTGAACGGATTCATCCGCTCCGAGCGCATAGAGAAGGGTCCAGGTGTTGAGGTTCTCCATGGCGTCATCAGGACCATCGTTGCCGCCCCAGCGCTCGACACATTGCAAGTAACCGCGCTCATCGAAGTAGCGGTGGAAGAAGGCTTCGACGCCGTCGGCGCCGGCGCGCAGCAGCTCTCGTTCCGCCAACGCCCAAGCCGGCGGCGCCATCGGCGTATCGACGACGATCGTATCCGCCGCACGGGCCGCCGCAAAGGTCCCTAGTAGCGCGGCCGCGCAAACCACCTTCATCCAACTTCGAAACTGAAACATTTTCTTTCTCCTAGCTTGCTACCAAAGCGACGCCTGCTCAATCGCGCCGGGGTCGGGCTTGACTTGGGTTGTCACGTTAGCGGGACATAGCCCTTGATAATAAGGGCAGCGGAAGCAATGCCGGTCGACCTTGAGCGGGAAAACGACTTTCGATTGCGCCGCGAAAAACTCCTCCGTTAGCCGCTTTGCCCCATCGAGAGCCACTTCGCTGAGATCGACCTGAACCACAACATCCGGCCGCAAAAAGTGTAGCACTGCCCTGTCCGGTATGCGTCCGAGCCATTGCCGTATGCCCATCGCATAAAGTTGAATCTGGCCCGCATACGACTTCGCAGCTTCTTCCACTTCATGGGGTTTGAGGCGGTCGGTTTTGTAGTCAACAAGCACCTGCTCGGCACCATCATCGAACCATAGGTCGACCTGCGCCCGCACGAGTTGAGCGTCGATAGAGAACACCAGGTTCTCCTCGCGAATCGTCTTGGCGGCTCCGGCGGCCCTGCGTCCCAGCTCGCTTTCTTCGAAGCGCCGGACGAGGCTGAGCACCTCGCTCGCCTCGCCGTCGCGCGGCCGGCTACCCGCCAGAATTTCGTGGACTCGCTGTCCCAGATCCGTGGCCTCCATTTCGGTGGAAGCCTCGACGTCGCCGTCCCCATCCGCGGGCGAAAACGCCTTTTGATGATCTGATTCAAACCCCAAGTACCTCGACAAGTAGTAGCGCCGCGGACACGCACCGAACAACGCGATCGAAGTCGCCGCGGCCGCCGAGTCGGCTTGTTCGGCTGGACCGGCGGGTTCGATCGACACGACGTCCGCATCCGGCAGGGGCGAGTCTTCAACGGCTGAGGCGGCCGGCTGAACGGGCCACTGGTCCGTCACAAGGCTACGAACCTGAACGCCGCTGTTCCGGTCAATATTCGACACGTTTGTGATTGTCTTGAAGTTCAGACCGAGTTGGTCGCGCACGAGTTTCGACCAGCCGTGCGCAACGACCTTTTCCTTGAAGGAGGCCGTTAGCACGAGATGCTCTTCAGCGCGGGTCATCGCGACGTAAAGCAAGCGGTCTGACTCGGCAGCCTCGCGCTTCTTGTGCTTTTCACTGATGGCGCTGTAGGCGGGGTCAACCTCGGCCTCATCAGCGCCGGGGGACGCCCACCTTGCCCCAACTCCCAGCTCCGGATCGTACAAAGTGTCGGGTTTCTGTCGCGGCCGTGCCCACTGCAACGACGGCAAGATGACGACAGGGAACTCAAGACCCTTCGCCGCATGTATCGTCATTACGCTGACGGCGTTCAGGTCGTCCTGCGCCAAGTCGGCCTCCGGTTCCTGGAGCGCGGACTGTTGCAGCTCGTCGAGCCGTGCCACCAACTCGTCGAAACTCAGGCGGCGTTGTTCCGAGAGTCGCCGGATCACGCCCAGCAACTTGCGGACGTTCGCGACTTTCGCGTTTCCATCGTCTGATTGAGCCAGATAGGCCTCGAAACCTGTCTCGCCGATGAGCCGGGAAACCAACACGTGAGTCGCGACGCTATCGCGCTGCTTGCGAAATGACTCCATCAGCTTGCGCGCCTTGGTGAGCTTTTGCGAATCCGGCAGACCGCTCGGCTCGATCGACCACAGAGCCGCCCCAAGATTGCGGTAGCCTGAGCGCCGTTTCAACTCGAAGAGCGCATCGGCTGATAGTCCGGCGAAGGGTGATGATAGATAAGCCGCGAGAGCTACTTCGTTGCGCGGGTTGCGCGCCGAGCGCAGGAAGTTGAGCAGGTCGCGGACTTCCGGCGTGTCAAAGAAACCACCTCCCGCCGCCTGTTTGTATGGGATGCCCGCCGCTCGAAGGACAGGAGTGATGTCCGCCATGATGGAACGCGCCCGCACCAGGATCGCGAAGTCTTTCCACCGGGCCGGGCGGCTCTCTTCACCGATTCGGAGACTCTCTCGGAGGCGACGGATGCGGTCGGCAATCAACCAGGCCTCCAGTTCCTTTGGGTTGCCGTCCCGGCTCGTTCGGGCAACGATAACGTCGACGCAAGGCTCCTGCTTGGCGGGTAGCTCTCGTGCCGCCGTGAGCTCTCTGCCCTCCACACCACAGTCGCCGGAACGCTTAAACATCACATCGACGATCCGCAGAACCTCCGCACGGCTCCGGAAGTTGTCACGCAATTCGACCACTATGCCGTTGTTTTCTTTCACCCGCGAGCGCAGTTTGCGGAAGATATCCGGATCGGCATGGCGGAAGCCGTAGATCGCTTGATTTAGGTCGCCCACGGCAAACAGCCTGCAAGAACCGTTGCCTGACCGCTCTTGGATGAGTTCGATCAAGCGCTTCTGTAGATGATTCGTGTCTTGGTACTCGTCAACGAGAATCGCTTGAAACGGAAAACGGATGGCCGTCGAGCCCTCGATCAGATCGATCGTTTCCTGCTGCAGGTCGGAGAAGTCGAGTCGGCCGAAGGCGCGTTTCGCTTCGTGATAATCCCGATCGACTTGCTCCAGCGTTTCGATGAGCCACGCGCGACCCTCACGCTGAAGCGGAGAGAACCCGTCTCCGTTGTCTTCGCTGGGCCGCCGGCCCCACTCGCGGATGGCGCTGTAGAGGGCGGCGACTTCTTTGTGAACGCTCGAAAGCTCCGTGCCCTCGGCGTAGGCGCCCGAGCCATAGAAGCTTTTCAGGAAGTTCAGAACGCGCCCGCGGTCAGCCAGAAAGCCGCGGTCCAAAACGGCTGCGATAGAGCGCCGCAGTTGAATCTCCGCTTCCCAAGCATCTGTCACCTCGAACGCCGGATCGAGGCCCGCCTCGAGGGCATGCTCCCGCAGCAGACCCGCACAGAAGGCGTGGATGGTCGAGATACGCGCGAGCTGATAGGCGCGGCGGTTCTCTGCATCGCTGCGAGCGACGAGCCGCTCGAGCATGTTCGCGGCGGCTTTCTCGGTGAAAGTGATCGCCGCGATCTCGTCCGGGCGCATTCCCTTTTCTGAGACGAGCCAGCGGAAGCGTTCGACCAGCACGGCCGTTTTCCCGGACCCCGGGCCGGCGACAACACACACATCGCCTCGCGTCGAGGCTTCGATCGCACGGGTTTGGCTGAGTGTCGGCGTCATGGTCGGATACGGCAGACGTCACGGAGCTCGCAGTAGCGGCGGCAGGGGTCCAAGTCGTACGGAGCGGCCTCCATGCGGCCACTCCGGATCTCTTCGATGGCCTGCGCCGTTGTGCTGCGCGCGCGTTCGAGAATCTGCCTCAGGTCGTCAGGCGAAACCGGTTGCTCTCGCCCCTCAAGGGGTTCGCCGGCAAGCTCCGCTGAAATCCACCCCACCCGCGTCGTGTCGCCGCGAAGCCCCCAATAACGAATCCCCCCGGGTTTTACGCCGCGCGCTTGCTCGAGCCCCAAAAGGTAGAGCGCGCCCTGCACAAGCCGGCCTTCCTCGTGAGCCGTGGCCAGCTTATCCATACCGCCTTTGGAAGAGTACTTGTAGTCAACGACCACGGCGAGGTTCTGTTGGAAGAGTTCGTAACGATCGATGCGGCCGTTGAGTTGGAATGGCTCACCCTCGGGAACCTCGACAACGAACTCGACCTTCGTTTCGAATAGCCGTTCGCGGACATCGCCCCCTCCGCGACTCGCCTCCTCCCGCGCGAACCTTTCGAGATCAGCCCGCAGGTTATTGAATGTCACAGCCGTTCTAAAAGTGGGCTGGATCGCGTGGCGGTCGCAAATCCCATCGAAAACCTCTGACAACACTTCCGCGATGGGGGTCTCGGGCGTATCCCCCCAACGCTGTAATGTCTCGTGGACGATACTGCCGGAAAGTAGACTATTGATTCGCCATTCCGGCGGCTCCGGCGGGCCTTCGAGCTTCAATGTATGTTTCCCAAAGAAGAGGTACGGGCATTTCAGGTAGGTCTCGATAGCTGTCGGGCGAAAATGCGCATGTCGAGTCGCCATGCTGTCTCTTATATCCTCCGCCTCAAGGTTTTCCTGATGGGGCTCATCAAAAGCGGCCGGCCTTTGGTTGACGCGCACCTCGGGCGCGACGACGTCGTCTTCTTTCGGCGGCTCGATAAGAAACGACCGTACGTTGACCGGATCCGCTTCGTTCGACTCGGGGTAAGTCAGGAACAGAAAGTCGGTCGCACGCGTAGTCGCGACGCGGAACAGCAATTGTTCTTCTTCCTCTCGATCGTCCACGGTCCTTAGGGCAATACCGCTGCTCCGCATGCGGCGGCGATCCGCGTCCGGGAAGAAAAGGTTCTGGGAATAATGTCGCGGAAACTGTTTTTCGACCAGCCCGCATACGAAGACGACCGGCAGCTCCCATTGCCGCGCCTCGTAGACGGTCAACACATGGACAACATTGCGCCGCCCATCGATCTCGGGCAAGGGTGTCTTCGAGAGTACGAGATCAAGGCCCTGTACGTAGTCGGCGAATGTGATCTCTTCCGAGTCGCTCCAGATTCCGATGGCCTGCTCAGCCGCTTGCTCAAACGATATGAGCGCACGAGCCGTACGCCTCATTTCGAGCACTTGCGGTGCGCCAAGTCCATCGGTGACATGGGGCAGGCGCACGAACTTCTCCCTCACCCGGCAGACGCGGTCTTTCCAGACCGATGCAGGCTGTCGTTCTCGGGTCCAGCCGGAGAGCGAGCGCAGATCATCGAGAAAAGAGTACACCTTGGGGAACCTTGCGGCCTCGCGTAAAAGAAAATCAAGGCGTCCGCCGGGGAGTCTCTTACGAGCCTCGAAGTCGAACTCATCGGCATCCTGGGTCAACCCGGCGGGACTCCACTGCTGCCTCACGAGTGCAAGCGTCGCTTGCTCGTCGAAACCCTCCACGACACACCGCAACAGGTCCCGCAGATAAGAGACGACGCCATGGCGAGCAAGGGGCAGCGGCACTCTCATCCGAAACGGAATACCGAACCGCTCGAAGACCTCCTGAATGAGCGGCCCGTAAACTTCCGGCGTCCGCACCACGACGCCGCATTCGTGAAAAGGGCGGCCGGTGGCGAGGATCCGGCGGGCGATGTCCTCTACCTCTTGTTCGCGATTGCGGGCCCGCACAACGACCCTCTTGGGATGGGCCCGCCGAACCGTTTCCAAACGCTGAGTGGGCAGCTCGGGGAAAGAGGATTCTACTCCGTCCACCGCAGTGGCGACGAGCTTTCCCGCCGACTTTGCCAGTGTTTCGACGAGCGCTCGCTCGGCAGGCGAAAGCTGGAAAAAGCCATCAAGATACACTTCCTGAATCTCACCGAGCCCTTCACCGGCAACGGACTCTGTCGCCAGCCGTAGCTTTTCCCCATGGAGCGTGTAGCCGCGTGCCCTCAGTTGTTTCTGGAAGCGGTCGAAAATCTCTTGGAAGGCTCGTTGGTGAGCGTTGCGGCAGAATGAAGTCAGCTTTTCCGGGGAACAGCCGGCGGCAGTCAGCTCCCGCATCGCCTCGGTAAGCTGCTCCCGGAAGCCCTCGCGAGCAGCCAGTTGCCGTAGGTCTTCGTCCCCGGTTTCACGAAGCAAACGTTCGACGACCCACGATTCGATCCCCACGCCGACCTCCTTAAGACCCGGAGTCAGCCGGTCGACGAAGTGAGAGATCGTTTGGACAACGCGGTTGGGGACCGCCAACCCGCGCCGGGTCAGGGTGTGCAACAGATGTTCGGCCATGCTGGCCGTCGGCACGATAAGGACGACTTCGCGCTCTCGGCCCTCGCGCAACGCCGACTCGACAGCCGCCAGGACGAAGTGTGTTTTTCCGCTTCCGGGTGGTCCGATGAGAAGCATTCTCGGCGCCGACTTTGGATTCTAGCAGGGGGTGGCTTTCCCGCCGTGCGCCACGCTGCTACGGGCTCTTCGGCAGTTGCCAAGACTCATCGAAAAAGCCGGCTTCCACAACCTCAGGCTCTCCCTCATCCTGGAGCCGCAGAATCGCGTAGTCACCCAGCCGGGGGAAAAGGAGTGCGTTCGTTCCCATGAATTCAGTCTCGTGAAAGGTATGTCCACTATTGACAACAACGTAGCGCTCTGGGTTCAAGGGATTGGGATAAATCAAAGTGAGCACATGATCCTTCGCGTCATACGTTTTTGAACCGACGCGAATCGTTTCCTTGGTCCACCGGATGGGTAGCTCATCCCGAACCTTCCCTAGAATTGTGTTGCTTTCGGGGTCTCCGAAAAGAATCAGGTGATTGGCGCGGATGTCATCCTCGGTGACTTCAACGTCGTTCTTAAACGGTGGGTCGCCCCGGAGCCATTTCGTATGTTCGCGCTCGAAACGATCCGCCGCGCCCAGGGCAAAGGCGTGAACTGAAGGTTGAGCCGGACGTCCGGTGGGGCGGACACCAAGAAACGCCTCCCGAAACGCATCGTCTATCGGCCCTTGTAGCCCCGGTTTCTTGCGGAGGCCGCGACGGCTTGGACTATCGAATGCGCTCACTGCCTGCCAACGCTCGCCGACCTTCGCGAACTGAACTCGATCCGGCTTTGCCGCAAGACCCGACGGGAACTGTACGAGTTGGCCATCGACTTCAACTTTTGTTGATACCTCCAAATCCCGGAGGGCGAACATCGTGACGTTCCGCGTCTTCACCGTCACGCGGGTAACTAGTGAAGCTTCCGTGTTCCGCCGTGCGTCGACCTCAGCGCGTTCATAGTGTTTCTCCAGCGCCTCCAGCTCCAACCAGAAGCTCTTCGGATAACGAAGGGTGTAGGTCACAAATCGAATGTGATCGGGAACAACCCGTCCCTTCTTCACAATCGGATCCATGAATGCGTTGGACTCTACCTTGCTATCGGGATGAAAGCGATGCGGTGTGCGCGGCGCGACAAGAAACACTGCGCGCAAATCCTTCGTGGTCCAGTTCAGCCCATCAGGCTCGAACCGGAATCCCTCGCGCATCAGTTGCTGCCGGACATTGTCCGCCGCCAGGATCTGCGGGTCATCGTCTCCCCCATACCCCACGAGCGGAACGTTGAACGCATTGAGTGCATAGTCGTCCGCGTCATAGATCCGCAGGGCTCGGCGCTGATGCTCCGGCAGATTCTGCAATCGCGCATAGCGAATCGTATCGGTGAATCCAGCACCCGCCTCGACCGCCGCCCAGCGGTCGGGATGATGCAACCCCATGTGAAAAGCGCCCGCCCCGCCCATCGAGAAGCCGCGCACGACGATACGGTCGGGGTCGATCTTGTAGTCGCGCTCAACCGCCGCGATCGCTTCCCAGACATCCGTCTCGCCCGCCCAACGGAAGGCATTGTTCAAGCGTCCGAACACTTCGAGCTGAATGTAATTTTGCGATTCCGGCAGCGGTTCATCGGACGTATGAGTAGCGATAAACCAGGCTTCGGTAAGGCGCGAATTGCGCCCATGCAGAATCACGTCCAGCCGCACAGGTCGCCAGCCGTCGTACGAATCGGGAATCAACAGGGCGTAGGGCTGCACACTGCCGTCCACTTCGGAGCGATAGCCGCGCGCCAGTCTGCCTTTTTGTGACGTCCAGGCGTGGTTGCCGCGCGCTAGTTCGGCGGCACGTGCCAGGCCGATATCAAGGGAATCCAGCGTGTGCTGAACGTACTCTCGCCGATAGAACTCTTCCGGGTAGCGCAGTATCCACTCAGCCGCTTTGTGGTGGATCTCTATGTCGGCTAACAATCGTGCGTGCGCGTTTCCATTTTTTAGGGTGGATATCCGCTCCGCCAACTCTTCCGCTTTCGCTTGAATCGCCTGCCGCTCTCGAGGCGTCGGCTGATAGGGTGGCTGCTGGGCGAGTGCCGCGCCAATCGTAGTAGCAAGAACGAAGACGATGCCAAACGCTTGACGCGTGGCGCCCATTTTCCCAGAAATGGCTGATGTGCGCTGTCGCGGACTCAACACTCTTCACTTTGGCTGGATCAGGACTCGTCCGGTCCTGGTCCCTCATCTGTCATGCGGGCGGTTCGGAATCGAGTCAACCCATCCACGATTCCTCGTCTGCCGAAAACAAGCCACAGGCCGGCCAGGAACCGAATAACCGCGCCGGCCATCCCGCCGAATGTAGCGGGGTCGCGGCGTGCGGTGAACTCGTCATTGGGCGCGGAAGAATACAAGGCATTGCACGATTCGATTAAATCGGGCAGCGCAGAGACGACCGTATAGATTCCGATGAGGGCAAGGCCGATATCGAGAAAGTCCGTGACGGCCATCCTGTCGTGCCCGTTCTCTGACGGAAGACCGCGTACCGTCTTGTTCGTCAGCCAGCCAGTCGCACGCCACAGGCCGGCGGCGATGAGCAGGCCCCCGATCAGTGTCACAAGGTAGTTCGCAAGCCAGAGAAGGGTACCTCCCATCTTCGGCCAGGCCGGAGCGAAGCCGATCGCGGAGAAATACATCGCAATGGCCGCACTCGCGATCAGTAGCGCCGCGCTGCGATAGCAAAGCCACACCAGGCGGGCCGGAGTCATTCTTGCTCCTCGTCGATCGAGTCGCGGGAATGGTGGGCCACCCCGGCCGAGCGCAGCCCTCGGATGATCCCACCTACTCCCTGTGTTCCGAGCGCAAGCCAAGCTGCTAGTAGAAACTGCCCCAGCGCGCCCAAGGCCGTCTGAAGGCGCGCCGCCGTCCAGGGATCCGCCCCTGGGTGGTCGATGTAGACGGTCGCTCCGTATTCGACGGCCTGCGCAACAACGAGCGGGGCCGCTTGCACGAGGACCCAAACGCCGATCAAAACGGTCCCGGTCTCGAGCAGCACCGGATCCGGTCTGCCAGAGTCGTAGGTCTCGCGAGGAGACTCCTTTAGGACGATCTCTGAAAGCACATCGGCGTTGCGCCAGACGAGGGCCGCGATGAAGAGCGGCGGAAGGAGGAAGAAGAGAGGCGCTACGGATCCTATGCCCGGCACAACCCGGGACCACTGCTCCGCCATGAGCTGCGTAGAAGCAATGTTAGCCAGACCTCTCAACGCCCCAGCCGCGAGGTTGACCGCGACGAATCGGAGAATGAGTTCGGCGACGAGTCGGGCGGTCATCGCTCTTAGAGTGACGCGCCTGTATCAGAGCCTTGAGCGCCATTTTCTTCGGAAAGCGTCCCTGCCCCAGAGCGCTGAACGACCGAAGCCAGGCTACCGGCCATGGATACAAGCAAGACTCCACACACGACTTGACTCACTGCTGCGAGAAGGGTCGGTAGGTATTTTGAGGCGTCAAGTATGTTTGTCGTGCCGGACTGCGTCTTGATGTACTGGATGGCAGTTAGGTAGGAAACCAGTGACGTGATCAGCTCCGGTACGGCGGACAACAGTACGAATGATCCGAGTAGCGAGATTCCGAGGGCTGGGACGGCTGAAGAAGAGTTATTGTTTGTCGGCCGTCCGGCGCCTAGCCCTCGAAAGACGATCCCGGATAAGAATCGGCCCGGATGCCACAACAACAAAGCCACGGTGCAGTTCCAAACCACCGTAGCCAGGCCGGCGGCGAGGGTGACCCAAGCAGCGTCGAACTGTCCTTGTGCTGGAGCGGCCAGGGCGTAGCGGACCGCACCCGCTGTTTGCGGGAGGTGGGCGATGGCGCGAATAGCCGCGTACACCGCGAGGAGTCGGCAGGAGATCCAGGAAAATTGCTGTACCGTCACGGCGCGGTTGGCTCCGTGTGATGATACACAATGTGGACGCCTGCCTCGTCTGGTGACGAGAACAGGTTAGTACGGGAAAAAGCTCACGTACTTCGTCTCTCTCTCCACCCAAAGGTTCTCGCGAGTCTCTCCGTTGACGGTGATCTCTACGATCACGCCCGTTTTCTGGTTGTACGACCTGCCTAACCGAAAGCTCTTGACGACGCCCAGTTCGCTTTCGGGGCCCCAATCGATGAGGAACTTCTCGTACGAGTAAAATCGACAGGGCTCGTTGATCGAGCAACCCCAGTATTCGTAGGCCTGCTCATAGCGTCGCTCATCGAGAGCGGAAAGGAACAGCCGGGCCTGTCGCTCTTCGACCCAGTTACGGAAGAAAACGTAGTAGATGAGGCCGAGCGCTATAGCGATGAGTAGGAGCGCGACGAGTGTCTTAAAGAAACGCTCCCGCCGGATGTCGCCCTGGCCGTATTCATCGAGATACATAGCGCGGCCCGACCATGGGTGCTACTGAAGCGGGTGAGCCAGATCGTAGGCGGCTGTCGCGGCGTTCGTCAGGTCGATCGCCGCGTCGACATACATCACGCGGCCTTCGAAAGGATCGATGAGAGCCTCCGCGCTGATCACTGCTTCGAGGCTCTTCTCGCCGGCGATCTTGGCGATCACGTCGCGCATTCTTTGTGCGGCCCCACGCAACATATCTTCTTGCTCATAGCGCACGTCCGCTTGCAGGTCTTCGTTTAACCGCTGGGCTTCGCGCTGTTTAGCCTGGCCATCGGCCTGCAGCCGCGCTCCATCCTGCGGCTGAGCGCTCTGCAACTGGGTCTGAATCTCCTGGAGCTCCCGGCTGAGCCGCTGCAGCTCGTCCTGACGCGGCTTAAACTCAGCTTCGAGCGCCTCAAGCTTCTTTTTGAACTCCGCGGTGTTCTGGAGCGCCCCGCGAAAATCGACGATACCGATCTTTGACTGCGCGGGCGCCATCGAGGGCAGCCAAAGCGCGCCTACCAACACCAGGGTCGAAAACACTGTTCTTGTTCGCGTCATTCTCATAAAACCGTTGACTCCTCTAGTCGGCGGTCAGCTTCCTGCCACAGACTCTTTCCTATTTTGACACGGACGGCGGATTCAAATCACGCCTGAGTGAGCTTCCGAACATTTAGATTTCCAGGCGCTTGGTTGCAGCCGCTATCTTAGCCGGGTCCCAGGCTCTTGACGATGTCGTTATACATGACGAACGCGAACAAGATAATCAGGAACAGGAAGCCGACTTGAGCAACTCGTTCCTTGACCACGAGGCTCAGGTCGCGGCGGATTAGCGACTCGACCAGAAGCATGGTAATGACACCGCCGTCGAGAATCGGAATCGGCAACAGGTTGAAGATCCCCAGTTGCAAACTGATCAAGGCCATGATCGTCACCAGTTGCGGGACTCCTGACCGGGCGGCGTCGCCTGAAATGCGCGCAATCCCGATCGGGCCCTCGATCGATTTAGGGGACATGCGCTGCTCGACCAAGCCGCGCAGAACCTTGAACGTCAATGTGACATTGTTGACGCTGTAGTTGACCGCTTCCTTGACGGCGTCGGGGAAGGCGAGACTGGTTTTGATGATTTCGTGAGTCGGCTTCAGATCGACACCGATGCGCCAGGCATCGCCCGAGATCGCTGATTCGTGAAACACGGGCGCGATGCGGATCATCAACCGCTCCGTCCCTCGTTCGATCTCGAATTCGGCCTCGGCGCTTTTGATCCTCTGGATCTCTTCCGGCACTTGCCGAACCGAGTTGATCTCCTGCCCGTTGATGGCGATCAGCAGGTCGCCCGGTAAAATCCCTGCTTTCCCGGCGGGCATGTCGGGCATCGTGTTGCCGAGGCGAACTTGTGACTCTTCGGCCCAGCCGGCATTGCCGATGCCCGATTGTTCGTCGGCGTCAATTGTGACAGGGATGTCGAGGCGGCCCCCATTGCGCTCGATGGTCACTTGCACCGTCGAGTGCGCCGCGGCGATTTCGTTGAGCTTAACGCTCTCCCAGGTAGGCGTCTGCTGCCCGTCAATCGCGACGATCAGGTCGCCGCTTTGGATGCCTGCTTTTTCAGCGGCCGACTCTGCCCCGACGAAACCAACTCGCGCCGGCTCATCAAGGAACGCCATCTTCTCGTAACGCACCATGAACAGGCCAACGAGAAGAACGATCGCGAGGATAAAGTTAAAAACCGGGCCGCCGAGCGCGATGATGATCCGCTGCCAACGCGGTTTCGCCATGAAGTCGCGCGGACTCTCCGGGGGCTCGCCGGGGTTCTCGCCGGCCATCTTGACGAAACCGCCAATCGGAAGGATGCAAATCTTGTAGTCGGTTTCTTTTCCCCGGAAGCCGAACAGCCGTGGTCCAAAGCCGATCGCGAAGGCGTCAACCTTCACATCGAAGTAGCGGGCCGCCAAGAAGTGGCCCATCTCGTGGACCAACACCATCACGCCCAGAACGAAGATGAACGCGCCGATGTTCCAAATCAGTCCCATGCGGAATTACCAGCCTCTTCTCAAGAGCCAACCCCGACGGACGACTCGCGAACGGCTGTCCGCGCCCGTTCTCGCGCCGCCCGATCCGCGGCCAAAACCTCTTCGACTGAAGCAGGTTGATCGATGCGGGATTGTTCCAAAACGCTTTCTACGATACGCGGGATCGCGGGGAAAGGAATTCGCGAATCCAGAAACGCCTCCACCGCAATCTCATCGGCTGCATTCAGGATGCAGCCCGCCGTACCACCGACTTCGAGCGCCCGGTAGGCCAGTCCCAAAAGGGGAAACTTGCGCCGGTCCGGCGGCTCAAAGTCTAATTGTCTCACACGATCCCACCGCAGCCGGTCCAAGGCGCCGGTCTGTCGTTCCGGATAAGTCAGAGCGTAGCGAATCGGGAGTTTCATGTCCGGGGGCGCGAGTTGCGCGATCACGGAACCGTCGACGAACTCAACCAGTGCGTGGACGATCGATTGCGGGTGAACAACGACTTCAATCTCGTCCGGCCGCAGATCGAAAAGCCGGCAGGCCTCGATGACTTCGAAGCCCTTGTTCATCAGTGTCGCCGAATCGATCGTAATGCGCGGCCCCATTTTCCAGGTGGGGTGATTGAGGGCCGCCTCGGGCGTGACCTGCTCCAACTCGGCCTGCGGCGTGGTACGGAACGGCCCGCCGGAGGCAGTCAAAATCACTTTCCGCACCTCTTTGCGCGCGCCTGTCCGCAGGCATTGGTGCAGGGCGTTGTGTTCACTGTCGACAGGCAGCACCTCGGCCCCCGTCCGGGCCGCCTCTTGCATGACGAGATCTCCCGCCGCGACCATAACTTCCTTATTCGCGAGCGCGACACGTTTGCCCTGACGCACGGCCTCGAAGGTAGCTTCCAAACCCGCGACGCCCACGGCGGCAGAGACGACCACATCGCACGCGACAGCCTGTACGGCGGCCAGGTTGCCTTCGCTTCCACACAGAAGCTCGGGACGGTATGTCGAAACGCCGGGCTGCTCTCGAAGCAAGGCTCGAAAACGGTCGCGGGCTACTTCATCGGCGAGGGATATGACTTGCGGCCGGAATTCCAACGCTTGGCCGAGCAACTCCTCGACATTCCGGCCGGCCGCCAGTGACAAGACCTCGTTCCCGGGGCCCATCTCTCGAACGACTTGAAGGGTGTTGACGCCGATGGACCCCGTCGAACCTAGTATCGCCAGCCGCATGACCTACGTTGCACAAGCCTCAATCAACCGTATCACAGCCCCCCGGCTGTAGACGGCGGTACGGTGAACTTGACGAACGAGCACGCGTTACGTGCGATGCGTGCTCGAACCAACTAGTCTAGAGGAGAGAAAGGGGGGGCCGGGGAGGTGTTGAGTTTCAGGGGTCTTTTGGTTGAGGTTAGTCTCGCTTTGGTGGGGTTGCCTCCCCGGCTTGAATACAATATACCAAACTTCATAGGTTTTGGCAAGACAAAATTCCATATCTGAGAACCAAGAGGGGCTTTTCCGCACATTCTCCCCCCGCCAAGCCCTTCCTAGGTCGCTCAATACGGACCCTATCTAACTGAAACAAAAAGAGTAACATAAAATCATCGGAGATGTCACTCCGCGCACCTGCGGGCGCTGGATGTGATCTTCAATAGGTTGTTCATTCGGCCCCGGACCAGGGAAGCGGGAGTTATCCCACAACTGCAACCTTGGAGAACCGAATGAACATCCATCAGAATGCCCGATTGAAGCCTGGTGATGCTAATCTGGAACGCCGCCCGGAAAACCGTGTCCGAATCCCCCGCCACGCCCGCGAAAGACGCCGCCCCGTTCATCCAACGCTGGTCCGAAACCGGCGGCACCGAGCGACAGAACTACCAACTCTTCCTCACCGAACTTTGCACCCTACTCGACCTACCCCAACCCGAACCCGCCTCCCAACGCCTCGAAGACAACACCTACGTCTTCGAGCGCAAAGTCATCTTCCATCACGCCGACGGCACCGAAAGCCGCGGCTTCATCGACCTCTATAAGCGCGGCTCGTTCGTCCTCGAAGCCAAGAAAACCGATCAAGCCCTCGGCAGCCAGGTCTGGGGCAACGCCATGCTCCGCGCCCACGGGCAAGCCCAGCAATACGCCCGCGCCCTCCCCGCCTCCGAAGGCCGTCCGCCCTTCTTGATCGTCACCGACGTGCCCCGCTCCATCGAGCTTTACTCCGAATTCACCCGCTCCGGCGCCACCTACGTTCCGTTCCCCGATCCCCGCTCGCACCGCATCCGCCTTGAGGATCTCGCCGACCCCGCCGTCCAACAAAAACTCCGCGCCGTCTGGACCGACCCGCTCAGCCTCGCCCCGTCCCTCGAATCCGCCCGCGTCACGAAATCCATCGCCAACGATCTCGCCCGCCTCGCCGAGGCCCTTGAAAAGCAGGGCTACGACGCCGACACCGTCGCCGCCTTCCTCATGCGTTGCCTGTTCACCATGTTCGCCGAGGACGTCGGACTCCTCCCCGAACGCAGCTTCACCGGCCTGCTCGATGAATGCCGCGAGCAGCCGGAAAACTTCCCGCGCCTCATTCCCGGCCTCTGGAAAACCATGGACCGCGGCGGCTTCTCACCCGAAATCCGCACCGACCTGCTGCGCTTTAACGGCGGCATCTTCGCCGATCACCAAGCCTTGCCGCTCAACCGTGATCAGCTCGACCTACTCCGCTTCGCATCCAACGCCGACTGGCGCGACGTCGAGCCCGCCATCTTCGGCACCCTGCTCGAACGCGCCCTCGACCCCGTCGAACGCCACAAGCTCGGCGCGCACTACACGCCCCGTTCCTACGTCGAGCGCCTCGTCATGCCCACCGTCATCGAGCCCCTGCGCGAGGAGTGGACCGCCGTCCAAGCCGCCGCCCTCACGCTCGACCGCCAGGGCAAGCACAAAGACGCCGTCAAAGAGGTCCTCGACTTCCAGCACCGCCTCGCCTCCGTCCGCGTGCTCGACCCTGCTTGCGGCTCCGGCAACTTCCTCTACGTCACGCTCGAACACATGAAGCGTCTCGAAGGCGAAGTCTTCAACACCCTCGACGACCTCGGCCACTCCCAAGGCCGTCTCGAAACCGCCGGCGTCACCGTCGACCCCCATCAGATGCTCGGGCTCGAATCCAACCCGCGCGCCGCCCGCATCACCGAAGCCGTTCTCTGGATCGGCTACCTCCAGTGGCACTTCCGCACGCGCGGCAACGTCAAGCCGCCCGAACCCGTCATCAAGGACTACAAAACCATCGAAGCCCGCGACGCCGTCCTCGCCTGGGACCGCGTCGATATCGTCAACGACGAGCACGGCCGCCCCGTCACCCACTGGGACGGACGCACCACCAAGCCCCACCCCGTCACCGGCGAGGAAGTCCCCGACGAAAACGCGCAGGTCCCCGAGTTCCGCTACATCAACCCCCGCAAAGCCGAATGGCCCGAGACCGATTTCGTTGTGGGCAACCCGCCCTTCATCGGAAACAAATACATGAGACAGTCGCTGGGTGACGGCTACACAGAGGCGATTCGTCACACCTACGAACAGGTCCCGGAGTCCGCTGACTATGTGATGTCACTACTGTCCGGTTAGAAGTCGAATAGAATCAGCTGGTTGGGGTGATCGAGTAAGTTTTCATGGGAGTCTGATGGCTGCAAGGCCTGTAAAATGGGCGTTTTCTCAAATAGGGTAACGCTGAGAATCTGTAGGATTTGGTAGAGACTCGCCTCCAGGCCCAACCTCTTCCGCACGATCGCCACCAGCACGTACACCGAGACGGCGATCCAAATCTGGGTCTTCACGGCGTTCTCGCTGGCGCCGTAGAACTTCTTGATCCGCAAGTGCTGCTTGACCCACTTGAAGAACAGCTCCACCTGCCAGCGCGAACGGTAGATCTCGGCGATGGTCAGTGCCGGGAGCGCGAAGTTGTTGGTCAGGAACTTCAGCCGCTTGTTCGTCGCGGCGTCGACGTAGCTGACGCGCCTCAACGGGTCCGGATAGACTTTGGCCGATTCGATGGCAGTCAGTATGACGGTCTGATCCGAGCGCACGCCCGTAGATTTGTCGACGGGATGCGAGTAGCGCCGTTGGAGCAAGATGTTCTTCTTGGTTCGCACGACGAAGAACGACGAGCAGAGGGTGAACACGAAGAGGCGTTCGAAATCCACGTAGGCCCGATCCATAACGTAGAAGGCGCCGGGCTCGGGTAGGAACTCGTCGAGGATGTTGACGTCGTGCGTTTTGCCGTCGGTAATGCGGATAAACGTGGGGATGTTACCGTGCAGGTCCAACAGCGTGTGCATCTTCACGGCGGCCTTGCGCCGGCGGAACTTGGCCCACGGGAACAGCGAGAGGCACAGGTCGATGGTGGTCGAGTCCAGAGCGTAGAGACTTTGATTGAGATCCACGCCGATCGGATCGCGGGCATACAAGGGCCGCGCGATGCGAATCAAGGCCTGAGCGAAATCGGCATAGATCCGCCAGTCGCGCGACTCGTTAGCGTCGGCCAGTGTCGAGCGCGCGACGTTGCCGCGGAATCCCATGTGGTAGAGCTTGCCGCCAAGCGAACGCAGGCACGCTTCGATATCGCGGAGGCTTTCGCGGTAGGTCAACTGGGCGAAGGACATCGAGAGGAACTGATCCCAGCAGGAGAAGCTGCGCGAGCCCCGGTCGCCATCGTAGCGGGCCACACAGCGCCGGAACTCGCGATCCGGAAGAAAGCTGATCAACTGCGCGAATACGGTGCGGCCCAGATTCATGAGCCATTGTCGGCTCAGGACGGATGACGCTCAAACGGCGCACCGCCGCTCAAATCGCGGCAAGAAAAAACAACACCTAACCCACTTTTCTACAACCAGTTGCAGGCCGCCCACCGCTTATCAGCCGGACAGTAGTGAGATTGAGACACCCCGTTCCCTTAGGTTGCTTTCCAGTTTCTCGATAATGCGTGCATAGCCGCCACCAACGTACCCGAAGGAGCCGCGGTTCTTGCCGCCCGTCCGGCCCTTGTATAAGCGCACGATCGTAGCCCAGATGAAAGCGGCGGAGGTGTCGTGATAGCTCTCGCCGAGCTTCGCCGTGAGCAGCGGCTTCCAAACCGTATCGAAGGCGGCGCGGCCGGAGCAGCGGCGAAGCCATTCGTCAACAGGAATCTGTTCGAGACGTTTCCAGTCGCGTATACGGGATGCATACGCCATCGTGGCGGCGAGCCGAACTTTGCTCGCGATACCGAGGAGCGGGAAGCGCAGGAAGTCGGCGGCGGTTGACATCGGATAGAGCTTGCCACCGGCATAGAAGCCGGTACGCGTCTGAGACCACTCGATCTCTGCGGTCAGTCCGATCTCATCGAGAAGCGCCAGCAATTGAGTGTCAGACGGCGTGATGACGTGATAGTGGCGGTCCCAGGTGATGTCGCCGAGTGTCCAGGCATCCGCCAAGCCGCCGAGATGAGGCGCGGATTCGAAGATCTCCACTCGCGCACCGAGGCGGGCAAGCTTTGTGGCAAGCGTCATGCCGAGCATGCCGCCACCGATGACCGCCCAGCTCCGTCCTCGCGGCGTCACTTCAGCCGTTGTCTCCAAAATCGCCGGCCTCGAGCTCGGTGACAACCCTTTCCGTCAGCAGATAGTTCCTTTCGCAGCGACGGCAGCAAAGGCCGGTTCCCGAAGGGTTCGGTCCGTCACCCTGTGCCAGCCGAAGGCCACAGCGACAGACAAACCCGATATGGCGGGCGGGATTTCCAACGACGAGGTGGAAATCGAGTACCGAGCGCGTCACAACCGACCCCATGCCGACCATTGCGAATCGGCCGATTTCGACGTTGACCCCGATCGTGGCATTGGCGCCGATCGTGGCGCCTTCGCGCACGATCGTCCGCCCCGTTTCTTCGTTCATCTCGGAACCCAGCAGTTCCCGCAGGTCGGGCGTGGTCGCTCGGGGATTCCGGTCGTTAGTGAAAACCGTTCCCGCGCTGACCATTGCGCCACGCTCTATGGTGACACCAGCGCAGAGATAGACGAAGCCGTTGATCTTTACTCGATCGCCAATCATCACGCCACCGGCGATATAAGTCTTCTCTCCGATAATGCACTTCCGGCCAACACGCGCACCGCTGCGCAGATGGACATGGTCCCAGACCGCGGTGCCCGGACCAACAATCACGTCAGCTTCGATGAGAGCCGTACGATGGATTCGGGCTTCGCTGTGAAGGGGGGGCTGGCTCATTGCCGCCCAGCCAAGTCACTTATCGCCTCATCGTGGCGTGAGGGAAGGGTAACCCGGCTCTCGCTGTCGAGTGAAGCATAGGCGGATTCGATGGCTCGTGACACAGCGAGGATTTCTTCACTGGTGATCCACGCCGCCGTACCCGATCGGAGGACCCGCCGGAGCTGCTGATACATGCCGCGGTGAGCCTCGACTTTGTCGTAACCGGCGCCGAATCGGACGGGGTCGTTTCCTTGGACACGCAGCCAAGATTCCCGCCATCCGACCGCGATCTCTCCTCGTTCCCCTCTGAGGCGCAGCAACGGAGTACCCACCGCTGGCAGGCTCCAACTCAACGTGATAGAGGCAGTGGCGCCTTCTTGGGTCTCGACGTGAACGACGACTCCATCTTCCACCGCGAAGGGTTGCACCTGTCTCATTCGTATTGCCTGTATGCAGTGGAGGGGCCCGGCGACAAACTGTAGCATGTCGAATGCGTGGGAGCCGCTGTCGACGATGACTCCGCCGCCGGATTGAGATGGTATGGAATTCCACCGCCCCGCCATGTCGACGTAGTCACAGAACTCGATTTCAACGTGAACCAACGAGCCAATAGCCCTCTCGCGCAACAATTCACGTGCTCGTGCAATAGCTGGAACGTGACGGAACTTACTGGCGAGCAGGATCGGCGTTTGGTGCCGGACCGACAGGTCGAGAAGCGTACCCGCATCCGCGAGGTCGGTCCCAAAGGGCTTCTCGCACAAGACGGGGATGGCGTTCTCCAGGCAGAGCGATGCAACCGGGACATGGTGAGCCGGAGGGGTGCAAACGAAGATCGCGTCGAGTTCCTCGCGAGCCAACATGTCGTCAGCGGACGAGTATAGGGCGACATCGTGAGTGCCAAAGGACTTCCGAATCGAGTCGGAAGGATCACAGACTGCGCGAATGTTGAAGCCCGGGGTTTCACGGCACGTTTCCAAATGAAACCGGCCAATGCGGCCCGCGCCGACGATGCCGACTCGGAGATCAGACTCCACGGCCGCTCCTTTCGGGAGCGAGGTTCTGGGGATGCAGCCGCCAAGCGATGGTTTGCGTTAAAAGCAGCACGTGTTGCCCGACCGCGTCGACCGAGTTCATTTTTGAAACCCCATGGCGGCGCGTTGTGACGGGCATCGGAACTTCGTGTATTCGGTAGCCGGCCAGGGCAGCCTTGACGAGAGTTTCGGCAACGGCCCCAAAGCCGTTCGCGCGAGGCGTGATATTCGCGAGAACCGGCGCTGAGTAGGCTCGAAACAGGGACGTAAGCGTGTAGATCCGGCGGCCCAACGCTAGGCTATGTACACGAGAAGCGCAGCGCGAAACGAAGAAGCGAAGCCCGGATTCCCCCGATTGCTTCGCGTCAGGGTGCCATGGGGAAGCCGTGGCGATGTCGGCTCCGCGTTTGACGACATCGACAAGTTCGTCCATGCGCTCCGGGGGGTAAGTGCAATCCGAGTCCATCGTGCAGACGATATCGCCCCGAGCCGCCGAGAACCCGGTTTTTAGTGCGGCGCCAAGCCCAAGGTTCTCAGCGTGCGTGAGGAGGCCCGCCCAACGCGAGTCAGCCACAAGGTCTTCGAGCAGCTCTCGCGTCCCGTCCGTACTCCCGTCGTCTACGAACAGAACCTCCCACCCAGGGCGAGTCCGAACCATCGCTTCCAGGCGCTCGAATGCTTCCGGCAGCGATTCACATTCGTTCCAACACGGAACAACGACGGAGGTATGCGGCTTGTCTTCCACGGAAACGGAGTAATCGAGTTTATAACATCGGCGCGGTGCGTAGTCCAAGTCGGCGACGATTGAGTAGCAATCAGGTTGACGAACGCTGGTCTGGGTGCGCTCCCAGCCGGCGTAACTGCCTGGGCGAAAACGATCTGTTGGCTGGTACGTTCGGTCGTGATCGCCAGTTATCTTTCAGGTCCCTGTGGGTGGGGTGTCCTGCTGGTGATAAGATATCCGGGTCCTGCTACTTCGCGGCGTCCACTCCCCAGGAATTCCTAAAGTATGGGAGATCCCGTCTCGATCATCGCCTACGCCTTTGGGATAGCGGTGGCTATAGCTCTGCATCGCCGGGAAGGGACTGATCACGAGAGGTTCACATGCGCTTACTTCGTTTGGCTCTGATAGCACTGGGTTGTGCCGTGTTCTGCTTTGGGCAGGGTGCGACGCTGGTGTCGGTAAAGAAGATCTGGGACCGGGGCGAGCATAACGCCTTCACGGATCTGATTCGCCATCAAGACAAGTGGTTCTGCACCTTCCGTGAGGCAGGTGATCATGTGAGTCCCGGCGGCAAGATTCGGGTGATCGTGTCCGAAGACGGAGAGCGTTGGCAGTCGGCGGCGCTGCTGGCCGACGCGGGCTTTGATTTGCGGGACCCGAAGATCTCCCGCGCGCCCGATGGACGCCTGATGCTGCTGATCGGCGTGGCGGTCAAGGCGCCGGGGGCCGCGACCAAGCTTCATTCGCGCGTGGCGTTCTCCGAAGACGGCCGCCGGTGGACGCCCTGGTCGCGCGTCGTCGGGCCCGGAGAGTGGCTTTGGCGAGTGAGCTGGCACGGCCGGAAGGGTTACGGGGTCACCTACCGTGGCGTTGGTGGGGACGTAGACAAAGGTGTGCTCTATGAAACAGTTGACGGTGTGCGGTACAAACGGATCCGGGAACTCGACGTACCGTGCATCAACGAGACAGCGATTCGGTTCCGCCCCGACGGAGAGGCCATCATGCTGGGCCGGTGTGACGATGGCCGACATGCGGGCTGGATCGGGACGAGCCGCCCACCCTATCGCGACTGGGCTTGGGACCGGATGACGGAACGGCCGGGCGGGCCGAACTTCATACTGCTGCCGAACGGGCGGATGTGGGCCGGGAGCCGGAAGTATCTCGATGATGGGTCCCGGCGTACGGTGCTGTGGCGGATGACGCCGACGTCGTACGAACCGGTGTTGGAGTTTCCGAGTGGAGGGGACACGAGCTATCCGGGCATGGTGTACCACCAAGGGATGCTGTGGTTCAGCTACTACTCGTCACACGAAGAGAAGACGAGCATATATCTAGCCAAAGTGGAGTTCGAGGAATAGAACATCCCTGTGCAATCCTCGCTGTACCCGGAAGCCGTGCCCAGTCGCCGGCCGAAGAGAGTTCATCGCGCTCGCACAAGTAGATAACGGGATATATGCGTGTCACTGCGAATCCGCGGCGCAAGCCACCGCGCGTAGGTGGAGGCTCCCGCGGAACAATCGCGAAAAGCAGGTCACTTTCGACGGATACCCACGGAGCGTCGTCGCCGCTCCGGTAAGGGCAGTCCGCGCTGGGCCGCGACCATGCGTTCGTAGCCCTGGACGATCGCCTCGTCGAATATGCAGGACTTTCGCGCAGCCGTATCGAAGCTGATCGATAGCGTTTCCTGCGTAGCGAGCAACTGATCCCCGCGATACATCTCTTGGTAAAGATGCGCTCGCTTGCCATCGAAATCGATGACACGGGTGTCGATGCGCAATTCGTCACCCAGCGATGCCTCTCGTAGGTAGGAGATATGCGACTCGAGTGCGACCGTCGAGCGATGCTTGCGTTCGACGTACTCGCGGGAAAGACCGATCACATCCGTGAAGGCGTCGATCGCACGATCGAATGCCATAACGTAGTACGCGACATTCATGTGATCGTTGTAGTCAAGCCAGTCGGGCTTAACCGTTGCCGCATACGAGACGACGCCGTTCTCGGGCAGTTGCTGTTGGGACGAAAGCATCAACCTAGACGAATAATAATAAACGATCAACAGTTGCCGGGCTATCGCCAGGGCCTGTCTGTCATGGCGTCGAGGCGCTGGATCTCGATCTCCGTCTTGAGGCGGCTCTTTCGTTCCGGAGGCCGCGCGCCTGCCGTTTTCGAAGGTCCCGGCGGCGATCCGGCGGGTATACAATAACCACGCCAAGGAGTAGATGCTATGTATTCATTCCTGAACCGCGCGAGCCTTTTCGTGCTGGCGGCGGGGACTCTCTCCGCCCAGTCGTCTTCAGCACCGTCGCTGGACTACCCCTTCTTCAAGGAGCAAGTACAGCCCATCTTTCTGAAGAAGCGCCCCGGGCATGCTCGCTGCATTACCTGCCACGGACATCGCAGCCCTCCCCTGCAAGAGCTGAAACACGGGGCGACCGCTTGGGACGACGAGCAGTCACGCCGGAACTTTGAAGTCTGGAGTCAGTTCGTCGTGCCGGGCCGGCCGACGGAGAGCCGCATGCTACTGCACCCGCTGGCGAAGACCGCGGGTGGCGACAACTACCATGCCGGCGGCAAACACTGGACATCACAGAGTGATCCGGAATGGCGGACGCTGGCGGCTTGGGTCAACGGAGAGACCGATTCCGAGGCGGCAAAGTCAGGCGACGGCGTAGTTCGCGTTCTCCAAACGAACGCCGCCGGCGACAACATTCACGTGATCGACCCCGCGACCAACGGGGTCGTCGCGATGATTGAGGGCATTGAGGTCCCACACGGCATCACGATTGCTCCCGATGGGCGCCGCATCTACGTGACCAATGAATCGCTGGTGACCTTGGACTTCGTGAGCTCGAAGACGTTCAAGGTCATCAAGCGAGTTCCGCTCAGCGGACGTCCGAACAACTGCGCCGCGGCGAAGGATGGCTCCAAGGTCTATGTGGCAATCGCCGAGGACCCTGGCTATGTGGACGTCATCGATACCGTGTCGATGAAGAACGTAAAGAGTATTCCAGTCAATGGACGGCTCCACAACGTCTACGTCACGCCGGACGGCAAGTTTGCCGTAGCCGGCGCAATCCCCGCGAAGACTATCAGCGTCGTCGATACTTCGACCGACACCGTTACGTGGACCCTAACACTGGACGCCGGCATCCGGCCAATGGCCTTCACAACAAATGCGGACGGGTCGACCAAAGAGATTGTCGTCCAACTCTCCAATTTTCACGGTTTCGCGGTCGTTGATTTTGCGACACGGAAGGTGGTGCGGCGAATCACGATGCCCGACCCGCCGGGGCACGAAAAAGAGGAGCGGACTCTGCAGGGATCTCCCGCCCACGGTTTGGCGATCACTCCAGACGAGAAGATCCTGTGGTCAACCAGCAAGTGGTATCACAGCGTTGTGGCTTACTCTCTGCCGGACTACAAACTGCTGAAAGTTGTGGAAGTCGGGGAGCACCCAGACTGGATCGCCATCACCCCGGACGGTAACAGCACCTATATCGCTACGGCGGGAGACGATACCACTGTGGTCGTGGATAACAGGACACTGAAGGTCGTCGATCGCATCCGGGTCGGAGCGGTCCCGAAACGGGTTGTAGCCGGAGTGCTACGCCGGGATTAAGGGCGCCAAGAGAGGGATTGGGCCTCGGTTTTCGCCCTCGGGCAAGCATTCGCTACCCTCCCCGCTGTTTCCCGGCCCTGCTAATGGTTTGCGTGGTGTATTCTGGCGAGTATGCGGGGGCGGACTTTGCGGAACGTTGCGGGGGCCATCGCCGCCCTTCTGGCCGGTGCCGGAGTTCCCGTTTTCGCGGGCGATGGGTGGACCGCCATTGAGTTGGAACCGCCCGGAATCGTTCTCCAGGGGGCCGGGGCCTCGCAGAAGTTCATCGTCACGGCGCGTGACGGCCAAGCGCACGAAGCGGATGTGAGCCGATCGTGCCGTCTTCTCTCATCAGACCCAAAGGTGCTCACCGTCGACCCCGACGGAGGAATCGTCGTGGGACATTCACCGGGACGGGCAACGATTGAGGTTTCGTTCGGGAGTCTGAAGACATCTATGCCCGTAGAAGTGCGGAATCAATCGCAGGAGATGACGGTGAGCTTTTCCCGCGATGTGATGTCGATCCTGACAACCAAGGGCTGTAACGGTTCTGCCTGCCACGGCTCGCCGGCGGGACAGAACGGCTTCAAGCTTTCGCTGTTCGGGTACGATGTCGCCGCCGATCACAAGATGGTGGTGTACGAAGATGACGGCCGCCGGGTGGATTTCGACAAGGCGGAAGATTCACTCCTCCTGCGGAAGCCCTCGTTCCAACTCGCTCATGGCGGCGGCAAGTTGATGACCCCTGAGTCGGACGCCTACCGCACTCTGCACACTTGGCTCCAGCAACGAGCGCCTCTCGACACTCAGGGCCCCCGCATGGAGCGTCTTGAAATGTACCCCCGCGAGCGGATTTTGATCGGCCGCGAGCGACGTCAGCCACTTGTTGTGATCGGGCGATTTTCTGACGGCTCCACCCGCGACATGAGCGGCGAAGTACGCTACTCAGTCGCCGACGAGGCGGTCGTCTCTTCGCCTGATTTGGCCGGGATCGTGACGGCCGCGGGGCGAGGTCTTACGACTATCATGGCGCGTGCCGTCGGCAAGGTCGCCACTTCACAGATGATCGTGATCGATTCCTCTTCGGGTTTGGAATACAGAGCCACAGCCGAGAACAACTTCATCGACCGCCACGTCTTCAAGAAACTGCGGGAGGTCAATATTACCGCCTATCCCCTCGCTTCCGACCGCATGTTCATTCGACGAGTTTTCTTGGATGCCGCCGGACGGCTACCTACACCCGGCGAGGTCGAGGAATTCCTCGACGACCCCAGGGCCGATAAGCGCGGCCGCTTGATCGACCACCTGCTCGAAAGCAGGGACTATGCAAGCCAGTGGCTCGTCAAGTTCGAAGACTGGTTCCGCAACGCACAGTACAACTCGCAAGGCCGAACCAACGCCAGCTTCAAGAAATGGATCCGGCTGATGGTTGAAGAGGACTGGCCCTACGACGAGACCGTGCGCCAAATGCTCACGAGCACGGGAGATACGACGGTCCGCCCGGCGGGTAACTTCTGGCACCCCGCGATGGATTTCATGCTCCGCACTTTCGAGCCGCGAAAGATCACGCCCACTGTCTCCCGGCTCTTTCTTGGGGTTCGGCTCGATTGCGCGGAATGTCACAACCATCCGCTTGAGAACCTGACCCAGGACGACTTCTACGGAATGGCCGCCTTCTTCGCCCGGCTCAAGGTTAAGCACGGCTACGGGCAGTATCGGCGTATATGGTACAGCGAGCGTAACGGCGACTTGTTGCATCCGGTGACGAAACAACCGGTAGCGCCGCGATTCCTCGACGGTACAACCCCCGCGATCCCAGAGGGAAGCGACCGCCGCGAGGCTCTGGCCAACTGGATCACGCGGACGCAGCAGCTTCAATTCGCCCGCGCGACGGTGAACCGCATCTGGTCGGAGTACTTCGGTCGTGGACTGGTCGAGCCACCGGATGACTTCCGTTCAACGAACATGCCGACCCATCCGGACCTGCTCGACGAATTGGCGCGGTATTTCATCGAGAGCGGATTTCGCTTTAAGGAGCTGCACCGAACCATCCTGAGTTCCCGTACCTACCAGTTGAGCAGCCGCGACCCTTCGCGCAAAGGCGAAGCCGACAACCTGGGTGAAATGCTGTACGGCCGCTACGTCCCGCGCAAGTTGCCGGCGGAGGTCATGCTCGATTCGATTGTGCAAGTCACCGCCGCGCCTCACAGGTTCGGCAATTACCCGCCAGGAACCTCACCCAAGGACGTTGTCGCCACGAACGGACCCGACTACTTCCTGACCGTGTTCGGTTTCCCCCGCCGCGACATTCTTGCCCCCCGGGACAAGAGCCCGTCGCTGAGCCAGGCGCTCCACATGATGAACAGCGAGACGATTCGTGACAAGGTAGAAGCCGAGGAGAACATATTGACGGATTTGCTTGAGCAAGGCCTCGACGACCAAGCGATTGTCGACCGAGTTTTCGAGCGGGCGTACGCACGGGAGCCGACCACCGGCCAGTGGGACTCAATCTCGAAATTCATCGCTGATGAAAAAGACGCCGGCCGAACCAGGCGTCGCGCCCTGGAGAACATGCTGTGGGCTGTTCTGAACTCAAAGGAGTTTCAGTTAAACCAATGACGAGAGGCCCGTCGTGAGTAGCACAGCGAGGTTTGACCGAAGTGGATTCAGCCGCAGGGATTTCCTTCGGGTTGGCACGCTGGCGTTCGGTCTGGACCTGCCGACCCTGCTCGGCTCGCCGCACGGGCGAGAGGACATCTCGTGCATCATCTTCTTCCAGAGCGGCGGCATGAGCCAGCTTGATGGTTTCGATCCGAAGCCGGACGCGCCTCTTGAGATTCGCGGCAGCTTCGGCACGATTCCGACCGCCGTCCCCGGCATACACTTCAGCGAGCTCCTGCCGCGCTGTACCAAGGCGCTGAACGAATTCACGCTCATCCGCTCCGTTCACTCCGATCAGGCCATCCACGAAAAGGCGAAGCAGTATATCTACAGCGGTAGCAAGCCCGGGAATGACTTGAAACACCCTGTGTACGGGTCGGTCGTGGCGAAGGAACAAGGGGCGCGCAACGGGATGCCGCCGTTTGTTGTGATTCCGCGCAAGGATATTTCAGCCGAAGCGGGCTTTATTGGCTCGGCCTACGATCCGTTTATCACGGGCGACCCAAACCAGGAGAATTTTTCGGTCAAGGACCTGACGCTGCCCACGGGAGTGGCTCTGGAAGAGGCCCAAGGGCGAGCGCGACTCCTGGGGGCTCTCGATGCCGAGTTGGAAGCGCTCGAGACGTCGCCGCTGATCGACAGCATGGACTACTTCTATCAAAAAGCAATCGATCTGGTGTCATCGCCCATCGCCAAGAAAGCGTTTGATATCAGCCAAGAGCCCGCAACGTTGCGCGATCTCTACGGGCGAAACACCGCGGGCCAAGGGGCGCTGCTGGCGCGTCGGCTGATCGAGTCAGGCGTGCGGCTCGTCACCGTGTTTCACGGCGGCTACGATACCCATACCGACAACGAGAAGACCAACAAAACGCTGTATCCGATTTTCGACCAAGCCTTCGTCGCGTTGCTCGACGACCTGAAGCAGCGGGGCCTGCTCGATACCACCCTGGTCATCGCGATGGGCGAATTTGGCAGAACGCCCAAGATCAACTACTCGGCGGGCCGCGACCACTGGCCGGGCGTGTTCCCCGTGGCCATGGCGGGTGCCGGGACTCCGGGCGGGCAAGTCATCGGCAGCTCCGACGAACGTGCCGCCGAGCCGAAAGACCGTCCCATCTCGGTGGAAGATCTCGGCGCGACTATTTTCAAAAAGCTCGGCATCGACTACACGAAGGACTATCACGCCAACGGGCGGCCCGTCAGAATCAACAAAGACGGTACACCTATCAAGGAGCTGTTTGTTTGACGGCGAGGCGCCAGATGACAACGGCGGCCCTCGCACTCCTCGCGGCATCACAGCTTCCTGGCTCCGACCTACCCCAACCCTGGATCGATCGTGTCCTGCCACTCGGCGCGCGATTGGGCTCGACCGTTACGGTTGAGTTGCACGGACAGTTTCTATCGAATGTAACCGGCGTACGCTTCGACAGCACGGACTTGCGCTGGGTGCAAACGAAGCAGGCCGACTCCGGACACGTCGTGGGCCTGGTCGAGGTAGGCGGAAAAGCCGCGTTGGGACCACATCGGTTGCAGCTTTTCTCCCAAGACGGGCCGTCGAACTCCAGGCTGTTCAACGTCACACAGTTCCCAGCCGTGGCTGAAGCCGAGCCCAATGATCGACTTGATCAAGCCCAGCCGATGGAGCTCGCGCCCCAGATTGTTGACGGCTACATGGCCGGGCGTGTGGACATTGACACCTACGCCTTCAAAGCACAAGCGGGCGAGCGTTGGACCTTCGATGTCCGTTCGATGGAGTATGGTTCATACCTCGAGTGCGAACTGACCTTGTTCGATGCCGAAGGGAACCGTGTCGCGTATAACGATGACCGCAACGACGTCGATGAGACGCCGTTCATCGAGCACACCTTCGCGGACAGCGGCGACTACTACCTGCAGCTCGACCAGTATCGCGGCCCTCAGAACGTTAACTGCGGCCGGAACTGCGGCTACATGTTGCGCGTTTCCCAGTTGCCGCTGATGGAAGCCGTTTCCCCTCTGGGTGCGGCACGCGGTTCAACGGCCCATATCACGGTTGTGGGAACGGCTCTCGATTCCATCCAGTCGGTACATCTGTCGCGGATTCGGGGAGCGGAACACTACCGTATGACCTATCCGTTTACGATCCCGATTGATTTTCGCCCAGACCCGACAAGAGCCGTGGACGTTCCGAGAATCGACGCCGAAGTCGTAAGCCGGTCGGCTCACCGATTGGAAGCCAGGCTGGAGATCCCCGAAGGGGTTGAGACAGGCCTTTGGCGGCTCTGGGCGACAGGGCCTCAAGGCGCCGCTGATGGGATCAGCTTCGAGATCAGCGACGTCCGCGAGTTCTCGGAAGCGAATAGCCGGCTCGCGGACTGGCGGCAAGGCGAGGTCATCATCAACGGCGCTTTGGACTCCGATGGAGAGGACGACATCTACGAAATCCAAGGGGTTGCGGGCGAGCCATTGCAAATCCTGACGCTGGCCTCGCAGCTTGGCCTGCCCTACATCGACACCGTGCTGGAGCTCTTCGACAGCCAAGGCAAACTCGTCGCGGAGCACGACGACGTGATGACGGGACAAGGGACGGTCATCGGCAACCCCGACAGCAGCTTGTCCTATATTCCAAAACGAAATGGGTCCTTGAAGCTCGTCGTACGTGACCGGGTCGGCCGGGGCGGCCCAACATTCCAGTACCGACTAAAGGTTAGGAGCGCCCGCCCGGGTTTTCAGCTACTGGTGGAACCGGAAAACTTCACCGTTCCGCGCGGCGGTGTGGCCGAGCTTACCGTGTTCTTGATCCGCCAGCCGGGATTCGAAGACGAGGTTGAGGTTTGGGCTGACGGTCTGCCGTCCCAGAGAGAAGCGCTCTCCGGCAAGTTTCGCGCTGACCAGTTTTTTGGCCCCTCCGCGGACGGCGACAACATCATCATCCCCGCGTTGACGTTTCGCGTCGAAGCACCAGAGTCTCTCACGGCGGGTGTATACCCGTTTCAAGTTCGAGGCCGCGCCGGAACCGGCGGCCCCGTCGTCGAGGCACACGCGTCGCTCTGGATCGGCCCGCCACGCCAAAGGAACGACATTCGCCGTCCGATTCCCGGTATCGCGATGAACGTCGTCGAGCCTTTCGATGCCAGGCTTTCGACCGAAACAAAAGGTATCGGACTCGAGCAGGGCGAAGTGAAGGAAATCAAGATCGTTGCGGAACAAGTACCCCACCACGCAAAGCTCCGCATCGCCAACGCGCCCAAAGGGATTGGCTATCAGGTCATATCCCGGGAGTCAGACCAAATCATTTTGGCGCTTGAGGCTGGGGAGCAAGCGGAACCGAGTACGACGAAGATCAGCATTGAAGCCGAGGTGGACGGCCGCTGGGCAGCAACAGCGCCGATTACTATGGTCGTTTCCCGGCAGAAAAAGGACCGTCTTGCGGATTCCCCGTAGGCGGGAGACCGGCCCATGAAGATAGATTGCGCGGAAGCCTAACCGAAGGGTGCTGACCCCACGAAGCTACGATAGACAACATGCGCCCACGGTCACGAAAAGGCTTGGTGGCGAGGCGCGCACGGGAGGTCGCCGGTGCGGTGCTTCTACGCTTTGGTGCGGCGTCGTGCATCTGGGACGCCGCGGGGCGGAAGCTGCCGCGGCACTGCAGCCCGGTTGCGGCGCCGCCCGCCCCGCCGATCCACTACAATCAAGCCGGTCATCCCTCCGATGTCTCTCATGCTTTCCCGAAGATTGTTTCTTTCCGTTGCGGCGGCAGGTGGCGCACTTGCCGGCTCCCGTCCCTTTGCGGCGCCGATGAGCGCCGCGCGCACGAAGTCGTACTCGCACGCGGAACTCGAATGGAAAATCAAGCGTCACGACCTCTCAGGGCTTACTAAGAACGACCTGCCGACGCCGAATCTCGTCCTCGACAAGGGCGTCTTTGATAAGAACCTGAAGACACTCGCCGATCATTGTGTGAAGACCGGTATCGGTTTGCGGTCACACGTGAAGGTACATCGGAGCCCCGAGATCGGCATGCTGCAGATCAAGTCTGGGGCGCACGGGCTCAGTTGCGCCACCATCTCAGAGTGCGAGGCGATGATGGACGCCGGCGCGCCGGGTATTCTGTGGACCAGCCAGCCGGTCGGCCCCAATAAGCTGAGCCGCGTTGTCGCGCTGACGCGGAGAGACCCGACCTTCATGTTCGTCGTCGAAGACCCAACGATTGTGGACCAGCTCGAGAAAGTCGCAGCGACCGAGAAGGTCACGTTCAACGTGGTTGTCGACAACGACATTGGGGTCAATCATCGGCAGGGCGTAGCGCCCGGCAAGGAAGGGCTCGAACTCAGTCAGCGCGCGATGGAGGCCAAGCACCTCAAGCTGGCCGGCCTGATGGGGTATTCCGGCGCGGCGTCACACGCCAAAGGTTGGGAGCACCGCCGGGCCGTCTCGAACACCCAGATCGACAAGCTCATGGAATCGGTGCACCTGTGCCGCAAGGCAGGCATCCCGGTCGACATCGTAACCGGCGGCAGCACCGGCAGCTACGACATCGACAGCTTGCACCTAGACGGCCTGACGGAGCTGCAGGCTGGTTCCTATGCCCTGATGGATTCGCACTACCGGACCATCGGCAGCAAGAGCGGCAGCGAGACCTTTGAAGACTTCGGGCTGGCTCTCAGCGTGCTTACCACAGTGGTCAGTAGACACTATCCGAAGCAGGCCTCCATCGACGCCGGCAAGAAGTCGATGACACAGCCGACGGACATCGTCAAGGACCGTCCCGACCTGCGCGTACGACCAGCCGGGGCCGAGTTCGGCCTCATCGAATGGGACGAGACGGATCGGGAGCCTAAGCTGGGTGATCAGCTCGAACTCGTCATGTCGAACCTCGACATGACCGTCAACTGCTTCGACCGCATCTTTGTCTGCAAGGGCCACCAGGTGGAGGACGTCTATTCAGTACTGGGGCGGTCGGCGCCTTTACAGCGGTAGCATTCACGCTCGTTTCGCTGGGAGTCGTTAGGAACAATCGACCATGCGGTCTGATCTAACTTGATCCCATCCGTTGAAGCCTCGAAAATGCGAGACATACCATGAGCCAAGAGTATCGCTACGTCCCGAAGGCCCTATCGACGCTGCTCGCAAGGCTGTTTGTAGTCGCGTCGTTGCCGCTGCTACCCTGGGCCTGCGAGGGGGAGGGTCCCTCCAAGTCCACACCGATTGCCTCAGCGCATAAAGTTCCGCGCCGAATCGTCTACCCGGGTGAGTTCCCGCCTGGCGGACCCTATAGCCCCGGCGTGCTGGTGGGAGAGACGCTCTACATCGCCGGGCAGACGGATCTGGATCCCAAAACGGGCGACCCACCAAGCGAGGTCGAAGCCCAGGTGAGAATGGCTATGGACAGAATGGGCTACGTTCTAAACGAAGCCGGAATGGACTATGGCAACGTGGTCACATGTCACGTTTACCTTGCCGACATGGGCAACTATCAGACGATGAACAAGGTCTATGGGGGCTACTTTGAAGCGGGCTCCTACCCGGCGCGCACGACGCTTGAGATGCCAGGACTGCCGGCCGGGGCTGGGATCGAGGTCAGTTGCATTGCTTACGCGGACCGATCTCGGATCCGAGTCGTGACACCGCGAGATCGTTCAGCGCCGGTGACGAAGAACCCCCTCAGCCAAGCAGTCTGGGCGGGAAACCGACTCTATCTGGCCGGCCGGGGCGGCCGCGATGACACCGGAAAGTTTGCCGAAACCATCGAGGCGCAGACCCAGACCGCCATGGAGAAAGCCGCTTCGACCTTAGCCGACGCGGGCTTGAGCTTCGAGCACGTTGTCTTCGCCAATCCCTACTTTCTGACGCGAGAAAGCTACCCCAAGCTCAACTCCATATGGAAGACGTTCTTTGAATTGGGAACAGCCCCGAGCCGCGCCAGCTTCTGTATCTCCCGCTTGCCGGGACCTGAAAGTCGGGTGCAGTTCGCGCTGGTCGCTACAAGCGAAGTTCAAACGAAAGGCCGCGTCATCCCCCAGTACATGGGAACCAGCGCCACAAGTTCCGGGGGTGGAGTGCTCGACGGCGATACGTTGTGGACATCGGGAAAGTCCGGCCGGGGTGAAACACTGGAAGAACAGATGCAGGATTCACTCGAGAAGATTCGTGACACCCTCCAACTCGCCGGCATGGACCTGGACCACGTCGTTCAGATCCACGTCTACTTGAAGGACGTTGAGCGTGACATGGCCCGTATGGACGCAGTGTTCCAAAGGAACTTCCCACGGAACCCGCCCGCTCGAACGACCGTCCAGGTCATCCAAGATCAGTTCGAGCAAGTCGCGGTCGTAGCCGTTCGCTGACAGCCGATGGACCCGGGTTCGTTCGGCGCTGGGACGTAGAGTCTACTTCGAATACCGCCGCGCGATTGCAGCTATTTTCTCTCGGTCCTCTGGAAGGACTACCGTGCCCGGCGGCCGAACCGGTCCGCCCGCGCGCCCCAGTGCTTCGAGGCCAACCTTTATGGCGCTGATTCCGTAGCCCGTTCTCACCCGACGCAAGGCGACGACGGGGTCGATCTTGTCGCGAAGAGTGCTGTTCATCTCATCAAGACGCCCGGTGACACCGGCTTCCCAAAATTGCCGGCAGAGTTCCGGAACGAAAACGGCGACAGCGCTCGTGTAGGCCCTGGCGCCTGCCGGGAACGCCTTGACGGCGTGTTCCTCTCCTTCGGCGATCCAGAGAAAGTTATCGGGGACAAGCGCGCCTAGTGACTCCCCGACCGCGATCCCTCCGCTGGCGTCCTTGAACCCGATGATATTGGGCGTCTCCGTGAGCCGGCGGATCGTCTCGGCCCAGTGCTCTTCCTTCCCGCGGGGGTAGAGGATAACTCCGATCTTCACAGCGTCGGCGATGTCTTTGAAGTAGCGGTAAGCGCCCTCCGCATCCCCGCTGCCGTAGGGGGACGAAAACAGAAGAATCGCATCCGCCCCGGCGTCCTCTGCGTTACGGGCCATGCGAAGCGCCGCTCCGTAACCGCCTCCGGCGCCGACAACGACCGGCAGCTTATCTTGTGCGCCGGCGACAGCGGCCTCGGCCATGGCTTTCTGCTCGTCCGCATTGAGTGTGAACAACTCACCGAGCCCGCCGCCCACAACGATCGTCATGTCGCCGACGTCACCGCGGGCGTGGTGAGCTACATTTTGCCGCAAGCCCTCGGTGTCCAACGTGTAGTCAGACCGGAAGGGCGTCGTCAAAAAGTTGTGGACGCCGCGCAATCGCTTTCGCAGCGCGGCAAAACCCTGATTCACGTCCCTGTCGGAGCCCGCGCCAAATGCCTCAGAGGAAACGATCGAGAGACCGATCCCGAGGGCGGCGGACCTCTTCAGAAATTGTCTTCGCTCCAACGTGCTCATGCCAGCGGACCTCCGAGCCTGGAGTATACGCCAATGGGTACCCGCCTGGAGGAGTCAAGTCACTCCGTCGTGTTTGGAGGAGAGTGAGGGAATCGAACCCCCGCGTGCGTCTCGACACGTCACCGGTTTTCAAAACCGGAGCCTTCCCGCTCGGCCAACTCTCCCGAGACTTGCTGTTTCAAAACTTGGCGGAAGGAGGAGGATTTGAACCCCCGAGGGCCTTTCGGCCCCACCTTGGCGTAGCAGGCCAATGCCTTCCCGGACTCGGCCATCCTTCCGCGTCGAACTTGGAGCCCCCTGGGTGGAATCGAACCCCCATTGGCTGTTTACAAGACAGCGGTTCTCCCATTGAACTACTGAGTCCCGCATAATATAGGGTAACCTTTTGTAATGGAGCGACGTCTTTTGGATATGGGTTTTCCAAAAGGCGTGAAGCGAGACTTTGCGGCGCTGGAGAAGCGGTGCATCGAGGCGGTGCGGCTGGTCGTGGAAAAAGGACTGAGCCAAGCTGAGGCGGCGCGTAGAGTCCAAGCCGCCCAACAAAGCGTCAGCGGCTGGGTGCAGCGTTACCGCGAAGACGGCCGAGCCGGGCTAGCCAAAGCCGGTCGCGCCGGCCGCAAGCCGTTGCTGAGCGCCGCGCAGCTCGCCGAGCTGGAAGGGCTGCTGCTCGAAGGACCCGAAGCGCACGGCTTCCCGACACCGCTGTGGAGCTGTCCGCGGGTGGCGCGGTTGATCCGCGACCGTTTCGGGGTGCGCTACCACGAAGGCCACGTCTGGAAGCTACTGCGGGCGCTGCATTGGAGCCCGCAACGGCCGGTCGGCAAGGCCCGCGAGCGCAACGAGGAAGCGATTCAGACTTGGCAGAAGAAGACTTGGCCCGCCATTAAAAAAAAGCGCAAAAGCAGGGCCGCACGATCGTCTTCATCGACGAAAGCGGACTGAGCCAGAAGCCACATCGCTGCCGTACTTGGGCGCCGCGCGGGCAGACGCCCGTACTGCAGTTCAACTTCAACTGGAAGAAGCTCTCGGCGGCGGCCGGAATCACTTTCCACAACTTCTATTTCCGTCTCTATCCCGACGCCATCCGCGGTCCCGAGGTGATCGATTTCCTCAAGGCGCTGCTGCGCCACATACAACGTCCGTTGCTGATCGTGTGGGATCGCTTGCCGGCGCATCGCAGCGCGTTGGTGCGCGAGTTCATCGCGTTGTCGCAGGGCCACATCGAGACCGAGTACTTGCCGGGCTACGCCCCGGAGCTGAATCCGGTGGAATACATCTGGGCCTACTGGAAGCAGCACGAGTTGCCCAACGTCTGCCCCAACGACTACTGGGAGCTCGACGAGCGGGCACGCACGACTTTGCGCCGCATGCGCCGCAAACGGCGCTTGATCGCCGCCTTTTGGAAGCAATCTTCTTTGTCGTTCGATTAACTGAATATTATGCGGGACTCAGTAAGAGGGCGAATTGGTAGCGGGTAGGGGACTCGAACCCCTGACTTCCTCTTTGTAAGAGAGGCACTCTGACCCGGCTGAGTTAACCCGCAACAGACTTGGTGGGAGCGGAAGGAATTGCACCTTCGGCCTCACGCATATCAGACGTACGCTCTGCTGACTGAGCTACGCTCCCGGACTTGGCAGGGCAGGAGAGAATCGAACTCTCATCGCAGGGTTGAAAGCCCTGCATCCTATCCGCTTGGACTACTGCCCCGTGGTACTGGGTGTCAGACTCGAACTGACTCCGACCGGTTCACAGCCGGCCCGCGCTGCCGTTACGCTAACCCAGAATCTCTTGGCTTCAAGAAGAATGGGGACTGTACCGAGCGCCACCTAAAGGCTCAGCGGTCGTCTCCGGACCCCCAAGAGGCGCGAAGTGGACTGTCCCCTTTTTTCTTGGCGAGCGTGGGAGGATTCGAACCCCCAGCCGGGCGGGTAGAAGCCGCCTGCTCTTCTCCGTTGAGCTACACGCCCGAAACTGTGGTGGGTCGTGCTGGAATCGAACCAGCGGTGCTCGTCGAGCCGCGGGGTTACAGCCCGCTTCCGCGCCACGCGGTACGACCCACTTCAAATTGGTACCTCGCCCAGGAGTCGAACCTGGAAGACCCTGTTTCTAAGACAGGTATGTATGCCAATTCCATCAGCGAGGCAAAAACCGAGCCGTAATCGTCAGAGAGCGGTCCCGCCGTCAACCGCTCCCCTTCATCACAGCCAAAACCTTGGTGGCCCTGGAAGGATTCGAACCTTCACTGCGCCGCTTTTGAGACGGCCGCCTCTGCCGGTTGGGCTACAAGGCCGAACTTTGTGGGCCGGGCGTCGAACCCGCGAAAAACGGGGACTGTACCAAGCGCCGCCCCTGTCACTTCTCTGCTTGCCGCATTCGCAAGCGGCGCGCCGTGGACTGTCCCCAGTTTTTCGCCCTCGCACAAGCTCCAAGAAACTTGGTAGGCCCAGAGGGCGTCGAACCCCCAACCTCCCGGGTAAGAACCGGGTGCTCTGCCGGTTGAGCTATAGACCTACAAACAAAGTTGGTGGACCTGGCGGGAGTTGCACTCGCGACCTCCTGCTTGCAAGGCAGGCGCTCTGCTAATTGAGCTATAGGCCCATGGTGGGCTCGGAAGGATTCGCACCCTCATTGTGATGATTAAAAGTCACCCGTTCTGCTGTTGAACTACGAACCCACAATTAGGAATCCACAAAAGTGGTCAGGGTGGTTGGATTCGAACCAACGCCATCCCGCTTCCAAGGCGGGAACTCTGGCCAAACTGAGCTACACCCTGATGGAGCGTCCTGTCGGATTTGAACCGACACCCTAAGCTTGGAAGGCTTTCATGCTGCCGTTGACACCAAGGACGCTCAACTCTGAAACGCGACAAGCTTTGTGGCGCGCGGCTGTGCCGTGCCGGGTCGCGCTGTGCGCGATCTCCAAGCTCGGCCGAAGGCCGATGATGCCGGTGATCTGTTGATTGCAGCCAGACCGCCTAAGCCAGATCGAATTGGGCGACGTCCCCTGAGCATTTCTGGGATCCCCCTCCACGCTCCCCGTCACCCAAGCTCTGGCGGACCGTATGGGATTTGAACCCACGACCTCTCGGCTGACAACCGAGCGCGACTGCCGGACTGCGCCAACGGTCCGCGATTCCTCGAACTTTGGATCGGAGACCTGGACTCGAACCAGGATTCGATGGGTCAAAGCCACCCGTGCTCCCTGTTGCACCATCTCCGAACGATCTTCTCTACATCTGTTGGAGGACCCGGTGGGAATCGAACCCAACGCATAGACCGGGTTGCAGCCGGCCGCCTTTCCACTTGGCTACAGGTCCTCGACAATTTGCTTGGCCGGCAGGGGAGGACTCGAACCTCCATCGGTCTGATTAACAGTCAGGCGCCTTGCCATTGGGCTACCTGCCGGAAAACTGGTGGCCGCGGCTGGAATCGAACCAGCACAAGGCTCCGGGCTTCAACCGGACGCTCTACCGAATTGGAGCTACACGGCCAAACTGGAACCGGAGACAGGAGTTGCACCCGCATCACTGGGTTCGAAGCCCAGGGTCCTATCTGTTGAACGACTCCGGCATTTTGAAGGTGCGAAAAAATGCTGGGACAGTCAACCGCGCTTCAGTCAGCGCTTGCGAACCGGCGAGTGCTTTGGCCCGCGCTTGTGACAGTCCCGATTTCTTCACACCTTCCTGTTCCGAAAATGGTTGCGGGAGGCGGAATCGAACCGCCCTTACCGGCTTATGAGACCGGACTGGAGCCACTCCAGCTATCCCGCAACGAATTCTTACGGCTATTCGGTTGTCAAAGACCACAAACTTCTGGCACAGGGTGAAGGCCTCGAACCTCCACCGGCGGGTTTGGAATCCGCCATGCTGCCCGCTTACACCAACCCTGCGCGTAACTCCGCCTGAGGCGCTGTGAAAAAACTGGGGACAGTCCACGGCGCGCCGCTTGTGAGCGCCGCGAACAAAGCAGTTACGCGGCGGCGCTTGGTACAGTCCCCGTTTTTTCACGGCCTGCGCTTGCTTCCCGATCCGGGGCCGGCGCCAAACGCGCCGGCCCCCTTTGCTCACCGGCCTCATTCAGGCCGGATACTCACCGTGCGCTCCAGGAGCGCATTCATTCCGCCGACAACGGTGATCTTCTCCACCTTCTCGGCGATCCGCTCGAGTGACTCGAGCTCCTTGAGCCGCACCAGAATGGGGTTTTCACCCATCAGCTTGGCCGTGTTGAGCAACGAACGCGTCGACGCCACCTCCTCTCGACGTCGAATCAGGTTGGCCTGCGCTTGCTTCTCCGCAGTCACGACCTGGTTCATGATCTCCCGGACATCGCCCGGCAGAACAACATCCTTGAGGGCGATGACTCGCACTCGAACGCCGACGGGTTCCATGTCGCTCCGAACCGTCTCCGCAACCGCCGCATCGAGGTCCGTCTTCTCCGCCAGCATCTCTTCAAGCGTCCGCTTGCCTAGGTACTGACGAACAGCGATCTGTACCGTCCGATACAGGTGCTCCCGGACATCGGTCACACCAGCACGCACCGCAACCGCGTTCACGACCTCGTATACAACCGAGACGTTGACTCGAACGCCAACCTTGTCGGCCGTCAGGATTTCCTGACCCGTTACTTCAAGCGTCTGACGCCGCAGATCGCTCAACGTCACCTTCGGCTGAGCGACCGCGGTCCAGAAGGCGTGCGCGCCCGGCCCCAACTCGCGGATCAGTTGTCCATCGAGATGAACGAGGGCTTGCATACCGTCTTCCACCAGAACGAAGTTCGCGAACGACTCCCCGCCCCGGCGGGCAAGAGCCGCCACCAGTTTCGTCGGCACCTCGGGCTCGGCCACAACGTCGATCACCTCGAACGTCACGTCAGCCGAATCGCGCCAGTAAAGAGTCCGCGTACCGGGACCAACGACACGAGCAAGCTTGCCGTCGAAGTAAACGACCGCAACTTCCGAGTCGCCGGTCTCGATCACCGTGAAGTGCTCCGACCCGACATCCGGCCGCTGCGTGGCAACGAAGTCAGCCCACTCGCTCGAAAACTCCGGATGCCGAATGTTGAAGGCTTCGATTTCGACGCCGGGGCCGAAAACCCAGTAAGATCCCGGCGTGAGAATCGATTCGAAGCGCCGCTTGCGAATCAACACGGCGCGCTCGTTGTCCCCCACAATAATTCGACGAATCATGACAGCACCTCCTCGTAGCAAAGTCTTTCTGTGAATTGAGATCCCCGAACCGCGCTTCACGCAGCCTATGGCGGGCTTCAGCTAGAGCCGGACGAGCCGCGGGCATACTTCACCCGCATCACGGCCGGCAGTTTCAACGGAAGCACAGAGCCGAGGCGGCGCTGCCGGCCGTCCTCAAACCGCGAGGACAGGCGGCCGAAACGCGGCCCGGTTCACTCTTGGTTAAGCCTGATTTCGAGTCAGGCGGATAACGGGATTCGAACCCGTGACAGTCAGGTTATGGCCTGATGCTCTATCCATTTGAGCTATATCCGAGTGGAGTCCGGAGCGTCCGCTCACGCCGGCATACGGTGACTCAAAGAGACCGCACCAATGAGGCATGTGGAACCTCGATTTATAGGCGTGTAGCAACATGGTTTCCTCCGAACAAGAGAATAGTAACACCACTTAGCAGTGGTGTCAATAGCTAAATCAGAAAAAATTGTCTCCCGGCGTGATTTCAGCGTACATGATCGGCGCGGCCGAATCCAAGTGCGCAGCTTTGACGAGTTGGCCCTTACACGCACTTCACGGTCAGCCCGCCGTCGACCACGAGATCGGCGCCTGTGACGTATTTCGCCTCGTCCGAGGCAAGGTACAGCGAAGCGTAGGCAACGTCCCAGGCGTCACCGCCTCGTCCCATGGGGACAAGCGCTGCGCGCTTGCGGAACATCTCGTCGACATCACCGTCGGCATAGTGGTCCGCTAGCGACTTCTCGACCATCGGTGTGCGCAAGAACCCAGGGGACACGCTGTTGCAACGAATTCCCTTCGGGGCCCACTCCACGGCGATCATTCGGGTCAGGTGGCTTACCGCCGCCTTCGAAGTGTTATAGGCGAGATACGGGACACCCAGGTGCCGCAGGCCCGCAATCGACGAGATGTTAACGATAGCTCCGCTCCCCTGCCGCTCCATCACCGGCAGGACGTACTTGCAAGTAAGAAACATGCTCTTCAGGTTCACATCGTGAACCCGATCCCAGTCTTCTTCGGTGGTGTCGACCGGCCCGCCTACGGTCAGGATTCCTACGTTGTTCTGGAGCACGTCGATCCGGCCATAGTGATCGAGACAACCGGCGGCCATGGCTTTGACCTGATCGGCTTGGGAAACGTCGCACTCCCATGCTTCGGCGCGGCCGCCCTCGCCGCGGATGATATCGCGGGTTTCTTCGGCCGCCTCCCGGTTGATATCGGCGCACAGTACGGTGGCCCCCTCGCGGGCGAACAGCACTGCGGTGGCCTTCCCGTTGCCCCAGCCTGGTCCCACAGAGCCGGCGCCGGACACCAGCGCGATCTTATCTTTCAGTCGCTTACTCATTTGTGGACGCTGTTTGGTCATCCAGAGGCGTTCTGCTCATCTAATTGCCGCAACGTCGTCTTCAGCGCTTTTCCGTAGTTGTTCTTTGGAATGCTTTCGATGAAGAGATAGTCTCTTGGCCGCTTGAAGCGCGCTATGTGTTTCAGGCAGAACTTGTCGAGGTCATCCGGGTTGACCGCGGCTCCCTGAGCGGCCACGAGATAAGCGACCACGACCTCGCCCCACTCCCGGTCCGGCCGCCCTATCACCGACACCTCCGCTACAAGCGGATGACGCAGCAGGACTTCTTCCACCTCGCGGGGGTAGATGTTCGCGCCCCCTGAGATGATCACGTCCTTGGATCGGTCCTTGAGGGTGAGGAAGCCGTCGTCGTCGAACACACCCACATCGCCCGTGTGGAGCCACCCGCCTCGCAGAGTTTCTGCAGTGGCTTCCGGGTCGCCCCAGTAGCCGGCCATCACCGAGTCACCCCGCACCAACACCTCGCCCGGCTCACCCGGGGGAAGGGGGCGGTCGTCGGAGTCCGCCACCCGCACCTCGACTACGCTCTGAGGCACGCCCACCGACGCCAGACGCTCAAGCCAGCGGGGATGTTCGGACGCGGCGTGGAGCGCCGCGTTCAGCGCCGTGATCGTCATCGGGCTCTCGCCTTGGCCGTAAAGCTGGGAGAGCTTCGGCCCAAAGCGATCGAGCCCCGCCTGGCAGTCCTCCACGTACATCGGTCCGCCACCGTAGATAAGAGTCTTGAGATGAGTCGTGTCTTCGTCGCGGGGGTGGTCCAGCAGGCGTTTCACCATGGTGGGCGCCATGAAGAACGAGATAGCCGGCCACCGGCGGATCAGAGCGTAGATCTCACCTACATCAAACCCGCCGCTTTCCGGGATGACGTGGCAAGAGGCCTGGGTAACGTGGGCAAGGCTGTAGAGTCCGGACCCGTGGCTCAAAGGCGCAGCGTGGAGCATAGCCTTCCAGGGCGCCCCCGGATCGAGATCGGCGAAGTAGCAGAAGCACATCGCCAGCAGGTTGCGGTGGGTTAACGTCGCGCCTTTGGGCCGGCCCGTGGTCCCGCTCGTGTAGAACAGCCAAGCCGTGTCGTTCGGTGCGCGGGGCCAAAGGTCCACCGGCTCGCTTGTCGTCACCAGCGTCTCGTATTCCTGGTCGGGTACGGCGATCACCCTCTGGAGCATTCCTCCTGCCAACGGCCCGATTGCCTCCGCCGACTCCGCAGTCGCGAAACACAGGCGCGCGCCGCAGTTTTCCAGGATGTAGGCGAATTCGCTCGCGTGCAGTTTGGCATTGATCGGCACAGCGACCAGGCCGGCGTGCCAGCAAGCATACAGGATCTCCAAATATTCGGGACAGTTCTTCATCGCAAGGGCCACTCGGTCGCCGGGCTCTAAGCCCAAACGCAGAGTGAGTCCTCCGGCAAGCCGCGCCACCCGCTCCGCGAGAGATGCATAGCTGTGTAGCACCGCATCCCCTCGAGCCACCGCCGGCCTGTCGCCGAAGGCGCGGCCCGCTCGCAGCATGTGGTTCGCAATGTTCATTCGGTCTCAGCGGCTCTGCCCCGTCACTGCCCCAAAACCCACGCCCGATTAAACCGTGCCCAGCGGATGTCCCGGCCCCCCTCGGAAAGCTGTTGCTGCCAGAGAGCGACGAAGGTGCCGTCGTCGGCTTGCGTGATGCTGGGATACGACACCTGTGGCCCGTCAGACTCCGCGACGTTTCGCGGCGGGCTCCAGGTGCGGCCGCCATCGGCCGAGATGGCCACGCTCAACGGCCGCCGGTTCACGGGAGAATTGTTCCAAATGGCGATGATCTCTTCGCTTCGGTCCAGCCGCCACAATCCCGTGGGCGTATTGTGTCCCGTCAGCGAGCTCGGACGCGGGGGCGCCCAGGTGAGACCGCCGTCGCGGCTGCGACTCTCGTAGTGACGGTTCGATCCGGTCCGAAGCAGCATGAGAATCTCGCCGTCGGCCAACTGGACGATCGAGGGTTCGTCGAGGCCGTTGGTGGAATACGGGGTCATCTTGGGAATCCAGACGTGGAGCGCGCCGAAGGGTGTCCAGTGGACGCCGTCCGTCGATCGCAAGGCGCCGGCCGCGATGTTCATCTCCCCTTCGGTGCGCGCCGGCGTGCCCTTCTCGGCCCACAGGTCCCAGGAGTAGCCCATCAGCAGCGTCCCGTCACCGAGGCGCATGCCCTTGTGCTGCTTGCCGGCGACGTACTTCTTGGGCATCGATATCTCAACCGGACTCGACCAGCTCTCTCCGTCGTCATCGGTCTTGACCATGAACACCGTGCTCCTGTCGATGGTCGTCAGGTCGACTTTGCGGGTCGTGCAATAGACGAACGTTCGTGGCCCGTCGACGATGACGTTAGGATCGCCGTCCCAGAGGCCAGGATTGTCGACGATCTGCTTGGGGCTAGACCAGGTACGGCCTCCGTCGTCGGAGAGAGCCGCCATCACCCGAGCGCTGCTCTGATCTGGCGAGTAGGCGCCGAATACCGCCAGCAAGCGGCCGCTGGTGAGACGAGCGACCGTCGGGTAGGCGTTGTGGTAGAGACGAGTCCCTTGGGACTTCACAACCGTGCCCGTTTCGAAGAAAGGCCCGTCGGCCGCTCGAACGGGTGCCGCGAGCCTAAGGAAGGTGACAATCCACATGCAAACGCAAAATGCCGGCCAAATCTGCCCGGTACGGAAATCAGAACTCTTCAACATTGAATCCTCCAGTCTGTGTGAATCGCTCAACCCTGCCGCCCCCAAGGTTACACGAAACCGCGGGGATAACCGGGCTGAGGAAAATCTCAGCGAACAACCCCTATCCGCGGCGCGCTTGCAAGAGAACATCCCGCAGGCGGCGGCCCACGATCAATTCCTCGCCCTTCTGAAGCCCCAACGAGTAGACCGTCAACGGCCCACCCCGTTTCTTTGCATCGGCGGCCGGCTCCGGGACAGGGTCTCGAATGACATAAGGGTTATAGCCATACAGCACCTGAATCGACGGACTGCCTTCGCGCAACCTGCGGCCACATTCATTGTGAGTGATGCCAAGCTTGCTTTCGTCCCACTCGACGACGAGCTGGCGGAAGCGGTTGCTGCCGCGGCGCGTTTCCATTTGCGTATCCACTCCCGGGATCGTCGAGATCATCGCGTCGATCCGCTGGAGCTTCTTGTCCTGCTGCCGATAGAGCGCCTCCAAGTCTATTGTGAGCCACTTCTCGACGGCGGTAAGGCAGCCAATGATCTCCTCCTTGCCCACCTTCATCGGCCGGCACACCGCCCCCTCCATCGGGCTGGAGTTCATGAGGGCCGCCTCAATGAGATCTTTGCGCCCAAGCAGCAGCCCGGAACACTGGGGTCCCTTCATCCCCTTGCCTCCGCTGAACGCATAGAGGTCGACGCCCATCTTCGCGTAGCGCTTGAGGTTTTCGATCGGCGGGATGCCGCCGGCCGCATCGACGAAGACCGCCACGCCCTTTTGCTTGCAGATCGCAACGATGCTCTCCAGCGGCGGTGCTTTCTTAGGGTCCGGGTCGGCCGGATATCCCATGTAAAGCATGACCGTCTTGTCCGAAATAGCATCGCGAAGCTCGTCCAGCCCGAGAACCACCTTGATCTTGCCTCCCGCGAGCCGGATGGCGTTGTCGAAAACACTACGGCCACCCCACATCAATACTTCGTTCTTCATTCCCTCGGAATCGGGCAAAGCCCGGATTCTCTCAGGATTGGTACCGGCGATGCAGGCCGCCGTGGCAACCGCGATCGCGCCCGCCGCGCCCGACGTAATGATCCCCGCCTCGGCGCCCGAAATCTCAGCCAACCTGCGTCCGACCGCGCGTTGCAACTGCACGATATCAACAAAGTATTGGGATGCTTCGTCCATAGCCTCTCGAACCTCAGGCCAGACCAGTGTGGCGCTGAGAAACGTGAACGGAATGTTGGCCATGATGAAAGGCTCGACACCGAGTCTCGTGTAAACGTTCGCTCGAAGGGAGTGCCTCTTTGGTTTGGCCGTAGCTCGCGAGAGGGTTCCCGAGAGCGAGAGATACCCCAACAGTGCGTACCCGTGGGCCTGCTGAAAAAATCGTCTGCGAGTAGATCGTAACGACATCGCTAAGTCTCCCTTGTGAGAGCAATTGTATCCGAGCCGGCCTACGGGCAGGGGCGTACCGATTGACCGATCCGATCCGGTACGGGCCGTCAGGCATAATGACTTGTGCGGCGATGCTGAAGGTAGGACTCACAGGGGGGCTGGCAACCGGAAAGAGTTACGCGTCCGCCCGCTTAGCGGAACTGGGTTGTCACGTCATCCAAGCCGACAAGCTGGGACACGAGGTCTTACGCCGCGGCGGCGAAGCTTTCGAGGACGTCATCGCCGAATTCGGCCCGGGAATTCTCGCGGCGGACGGCGAGATCGACCGCAAGGCCTTGGGAGCTATCGTGTTTCCCGCTCCCGAACGCTTGGCGAAATTGAACTCCCTCGTGCATCCACACGTATTCCAGCGTCAAGAGGCATTTTTCGAGCAGATGGCTCGCGACGATCCGGACGGAATCGCCGTCGCGGAGGCGGCTATCATGATTGAAAGCGGCAGCTACAAGCGCTACGACCGCTTGATCCTCGTGGTGTGCCCGGAGCAGATGCAGATACAGCGCTTTGTGGAGCGTGGTGGAACCGAAACCGAAGCGCGAGACCGACTCGCGCGCCAACTCCCGCTGGCTGAGAAACGAAAGTTTGCGGATTTCGTGATCGACACTTCCGGAACGTTTGAAGAAACCGACACCCAGGTCCAGAACGTCTACCGAAACCTAAAGCAAGAAACGAGATGAAGAAACGAGATGAAGAAACGAGATGAAGAAACGAGTGAATTGGAGGCCGTTGTGGCTAGCCGCATTCTTTGCGGGGGCGTTCGTCGTATGGACGACTCTACCCCACTGGCCGTCCGACGCCCCCAGGCCCGTGCGACAGCCCGATCCGTTTTGGACCGAGGCCCAATCGAGCGGACTCACACAAGAAGAACTCTCGAACATCGAGATCTACAACCAGGCATCGAAAGCCACGGTTCACGTTACGAGCACCGTCTTGATGCGCAACTGGTTTTTCGAAGTGTATCCGAGAAGCGAGACCGGCTCCGGGTTCTTGATTGATTCCGAGGGACGGATACTCACGAACCATCACGTCATCAAGGGTGGCGCGCAGATCAAGGTGGCGCTGCTCGACGACGAGGCGAACTACGATGCGGAAGTTCTGGCCTTCGATGAGGCGAATGACCTGGCGCTGATTCAAATCAAGCCGGACAAGGACATTCCCCATTTGACACTGGGCGATTCCGAGCACCTGAAAGTCGGACAGAAAGTGCTGGCGATCGGGAATCCGTTTGGGTTGGAAGGCACGCTGACGACCGGCGTGATTAGCTCGCTGGGACGAACGATTCGTGACGAGAACTCACTGCTCGAAGACATGATCCAGACCGATGCCGCCATCAATCCCGGCAACAGCGGCGGTCCTTTGCTCGACAGCGGTGGGAACGTCATCGGCGTGAACACAGCGATCTACGGACCGGGCGGCAATATCGGGATCGGGTTTGCGATGCCCGTCAGCCGCGCGAAACCGCTGCTCAACTATGTGTTGTCAGACGGCGCCTCGCGTCCGGCGGAACCGATCGGTTTCGAATCAGCCTATCTAACGAGCCGCTTCTCGAAAGCGTTGGAGTTGCCCGACCAGCCCGCCTATCTCGTCGTCAACGTGGACAGTGGGTCGGCGGCGGCAGCGGCGGGGCTCCGCGGTGCGGATCGGGAAGTACGGGTCGGAAACTACGTCGTACCCTGGGGCGGAGATGTCATCGTCGCCGTCGACGGACGCAAGGTTTCTCATCGCCGCGTCCTAACCCAGGCGCTTTCACTGAAGGCGGGCGGCGATTCGGTAACGCTCACGCTCATCCGCGAGGGCCGCGAAACGGATGTGGATGTGAAACTACGGCCGGTCTCGCGCCGGCTTCGCCTGTGAACCGTCCAAAGCGGCACTTCCGAAGAACGGGCTTACTTACTAGGTACGGCGCTTCATAGTTCACTCACGAATTGCGCAGCGCATCCGGGAGACGGCAAGACATCTGCCCCCGGCTGACCCCGAGTTTGGTCCGCCAAGTTCCCAAGAAGGGCGTTTGGACGGCTAAGTGGGCGGTCGTGGCAGACTGGAAAACACTAGCCGACGAGGGCGGATCTAGTCCGCCGAGCGGCCCAGCCGGACGTCGGCTGACGGAAAGGTGGACGGAACGCGATATGAACGAAGCCTTACGGCAGACGCTTCGCGTGGGCGTATGTGAGATGAGGAGGTAGGGTCGGGAGTAAGTTGGGACACCACTCAAGGAGGTGTCCCATGACACGTTTACGCCGACAGATGCTCGAAGAGCTCGAGCGTCGCAACTACGCGGTCAGTACGATTCGCTGCTACATCGACGCGGTCGAAGACTTCGCGCTCTACCACCGACGGTCGCCCGACCGGTTGGGGCCCGAGCACATCCGCCAGTACCAAGCCCACCTGTTTCGCGACCGCAAGCTGGCCGCCAACAGCGTGGCACAACGCCTGACGGGGCTGCGGTTCTTCTACTTCAAGACGCTGCGGAGGAGTTGGGACCTCAGCCTGACGCCCTACCCGAAGAAGCCGCGCCGACTGCCGAGCATTCTGTCCCAACAGGAAGTGGCGCGGTTGATTGACGCCGCCGACAGCGTCTTCCACCGCACGATCTTGATGACGCTGTACGCCACCGGGGTGCGCCGAGCCGAGCTGACGCAGCTCCGGCTCAACGACATCGATTCGGAACGCATGGCGGTCCACATTCGCGGCGGCAAGGGCCGTAAAGACCGCGACGTGATGCTCTCCGAGCATTTGCTGGTCCACTTGCGCGAGCACATGCGCCGACTGCGGCGCAGGCCCAAGCAGTGGCTGTTCCCCGGAGGGAAGGGGCACAACGGCGATGATCCGATCACGAGCAACGTGCCCTGGCTCGCTTGCAGCCACGCCGCCCACAGGGCCGGCATCACGAAACCCGCCCACCCTCACATCCTGCGTCATTGCTTCGCCACGCATCTGCTCGAAGCCGGCGCCGATTTGCGTACCATCCAGATGCTGCTGGGGCATCGCGATCTGGAGCAGACGGCGGTCTATCTGCACTTGTCGGCGCGCCACTTCAGCGGGGTCGCCAGCCCCCTGGACTCGTTGGGGTTGGCCTCCTTCTCTCGAGAAGACCTGTCACCCGACGATCCCGGGACGAGCTAGATGCCACGGCCGCCGCTGGAGGTGGCCGATCTGGTTCGCGCCGCCGGAGAGCGTTTCGTCGAGACAAGTCGCGGCTGGCTGAACCGGCAGCATCTGAAAGTGCTGTTGGCGATCACCCGTTGCCGCACCGCCGAGCTCGGTGCTCATCTCGACGAGTGCAGCGATTGCGGCTATCAGACCGCCATCTCTTACAACTCCTGTCGCAATCGGCATTGTCCCAAGTGCCAGGCCGGCACACGGAAGCATTGGCTGGAGGCTCGCCGCAAAGAACTGCTGCCGGTGCGCTATCTGCACGTCGTCTTCACGCTGCCGCGCGTGCTCTCGCAGCTGGCCTTACAGAACAAGGATGCGATCTACTCGCTGCTGCTCACAGCGAGCGCACAGACGCTGCTCGAAGTCGCTCGTGATCCCCGCCATCTTGGCGCCAAGATCGGCTTCCTCTCAATCCTGCACACCTGGAATCAGCGCCTCCAAGAACACGCCCACGTCCATACGGTCGTTCCCGCCGGTGGCCTCGCACTTGACCACAGCCGTTGGATCGACGCACCCTCGAAGAACTTCTTCCTGCCCAAGGACGTCCTCGCCGAGGTCTTTCGCGGTAAGTTCATCGACGGTCTCAAGAAAGCCTTCGCCGCAGGCGAGCTACGCTTCCACGGGCGCTTCGCGCCGCTGAATCAACCGCGCAACTTCAAGGCCTTTGTGCGGACCTTGTACCGCGACAAGTGGGTGGTCGAAGTCCGGCCGCCCTTCGGTGGAGCGGGGCGGGCGCTTGAGTATCTGAGCCGCTACACCCACCGTGTGGCGATCTCGAACCAGCGTTTGGTCTCGTTCGAGCAAGGCCAGGTCACCTTCCGTTGGCGTGATTCGGCACATGGCAACCAACAACGGCTGCTGACGCTCACGCTTTACGAGTTCTTGCGCCGCTTCCTGTTGCATGTGCTGCCCAGCGGCTTCCACCGCATTCGCTACTTCGGCTTCTTGACAAACTCGAAACGCGGCGACCTATTACCGCTGTGCCGCCGGCTCATCGCCCGCGTCAACCCCTCGCGCACCATCTCCTACTCGGATGCCGAACCCTCTCGCAGTGGCTGGGTCTGTCCTCGTTGCGGCGAGCCTATGCGGCTCGCCAAGCTCTTCAGTGCCGCGGAGCTGCGCATCCACTCGCCGCCCTCTCTCGCCGCCTGATGCTACGCCGCACCCAAGCTCGACGACTCTGGCCGCTTCGGCGCGAACCGTCCTCGTGCGCCTGGTCGAGCTCTCGCGACCTGTTCGGCTCACTCCGGCTGCTCGGGCAGAAGCAAAAACGCTCCGTTCCTTGTCTCCTCACCGCTCCCCAGACAGCTCTCCAACCCCTCGATCGCCCTCGAACCGCTACCAGCCTCTCCTCACCGCCTCTAACCAATCCGATTCAAAACCCATAGACCCCCAGCCCTCCTCGAACGGCTCCCTTCATATCGTTGTAACGCAAGCGACTCCCTCTGCCGTCTCGCGGCCCCCTCTGCTCGGGTCGCTTGCGTTACAACACTTAGATATCGCGACAGTAATGCTGCAAAAGGGCACTATGTCGTGCGCCGTGTATGAGTTAGAGCCTCAGTCCTACTCGCGGTCGCGGAACTCTTCGTACCAGTTTTCGACGACACGGATCTGAGACCTGGCCTCGGGATCGGGTTCCGCCGCCTCGACGACAAGAAACTTCAAGCCGTCGGGGGCGACGTCATACATGGCGCTGTGCGTCACGCGGCTGTTGAGAAAGTTGCGGTCGCTGAAAAGCGGTCGGGGAATCGAGACCTCGACGCTCCCATCCTCGCCCCGCTTGATCTCGACAGACATCAGCGTCTCGCCCTCGATGTAGAAGAGCTCTCCGCCGAGGGGATTCCACCGGACGTCCTCGCCGCCACTCGCTGAAACGAGAACGCTCGCACCGCCTTCCGGAAAGGCTTGGACGTAGACCCGGCCCTGGTAGTCCGTGACCCTTACAAGCGCGGCCAGCTCACCGTCAGGGGAGACTTGAAGCTCGCTCACCCCCGGAACCGTACTCAAAATCCTCCTCGCCTCGTTGAAGCTTCCGTCGGCGCGCACCTCCAACAGGTAGATCTCATCGGCCACCCCCGGGGAGTCCTCGTGTTCAAAGGCGTACACGATGGACCCGTCGTTGGTAGCGTCGATCACCATCGCGTTTCGGTCGAGTTTCGCGAGGAGCTTGCGGGTGGCGCTTTGATCGTGAGGAACCAGGTACAAGCCCGTCTGGGGATTCGCGGGAGACGATTGATGGTCCAAAACGACCCCGGAAGACGTCCACTGTTTGGAGTTGGCTCGAACATCGTCAGACGTCAGCCGGCTCATAACGTTGCGTTTCAGGTCAACGACGGCGGGACGCATTCCGTCGTTGACAAGTGCGAGGCGGCCGTCGGGGGATAGCTCAGGGGCGTCTAGGATCGGCGACGGGGGCCCGGCCGCCTCCAGCCTGACTCCGTCGCGAGAACGCCAAATGAGCTGCCGTGGACTGAGCACCTGTGCGTTCCCGGTGACGAAGACGGCGGTCCCATCGGTCGAGACGGACGGCCATGCGCCTTCGGGGTAGACGGGAAACGGCTCGCCTTTGGCCGTCAGGTCCTCCAACGAAAACGACAGCGCCCAGAGCCTCGAACTCCCTTCCATGCCCGGATACAGAAAGAGTCCGGGAGGAGAGTAACCGAAGGTGAGATGGCACTTGCCGAGAGCCACGGGCTCGCCATCATCGAGGTCGTGAACGACGAGCGTCAGTCCCGTGGCCCCTTGGCCGATCTGGTAAGCGAGAATCCTGCGGTCGGGTGTCGTCGGCAAAAAGCGGGGACGAGTCAGGACCCGGCGGTCCGGTAAATCGACATCGGACCCGCGTACGATGACTTTGGGACGCCCGCCACCGGCGGAAACTTCGTATAGTACCCGAAAGTTGGTGAAAACGATCGATTCGCCGTCGGGGCTCCAGCTTCCTCCCCCGAAGACGCCGACCGAGCACAGGCGCCTGGGAGTCCCGCCATCGGCATCGATGCGGAAAAGAACCCCGTCCGACGCAAAGCCAATCGAGCGACTGTCGGGAGACCAGAACGGGCGGGCGCCGAAGCCTTGGCGGACTAGGTTGTCAACCAGCAGTCGCGGCTCGGAGTCCGCCAGCTTGCGGACGTAGAGACCGTCTCCCGCGGCATACACGATGCTCCGGCCGTCGGGCGAGATCTCCGGCGTCTCGGCGTTGGTGACTTCGAGCGTAAACTTGCGCACCGGCCGCTCCGGCTCGGGCTCGGCCCGCTCCATCACCCAGAGGGCGAAGAAGACCGTCGCTGCGCCGACTGCGACGGGGAGGGCGAAGCGGGTCCAAGGCTTCGCGGGCGCTTGTGTCGGCTCTGGCAAAGATGGTTCCACTTTCGGCGCGACGCTAGGCCCTGGCGCATCAACCGCGGCGACCGCTCGGGAAGGCTTCGTCTCACCGCTCTGCTTCTGCAGCACCCTGAGATCCACTAATAGCTCATCCGCGTGCTGATAGCGCTCGTCTCGATCCTTCGCTAACGCCTTGCCCAGTACGCGATCGAGCTCGGTCGGCAGGCGGCTGCGCAGAGCGGTGACCGGCTCCGGCTCCTCGTTGGTGATCGCATAGAGCACCGCTTGCTCGCGCTCACCCTCGAAGGGCAGATGTCCCGTCAGCATCTCGTAGAGCATCACCCCAAGAGGCCAGATGTCGGTACGATGGTCCGTGGGCTCGCGGAGGGCTTGCTCGGGGGACATGTAGGCGGGGGTCCCCAGCATGGTTGTCGTCTTGGTGAGCTTGCTGCGGTCGGCAAGCTGCGCCAGGCCGAAGTCCATGATCTTGACCTGACCCTGCGAGGTCAGCATCAAATTGGCGCTCTTGATGTCGCGATGGACGATGGCCTTTTCGTGTGCGGCCTCGAGTCCTTGCCCCGTTTGGATGGCGATGTCCAGGGCCTCTTCCAGCTTCAAGGGCCGCTCGGCGATTTTTTCCTTGACGGTTTGGCCTTCGAGGAAGGCCATGGCGAGGAAGGTTTGCCCGTCGGCCTCGTCGATTTCGTACACCGAGCAGATGTTCTGGTGATCCAGGCGCGCCGCGGCCTTGGCTTCCCGGACGAAGCGAGCTTTGTGTTCGGGGTCTTCGATGGCGTGCGGGGCGAGGAACTTGAGGGCAACGGGGCGTTCCAGCTTGGTGTCTTCAGCTTTATAGACAACGCCCATCCCGCCTTCGCCGAGCTTCTCGGTGATGCGGTAATGCGAGATGGTTTGGCCGACCATGCCGGTCCGATTCTACCTCTTTACGGTTTACTGTCGCGAACAACCGATGTCACTCGCTATCCGCCCACGTCCCCGCTAGCCGCCTGAGAGGGCTCGGTTTGGGTCTGCTCCACGCCGGGCTACGGCAGGCTCTGAGTCCTGATCTCTCGATGCGAAATTATTTCTCGACATCAATCTGACTGCTACGCCCTTGCGCCCAACATTCTAGCGCGGTCGAGCCGTACGAGGGCCTGCGTCCGATCGCTCACAGGTCGCCAAATCTGCACTAGCGGCGGCGTGTTTACCCAACTGGACCACGTGGACACGTAGTCGGCAAGCAAGAGAAATCGCGATCTCCTCACCTCGCCGAAATCGTGGAGGGATATGTTGCCGAACTTTTGAAACGATGTACTAAACGTGGCGGCGGGCTTTCCATGTTCCATTGGGATATTCGCCCAAGTCCAAGCTGCCCTCCATCTGATTACCGTTGACACGGCCTTCGAAGATGTAGCTGAGGTTCGCGCCCTCAAAAGGCAAGCTCGTTTTGAGACGGACTTTGTTGCCGTCGATCGTTCCCTCGACTTGCCCTCTCTTGACTGTGCCGAAGTGGGTTCCCCGCACGTCATTTCCGTCGGCTTCAAGAAACAGCAAATGCTCGGAGGCGCCAAGCTGGAACGAGATTTCGACATCCCAGCGGCCCGAAATATCCGTCGCCGGCGGGCGGATCTTCGGCTTGTCCGCGCTGCTGGGTGCGTTACGGAAGAGGGAGTGAAGACGCTCGGCGACCACTTGGTATTCGTTGGGCTTCATGGCGACGGGGCGTAGACGGAAGGAGTGACCATCTCCCTCGGCATGTGAGCCAATGCTGGGCTCACCGTTAAGCAAGAGTTCACCGACTTCGCCCGCTGTCAAAGCAATCTTCTTTGGGTTCCACTCGATCGATAGGACAGGAAAGGGACCGCCCCGCGAGGGGCCCGAACGCGTTGTCGAAACGCCGTCAACCTTCGTGATTTCCCTGTCGATGTAGTCGTACCAACTTTCCCACTCACGGTACTCAGCCTGGATGTCGCGTTTGTTGATGAAAACGTCAACGGCCGTGGTCATGCCGACAATCTCTTCCTTGCTCACCTTCATCGGCCGTCCGAATGCGTGATGGTGGGCGGCGTTCGCGAACGCGGCGCGGATCAGTTTTTCGTCTCCGACGAGCAGCCCGGCCGTCTGCGGACCGCGCAGGATTTTTCCGCCCGAAGAGGCAACGAGGGTCGCCCCCTGTGCGATGTAGGGATTGGGAACGACAAGATAGTCCGCGGCGGCATCCACGAGAACCGGAATGCCGGCCTGCTTCGCTATCGGTCCAACTTCCTTCAGCGGTAGGCGGACGTTGTTGTTGAAGCGGTCGCCGAGAACGGCGATCATCGCGGTGCGGTGGTTGATGGCGTCGCGAAGTTCCTCCGCGGAATCGACTTCGACAATCTTTACACCCACCATGCGGACTGCATGGTCGTAAACATTGCGCGACGACTTCGGTATGATGACCTCGTTCTTGAGGCCCGTCAGGTCCGGAAGCTGTTGCATCCGCTCGGGGTCGGTTCCGGCGACACACGCAGCCGTGGCGTGGGCGAGAGCGGCAGCGGCGCCGGAAGTGACGATCGCCCAGTCCACCTTGAGCAACTCGGAGATGCGCTTGCCCGCGGACTCCATCAGCTGGTCAAGGTTCACGTGATAGTGGCCGGCGTGATGAATGGCCTCGATCACCTCGGGAAGCTGGCGCGAACCGCCGTTGCGCGTGATAGTCGCCGTGCAATTGATAAACGGCTTGGCGCCGAGCTTCGTGTAGACGTCGGGCGGCGGCTCTTCCACCGGGGCAGCAGACAACGGCGTCGCCCCCGCGGCTTGGAGAAGGGCAGTGGCGCTCGCAATACCGCCGGACTGCATCCAGCGCCGACGACTGAGGTGACTCTTCATTTCAAAACCTTTCTTGATGCTCCTGGAATGTGCTTCAGACCTTTCCCGTCTTTCCCGAAACGGACGGATCTTCCCGCACCGGGCGGCCATACTCGTGACGCCACGCTTTGAAGCGCGCCTTACCGTATTCTCCCAAGTGGAGATCGCCCGTGATTTCGTTGCCGTTGAGCCGCCCGTGGAAACTGTAGCCGGTGCGCTCGGCATCGTGGATCAGTTGGCTTCGGAACCGCACGCGATCGCCGTTGATCGTGCCGGAAAGTTCACCGCTGCCGCGTTGGCCGCCATGCGTCCCGTTGAGCTTATTGCCCTTGGCTTCAAAGTGCAGAGTGTGCCGGGCAGACCCCGGAGTAAACGTGAGTTCCGCGTCCCAGCGTCCCGAGATATCAGCCGCGGGCGGCGCTTCGCGTTTCGGCTTCGGCTTCGGTGCATTGCGAAGGACCTCGGCAAGGCGGTTGGCGACGACGTCGATTTGATCCTCGCGGCAATTACCGATCCGAATCGGGAAAGAATTCCCCTCTCCCGCGGCATGGGTCTGGATGCGCGGCTCGGTCGACATGAGATAGGTCGTGCAGTTCGCCTGCCGTGTAGCCAATGCGCTCAGCGTCCCATTCGACGTCGAGTACGGGATGAGGGTTCTTGCCGGGGGGCGGCTTCAGTGTGGTCTTGACACCGGGAACCTGCTTGACTTTGGCATCCACACGGCGCAGCCAGCCGGTCCACTTCGCGACTTCGTTCGCGTGGCTGCGCTCGCCCAACGTATATTCGGCGGCCACGAGTGCGCCCATGATTTCTTCTTTGCCGACTTTCATCATGCGACCGAAGGAATGATGCGGCGCGCTGTTCATCCGCGCGGCGTAGATAAGGTCTTTGCGGCCGATTAGGAATCCGCTGCACTGAGGCCCGGCGCAAATTTTGCCGCCCGAGTAGGCAACCAAATCGGCGCCTCGCTCCAGGTAGGGGTCCGGCGATTGAGGCCATTCCGGCGAGGCATCGACAACGACAGGCGCACCATACTTGCGTCCCGCCTCCGCCATTTCTTCGAGACGAATCTCGCTGCGCGATTCGGCGTTGCCGAGGACGGCGATCAAGGCGGTGTCATGGCTCAGGGCGCGGTGGAATTCCTCGCGCGTGTCGACGGTAGTCATGGTGATGCCCAGCGCTTGGATAGCGTGGTCGTACATGTTCCGTGAAGGACGAGGCATGATGACTTCGCTGCGCAGGCCCGTCAGGTCGGGGAGTTGCCGGATGCGCTCGGGGTTGCCGCCGGCTAGACAGGCCGACGTGGCATGGGTCAACGCCCCCGCCGCACCGGAGGCGACCATCGCTCCTTCACATTGAAAGAGTTCAGCCAGCCGCTTGCCCACCGCCTCGAGAAGCTCATCCATATTGACGGAAAAATGCGACGCCTCCTCCATCGCCTCCTTGACGTTCGGCAACGTTAGCAAGCCACCGTTGATCGTGACGGCGGCGGTGAGATTAATGAAAGGCTTAACGCCGATGCGCGTATAAACATCGGGCGAAGCGGGCATACGCGCGGCCCCGGCTGGGGTGGAGCCGGCGAGAAGGCCGGCCGCGGCCACGCTGCTCCCCCGAAAAACATCACGGCGGCTGAGGCGGGCGCGATTCTTAGGCTGACGAGATTTGGTCATAATGCGACCCCCAAACTTGCACTGCTTTCAGGGTTCAGCGTAGGTGTAAGCCCGGCGGATTGCAAATCGTCAAACAAATGGAACTATCCGTGCTGCCATCTAGCCATGAGATGAGGGGACAGAAAAGCTATCTTCTCCGCATAAAGACTCCACGGGAACATACGGCCGAAACTTACGCCCCTCGCTCGGCGCCAGGGACCTCACAACTTCCAGCCGCACGCTCGTGCCGCCTTCCAGAATCTCCTGAACCCGCCTTTCCAAACATTCCACTCGAGCCGTCTCGTCGCAGGCATCCTCGGGCAACACAATCCGCACCAGAAACAAATCGCGCCTCTCTTGCACGATCTGGAAGCGCCGAACGGCTAAACCGCTGTCCTGAATCGCGTCACCTAACGCGTACGGATGTAGCTCCCGTCCCCCCGGAAGGAAGAAGCGGTCCATCACCCGTCCGTCAATCGATGTCAACTCCGATACCGAATCCCCTTCGCCCGCTACCGCCCCCACCCTCACGGTGTCCCCCACTCGGTATCGAATAAATGGCATCGCAAAAAGATGCAAAGCTGTCACGAAGATCTCACCGGATTCCCCGGGCCCCACCGGCTTGCCATCCCTAAGCACTTCGACGATCGCCGCGTCCCGGCACACCCGATGGGCAGTTTGCGACGGTCCCCGCATCGCTATGAAGACCGTTTCATGGCAACCGTAGACATCCCCAACGGGCGCGTCGAAACCCCGCTCGATCCGCCGACGCATATCCCGAGTGAGGGTCTCGGCCCCCGCTATCACCATTCGCAGGGGAACCCGCCGCCGGTCTTCTTCCGTCCACTCATCCGCGAGCCACGAAAGAATCGACGGAGGTCCACTCACAGCGTGAGGACGAAACTTCGCCAATTTGTCGATGATGCGGCTCTTCGGGGTTCGCCAGTCAATCAAGAGCCGGGGCAAAATCCCAAGCCGATCATGCACCTGGACACCGCCCTCCGCCCGCAACGTCTCCGGTGTGTAGTAGTCGATGGCGGCCCTCCGCCAGTGGAGATCCCAGCCAAGGTCGACGTACGTTCGAACCCGATAGGCGAGCATCAACTGCTCCTCCCAAGGTGTGCGGCGAACAGTAAGAGGCGCTCCCGTCGATCCGCTGGTTTGAAGCATCCGTAATGTGTTGACATCGACGTCCCGAGCACAAAGGTCAGGGGCGGACAACAACTGAATGTCTTCGCGCGACGTCACGGGAATCAATGCGAGGTCGCGCAGCCGGCGAATCCCGCGGGGATCGACGCCCGCCTCATCCAACAACCGCCGATAATAGGGAACCTTCGCGTGGGCGTGCCGGACCGACTGACGCAGGCAAGCCTCCTGGTAGGCCACGATCTCCGCCTCCGGTCGGTCCGCGCTAACCGCCAGACCCCACAAGCCCCGTACCACCGCTCGCGTATTCACAGCGCCGAACTGAGTGAAACCGAGTTCAGCACAGCCTCCAACTCCTGAAGATCCGCCGCGACTGGAACCTCGTTCGCGCACCCTGCCCCGCTGTAATCTCCGCGCCGCAGCCAAACAGCTTTCATCCCCGCCCGTTGCGGGCCAAGCACATCCCCCTCCAGACTATCTCCGACCATCAAGGCGTCACCGGCGGCAACTCGCATTCGGCTCAGCGCCCTACAAAAGATTTCGCGATCCGGTTTGCCGACTCCCACCTCGGCTGAAGCCACCAGCGTTTCGAAATACCGAGCTATCCCCAATCGCTCGAGTTTCCTCCGCTGACCCAGCGGCAAACCGTTCGTGATGACTCCCAAACGGTAGCTCCTGCTCAACCGCTCAAGCGCTGGAACGACGTCGGGGAACGCCTCAATCCCCGCGTCCATCTCCCGCCGGAAGCATGCATCAAGCGAACCGCGTATCTCCTCTTGTTGCGAGCCGGGGCGAACCCCGAACTCTTCCAGCAAATGCGACCAAGCCGCCAGACGATATCCTCCGACCTCCTCGTCGAGCTTGCGCAGCGATTCCGCGGCATCCGCCCCCGCTTCTCCCGGTGCTTCCCCCACTCTCGTATCGCCCCAGAGCACATCTCGTCCCCCAAACCGGCAACGCCGTACAAATTCGGCCGTTCCCAACCCGTTGAAACAAGCATCCGCCGCCGCCGGAACCGCTTGCGCGAACGAGAAGGCATCAATTCCGGAAAGGTCCGCGGCCAAACGCGCCACCGCCTGGTAGGCGCGTTCGAAAGCTTGCTCCTGGGCGACGAGCGTCTCGTCAAGATCAAGAAAGATGACCTCGATCATGACCGAGCGATGGCCACCGATGCATCGAGCGCCGAACGAGCGGCCGGGGCCGGGTCCACCAAGCATCCGAGAATCCTCTCGGCCGTTTGTGCCCAACCGCGATGCCGTGCGCTCTTGACGCCCGCCAGGCCCAGTGAACGACAAAGGTCCTGGTCGCTGAGTAGAGTCGTAATCGCCTTCGCAAATTCTTCCGGCGAACCGGGTGACGCCAGGAATCCATTGACACCGTGGTTCACCACCGACTCTAGTCCCCCCACCTTTGAAGCGACGACCGGCCGGCCGCAAGCCAGAGCCTCCAACGCCGCCAGTCCGTAGCTCTCGTAATACGAAGGCAGAACACAAACATCGGACGCCCCGTAGTACAACGGCAAGTGCTGGTGAGGAACACTGCCCGCAAACGTGACACGCTCAACCACGCGGAGTCGCCGTGCCGCGGCCGCCAATAACTCGTGCTCATGGCCGTTTAATTCTCCCCCGACAACAACCGCCGACGTGTCGGGCGTCATCAGCGATAGAGCCTCGAAAAGCACTTCAATACCCTTCAGTGGAATCGTCCGGCCGACGAAGAGAAGCCGGTGGCCCTCCGCCGAGAGTCTCAACCGGCGGCAGCAAGTCTCTCGATCCCGCGGACGGAACCGTGCCGTATCCACAGCCGGCGGAGCAACCACGATGCGTTTTTCGTCCGCCCCATAGTCCACCACCAGCGCTTCGTGGTCGTGTGTGGTTGCTGCCAATAGTGCGTCCGCCTCTTTCACAACGAGCCGTTCGCCGGCGACGCGTGCCGGCATCACAGCATCGTGGGGGAACGCCCGTGACTTCGGCACGGCCAAGGTGTGCAAACCCGCTACATGCCGGCCGCCCCACAAATCCCGCAGACGAATCCCCGCCAGCCCCGAAAGCCAATAGTGACTCACCACCCCGTCATAGGCGCCGCCGGTGCGCCGAGCAAACTCCTCCACACCTTGCACGAAACTCGCCAGCCAGGGGGCCAGATCGCCCTTGGCTATATCCGGCGGGCCCGCTTCGATATGCACCAGTCGGCAACCGACTCCGAGGGCGACGTCCTCATCCGCGCCGCCATGCCTGCGGGTGAATATGTCCACCAGTACGCCTTTTGACGCCATCACGCGCACCGTTTCCCGAACATACACATTCATGCCGCCCGAATCCCGCGTACCGGGCCGTGAAAGTGGACAGGTATGAAGACTGAGGACAGCGATTCGTAAAGGTGTGCGCATCGGTGGGGGGTTTAACGTCTTTCACCGCGGGGCTGTCATCATGGAGTTCGGACAAACAATCTACCATGGGAAAGCTTCAGGGTACTTTGTTCTGGACATGCCCCGTTTCGAACATCTCGACTCTATCCCGCAGCGCGCTATGGCCGTGTCGGCTCATCCCGACGACGCCGAACTCAACGCCGGCGCCACGCTGGCGAAGTGGATCACCGCCGGATGTGAAGTGACCCTTGTCGTCTGCACCAATGGCGCCGCCGGCACAGCCCAACCGGCACTCACGCCCGCCAACGTTGCTCGCATTCGGCTCGCCGAGCAGCAAACCGCCGCCTGCCGGCTCGGTGTTCGCGAGCTTGTCATGCTGGGCTTGCCCGATGGCGGCCTCGACGACACGGTCGAATTTCGAGGCCGCATCGTCGAGCTCATCCGCAGGCATCGCCCCGAGACCGTTCTCACCCACGACCCCTACCGCCGCCGCGGGTTCTCTCATCGCGACCATCGCATCGCCGGCATCGTTGTGCAGGACGCGACCTACCCCTATGTCCGCGACCGCCTGCATTTCCCCGAACACATCCGGCAAGGGCTCGAGCCACACAAGGTTCATGAGCTTCTTCTGTGGGATTCCGATGAACCGGGAACGATTGTCGACGTGAGCGGCTATCTCGACACTCAGGCGGCGGCCCTGAGTTGCCACGAAACACAACTCCCAGGTTTGCCATGCGGACCCGACCCGAAACACTGGCTGCTCAATAGGGCAGCCGCCGCCGCACAAGACGACCCATTCGAGGCCGGCGAAACTTTCCGCCGTCTGGTCGCACCTCTTGGCGGACAATAGAGATCACAAGTCATGGCCTATCGCATTCGAACCATCGAGCTGTATATGCGCGAGACGTTGCCCAATCGCGTATCGATGTCGATCGGCCGCATGGGCAGCGAGGGCACCCACGCGACGAGCCCCATCGCCCACGTGCGCATGGTCATCCGCGACACCGAGGGCAACGAAACCTTCGGCTGCGCGGCCGACCGCCTGTCTGTACGCTGGCTCGACAAGCGCCCCGGCCGCGAGAAGGGTCAGAAGCTTCGTGAATTAGTGGACTTGATCTACGCGGCGCGCGGCATCTACCTATCGGACGCGAACGAGTTTGAAACACCATTCGCGGAGTGGCGGTCCCGGCATCCGAAAATCACCCAGGCCGGGAAAGAGAGAAAGCAGGAAGCCCTAACGTCAGCCTTTGCGTCCGCTCTTTTTGAGCGGGCACTGCTCGATGCCGTCTGCCGACTCGCCGGCAAGTCGATTTTTGAGATGGTCCGTGCCGGTCGCCTGGGTTTCCAACCAGAGAAGATCCACCGGGAAACAGAGGAACTGCGAGCCGCCGACTACACCTCCCCCGAACCGCTCACGGCATTTCACATCCGGCACACTGTGGGCAACTCCGACCCTCTCACCGGCGACGATTTGCCCGCGTCAGATCGAGTGAACGACGGCCTGCCCGAAACCCTGCAAGAGTACATCCGCGAAGACGGACTTCGTTACTTCAAACTCAAATTGTCCGGCGACCGGAAGAAAGACCTGCGGCGTATGACGCGCATCTGGGAAATCCTACCCGCGAACCGAGGCGCCCACGTCACGATGGATGCGAACGAGGCCTACTACGACCTGGCCGAGTTCGAGGCCTTTGTCGGCGATCTCGAGAAGCAACAGCTCGGCCTCTTTCAACACCTACTCTGGATCGAACAACCATTGCCGCGCGCGCTGACCCTCGATCCGGAAACCACGCCGGCCATCCGCCGCATCGCCGAACGCAAGCCGCTCCTCATCGACGAGGCCGACGGCAGCCTGACGAGCTACCGCGACGCCTATCGGATCGGCTATCGCGGCGTATCGCACAAAAACTGCAAGGGCTTCTTCAAGTCGCTCCTCAACCGGGCGCTCGTAACCCACTACAACCGGCTCGGCGAACCCGCTTTCATGAGCGGTGAGGATCTTCAGAATTTGCCGATCGTGCCGCTCCATCAAGATTTCGCCTCGCTCGCCGTCCTCGGGATCGACCACTGCGAGCGAAACGGCCACCACTACAACTACGGGCTCTCCATGCTGTCCGAGGGCGACAAGGCGTCCGTCGCCCGCCACCACACCGACCTCTACGCGAAACGAGGGGATGAGTGGTTTCTGAACGTACGAGACGGCTCGGTCAACTGCGCCAGCCTCCAACGCCCAGGCTACGGTGTCGCCGACGAGCCGGACTGGTCATCCATGGAAGACCTCCAAACATGGCTTGATCGACGCTATCCCGGCGGGTAGGTCGCCCCCGCCCGGCGTCAACATCGAGATCTCATCCTTTTCGAACGAAGTCGATTACGAGGCCGCGTTCGGTTGAGAGCCTTGGCGAGCTGCGAAACCCCTGCGTCGCCGGTGTTTGACGCCGGACTTCCAGGCAAATCCACCAAGCTAGTGAGGTGTCGGCGGTCCGCCACGCGGGCGCAACAGCAAATAGACGGCGAAACTAAGTAGGAAGCCGGGCATCGCTTCAAACAGGTCGTTGCCGTAGCCGAGCACTTTACCCCACACGATCGCGCCCGCCAAGCCGCCGACCATCATGCCGAAGCCGGTCCGGGCATTCACCGGCCAACGCATCGCCCGCACAATCAACAGCGGGCCGAGCGAAGCGCCCAGCGCGGACCAAGACAGCGTAACGAGCGCAAAAACATTCTGGCTCGCAAAAAGCGCGATACCCAGAACTGCGGCCATCACGAACAGGGTTGCCAATTTCGATTTCGCGTACGACTCACTCCATTCAGGAAACAGGTCCTGGGTGAGCGCCGCCGAACACGACAGCACCTGCGAGTCGGCCGTCGACATCGTCGCCGCGAAAAGTCCCGCGAGCACGAGTCCGACCAGCACGCCGGGAAGGTACTCGATCGCTAACGTTGGAAGTGCTAACTCGGCATCGAACGCACCAACATCCGGGATCAGGATGCGGCAGGCCAGCGCAACTCCATAGCAAGCGATCGTGAAAAGCAGGTACCAGATCAAGTAAATGTCACGCGCCTTCGCAATGTCCTGGCCTGAGCGAATTGACATCGCGCGAACCATGATATGCGGCTGCCCAACGACCCCAATCCCCGCGCCGAACCAACCGAAGACAAACAGCGCCAATCCGAATCTGGGGTTCGGCGGGCTCCAATTGATGAGCTGCGGATCGATCGCTTCAAGCTGCGACCACAACGAGCTGAATCCCCCCACTTCGTAGAGCGCGAGGCCGAAAAGCAGCCAGACCGCGAAGAGCATGTTGATCGATTGCACAACGTCGGTCCAGATCGAGGCTCGAATGCCGCCGGCGAAGCAGTAGATAACAACGATGACCGCCCCTACGATAGCGCCCGTGGAGTAAGGCCAGCCAAACAGGACGTTCAGAGCCTTGCTACCCGCATTCAACTGGGCCGCCGAGTAAGTTCCGAGAAAAGTAAGCGTAATCACGGCCGCGGTCCCCTGCACCAACCGCCGTCCGCCAGGCATCTCCGCCGCCAGGAATGAAGGGATCGTGCGCGCGTGCCGCGCTTCGCTCCCTTCACGGAGACGCCGATGAATCCAAAACCACATCAGATAGTCGCCGAAAATCCAGCCGAACATAATCCACACGGCCGACAGGCCCATGGTGTATGTTGTTCCGATAAGGCCGATGAACATGAATCCGCTGTTGTTCGTCGACACGGCCGATAGCGCCGTGAACCAGGGGCCGATGCTGCGGCTGGCGAGCAGGTAGTCCTCGGTGGTGTCTGTCTTGCGCCGCGAGGCGTAGGCCCCGATGAGAATGAACGCAATGAGAAAGCCGACAAAGCTAAGGATGACGGGATTGAACATGGATGGGCAGAGGCGAGCGCGCGGGTCCGTTCATTGTACCGATCCGCCTGCCTAAGCTGCGTCAACGCAACGCGAGTGAACGAACGAAAGAGGGTTTTCCTGGGAGGATGTATGAGCAAAGTGCTCTTAGTCTCGACCGTGTCGGTGATCATCGGCGCCTCTTCCGGTTGCAGCATTCCCAGCGATCAACCCGAGGAACCGAAAGCCGAGGCGGCTCCGCCCCTGCTCAAAAAGCCGCGCGAAGAGACGCGCCGCTTTCCATCTCAAAACCGTGTTTCCGTTGAAATCGTCGACAACCATGTATTGGGAAAGGACTTTCTGCCGGGCGGCAACATCGCCCAGTACGATGACAACGGCAAGAGGTGGCAACAGTTCCTGGTTCAAGTCGACTCACCGACCTCGGCGGCTCTGCTGCTGAATGAGTATCGGGCGCAAATGGAGGGGCCGAAGTACTTGGCCCACATGGGCGGCTACTTTGGCAAAGACGGCGTGCAGGACGTTCTGGTCATGCAAAAGGCGCGTTGGGTGTTAGGGATCGTCGGTTTGCCCCAGGAAGATGCCGACATGGTGGCTCGGGACTTCGCGGCGCGAGTGGATTGAGTAGCGGGAGGCTACGTAAGAACCTTGCGTGTGATCGATGTGGCGCAAGGCTCCAGCTTTGCCGGGTCGCGAGTCTCCGCGATCCAGGTCCGCGCATCCACCGATCGTTGCTGAGCCGTTGACAGCCCCCGGCCCAGTCGCCTAACATTTAACAAAGTTGTTAATCGATAGCGCTACTGCACGCTCAGGGTCTGTGAAAAAACGGGGACTGTACCAAGCGCCGCCCGCGTAACTCCCTTGTTCGCAGCGCTCACACGCGGCGCGCCGCGGACTGTCCCCAGTTTTTTCACAGACCCTCAGGAGCCGCCCCGTGAAGCGAACCATTCTCGGCATCATTCTCGCCACCATCGCCTGCTACTTCTTCGGCTTCCTCTACTGGGGGCTCAACCCGCTGCCCTACACCAGTTGGGAACGAACACCCGACGACGAGGCCGCCGGCCGCGCCCTGCTCGAGCACTTTCCGAAGAGCGGCACCTACTACATCCCCAGCCACGACAATGACGAGGCGACCCTCACCCGTCTCCATGAAGCCGGCCCCATCGGCTTCGTGCATATCACGCGGGAAGGGAAACCCGTCATGCAGTCCGACGTCATGGCCAAGGGCTTTCTCCTCACCCTCATCACGACGGCACTGATCGCCCTCCTGCTGAAACTCGTCGGCCCGGCGCTTCCCACCTATGGAGCGGTCCTCAAGTTCGCCGCGCTGGGTGGACTCGCGGCCGCGGTCATGATCGATCTGGGCGACTCGGTCTGGTGGCACATCTCCTGGGGCTGGAAGCTCCACATGGCCTGCTATCACGTCGCCTCATGGGTCCTCGCCGCACTGATTCTCAAAAGATTCACTCCCGATCGAGAAGCCTATTAGCACCCGTAAACCATTTGTCTGCAATGGTATAAGATCTGTTTTCCGGGGTTTACTGTATTAGAAAGTCTAATAAAGATCTAGCCATATTTCGCTTGCTATTATAAAGGCCGAGTGTTATTCTGCTAGAACCCCTCGGTGAGGAGTACCTTGTTTCGGAACGAGGTGGCTCGGTCCCTCCGAGCTTAAGCAAGCAAGTGTAGTCGCGTCCCACGGTTTGACGGGATCGGCATCCGGCAATAGGCAAGGCCCAGGTTTTCTATGAGTACGTTCGGTCTACCGAAACGCCAAGGTCTCTACGACCCTCAACGCGAGCACGACGCTTGCGGCATCGGCTTCGTCGCCGATATTCGGGGCCGCCGTTCCCATCAGATCGTCCAGCAGGGTATTGAAGTCCTCGTGAATCTGACCCACCGCGGCGCCTGCGGCTGCGACCCGGATACAGGCGACGGCGCGGGCTTGTTGTTACAGATCCCAGATCAATTCTTCCGGCGTGAGGCGGCGTCGCTCCAAGTCACGCTGCCGGTCGAGGGTCAATACGGTGTCGGCATGCTCTTCTTCTCGAAGAAGCCTGCCGACCAGACCGCCGCACGCCAGATGGTCGCTCAGGTCGTCGAGGAAGAGGACCTCACATTACTCGGCTGGCGCGAAGTGCCGGTTGATAGCAGCGCGATTGGTTGGCTGGCTCGTGAATCCGAACCCAAGATCGAACAGGTTTTCATAGGCAAGGGGGCGGACACGGCACACCTCGAGGGCGATAGCTTCGAGCGTAAACTTTACGTTCTACGCAAGCGAATGGAGTCGGCGGCGCTCAAGCAAGAGATCCCGCGCTTCTACCCCTGCAGCCTTTCTTCGCGCACTGTCTGCTACAAGGGTCTTCTCATCGCCCCCCAGATCCCCAACTTCTATCCCGACCTGGGCGATTCCGATTTCCAGTCGGCCATCGCGCTCGTTCACCAACGGTTCTCAACCAACACCTTTCCGACCTGGGAGCGCGCTCAACCTTTTCGTTACTTGGCGCACAACGGCGAAATCAACACCTTGCGCGGCAACATCAATTGGATGCGTGCGCGCGAGGCCACGCTCACCTCGCCGCTCTTCGGCGACGACATCAAGAAGATCCTGCCTGTCATCGACGAGGCCGGCAGCGACTCGACGATGATCGACAACGCTTTGGAACTACTCATCCAAGCGGGCCGCTCGACGGCGCACTCGATGATGATGCTCATCCCCGAAGCCTGGGACGCGCATACTCATATGGAGGACTACAAGAAAGCCTTCTATGAGTTCCACGCTTCCATGATGGAACCCTGGGACGGTCCGGCGTCCGTTGTTTTCACCGACGGGCGCTACGTCGGAGGCGTCCTCGACCGCAACGGCCTGCGACCCAACCGCTACTGGGTCACTCACGACGATCTTGTCGTGATGGCTTCCGAAGCCGGCGTGCTCGACATCCCGCCCGAGAATGTGCGTCTCAAGGGCCGCTTGCAGCCCGGCCGCATCTTTCTCGTCGACACCGAAGAAGGCCGCATCGTTGAAGACCAAGAGGTCAAAGAGACCATTGCGAAGCGCAGGCCCTACCGCCAGTGGCTCGATGAGAATCTGATCCACATCGATAAGCTTCCCGAGCCGATGCAGGTCCACGGCACGAATTGGGACACGCTTCTGCAGCGTCAGCGCATCTTCGGCTACACCCTCGAAGACGAGCGCTTGATTCTGGGCCCGATGGCTGTCAAGGGCCAGGAGCCGCTCGGCTCGATGGGCATCGACACGCCGCTCGCCTGCCTATCGGACCGCCCGCAACTGCTCTTCAATTATTTCAAGCAACTATTCGCGCAGGTCACGAACCCCGCCATCGATCCGATCCGCGAAGAGCTCGTGATGTCGACGACCGTCTACGCCGGCGCGGACGGCAATCTGCTCGCGGAATCCGCCGAACACGCCCATCAGTTGAAGCTGCCCCTACCGATCCTGACGAATCACGAGTTGGAGAAGCTCCGGGGCGTCGGCGAACCCGGCTCGGCTGAGTACGGCAATGGCGCGCTCGATGGGGCCGGTGGGAAAATCCGTTTCGGTGCTCACACGCTCAAGACGCTGTTCCGCGCGAGCGACGGCGCCGATGGCCTCCAGAAATCCTTGGATGAGCTCTGCGAAAACGCTGAAGCTGCCGCGCGCCAAGGTTACAGCGTCCTCATCCTCTCCGATCGCGGCGTCAACGAGGAGTGGGCCCCCATTCCCAGCCTGTTGGCTCTCGGCGCCGTACACCACCACCTCATCCGCGCTACAACCCGAGGTGATGTCGGTTTGATCGTCGAATCCGGCGAGCCGCGCGAAGTGATGCACTTCTGCCTGCTGCTCGGCTACGGCGCGACCGCCATCAACCCTTACCTGGCCTTCGAAACCCTCGAGGACATGCACCGGCTCGAGCTGCTTGCGCCCGGGCTGAGCATCGAGGACGCATCGAAGAACTACATCAAAGCCCTCCGCAAAGGCGTCCTCAAGGTCATGTCGAAAATGGGTATCTCGACTGTCCGCAGCTATCACGGCGCACAGATTTTCGAGGCAGTCGGCCTGAGTCAGTCCATCGTCGACAAGTATCTGACGGGGACCACATCCCAGATCGAAGGCGTCGGTCTCGATGTCCTAGCGCAGGAATCCGTTCGGCGACACCGCTACGCCTACCAGCCGCTCACCGACGACGTTACAAAACTCGACGTCGGCGGCGAATACCAGTTCCGCGTTCGTGGCGAACAGCATCTGCTGAACCCTGATACCGTCTCGAAACTGCAGCACTCCGTCCAACGCGGCAACTTCAGCAGCTTCAAGGAATTCACCTCCACCGTCAACGATCTCAGCAAGAGTCTTTGCACATTGCGTGGACTCTTTGAGTTCAAGAAGGTCGAGCACCCGATCCCGATTGAAGAGGTCGAGCCGGCTAAAGACATCGTCAAGCGCTTCTGCACCGGCGCCATGTCATTCGGGTCGATTAGCCGTGAAGCCCACGAAACATTGGCTATCGCCATGAACCGCATCGGCGGCCGCAGTAACACCGGCGAGGGCGGGGAAGACCCGGATCGCTTCACTCGCGATCCGAATGGCGATTGGCGCCGTAGCGCGATCAAGCAGGTCGCATCCGCGCGGTTCGGTGTGACAGCCGAATACCTCGTCAACGCCGACGAGCTCCAGATCAAAGTAGCCCAGGGCGCCAAACCCGGCGAAGGCGGACAGCTTCCCGGCCACAAGGTCGACGAGACCATCGCCCGGCTGCGGCACTCGACCCCCGGCGTTGGGCTCATCTCGCCGCCGCCGCACCACGACATCTATTCGATCGAAGACCTCGCGCAGCTCATCTTCGATCTGAAGAACTCCAACAACCGCGCCAACGTCTCCGTGAAGCTCGTCTCCGAAGTCGGTGTCGGTACCGTCGCCGCGGGCGTTTCGAAAGCGCATGCCGACCTCGTCCTCATCAGCGGACATGATGGCGGTACCGGTGCGTCACCGATGAGTTCAATCCGCCACGCGGGAACGCCTTGGGAACTCGGCCTCTCCGAAACCCAGCAAGTCCTCGTGATGAATGACCTGCGCAGCCGCATCAAGGTCCAGGTCGACGGTAAGCTCATGAGCGGCCGCGATGTCGTGATCGGCGCGTTGCTCGGGGCCGAGGAATTCGGCTTCTCCACGCTGCCGCTCATTTCGGTGGGCTGCATCATGATGCGCAAGTGTCACCTCAACACCTGTCCGGTAGGCATCGCGACGCAGGACCCCGAGCTGCGCAAGAAGTTCGACGGCAAGCCGGAGAACGTCATCAACTTCTTCTTCTTCATCGCCGAAGAAGCGCGCCAGATCATGGCCGAGATCGGCTTCCGCACTTTCAACGAGATGATCGGGCAGGTCGACAAGCTCGATGTCAAGAAAGCTATCGATCATTGGAAGGCGCGCGGACTCGACTTCAGCCGCGTCTTCTTCGATCCGCCGGTGGATCGCGGCGTGCCGCGCTACTGCACGACCAAACAGGACCACGGACTCGAGGTGCAGCTCGACAACGAGCTCATCGAGCGATCACAGCAGGCGCTGGAGAACAAGCGGCCTGTCGAGATCGAAATGCCGATCCGCAACATCAACCGCACCGTCGGCACGATGTTGAGCGCCGAGATCGCGCGCCGCTACGGCAACGAAGGCCTGCCGGACAACACGATCCGAATCGGCTTCAAGGGTTCCGCCGGACAGAGCTTTGGCGCATGGGCATCACCCGGCATGACGATGACCCTCGAAGGCGACGCCAACGACTACTTCGGCAAGGGACTTTCCGGTGGACGCCTGATCGTCTTCCCGCCCACCGGTTCGAACTTCGTCTTCGAAGAAAACATCATCATCGGCAACGTCACGTTCTACGGCGCGACGGCCGGAGAAGCATTCGTCAACGGCATGGCCGGCGAGCGCTTCTGTATCCGTAATAGCGGCGCGACGGTCGTCGTCGAAGGCATCGGCGACCACGGCTGCGAGTACATGACGAATGGACGCGTCGTCATTCTGGGCGGAGCCGGCCGCAATTTCGGTGCGGGTATGAGCGGCGGCTTCGCCTTCGTACTCGATGAAGCCGGCGACTTCGCCGACCGAGCCTGTAACCATTCCATGGTCGACCTCGAACCGCTCGACGCACCCGAAGACATTCAGTTCGTGAAGGGCCTGATCGAGCGCCACGTCGGCTATACCAACAGTCCGAAGGGCCGATGGGTCCTGGATCACTGGGAAGAGATGCTTCCCAAGTTCATCAAGGTCTTCCCGAAGGAACTCAAGCGCGCCCTAGCCGATCGCTACGAAGAAGAACGAGCGCTAGTCTCAGCGTAGGCGCGGTTTCGGCCCCGGAAGGGCCCATAGATAGATGCTCATGAGAGTCGGGTCCAAGGAGCATAAGGAGCAACGATACTAGATCGGCAACTCAGTAGTAAACGATCGTCCGCGCAGCAGCGCGGCAAAAGGCCCCGGAGGGGCCCACAGATCATAGCCCACGGCTTCAGCCGTGGGTAACGAGTCAAAAAAAGAGGAGCCCTGGAAGGGCGATACAAAATATCCGTGGAACGACGACCTTACAACCAAAGATACTTCTCGTCATACTCCACCTCATGCTTCTTGAGAAACGTGATCAACTCTTCCTTAAACGAAACCTTACGGTGATGCTCCTCCTGACGCACAATATATCGATGAACCTGATCAAACATCGACCGGCTCACACTGAACACCGAATACCCCGTCTGCCAGCCGAATCCGCGCTTATCCGTGAACTCCTGGTGCACCCATCGCGACGAACTGCCTTTGACAAACCGCATCATCTCCGCAACGGACAACGTGTTCGGCATCGAGATCAACATATGAACGTGGTCCGCCGTCCCGTTCACAATGTGTGCCACTCCCCCGCGCTCCTTCACAATCGTGCTCATATACGGAAAGAGCCGCTCTTTGAGATCATCGGTGATCGTCGGGCGACGCTCTTTCGTCGAGAAGATAATGTGGAGCAGAATATCCGAGAGACTATGGGGCATCGGCTTGTATCGCCCTTCCAGGGCTCAGCCCTTTTGAGTCCCATACCCACGGCTGAAGCCGTCGGCTATATTCTATCGCCCCTCCGGGGCGGTTGGGCGCCAAATCGAAGACCGAGTGCTCGTTTCGGCGTAGACTACAGACGGCGGATCGCGAACGCCCATGGGCGTCAGATCCCAAAGGCTTGCAGCGCAGTAGCACAAGATCATCCGCGCAGCAGCGCGGCAAGAGGCCCCGGAGGGGCCCACAGATCATAGCCCACGGCTTCAGCCGTGGGTAACAAGTTTGAAAAAGAGTGAGCCCTGGAAGGGCGATACAACCGCAATCACATGGGTAAAGTAACCGGATTCAAGGAATACACTCGCGAGGGCCCAAAAGGCCGTCCGGTCGAGGAGCGCATCAAAGACTACCGCGAGGTCTACATCCCCGCCGACGAGTCCGTCCTAAAAACGCAAGGCGCTCGCTGCATGGATTGCGGAATCCCCTTCTGCCACACCGGTTGCCCGCTCAACAACATCATTCCCGACTGGAACGACCTCGTCTATCACGACCGCTGGCAGGACGCTCTACGCCAACTCCACTCCACGAACAACTTCCCCGAGTTCACCGGACGCATCTGCCCCGCGCCCTGCGAGGCCGCCTGCGTCCTCGGCATCAACGACGACCCGGTCACCATCAAGAGCATCGAAAAAGCCATCGCGGACCGCGGCTGGGAAGAGGGCTGGATCGCACCCGAGATCCCCGCCACGCGCACCGGCAAGAAGGTCGCCGTCATCGGCTCCGGCCCCGCCGGACTCGCCGCCGCGCAACAACTCAACCGCGCCGGCCACACCGTCACCGTCTTTGAAAAGAACGAAGTCCCCGGAGGACTGCTCGCCCTGGGCATCCCCGACTTCAAGATGGAGAAGCACCACATCGAACGCCGCGTAAAGCAGATGGAAGCCGAAGGTGTTCTCTTCCGAACAGGCGTCCACATCGGTGTAGATATCGAAGCACCGAAATTGCGTGCTGACTTCGATTCGATCGTCATCGCCATCGGCTCCGAAAAACCGCGCGACCTACCCATCCCAGGACGCGATCTCGAAGGCATCTACTACGCGATGCAGTTTCTGCCGCAACAGAACCGCCGTGTCGGTGGACGCTCCGTCGATCCTCGCTTCGACCTCACCGCCAAAGACAAGCACGTCATCATCATCGGCGGCGGCGACACGGGCGCCGACTGCCTGGGTACCTCGCGGCGGCAGGGCGCGAAGTCAATCCGCCAGTTCGAACTGCTTCCGAAACCACCGATGTCCCGCGACGAGCCCGGCGCCCAGCCCTGGCCGCTGTGGCCGTTCACGTTCAGCACCGAAAGTTCACACCAAGAGGGCGATGCCCGCGACTGGGCCGTGAACACGAAAGAGTTCATCGGCGATGAACACGGACACGTCCGCGCCCTCAAGGGCGTCCGTCTCGAATGGCCCGACCCGGACCCTGAAACCGGTAAGCGGCCCTTCAATTTTGAAGAAGCCGCCGGTTCCGAGTTCGAAGTCCCCGCCGACCTCGTTCTCCTGGCGATGGGCTTCCTGCACCCGGTCCAAGAGGGACTCATCGAACAACTCGGCGTTGAGAAAGACGGCTGCGGCAACGTCAAAGCCGAATACGGCGATCACGCCACCTCCATCCCCGGAGTCTTCGCCGCCGGCGACGCCCGCCGCGGACAATCCCTCGTCGTCTGGGCCATCGCCGAAGGCCGCAAAGCCGCCCGCGCCGCCGACCTCTACCTCATGGGCGAAACCAAACTCCCCGCGGCCTAGTAGAACTCCCGCCCAACCCCGTGGCGCATGACCTGATCGGGGTCCTAACTATCCCTTCTCCGCGGCATGCCGTAACGCCTGCATGTATCCGATCGCAAACGCCCAACCGCGTTGCGACGCCACCGTATCATCGCTGAATTCCGGCGTGTGATCGGGAATGATCAGCCGCGAATATCCCACTTCCTGAAACGCCCGCATACAAGCGAGCATGTCGCACTCGCCTTCATCGTGCATCACCTCTGTGTACTTGTAATACGGAATCTCGACCCGCACATTGCGGAAGTGGCAATGATTGATCCGGTTGCGTGACCCGAAATAGCGAATCGCCTCCGCCGCATCCTCGCCCATTTCCGTCGTCACGCCCGTATCCAACGTAATCCCATTCGACGGACTATCCACCGTCTCAATCAAGCGCTTCAGATCCGCCAGCGAACGCACCGGCTGCGCCGCCCCGCGATACGCTTCAACCGGCGGATCGTTCGGATGACACGCCATCCGCACCCCCGCCTCTTCCGCCACGGGGATAACCGCCTTCAAGAACCACTCGAAGCGCTCCCACATCTGCTCGCGCGTATGCGTTCCAACATTCGTGCGCGGCGGTAAATCCTTGATCCGTTCGTAATCAAAGTTCCGCAAACCCGCATCCCCGCGCCCCATCGTCCGCGCATAGCCTTCCGAGCCGCGCAGCGGAGTGAAGTTGTACTCAACCACCGGGATGCCGGCCTTACCCGCCGCCCGCAAACTCTGCTTGACGTTTTCCAGCTCTACATCGGCATCATCCCGGCCATGCAAAATCCGCGGACAACGCCCCAGGTGGACCATCTCCACCTTCAGTCCCGAGTCCTCAATCTTGCGCTTGATGCGAATCAGCTCGTCCGCATCCCAGGGTTGGAGCATCTGCCCCGGCCCGGGACCGTGATCTGTACCCGGCACGAGAACCCGCTTACGGACCTCGCTGTTGTACCGCGTAGGCATCACGACATGCTCGACGCCTAACTGCTGAAAGAATCGCAGCGTCGAGTCGTTGACGTCGCGCAGCCCCTTGCCGAGCTTCAGCTTGTAGTCGGCCAACTAAAGCGCCTTGTCGAAGAGCTCAGCCCGCGGCACTCTGATCTTGCCGTCTTCCGTCGTAAGCCAACCGCCCGTCGCTTCGCGGCTGCCGTCGCCGTTGTGGATGTAGGCGCGCTGCGCCCTTGGATCGATCACCCAACAACAGGGGATGCCGAATGAAAAGTAGTCATCGAGCTTCTCTTGTAAGTCGCCGGACCGGTCGTCGGGGGAAAGAACCTCGACCACTAGTGCCGGCGGCGTCGAAATGATCTGTTCCGCTGGTTTCCCCCCCGGCACGACCGTCACATCGGGTATACGAAAGCGGGTCGCGGAAACCTGAACCCTCACTTCAACGCCGGTCCAAACGGCCGGATAGCGCGCGCGAAGATAGACCGCTAGCCGGGTCTGTACATCGCTATGATCCACTTCGCCCACATTCCGCCTCACAATTCGGCCGTCGACGTACTCCCTATCGCCGTCTTGGTAGCTCGTATGCACATACTGCTCCACGGATACGATCGTCGTCGCCATCGCGTCTGTATTGTAACTCAGGGCATTCCCATTACCGCGCATTCGATCTTGACCCGTAGGGGCACAGCATGCCGTGCCCAGGGCCTCGGAACGGGGCCGTACGCGATACTCTTCCGTCTTATTGAAACGAGAAAAGCAGGCCTCAGGACCTACAGCGACTCAGCGTTGTCGCTAATATACCGCTGCAATTCCGATTCGCCCGGACCGACGTAGTGGTAATACTCGGCGTACTCCAGCCCGTGCGCCTGCCCTCGTTTCCGGTCGCGGCTCAAAGCGAAGCGCTTGGTGTATTCGAGGTTCGCCGTATCGTCATTGTCGCCCAGCAGCGGAAGCTTCTTGCCGTCGGCGGCAAGCCGCTTGCGCAACGCCGCGCCGCGGTTGCCCGACGGCCCTTGCGTAACGTTCGCAGTGTTGGCGTAGGCCTTTTCGTCGATGAAGTCCGAGACGTCGACGACGCGGTTCACGAGTTGCGGCCCGCGGGCGAAGTAGTAGGCCTCTTTGGGGCCATAGGCTTCGAGCCCGACCTTGAAGTGCTCCGGATAGTCCCACTCCGACTTCGACATCCAATACGCCGCCTCCACCGCGCGCGCCGTTACGTAGTGGTCAGGGTTCCGCTCGTAAAGCCCCGAAGGATCGTACACCAACACCGTGTCGATCTTGTAGGCGCGGAAGAGGAAGATCAGCCGGGCGCGCATCTCGATGATCGGCCAGGCATCCATGTTGTGGTTCGGGTAGTTCAGGAAGATCGATTCTTTGAGCCCCAGCCTGCGGCCCATCTCGATAGTGTCGTCTTCATTGGCGTGAACGATCTGACCATAGGTAGCATCGCCACGGCGCGTCTGCGCCAGATCCGAGTTGAGATTGCCCGCCATCGAATCATTCGACAGCGTGATCAGGATGCCCTCGTAGCCCTCGTCGATCAGCTTAAGGATCGTTCCCCCCGCGAAAATCGGGATATCGTCGCAGTGCGGCTGAATCGCGGCCAGCGTCTTGCCTTTGTGGGGCTTGCCGGAAACGCGGCGCTCAATCGTAATTTCAGCCTCGTAGGCGGTGGGGTCGGCCCCTTCGTCCCGTCGTTCTCGGGAAGCCTGCTGAGGAGAGGCGGCGGCCATCCCGCCCGCAAAAGAACTGGAAAGAAAATCTCCTCGTTGCATAACGAGCCATTGTAGCGACTCCCGGAACAGAGCGGCGGGTGTAAACCCGGCGGCGCGCGCCAAGAGGCGCGCAAAACCTCCCTCCGTCTCAATCCACGTTCAGCGCGCAGATTCGGCTCGGATACCTGGGTCAAACATCAATACCGTCTCAGCCACGCCGCAGCCCAGCTATACTGTTCGCGGCAGGGTGGCCAAAAAGGAAAACCCGGCCGGATAGCATACAATCCAACGCCATGCATAAGATCATCGCTTCCCTTGCCCTTCTCGTCACATTAGCCGGCGCTACCGCCTCCGAGGTTTCCCTCTCCACCGCCGCGAAGAAGGTTGGTGAGATCGTCGCGCACCGCGGCGCAAGCATCGCCTTTCCCGAGAACACGCTCGAGGCCTACCAGGGCGCGATCGAAGCCGGAGCCCATCTCTTCGAGATCGACCTGCGACGAACCAAGGACGGTGCCCTCGTCAGCCTCCACGACAACACGCTCGATCGAACGACCAACGCCACAGGACCCGTCGGCCACAAGACCCTCCAGGAACTCCGCGCGCTCGACGCCGGCGGCTGGCACAGCAACAAGTTCGCGGGGGCAACGATCCCGACGTTCCGCGAGATCCTTGAAACGGCGGGAACCTCGGCCGGCGTATTGATTGATCTCAAGAGCGAAGACCCCGCCTACCGCCAACAGATCGTCTCTGAGATTAAGAGCTACGGCGACCCCAAAAGGATCCTCTTCGGTGTCAGGTCCGTTGAAGCCGCACAGTTCTTTCGCAAGCAGCTACCGGAGTCGCGACAGATCGGCCTGATTCCCGACGAGGACTCGATCGAGGCATTTGCAAAGGCCGGGGTGGAAACGATTCGACTCTGGCCTCGCTGGCTCAGTAACGCATCGCTCGTCCCCCGCGTTCGGCGAGCGGGAGCCAAGTTACACGTCGGCGCCGGCGCCGGCGCCGGTAGCCGCGAAGAAGTCGAGCCGCTGCTCGCCCACCAGCCCGATTCGCTCTCAAGCGACGACCCAGCCCGCCTGATTCGAACGCTGAAGGAACTAGCAGCCAAAGGTCAATAACCCCAGGTCCGCGCCCCGTGGGACATTTCGGGACATTTAGGCAAACAAAAGGAGAACAACGAACCGCGCCACACCAAAATACCAAACGGACCCACCGGCCCCCAACCAACCGAACCCCGAACGCAAGTGAGGGGCCTCCACCACGCCCGTAGCGCTCGCCACCGGCTCAACCGCTCAACGGATAAACGGCTCAACCAGCTCCACCCGTCACAAGCCCCCAAAATTTCTTTCGCCCCACCCCCACAACAACTTAGCGCCCTATCGCCCCGCCCACGGCCGAAAAACTTGGCCCGCCATGCTACTCTCCAACCGAAGGCCGGTAAGGACGGTTCACCGTACCAGCCCGACCGCATTTGGCCAAATCAGTTCGAGTTGTTCTTCGATGTAGGCGTCCCCCGCGGACACACTCGCGACCGGTGCCGACAGAGCACGAAACCATGCAGGCGCAGTCCGCCCGCACTGTCGCATCAGCCGTGAGCTAACTGTGGAGTGTCAACACGTTGTTCATGGGAATGAGGAGCCGGGAGAAGGGCGGACGGTAGTGGATGCCGCCGTGAGGGCGATGCCAGTTGTAATCGTGAAGCCAGGGCATCAAATGAACGGCACGCTGCTCGGAAGAGCAGTAGGAACGAGCGTAAGCCCATTCTCGCAAAGCGGTCTGGATGAAGCGTTCGGCTTTGCCGTTGGTGCGCGGCGTATAGGGGCGCGTAAAGCGGTGACGGATGGCAAGACGACGGCAAGCATCGGAGAAGAGGCGGGAGCGGTAGCAAGAGCCGTTATCGGTGAGCAGGCGGCGGATGCGGATGCCGAGCGAGCGGTAGTAGCCGACGGCAGCTTGCAGGAAAGCCACGGCGGAATGACCGCGCTCATCGGACAGGATCTGAGAAAAAGCAATGCGGGTGTGGTCATCAATGGCAACGTGCATGAATTCCCAGCCGGCGCCGCGACAGCGCTGGGATTTGTCGGAGGTGACGCGATGACCAGCTCGCTGGAAGCGGCCGAGCTTCTTGATGTCCAGATGCAGCAGATCGCCCGGTGAGGGATGTTCGTAGCGTCGCACGGGCGGGGCGGGTTGGAGATCGCGCATGTGGTTCAGGCCGGCGCGGCGCAAGATGCGGCTGACGGTCGTCGGCGACACTCCGAGGCGAGCGGCGATGCGGTAGCCGGCCCAACGCTGCCGCCGCAGAGCAATGACGCGGGCCACGATGGGCTCAGGAGTACGATGTGGGATGTGATGGGGTCGTGAGGAGCGGTCGAGCAGACCGGCAGGCCCCTCGGCGCGGTACCGTTGCAGCCAGTGGCGCGCGGTGCGTTCGGAGACGCCGCCGGCCGCCGCGGCGGCCGACGCCGTCTCCCCGGCGAGGATGCGTTGCACCAAGCCAGCTCGACCTTTCGGTGTCAATCGGGCATTCTGATGGATGTTCATTCGGTCTCTCCAAGGTTGCTGTTGTGGGATAACTCCAGCTTCCCTGGTCCGAGACCGAATGAACAACCTATTGAAAGGTCACAGCTAACCCGCTCAACGCCACCCGTCGCTTCTGTTGGGGTGGTCCCTGAGGTCAAACGGCAGAAGCCGCTGGGGCGCCCCAGCATTTTATTTGCTCGACCCGGCCGAAGGTCTGCCCGCACCAAACGCGCGCAAACCGTCGACCCGCGAAATCAAGCAACGGAGCGGCGGGTGTCAACCCGGCGGCCCGCGCCGAAAGGCGCGGAAACCGTCGACCCGATAAATCGATCAATCAAAGTCAGGAGAAATTACCATGTCCACAGCAGCACAGCAGCAAGCCAACAAACAAAACGCGCAACATTCGACCGGTCCGCGCACCGACGAGGGCAAACAGCGTACCTCACAAAACGCACTCAAACACGGCCTCTACGCCACCGACCCCCTCATCCGCGGCGAAGACCCCGACGACTTCTACGCACACGGCGCCGAGCTCGAGTACCAACTCCGGCCGGCGAACGCTGTCGAGGAAGACCTTGTCGAGCAAATCATCGACATCACCTGGCGCCTGAAACGCTGCGCGCGCATCGAGTCCGCCGTCATCAACGAGCTCTACGACACCGTGGCCGAACAGCCGCAAAACCACGACAAAGACCCCGATCAACTGCTCGGCAAGGCCCTCGCTCACAACGACGCTCTCAGCCGCCACAGCCGTCGTGAGACGCGACTCGCACGCCGCTACCACGCCGCCATGAAAGAGCTCCGCGAACTCCGCAAGCAACGTGCCCGAAACGCTTTCTTCAGCAACCTCGAGGACGCGCTGCGGCCCAAACCACAGCCCGAATCGACAGCCGACACCGATCCCGCCCCCGACACCAACGGCGAATCCGAAATGACGGAACCGACCCAATCCGTCGCAACCCTATTAGAATCAATAGCCCCGATCAACTCCCCGGACCGCGAGCCCGACCCAACCGCCCCCGGCATCAGCGACCCGCATCGAATCCAAGCTGAACAGGCCTGCGAAATCGCCAATCAAGAGGCCGCCAAGTAACCGAAACCCCAAATCCAAACCACGAACCACCCCACCCCAAAACACCGTACACCCCACCTGCGCCCAATCGACCCACAGAACCCGGAACGAAAGTGACGGGCCCGGCTGCTGACCCACCACCGATCTACCGAACTGTCCCACCAACCAACAGTGGCGCGGATGTCAATCCGCGCGTCCGCGCCCCCAGGCGCGGAAAGCCCGGCGCAGCCAGGCAAGGAAATCGTTGATGATCCAGGGCCGGCTCGTCGCCACTGCTTTACGTCTCACGCCGACTGCAAGTAGTCGCGCCGTCGGCTGCACCGATCCTTCGGCACGCCGCGCTGCCCGACCCAGTAGTCCTCGTTCGAGATGATTCTCCTGAAAGAGGCCAGGTGGTTCGATCGGCGGACCTGTGAGAATGTGGTGAGCGACCGTGGGCGGAATGTATCGGCGAACAATACTGGCTCAGTTGTTGACGGTTGGTGTGGCCGTTGGGCCGGCCCTGGTTCCCCTTGCGGCTGATGATTGGCCGGAGTGGCGCGGGAAGGGCCGCTCCGGGATTTGGCTTGAGTCGGGAATTGTAGAGACGCTACCAGAGCGTCTGGCGCGGGGTTGGGCCACTCCGATTGCGGCGGGGTACTCGGGGCCGGCGGTTGCGGAGGGGCGGGTTTATCTCACGGATTTTCGTAGCACGGAGGTGAATCGGGGTGTCGAGCGGGCCCTGTCTCTTGATGAGGAGACGGGCGAGGTGGTTTGGACTCACGAGTGGAAGGCGGACTATACGGGGATGGACTATCCGGTGGGCCCTAGGGCGACTCCGACGGTGGATGGCGAGCGCGTGTATGTGCTCGGGGCGGTGGGGGAGTTGCGTTGTCTCAATGCGAGGACGGGGGAGCTGATCTGGCGGCGAAGTTATCGGGAGGATTTCGGTGCGGAATTGCCGACTTGGGGATTTTCGGCGGCTCCTTTGGTGGACGGTGAGCGGTTGATCGTGGTGCCGGCGGGACGTCCGGATGCCAAGGTGATGGCGCTGGACAAGGCGACCGGTAAGGAGATCTGGCGGGCGCTGGATGCGGTGGTTTCAGAGCCGGGATACTCGCAGCCGATCTTGCTGGATGCGGGAGGAACGCGGCAGCTCATTGTGTGGCATGCGGGGGCCTTGGCATCGCTTGATCCAGTCAATGGGGAGTTGTTTTGGGAGCAGCCTTTTAAGGTTCGGATGAATACGCCGATTGCGACGCCCGCTTGGTCGGCGCCGGATTTGTTGGTGTCGGCTTTCTTCAGTGGGGGACGGCTGTATCGGCTGGACTCGGATCGGCCGGTTGCGAGCTTGGTTTGGAAGGGTGAGAGCGATAGCGCGGTCGAGACGGATACCCTGCACAGCTTGATGGCCGCGCCGGTGTTCGACGGGGATTATGTCTACGGGTTTTGCAGTGCCGGCGAGTTGCGCTGTTTGCGGCGATCGACAGGCGAGCGTGTGTGGGAGAGTCAACAGGCGACCGTTGAGAAGCGGCGGAATGTGTCGGCGTTCATCGTACGGCATGAGGATCGTTATTTCATTTCGAATGACCGGGGGGAGTTGATCATCGCTCAGTTCTCGCCGGAGGGGTACGAAGAGTTGAGCCGGACGGAGTTGATCAAGCCGACGACGGACCGTGGGGCGAATCGACGGGAGCGGGGAGCGGTGAATTGGGTGCATCCGGCGTATGCGAACCGGCATGTTTATATTCGGAATGATGAGCAAGTGATTTCGGTTTCGCTGGCGGCGGAATAAGTGGATTACGTTGGGGCGGCTTGGCGCGCGGTGTTCGTATAATGTCGCTATGACCAAAATCGCTTGGGCTGTCGCCCTGGTTTGTTTGATGACTATGCCTATGCTTGCCGCCAACAGTGTTCATGATTTCACTCTGGATTCGATTGATGGAGAGGCGACATCTCTCGCCGACTACAAAGGCAAGGTGTTGCTGATGGTGAACGTTGCGAGCCGTTGCGGATTTACGCCGCAGTACAAAGGGCTGGAAGCGCTCTACCGCAAGTATTCGGGCAAGGGTCTAGTCGTGATGGGATTTCCCGCCAACAATTTTGGAGCGCAAGAGCCGGGGACCGACACGGAGATCAAGGCGTTTTGCTCTCGCAATTTCGACGTGACGTTTCCGATGTTCAGCAAGATCTCGGTCAAGGGCGCGGATACGCATCCGCTGTATCAGTACTTGACTGATCAGCAGGCGAACCCCAAGACGGGCGGGGAAGTGCCCTGGAACTTTACGAAGTTTCTGGCCGACGGCAACGGTAAGGTGATCGGGCGCTTTGCACCGGATGTTGAGCCGGCGCGAATGGAGCAGGCGATCGAGGCAGCTCTTCAATAGGGGCCAAATACGGCTGTCGTGGGGCAGCAGGCACGGCATGACGTGGCCCGTGCCGGCCGCGATAGCCTGTGCTTGGTAGACTCACCATCGGTGCATGGCTGACGTTCCTGGAGATTCCGCGGCCGACTTGACGTCCCAAGACAGCGCTGAGAGATTGTTCGGCGTGGTGGAGAAGCTCGTTTCCGAGCTCTATCCGGGGAGCGGTGATCGCTCGCGGGTTACGGCGGCGAGCCGCCTTGATCGCGATCTTGCCATCGATTCGCTGGGCCGGGCGGAGCTTCTGCGGCGGATCGAGCGGGCGTTTGATGTTTCCCTACCGGACGAGCTACTCGGAACGGCGGAGACGGTGGGGGACCTTCTTCGCGGGCTCGGAGAGAAAGCTCCGAGTGAATCAGCGGGTTCGGGCGCTACCGCAGCCTCCCGCGTGGCTGACGAGGGAGCTTCTACGCCCGAGGACGCGGAGACGCTGGTCGAAGTCCTCGATCACTATGCCGCGAGCGACGGGGAACGGACGCACATCCTATTAACGGGCGAAGCGCCGGCGGGCCGGAAAATCACTTATGGTCGAGTGGCGGGCGCGGCGCGGCTGGTTGCGGCGGGGCTGCTGGAGCGCGGCGTGTCGAATCAAGATCGCGTTGCGATGATGCTGCCGACTTGCTCGGAGTTCTTTGAGGCATTCTTTGGTTCGCTGTACGCTGGGGCGGCGCCCGTTCCAATCTATCCGCCGGCGCGCATGTCTCAGCTCGAGGATCACGTGCGGCGGCAGGCGGCGATTCTGAAGAATGCGGAGGCACGGGTGCTGGTCACGGTTCCCGAGGCCCTGCAGGTCGGACGGCTACTCCGTGCGCTCGTGCCATCGCTGGAGTTCGTTGGAACGGTTGACGATCTGAAGGGCGGCGAAGCAGTGACGCCGGTTGTGGTGCGCGCCGATGACATGGCGCTTCTTCAGTACACGTCGGGGAGCACCGGCGAACCGAAAGGAGTGGTGCTCAGTCACCGGAATCTGCTCGCGAACCTACGCGCCATTGGCGACGTGTTGGAACCGGGACGGGGCGACACGGTTGTGAGTTGGTTGCCGTTGTATCACGACATGGGGTTGATCGGGGCGTGGTTGGGCGCGCTTTACTTTGCGGTTCCGCTCGTCTTGATGTCGCCGTTGACGTTTTTGGCGCGGCCGGAGAAGTGGTTGTGGGCTATTCATCATCATCGGGGGACGATCTCGGCCGCACCGAACTTTGCGTTCGAGATTTGCGCGACGAAGATCGAAGACGAGCAGATCGAAGGACTCGACCTGAGTTCGCTGAGGGTTCTGATGAATGGCGCGGAACCGGTGAGCGCGTCTTCAATCCGCAAGTTTGTTGACCGCTTTGGGCGGTATGGGTTGCGGGCGGATGTGATCGCTCCGGTGTACGGGATGGCCGAGAATTCGTTAGCCTTGGCGATCCCGCCGCGAACCCGTGTGCCGGTGGTGCAGCAGATCCGTAGGGAGGATTTCGCGACTGGTGGCAGGGCCGTTGAGGCGGAGCAGGGCGAGGCTGGTGCGCTGGAGGTCGTCTCATGCGGGAGACCGCTACCGCATCACGAGATCAGGATTATCGACGATGCCGGGCGCGAGATTGGTGAACGGCAAGAAGGGCGGATTCAGTTTCGGGGGCCATCGGCTACGGGCGGGTACTTTCGCAACGAGGAGGCGACGAAGCGGCTGATTCAGGACAGTTGGCTCGAAAGCGGCGACAGGGGCTACCTCGCGGATGGCGAGATCTACGTTACGGGGCGGACGAAAGATATCATCATCCGCGCCGGCCGGAACATCTATCCGCATGAGGTGGAGGAAGCGATCGGGGAGATCGAAGGCGTGCGGAAGGGCTGTGTTGCGGTTTTCGGTGCAGGCCTGGCGGCGAGCGGGACGGAAAAGGTGGTAGTGGTCGCCGAGACGAGGCTCGGCCCGGACGCTCAAGGGGAGATTCGGGAGGCGATCGAGCGGATCGGCACGGAGTTGATTGATGCGAGGCCGGATGAAATCGTGTTCGTGCCGCCGCATGCGATCCCGAAAACATCGAGCGGCAAGATTCGACGGGCGGCCACACGCGAGCGGTATGAGAAGGGTCTGCTCGCGGGCGGCTCGGCGCGGATGTGGCGCCAGATCTTATCGCTGTCGCTCAGCGCGGCTCGCGGCCGGTTGGCGAAATTCGTCCGTGGGGTGGGGCATGGGGTGTACGGTGTGTACTTTTGGCTGGTCATCTTGAGTTGCGTGATTGGAACTTGGGTTTCGTTGCTGATCGCGCGCAACCCGGGTTCCCGGTGGAACGCTGTTCGCAGTTGGGGACGGATCATCCTTGGGCTGACGTTCACGAGGTGGGCCGTGGAGGGAGAAGATCATCTACCGCCGGTGGGAGGCGTAGTCGCGATGAATCACGCGAGCTATCTCGATTCTATTGTCGTCTCAGCGCTGGTTCCCGGTCCGCTGAGTTTCGTTGTGAAGGATGACCTGAGTGAATTCAAACTGTTTCGTTCGTTCCTGCTCCGGATGGGGGCGTTGTTCGTTCAGCGGTTGGACGTCGCGGCGAGCGTCGAGGATTCGAAGAAGGTGGCTCGCGCGGCCGAGGCGGGGCGAAGAATTGCTGTCTTTCCTGAGGGCACGTTTCTGCCTCGCGATGGCCTGTTGCCTTTCCGGCTGGGTGCATTCCAGGTCGCCACTGAGACGGAAAACCCGGTGATTCCGGTGGTGTTGCGGGGGACACGGCAGATCCTGCGGGATGGTCATTGGCTGCCGACGCGCGGATCGGTGCATGTGAAGATACTGCCGGCGATCGAGCCTCGGGGGACGGATTTTCAAGAGGTGGTGCGGTTGCGCGACGCCACGCGCGAGGCGATTCTGCCGCACTGTGGGGAGCCGGACCGCGGCGATGATCGGCTGATCTTCACGGCGGACGGCCCGGAGCGCGTCTGAGGGTGGCCCGGCGCGGCGCAGGTGTGCTTGACACGCTCGGATTGCATCGGCCGGAGTTGCGTGCCTGGGCGATGTATGACTGGGCGAACTCGGCGTTTGCGACAACGTTGATGGCCGCGGTGCTGCCGGTCTACTACCATCAGGTCGCCGCGGTTGATCTGCCCGAGCATCTACGGACGGCGTACTGGGGCTATACACAGACGGTAGCGCTGCTAGTGGTTGCACTGATCTCCCCTGTGCTGGGGGCGGCGGCGGACCGGCTGGGGGCCAAGAAGAAGTTTCTTCGGTTCTTCATGCTGTTCGGGGTAGCCGGGTGCGTGGCGCTGTGGTTTGCGACGGAGGGCCGCTGGATGCTTGCGTCGGCCGCATTGGTGGTCGGCACGATCGGATTCGCCGGCGCTGACGTTTTCTATGAGTCGTTGCTGCCTCATATCGCGAAGGCTGACGAAATCGATCGGGTGTCGACCGCGGGTTATGCCCTTGGCTACGTAGGGGGCGGTTCTCTGCTGGCGCTGCAGCTTGCTTGGATCACCTGGCCCTCTACGTTTGGACTCCCGGACGCGGGCGTTGCTTCGCGCTTGGCATTTGTCAGTGTGGCGATCTGGTGGGTGGTGTTTTCGGTTCCGCTATTCCGGGTCGTGCGGGAACCCCCGAAACGCCCGGGCGCCGGACGCCTCGGCGCTGCTTTGGTGGACGGCTTTCGACAGGTGGCAGTAACGTTTCGTGAGATCCGCCGTCATCGGCAGGCCTTTCTATTCCTGGTGGCGTTTTGGCTTTACAACGACGGTATCCTTACGATTGCGAAGATGGCGGCGATCTATGGCGCGGAGATCGGTATCGGCCAAACAGACCTGATCGGCGCTTTGGTGCTGGTCCAGTTCTTGGGGATTCCGTGTACGTTCGCCTTTGGCGCACTCGCCGGAAGAATTGGCCCTAAGAGCGCGATCCAACTGAGTTTGCTCATCTATTCGGGCATCTCGGTGTTGGGCTACTTCATGAGCACAGGCTGGCATTTCTGGGTGCTGGCCTGTGGCGTGGCATTGGTTCAGGGGGGAAGTCAGGCACTGAGCCGGTCGTTGTTCGCGACTCTGATTCCGCCCGGTAAGTCTTCGCAGTTTTTCGGGTTCTATAACGTCAGCGGGCGCTTTGGTAGTCTCGTCGGGCCGTTCTTGTTTGCGGTCGTGAGCCAGCTTGCGGGCGGCAGCCGTCTCGGTATTCTTTCGTTGATGGTTTTCTTTGTGGGTGGTATGGCTATCCTTTCCCGAGTAGACGAACGGGTCGGGCGCCAACAGGTTTGCGCTGTGTCATAGCGGCGGTGTGGCGGAGCTTCTTGGTACTCGCTCGGACGGGGCCTTGGTTGTGTTCGGACCGACGGGATCCAACGGTTTAGCAAATGCGACGCAAGGTACTTTTTTGGCGAGGGGCCTATGCTAGACTGAGCCCGAAGTCGTTGAGGAGGCTGGCCTTTGCTGATCGATCCCAACAAATGTGTTGCGTGCGCGAACTGTATTCCTGTCTGCCCGATGGGGGCGATTTACGTCGATCCGGCGGTGAATCGCGCGACGATCGACCGGGACGAGTGCGTAGAGTGCGGAACTTGTTTTCGGATGAGCGGCGAACACTTGAATCCCACTCTGGTGCGCGGATTCCGCAAGCTGGCGAAGGTCTTCCGATTCCGGTTTGAGCCCGAGCCGGACGTTTGTCCGACATCGGCTTTCGTGGTGGATGAGCTGGAGTGGCCGCGGATCGCGCGGCGGGTATTTAGCGACCCGTTGGTGGAGCATAAGTCGACAGGGATTCACGGGCGGGGAACGGAAGAGGTCAAGACGAACGACGTGGCCCACCGTGTGGATGTGGGCGAGGTCGGTTATGTGATTGAGTTTGGCCGGCCGGGCGTGGGCGTGCGGTTTCACCACATCCAAACGATGACGCGGGCTTTGGCGGAGCTTGGCGTGACGTTTGAAGCGAAGAATCCGATTACTCACTTGATGATCGACAAGTCGACGGGCGATTTGAAGGAAGACTTGCTGGACGAGAAGATTATGTCGGCGATTGTCGAGATCAAGACGACGATTGATCAGGTGCGTCCGGTGCTGGATACGGTGGCGGACGTGTCAAAGCGGATTGACACTGTAGTTGCGTTGGGAGTTTCGACCCGCTGCAATGAAGCCGGTGAAGATCCTGAGTTGGCGCCGTTGCTGGAGGATCTGGGCTACACTTTCGCGCGCGCGAAAACGAACATGGGATTGGGGCGAGTCACCAACGTGCAGGCCCAGGAGGAAGTGAGTGACCAATACGCTGCACCGGTACGGTGACGCCGAAAGCTTTCGCGACGACTACATCATCTTCGCGATCCCTTGTAAGGGTAAGAACGACGAGGGTGCGCTTGAGAAGCTGAAGACCTTCCTGCGGATTTGCGCTTCGCATAAGCCCGCGAACATGGGCAACTCGCAGTTTGGGAGTTATCGTTCTTCGAAGGAACTTAAGCCTACGGTGCATTGGAGCCGCGAGGTGAATGTCGATTATGACGCCGTGATCGACGGCCTTCACAAGTCCGGTACGGTGGCGGCGGTGTTTGATAGCAAGGAGAAAGCCGAGGCGTGTCTGCGGGAAGTGAAGGACGCGGATTTGGGGCTTTCGGTGAATGTGAGTACGTCGGTGGAGGGCGCCAAGGACCTTGGCGCGTGCTGCGGGATTCAGCGTCACAGCGTGGAGTATTCACTCGGTTTCGCGGATCCGCATGACCATCTGCCGAACAGCCAAGTGCTTGAGCTGGCGACGATGTGCGGACACGGCATGGTGTCATTCAATATGGCGCGGAAGATGTTGGATATGGTCCGCGAAGGACGTCGCACCACGGACCAGGCGGTGGCGACTCTGGCACGCTTTTGTCCTTGTGGGGTTTATAACCCGGAGCGGGCCAAGCGATTGCTGGAAGACGCTAGGAATCACCAGGCGTAGCCTGAAAAGGGCATGTGATGCCCGCATTCTCAGCCCGCAACAGGCGGCAATCTCTGTAGTTCCTTCTGACCGTGGCTCCGAGCTGCGCGAATGGCTGGGTTTAGACGGCCAATTTTCGCATCGTAGCTCTTGGGCACGACATTGTGAAGGACTATCTGTACCATTTGTGGTACCATCTATATGGAGCAGGAACTCAAACGTCTACCCGCGTTCTTCTACCGCTCGAACACCGGCCGAGAGCCGGTTCGCGAGTGGTTGCGAGGCCTTGAGGCTAGCGATCGCAGGATTATTGGAGAAGACATTAAGGATGTCGAGTTCTCCTGGCCGCTCGGGATGCCCTTGGTACGCCCGCTCGGTCACGATTTGTGGGAGGTGCGCAGCAATCTGACGGGCCAAGATCGCCCGGGTTATCTTCTGCGTTGAGGATGGCCCGATGGTGCTGCTTCACGGTTTCATGAAGAAGAGTAGAAAGACACCTCAGAGAGACATCGATCTAGCGCTCAAACGCAAGAAAGGACAGGAGCGATGAAAAAGAAGAATATCGGCAGCTCGTTCGATAGTTGGCTGCGCGAGGAAGGCGTCGAGGAGGAAGTCACTGCTGTTGCGATCAAGCGGGTGCTGGCGCGCCAAGTGGAGGCTGCCATGAGCGACAGCGGCCTCTCGAAAGCGGAGATGGCGCGGCGCATGCGAACGAGCCGCTCTCAGCTCGATCGTTTGCTCGATCCCGAGAATGATTCCGTAACTCTGACCACGCTGCAAAAGGCGGCGACGGCGATCGGAAGGCAAGTGCGCCTGGAACTGGTCTAGTGGATACTTCCGTGCATCCGAACGAGGAAGCCAAACTCCGGCCGATGCCCGCGGGTTGGCGCGAGTGGCGCGCTTCGGTCGTGTTGTTACGGATAATCCTCATTGCATTTGTCACGGCGGTTCTCATTCCGGGCGGAATCCCGCCGGACGAGTGGGTCCCTATCCGTTGGGACGGCGGGCCGTTGGAAGTTCTGCGGCGAGCGGAGAGTGAGAATCCGATCCTCACGGACGCTCAGAGAGAAGCGGTTCGCGACTGGTATCGGCCGGATCGGCTCGAACTGCTGGCCGGCAGTCCGTACAACTGTTTGCTGCTGAGCTGGAGCCTGGGCCGCGCAACGGACGCGGACGCGGAGCAGCGGAAACTGGTCTCGGAGCAGGCGGCCTTGGCGAGGGAACGCGGCTTGGCTGTTCTCGCGTCGGTGGCGTTCGGTCCCGAGTGGCTCGAATCGGTTCAAGCGGCAGCAGACGTCTTCGACGGCATCGTCCTGGAAGGTGAGTTTCCCCTCGATGCGGCGAAGCAAGCCCTGGCCGGGCTACAGCAGACGAATCCCGAGGCGGTGGTCATCCCGATGGGGGGCTGGCGGGAAGTGCGCCGCGACGGGAGCTTTCCGATCCTGGGGAGTTTGGGCGGGTTATGGCCGGGGATGCTGAGTGTGTCGGAGGCGGAAGAGTGGGGTGCGGGGCCGACGGGCAACCCTTGGGTGCTGTCGAACGCCTGGCAAGTCGGCGCGTTGCTGGCTGACGGTTCAGGACGGCCGGCTTGGATGGGGCACCGTCCGAAGAGGCATCGTCCGCAACCTTTGGAGTTTGCGGATCATGCGCGGTCGGTTGCGGACACTGGGATGGCGGGGGGCAAGTGGGTCGTGGCGTTGGGCGACGACTGGCGCGAGCGGCTGTTCAAGCGCGAAGACGAGGCGTTGGCGGAATGGAAGCGTCTCGGCGAGCACGTCAAGTTCTTTGCGGAGCGGGAAGACTGGCGGAACTTTCAGGCCTGGCCCAGCGTAGTGGTTGTGCATGATCCGGTGGCGGATAGTCAGTTCGATTCGTTTGACGTGTTGAACATGCTGTCGGTATATCACGTGCCGCATCGGGTTGTGCTGCGGTCGGATCTTGCCGAGCAGCCGCTTGAGCCGGGTACAGCCGTCATGGTGTTCGATTTCGCGCCGGGGGCGGAGCCGGAGCTGAACAGGCTGCGCGAGTTCACGGGCGCGGGAGGCGCCTTGTTGCTTGGGCCGAGTTGGCGCACCGGGGAAGAGAAAGCAGGTGCCAGTGCGCCGGAGTTGATTGCCGGAGCGGGGAGCATCAGCAAGTATCCGGCGGAAGAGGTGGACTCGGACCGTTTTTCGCGGCAGGTTCGTGATTTGGTCGAAGACAAACACGTAGCACCTCGCCCTTACAACGTGGGGTCGATCATCTCGCTGTATCGCTACGATTCATCGAGCGGGCAGGCTTTGCTTCAGATGACGGAGTATGGGGACTATCCGACGGAGAACATCACGGTGCGGTTTCCGCGTGAGGTCGCGAGCGCGAAGGTGTATTTCATCGACCGGGAACCGATCGATTTGAAGATCTACGAGGGGGACAAGGGGGGCAGTGAGATCGACATCCCCGAGGTCCCCGGCTACTGTGCGGTCATAATAGAGTTTCGGTAGGAGATCAACATGGCGGATCGACATCGAAGGCCTTATCCTTGCGGCAGGGCGAGCTGGACGCGCCGCGATTGGATTTGCACGTCCGCGGGCGCGTTTGCGGCGGTATCGGCGGGACTGGGCGGTCTGAAAGCAGCTGCGGCTCCCACGGCGCCGGTGGCGATGGCGCGTTGCCGTAGCTATCAGAGCGCTGAGCTTTCCGAGCGGATGACGACCTTGTTTGATCAGCTCGGAGGCATACAAAAGCTAGTCGGCGGCAAGACGGTCACGATCAAGCTGAATTTGACGGGGAGTCCGGGGTTGCGGTTCGAAGGTAAGCCTCTTGGGTTGACGCACTACACTCATCCGAATCTCGTAGGCGTTGTTTGCCGTTTGCTGGATGAGGCCGGCGCGGCGCGTGTACGGCTGGTCGAGAGCGCCTGGGCGACGGGCGGTCCGCTGGATGAATACATGCTGGATGCGGGTTGGAGCGTGCGTACGTTGAAGAGGGCAGGGAAGCGGATTGAGTTAGAGAATACGAACGCGCTCGGCAGCGGGACACGCTATGCGGAACTGAAGGTGGCAGATGGCGGGTTGATGTTCCCGTCGTTTCGATTGAATCAGGTGTATGAAGACACGGACGTCTTCATGACGATCGCGAAGCTCAAGAACCATGCGACGTGCGGCGTGACACTTTCACTGAAGAACAGTTTTGGAATTACACCGGCGTCGATTTACGGCGGGGACGCCGGCGTGGATGAGCCGAACGAATCACCGACTCAGGGGCGTGGTCCGCTGCACGCGGGCGACCGTCAACCTGCCTCGATCGCGGCCCCGGAGAACGATCCGTCGTCGCCGCGGCATGACGGCTATCGCGTGCCTCGCATCGTGGCGGATCTGGCCGTGGCGAGGCCGATTGATCTGCAGATCATCGACGGCGTTGAAACGATGATCGGCGCGGAAGGCCCGTGGGTGCGTGACGGCAATCTGAGGACAGGCAAGCCCGGGGTGTTGATCGCGGGGCTGAATCCGGTATGTACGGACGCGGTGGGGACGGCGGTGATGGGTTACGATCCGCGGGCTGAGCGAGGGACGATTCCTTTTCGCAATTGCGACAACACGCTGCTTCTCGCCGAGGCGCACGGTGTCGGGACGGCGGATCTGTCGCGAATTGGTGTTCGGGGACTTAGCATTGATGAGGCGCGCTTCCCGTTTGAGCCGGCTCCGGCCGCGGGCCGAGCGGGCGCGGCTTCGGGGTAGTAGCCCGACCGAGCAATAAAGAACCGCGGGCCCCGCTCAACCGGCCTGTGGCCGGTAACCGGATACCTTCACAAGAAGCTCGGCATCGGCGGGGCGCATGTGTAGCCGCCCAGCAATCTCTTCGGCGCCGACGCCGGCCGCGGCTAGCTCGAAAGCCTGAGTTGTAGGGGTTTTCCGCCCCGCTGAGGTTTCGTTCAACGACGCGGGTAGGAATTTGGATGCATGGGCTGTCAATCTCTCGCCCTTCTCGGATACGCGAGCGGTGAGCGCCTGAATCGCGGCATCGGTCCGGGCACGGTGAGACGCGTGCTGCGCCCGTAATTGATTTATCGACCGGTGAACCAGGAGGTTCCAGCAACCCAGTCCGAGCAAGGAACATCCGAGAGAAACCATCAACGTCGCTTCGAACACGGCCTTTCCCCTTCCCTCTTTTTTCGACGGCGCCGCTACAACGCTGTTCCACTTGCTGATTGAGCCGTTCACATGACCGACCGAAGCCGGGCGCTGTGACTCACGACCTCCGTCACGCGAATTCCGTAGTTGCCGTCAACGACCACAACTTCGCCGCGAGCGACGACGCTGTTGTTAACAAGCACTTCGACCGGATCGCTCGCCGAGCGATTCAGTTCCACGATTGAGCCGGAAGCCAGTTTCAGGACGTCTTGTAGAAGCAACCGCGTCTTACCGAAACTGACGGAAAGGTCGAGGTCGACATCCATAAGCAGTTGCAGGTTCTCGCTCGGCATTGGGGTCATCTCGCTTTCTCCAGTCCGCCGTCCGGCGCCAAGAGTGTCGAAGTCGTCCATTTCGAATTCGTCCGGGCGGGCTTGTTGGGCCAGGATGACGGCGTCAAGCAAGGCGGCGGATGGTACGACGGCCAATAGATGCATCGTGTCCGCCAAGTTGAAGCGGTATTCGAAACCGAGGCGGGCAACGGAAGGACAATCGGACCGTTCCAAGGCGGAGAACTGAGCTGATTTTCCGATCTCGCGCTCAACAAGCGGTCCTAGGGCGGCAACCGCCTGATTCAACAGTTCTTCGTACGAAGCGAGGTCGGAGCCGGAAGATTCCGATTCGCCTCCGGCCTCGACGCCCGCCAGATTGAGAGCTGTTTCCCGCCCACAGCCGATGAAGAGGGTGGCGTCCTTCTTGACGTCGGCCTGCGCCGAGTACCACACCGGATCGGTCCAAGCTTTCCAAACTTCAGGGTGAGGCTCGCCCGGAACGAGCGGCGTCCCGAGGAATTTGGCCGCTCCGGGCCCGGCACGAAACGTGTCTCCGAACTGATCAGCGCAGGCGGCTACGAACCAATGTGAAAGCCGCCGTTCCGTCCAGGTAGCGCTCATAGGTTCCCAGCTTGCGCTTACCGATGGTCCCGCAAGGGTTCCTCGAGGCAGAAACCCCGAACGCCGCCGGCCGCGACAAGCCTTCCCCGAAACTTCTTTCGCCCGTTGATCTGCATTTCGGCCGGCCGCCTCAGCGGGATATCGAGCGATACGACGTCACCCGGCGCGAGCCGTAGTAACTCCTCCACTTTGAGAGTTGCGCCGTCCAAGCGAACGTCGAGTCCAACGGGTACGCGACGCAGCAATCCAGCCATCTGGGCCAGCCCCGCGCTGGGACCGTGCCGCCGCCGGATGGACCATTGCTGATCGAACTTGGGGCCCATCATCTTGAGCTGGATTGATGGGATGCCGAAGTTCATCATGCCGCGGGCTTCGCCCATGGTGATCTCGAATCCAATCGCTACGATCGCCTCGTTGGGGGACAAAATTTGCATCAACTGAGGCTGTGTTTCGGTTCCCTCAACGGTGAAGTCAATCTTGGCGACATTGCTCCAGGCCTCTTTGAGATCGTGAAGTACGACGCGGACGACGCCCTCGAAGATGCTGCGTTCGATCTCGGTGATTTCTCGCGGCTCTCCCTCGGCGGCTCGCCCGGTTCCTCCGAGAAGAATGTCAAGCACGGGGAATACGACCGAAGGATTCATCTCCAGCACGCCGTTGCCGTCCATGGGTCTCATACCGATGCTTGAGAGGCAGGTGGGCGTTGGGAGGTATTGCAGGAACTCGCCGAACGAGAGCTGCTCGACCGACACGAGTGTGACGGTAACGTACGCCCGCAAGTAGGCGCCGAGCGACGATGCCAGATTGCGGGCTAGGAAGTCGTGCATGAGGTGGATCGATCGAAGCTGCTCTTTGGGGATACGATCGGGCCGGCGGAAGTCATAGCTGACGGCGGTGGGTGCGCCGTGCTTCCGAACGGGTGAAGCCCCCGCCTTGCGGAATAGGCGATCAATGTCCTCTTGCGAAAGTTTGGAATCCATGGCGTGCTCGGCTTCAACGAATTGCTTAGCCGGGCCATTTGGCCCGTAGCGACGATCTCATGCGATGGACTGCCTGTGACTTGAGTTGTGACACGCGTGTCTCGTGCAGGTGGACAACTTTCGAGATTTGTCTTAGGGTCAACTCTTTCTGGTAATAGAGCGACACAATCGTGCGCTCAACATCGGGCAGACGCTCGATGGCCGCCGCGACGAGCCGCGACAATTCGGCCCTCTCGAACAGATTCGACGGCCAATGGTCTTCGTCATCAGAGACAAAGCGCAGCACGTCGGTTGGTTCACCGTCTCCCCGGCCGGCCTGCTCAATCGGCGCGAGGTTGACACCTCGTGTCTCGACGAGCCAGCGATGGTACTCCTTGACTGTGATTTCCAACACGGCGGCCACTTCAGCTTCGGTAGGGGTGCGCTGGAGTCGCTTCTCGGAGACCGCTATCGCCTGCTCGATTTGTTTCGACTTGCGACGCTTGTTTCGGGGCGCCCAATCAAGGCTTCGCAGGCTATCGAGAATCGCGCCTCGAATCTTGTGCTCGGCGTAGGTCTTCAGCTTGACGTTCATTGAGCGATCGAAGTGATCGACGGCATCAATCAGACCGAGCACCCCGGCGCTCACCAGATCATCAAGGCACACGCTATTAGGCACCTTGTCATGGATGCGGGACGCGATGAGCTTGACCTGAGGTAAGTGCTCGATGATCAGCCGGTCGCGCTCAGCGCTCGGCGCCTCAAGCTGTTGAGATGCGTTGGTGTACATCGTCTGCCTTATGCCGCCCTGACGCCGTCGCGCCGCAATAGAAGCCGGGCTAAGAGTGAAGGTGTTACCTCCGCCAGGTCTTCGGGCACACGGGGGCCGTTTGTGAAGAATGCAAGCGGTAATTTGGTACGGGCCGCCTCGTTTGTGGCGGAACCATACGTATCGGTCTCGTCCAGGTGCGTAAACAGTAGCTTGCGTGGCCGAAAGATCTGGTAACGCTCAATCGTCCGGCGCAAGTCGTGAGGCTTGGTGGTCAGGCTGACGACAAGGTGAGTATCGATTCCGGGAGTCTCCAGAAGGGCGCGAGCGAGCCGCTGCGCCGACGACCATTCCGCAACCCCGTAGCCGGGCGTATCGATGAGGATCAGGGTGCGACCGGTTCCGTGTGTGTCGACGATGCGCCGTACGACCCCGCAGAGCGCCTTGGCCTCCGTTACCTGCGTGAGGGGGGCATCCAGTAAACGAGCGTATGCCTCAAGAGGCTCCGCGATCCCAACGCGGAGGGGATCAGCGCCGACGAAGTGTACGTTCACCCCTCGACTCAGGCCATAACGGATAGCGAGCTTGGCGAGGGCGGAAGTCTTGCCGACCCCCGCCCGCCCCACCAGGGCGACGATGTCGACATTCGTGGTCCGATCCCCGAGCATGTCGTCCTTCTCACAAAGGAACACGAGACGTTCCTCCAGCACCGTTTGTGCTTCATCGAGGCTGGAGCGCTGCTCAGCGCGCAAGGCAACGCCACGGAGTATCTCTAAAACCAACCGTGGCTCTACACCCTGATGGATCAGTCGGGTGTAAACGGTGGCCCGCAGTGGATCATCAAGCAATGGGTGGTTTGGAAGCAATAGCGAGTCGTTCAACCCTTGCTGTCGCAGCAGCCAATCCCGGACATCCGCTAACGACCGTGTCAACTCCGCCATCGATTCAGTCAGTCGCTCTTCTCTTTTCAGGCGTTCTTGTGTCGACGGCACGCGCCGCACGTTGCCCTCGGGCGGGCTGAGTTCTCGGTCGAGCGGCTCGCCCCGCGAACGAATGAGGCCGGAGGAGTCCGCAGGTGGCGGGGCGGCCCGAGCGACTTCCGGTGCCACCGCGTCCTCAGGAGAAACCAACCTTGTCTGGGCGCCCGCGATGATGCGAGGGGATGACGTCTGCTGGTCCGGTGGTGCTGTAGCGCTGGACGGATCAAGAATGGGTGAGTCGGCGTCTTCCCGTCGCGCTTCCGTATCCGCGAGGACCGGGACGAACTTGCGCCAATGAACCGCGCCCTCATCGCGCTGTGCCGACGCCGGCGGCGGATGCTGCTGCCCTTCGAGCCCAGCATCGCCATTCGATCCAGCCCCGTTGGCCCCCTCAGCTTCCTTTCGTGTCGGGCTAGGCGGAGCCTGTAGCTCGGTCGGCGCGAGGTCACCCCCGGGCGAGGACGCGTCTCGCATGGGTTCGTCTTCTACGACAGCAAAGGTAACCTCGTAAGGACCCTTGTCAGCCGCCCTCTTCGACCCCAAAAAAATCGCTTCGTCGCCCAGCTCGATCCCGGCCATGCGGATCGCAGCTTCGACCGTCTCTGTGTGGTAGCTCCGCAGTTTCATCGCATCCTTGTTGTTCGGCGGGTTCGGCCCGTTACTTGAGCCCTAGTGAAGGGGGTCGCGGCCAGCGAGCGGTAAGAGACTTCATTGCACACGCCCCAATGAGACGACCTTGAGGTGGGCCGGCACTTCGCCATGAGAGAGCACCGCCAACTGTGGAAGCTCACTTTCCAAAATCTGCCTCACCGCGAACCGGACCGCCGAGGAGCACATCAAGACCGTTGGGCCCTGTAGCGATCCGACCGCGCTCTTGACCTTCTCGAGGATGTCCGTCAGCGTCTTGGGGGCGAGCGCCAGTCTGGTCGTTATTTCGGTGTGCTCTATGCCGCTCTGAATGGTCTGTTCAAGTGCCGGGTCCATAAAGAAGGTGGGGAGTTCCCCCTGCTCATTCAGATAAGGTCTGACAACCGTGCGCGCCAAGCCCTGACGGACAAACTCGGTCAATAGCGTCGCATTCTTGGTCGCACCGGCGGCTTCAGCGAGGGCTTCGAGAATTGTCACGCCATCGCGAATCGAGACCCGTTCCCGTAACAGGTTCTGAAAGACCCGCTGGACGGTCGACGGAGCAACCAACTTCGGCACGAGATCCTCGATCAGTTTCGGGTTCTCCTCACGAATTCGATCGAGGTGACGGTTGGTTTCCTGGCGCGTGAACAACTCGTGCGCGTAGGTGCGAATCAGCTCGGTCAGATGCGTGGCAACAACGTTCGCCGCGTCGACCACCGTGTAGCCCATGACACGTGCTTTATCCACTTCACCCGGCTGTATCCACAAAGCAGGCAGGCCGAATGCTGGTTCGCGGCAAGCAGTGCCTTCGAGCTGACCCTGAGCCTGCCCGGGGTTGATCGCCAACTCCGCCCCGGGCTGGAGCTCGAAGCGGGCAATCTCGGCCCCCTTCAACAGAACGACGTATTCACGCGATTTAAGCGATAGGTTGTCGGTGACGCGCACCGGTGGAAGCACGAATCCAAGGTCGGTGGCCAACTGCTTCCTGACACCGGCGATACGCTTGAGCAGCGTGCCGCCTTGCTGCGTGTCGACCAACTTGACGAGCCCGAGTCCGACTTCAATCGCAAGCGGCTCGACGCGCAGCAGCCGCTCGACGTTATCCTGCTCGGCCGGGAGCGCGGCCGGAGCCAATGCGGGCGGTTCGAGAGCTTTTTGGCGCAGGTTCCAGCCCAGTCCGCCAACTCCCGCCGCCATCAGCAGAAAAGGCAGCGTGGGCAGGCCCGGCATCAAAGCCATGCCCGACAACAGGCCCGACGCAATGAGGAGAGGTTGGGGCTGCAAGAACATCTGTTGAGCAAAGTCGGTCCCGAGTTGCGCGTTGCCAGCGGCGCGAGTCGTCAAGATGCCGCCGGAAACCGAGATCAGCAGCGCGGGAATCACAGTCACAAGGCCATCCCCGACCGTCAGAATCGTGTAGCTCTCGAGCGCTTGGCCGATTCCCATACCGTGTTGCAGGGCTCCGATCAGGATTCCGGCGATGATGTTGACGCCCGTGATGATGATGCTGGCGATGGCATCACGCTGCGTGAAGCGTACGGCTCCATCCATTGCTCCGTAAAACTCCGCCTCCCGGCTGACATCCTCTCTTCGTTGGCGTGCTTCGGTCTCATCGATGAGTCCGGCGTTGAGATCGGAGTCGATGCTCATCTGCTTGCCGGGAAGCGCATCGAGAGTAAACCGCGCCGTTACTTCCGAGATGCGGACCGCGCCGTGGTTGATCACGACATACTGAATTGCGATCAGCAGGATAAAGATCACGATGCCGATGACGAAATTCCCGCCTACCACGAAGTTCCCGAAGGACTCAATCACCTCGCCGGCGGCTTGCGTGCCCTGATGCCCCCCGAGCAGTATCAACCTGGTACTAGAAATATTGAGCGACAACCTCAGAATCGTGAGGAGCAGCAGGAGCGATGGATAGACGCTGAACTCCACCGGACGCTTTAGGTACATCGTGGCGACGAGAGTGATTACCGAGAGCGTAATGTTGATCGTGATTAAGAAGTCCAGCAGAATCGCCGGAACCGGCAGCACCATCATCAACACGATCAGCATGATCGCCAGCGGTACAGCAGCGTTCAGCCTTTCAACCGTTGGCAATGCGATAGAGTTGGTGGCGGCCATCTTGGAATTCGGAGGTTCGTTGGGAGGTGCGCCCGGGGGCACGATACAGTCCGCGCTAACCGCGCGGCGTGGACATCCCCTGACTTAATCGGAAGATATGAGCCAAAATTTCAGCCACAGCCCGATACAGCTCTATTGGGATCTCGCCCCCAATCTCGGCGCTTTTATAGAGGGCCTGGGCTAAGGGTGGATTGACGACGATGGGAATCTTGTGTTCCTCGGCGACACGGCGTATTCGGAGTGCGAGGTGGTCGAGGCCCATGGCCACGACGACTGGGGCCGCCATGTTCTCAGGTACATACCGCAGAGCTACCGCAAAGTGGCTTGGGTTCGTGACGACGACGGTCGCGTTCGGTACGTCGCTCATCATGCGGCGGCGCATCATTTCGCGTTGTAGGCGGCGCAGTTTCGCTTTGATCTGGGGATTCCCTTCGAGATCCTTTTGCTCCTGCTTGATCTCATGCTTGGTCATCATGAGCTTCTTATGAATCTTGCGGCGTTGCCGGAAGAGATCGAAAACACCGAGGACGATCAACAGCATCGCCGCCTTGGCCAGCAGTTCGGTCATCGTGCCCGTCAGGAGAGCCGCGCCGAGTTCGAAAGACATACTGGGCAAGCGCAGGAAGGCTTCCAGCTCATCGCGAACGATGTACCAAAAGACGGCCCCTACGGCCGGGAGCATGATAAGTGCCTTCAAAAGCTGCGAAAGATTCTCACCCGGAAGGTCCGAGAGTCTCTGCTTCGGATTGAGCCGGTTCAAATCGGGGCTCAGCCGCTTCACGGTGAAGGCGAAGCCGGTCTGCGTCATATGGACGACAGTGCCCAACGTGAGCAGCACGGCCCCATAGACGGCAAGAAAGGACAGGGTGTCCGTTCCGAGCACCACGACAACCTCTCGCAGACGTTCCACGCGGACCGACCCTCGGAACGCTTCGCGAAACAATCCCACGGCCGTACGATTCAACCCTTCGACAACGTCCCCGCCCCAGACCCATAGCATCAGAACCGCGGCGGCGAACTGAACCGAGGTAGTAAATTCCCGGCTGGAGGGGACCTGGCCTTCCTCTCGCGCCTTATCCTTGCGTCGCGGCGTGGGTTGTTCGGAACGTTGCCCTTGTTCGGCTGCCATCGGTTGTCAGCGGCGTGAAAGCGCCTGAATGACCATGAGCATTTCCTCGGCGAGTCCATGGAACAGCGGCGGCGTCAGCAAAGCAAGTGGATACAGCAACGCAATCGCCGCAATGATCTTGGCGGGGAAGGCCAAGGTAAGTAGTTGCAAACGGCTGTTGACTTGGTTCAAGAGTCCGAGGGTCAAGTCGATCAGCAGCAACACCCCCATGACAGGGGCCGCCAACCGCACCCCTGTTTCCACGACGGAGGCTCCGAACTGGACCATCATCAACCCATCGGCCGGCTGCGTTCGGAACGAGCCAAGCGGCCAACCGCGGAGACTTTCGGCGAACACCTGGACGACATGCAAATGCAGATCGAAGACAAAAAAGAGCAAGCTGCTTAGCAGGGTGAGAAAAACGTTGAGGATAGTGGCGTCAACCTGTGTCGTGGGATCAACCATGTTGACGTACGAGTAGCCGGCCTGAAAGCCGAGGATCTGTGCAGCCAACCCAAACGCTTCAATGAGCAAGGCCACCGCGGCCCCGACAGAGAGGCCGAAGATCGCTTCGCGCAGAACGAGCCCCGCTAGTACCCATACGGTTCCCGGCTGATCCAGCATCTCGGCCCCGCCCAACACCGAAGCCAGAGGCGTCAAGACGACGGCCAGCATGAAAGCCAGTGTGATCTTCGCCTGGCCCAGAAAGGACCGCATCCCGGGGATCGGGATGAAGACTACCAAAGCGGTGGTGCGCGCCAGAAGCAGCGTGAAGTTGATGAGCCAGGCGGTAGAAAACTCTAAGACCATCGAGCGGCATCTCGCTAGCGGGCAAAACGATCGAGGTTCCCGAAGAGCGTCTCGGTGTAGAGGATCATGCGGTTCGCCATCCAAGGAAGAAGCAACATCGCGGCGAAGAGGAAGACCAGCAGACGAGGCACGGAGTTGAACGCCGGGTCTTGCATCGACGTGACAATCTGCACAAGACTAACGACAATGCCCGCGGCGAATCCAATCAGAAGGATGGGCCCGCCGACGATCAAGGCGTTCCAGAAGGCTTGTCGAATCACTTCGACGGCAATGTCCGCGTTCATCTGTATCCGCCAACGTTCCTCAATAGAATCCCTTCACCAGTGAACCGACGACGAGATTCCAACCGTCCACGAGAACAAAAAGAAGAAGCTTGAATGGCATTGAAATCATCACCGGCGGCAACTGGATCATGCCGAGTGAGAGTGTGACCGAAGCGACAAGAAGGTCAATTACGAGAAACGGCAAGAACAGCACCGCGCCGATTTGAAAGCTGACGCGCAGTTCCGACAAAACGTAAGCGGGCATCAGAACGGTCAGATCCAGTTCGTCCCTAGTACGGGGTCGTGGCTTGCCTGTGATCTGGATCAAGAGAGCCACGTCCTTCTCGCGGGTGAACCGCCCGAGATACTGCTTGATAGGCTCTGATGCTTTCGTGAGCGCTTCGTAGGGGGTGATCTCGCCTTCCTGTAAGGGCGTAATGGCCTCGTTGTAAACCTGGTCGGCAACGGGCTGCACGAGGACGACGGTTAAGAACAGTGCCAAGCCGAGCAAGGTTTGATTGCTGGGCGCTGTCTGCGTGCCGATCGCTTGGCGCAGGAAGTGGAGGACAATCACAATGCGCAAGAAAGGTGTGACGGACGCAATCGCGGCCGGCAGCAACGTCAGCAACGTCAGCAGAAGGATGATTTGAAGCGGCAAGCCCATCTGCCCCGACCCATCGTCGAGGGCGATGCCAACCAGGGGACTGGCGGGCGGTGTGGGAGTCGTCGGCGGTGTCTGTGCCAACGCCGAAACCGACGAGAGCACGATGAAGAGACATCCTAGAAGTCTCGGTGTCAACACGAACAGCCGATACGCGTTTCCGGCCGCGGGCGGGGTCATGGCGCTGAGCCGGCCACGGACGTGTCTCGAAGGCGCAAGCGACGGAACCAGAGCCCCGCGGGGCCATGCGCAGCCCGGCTGGGGGCGGGCAGGTCGGTGGCGGGAAACTCAGCAATCCTTTCGATATGCCCGCCGCTCGCCCCGACTACGAAACAACGGCCGGCGACCTGGACGAGGGCCAAGCTTTGGCCCGGTGTGAGGGAAGCGGTGTCGAGGACGACCAGGTACTGACCCCCCGTGCCGCGGTGCGAGGCCAGCCGCCGCACGAGGAAGAGTAGGCCGACCAGCAATACCAAGACGCCCACAACAGCCCCCATCGGCTCCATCATGCGTCCTCGGATTCTTCCTGTACGATCGAAGCTCCCTCCAGTTTTATGAGATCCGTGATACGCAAACCCATGAGATCTTCAATGACGACGATCTCCCCTCTTCCGACGGGCTGGTTCTCTAGGAGAAGGTCGACATTCTCTCCCGCCGACCTTTCCATACGGATCACTGAATCGACTTGCAGGTCAAGCACTTCTTGGAATCTTACGAACCTGCGGCCGAGCTGCACGCCGACCTCGAGCGGCAAGTCTAGGAAGCCGCGAAACCGGGCTAGTTCGTCTGTGTCCTCTGTCGGTTCCGGGGAATCCCAGTCCTCGCCCGTGGTAGCGGGTTTGGAAATGGGCCGTCGCCGCAGGGCATCTCCAGCGGCGACGCCGATCCGTGTTTCCGTTTGTGCCATCGGCGGCTATCGTTTCAAACTCAGGGCCTCCTGGTTCAACTCGTCGGCGGTGGTAATCACACGGGAGTTGGCCTGGAAACCCCTTTGGAACGTCAGAAGATTCGTAAACTCTTGAGCAATATCGACGTTCGAGAACTCAAGCGATAGGCCGATTACCGACCCACGACCCGCTGTATTCGCTTCCCCCGTGGTCGGTGTTCCGGCGGCGGCCGTCGGTACGTAGTTGTTGTTACCCACAGCGAGAAGAGTTTGCGGGTTCGTGAAGCGGGCAAGAGCAAGCCGCGCCAAAGTCAAGGACCGGCCGTCACTGTAAAGCCCGGAGAGGTCGCCCCCGTCGGACATCGAAATCGAGGTCAGCTCGGCCGCCGCGCTGCCATTCTGGAAAAGCTCTGTTACCGCGGACGGCGATCCGAAACTGGTCAGTGTCGATTGCCCCAAGTCGTCGAGCAGATCCCATGCAACCAGCAAGTCGGCGGCGCCATTGGCATATTCGACCGCGGGGGCTACACTCGCCATGTCAAGTGTGATCGTGGGAGTGCCGGGCACGATTAAGGTACCGGAGTCGTCGAAGTCGAGGGCGAACGGCGTCCCCGACGCAACGTCGATGTCCGCGACCGGCGGCAGGCCTGTCCCCTCGTCAATCACATCCTCCGCCGGAATCGTCACCGTGAGGTCGAACGAACTCGACGCCCCCGCCCGAGCCGGGATAACCGGCGTGAACGTCATCGTCAGAATGTGTGACTCACCCAGCGCGTCGAAGATCTGGATAGGCCGTGAAAAACTGGTTACCGAGCCAGCCTGTAGATTTGCCCGGATTGACATCTCCGACGTCGCTGTGGGGTCGAGGGTTTGCTGGCCTTGCAGTGTAATGTCATCGAACGGCAGATTGGTGTCGAGGACACCCGTCGTATCGCGTATCCAGCCTTGTACCAGCGCCCCGTCAATCGTGACCAACTGCTGAAGAGCGTTGATTTGGAAGTTTCCCGCACGTGTGTATTGAGTCAGATCGTCCGCCTGGACGATGAAGAATCCTTCGCCTTGAATCGCGGCATCCAGCAGGCCGCCGGTGTTCTGAATGGTCCCCTGTTCGAAACGCCGCGAAACGGTGATCGGCGATACGCCGATGCCGACCTGGGAGGCAACGCCGGAACGGCTCTGCCCGATTTGCTGGTAGAACAGGTCTCGAAAATCGGCGCGGCTTCCCTTGAATGAAATTGTATTGAGGTTAGCCAGGTTGTTGGCAATCACCTCGACTGCCCGAGAATGGGCCCTGAGTCCTGATAGTCCGGTAAAAAAAGCACTTGGCATGCGATGAGTTCTCCTTGAAGTATGAAAAGAAATTGAAAGGTTAATTGCCGGTGTCCGGCTGAGGGACGACTCCCTCCGAGGCGCTTGGCTCCACGGCGCCCGGAGGTTCGGCGCTGAGTCCTAATAAGAGTTCGATCGACTCGAGTGACTTGCCCATCTGAAGCAACTGTTCCAGGGAACTGAACTGAGCCAGTTGCGACACAAACTCGGTTGGGTCCTGGGGACTGAGGGGGTCCTGGTTGCGTATCTGAGTGACCAGTAGTTGCAGGAACGTATCCTGGCCGGTCTGATCTCCGAGTAGCACTTGATTGGCGGATCGATTCGAGGCGGTATCAGCGGCCGCGCCGACACTAGTTGTTGTCATGTTCTCTCCGATGGGATTTCACGAGAATGTTTTGGGGATGCTGTCTGCATGAACCTAGGCATGTCTTAGTTCAGTCTCACTCTGAACGCGGGCCGTGCCTTCTGCTCACGCCGTTGGCGGCGCGCATGCTGCTCTCGCCGCGAGGGTTGATCGTGTTGATCGAAGCCTTCGCGGCTATTCGGGTTGTTCGAAAAGCCTTCGTGGCGCGTTTCAAAACCGCGGCGCACGAGTGACTCCACGAGCAGCGGCAACTGCTGACCAAGAAGCTCGCGGGATCGTACTCCGTCGGTCCGCACCATGGCATCAATCAGGCCCGCGCGCTCGGTCAAGCGAATGACGACCCGGCCTAACTTCTCGTCTCGGACCTGCAACTGAAGGGCCTGCTGCTCGTGGGTTCTCTCCAGCAGCGCCGTTTCGACCGAGGCAGGCCGGGTTGCGGCCGGCTCATGGCCGTAAGATGCTTTCTCCACTGGGACCGAGAGCCTCGACGGGGGCGTTAAGCTTCCGGTTAGATTTGGCGAACCGGTGTCGGGACTTCGGCGGGCCCCTGGGATCGCCTCTTGGTTCGATATGTCAACGAATGAGCGCCGAACGGGTGGGCCGAGCGGCAATTGCTGTTTGGTCGCCGGCAAACCTTGCTCCCCGGCGAACGGAAGCGGCTCCTGATCGGACCTCTCAACGGGTCCTGCCGCCGCTTGCTCGGTTGCCGGAAGCTCGGACGGCGCCGGTTGGCGGTTCGGAACAGATCGGTCCGCCGATCGAGCCTTCGTAGCTGCGTCGCGTTCCGACACGGAGTGATCGATATCCAAGTCGTTCGTCGCCACCGTGGCGGCGAAAAGCCGCGCCTCCGGGGGCACCGGTGAAAAGTTGGCGGCCCGCTCCGAGTGGGCAGCGGGCTTGGCGGGGCCACTACCGATTCCTGGTTTGGAGTTCCTTCGGATTTGCTCAGCCATCTGCGGACGAACTGTGGATGCGGCCACTAAGACTTGAGCAGTCGAGGCGGAAGGAGGCGCCTCGAAGGGTCTCCCCACTTGTTTTGTAGCCGATGGGAGAGGGTCGAGACGGAGACGATAGACCTCAAGGTTCGGAACCTCAGCCGGCTTGTTCGGGACGCGAGTCGTCCGTACATTCTGGATGGCGTCGCCCGTGCCCGAGTTTCCTTTCGCAGTAGGCCCAGACGAGGGTGGTGCATCGTTGATCGCCGAGGGCTGCGGCTGAACGGGTTGAGGAACGACCGGCGCAGAGGTGTTTGGAGGGTTCTCAACCAGCTCTGATGGAGAAGATATTACGTCTGATGAATCGCTATTTTTCTGTAGGTTAGATAGCTGTTCATCATGTAAAACATGCCGTGAGAGAGTGCTGGGCTCTGTTCTCGTATCTTGCCCTTCACTCTGTCGGTGCACGGTGCGTGCATCGGTTGTCACACCCTTAGGCACCTCAGTCTCGGCCTTGCCGGAAGGAGTATGCCGGCTGGCCGGCGAGGGGGCATCCGCAGGTACGAAAACGGCGGAGGTTGGCGGCTGCGGATCAACTGATTCCGAACTTGGAGCAGGATTCTCCATCGGGTTGGCGACGCGCGTCTTCCTCTGGAGCGGGCGTCCGGAACCTATCGATTGGGGCTTTTCCACAGGATTTCCACTTTGTGGATTCTTGGGTAGTGCGTTCTCGGCGTTATGCACGGGTAGGGGTACGTTTTCCACAGGATTTCCACGCCTTGTTAGTGTGTCGGAGTGAGGTCGAGAGGTGGCCTTCGGCTGCGGGGAAGCATCATCGAGTGGCACTGAAACATCACGCGTTAACTCTTTAATATCAATAGTTTCAATATGTTTCTTTCCTGGTTCACCTAACCCCCCCGAGTTGTGAAGGCGGGCCCTCGGTGCTCTGTCGATGTGGACCTTTTCCGTCACGACCGGGGCCTTGGCGCTCAAAGCCGCTGGTTCGCGACCCGGCTCCACATTCAGTTTGCTCTGTTCTGCAGCGGCTTCCGCCTGGGTTCGGGTACTTGCGGCCGGTTCAGACGCTACCGCGGCTTTCGGCAGCTTAGGCTTGGGGGCGCGGACCCGTGTGCGCTTGATTCCGCCGGTCGGCTGGTCTGAAGATAAAGCCCGGCCCTCGGGGGCCGGCTGCTTCGAATCACGGGATGAATCGGGTTCAAGGTCAGCTTCAACGGACTCGTCAGCGATGAACAAATCCAGGGCCGTAGTCGTCGGCTCGGCGGCAACGGCTGGTCGCTCAACAAGCAACGCTCTCGCCAACCTCGTCTCGTCGACAACTTCGGGGGCGGCTTCGGGGGTGACTTCCGGATTGGGAGGGTCGACTTTTCCGGATGCTTGGTCGCCCAAGGTGGGATGCCATCTCGATTCGGTCTCCCGCCGCGGATCTTTGGCCTGAGGCCCACTGTGACCACTCTCAAAGGACGGCGTTTCTCCTCCGGCCTCTTCGGAGTCCGACGAGGGGTTATCGGCCTGTGCCTGGACCAATGCCAGGAAGCTTCCTTGTGCGGCTTCGCTTGCCGACGAGTCTGCTTGTACACCCGCGGAACCCAGCACGGGGCCGCCACTGTGGAAACGAAGAACACTCGCCGGCTCGGGTGTCTTCGTGGCTAGGGCGACGGCCTGCATCGGCATGAGACAGGGCAAGCCTAGGGCCAAACTCGTTTCTCGTTGAAAACGCAAGCCCGCGGAGCCGAACTCCTCCCTGCTAGGGCGTCAGCAAAATGCCGGGCGGCAAGATTTACGAATCACCCCAGACCCCGCTCGTGCCCTCAAAGGCCCCAATCACAGGCCGACCGTCTTTGGCCGCCCAATTGCACTACTCGGGCTCGATGGATCAGGCTCTACTCACCGTTGCCGCCGGCATGAAAGCCCAGGTCGAGACATTAGAGCTGCTCGGGAACAACATCGCCAATGCCTCAACAGCCGGATACAAACGTGACAACGAGTTTCATCGGCTGTTTGTCACCGAGCAAGCGCAAGCGGCGTTCTTCGATGAGGACCCAGCTTGGATGCCGGTCGTCGAGGGATCGAAGGTTGACTATCAGCAGGGTCCGCTGCAGCCAACGGAGGCTACTCTTGATGTAGCGTTGATGGGTCCTGGATTTCTGGCCGTTCGAGCCTCAGGCCTAGAGTTCTACACGCGCAACGGCCACTTCACTTTGTCGGCCGACGGCCGCTTGACGACCCCGCAGGGTCACCCTGTACTCGATGTTCAGGACCGCGAGATCATTCTTCCCGCCGGTGCGCGTATCGACATTGGATCAGAGGGAATGATTTCGGTGGACGGTTCATCCATCGCACAGCTCGCCCTGGTGGAATTCGATGGAGCACCGCCGCTCCGCAAAGCCGGGGCCAGTTTTTTCCAGGCCGCGGCGCCTGATCTTGCGCGGCCGGCTACCGGCACAACGGTCCGGCAAGGGCATCTCGAAGGATCCAACGTAAACGCACCGCTTTCCGCGGTTCGGCTGATGCTGGCCACCCGTAATTTTCAGATGCTGCGGCAAGCGGCATCACTGATTGGCGACGAGATGAACGGCCGCGCCATCGACGAGTTAGGCAGCTTCGGCCGTTAGGCCGACTCAGGAGAAAGGGGACTCAGATTGATTCGAGCACTTTTCAGCGCCGCGAGCGGCATGGTCGCGCAGCAGATGAACATCGACAATGTCGCCAACAATCTGGCGAACGCCAGCACGACGGGATTCAAACACCGTCGAATGCAATTCGAGGATCTGATGTATCAGAACCTCACCGCACCCGGAACCGCCGCCGGACAGCAGACGACATTCCCATCAGGGCTTCAACTCGGACTCGGGACCCGCGTGGTCTCAAACGAAGTCATCTTCTCCCAGGGTGACTTCATATCGACTGAAAACCCGCTCGATCTCGTCATTGAGGGTTCGGGGTTCTTTCAAGTACGACTGCCGACAGGCGAGCTGGCCTACACACGGGCCGGCGCCTTCCACCTTGACCGTGACGGCAATATCGTAACGGCTGAAGGCGACTCCATCGAACCGGCGATCAATATAGATGCCGAAGCGCCCTTCATCCAAATTGCATCGGATGGCACGGTCAGCTACCAGTTGCCGGGGACCGAGACGGCTACACAGAAGGGGCCGATTACGCTGGCGCTGTTTCAGAACCCAGCCGGTCTGCGAGCCATCGGAAAGAACCTGTTCCAAATCACCGAGGCCTCCGGAGCGGCGGTCATCGGAGAACCCGGCGGCACCCAGGGCCATGGCGCCCTCCAGCAGGGTTTTCTTGAGAATTCGAACGTAAGCGTCGTCGAGGAATTCATCAATATGATCGTCGGACAGCGCACCTATGAAGCCAACGCGCGAGTCGTCCGGGCTGCGGATGAAATGTATCAGGAAGCGAATTCCCTGAGCCGCTAGGAGTGAGCTATGAAACCTAACGTCGCGGTTACCGTTTTGATGCGAACCCTAGTGATGAGCGCTCTTGGGGTGGCGTTCTGTCTTCCACCACTGCCGGCGACTGGACCTACAGAGTTGCTTGTCGAGCGAGACCGCATCACCGCGGGCCAGCTTGCTCGGGTCATCCCGGCGTGGGGAGATATTGAACCTGCCACCGTCCTCGCCTATGCGCCGCGTCTGGGGGCGCGTCGTCGCGTCGCTCGCTCGGAATTGGTCCGCTGGGGACGAGACCAAGGCCTGGACCTCGATCACCATTCGCTGCCCGAGTCGTTGTTGGTTCGCCGGGCCAGCCGTCAGTTGAGCCCCGCCGAAGCACGAGACTTGGTTCTCAATGGACTTGTCGCCGCGTTCGAGATCAGCAAAGACAAGATCCACGTTGAGTTGGAAGACTATCGCCCAGCGCTGCTGCCGGCCGGCGACTTGGATTTCAAACTCCCGCGGCAACGTTTGGTCCTCAATCGGGTTGCACCATTGCCGATCGAGTGGGTGGACACGGACGGGCGGACAGGCCGATTCCGGGTTCGCGCATCCGTGACCGTGCTGGGTGAGTACGCTGTAGCGAAAACAGATCTGCCATCGGGCACGGAGATCCGCCCCGACGATTTACGTTTCGAGCACGGTCCGCTGCCCGGAGTTCCGGAGCGCTTCGCGGTCTCGCCGCGGGATATCAACGGGATGGAATTGCGTGGTTCCCTTCCAGCCGGCCGTCCTCTCGACCGAAGGCTGCTTGTCGCCGCAAAGGCCGTCGAACGCGGCGACCTGATTCAGATTCGGATGCGATCGGGGGCCGTCGTACTCCAAGCCCCGGCCCAGGCCGAGGAATCCGGCTCAGTTGGTGACCAGATTCGATGCCGCAATCTGGATAGCGGCCGGCGCCTCGTGGCACGGGTTGTTTCACCGAAGTTAGCGGAGGTTTCCGTACCATGAACGAAAGAGCGACGCCGGCAGCGAACCAAACTGCGTTTCTTCTCGTTGGAGCCCTGCTATTAGCGCTGGGCGCCACACAGCGGCTGGCGGGGCAGACCAGCGACGAGACGCTGAACGAATATATCCGGAGAACGGGTCGAACCGGCGACGCGGGCAAAGCTTCCCCGGGGTCTCTCTTTCTCACCAGCTCTTACCTGGCGGAACCGGCCCGCGACCCCAAGGCGGCCACGGTGGGTGACCTGATTACGATTCAGGTTGTCGAGCAGGCGAGCGCCCTATCGAGCGGTACCGTTTCGAGTTCACGGGCTTCATCGAACAATCACTCGGTGAGCAACTTCTTCGGGGGCCTGAATGCGGCGGGGGCGCTGGCGAACCTGGCCAGTTCCAGCGGAGACCGCGCTCTCGACGGCCAAGGCAGCACCGGAAGGACAACGAGTGTCACGACCCGTATTACGGGACATGTCACGCATGTGATGCCGAACGGGAACATGATCATCGAGGGCGTGCGGGAAATCGTCGTCAACTCAGAACGTCAGGAGATTTGGCTGCGTGGAGCCGTCCGCCCAGTCGACCTGCGCCCGGACAACAGCATCACTTCCGACCGCATCGCGATGATGGAGCTCCGGGTCAACGGCAAAGGCGTGGTCAACGATGCCATCAAGCGTCCTAACTTTTTGATGCGGCTGATCAAAGGGATTCTGCCGTTCTAAACCATGATCAGACACCTTTCAGGAACGATCATCACCGCATCCGTGGCGCTGCTTCTGATGCTGCCGGCTGGAATCAGCGGAGCGCGTTTGAAAGATCTCACGACGATCGAGGGTGTCAGAGACAACATGCTCATCGGCTACGGGCTCGTCGTCGGATTGAACGGCACCGGCGACCGTCAGCAAACCGTTTTTTCAACGCAGAGTCTCGCAAACCTTCTTCAGAAGATGGGTGTGAACGTATCACCCACAGCCCTGCGGGTTAACAATGTGGCCGCCGTCATGACTACGGCCAATCTGCCTCCGTTCGCACAGCCGGGAACGCGCCTCGACGTCCTGGTCTCTTCGATCGGAGACGCTTCGAACCTGCAAGGAGGAACCCTAGTGCTTACATCTCTCAAGGCCGCGAGCGGCGATGTGTACGCGGTGGCGCAAGGGCCGATCTCCATTGGCGGCTTCTCGGCCGGTGGTGGTGGGACGGGAGTACAAGTCAACCACCCTACCGTCGGCCGGATACCCGACGGCGGCCTGGTCGAACGGGCGGCTCCAAGCACCGGTCCTGACCCGGAGGGTTTCCGGCTGCAGCTCCGGCGTCCGGACTTCACGACATCGTCACGCATTACCGAGATGCTCAATGACACCTTCCCTCAGGGCGAAGCCCGTGCCGAGAACGCGGCCGCGGTCCTTGTAAGAATGCCGGCGGCGTACAAGGAAAGACCTGTCGAGTTTATCGCCCGGATCGACGCGCTCGAAATCCCAACCGATCGACGCGCCAAAGTCGTCTTGAACGAACGGACCGGCACGGTTGTCATCGGAAGCGAAGTCAGGATCGCCCCGGTGGCCGTACTGCACGGCAACCTGACGGTGCAGGTTGTGACTGACTATCTGGTCTCGCAGCCCGCTCCGTTCTCAGGCGGTGAGACGACCGTTACACCGCAGGTCGACGTAAGGGTGCAGGAGGAGAAAGCTCGGGAGGTTTCTATCAAGGAAGGGGCAAGCGTGGAAGACCTGATCAAAGCGCTGATGGCCATTGGCTCGACGCCGCGAGACATCATCGCCATCATGCAAAGCATCGCCGCCGCCGGCGCACTCGAGGCCGAACTGGAGGTCATGTGATCGATCCGATTGCTGTCTCCCCCGCACCGACTTCTGAAACACGCTTGCACCATGGCATGACGCCAACCGAAGCGGCAAAAGAGTTCGAAACGATGCTGCTGGCCGCGTGGATGAAGACGGCTCGCGAGGCCGGTCAAATCGACGACAAAGAAGACGAAATGACCGGCGCGGACAGCTATCTCGAATTCGCTGAGAGGTACGTCGCCGAAGCGATTGCCCAAAGCCGTACTTTCGGCTTCGCCGAGATGATCGCGGATGATCTCGCGCCGCAAGCGGATGCCGCACCTCCATCGCCGGAAACCCAGGAAGAACCTTCTCCGAACGCCCGGCCCTATCGTTTCCCGCTCAACGGCCGATAAGGTGAACGAGATCTTCCGCATGGGAACCTGCCTATGAAAATCGATGATAGCTTCGCGGCTTCGAATGACGTCCGTTCAACCCAGGTTGGACGCTCGCAGGAAGTCGAGCAACAGCAGAAAACCCGGCAGCGCGGGACCGAGTCGCAGACCGACTCAGCGAACCTGTCTCCGTTGGGGACCGACCTCGCACGGGCACTCGAGAACGACCCGCCCGATGTCGTCAGCAAGATCGAGCAACTCGAAAAGGCCGTTCAAAACGGCACTTTTCAGGCCTCGCCATCCTCCGTCGCTCAATCGGTTATCGACGACGCCCTTCAAGGGACGACTGTTGAGAACGAATCCCTCAGCTCCCTGAGCCTGGAGACGAACGCCTAAATTCACGTTGAGAATAACGGGAAAGAAGGTAGAGACAGCGATGGAACCAGCCGCCCCAGCCACTCTCGTGGAGTTAACGGACGAGATCGACCGAGCGCTACGTGAAGTGGAAGGCGGTGACGCGGACGAAGTTACCGCAACCGCCGAGCGCCTGTCGGATCGTTTGCCTGCTTTTGAAAAGTGGGCCGGGGCCCTTCGAACCGCGGGCAGCCTTGAAACTCACACCGCCCGAGCGCTCACGCAGCTCCAACGGCGCGCGTTTCGGCTCGCGAAGGTGGTTCGTCACCTTCAGTGGGTCCGCCAAGGGCTTAGTGATATCGGAAACGCCACGATGAGTGGCTATGAGCGCGACGGTCACTATCGCCCGACTGAGGGCGCCCGGATAGCGGTGGAGGGGTAGGCGGAGGCACTCGATGGGAAACCTGTCGGGCATCATCGGTTCGGCGACGCGCAGCCTCTCCACGTTCTCGGAGGCGCTCGGCGTCATCCAGAACAACATCGCCAACGCCGCCACGCCTGGTTACGCTCGGCAACGGCCTTCCCTGGCTCCGATCATCGCTCCGCAGGGTTCGCGCCAAGGTTTGGGCGTCGAGCTCATCCAGATACAGACCCTGCGAGACCAGCTCCTCGAATCCCAGCTTTTCTTCGCGAACCAGTCGCGTTCGTTCTTTGAAAAAACCTCTCAACTGCTGTCGCAGGTTGAACCAACCTTCAAGCTCGTCGGTGAAAACAGCATCGGCCAGAGTATCGACAACTTCTTTGCTTCGGTCTCATCACTCTCCGTCGCTCCGGAAGACTTCAACCTGCGCCGGGCCGTCATCGGCGCGGCCGACTCACTGGCGGGCGTGTTTCGTCAAGCGAACGCCGACCTTTCGCGGCAACGTACGAACCTTGATACGGAGGTCACGTCGATCGTCTCACGCGTCAATCAGCTTCTTAACAACGCCGCTTCGCTCGCCTCCAAGCGGGGCATTGGAGATGGCCCGGCGACTTCGTCCGTCGAAACTCGCCTCACGCAGGTCTTCACGGAACTTTCGACCCTGATCGGTTTCCGTGTCCAGAGTCAGCGGGATGGGACTCTGAGCGTCATCAGTGACACCGGAGCACCCCTGCTCGTAGGCGAGACCGTCTTCCCGCTGAGTGTCGGGCTCGGTTCGGAACAGATTCAGATCCGTGACTTCAAAGGCAATGACATTACCGCCGATTTGAGCGCCAGCGGCAGTCTTGGAGCTATCGTTGAAACCCGCAATCAAACGATTCCCGGCCTACTAGCGGATGTCGACCGGCTGGCCAAAGCGGTGGCCGATCAAGTCAACGAGCAGTTCCTGCGGGGCGCTACGGCTACCGGAGGCCCAGGCAAGGCGATCTTTGCCTACGCGACATCGTTCGTGGAGGGTACGGGCCGCACCGCGGGTACAAGCGGGGCCGCGACACCCGCACCGCCGGTCAGCATCGACGTCACCTTCAGCGGCGGAGTGACAGGCAGTATCTCGGCATCGCTCGACAGCTTCTTCGTGGCCGCCGGGTCGCCGGCCGGGGCCGTGGCGGGAGACACCGTATCCGTCACCTTCACAAGCGCCGATGGTGAGATCGAGAGGACGATCACTACCTCTCCCCTGCTCGGTGGAGAGGACGCGGCAGCGCTCGCTACCCGCCTGAACGACCAGCTTGCGCTCGATCCTGAACTCGCCGGCCTCATCACGTTTTCCGATAGCGGCGGTTCGCTCAAGGCTGTGCTCTCCGAGCAAGCCGGACAAGGCTTCAGCTTCACGGCGTCGACTTCAAGCGGCGCCTTCACGAGCGGTCTCGAATCGGGAGGCGACCTCGGTGGGCACTCCGCCCAGGAGATTGCCGACGCCCTGAACGCCGAGGTCCTCTCCGATCCGGCCTTGGTAGCGGCAGGTATCCGCTTCTCCGCCGTCCAAGGCGAAGTTCGCATTGACGGTGACGAGAGCTTCGACTTCACGGTGGTCGATAACGATCCGGCCGGGACCGGCTTCGTATCCGGTTTGGCAGGCGCCGGATCGGCCGGCGGCGCTCCCGTGGCATCAACGATTCAAGTCGCGAACATCGGACCGGCTGACGTTTCCGCGGGCACGTTCGCGATCCCTCTCGGCAATGAGAATGCCTTAGCGGTCGGCGCTCTGGCGGACGCGGATCTGATCGAGGGATTCCGCTTCACCGATTTCTACGCCAATCTTGTCAGCGAGGTAGGTGGCGCGGCCAGCTCGGCCGCCTCCGAATTCGAGACGCAACAGCAGGTTTTCGCTGCTGCCCAAAGCATCCGCGACAGCTTTTCCGGAGTCGACGTGAATGAAGAAGCTGTCCAGCTCATCCAGTACGAGAAGGCCTTCTCCGCCATGCTGCGTGTGATTCAAGTCGTTAACGATCTCTCGACGGAGGTGCTGGGGCTAGTGAGGTAGCCGCGGCAGGAGCCACGATGCGGACCACATTCCTATCCCAGGGCCGGGACCTGCTGCTGCAGCTTCGAGCGAGCCAGCAACGTAGCGCCGAAGCCGGATTCCAGCTCGCCTCCGGGTTGCGTGTCACCAAACCCTCCGACTCACCCACCGACGCCGCCGGTGTCGTGCGAACCCTGAGCGAGATCGCCCGTCTGAGTCAGTTTCGCGACAACCTCGGGAGCGCCCAGGCTGAACTGCAAGCCGTCGACGGTTCGTTGGCGCGCGCGGGGGATGCCGTCAACCGGGCGCTCACACTGGCTTCGCAGGCGACCAGCATCGCGGGCAATGAGGTCACGCGCACCCAGATACGAAACGACCTGGAAGGCATCTTTCGCGGGCTGCTGCTCGTTGCGAACACGAGCCACGCCGACCGCTTCCTTTTTGCCGGCAATTCGACCGATGCGCGGCCCTTCACCATTGATGAAAATAGCTCCGACGGCGTTGTGTACGAGGGGAGTTCGGCGAGCCGCCAACTGCTCTTCCCCGACGGCCAACCGGGACAGATTTCCCTGCCCGGCAACGCCATCTTTGCCCGCCCGGATCGGTTCGAGGGTGTCGGACGAACGCCAGGCTCAACAGGCGCCGGCGCTCCGCTGCCGCCGGCGGCGATCGGCGTTGCTTTTTCGGGGGACGTCGAAGGTGTGATCAGCGCCGACCTCGACGGCTTCTTCGTCGCGGCGGCGGCGCCCACGATTCCCGCCGGAGGCGAGACGATTAGCGTTACTTTTGTTAGCAATGACGGGCTCATCAATAGCTCCATCTCGACCCCGCCTTTCGCCGGCGGGGAGTCGACGGCGGACATCGCCCTGGCTCTCAACACTGAGATCGCCGCCCACCCGCAACTCGCCGGCGGTTTTACGTTCAGCGACGAGGCAGGCAACCTCAAGCTCGTGCAATCCGACACCCTTGGCGTTGGCTTCACTTTTAGTTCTTCCTCCACCGGCGGGCTCGCCAGCGGACTTGAAACCGGCGGCGCCACCGGCGGGCAATCAGCCGAAGAGATCGCCGCAGCCCTCAACGCACGAGTGGCGCTCGACTCACAGTTGACAACAGCGGGCATCACGTTCACGGCAGTTGACGGTGAGGTCCAGGTCGATGGCAAGGTGAACTTCGAGTTCACGGCCATCGACTTTGATCGCGGCACGGGTTTCGCTTCGGGCATCGCCGGTACGCACCTGGTCGGGGGAGACAGTAGCGCCAATATCTTCGGCACGCTCCACCAGTTGATCGAAGACCTCAAGGTGGATGATCTGAGCCGCATTGAGCAGCACATCCAGGGTCTCCGTCAAGGCATCGGCCAAATCGGCGCCGCCCAAGGCTTTTACGGCAGCACGCTACGCCAGATCGACTCGACGATCGGCGGTCTCAACGAACTGAATACCGTCAACCAGCAACGCCTTTCGGGACACCGCGACGCCGATGTCCTCGAAGCGATCGCACAGCTCACTTCAAGTACCACCGCCGAGCAGTTCGCGCTGCAGGTGCTGGCGCGCCAGCAACCCAACCTCCTGGATCTGCTTGCCTAGTTCGTTTGGTTACAAAAACCGCCCCATAGGGCTCTCGTTTCCAGCTCACTGTCCGATAAGCCACATAGCGAAGGAATCTCTCGGCGGCGGTAAACGTCACAGTGTCAGAACCGCCGATGTGGAGGAAATCAAAGGAGAACGCTATGAGCACGGCGCAAATACAAGGATTGGGCGCACAACAGTCGCCCTCGGCCCGCGAAGGCCCGCAAGGGAACAGTCCGGAACAGGCGGCGAAGAACCGCGAGTTACTCAAGGCGATCCACACGATCAACGAAGGCGGGGGGATCGGCCCCAGCAGTGAGCTGCGGTTTGCATTCCATCCGGAAACCGGACGACCAGTTATCAAAATCGTGGACCGCGTTACCAACGAAGTGATCACACAAGTACCGCCGGAGGTGACGCTACGCGCCGCCGAGATTCTCAGTGAGCTTCGAGGGGGAAGCACGTTAGCGTAGACGCGACCCGCCGCGGCCTGTCATCGCGGCCGTTGGGTAAGAGAGGGTGTCTGATGTCAGCTCAACAGTATGTAGACAACGAGACCCTCAACGTCGACCCTGTCGAGTTGATTTGCCTTCTCTACTCGAAGGCGATCGAGAAGCTAAACCAGGCGACGACGAGTTTCAAAGCCGAGGAGTTCGACAAAGCGAACGGCGCGGTCGCTTTCGCTATGGAGATTGTCGTGGAACTCCAAGGCGCGCTTTCCGAAAAGGGAGGTGACATTGCCGCCAATCTCGCGGATCTCTATGGCTACATCCAACAGCGGCTGGCCGACACATTGACACGAGGCGACTCGGAACCGCTGGAGGAGGTGATTCGCCTGCTTACGACTTTGCATCAAGGATGGAGTGAAATCAGGAAATCGAACCGTTTGCCGCCGCTCGCCTCCCTGACTGAGAAGGAAGTCGCGGCGAGCGTGGGACACACCTGGACCCTGTAGTGCCGCGAACTCATGGTGTCGATGTCGACTACCCGCACTGAAGGAAACGAATGGGCATACCACCGATCAGCTTTACGGGCCTGAGCCAGTTCTCAGAGAACTTCGCCCTGATTCTCGAACGCTCGTTCGAAATAGCGAACCTCCCCATTCAACAACTCCAAACCGAGCAGACACTTAACCTCGCCCGCCAGCAGGCATTGAGTGATCTTGGGGCCACGCTGAAAACACTCGAAGACCGCTTCGTTTCGCTCGGCCTGCTGGGGGCGAAATCCGCCGTCGGGTCGAGTTCCTCCGACACGGCCGTGGCGAGCGTCGTCGTGACCGGGTCCCCGAGCACGGCCTCATTCGACATTGATGTCACGAGCGCGGCCTCGGCGGCTCAGGAGGTTACAACAACCAGCCTGGCCAGCACATCGAGTGGGGGTGTCACAGCCGACGGTGTCTACGCGCTCACCGTGGGCGCCACGACAACCAACTTCGACCTTCTCACCCTTGGTAGCGGCCGAATCGCCGGGACAACCGGCGCCACGACACCGTCACCGCCGGTCAGCGTCCAAGTTGACTTTTCGAACGGCCTCGCGGGAAGCATCACCGCCTCGCTGAATAGCTTCTTCGTCGCGGCGGCGGCGCCCAGCGCGATAGGTGCAGGCGACACCATCAGCGTAAGCTTCGTGAGCGAAGACTCAGCCATCAACGAACAGATCACAACCGTTGCTCTCACCGGAACAGAGACGACGGCCGACATAGCTACACTCCTCAACGATCAGATCACGGCAAACGGGAATCTCAACGGAAAGCTAAACTTCGGCGACGAAGGCGGGAATCTCAAACTCACCGTGAGCGATACAGTGGGCCAGGGCTTCACGTTCACATCATCGAGCACCGGCACCGTCGTGAGCGGACTGGAATCAGGCGGGACCGTTGGCGGACAGTCGGCGGAAGAAATTGTCGCCGCCTTGAATGCCGAGGTGGCGCTGGATGCGACTCTGACGGCCGCCGGCGTCACATTTACCGTTGTAAGCGGGGAAGTCCAGGTAAGCGGGGATCAGGCCTTCGACATCACCGTTACCGACAACGCACAGGGCACGGGTTTTCTCTCCGGACTCGCCGGCGCTCACTCGGTGGAAGCTTTCGACAACACACTCGACGGTCTCCGCGACTTCATCAATGCCCAGAGCTCGTCGCTAGGAGTCAAAGCGTCCATCATCAACACCAGCAGCGACCCCGACAATCCGACCTATCACCTCAGTATCACCGCTACGTCCACCGGGCAGTCTACACTGGCGCTCAAGGACAGCCTTGCCGCCGACCTGCTCACGACCACCAACCAAGGTACGGACGCCGTTTTCACGGTGAATGGACTTGCCGTCTCAAACTCCGGTAACACGATCGTCAATTTCGAACCGGGCCTGACGGTCACCATCGAAGGCGCCGGTTCGACAACCGTGTCGGTCTTCAGCGACCGGGCAGCCATTTCGAACTCCCTCGCAAATTTCGCCGCCGAATACAACAACACCGTTGCCAAGATTCAGACACAGATCGGCGAAGGCGCGGGCATCCTCTCGGGAGATATCATCGTCCGCCAATCCCAACAGGCATTGCGCGAGATCACCTCGTTCAGCGGTTCCGGCGCGATCCAATCGATTGTCGAGCTCGGACTGGAGTTTGACGACAAGGGGCTGTTGAGTTTCGAATCGATCACTTTCAACAGCCTGACTGATGATCAGGTCGCTGACGCGCTTGAGTTCATCGGAGACACCTCATCGGGTTTCGCCGGTCTAGGATTCTCGAAGCTGAAGGATCTCGCCGATCCGGTCACCGGCCAGATCCAGGCAACGATCAGTATCCTGGCTGAGTCCGACGAAAATATTCAGAAACAGATTGACGCCGCCAGCGAAAGGGTCGACCGCTTGATTGCGACTCTCGAGCTGCAATTCGCGGCCACCGACCTTTTGGTCTCGCAACTGGAATCACAGCAGAATACTCTGACCACCGTTTTCGAAGCTTTCCGGGTCTCACGGTTGCAGTAGCATGTCCTCTGAAATTGAGCAGATCCTCGATCGTTTGAACTTCACTACCGAAGCGCTTCAGAATGTGTCTAACGATCCGCTGGGGCCGTCATTCAGCGCACTCCTCGACGAGCGCTCCTCTCAACTCCAGTTCTTCCAGAAACTGGTGCAAGAAGGTCAGATTTCGCCACAACAGGGGGAACGTCTGCGCCACTTGATCGAGTTGGGGGAAGAAGTGCGTACGCCTTTGATGGTACGGAGGGCGCTCATCAGGGAGCGCTTGGACGAGTTGAAATCCGCCAAGCAGGCCCAACGCGCCCTGGGAGCTAGCCAACCGCCGAGCGGACAGCGCCTGAACGTCCGCGGCTAGGCGTCCGCTAACCAGGCTTCCCTTTGTGAGGAAGACGAAGGCGGTTCACGAGTTCCTTTAGGGTTTCGTCTGATCTGTCCGACGGCTTCCAAACGGCACTCTGATTCAAGCGCGCGATTTCCGTCCGGACAACCTCGATCTCGCGCGGGCCAACAATGCCGACCTTCACGTATCCGCGGCCGATGCGAAGCACCCGCACCTCGACGGCATCCCCGATGGTGAACGACTGCCCTTGGTGGCGGCGAAGTACGAGCACAGCTATTCAGAAGCCTCGAGCGGAAACACGCTTGGGTAATCACTCTCAATCTGGACGATCTGTTTCGCCAATGATGTAGCCGGATTCACGACGATCGGCGCCATCAGATTGCAGGCCGGCGGTTTATCACCCCCGGCCAGGACCAGTACCACGAGGCACAGTAGATTGCCGCCGACGCATGGCTCTTCCTCTAAACCCAGCAGCTCGCGGTCGCCTAGCGACAAAGCAAGCTGGTACTCAGAGTCCACGGCCTGCACAGGAAGAACCGGTAGACTCACTTCAGGCTCGCTGGCTGATTGCAGGAAGTACACCGGAGCATATTCCTTCGAGTAGACAAGCACGAAACAGCCCGAGCCCTCGAATCCCGGTAGCCCTTCCGGGAACCGGATCTCGGCGTTGTTCTCGGCCGCCGGTAAAGCTGTGTTCGAGCCGGGCACACGTTTCCCTTGAAGGATATCGGCCCATTGCTGAAGAACGATTACTCAGCGGCGCGGCTGCCCCGGCCAGGCCTCGTGACAACCGGCCTGCCTGCCTTTCTTAGAACCAAGCTTTTCGCTATCCTGAGGAACATCATGGTCGTCAAAACCGATACCGCCTCTCAAATTCGTGAAGCCTACATCAAGAAAACGCCGACTTCGGCTGAACGCCACGAGCAGGCGCTCAAAATCTTCCCCGACGGGATAACCCATGTTTCCCGTTTCCTCAAACCCCACCCACTGTATGTAGACCGCGCGCAAGGATCGCGTAAATGGGACATAGACGGAAACGAGTACGTCGATTACTTCGGTGGCCACGGGGCACTCATCCTTGGGCATGCCCATCCGGATGTCGTGGAAGCAGTCACTCGCCAAGTCCCGCGAGGCACCCACTACGGCTCTCAACACGAACTTGAACTCGAATGGGCGGAGCTCATTCAAGAGATGATTCCCTGCGCCAAGAAGGTGCGCCTCGTCGGATCCGGAACCGAGGCCACCCATATGGCGCTTCGACTCGCAAGAGCGCACACCGGCAAGCCGAAGTTCATTCGCTTTGGCGCTCACTTTCACGGCTGGCACGACCATGTCGCCTTCACATCCGCACCGCCCGAGGTGAATGAGCCGGAAGGCATTCCGGGCTCGGTGGTCGAACAGGTGATCGTGCTACCGCCGAACGACATTGACGCGGTCACGGACGTTTTGGCAAACCGGGATGACGTCGCGGCCGTTATTCTTGAACCGACCGGCTCCGGCTTCGGCCACGTACCAACGAACGGCGAGTTCCTGCGCCGGCTGCGGGACGTGACGGCTGCGCACAACGTCCTGCTGATCTTCGACGAAGTCGTAACCGGCTTTCGCGTCTCCCCGGGGGGAGCCCAGGGCCACTATCAGATCATGCCGGACCTGACGACCTTGGCCAAGATCGTTGCGGGCGGCTATCCGGGAGCCGTGGTCGCCGGCCGGGCTGATATCATCGACCTGCTCGAATTCGTGGAAACGGGGGGGGGGATTTCTCCACCACGGTTTCCTCACCAGGGAACATTCAATGGCTACCCGGTCGGCGCGGCCGCCGGTATCACGACGCTGAAGCTCTTGAAATCCGGCGACTACATCGCCCGCGCGAACGAAACGGCGGAAAGCATCCGCAATGGAATCGACGAGATTTTGAAGAAACACAGTGCTCCGTGGTGCGCTTATGGCGAGTTTTCCGGCTTGCATATCTTCACCAACCCGCAGCGCCAGGCCGTGTCTCGGGAAGACATTTACGCCGGCAAAGTGCCGTGGAAAGTCCTGGCGAAAGCGACACCGCCGGAGCTCGGACACAGAGTGCGCCTCGCTATGATCCTCGGCGGCGTCGACATCACCGGATGGCCGGGCGGTGTCGTGTCCGGCGTCCACAGCGGCGAAGATGTTGACGTCACCCTCTCGGCTTTCGAGCAGGCCGTCGAGATGCTCGCCGAAGAAGGCGAGTTCGACTAGAAATCGGTCCCGGCGGACGAACCTGTTCGATCCATCAACCCCTCGTGAGAGTATTAGAAGTCCGCGAAGCTTCTGTTCCGATCAGCTCGGATATCAGCAACGCTTACATTTCCTTCGCGGAAATGACCGTTTCCACTGTCGCCGTCATAACCGACGTCGTCCGGGCCGGCCGCCCCGTTATCGGCTACGGCTTCAACTCCAACGGACGCTACGCCCAGAGCGGTATCATACGCGACCGCTTGATCCCGCGTCTGATGCATCGCAAGGCCGAAGCCCTCCTCAACGACGACGGCTCGAACTTCGATCCCTTCAAAGCCTGGGACGCGATGATGGCCAACGAAAAACCGGGAGGTCACGGCGAACGCTCGGTGGCGGTCGGCGTCCTCGACATGGCCTTCTGGGATCTCGCCGCGAAGGTCGAGAACCAACCGCTGTATCGGATTCTCGCTGACCGCTATCGCGAAGGGGCCGCCGAAGCGGAAGTGTATGTCTACGCCGCCGGCGGCTACTACTATCCCGGCAAGGAATTGACAGCACTCCAGGACGAGATGAAACGCTATCTCGACCTTGGGTACGACACGGTCAAGATGAAGATCGGGGGCGCACCGCTGGCCGACGATCTCAGACGCATCGAAGCCGTCCTTCAACTACTACCTTCCGGCCGCGCGCTCGCCGTCGACGCCAACGGCCGCTTCGATCTGGTGACCGCGCTCGACTACGCGGCCGCACTCGAACCCTACGGCCTGAAATGGTACGAGGAACCGGGTGATCCCCTCGACTTCGATCTCAACCGTGAAGTCGCGTCCGCCTCCGCAACGCCCATCGCGACAGGCGAAAACCTGTTCTCGATGCAAGACGCGAGGAATCTCATCCGCTACGGCGGCATGAAGCCCGAGCGCGATTTCCTGCAAATGGATCCGGCGCTGAGCTACGGTCTCGTCGAGTACCTACGCACCACCGGCATGCTCGTCGAAAACGGATGGTCGCCGCGGCGCTGCGTACCTCACGGCGGCCACCAGTTCGCGCTACACATCGCGGCCGGCCTCGGCCTGGGCGGCAACGAATCCTATCCCGGAATCTTCGAGCCGTTCGGCGGGTTCGCCGATAACATCCCCGTTCAGGCCGGCAAGGTCCGCCCATCGGAAACGCCGGGTATCGGGATCGAAACGAAGTCTAAGCTGATGAAGGTGTATGAGCGACTCTCAGGGTAGGGATTCGACCGCCGTCCGCCGCATCTGCCGCACCTCGAATCGATCGTCGTTGCTGAAGATATCGACCAGGCCGCCCTCGCCCACGACGTGGCCGGCGCCGACCACCACAAACAACGTAACTTCCGATTGCAGAAGGTCCCGAACCTTCGCGGCCATTGAGGCGTTTCGGTCGTTGATCAGCTTCTGAAATACGGGCCGCATCCGTTCGTCCTCTCGCTGCGATTGGACCAGCATTCGATCCATCGCCGCGGCATCGCCTCGTTTCCAGGCCGAGGTAATCTCATCGATCATGCCAAGCAGCTTGTCCATCTCGTGGATGGTCGACATCAGGAACAAACGCTGCAATTCGTCGGAGAAGCCCGACAGTAACTCGATCTGAAACTCGGCCGACTCGAGCGCTCGTATGGGTCTCTGAAGCTCGCGCGCCTGCGTGAGGAAGTGCATATCAATTCCGTTCTCACCAGTGAAGCCGGCTTGGCGAAGTTCCGATACGGTGAGCATCAACGCCACAAGCCAAGGTCTGAGCCGATCGAATGCCGCAAACGAAACACCTCGCTTGTCGAGGAAGACCTTGACCTGTACGAGGTCCTCCGCCGGCAGCTTCGCGCTGAGGCTATCTCCCAGCTTGTAGGCCCCGTTGAGAAGCAGGCTGAGCTGCATCTCGCCTTGATTGGCCTGGTTGATATCGACCTCCACGACCAAGGTATCCGACGCCGCGAATGCGCGCTCGATCGTAGGATCCAGCGGGTACAGATCCTCACGCGCCGCATGCACCGAACCCAGCAGATAGGCCTTCGCCTCCCCGGATGAGATTTCCCAGCACAGAACCTTCTCGCCCTGCCCCACACCCTGCGCAGCGAGCAGCAAAGCGGTCAGGAGAGTCGCGACCAACAGTCGCGCAGCGATTGGCAATCGCGATCTCATCGAATACTCCCTATCGAAACGCCTGCAAGACTCGCCCACACCAAGGCGGCGCCATGAACTCCTTCGGCACCCAGCAGGAGCGACTGCAGCGCTATCAGCAGAGCCAGCAGCATGCCGGCCTGCACCCGAGCCGGAGCAAGAGCTTTAGCCGTAGCGTCCGCCAGAGACGCCACCGTTTTCGTCCGCCCGATCGTGATGAGAAACCCAAGAGTCACAACGCTCACAGCCAACTGCAGCCGAAGTCCCGGCGCGGCAACATCGGCGCCATCCGACCCAACCTGCCAATTCCACAACCAGAACCCGGCGAGACAAACAATGGCAAAGGGCAACTGACGCCGATGTGCTTCGGGCAGCATCGCGTCGAAACAGAACGCCATCGCGGCGACCACCGCGAACCACGGATCGGACAAATCGTACACCGCCCAGAAAACCAGCAACACGACCACGATCGAATCGGTCAAACGCGCCGGAAGCCCAACACTACGGTTTACAATGCGCACCAAAAACAGTGTGACGAACAACGTCAACGGGCTCGCCGTCTCGGCAACGAAGAGGACGCCGAAGCCCAAAGCCATGCAAACGAACGCCGCCACATTGCGGTCCGGCGCCAACTCCCTTCCCAACGCCCACGTTCCAAACACCGCAAGCGCGGCAACCACCCCGGCCGATGCGATCGCTGCCCCACTTCCCCCGCCGGCCGCTTTGACCACGGCGGCAATGACTCCCGCCAACGGCATGAGAAACAATACGGCCCGATTCGTCGCATAGCCGGGTTCGAGCGGCCTGCCGATCGAGGTTATCCGGCGGACGGTTTCGCGATTCATGGTTCTCCCGTAATCAGCCGCCGATCAGTGCGAAGGCTTTCTGCATCGCTTCAATGGTTGCGGCGCAAGCTTGCTCGTTCGGCATGTCGTTCAATGTCTTGTTAAACGGTTCGGCGCGTACGGGACCGTCGTATTCAATCTTCACGAGCGCCTGCAGAAACTCTTGGATCGGGATGACGCCCGTGGCTATTGGCAGCTCTCGAGTTGTGTCATGTTGCGAATCTTTTGGAATTCCCGTGGGCGCATCGTTCAGGTCGCACGAGACGACATCGTTGTTCGTCAAGGTCAGGATATCGTCCGCGCTCTCGCCGGCCGTCCACCAATGCCAGCTATCAAGGACGAAGCCCACATTCGATTTGCCGATCTCAGCAATCAACTCCTTCGCCTCCGGCATAGTATGAAGAAACGGAAAGCGCCGACTCGTCCAAAGCGATTTCGTACCGACATACTCAAGCCCCAGGCGCAGGCCGTGATCGTCTGCTATCGACGCGATCGCGCGCAGACGGCTGACGTGCTGCTTGAAGTTTGCTACATAGGTGAGCGATTCATGTGTCGGCATGATCCACGTACCGACCCTCTTTACCCCGGCCCGCTCGAGCGCTTTGACTTCCGCCGGCCAGGTGCGTAATCCTTCCCGGAACGTCGTCTCGTCTTTCCGGAAATCTACGCCGAGGCCCGCCGCTGCCCAAGAAAGCCGCATCGACCGCAGTTCTCCCGGTAACTCAGCCAGACGCGCCGCCGGCAGCAGCGCCAGTTCCCGTCCGAAAGGCTGCACCGCTTCGAAACCGTAGTAGTGCGCCAACTGAATTGCTTCCTCTTGGGTTACCTTGACGCCGATGCTTCCCGGGGTGAAGGCGATCTTCATTTTCCGCATCGCATATGCTGGGACCACTCACGCCGTTCGGCCCTCTCCTACAGGGATAGTCTGGCACAGCCAATCGATGCGAGAATATTGACTCGGGAGCAGCACTCTAACTATGCGGTTCACGCAGATACTCAAGGTCGCGATTCTAGTCGGGATCGGCGCGACTTGGTTCCTCGGCGACTCCGTTCTGCAAACAGCCACTCCCGCTGTCCCGCGAGGCGAGGGCTGGCTCGGGCCACAAGATTGGAAAAAGGTAAAGAGCCACCCTGTTATTCCTCTGGGGCAACAAGGCGCGTTCGATGACATGCACGTCTTCGCCCCGACGGTGGCGCGCGAGAACGGCTCTTACAGCCTGTGGTACCCGGGCTCGCGTGGCACGGTCGCCGGCCGCATCTTCCGTCTCGGTCTGGCGACGGGCCCTGATGGTGTGCGATTCGAGAAAAGTAGCAAGAATCCCGTCTATGAGTTCGGCAACGGCCGCACTTCGATTGTGACACCTACCATCCTCCGCCAACTCGACGGCTCGCCGATCCGGGAGAACGGTAAGTTGCGTATGTGGTTCACGGCTGTTGATTTCAGCGACGGCTTGCACACCGTACACGAGACGACCAGCGGCGACGGCGAGGACTGGTCGTCTCCCTCCCCGCCGCTGATCGAAAACGCCTATGCGCCGACGGTCATCAAAGACGGTGACGGCTATCGCATGTGGTACGCCGACGTCGGGATCGCCTCCTGGGCTTTCCGTCATGCCTCCAGCGCCGATGGAAAGCAATGGAGGATCACGCCCGAGCCGGTGATGGTTGTGGATCAGGACTGGGAACATCGGCGGCTCTTCTATCCGACCGTGGTCAAACACGATGGCCTCTACCTCATGTGGTACGCCAGGTACTGGATTGAGGAAACCGACGCCGACAAGACTGCCATCGGCTTTGCTATCAGTGAGGACGGTATCCACTGGCGCAAGAATCCCAGCAACCCGGTCCTGCGCCCCGACCCCGAACTCGCCTGGGAGTCGCACTACAACTCCAGCCAGTCCGTGATGCGGCTCGGCGACGGAACATGGCGGATTTGGTACGGCTCACGAAAAGAACCGCCGTTTGTGAACAAGTACTTCGCGATCGCGACGGCGGAGTGGTCGGGCCCTTGACCGCCGTGGAAGCGAGTACGAAGAGTATGCGAATCTCCGCCAAGGCGATGGCGCTCACAGCCGGTCTCTTTCTCGGCGTCAGCACTTGCCTCATCGGTTGCGTCAACCTGATTGACGCAAGCTACGGCGGCCCCTATCTGACTGCCATTAGCTCCGTCTATCCGGGATTCGAAGCTTCCCGAAGCGTTGGCAGCGTCATCATCGGGACGATCTACGGGTTGGTCGACGGGGCCTGCGCCGGCTTCCTCTTCGCTTGGATCTACAACAAGTTAGTGGGCTGGGTCGAGAAAGGCTAGTCACCATCCCCCAGAAACCTACGAACACGCTGCGCCACCTGTCCGCCGTCGCACTCGAAAATCAGGTGTCCGCAGTCGCCCTTAATGCGTAGGGTTTCGGCCTTACTCGCTTCAGCGAATGCCAGTGCCGCCTGGGGCGTGACCATATGATCATCCTCTGAAACGATCACGAGGAGCTTGGCGGCTAACTGTTCCACCGCACGATCAAGCGAGCGGCCGAACCTTCTTGACACGTCGTGGCTGATCATTGCCCGAAGCTGCGCCGCCCAATCATACGGGTCATTTCGCAGAACGAGGTCCGCCGAGCTTTTTGCGAGCATCGTTCCAATCCCGTCCCGCGCGAAAACCCGATTAACATTCGCGGGCGTTCGCAGGGCAAGTTCGTTCATTTCCGCTACGGCGCTCATGGCCGCCGCTCTCGCCCTTCGCGGGTTCGTGTGCGCCGCCAGTGCGCGCTCAATTGCGTTCAACTCCGCCCGCCAAAGCAACAGATCGTAGGCGTCCAGACGCGGCGATCCGACGATGGAAACGGCCTTCTCCGCGAAGCGCGGATTTGCGACCGTCCATTCGAAAACCTGCATCCCGCCCATCGAGATACCCACGACGGCCCTGAGGCGGGTGATACCCAGCACTTCCCTAAGCAAGCGGTGCTGAAGATTCACGATGTCCGCGATGGTGAACTCGGGAAAGGCCGCTTCGCGCTGGGTCCGGCTTGTTGATGGAGATGACGAGACTCCGTTCCCAAGCGCGCCAACGGCGATCACATAGTAGAAAGCCGTATTGATCATCCGTCCCGGCCCCACATACGGCTCCAGTTCCTCGGTCCGCCCCGAGAACCAGGTCGGGAATAGGATCGCGTTCGAGCGGTCGGCATTCAGTTCGCCGAAGATCCGATAAGCCAGGCGGCAGTCTTCGATGACAGCCCCGTTCTCAAGTCGGCACTCCCCCAACTTCGCGAACTGAAGATCCGGTTGGGCCCGAACGCCGGCCGACGTTACGACGGCCAGCACAGCAATGACGAAGAAGCGTCTCATATCGGGCGCGAACCGCGAGTCAGTCCCGCGGGGCCTCCTTGGTAGAAGACGCGCGACGGCGGCTTATGGTTGGATCACCGTTTTCCCCGAGCGCCATTCGCGAGTCGTGGCCAGTGCTTCGTTGACCTCGTTTAACCCGAAACGATGGGTGATCTCGCTCGCGAACATTTCCTTCCAGCCGCTCCGCTCGAGCAGGTTCAGGCCGGCATGCACGTGCCGCGGCTCGAAGCCCCATGAGCCAATCAACTGAATTTGCTTTCGGGTGATTGTGTGAGGACGGAATTCGATCGTTCCCGCATCGGCATACTGGCCCAACACCAGCAACTTGCCCCCGTCCCGGCAAAGGTCCATTCCCTCGTTCACGGCCGCCGGATGCCCCACGCACTCGATAACCACATCCGCCCCGAACGGCCCGGCCGCGGCCAGCGCCTGCTTCACCCTCTCAGCAGGGGTTGTCGCTTCCTCAATGTCCACGAGCACATCGGCTCCAAACTCCCGCGCGAGTTCGAGGCGGTGCTTGGGGCCGCCAATGGCCACGACCCGTGACGCACCCCCTTCCTTCGCGATCGCCAGAGCCGCCAGCCCGACCGGTCCGGTGCCTTGAATCACAACGACATCACCCCACGAGATCGTCGTCCGCTCGATACCGTGAATCGCTGTCACGAGAGCGCAACCCGCCCCCACAACCGACTCGGTCGGAACGGTGTCCGGCAACCGGAAGACCGCGCTCCCCGCACGCAGCAGAATGTACTCGGCGTAACCTCCGCGGAGGTGCGGCGGTTCGTCGGCGCAGTAAGAAATTCCATAGGCCTTGCGAGAGACGCAGCGGGTGGGCTGATTCTTCCGGCGGCAGTAGTAACAGCTTCCGCAGGTCACCGAACTCGCCCATGTCACGCGGTCGCCCACGGCTAGGGCGCGTCCGCGCCAGTCTTCCGTCAATCCTTCGCCGAGGGCCTCGACGCGCCCTGCCGCTTCGTGGCCCAGAATCACCGGGAGCGGGATCGGAAGCTGTCCGTGCCAAAGATGGACATCCGTGCCGCAGATACCAGCGAGCTCAACGCGTACTAGCACTTCGCCCGGGCCGGCCTTTTCGATGCGTGGATATTCGCGGACTTCGAGCGGCTTTTCGTACTCGACCAGCACCGCGGCCCTCACTTGACTCATCGTTGGCCTCTGACTCCTTCGCACTCCAAGGGAAGCGATATTGTCTCAGACGGACCATCAACTCGGGGGCAGCCCGACACCAAATATCGTGCCACGTGGATTTCCGGACGAACACGGCGAGGAGCCGGATTCTCTGGAAACAGTGAGAGCGCTTGCAATGACTCCCGTCGGTCAACAGGCGGAAAGCCGACCCAACCTACGAGGCCGTAGCCTGTGTTTGCTCGGGCGCACTCTCTTTCTTTTTCGTCTTCCGCGGGCCGATGATGACATGCATCTGGCGACCTTCGAGCCGCGGCCGACCCTCTATCTCGCCGAAATCGTCGACGTCCTTCGCCAGATTCGTTAAGATCTTGTGGCCTAAGTCCGAGTGTGTGATCTCCCGTCCTCGGAAGAAGACGACTGCTTTGACCTTGTTGCCTTCTTTGAGAAACCGCAGCGTGTGGTTTTTCTTGAAGTTGTAGTCATGATCGTCTGTGTTCGGACGGAATTTCACTTCCTTGACCTCCATCCGATGCTGCTTCTTTTTTGCCTCGTTCTTCTTCTTCTTCTCCTGGTACGTGTACTCCCCGTAGTCCATGACCTTGCATACAGGGGGGTCAGCGGTAGGAGAAACGAGAACGAGATCGAGGCCCAACTCTTTCGCCTTCTTGACGGCAACGTGCGTCTGAAGGACCTCGGTAACGCCATCCGGAAATACAACGCGAACTTGCTTCGCCCGAATGAACTGGTTGACATTGTCCTTCCGGGCGCGCCGGAAGGGTCGAAATGGCCTACGAAAAATAGTATCCTCCCTCGGTTACTCGGTCCTACATTTCCCGCCGGCGGCCGGCGCGGCCATTAAACCGTCCGGCTCCGGATAGAAAGTCCTGCGTAGTGACCGACGTCAATCCAAAGACACCCTTCTGTTCCAACGAAGAGCACCGTAAACGGGGCTTACGAACATGCCGGCCCTTATACATCGGAAGGCTTCCCCCCGCACAAGAGCCCACGCCCCACACCAAGCAACAAAAAAGGGACTGCCGAGCCGTTCGCTCGCAATCCCCTTCCGTTCCCATCGCTTCTTGCAAGTTGGTGATTCCACCGCGAGCCACCCTGGGCGCCACCGGCGAACTTGCCGTTATGGTAACACGAGTCGAACCGCCAGAGCGCATATTTTCACGTCTTTATCGCGAGTCGCCAACGGCCGCATTCAGCCCTGCCCCGGTCTCCAACCCCGCCGCCGATGCCGCCCGAAACGCTTCTTGACAAAGCACTTGTGCCTTCTCTAGCATAGACAACAGTATCCCCCCAGAAACTCGCAGCGACGAACAGAATGATTAAATTCGACATTGTCACCAGCGTCGTAAACCGCACCGGCTTGAGCAAGACCAAGGCGGAGATGGCCGTTGAGACCGTCTTTGAAACGATGAAGCGCGCCATGGAACGCGGTGAACGCATCGAACTGCGGGGATTCGGTGTCTTCAACGTAAGACCACGCAAGACAGGCATCGGACGCAATCCTCGGACGGGTGAGGAAGTTCGCATTCCCCCCGGCAAGGCCGTCCGCTTCAAGCCCGGCAAGGAACTACAGGGGCTCAATCCACCGTCGAGCGGCGACGGCAACGAAAGTTAGCGAACGCGTCTGGCTGTCGGTAAGGTTCCCGTTCGCGCGTTCCGGTCGTTCCAAGCAGGGCGGCGTTCTCATCAAGCATTCCACGCTAACGGGAAACTGCGTTTCGCTCGGGTGAGGGCTCTCGCAACGCGGCGGCCCTGCCGTATCCGAACTTTACCGTTGTCCCCAGCGGAACCAGCGTACAGGGTGCCGGCCTCTGGGTCGTAACCGGGCCGTCCGCATCCCCGCTTCCCGCGCCGGCCGCTTCGAGCCCGGAACCGCGCAGCCCCGCCAGACGCACCGCGACGATCGCTTGCTGATAAGCCATCCCCATGTTCGCCACCGCGGGAACGTAGGTGCGGCCCTCGGGCGGCTCAGGACCACAAGCACCGGCTAGGGCCGGCGGCTCGGCATCAGCCCTATCGGGGATTGGCGCTCGCTTTGGGTCCACGGATCGACTCAACGTGCCCGCGCCACAATCGACAGCTTCGATCGCTGTAATCAGGCCCTGTATCTCAGCGGGAATCCCAGGGAGAGCCGCCGAGAGGCACGCCCCCTCCTCTTCGTACTGCCCGAGCGCTACTCCAAGATCAGCCCGCTGGCGCGAGCGCAGATCTCGGCATTGCTCAGCTCGTCCCATTCCGATTTCGCCCATGGCCCGCCGAGAGATCGGTTTGGTCTCGGCGATGACAGCATTGATACCTGCCATCTTTTCGTTCAAAAGACGCCGAAGCCGGCTGGTCTCGCGACTCGAAATGGGCAAACGCGCTTGCGCCGCCGCCAACAAATCGCTTGCCTCGTCGAACTCGCGTTGCGCCTCCGCTAAATCACGCCGGTCGGCTTCGCGTACTTCTTGATTCACACGCTGCACGGCCCTTTCCGCGCCGCGCAGCTCCCTCTGAAGACGTCCCATATCCGAGATGGCCCGGGTCTTCTGTTCCAGTTCGAGCGTGAGTCGATCCTCGGTCGCCTGAAGAGTCGCAATCCGCGGTTCAAGTTCCGCGATGCGCCGTCCACGCGCCTCTTCACTGAGAAAGCCGGTTTCGTAGCCCGGCCGACCCGACGAACCGGAACCCCCACCCGTCCGTCTGATCGCCTCCTGAAGACTCCCCATACCGGCCGCCAGGTCGGCTAGCTGCGAAGCCACCTTGGTTCGCAATTCCCGAATCTGCCCTACCAGCAGCTTGATAGCCGAATGTGCGTGTGTCGCTTCAGGCGATCGGACTCCGGCGGCGCCGTACGACCGAACCTGATCGGCGAGGGTGGTCTCCAGAGCCCAGAGCCGCGAGCGATCCCGTCCGGTATAGGATGGCGGCTGATAACCTTCGAACTCCTCGCGGGCGAATATGCTCAGGTCATCTGCCTGCAACCAGACAATGTGAGAGATGTCATTCACCCTACCGGCCACGGCTTTGGCCTCTGCGGCGCTCGTCGGTGACGCGCCCAACTGGGAGCGGACGAAGGCCTCGTGGTCATTCACCTTGCGCTGAAGCTCCTGGACCTCCGGCCGATGTTGCAGTGTCTCCATGTCGGCGCGCGCTGTCTCAATCCGCGCCTTTTCGGCGAGCATGTCTTGCTTTTGGTTTAGCGTGTCAAGCCGCCGACGCTCGATCTGTCGGCGCTCCTCACGCAGCGCCGGCAAGTTCGACTTCGCCGTCTGGTATGCCGCCCTACCCTCCGTCAGTCGCTGCCGGGCGCCCGCGTCCGGCATCCACGAACGCACGTTCTCGAGCCGCTGTTTCTTAGCGGCCACATCGGCCCGTAGGGTGCGCACACGGTCTCGCAGACTCTCGACAGCCTGCTCGGCGGAATGAATTTGGTCGCACAGCGCCGCCAGCCCTAACGCGGGTAGGGCGAAGACAACCACCGAAGCGGTGAGATACCGAATCGGCGATGCTATGGGACTGGGAAACACGGGGAGCCGGAGCATCGGCCTTTCTCGGGGGGGCAAGTTCGCTTCGTGAATATCATAACGCAGCCCTGCTCTTTTGCGAAGGCGAGCCCACGCGGTTCTGAAGCCCGGCCCTAGCCTGCTTGGCCCGAATCCCCACCCTCGCCCTTGAACGGGTTGAAGTCGACCCCCTCGTCGTACACGTCGATGCCCTCCAGCCGTTTCAGATTATTGACTGCCAAATAGGTCAACGGCGTAGCGGCTGCTTCATAGGCGACCTTGGCGAAGTAGCCGGTAAGCATGAGGTTTAACATCGTTGCGAGGTCAACGGTACCGACAAAGATGATGAAGATCACGACAGCCGTGTCCACGAATTGACCCACGACCGTGGAGCCGATTGTGCGGCTCCAAAGGTGCTTGCCTCTGGTGAGGATCTTCATCTTCGACATGACGATCGCATTCGCGAACTCCCCACACCAGAAGGCCACCAGACTCGCCACCAGCACTCGGGGGACGAACCCGAACACCTTCTCAAACGCCTCTTGATTCGGCCATTCTGGCGCCGCCGGCAGGCTCGTCGTAAAGAGCGCCATCAGCGCCAGCAGCGCCGCCGAAAAGAAGCCGATCCAGATTGCGCGCCGCGACGCGGCGTAGCCGTATACCTCAACAAAAATGTCGCCGAAGATATATGTGATCGGAAAGAGAATCTGCGCCCCGCTCAGCAGGAACGGCCCGACCGTCCAGGGTCCGATATCAAAGGGTCCAATGGCGCAAATCTTCTGCGCCACTAAATTTGAAACTAAAAGAATGACGACAAAGGCATGCACCGCCAAATCGTAATAGCGGAACGGGCGACCGTGAGGGCCGACGCCCTGGACGCCCTCAGGATGCTGGATCTCTTGAACCATAGGGTTACAGTGTACGCCGCGAGAAGTCGTAAGGTTCGAGCCGTGTCAGCCACGGATGAGGGGCCGCGCGTGCGCGCAGGCCCGCAGGCACAGCGAAAGCACTTTTCGGGTTTCTCGTGGGTCGACAATGGCATCGACATAACCGCGAGCTGCTGACCATTTCGAGTCGAGGCAGCGTTCATAGTCGGCACGGGTACGGTCCATTGCCTGCTCTAACTCCTTGGTCACATCTTCGCCGTGCTTCTGAAGCCGATCCAATTCCGACGCGAACATCGCCTGCACGGCGGACTCCCCTTCCATCACTCCGACCCGAGCCGTGGGCCAACTGAAGATAAAGTCCGGATCAAAGCCCTGGCCCGCCATCGCGTAGTAGCCGGCGCCGCTGGCATGACTCAAGGTCACAACGATCTTCGCCACCGCGGCGCAAGCCATCGTCTCGACCATCTCGGCGCCGGCTCGAATGATGCCGCTCTGCTCGGCTTCGGGTCCGACCATGAAGCCCGTCACATCCTGCAGGTAAACCAAAGGGACGCCCCGGCGATCGCAAAGCTCCACGAACTGCGAAATCTTCCGCGCGCTTTCCGTGTAGAGCACCGCGCCGACCCTCGTTTTCGCGCCGCCCTTCACGAAACCTCGCCTGTTGGTAATCAATCCCACCGGTCGCCCTTCAACGCGCGCGTTCGCGCACAGCACCTCCGGTGCATAGTCGGCCATGAACTCCAAGTACCCCTCACGGTCGACTACCCGGAATAGCACCTCTTGCACGTCGTACGGAAGCCGGTGATCGGCCGGCAGCACCGCCTCAATCCCCGCCTCATCTAGCAAAGGCGGCGATGACTCCGCCAACGGCGCTTCCGTTTCGCGGCGGAGATCACTGACCATCGCCCGAATCATGTCGATGCATTCCTGATCGTCCTTCACTTTGTGGTGCGCGACGCCGCTGGTCTCGGTATGCATCATCGCTCCACCCAGCGACTCGGCATCGACCGACTTCCCAATCGCCCCTTTGACGAGATTCGGCCCACCCAGACCCATGAAACTCGTCCCCTCGACCATGATGATTACGTCGCTGAGCGCGGGCAGATAGGCGCCTCCGGCAATGCAGGGACCCATGACGGCCGCGATCTGCGGAACCTTAAGCACCCTCCGCATCAGCGAATTGTTGTAGAAGATGCGCGCACCGCCGTACTGACCCGGAAAAATGCTCTCCTGAAAAGGAAGATTGATCCCCGATGAATCCACCAGGTAGATGATCGGGATGCGGCAACGCATAGCGACTTCCTGCGTCCGAATCATCTTCGGAACCGTTTCCGGCCACCATGCTCCCGCCTTGACCGTGGAATCATTCGCCACGATGCAGGCCGGCCGGCCGCTGACCATGCCGACACCCGTGACGACACCCGCGGCCGGCGCTTTGCCGTCATAGCGGTCGTACGCGACAAGCAGGCCGATTTCGACGAATGTCGATCCGCGGTCCAGCAGCTTCTCGATGCGCTCGCGCGCCGTCAGCTTCCCGGCTCGATGTTGCTTCGCTATGCGCTCCGCCCCGCCGCCTTCGCGCAGCCGCGCCTCGATCCCCTGCACTTGCCGTAGCAAGTGCTGCATGTGACCTGCACGGGCCGCTCTTTCTCGTGCGTCCGGCGGCGTAAGACCGGGTTGAGGTTCGAAGACGGCGGTCACTGCGAGGTTCCAGGCAAATCTCTTTCGGATCGTAACATGCAACGGATTTCCGCCAAGCTCAAACACCACGGCTATGATGGATAACTGCGGCGGTCCGATCCGCCCCCTCTGAATGCGATTCGTCCGCTCCCTCCGACTCGGCTTTACCTGCCTGCTGCTTCTGCCGGGGCTCGCCCACGGGCACATCATGAGCATGAGCAGCGGGCAACTTGAGGTTGAGGGTTCCCGAGTTTATTACGAACTTCGCATGCCTCTTTATGAGATCGTCCATCTCGAAGAGCCGGAACGTTCCCTGCTGGAGAATTTCCGCCTATTCGACGACGGCCGTGAAATCGTGGCTCGCCGAGGTTCCTGCGAGGCCGACGCCGATGAAGGCGTCTACCGTTGCGAAGCAACTTTCGAATTCCCCCAGGCCGTAGAGCAGTTGGAAGTCCAATGCACCTTCGCCGCCGTCACGGTCCCCAACCACGTTCACATTTTGAAGGCCATCCGCGGTGATGTTGTTGAACAAGCCGTCTTCGATTTCAGCTTCAGCCGCTCTCAGATCCGCTTCACGCCGCCGACAACGAGCGAACTCTTCTTCTCGCAAGCGGCCGAAGGCCTCGTCCGGGTGATCGCGGGGCCCTTCCAAATCCTTTTCCTGCTGGCACTCGTGCTCGCGGGACGCAGCCGCAAGGAACTCTTCTCCCTGGCAGCCGCCTTCATCGTGGCCGAGTCGATCGCCGCGGTGATCTTGGTGTTCGAGCCGTGGCAGCCTCCAGCCCGCTTCATTGAAGCCGCCGCCGCCCTCACCGTGGCCTACCTTGCGATCGAGATCCTCCTCCTGCCCGAAGCCGGTTACCGCTGGCTGGTCGCCGCCGGCATGGGTGTCTTCCACGGTTTCTACTTCGGGAGCTTTCTTCAGCAATCCGAAATGGATTCGCTCTACGTTCTGACCGGCGTAGTCATCGCCGAGGCCGTCTTACTCCTGATCTTCTCCTATCTCTCAGCGAAACTCATTGCTGCTGTTCCAAAGCTGCGGCCTATTAAGACCGGCGCCGTCTTTCTGTTTCTGATCGGCATCTTCTGGTTTGTGTTGCGGCTGCGATCCTGACCGACCCGGCCGAAGCGCTTATCACCACGCCGGCGGGATTCGCGGCGGGCGCCGATCAACGAAATTCAAAATAGCGGAAGCGACTCGATCAATACTTCACGCATGGCCCTGGGAAGGTAGCTCTCCCGATAAAGATCAAAGGCGTTCCGCCGCAGCCAATTCCGCAGTTCAGAGTTCTCGATCAAGCGGACGCATTCTTTCGCGAAGCGAAGCGGCGCATCCGCCACGAGTAGGTGGCGTTCCGGTAGCGCACCGAGCCCCTCGGCGGCCTCGCTCGTCGCGACGACGGGAACACGATGAGCGAAGGCTTCCACGACTTTCATTCGCGTTCCGCCACCGGCTCGAATGGGCGCAATGACCGCATCCGCCTGTTCATAGAACACCTGCAGGTCGTCTACCGCCCCGATCCCCTGCACTCCCGGCACACGATTAATCTCGCGCATCAGAACATCCGACCCGCCGGCCCCCACCACGTCGAGGGCAACGTCTTGGCCGGCCCAATGCCGAATCGACGGCCAAATTTGCCGCACGAAGAATCGTATGGCGTCAGCGTTGGGGTAGTAACCGAGTTGCCCTACAAATAGAAATCGAAACGGCTCCCGCGTTTTTTCGGAGTCGCGGTCCGGCGCGAAATCCTCGACAACGTTCGGCAGCACCTCGATGTGCTCGATCCGAACACGCTTCCGCAAACGCTGCACCGCCAAGTCCGAGCTAACGTACAGCCGATCCCAGCGTGGTAATTCGTTCTCTTCGATCCGGCGGTACTGCTCCGCATCGTGCGTCAAGCTCCAGGCCTTCAGGGCATTCCCGTTCGCCTGATAAAGCGATGCCATTCGAGACCTTGTATGCGACTCGATCTGTTCTAGATCCATTTGCTTTCGGATCCGCCGCCCTTTTTGGATATAGGGCCGAGCGAACGGAGCGGCAAACATCCGGTAGACATGCACCAAATCGAAATCAACGCCCTGGAACGCCTTTGCAGCGCGCTGAATCGCGGGACCGGTCGCATACCGCCATTCCGACGGCTTCTCATGCAATCGTGAAAACAGCGCGGCCGACAGATCGATGAGGCTTTTCGCGGGACGCCGGCCCCGTGTCGAGAAGTTCCTGACACGAATGTACTCCCATTTCGCGCCACGGATCTCCCGCGGCGGCCCCGCCGGTCCCCCGTCCGAATAGAACCCGAGCACCAGAACGTGAGGATCGTAGACTTCACTCAGCGCCCGGAGACTGTGGTAGGCGCGAATAGCAGGTCCACTCCCCGTGGGACGTGGCTCCCAGGGAGTCACAAACAGCAATCTGTGGCGCTTCATGCGGACACGAAAACGATGCCGGCGCTTTCCGAGACATTACATTACACGAAAACTAACGCCGCGTGCGAGTCTACTCGGCATTCCCCGAAGCCTCGTCGTCAAACCACTCATCCGCGGGGTCGAAAGCCGGTATCGGAACATTTACGATACGCATCTGACCGACCGCCCGATGGCGGCATCCCGGCTTGATGTAGACCGCCGACATCGGGCGCACCGGAACACGCTCGCCGTCCAACTCAATATGCCCCTCGCCCTCGAGCACAAGATAGAGCTCCGTCATCTTCTTGTGATAGTGAACCCGCGATTCCGCGTTGATATCCACGACGTGCAAAGTCGCTACATCGCTATCCTCATCACCAAACGCGCGCCGCGCCGAACCACACGGACACGGAATCGCCTGGATCTCGTCGAGTTGAGCCAGCTTGAAGTTCGCCATCGCCCTGATCCTATCTCACTCCGGCCCGCAAGTAGTGTCTCGGTTTCCGATTTGTGAGGTTCCAAGGCCGCGGTAGCAAGCAGAGCCAAGCCTTCGAACTCCCGCAGCTCAACCCGTACTCCGCCAGATCCGCTTACCGCTTCGGCGACTGAGGCCTACCTTAATGATATAGACTTGCCTGTACCGCGCCCGGCAATGCCCGCGCCAACCATCCCAAGGGGAGGCTTCCGTTGACGATACGCAAGATCTATGTCTGCCTGCTCGTTCTCGCCGTGTGCATCCTGTGGCGCTGCGGCCCATCGCTTCCCGAGGCCGAGCCACTCTCGATCGGCGCCTTCAACGTCGACGCCACGCCGCCCATCGGCAACCCCGTGGCCTACGCCCCGGCTCGCTCGATCACCGACCCTCTGAGCGCGCGCGGGGTCGTCTTGCTGTCCAGCGACAAGCCTATCGTCTTGTGCGCCGTCGACTGGATCGGCATCGCCAACGGCGGAAACGACGCCTGGCGCCAAGCACTGGCCGAGGCCGCGGGGACTAGCGCGGACCGTGTCGCCGTCCACACGTTGCATCAACATGACGGCGTTCGCTGCGATTTCTCGACCGAGGCCATCCTCACGGAACAGGGAATCGCTGAAGTATCGTTCAGCCGAGAGTTTGATGAACAGGTGATCGAGCGAACCGCCCAGGCCGTGCGCCACGCCGTCGAGACAAGCAGGCCGGTAACGCACATCGGCGTCGGGCAAGCGAAAGTCGACAAGGTGGCCTCGAACCGGCGTATCCTGGGGCCTGATGGCAAAGTCAAGATCGTCCGCTACAGCAGCTCTCGCAACCCCGCGGCCATCGCGGCCCCCGAGGGCGTGATCGACCCTTATCTGCGGCTGCTGAGCTTCTGGAACGGTGAGACCCCAATCGCGTCGCTGACGTACTATGCGACCCACCCGCAAAGCTACTATGGCGACGGCGATGTGACCGCGGAGTTTCCTGGTATCGCGCGCGCGACGCGTGAGCGAGAGTTACCGGACGTCGCCCACATCCACTTCAACGGCGCCGGCGGCAACGTGGCCGCGGGCAAGTACAACGATGGCTCGCCGGAGCGCCGCCCCATCCTCGCGCAACGAATGGCCGAGGCCATGAAGACCGCTTGGCGGAGTATTCAAAAGACTCCCATCAAGGCAGGGGATCTCGAGTGGCGGGTCGAGCCGGTGCGTCTTCCGCCGGCCTCGCACATGGTTCCCGCGGACCTACGCACGATCGTCGAAGACACGGGCCGGGAACATCGCGAACGCCTGAACGCCGCATCCCACCTGGCTTGGGCCCTGCGAAGCCAGGAGGAGCGGCGGATTGACGTGACCGCTCTGCGTCTCGGCGACGTTCACGTGCTTCACATGCCAGGGGAGCTGTTCGTCGAGTATCAGCTCGCCGCACAGAAGATGAAGCCCGGCAAAACCGTCTTGATGGCGGCGTACGGGGACTACGGGCCGGGCTATATTGGCACTGAGGTGGCGTACTCGCAGGGCGGCTACGAAACCAGCCCAGGCGCCTCGCGCGTGGCGCCCGCGGTCGAGTCGCTGCTGATGGAGGCGATGGAGACCCTGCTCAAGTGAGTCATCCGCATGCAAACGGCCGCCTTCGGTTGAAACTGCGCGCCGGAAGTGCGACGGTGTAGAGTCCCGCCCACCTCAGATCGACACTACGCGGGCGCTCAATTCCCCATCGGAGGCACATCCCATGAAATCCTCATCTCAAAGCAGAACTCGGCGCAGCCTGCTGCGGCTCGGCATGGGCGGCGTGGCCGCCGCCGGCGTCGCTCAAGCACAATCGAAAGAAGCTTGGCTACCCAAGAAACAGATCATCGGTCTCAAGCCCGGCGAGATCCGGCGGGGCGCGCTTCTTTCCGGGACGGTCCGCTCGGGGCACCTGCTGTTTCTCGCCGGCACGGGCGGCTGGTATCCCCAACGCCGTAAAGAGCCCGGTGACGCAAAGGTCCAAATCCGCAGCGTGCTCGATCGCATGAAAGAGAAACTTGAGGCCGCCGGCTCTTCGCTCGACAACGTTCTGCAGGTCACTATCCTGCTCTCGGACATGAAGAACAACTACGAGCCGATGAACGAGGCCTACAAGGAATACTTCCCGACGAACCCCCCGGCGCGGTCCTGCTTCCCGGGCGGCCCTTTCCGCCGCGAAGGATCTTTGTTGCAAGTGGACGCCGTCGCCTACGTCGATTGACGATCAGGCTGCACTCATGAAACCTGTCGTCTTTTTGCCTGAATTGATCGCCCCAGTCGGCATGGACCTGCTGCGGGAACACTGCGAGTTGCTCACTCCCTGGAAGAACGGCCCGAAGGGAAACATCGAGGACTACCGCGAGCACCTTTACGAGGCGGACGGCGTCGTGGTGCGCCTGTTCAAGGTTTCCGCCGAGGACATGGAGAGAACGTCGCGGCTCAAGGTCATCGCCAAACACGGCGTCGGCGTCGACAACATCGACACGGCGGCCGCCACGGCGAAGGGCATTCCCGTCGTCCATACGCCGTTGGCCCCGGCCCTACCGGTCATCGAGTTCACGATCGGCGCGATGCTCGCGCTCGGACGGAAACTCACCCTGGCCGACACCGCGATTCGCGCCGGCCGTTACGGAGACCGTTTGAAATTCATGGGGATTGAGTTTCGCGGCAAGACGCTCGGAGTCGTGGGGCTGGGGGAGATCGGCGGCGGCGTGGCGCGGGCGGCGTCAGCAGGCCTGGGAATGAAGGTGCTGGCTTACGACCCATTTGTCGACAAAGCAAAGTACGACGGGCCGGTCGTAATCGAGGACTCACTGGAAGAGATGCTTCCGAAGGTCGACGTGCTCACACTTCACGTACCGCTGACCTCGGGGACGCATCATCTCATGAACGCCGAACGGCTGAGTTTGCTGAAGCCGGAGTGTTTGCTGATCAACGCCGCGCGTGGACCCGTGGTCGACGAAGCAGCAGTTGCAGAGGTGCTGCGGATGGGCCGCATCGGCGGCGCGGCCCTCGACGTCTTCGAACAGGAACCACTCCCGGCGGACAGTCCCCTATGTGGTCTTGAAAACGTGATTCTCACGCCGCACATCGCCTCGGCTACACCTGACGCCATGGAACGCATGGCTCTAGGGGCGGCGCAGGGGGTGGTCGACGTACTAGAGGGGCGACGTCCGCAGTGGGTCTACAACCGCGAGATTTTTGAGCCTAGCTAAGTGCGAACCTCGTGCTGCAGGTGCTACGTGTGTAGATAGTTGATTTTCCCCGCCTTGGTGATCGAGGGCTCGCGACGCTCGACACGTAGCGTCCCCCCGTCGCGCCAACGGCGGATCATCATGCCGTCACAGGCGGATCGGCGGCTGAGGGCTGACAGGAACTCCTGGGCAATCGCCTGCTCATCCAGCTCGCCGAGTCGTGGGTGGACGATCAGTTCCAGCACCGGCTCGCCGGCGGCGTTCTCGCCTTCGGCAAGCTGATAGTCTGTCGATCCGCCACCGAAGCGCGCCGGCAATGTCTCTTCGAGTACAGGTATTAAGGCGGCCCCTTCGAACGTGACCGACCCGCTTGTGAGCTTCTCAAAGCTGCGGACGTTCCATAAGTGACAGGACCAGCCGGCATCCTCCAATGGACATCCGCAGCGACGCTGACTCATCTCGGCCTGATCCCCCATGGAGAGGTTAAACATCACGAACGGCGACTGCGGATGGAGGGAGGTCATCAGTAACGCCGTTGGCGGCAAGCCAATCACCTGGCCGTCGTTGCCGGCCTGAATGAGGGCATCCATGTCGCTCAGCAGGTGCATATCATCGGCGTGTTCGCCGTGCGCACAGCCGTAGCCGATTGCCCCGGTTTCCATCGATCCGTAGCGGGGAATTACGTTACATCCGGCGGCTCTCATCGTGGCCAATCGCGCAGCGGTAATCGGCTCGCCTGAGACGGTCAGCCAGGTTCCACTGATGTCGTAATCATTCTCAATGGCCCATCGACTCAACACCACCGCCGAGCCGGGAAAGGTTTGCAGGTGTGGCGTGGCGCCGGCTCGACGTGTCTGCCTCAGCCAGCCGGCGAGAGCCGATGGATCGGATAGCGGAGCATAAATCGGCCAGGGAATCGGGCGCCTGGCAAGGGCGCTGACCCAGCACATCAGGCGAAGGTTCCACCGGAAGTAGGCGGGAATGTCATCCGAGTCGGGGTCGACCTGAGAGAAGGTCGCTCTCGGCGGATCCCCGAACCCGGCGTACTTGACCGTCCTGAAGCGCAGACCTGCTCCCGGCGACTCCCAAATGGCTTTTCGCCAATTGTGTTCACCCCGAGCACTCAGCGATACAGCGGAGTTGGCAGCGCAGGTTCGGATAAAACTAAGATCCGTCATCACGGGGGTACCCTCGCTGCGGCTTCCCCCGCTGAGAGACGGCAGATGATACGAAGCTCTCGGCGGCTGCAGCATTTCGGGTCGCACGGAAAATTCGGCGCTTCCACGTCGAGCCGCCTTGCGCCCCTTGAACTCGTCGACCGTCAAATACACGCCGGCTTGGAATAATCGGAGCAGCGTCGCTTCCAGCCCGTCCCGCTGAACCCCCGATTCGATCTCTTCGAACTCGCAACCGGCATGCCGCAACAACTGGAGGTAGGGGCTGGAAGGTTGTTCATAGATGTCCAGCCGAAGCTTTTCGAGAAACAAATCGTCTCTTCGGCGGAGCCGCTCGGCGAGCGAGAGCCGCGCCGCGTCCAACGTGAGTGGCCGACGCAGGTAGCCGGGTAGCCGAAGGAAGAACTGCCCTCCCGCCCATATCTGACGAATACCCAACATGAAGGTGTATTAACTGGCGACGTGAGAACAGATCATCTCCCAGGCCGATTTTCTTGTCAAGGTCGGAGCCGACAGCAGGTTTCAGACGGGCATTGGGCGGCCCTACATTTGCTCGCGCTCGCCTGGTTTTCGGATACTGTGACATGCTCTGCAACATGTAGCGCCCCTTGTTTCCGTGTCATCCCCAAACATTTCATCGCGACAGTGGACGGGGATCATCGTCTTGTCCGTTGCCGCGGCGGCGATCCTGGCGGAAATGATCCTCACCTACCGAGCGAGCGATCAGCTCACCATCCCCTTTTATAACCGCCTGTACCCCTACACGATGTTTCAGCCGCACCCGAACTTGGAGTTCGTGAGCCGCGACCTGACCTCGCCCGGACACGTGATGTCGCACCACACACGGCCGGTGACTCACTACACCCAGGAAGACGGGTTCCGTATCGCGGGGCCCGGTTACTCTTTGAGCAAGGTCAAACCGCCCGGACAACTGCGAGTCGCCATATTGGGCGGTTCGGCGGTCCAGACAGGCAGCAGCTTCGAATCTACGATCGCCGGCTCCCTCAAGCTACTGTTGCAACGACGGTTTCAAGGTCGGGACGTTGAAGTCATCAACGCCGGCATTGTGTCGAGTGTGTCGCGGCAGGCGATCGTATACTTGCTCTTCACCGTGCTTGAGTATCAACCGGATGTCGTGATTCTATACGACGGATTTAATGATCTGATGCTGCCTCTCAATTACGAATCTCGGCCCAACTTCCCCTACAACTTCCAGACCGTGGAGGCGGCTTGGGAAGAGTACCGCCGCGAGCACCGATCGCCGCTATGGCGGCTTGTCCTTGACCGTAGCCGACTCTATCGTGCGTTACGGGGCCGACTCGTGTCCGACGGTGGCTCTCGGAATCCTGGATTGCTTGTCGGGGCGAACGCCAAATCCGCCCCCGAGGTCCTTGCTGATCCCGAGTGGGTCGACAGCCACGTCGGAGCTTACCTTTCGAACTGGAATCAACTGATCGCGCTATCTCTCGCGTACGGCTTCGAGCCGGTGTGTATTCTCCAGCCCACAGCCGCTTTTGATCAGGAACACGGTCTCAAGGTTCTTGCCGAGGGTTACGGGCTCGACGACGTTACGGCTCGCGATTGGATCGAGGCGATCGTTCTTCTCTACGGTCAAGCTTCGCGCCGGATCGAAACATTGAGCCGAGAGCATCAACAGTACACCGTTAGCGACTTCAGTCGCCTTCTCCTGCCTGCCGAACCTCATTTCTGGGATATCGTCCACGTCTATGATGAGTCGAACGAAGTCGTCGCGCGCGGCATTGTGGACCAGGTTTGGCCCGGCGGCGATTGAACCCGGCAGCTATCGAAAGAGTTGGTATGGCAAAGAGGCTGGTCTTGTTTCTCGTCTTTCTGGCCCTCTCCATATCCGCGATGGAGGTTATCACTGCTACAACCGACCTATTGGTGCCGGCCGAGTTTCGTGACCGCCAACGGCTTCTCCACGGGTTTCTTCAACCGGACCCGAAACTGGGTTTCGTCACCAAGCCCGATCAGCGGGACTATCTCATCCCCTGGAGTGAAACTGGGGTCGAAGGCCGCTACAGTACCGATGAGTTCGGCTTCCGGAATCTCGGCCGCGACTATTCCGCCGGCAAGGTTTTTTTCGTTGGGGATTCCTTTACCTGGGGTGTGTGGCTCCTCGTGAAGCAACCTTTCCTGATCTTGTCGAGAAAGCGCTGGAGGAACCGGTCATCAATCTAGCTCAGCAGGGTTTTTACATGGAACAGTACGAGCTTGTGCTGAGAAGCTTTTTGAGCGATCATCAGCCCCGCGTCGTCGCGCTCTGCATCTTCGCCAACGACCTTGCGCCCGCGATGAGCGGCGACGATCTTGCTCATTTCTACCAACGCTTCGGGTGGGACCAATATGAGTCGTATCCGCCGGCCGAGAAGAGGTTTTTGTACCGAGTTGGAAGAATTTGGGCCGACGCGTGGGACCCCGTCAATAGGGAAACTTCGGCGGCGGCTTCAGACTCTTCCAATGCCCTTGATACGGCAACGGCTCTTTCGGGAATGAGATTCTACCGCCGCATGGGTGCTATCAACAATTACTTCACGAATAAGCACAGTGTGAACATCGAGGCCGTATTCCGTCGAACGCTGCGTTTCATTCATGGTCAAGGTGTAACTCCGCTCGTTTTCCTGTTGCCCTCAAAGGAGTCGGCTCACTACTGTCCGGCTGATAAGCGGTGGGCGGCCTGCAACTGGTTGTAGAAAAGTGGGTTAGGTGTTGTTTTTTCTTGCCGCGATTTGAGCGGCGGTGCGCCGTTTGAGCGTCATCCGTCCTGAGCCGACAATGGCTCATGAATCTGGGCCGCACCGTATTCGCGCAGTTGATCAGCTTTCTTCCGGATCGCGAGTTCCGGCGCTGTGTGGCCCGCTACGATGGCGACCGGGGCTCGCGCAGCTTCTCCTGCTGGGATCAGTTCCTCTCGATGTCCTTCGCCCAGTTGACCTACCGCGAAAGCCTCCGCGATATCGAAGCGTGCCTGCGTTCGCTTGGCGGCAAGCTCTACCACATGGGATTCCGCGGCAACGTCGCGCGCTCGACACTGGCCGACGCTAACGAGTCGCGCGACTGGCGGATCTATGCCGATTTCGCTCAGGCCTTGATTCGCATCGCGCGGCCCTTGTATGCCCGCGATCCGATCGGCGTGGATCTCAATCAAAGTCTCTACGCTCTGGACTCGACCACCATCGACCTGTGCCTCTCGCTGTTCCCGTGGGCCAAGTTCCGCCGGCGCAAGGCCGCCGTGAAGATGCACACGCTGTTGGACCTGCACGGTAACATCCCCACGTTTATCCGCATTACCGACGGCAAAACGCACGACGTCAACATCCTCGACGAGTTCCTACCCGAGCCCGGCGCCTTCTACGTTATGGATCGGGCCTACGTGGATTTCGAACGCCTCTTCGTGTTCACCCTCTGCTCGTCGTTCTTCGTCGTGCGAACCAAGAAGAACATCTTGCTCCAACGGCGCTACTCGCATCCCGTCGACAAATCTACGGGCGTGCGCTCGGATCAGACCGTCATACTGACTGCCATCGAATCGGCCAAAGTCTATCCGGACCCGTTGAGGCGCGTCAGCTACGTCGACGCCGCGACGAACAAGCGGCTGAAGTTCCTGACCAACAACTTCGCGCTCCCGGCACTGACCATCGCCGAGATCTACCGTTCGCGCTGGCAGGTGGAGCTGTTCTTCAAGTGGGTCAAGCAGCACTTGCGGATCAAGAAGTTCTACGGCGCCAGCGAGAACGCCGTGAAGACCCAGATTTGGATCGCCGTCTCGGTGTACGTGCTGGTGGCGATCGTGCGGAAGAGGTTGGGCCTGGAGGCGAGTCTCTACCAAATCCTACAGATTCTCAGCGTTACCCTATTTGAGAAAACGCCCATTTTACAGGCCTTGCAGCCATCAGACTCCCATGAAAACTTACTCGATCACCCCAACCAGATGATTCTATTCGACTTCTAACCGGACAGTAGTGGAGTCGGCTTATTAGGACGCCTACCTCGAACTGTTCCCAGGGGACTATCTATCAATCGAAGAAGAGGGTTATCGCCGGCTGTGCGAGATCGCTCAATCGGAGAATGCCCCCTGCGCCGATCTGACAACTGTTTTTCGAGAAAGAAGCCGACAGAGCCAAACTTACTTTACGCTCGACCCGCACTGGAACGCCCACGGTCACCAAATCGCCGCCGGTGGCCGGCGTTCGGCAGGGACGTGGTCAGAGCCTCGACGACGGGTAGTGTCTATCGCCGCCCGCGGACGAGCACCGTCGCGCCTTTGCGGCGGCGAGCGGTCTGTGCGTCGTAGCGCATAACGATCTTATCGATGCGTCGCTTGCCGCCATTGAGATCGATGGCACGGGTCCACTGCCCGGCCCGAACGACGTTCCGCAACTGGACGTCTTGTACGTCGCCGTTCTCGAAATGGATCTTCACGTCGTGGAACTGGATGGCTCGGCCCTTGGCGCCGAGCCGCACGGCTTCAAACCTGCCCCTCTTGATGCCGACGTTCAACGTGTCCCGGTCGGTGCGGTCGGTGACATGACGGTTCCCCAACTTAACCCAGCGGCCGTTGTCGGCGGCCAGGCCGGTTGTCGCCGTGATGATCAGCGAGAAGAGTAGCGTGGGGAGCAGGAATCTCATTTCTTCATCTCCAAAAAGGTTCGGGCGACCGCGCTAGGCAAAACACCGGCGATCCTGGCAGGTATAGGATAGCCGACCATCGGCCACGATGCAACACTTGTTGCACGGCTACCGCCGTGTTGGGAAGCTGACTCCAGTTCGTCGAAGATTACAGCCAGCCGGCCCACCTAAACACGGACGCGGCCCTCCTACCGCGCCACCACCGACTCGGCGTACAGCAACTCGCCCGTTTGCCCGTCGTGATACTGGAACACAACCTGCGGATTTGGGAAAGCCACCCAGCGGTCCTTCCCCTCTTCGTTGGGATTATTGAACACCGCGTTCACCTGCACCACGCAGAAAATCGGCTTGCTCCGCAATTCCTGCGGCGTGTCGTTCAGCATATAAGTTGACCAGCGAATCTCAGCCGGTAGCCCGCGCGAGTCGTAGATGCCCGTGGGCGGACGGTTTCCTTCGCTCCCCGCCGGGTGGTTGGCCGAATTATGCGGACCAGACGCAAATTCCCAGACACGGTCGGTGATCTTGATCGCGAAGCTGTTGTGCAGGTCGCCGGTCAGCACGAAGACCGGCTTGCCGAGCCGATCCCAGAAGTCGATCAGTTCCTGCCTCTCGGCGAGGAACACAGTCCAAGCGTCGTCCTTGTTCTCGGTCGGGATCGGTGCGCCTGTCCCACCGACGTGAGGAATCGTAAAGTTTACCGACGACACCACGAAGAAAAAATCCGCCTCGCTCGCCGCCATCTCGTCTTTCAGCCACTGCTTTTGACGCGCGCCCAGCATTGACCGGCTCGGATCCGAAGCCTTGGTGACATCGTGCATGTCGCGGAATGTACGCGTATCCAGGAAGAACAGGTCGGCGTTGCTGACGCTCTTCTTGAAGTGCGACATCTGCCCGATCGAATACGACGCTTCCCCGTCGGCTCGCGCCGCCGGACGAATCTTCAGCCGGTTCGAATCGATCACTTCGACGATCTCGTACACAGCCGAATTCGGGTCGCCGCCTTCCTCGTCCGACGGCCCCTGCATCTCACCCGCATCCGGCGTGCCCCAGTGAACGTGCAGCGTCGCCGCCTCGTCGAGATTCAGTTCCGAAAAATTGGCGGCCTTGTCTGTAAGGATGTCGCTGCCTTCTTCCAATGCAGCTCGCCCGAAAACGATCTTCTGCTTGTGCGGGATCGGATTGCTCCAACCCAGGTAGTCATACCAAGCCTGTACGCCGATATCTCGAAACACCGCGCGCCGGTTGCGGCGTCCGACTTCGGCCGAGCCGTACACATCGTTCACAATCTCGTGGTCGTCGAACGTGAAGAACGACGGAATATTGCGGTGCCATTCGGTGAGGTTCGGACCTTCGTTGTAGTAGTGTTTGTAGTTCTCCCAGACGCCCACGATGGTCGGCGCGATCTTCACGATGCGCGGTTTGCGGTCCTCGAGAATCCCTACCTGCTGCAGCCACCCGTCGGGGGGGTAGTCGCGCTTTTCCTCATACAGCCAGTCGCCGTTCAGGATCGCAAAGTCGATGCGGCTCTTCTCTTCATCCCGTTGGAGATCACGCAACATCGTTGAGTACGTGGGCAGCGCTCCGCCGAAGTTGCTGCCACTGCCGGTCCGCTGATTGTTCCCGCAAGCGAATTCAAAACGGAAGTTGAACAGACCCTTGGGGTTGTGCTCGGGATTGGCGACGTCCGCGACGGCCGGCAACGTGTGGAATGAGCCGCCGGCGCGAGTCTTTCCCGAATCGGGCAGGTACAGTTCGTAGAAGTATTTCGTGTTCGACGACAGTCCGTTCAGATGCACCCAACCCGTGTTGTCTCGGTCGAGGGTCGTCTCAGCCGTATCCGAAGTCGAGTTCAACTGTCCCGGCGACATGCCGTAGCGCACCTGAAAACGTTCCGGCGCAAGTGTCCGTGCCCAAACTCCGACGCCGTCCGATGAGAGGCGGCCCAACGTCGGCCCATGGGTAAATCCGGACTCTCCCGAGTCCGGGGAGTCAGAGTCGGATGGGGATCCGCAGGCAAACAGGGTTAGAGCGGCAAGAGTTGCCAGTACAGCTTTTCGCATAGTCGATTCCAGTCGGTGTTTCACCAAAAGGGCCCGCGGCCCGAACCGAATCTATGCTACACGCCGTCACGAAGGCCGCGCAAGACATGGCGGCCTCGACGGATCAGAGGTCCGAGGTATCCACGACGTATAGATTGATGCGGCCGCTTTCTTCGCTCGTGTAGACCCGGATTCCCACTTTAGTTTCGATTCTGCTAACCATCGGGTGGCCTCGGACGCCTTTATTTATGCGGGTTGGAAAGCACTCAAGGCGCTGAGGAGATCAACACCCAATGGGTGGAAAAGAAAACAAACCGTTCCAGCTAAGCTTCAACGGCTTATTGAAAGTCGATTTCCAAGGATCGCGTGTCACTTCCGACGGCGGGCTGATCCTGGTCCGCGAGCTGGACGAGCGACTCGGACTCGGGAAGCTGATCGACGAACACCTCAGTGACCCACGGCAAGGCTTGAACAAGAAGTTCCCGCTGGCCGATCTGCTGCGGCAGTCAGTCTACTCTCGGCTGGCAGGCTACGAGGACCTCAATGACGCCGTCCGAGTGTCGGCTGACCCGACGTTTCGCTTGATCGGCTCGAAGAGGAACTGGGATCGCGGCGGGGCACTGACCTCGCGACTGCAGAGCTTCGAGACGGAGATGCTGGCGAGCGAGGAGAACTTGCTGGGGCTGATGGCTGTGAACCGCGAGCTGGTGGCGCAAGCCGAGACGCAAGACGACTCCGAGCGCGTCGTGCTCGACATGGATTCGACCGAAAGCCCTGTCCACGGCCAGCAAGAGGGCAGCGCCTACAACGGCCATTTCGAGTCGGTCTGCTACCACCCGCTGTTGTTGTTCAACCAGCATGGGGATTGCCTGGCGGCGAAGCTGCGTCCAGGCAACGTGCACAGCGCTGAGGACTGGAAGGAGTTGCTGCTGCCCGAGATCAAGCGCCAACAGGCTGTGGGCAAACAGGTCACCTTCCGGGGCGATGCGGCCTTTGCCAAGCCGGAGATTTATGAGTTTTCGGAGGAACGCGGAGTGCAGTACGCCATTCGCATTCCGGCCAACAAGAGCTTGGAATTGGCGATCGAAGACATCTTGTTTCGCCCGCCGGGCAGGCCGGGTCGCAAGCCCTTGGTGCGCTACAAGAGCTTCCGCTATCAGGCGGAGAGTTGGTCCAAGCCGCGACGCATCGTGGCCAAGGTCGAGCATCATCTCGGTGAGCTGTTCCCGCGGGTCGGATTTATCGTGACCAACATGAGCTTGCCAAGCCGGTCGGTGGTGCGCTTCTACAACAAGCGCGGCACGGCCGAGCAATGGATTAAAGAAGGCAAACAGGCCACGCACTGGACGCGGCTTTCGTGCCATCGCTTTCGGGCCAACGAAGTGCGACTGCAACTCAGCGTGCTGGCCTACAACCTGGGCAACTTGTGGCGGCGGCTCGGACTGCCGAACAGGATCAAGAGTTGGTCGCTCACGAGCTTGCAGCAGCGGCTGATGAAGACCGGCGGCCGGCTGGTCAAGCACGCGCGCTACTACTGGTTGCTGCTGGCCGAGGGGCATCTGAACCGGCGGCTGTTCGGTGACATGCTGCACAGGATCTGGGCGCTGCCGCTGCCGAGCGGGTAGCGTTACCTGGACGAGGATCAACAGTTTTTAGCTCCGAAAAGGCTTCGCAGGGAGCAGTGTCGGCCGGTGTGCCGTTCAGCCCGCTCCATCAACGTCTGTGAGCGGACGGACGGGCTTTGGGGCCTGCCGCCGGAGGTGATGTGCAGGGTTCAGCGCGGAAAGACGTGGTCTTCGGGGCAGCGCGGGTGTATACTTTCACCGTGCCAGGGCCAAAATGGAAATCCTGGGTAGAGCAACTTGCTGCCGTCCTCGCTCCAAACCGGCCGAGGCTCGTTCAAATACTTTCTGGCCGGCATCCAAAGACCCCAGTTGCGGAACGGAAAGCGTTCATCGGGGGCGACTTCCGGCTTCGCGCCTTGTGGAATGGTGACAAGCTGCTGCATACGGCCGGTCTTTGTATTGATCAGGGCCAGGCCGTTTCCATACTCGCCCCCGTAGCAATCCGTCACGATGAGATGCGGCTTGAGCGGATGATAGGAAGGATGCCCCGCCGGCACGTGCTCCGCGTCGAAGAGCGGATGCTCTTCTTTCGTCTCGACATCCACCTCCCAAAGAGACTGCACGTTCGTTCGCGGCTCCCGCCGCACAAACACGATCGCCTCGCCATCGGGCCGCCAAGACGGATGGTGCAGATCGTGCGTCAAGTACGTGAGCTGTTCCGTCTTGAAGTCATAGACAAACATCTCGACGAGCCTGGGGAACGGCTCCTTCGTGCGGTGGACGATGATGACCTTGTCGCCGGTCGGGCTGAAGCGTGTGTTCTGTAACGCGGAAGCGCGGTTCCGAACGAGCTCTTTGTTGGGCGTGAGAGCTATCGCCCGCTCGAGTGTCACCAAGCGCCGGTACTGTTGCGTTTCGACGTTGAAGATCCCCTGCTCATCGGCGGTTCCGCAGGAGAGGGTCTTTAGGTCCGGACTGGCGCGCGTACACGGGACAGGCGTATCGATACACTCGGTGTCACCGCTCTTGACATCCACACGCGCCATGCACTTCCGGCCCGGTGATGTATTGCTGAAGTAGATGTACTTGCCTTCGGGACCCCAGAACTGATTGACGCCCACATGGTAGTGTCCCGGCAGGCCGTCCACAAGCTTGCGGCGCCCGGTCCCGTCGGCGTTCACTAGCCAAAGCGCTCCCGGGTAGCGTCCGCGCGCGGTCAATTTCTCGACATCTTCATCGAACCGGAAGAAAGCGATCCGCTTCTCATCCGGCGACCAAGGCGAGACGAAGTAGTAGTGATGTGTCTCGTGACGCGGGCTCTGGTGCCACTGAATCGAACGGCCCGTAACGGGATCCCGAAGCGACTTGACGGTAAGTCCATTTTGGCCGAAGGCCACCGAGCCGGTCAGGCCCAGAACGACGATCGCGATCATGTTCAGGGACGCTCTCATAGTCCCGACATGATAGCCTGCCCGACCCAACCGAGATCGGACCGGAGGGCGAGTGCTTTCGCGTCAGCCCGAGGAATAGCGCGGCGACCATGCCAAGAACGGCGTGTCGGGATCGATCGTGGCGCGCCACGCAATATCTCCGGCGGACAGGCCCAATCGAAAAGAGCCCTCACCACTCGGCTCACAACGAACAACTCGGGCCTCGCCGCGGACCTTTTTCCAAACGCCGCCGACCTCCACGTTGCCTCTGAGAGTGACATTCTGCCCGATTTCAAGTGGCTCGAAGATTTCGAGGCCGAGTCCCTTGGGAGTGTAATCCAACAGCGCGCCGATCACCACGCCGTTGGTGTGTTCGATCGAGAAACAGTGGGCGCATTCGGTCATCGACCGAGCGGCTTGGCGTCGATTGTCCGGCCGGACCTGGCGAGATGCGGCAATGTCGTTTTCAGTCTGTGCTGGTGTCATCGAACTCCTCCGACCTGTGTGATAGCCACTCGCCAGCTCGTTCCCGCGGGTGCTGTTTCCACTATTCCAAACTCAAGCTTAGCTCAGCTACCCCGCTCCCCTGAATAGACCTTCGGATTCAATCTAGGACACTACGTTAGTACTATTGTCGGGCGGACTTTCGGTCTAGTCGCCATCATCGGCATTTGCCCCAGTATGGGCCCCTTCCGCCGCGGCTCGGCCGTAAACAGCTCGGCCCAGCCCCCCGATGAGTGGCAAGCTGAGAGCCGAAGCCCAGAAAAAACCGACAGGTAACACGCTCAAGACTTCTTTGAACGCCGTCCAGCCGGTGAATCTGCCCCGATCCGTCTCGAGAGAAGTGCGTCGACCAGGAATAGCGTAGCTAGTTCGCGCCTCGTGACAAGCGCGCCAAGCAGGCCCACGGCACCGACAGCCGCGCGGGTAAGCCCCAGTCGACGTGGGCTCGTCCGCGCCTCAAAGAACTGCTTGACAAGCCTCAACCCGGACAATCGAACCTCTTCGGAAAACCGGCTTCGGACCACTCGACCGCGACCGCGTCCCCTGTATGGGCGGCGCACGCGAGCCGCAGGTCCCACTGTGGACGCGAAGCTGTCGGATAGACAAGCACGGTGTCTCCCTCCTCGGAAGCAAACGAGAGAGAGCGGTCGCCACGGCGGATGCGAACGGCTTCCCGCGATCCATCCGCGCGGACGATGCGATACGGCCTGAGAGCGAAACCCTTGCCGTTGTACATCCCGAATCCGTATGGCCGCCGAACCTCTGACAGGATCGAACGAAAACCGAATGTGCACTGGACCGCGAGATAGAAGACAAAAAAGCAAACGGAAAGAAGCAAGTTGAGTTTTCGCATCTCCGTCGAGCGATTGGAAGTACCGATCCTATCGGCTTCGCCGTTCGGAAACAAGACTCTTCCCGCCCCCTATTCCAGCCCAGGGCAGCGCCGTAGGACTCGGGCAGCCCGTCTCCAAACGTTACGTTAGACTTGGACTCATGGGGCGTCACCACGAAGTCGTCGAAGCGCGCGGCCACTTGGTCGACTCGCATGTAATGGAGAAGATGTTCGATACGATCGTCTCGCGCGACGGCACATTCGAAGTCGAAGAATTCCAGATCGGGCGCACCAACGTCGAACAATCGTACATGCGGATGCGGGTCGAAGCGCCCGGCCAAGAGGTCATGGACGGGCTGATCGAAGACCTCATCGACATGGGCTGCGCCACGGTTCACGGCGCCGACGCGGTCCGCCGGAAAGTCGAACGTGACCGCTGCGCTCCGTTGGACTTCTATTCGACAACCAATCATCAGACACAGGTGCGCCTCAACGGGCACTGGGTCGACGTCGAGAAACAACGGATGGACGCGGCCATCGTCGTTACGCCGGAGAACAAAGCCTACTGCTCCCGTCTGCGCGATCTGCGTCCAGGGGACCAGGTGGTTTGCGGCCACGACGGCATACGAGTTGTGCCCGAGTCGAAGGAGCGCGACCGCCTGGCCTTCGCGTTCATGTCCCAAGGCGTCTCATCGGAGCGGCAAGTCGAAACGGCCGTTAAGCAAACGGTCAGTCTGATCCGGCAAGCCAAACAAGAGGGGAAACGGGTGTTGGCGGTGGCCGGACCCGTCGTTGTCCATACGGGCGCGCAGCCGGCCTTGGCCTCGATCATCCGTAACGGATTCATCGACACGCTGTTGGCCGGCAACGCTCTGGGCGTCCACGATGCTGAAGCTTCGCTGATGGGAACGTCACTCGGAGTCAGCATGTCCGACGGCCGTCAAGCTGAGCACGGCCACCGCCACCATATGCGCGCCATCAACGCGATCTATCACTGCGGAAGCATCAAGCAGGCGGTCGAGGATGGAACGATCAAGGGCGGCATTCTCTACGAATGCGTCAAGAACGACGTCCCGTTCGTGCTCGCCGGCAGTTTGCGAGACGACGGCCCGTTACCCGACACCATCACGGATATGAACGAGGCCCAGGACGCCTACGCCTCGCAGCTTGTCGGAGCCGGTGTCGTGATCTGCCTCGGCTCCATGTTGCATTCCATTGCGACGGGCAACATGATGCCTTCGTGGGTAAAGCTGATCTGCGTCGATATCAACCCGGCTGTCGTGACCAAGGTTTCCGACCGCGGCACCGGCCAGGCCATCGGAGTTGTCACGGACGTGGGGCTTTTCTTGGACTTGCTTGACCGTGCCCTCAAGACGGGCTGAGCCGATCGCTCAAAGCCGGCAAGGCCGGGAACATCTGTGACCTGGTCGTCCTTCGGCGCCCATCGACCACCTCGCTCTCTTCCCCCTGTAGCAGTACCGGACAAATGGCTTGAGAGTCCCGAACGGCGCATGTAAAAGGTCGGCGGGCTCATGCTAACCTACTCTCTGCATGTCGACCCCACGCGAACCGGCGCCGCCGCGGGTCGACTCTTCCGCCCCCCCGGAGTCATCCTCCCAAGCGATCCACGCCGGTATCGTTCGCTCCGCCGGAGTAGTAAGCGGCGCGGTTTTCCTGAGCCGTATCACCGGCCTTGTCCGCGAAGTCATCTTCGCCCGATTCTTCGGCGCGGGAATGGTCTATGACGCGTTCGTCGCGGCCTACCGGGTTCCGAATCTCTTGCGTGATCTGCTCGCGGAAGGGGCGCTCTCGGCGGCCTTTGTCACGACCTTCTCCCAACATCTGGCGCGGCACGGCGAGGAGGAAGCCTACAGGCTGTCGAATCGACTCACAACCCTACTTGTTCCGATCCTGACCGCCGGGTGCCTCCTCGGCTACCTGTTCGCACCCGCCATCGTCGACGCGATGTTCCCCGGTTTCGCGGAAATCGAGGGAAAACGTGATCTCACGATCCTGTTGACGAGGATCATGATTCCGTTTCTGCTGTTCATGGCGCTAGCGGCGAAGGCCATGGGCGTTCTCAACACCACGGGGCGATTTGGCATCCCGGCACTCGCCTCGGCGTTCTTCAACATCACCTCCGTCGTCTGCGGACTCCTGCTGGGCTTCGTTGTCGGGCCTGAGTTCGGGATTCAGCCGATCGTCGGAATGGCGATCGGGACTCTGCTCGGCGGCGTCGTGCAGTATGGCGTCCAATGGCCGAGTTTGCGCCGCGTCGGACTCCGCTACCGCCCCGATTTCCGATTCAACGACCCGGGTATCCGGCAAGTTCTGCGCCTCATGGGCCCCGCCGTATTGGGAGCGGCCGCAGTTCAGGTCAACGTCGTTGTGAACAGCATCTTCGCTTCGCAAATCACCGATGCAGCGGGAACCGTCGTTGACGGCCCTGTCTCGTGGCTCGGATACGCCTTCCGCTTCATGCAGCTCCCGCTCGGCCTGTTCGGCGTGGCGATTGCTTCCGCGACCCTGCCCACGATTTCCCGTAGCGCCGGCACCGGGCAGATGCGGGAGTTCCGGGAGACGCTGGCCCGCTCGCTGGGTCTCGTGTTCCTGCTCACGATTCCCTCGGCTGTGGGACTGGCCGTCCTCAGCCGATCGCTCGTCAGCCTCGTTTATCAGTACGGCGCATTCTCAGCCCATGACACGGAGCAAACCGCCCTCGCCTTGTCGTTCTACTGCGTCGGCCTCTCCGGCTATGCAGCGATCAAAGTTCTCATACCCGCTTTCTACGCCCTCAACGACGTCCGTGTGCCCGCCCTCACGAGCGTGGCGTCCATCGCCATCAATTACACCCTCAACTGGACTTTCGTGATGGCGCTCGGTTGGGGCCACGGCGGCCTCGCCTTCTCGACATCCTCGGTCGCTCTTTTCAACTTTTGCGTGTTGTTCTGGTTCATGCGGCGCAAGATCGGCGGCATCGAAGGCCACCGCCTGCTGTCGAGTATCCTGCGGATCGGCTTGGCGTCTGTCCTGATGGGCGCCGCCTGTGCCGGCTCGTCATTCGCGGTTCGGCAGGTGTTCACTACGTCGTTCCTGGGCCGCCTATTGGACGTCGGTGTCTCGATTCCTTTCGGCCTGGCCATCCTTTACGCCTTCTGCCGCCTGCTGCGTGTCGCCGAACTCGATGCTGCCGTGAATGCAATACGGGATCGTCTCGGCCGCCCCGCCTCCTAACGGCTTGGCGGACTACGGGTGCGCGACAAATATGTGACGCTCAGGCGGCTTTGGCGCGATTCTCCCAGTAGTCGTCGAAGCGGTTGGAGAGCCGGGCGCAACGCAGGGCGGTGATGGCGTTGGCGCCGCGCACGCTCCAGAACATGCCCGAGCGTTTCAGTCTCGACGCGATTACGGTTCGGCAACCTGCCTCGATCACTCCCGAGCCGACAAACAATCCTTGGCGCCGAAACGCGCGGTAGCGCATCCGCTTGGCATTGCGCTCGAAGTATTCCGCCTCCAAAGCCAACTGATGCGTCAACTCCGCATCCTCGACCTCGATCCCGCGGAGTGCGGCGACCAGTTGCTCAATGCGCCCTGAGTCGAGCTTCTTGTTGAGCCGCCGCGCCCAACTGCGGCGACGCTTTTCGTCCTGCGGAAACAGCTTCGCCGCCAACTCCCACAGGTGTTCGCGGGCGTGATAGAGGTCGACGATCTCGATCGCGCCGGGGAAGTATTCGTGCGAGATATTCCAGATCCAGGGCGCGCCATCTGCGATGACGACCTTCTGGCGCGCCCGGCTCCAGCCCCGTCGGCAAGCCTCGCTGTAGATGCGCCGGCCGAAAGAGGCGGCGTCCTCGATTGCGCCGCTGTAGCTGGTCGAGTCTTCGTCGCGGACAGGGCGGCTTTGCTCGTCACAGCTGGTTTGCGTGAAGACACAGCCCAGCTTGACCTCGCGGGTACGCGCTTGCGGGCTCGTTTTCCCCCTGCGGCCCGCCGTGTCAGCGTCCGTGACCGGCACTCCCGTACCGTCCATCTCGATGTAGAGAAGCGGAGTTGCCGGCCTGCGGATCTCAGCTAGATCAAGCTGCACAGCACGTGCGATCTCGGCTTGCTCGCGGGTCGCGATGTCCGCGCCGATCGCTTCCGCTTCGCGCTCCACCGCCTTCGCGGTCAGCTGCACGCCGGCCAACTCTTCGAGCAACGCGCGGCCGCGATCGAACGAGGTCTCGGAGCCGACCAACGCGGTCATGCGGCGCACACCGGGCGAATACTGAGTCTCGTCAACGTCCAACTCTTGGTCGCGCGGCGCAAAGCCGACGCGGCAACGTTTGCAGTGATAGTACTCCCGCTCGACGACGACCGCGCCCAGCATCGTGACGAGTTTCTTCGAGCGCTTGCCGGCGGAGCGCGCCGCTTTGCCGCAAGCGCACAGCGGTTGCAATTCGCTCGCTCGCTCCTCGTTCAATAGCGTCTCGATCAGCCTCGCACCCGCTTGGTGCAACGCATCGCGGGTCGCTTGTTCGACGGCTTCCAGATCGAGCTTGCCGCTCCTGCGCCGATCGGCGAAGACGACCTGCAGCAGTCGCCTTACTTCTTCGGCGACCTCTTGCTCGATCGCTTCAGCCGTTTTTTTTCCTGCGGGCTCAAGGCGGCGTCTTCTTCCACGGGACGCAGCCGGCAGATCTGCTCATTGACTTCGAACAGCTCTCGACTCAGCCGCTGAAACTGCCGAAAGGCGGCGATCTCGCGCTCCGCCTTACGGCGAGCAGCCGGACTGACGATGGTCTCGTTAAGCGTCTTTCCGTTGACCTTGTAGGACAAACGCAACTGAGGACCATGCCCTGGATGATCCCGTGACATACACACGCAAGCGGCTTTGCCGCAACGTCGGAACGAAGCGCTCAGAGAGCCTCGTCGGAAATCGCCCAGCTCAGCCAGTTGGCGAGTGAGCCCAGCGCGACGATGCTCCAAGGCAGGCAATGATAGCGACATGCGACCCTCCTGGTCTCTGAGAGTATATTATACCCTCAGATAAGGCCGCCCGCATTCCCTCCCCCTTCCCGCTTCACTTCTGTGTCGCGCACCCGCGGACTACTCGCAAGGGCACACCAGGAGCCAGAGACGTTATGATAGAGGGCGCTCTCGATCGAACCCGCCATGCATCCCGACCTGCCCCGCGTAAGGGAGCTCCAAGACCTCGACAACCGCATCCACGAGTTGGACGAGGAAATCAGCCGGCTACCGAAGCACGTTACGCGGATCGAAAGTCAACTCGAATCCCACAAAAGGGCCCTCCAGGCCGACAAAGACGCGCTCGAGGAGAACCGCAAGGCCCGCATCAAGATGGATGGCGAAATCGCCGACAATCAACAAAAGATGTCCCGGCTGAGGGATCAGATGAACGAAGCCCGCACGAACGAACAATTCCGGGCCTTCCAGCATGAGATCGAGTTCTTCGAGAAGGAAATCGCCAAAATAGAGGACCACATCCTCGACAAGATGGTCGAGTCGGAAACGCTCGACGGCAACGTTAAGATCGCCCAGGCAGCCCTGGACGAAGAAGCGACGAAGGTCGCCGCGGAAGTCGTGGAAGTAAAGGCAAGAGTTGCTGAAGACGAGAAGGAAGCGGCCGCCAAGCGCAGCCTGCGTGCCGAACTTGCTGCACAGATCTCCGACGAAGTGCTCGCCACCTATAAGCGGGTCCACAGGACCCGGGGCGGCATCGCTGTCGCCCGAGCCGATTCGCAGTACTGTCTTGCCTGTAACGTAGTGATGCGGCCCCAGTTCAGCCAGACTCTGCGCGGCAACGAAGAGATTCTTACCTGCGAATCGTGTGGCCGTATCCTTTACTATGAGCCGCCCGGAACAACGGAAGCCGTTGACGATCCGGCGGCTGTTAATTCCTAGCCGCCCGACGACACGTTGCCTATGCCGGCGCAAGCGCTGACAGACCTCAGCGAAGAGGAGCGTTTCTTCTTCGAGACGGTCCGCCGTTTCGCCCTGGATCGCGTCGGCCCCCACGTCCGCCGGATGGATGAGGAAGCCCGCTTCCCGCGGGAACTCATTGCGGAGTTCTTCGAACTCGGGTTGATGGGTATCAATATCCCCGAGGAAATGGGCGGACAAGGGGGCTCTTTCTTCATGGCGGCGCTCGCCATCGAAGCCTTGTCAACCGTCGATCCTTCAGCCTCGTTGGTCGTCGATGTACACAACACGCTTGTGACCAACGCGGTTTGTAACTGGGCCAGCGAAAAGCAAAAACGCGAATACCTGCCAAGACTGGCGCGGGACACGGTCGGCGCCTACGCCCTCTCCGAAGCGGGCGCGGGCAGCGATGCCTTTGCGATGGCAACACGCGCGCTCGATCGGGGCGACCATTACGAGATCACCGGCCGCAAACTCTGGATCAGCAACGCTCAGGAGGCCGGCCTGTTCGTGCTCTTCGCGAACCTGAACCCCGAGGCCGGCCATCGGGGCGTCACAGCCTTCTTCATCGACCCATCGTCCCCTGGCTTTTCGGTTGGCAAGAAAGAGGACAAGCTGGGCATTCGTGCTTCGTCCACCTGTGAACTCATTCTTGATTCGTGCCGGGTTCCCAAGGAGAACTTATTGGGAGAGGAAGGCAAAGGCTACAAGATCGCGATCGAAACCCTCAATGAAGGTCGCATCGCCATCGGCGCGCAGAGCTTGGGGATCGCCGAAGCCGCGCTCGATCATGCCCTTCGATACGCCAAAGAGCGCGAGCAGTTCGGTAAGCCGATCGCTGAGTTCCAGGGTCTCCAGTTCCAATTGGCGCAGATGGCCGCCGATGTCGAAGCCGCGCGCCTGCTGGTCTACAACGCCGCTCGTTTGAAGGACGCCGGCAAGCCCTTCCTCACCGAAGCCGCCATGGCGAAACTCGTCGCTTCGGAAACCGCGGTTCGGGTTGCCGCGAAGTCCGTTGACGTCTTCGGCGGTGTCGGCTTCACGAAAGAGTACCCGGTGGAAAAACTCTATCGAGACGCCAAGATCGGTACGATTTACGAAGGCACGAGCAATATGCAGCTCCAAACGATCGCCAAGCAACTCCTCAGCGGCAAGTCCAAGATTCTGCCGGCCTGACGCGTCGGTCCGGATCTCGATGCTTCAACCACCTCCGGGGTTTCCCGCTCAAGGCAAGCTCGCCAATGGAGGCAGGGCCGAGCCGATCCTGTTGTAGCCCGATGATAATGTCCCCTAATCCGGGGCTCCGAAGGAGGAGCCTGGAGAACAAGGGGACATTTCTATTGGGCCTCGGAGACAGGGCCGGGCCGATCCTTGACACTAACGAACACCCGGCCTAGACTGAGGATCGCAAGGGCGGGAGTAACTCAGTTGGTAGAGTGCGACCTTGCCAAGGTCGATGTCGCGGGTTCGAGTCCCGTCTCCCGCTCCAAGGTATTCACGCTTTCAACACCACGGGCTGTTGGGGTCGGGGTCTCTTGTTAGGCCGCTTTGCCCAGGAGCCGAAAGTGACACCCTGCGCCGCCGAACCTAGTCAAGCGGGCTCGAAACGTGGGGCGCGGTAGCCAAGTGGTAAGGCAGAGGTCTGCAAAACCTTTATTCGTGGGTTCGATTCCCACCCGCGCCTCCATCTTCAAGTCGCAGTAGTGCATCATAAGTTGCTATTCACCAATGCGCCGTTAACTTGACGATGCCGCCCCACGGGTTGTTTCGCAATCCAGGCGATGGAACCTTTCAAGAACATGCCGGATGTCGCGGCCTGCGAGGAATGCCCGTCCGAACGTGCGTCAAACGGCGGCCCCGTGGCGTGATCAGCGTGTGAGGGCGCTCGACCCAGGAGAGGAGGGTCGCGGCGGCTTCGACTGTAGGACACGGACGAGCACGCCATTAATGTCCTGAAGGGCTCGTCCTGCCTTTCGGGAGTTGACGTCGACTGGCGCCGTACGTAGGGGAGATTTCTCACCGCGTTCAGAGAAGAGAAAGGCGCCGCCTGCTGTGAACGCAAGCGTTACAATTCCCATGGCCGGCCGGATCATGTCAGGGTTCATTTCGACTTTGAGGCTTGCCATCAAAACGAGACAAGCGTTGATGGCGAACAAGGTACCCAGGCTCCCAAAGACAATCTTCAGATTTCGAGCTACCGGCAACCGAAATCCCTTGGCCAGGGCAAACAGAAGAAAGCAGGCGACCGTGAGGGCCGAGTAGACGGCCCCCTCGTGAGCATGCCAGTACTGGCGCCACGTGCTGAGCGATACGTCGAGGACAGTCATGGAGAAGATTAGGACACCCGTCGTGGCCAACACGACGTGGATCACGATCCGTCCGAGCCGCTCGAGACCTGAATAACCCTCGACCATTCGCGTCGCTGCTTCCAACACGAGGGCGAAGAGCAGCACCCACTGCAAAACGGTCGCTATGACCCGGTACCAGCCGTGGAACAGCATCAACGGGGAGTCGCTCGTGGCGAAGTACATGAGCGAATGCGCGCAGAGGGTGTACAGCCCGGCAGCAAGGAGGTACGCGAAAAGAATCTGGTAGCGCCGGATCAGTCCGAGCCGGTATAAGCGGTAGGCCCAGACGAACTCCAGAAAGCCGACCAGCACGAAACAGGTTTGGGCAAACATTGCCACTGACAGTGGAGAGGTGGAGACACCAAATCCCACGGTCATGCTAGCACGACAGGGGCTACCTAACTGTAGGGGTTTACGCCTAGGATCTACCTAGGAACTAGGGGATATGCCCACACTCACTATACCCGCTGACATCAATGCTCAGCGTATGGACGAGCTGAAAAATCCTGCTACTAGCCTCGAGGCCACTTCTGGCGGCAGCCCTTCAGAGGACCTCAGCAGCCCCCGCAGCCATCGCCTGGAAAGCATTCGCCTTCCGGTCCGCACCAGGGGCAATCGGCCTGGAGCGTCTCTTCCGAACTCACCGGCACTGTCGCGAAAAAGTGTGCGACAAAACCCAACACGACCAGTTTCACTGCAATGGCACCTGCTAAAACCGCTTTGTGCAACATCAGTTCCTCCTGAGAATGACCGCTCCTTCCCCTCCGTTTGAAGTCTTAGCCCGGATTCCCACTTTAGTTTCGATTCTGCTAACCATCGGGTGGCCTCGGACGCCTTTATTTATGCGGGTTGGAAAGCACTCAAGGCGCTGAGGAGATCAACACCCAATGGGTGAAAAAGAAAACAAACCGTTCCAGCTAAGCTTCAACGGCTTATTGAAAGTCGATTTCCAAGGATCGCGTGTCACTTCCGACGGCGGGCTGATCCTGGTCCGCGAGCTGGACGAGCGACTCGGACTCGGGAAGCTGATCGACGAACACCTCAGTGACCCACGGCAAGGCTTGAACAAGAAGTTCCCGCTGGCCGATCTGCTGCGGCAGTCAGTCTACTCTCGGCTGGCAGGCTACGAGGACCTCAATGACGCCGTCCGAGTGTCGGCTGACCCGACGTTTCGCTTGATCGGCTCGAAGAGGAACTGGGATCGCGGCGGGGCACTGACCTCGCGACTGCAGAGCTTCGAGACGGAGATGCTGGCGAGCGAGGAGAACTTGCTGGGGCTGATGGCTGTGAACCGCGAGCTGGTGGCGCAAGCCGAGACGCAAGACGACTCCGAGCGCGTCGTGCTCGACATGGATTCGACCGAAAGCCCTGTCCACGGCCAGCAAGAGGGCAGCGCCTACAACGGCCATTTCGAGTCGGTCTGCTACCACCCGCTGTTGTTGTTCAACCAGCATGGGGATTGCCTGGCGGCGAAGCTGCGTCCAGGCAACGTGCACAGCGCTGAGGACTGGAAGGAGTTGCTGCTGCCCGAGATCAAGCGCCAACAGGCTGTGGGCAAACAGGTCACCTTCCGGGGCGATGCGGCCTTTGCCAAGCCGGAGATTTATGAGTTTTCGGAGGAACGCGGAGTGCAGTACGCCATTCGCATTCCGGCCAACAAGAGCTTGGAATTGGCGATCGAAGACATCTTGTTTCGCCCGCCGGGCAGGCCGGGTCGCAAGCCCTTGGTGCGCTACAAGAGCTTCCGCTATCAGGCGGAGAGTTGGTCCAAGCCGCGACGCATCGTGGCCAAGGTCGAGCATCATCTCGGTGAGCTGTTCCCGCGGGTCGGATTTATCGTGACCAACATGAGCTTGCCAAGCCGGTCGGTGGTGCGCTTCTACAACAAGCGCGGCACGGCCGAGCAATGGATTAAAGAAGGCAAACAGGCCACGCACTGGACGCGGCTTTCGTGCCATCGCTTTCGGGCCAACGAAGTGCGACTGCAACTCAGCGTGCTGGCCTACAACCTGGGCAACTTGTGGCGGCGGCTCGGACTGCCGAACAGGATCAAGAGTTGGTCGCTCACGAGCTTGCAGCAGCGGCTGATGAAGACCGGCGGCCGGCTGGTCAAGCACGCGCGCTACTACTGGTTGCTGCTGGCCGAGGGGCATCTGAACCGGCGGCTGTTCGGTGACATGCTGCACAGGATCTGGGCGCTGCCGCTGCCGAGCGGGTAGCGTTACCTGGACGAGGATCAACAGTTTTTAGCTCCGAAAAGGCTTCGCAGGGAGCAGTGTCGGCCGGTGTGCCGTTCAGCCCGCTCCATCAACGTCTGTGAGCGGACGGACGGGCTTTGGGGCCTGCCGCCGGAGGTGATGTGCAGGGTTCAGCGCGGAAAGACGTGGTCTTCGGGGCAGCGCGGGTGTATACTTTCACCGTGCCAGGGCCAAAATGGAAATCCTGGCTTAGGGGATAGTAGGATCGATCGGTTTAAGGTGCTTAGGTATATAACTCTAGCACGCCGGGGTATCTATGTCTAGCGAATAGGCGGGTGTCAGCCGACTTTTTCTTGCGCCGGTGAAGCCGGATTTTCGAGGCTTCTTCCGTAGTAAAGCTTTTAGTTTTAATGACTTGTACAAGCTATGTGAGCGTTCGCCCTGCGCCTTGATCCTCCACGCCGGTTCCCAAGAATCGGCCTCTGATACAATTCTGGCGGAGATGACCGCAGGATGACCGGGTTGCGATCGGTATACGGGAAGGCGGTGTTTTGGCTCTCGATCTGCGTACCTGTGGCGGCGGCGGATGCTGACCGGCGTGTGGCTGAGTGGACTCTCGCAATGGGTGGCGCCGTGGAGATCCGGGACTACGCCGGCCGGATTCGGGATGCCGCGGGTTTGCCTCAATCGGACTTTGAGTTGGTGTCGTTGGACTTGGTCGGCACGAACGCTGTTCCCACGGACCTTGCCCGCCTCAGCCCGCTCGGGCGCCTCCGCGACCTTCATCTTCCAGGCCCGATCTGGAACCGAAACGCGGATGGAGGCAAGGATCTGAGTGGCGAGTTGGGGCATTTGGCCACCGTCAAGACTCTCGAGACAATTACCTTTAGCTACCACTTCCTCGACAACATCCGATTCAAAGACGACGGCATCGAGAAGATCGGCGGACTGCGAAATCTGCGGGAACTTGTCGTCCGGCAGACCGCGATCAAGGGACATGCCCTTGCTCCGTTTCGCCGACTCGAATCGCTTGACGCGACGCTTTCGCAATTCGACGACGAGGGTCTGCGCACGCTCGAAGGGCGGACGAGCCTGCGGCGGCTGCGCTTAGGGGACACCTTTATCACGGATGAAGGCTCGCGTGCCTTCAGCGGACTGAAGCGCTTACGGGAACTTGACTTACATGGTACGGACCTGAGCGACGCGGGGATCAGGAACCTGAGTGATCTAACAGGCCTGCAAAAGCTGAATCTGATGGGTACTGCGCTCACCGATGCAGGTCTGGACTACCTCAAGGGGTTAAGGAACATTGAGGAACTGAATCTTTACCGGACGAGAATCACGAACGCCGGACTGGAAAAGCTGCACGGATTAACGGCCCTTCGCGAGATTGACGTCCGTTACACCCGTGTGACGCGCGCCGGCGTTGAGCGATTGCAGGCTGTCCTGCCGAACGTTCGGGTCGTTTTTCTCGATGTTTCACCGCGGCCGCCGCGGTTGACGAAGAATCCGAGGCCCCCAACCGCCGGGGATGATGAAGCGGTTGCCCTGTGGGTGCGGGAGTGGGGAGGGCAGGCGCGCTTGGAACAAGGAAAGCTCGTCGCGGTTTCGCTGGCGTCGACGGCAATCACTGACGCTGATCTCGGCTACCTACAAGGGCTTTCCCAGTTGCGGAAGCTAGATATCGAGGCTACTGAAGTAGGCGATCTCGGTCTACGCTACCTGGCCGGGCTCCGTACCTTGACCGAGTTGGATCTCGACGGGACAGGCGTTTCCGACCGAGGGCTTGCCGCCTTGGCCGACCTGCGCAATCTTCAACGCCTTTCCCTTAGTAATACGTACGTCGAGGGAGAGGGACTGGCCCACCTGTTGAATCTGACGTCTCTCGATACGCTTCGCTTGGACGGCTCGCCGATCACGGATGCCGGATTGGCCCTCCTTTCGCAGGTTCGCTGGCTGAAGAATCTGGGGCTTGCTCACACAGACCTGACCGACAGAGGGCTCGCGCATCTGGAAACATTCTTTCAACTCGAGCGGTTGGATCTCACGAGTGTCGACTTTGGCGACGAGGGGATGACGCACCTGAAACCGCTAAAGAGCCTCAAGTGGCTTTCGCTGAAATACGGGCGCTTCACGGACGATGGTGTCATTCACTTGGCGGACCTGGAGAATCTTGAACGTCTCGAACTCGTACGGACCCGCATTACCGATGCCGGGCTGGAAGCGATGGCGGGATTGACTCGTCTCAGGCACCTCGACCTGGAGCACACCGATGTGAGCGACGATGGCTTGTGCCACTTGGAAGGGTTTTCACAACTCGAAACCCTTAACCTTGACAACACCTACGTTTCAGACCGGGGGGTGCGCTTGCTGTCGCGCCTGCCGCGATTGAAACTCCTGAATCTCTACCACACCCTGGTCACGGAAGAGGGTCATGAACGCCTCAAGGAAGCGCTGCCGCGGTGCGAGATTATCTGGGACCCTGAGTCCCGCCTTCCCAACCGCCGCAGGGCCTGAACGCCGCGCCGCGAACAAGGGCCACAAAAAACACCAACCGCGCGGATGGTTGTTCCGCTTGCTTGCTAAGCTGACGTTCTTGCCCGCGGTATTGCGCTTGAAGATGCCGGCCCGTGGTGTCCAGGCGGCACGAAGAGTGATTTGGCCGAAGCCGAAACGCCTTGTGGTGCCGTTTCGTGAAGGTCGATTGTCGAAGCACCTCCTAGCCGGGGCCCTCTCCCTGTTGGCGGCGACGCCGATGGCCGGGCAGCCGGCCGGCGGTCTCATGCGCGAGCTGGAGGTGGATCCCGAACTGGCCTTCTCACGGGATCAGCCGCTCGCTTGCAAAGTCCGGACCTTCAAGCCTCAATTGGACCTCGAGTTCCGCCTTCACACCGGTTACTCGGTGGCGATCCCGTTCAGACAGCTCATCGGACCGGCGACGGTTTGGAAGCTAACGCTGATGGTCGAGCCCGTCTCTCCTGAGAGCGCGGAGCCGATGGTTACCGACCAATTTATTGAGACGGGAGCGATCCCGGGGCACGTGAAGGGAACCATCCAGATGAGCGGCTCGTTCGCCGTCGGGGAAGGGGAGTACCGTGCGTCGTGGCATCTCGTTGACCTGCAGGGCCGCTACTGTTCAGTAGCCTGGGACGTCAGCGCAAAACGCTCTCGTGGAAATCGGAAGGTAGCGCTCGCTCTGGAGCCGGGGGAGGTCAAGCCGGCGCGGATGTACCTGTTTCGGCCGGAGGAGGCTGTCGACCGGTCGTTGTCCGAGCCGGCTTTGCGGCTGAAAGTATTCCTTAACCTGGATACAGGATCGAGACGGCGGGCGACGGTGCGGCCTTGGCGGATCGCGCCCATGATTGCTGTCTTGCGGAACCTTTTTCGCCGTCCCGAATTCGCTGAGTTCGCGCTTGTAGTCTACAGCCAGGAGGACCAAAAGGTTCTCCATCGAGAGGATTACGGGGACGACCTCAACTTTCAAGCTCTCGGATTGGCGGTCCGCAAGTTGGCTCCGGCGACGGTGGAATTTGGTGATTTGGAGAGAAACAGCGAGACCGGTTTCATCGAACAGTTGCTTGCCGAAGAACTGGCATTCGATGACCAGGCTGATGCGATCGTCTTCATCGGGTACGAGCACTGGGAGGGCAAGAAGATTTCCAAAGAGAACGTGCAAGAGATGCGGCGCAAAGTGCCGGTCTTCTACTTCAACTTCGCACGCCATGCGTGGAAGACGACGCTCGGCAACGCTGTCAAGGCATGGGGCGGATCGCAGTTCCGGCTGCAAGGCCCACGCGATTTGGTGAAGGCCGTCGACAAGGTAGTGGAGAAGAGTATCGCGGCCGAGCGGAACTCGGCCGGGGGATAACGAACCGGATTCGCGAGTCGTCACACGGTGGTCTGATGGAGGCGCAAGGGGAAAGCAATATCCCTGATAAGATCCTAACTTGCCGCACCCTGCCGTTACGGTTGTCATCCCGACCCTGCATGCCGGAGAGCCGCTCGCTCGCTGTGTCGCTTGTCTGCGGGTGCAGAGTTTCACCGATTTCGAAACCGTGATCGTCGACAACAGCGGACGAAATGCCGCAGCCGAGTTTCGCGAATACGCTTCGGTTCGGGTGATCGAAAACCGAGAGAACATCGGTTTCGGCGCGGCTGTCAATCAGGCGACAGAGGGGTCCGAAGCGGCTTACATTGCGACTTTGAATGACGACGCCTATCCTCAACCAGATTGGCTGGCAGCTTTGGTTCAAGACTGTGAAGATGACCCGTCCGTAGGCATGTGCGCTTCGCGGATACGGTTGGCAAACGATCCGGAGCATCTTGATTCGGCCGGGCTGGGGATCTACGGCGACGGAACGACAAAACAGCGCGGGCACGGTGCGCCGGCCAGGGCCTACGAACTCCGCGAGGATGTTCTGCTGCCCAGCGGTTGCGCGGCGCTCTTCCGCCGCGCCATGCTCGATGAAACCGGTGGATTCGATGCCGACTACTTCCTTTACGGTGAGGAGTCCGATCTGGGATTACGAGCCCGCCAAGTGGGTTGGACCTGCGCCTACGCTCCCGGTGCGGTGGTTGATCACGACTACTCCAAGTCGGCCGGAAGGGCTTCACGGCTCAAGGCTTACTATGTCGAACGGAACCGTCTCTTTACCGTGGTGAAAGACTTTCCCTTGTTCCTGTGGCCTCTCGTTCCGTTCTATTCTGCGTGGCGCTATTTGCATCATGGCTTTGCGGTTCTAACCGGCCGCGGTCTTGCCTCTGAATTCCAACAGGGTGGTGAGAGCACTTGGCGATTGGCGGGTATCGTTGTTTCCGCCCACTGGGCCGCGCTCAAGTCGTTGCCCGAACTACTGCGAAAAAGACGCGCGATCCAACGGCGGACCACCCTTGGGGCATTGGCCTTTTGTAAGCTGATGAGGCGGCACGCGATTTCGGTCTCCAAGATCACATCGCAATAACCGATCAGCATGCTGGATATTCCGACCATCGTTCGTTCCAACGGGTTGTCGAAGCTGCACAATTCTTCGTTGCTCGTGCTCATTCCGGCCTACAACGAGGACCACTCGATTGCTGAAGTGGTCGAGGGAGTGCGCGGGACGTTGCCGGAGACTGCGATCGTTGTCGTGGATGACGGTTCCCTGGATGGGACGGCTCATCAAGCCCGCCAGGCGGGCGCTGAAGTGCTCCAATTACCGCATCATCTCGGCCTCGGGGGCGCTGTTCAGACGGGGTACAAGTTCGCTTTCGAGCATGGTTTTCAGCGCGTCGTGCGAGTGGACGGCGACGGGCAGCATGATGCCGCCGACATTCCCGCACTGCTCACGAAGATGGATGAAGGCGACTATGATGTGGTGACCGGCTCCCGCTTTCTCACAAGGAACGGCTACTCCTGGCAACCGATCCGCCGGCTGGGTGGACTTATCTTCACCGCCATCCTCTATCCGATACTCGACCAGCGTATTACCGACCCGACGTCGGGCTTCGTTGCGGTGAACCGGCGAGCGCTCGAGGTGTGCAGCCGTAGTTTCCCACTCGAGTACCCCGAGATTGAAACGCTCGTTGTGCTGAAGCGCAACGCCTTGCGGTTTTGTGAAATCCCGGCCCGTATGTTCCCGCGCCGCCGCGGGCGGTCTTCGATCGGCGCCTGGGGATCCATCTACTATATGTTCCGCGTTTTGCTGGGCGTCTTTGTCAACGTGATCAAATACGAGCGCCGTTTCCATATGGGCGGGAGCAGCTAGGGTATGGAACGCATCCGCATCGCGACGGTGGTGTTCTGCGTTCTGTTGCTGATACAGATCATCCGGGCGGTCCGTCGAGAACACATTCGCGTCGAGATTTCGATGGGTTGGTTCGCCGCCACGGTCCTGTTGTTGGCGCTCGGCCTCTCGGACACGGCGCTTGATTGGGTCTCGCGTTTGCTCGGCATTCAGGACCCGTCGTTCGTACTGCTGCTCGTCGCGGGTCTGCTCTTTCTGTTCACGTTCTTCCGGTTCTCGGTCGAGGTTTCCGGCCTGAAAGACCGCAACATCGTGCTGGCGCAGAAGCTGGGGCTGATCGAGTGGGAAGTAAAGCGTCAGGCAGCAGAGATCGAGAGGATCATCGGGGAGAGCCCGATGGAAACCCGGCCTGAACAAAGGGATACTGAGAAGAAGCAGCAAACCTCCGCCGGGAGCGAAAGTTGAATATTCTCTATGATGGCACTCCCCTCCTTATGCGCAGCGCGGGGGTGAAGAACTATCACCACACGCTGCTCACCCACCTGATCCCCATCGTCGAACCCCACCGGCTGAAACTCTTCCCGTTTCTTAGGCAACTGACTCCCAACCACAACGAGCGTTCGAACTACGGTTCCCTAGCCACCAAGCTGCGACTCGCCGGTGTGCTGGCGTCGAATTATTCGGGTTTGCCGCTTTGGCCTGGGCTGGCGGAGGGCGCCGACATCTTCCATGTGACACCGTTCGTGCAGCGGCCCCCGGAAGATATCGCCCTTACATCGATGGTGCATGATCCGACGCCGGTTCTTTTGCCGGAGTGCCATCCGGGGACGAATATCCGCTACTTCGAATGGTTCGTCGAACGCATCCTCCCCCGTTTGCAGGCGATCTTGACGCCATCCCAGGCGGTGAAGGCCGACTTGGTGAAGCACTTTGGTGTTCCGGCCGAAAAAATCACGGCTGTCCATCATGGTGTCGACGAGGACTTCTTTGATGCGACGCCCTCATTGACGGGCCTGGTGCGCCGAGCTTATGATCTCCCAGAGAGCTACATCCTGTTTGTCGGCGCCATGGAGCCGCGCAAGAATCTTGTCACCCTCGTTGATGCTTACGAGAAGCTTCCCGCAGCGTTACGCAAACGGTACCCGCTGGTTATCACTGGCGCTGAGGGTTGGAAGAACCGAGGCATCAAGAAGCGCTTGAAGCAGTTGGGCGCTCACTTGACCGGGTACGTGAGCCGCGCGCATCTCCCGGCGGTCTATCACGCGTCGAACCTTTTCGTTTTTCCGTCGCTCTACGAGGGCTTCGGCATGCCCTTGCTGGAGGCGATGGCGGCCCGGGTGCCGATCGTCACTTCCAACGTGTCCGCCATGCCCGAAGTGGCGGGCGAGGCCGCTGTGTATGTGGATCCCCGGGACGCGGACGACTTGGCGGACGCCATGGGACGCGTCCTTGAACGGCCCGAGCTTGCGAGTGCGTTGGGCGAGGCCGGTCGCCGGAGGGCCCGCCTGTTTACCTGGCAGGCGACGGCGGCACAGACGAAAGCGTTCTTTGAGAAGGTGGCGGCGGGGCGGTAGAAGCCAGTCGTCCAGGATGGCAACTCAGTCTTCGGGCGAAATCGACTCTATCTCGAGAACGCGGTCTTCTAGCGCCTCCTTGCCCGACAAAACGGCCTCGAGCGTGTACAATTCGCTGCTGTGAAGCTTCGTTTTTGGGACGTCGCCGGCGAGACGTAGGCGGTACGTTTGCGGCGGCTGCGCGAGCTTGAGGACGTACCCCTCTTCGGTGGCCGCGATCGTTCCTCGTACGACCACCCTCGCTCGCAGGACCTTTGTTCCGTCTTGTGTGATGCGCGAGAGCAGAGGCGTCAAGCGGACGCGGTTTTCGGCTGCGAGGTGGAGCGTCACGATCTCCTGTTTCACGTCCAGCTCAACGCGCTCGACGCCACGGACCCGGCTCAGGCGTCCTTCGAGGGACTCGATGCAAGAAGCACAGCCCGTGCCCTGAAAAGCCACCTCAACGCGGATGAACTGGGCGCCGAGTGGTAAAGCCGAGATGAGCAGGAGGGCGGCGAGAAGCATATCGCGACTAAAGCCGAAAGAGGGCTGTCATCCTTGTGCTGAATAGCGGCGCGCGTAGCTGTGCTGGAACTCGCGGGTGTTGGCAAAGACGGGCGGGAGGGGCCGGCCGTTCGGGATGGTCAGCCAGAGGCGCATCATGTGACGGCGAAGGTCGGGGTCTTCGTGATCGTGGAACGCGGTTCGGCAATGCAAGATGTCGTAGTTGTTCGCTGCCAGGATGTCTCCCGGCCGCATGTCGAATTCGAGGCAGATGCCGGGCCGAGTGCAGATTTCATCAAACAGGTCAAGGGCCTCGATTTGTTGCTTGGTAAGGTCGGGCACCTCGGGGAAGCGTTGCGCCAAGTCGATGTAGAAGCGCTTGTTGATGGTACTGAGCCTGCCTTCGTGGTAGCTGTAAATCGGTACAGTCTGCGCGCGGGGTTGGCCGGGCTGCTGCTGTCCTCGAGCATCGAAGTGGAAGGGTTGCTGCAGGACTTCGGCCAGGTCAGGCTGGTGCTGCACGATTTCGTTGAAGACGGCGGTTGAACTGACGAGACGGCTGCTTCCCCCACTCTTTGCGTTTCGAACGCAGAGCAGCAGGAAGATGTCGGAGCCGTCGTTGTGGAACGGGATGTCCTGGTTGGTTTGGTACTTGCGAACGTCGTCTTCCGATAGGTCACGCCCGGTGTTGCGGACGTGATGAAGTAGATTGCCCGCGGCATCCTGCGGTTCGGGATGGCCGAGATGTGTGCCGAGGCCCCAAAAGAGCGTTGTAGCTTGCTGTTCCGAGCAGTTATCGACTGGGAGGCCCCGGATCAGGGCGAAGCCGCGGCCTCCTTCGAGGTCGGCCAGAAGTTGATCGCGCGGCTCCGCAAACGACGGCAGGGGAAAGCTGCGGGGCGTGATTTCGAAGAGAGGTTGGCGCGATTGTTCGACCGTGCTCAGAGAGGACCGCAGTTCATGAAGAACGGCCGAATCGAGATCATAGATCCATGACGACTCGGATTCGAGGTCGGCGCCCCGCCAGGCAGCGGGGATGTTGAGCGGATGGGTCAGGAGTTCAGGCATTGCGAGTGGGATCCACAGCGTAGTTTAGCCGGGGCACTGACGGCACGGTCAGCGGCTTCCCTCCTCACCGGCGCGCCGTTCCAGTAGAACCACATCTCGCCATTCTCCCTTATGTTGGCCGATCTTGGTGAGTGTTCCTACGTCGCGGAAACCATACTTGCCAACAAGCGCCAGGCTGGACTCGTTTTCGGGGAAGATCTTCCCTAGCAACGTCCAGTAGCCTTTGTTCTCCGACGCGCGGATCAAAGACCGAAGAAGCTGGGTGCCGGTCCCCCTACCACGCTCCCGCGCTTCCGCATAAACGCTTGCCTCAGCCACTCCCCGGTACACCGGCCGGTTCGAGAAGGGCACGAGCGCGGCCCAACCGACAATACGGTCCTCAACGATCGCGACGAGACGGCAATCCAGTGTGTGATTCGCATCGAACGCTTCCCAATCGGGCGCGGCTGTTTCGAATGTCGCCTGGCCGGTCTCAATGCCCTCCTGGTAAATGCGCCGAACGTCAGGCCAATGCTCGTGAATCAGCGGATGGATCCCAATGGCGTCACTCCCCATAACTACAATCTACTCAGCATCTCCGCGGCTTTCTTCTCGTAGATCTCTTGCCAACCCGGCGCTACCATCGTGTCGCTGTCCTCTTGCGCGTTGCCGGCATTGCGCAACTGCTCCGTTGTCGGCGCGTAGTAGATGTAGCCGTTCGTGTAGCCCGCGACGAACGTTAGGTCGTGGGGCGAGTCGCGCTTGATGTTCATTCCGATCTGGACGGTTAGCTCACCGGGAAACGTTGTCAGCACAAAGTCGCCGATTCGGACGCCCATGAGTTCCACGGTAAGAGGCCGACCGCCGGCGGCCAGGAACTTGGCTTGATGTCTCTCGAGTAAGGCCAGGTTAGTGTTGATTCTGGACAGCTCCTCCATGGTGTGAATGTTGCGGATATATTGCTCCATGGCGTCGCGGTTGGCGGAGTCCAGTTTGCTTAGGTGATCACGCTGCAACATTTTCTCGTGCAGATAGGCGTGGGAGTAGTAAGAAGGTGAGCCGCTCCACACTCTGTACTTCACGACCAGCGGAAGGAATGTCTTTAGGTTCAGAGTCGTTCCCCCCAGGGACTTCATCAGCCGAATCCGCTCCGCCTCCATCTCAGCAATTCGCTCCGCGGTGTTGGCTCGGGGAAGATCGAGCTTTTCGTTCAGCACCTTGAGTGGTCCGGCCTGGCGAGTACGAATCTTCTTCGCGGCCCGCAGCGCGCTCAGGCCCAGCATGTTCCCCAAAGGCTCAGCATCGAGAACATGGTCGACGTGCTTATAGAGGACCGGATTGATGTCTCCCGCGCTCCCTTGCAGAAAGAACGCCATCGTCCCCTCGTCCAGGCTCTCTTCAAGCACCTTCGAAGCAAAGCCGATCATGTCCGCCGTGTTTCCGCCGCTCGGGACACCGTGGATCGGATGGACCGCGAAGTTGTAAACGACCGCTAAGGTCCGGCCGTCTTCGCGATCCAGCCGCAGCAGGCCGATTTCCGGGTCTACCGGACCGACTTCGGCTACTTCCTCGTCGGGCGGAAGCGAGTAGGCGCGGCGAATATCCACCGTTCGGCCGCTTTTCAGCTTGAGCCGGCGGTTCTCCATGACGCGGTCTTCGTGGCCCCTGCCCGCGCCTACGGTTACCGGGACGAGGTTGCGCGCGGCCTCCTGGACCGCCTGAAACGTCAGCACGTCCACATCGGAGCGAACGATCCCGTGGCAATGGCTGGTATTGATCAAGACGTTGGTCGCCGAAATGCCGAGTTCGCGTTCGATCCGCGCGCGTACAGTCGGCAGGTAGTCGTTGCTGATAGGTCCGATTTCACCGAGCGCAACGGCATCCACGGTGATCATGACAAGCGTCGATATCCCATCTTTCAAGACGAGAGCTTTGGCGTACAACGGGTCGTTGACCGGACCGGCGGCTCTGTCCGTAATGTCGGCCTTGGCGACGCCGGCTCGGAGTTGGGCGGCGGACGCAACGTTGGATAAGAACAGCGCCACGCAAATGAGCGCCGCAAGCATGAATGTCGATGACCATCGATTCGGAGGCCGCCACTGATTGAGAACCGATGGCCGAGTGTTACGGAAGGTCGCGCAGGGAAGTGTGTTTAGCATGGTGGAAGCTTGTTTGAGAGAGCGTTGGTCGTTATCTTAGAACTTACGTCCTAAATGGCGCTGCTGCTTGCGGCGGTGATGAATCCTTGGGAAGTTGTGTGAAGAACGTGAAGCTCGCCGTGCCGGCTACTCAAGCCAAGGTGTGCTTCCTCACAAACTCCAAAGCCGACGTGTAAGCTTGGTCGATCAGCTTGGGATCGCCGCCGCCCAGGCCGTGCTCGCCGTTCGGGATGCTGACGAGCTCGTGCGCTACGCCATGCTCCTTAAACTGCTCGGCCATCATGACGGATTGCTGATAAGGAACATCCGTGTCATTCGTGCCGTGGATCAGCATGGTAGGCGGATACTCCCCGATGACGTTCCGGACCGGCATATACGGGACGAACTTATCCGCCTCGGTATGCGGGTCCCAGCCTGAGACAGCTTTCGGCCAGATGCCGTGTTGGCGGCAGTGCTGGTAGAAGGCGCCACCGTTTCCTTCGCGTTCGCGTGAGTCGGAAACCGGCGGGCCGCTGACTTGTTCGTACGCTTCGCCGCGATCCATCTTGATGCGTTGATGACGTTCGTGCGGGCTGGGCGTACTGTACCAGTCGCCGACCAGATCGCCGTAGCCCCAAAACGCCACCAGCACCGCTGGACGCGGCTCAACACGGAATCCGGAAGTCAGCGTCAGGTATCCGCCCGCCGAGCCTCCCATCACAGCGAGCTTTTCGACATTCGCGTGGAAGAGCGTGGGGCCTTCCGCGCGAATCCATCGAAAGGCGTCTTCAACGTCTTCGATGATCGCGGGTAGCTGCGTTTCCGGCGCCAGGCGGTAATCGATCGACACAATCGTGTAACCGGCGCCCAGCACCATATCTTTGACGCGATCCGAAATGCCTGCGCGATGGCCGTTGATCAATGCCCCGCCGTGAATCCAGACGACGACGGGCCGCACCGAGTCGTCATCCAGGCGATGGACGTCAGCCTTGATTTCGAGATCGCCGACAGTCTTATAGGTGTGAGTCGTGACGGGGATAGCGGCGGGCTCGGAAGGCGCCGATTCGGGGGCGGGCGATTCGGAACAGCGGAGCGACAGGGCGGCAAGGCCGGTCGCGCCGGCGTGGATGAAACGGCGGCGGTTCGTGAGTGGAATCATGGTTCGTCCTCGGGTCGCTTCCAGTCTAGTTGACTGGCGGCCCAACTCCTACATCCAGAAGCCGATACGGTCCAACATTGGGATGGGCCAGAGCCGCTGCCGCCTGTGCCTCGCGGAGAAACCGGGCCTTCTCGTCGTCGCTCGCGGACGCGGTCGACGGAAGGGACTTCAGGGCGACGACGCGCTTGAGTTTGGTGTCCTCGGCTTTGTACACGACACCCATGCCCCCTCGCCGAGCTTGTCGAGGACTTTGTAGCGCGAGATGGTTCGGCCGGTCAAGGTGTCGCCAAGCCCTCAAGATAACCTTTCACGTTGTTCCAGTGACGGAACCCATCGTCACGGCAAAGTCTCAAGCCGGCTACCTGGACCCAAACTGAGACACCTGGATCGCCACGCCTACTCTCAAATCTGTCACCTGGGGCCGGACCATCCGCAACTCGAGGTCTATCAAGAATCGAAAAACAGCATCTCGTAGACCCTGCGCCCGCCGGTTTCCGCGAAAATCGATGCCGCCGCCGTCAAGCTCGCTGAAGGGGCGCTAAGCTAGAGCAGTGAACCGCCGAACTTTTCTCAGTGCATCGGCTGCTGTGCTGGCCGCCGGTGGGGCGTGCGCGACTGATGATGCGCTTCCAATCATCGATACCCACGTCCACCTCTACGACCCGACGCGCCCGGAAGGCATCCCGTGGCCGCCGAAGACGAACACTCTCATTTACAAGAAGACGCTTCCCGACCGGCTCCGCCAAGCCAGCGCCGGACTTGGCATCGTAGGCGCCATCGAGGTCGAGTGTAGTCCCTGGCTCGAAGATAACCAGTGGGTGCTCGACGTGATCGAGAAAGACACGATCATGGTCGGTACGATTGGCGACATCGAGGCCGGCAAACCGGACTTTGCCAAGCATCTCGAACGTTTTGCGAAGAACCCGTTGTTCCTCGGCATCCGCTCCGGATACCTGTGGGACCGCGACCTGCGCGTCAACCTTGCCAAGCCTGTTTTCGTGAAGAACATACGCATGCTCGCCGATCGCGGATTGACCCTCGATACGGCCAATCAAAGCGTGCGGGCGCTTGAAGATGTCATCACGCTAACGGACCGGATTCCGAACCTGCGCGTCATGCTCGACCACCTGCCGAATCTCCCCGTGCCGCCTCCGGGACCTGATCGTAGGGCCTACCAGGCCGCGATGCGCGAACTCGGCACGCGCCCCCAAGTCTACGTCAAGGTCTCAGCCGTGCTCCAGCATATCGGCGGAACCGTTCCCGACGACGTCGAAGTCTATCGCGCCAAGCTGGACGAGATGTGGGCGACGTTCGGTGAGGACCGCGTCGTCTACGGCAGCGACTGGCCCAACTCCGAGCCGCTTGGGCCGTACCCCAAGGTGCTCGGCGTGGTCCGAAAGTACTTTAGCGAGAAAACTCGCGCCCAACAGGAGAAGTATTTCTGGCGCAACTCCGTCAAGGCCTACCGCTGGAAGAAGCGCGCCCCCGATCAGCCCACGGGCGCCTGACCGCGGAGTGTGCAGGTGTAGGAAATAGAGGAGAAGTGATGAAACGTAGGGATTTCGTGCGGTTCTGCGGCACGGCCGCCTGTGTCGTGCCTGTGGCAATACAGGAAGCGAAGGGTCAGGCCTCCACTGACAGGTACGACCTAGTCGTACAGGGCGGCTGCGTCCTCGATCCTTCTCAGTCGCTCGACAAGGTCGCCGATGTCGCCATCGCTGATGGAAAGATCGCAGCCATCGAGCCCAATATCGACCGCAAACGGGCCAGGCGAATCATCCAAGTTCCAGGTAGTCTTGTCACGCCCGGCCTAATCGACATTCATGTTCACGGGTTCCAAGGGATCTCCCACTGGGGTGTTGATCTCGACCGTTTCTGTATCGGCCGTGGTGTTACGACGGCCGTGGACGCAGGCTCTTCGGGCGCCGATAGCTTTGAGGGGTTCCGGCGTTACATCATCAACCCGGCGAAGACGCAAATTCTGGCGTTTCTCAACATCTCGCGGATCGGCTTGATCGCGCGGCCCGGCGAACTCACCGACATGCGCATGGTCGATGTAGCCGCCGCGCAGGAAGCCGCCATCGAGCATGCCGACGTCATTGTCGGCATGAAGGTGCGTTGCAGTGCCGCGCTGGCCGGTCCGAATGAGATCGAGGCGGTGCGCCGTACACGCGCCGTGGCTGAGAAGATCGGCAAGCCGATCATGATGCACGTCGGCCCGCACGAGGCGCCTCTCGAAAAGCTTTTGGAACTGCTACGTCCCGGTGACATGATGACGCACTCGTTCCGCGACGCCGGCGGCGTGATCGGTGAGAACGGACGCGTTGCCGATTCGATCAAGCGCGCGGCGAAACGCGGCGTTCGATTCGACATCGGTCACGGCAGCGGCGGCTTCTCGTTCGCCGCCATGGAGCAGGCACTGAGCGAAGGACTGCCGCCCTCGTCGATCAGCAGCGACATCCATACCTATAGCGCGATGGGGCCGGTCTTCGATCTGCCGACCACGATGTCGAAGATGCTGCTGCTGGGCCTGCCTTTGCAGAAAGTGATTGAGCTTGCGACCATCGAGCCCGCCCGCGCCATTCACCGTGACGGCGAGTTGGGCTCTATCAAGCCCGGCAGAGTCGCGAACATCGCCGTATTGAATCTCGTCGAGGGCAAGTTCCCGCTGATCGATTCGAAGAGAGAAGTGCGAGAGGCCTCACGGAAACTCATCCCCGTGCTGGCGCTCCGCGAGGGCAAGCTCACCCCAGGTGCCTGAGGCGGGGGCTCGGATTTTACATTCGGCCTCTTTTGGTTGGGGGAGACGGGTCAGCCCACGCGCGGATTGACATCCGCGCCTCCTTTGCTTAGTGCGGCAGTTCAGTAGATCGGTGGTGGTCAGCAGCCGGGCCCGTCACTTGCGTTCCGGGTTCTGTGGGTCGATTGGGCGCAGGTGGGGTACACGGTGTTTTGGGGTGGGGTGGTTCGTGGTTCGGATTTGGGGTTGGGGTTACTTGGCGGCCTCCTGGGTGGCGATTTCGCCTTGGGTTTCCGGCTGGATCGGATGCAGGTCGCTGATGCCGGGGTCGGTGGGGTCGGGCTCGGGTGCCGGGGAGTTGATCGGGGCTATTGATTCTAATAGAGTTGCGACGGATTGGGTCGGTTCCGTCATTTCGGATTCGCCGTTGGTGTCGGGGGCGGGATCGGTGTCGGCTGTCGATTCGGCCTGTGGTTTGGGCCGCAGCGCGTCATCGAGGCCGCTGAAAAAGGCGTTTCGGGCACGTTGCTTGCGCGCTTCGCGTAGCTCTTTCATGGCGGCGTGGTAGCGGCGGGCTAGTTGTGACCTTTCAATAGGTTGTTCATTCGGTCCCGGACCAAGGAAGCTGGAGTTATCCCACAACAGCAACCTTGGAGAGACCGAATGAACATCCATCAGAATGCACGATTGACACCGAAAGGTCGAGCCCTGTTGGTTCGCCGCGTCCTCGGTGGGGAGAACGCACAGGCCGCCGCGGCGGCCTGTGGCGTCTCAGAGCGAACCGTACGCAAATGGCTCGCGCGGTTTCGGGCTGAGGGTCAGGCCGGTCTCGTCGACCGCTCCTCACGCCCCCTTCGCAGCCCGCGCCGCACTGCTGCGCCCAGCGCGGCCCGTGTCGTTGCTCTGCGCCGACAACGTTGGGCCGGCTACCGCATTGCCACTCGTGTCGGAGTCTCTCAGGCCACCGTCAGCCGCATTTTGCGCCGCGCCGGCCTCAACCGCATCCGCGATCTCGAACCCGCCCCGCCCGTGCGCCGCTACGAACACCCCGCACCCGGCGATCTGTTACATCTCGATATCAAGAAGCTCGGCCGCTTCCAGCGCGCCGGTCATCGCGTCACCTCCGACAAATCCCACCGCTGCCGCGGCGCCGGCTGGGAATTCGTGCACGTCGCCATCGACGACCACTCCCGTGTGGCTTTCTCCCAGATCCTCTCCGATGAGCGGAGCGACTCCGCCGTAGCTTTCCTCAATGCTGCCGTCGGTTACTATCGCTCGCTCGGCGTCCGCATCCGCCGCCTGCTCACCGACAACGGCTCTTGTTACCGCTCCCGGCTCTTCCGCGATGCCTGCCGTCGTCTCGATATCCGTCATCGCTTCACACGGCCTTACACGCCGCGCACCAACGGCAAAGCCGAACGCTTCATCCAGACCGCTCTGAGAGAATGGGCTTACGCTCGCTCCTACTGCTCATCCCAGCAGCGCGCTGCCCATCTGTTACCCTGGCTGCACGACTACAACTGGCATCGCCCTCACGCCGCTCTCCGCTATCGTCCGCCCTTCTCCAGACTCATGCTTCCTATGAACAACCTGTTGACACTCCACACAGCGTTTCAGGCGCCAGGTGATGTCGATGATTTGCTCGACAAGGTCTTCTTCGACGGCGTTCGCCGGCCGGAGTTGGTACTCGAGCTCGGCGCCGTGGCGGTAGAAGTCGTCGGGGTCTTCGCCGCGGATGAGCGGGTCGGTGGCGTAGAGGCCGTGTTTGAGTGCGTTTTGTGAGGTACGTTGTTTGCCTTCGTCGGTGCGTGGACCGGTGGAATGTTGCGCGTTTTGTTTGTTGGCTTGCTGCTGTGCTGCTGTGGACATGGTAATTTCTCCTTGCGATTGATTTAGAGGGCCGAAGGTTTCCGCGCCTTTGGCGCGGGCCGCCGGGTTTACACCCGCCGCTCCGTTGCTTGCGTAGGCGCACCTTCGGCCGGAATAGGGGAGGAGTTTGGAATACGTTCTCCCGGGAATAGTATGCACCCGAAGTGGTGGGTTAGCGGGGGTGGCTTTTGGCTAAGTTGTTGGGATTGTGGGAGATAAATATTTTGTGGGCTTGTGATGGGATTTTGGTGGAGGGGGTTTTGTTGCGGCTCGGGCTGGATCCCAAAGGCCACGGCGACCACGCAACAGCACCCACCGAAAGCGGGTGAGGCCCCTTAAGGGGCCTGATCTTTTCATGAGAGGCGCGGTACCAGGCGTATAACGCCTGGCCTACGGAAAGCAAGGCTCGTAATCGGGCCTGGCGGCGGTAGAGCGGCACTGCGCCGGGGTTGGGTTGCCGCGGGAGCGGTTGCAGGAGGCCAAACCCCTGCCCACGCCCCTCTCGAGAAACAAAGGCCGCGGACCTCAAAAGCGAGGTCCGCGCTAGTGTGCCCAGCATGGGCTGAATCTAGTTGGCTGAAAGGAGCCGACCGGGAACTGATGGAGGTAACCGTAGGGAACCGCAAGGCGTAGCCGCGAGGTGAAGCTGAAGGAAGCGGGGAACAAACCTTTGACCGTAGGAACACGAATCGGCAGAGAGGCCGTGTACGGGCGGTAAGCGTGCTAGCCAACGTGAAGCCCGAAGTCCATCCGAAGACGTGCGCGGTAGAGCCGGGCGGTGTGAAGGGAAAGATTCAGCACCTTACCTGGGGAGATCTCCTCGGTGAGAGCGGAGGAGAAGTCAGCAGAGGCCGTAGTAGCGAGGAAGGCGGGTAATAGCGCCGGAGCGAAGGGCCGAAGAACCAAGGAGCAAAGCGAGAGGAGCGACTCGAACCGAGCCGAAAGAAGTCCGGAGTCCCGGACCGAAAGGTCCTTCCCCATCGGGGGAACGCAAGGGGAGCAGGGGCAGGCAGGAACGGTGGAACCGGGATGGGCCTCCCTCCGGCGGCGACGAGGCGAAGTTCGGCGAGACTCATCGAAGAAAGCAATGCACGAAGAACTGATGGAACAGGTGGTCGGAGAGGAGAACCTCGAACGGGCTCTGCGGGCGGTGAAACGCAAGCGGGGCGCGGCGGGGATCGACAAGATGACGACCGAAGAACTCGAACCTCACTTTCGCCGTCACGGCACGGAGATTCGAGCGAAACTCGTGTCCGGGCGTTGGACGCCGAGTCCCGTAAGGCGGGTAGAGATACCGAAGCCGAGCGGGGGGAAGCGACAGCTTGGGATACCGACGGTAATAGATCGGCTGGTGCAGCAAGCGTTGCTGCAAGTTCTGCAGCCGATCTTCGATCCGCGGTTCAGCGAGTCGAGCTACGGGTTCCGGCCGGGACGGAGTGCGCATGACGCAGTGCGAGTGGCGCAAAGATACGTTCGCGAGGGCAAGGACTGGGTGGTGGATATTGACATCGCGCGGTTCTTCGACGTGGTCAATCACGACATTTTGATGCGGCGGGTGGCGGAAGTCATTCGCGACAAGCGAGTGCTGGGGTTGATCGGCCGGTATCTACGGGCCGGAGTGCTGACGGAGGGGGTGGTGGTGCGCAGCGCGGAGGGCACGCCGCAAGGCGGGCCGTTGTCACCGTTGCTGGCGAACATCTACCTTGATGCGCTTGATCGGGAGCTGGAGAGACGTGGGCTACGGTTCTGCCGGTACGCGGATGACTGCAACATCTATGTGGGCAGTGAAGCGGCGGCGAAGCGTGTGCTGGCGGGGATCACGGCTTGGATCGAAAAGCATCTGCGACTGAAAGTGAACGAAGCCAAGAGCGGGGCGGGGAGGCCGTGGGAGCGGAAGTTCCTGGGGTTTCGTCTGAACCGCCAGGGGCAGGTGGAAGCAGCGCCGGAAAGTGTCGAGCGATTCAAACGGAAGGTGCGGGAGATCTGGTGCGGCAACCGCTCGGTCACGAGTCGGCAGTTACGCGACGAGTGGCGGCGGTACGTTCGCGGCTGGTGGGGATACTACCGGTTGGCGGAGCGACGGCGTGCGATTTTCCTACTGGAAGGATGGGTGCGGCGGCACATACGGAAATGTTTCTGGCTGCGCTGGCATGGCGCAACGGGACGCCGGCGGGCTTTACGTCGGTTGGGCATTGGGGAACGGTTGTTGAAACTGGTTCCGGCACGTCGCGGCGCTTGGCGCATAGCGGCGAACGGACTGTTGCAGACAGCGTTATCGAATGCAACGTTGCGGCGCTACGGGTTTGTGATGCCATCGGATCTTGCGGCGCGAACGTAAGGCCGCTGGGTTCAACCGCCGGATACGGAAAACCGTATGTCCGGTGGTGTGGGAGGGTGGCGGGGCCTCAATCCCCGTCACCCGACCCGATCGGGTCTTCGGAGCGCGGACCGGTGGAATGTTTTGCGTTTTGTGTGTTGGCTTGCTGCTGTGCTGCTGTGGACATGGTAATTTTCTCCTGACTTTGATTTATCGATTTATGGGGTCGACGGTTTCCGCGCCTTTCGGCGCGGGCCGCCGGGTTTACACCCGCCGCTCCGTTGCTTGATTTCGCGGGTCGACGGTTTCCGCGCGTTTGGCGCGAGCCGGCACATTTACATGTGGCCGTTCTGTTGCTAGTATGCGCCTGGGGTGGTGGGTTAGCGGGGGTGGGTTTTGGCTAAGTTGTTGGGATTGTGGGAGATAAATATTTCTTAGGCTTGTGACTCGGTTTTGGGGAGAAGGGTGGTTCTTGACGCGAGGGGGTGGTGGTACGGCGTGGTTGGGGTGCGGTGGTTGGGGTTTTGCGGCCCAACCGCCTCCCTTGCGGTCGGGGTTCGGTGGGTGCTGGATCGTAAGGGCCGCGGCTATTCCGTGGAGGGGCGCGATGGCTAGTGCGCAGATCGGCGCCTGACAGGCGTAAGATAGTGAGCGCAGGGGCGGTTCATCCAAATTGGCAAACGGACCTGGAAAAGTCAGCGAGCTGCTCGCCAAGGCGAAGTGGTGGAACTGCTATATGTCACGGGGATGACACAGGAGGAAGCGGCCAAGGCACTGGACGTATCCCTCCGAACGGTGAGCCGCGAATGGAGGGTCGCGCGCGCCTGGCTGCACGAGGAAGTCGGCAACGCACACCCGGCATGACGCCCGAACGCTGGCAGAGAGTCAAAGAGATCGCTGTCGAGGCGATGGACCTCGCCCCGGACGAGCGCGAAGCACATCTCCAGACACAGTGCGGCGGCGACGAGGAGTTGCGCCAGAGCGTCGAGAAGCTGCTGAAATCCGATGCTGAGTCCGGCGACACTTTCGAGCGGGCGATTGCGGGCGCGGCGCAAGAAGTCCACCGGCCGGCCGCTGCTGAATCGGGCGAGTCCTTCTTGAACCGAACCATCTCGCACTATCGGATTACCGAGAAGCTCGGTGCGGGCGGCATGGGTGTTGTCTACAAGGCTGAGGATACGAAGCTCGAACGGGCCGTGGCTCTCAAGTTCCTCGCGCCTCATCTCGTCGCGGACGAAAACGTGCGTAGGCGGTTCCACCGCGAGGCGAAGGCGGCCGCCTCGTTGACTCATCCCAACATCGCGGTCATTCATGAGATCGACGAGGCGGACGGCCACTCGTTTATCGCGATGGAGTTCGTCGAAGGGCTGACGCTGACGGATAAGATCGCCGAGCGGCCGCTGAAGCTCAGCGAGGCCCTCGATATCGCGCAACAAGCCGCGCAAGGTCTGCAAGCCGCACACGACCGCGGGATTGTCCACCGCGACATCAAGAGCGCCAACTTGATGCTGACGCCGCGCGGCCAGGTCAAGATCATGGACTTCGGCCTGGCGCAGCTCGCTGAACAATCGAAGCTCACCGCGACAACGGCCATCCTGGGCACGCCGTCGTATATGTCGCCGGAGCAGGCGCTGGGAGAAAAGACCGATCGGCGCACCGATTTGTGGTCGCTGGGAGTGGTGCTGTACGAGATGGTCGCCGGCCGACAGCCATTCGAGGGAGAACGCCAAGAGGCGGTTTTGTACGGGATCACCAACGAAGAACATGAACCCGTCACCGCTCAGCGAGCCGGGCTGCCGATGGAACTAGAGTGGCTCATCACCAAAACGCTGGCGAAGAATCGCGAAGAGCGGTACCAGAACGCCGAAGATCTACTGGTCGATCTGCAAACGCTGCGGAGGAAAGTCGACTCAGGCACATCGAAAATGGGCGCGTCTCGGCAGATGACCGAGGTAGCCGCGGTCCATAGTGAACAACAGAAGCGGCGGAGCCGACTCGTTCTCGCCGCCACCGCCGTCGCCGGGTTACTGCTGGGGATCATGGCGACTCAGTTGATCTTTGGGCCGGGCGACGCGCCTGAAGCTCAGGTACGCAAGTGGCCGATCACACTTCCTGAACAGCCGAAAAAAGACTACGCTTCTATGGCGATTTCACCTGATGGGCGTCACATCATTTGGCCGGTCGGCGACCCGCCAAAACTCCTAATCCGCGACATCGATCAAGAAGTTCCACGTGAGATCCCAGGAAGCGAAGGGGCTCAGTTTCCGTTTTGGTCGCCCGACAGCCAGTCGATCGGCTTCGGGACGGCGAGCGAGCTGAGCAGGATCCCGATCCAGGGAGGCGTCGCACGAAGGATCTGCAACCTTCCGGGCGAGTATTTCATGGGCGGAACCTGGAGTCCCGATGGCAGCACGATCGTCTTTTCCTCCACCTCCAGCGGGCCGTACTACGGTCGGTTGTTTGAGGTTACGGCTCAGGGAGGAAGTCCTGAGCTCCTGCTGCCTGACAGGGAGCGTGACCGAACATTCGACATGCTGCCACATTTCCTTACGGCCGGGCCGGGAGCACGGCTGTTGGCTTTTACCCGGGGCGCTTGGCCCCCGGGCCCGGGTTTCGAGATCGTCGTCAGGAACCTGGACACCACGGAGGAACAGGTCTTGGGGCCGGGTTTCGGGCCGGTGTATTCAGCCACCGGACATCTTCTCTTCATGACGAATGGCAAGCAAGGCGGTCTTTGGGCTCGTCCTTTCTCGACAGACACTTTGCAAGCCCAAGGTCAGAAGTTCGAACTTGCTAGAGATGGGGCGAGCCCGAGCATCGCGGCTGACGGCACCTTGGTCTACAGTGACTTCTTTCTCACCAGCCGAAAGCAACTGGTGTTGCGAGACCGTGAAGGGAGCAAACTGAGGGAGATCGGTAAGCCGCAGGATTTTATCACCCAACCCGACCTCTCTCCGAACGGCCGCCGCGTGGCTGTCTCGGGAGAAGAGAAAGGCAACATCGACATCTGGATTCACGAAGTGGACCGGCCTTTGAAAACCCCCCCTGACTTCGAACGAGGACCAGGACGATTTGCCCACCTGGTTGCCTTCGGGTAAGGAGATTGTTTTTTCGTCAGGGCCCAAGGACGATAGGAACAAGAGGGTGCTCTACAAGCAGCCTGCTGACGGGAGCGGCGCCGCGGCGCCGCTATGGGCCAGCGCAACCGACGAGGGCTATATCAGCGACTGGTCGTCCGACGGGAGGTTTGCTCTCTCGGTGCGCATTGGACCGAAGACCTTTCTTGACCTCTGGTATCTCAAGCAGAAGGATGACGGCGGCTACGAAGGCGTCCCTTACTTGGTAACCAAGTTTCGAGAAACGTATGCCCAGTTTTCTCCGGATGGCCGTTGGGTCGTTTATAAGTCCAGCGAGTCCGGACGAGATGAAATCTATCTTCGTTCGTTTCCTGACCCGGCCGACAAAGAACAGGTCTCACTCAACGGTGGCGGCCAACCGCGCTGGAGCGGAGACGGGAAGACGATCTTCTATGTTGAGGAGACGTCTCTGATGGCGGTGTCCGTTGCGACTGTGCCCGACATCGTGATTGGTAACGCTTCGAAACTGTTCGAATCTATAGGACTCCGATCCATACCCTTGGTGAGCACCCTCAACTACGATGTCTCAGAGGATGGGCAGCGCTTCGTGGTGGTTGAGCCCGCGGAGACGAAGGAAGCGGACATTAAGGGGCATGTGGTGGAAAACTGGTTCGCTGAGTTCAAAGACAAGTGAACTTGGCCGTGACCGTAGCCGCGTCGCGGATTTCGAGATCGAGGTCGGGCTAAAGATCGGTTTTGTTCCGCGACACCGATGCGGGTAGTGTGGTTGGTGAGCGCAAGCTGACGCTTGCGGGTTTGAGTTTGGGTTTTGGTGGCTCTTGGTGTGGTGCATCGTGAGGTGGGAGTGCGCACCGCTCCTTGTCAGTCGCGGCTCGGCTAGGGGATGGTTGCTGGTTGACGGGGGATTTGGGTTGAGTGGGTTGGGACCTGGCGCAGGCAAGCTGACGCTTGCGGGGCTGCGTTTGGGTTTTGGTTGTGATGGCTTTTGGTTTGGTGCGTCGTGAGGTGGGAGTGCGCACCGCTCCTTGTCAGTCGCGGCTCGGCTAGAGGATGGTTGCTGGTTGGGAGAGGATTTGGGCTTTCGGGTCAGAAGAAGAGCTTTAGGCCGAACTGGATGATGCGCATCGGTGTTCGCAGGCCGCGGATCTCACCGTCGCGGGGGCCGTTGGGAGTTAACTGCCTTCGGTTTGAAGCTGGGAAGCTGATGCCTTGAGGCGCGCCGAAGTACGGCGTATTGAAGGCGTTGAAGAACTCCGCTCGAAATTGCAGTTTCGTTGACTCGCTGACACTGAAGTTCTTATACAGCGAGAAGTCCAGGTTCCTTTGCGCGGGCGCATCGAGGATGTTGTAGCCGGCCGTGCCGATGTGGCACAGGTCCAAGCGCTCGGGAATGTGGCAGGTATTGCGGGAAAAGGCCTGCGGGTCGAACCACAGCTTTCGTGTCGGGTTGGAAAGCCTGGGCTCGCCAACCAAGTCCGGCCGTACGCCGAACAAATTCTCGACGTTCAAGTCATCGTTCCTTCCACGGACCGTGAAAGGGAAGCCCGACCGCAGCGACAGCACGCCATTCGTTTGCCAGCCACCGATGACGTGACGCAATGGGCTGTCGAGGTTTGCACCGGGAATCTCCCAGACGTAGTGGGCCACAAGGTTGTGCCGCTGGTCGAACCGGAAGCGGCCGCGGGCATTGCGGCGGTCGGTGCGTGGCGCCTGAAACTGAACGCCCTCGTTGCCTCCCGCTTCGCCATCTCCATGCGACTTGCTGTATGTGTAGGCAACGCCAAGCGCCAAGCCGTTTGTATAGCGCTTGTCGAGCTTGGCCTGCAAGCCGTGGTGAAAGGAGTTGCCGTAGCTATCGAGGTAGCGAATCCGGCCCGGTGTTTGCAGGCCTTTCTCCGGCTGTGCCAAGTCGTAGAACTGCTGCCACGGCCGGTTCCGCTGGACGTCTGTGTCCGGATTCGGGTCGGGGCTGTTCCAGTTCCATACCGAGTTCGCCACACGGCTGGCTTTGCTGCCGACGTAGCCCACGGTGAAGGCCAGATTCGCGGGAAGCTCGCGCTGGATGTCGAAGCTCCACTTCCACACATCGCCGTCCTTGTAGTCAGGCTTGATGTGTGTGAGGGTCGTTCGGTTAGGGCGTGGCGCCCCCCCGGTTGCCTCCAGAAACGGGTCATCCAACGTGATGATTGGCGAGCCGGGGCGGTATTTCTGAGTCTGTAAATTATCGAACGTACGCCCTGCGGGAGTCGTGAGCGAGACCGTCTGCGCCGGTACGGTGCCGAAAGCGAAAGTGTTCGAGCCGGACTTGGGTGGCATCAGGTTCAGCACCGTAAAGTTGTTCATGTGCATGAGGTTGTCGAAATACCCGGCTCCCACCCGCAATACCCACTTATGCGCCGGCCGATACGCAATGCCGACGCGCGGCATGAAGAAACGGTAATCCTGCTTCCAGAGCTTCACGCCTCCGCGCTCGTCGATGAATTCGGGTCCCACAGTCGGGTGTTGGAGCCCGGTGCCGGGGTCGGTGTAGCAGCCCGGACCGCGGCCTTGGGGCACCTCCTCGCCGCAGAAGTTCAGCGTCCTCCAGTGGCCTTGGGAGCCGATGGGGTTACCGTTGTAGTCAACGCGCAGACCCAGGTTCACCGTCAATTTCGGACTCACCTTCCAGTCGTCGTGTACGTAGAACCCAAGCCGGTTTGCTTGCGGAAACGAAAACGGCGCACCTTCCGCGGTGAGTGTCGCTGCCGGGCGCCCCAGCAGGTATGACGCGAACGGAAGTCCGCTTTCGGACGGGCCAAAGGCAAACAACCCGCGAGGACGGTTACCACCGCCGCGTTCCAAACTGATGCGGTAGTACTCGCCCCCGAACTTCAGGTTGTGGCTGCCCTTCATGATCGACAGGTGATTCGCAAGCTGGAAGGAGTTTGTGAAGGAGATGGCGGGGCCGAAATCTGAAAGGGGGAACGGCAAACCGACGAACTCTGGAACTCCATGTTCAAGCGGAGACAGAGAACGGTTCCCATCGCCCGCAACACGGACCCGGCCGACGCCCAAAGCATCCATGTCGAAGCTTTCGTCGTTGGTCCTGGCATGGGTTGATTTGTCGTCGGCAATATTGAAACCGAATCGAAAGTCGTTGATCGCGTTCTGGTTAAAGGTGTGCGCCCACGAGGTGGCGAGGTTGACGTTCCGCGCGCGGGTAAAGCGTGGGAAGTTCGGATTGATGCTCTCGCGGTCTCGGCCGGATTCATCCCAGGCCAGGCGGGCGAAGAAACGATTGGTGTCGCTGAAGTGATGGTCGACGCGTCCGAAGAACAGGTTGGTGTTGATTGCTTCGTCGACCGCACTGCGGGCCGTCTGGAGCAGGGGATCGGGTTCGCGGAACTCTGCCCGCGGGACGAATTGGTCCATCACGTTCTTCGCGCCGGGGTGAATCTGAGATGACGGAATGATGTTGTTGGGAAAAGGGTCCCCGGTCAAAGCGTCGTAAATGAGGATCGGGTTCGGGTTCCTCCTGCCTGTATCGAGAAAGTCGTCGGTTAGCAGTTCAGAGAAGTCCCCGTTACGGAACTCATCGAGTGGGAACCACGTTCCTTGTACGACACCGAGGCGCTCGCGCCGGGACTCCCAGTTGAACATCCAGAAGGTCTTGTTCTTGACGATCGGGCCGCTCACCACCGCGCCGAACTGGTTCCGCCGCAGCCTGTCTTTCGGTTGGCGCTCCCCGACGCGCTCCAAGTTGAGAAAATAGTTTTCCGCATCGAGCTTGTCGTTGCGTAGGAACTCAAACAGCGTTCCGTGTAACTGGTTAGTGCCGCTTTTCATGGTGATGCTCGTCACGGCGCCGCCGCCGAACCCGACCTCGGCCGAATACGTGTTCGTCTGCACTTTGAATTCTTCGATCGCCTCGATGGACGGAACGAAGTGGGTGCGGTTGTACAATGGCTCTTTCGCCTCCAAACCGTCCAAGCTGACGACCTGGTGGAGTTCCCGCACGCCGTTGGCGCTGATGGAGTAGACCTGGCCCGGAATCGGCCCGTTGGCCCGTGCATGGCCCAGTCCATTGGCCAGTCCCCCGCGGTGACCGAACTGCACGCCGGGAACGAGCACCGCCAACTGCACCATGTTGCGTCCGTTGAGGGGCAGTTCGACGATGCGCTTGTTCTCTACGACGGCGCCTACCGTGGCGTTTTCCGTGCTCAGGACGACGGCCGAGGCCGTTACGTCGATCGTGAAGGTGTGGTCGCCAATCTCGAGTTCGAAGTCGGCGCGCACCTGTGCGCCTGTGTCAACCCGCTGGTTGTTGATCTTGTTTGTCTTGAAGCCCTCGAGGCTGCAAACGATGTCGTAGTTCCCCACATCCACCAGGGGAAACGTGTAGTTCCCGGTCTCGTTGGTTGTGGTCATCACGGAGATACCCGTCGCGACATTGGTGATGGTTACCGTGGCGCCGGGGACGACGGCCTGGGACTCGTCAGTGACCAAGCCTTGAATGGTTTGGGGAATGGACTGAGCCGGGAGAGGGGGGGTGAGGAATCCCGCCAGAACGACTGGAGCTAAGTAGCTGAGCTTCCAACGTGTAAAGATCGATGCGTGCAATGTCGCCTCCCTGACAGGTGACTTCGAGATTGCCCTAACAGACCGTAGCAGACTATTACCTGAATAGCATTCGGAGATTCAGGCGCCATCGTCTGATTACGGCGGGTCTTATTAGGAGTAAGCGCCGATTGGTCTTAAAACTCGCCAGTAGATTTGGTGAAAAGCTACAGTGCCGCGATTTCACTCGACTGGATTCGCTGTGAAATTTGACACTTCATCGTTCTCCATGGCGTAGCGAACCTCGATGGCGCGGCAGCAGACCTCGCAGTCTTCGATGTAGGTTTGCTCTTTCACCGAGGTGTCGAGCAGCATCGAGATGTGTTCCCAGCAGTGGGGGCAGGTGAAGAAGTGCTCCATGGAAGGGTCGGTGTACCGGGCGGGCTGTGAAAAGGATCGGGGCCCGCACTTTGTGATAGTCCGATTGTTTCACAGCTTGCAATTGACGGAGCGCCGATTGTTTTGGGCGGCTGTTTTGTGGGTCGCGGTATGCGCTGGAGGGAGGGGCTTGCTGAAGTTGGTCAACGCAGGCTTACGCCCGCGGCTCTGAGTTTGGGTTTTCGGTTTGTTGGTGGCTCTAGACGCGATTCCTCGGTGTTGTGGGGGCTTGCACCGCTTACTATCGTGCGCGGCTCGGCTAGTGGATGGTCGGATGGGTCGGGGGGATTTGGGTGCGCGGGGGTGGCGGGGACCGGCTTTTCCGCGCCTTTACGGCGCGGTATTTGCTGGAGGGAGGGGGCTTGGGCGGTTCGTTGGTGCTGTTGGTAGGGTGCTGTTGTTCTGAAGTTGGTCAACGCAGGCTTACGCCCGCAGCTCTGAGTTTGGGTTTTCGGTTTGTTGGTGGCTCTAGACGCGATTCCTTGGTGTTGTGGGGGCTTGCACCGCTTACTATCGTGCGCGGCTCGGCTCGTGGATGGTCGGATGGGTCGGGGGCCCGCTTTTCCGCGCCTGGCGGCGCGGGCCGGCACATTTACATGTGCCGCTCTGTTGCTTTGGCGGCTGCGCTTCCGGACAGGGTGCTTTTGGTTGGAAGTTAGCGTGGGAGGGTTAGGACGCCCCAGGGTTTGCGGCCGGCGGGGATCTTCTTTTTGACTTTGCGGGTGGTGATGTCGATGACGGAGACGTCGTGCGAGGGGCCGTTGGCGGAGTAGAGGGTGCTGCCGTCGGGCGAGATGTCGATTCCCCAGGGGCGCGTGCCTCCGGTTGGGATGAGTGAAAGAAGCTCGTCGGTGGCGGTGTCGACGACGGCTATGTTGCCGCCGCGTCCGGTGCTGACGTAGGCACGGGCGCCGTCGGGCGAAACTACGGCCTTCATGGGGCGATTGCCCTTCTCGAGCGCGATGGTCTTGATCATTTCGTGCTTGAGGGCATCGACAACGGCGATCTGCCCGACGGTTTCCAGGGAAACATAGCCCTTGCTCCCATCCGGTAGAAAGGCCACGGAGCGAGGGCGCGGACCGACGTCGAAATTCTTGATGACTTCGGCCTTGGCTGTGTCGATGACGAAGAGCTTGCCCTCCTCCTCGGAGGTGACGTAGACGAACGCGCCGTCCGGAGTGAGGGTCACTCCTTCGGGTTCGCCGGCGACGGGGAGGCTCTTGATGACCTGGTCGGTTGAAAGATCGACGATGCTGGCGAGGGCGGCGTCTTCGTTTGAGACATACAAGAGGCTGCCGTCTTTACTGAGGGTGAATTCCTCGGGGTCGGTGCCGCTCTTGATCGTTTTGACGAGCTTGCCCGCGGCGACGTCGAAGACGCCGATGCCGTCCGCAGTGCGGTCCGGCGGGGGTAGTGTGCTTTCGTCAACGCCTGGGGGTGCGGGCGGCGATCCGCTGAGGGCGACGTAGATGGTCTTACCGTCGGGGCTAGCGTGGATGCCCCTTGGGCGTTTCCCGAGCGGCGCGGTGGCTACGACTTCGAGTGTGGTTGGGTCAATGATCGTGAGGTCGCCGGATTCCTCATTGGTGACGTAGATGCGGTAGGTTGACTCGGATGGTTGGTCCGCAGTGGTGTCGGTTGGGGTATCGCCGCACGCCGCCAGGAGGATTAGGCAGGTGAGGATGGAGATGGATGCAGGGTGTCTCGGTCCGATCATGCCGACATGATACGTCAAGTGGTGATTGCGCCGGGAGGCCGGGCAGCATCCGGATAGTTGCTAGCCCATATCGCAACTGAGGGCCGCCGGTAGTGACGCAGCCCAGGGCGGCCTGGCACCGCTAGACTTGGGTTACGCCATGCCGTTCCAACTCGTGCAGCTCGTCTCCGTGCTCCTTGCGTCGATATTCGCTTCTACGCTGTTTGCCGAAGATTGGACACGTTTTCGGGGGCCGAACGGTTCGGGGGTCTCTGATGCTACGGGGCTGCCGACGACGTTTGGTCCGGACAAGAACGTCATCTGGAAGACGGAGCTTCCTGACGGCAACTCGTCTCCGGTATTCGCTCGAAAGACGATTTTCCTGACGGGGTTCGAGGGCGAGAGTCTGTTTACAGTCGCGCTCGAGCGATCATCGGGTCAGGTGTTGTGGCGGCGGGAGATCGACCCCGAACGTAAGGGCCCGTTGCGGGATCCAAACAAACCAGCCGCTCCTTCCGCGGTCACCGACGGCGAGAACGTCTATGTCTTCTTTCAAGATGTCGGCTTGGTTTCCTACGGTCCCGATGGGAATGAGCGGTGGCGCGTGCGATTGGGTCCGTTCAATAACCCCTTCGGTCTCGGGGCGTCGCCGGTCCTGGCGGAAGGCAAGGTCATCATGGTTTGCGATTCCGAGACGGAATCGTTTGTGATCGCGGTCGATCAGAAAACCGGAAAGGTTGCGTGGCGACACGAGCGGCCGATGGCCAAGCGCGGCTATTCAACGCCGGTGTTGTGGGGGCCGCCGAACGGAAGCGGTTTGCAGTTCGTCATTGCCGGCTCGTTCGAGTTGCAGGCTCGGTCGGTGGAGACGGGCGAGAAGATTTGGTGGGTCCGCAGTTTGACTTGGCAGTTGAAACCGACTCCCGTGATCGAGGGCGATACCATCTACGTGCTGGGCTGGGCGGGTCAGGCGGATCTGGGGAACCAGGAGGATGTACCGCCGTTCGCTGAGATTCTCAGCGCACACGACGCCGATAAAGACGGCCGCATTTCCGCGAAGGAAGCCGAGGCGCTGTTTGGCGAGCGGGCCAAGACAAATTGGTACGCGTATGACCTCGATCGCACGGATCATATGGAGAACGGGGATTGGGAGATCTGGCGCGCGAAACGAAAAGCGGTGAACTCGATGCAGGCCATCAAGCTTGGGGGGCGGGGCGATATGACCAAGTCGGCGGTGAAGTGGCAGCACTATAAGACGTTGCCGAATGTCCCGTCACCGCTGCTCTATGGCGACGTTGTGTACCTCGTCAAAGACGGAGGCATCGTCACGAGCCTCGACAAACGTACCGGCGAGGTGTTGAAACAGGGTCGGTTGCGACAGGCATTGGATCGGTACTTCGCGTCACCCGTCGCGGCGGATGGAAAGGTTTTCATGGCGAGCGAGCCCGGCGTTGTCTCGGTGCTGCGGCACGGCAAGCAATGGGAAGTGCTGGCGGCCAACAAGCTGGACGGTGAGTGCTACGCCACCCCCGTCATCACGGACGGCAAGCTCTACGTCCGTACTTCCAACGCGCTGTACTGTTTCGGCAAGTTGTAGACGCGCGGCCGTGCGGAACGACTGAAGAGCGGGGACTGGCTTGGGCTGCGTTCGTGGTAATCTCACATTACCTATCAGACGCTAAACGGAGGCGCGGCATGGCGGCGGAATCATACAGCATCAAGGTGCATCACCTGGAGGCATGTAATTGCAATCACGGTTGTGGATGCCAGTTCGGAGGTTTCCCGGATCGAGGAAGCTGCCAGGCGATGTTCGGCTTTGAGGTCATCGAAGGCCACTACGGCGACACCGACCTGACGGGGATCCGAATTGTGATCGGCGTCAAATGGCCGAAGGCCATTCATGAGGGGAACGGCGAAGCGGCGCTGTTCATCGACGAGTCGGCCAGCCCCGAGCAGGTCAACGGCCTGGCGATGATCTTTTCGGGTCAGGCGGGCGGGATGCCTTGGGAAGCAATCGGCGGCACGCTGACATCAGTCGAAGGCCCCATCGCAGCGAAGATCGAGATGCACGTCGACGGCAACAGCTCGACCTTCAGTATTCCGGGCATCGCGGAGACACGGATGATACCGTTGAAAGACGTCATGAGCGGGGAAGACAAGAATGTTCATATCGTCTACCCGGACGGTGGATTCGTGTGGGACGACGGCCACATCGGAACGACCGGAAACATGCGGTTCCAGCACGGGAATATCTCGTTCGAGCACCCGGGACGCTTCGCCGCCTACGCCACACCGGTTTGGACGAACCAACCTTCTTAGCAGCAGGCCGGGATGTCTGAGTCGTTCGCGCTCGAGTCCGCTCTGAAGCGGGACCGATGGATTGTCCTATTGGGGCTCGGCGCGATCACGGGCCTCTCGTGGCTTTACACTGCCTACCTTGCGTGGAGGATGCAAGGCATGGACATGAGCATGGCCATGCCGCAGGTGCGATCGTGGGGCTTGGTCGAGGCCCTGATGATGTTCCTGATGTGGGTCGTGATGATGATCGCCATGATGACCCCGACGGCGGCTCCGATGATCCTGCTTTTCGCGGCGATCAATCGAAAACGCAGGGAACGCGACGCTCTCTACACCCCGACGGCCATCTTTCTCACGGGGTATCTATTGGCGTGGGCGGGTTTCAGCGCCGTGGCGACGTTGGCGCAATGGGGTTTACACGAGGCGGCTCTGCTGTCACCGATGATGATGAGCACAAGCGCCTGGCTGGGCGGTGGGCTGCTGATCGCGGCGGGGTTGTTCCAGTGGATGCCGTTCAAGGATGCATGCTTGCATCACTGCCGCTCGCCGTTGAGTTTCCTGACGAACGAGTGGGCCGAGGGGGTGAAGGGAGCACTCGGGATGGGATTAAAACACGGAGCCTACTGCACGGGCTGTTGCTGGGCTTTGATGGCGCTACTGTTCGTCGGCGGGGTGATGAATCTATTGTGGATCGGTGGGCTGACGGCGTTCGTGCTACTGGAAAAGGCGGCCCCGGGCGGTGCGCGCATTGGAAAAGCAGCCGGGTTGGCCTTAGTAGGATTCGGCGTGTGGGTCGTTTCGGCTGGAGGGTAGAGCGCGAGAAGAGACTACGGCTTGCCTTCGTACGCCGATTGCAATTGGTCGAGCCGGTCCCTGGTGAGTTCGCCTCGGTGGATCACGAGGCGATAGCGGAAGCTGAGCGGCTTGTCGGTCGGCAGACGGATCGAATGCCGGCCTGGGTAGGCGGGATTCTGCATACTGCGGGCCGCACGCAGGATCCACGGCTGGGGGAAATCGGGGGCCGAGGGATGGGTGAGAACCGCGAGTCCGCTGCCGGGTGTCGAGCCGTACGACCCTGAGAAATCGAGCCAGGGACCTGCTTTGACGGATGTCTCCTGGGGCGTAACGGGGCCGTTGCGGCCGAGGAAACGAATGTCCTTGGGAAGTCGGACCCGAGTCGAGAAGCCTCCATAGCCCTTCACGTCTTCGGAACCGCCGATCTGAACCTTCTCTTCGAGAGCCCGCAGCTCAATCGTGAAATCGATCTTGCGGATGTCCCCTTCGCGGGGATGCGCGCGGACGGTGGTGACTTCCTCGACGAAGGGTTTCTGTTTGCCGGCGGCGTCGGTCCAACGGGGCGATTTCCAGTGCAGCTTGACGCGCAGCGCGCCGGCGCCTTTCGCGGCGGGCAGCACTTGGCTGTCTTGCACTTCCCAAACGGAGTTCTCGTTCACCCATTGATCGCTGACACGCTTGCCGTCGACAAAAACCTGATGCCAAGCCCAGAAGATGCCGCGATGGTGCAAGTGGTCTTCGGGGAAGTCCTCGGTGAGAACGTTGCCGTCGAGATCGTAGAGCGGGTGAATGTAGTTCGAGCGCTCGTACTTGCCGTTGAGCGACTTCGTGGCGAGCTGGTAGAAGAGGATGTTGTCGGGGCCTTCCTGAAAAAGGTAGCCTTCGGCTTGCTGGGTGATCTTGACCGCGCTGGAGGATCTGGGTTCGGCTGTGGATGACGCAATGAGGAAGGGCAGCGTCAGGAGAGCGAATGCGGGTGCAAGTTGGTTCATGAGGAGGGCCTCGTCTGTGCTGAGTATAGCGTTGCCCGATCGTGTCGAAGATAGGCACAGGCCCGGCGTCCGACAATCATGGTAGAATGTCGGACATAGCCATGTCTAAAGTTACGGTAAGAATGGACGCACCGCTGGACAAGCGTTTGAAGGAGCAATCTCGGCGCGCGGGCAGAACGCCTTCGGAAATCATTCGACGGGCGCTCGATAAGTATCTCGACAATGGTGCTGAACACGGGGAGAGCTTCTACGACGTCGCAAGACGCAGCGGCGCAATCGGCTCAGCAAAAGGGTTACCCAAAGACTTGAGTACGAACCCGAAGCATATGAAGGGCTTTGGCGAGTGAACGAACCGTCGGTGCTGGCCGACGCGGGCCCCCTTGTCGCTATTCTCAGCCCGTCAGATATTCACCACGAGGCCTGCGTTGAGGTCGCTAGAAACATCGCGCCGCCGCTGCTCACAAGTTGGCCTGTGATAGCTGAAGCGGCGTGGCTGTTGCGCAAACGGCACCTCGCGGTGGATCATCTGCTGAACCTGATCGAGAGCGGGGCGATTGCGGTACTGGATCTCGATAAAGAAGCGGTCAAGCAAACACGCCGCATTATGAATCGCTATCGATCACTCGGCCCTCAATTAGCGGATGCAACTCTGGTCTATCTGGCAGAGCGAGAGAAGATTGAGACAATCTTCACACTGGATCGCAGAGATTTTCGTGTCTATCGAACGAGGCGGGGACGTGCGTTTCGGCTCGTGCCGGATCTGTAGTTGCGTGATACTTTCAGGAGCACCTAGAACATATGGCGTTGCCAATGCGTTACGTACTTCCGTTGTTGATTGCACCGTTGCTATGTACGGCTCAGGAGAAGCCCTCCTACGACATTCTCCGCACGCCTGAGCCCATCATGATCGACGGCATGCTCGACGAGGCCGCTTGGGAGGCGGCCGCGCCGGCGGGCGACTTCCATTTCAATTGGTGGAAGAGCGGCGAAAAGGAGCAGACCGTCGCAAAGATTCTCTGGGATGATGTGAATCTCTACATCGGTTATTACTGCCGCGACAAACACATCGCGGCGGACGTTACTCGGCGGCACGGGCCGGTTTCCCTGGACGATTGCGTCGAAGCGTTTATCAGCCCGAACCCGAATAAGGTGCGGAACTACTACGGCTTCGAGATGAATGTGATTGGCACGATGCTGAACTTCATCCGGGGCGACTGGTGGCGCGGCGGACGCTTTTCCGAGCCCGTGGGCGTGCGTTTGTGGACGTCGCACTACGGCCGTTCGTTGAAGGTCGACTCGCCCGACGATGACCACTGGATTATTGAGGTTTCCATCCCATTCAAGAATTTTGAGAAAGACGCGGCACATACGCCGCCGCATGACGGCGACCGCTGGAGACTGAACTTGAATCGCTCGGGCGGCACGACGAACGCCCAGTACAGCACGTGGTCACCGGTCGGGACTGAACGACCCAGTTTTCATGTGCCGGAAGATTTCGGCTCGGTGCGGTTTGTGGACCGGATGGTGGGACGATGACAATGAAAGTAATGAGACCGATTCGCATTTTCGTTTTGAGTACCCTGGCCGTCACGGCGATCGCGGCCACGCCACCCGACCGCCCTCGCATCGCGGTCGGCGGATTGAGCGCGGAATCGAATTCGCTTTATCCCAAGGCGCGGCCGATGCGTGAGCGATCTCCGGTGGACCGCGACGAATGGATCGCGGACAACTTGAAAGCGAACCGCGTCGCGAGCGGCGTGGTGGAAGCGGCGGCCAAGTTGGGAGTCGACGTGTATCCGGTGTTGCGGGCTGGGGCGGGGTCGTTGGGGTATGTCGAGAGGTCGTCGTTTGAGAAGCTTCTCGACAAGCTCGTCAATCAGCTCAAGACGGCCAACCCTCCCTTCGACGGCGTGATCCTGATTCTGCACGGCGCGATGGTGGTGGATGGATATCCGCATGGCGACGCAGAGGTGGTTCGCCGTGTCCGTGAGGCCATGGGTAAAGGGTTCCCGATCGTCGTCACGCACGATTTTCATTCCAATGTTCCGAAAGAACTTGTCGAGGACTCGGACGTGCTCATTACTTACAAGGAGAACCCTCATCTCGATACGAAACAGCGCGGTATCCAGGCGGCGACGATCATCGCGGGCATGGTGCGGGGCGAGATCAAGCCAGTGCAGGCGATCGCGCAGCCTCCAATGATCGTGAACATCGTCTACCAGGACACCTTCCACAATCCCTACAAGCCGGTCACTGATGAGAGCCGCCGACTGGAGAAGACGAATCCGAAGATCCTCGCCGCGAGCGTGCCCGGCGGTTACCAGTGGGCCGATGTGCCAGCAATGGGGCCGAGCGCGATTGTCGTTACGGATAACGATCCTGAACTCGCCGAGCGGGAAGCGAAACGTTTGAGCGACATGCTGTGGGCGTTGCGCGACAAGCTTGTCTTCAAGGTCCCCGACCCAGCTACGGCGGTTCGCGATGCTATGGCGAGCGACGAGTTTCCCGTCGTCCTGATGGATACCGGTGACAACATCGGCGGCGGCTCGGCGGGTGACGGCACGTTCATCCTCAGCGAGCTACTGCGGCAGAAGGCGCAAGGCTGGGTCGTCGTCATCTCAGACGCGGAGGCAAACAAAGCGGCGTTCAGTGTGGGCATCGGTGGTGCGTTTGACCAGATGGTCGGCGGGAAAACGGACAAGATCCACGGTGACCCGGTGCGCGTGAAGGGGCGTGTGAAGGCGCTGCACGACGGGCAATATGTCGAGACGGAAGTCCGTCACGGCGGCGGACGCTATAAAGGCATGGGGCATACGTCGGTGATCGAGGTCGAAGGTTCGACGCGAGATCTACCGAATCTATTGCTGCTAACGAATCGCCCGACGAGCCCGAACAGCCTGCACCAGTTGATCAGCAATGGTGTGTATCCGGAGCGTCAACGGATCCTCGTCGCTAAAGGGACGACAGCTCCCCGCGCGGCCTATGAGCCGATCGCGGCGCGGATTGTGGAAGTGAACTCAGGCGGCGCGACGGACGTGAACCCGGCGCGCTTCGAGTTCAAGCGTGTGCGCCGGCCCCTGTTCGGCTTGGACCCGTAACACCGGGCGTATGCAGGGGGGAGGGCATGTAGCGTACCCGCTCTTTCACCGCGACCAAAACCTGGGGAGAAACCGCGGTACACGCTCACAGTAGTGTAGGTATTCTTCACCGAAATGTTCCCGCAGTTCGTTCTCTTCCACCCTCGCCAGAATCATCACCCAAGGGAAGGCGAGCAACGCGATTAAGTACAGCGCCAAATAGTTGCAGAACAAAGCGTAACCCCAAAACGCCAACAGCAGTTGAACATACCTGGGGTGGCGAATCCGCGAATAGACGCCTTCGGTCACCAACTTACGTGCGTATCTGTCCGGCGCCAATTCAGACAGGCCCAAGATAACTTTTGGCGAAAAGTTCTTGGAAATTCGTCTCCGCAACTCAATGGAGGCACCGATTAAGGGGACGGCGAGGATTAACAGGAACCATTGGGCACCGTATTCCGCTGACATGACCGGGCCGCGAACTCGGAAGATCGCGATGGCGACCAGAGCTACCAGACTGAAGTGAATGAATAGGGTAAGGCGCGGGCCCACCTTGCGCCAGAAATCCACAAAAGGATGGATGGAAAACCAGTATAGGTAGACGCCCGGCAGCAAGACTACAAACATCAAGGCCAGGTAGTAGCGAATGCTATCCACGGTCCCCTTGTAGCACGAGGGGCCTCCCGTCACTGCGCCTCGGGAGTCGGGTAGTGAGGTCTTAGCGTGGAGATGGGATGATCTTTCTCGCTACCATCCAAGCCGGACTTCACGACCGTGTGTCCTACGCTCGGTTGATAAAGCTCTACGGGACGCTGCCGCCCGGGCGGGAATCGTACCGGCCTGAGAAGATACGGGGCACGATTCAGGCTCCGATAATGGGGCACCCGAGCAAGGCGCGGACTTGCACGGCGCACATCGAGCGCAAGGATGGAACGCTCCGCCAGTGGTGCAAGAGGATGACGCGGTTAACCTACAGCTTCAGCAAGAGCCGTGAGAATTTACAAGCGGCCCTCGTGTTGCATTTTGGGTTCTACAATTTTTGCCGGATTCACGGATCGTTGCGAATCACACCCGCGATGGAAAGCGGAATCACCGATCACGTGTGGTCTCTTGGGGAACTGATCGCGGCATGAACCCGGCCGTAGATCCAACGAGCCATGCCAAATAGGGCTCCCAACGTGAATACACAGATCCCGAGGTGGGCTAGGGTGGTAGCGGGTGGATAGAACTGGCGATCCATGATCCAGCCAGGGGGATCCTTGAGCTTCTCGGAGTACTCGTAGACCGTACCCCACGCAAGGCCCACTACGAAGAGAATGAGGCCAACCACAGCGGTCTTTGCAGCCTTGGTGCGCAACATGGCGTGTCCCGGATTGTAGCAATCTACCCATCTCCACACTAAGCCCCCACTACCGGGATTCGAGAACAAGAGATCCGCGCGTGGGAACCGCCATAATAAATTCCAATGAACTTCGAACTCAACTCTGACCCCATTGAGACCGTCGAGGCCCAAGCCGCTGTTCTCGTGCTCTTCGAGACGAGGGGAGACGCGAAGCCGGGAGAAGGCCTGACGGGCCCCACCGCCGCTCTCATCGCCGAACTCTATGCGAGAAAGGAGTTTACCGGCAAGTTTCTAAGCACAGCCCTGATTCACCGCCCTGAGGGTTTTCACGCGGGGCGGTTGCTGGTCGTCGGCGGCGGCAAGGAGTCCGAGTTCGACATCAACCGCCTTCGCCGGGCGGCCGGGGCCGCTGTTCGAAGGCTTCGGGGCATCGACAAACCTGCTGTCGCCCTCCTTCCGCCGGGAAAGAACCCCGTGGCGCTTGAAGTACAGGCGATGGTGGAGGGATCGATCCTCGCGGACTACCGCGTAGACAACTATAAAACCGTGGAAGCAGACACCGCCGCGATCGGCAAGGTCTTGCTGTGCGCCGATGCCGATGCCACGGGCGGCATCGACCGAGGCCGGGCGGTTGCCGAATCGCAAAACTTCGCCCGCGGCCTCGTGAATGAGCCCGGCAACGTCCTCACTCCGATTGAGCTAGCCGCCCGTGCTTCCGCGATGGCTCAGGAATCGGGCCTCGAGATCGAAATCCTCGAACAAGAGCAGATGGCAGCTCTCAATATGAACGCTTTGCTCGGCGTCGCCCAAGGCAGCGACAATGCGCCCACTTTGATGGTGGTCAAGTACAGACCCGCTGACGCTCCGGAAGCGCCTCATCTCGGGCTTGTCGGCAAGGCGGTTACGTTCGACACCGGCGGTATCTCGATCAAGCCGGCCAAAGACATGGACCAGATGAAGTACGACATGGCCGGCGGCGCGGCGATGCTCGGGGCGATTCGCGCCATCTCTCAGCTCAAACCGGAGATCGCGGTCACAGCCATCGTGCCATCGGTCGAGAACATGCCTTCCGCCCGCGCACAGCGACCGGGCGATATCGTAACTACGATGTCGGGCAAGACAGTCGAGGTCCTGAACACCGACGCGGAAGGTCGCCTGATCCTTGCCGACGCACTAACGTATGCTCAGCAGCAGGGCTGCACCCATCTGGTCGACGCGGCAACATTGACGGGTTCGATCGTGGTGGCGCTCGGGCATGTCCGCGTCGGCGCTTTTTCGAATGATGAGAAGTGGCAGAGCACGTTCCTCGCCTCCGCTGACTCGGCCGGGGAGAAGATGTGGGCGATGCCGCTTGATGACGAATACAAAGAGCAGCTCAACAGCCCGATCGCCGACATACCGAACATCGGCACGCGCTGGGGAGGTTCGATCACGGCTGCCCTGTTTTTGAAGGAGTTTGCCGATCCGCTGCCGTGGGTGCACCTCGACATTGCCGGTACGGCCTGGCTGGAAGAAAAGCGGCCCGACTTACCAAAAGGCCCGAGCGGTGTGGGAGTGAGGACTCTGATTGACCTGGCGATGGGGATGCAGTCATAGTGGGTCGCAGTAAGGCTCGTGGTTTGAGGCATTGCCCGAAAAAGACCATCCCGTGAAACTCTCCGTCGTCATACCGGCCCGGGACGAAGAAGGCTGCATCACGAGCACGGTCACTTTGCTGCGCGAAATCCTGGAGAGTGAGCGAATCCCTCACGAGCTCATCGTCGTCGACGACGGCAGCACGGACGCCACTGCGCGGATCGTCAGCAACCTGGCAGCCGAAGAGCCGGCAATTCAGCTTGTTGTCAACCCAGGACCGCATGGTTTCGGCTGGGCTGTGCGCCGTGGACTGGAGGTATTTACGGGGGATGCCGTCGCTGTCTTTATGGCCGACGGTTCGGACGAACCGCAAGACCTGGTGCGCTATTACCGCAAGATCGAAGAGGGCTACGAGTGTGTGTTTGGGTCGCGTTTCATACGCGGATCGAAAACCCGGGACTATCCCCCTCACAAGCTCTTACTGAACCGCGTTGCCAACTCGTTTGTGCGGATCTTGTTCTGGATCCCCTTCAACGACGTTACGAATGCCTTCAAGTGCTACCGGCGGGAGGTGATCGAAGGCATGCGTCCGCTCCTCTCCCATCACTTCAACCTGACCGTGGAGCTGCCACTGAAGGCGATCGTCCGAGGCTACTCCTACGCGGTGATCCCGATCTCTTGGACGAACCGGGCTAGCGGCATGTCGAAGCTCAAGATCAAGGAGATGGGAAGCCGCTACCTGTTTATCGTTCTCTATTTGTGGCTGGAGAAAATGCTTTCGAGGGGCGATTATCACCGGCGGCGGATAGACGCGAAGGGCGCCGCCGTAGAGCGTGATCAAGTCGAACCCGGTTGAGTCCTTTCAACGGTTTGCGGAATCCGCGATGGAACCCACGTCCGGCCTCTCGTCTTTCACAAACCCATCGCGATTCGGCATCTGAACTTTCGGCAGCGTCTCGCGGTTCATCTCTTCGTTCTCTTCGATGATCCCGTTCAAATGAAGAACGAGGGCAACGACGGCGTAGAGCTGATCGTTCGTCAACACACCGGGGGTATCGAACGGCATGGCGCGGTTTATGTAGTCCCAAATGGTCGTCGCGTGGGGCCAGTAGCTGCCCACGGTTTTGAGCGGTTTGGGGCTCGTAAGACTTCCCTCCCCCCCCACGAGCGCCGACGAATCACCGCCCTGGCCTTCGTTGCCATGACACTCCGAGCAGCGCCGGTCATAGACGTCCTTGCCTTCCGCCGCTGTTCCCTTGCCGTCCGGCAGCCCGGTTCCGTCGGGCAAGATCGAGATGCTCCAAGCCTTGACTTGTTCCTCTGTCGGCGCGCGGCCCAGCTTGAACTTCGGCGATTGAGCAAGACTAGCACTCACGCAAAGCGAACTCACAACGAAACCGAATACCCACCCTCTCGCTCGCCTAAACATTCGTCACACTCCCGTCGGCGCTGATCTTCCAGGCTTTGATGCAATTGTTGTGATAGTCGGAGTTCGACCCGCGTACGGCGACGAGCGCCTCCTCGGTCGGCTGGACGTAACCGGTCTCATCGGTCGCGCGTGACAGGATTGAGGTCTCCGAGCCGTCCCAAGTCCACGGCAGCCGGAAACGCGTGAACGCAATCCGGTGGCGCGGTTCCTGCAAATCCGCGTCCCGCCAACTCGCGCCGTTGTCGGTTGAGACCTCGACACGCTCGATGAGGCCGCGGCCCGACCATGCCAGTCCGCTGATTTCGTGGAAGCCGGGGCCCGCGAGACTCTGCCCGCCGGAGGGCCGCGTAATCACCGACTTGGCTTCCATGGGAAAACTGAACTGCCGCGCTTTGCCGTTCGCGAGCAGGTCTGTATACTTCGACGTCTCGTCGCGCGCCATCGCGGCCTGATCGCTCAACATCAAACGCCGCACCCACTTGACGTTGATGTTGCCCTCGAAACCGGGGACAACCAGCCGCAACGGATACCCCTGATCGGGGCGAATCGCCTCTCCGTTCTGTCCGTAGGCCACGATCACATCGTCGCGGCACTTGTCGAGCGGAAGACTGCGCAGCATCTTGCAAGCGTCGGCCCCCTCGGCGATGAGCCAAGTCGCTTCGGGTTTCACACCGACTTCTTCGAGCAAGAGCGACAGCAGGACGCCCGTCCATTCGCTGCAACTCGCCAGCCCGTGGCTGAGCTGGGCGGTGGCACCCTTCTTGGCTGTCCACTCGCTGCGGCTGTTGCCGGCGCATTCAACGAAGTGGACGCGCGAGACCGAAGGCAGCGTCTTGAGCTCATCCAAGGTCAACACCAGCGGACGCTCGACCATGCCGTGAATCATCAGCCGGTGCTCGGCGGGATCGACTACTGGAACGCCCGCATGATGCCGCTCGAAGTGCAGCGAGGATGGCGTGATGATGCCGTGGGAGTCTTGCAGCGGTGTCCGCGTGGATCCCGTCTCGGGATACTTCGACGCCGAACCCTTCCGCGCCGCCTTTTCGAAGGGCGAGCGCTCGCCATACTCATTCGGGGCACGGCCCAGCCTCTTCGGCCCCTCGTCGGGGACCGGCTCGCCGGAGTCCGAGCAAGCCGTCAGGGCTCCACTCAGAGCCGCGCCGAGACTCAGGAATTTCCGTCGGCTGGCGGTTGCAGAACTCTTTTCAAGTTGTTTCACTTCGAAGCGACCTCCCCGCAAAGGACTGATTATACAAGGACGTGTTGCCACCCTCGGCGCGGCAGCGCTTCAAGGGCAGATGGAACGGTTGAGCGCACCTAGCGTATTGACAATGTATGTACATAGACGTAATGTGATTGTATAGACACAGTAGAGGTAAGTGCATGGCGAATACGCGAACCAACGATAGAGCACGGGCCGAAACGATCAACCTTCGCGCGAGCCGAAAACAAAAGGCCCTGATCGACCAGGCGGCGGAGGCTTTGGGAAGGACCCGGTCCGATTTCATGCTTGATACCGCCTGCCGCGAGGCGGAAGCCATCTTGCTGGATAAGCGATACTTTGTCGTTCCCGAAGAAGTTTTTGAACGTTTCACGACGATGCTGGATCACCCTCCAAAGGAAAACCCGAAACTGCGGCGGCTGCTTGAAACCAAGCTACCCTGGGAATGACCGGCGACTCGATCGTTGACCGACCCGAAAAGCTCTCAACCGAACACGACACATCCGGGTTTGACTCCGGCGAGCCCGCGCTCGACGATTGGCTGCGGCGGCGCGCCTTAGCAAACGAGAGGAGTGGGGCCTCGCGCACGTATGTCGTCGCCGCCGGAAAGAAGGTGGCCGGCTACTACAGTCTCGCCGTTGGCGCCGTCGCCCATGCGGAGTCCCCGGGACGGATCAAGCGGAATATGCCGGACCCTGTGCCGGTCATGCTCCTCGCCCGCCTTGCCGTGGACAAGGACTTTCAGGGTCGCAGCATCGGGCCTGGTTTGTTGCGCGATGCCATTCTACGCACACTGCAAGCCGCGGAGATAGCCGGCATCCGTGCCATTCTCGTGCATGCTATATCGGATGCCGCCCGCCGCTTCTACGAGAAGCACGGTTTCCGTGCCTCACCCGTCAATCCGATGACACTGATGATCACTCTCACGGAAGCAGCGCGGGAGTTGACGGGGAGATGAGGTCGATAGGGGCGCCCTAACTCCTCAACGATAGGCCCGCGTCACCCACTCCGCCACTACACAAGGCTTCTCACCGCCTTCGCGCTCAATCTTCACGCGCCAGACGATCTGAATGCCATCCGCCAATTCCCGCACCGACTGCAACGCGAACCGCCCGCGAATCCGCGTCCCGGCCGGCACGGGCGCCGGGAAGCGCACCTTGTTGAGTCCATAGTTGATCAGACGCTGGAAATCACCCCGCAAAACGATCACCTGCTTCGACAACATCGAAATCAGCGACAAGCTGAAAAACCCATGGGCCACGGTTGCTTCGTAGGGCGACTCCCGCGCTGCTCGTTCCGGATCAACGTGAATCCACTGGCGGTCGTGCGTCAAGTCAGCAAACTGATCGATCTGCTCTTGTTTCACCTCGAACCAGTCGCTGACACCGAGTTCCTCGCCCTCCAGGCTCTTCAACTGCTCACGGGTCTCAATCATTCGCGCGGCCATCTTCACAGTGTCACCCACACGGTTGGGTCTCCGCATCACTCCGTTATGGCTGCACTTCGGCAGCCCGGTAGGACCGCATAGCCATAACGGTTGAGTACTAGGTTGAGCACCTTGGTACCACTCCCGAGAATGTTGCTAACAAGTCATGTGTTCCACGTAGGGCACGGGCGATCCTAGGGACATCCCAAGTCCCAGGAGCCACATATGAACACAGCAGCCATCAGAAATCCCCTTCACCGCGCCATTACCAGCGCCGTAGTCGCCATGGTAATCAGCGGCCCCTTTGTAGGGACCGCCGCCGCCGGCGGTCCGTTGATCGAATCCATTCCACCGTCCGCCACGACCTTCACCGCTCCCGCCCGCACCGTCGCCCACCGCACTGATCGGGAACAATCCGGCAGACGCAAGTGGAAGAAAGCGTGGATCGCCAGTTGGATCGCGTTCGCCGCCGTCAATGTGCTGGACGCTCATTCCTCCCAGGGACGCCTCGAAGCCAACCCGTTTCTGCGCGGGAGCGATGGCCGTTTCAGCAACGGCAGAGCGGCCCTGCTCAAGGCCGCCCTCGGCGGAGGCTTCTTCGCCTGGCAGGCATGGACCGCCAAGAAGCACCCCGAGCTGAATTACTACAAGACCTTTACTCTCACCAATACAGGCGCGATCGGAGGACTCGGGGCGATCGCCGCGCGGAATTACAGCCTTCCCGCCGTCCAGGCGACACCGGCCGCCACGATGCCCCTGCCTGACTATCTCCGTCGTGTCGACTGAGCAGGCTAAAGTCGGGTCGACACTACCGCCTTTTGATGATCTAAGCAATTAGGCCTGCTCGACTTGCTGGAGCAGGGCCTTCAAGTTCCGGTAGTTCATCTCCATCGCCTCAATACGGGAGCCGCTGGGCACCTGGAAATGTGTAGATACGGAGAGCACGACGTCGGAGCGATGATCGCGGAGGCTTTTGAAGATCGTGGGATAGTCCACGTCCCCCTCGCCCAGCGGCCGGTATTCGAAATCCAACCGATGTCCGTCGACGACGTGCAGGTCCTTAAGGTGCAGGCCGTGGAGGTGGGGCCTGATATTCCGGAAGCCCGCGGTGGCCACGTCGGCCTCGCCGCAGTTCCAATTGTCGGCCGGCCCCCACATGACCTTCAGGCGCCGGGACCCGACGCGCTCGCAAACGCGGCGGAAATTGCCGGTGGTGTTCGTGTAGTTCCAGGGCATCATGGAGAGAGCGACGTCGACCTTGTAGCGCTCGGCTTGTTCCGCCACAATCGAGAACGCCTTGACCAGCTTCTCCATTTCGTTCTCGGCGATGATCCCGCCACGTGTCATCCAGCGCATCGGCCAGGTGGGCTTGCCCGCACTGTATTCGCCCGGCCAGGCAAACGTGAACGCACCGACGGCTCCGACTCCAATCCGGGCTGCGATCTGCATCGACCGGACCAGGTTAGCGAGGTCCTTACGGAAGGCCGCGTGGTCGGGCAGCGTCTCTAGCGGCAGGTCGGTGAGGTGGATCTGTTTGAAGGGGTTGCCGGCGTTCAGCAGGAAAATCCGAAGGCCTTGGCGTTCGACACGTTTTGCCGCGCGGTCCGCTTCGGCGTCGCTCATCCGGGCCACGTCTGTCTCACCTTTGAGTCGGTTGAACCAGACGTACTCGGCGCCAATCTCCTTCGCCTTGGCCAACTCCTGATCAAACGGGAGATCCAACTCCGGCAGGTACATCCCGAGCTTGAACCGGTAAGGGCCGTCGTCCTTCCGGGCGGCGGATGCTGTTGCGGCGGCCAGCACCGCGGCACCGGCCGTCGAGCTGGGAACTCGAGAAAGAAAGTCTCGACGTTTCATGCCCGCTATTCTGTCACTGTGGGCAGGCAAGGAACAACCCTCCGGATTTAGGCCATTTTTCTCACTGCCTGACGGCCAAAGCAGAAAAAAGGGTACAGCCACCGGTTTTCGCGACCGAGGCTCATTGGGAACAAAGCACTTAGGCAAGCGAAAACCGGATGGCAGTCCCGCTTTTTTCACCGCGCCCACTCCGCCACGGACTGTTAAGCCTTGTGGATTGAAGTTTCGGGTCAGTGTTTGGAAACCATCAATGCCCGCAAGCGGTGAGCGCGGTCAGGGCCGCGCAGGGCCCGCAGCGCTTTGGCCTCGATCTGGCGGATGCGTTCACGCGTGAGAGCGAACTCCTGGCCGATGTCTTCGAGCGTATACTCCCTGTCGCAGCCAATGCCGAACCGCATGCGGATGATTTTTTCTTCTTTCGGAGAGAGAGTCTTTAGCACGTCGGCTGTTTCGCGTTGAACGTTCGACTCGATGACGGTGTCAACGGGCGAGCCGACCCACTGGTCTTCGAGTAGATCTCCCAGGGCGGATTCGCCCTCGCGGCCGACCGGTGTTTCGAGTGAGACGGGATCGCGCGAGATGGTTTTGAGTTGCTGGACCTTTTCGGCGGAAATCTCCAACCGTCCACCGATCTCTTCGTTCGTCGGCGTGCGGCCCAGTTCTCTTTCGAGTTCCCGCGAGGCCCGCAGGCATTTGTATATCCGTTCGTTCATGTGAACCGGGACGCGGATGGTACGGGACTGATCGGCGATGGCGCGAGTGATGGCCTGACGAATCCACCAAGTCGCGTAGGTGGAGAACTTGTAGCCCCGGCGGTATTCGAATTTCCTGGCGGCAATTATCAGGCCAATGCTACCTTCCTGGATCAGGTCGAGCAAGTGCAGCCCGCGGTTGACGTACTTCTTCGCGACGGAGACGACCAAGCGAAGGTTGGCCTCGACGAGCGCCTTCTTGGCTGCTTCAGATTCGCGGAAGCCGTCGTTGATGCGGCTGGTGGTATGCCGAAGATCCTTGAGCGTCAGATTGTAGGAGGCTTCGGCCTGTCGAATCTCACGGCGGATCTCGCGCTGGGCGGCGATGCTGGAGTTCGATTTGCGTCCATTTAGGGTTTTGAGGCGGTCGAGTTCGGAATAGAGCGGCGTGAGATTGGCTTGGACCTTCTCGAGTTCTTCGCCGAACTTGTCCCAGTAGGCTTGCGAGAAGGGTACTTCCTGGATCGTTCGGGATAGTTTAACCAGCAGTCGCTTGCGCTTCCATTTGAGACGCCGCGTAACGTGTACGTTCCTCTTTGGCGTGCGGTCCAGCTTCTGCTCGGCCGAGACGACCTGCTTATGAGCCCGCGAGACACGGGTGAACCTCAGCTTGGCGTCGGCGCGTTTCTTGTCCCGCTGCTCATCGGTATCGTCTCGGTGAGCAATGCTGACAACCGATTCCAGCTCCAGGTTGCCGCGCTTGATGCGGTCGTGGATTTCAAGCACTGCGGTGAGGATGAGGGGCGAGCGCGAGATGGCTGTGAGCATCCGATCCTTGCCCCGCTCCATGCGGCGGGCCAAATCGAGCTCACGCCTTCTGGTTAACAGCGGTACGGCGCCCATCTCCCGGAGATAAACGCGCACGGGGTCGCCCGCGAGGAGATCGTCTTCGGCGGCGCTGGGGCTCGGCCGGCTCTCACTCGGGTCCGGGTCTTGGTTGCGCCCCTGCGGCGAATCCGAACCCTCTTCCAGATCGACTTTAATCTGGTCGCCCGACTCTGATATGAACCAGGATTTCCTGTTGGGCCCTGGCACCGCCACAGTATACACCCACGCGGCTCCGGCAGGATGTCTCGCCCGTGGAGAAATCGGCCCGACTCCGTGACAAGGCCCGACAGCCGGCCGATCGTTTTCGCTGTACGTTGTTACCCGTGACCGCCTGTACCACGGTACAATCGGACCGTTGTGATCGGCCAAACCATCTCGCATTACCGCATCACCGAGAAGCTCGGTGAAGGCGGGATGGGCGTTGTTTACAAGGCAGAAGACACGAAGCTTGACCGCCCGGTGGCGCTGAAGTTCCTGGCGGCTCACCTTGTCTCCGACGAGGACGTTCGCAAACGCTTTGAACGCGAAGCGAAGGCCGCAGCGGCGCTCAATCATCCCAACATCTGCACCGTTCACGAGATCGACGAGTTCGAGGGCAAGACCTTCATCGCGATGGCCTTTCTGGAGGGCGAAGGACTCGACAAAAAGATCGAAGCCGGTCCACTGAAGCTGAAAGACGCTCTCGACGTCGCCATCCAGACGGCAAAGGGCTTGCAGGCGGCCCACGGGAAGGGCATCGTCCACCGGGATATCAAGCCCGCCAACCTCATGGTGGGCCCGGAAGGTCACGTCACTATCATGGACTTCGGGCTGGCCCAGCTTGCTGACCGTTCGAAGCTCACCCGCCTGGACGAAACGATGGGGACGGTGACGTATATGTCCCCGGAAGAAACGTACGGGGCCGATATAGACCATCGGTCAGATGTTTGGTCGCTTGGTGTAGTGATCTACGAGATGGTCACCGGGCAGCAGCCGTTCAAGGGTCACTATGACAAAGCGGTGATGTATTCCATCACCAGCGAACAGCCTGAGCCGATGACAGGGCTGCGGACGGGCGTGCCGATGGAACTGGAATGGCTCGTCGGGAAGTGCTTGGCGAAGGAAGCAGACAAGCGCTATCAAAGCACGGCCGACATGGTAGTGGACTTGGACATGCTGAGTGAAAAGCTCAAATCCGGCAAGTCAACCATTGTACGCACTGCCCCGGCCGGATCTGCTGGGACGCCTCGCGCGCCCCAGCAAGCAACAGGAACGCGGGCACAGCACCCTGAGCCCCTCCACTCCGCGATTGAAATGTCTGAGCACCCGCTCGTGAAGTATCGGGTAATCGAAAACGGGAGGGAGACTGGTGACGCCATCCGCTATGTCGCCGAAGACACCGAGTTGCATCGGTCCGTGGCGATCCGGGTGTTGCCGCAGTCATCAGAGCAGCAGATCGAGCGCCGTCAGCGTCTGCAGCGGCGAGCCGTTGTCGGCATGGGGGCCCTGCTGGCAGCTTCCCTGGCCCTTTGGGCTCTGCTGTGGTTCCGCAACCCGTCGTCGGATGCCCCCCGGCAACCGGTTCGGTTTTCCTTTACCCCCGAGAATCTCGAGACCTTCACCCCCGATAATATCGAGACCTCCGGGTCAGCATCTGCCGCAGTTTCGCCGGACGGCAGACATATCGTCTTCGTCACCGAAGAAAAAGGTGAAAGGGCGCTATGGGTGAGAGGCCTCGACCGCGAGGCCCCCCGCAAAATCGAGGGAACCGAGGAGGCCGAAGATCCTTTCTGGTCGCCGGATAGCCAGTCGATCGGCTTCGGAACCGAAACCGAATTGAAGCGCGTTTCTCTCAGCGGGGGAGAACCGATTGCGCTGTGTCGACTGTCTCAGGCCCGCGCAACGTTCTTCGCGGGAGGGTCGTGGAGTCCCGACGGTGAACAGATCGTCTACTCGGCTTCTTTCCAGTTATTCCAGGTGCCTTCTCGGGGCGGCACTCCGAAGCTTCTCTTCGAGCGGGACGAAGCCGAAAGCGGCATATCCTTTGTTTTCCCTCGGTTTCTGCCTGAGACCGAGGGCTCGCGGGGTTTGGTGTACACCTTCGCTTCTATCAGCGACTTCAAATTGGGAGTCCTGGATCTGAGAACCGGCGAGCGGCGGGAACTGGTTCCCGGATCCAAAGCCGTTTACTCAGCTTCGGGCCACCTTCTCTACGACGACAGTTCCTTTGCGGACTCCGGTCTGCGAGCCGTGCCTTTTTCGTTGGGGACGCTCACTACGAGCGGCGACGCCTTCCCGATCGTCGAAGCCGGGGCCTCCGCCAGTGTGACGCAAAACGGAACGCTGGTCTATACAAATCGAAGTGGAGCCCGGCAGCAGTTGGTTTGGCACAGCCGCGCCGGCGAGAGGTTGGAGGCGATCGGTCAAACCCAGGACGGCATTGGTCACGCGTCCCTCTCACCTGACGGACTGCATGTGGCTGTGTGGGGTACGGAAAGCGACAAGTCCGATCTTTGGGTTCACAATATCGCGCGGGGAAACAAAACGCGAATCACATTCAGTCCGGGTGTCAGCATACATCCCACCTGGGCTCCCTCTGGCAGGCAGATTGCCTACTCGTTGGTCCGGGAAGGTCACATTGACATCTTCCAGACATCAGCCGACGGCAGCGGCGAGGACACACAACTGACCGACGAGCCACTGGCCGAGTTTGCGCCGGATTGGTCCGACGACGGCAGATATCTGATCTATCACACCCGAGGAGATCAGAAGACGCAACGTGACATCTGGTACCGCGAGTTCAAGGAGGGAGGCGGCACTTCCGCCCCGGTCGAGTTTGTAGCGACGCCATTCAATGAGCGAACCGCCACGTTTTCACCTGATGGGCGGTTTGTGGCGTATTTGTCGGATCAATCGGGTCAGGACGAAGTGTACGTGCGGCCCTTTCCGGAAGGAGATCGAGTGGATAAAGTCTCGCTCAACGGGGGGGACCAGCCGCGCTGGAGCCGGGACGGTAGGGAGTTATTCTACGTCGAGCGCACCACACTCATGGCGGTGTCGGTCGGCGCGAGCGACACATTTACGGCAAGCTCGCCGGAGCGGCTGTTTGACCATCCAGGTTTGCTGAATCCGGGGTCGAATCGTGAACCGCGGTATGACGTGTCAGCGGACGGGCAGAGATTTGTGCTGCCGGAGCGGGTGGAAGGCAGAGCCGGCAAGCCTCCTGCCATCCACGTCGTCCTCAATTGGCACGAGGAGTTCAAGGACCGAGAACGGAATTGAGCCCTTTGAAACCAACTTGTGATGCGAAAAGGCCGCTACATGTTGAAGACTTCGTCCCAGGTGACTTCGCGCTGCAGGTCGATCGCGATGCGGCCCATGATGGCGGTGAGCGTACTTTCGGCGGCGAAGAGCGCGGCGTTGTCGGCGGGGACCTCACCGCGCGTGGCTTTGACGAAGTGCTCAATGACATCCTCGGTAATGTTGTAGTTGGTTTCCTGATGGGAAGGGCTCTTGCCCTTGGTGTGGACGTTGAAGCCGCGGCGTGATGTCTCGATGACGCCCTTCGTGCCGAAAAAGTATTCGCCTACGTCGCGGTAGCCGCCGGCGGAAATCTGATTGGCCGAGTGCGTGTAGACGCGTCCATCGGGGAGCTTGTAGTTGACGGCGAGGCTGTCCATGATGTCGCCGATATCGGTGCGGACGACGCGGGCGCCGTAGCCGGTGGCGCTGACGGGGTGGGCTCCGGTGAACCAGTTGACGACATCAATGTTGTGGCAGTTCTGCTCGACGATGATGTCGCCTGATAGTTCTTTATAGAAGAGCCAGTTACGGACCTTCTCTTCCGACTCGGGGTGGCCTTTGCGAATCGGAAGCCCTCCGCTGAGCCACGCCGAACGGATCATGCGGATTTCACCGATTTCGCCGTTCACAACCATCTCGTAAGCGCGTTTGTAATCCTTACCCCAGCGTTGCTGGTAGTCGACCATGACGACTTGGCCGGGTTTGATGTTCTTGGCGGCGGCGAGGACGCGGCGGACACCGGCGGGGTCGACCGCGACGGGCTTCTCCATCAGGACGTGCTTGCCCGAAGCGACGGCGAGCTCGAAGTGCTCGGGGTGCATGTAGGGCGGCGTCGCGATATAGATGGCGTCGATGTCGGCGTCGAGGATGGCCTGCGCGCTCTTGTACGCTTGGGCGTCGGGCGCGGGGAGACTTTTGCGGGCCGCGGCGATCTGGTCGTCGTAAATGTCGGCGAGGGCGGTGAGGTGGGCGTTCCCGTTCTTGACGAAGAGTTCGCTGACGCGCGAACCGCGGCGTCCGCAACCCAGCAGGCCGACCTTGGTTTTGGAGTTAGTCGGCGCGCCGTAGACCGATTCGGGTTGAATGATAGTCCAACCGGCGGCGGCGACACCGGTATCTTTGACGAAGTCGCGGCGGGTTGAGGGTTGTTGCGCGGATTGATCTTCCATGGAATGCCTCGGGCGTGGGCGGATGCCGACGGTGCGTGCGCGACGGGTTCCCACGGGATCAAATTCTAACAGAGGGATAGGAAGGTGCGACAAATGCTGGGGCGGTCAGCCGCGTTTCCTCTAAGTCCTCGCGAATCAGCGAGTGGTTTGGCCCGCGCTTGTGACAGCCCCGATTTTTTCACACCCTCCAGTGACCGAAATAAGTGCCGGCCGCTACTGGAGCCGCGGGCACAGCATGCTGTGCCCCTACATTTCACGCGGATGATTCCGCGCTCGGCGCTACTTCTTCTTACTGACTGCCGGTTTCTCCACCTGGGGATTTGAGAGCGGCGGCTTCACAGGAAGCTCGGTCGTGGCAATCTTCATGGCGGGGATACCCATGCTGTCGCCGAGACCGGAGAGCGTTTCGAGATCGATGGGGCCGACGATGTTGACGACCGTGAACTCCTGTTCTTCTTCCGAGACAACGGTGAATCCAGTGACCTCCTCGTTTTCGACGTAGGAATAAACGCCGACGTTCTGCGTCTTGCCACGGTCTTTGACTTCGATCAGGCGAACCCAATTAGGGCCCTCGAATTGGTCGTGGATGCGGCTCACGTCCTCTTGGCTGTAGGCTTCCTTTTTCTTGAACCAAAAACGGCGGAGATAGACGCCTTTGAGTTTTTCCAATAGGCTCTTGACGGGCTCGGTGACGCCTCTTAGCATCAGCAGCTTGCGACCGCCTTCAAGCGACTGGCCGTCGAGGTCGACGCTGACCGACTCTTCGGCCTTGTCCTCCAAGTGCTGCAGGTCCATGCGAAGCTGCGCACCTTCTTGCGCGGCCAGGGGCGCGCAGAGGGCTACGAATGCTAATAGGCAGATGGCCTTGTTCATGGCTGTAACTCCCCGACTCGTGGACGCAACACAGCGTCACGAGCTTGATTGATCTTCAGGCCGGCGAGTTGCAGAGTAAGGACTAAGTCGGCTTCCGCCTGCCGAGCCGCGAAGGCCTGTCTTTCGTTGTAGACAAAGACGCCCAAGCCCAACGAAGCGGCCATCGCACCGGCGGCCACCCAGCGCCAAGGCCCGTGACGGGGCCCGGGCTCGGCTCTCACCTCGCGCATGAGCCTCTCCGTGAAGCCCGCCGCAGGTTCGCGGCGCGCCAGGGCCTCCTTTAGTTCAAATTCGACCCGCTCCATAAACCATTTCCCCCTCTAGCTCCTCAACCCTATCCCTCAACCGCGCCAGAGCCCGGCGAAGCGTTGTCTTTACCGTATTGAGCGGCATGTCCAGCGCTTCAGCGATCTCCGACAACTTCAGGTCCTCCTGAAAGCGCAGGACGACCACCATTCTCATCTTCTTCGGCAGAGTTTGGACCTTCTTGCGAAGTGTTTCCGCCAGCATGGGGTCCCAGGAGGACTCCTTCGCCTTGGGCTCGACTACCTCTTCGAGCGGCTGATAGCGCCTATGCTTGAGCCGCCGCGTGTAGTCGATGCACTTCCTTGTGACCGCCTGCCGAAGCCAGAAGGTCAGGTGCAGATCCGACTCGATCCGCTCCAAATTCTTGTACAACTCCAGATAAACGTCCTGCGCTACATCCTCGGCTACCGACCGGTTCCCGAAGAAGTGATAGGCGACACTAAAGACCATCGACTTGTGATGGTCGATGATCTCCCCAAACGCTTCAGGATCCTGAAGCGCGTTGTCTACCAATCGCCTTGGCGAACTTTCCATCGCCTTCAAATACAGGATACGCCCTTCGGTTCTAGAAGGGTTCAATTCTTCGATAGAGATGCAAGGTGCGGTCCCAGATGGGCTGGAGAACGTCGAGCAACTGATGGTCGGATTCTAAAAGCTCCAACTCCGCATCCAGGTTCCGCCACGCGTACTCAACCGAAGAAGCGCTATCCACGACATCATCATACTGGCCGTGGAAGATAAGCGTGGGCTGGCTGATGCTGGGCGCCGCTTCATGCTGAAGAGCGTCTTCGTAGAACGGGTAGCCGATGGCTGACATGCCTTGCTCACCGTAGTGGTAGACGGCCAGTTCACCCTCCTCGCGCCAAGCCTTGAGCTGGGCTTCTCCGAGTCGCTCGGACCATCGGCGGACGAAATCGAATGCGGGGGCGAGGAGCACGACGCCGCAACGAAGCTCCGGGTGGCGGGCGGCGTACAGAGCAGCTAGATAGCCTCCTAGGCTCGACCCGATGATGAGGCACGGCTCAGCCTCGGCTGCGGTACGCTCAACGATCTCAAGCTGGGAGGAAACCGTCGTGTCCCGGAATGGTCCCGGCGCCAAGTCAGGGACGTGCATGTCGGCGCCGATGACGTTGAATTGGTTGTAGAAAAAGCGGGCTTTCTGCGAATCGGGGCTCGACGCGAATCCGTGCAGGTAGAGAACGTTCGGCATCGAGAGCGTCCGACCCCTTCAGACTACCGTTAATCGGAATCGCCCCGCTCGGCTTCGAGAACTTTGTTGAGCCGGCGTTGGTGCCGCTCTTCCCCGGAAAAGCCTGCACCGACGTACGACCGGACGATTTCGCGGGCGATCTCGATCCCGATAATACGGGCGCCGAGGCAGAGCACGTTCATGTCGTCATGCTCAACGCCTTGATGCGCGGAGTAAGTGTCGTGACACAGCCCAGCGCGGGCGCCGCGGATTTTGTTGGCGGCGACACACGCGCCGACACCGCTGCCGCAGACAATGATGCCCCGATTGGCCTCGCCCGCCGCGACAGCCCGAGCGACGGCCAGGGCGAAGTCGGGATAGTCGTCGAGGGCGTCGTATTCACACGCTCCGAGGTCGACAACTTCGTGTCCATCGGATGCGAGGAACTTGCCGATTTCCTGTTTGAGTTCGAAGCCGCCGTGGTCGGCGCCGATGGCAATCTTCATAAGGGACGATTCTAGCGGAATCGGATGGCTCGTTACATTGGCGCTCGATCCGGAGCGCGGCCGAACGCAAGTTGCGTCGTATTCCATTAGAATCGCTACTGCATGGCGATGAAAAGAACATCCCTGGTCCGCTGCGTGGGCGAACTGCTGCTTTTGGCGATACTGTCGATCAGCGCCGCCGTGGCGCAGTTTCGCGACCCCTCCTTACGACCCGACTACTCAGCACGGGTGACGATTGTCGTTCAGAGAGAGGACACGGGGCGAGTCGTTCCCGCGCGTATTTATCTGTTTCGCAGTGACCGGCTCTTTCGGCTAAGCCCGACGGATAGCCTGATCGCCTTCAAACAAGACAATTTCTACCGCAACCGCCCCTGGCGCCGCTCCAACGACCCGGATGCGCTCGAAATTACCGTGCGCGACATGTCTCACGTCATCTTGACCAAGGGGAAGGCCACGTTCGACATTCCGCCGGGGAAGGAATACAGGCTGGAGGTCTATCACGGACTGTTCTACGAGCCGGCCGTCGTAGAGTTCGAGGTCGGCCCCAACGAGGAGAAGACGGTCGTGGCCAAGGTCAAGCCTATGGCGCCAGGGCGGCAGGAGCAGTGGATCAGCGCGGACGACCATGTCCACATCATGCGGTCGCGCGAAGACGACGATTTGCTTCTGCGCTGGATGGAGGCGGAAGACCTGCATGTGCTCAACAATCTCGAAGGCCAGCGCCAGCAACATTTCGGCGTGCAGTACGCCTGGGGTACGGAAGGCGAAGCGCGGCGACCGGGGCAGTCGATTCGCTCAGGGCACGAAACGCGCAGCGACTTCTTCGGACACGTTCTCGTGCTGGGTGGGAATAGGCTCATCCGGCCCCTGGGAATCGGTGATATGTATGGCAACTCTCCCTACGCCTATCCGCACCCTTACATCACGTTTTTCGAGGGACGGAGGGCCGGGGGGATGGTGGGCTACGCGCACTTCCACGGGAGCCGCGAACATTCGCAGTTCATCATGAACTTGGCGCTGAATACGCTCGACTTTGTCGAGGTGATGCAGTATGCACTGATCAAAACGGAAGGCTGGTACGAGTTGCTCAATGCCGGTTTCCGCGTGACGGGCACGGCGGGCTGCGACTGGCCCGACCCGACGGACCACTTCATCCCGTGGGAAAGGCGTCTCCCCCTGCTGGGACCGGAGCGAACGCTCGTTAAGGCCGAGCCGGGCGAATCCGCCTGGGATACCTGGGCGGATGCGGTCAAGCGCGGCGACGCGGTTGTGAGTAACGGGCCACTGCTCGATTTCACGGTCAACGGAAGCCGCTCAGGCGCACTGATCGATTGGGACGGCGAGTCAACGAAGGTGCGGGGAACGGCGACCGTCGTTTTCCATCAACCGCTCGACTATCTGGAGATCGTGGCGAACGGCAAGGTGATCGCCTCGATAAAAGGCGACGGTACAAAGACAGAGTTAACGCTCCCGTTCGAGGTCGAACTCGATGAGAGCACATGGATCGCCGCGCGCACCGAGAGCCCCCGGCTGCGCGATGACATACGGATTTGGGCACACACCAACCCGGTGTATGTTTTGAAGAACCGACAACCTGTCCATGTGCGGGCCGATCGAGAGTCGGTTCTGCGGAAATGGGAGGCTGAAATCGAGTTCTACAAGACCGCGGGATTGGTTTTCGAGTTCGAAGAGCAGCGAACCGAACTGATGGATCTGGCGGAACGCACCCGGCGGATACTACAGGGGCCGCAACCACCTTGGCCGGCGAGCCGATAGCGAACTCCCCATGATTACGCTAAGCGGCTCCCTCGCGCTGCTGACCGACCTGTATCAGCTCACGATGGCGCAGGGCTATTGGAAGACAGGGATGGCCCGCCACGAGGCCGTGTTTCATCTCTTCTTTCGCAAGAACCCGTTTCGGGGAGGGTTTGCGGTTTGCTGCGGTCTTGCACAAGTCATCGAATTCCTTGATCGCTTCGGCTTCGATGATTCTGATTGCGAGTACCTCGGAACGCTAAAGGGCAACGACGGCGAGCCGCTTTTCGAAGCGGCATTCCTCGAGTACTTGCGCGGGCTGAAATTCGAAGGCGATGTGGATGCGATACCCGAGGGGACGGTGGTCTTTCCTCAGGAACCGCTCGTGCGAGTCCAAGGGCCCTTGCTGCATTGCCAACTTCTCGAAACACCGCTGCTGACGTTGGTCAATTTCCCGACGCTGATTGCGACGAAGGCAGCACGGGTCTGCATGGCCGCGCAGGGCGAGCCCGTACTGGAGTTCGGGTTGCGGCGAGCGCAGGGCATGGACGGCGGTCTATCGGCAAGCCGGGCGGCCTATGTCGGGGGGTGCGCGGGAACATCGAACGTGTTGGCGGGCAAAGCCTACGGCATCCCGGTGAAGGGAACGCACGCTCACAGTTGGGTGATGTCGTTCGACACGGAAGCCGAGTCGTTCGAGGCATACGCGCGGGCGATGCCGAATAACTGTATCTTCCTGGTGGATACGTACGATACGGTCGAGGGCGTCGGGCACGCGATTCAGGCGGGGCGGGCGCTTCGGGAGCGTGGCCACAACATGATCGGAATTCGCCTCGACTCAGGTGACTTGGCTGATCTGAGCATCAAGGCGCGTCGCATGCTCGATGAGGCGGGTTTCAAGGATGCGGCGATCGTGGCGTCGAGTGATCTGGACGAGTACAACATCACCGAACTCAGGCAACGCGGTGCGAAGATCGCGGTCTGGGGGGTGGGAACGCGCCTGGCGACGGCTTACGATGAGCCGGCTTTGACGGGGGTCTACAAGATTTCGGCCATTCGCGAACCGGGCGGCGAATGGAAGAACAAGATCAAGCTGTCAGACGACCCTGCGAAGGGGTCGACGCCTGGGATTCAGCAGGTGCGGCGGTTCTCCCGAGATGGCGGGTTTGTGGCGGATTTGATTTATGACGAGACGAGCCGACCCGAGTCAGTGTGGAGCGGATACGACGTGACCGAACCCGGTCAGGAAATCGAGATTCCGGCGGAATGTGACTCGGAAGATTTGCTGCTTCCGGTGTTTCGTAGAGGTCAGCCTGTCAATTCGTCACCCTCGATGGATGAGATGCGGCGGCGATGTTTAACCCAGGTCGAATCCCTGGATTCGGCGGTAACGGCCGCATCCCCGTTAGCCCGATACCAGGTCGGTCTCGAGACCTGTCTGCTTGAACTAAAACGAAAGCTGGCGGCGAAGCGATAGGGAAACCTAGGTAATCGCTACTCCGCTTTGTGGAGTGTCAACAGGTTGTTCATAGGAAGCATGAGTCTGGAGAAGGGCGGACGATAGCGGAGAGCGGCGTGAGGGCGATGCCAGTTGTAGTCGTGCAGCCAGGGTAACAGATGGGCAGCGCGCTGCTGGGATGAGCAGTAGGAGCGAGCGTAAGCCCATTCTCTCAGAGCGGTCTGGATGAAGCGTTCGGCTTTGCCGTTGGTGCGCGGCGTGTAAGGCCGTGTGAAGCGATGACGGATATCGAGACGACGGCAGGCATCGCGGAAGAGCCGGGAGCGGTAACAAGAGCCGTTGTCGGTGAGCAGGCGGCGGATGCGGACGCCGAGCGAGCGATAGTAACCGACGGCAGCATTGAGGAAAGCTACGGCGGAGTCGCTCCGCTCATCGGAGAGGATCTGGGAGAAAGCCACACGGGAGTGGTCGTCGATGGCGACGTGCACGAATTCCCAGCCAGCGCCGCGGCAGCGGTGGGATTTGTCGGAGGTGACGCGATGACCGGCGCGCTGGAAGCGGCCGAGCTTCTTGATATCGAGATGTAACAGATCGCCGGGTGCGGGGTGTTCGTAGCGGCGCACGGGCGGGGCGGGTTCGAGATCGCGGATGCGGTTGAGGCCGGCGCGGCGCAAAATGCGGCTGACGGTGGCCTGAGAGACTCCGACACGAGTGGCAATGCGGTAGCCGGCCCAACGTTGTCGGCGCAGAGCAACGACACGGGCCGCGCTGGGCGCAGCAGTGCGGCGCGGGCTGCGAAGGGGGCGTGAGGAGCGGTCGACGAGACCGGCCTGACCCTCAGCCCGAAACCGCGCGAGCCATTTGCGTACGGTTCGCTCTGAGACGCCACAGGCCGCCGCGGCGGCCTGTGCGTTCTCCCCACCGAGGACGCGGCGAACCAACAGGGCTCGACCTTTCGGTGTCAATCGTGCATTCTGATGGATGTTCATTCGGTCTCTCCAAGGTTGCTGTTGTGGGATAACTCCAGCTTCCTTGGTCCGGGACCGAATGAACAACCTATTGAAAGGTCACAGCTAGCGGCGGCACCTCAATGGCATCCGGCCCTTCGTAGACGACTTCTCTTTTCGCTTCGTCAACCACCGAGACCGGTCCGGGCCGCCATCTTCCGGGGTTCTTCGTAAGGTCATAGCTCAACATCATGAAGTGGAGCGATTTAAGCAGGTCCACCGAGTATTGAAAGTGGGGGTCATCGGACAACTGAATGACGTAAGTCATCGCCGCCCGATAGCCTGTTACCGCCGCCCAGGCTTCCGTTCCGGCATCGAGTGGCTCTTCACCTTCATACGCGGCAACAGCGTCATCGACGGTGACGTTGTAACCCTCAATGCTGTTCGATGCCCGGATAGCCCTCGCAAGCGAAACCCGACGCAGTAGACCGTGCCAGCGAACCGGATCTCGCACTGCGTAGCCCAGGCTCTTACGTAGGTGCGCGATCCGTTCTACAACTTGGTTCTCTTTGTCATCCAGAGTTGGCGCCTTGAGGAGCATGAAGGAGAGCATTTTCTCATCGAAGGATGAGCCTGGAGAAGCAGGGGAGCACTGAGTCGCTGGGCTCCTTTCTGGGATTGGTTAAGAAGGGGAGAGAATCGTCGTCGGGGCTGTGGGAATGTGGGAATCGCGGAGCGATTTCCAAGGGCGTTGGGAAACGAGGGAAACCGGTTTTTGGTTTTCCTCGTTTCCCATCGCCCGTCATTTCCGCAGCCCTTCTCCCGTCGCGCGGCGCGGCAGGTTCGCGGATGCGAAACTCGCAAACAGCTTGCTCTTGGCTTGTTGCATCCGCCGCGCCGCCGCAGTGTCGCTTTCGGCCTGAGCAATACGGTCGAGGGCCTTGATCGCCTGCCCGGGCTTGAGATAGTCGGCGGCCCGCGGCAACTTCTGGAAGGTTTCCCAAGGGGTCTGATAGTGGCGATACACGCGCTTCTGCTTGCCTTTGGCGTCGGTCAGCAGTTCGGGTTGTCCGCAGGGCCGGTGGAAGTTCAAATAGGGATTGAAGTGCTGTTGATAGAAGCGCTGGATGCGCGCCGCGTGCGGCGCCGCGATGTGCGTATGCCCCATGTGCTTGCGGATCACGGCGCCGTTTTTCGATTCCACCAAGCCGTTGTCGTTGGTGTGCCTCGGCCGCGACTTGGTCTGTTCGATCAGCAGCTTGTTCAGTAATTTTTCCACCGTGCCGTTGAGGAACTCGCTGCCGTTGTCGGAATGGAAGCCGCGCAGGCGAAAGGGGAACTGCTCCAGCATGGCCTTGAGCAACGGCTCCAGCCAGGCTTCGCTAATGGCCGCCGTGGCGCCGACCACTTGCCACTGGGTCACTTCATCCACCGCGTTGATGTGATAGACGCCCTTCACGCCGTCGCGATCTCCTTGATGTACCGTATCCACTCGCAGGTAGCCGGGTTGGCCCCGCGGGTTGGGCCGCCGCCGCTCGCCGATCGACACCGCGCTGGGCCGAGTCTTGGTGAAATGCAGCCGCCGCTGGCGGTACACCCTGTGCCGCCGCAGTCGATAGATGTGGGCCACCGAGATCTCCGCCAACCGCTCATATTCACTCTGCTGGTACTTGTGATATTCCCGCTGCAGGATCTTGCGCGTGGCCGGGCCGCTGAGGGTTTCGTGTGCTTCATCGACGGCCGCCAGCCGCTCGATATCGGCCGCCGTGTACTTGCCGGCAAAGCGATGCCGCCGATAGCGGGCAGGTACCAGCTCACCCCTCTGCCGATATTGGCGGATCAGTCGGGTGACCTGCGCCCGGCTCAGTCCCGTCATCTTGGCCAGATATTGCCGCAGCAGTCCTTTGGCGGCTCGGTCTTGCCCGCTGTAGCGCTGCCGGCACAGCGTTTGCGCCACCCAGGCGTAGATCTCGGCACGCCCTTTGCCCTTGAATCGTATTTCATCGCTGGCCTCCAGAAACTGCCGTATCTGCTCCAGGCTCAGCGTCTTGCCGTCTTGCATGTGGATGGTCAATCCCCAGCATGCTCACTCCCCCACCCTTCAGGCTCATCTTGTGTGAGAAACTAACTCCTCCTTCAGGCTCATCTTGCATGAGACAAGACTAGGAGTTTATATATGACTCTAAATCATATAGTATATGATTTAGAATCAGTTGTAAACTGCTTATCTACACAAGTCCACAGGGGGAGTGAACCCTGATTCTCAAATCATCTTTGGAAGATTCAAGGGGTTAGGTTACATCGGGCGGCTGGAAATCGAACCACCACAATGAGCACGACGTCACAGGAAACGCCCGCCTGACCCGACAAGCTACAATCTGAAGGTCTGTCTCTAGGGCGCCAAGGAGGTCTCCGACATGCAGGAAGCGGTCATTGTTCATGCTTTGCGAACCGCCACGGGCAAAGCTCCGCGCGGCACTCTGAAGACCACTCGCCCGGACGACATGGCGGCCACCGTCATCGAAGAGATCGTCAAGCGCACCCCCGAATTACCCGTCGACGAGATCGAAGACGTCATCCTAGGCTGCGCCATGCCCGAAGCCGAGCAAGGCATGAACGTCGCGCGAATCGCCGGATTGCGCGCGGGCCTGCCGGACTCGGTGCCGGGGATGACGATCAACCGCTTCTGCAGTTCCGGCTTGCAATCGATCGCACTCGCGGCGGATCGCATTCGCGGCGGCGGGGCGACAGCGATTCTGGCCGGCGGCACGGAGTCCATGAGCTTGATGCCACGCGCGGGCCACAAACTGGCGCCGAACCCGTGGGCAGTCGAGCACATGCCCCAGATCTACATCAACATGGGCCTGACGGCGGAAAAGGTTGTCGCGAAGTACACCATTCCCCGCGCGGCGCAGGATGAATTCGCGCTGGGCAGTCACCGCAAGGCTGGCGAGGCACAGAGTGGGGGCAAGTTCGACGATGAGATCGTGCCTCTCAAAATCAGCGTCACGACGGCGGATAATGGCAGCGCCCGTACGCGAGAGATGGAGTTCGCCCGCGACGAAGGAATTCGCGCCGATACGGATCTCGAAAAGCTGGCAGCCCTGAAGCCCGTCTTTCAAGTCGGCGGCGTGATCACGGCGGGTAATTCTTCGCAGACAAGCGACGGCGCGGCGGCCGCGCTCGTGATGTCCGCCGATCGCGCGGAGGAACTCGGGCTGAAGCCGATGGCTCGTTTCGTGAGCTTCGCGACGGCTGGCGTCCCGCCGGAAATCATGGGTATCGGCCCTGCGGTAGCCATCCCGAAGGCGCTTGCGCTTGCCGGTTTGAAGCTGGAAGACATCGACATCATCGAGTTGAATGAAGCATTCGCCGGTCAGGCCCTTGCTGTCATTAAGCTCGTCGGCCTCGACCCCGAGCGGGTGAACGTCAATGGCGGCGCGGTCGCCCTGGGCCATCCGTTGGGAGCGACCGGTGCAAAACTGACAGCCACGCTGTTGCACGAAATGCAGCGACGCGAATCCCGCTATGGCATGGTCACAATGTGCGTCGGCGGCGGCCAAGGCGCGGCCGGCATCTTCGAGAGAATCTGATCGGCCACGATCTCAAAGCTCCCATGGCTACAACCCCAGCATATTCCGCCCCTCCGGTAGCAGCGCCTGCCGGCGGTGGCTTTCTTCTCGAAGACGCGCCCGCTCAAACGGTGTTTACACCGGAAGACCTCAATGAGGAACAGCGTCACATTGAGTCCACCGCCGACCGCTTCATGACGGAAGAAGTCGTTCCGCGTATCGGAGAGCTGGAAGCGCAGCAGCCCGGCTTGGCACGCGAGCTGATGAAGCAGGCCGCCGACCTGGGGTTGCTGGCGGCGGGCGTCCCCGAGCAATACGGCGGGCTCGAGATGGACATGACGACGGGCCAAGTCGTCGCCGAGCGGTGCGGACGTTACGCATCCTTCTCGACAACATACGGCGCCCACACGCATATCGGCACCCTGCCGCTCGTTTACTTCGGCACGGAAGAGCAGAAGCAGCGCTATCTGCCAAGGCTGATCGGCGGCGAGTGGATCGGCGCCTATTGCTTGAGCGAGCCGCACGCCGGGAGTGACGCCTTGGCCTCACGCACGCGCGCCGAGCTATCCGCCGACGGCAAGCACTACATCCTCAACGGCGAGAAGATGTGGATCTCGAACGGTGGTTGGGCCGATCTGTTTACCGTTTTTGCCAAAGTCGACGGCGAGAAGTTCACCGCCTTCCTCGTCGAGCGCGGCTGGGACGGCGTCAAGCCGGGCGCCGAAGAGAAAAAGATGGGGATCAAGGGTAGTTCAACGACCCCCCTGGTACTCGACAACGTTGCGGTCCCGATCGAAAACGTCCTCGGGGAGATCGGGCGCGGGCACGTGATCGCGTTCAACATCCTCAACATCGGACGGCTGGAATTAGGCGCGGCGTGCACGGGAGGCGCGAAGAGCGTCATCGCCGTCACGATCGAATACGCCAAGCAGCGGACGGCATTCGGCAAGCCGATCTCTGACTTCGGCTTGATCCGCCACAAACTCGCTCAGATGGCGGTGCGGCTCTTCGCGACCGAGTCGATCGTCTACCGTACATCGGGAATGATCGATACTCGTTGCGAGGGTCTGAACTGGACGGACGTGGACGCCGGCCGCAAACACCTCAAAGCGATCGAAGAGTACGCGATTGAATGTTCCATCGCGAAGGTGTACTCGTCCGAATCGCTCGACTACATGGTGGATGAAGCCGTGCAGGTCCACGGTGGCTACGGCTTTCATCAGGACTATAGTGTGGAGCGCTCTTATCGCGATTCCCGCGTCAACCGCATTTTCGAGGGCACCAACGAAATCAACCGACTGCTGATGACGGGGATGCTGCTGAAACGAGCGTCGCAAGGCCGGCTCGACTTGATGGCGGGTGTCCAGAGCGCCATGCGGGAGGCGGCAGGCGGCGCTTCAAGAGTCGACGAGAGCGCACGCCCGGAGCGAGATGTATTGCGTCGCGCGAAGCGGGCGATGCTCATCTGTGCCGGGGCGGCTTACGAGCGTTTTGGCGACAAGATCGAAGAGCAACAGGAAGTCGTCGCGGCACTGAGCGACATCATGATTGGCATCTATGCCGCCGAATCCGGGATGCTGCGGTCCAAAAAGCTGAGCGGCAGGGGACGCGGCGAAAGTGCGCGGGATATGGCCCGGCTGCTTGTCTACGATCTGCTCGCGGAAGCGCGCCGGCAGGGGATGACGGTCCTCGCTGCTTGCGGTTCAGGCGAGAAGATTACCCAGGCCTGCCGGCTCATCGCAAAACTCACAGACGGCCCGCCTCTCGACACGATCGCCCTGCGGCGGCGCATCGCTGAGGCACTCGTAGCGGCGGAGAAGTTCGTCGTCTAGCCTTGGGTCGGTAAACGAATGTCCCAGCACCAACGGATCGTGCTTGCGATCGGGTTGCCGGGCGCCGGTAAGTCAACCTGGTTCCGCGAGCAAGGAATCGCCCCACTCGCCAGCGACTACCTGCGCCTTCTTCTCGCCGACGATGAAGACGAGCAGGGCTTCCACACGGACATCTTTCGCGCATTGCGACTCTTGTTAGAGACACGCATCAAGATCGGTCGGCCGGTGAGCTACGTCGACGCCACCAACCTTGTGATCGAGCACAGAGCGCCTTTCCTAGAGCAAGCGCGCGCACTCGACGCTGCGATTGAGGCGGTCTTCTTCGACGTCCCGCTCGATGTTTGCGTAGAGCGCAACCTCAGGCGCCAGAGGCAGGTCCCAGAAGATGTGATGCGGGCGATGGCGGACGCTATCGAGAAACCGACGTTCGAAGAGGGCTTCTCGCGGATAGTCGTCGTCGGTGAGGGCGGGGCGGTACTGTCCGACAGGGAAGCCCAACCGCAAGGCTGATAATCTAGTGGACTGAGTTCGCGGAAATGACTACAAAGACCAGCGAAGGGCTGCCCGCACTCCCCATCCAGACCCTTTCCCGGCGAGAGGTCCTCCGCTGGGGCCTCGGCGGCGGAGCTTGCCTGCTGGCCGCCGACTCGCCGATTCTCGCTCAGGGCGGCGTCCGCTTCGAACGACTCATCGTTCGCTTTCGCACTGACCCGGGCCGCATCACTCGGATGCTCCCGCCTCCCCTAAAGGCCGGCGAAGGTGCTGAAGTCCGGCTTGAGTATCTTCGGATACGACAAGATGCGAGTGAAGCGGGCCCGCTGCTGGGAACCGAATATCTGGTAGCCGGCATGCGGCTTGCCGTCGAACACGAGGGCGACCCGGGCTGGTTCCAGCCCATCCGGTGGACGACAAACGAGTGGCTGCGGCTTTGGGAGCGTGAGCACCTCGGCCTAAACACCAAGCACGGCGAGATCGACCTGAAAGCCGAAGGCCCCTCGGTCACCGCGGCCCTGGGTCGCAAGGGGTTCCGGTTGAATCGAGTCCAGACTCAGCGAACCGACCGCAGCTTCGCGCCGAGCGATCTTCGGGGCGGCCTTGACACCTTCACCTATCAATACACTCTCAACCCCGACTGGAGCAGCGGGTTGGTAAGTGAGCCCGTCGGGCTGTGGCGAATCCCGGCGGATGACGAAAACGGCGACATGTTAGCGCGCGCTTGCGACCTCGAAAACACGGAGCTCGCCTGGCCTCACGCCTCGGCGCTCGATTCAGTCTCTGAGTTCCCCGCGCTTGAAGTTCTCAGCGTTGTTTATCAGGAAAGCGCCGGTGCTCCCCGTGTCGGGGATTCGCGGAAACCACGCTACGTCGCGGGCATCGATGCCGCGGATTTCCAGCCTTGGGGCCTCGTCAAATACGACCGGCCCGTAACTGCGAAACAGCCGTGGCAGCCTAAAGAGTGGCCGGAGCGAACGACGGCCTTCCATCTGACGGGAAAAGAGATCGCATCGTATCGATCTCGCGAGGAAATGCGGATCGGCCAATTCGACATGCTCGACATGCGGCTCACCACCGTCGGGGAACAAAAAGGCGAAATCCTTCCGCCGCCCTGCCACGCGGGGCCGCGTCCGGTGCTGCGGGTGCTGGTGTTGCGGGTCGAGGAGAGCGATCTGTCGCCCGTGCCGTTCTCCGAAGCGTGGCTGCTGGCGTTTTGCAACGCGGGAACGGAGCGCGGCTGGTATGCCTTGTCGCATATATCCGGCCAAGGCGGAGACATCACTTTCGGACGCGAAGCGTTGGGCTATCCCACGAAGATCGGCTCGATCGAACTGGCCGCAAGCTTTGCTGAATTCTCGGCGCGGTGTTCACGCCGGGACCGCGAGTTTCTGAGCGCGCGAGGCGGTATTCGCGGTATGGCGACAGGGACTTCGCTGTCGCAGATCTCCCTGCTGGGACTGCGGCGCGTCCGTGCCGGACGCGAGGCCGACTCACACGGCGAGATCGTGCTCCAGCCCTGGTACTTCCAGGGGCGCTACTTCGCGGTAGACCGCGCATCCATTGAGGTAACCCTGCCGGAGTCGCAAGAGCGGATTGGCATCTTCGACCCCTGGTTTGAATTTAATCCGGTTCGCGTCGCATCGATTTCGGTGATGATGGGCGGAACGATGCAGCGTATGCCCGGCCGGGTGATTGCGGCGACGCCCGACTACCGCCGGTATTACCGCGAGCGTTGCGACGGAGCGATCCCCGGTATCGACGATCCGCGCACAGCCATGACACCGACTTTCGGCGTGACCCGCGAACCGGTGACCCGTTCTTAAGCTTCATCTCCTTTCAAATTCATGACCTCACACACATCGACGGACGTTGTAACTCCGAGTGTCACCCAGTTGCTGGCATCGCGCGCTGCCGCGCACGGCGAGCGAATGGCGTTGCTCGCACCGGGCCGTGATCCGCTCAACTACATGGCGCTCGACGGACAGGCCGCCGCGACGGTAACCGCCCTCAACGCGCAGGGTGTTCGCCGCAACGACAGGGTGGCCGTTGTTCTACCGAATGGGCCGGAGATGGCGGCGGCGTTTGTTTCCATCGCGGCGGGGGCGACGTGCGCGCCGCTGAATCCGGCCTACAAGGCGGAAGAATTCCGGTTCTACCTCTCCGATCTCGATGCGAAGGCGCTCGTTGTGGACCGTGCTCTCGATTCACCGGCTGTCGAAGTGGCTGAGTCGCTGGGCATCGCTGTGCTGGAGTTGACAAGCAGCAAGCTTCAACCGGCCGGAACGTTCGCGCTGAAATCTCTCTCCGGGGACGGCGCCGCCTCGGCCGGACCGAAACCTGTGTTTGCTGAAGCCGATGACATCGCGCTGGTGTTGCATACGTCGGGGACGACGTCGCGGCCGAAAATCGTGCCGCTGAGTCACACCAACGTTTGCGCGTCCGCCGCGAATATCGCGAGCACATTGGCGTTGACTCCCGATGACCGTTGTTTGAACATCATGCCGTTGTTTCACATCCACGGCCTGATCGGAGCAGTGCTTTCGTCATTCGCGGCGGGCGCGGAGCTTGTCGCCACCCCCGGGTTCGATGCGATGAAGTTCTTCGGCTGGCTCGATGAATTCACACCCACCTGGTACTCGGCTGTGCCAACGATGCACCAGATGATTCTCGCTCGCGCGAGGCGGAATAGCGAAGCGGTCGAACGAGCCAAGCTGCGGTTGATTCGGTCGTCCTCCGCGGCGCTGCCGCCGCAGGTGATGCGAGAGCTCGAGAAAACATTCCAAGCGCCGGTGATCGAGAGCTACGGCATGACCGAGGCGGCGCATCAGATGGCCAGCAATCCACTGCCTCCGGCCGACCGCAAGCCCGGCTCGGTCGGTGTTGCGGCGGGACCCGAGGTCTCGGTGATGAACGACGCTGGGGAGTTGCTGAAGAGCGGTGAGACGGCTGAAATCGTGATCCGGGGGGCCAACATTACCAGCGGTTATGACAAGAACCCGGAAGCCAACGAAACCGCATTCACGAACGGCTGGTTTCGAACCGGCGACCAGGGCTACTTCGACGCCGAAGGATATCTGTTCATCACGGGCCGGCTGAAAGAGATCATCAACCGCGGCGGTGAAAAGATCTCTCCCCGCGAGGTGGACGAAGTTCTGTTGGATCATCCCGCGGTGCGTCAGGCAGTGACGTTTGCCATGCCGCATCGGACGCTCGGCGAAGACGTCGCGGCGGCAATCGTCCTCGCCGAGGGCGAAACAGCGGATGCTAAACAGATCCGTGAGTTTGCTTCGGGACGGCTGGCGGCGTTCAAAGTACCGAGCCGTGTAGTGTTTTTGGACGAGGTCCCCAAAGGGCCGACGGGCAAGCTACAACGGATCGGCTTGGCCGAGAAACTGGGTCTTACCTGAGTGTGAAGATGCCCGGCCTCGGTGACTCCGCCGAAACGCTTCCCGAATGGACGGTTCGAACCGAGAGCGTTGAACTAAACGAACGCGAAGTTCACGTATGGCGGGCCCGCCTCGATGCCCCCGCATCAGCGGCGCGCCAATTCCGGGAGTTGCTATCCGCCGACGAGCGCGAACGCGCCGCCCGCTTTCGTTTCGACAAGCACCAGCGTCGATTCACGGTAGCGCGCGGCGTCTTGCGAACACTGCTTGGCCGCTACCTCGGATGCGAGCCGGAAGATCTCACGTTCGAGTATTCCGAACACGGCAAGCCCTTCCTGGCCGGCAACCAGGCCATCGACCTACGCTTCAACCTCTCCCACTCGCACGAAATCGCCCTTTTCGGGTTCACGATCGGCCGCGATATCGGCGTCGATGTCGAACAAATTCGCCCAGACCGCTCGACCCGTGAAATTGCCGAGCGCTTCTTTTCGCCGGCGGAGGTCGAGGCCCTGTTCGCGCTTCCCAAAGAGCAGCAAACCGCCGGCTTCTTTCGCTGTTGGACGCGCAAGGAAGCCTACATCAAGGCCAAAGGAAAGGGCATGTCAATTTCGCTCGACTCATTCGCGGTGTCGCTCTCGCCCGAGAAGCCCGCATCCCTGCTCTGGGTCCGAGACCATGCCGAAGAACCAGCCCGTTGGAATCTGCAAGAACTGGCGGTAGACGCGGACTTCGCTACCTGCGTAGCGGTCGAATTCCAGCCCACGGTCCTTCGATGTTGGTCGTTGCCAAACGCGGTCTAGGTGTGGAGTGTCAACAGGTTGTTCATAGGAAGCATGAGTCTGGAGAAGGGCGGACGATAGCGGAGAGCGGCGTGAGGGCGATGCCAGTTGTAGTCGTGCAGCCAGGGTAACAGATGGGCAGCGCGCTGCTGGGATGAGCAGTAGGAGCGAGCGTAAGCCCATTCTCTCAGAGCGCTCTGGATGAAGCGTTCGGCTTTGCCGTTGGTGCGCGGCGTGTAAGGCCGTGTGAAGCGATGACGGATATCGAGACGACGGCAGGCATCGCGGAAGAGCCGGGAGCGGTAACAAGAGCCGTTGTCGGTGAGCAGGCGGCGGATGCGGACGCCGAGCGAGCGATAGTAACCGACGGCAGCATTGAGGAAAGCTACGGCGGAGTCGCTCCGCTCATCGGAGAGGATCTGGGAGAAAGCCACACGGGAGTGGTCGTCGATGGCGACGTGCACGAATTCCCAGCCGGCGCCGCGGCAGCGGTGGGATTTGTCGGAGGTGACGCGATGACCGGCGCGCTGGAAGCGGCCGAGCTTCTTGATATCGAGATGTAACAGATCGCCGGGTGCGGGGTGTTCGTAGCGGCGCACGGGCGGGGCGGGTTCGAGATCGCGGATGCGGTTGAGGCCGGCGCGGCGCAAAATGCGGCTGACGGTGGCCTGAGAGACTCCGACACGAGTGGCAATGCGGTAGCCGGCCCAACGTTGTCGGCGCAGAGCAACGACACGGGCCGCGCTGGGCGCAGCAGTGCGGCGCGGGCTGCGAAGGGGGCGTGAGGAGCGGTCGACGAGACCGGCCTGACCCTCAGCCCGAAACCGCGCGAGCCATTTGCGTACGGTTCGCTCTGAGACGCCACAGGCCGCCGCGGCGGCCTGTGCGTTCTCCCCACCGAGGACGCGGCGAACCAACAGGGCTCGACCTTTCGGTGTCAATCGTGCATTCTGATGGATGTTCATTCGGTCTCTCCAAGGTTGCTGTTGTGGGATAACTCCAGCTTCCTTGGTCCGGGACCGAATGAACAACCTATTGAAAGATCACAGCTAGGCAACTTTCACGTTCCCTCATACCATCCAGCGCCGGCCTCCATCTGTTGCCACAGTCCGGTATCGTCGAAGAAGGCTGTTTGGCCTGATACAAAGCCGCTTCCTTCTCATGGCCCCTCGACGATTCCCTCTGGACCTGACGCTCTCGATTGACCGCCGGTTGGTGATCTATCCGGGGGACCCGATTCCCAAAGTGCATAGGCTCTCGTCGATCGCACAGGGAGCGGCGCTAACGGCGTCATTGCTCGAACTGGGCTGCCACGTCGGAACACATGTTGACGGCCCCTCCCACTTCCTGGGCGACGGAGCGTCACTCGACCAACTTCCGCTCGCCCATTTCCACGGTCCGGCTCAGGTGGTTGACATGGGTAAGCGCGACGTGATCACTGAGCAGGATGTTCAGTCCCTCTACGTCCCTCCCGCTGCCCACATTTTGCTCAAGACGAAGAATTCGGGATTCCTCGCGCAAGGGTCTTTCCGAGAGGATTACTGCTATCTAACCCCCGATGCCACGGAGGCCCTGATGACCTTCAGGCCGCTTTCAATCGGCATCGACTACTACAGTCTCGACCCACCGTCGCAGGACTCGTTTCCGTCACACCTAGCGGTTGCGCGGCGGGGGCTGCCGGTATTCGTCTGTCTCGACCTGTCGGATGTGGAGCCGGGAGAATACATCTTCAGCGCGTTCCCTCTGAAGATCCCGGAATTGGAGGGAAGCCCGGTGCGGGCTGTTCTATTCCCCAGGTGACTTCTGAAACCGGAGGGCGCAGTCATCGAAATTGGGCGATCCCGTCGTGCTTTGGCCGTTGAGGCTTGATTGACCAGGGTGACCGGAGTAGACTTGGGGGGCTGTTTTCGAGGAGGCGCCGCCATGATGCTAATCAAACGTTGTTATGGGCTTTGGGTGTTGGTGTTGACTTTGAGTTTCGTGGCGCTGCATGCGCCGCGGGCACAGGGGCAGAGTTGTGTTCGCGGATTTGCCGGGGAGTGGAAGACGCAGTTCGGCAACATGATGCTCAACGTGCGCGGCGACCAGGCGTCGGCCACCTACGGAGCGAACCGTACGGTTACGGGGACGATCCGGGGCAATGTCTTTGCGGGCACGTGGCGGCATGCGAACGGGCGCTGGGGACGGGTCCAGTTCAGTCATGACGGAAATGGAAATTTTGCCGGCCGTTACGGGGAGAAAGACGGGGCGCTGGGCTCGACTTGGTGGGGCAAATGCTCGGCAAGTTTAGCGCCGCCGCCGCCGAGTTCGGGCACGGGCTCTGGATCGGGTGTCGGAGCCGGAGCGGGCTTGACCGGCGGCGTGGGGGTAGGCCCTTCCGGCGGGAACACGGCGGCGGCGGGCTGCACAAGTGGTTTCGCGGGACAGTGGCAAACGCAACACGGCAACATGACGATCTCGGTGCGGGGGAACCAGCTTTCCGGCAACTATGGGTCGGGACGAACGGTTTCAGGGACGATTGTGGGGAATGTGTTCACAGGAACATGGCGCTACCCTAGTGGCCGCTGGGGAGGTGTGCGGTTTACTCACAACGGGCACGGCGGCTTTAGCGGCGCCTGGGGTAACAAGGATGGCGCTCTTGGCTCGGCGTGGTCAGGGAAGTGTCTGACTCCTGGTGGTGGCTTCGGCGGCGTCAGCGGCATAGGGCCGGGAACAGGCGGCGGATTCAGCGGCATGTGTGCGGCGGTTTCCGGCACGGGTGGTACCGGGATTTGTCAGAACCCACGGACAGAGCAGTTGATGAACGACTGGCTCTCACGAGCGATTCCGAGGCAAAAGCCGGGCGCCAGCTTGCGCTATGACTGTTGGGGACGCGCCGTAGGCCAGGCGACTACGGGTGTCATCACGGCGAATCAGAACCCTGATACGGATGGGCGGGTACGGTGTGATTACTTGCGGGATCACAGCCACTTATATGAGTCGTCGAACCTCGGCACGATGCGCCAGTATTTGGACGAAAACCTTCGGTGATCGCCGCGTTCTGTGTGAATCCCCATTGAACGGGTAAGGCGTGCGATGCTAGGCGTTCATGCCCGTTCGGTTGAAGGATGTTCGGTATCGCGCTGACCCCCTGTCGATCCATCTGGATTTGAGCTTTGAGAACCCTGTAGTGGTGGGCTTGACGGGGCCAGAGGGTTCGGGCGCCGCGGAGGCGTTGCGGCTGATCGGCGGAGAATTGCGGTGCGATTCAGGGGCGGTCGAAGGATTCGACAAAGCCGCGTTGGCGGAAGCAAGTATGGACTCGGCGGAGCCGGCCGAGGTGCGGCGGCCGATTGACGAAGCTTTGAGTTCGGCCGCGGACATCATCCTGATTGGACCGTCGTTGGCGCTGATGGACCCCGTTTATCAACACGACGTCATGGCGCGAATTCAGGATTTGCGGCGGCGCGGGAGCTGGGTATTCTTGGCGTCGCAGGATCTGAACCTGCTCGAGCGGCATTGCGATGAAGTCGTCGTGATGCGGGCCGGGGTTGTGAGTGAGCGTGGTGATCCGGGAGAGACGATTCGTAAGTATCGAGCCTGGCTGGTAGAGCAATACAAGAAGACGCCGCCCGGCGAAATGCAGCCTGTTGCTCGTCATGGCGACGAGCGCGCGCGCGTCGCTGCCGTCGAGATTCACGACGCGGCGGGGCGAGCGGTTCAGGTCGTCCAAAGCGGCGATCGAATGATCGTTCGGGTCGCACTGGAATTTTCAGCCGACGTCGCCGAACCTGTTGTGGGAATCCTTATCCGCAGCCGCGTCGGCGTCAATGTCTACGGCACGAATACCGAGCTGGAGAACTTGAGTTTCGGTCCGTGCCGCGCCGGTGACCGCGTTGAATTGCGCTTCTCATTCGATTGCAATCTGTGCGCTGAGCAGTACACACTTACGGTGGCGTCCCACGACCCGGATGGTGTGGCGCATGATTGGCTGGAGGAAGCGGTGTTCTTCACGGTCGCCGATACGCGCTACACAGCGGGAGTGGCGAATTTGCGCGCGTCGGTGGAAGTTGAGAAAGCGTGATTCGTGGTTTGTTTGGAGGGCCGTCCCGGGCGGTCGGGTGTAAGGAGAATCGAATGCCATCGAAATCCCTTTCGCGCCGCTCGGTGATGGGAACCGCTGTGCTCGGCGCGGCCGGGCTAGCCACGGACCACCTTGCCTGCCAAGCCCTTCTCCATTACCTCGAAGACCAAGAGGACTACTTGGTCGGTACGCAGCGTCTGAAGAAAGGCAATCCCCGGATTCCCTTCGGGGAACTGGAGCGAGAGCTTGGCCTGGAACGTTGAGTTCGACGCGGAGGCCGCGGACGAGTTCAGAGCCCTTGATGGTTCCGTTCAGACTCGGATTCAAAAGTACATACGAGATCGGATCGTGGAGGCGGATGATCCACGGGCTTTCGCACGGCCGCTACGCGGCGAACAGGCAGGGCTCTGGGCGCTTGCGTATGGGAAGCTATCGCCTCATCTGCAGCGTCGACTTAGAAAACAAGACTGTTCTCGTGCTTCGCATCGGCCACCGCAGAGAGGTATACGACTAGGCGACTTGGGCCAACCTTTCAAGTGCCAACAGGTTCATCATCAATCGCCGTAGGGGGTGGTAGTTGTCTTGGCGGGTGGTGCGGTATTCGGGTTTGAAGGTGAATTGGCGGTCTTCGCCGAGGCTGTAGGTGGGGTAGCCGAAGCGGCGGAGGGAGAACTTTTCGTCCTGAACGTTCTGGGCAAGGTTGAAATACCGTGCCGCCCACTCCGCGCCGGTGTGCTCGTAGATCTTGAGGGTTGAAATGAGCACCTCCTGGTTGGCCCACATGCTTTTGTAGTAGAACTTCTCGCCTTGGATGCGTAGTTCGGGACGGTCGCCCTGGAGCTTCATCGGCGGCCATTCGTAGCCGCCCGCGCCGACGTTGATCCATTCGGGAAGGCCGCCGTAGACGTGGTCCCAGCCGATGTCAAGGTGTTGACGGACTTGCTTTGCGGCGAGGTTGAACATGGCTTGGTCGCCGCGGCGAAGTGCTTCGTCCATTACCATCCAGAGGCATTGGCAGCAGTGACCGAGGAGCGACTTGTTCCGTTCAGACGGGATGGGGCTGAAGTCGTGGTTGCAGTATTCGTTGGTTAGGCCGATGCCGGGGTTGTGGTGTTTGTGGAGGATGGCGTCAACGCAGAAGTCGGCGATGGATTCAAGTTCGCGGTCGGGCCCGCGGCTTAGGATCGGAGTGATGGTCTGGAGGGTGACCATCCAGTTGCCTTGGATGCGGGCGCCGGGGTGGGGTGCGTATTTGTCCTGGAAGTCGGGGCGGTTGACGTAGGCGAACATCTTCTTGACGAGCGCGATCGCCATGTCGCGCGCTTCCTCGTCGCCGGCCGCGGCAGCGTACTCTTGCAAACCTTCGGCGAGGAAGAACATGCCGTAGACATCGCTATTGAAGCGCTCGATGATCGCGCCCGTGCGGGTGAGATTGACGGCGTAAAAGCCGTCATCTTGCTTCGCGTGCTTGAGCCAGAAGTCTTTCGTCTTGCGGGCGATTTCGAGGTGTTGCGGGTCGTGGCCGAAGTGGTTGTAGAGATAGCTGTAAATGAAGATGCCGCGGCCCTGGTACCAGTGATATTTGTTGTCGTTGAGGCGGGTGCCGTCGTAGTCGAGCGCGGTCATAAGGCCGCCGAGTTCGTGGTCGATGCCGTTCTTGGACCAGAAGGGAAGTTGGACGTCGAAGAGTTCGGCGCGGTAGGCGTCGCGGAGTTGTTTGAGGTCGTCGCCGGTGAGTTGGTCGCTGGGGGAGGGGTAGCGCTTGGGAATGGCGGCGGGCGCGGGGCTGGGTTGTACGGCTAGGGCGGCGGCCCCGGTGGCGGTGGATTTGAGGAAGTGACGGCGGTTCGGTTGAGGCATGGTGAGGTTGGTGGGATTGGGAGAGGAACCTATATGGCGACCCACGGAACGGGTGACTAGCCTCGGCTAACCGTCAAGCGAATCCTTGGCCCGTGAGTCTTCCGGTGAACTCTGAGAGGATGTTCGCGACCGGGTTTCTTAACGACCAGCAGTAGCGTGACGCACGCGATCTCTAAGGTCGACTTTCCGGGCCAGGGAAGAGTGATGCGGGTCCCGCAATCGGTGAGTAAGGCTGCTTTTACCTGTAGCTCACCGCCGAACGCGAGACCTTTACGCTCTGAAATTCGTTCGATCGAAGCAGTAGACTGACCGCGTCATCCTCAGATTCGTTCTTAGGCCCCAGAACAACCTCCTTGATCGCATCACTAGGAAGGGAGTACTCGAAGTACTCAACTATTCGATCACTTGTCGCTCGTACCCGGAGTTCCATCTGTTTCTTGGTCCCCTTGAGCATTCGTCCCTGATTCCACTGCAACCTGTAAGGTTTGAATATTATCCGGCGCTCACGCTCCTCCGAAAACCCGGAGCTTTTCATGCTGGCTCGTAGGTGGTCGAGCTCAAAAAGCATGGCCTGGATCATCGGTTCGCACTCCTTCTCCGACTTGCCTTGGCACCGCTCCACGTACTTGGCGATTAGCTCCTCCAGAGCTGCTCGCTGGGCTTGCCCATCGTACAAAACGTCGACTGCAGTGAACTCGAATTCCTCAAACAGCCTTCCGAGGTCTACTGGGGGGCGATCTGGGACAAGATCCGCTCGGAGCCCGATCGCAACACCTTGCCCGTTATTGGCATAACCACGCCACTGGCTCAGGAGGTCTCCTTCCAAGGATAAGCACGCTACGTACGTGGGACTGCGAAAGGCAGAGTGACGCTCCACCGACAGTGCAGGCAGGATCTTGTCTTTGTACGGAATGCCATCGGGAATCGAGAAGAGCCGGTCTGCCCAGCGGCCCTCCATCTTGTCATTCGTCGTCCTGAAGTCTGAGAGCCATAGTGTTCGTGACTCGACAATCTTCAGGAACGCGCTTGTCGAACAGTAGTGGTACATGATGTCGGACATGTTTGGCTTCACGCACCAAGATGGCTCCTACCGTTGAGTCTCATCCCTCCGTTGAGCTAGCTTGGTTCGGGCTTCGGTGTAGAGGCGTTTGATATCTTCCTTTTCCGCCTCGGTGTTCCAGGGGCCGGTTTCTAGGGCTTGCTTGAGAACGCTGTCGAGGCGATCGATGAAGTATTGCGCGTCGTCGGCGGAACGGATGGGCTTGTTGTTGACGATGACGCGAACGGGCATGGTGGCGGCGAAGGGGAAGGCGCGGCGGATGGGGTGGCGAGCGTACTTGGCGCGGGTACGGACGGCGAACCAGCCGCTGCCTTCGATAGTGACTCTCTCGTCCAGAGTTGCGGTGCGGACCTCGCTGGTCGGTTCCAGGGTGGCGACGACCTTGTTGTTGAAGAGCAGTTCGATCGACTCGATCGGCATGATCGAGCGCACTTCGGCCTTGGCGTGCATCGTGTGGGACCCGGCTCCGAGCTTGATCGTGTCTCCGGGGTCCTTGCCGTTGAGCGTGAAGTAGATCAGCGGGCCGGCGCTGACGAAGCTGCGTCCGGCGCGGAAGTCGGCGATCCATTTGTCGTAGTCGAGCTGTTTGCCGGTCTTCACGTACACGCGGTTCGAGCCGACGATGTAGCTGCGGTAGAAATTGCCGAATGCGTCTTCGCCGGCGGACGCGACGACGTCATATCCGCAATTCCAAGCGCGGTAGAGTGGCTCCATGCCGCCTATGGAGTTCACCTCGACGAAGTCCACGGTCCCTAGGGCGAGGTCGGCGGGGAAGTTGCGTCCGGCGCCGTGTGCGTATCCGGCTAAGGCGCCTTGAGCGCGCGCGACCTGGTTCGGTACGGTGTTCGACGGATGCAGACTGGCAACGACGGTGTTCTGGTAACCCACGTAATCGGGGATCACGTAATGTTCCTTCAAATTCAAGAACGCTCCGTGGCCCCAGAAGGGCGGGTGGTATTCCTGGTTGTGGTAGAGGATGCGTTCTTTGGTCGAGACCGGATCAATCTTGCCGGTGAAGTGGGCAATGTCGGGGATGCGCTGCTCCTTGTTGCAAATCAGGTTGTTTAGCACGTGGATGTCTTCAGCGTCGCCTTGGAACATCATCGTTTTGGGCGGGTTGTAATAGACGCCGGAATAATTCATATGGAAATGATTGGCGCCGTCCCACCAGCCTTTGTCGCGGGCTTTGTCGAGACGTTTGAGACGAATGGTGACGGACTCGGGGCGGTTCTCGCTGACAGTGACTTCCTGATCCACTGGGAAAAACTCCCATCCCTTCGCCACACCGAACGTCGCCTTGCCGGGCGGGAGATCGATCTCGAACTCACCGTCCGTGTGGAAGTAGTGATACTCTTTCTCGTCCATGTGGTCGTACATGATCCAGTCGACACGCAGCCAGCTTTCCTGCGGGGCGTAGGAGCGGCCGTCGGCTGCGTTTAGGTGGACGCGCGCGGCGGTGACGTCGCCCTTGTCGTCGAGAATCTTCACGCGCAGCTTGCCCATGGGGCGCTTGTAGACGAGCGTTTCGGTTTTGATCTGTTCGAGCTTGCCGCCGAACCAATGGAAGAGCCAGAGGGTGGTGTCGCCGGTTTCGTTCGAGATGAAGGCGATGCGGTTGCCGTCGGGGGACCAACGCGGGCTGGTGCGGTCGAAGTCGCCGTAGGTGAGTGGGAAATAGTCGCCGCCCTTGGGAGGCATGGCCCAGAGCTGCTGCCACTGGCGGCCGAGGTAGGAACTGTAGACCATTTTCGCGCCGTCGGGTGAGATGGTAGGACGCGCGCGCCACGTGGTTTCCTCATAGTGGAAGCGCGTCATCTTAGCGTCGGGCTCGGCTTTCATGGAATAGAAGCCGCCCGAACCGTGTTTGTTGTCGCGGTTCGTGATGAAAATGAGCTCCTGGCTGTCGGGCGTCCACGTTGGATGCAGATGGATCGCCCAGTCGGCGTAGTAGACGGTCGGCGGAATCAGCTCGAAGTCTTTCGTGATGGCGTATGGTTCGCCGAGCTTGCCGTCGGCGAAATCCATCATCCAGATGTTGTAGCGGCCCTGCGGCCGGCTTGAAACGAACGCGAGGCGCTTGCCGTCGGGCGACCACTCGGGCTCGACATTGATCGATACGCCGGAGGTGAGCGGCGTGACATTGCCGGTTTCGAGATCGAGTAGTTTGAGATGGATCTCTTCGTTGATCTCGGAGGTATAGGCGATGTAGCGTCCGCTTGGGTGCCACGACGGCATGGACTCGTAGGCCGCGCCCTCGGTGAGTTCGTAGGCGGTGGTTTCGCCGACTTTGATCTTCCAGATTGAGCCCTTCATGCCGAAGGCGATCTCGGCGCCGTCGGGGGACCAAGACGGGTAGTTTGGGCCGTTCGTGATTTGGGGCAGATAACATTCGAGGATGTACGGTTCGCCGGTCATAATTTTGGAGAAGACGCGGCGGCGGCCCTGGGCGTCAGCAGTTGGCAGAAGAGAGGTAAGGCAGAAGAGGATAACGACGAGCGAGCGAATCGTATTGTTCATGGCGAGTATGAGATGTAGAGAACGTATTATTAATTTCTGTTTTGGAGTTCGTGACAGTGGGCTGGCACGTATTTCTTGGGGATCAAGGTGACCGTGGTGGTCCAATAAGTGCCGATTTTGTGTTCGACGATTGAGCCCATGAGCATGTGGGCTTCCCATTTGGTTAAGCCGCAGTCTTCGCGTAACCAGCGGATCATGTCCGAATTGCCTTCGCGGATTCGCGAATCGGTATCCGCCTCTTTCGATGGGTTGCTGATGATGGAGGCGATGTACGTGTCGTTGACCAACCTGGGGCCGGTGAGATTCCTGTTCTTTACGACGCGCACGGTGAACTGCACATCCAGCGAAGTCTCAATGCCCGCGCCGAAGCCCTCGCCGTCACCCTGCTGCCCATGGCCGTCGCCGAGATAAAAGTACGCGCCTTCGTGATACACGGGAAAGTACAGCGTCGCGCCTTCGATCACGTCGTTGTAGTCCATGTTGCCGCCGTGAACGGAGGTCGGGCTGTAAGGCTCGTTGCCCTGTCCCGGCTCGCCGACACCGATGGTGCCCAGCATCGGCCGCACCGGAAGTTCAATCTTCCAGTCCGAGCGCATCTCGGGCTTGAGACGCGGGCTAACCGTTAGTTTTTGGAGATCGATGTCCCAGGGGACGAGGTCGCCGCGCTTGGGACGGACGGCGTCCATCGCGAAGATGGGGTCCCGCGCATTCTCCGTGTCGCCGGGCTTAATGCGCGCGTCGGAGATGCCGCTCGTCGTGTAGCCGTAGTTTCGATTGACGCGCACCTTATCAAGATGGACCTCCAAGGCGTCTCCCGGCTCGGCGCCTTCGATGTAGAAGGGGCCGAACAGCGGGTTACCGCCCTCGGGTGCGACATAGGGGTGTTTCAAGTGGTGGATGCCTTTATGGTCGCCGCCGCCAGAGTCCCAAGTTCTGGTGATGACGGTGTCGCCCGACTTAATGCGCAGGATTGGTTCCTTCTGCGCGGATAGATTGCGGGAGTGATGATCGGGGAAGATTTTGTGGGTTTCGGCGGTGGCCGGGAGGGCGCCGAGGATGGTGATTGCCAGGCAGAGAAGGGCGGGCACGGCATGCCGTGCCCCTACATTTCGATAGCGTGATTTCGTGATCATGATGCGGTGACTTACTCGTCGCCTCCGAATTGGTGGCAGCGGGGTGGGAGGTATTTCTTTTTCATGAGGGTTGCCATGGAGCCGTAGTAGGTGATGATCTTGTGTTCGACGACGGAACCGAGGAGCATGTGGGCTTCGGGGGATGTGAGTTTGCATTCGTCTTGGAGCCAATGCAGCATGTCGGAGTTGGCGGAGCGGATACCGATGTCCATGTTGCTGTTGAACTCCGGCTGGCTGGCGATCGAGACTAGATACTCGTCATTGATGAGGCGCGGGATGCGCAGTCGCTTGCCCTTGTGGAGCCTGACGGTGAATTCGACGTCCATCGAGATCTCGACGCCCGCGCCGAAGCCCTCTCCGTCTCCTTGGAGCGCGTGTCCGTCGCCGACGTAGAGATAGGCGCCCTCCGCGAACACAGGCAGCAAGACGGTCGCGCCCTCGACGATGTCGTTGTAGTCCATGTTGCCGCCATAGTTGCCGGACGGGCCGGAGGTGCGGACCTGATCGCCGGCGGGGGCGGGAGCGACGCCGATGCAGCCGAGCATCGGCCGAGCGGGCAGCTCCATGTTCCAGCCGGATTTGTCTTGCGGACGCAGCCGTGGCGTGACGGTCTTCTTCTCCAAGTCCGCATCCCACGGGATCATCGTCGCCCGGCCGGGCCGCACCTTACCCATCCCGTAGTTCGTGTCGTGAATCTTCTCGCCCGGGTTCAAGATCCCCGCCTGCACCGCAAAGCCCGTGTAGGCGTCTCCGCGATTCATGCGGACTTTGTCGATGTGGACTTCAATCGAATCGCCGTACTCGGCGCCTTCGATGTAAAAGGGGCCCATCAGCGGATTTCCACGGGCCGGGTACTTGTAAGGATGCTCGATGTGCCAAGTGCCTTCGTGGTCTTTGCCGCCGGAATCCCAGGTGCGCGTCTTCACGGTGTCGCCGGAGTTGAGCCGCGCTACCGGCTCTTTATCCGCCGAGAAAACCTGCGAGTGATGGTCGGGGTAGACCTCGTGAACCGCGGCCAGGGCGGGGAGGGTGAGGATGGCGAGAAGGGCGAGGATCGCCGGGATACGCTGGAACATACTTAGACTCCTTGCTACCAGACTCAGCAGGCTGCGAAACCACTAGCCGTGATCTATATCGTACAGAGCGGGCACGGCATGCCGTGCCCCTACATTTTCTGTCCGCGTTCCGTGCGCGGGTCACTCTAGGTCGGTTTAGCGTGGCTCAGGAGTGCCTCCTTGATGCCGCGCGCCGCGAAAATCTCATCACCGTCGCGCATGCACTGCGTGGTGAGGCCGGAGCTGGGCCCGTCCCCGCCGCCGGCGATAAGGATTCTCGGCTCGCCTCCCCGAAGCTGCTGCGAGATTTCTCCCGCGGAGACTGGAATCACGCTCTGGTCCCAACTGAAGGAGACATTGTTATAGCCTTGCGTATTGTCACGGAGCTCAGCCTGAATACCAGGGACCTCGTTCAGAACATCGGCAATATATTGAGCCTTCTTGTTCCAGCCTTCCAGTACCGCGTCGTGATCGAGTGCATCGTAGCGCCGCACGGCGGCGACAAGACCGATGATCTCCTCTTTGCCGACCTTCATCCCGCGGCCGACGGCCTTGTAGGGCGAATGATTCAGTGTCGCGGCCTCGATGAGGTCTTTGCGGCCGGCTAGGATGCCGGAGGATTGGGGTCCACGGAGGCCTTTGCCCCCGCTGATGACGACGAGGTCGGCGCCGGCTTTCGTGTAGCGGGTCATGATGTCTGGCGGTGGCAGTTCCGAGGCGGCATCGACCAGGACCGGGATGCCGTGTTGCTTGCCGATCTCGATCAGCTCCTCCGGCATCAGCGTCCCCGGTGGATTCTCTTGCCGATAGACGCGCGCCAGGACGGAGATCATGGCGGTCTTGTCGCTGATTTTGTCGATCAGGCCCTGTTTGGAGTCCGCTTCGACGATCTTCATGCCGGCCGCGCGGTAGGCTCGGTCGTAGTTGAAGCGGTGCTGAGTCTGCGTGACGCATTCAACCTTGTCCCATGTCGGATGCGGCAAGGCCTCGATCTTCTCCGGGTCCGTACCCGTCAAGCATGCCGCCGCTCCCAATAGCATCGCCGAAAACGAGCCGGCGCTCACGACCGCCGCCTCAGCCCCCATGACGCCGGCGACGTAGTCACCCGCCGCCTTATTGAGGGCGTGCATGTCGATGAAATAGTCGTTCGCTTCGACCATTGCGCGCATCACCTCGGCGGGCATGCGCGAGCCGCCGATCACCGTGTTGTGCCCCTGGCAACTGAGAAACGGCCTCAGCCCCAGCCAGCGTGTGTAGACGCTGTCGTCGCCCCAAGCGCGGGGTTCCCTCAGGTGCGATGCGGCCGTGCCGCAGGCCGCAGCCACGCCGCTCAGAGCGGCTAACAGTCCACGACGCGTGAGCTGCAAGGGTGATAGTTTGTCTGATTCTTTGAGTTGATGATCCATCATGATCTCCTTCCAAACCGGGCCGTGCCTGTCAGCGCGGACCGAACCGCTCCCTCGCGGCCGCGGCGCGGAATACTCCTAGGCGTTCTTCCCTTCAGCCAGGAAGAACTCTCGCAATCGGCGCGCCGCGAAAATCTCCTCACCGTCCCACTGACAGCGAGTCGTCAACCTACCGCCCTTGTCGTTATCGTAGTAGACGATGCGCGGCTCACCCGCTTTGAGTTTCTCAGCCGCCTCTTTGCCGGTTAGCGGGATAATCTCGCGGTCCCAGCTCAGGTCGATGTCGGGGTAACCGTGCGCGTTCATTATTGATTCCGCATTCAGGCCGGGCACGTCGGCCAACTGATCGATGACGTAGCGAGTTTTCTTGTTCCAGCCCTCGATCACAGCTTCATGGTCGAGTGAAACGTAGCGGTTCAGCGCGGCGACGAAGCCGACAATTTCTTCCTTGCCCACCTTCATCCCGCGGCCGAGAGCGGTGTTCGGCGAGTGGTTGAGCGCGGCGGCTTCAATGAGGTCCTTGCGCCCCGCCAAGATGCCCGTGGACTGGGGCCCGCGAAGCCCCTTGCCGCCGCTGATGACAATCAGGTCGAAGCCCGCCTCGGCGAAGCGCGTCAGCGTATCGACGGGCGGAAGCTCCGACGCCGCGTCGATCACAACCGGCACGCCCGCCTTCATGCCGATCTCGAGAAAGTCGTTCGGCATCATGACGCCGGCCTTCGGGTTGGGAGTATTCTCCTTGCTCGCCAGGCAGGCCAGGAAGGCGGTCTTCTCACCGATGGCGTTCGCGACTTGCTCTTGGGTCTCAAAATCCACGACCGTGGCCCCGCCGGCCCGGTAGGCGTGGTCGTACCCGAAACGGTGGGCCGTTTGTGTCAGGCACTCGACTTTTTCCCAGGTCGGGTGCGGCAAAGCCTTAACCTTCTCGGGGTCAGTCCCCGACAGACAGGCCGCCGAGGCCAGCACCATGGCGGAATACGAACCGGCCGTCACCAGCCCGGCCTCCGCACCGGTGACCTCGGCGATGCGCCGGCCGGCGGCGTCGTTCAGCTCGTACATGTCGACAAAATAGTCGTTCGCCTCCGCGATGGCCCGTATGACCTCCGGCGGCATGCGCGAGCCGCCCACGATCGTCGTGTGCCCGCGGCAGGTCAGAAACGGGCGGATGCCGAGCAGCCGCGTGTAGATGCTGTCGTGGCCCCAAGCCGTCGACCCTTCATGAAGCTTCGAGGCGGCCGTGCCGCAGGCGGACGCCAGACCGGTCAGGGCGGCGATCAGGCCGCGGCGGGTTATTTCCAGCGGTCCCAATCGCGGGGCCTCGGCGTCAGTAGTGAGTTCTTTGGTCATTCCATCCTCCGTATAAGGAAGTTGACGGCAACCGACGCGGGAAGCCTTAACCCCCGCGAGGTCACTTTGCAGCGCGCCCGTAGGAGCACACGAGAATAGCCCGCAGCTTCAGCCGCAGGTTGACTTGTGCCTGTTCTGTCAACCCCGACGGGCGCTCCCGCGAAGATGATAGCAAACAAAACAAACGCCGGGCGCCCCACGTTTTTTTCACGTGAGACGCCCGGCGGTTAGAGGTTAGACAACGGGCAGAGCCGTCAGAACTGCCACCGCAGACCGAGCTGCATCTCGCGGCCTTCCAGCGCGCTGGTAACGCGGCCGAAGTTGCCCGACCGGACGTTCATCTGCGGAGTCAGGAACGGCGGGGTGTTCGTGGCGTTGTACATCTCCCAGCGGAACTGGATGCGGTGCCTCTCGGACACACTAAAGTTCTTGAAGATCGAGAAGTCGAGGCTCGTGCGTCCGGGCTCCTCAATGATGGTGCGTCCGGAGTCGCCATAGAGACCACGGCCCAGGGCTATCCGGCTCTCCGGGGTGGCAAACACGAAGGCGTCCGTATCGAACCAGCGGTCCAGAGTGCGCGAACTGCCCGAAAGATTGCCGTCAGCTATTCGGTAGGGCCGCCTGCCACAGCGCGGGCATCCGTCGCCAGGCGTCGGATCCGTTCGGCCCTGGTTAACGTCAACCGGTAGTCCGGTCGCGAGAAGCAGAACGCCGTTCACCTGCCAACCGCCGACAATGTGCTTGGCGGCGCCTTTCAGGTTATTGCCAAACGGCAGCTCCCACAGAAACGCCGTCGTCGTACGGTGGGTGATGTCAAAGTCGCCCCGTCCCCGCTCGGCTGTCCGGCGATCGTGCGGATTGTTCGGCCGCACCGCACCGCAGCAGGCGCGGGAATCGAAAATTACCTTCGACCAAGTGTAGGTCTGGAGGAAGGTGAGGCCGCCGCTGAACCGCCTCTCCAGCTTGGTCAGCAGGCCATGGTAGTTGCCCGAGGCCGCGGTGTCGTGAATCTCGATGCTCGACCAGTCCGTGTAACGGCGCGTCGGGTTGGCCGTGCCGATCGTGGGCAGTAGAAACGCGTTGTACTCCGCCGGGTTGTCGAAGTGGTCCGACTTCGAACCGTTGTAGCCGATTTCGCCAACCAAGTCCCACGGCAGAGACTTTTGGATGTTGAAGTTCCACTGCTGGACCATGCCGACCGTGTGTTCGGTGTTCGCGCCGCTGGCGCTGGAGCGAAGGACCTCGTTGGCCGCCTGATCGGCGGTCGCCATGGTGAGAACCGGTCTACGCGCCAGGGCGGTCTCTTCGATGCGCGCCGTCCCAGGCGGGTTGGCCGCCAGAATCGGGACGAAGTTATTGATCATGTTGACGTTGTAGAAGACCCCGTAGCCGGTGCGAAGCACGAAATCGGTTCCACCCAGGGGCCGCCACGCAATCCCGAAGCGCGGCGCCCAGTTGTTCTTGCTGACGTCGTTGAGGGGAAACCGTGAAACGCCCGGCGCCGGGAACAACTGGCCCGTACCCAGATCGAAGTTACGCGACTCACCGCGGTCATCCACGAACGGGGAGTTGTACTCCCAGCGGATACCGAGGTTCAGGGTCAGGTTCGGCGTGAGCTTCCACTCGTCTTGGAGGTAGGGATGTACGCGCCAGTACTCGAAATCCGGGTACGTGCCGGCGTTGGCCTTGCCCGGAATGTTGCCCAGCCGCAAACGTTGCGGATGGTCGAGCAGGAAGTCAGCGAAGGAGACGCCCGAGTGAATACCGTTGAAAGTAAAGGAGCCGTTGGCAGCCTGAATCGTCCGGCGAGAGGTTCGGAGGAGGTTGTACGAGATTCCCGTCTTCAGACTATGGTTGCCCTTGATGAAGGACGTCTGGTTGGCGATCATCCGCGACTCGTCCCAGATCTGGTTGACGTCGGACGCACCGATGCTGCAGCACTGGCTTATGCTAATGCTGGTGATACGGGCGTCGTGCGAGTTCTCGGTCTGGCCGGGGATTCCTAACTCCGTCAGGTTGCTCCATCCGGTGTCCGTGAAGCCGGTCTCGCGGAAGTACGTGTCCCGGTTGTACGAAACACGGAGCTCGTTCAGCGCCGTATTGGTGAGGAAGCGTGTCCACGTCATCGTCGCGTTCTGCTGACGCTTGGGATTGAAGAACGTGAAGCGCGGGTCGATGCCAGCCAGGACGTTGACGCTTGTGGGTTTGATGTTCTGGTAACCGTAGCGTCCGAAGATCTTGTTCTTGTCGTTAATGTTCCAGTCGTTCCTCACGTAGAACTGATCGTCATCCAGATCGTTCTTAACGGTGCCCGAGAAGTTGTTCGTGCCGTCGAACTGCGGGCTGCCGAAGTTCGGCGACGGCCAGAAGGGAATCACTCTTTTCGAGATGGATGAGATCCGGCTCTGCGGAATGACGCTGTTCGCGAAGGCCCCGCAAGTGGAGGCGACCGCCGGATCCAGGCAGGTATCGATATCCAGGATCGGGGCGCCCGAGAAGAAGGGCTCGGTCAGTTCGCCGTTGCGCATGAGCTGACTAGGATAAATACTGAAGCTCTGCCCGCTACGCCGTTCGCTGAGACTCTCCACGTTGGCCGTGAAGAACAGCTTGTTCTTGACGATCGGGCCGCTGACCACGCCGCCCCACGTGTTGCGCGTGCGAGGCCTCTTGGGGATGCTGGGATCGTTCTCGAAGAAGTTGCGGGCGTCCAGCTCCTCCGCGCGGAAGAAGTGAAACAGCGTGCCGTGGACATCGTTCGTGCCGGGCCGGATCGAGGTGATGATCTGAGCACCCGACTGGGTCCCGTACTCCGCGTTATACCAACCGGCTTCGACGCGGAACTCCTGAATCGCCTCGACTGAAGGCCGCATGCGCACCATGCCGTGAATACCCGTTCGCAAGGGCGCACCATCCAGAATGATGTTGTTGTTGTGAACCTTCTGGCCCAGCGCGGCGATGCCGTAGCCAGGGCCAAATCCGGAGGTCGTCACGCTCGTCCGCGGCCCGCGGCTCATACCGGGCGCCAACAGCGCCAGCCGGAAAAGGTTCCGATCGCCGGCAATCGGCAACTCGCTGATCTTGGCTTCGTCGATAACGGTGCTGATCGTTGTGTCGTCGGTCTGGATCGTGATCGCATCGGCCTGTACCGTGATCTGCTCGGTGACGGTACCAACTTGAAGAGTCAGGTTCTGACGGCGAACCAAGTCCACTTCAAGCCGCACGTCAGTCGCGACGGCGCGGCTGAATCCTTCCAGTTCGGCCGCGACTTCGTACATTCCGATGTCCAGCGCCGTGACGGAATAGTCACCGCGCTCATTGGTTTCAACGTTCCGTGTATCCTGCGTACCCACGTTGATTACCGTTACGGCCGCGCCCGGAACAGCGGCGCCCGATTCATCCGTGACGGTCCCGACAATGCTGGAACTCGTCGATTGGCCGAAAGTGATGCTGGGGAAGACGCTGATCGCCAGCGCCAGTCCGAAGGCAAGGAACGCGGGGTTCCACCCACCGCGGCATACCCGGACATCGGGTCTGCCAAAATGCAAGCTCGTGCTCTGACTCATGTCTGACCTCTCCTTTGCAAGAAGTGCCGCGAAACGGACCACCAAGAGCCGCTGCTCTTTAGGTCCTTTCGGAGGATCAGCCGCGCACACAACACGCCTGAGTCCTCTGAGCGTTACGCGTCGCCAGTAGGGTAGCAATCCGCTAACCATTTTACAACCGACAACTCGAATAATTTTCGATGATCTATCTGGGTAAGACCGAAGAGCGAAGAAATACTTGTAAAGTGCCAATGTTCTGGACGAAACGTTCATTTGGCCTCCGGCCTAGTTGAACACAAGGCGGGCGTTCGCACCTTCTCCTGTCCATCGGGCGACGAGCAATCCGTAATCTGGAAGAACACAAACGACGTCTCTTCCAAGAGCCGGAAGCGGAGACCCGTGCCACGGGGCCCCTTCCGGAGTAAACTATGCGAAGCTCTAGACTCGCGACGAAGTCAACAAAGGAAACCCCATGCAAATCAACCGCCGAGAATGGCTCGCCAGCGGCCTTGCCACCGCTTCCGCAACCGCACTAGCAGGCTGCGGCCAACCAGCCCCCACCGATAACGAGCCGCTGCGGCCCGTCGTCACAGGCGGGACTATTGACTGGGACGCCGTGCGCTCCCGCTTCCCACGAGCCCTCAACGAAACCTACTTCAACTGCTCAGCGCAGCACCCTCTCGGCGCCCACACCGTCCGGGGCTTTCAGCGCTATATCGATTTCCTCCACAACGGCCCCGGCGAAGGGCGCGAGGACTTCTGGGTCACGGGCTACCGCGACATGAAGCCGATGTTCGCGCGGCTCATCAATGCCAAGCCCGAAGAAATCGCTTTCTGTGCCGGAACGACGGTAGGCGAAAACCTCATCGCCAACGGCATGGACCTGAGCGGAGGCAACGTCGTCACGAATGACCTGCACTACTCAGCGTCGCTGGCAAACTACCTGGCGCGGCGTGACAAGTTCGGGCTCGACGTGCGCATCGTCAAACATCGCGATTGGCAAATCGACATCGCCGACATGGAGAAGGCCGTCGACAAGAACACCAAACTGATCTCGGTTTCGTTCGTCTCGTCGGTGAATGGCCATGTTGAGGACCTAAAGAAACTCAGCGAGCTTGCCCATTCGCACGGAGCCTATCTATTCGCCGACATCATTCAGGGCTGCGGCGCCACCCCCATCGACGTGAAGGCCATGGGCGTCGACTTTGCATCCTGCGGGATGTACAAGTGGCTGCAGGGCGAGCACGGCTTCGGATTCATGTACGTCAAGGAAGATCTGCAAGGAACGGTCGTCAAGGGGACGCAGTTCACCGGCCACCCCGACTTGAATTACGAACCCTGGACCGACTCGCCCGACCCCGCGAAACCTGAGTTCATCTCACATCCTAGAGAAGGCATCGCACAATTCGAATGCAGCACGCCGGCGGTCATTAACTATGCCGGCCAGATCGAGTCGTTTCGATTTATCGAAGAGTTGGGCATCGACAACATCCGAGCCCACGCGCGCGAGCTCACGGCGAGACTCCAAAAAGAACTCCCCGCGCTCGGTTTTACGCCCATCACACCCGACGGTGCGGAAACCGGCATTCGGGCCTTCCTGCATCCGAACACCGAGGAGGTCCGCGCCAAAATCGAACGTGCCAACGAAGAGGGCCGTGCGAACATCTCGATCAGCGGACCGAACTCCGCACTGACCGTCGGCCGTGGCGGCAACCAAGTCCGCTTCTCAGTCTCGGTCTACAACAATCACCAGGATGTCGACACGGTCTTGGACGCTCTGTCGTGAGCGGCTGTTTGAGTGAATGCAGCGGTGCCGTTTGGTTTCTAGATGCCTTCTTGGATGGAACCGCTCAAGGCGTGCAGAAATGCGACTAGTTGTGCCTTCTCGTCATCCGACAGACTGAGTCGCCGGAGGTCTCGATCGAGATCGGGGTTGGGGCGGCCACCGTCGCTGTAGTAGTCAACGACATCTTTGAGGGTCGCCAGAGAGCCGTCGTGCATGTAGGGGGCGGTGCGGGCGACTTCTCGTAGCGTCGGTGTTTTGAAGTCGCCGTGGCCGGCGCCGTTGTCGGTGAGACGGCCGCTACGCCACGCGATGCCGGTGTTGTGCAACTCCTCGTCAGTGAGATTCGGACCCACGTGGCAGGAGGTGCAGTTCCCTTTTCCTCGAAAGATTTGAAAGCCAAGTTGCTGCTCAGCCGTGAGTGCCGCGCGATCGCCGTTCACGAAGCGGTCATAGGGAGATTCGCCCGATAGAATGCTGCGCACGTACGAGGCGAGCGCGTCGGCGATCTCATTGGGCGCAAGGCCGACGCGGGCGGAAGCTTCCGCGATTGTCAGATCCATCTCCTTGGGATTCTGAATCGGCTGAAGAACCTGCTCTTCCAATGTAGGAACATGGCCATCCCAAAAGAACGCCCGGCCATAGGCCCGGTTGATGATTGCCGGGGCGTTGCGGTTGCCCTTCCGCCCGAAGACGCCGACCGAGACGGGCTTATCGTCCGAGAACGCGCGTTCCGGGTTGTGGCAGGACGCGCAGGAAAGGGACTCGTCGCGCGAGAGGCGGCGGTCATGAAAGAGCCGCCGCCCCAGATCGATCTTCTCGCCCGTGATGGGATTATCCTCCGGGACCGGCATGTAGAGGTCCAGCCCCAGAGGGATCATGATCGCCGCCGCGAGTACGAGCAGGATTACTTCTTCGCGCTCAGCGCGGGCAGGAAGTTCTCCAACGCCCAGACCTCGTCCGCACCGTCTTCGACCGTTGAGTAAACGATGCGCTGGCCGTCAGGGTGCATTTGCGGGCCTTTGATGCCGCCGTTCGTCGAAACGCCAAGGTATTCAGCCTGGCCGCCACCCACGGGAACGCGCCAGAGGAGCGATTCGTCGCTCTCGCCCTCTTTCACGAAGAGCAAATACCGCTTATCCGGTGTCCACTCCATCGAGTTGTAACGCTGGATGCTGGCGTCGGTGAAGATGGTCCTCGGCTCACCGCCTCCTGAATCCATCACCTCCAACGAGCGCCGCTCGCCGTCGTACACATGGGCAAGCCACTTTCCGTCGGGTGATATCGCTGGGTTCGAGAGCTGCTCGTCCGGCGGCGATACCGTCCTCACAATATGTTCTTGGCCGGTGATGAGATCGAACCGCACAAGCTTGGTCGAGTTGTTTTTCCGGTGGAACACGGACTTCCCGTCCGGCGAGTAGTCTCCCCCATAATCGGGGCCGCGGCCCAGTTCCTCGGCGTTCCCTGTCGCGACGTCCACACGGTAGTAATAAGTGCCCGGCCGTTGATTCTCCCGCGCCATTACCAGCACGGAGCGGCCGTCGGGAAGCCACGCGGGCCCTATGAAGAATGGGCCTCCGACCGGAAGTTTGACCGGAACGACGCGCTCGTTCCCACTCTCGAGGTTGCGGATCACCAACGTCGTCTCGGGCCGCTTGGAATAAAAGGCCAGATACCCGCCATCGGGTGAAAAAGACGCGCCCCAATTTGAGTTGAAATACCGGTTCGTTATCGTAGCCGGAGCCTTGGAGACTGTCCCCTCTGCATCCAACTTCGCGATGTGGATGTTCCGGCGTGACCTGGCAGAAATCGCGTAGTAAAGCGTGCCGCTGTTTGTCATTCCCAATGGCACGAGCGGACCGGTATCGCTTTTCAGCAACTCCGCAGGGCCGGTTGGTTTCCCGTCATCGACGGGTACGGACCATAGAGACGGCGTCCCGGTCCGGTTGCTGACAAACAGGATCCGGGAGCCGTCCGGAGCCCACACCGTCGAATGATCGTTGGCCGGATGTTCGACGGCGGCGGACTCCCGGCTTCCATCCGCGGCAAGAACAAAAATGTCCCGGGCCGATTCGTCGCCGACCGGAGTATCGTATGCGATATAGCGCCCATCGGGTGAGATGCTCGCGCCAATTTTGGCCCACCGGAGGGATTTGAGTTGCCGAACCGAGCCGTCTTGTACCGAAATCATGGCAAGCTGCCAAGTTTTGTCATCCAGAGCCCGCGTCACCAGCAAGCTCTCGCCGCCGGGGCTCCACCCTCGCACGTCGATGTAGCCGGTGCCGCGGTAAACGGTCCGCGGAGGCGACGAACCATCGAAGGGGACGATGCGAAGGTGAAACGGCGTGGCGTTGGGTTTGTGGGCCTCGGCCGTTTCGAGCCACAGGAATGCAACCTGCCGGCCGTCCGGAGAAATCACCGATTCGGTGGCGTAACCGTGATTACCACGCTTGGTGAGCCGCCTGTCCGTGCCTGTGCGCAAGTCCCGAACGGCGAGGTCTCCTCCGGTCGACCAATCCGTGAAGCTTAAGAACCTGCCGTCGCCCGATACCGCGTCGACCCACATGTCGTCAAGAACCTGCCGGGCGGTCAAGGCGCCGTCGGATGCAGGTGGTTGCAGCAACGCCGCCAGCCGCGTCCGCGCTTCCGCTGCGACCTCTTTCTGCTCCGGGTAATCACGGAGGATTCGCTCATACGCCTTCCGTGCTTCCGCGTCGCCCAGCGCTCGCCGGCATTCTCCGATCCGGTAGAGCGCCTGCGCTGCCAGCTTGCGGTCAGACGCGCTCTCCTGAACCACCTTTTCGTAGATTTGAATCGCGCCGCGAAGGTCGGCTTCCGCCCGCTCTTTGGCCAACCCCTGCTGAAAGAGTTTGTAGCCGTTCCCGGCGGCAAACAAGACCCCTGTACCCGCCAAGAAGAAAAGCAAAACCACTCTATTGAATTTCATTTCGCTGCTCCTTTCCGAACACCGTTACAGACGAACTTACTGGAAGCGTCCGTTTGGGTTGTCATGGAAATGTGCGGCATATGTCAAGTCACTACTGTCCGGTTAGAAGTCGAATAGAATCAGCTGGTTGGGGTGATCGAGTAAGTTTTCATGGGAGTCTGATGGCTGCAAGGCCTGTAAAATGGGCGTTGTGGGGTATCCACTTCATTCAGGTACACCCTATGGGTTGTGGCCTCGCGGCTCCGGAACAGGAATGTGAGATTGCGAGAATCGTGCGAGTGGCCGCCAAGCCGACCCACACGCGAATTCATTGCGGTGGCAGCCTTCGGGCGGCAACTCCGAGAATCGGACGCGCTACGCAGCCCCACGCCGCGCCAGAGCAGTAACCTCGGGATTCGCTTCTTGGTAGATGCTTTCGCGCGACCACAACATCTTGTGGCTGCCTGAGTCAAATGGATACCCCACTGGGCGTTTTCTCAAATAGGGTAACGCTGAGAATCTGTAGGATTTGGTAGAGACTCGCCTCCAGGCCCAACCTCTTCCGCACGATCGCCACCAGCACGTACACCGAGACGGCGATCCAAATCTGGGTCTTCACGGCGTTCTCGCTGGCGCCGTAGAACTTCTTGATCCGCAAGTGCTGCTTGACCCACTTGAAGAACAGCTCCACCTGCCAGCGCGAACGGTAGATCTCGGCGATGGTCAGTGCCGGGAGCGCGAAGTTGTTGGTCAGGAACTTCAGCCGCTTGTTCGTCGCGGCGTCGACGTAGCTGACGCGCCTCAACGGGTCCGGATAGACTTTGGCCGATTCGATGGCAGTCAGTATGACGGTCTGATCCGAGCGCACGCCCGTAGATTTGTCGACGGGATGCGAGTAGCGCCGTTGGAGCAAGATGTTCTTCTTGGTTCGCACGACGAAGAACGACGAGCAGAGGGTGAACACGAAGAGGCGTTCGAAATCCACGTAGGCCCGATCCATAACGTAGAAGGCGCCGGGCTCGGGTAGGAACTCGTCGAGGATGTTGACGTCGTGCGTTTTGCCGTCGGTAATGCGGATAAACGTGGGGATGTTACCGTGCAGGTCCAACAGCGTGTGCATCTTCACGGCGGCCTTGCGCCGGCGGAACTTGGCCCACGGGAACAGCGAGAGGCACAGGTCGATGGTGGTCGAGTCCAGAGCGTAGAGACTTTGATTGAGATCCACGCCGATCGGATCGCGGGCATACAAGGGCCGCGCGATGCGAATCAAGGCCTGAGCGAAATCGGCATAGATCCGCCAGTCGCGCGACTCGTTAGCGTCGGCCAGTGTCGAGCGCGCGACGTTGCCGCGGAATCCCATGTGGTAGAGCTTGCCGCCAAGCGAACGCAGGCACGCTTCGATATCGCGGAGGCTTTCGCGGTAGGTCAACTGGGCGAAGGACATCGAGAGGAACTGATCCCAGCAGGAGAAGCTGCGCGAGCCCCGCTCGCCATCGTAGCGGGCCACACAGCGCCGGAACTCGCGATCCGGAAGAAAGCTGATCAACTGCGCGAATACGGTGCGGCCCAGATTCATGAGCCATTGTCGGCTCAGGACGGATGACGCTCAAACGGCGCACCGCCGCTCAAATCGCGGCAAGAAAAAACAACACCTAACCCACTTTTCTACAACCAGTTGCAGGCCGCCCACCGCTTATCAGCCGGACAGTAGTGTCAAGTTTTCATGAAGATTCAGCGATCCAGCGGTAACCGACGCCGTGAACGGTGATGAGCCGGCGGGGGTGTCGCGGGTCCTGTTCAAGCTTGGCCCGGAGGTTGGCAACGTGTGTGTCCACCGTACGGGCGGTTACGTGGGTTTCCTGACCCCAGACCTCGTCGAGAAGGTCGTCGCGCGTGACCGCTTCACCGGCGCGGGAAACGAGCAGGCGCAGCAAGTGGTACTCCTTGCGGGTCAGATCCAGGGAACGGCCGCTCCTGGTTGCTTCATGCGAGCGGAAGTCAATCTCGATTCCATCAAGACACAATTCGTCCGGCAGAGTCCGCAGCGGCGTGGGACGCCGCAACAGCGCCCGGACGCGGGCATTCAATTCGCGGACGGAAAACGGCTTGGTGACGTAGTCGTCGGCACCGAGGTCGAGGCCGACGACGCGGTCCGCCTCTTCGCCGCGCGCGGTCAGCATCAGGATGGGCGTACTTACACCCTCCGCCCGCAGCTTGCGGCACACATCGTAGCCGCCCATGCGAGGCAGCATGAGATCGAGGATCACCAGATCGGGATTCTTTTCCTTAGCCAGCCGGTAGCCGGTCTCGCCATCGCCCGCGGTGATCACCTCGTACGACTCGAAGCTGAAATTATCGGCAAGCGCCCGCTGCAGCGGCAATTCGTCTTCGATGATCAGAATGCGGCTCATGTGGTCAACGGTATGGGTAGGGTTATAGAGAAGGTACTGCCGCAGCCCGGCCGGCTCTCGACGGCAACCCGGCCACCGTGGGCCTTGACAATATGATCCACCAAGGCCAGGCCGAGCCCAGTACCGGGGATGTTGCGCTGCTCGGAATCGGGCACGCGGTGGAATCTCTCGAAGATGCGGGATTGCTCCTCAAGCGGAATGCCGATCCCGCGGTCGCGGATGCGAATAACGGCGTTGTCGCGCTCCAGGCCGAGACTGAGGTCGATACGCCGGTCTTCGCCGGAATATTTCATGGCGTTGCTTATGAGATTGACAACGGCCTGCTCAAGAGCCTCACGGTCGGCGGCCACGGAGGGGACCGCTGGATCCGCCTCGATCCGCAGCTCGAATTTTCCGCTCGCAAGCGAATATTCCAGTGCCCCTGCGGCGGAACGGAGGACGTCCTCAAGCGTGATGGGCTGAAGCCGGTAAACACGCTTGCCCTGGTCGATCTTGGAGAACTCGAGCACGCCATCCACCAGCCGACTGAGGCGCTCACTTTCTCCGAGAATGGTTTTGACGTACTCCGCCTTCTCAGGCTCGCCTTTCGCGCGGCCCATATCGAGCAGCTCGGCAAAGGCGCGGATGGTGGCGATCGGCGTCTTCAACTCGTGCGAAACGCTCGAGACAAATTGGTTACGCAATGCGGCAAGGCGGGTTTCGCGGCGAACGTCGCGATGCAGCAAATAAGCGGTGAAAATCGTTACTGAGATCACGAGCAGCAGGCCGGAGACGTAGAAGATCTGGCGAGAGCCGGTGTAACCGTCGGCCTGTACCGGAGGCATCGAGATCCTCAGCCCGGGAAAGCTCTCGCCCACGGGTTGCCCGTCCTGCTCGCCGGCTAGAACCCAGCGGCCTCGCTCTGGAAGCCTGACAGAGGCGAGGAACTGTTCCGCACGAACGGCGACGAGGGTACGGTCGCGATCCGCCGGCCGGCCCGTAATGCCGATGAGCCAGGGAATACCCCCGATTAGGCGCCAGATAGGCTCACTATTCCCGCTATCCAGCGACATGGCTTGGACTGCGAGCTGTTCGGCCTGCTCGGCTTCCAGGGCGCGGCGGCGGGCCGCGTCGCGCAGTTCGGTGGCTTGCAGCGTCTCCGCGACTTCGACGATCATGTGGGCACCGAGCGGGGAGAGCCAGGCGGTTTCGAGCACGGCTGCCAGCCTCTTGCGTATCTCCTGCTGAAGCTCGGGCGGGGCTTCAGTGACCAGGCGCCTGGCTGCGTAGACGGCGAAGGGGACGCCGTATTCGTCGGCCACTTCCGGGCTGGTCCGCAGTAGCTGTGTGGCGCCCGCCGAGTTCCGAAGGTGGCGGAGGAGCCGCTCCTGATTGCGCTGAGCGGTGCGCTCCCAAGGGAGAACGAGGTTCCCGGATTCGACCCGCGCCACCAGGACGATGTCCGGATCGATAGGCGTCAAGTTCCCACCGGCTGCACGCAGCTTGACGGCTTCCAGCCGGGCCGATAATTCCTGCCGCGCGAGATCGATGGCCTGCTGCCGCTGCTCCTCAAATCGCTTTTTGGCAAGCTCGTTCTCCTGGCGGATCATGTAGACGCCTAGGGCAACGACGAGTACGGACGGCAGGATGACCGCGCCCAGCAATAGCAAATTCTGGCGGTGCGGAACAGGCATTCAGAGGATGACTGGTCCTGATTCTACTGCTGCTGGTGGATGGGATTGTTAGGGAAACGTTAAGAAACGAATCTGGCGACGGCTACGCCCGCAGGTTTGCACCCGCGGTCTTCCCTGTACTGGGGAGGGTCTGAGGCCGGCAATAGAGCAGGTAGGCTCCCGCGAGGACGAGAGCGATGGCGACCCACTGGGTGGTGCTGAGCGGCCAGCCGAAGGGAAAGACGCGGGAGGCCGAGTCACGGAAGAATTCGACAAACAAGCGGAAGCCGGAGTAGAGCACCAGATACCATCCGAGGATGGCGCCGGGGCGGTGAGGCCGCTCGATCAGCCGCCACAGGATCAGGCCGACGGCGAGGGTCCCGGCGGCTTCGTAGAGCTGGGTCGGGTGGAGATGGATGTTGAGCGGCACGCCGACCAATTCGCGGGCGACTGGATCGGTAAAGGCGACGCCCCAGGCCGCGTCGGTGGGTTTGCCCCAGCAGCAGCCGGCGGCAAAGCACCCGAGCCGCCCAATGGAGTGACCGATGGCCACAGCCGGCGCAAACAGGTCGGCGGTGGCGAGTCCCGGAAGACCCTCACGGCGGGCATACCAGAAGGCAACCGCAATCGCGGCCAGCAATCCTCCAAAGAAGACACCCCCCGCCTGTAATGAACTGAGCGAGAACAGCCGGCCCGGGTTGCGTAGGTAGAAGTCGAGGTCGAGCAGGATCATGAAGAGCTTCGCGCCCACGATCGCCGCGAGCGCCACGTAGACCCCCAGGTTCGACATCTTGTCTGGGTCGAAGCCGTGCCGTTTCGCGAGCTTGCCGAGCAGGTACAGCCCCACGACAAACCCGGCGGCCACAAGCAGGCCGTAGGTGGGCATCGAGAGCGGCCCCACTTGGCCCAACAGCGGCAACGAGAAGGGGCCTAGCGTGAACAGTCGTGGGCACATAAGCTTTCGTTCAGGCTGATTCCGGCTCCTGCTCAGCTTGGGGACGGCTCAGGAAGGAATCGAGCAGCAACAATCCCGCGCCCACGGTGATGCAGCTATCCGCGACGTTGAACGCCGGCCAGTGGTACGAACCGACGTAGAAGTCGAGAAAGTCGACTACGTAACCGTAAACAAAACGGTCGTATAGATTGCCCGCCGCGCCGGCGAGGATCAGCGATAGGCCGGTCAGCGTGCGTGTGCCGGCATGCCCCTCCCGCCAGAACAGATAGACAATGAAGACCAAAGCCAGCGTCGAGAACGCCGGGATGACGTACACCTTCACAAACGGCTGCGCGTCGGCCAACATACTGAACGCAATGCCGGTATTGCGGGTGTGGACGAGGTTGAAAAAGCCGCCGATGATGGCCTTGCTATCGTAGAGCGGCATGCGGTCCGCGACCGCGAGCTTCGTGACGCGGTCCAGCACGATCATCGCGACAGCCAGCAAGGCATAGAGGATGCGTGAGCGGGTCATGACGATGTCAACGCAATTTAGAAAGATCCCCTGATTGAGCAAAGTAGAAAGATCCCCCTAGCGCTAGAATCATGGGCCGCTGCCCGCGACGGAAGGAGCCCGTAGGGCGACTGGAGTTGCGGGCAATGGCTCGCAGCGCTTGGCCGGATCGGCTAGGACGAAGCCGTCCATCCAACGCCCCTGGCGTTTCTTTGGTTGTTTGGTATGGGTTGGCGTCTTGCGGGCCGCCTTGGCGGTGGGCCGGGCTGGAGTGCCGTCGGCTTCCAGGCATTCTTGAAGCAGCAACGCTCCCTGTTGCCAACGCAGCCATAATTCCCCGTTAAGCCGTTGCTCGATCCGCACCGCCGTCTTCCTCATCCGAGGTTTGGCCTTCTCAGCCGGGATCTGATACAAACGTCCGTGCCACGAAATCGTGTAGTCGTTGCCGACCACACGCCGATCGACGCGACTGAGAATCGAGGCCAGATTCTGGTCGCGGCGCAAGCGCCGGTGGGCGTCGGCCTGTCCGGCTGGGTGACGCTTGAACCGTCCGTTCCACTGCGGCACAAACTCCTGCTGCAGATAACGGTTGGCGTCCTCAATGCTGCTCGCCGCGGCTCGCCGCAACCCCTTCACCATGCGGTCTTGCATCGTCTGGAAACTGCGCTCGATCCGTCCCTTCGCCTGCGGCGAGTGCGCCGGAATCTTTCCGATTCCCAACTCGGCCAGCGCCCTCTCGATCTGTGTCGGCGGTGGAGCCGCGTCCAAATGCTTGTTGTGGTGCAACGGCCGGTTGAGTTGAAACAGGCTGGCCTTGTCGGTGTAGACCTCCACGGGACGCCCGTGTAACTCCACATACCGCCACAACAACCGCATGTTCTCGGCCGTCGAGTCCGACACGGCAAAGTGCGCCGTCAGCTCGCTCGTGGCGTCGTCCATCATCGCCACCAGATACAACCGCGGGCCGCGCCCTTCCAACCAGTCGTGGTCGGACGTATCCCATTGCACGAGTTCGCCCCGGCAACGCCGTCGCCGCCGCCACACATGCACCTTCTTCAACTTGGCCCGGCGCGGCTTCCACAGCCCTTGGCCGCTCATCCACTGCCGCAGCGTCTCGCGGTTGACCACGATCTGATGCTCGCTCGCCAGCATCTCGCTCGCCAGCGTCGGCCCGTAATCGTCGTAGCGCTCGCGGATCAGAGCCAGCGCTCGCCGCCGCAGCTCGTTGTCGTACGCGCGGTTCGAGGGCCGGCCTCGCAGCCGATGCGCCAGCCCGCGATCGCCCTCTTTGCGGAGTCGCTTCACCAGCTTACGGACCCAACGGGCGCTCAGCTTCAACTGCTGTGCCGCCGTTGCCTGCGTCAGCTTCCCCTCCTTGACTTGCCTCAGAACAATCAACCGGTCCCGCTCCACTTTGCTCAATGCCACGATTTCGTTCACCCCCTAGCGTCTCTCGCCCGAAGGGGATCTTTCTACTTTGCTCTGTAGGGGATCTTTTCACATTGCGCCGACAAGCGGGTCATGACGATTGCGGCCGGCAGGATCTGTGCGGGACCATAACCGGGGGGCTCGGCGCCTCGAAACCAATTGGCAAAGCGGGCGGCTGCCGGAGCTTTCTCAGTCTAGCAACGCCGGGTGAAGAACCGGCGGCGGGACCGCGAAGTTCGCCGGCAGGTGATGGAACCAGGAGGGCACCTCAGGCGTAAAACATTCTGACACCCAACACTTTTCGGTTGCGGCCGGCTTGCGGTGCTCGTTACCATAAAAAATGGGAGTTGTGTAGCGACAGGAAGGCAGCTGTAAATCCGCGTAACGGCAAGTGGTGATGGGGCGTCTGTCCTTCTAGAGGGTTCGGGATGCCTGTAGGCGTAACGCAATGAACGACCAACCAACAATAGGGTCCGTGGACGAGACGAGAAACGTTGAGCTGGGAGCACTCGTCCTAGAGTCGATTCACGAGCCGTGGTTCCGCTCGTTGAAAGAGCAGGTCGGCGAGTTGATGGCGAAGCAGCAGCCACTTCCGCCGCTGCCGAGATATAGGGATCGAGAGCCGGGCGAGGAAAGCTTGGGCCCCCTGGTCATCGAAACGGCGCACGATCCGTGGTTCCGGTCACTGAGCAGCACGTGGCGGAGTCTTCAGGAAGAGAAGAAGCTTCCCCCGATGAAGCTCACCGCGCGGCCGGTGCGAGTCAAGAGCATCTGGGGCGCTTACGACTATAAGAAAACCGGAATCGGCTCGTCGTTCGGTGTTCACGTCATCGTCGTTGCGCTGATGTTTACCGTATTCGCGCCTTCCGGGCCGGTAGAGCCGTCGACGGGCTCGGTGACACTAGTGATCCCTGTCGATATAACCCCGTTTCTCGCGGACATCAAGTTGTTTTCACCCAAGTCGGGCGATACCGGAGGCGGCGGGGGCGGCGGACAGAATTCTCCGCTGCCGCCGAGCAAGGGCCGGCTGCCCCGCTTCTCGATGACACAGTTGACGCCACCCACGCCGGTCATCAAGAACGACAATCCGAAACTGGCAGTCGAACCGACACTGCTTGGTCCACCCGAGCTACAGGTCGCGCAACTCGACATGAACGTTTTCGGTGATCCCTTCGGTAAGATCGGTCCCCCCTCGGCGGGTCCGGGATCGGGCGGAGGCATCGGGACGGGTAAAGGAACGGGCGTCGGTTCAGGCACGGGAGGCGGTTTCGGTCCTGGTTCCGGCGGCGGAGCCGGGGGAGGCGTTTTCCGGGTGGGCAACGGTGTGAGCGCGCCGAGGCTGATTAAGAAGGTGGAGCCCGAGTACTCCGAAGAAGCCCGCAAGGCGAAATACCAGGGAACGGTCGTGCTGGCCGTCCAAGTCTGGGAAGACGGCCGAGCTCACAATGTTCGCGTGGTGCGCAGTCTGGGTCTCGGTCTGGACGAGAAAGCGATTGAGGCCGTTCGGGAGTGGCGGTTCGTTCCAGGCCGTAAGGAAAATCAGCCGGTAAAGGTTACCGCGACGATCGAAGTCAACTTCCGTCTGTTGTAGTCAGCGGCGGCGGCATCCCTCAGTTTTCCAGCTTCAGAATCGCGCCCGGATTTCCGCCGTCATCCGCCTTTTTTCGTCATCGAATCACCGGACATTTCTACCATCCCGCACGTCCCCAGCACCCAAAATAAGAGAAAACCGCGATAAGGCTTCCTCAGCGATGCTGCTGTATCGAACCTTCGCGCATGGGACACGTCACATCACCGCGAACCGTTGTGTGGCCCCTCCGTGGTGTTGTAAGTAGTCAGGCAGTGGTGGACACCGCCGCGGACTCGCCTGGGAGGCGTTTTCGGTGAAAGGCAGGGAGGTCTCCAGAAAATCGGGTGTATACTATGAATAGTGTTCCCCCTATCTTGGTGCGAAAGAGTGACGTTTGGCCAACCAAGAGCATCTCAGCCTGTTATTAGAAGGGCCTTCTAGATGGGGTGCCTGGCGTCGGGATAGTCCCGGGGTAGTTCCCGACCTGACCTGGGCGTTTCTCGACGGGGTGGACCTCAGTTCGACGGATCTCAGCGGCGCGAACCTCAACGGGGCGGACCTTAGCCGGGCGAACCTCGCGGGGACGAACTTAGCGGGCGCAAATCTTAGTGAGACGCGCCTCCGCGGCGTGAACATCAGCGGAGCGAATCTCAGCGGAGCCAATCTCGGCGCCGCCCAGCTCCGCTTGGCGAGATTAGACAAGGTGAAACTCAGCCGGGCGCTCCTCAACGCGGCGGATCTAAGAGGAGCGAATCTGAGCGGGTCGGACCTCAGCGAGGCCGACCTTAGCGACGCGGACCTGAGAGGGGCCAATCTCAGCGGGGCGAACCTCCGAGCGGCAAATCTACACAGGGCGAAATTGAGCAAAGCAGACCTCAGCGAGGCAGACCTCAGTGAGGCGAACCTCCGGTGGACGAATATTGAGCACGCGAATCTCACCAAGGCGAATCTCAGCGGTGTCGACTTCAGCGTTGTTCACCTCAGCGGGGCGGACCTTAGCGGAGCGGATCTTAGCGGACGAAACCTGCTCGGGGCGCACCTTTTTGGGGCTCGTCTGTACAACGCGAACCTATCCGGGGCGGACCTCAGCGGGGCGAACCTAAGTGGCGCGAACCTCGGGCGGGCGCACCTCGATCATGCGGACCTCACAAAGGCGAACCTCAGAGAGGCGCACCTCCGCGGCGCGGATCTCACAGGGGCGAATCTCGGCGGCGCTAACCTCAGGCAGGCGCATCTCCATGACGCTGACCTAACGAATACGAACCTCAGAGAGGCCAATCTCAGACAAGCGAACCTGAGCGGGGCGAACCTCAGAGAGGCGCACCTCAGCGGAGCGGATCTTACCGGAGCAGACTTCACGGGTGCGAGGGTCAAGGAGGCGAACCTCCTGTGGACCACGGGTCTTCCGACAGAGCAACTTGCCGCCCTTTGCTATGGTCTGTATCCAGGTGCACCGACCACATCCGGATGCCATCTCAGTCTTGTTTTTTCACCTCATTTGTCCCCGGAGCAAATCACCATCGCCTTAAAGGCGCTCGCCGACTACTATCGCGCTTGCGGTGGTGTGGGATTCGAGATCGACTTCGAGCTCAACGGTGTCCAGGCCGGGGAGTGGGCCGGTGCCTGAGTCAACGGGCCTGTTTAACCGGCTCACAGTGCGGGTTCGGGCGCTGCGACAGGGGAACTGGTTCGCCGCCGCCGGTCAGCGCTTTCGAGTCGTGACCGGGCGTATAGCGGAGTTCTCCAAAGAGAATCGGTCGGACTCGGACCCTCTGCCTCATGAAGTGAGCGATCCAAACCAGAGGGGACCCAATGGTGAAGTCGACGCAACATTGGTAGGGGCGGCGGAGCGCTTCGCGAAACTCGAGAACCTGCGAGTCAAGTTGAGGCAGGAGGAAGAGCTAACAACTGACGAAGAGGAGAAAGCTCAAATCCTCGGCATTCGGCGGCAAAGTGAGGGCTTGGAGCTCGTCATGAAGCTGCGGGCCGCCGGAGTTATCATTCTCGAGCCGGGTGATGACAAAGAGATCCGAGTCGAACCGGCTCGCGATGACTTCCCTTGGGAGGAGCTTCAGCGACGCCTGCAAACCGGGAGCGACGGCGAGGTTTCAACATAGCCGGTTTGCGGCTGCAAGGCGGGGAGGCTCGGTAGACCGGCTCACGCCGGGGGGGGCTTTCACGCCTCCGAGTTGGCGGCCGTGTTCATGGGAGCTTCCACGCGGACATCTGAAAACCCCAGCCGGAAGGAATGCCGCATCGCTGTCGTCGACCGTGAAAGCAAGTATCGGAGCGTATAATCTGGTGGTCATGTCAAATCCCAGCGGATCCGTTGTACTTCGTTCCTTCTTCGTGCTAGTGCTTGGAGCGGCCGTGGCGGCTGTGTCGTGGGCGGCTCCCCCCGACGGTGCTCAGGATGGCGAGTTTCACGGGCAGCCGGCCTTGGTCGTGGCGAACGACAAGATCGAGTTGAAGATACTGCCGTTCGGCGGGGCGATGGTGAGCCTGACTCTCAAGGACGACGCCGAAAAGATGAATCCGATGTGGGATTCGTTCCGCGCCGATATTGAGGCGGGCAAGCCCGTTCGGCAGGGCGGATCGGCGGGACACTTTGTCTGTGTCGATGGATTCGGCCCCGTATCAGGCGAAGAACGAAAGGCAGGGCTGCCCGGCCATGGCGAGGCCCACACGCTTCCCTGGGTGACGCAGGCTTCCTCCAAGACGGGAAAGGTAACTCGCTTGACCCAGGCAGTCCAACTTCCCCGCGTCCATGAAGTTTTGACTCGGACGATCGAACTAGTAGATGGCGAGAACGTTGTGTCCGTCCGCAGCAGCCTAAAGAACCTGCTGGCGTTCGACCGGCCGATCTGCTGGGCCGAACACGCAACGATCGGCTCGCCCTTTCTCGAGCGCGGCGTGACGGTGGTTGACATGTCGAAGAACCGCGCCATGACGCGTCCGCACGAGGGAGAGCGGCCCCGCTCACATCGTCTGCCGTCGGGAGTCGAGTTCGAGTGGCCGATGGCGCCGACACGCGGAGGCGGCAAGGCCGATCTTCGGGCGGCGCCGAAACCTTCGGATTCGCTCGATCACACGACACACCTGATGACGGGACGTGAGCATGCATTCGTGACAGCCCTCCATCCGGAAAAACGCCTGTTGCTCGGATATGTCTTCAAGACAGCGGAGTCACCGTGGCTGCAAACCTGGGAGCACTACCCACCGCAAGGGGTGATGGCCCGGGGCCTCGAATTCGGCACGCAGGCCTTTGACCTTTCACGGCGGACGGTAATTACCGATAGCAAGCTATTCGGCGAATTTCTCTATCGCTGGTTGCCTGCCCGTTCGGAGATTGAAACAACTTTCCTGATGTTCTGGACACGGACGCCGGAAGGATTTCAGGGCGTAAGTGAGGTTGAACTGAAGGGCGGCAAGATTCGCATTCAGGATGCCGGTTCGGGCAAATCAATGACCTTGTCCGCTTCGCGAGGCCTGTGACTCTGGCCGGTGGTGGTTGCCGGCCGATTTCGCGCTCGTCTGATCCGGGTTCAGAGAAGGTCCATCTCGTCTGACTTGATATCGTGGCAAGAGAGCTCCCTGAGGAGATGAAGAGTTGATCAAGAACGCAGTAGTACCCGTAGCGGGCCTGGGAACGCGCCTGTTGCCGGCGACGAAATCGCAGCCAAAGGAAATGCTGCCCGTGGCGAAGAAGCCGATCGTGCAGTACGTCGTCGAGGAGTTAGCCGGGTCGGGTGTACAGGAAATCCTGTTCGTCACCGGCCGCGGTAAGGCGTCGATCGAGAACCATTTCGATCATGACCCGAATCTCATCGCGTCCCTCAATTCCTCCGCCAAAGAGGACTTGATCGGCGAGTTGGACTTCGAAAAGCTCAAGACGCATTTTCTGTATACGCGGCAGAGTGTTCAGCGGGGTTTGGGAGATGCGATTCTCTGCGGCGAACCGTTCGTCGGGCACGATCCGTTTACAGTCGCATTGGGTGACTCAATCATCGGACTCCAAGGGCAGTCGCGGATTTGCGCTCGCATGAGCGAAGTCTACGAGCAGCATCAGGCCGCGGCGGTGATTGCGGTCGAGCCGGTGTCGGATGCCCAAGTGTCGTTCTACGGCATCGTCAAACCCGAGACGGAAGGGGACGTTTTCGCAATCGGCGACCTCGTCGAGAAACCGCAACCCGCCGAAGCACCCAGCAATCTGGCCATCGTTGGCCGTTACGTTTTCGCCCCCGTGATCTTCGACATGATCCGCCGGGTCAAGCCCGACAAGCGCGGCGAGATCCAGTTGACCGAAGCCATACGGATGCTCTGCGAGACCGGGCGGCGCGTGATGGGCGTGAAGCTTGCGCCGGGCGAGCATCGTTACGACATCGGAAACTATCAGAGCTACTTCGAGACGTTCGTCGAGTTCGCGCTCGCGGATCCGCAGCATGGCCCCCAATTGCGAAAACGGTTGGAGGCGATGCTGGAGCGCGGCTAGGTGTGGAGTGTCAACAGGTTGTTCATAGGAAGCATGAGTCTGGAGAAGGGCGGACGGTAGCGGAGAGCGGCGTGAGGGCGATGCCAGTTGTAGTCGTGCAGCCAGGGTAACAGATGAGCAGCGCGCTGCTGGGATGAGCAGTAGGAGCGAGCGTAAGCCCATTCTCTCAGAGCGGTCTGGATGAAGCGTTCGGCTTTGCCGTTGGTGCGCGGCGTGTAAGGCCGTGTGAAGCGATGACGAATACCGAGACGACGGCAAGCATCGCGGAAGAGCCGGGAGCGGTAACAAGAGCCGTTGTCAGTGAGCAGGCGGCGGATGCGGACGCCGAGCGAGCGATAGTAACCGACGGCAGCATTGAGGAAAGCTACGGCGGAGTCGCTCCGCTCATCGGAGAGGATCTGGGAGAAAGCCACACGGGAGTGGTCGTCGATGGCGACGTGCACGAATTCCCAGCCGGCGCCGCGGCAGCGGTGGGATTTGTCGGAGGTGACGCGATGACCGGCGCGCTGGAAGCGGCCGAGCTTCTTGATATCGAGATGTAACAGATCGCCGGGTGCGGGGTGTTCGTAGCGGCGCACGGGCGGGGCGGGTTCGAGATCGCGGATGCGGTTGAGGCCGGCGCGCGGCGCAAAATGCGGCTGACGGTGGCCTGAGAGACTCCGACACGAGTGGCAATGCGGTAGCCGGCCCAACGTTGTCGGCGCAGAGCAACGACACGGGCCGCGCTGGGCGCAGCAGTGCGGCGCGGGCTGCGAAGGGGGCGTCAGGAGCGGTCGACGAGACCGGCCTGACCCTCAGCCCGAAACCGCGCGAGCCATTTGCGTACGGTTCGCTCTGAGACGCCACAGGCCGCCGCGGCGGCCTGTGCGTTCTCCCCACCGAGGACGCGGCGAACCAACAGGGCTCGACCTTTCGGTGTCAATCGTGCATTCTGATGGATGTTCATTCGGTCTCTCCAAGGTTGCTGTTGTGGGATAACTCCAGCTTCCTTGGTCCGGGACCGAATGAACAACCTATTGAAAGATCACAGCTAGGCCTCCAGGGCGAACTTCTGTTCGCAGTACCCGCGTCGACCGAGCTCCGGCACAGGTGGGGTCAAACCCGCCACGCGAGGGAGACAAACAGAGAGGCCGAGACAAGAAAATGACCCGCGCGTTTGAGTTGTGCCAGTTCGTGGAGTAAACTTGGCGGGAACAGTCTGACGAGCAATGCTATGAGTCAAGGTACTCAGCAATCATCGGCCGGCCGGAAGCTCATTCTGCAACTGCTGGATCCGGTACGCGGCCACGCGATTCAAACGTGGCAATTTGACGATCGGGCGATGATCCGCATCGGCCGCTCTGATGACAACGACATTGCGCTCGGAGATCCTCAGGTCTCCCGCTATCACGCCGAGATCCATTTTCGGGAGAACGCCTGGGCACTCGTGTCCACGGGGCGGCATGGGACGCTCATCTCGGATGAGCCCGTGGAGGAAGCGAAGCTCGAAAACGGGGTGATCCTCCAGTTGGGTCCGACAGGCCCGAAGCTGCGCTTTCTACTGGCGCAACCGGCATCGGACGACGAAACAACGATCATCCGCGGTACGGCCATCAGCGAGATGCTGCGGTTAGACCGGGGCCGGGCTGAGCAGGAAGCCCAGGACATCGCCGACTCCCCCGCGTTTCGGCGCGTGCAGGATCTTGCCGGCGAGCTTCGAAAGAAGAAGTCGCCGTCCAAGACTCCAACGAAGTTCTAGCCCAGGCGGGCTCAGCCTGCGCTCCAGAGGGAGTGTTAGAGTTTCGTAGTTAGATCACTTGTCCTCATGGAGAAGGGAAGCATGAGCAAAATCATCTCGGTTCATTCGTTTCGGGGAGGAACCGGCAAATCGAATCTCACAGCGAACCTGGCCGTAGCCGTGGCGCGAACCGGGCGCCGCGTCGGTGTCATCGACACGGATATCCAGTCGCCCGGCATCCACATCATCTTCGGACTCACCGAAGACGAGATCAAGTTTTCACTGAATGACTTCCTGTGGGGCAAGTGCCCAATCGAGCAGGCCGCGTACGACGTCGCGCCGAAGATTCAGAAGGAGGCTGGCGGCGCCGCCGAGGTGGTCCCACCCTTCCACTTGATACCTGCCAGCCTCAAGCAGAAGGAGATTGTACGCATCGTCGACGAGGGGTACGATGTCTCGTTGCTGAATAGCGGCTTTCAGGACGCGATCGAACGCCTCAAACTGGACTACCTTTTTATCGATACGCATCCGGGCGTGAACGATGAGACTCTGCTTTCGATCGCGGTCTGCGATCTACTGCTCGTGGTGATCCGGCCGGACAATCAAGATTTTCAGGGAACAGCGGTGACTGTCGAGCTGGCACGGCAACTTAAAGTGCGGGACATGATGATGCTGGTCAACAAAGTGCCCGCTGATCTGGAAACACGGGCGCTGCGCGGACACCTGGAAAGAACCTACGAAATGCCGGTGCCGGGCGTATTCCCTCTGAACTCTGAAGTCGTCCAGCTCGCCAGCAGCGGCTAGTTCTCTCTACGCTTTCCCGAGCATCCGTTCTCTCGGCAGATCGACATCGTTGCCGGCCGAATTACCACTCCGGACGCCACATAGCCCGTTAGCGGGCGATTCTGTCCAAACCACGTCGGAGTCGCCGCCGCTCAACTTCACATTCGCCTGCGTCGTCGTCAGGTTCGTGTTCTTGTGGAGGCGATTCCCTTCCTCGAATAGACTGACCGTGCCGGAGGAGTGATCCTCAAGGATATAGCTCAGCGAGCCCCAGGGGATCATCTGGAACTTCGGAGAGTCGATCGGCTGATAGCTGATCGTTGTAGTCCACGTCAAACCGGAGAACCACGTCCTCGTGGTCGAAGTCTGGTAGATAGCGGTACGTGTAGTGTTCGAACAGGTTGTCGGCATCCCATAGCAAGATGACGGCAAAGTCGTCGGCTGAACGGAACACGCCCGGGCAGGTGAATCCACCAGCCGCCGCCGAGTGGATCGCCGCGTTCGCTCCGTGCCGGTCAAACCCGCGGAGTTGAATCGTCCGGTTAGGGTCAAACTTCCTGAGATTTTCCGTTGCCATCAGGTGTTAGATTGGGACTGGGGCTTGGTGCGAGAGACGAGGAAGATTCCGCCAGAGGGTGCGATACTTGCTAAGCAGGTAGTACGCACCGGACCATGACCTTCTTACTGTGGGTATTAGCGGCTTTTCTCTGTGCGCTCGTGATCGCAGGCGCTGTACGGTCCATCTATTCGCGGGACAGGCCTTTCGTGCGGCCTATCACGCAGGAGACTAATCGGGCCTACACAATCTTGGCTATCGCTGCCGTTACGGCGCTGGGAGTTGCCGCCTTCAGCTCAGAGATCGTCGAGTCTATCGAAGGCTTTGGGTTCAAGATTGTGAGCCAAACCCAAGAGCAGATTGCAGAGCTCCAAGACCAAGCCATCGGAAGACTTGACGCAAAGATCGCAGAACTCGATGAGCGCACTGAGCGGGGTCTCCTAGACTGCGTGTCACCGCAAGACTTGATGGTGGAGAACGAGGCGGTTCGAATTACGAAGTCTGGCTGCTATACGGTAGATGCACCGAGAACGGAAGGGGCGGCACCTCTCAGAAACATAGAGTGCGAAACCGGATCTCTATTCTTGCTTCGTTTGAAAGACGAGACACGGCCTACTCGTATATACGCGGTGGACCCATCATTCGAGTTAGATAACTTCTACGACGTCGCCCTTCTTCTTTGCGCACAGGAAAACACCCCCGTCTTGGTCTCAAGATCAAGTGGGAAGAGGCCTTGATCCGCGTACTATCCTTGACGAAATCCCTCTCTCTGAACCACTACTCGGGTTAGCGATGTTACTGTTGTGATATCCTAGATGCAAAGTGACAGCCCCTGAACTGCTCTTCGGGTTGGCAATGTTTTTGCTTGCGCTAGCGGGACTTGTACAGCAGAGTATGAACACAATCCCACAACTGGCGGCGAATACCCCTTCAAAAAAACCTCAAAGTGTTCTGAATTCTTAACAGACAGAACTTTCAGTACAAAGAGAAATACCAGATTAACCCGCTGCAACTAAAGACTTTACACAGCTTTTCTGTTCAGGTTCGAGTACAGTCTCACAGGTACACCGACACCACCAAATCCGCCCCGGCACCCTAGTCCCCACACTCGTAACATCCAGCCGGATGTTCTGATTCGCACCAATCGCCGCCGCGCCCGCAATCTGCCCGGCGTTCGCCGTCACGGAAGTCGAACCCGCCGGAATCGTCAAGCTCATCCAAAGCACCGCATTGACGTAGATCTCAAGATCGATGTCGTCACCAGTAGGCGCCGTCTTGACCTCCGCGCGCACCGCATCCACCGAAGCCTCGCGGTTGAGTTGCGTCAGTGGCGCGATGTCACTCGCAATCGCGAGCGTACCGTCGACCACGAGCCGCACTCCGGTCTGAAACTCAGCCGGACGCGTCCCGCCGAACAGAAACAACTCCCACACCTGAGTCAGGTGCTCGAAGCTCTCCGCACCCCGCCGTCCACCAGCACAGGCATCACAAGCAGGACCTCGTTGTGCTGGCTGCCTTGACCTCCGTGGTTTTACAAACCGCGCGAAGCCTGCAGCCGTATCACCTTGCCCGAGCGATCATCCCGAATTCGCAGCTCCCCACCTGCCAAGTCAATCTTGCTCACGCCCTCGAATCCTGCCGGCGTTCGTGTCCAGAACATGAGAAAAGTCGATTCGATCGTGGAGCGCACCGGCAGCCAGCGCTACAGGACTTCACCGAACAGGCGATTCGTGGTCACTACGGTCCGGCGCGGCAATCCAAAGGCCTGCGTCCCGAACTCCAGCCCGCGGGCCATCATCCCTGACGGCGGATATGACTCCCAATTCTGAAGCCACGGCGATTCCGAGGGCTTAAACACGTAGCCGAGGAGGAGCTTCTTCCCCGGATGCAGCGCTGTCGCGAACGCGTATCGAGAACCCGTCATCAGATGCCCGGTGAGATCAAGCGAATTCGTTTTCGACGGTGACGCCCGCAGATCAACTTTTTCGCCGCCAACTCCCGGCGCCATCGGCCATTCGAATTCTTCATCCGGCTTCAACCGGCGAGGCCGCCCTCGCCGAAGCGCGGCTCCATCATAGGGGCGAGCCAAGGCACGGTTCTGCGAAAGGTCGACCACGGTAACCCCTCTTTCCAGGAACGGAGTGCCGATCGTCGCGTGCTCTGTCCAACAGACCGGCCGATCAAAGGCGAGCAGATTCTCAAGTGTGCTGCGAACATAGACCACGTTCTCGCCATCGACCATTTCGAATGCCCGCGTGAAAACCTCCCGTACACGCGGTAGCTGCACCGCCATCGTCAGTTTCGTTGCTTTCCCCTGTTTGGCCGCCGACCGGGTTACCCAGGGTAAACTGTGCGCCTCCCCGTGCCCCGATAAGCCTGCCTTCCGCTCGTCGGGTGATGGCGCTCCGAAGCCGTCCACGCAAACGAAATGCCCCACCGAACCGCCGGCACGAACGGGCTGTCCTGCTTCCTCATCCGCGGCGAAGGAATCCCAAAGCGGACTGATCTTCTCGGAGTCATCGCGCAACACGAGACTGACCATCGCCCCGCCATGCGGCAGCACCTTCAGTTCAATGGTGTCGTTCGCCAGCACTAATGCCGGCCGGCCGTGGAACTCACCTTCCGCAACGGATGCACTCGACTGGGCCGACGACCGCGCCGAGAAGGGAAAGCACGCGATGACGACGTTCAGGTAAAGGGGAATGATCTTCCGGGTCGTGTCAAACATGACGCCCCGGATTATAGGATGATCGTTCGACCATCGGGCAGCGAACGTGGACTAATGCTCAGCCGCCGCGCCCCACAACTTCTGCAACCGAGCGTCGCGGCCGCAGCCCCAGCGGTAGTATTTATACCGTACCGGGTTCTTCTTGTAGTAGTCCTGGTGGTAATCTTCGGCCGGGTAGAAGGGGCCCGCCGTCAGGATTTCCGTGCGGATCTTCCCATTCAGCTTGCCGCCCGATTCAATGGCTGCTTTCGATTCTTCCGCCGCGACTCGTTGTGCGTCGTCCAGCGCGAAGATCGCCGATGTGTAGTGCCGGCCCTTGTCGCAAAACTGCCCGCGTCCGTCGAGCGGGTCGATGTTGCGCCAGAAAACTTCGAGCAGTTTTTCGTAGCTGACCCGTTTCGGGTCGTACACGATTTGCACCGCTTCCCTGTGTTTCGTTGATCCCGATGAAACCTGGTTGTAAGAAGGATCCACTTTCGTGCCCCCGGTATAGCCTGACGTCGTCGAGATCACGCCGTCGAGTTTGTCGAAAGGCGGCTCCATGCACCAAAAGCAGCCGCCGGCGAAAATGGCGGTCGCCGTGTTTCCCTGATTCGGAGCAGCCGGGGCGGACGCCGCCAGGGCTGTGATGATTGCGAGCGTGGCAAGTAGGCTGAAGGAACGCATTGTCGGATGTCTCCCGGAGTCAGTCGGTAGCTATTTGCCGGCCGATTCGCCGTCGGCGGGTTCGAACTTCATCGCTACGCCGTTCATGCAGTATCGCAGGCCTGTCGGGCGCGGGCCGTCGTTGAACACATGACCCAGATGACTGCCGCAGCGGCGGCAATGTACCTCCGTACGCGTCATGAACCAGGCGCGGTCCTCGGTCGTGCCGATCGCGTTTTCGAGCGGCCGGTAGAAACTTGGCCATCCCGTTCCGCTCTCATACTTCGTCTCGGATGAGTACAGAGGCAAGTCGCACGCCGCGCAATGGAAGGCCCCGCTGCGCTTTTCGTGGTTGAGAGAGCTGGTTCCGGCTCGTTCGGTTCCTTCCTTGCGCAGCACATTGTACTGTTCCGGTGTCAGCAGTTGTCGCCATTCCTCATCGGTGCGTGTCACTTCGAACCTCCTGTCTTTCTCGGCCCTTGCAGCCCCCCCGAGGAAAAGCGCCGCTCCGGCGCCGAGCGCGAATTGTCGTCTTGTTGGATTCATTTCCGGCCTCCCGACTGTCTGTCTATTCATTCGTAAAACGTGGTCAGCTTGTCACTCTTGAAAACGTCAAATACCGCCGAAGTATTCCCTGTCGCCGTCTTTTCGAGCTGGGCGCGAGGCGCGGCTGCATAGACGTGCGCGACCAGCCCGGCCTAGAATATGGAAGGCTCCTTCCATCTTATGAAAAGGTTACGACACCAGGGGTTGAGGCGAAAGCCCCTTCAGGAACAGGTTGCACTCATCGCGGGCTTCTCCGTGCTCGTCGCGGTTAGCGTCACGGTTGCCCCAGCGGCGGATAAGTCTTCCACGAGTGCGGCGGCTACCTTCCGGCAGTACTGCGTTCAGTGTCATGGCGACGCGGCGGCGACAGCAGGCATCAACCTGGAACGGTTGATATCCGAGGATTCCGTCAGCGACAGCTTTAAGCAGTGGGAAAAGGTCGCGGCCGTGCTCGATCAAGGGCAAATGCCGCCTGAAGGCATGCCGCAACCGAGCGACTCTGAGCGCGCGCATGCGGCGAAGTGGATTCACGCGGAGCTGTCCGGGTTTGCCGCCGAGCACGCCGGCGAGCCGGGTCGGGTGACCGTCCGGCGGTTGACCAGCGGCGAGTATGCCTACACGGTGCGCGACCTGACGGGTCTTGATCTCGGCGTCGAGCGCGACTTCGCCGGTGACGCCGTCGGTGGTGAAGGTTTCACGAACTTTGGCGGCGTGCAGTTCATGGCGGACGCGAACGTCGAGAGCTACCTCGAGGCGGCAAAGAGAATCGCCGACCATGCCGTCATCGGAGCGGGGCCGCTGTCGTTCTATCAGGACCCCGGGATGAGCGGCTTCGAACTCTCGGCGATCCACCGCATCCACGACATTTACCGCAAGCACGGTTTCCGGGCTGTCGCCGCCGAGGGCGGCCGGGCGTTCGGACTTGAACGCTACGGCAGGGCTTTCTACGCCTCTTGGCGCTATTCGCACCGCGAGGCCCTGGGAGAGGGCGGGGTTTCGCTGGAGGAGATCGCCGCGCGCGAGGATCTCAGCCCGCGCTTCATCCAGCATATCTGGTCGGTGCTCCAGCAGAGTTCGCCCACCTATCCGACATCCGAAGTCGTTTCGCGATGGAAAGACCTGCCCGCTCCTAGCGGCGCCGGTCAAGCTTCGGTCATAGAGGCCGTCCGTGAACGCTGCGACGAGATCCAGAGGCTCGTCATCAATTGGCCGAGGGAGTTGTTCGCGGCCGGCGAACTGGCGGCCGGCGGCGCCGGAGACGAGCGAGCTCTTGTCATTACCGATGAGTCGTTGGCGCCGACGGTCAAGCGCCAACTGAGCTTCACTTCGCGGGATACGGATGAGAAAGCGGGCTTCTATCTTTCGATCGTTCCGGTCAATCCCGCGTCGAGCGAGAAGCCGGTCGTCGTCTGGCGCAACCCTACGATCCGGGTTTTGCGGAAGGATCGAAGCCGCGGGCCCGAGCAGACTCTGAAGTCCGTCCTCGACGAAGCGACTACTCCCAAGCTCACCTTCGGGCGTAGGCCCGACGGCGGAACCATCGGTCCCAATGACTTCGCGACGGAGGGCGAGGCGCTGGTGTTTCTCCCCATGCAGCCGCGAGAGGACGCGCTCGGATTTCAATTGCAGGTGGACGTCGAAGTCGGCCTGGAACGGTCGAACGACGCGGTCATGCGTTGCACCATCGCCGATCGCAAGGGCGCGGCGGCGAGAACGCCGGTGTGGGCGCTACTGGCGGACCCCCAGAGCGAAGGTTTCAAGACCTGGAAGAGGAACGTCCTTGAATACGCCGCGAACCTTCCCCAAACATCCCACGGCGAACCGACCCCCTCGGATCGTGATCCGGTCCCCAAGCCGTTTGACAACACGTACAATCAGCCTGAACGCGACAGCTTCCACTACCGCGTGAAGTACTTCCGAAACGATCAATTTCTGGTGGACAAGATGCTCGACGACGCCACCAGACAACAGCTCGAAGACGCTTGGTCCGATCTGCATACATCCTTTCAGTACCACGATGAGTTCGTCAGTCTTCTTGCCGCCAAGTACAGCTTCGACCTTGACGGCAAAGGCATTTCCGAATTGACCGAAAGCGAGATCGAGGTGTTGCCCGCGGGTCCGCGTCCTTATGTCAGGGCCCTGCGCGCCGAGCAACAACAGATGGTTGCCGCGCAAATGGCGGCGCATCCCGGCCACATCGAAGACGCCATCCGGTTCGCAAGCCGCGCTTGGCGGCGACCGCTTTCGCCGATCGAGAAGGACAGTCTTCGCTCGTTCTACACCACGGCGCGGGAAGAGGGCGGTCTCGACCACCGTAAGGCAATCCGTGCGTTGTTGACGCGCATTCTCGTTGCGCCGGCTTTCCTTTATCGGCTCGAGCAGCCCGAGGAGCTAACGGGAGTGACGCCGCTTTCCGATTGGGAGCTGGCGAACCGGCTGAGTTACTTCCTGTGGTCGTCCGTTCCTGACGAAGAACTGCGCCGCGCCGCCGAAGCAGGAGAACTGAGCGACCCACAACAGATTCAGCGCCAAGTCAAACGGATGCTTGCCGATCCCAAGGCACGCCGCTTGGCTACGGAGTTCTTCGGTCAGAGGCTCGGTTTTTACCGCTTTGACCGGCATCGCGGAGTCGATACGAGCCGATTCCCGGAGTTCACCGAAGAAGTGAAGGCGGCGATGTATGACGAAGCGGTCTCTTTCTTCGAGCATGTGATTCGGGAAGACCGTCCGGTTCGTGAGATCGTTTCGGCCAACTACACTTTCCTGAATCGAGCGCTGGCAACGCATTATGGTATTGAGCGGGAAGTCGCTTCGGCCGATCACGTTGAGAAAGTGGAAGGCGTTGACGAATTCCAGCGGGGTGGTTTGCTGCGTCTGGGAGCCGTGTTGACCGCTACGTCGGCGCCGTTGCGTACGAGTCCCGTGAAGCGCGGCGACTGGGTGCTGCGACGTGTTTTGGGCACGCCCACGCCAACCCCGCCGGCCGACGCCGGGTCGATTCCCGCCGACGAGAAGTTGTTCGGAGGGCTCACGGTGCGTGAGCAGCTTGAGGCGCATCGGAGCAGCCCTTCGTGCATGAGTTGCCACACTCGCATCGATCCGCTGGGGTTTCCCTTGGAGCAATACGATGCGGTTGGCCGTTGGCGGACCAGATACGCCGAGGGTCAGGCAATCGACGCCGCCACGACACTCGGCGACGGCACGCGTATCGACGGAGTGGCCGGGTTGATCGACCACCTTGAAAACCAGGAGCGTCAAGTCCTTCGCACGCTTTCGTCGAAGTTGCTGGGATACGCGCTTGGGCGTACCATATTACTGTCGGATCAGCCGCTGATCGATCGCCTTGTCGAGGCCGGTGGTCAAGCGACCTTCGCTGAGTTAGCGGCGGAGATCGCGGTGGGGCGTCAATTTCGGTATCGGCGCGGAAGGGAAGACACCGCACCGGACACCGTGCAAAGCGGCGCCGAGGAAGACTAACGAAAAGGGTGGCAGGATGAGGCGCACGGAAGAAAGCCCATTGAGGCAGCGACCATCGAGAAGACGCTTTCTGCGAGGCGCGGGTGTGGCGTTGGCGCTTCCCTGGATGGAATCGTTGCCGCTGTGGGCGTCGGAAGGCGGGAAGACGGCCAAGCAGGCGGGTCTGGACAAGCCGCCGACGCGACTCGGCGTTCTCTACTTCTCGAACGGTGTCGAGCCTATTCATTGGTGGGCCAAGGGCAGCGGCGCTTCGATGGAAATCGGCCCGGGCATCGAGCCGATGAGGCCGCACCGCGAAGACATCACCTTTGTTCGCGGGCTCTACAACCAATCCGCCGTTGCTTCTTCGAGCCCTCACCTGGGCCGCATGCCCAACATGCTTTCGGGCGCGACCGTGAGTCTCGACCCGAGCGACATCCGTGTTGGCAAGACGATGGATCAGGTGCTCTCCGGGCAGATCGGGCATCAGACGCCCGTCCCGAGTTTGGTGATGGGCATCGAGCCCAATGAGCTCCGGCTCGAAGACGGCGTCTCGATGATTTACGGCTCGTGTATCTCTTGGGCAACCGATACAAAACCCGCCACGAAGGAGATCTATCCCGCGCGCGCCTTCGACCGCCTCGTCGGTGACGGCAAGGGACGCGAACTTGACTTGAGCGTGCTCGACGCCGTGATGGCGGAGGCCCACGACCTGCAGCCGAAGATCAGCCGCGGCGACCGCCGCAAGCTCGACGAATACATGGAGTCGATCCGTGACATCGAGACGCGCATCGAGCGGGCGTCGCGTGAGGAGAGAATCGAAGGCTGGAGGCCGACGCTCAACGAACCCGATATGCCGCGCCCGGCCGACGATTTGCCGCAGGATGTACCAGAGCACATGAAGTTGATGATGGACCTCATTGTGCTCGCGTTCCAGATGGACAAAACGCGGGTCGCGACCTGCATGCTCAACAACGATCTTTCGCAGATGAATTTTGGGTTCCTGCCCGGTGTTCAGGGCGCGTTGCACCTCGATCTCACGCACAACGGCAAGGCCCCGGAGCTGGAAGCGATGTACCTCAAGACCAACCAGTTCCACGTTGAGCAGTTCGCCTACCTGCTCAAGCGCATGAAAGAAATCGACGAGGGCGGCCAGTCGCTGCTCGATAGTTCGATGATCATGTGCTGCTCGAACCTGTTCGATGGCGACGCCCACGGCGCGGACCAGATGCCGATCCTTCTCGCCGGGCGCGGCGGTGGGCTGAAGCCCGGCCGAGTGCTTGACTATCTCGATCGGGGCGACGACAACCGCAGGGCCTGTAGCCTGTACCTGTCGCTGATGGACAGGATGGGAGTTGAGCTCGACCGCTTCGGCGATACCGACAAGCGATTGGTTGATCTGTAGTCCGCGCCGGGACTCGCTTAGCGAGTCAACTGCTCAATCAAGCCCGACACGCCCACGTAGGCGAAGAAGACAAAGCCGAGTCCGAGGACTACATTGTGTCCCCAGTGGCTCACGAAGTCCGAACCTACCCAGCGTCGGCGGTTGTTCATGATCAGCAGCGTCAGCGCCATCAACGGCAGAAAGAACGCGCCTACGATCCCGAATGCCAACTGGATCGAACGCACGGGAGCCCAAAGAAAGATCAGGGGCGCCGTCGCGATGAATGCCAGATACATCCGGTACGACTTACTGCTCCGCAAGTCATGGTTTCGCCGAATGCCGGGCTTCATGCCACCACGCAGATCCATGAAGTCGGCGAACAGGTAAGGGACGCTCTGCCAGACACCTAGCAGGCTCGAGAACACGGCGCCCCAAAACCCTGCCAAAAATGCATAGCGGCCCCACTCACCCACAACGAAGGCCAGTTCATCCGCCATTTCGAGAGCCAACGTCGCACCTTGGTTCGAAACCGTAATCCGGGAGCCGATGATGATGACCGCGATTCCAAACAGCGCCGTCATTACGTACCCTACGGCCAGATCGATACGGCAAATCCGAATATTCTCGTGGCCCTCGCGGCCTTGCTCACGAATCCAGTATCCATAGGACATCAGCGTCACAGTGCCACCGACGCCGCCCATCACTCCCAGCAGCCAAGCCGAGCTCCCCTGGGGAACCGATGGCACAAATCCGCGCGCCACCTCTACCCAGTCCGGCCGGATTAAGACCGCCGTCAGCACCACCGTCACAAACATCACCCCGATGAAAATCGACATGAGTATTTCGAACAATCGGAAACTGCCGTACCGCACAAGTACGTACCCAACCAAGGAATGGATGATGCCCCAAATGATCTTCGACGTTTCGGGGTCTTGACTGAGCGGCAGGAAGGCGCTGCCCGCTACGCCGCAGGCACTCGCCAAGGCCCCGCCCACCGGCAACGTAAACAAGATCAAATAGGGCAGGAAAAGCCACTGGACCCAGCCTCCCAGTTTCCACACCCAGCCTTCGAGCAAGGTCGAGCCCGTCGCCAGTTGCCAGCGCGCCAAGCCTTCGTTCAGCGTCCACTTGAGGATGGAACCCGCTACCGCCGCCCACAGAACGGGCAGTCCCACCTCCGCTCCCGCCAGTGTTGCCGTCAGCAGGTCGCCGGCGCCAACGCCAGTCGCCGCCAGCAGGATGCCCGGCGCGATAATCGCAAATAGAGTCGTCGAGCGCGAAGGCATCGGAGCGTCCTACGGTACTGCCTCAGGCACACCGATGTCCAGTCCGGTGTCGGCGCAATGTGAAAAGATCCCCTACAGAGCAAAGTAGAAAGATCCCCTTCGGGCGAGAGACGCTAGGGGGTGAACGAAATCGTGGCATTGAGCAAAGTGGAGCGGGACCGGTTGATTGTTCTGAGGCAAGTCAAGGAGGGGAAGCTGACGCAGGCAACGGCGGCACAGCAGTTGAAGCTGAGCGCCCGTTGGGTCCGTAAGCTGGTGAAGCGACTCCGCAAAGAGGGCGATCGCGGGCTGGCGCATCGGCTGCGAGGCCGGCCCTCGAACCGCGCGTACGACAACGAGCTGCGGCGGCGAGCGCTGGCTCTGATCCGCGAGCGCTACGACGATTACGGGCCGACGCTGGCGAGCGAGATGCTGGCGAGCGAGCATCAGATCGTGGTCAACCGCGAGACGCTGCGGCAGTGGATGAGCGGCCAAGGGCTGTGGAAGCCGCGCCGGGCCAAGTTGAAGAAGGTGCATGTGTGGCGGCGGCGGCGGCGTTGCCGGGGCGAACTCGTGCAATGGGATACGTCCGACCACGACTGGTTGGAAGGGCGCGGCCCGCAGTTGTATCTGGTGGCGATGATGGACGACGCCACGAGCGAGCTGACGGCGCACTTTGCCGTGTCGGACTCGACGGCCGAGAACATGCGGTTGTTGTGGCGGTATGTGGAGTTACACGGGCGTCCCGTGGAGGTTTACACCGACAAGGCCAGCCTGTTTCAACTCAACCGGCCGTTGCACTACAACAAGCATTTGGACGCGGCTCCACCGCCGACACAGATCGAGAGGGCGCTGGCCGAGTTGGGAATCGGAAAGATTCCGGCGCACTCGCCGCAAGCGAAGGGACGGATCGAGCGCAGTTTCCAAACGATGCAAGACCGCATGGTGAAGGGGTTGCGGCGAGCCGCGGCGAGCAGCATTGAGGACGCCAACCGTTATCTGCGGCAGGAGTTTGTGCCGCAGTGGAACGGACGGTTCAAGCGTCACCCAGCCGGACAGGCCGACGCCCACCGGCGCTTGCGCCGCGACCAGAATCTGGCCTCGATTCTCAGTCGCGTCGATCGGCGCGTGGTCGGCAACGACTACACGATTTCGTGGCACGGACGTTTGTATCAGATCCCGGCTGAGAAGGCCAAACCTCGGATGAGGAAGACGGCGGTGCGGATCGAGCAACGGCTTAACGGGGAATTATGGCTGCGTTGGCAACAGGGAGCGTTGCTGCTTCAAGAATGCCTGGAAGCCGACGGCACTCCAGCCCGGCCCACCGCCAAGGCGGCCCGCAAGACGCCAACCCATACCAAACAACCAAAGAAACGCCAGGGGCGTTGGATGGACGGCTTCGTCCTAGCCGATCCGGCCAAGCGCCGCGAGCCATTGCCCGCAACTCCAGTCGCCCTACGGGCTCCTTCCGTCGCGGGCAGCGGCCCATGATTCTAGCGCTAGGGGGATCTTTCTACTTTGCTCAATCAGGGGATCTTTCTAAATTGCGTTGACACGATGTCCAGTCCGGCCCGGACGTGGCTCCCACCGGGGCTTTCTTGCTGGGTTGAAATTTGAGGCCGAGACGAGGACGCCTAACGGGAGTCTTTGGCTGAGGGATCTTCTCCGCGCACCGTTTCGAGCCGTAGGGAGTAGTGCTCGGATGTGCGGGTCAAGTTGACATTGTAGTAGGGGTCATTCGCGATCAGGTCCGCCCACTGTTTCCGCATGTACTCAATTTCACTCCGCCCCGCGATCTTCTCCGTCGCCGACTTGCTCGCAGACTCGTGGTGATAGAGTTCAGCGTACGGCGTGTACACGATACGGTACCCCTGCTTTCCGAGCCGCAGGCACAAGTCGATATCCTGGAAAGCGAGCGGTAGGTTCATCTCGTCGAAGCCACCGACGGTTTCGAACATCTCTCTGCGGGTCAACAGGCATGCGCCCGTCACTGCGCTCACATTACGGACGACACTTTGTAAGCCCATGTAGCACTCTTCGTCTGTTAGCCCCCGGAAAGCTTGGCCGCAGTTTTCAAACAAACCCATCACGACGCCCCCGTGCTGAATCTTGCGATCCGGGTAGCGGAGCAGGGCGCCCACAGCGCCGACGTCGGGCTGCTGGGCGTGCTCGATCATCGCATCGAGCCAGCCTGGTGTTATCACTGATACATCGTCGTTCAGGAAGAGTAGATGGGGCGCTTCCGTCTCCCGTGTCGCGTCATTGCAAAGCTTTGAAAAGTTGAACGGCATGCCGCGACGGTCCAATCTTTTCGTGGGGATGCGCCTCGATTGGAACGTAGCGAGAAACTGCCACACGGTATCGCCCGAAGAGTTGTCCACCACGAGGACTTCGTAGTTCTCATATTGTGTCTTCGCCAGAACGGTACTCAAGGTTTCGTTGAGCTTCGCGGTATTACCTCCGGTTGGAATGATGATTGCGACCCTTGGCTCTTTCTCGATCTTGTACCTCGCTCTGTATCTCGACGGGCCCACCTCAATTACTTCGGCCGGCGTATTCAGCCGTCGCAAATGATCCGAGAGCGCTCGCGCGCCGGCCTCGGACGCGTGGGGTTTCGCGTCAGCCCTCCAAGCCGCCGATCGCTCACTCGTGCGCCAGTGATACAGGACCTTTGGTATGTGTCGAATGCTCTTCGTCCGTTCGGTGAGCCGAAGAATGACGTCATAGTCCTGACTGCCGTCGAACCCCGGCCGAAACCTGCCGACGGCTTCGAGCGTTTTTTTGCGGCACACAAGGAAGTGACGTAAGTAATTGCAAGAGTGGAAGTAGGCTGGCGACCAGTCCGGCTTGAAAAACGGGAAATACCGCTTTCCGAGTTCATCAAGTTTGTCTTCGTCTGAGTACAAGACATCCAGGTCAGGCTCTGCATTCAAGGCCTTGACGACCTCAAATAGGGCGAAATCAGCGATTTCGTCGTCGTGGTCGAGGAAGGCCACGAACTCCCCCGTGGCGAGCTCGAGCGCGGCGTTTGTGGCTTCCGCGATGCCCTTGTTTTCGGGAAGTGTGGTCACTCTGATCCGTGGATCTTCTTGTTGGAGGAGGGAGTCGAGGTAGTCGCTCAGTTCCGGGTCTTTCGAGCCGTCGTCGACGATACAGAGTTCCCATTGGGAATATAACTGAGAGGTTACCGACGAAATGCACAACGCCAGGTGATTGAGGTCCGACTTGTAAACGGGAACCAACAGGCTGATCGTCGGCCGGTAGGAAAATTGCTCGGCCTTGCGGCACATCCGTCGTCTTTCCGCATGTGTGGGTTCGCTCAAGGTCTGCCAGACTTGATATCCATCTCTCTGGTCGACCAAGAAGTTTCGCTCCATTGAGGCGGCCTGACCGCTGCGGCTCACGGCGGTGAGTCGTAAACTGTGCCAACCGGGGGAAACGAGCGTGGTATCCCACCAGGCGCGAAACCCGGGACGCAGCGTTTGAGGCAGATAAGACCAGTGCTTGAGCACGTCCAGCCTAGGGCGGGAACGTTCGACCGACAGTCTCACCTCGGCGTCAACCGTTAACTGGATCTGGTGTATTCCGGATTCCGCGGCCGCCCATCCGTGGATCTCGACCAGGCCCCTCACTCGTTGGTCTCCGAGTGGACCATCCCAGTGCAAGAGAATTTCTTGAATGGCAGTCGGCTCAACCGTGATCGCTGGGGGGAGGCTGACCCCGCGCCCTTCTTCCACTGAATCCAAGCGCGCTTCCTTATCACCTTTGGCGACGGTCAGCCCTAGAAGCCACACAGCCAGCTGCTCGTAAAGTTTCCGCAGTCGTGGTTGCGGCCAGACTCGCCTGTGGAGCCATCCCCGGTAGGACGCAACGAACCGCCAGCCCGGGCTGCGCAATACCGATTCTGAGTGTGCCCGAAGCATCGCTACTTCGTTATGTAGTAGGCGGATCTCATCGCGGAGTGCGGTCTCGCCGTGCATCACTACTTTGCCGCTTGCTCCCGATCCCTCGGCGTCCCCAGCATGAGCTTCGTGCTGAGAGCGGTTTCCGGGGTGCTCATTTGCCGCGGCCGAGCCGGCATCGCCATTGTGCGCGGCCGGATCTTGACCCACTGCACTGCCTGACTCCATGCGCAGAGTCAGGTTCCTTACGAACGTCTCTTTCGCGATTTCGGCAGGGCGCTCATGTGTCTTCCGGAGAAGAAAGGCATGAGCGGAGACAAAGCCGGCGTCGAAACGGATGTCCGGTTCGAAGCCGAGGTCCGAGAAGAGACGTAACCACTCGCGGATCGGTCTTACGTTGAAATGGCTGGGGGTTCCGAAGTCGACTGGTGTGGACGAAAACAGAATCGTGCTCGTTGCCGCTGTCAGATTTCGAAGGGCTCGCGTGGATTCCGCCGGAGGAATGTGCTCCATGACCTCTATGCAGGTGACCAAGTCATACTGCCCCTCGATAGGGTTGCTGATAGAACCGACGCCGTAGAACGGCTTCATGTCTTCCCGCACGCGCGAGATTGCGTAACGCGAGATGTCGAGCCCCCAGGCTTCCACGTCACGGTCACGGAATGCCTCCACGAGCATGCCCATTGCGCACCCCGCGTCGAGTACCCTGGCTGGATTCTCCGCCTGAATGAGAGCAAGTGGGCTATCCATTTGACTCAGGTAGCCACAAGATGTTGTGGTCGCGCGAAAGCATCTACCAAGAAGCGAATCCCGAGGTTACTGCTCTGGCGCGGCGTGGGGCTGCGTAGCGCGTCCGATGCTCGGAGTTGCCGCCCGAAGGCTGCCACCGCAATGAATTCGCGTGTGGGTCGGCTTGGCGGCCACTCGCACGATTCTCGCAATCTCACATTCCTGTTCCGGAGCCGCGAGGCCACAACCCATAGGGTGTACCTGAATGAAGTGGATACCCCACTGAGAGCATTCGCGGCGAAACCGAAAAACTCCAACCAGGTGGCAGTGCGCCCGTAGGCTTCCGGACCGAAGCCGTAGCTGTAGTAAGCCTCGTCGAAAGCAAAGCCAGGGCCCGGGGCGATCATCTTCTCCTCGTCATAGAGCTGCGCCCAGGTACGATCCTCGGACTGGGCGGGCAAACCGAAAAACGTTCTTCATCTGGCCGGCCCGGTGGCGCCTGTACCGGCATCGGAGTTTGCGGAACCGGAGCTGCGAGAGCCTCCGGTGGCAATGTCTTGGCGGGGTTTCGATTTAACGATCCTGGCGCCTAGTCCTGCTCGGACCGAAACCAAACTAAACCAGTCTAGCACTTCTGGCCGATGCGCTTGCTTTATCGGAAGTGGATTCGTTTTACGCGAATCAGCGGGGCTGCTCGGCTGAGAAAGTCGGCAATCCGAGGCGGCCAATCTCAGTTTTCATCTAGTGGATGGGCGGCCCAGCATGGTCGAGCGAACTTAGGTATAGCAGTGTGTTCTCTCGCTTCGGGGAATGCGCGATCAGGTCGTTGATGGTGTACAGAAGATCCCTTCGACTGATCTGTCCGATTAGTTTGCCGTCTTTGACGACCGGCAGTCGGCGCGTGGATGTCTTCCGGAAAACATGGGCGATACGCAACAGGTCCGTATCTTCAGAGATCGTTGGTGCGGTTTCGTCCATATAGGCGGAAACGTGCGTGCCCTCCTTCGAGCGGACAGAGCTCCCCCCCGTAAGCCAGTCCCGCCACGCATCGAGTCGGTTGGGCTTCGTCGCGTAAACGGTCTGAGCGGTCCGAAGTACGTCGCGGCGGCTCACCTGACCGACCGGTGTTTCGCCGCGCAGTACCGGTAGACGGCGATAAAGCGTGTTCAGAAACTTCTGTGTGATTTCCAGCAAGCCGAGATCCTCGCTGATGATCCGCTCGCGGTCGGGGTTGATGAACGACCGGACGCGGCTCGTCGGCATCTGCTGATAGGCGGCGTCGAGCAGAACCTTCATACTCGTCATCTCAGAGAACGTGCCGAGGAAGCGGCCATTGGAATCTAACACCGGCGCGCCGGAGATTCTGCGCTGAAGCAACAGGGCGATGGCGTCGAACACATCGTCGTCCGGCGTGAGTGTGACGAGATTCTTCGTCATCACATCTTGGGCGGAAGGCAGGTGGGCCTCCCGAATCTTGTCTTCTGCCGCGGCCTTCGCAACGGCCATCATGACGCCCAGCGAGGGTCGCTCGGAGAATACCGCGAGATAGTTGCCTTTCTCGTCGATCACCGGGGCAGCCGTCAGATTGTGTTTCAGAAGGTTCGCGATCGCCTCGAAGACGTCCGTGTCCGGTGTTACCGTCACCAGCTTGGTGACCATGATGTCCTTCGCGATTCTCAATCGGCTCAAGCTACACCTCCTGGAGCGAGAGAGCACGGAAGTATGTCCGCGTTACCCGCTCTATTCGCAACGTTTCTCTATCGAGTTCGTCTGCGCCTAGCCGTCCCTGGCGGGAACGGTCACTTTCACCGCTCCGTCACGCACGTCCCCTCTGGTGGCGGAGGAAGAGGGATTCGAACCCCCGGGCGACTTACACCGCCAACGGTTTTCAAGACCGCCGCCTTCAACCACTCGGCCATTCCTCCACGCTAATTGTAACGGAAATCACATTTCTCTCCCGACATCTCTTCCCGGGAAATCGAGCGAGCAGGAGACGTTTCCAGCCCTGCTATGCCGCCGAAGGGGTTGAATATGACGTCGGCCGACCGCGCGGAGGCGATGGCGCGGGTAGCCAGGGTAAGACTCTGTGCGATCCTAAACCCAAGTGGCCCACCCTCTCTTTACGAGCCGCTCGCTCGTTCTGCCAGCTTTGCTGAGCCTGCTTGTCGCCGCTTGCGATGTCCCCCGAGAACCGACTGTCTCGCGGCCCATCTGGGCTAAGCCGCAAACGATTCGCATTGCCGCGGTTCAGATGGTGGCCGAGTTGGGGGAGGTCGACCGTAATCTCGAACACGCCGAACGACTCGTCCGGAGCGCCTTTCAGCAAGGCGCTGATTGGGTCATCCTACCGGAGCTGTTTACCTCCGCGATCGCGTTTCATCCCAAGATGCTCGATGCCGCCCGTCCCGCCGACGGCCGTCCCCTCGATCTTCTCGTTAGCCTTGCCCGCGAACATCAAGGTGTGGTCGGAGGCTCCTTCCTGGCGCGGAAGGGCGAGCACCAATACAACACCTTCGCTCTTGCGTTCCCTGACGGCCGCACCTTCTTCCACGACAAGGATGAGCCGACGCTGTGGGAGAACTGCTACTACGTTGGCGGCGACGACGACGGCGTTCTTAAGACCCCGCTTGGGCCCATCGGAGTCGCTCTCTGTGCGGAAATGTTCCGCACACGCACGACGCGTCGCATGATCGAGAGGGTCGGCCTCGTTCTCGCCGGTTCGTGCTGGTGGACGGTTCCCGACAACGCGCCTGAGGCGGGACAGGTCCTCGACAGAGCAAACGGCATGATCTTGCGGCGAGCACCGCGCGAGATCGCCCGCATGCTGGGTGTGCCGGTCGTCCATGCGTCGCACGCCGGGCGATTCGAGGGCTACAGTCTCTCCGACGACGCAACACCGTATCGCTCGCATTATCTCGGCGAGACGCAAATCGTTGACGCTTCCGGTAGGGTTCTTGCGAGAATGGAATACGAAGACGGCGAGGGCGTAATTCTTGCGGACATTGAAGCGGGCCTGCTCTGGACACCAACGGCGCCAGTTCCGGAGACCCTTTGGGTACGGCCGCTCCCGGAATGGTTCAAGCTGAAATGGGAACGAGAAGCGGCCCTCGGCGTCCAATACTATCGAAGCACGACCCTGCCGCGCCTAAACGGGCTAGCAGCCGGTGCAGACGCCAGGACTGAATGACGAACGGCCACAACCTGTCACCGTCGAGAGGTTTTTCTAAACCTCAGCTCGCCTGGGTTACTTGTGTCGTTGGGGCGCTCCTGCTCCCCTCCCCGCTCCTCCCGATCAAGTACGGCACAGAGTCGCGTACGGCCGACCATGTGGCTCTCCTGCGGGCGGTCGCTGCTAGAGACCCGGATGAGAAGGTCCGCAATCCCGACCATCTGGCTAAGCACTTCGTCCGGCCTTACTCCCGAAAGGAAGCACGGCGCAACAACTTTCTGATGAACGCCGAGTTCTCTGAAGTGCAGGCCTTCATCCAGAAGGGATTGCTCGGAGCCTACTACTACGTCAACGCCCGTACTCACCACTTCGATGCCGTGTTCACGCAAGCCCTCGATCAAGGTATCGCTCAGTTTGTGATTCTCGGGGCCGGTCACGACTCGCGCGCTTATCGCTTCCGCGAGAAGTTGACCGGCGTGAAGATCTTTGAGGTCGATGTGCCTGGCACGCAGAGACAGAAGCAACGGATGCTCGAGAGGAAGCTGGGGGGCGTGCCTAATCACGTTACCTACGTAGGTATCGACTTCAACCGCGAGTCGCTTGCCGACATCATGCTTGAATCCGGTTACGACCCCGGAGCCAAGACGTTCTTCTTGTGGGAGGGGGTCACCTACTACATCGAGGGGTCGGCCGTTAACGCGACGCTCAAGTTCGTGGCGGAAAACTCAGGCCCCGGCAGCTCGATTGTCTTCGACTACTTGTTGTCCCGCGCCCTGCAGCGAGGTACGGAGAACAAGGATTCTCGCCTTGTGACAAACCGGGTCGCAAGTTGGGGTGAACCCTTCGTATTCGGGATCGACGAGGGCGCGGCCGAGGCCTACCTTAGGGAGCGCGGATTCGAGGTGCTTTCCGACCTGGGCGCCGAGGACCTAACCCAACGCTACCTAGTACGCGGCGACGGCACGATCGATGGCCTGATGGTGGGCCACTGGCGGATTGTTAACGCTGTCGTCGAGGACGGAGCGCCGACTTCCGGGCAGTGACTTCCCAGTAGCTCGTTATAATGACCGTAGTCCGCCACGCGCGGTGAGGTGCGAGAGTGGTTGAATCGGGCGGTCTCGAAAACCGTTGAGCCTTTGCGGGCTCCGTGGGTTCGAATCCCACCCTCACCGCCAGTTTTTCAATCGATTAGAATCTTCCGGGTCGTATCGGCCGGCGAGTTGGGTGTATGTACTTCTCGATGCGCTTGGTTCGCCCGCTGGCTGTTGGATGGTTCTCACGCACGGTTGGGGGCCTGAGCGCGGGCGCGCAGGTTGACACCCGCGCCTCGTGCCCTTGTTTCGGGGCGGATTGACATCCGGTGCTCTGTTGGGGATTTCGCGGTTTCGCGCTCTTAGAAGGGTAATAATATACTTGTCAACTCACATATTTTCCGCTATCATTGAGGTATGGAAAGCGATCCCAAAACCCTGCAAGAAGCCATCCTGTACTTCTCTGATCCGGCCAAGTGTCGGGAGTACGCCGTGGCCCGTCGCTGGCCGGATGGCGTTGAGTGCCCGCACTGCGGGAACAAGAAAGTGAAGCTCCAAGAGAAGCATAACCGCTGGCAATGCAGCACCAGACATACCCGGCGGCAGTTCACGCTCAAGACTGGGACGATCTTTGAGGATTCCCCGCTGGGGATGGACAAGTGGCTGACGGCCATGTGGATGGTTGTGAACTGCAAGAACGGCATCTCGTCCTATGAGATTCACCGAGCCGTCGGCGTGACCCAGAAGACAGCATGGTTTATGGACCATCGGATTCGGCTTGCCCTGAGCATGGGGTCGTTTGCTAAACTCTCGGGCGAGGTTGAAGCGGACGAAACCTTCATCGGCGGCAAGGCCCGGAACATGCATGTTGAAAAACGCAAGCGCCGTATCACCGGAACCGGCGGCAAGGACAAGACCGTCGTCATGGGCGTGCTGGAGCGCGGGGGCAAGGTTCGCGCGGCGGTACTCCTGAACCGCAAGAAGAAAGCTGTTCAGGCGGAAGTCAAGAAACACGTTCGGGCCGGATCGGCCCTCTACACCGATGCGCTACTGTCGTATGACGGGCTCGCAGCCGATTATGCCCACAAGGTGATCGACCATGCCGTGGCTTATGTTGACGACAAGGTGCACACCAACGGAATGGAGAACTTCTGGTCGCTGCTCAAGCGTGGCTTGTCCGGCACCTATGTGTCCGTCGAGCCTTTCCATCTTTTCCGCTATCTGGATGAACAGGTCTACCGATACAACCAGCGACACCTAAGTGACTCCGAGCGCTTCAGCGTGGCAGTCTCGGGAAGCTTTGGAAAGCGTGTCACGTTTGAAGAACTGATAGGTAAGTGCAGCTCTTCACACCTCTTAGGCGTCAAGGACGAGGTAAGAAGCTAACTAACAAAAAGTAATGAAAGAACAACACTACCCTACGTCACGGAGCTTCGACCGCTTTCTCGAAGACATAGCGCCCGTACTTGGAACATCAAAGAGAGCCCTCATCAACCTCCTCTTCCAAGGGGAATCATACCAAGAGTACCAACCAACCGAGCCTCCAAGTGTCCGTCGAAAGCCCCGGAAGAAATCTCGATGACTCTCTACTTGTTCGTAGACAACTTTCGAGGCTTCAAGAACACAACTATTCCGATAGCACCCGTCAATTTTCTTGTCGGAGAAAACAGTACAGGGAAGACGTCACTGCTTGGACTCTTGAAGCTGTTCTCTGGAAGCAAGTTTCTCTTCGATCAAGAATTTCAAGACGATGACGTAGGCTTCGGGCACTTCTCCGAGATGGTTAGCGCCCACGCAGAAGATCGGACCTACTTTCACGTCGGCGTTATCTGGGAGGAGGAAGCAGGTGATAAGACCCTTACGATTGGCTGGCTTGCGACGTTCACGGAAGATCGCCGCGAGCATAGACCCCGGCTCTCTCGCTACACACTATGTCGATCAGGCGATTCGTCACTGCTATTCTCGCTCCGGCTCTCGGGTCGGCGAATCTCTTATCGCCGGCGGAAAAGTGACAAACCTCTTAGGGCGGATGACATAAGGAGCCTCCTACCGCAGTGGGCACGTGAACATCGGGAGCCCGCCGAGGCATTCAGCAGACTACAACTCCCCAAGGGGCTACCCAGGAAAATCCCAATTATGCTGGCGTTGTCGTTTATAGGTGGAATTCCTGCGCCCTCATAATATTCCGGCGCAAACCGAAAGGGGAAGAAGAAGAGGATTACTTATTTCCGATGGCTGATGTCGTGTTTCCGCCAAACATCGCGTGGATAGCCCCAGTTCGCACAAAGCCTAAACGCACCTACAACGAACTAAGCTTCGCATTCTCTCCGGAGGGCGACCACACGCCGTATCTGATCAGGCGAATGCTGGGCTCTCGCACGGACGCCAAGAAGTTTCAGTCATTCATACGGAGGGTCGGAAAAGCTAGTGGCCTCTTCCAAGACGTGAAAACCAAGAACTTTGGTCGCGGGGCTACCGCCCCATTTGAAGTTGACATCGTTCTTGATGGTAAGGAGCTGAGCCTCAATACGGTAGGTTATGGAGTCTCACAGTCTTTGCCCGTCTTGGTGGAGATTTTGGCTAGACCTCATGGTTCATGGTTAGCTATTCAGCAACCAGAAGTACACCTACATCCACGCGCACAAGCCGCCTTGGGAGATGTACTCTTTGAGATGGCGACCAGGGAGCACAAGCATTTCCTTGTTGAAACACACAGCGACTTCACCATTGATCGCTTCCGAATGCAGTACAGGAACCGTGGAGGCAATAAGCCTGACAGCCAAGTGTTGTTTTTCGAGCGTAAGAATAGGTGCAACGTGGTCACACCACTGAGCATCGGCCCCGAGGGAGAACTACCGGAAAAGCAACCTAAGGCGTACCGCGACTTTTTCCTGAAGGAGTCGTTAGACGTACTTGGTATCTGAAAGAACCACGATGTGCGTGATTATAGATGCCTGTTGCCTGTCGAAAGTGTTTGAAACAAGCAATCGCGATCACAGCAACTTTACACCGATCCTCCAGTGGTTACACGAGGGCTCAGGGCGCATGATTTACGGTGGCACTAAGTATGGCGAAGAGCTGAAGCGCATGCCCAAGGTACGCCGCCACATGGTGGAGCTGGGAAGAAAAGGTAAGTTGGTGCGGTTGGAAACGGAACGTGTTGATTCGATGGCGCTGAATCTGAAGAGGACGGTGGCCCACCGAGATTTCAATGATGAGCACTTGGTTGCCCTCGTCATCACCTCAAGGTGTTGCGTGGTTTGCACGGATGACCAGAAGGCGATTGACTATCTAAAGACCCCCGAACACTACTGTCCGGCTGATAAGCGGTGGGCGGCCTGCAACTGGTTGTAGAAAAGTGGGTTAGGTGTTGTTTTTTCTTGCCGCGATTTGAGCGGCGGTGCGCCGTTTGAGCGTCATCCGTCCTGAGCCGACAATGGCTCATGAATCTGGGCCGCACCGTATTCGCGCAGTTGATCAGCTTTCTTCCGGATCGCGAGTTCCGGCGCTGTGTGGCCCGCTACGATGGCGACCGGGGCTCGCGCAGCTTCTCCTGCTGGGATCAGTTCCTCTCGATGTCCTTCGCCCAGTTGACCTACCGCGAAAGCCTCCGCGATATCGAAGCGTGCCTGCGTTCGCTTGGCGGCAAGCTCTACCACATGGGATTCCGCGGCAACGTCGCGCGCTCGACACTGGCCGACGCTAACGAGTCGCGCGACTGGCGGATCTATGCCGATTTCGCTCAGGCCTTGATTCGCATCGCGCGGCCCTTGTATGCCCGCGATCCGATCGGCGTGGATCTCAATCAAAGTCTCTACGCTCTGGACTCGACCACCATCGACCTGTGCCTCTCGCTGTTCCCGTGGGCCAAGTTCCGCCGGCGCAAGGCCGCCGTGAAGATGCACACGCTGTTGGACCTGCACGGTAACATCCCCACGTTTATCCGCATTACCGACGGCAAAACGCACGACGTCAACATCCTCGACGAGTTCCTACCCGAGCCCGGCGCCTTCTACGTTATGGATCGGGCCTACGTGGATTTCGAACGCCTCTTCGTGTTCACCCTCTGCTCGTCGTTCTTCGTCGTGCGAACCAAGAAGAACATCTTGCTCCAACGGCGCTACTCGCATCCCGTCGACAAATCTACGGGCGTGCGCTCGGATCAGACCGTCATACTGACTGCCATCGAATCGGCCAAAGTCTATCCGGACCCGTTGAGGCGCGTCAGCTACGTCGACGCCGCGACGAACAAGCGGCTGAAGTTCCTGACCAACAACTTCGCGCTCCCGGCACTGACCATCGCCGAGATCTACCGTTCGCGCTGGCAGGTGGAGCTGTTCTTCAAGTGGGTCAAGCAGCACTTGCGGATCAAGAAGTTCTACGGCGCCAGCGAGAACGCCGTGAAGACCCAGATTTGGATCGCCGTCTCGGTGTACGTGCTGGTGGCGATCGTGCGGAAGAGGTTGGGCCTGGAGGCGAGTCTCTACCAAATCCTACAGATTCTCAGCGTTACCCTATTTGAGAAAACGCCCATTTTACAGGCCTTGCAGCCATCAGACTCCCATGAAAACTTACTCGATCACCCCAACCAGCTGATTCTATTCGACTTCTAACCGGACAGTAGTGACCCCCGAACTGTACATCGACCAAAAGACTAAGCGCCCGAAGATTTACAAATCTGCCGCTAAACACAAGGAGTTTTGTTGTGATCGTTATGCAGAGAACTATGCCTAAGGACAAGCTAGCGGCACCGCCTGAAGTCCAGGGAGATGATCCCTCAGCACGGCTCGACTATGCTTTCCGTAGCATCCTCACAGTGCCGAAGGAAGCCTTACGCATGGAAGAGAAGAGGCTCAAAAACCTTCGGCTGAGGAAGCGCGCTCGGGACAAGGCCAAGAAGCGCAAATGAGATCTCTTGGCGGTTCGCCAAGCTAGTGTCAGCAGCCCGGTGAGTTGCCAGATATATTATTGCCCTTAGAAGGGATGATGACCATTCACCCTTAGCTCGATGCGGTAGAGGCTCAGGTCGATTGTGACGTACAGGACGTTGGCCTCGTCTCCTTTTCCGAACTCGACATTGCTTGGCAGGCCTTGAGCGTTAGCGGGGTCGGTTTGGTTTTCAGGGCCTGTAGGGATGAAGCCGACCTCTGCGCCTTCAGGGTTGATGATCATCACGCCGGGCCGCGTCAGACCTCTCGATGTGAGATAGACGTTTCCGTTCTCATCCACCGTCATGCCGTCGCAGCCGGCCTCTTTGCCGAAATCGATGAGCATTTTCTTTGGGCCGCTGACCAGCCCATCATCCCCGAGGGGGAAAGAGTAGATCTTCATGGCGCTATGCTCGCCCGGAGGCGCATCCGCATCGGTGATGCGTTCGCTGCCGTTGTTGTGGTCGGCGGCGTAGAGCGTACGGCCATCAGGACTGAGCGCGACACCGTTCGGCTTTTCGAGCTCGTGCGTTACCTCGACGACTGTGCCGTCCGTATCAACTCGGTAGATAGACATGTGCTCCAGCTCGCGTTTTTCCGCGCCGAGGTACCGCGGGTCACTGAAGTAGATCCGCCCTTTCGTGTCGAGAGTCAGATCGTTGGGGGCGTTGAAACGCTTGCCGTCGTACTTGTCGGCGATGACTGTCTTCTCACCGGTTTCGACGTTCCATCGCGAGATTTGGCGGCCTCCTTGATCGGCCCCTTCGGCCGCGATGAGGTGGCCGTCGGCGTCAAAAGTCAGCCCATTGGACTTGCCGCTGTCCTCCGCGAAGACCGTGGTTTCGCCCGTCTTCGGGTGGAACCGCATGATCTTGCCTTTGTCGGAACCGAAGGGGATGTCGGAGAAATAAATCGTTCCGTCTGGAGCCACGGCCGGCCCTTCGGTCAACCCGCCCTTGATGGGCAGAGAGCGTGTGAAGACTTTTTCGGGCTTCGCGCCCTCCGGTACGATGGCCGCCGCCGGCTCTTCAGGAGGCGGGCTCGGGGCGCCACAGGCTGAAAGGATGAACAGAGCGATGCAGATCGGAATACATTTCTTCATGGGACTTCCTCCTGGCGAGGCCCGCGGGCCAAACGACTCCTCAGACATACTATGCCGTGCCACGTCCCAGGGGCAAGCACGCTAAAATCGTGCCCATGTTGACTCGACGATCTTTCGTGGGTGCTCTGGCGGGAGCGGCCGCCGCCTCTGGCCAGAGCAATACCCGTCCCAACGTCCTTTCGATCTCGGTGGATGACATGAACGATTGGGTCGGTTGTCTCGGCGGATACCCCGGTGTTCAGACCCCGAACATTGACCGCTTCGCCCGACGGGGTGTTCTCTTTCGAGACGCCCACTGCTCTTCGCCTGTCTGCAATCCGTCGCGGACAGCTCTGCTTACGGGCAAGCGTCCGTCAACGACGGGAGTCTATACGAACGGCCAGTACTGGAGACCGGCGCATCCGGACATCAAAACAATGCCGATGTTCTTCCGCGAGAACGGTTACCACGTGGCGGGCGCCGGCAAGATCTTCCATCACACCGCGGGGTTCAATCCGCCGGACCAGTGGGATGAGTTCAATATTCAAGAGGGTGGGGTATCCACTTGACTCAGGTGACCCCAACATCTTGTGTTTGGGGTTCAGAACGGCTCGGCGTCCCAGTGGGCGATGATCGAGCGATACGGCGTCGGCTCCACAGCGACCGCTTGCTGAACCAGCCTGTAGAACAGCTTGCCCCGGCTACGTGAGCTGCGCCGGTTGAACCGGAAGACGAATTCGTCCAGATAGTAGTCCAAATGCTCGTGGCTGACCGCCCCTTGATGCGTACCCAGCAACCAGCGCTTGAGCAGCGAGATCGCTTTGTGCACCAGCGGAAGCAATTCCGACGCCTGCTCGCGGCGACCCTTGAGGAAGACGATGTGGTGCCGATAGCCCTTCTTCTCGAGTGGCTCGTAGCCCAGCCAGCCATCGGTGCGAACCACGCTGCCTGGCTCGATCGACTCCTCCACGAAGGGCATCAAGCTGGCCGCCGAGGCGTTGCGCAGGCGCTGCATACGGATCCGCCCCAGCCCGCTGCCTCTCTCCTCCGGCGGCTACTGCAATCAATCCTTTACGCTCGATCTGGCGGCCGCGAACGCCCTCCTCCTCCGCGCCCCAGTAGGTCTCATCCACCTCGACGACGCCCGTCAAACGCTCGCGCCCCGGCCGCACCATCGCCCGCCGCAGCTTGTGCATCCAAGCCCAGGCGGTTTGGTAGCTGCCCAGTCCCAGAACGCGTTGCAAACCCAAGGCGCTGACTCCGTTCTTCTGCGAGACGACGTGCCACATTGCTCGGAACCAAAGCCGCAACGGCTTGCGTGTGTCCTGAAAGATCGTACCGGCCGTGACGGACGTTTGGCGACCGCAGGCAGCACATTCGAACCATACTTTGCGCACCGGCCAAGCTCGCTCAAGCCCACAGTTGGGGCAACGGAACCCGTCCCGCCAGCGCAGCGCGACCAGATAGTCGCGACAGGCCTCTTCGGTGGCGAAGCGCGCCTCGAACTCGAGCAGATCGCGCGGGTAATCCTCCACGAGGCCGCATACTACATCTTGGGGTCACCTGAGTCAAGTGGATACCCCACCTTCAAGAGTTTGACGATCCCTGGTACCGGCGGCTGGAGTGGTATCCGTGGGTGAATAAGATTCCGAATCCGCCGGGGCATCCGTTTAACGGCATGGCGAGCGACAACTTTGCGGGCGAGTTCGATTGGGGTGCATTGCCGAACCGTCCCGAGCGCACGTACGGCGACATGGCGGCGGTGCGCTACGGCCAGGAATTCCTGAAGCAAGAGCACGACAAGCCGTTCTTTCTCGCGGTGGGGTTGTGGCACCCGCATATCCCGCTATTTGCGCCCCAGAACTACTTTGATCTGTATCCGAAGGACCAGGTGCGATTGCCGGAGGCGCCGGGGAACGACTTGGATGACATCCCGCCGATTCCCCAGAAATGGGCGGCGGTGCGGCGGGCCGAGCATGAGCGCATCGTGCGGGAAGGGAAGTGGGCTGACGGCGTGCAGGCCTATCTGGCGTGCATCAGCTTTGCCGATGCCATGGTGGGATACGTGCTCAAGGCGCTCGAAGAGAGCGAGTACGCGAAGAACACAATCGTCGTGTTTTGGAGCGACCACGGTTGGCATCTGGGCGAGAAACGCCACTGGCATAAGAGCACGTTATGGCAGCGTTCAACCCACGTGCCGATGATATGGGCGGGTCCGGGAGTGGGCCAGACGGGGACGAACCGGACGCAGCCGGTGGAGTTGCTTGACATCTACCCCACGCTCGCGGATCTGTGCAGTCTGCCGAAGGCGGCTGATCTCGAAGGTGTGAGCCTGGCTCCTCAGTTACGTGATTCGGGCGCCAAGCGGCGGCCGGCGGTGACGACGTACCTGCCGGATAACCACGCCGTCGTGACGGAGAAGTGGCGCTACATCCGCTACGCCGACGGAACCGACGAATTGTATGACCGCGTAAACGATCCGAACGAGTGGAACAACATCGCCGGAGAAACGCAATACGCGTCCCTCAAGAATCGATTGGCTTACTGGATGCCCGAAGAGAGCGTCGCTCCTGTTCCGAGCCGCGACGCTTACGATTTTGACTTCGACTCCTATACTTGGACACGGAAGTAGGTGGGTTGCGAAGCTCGTGTCTCCGTGGTTAGTGAATAGGCCGGTTGAATGCGGATGACCGTGGGCTTCGGGGATGTCCCGATACACGTCTGAAAGGCGTCATATGCCCCTAAGACGGCTACCGGCGTATTTATCGGCTGAGCAAGGTCGAATGGCCGCCCCGGTAAGGGCATGGCCCGATTGTTTGGCTGTCCTGGGTGGGGCACAATCAGGCCTGCGTGGGGAATCCTGCGTTCTCGGCCTGGTATGTCCACCGCCCTTTGGATCGGCTTTCTGTTGTTGACGGCTCTCGGAGCTGCCTTGCTCGCGTTATTCGCGTGGCAACACAGGTACGAGGCCGTATTGCCTGATCAGCGCCGGAAGCTGAGGCAGGCGCGAGCGGCGCTCATAGCAGAGCGGGTGTCGTTCGAAGCCGGACGGCGGCTCATTCGTAAGCGGCCTCAGCAGGCTTTCTTGTGTCTGAACGAGGTCCGGGTCGAACAGCGTTGTTCACAATCAAATCGACTCATGCGGCCCGGAGAGCCGCAGCGCATGCTGCTGCGGGAACGGATCGTCTTCCGCGATCTCGCTCTGTCCCATTGGCTCGAACAAGAAGTGCCGGTAGAGCGGGGGGATGACATCGCCGCCTTGGCGAAGGCCGTCTCGGTCTTTTCGACCGGCGTATTGAGTATCGATTCGGAAGCGACGAAGGCCTACGTCGACCAGATGGTCCCGGTTCCGCTGGGCAATGAAACAGCTCTACCAACGGTAAGCGTAGCCCAGAGCTAGCGCCGCGATCAGCACGGCGGCGACCAGGCCGAGCAGGAAGGGCCTCATGCCGCCGGTCCTGAACGTGCGGAATTCAGTCGCGAGCCCGACTGCGGCGATGGCGGCGGTAATGATCCACTTGCCCGCCTCACCAAGGGCGGCGGCGAGATCGACAGTGCGATCGCCACCTCCGAAGACGAATCGGTCGCTCATGTGAAGTGTGACTTCGGGGAAGAAACCCATCGTACGCAACACTGCCATTCCCACGAAGAAAAGAACGAATCCCGGAACGAGTTGCCGGTAGTTGACGGTCGGTGCGAGGTAGATGGTTTGCCGGCGCCGTTGACGCGTGTAGAGCGCTCCGATGACAAAAACGGCAGGTCCGAGCAACGAAATCCGGGTGAGCTTCACGATGGTGGCGATCTTCCCGGCTGTCTCGCCGTCGACATGATGCGCGAAACCGGCCGCGATGACTTGCGGCGTGGCATGGATCGCGAGGCCACACCACTCCCCATAGACGTCGGGCGGCAAAGCGAGCACGATGCCCAGGAAGGGGAATGCGAACATGGCCAGAGCGCCGAGCAGATTGATCGACGCTATCGAGATAGCGATATCCTTCTCTTTCGATTCGACAACCGGGGCGATAGCAACGATCGCCGACGTGCCGCAGATGGCGGTACCGACACCCAGTAGTAGGCCCTGATCGGCGTCGACCTGGAAGTAATGTGCCAGGTATCGCGTCACTAGGATGATGGCCGCTATGAGCGCGACGGCTCCGAGCAAGACGCGGTAGCCCACCGCGATCAGATCGTAGAAATCAAGCCCGGCGCCGAGAAGGACGATTCCAACTGGCAGCAGTTTCTTGATCACGAAGTCGATTCCCGGTTTGAGCCGCACCGCCGCTGGGATGGCGTTCCGGATGAGAAGCCCTAGAAACAGGGCAATGAGAACGACGCTCACCGGATGTGTGCCCTTGATCGTGAAGGGAGGAAACGGCAGCGTGTTCAGATAGAAGGCAACCCAGGTCAGCAGCCCGCAGGCCGCGATGCCTCCCCAAGGAGCGGTGGGCGCCGGGACGAGCTTTTGACGAAAGCGCTGATCGAGCTTCTTTTCTTTGGAACTCAGGGTCAAGCCGTGGGCGTCCTTCGGTTAGAGCAAGCTGCCGGTAGTGTAGTCGTCGTCGCGGCGGAAGTATTCTTCGACGCTGAAATAGCGGGTTCCGGTATCGCAGAGGATGGTTACAACGTTCTGGCCGGACGGCAGTTTCTCGGCGACCCGCTGGGCGGCGAGCACGTTGGCCCCGGATGAGATACCGACCAAGAGCGATTCCTTGCTGGCCAGCATCTCGGTCATTTCGAACGCATCCCGATCCACCACCTGTATGACATCGTCAAGTAGATCACGATTCAGAATGCTTGGGATGAAGCCCGCGCCAATCCCCTCTATCGCGTGTGGTGACGCCGGCTTGCCGCTGAGGACGGCCGAGAGTGCCGGCTCCACGGCGATCACTTTGATGCCGGGGATGGCTGCTTTGAGTACCTCGCCCGCACCGGTAATGGTGCCGCCCGTGCCGACGCCCGCGACGAGTGCCGCGATGTCGCCGCCGGTGGCCTCGAGAATCTCCGGCCCGGTGGTTCTGCGATGCACTTCAGGATTGGCGGGATTGTCGAACTGATTCAACTGAATACATCCCGTGTTTTGCGTCACGATCTCAAGCGCCTTCTTCACTGAGCCCGCCATATCGTCGTCCCCGGGCGTGAGAACGACTCGCGCGCCGTAGCGCTTGACGAGCGAACGGCGCTCGAAACTCATCGTCTCGGGCATGGTGAGGACGAGGTTATAGTCGAACTTCGCGCACAACATGGCGAGACCGATGCCGGTGTTCCCGCTCGTGGCCTCGACGATCGTCATGCCGGGCTTCAGACGGCCGGTGGCCTCGGCGTCGCGAATCATGCTGAGCGCCGGACGGTCTTTGACGCTGCCACTCGGGTTGAGGTATTCGAGTTTACCCAGGATCGTCGCGCCGCCGGTTGGTGAGAGTGATGCGAGCCGAACCATGGGAGTCCGTCCGATCAGATCAGCCACTTGAGCGTAGATGGGCGTGGGCATACGCTTGTTAGGTTCGCATAGGGGACTAGGTTTGTGGGCCGGAGTATGCTCCTTGCCTGTGAATTCGGTAGGCATGGAAGCCGTCGCCGGGGTCGCGGCCGGGGATGCGTTCCAGAGCCGGTTTGGCGGCGTGGTCGGGTCTGCTTTCCAGAACAGCCTGCACGACTTCCCGATTCTCCTCGGGTTCCAGCGAGCAGGTGGAGTAGATCAGCAGCCCATCGGGCGCCAGGCTGTCAAGAGCGTTTGTCAGGAGGGCTTTCTGCTTCTTCGCGAGATCTTGAAAGTCCTCGGGGCGGAGACGCCACTTGATGTCCGGGTTGCGAGCCAGAGTTCCGGTACCGGAGCAGGGGGCATCAACGAGGATGCGGTCGAACTTCGTCCGGAAGGGCAGAGGCGCGGTGGCGTCGAGGGCGACTGTATCGACGCGCACTGTCGCCAAGCGGCGTAACGTCGACAGGCGGTGAAGGTGAAGGTCGGCGGCGACAGAGCGCAGGCCGGACCCACGGATTTCGGCGGCTTGCGAGGTTTTGCCTCCCGGAGCCGCGCAGAGATCCAGGAAGCGATGGCCTGCTTGGAGATCGAGGAGAGGGACGATCATCTGCGAGCTGAGGTCCTGAATTCGGACGCGGTTTTCGCGCCAGCATGCCGTCTCCGCCGGCTTGCCGCTCACGAGGCGAAACGCTAGGGGGAGGCCGGTCGGTTCTGTGACAACGCCTTCTTTTAGGAGGCACTCGAGAGTCTCCTCGACGGGGTACTGCTGGTTGAGTCGCAGATAGGTGGCTGGAGAGGACTGGTTGGCTTTGAGGATCCGGCGTACGGTCGCCTCGTCGAAGTGCGTGCGCCAGCGAGCAACGAGCCAGGCGGGGTTCGAGCGCTCCATCTCTTGATCGCGGTCGTTTCGGGCCGGCAGACGGCGCAAAACTGCATTGACGAACCCAGCGGCGCCTTGGCGTCGGGATGACTTGATGAGTTCGACACTTTCAGAAACCGCTGCGCGATCGGGAATTCTATCCAGGAAGCGCATCTGGTAGCCGGCCATGCGAAGGGCGGTGCGAACCTCCGGGTCGATCTCCGCGATGGGTCGGCGGGCGACGGGTTCAGTCAGCGCATCGATTGCACCTTGCCAACGGAGGCAGCCGAGGACGATCTCATGAGTGAGCCCGCGGTCGCGTTCGGCCAGGTTCCGGATCAAGCGATGGGAGTTCAGTAATTCGGTTGAGAAAGCGCCTTCAGTTTCAACGCGCAGCAGGATCTCGAAGGCAGCCCGCCGAGCGGGCGAGACGCGGTCAGCCACGGCTCACGATAACAGTTGGAGCCAATCTCTTCGGTGGATGGGGCGCGCGGAGACGCATGTTATAATGCCGCTGAAACGCGCGTCTTTGGCGTCCCCGCAAGCTTCCTAATGAATCTGAATGGCCGCCGAGGTTGAGATCACTGTTATCAGCCATCCTCGTTGGCTGCGGGTGATTCGGCGCGTTCTGACAGAGTACGCCGAGTTGAAAGGTTTGGATGCTCAATCCGCGCACGAGGTTGTCCTAGCGGTGGATGAGGCGGTCGCGAACGTTATCAAGCACTCTTACCAAGGGGAATCGGGGCGGCAGGTGACGGTCGCCGCCGGTGAAGTCGTGGGCGGCATCGAGGTGGAGATTAGTGATAACGGTGAGCCGTTTGATCCGATCAGCCAACCGCTGCCGAGGCCCGATGAGATTCGAGTTGGGGGGCGCGGGGTGTTCCTGATGCAGGCCGCGATGGATAACGTGGAATACGAGCGGCGCGACGGCCGGAATTGTGTTCGGATGAGGAAAATATCGAAGGCGCACGCCGAGTGAAAGTGGCTTATGGATCTGAACGTTAAGCGAAATGGTAGTAAGTCGGTCGTCTATGTCGAGGGCGACATCGATTTGCACTCTTCCCCGGAACTGCGGGAAGTGGTCTTGGATCTGTTTCGCAACCGCGAACAGGACCAGATCATCGTTAATCTTTCCGAGGTAGCTTACATTGACAGCTCAGGAATCGCCAGCTTGGTGGAAGGGTTACAGGAAGCCCGCAAGCGCAACGGCCGATTCGTCCTTGTGGGACTGCGTCAGGGACCCCGCCATGTTCTCGAACTCACCCGTCTGCTGAGCGTTTTTGAAATTGCCGAGACGGAGGAGAGCGTTACTTAAGCTTTCGATCATCCGCAAAGCGGATCGTCCCTTACATGTCGCTCTTAGCATCCGTCGGCAGAGGCACAATCGAACGCGCCGAGTACATCGGCGGACTCACCATCCAGTTCTATCGCGGGATCGCGGCCACTTGGTGCACCAACCCGATTACCGGTAGCCGGCAACGCTGGCAAAGCACCTTGAAGCACATGACCGTGGTTGGGGTGAACGCGCTTCCCGTCGTGTGCTTGATCGCGGCCTGTACAGGTTTGATCATGGCGCTGCAAGGCGCCGCCGAGCTTCGGCGTTTCGGCGCGATGCAGTTTGTGATTAACCTGGTTGCGGTCAGCATGACGCGTGAACTCGGCCCGTTGATTACAGCCATCGTCGTTGTGGGCCGCTCGGGTTCGGCTTTCTCGGCGGAGATCGGCACGATGGTCGTGACCGAAGAGGTCGACGCGCTGCGCTCGATGGCACTCGATCCCATCGAATTCCTGTTGGCTCCCAAGTACACCGCGATGATGGTGATGCTGCCCTGCCTAACGATCGCGGCGGGCGCGGCGGGAATACTCGCCGGGGGCATCTTTACTTACTTCTCGCTTGACATGGGCCTACAGCTCTACTTGCGGGCGGTGATGGAGGCGCTGGTGCTGCGAGACGTTGTGTCCGGGCTTATCAAGAGCATCGCGTTCGGTACGATCATCGTTCATGTCGGCTGCTATGAGGGTTTCCATGTCTCGGGCGGCCCGGAGGGCGTGGGGCGTTCGACAACGGCGGCGGTGGTGAAGTCGATCTTTCTGGTTGTCTTGGCGGACTTGTTGTTTACGGGCTTTTTCTACTTCTTCTGGCGATGAGCGATTCTCAGCCCATGGAAACGCCTGCGGACGGGGCGCGCGATGACGCGATTATCTCTGTACGGGATGTCGTTGTTCGCTATGGCGATAAGACGATTCTTAATGGCGTGAATCTTGATATCCGCGCCGGCGAGACGATGGTCATTATGGGCGCGTCGGGCTCGGGAAAGAGTACGCTGTTGCGCCGCATCATGGGTCTCGACAAGCCGACGTCGGGGCGCATCTTCATTAAGGGCGTCGATATCACGAAAGCGTCGGAGAAAGAGCTGAACGACATTCGGCGGATCATGGGGATTTCGTTTCAGAGCGCGGCGATGTTCAACTCGATGACCTTGGGTGACAACGTGGCGCTGCCTTTGCGTGAGCACACGAACCTCGCCGAATCCACCATTAAGCTGATGACGCGAATGAAGCTGGGCCAGGTGGGCCTGGCCGAGGCGGAGGACCTGCTCCCCTCGCAGCTCTCGGGAGGGATGCGCAAACGGGCGTCGGTGGCGCGGGCGATCGCGATGGACCCGGAGATCCTGCTCTTCGACGAGCCCTCGGCGGGACTCGATCCGATCATCGCAGCGGAGATCGATGGTCTGATCCTGCAACTCAAAAGCGCCTTCAAGATGACGATCGTCGTTGTCACGCATGAGCTCGCCAGCGCCTTCTTGATTGCCGATCGGATGTGTATGTTGCGGCACGGTAAGATACTCGCTGTGGGTACGAGAGACGAGATTCGCGAGAGTGAGCATCCCCGGATACGTCAGTTTCTCGACCGGATTCCTGATAAGGTCACCGGCGGCCAGGACGAGTACCTCCAATCATTGACGAAACTCTAGGAATGGAATCATGAGTAATGAAGCCAAGGTGGGTGCATTCGTAATCGTCGCCCTAGTTATTTTCGTCGCGACCTTTATCTCTGTTGCGAATGTACAGTTGGCTGGGGAGAAGGTCAAGTACAAGACGTATCTTCATTTCGCGGGCGGGTTGGACTCGGGCAACGTCGTGCGCTTTGGCGGCCTGAAGGCGGGCGTCGTGGCCGAGGTGAGGCCTTGGGAAGAAGACCCCACCCAGATCGAGGTGATCCTTGAACTGCGCGACGACGTGCCCGTGAACCAGAAGTCAGTTGCGAAAGTAACTTCGTTGAGCGCGCTGGGGAATAACTACCTGGAGGTTTCACCCGGGGAAAACGGTGCGCCTCGAGTCGAGCCGGGTGGCACCATACCGTCCGTCGAAACTGTCACATTGGACGACATCACCCAGAAGATTTCCGACGTGGCCGATACGGCTCAGAGTTTGATGGTAGACGTGCAACGAGACTTCAGAAGGATCACCGACGACGCCCACATTCTGCTGACGAACCTGCAGGATCTGACCGGTGAGAAGAATCAACGCAACATCGAGAGAATGTTGGAGAACACGAACCTTCTGGTTGAAGAGCTGCGGCCCAAGCTGGACAAGGTCACCGAGGACATCACCGTCACTCTCGAGCGGGCGCAGGGGCTGGCCGGTGAGTGGGAGCAAGTAGCGAAGACGGCCGACGTCACGATAGGAAATTTGAACGGAACGCTTGAGGAAACGCGTGGGCCTCTCAAGCGGGATCTCGAGGAGCTGGAAACGACTCTCAAGCAGGCGAGAGACTTGTTGCAGGATATTCAGTCTCTCGTCGCCGTCAACGAGGACAATATCAACGAATCGATCGAAAACTTCCGGGTGGCTTCGCAGAACGTAGAAGAGCTGACCGATGAGCTGCGGCAGCGGCCGTGGAGTTTGATCCGCGTCATGCCGAAAGAAGATCGCCAGGTGCCCGTGCCGCTGGGCCGCTAGAACGAATTTGGTTTATGAGTCTGATTGGACGGTGGCGTGGCCGACGCGCTCGAGGCGCGCTCGCACTGCTCGTTTTGTGCTGCGTCTCCCTTTCACCCGCGCCTTCTCAAGAAACCTACAACCCGCTTGATCACTACAAGTGGCACCCGGGTGGAACGCCGGAGACGGATCTGTGGCAGCTCGTCGTACTCTTTGGCTTGGGAGAGGCGGCGCCGGCGGCCTGGAATGGCTCACTGTCCGTTTCGGCGGGCGAAGTTCAGCATCTCGAAGGCTATCGTTTCGAGCCCCCTGACCGCGTGCTCGGATTAAACCGCTGGCGGGCCCACACCCGCGTCGAATCGGTGTATCCACAATCGGGGCTAGCGGGTCATGGGCGATCAGCGACTCGGAGCGAGGTGCTTCCGAAAGGGTTGCTGTTGAGAGGTCGGGGTTCGGCGGCAACGCGTCTCACGATCGAGACCGCTCATGGCCGGTTCGCTGTCTCGCCGATGGATCTCGCATTTGGTGAATGGCGAGGCGGGTTGGGAGGGAGGGCCGCCTTGCAGCGCATTCCCGCCGCCACCGACCTGTCCGGCACCGAGCTACGGCAACACGATTTCCCGTCGATTACGGCGGACGCCGACGGGGCGCTGTGGACGACGTGGTCGAGTTATCACGACCGGCGGGAAGAGTTGAATTTCCGCCGCTACAAAGACGGCCAGTGGACGCGGCTGATTCCTGTCGGAAGGGCTGCCGAGGATCTCTGGCGGCCTCACGTGACGACGGATGGAGCGGGAAAACCGTGGTTGATTTGGTCACAACGGCCCGCGGCCGATGGGCCCGGCAACTGGGACATTTACGCGATGGCCTGGGAGGACAACGAGTGGGGCGCAAAGCACCGCCTGACGGACAACCCCCTACCTGACATCGAGCCGCACGTGGCGCGGGCGCCCGACGGAACGATCTATGTCGTCTGGCAGGCGTTCGTGGGGAAGCGGTCACGGATCCGGCTGAAGTACTTGCGAGCGGGCGTGTGGTCGAAGACGATTTCGGTCACCGACAGCGAGTTCAACGATTGGGAGCCGGCGGTCGGCGTGGGCCCGGATGGCCGTGCGTGGATCGCATGGGACCGCTACGACGGCAAGTACGACGTCTACGCCCGGAGTTTCTCTCCCGCGGACGGTTTATCGCCCGAGCTCGTGGTCGCGTCGACGGATCGCTATGAGGCTCACGTTTCCGTCGCAGTGGACAAAAGCAGTCGGCCGTGGATTGCGTGGGAAGCAGGTGGCGTGAATTGGGGCAAGGATTCAGGTGCATTCCTGGGTCCGACGGGGCCTGGTTCGTCGCTGGGGGATTCTCGGTACGTAGAGGTCGTTTGCTTGGACGGAGGCGTATGGAAGACGCCGGCCGGTTTGGAGCCGCAGGACCCTTTGTCAAAGGGTGCGACAAGCATCAGCAGGCCGACCTTGTTCTTTGATCCCAACGGGAATCTCTGGTTGTCATTCAAACGGCGCTTCAGCCGCCGGGCGTTTCGCCCGAGCGTGTACTGGGAGTACGCGCTTGCGAGGCTGAACGGCGATGAGTGGAGCGACCCGATCGTGCTGCCCAAGAGTTGGTCGCGCAAGAGCACGCGCATGAGTATGGCCGCCGCCGAGGGTAGGCTGTGGGCATTTTGGCCGCACGAGGACCGTGATTGGGCGTTTGCGAGCCGGCCGCATTCGAATCGTGTTGTGGCGGGTTCCATCGAGCTGCCGGGCCCGGGCGATGAGCCGAAACTTACCGCCTATCAACCCGCGCCGGCTGTGACGCCGTCCGTTCATCCCAATGAAGAGGATGACGTGCGAGCCATACGAAGCCACCGAATCGAGTTGGGCGGAGAGGCGTTGCGGATCGTACGCGGCGACCTGCATCGCCACACCGAGCTGTCACAGGATCAGGGCGGAATGGATGACGGCTCATTGCCGGAGTTTTACCGCTACATGATCGACGCCGCCGCGATGGACTTCGGGGCGTCGACGGATCATCAGGGGGGCGGCACCGACTATTGGAATTTCGTGACGCAGAAGATGGCGGACATGTACCACTTTCCCGAACGGTTCTCGACGCTCTATGGATATGAGCGAAATCTGGGGAATCCGTTCGGGCACCGTAATATGATCTACACGCACCGAGATTACCCGGTGGTGCCGTTTTATCAATCGATCCATCCGAAATTCATGTTGCCGGATTCACCCGATGGTGAGTTGCTGACCTTCAACAGCATGAGCTTCGGGAGCGGGGTTCGGAATGATACAAAACTGCTGTACGACATCGCAAAGCAGACCGGCGGACTGGCGATTCCGCACACCTCCGGCAGCACGGGCATGGGTACGGACTGGTCGGATAATGATCCGGAAGTGGACGCCGTTGTCGAGATCTACCAAGGTGCGCGGTTGAACTACGAGCATCAGGGTGCGCCTCGCGGAGCCCGGCTGGGAGAGCGCGGAAGCGGCGGTTTCCAAAGCGCCGGGGAAGTGTGGAACGCCTGGAAGAAGGGATACCGAATTGGGGTGATCGCGAGCTCAGACCACTATTCGACGCACATCTCGTATGCAATGGTGTACACGCCAAGTACTTCTCGTGAGGACGTCTTCGATTCAATCAAGAAGCGGCACACCTACGGCGCGACGGACAACATCGTACTGGAGTTCTGGGTGGGCGATCACTTCATGGGGGACGACTTCTCGGCTTCAGAGAAACAGAACATCCGGGTCCGTGCTCGAGGCACAGACGATATAGCCAAGGTCCATCTCATCCGCGATGGTGTTTATATCCATACCGCCTCGCCCGGGCAGCGGGAAGTGGAGTTCTCGTTCGCCGACAATGACGTGGACCGAGGCGCACACTGGTACTATGTCCGTGTCGAGCAGGAGAACGAGGAACTTGCGTGGTCAAGTCCGATCTGGATAACGTATCGCTAAGGCAGCCTGTCGTCCTCGACGCCTGCCAAGCTCTCGGGCAAGAGATTTCTCTAGTTATCGGATTCTTCTTGAGCGCGACCGCGGCGGCGCATGACGATTAACGCCAGTAGAACGATTGCCAGAATGCCGCAAATTAACCGAACCGTTGTGGGGTCCATAGTTCCTCCCGTGTTGCTTGTGCACACTATAACAGCACCCTAGCGTAGAGTTTCGCACTAGGGGACTTGCCCTAACTCTCACGTGAAATGCTGCTGGTTGCCCCACTAGCCCCCCTCACGCTCCTGAATCCAAAGTACCACTCCATGTCCGCTTCACACATCCAGATCGGCGTTGACACAGGGGGTACGTTCACCGATCTGATCGTCTGGGACGGCGAACGGTATCGCCCGAGCAAGGTGCGCTCAACACCGGACGACCCGGCTCGCGCGATTCTGGAAGGGATAGGCGAGCTGAGGCCTCGAGGTGTAGTACACGGCTCGACGGTCGCCACCAACGCGCTTCTGGAGGGCAAGGGTGCGCGGACGGCGTTTCTCACGACGGAGGGGTTCGAGGACATTCTCAGGATCGGTCGTCAGAATAGGCCGGAGTTGTACAACTTTTTCGCCGCGGCCCGCCCCCAGCTTGTGCCCCCGGAATTGACCTTCGGTGCCCCCGAGCGAATATTGCATGATGGGACCGTTGAGCGGGAACTGACGGGCGCTGCCGCCGAGGCGCTGGCGCGGCGGATTCGCGGTTCGGGGGCTGAGTCGGTCGCTGTCTGCCTACTGCACTCGTATGCAAATCCCGCCCACGAGCGACTGTTGGCCGACAAGCTCGACGGGCTTTCCGTGTCGCTGTCGCACGAAATTCTTCCTGAGTATCGCGAGTATGAGCGTGCCTCGACGACACTTGTGAACGCCTATGTGTCCCCGCTGATGGACCGCTATCTGCAGCGACTCGATGACGCACTCGGGGAGGCTCGGCTGCGGGTATTCCAGTCGAATGGCGGGTCGATCTCAGCGCGTAGTGCGGGGCAAAGCGCGGTGCATACCGTCTTGTCGGGGCCGGCGGGTGGCGTGCTGGGGGCGGCGGCGGTGGCGCGGTCCGCCGGCTTTGAAAAGATCATCAGCTTTGACATGGGAGGCACCTCCACTGACGTGTCGCTCTACGACGGCGACTTCACGTATACGACGGAGACAACGATCGGTCATTTCCCTGTCCGGGTACCGATGCTGGACATTCACAGCGTTGGGGCAGGGGGTGGGTCGGTCGCCTATCTCGATTCGGCGGGCGCGCTTCGCGTCGGTCCCCGGAGCGCCGGGGCGCGGCCAGGGCCTGTTTGCTACGGCGAAGGTGAAGAGATCGCGGTCACGGACGCCAACCTGATGTTGGGCCGCGTCGATCCCGAGAATTTCCTAGGTGGGCGGATGAAGCTGGACCTGGATCGCACACGGCGATTCATGGGGAAATTCGCGGAGGCCGTGGGTGTCTCGACGAAGGCGCTCGCGGAGGCAGTCGTACAGATCGCCAACTCCAATATGGAACGCGCCATCCGTGCCATCTCGGTCGAGCGGGGTCACGACCCGCGGGGTTTTGCGCTGCTTGCTTTCGGGGGCGCGGGGCCGCAACATGCTTGCGAGCTTGCCGAGCGTTTAGAGATGAAGACCGTGATCGTGCCGCATCATGCCGGGGTGCTTTCGGCGGTGGGGATGTTGGCGGCCGATTGTGTGCGCGACTTTTCTCAGTCAGCTTTGGGGCGCGAGCTGGATGATGTATTTCGCGAGCTCGAGGCGCGTGCGGCACGCGAGTTCGCCGAAGAGGGCCTGCCGGCGGCTCACTTCGAGCGGCAAGTCGACCTGCGCTACGTGGGGCAGTCGTTCGAGATTACCGTCCCGTATGAGGATCGCGGACGTTTTCACGAAGCGCACCAGAAGCTGTATGGGTACGAGCATCCCGAGCGGGGAGTTGAGGCCGTAACCGCACGGGTCAAAGCGGCGGCGCCACTCGAAAAGATTGACCTCGGCGCGCCAACCGAGGGCGAGACGTTCACGAACGTTTACGTACCGCCGGGATGGAAGTCGCGAGAAGATGCCGCGCGGAATTGGATTTTGACAAGAGCCTAGCCGATGCCGGAACCGAGCAAGCTCAATCTTGAACTGGAAGTCTTCCGGAACCTGTTCGTATCGATCTCGGAAGAGATGGGTATCGTCCTGCGACGCACGGCATTCTCGGCGAACATCAAGGAGCGTCTCGATTTTTCCTGCGCCGTGTACGACCGGCACGCCGAAACAATCGCCATGGGTGATCACATGCCGGTGCATCTCGGTGCTATGCCGTACTCAGTCGCCGAAGCTTTACGGTCGCATCGGTTGGAACCCGGCGACATCGTCATCCTGAACGACCCGTTTCGTGGCGGAACGCACCTGCCCGACATCACTTCCGTCTCGGCGGTCTTCCTCGACGACGACCCGCGGCCGGCTTACTATTTGGCGACGCGCGCCCATCATGCGGATGTCGGCGGCATGTCGCCGGGATCGATGCCGCTGGCGCGCGAGATCTACCAGGAAGGGTTGCGCATACCGCCGGTGAAGTTCTGCAGGCGTGGTGAAGTGCAGGAAGAGATTCTCCAGATCATTCTGGCCAATGTGCGCACGCCCGACGAGCGGCGGGGTGACCTCGCCGCGCAAATAGCGGCGCACCGGGTTGGAGAGCGGCGTTTGGTCGAAGCTACCGAAAAATACGGCCGCGATCGGATCGCCGGGCAAATGGAAGCGCTGAAGGACTATGCCGAACGGATGATGAGGGCGCGAATTCTTGAGATTCCCGACGGCGAATATACGTTCGAAGACTTCTTGGACGACGATGGGTTCGGGTCGGGGCGGGTCCGTCTTCACTGCCGGCTGGGAATCAAGGGCGATCAGGCGGCTGTTGATTACAGTGAGTCGGCGGGTCAGCAGCGGGGCGGTGTGAACGCCAATCTGTCGATCACCGTCGCCGCGACGATGTACTGCTTCCGGTGCTTGATCGAAGAGGACGTGCCTTACAACGCCGGGCTGATGCGGCCGATTGAGGTCATCACCCGCCCGGGTAGCGTTCTCGATGCCCAGTTGCCGGCGAGTGTAGCGGCGGGCAATGTCGAGACGTCACAGCGGATCACGGATACGCTGTTGGGGGCGCTGCACGGGGCGCTTCCAGGCCACATTCCGGCGGCGAGCGCCGGAACGATGAACAACCTGTCGCTCGGCGGCGCGGACCCGGCCACCGGCGAGCCGTTTGCGTACTACGAGACGATCGCAGGCGGAATGGGGGCGCGTCCGGGTGCGGACGGAATGAGCGCGGTTCAGAACCACATGACCAATAGCTTGAATACGCCCGTGGAGGCCTTGGAGCACCTCTATCCGTTGCGGATACACCGATACGCGGTTCGCGAAGGGTCGGGAGGTAAAGGCGCGCATCGCGGTGGCGACGGTGTGATTCGTGAGTTCGAGTTCCTGACGGACACGGAATTCGCCTTGCTATCAGACCGGCGTGAGACACGGCCTTATGGGCTCGAGGGCGGGGAAGCCGGGGCGGCCGGCCGGAATGTTCTGAACGGGGAAGAGCTGCCGGCCAAGGGTCACTTCCGCGCGAGGAAGGGGGATCGGTTGCGAATCGAGAGTCCAGGCGGCGGAGGTTTTGGTAAGCCGGTTGATTCCGGCTAGACCAAGTGCTCTTCCAATCGCCCCAAACAACCGGCCCAACCTTGACGGTGGTGGTCTCGTGCTTCGCCATTCGGGAAGAACTCATGGGTGAGGACCAGTTCGGTCGAACCCGCAACATCAATGAACTCGACCGTAACCTGCGTCTCCTCGACGGAACCATCTTCCCAGGACCAGGAGTAGACGAGCTTCTCAGGCTCGACCACTTCGCGGTAGACGCCGACGGCCGTATGCACCTTGCCGCTCGTATGCTTCATTTCGATCCGGTAGCTGCCTCCCGCCCGTAGGTCGACCTCCGCGCTTGTCTCGTACTCCGCGCTCGGGGCGCACCAATACTTCATTTCTTCGGGCCGCGTCCATGCCCGGAAGACTTTTTCGCGCGACGCTTTGAAGGTGCGCCGGACTTCGAGTGTGTGGGCGGAGTCGGCGTGAGGTTGGGCTGTTGCCATTGCGTTGTCTCCTCGTTTTCCATGTTGTCCAGATAGGTTTCGAGTGCGTCGAATCGCTGCTCCCAGAAACGGCGGTACTGTTCGATCCAGACCGCTGCCTGCCGCATGGGTTTCGGATTCAGGCGGCAGTGGTGGATGCGTCCGCTTTTGCGGCGGGCCAGCAGGCCGGCTTGTTCCAGTACGCGGAGGTGCCGGGAAATAGCGGGAAGCGTGACCGCGTACGGCTCCGCCAGCTCTCCCGCGGTCGCTTCACCCCGGGCGAGACGTTGGAGGATGCCTCGCCGAATCGGATCGGATAGCGCCGAGAAGGTGGTATTCAGATTGGCGGACGTATCATTAACCATTACGTTAACTGTATAGCTCCGATGCGGGGCTGTCAACAGCGGCGACCTCGTCCTTGGTTGGCGGGATGGTGTGTGAACAAAGGGTTTCGTATAAGCTGATATCTACAAGATGACTAGACTTGCTCTACCTATCGTTTGCTGCGTGCTGCTTTGGCCCGCGATTAGCCCTGCCCAGGATCACGGACCGAGCTACACGGGGGATAACGAACTCGTTCGGCCGGAAGGGTATCGCGAATGGGTCTTCATTGGCGCTACTCTCGGCATGAGCTATGAGCCGAGCGAGGCGAAACGAAAGAACGCGAAGTTCCACAATCTCTACATCAACCCGTCGTCGTACCGGGAATACAAGAAAACAGGCCGGTTCCCCGAGCGCACCGTGTTCGTGATGGAAGTCTTAACCGCGGGCTCCCGTGCTTCGATCAATCAGCAGGGGCAGTTTCAAGACAAGGTTCTGGGTGTTGAAGTCGCATTGAAGGACAGCTCGCGCTTCAAGGAAAGCTGGGCTTACTTCAACTTCATTCGGGATGATGGCTCCGCCGCTGACAGTGTGAAGGCTTACCCGAAAGACCGATGTTGGTCGTGCCATAACGAGCACGCCGCCACTGACAACGTGTTCACGCAGTTTTATCCTGTGCTGCGCCGTGATCCCTGAGCAGCGATCCCTAAGCAGTGATCCCTGAGCAGTCGAATTATTGTGGTGCACGACTTTGTCGCGCGGGGTCGCGCTGTGTGTGAGCTTTGCGAGGCGACCTCGGCCGCGCGCAAACCACATCTTCAAAGCAAAGCGTCTCGCTTCGTCGCCTCTAAATCCTTCACAAGTTGCGACACCTTTTGGGCTTCGGCTCGCGAACAGATCAGCAGCGCGTCCGGCGTGTCGACGACGATCAGATCCTTCACGCCGATCAAGGCTGTCAGTTTCCCGGGCGCCTCTACGTAGTTTGCGGACGACCCCAACTCGCGCAACTCCGTCCGGGAAACGCTCAGGTGCTGCTCTCTTCTTAGCAACTCGTAGACGGCATTCCAACTTCCGACATCGCTCCAACCGAAGTCCGGGCAGGCAAACCCAACGATGTTCTTGGCGTGTTCAAGTACGCCATAGTCGATGGATGTGTCGTCGCAATTTCGGTAGTTGCGCCGGAGCGAGGCTGTGAATCCGCGCGAAGCGAGCGGCGCTAGAGAGGACAGCACCCGCGCCGTCGCCGGCATGAAGGTGTCGATCGATTCATTGATGGCCGATGCCCGCCAGATGAACATCCCGGCGTTCCAGTAATAGTTGCCGGCTTTGACGAAACGCTTTGCCCGCGCCGGACTGGGTTTCTCCTCGAACTTCTGAACCTTCACGGGATCGGCCCCGCCGGCTTTGAGCCCTTTGGGAAAACGGATGTATCCGTAGCCGGTTTCCGGGCCACGCGGTGGAATCCCCAGGACGATCAGCCGGTCTTCGTCCGCCGCCCGCACCGCGCGCCGGACGACGGTTCGGAACAGCCTCTCTCGGCTAATGAAGTGGTCCGACGGAAAGATTCCCATCACTGCGTCGGGATCGTGTTCGAGAAGGAGCCGCGCCGCCAGTCCGATAGCCGGAGCGGTGTTTCTTTGTACGGGCTCAGCGATCACTTGCCGCCGCGGCACGTCGGGTAACGCGCGGACTACTTTTCCGCGAAGAGACTCGTTCGTCAGTACCCACAGCCGTTCCGGCGGTACGAGTGTTTTGAGTCTGTCGGCTGTTTGGCGGAGCAGGGAAGTGTTGCCGACGACGGGAAGCAATTGCTTGGGTAAACCGCGGCGGCTGCGGGGCCAAAAGCGCGTACCTCGGCCGCCGGCCAAGATCACGGCGTGAAAATGCCGCAGGCCCCGCCCGCCGGTCATTGGCTGTCCGGAGTGTGGGAGTGGACCAGATTGAACGTACGGCGCCAGCGGGTCTTGCCGAAGAAGTTCAAGGCGACGTCTTTCAAATGTGCCGCCGAAATGCCGGTATCCTGCAGCCGCTCGGTGGGCGCATCGAACGACCAGTAAATCACAAGAGGCTTGCCGATGATGTTCTCGCGCGGCACGAAACCCCAATACCGGCTGTCGAGCGAGAGGTCGCGGTTATCCCCCATGGCGAAGTAGCTGCCTTCGGGAACGATCACTTCGTTACTCACGACATGGTTCTGGAGCATCGTCACGGCCCGGTCGGAAACCTGCATGTTGGGAGGTCCGGGAAAGTTGTCGCGGTACTGGTCGATGTAAGCTGTCTTGTGCTGAACATAGGGTTCTTCGATCGCGCTCCCGTTCAGGTAGAGCTTCTTCTGCTCCAAGCGCAGCCGATCACCCGGGACACCGATCACACGCTTGACGAACGTCTGTTCAAGATCCATCGGATACCGAAATACAATGATGTCGCCGCGCCCGACATCCTGGTAGGGCAATAGATACCCGCCCACGGTCCCGTGAGGCGAGTAGGCAAGCTTATCGACGAGCAAATGATCGCCGATGAGCAATGAATTCTCCATCGAACCGGTCGGGATCACGAACGCTTGAACGAGCGTTGTTGTCCCGAAGAGCAGCAAGATGATCGTTACGGTCCATTCCGCTACGATGCCGCGCCGGGGCATATCGACACTTTCTTGGGTGTCTTCCGGTTGTTGCGGTTTCGCGGATTTCGGCTGCTGTGGTTTTGTGCTCACTCCCACCTCGTGTTTAACGATCATTGTAGCCAAACGAGATCGCCGTTCCGGTGTTCGTTCAACTCTTCACCTCACAAACGGAGGTTGACAAATGCCGTGGACGGTCACACAATGCAAGCAATTGCGGGGAGGTTGTAATGATGCGAGATAAGCTCGGTAGGCGAAGTGTCTTGATTCCGGCGGTAGTGGCTGTTGTTTTGGCGGGGGCCGCCCCATCGGCGGAAGCCGCCAAGAAGATGAAGCCCGAGGAACTCGTCGAGCAGCATCTCAACGCCATTGGCCCGGCTGATGTGCGGGCCGGGATGAAAACCCGCATCTACACGGGGGAGGGAGTCTGGCGTGTATTGATCGGCGGGCGTGCTCAGTTGCCCGGTGATGTTTTCCAGGCGTCCGACGGAGATTCGGTGAGCTTCCGTTACGACACGGGCGGCAACCCGAGCTACTACGGTGAGCACCTCGTGTACAACGGCGACGAAGTGCATATCATGCAGGGCTTTCAAGGCGGGCGCTCGCATCTGGGAGAGTTTTTTACGGCCAACAAGGGGATTCTTCGCGAGGGGCTCTTCGGTGGTACGACTTCGACCGCTTGGCCGCTTCTGCAATTGGAAGCGAAGGGGGCGAAGCTCAAGTACGGAGGCTTAAAGAAAGTAGAAGGCCGCCAACTGCACCGTCTCGATTACAAGGCTCGCAAGGGAGGCGGGCCGGCCAAGGTTCAGCTTTTCTTCGACCCCGAGACCTACCAACACGTGCGGACGAGCTACCGCTACGAAATTCCCGGGGGAATCGGCGCTAACCCGGATGCGTCCGCCCAGATCCAAAATACCTATGTGACAGTCACCGAGACTTTCACGAACTTCACGGATATCGATGGTCTCACGCTCCCTGTGGGTTGGAAGATCCAATACGACCGGTCGAATCAGGGCGACGGCCCGGGCTCGATCGTGTCCGAATGGGAAATCAGCTTCGTGAACGCAACGCACAATCAGCCGATCGATCCAGCGCTGTACGAGCTCGGCGCGAAGGCGGAGTAGCGAGCCGGCTTAGCGATTCCTATACTTGACGATCAGCGAAATGCGCCGGTTGGAGGCGTGCGCCGGGTTATCCGGTTTGCGCAGCCTGACGTCGGCGAAACCGCGCACCTCAACGATGCGTCGAGCGTCCATTCCGTTCTGAGCGAGCAGCCGCCGAGCTTGGTTCGCGCGGTCGACTGAGAGTTCCCAGTTTGAATAGTTCCGTCGGCCGCGGAAAGGTTGTGAGTCGGTATGTCCCTCAATGATTACCTTGTTGGGGAGCTTCGACAGTTCCCCGCCGATCAGTCGAAGCGTGTTCGTTCCGAAACCCGTAGGGCCGGCGTCCCCGCTGGCGAAGAACGTGCCCTCTTCGCTTTCGAGCAGCTCGATCCGTAGGCCGTCGGGACTGACCTCCATCGCGACCTGCTCTTTGAGACTCTTCCACTCGGGAGCTTTGAGCAGCGCCCGCTCGATGTTCCGGGCGAGAAGTTCGAGCTCCCGCGAGTCTGCGGCTTTGCCCTCCTCGAGCGCTTGCTCGAAGGACGCCGGGTCTTGAAAGTAGCCCGCGATAGCTTGTTGCTTGCTCGCATCAGTGCTCATCAGCCACATCACCATAAACAGCGCCATCATGGCCGTGACGAAATCCGCGAAGGCGACCTTCCAAGCGCCGCTGTGCCGGAGCGGGGCCCGCCTGACGCGTTTGATGATGACCGGCGGATGGTCGTCGATGCCTAGCGCCTCTTGCGTGTACCCTTGCATGCCTTCTCCATTTCCGCGAATGTCGGCCGCTCACGATGCGGGATGGAACGGCGCGCGAATTCGATCGCCATGATCGGCGGGTGCCCCTTGATGAAAGCGATGAGGCCAGACTTGAGGACGCGGTAATAACCGGCCTCGGCTTCGTCCAGAACACTCATGGCGCCCGCCAAAGGTGAGACGAAGCCGTAGCACGTCAGCACCCCGAGAAATGTGCCGACCAGCGCGGCCGCCACTTTGTGCCCTAGCTCTTCAGGCGGGCCGCCCAGCGAACCCATCGTGATCACGATGCCGAGAACGGCCGCGACGATGCCGAGACCGGGTAGCGCGTCGGCCACCGTTGTAAGCGAATGAATCGGAGCGTGATTGTGTTCCTGGTGGACGTCGATGTCGGCGTCCACCATCTGGTCGAGGTCGAAAGCCGGAATGCCCCCAGTAATCGCCATCCGCAGGGTGTCACAGACAAAGTGGACAGCGTGATGATCGTTCAGGAAATCGGGGTAGCGTTTAAAGAGGGGGCTCTTTCGGGGCGCTTCGACGTCCAGTTCGAGTTTCATCATTCCCTGCTTGCGGGCCGCCTGAAATAGATCGTTGAACATCCTGAGGGTTTCCAGGTAGCGCTGCTTCGTGTATTTGTTGCCGGCGAAAACCTTCTTGAGGTTCTTGGCGATCATCATGATCACCGGAAGCGGCGTTGCAATCACGAGTGAGCCCAGCGCCGCGCCCCAGATGATCATGAACTCCGACGGTTGGATGAGGACGCGCACATCCCCTCCGTGCAACAAGAATCCACCGAAGACGGACGCGATGACGATCAGGATGCCGATAATCGTTAACATTCCCGCAGTCTTCCCGCGCTTCTCCCGCACGGACCTCAACGCCGCCGTCAACGAGCGGGTCGTCTGGACCCTACCCTTATCGGCCTAGGTCAACTTTTCCCGCTTGGGCGAGGGAGGAGGACGTGGATGAGCTTGAGTGACGGAGCGCCGCAACGGTTAGGGGGAAGTTTGTCGTACTCTGAGTAGGAGTCTGATGTCGTCGACCCCTCCGCCGCTATTCCCGCCGCGAGTCATCCGGTTTCCGCCGCGGGCCTATGACACCAGCGCCAACGGTGGGTATGCGCCTATTCCGGTGCAGCTTCAGCCGCGAAAACGTAAGCTTTGGCTGCACTTACTGTTGTTTGGCTTGACGATCGGTTCGACGACCTGGGCCGCTGGGCCGATCTATTCGGCGAGCGTGCTCAGCATTCTTACGGCTCATGAGTTCGGACACTATTTTGCGGCTCGCTACCACCGCGTTCCGGCGACCCTGCCTTACTTCATTCCGTTCCCATCGTTCCTAGGGACACTCGGGGCGGTCATCCGGATGTCGCCCTACATTCCCAGCCGTCGTGCCCTCTTTGATATCGCTGCCGCCGGACCCATCGCGGGCCTTGTCGTCGCCTTCCCTCTAAGCCTGGTCGGCATCTATCTCTCGGAGCACGTGCCTACCCCCGACAAGGCGGCGAACTTGGTCAGTCTCGGGGACCCTCTTATGTTCCGTGCTATGCAGTGGCTCATCTTTGGGTCCCAGCCCGCTGACGCGGAACTGCTTCTGCATCCCATCGCGTTCGCCGGCTGGGTGGGCCTGTTTGTGACCGCGCTCAACCTACTGCCGATCAGCCAGCTCGACGGCGGCCACATCAACTACGCCCTATTCGGACGCCGCAGCAAGCTGGTGGCAGGCATCGCGTTCCTGGGCCTCGCCATCCTAACGGTCATTCAAGGCTTTCAGTACATAATCATGCTCATTCTGCTGTGGTACATGGGCATTGGTCACCCGCCAACCATGAACGATTCCGTCGACCTGGGGCCTGCCCGGCGCCGCATCGGCTTTTCGCTATGGGTCATATTCGTGTTGTGCTTTACCCCGGCCCCCTTCCGGATCTAAGAGCAGGTGTCGTGGCAAGATATGACAGCACCATCACGTGGTGTCTTTCTGGATCCACTGCTGTGCTGAATCCTGACGTAGCGGATCGCAATGTTCTTCCCACTTAGATCGTTGCAAGTATCACCGGGGATGATCTCAGCCATGCCCCATCGAACTTCCGGTCGATGCCGGCCCACGGTGTTTTGAGCACGCCGGCGGAAACCGATTTCGAGAATTTCCATCAGCATCCATAAACGGTTGGAGTAGATAGGCCGATTTGTTTCTTTTTTGCCCCTGCGGTGTTGAGGGGTGGGAGAAGTTCTCTCTTCCCAGGTCATGGCCCAGATTTTCCATCCCAGTACGAACACGATCGCGAGACTGAGCATTTTTGGGGCTCTGTTCGCCCTAGGGGGTCTGCTCTGGCTGGTGCTCTTCATGAATCGCTCGTTCTACGTGACGCAGGTCAACGTTCCCCGCGAGCAGCCCGTACCGTTCAGCCATAAGCACCACGTCAGCGGACTGGGAATCGACTGCCGCCACTGCCACACCTCGGTCGAGGAGAGCGCGTTCGCGGGTATCCCCCCGACGAAGACCTGCATGAATTGTCATTCGCAGATCTGGGCCGACGCTCCGATGCTGGAACCTGTGCGGGAGAGTTACCGTGCCGACGAATCGTTGGAGTGGACGCGAGTGCATGATCTGCCGGATTTTGTGTACTTCAACCACAGCATTCACGTGAAGAAGGGTGTCGGCTGCGAGACCTGTCACGGCCGCGTCGATCAGATGCCGCTGATGTGGAAAGCGAACACCTTGCAGATGGAGTGGTGTTGGAGTTGCCACGAGCAGCCCGAAGCGCATCTACGTCCGCGCGATGAAATATTCACGATGGGCTGGACTCCGCCCGTCAGCCAAGCGGAGCTGGGGTCGAAACTGGCCGAAGAATACAACGTGCGCAGCGCGCTCGATTGCTCGGTATGCCATCGATGATGACCACGGATACGAAATCGGCTCGACTTGACTTGGCGTCACTACGCGCCCGCTTGGCCTCTGAACGCGGACGGCGTTTTTGGCGGAGCCTCGACGAGATCGCTGAGACCGATGAGTTTGCCAAGCTCGTCGAAAACGAGTTTTCCGAAGGTGCGGCGGAATGGGTCGAGACGCTGGGCCGACGCCGCTTTCTGCAACTCATGGGCGCCTCGCTGGCTTTCGCCGGTTTGCAAGGTTGCACCAGCCAGCCGGCTGAAAAGATCGTTTCCGCCGCCCGCACGCCCGAGTATTCGATTCCGGGCAAGCCCCGTTTCTTCGCGACCGCACTGCGCTGCGCGGGAAACGTGCAAGGCGTGCTCGTTGAAAGTCACGAAGGGCGTCCGACGAAGATCGAAGGCAACCCGCTCCATCCCGCCAGCTTAGGCTCGACGGATGCCTTCGCGCAGGCCTCGATTCTCACTCTCTACGATCCCGACCGTTCTCAAGTCGTCGTGCGAGCCGGCGAGATCAGCCGTTGGACGAGCTTCCTCGGCGATCTCAACCGCGAACTCGAGACGCAGCGTTTGAAGAACGGAGCCGGGCTTCGCCTACTGACCGGAAGCGTCGTTTCGCCGTCTCTCCTCGGCCAGATCGAACAAGTGCTCGCGGCCTTCCCGCGAGCCAAGTGGGTGCAGTATGAGCCCGTGGGCCGCTGGTCGGCTCATCGCGGCGCGGCGCTCGCATTCGGCGAAGACGCCCACGTCTACTACGACTTCAGTAAGGCCGATGTGGTGCTTTCGCTCGACGCCGACTTCCTAATGCAAGGCGCGGGCAACGTGCGCTATACGCGGGACTTCACCGCCAAGCGCCGCGCCGAGGACAACCAGGGGCCCGCTAACCGGCTCTACGTCGCCGAGCCGATGCCGTCGAGTACGGGAGCGATGGCCGAACATCGGTTGCGCGCGAAGCCGTCCGAAATCCGTAACATCGCCGCCGGCGTCGCCGCTCGGGTTGGCATCGAAACCGCTTCTTCAGGCGAGCTTTCGGAAAGCACCCGGCACTGGATCGAAACAGCCGTTGCGGACCTCGAAGCCAACCCCGGGCGTTCGATCGTGATCGCGGGCGACTCACAGCCCGCGGCCGTTCATGCGCTGGCCTTGGCCATCAACTCCCGGCTTGGCAACCTGGGCGAGACCGTCATCGTGACGGAACCGATGGAGCGCGTACCCGAGGACCCGATTCAGGGGTTGACGCAGTTGACGTCGGAGATGGATGCCGGCGCGGTGGATCTGCTCGTGATGCTGGGCGTGAATCCTGTCTACGACGCCCCGGCCGATCTGGAGTTCGCAGAGCGTCTCGAGAAAGTGCCCACCCGGATTCATCTTGGGCTTTATGAGAATGAGACGGCGCGGCTGTGCCAGTGGCACGTGCCTGAAGCGCATCCTCTCGAAGCCTGGAGCGATGTCAGAGCTTACGACGGCACCGCTTCCATCGTGCAGCCTTTGATCGAGCCGCTCTACGACGGCAGATCGGCTCACGAACTGCTAGCGGCTCTATTAGGTCAGCCGGGCGCGTCGGGACACGATCTGGTCCGTGCTCATTGGGAAGCTTGGTCTGAAGGCTGGGGCCCGCCGGAGGTATTCGAACGTTTCTGGAGGCGCTCGCTGCATGATGGGCTCATTGCGGGGACAGCCGCCGTGGCAAAGAGCGTGTCGATGCGGGCCGATCTAGCCGAGGTCCTCGGTCCGTCACCTTCCATCAGCGGTATCGAAATTGCCTTCCGGCCCGACCCCACCATATGGGACGGTTCCTATGCAAACAACGGCTGGCTGCAGGAGCTTCCCAAGCCGCTGACGAAACTCACCTGGGACAACGCCGCACTTATCAGCCCCGCCACCGCCGAAAGACTCAAACTGGCCAACGAAGATGTCGTCGAGTTGAGCACCAACGGACGCTCCATCCAGGCGCCGGTCTGGATTGCGCCCGGGCATGCCGATGATTCCGTGACGGTCACCCTCGGCTACGGGCGGACGCGTGCGGGCCGAGTCGGCAACGGCGCGGGCTTTAACGCGTATGCGCTGCGAACCTCCAAAGGCTACCTTCACGTCGGAGGCGTCGAGATCCGTGCGGTCGGCCTGCGCCATCCGCTGGCCACGACGCAGCAGCACCACAGCATGGAAGGCCGGCATCTCGTGCGCTCGGCGAGTCTTGAGGCGTTCGAGGCGGACCCTCACATCTTCGAGCACATGGGCCATCGGCCCGGCCCGGAGATGACTCTCTATCCTGGCCACGAGTACGAGGGCTACGCCTGGGGCATGGCGATCGACCTCAACTCCTGCACCGGCTGCAACGCCTGCATGGTCGCCTGTACGGCCGAGAACAATACGCCTGTCGTCGGCAAGGAGCAGGTTCTCGCGGGTCGCGAAATGCACTGGATCCGCGTCGACCGCTACTACGAGGGCGATTTGGATGACCCCACCACCCACCATCAACCCGTCATGTGCCAACACTGCGAGGACGCGCCGTGCGAGCCCGTCTGTCCGGTGGGAGCGACCGTCCACAGCTCGGAAGGCCTGAACGAAATGGTCTACAACCGCTGTGTGGGCACGCGCTACTGCGCGAATAACTGTCCCTACAAGGTGCGGCGCTTCAACTTCCTGCACTACAGCGATTACGACACCGAAAGCCTCAAGATGCTTCGCAACCCGGACGTCACCGTCCGCACGCGCGGCGTCATGGAGAAATGTACCTATTGCGTACAACGGATCAACACGGCGCGCATTGATTCGGAGAAAGACGGCCGCAAGATTCGTGACGGGGAGATCGTCACGGCTTGCCAATCGGTCTGTCCGGCGCAGGCGATCGTGTTCGGAGACATCAACGATCCCGAGAGCCGCGTATCGCGTTTGAAAAAGGATGTGCGTAACTACGGCTTGCTCGAAGAAGTGAACACGCGGCCCCGCACCAGCTATCTCGCCAAGGTCACAAATCATCACCCGGATCTCGGTGGCGGCCCCGATCACTCCGGCGGAGGCGCTGATCATGGCTGACATGACGACGAAGCTTCCGCCCAACGGTGGATCGACGCCGATCCTCGAAGCAGGACACACCTACGGGTCGATCACCAACAGGATCAGCTCGATCGTGCTGTCTGGCCGCACGCCGCGGCTATGGTGGGTCGGGCTCGGCATCGGGTTCTCGCTCGTGATGGTGCTGCTGGTCGCGCTGACCAACCTGCTGTTCAGGGGCACGGGCATCTGGGGTCTCAACAATCCGGTCGGTTGGGGATTCGCCATCATCAACTTCGTGTGGTGGGTCGGCATCGGTCACGCCGGCACTTTGATCTCGGCGATTCTGCTGCTGCTCAAGCAGGATTGGCGAACATCCATCAACCGCTTCGCTGAAGCGATGACGCTTTTTGCCGTCGCCTGCGCGGGGATTTTCCCGTTGATTCACCTCGGGCGGCCCTGGCTGGCTTATTGGCTTTTTCCGTACCCGAACACGATGGGCGCCTGGCCGCAGTTCCGCAGCCCGCTCGTGTGGGACGTATTCGCGGTCTCGACCTATGCCACGGTCTCGGCTTTGTTTTGGTTCGTCGGCCTCATTCCTGACTTCGCGACACTGCGCGACCGCTCGAAAACGCGGGGCAAGCAGATGGTCTACGGCATTCTCGCGATGGGCTGGCGCGGGTCGGCGATTCATTGGCATCGTTATGAGATTGCCTACTTGCTGCTGGCCGGGCTGGCGGCGCCACTCGTCATCTCGGTTCACACCATCGTGAGTTTCGACTTCGCGGTTTCGTTGATTCCCGGTTGGCACGCAACGGTCTTCCCGCCGTACTTTGTGGCGGGCGCGATTTATTCCGGTTTCGCGATGGTCGTCACGCTGGCGGTGCCGTTGAGAGCGCTCTACAAGCTCGAAGACTTCATTACGGCGCAACACCTCGAAAACATGGGCAAGATCATCCTCGCGACAGGAATGATCGTTGTCTACGGCTATTTCATGGAAGCATTCATGGCCTGGTACAGCGGCAGTACGTACGAGGGCTATATGATTTTGAACCGCATGACTGGCCCCTACGCGCCACAGTACTGGCTGCTCATCTTCTGCAATGCCGTCCTGCCGCAACTACTGTGGTCAAGCAAGATCCGGCGCAACACGATGGCGCTGTTCCTGATCTCACTCGTCGTCAACGTCGGCATGTGGCTCGAACGCTACGTGATCGTTGTGACGAGTCTACACCGCGACTACCTGCCGTCGTCGTGGGGAATGTACAGCGGAACGGTCTGGGATTGGTCGCTCTACATCGGCTCGATCGGATTGTTCATTTCGTTGCTGTTCCTGTTCATCCGCTTCTTGCCGATGATTTCGATTTTCGAGATGCGGACCTTGCTGCCGACATCGGGCAAGCCGAGTAAGTAATGGCCGAACGCGCGACAGAGTTGGAGTTGTTTGGGCTGATGGCGGAGTTCAGCAACGCCGACGCCTTGCTGGAGGCGTCGAAGAAGACCCATGCGGCGGGCTACCGGCGGCTCGACGCTTTCACGCCTTTTCCCGTACACGGGCTGGCCGAAGCCGTGGGCTATAAGCGCCGTATCCTACCCTGGATCGTCCTGGCGGGCGGCATCGTGGGCGGTCTCGCGGGGTTCTTTCTGCAGTACTGGGTGTCGGTGATTGAGCTGCCGCTGAACGTCGGTGGACGCCCGCTGAATAGTTGGCCGTCGTTTATTCCTGTCACGTTCGAATGTACGATTCTGGGCGCGGCACTGTCAGCGGTATTGGGCATGCTCGGGCTGAATGGGCTGCCGCGTCCCCACCATCCCGTCTTCAACGTACCCGGCTTCGGGCGCGCGACGACGAACCGTTTCTTTCTCTTGATTGAATCCCGCGACGAGCACTTTGATGCGTCGAGTACACGTGTATTTCTTGAGGAACTCGGGCCGAGTGAGGTGCTGAACGTTGACAACTAGCCTGCTCTCCTCCTCATGTGGCGTGGGCCGCCGTGCGGTGCTCGCGCTGCTTATGCTTGCGGCCCTCGGCTGTCGTCAGGATATGCACGATCAGCCGCGCTTCGAGCCGCTGGAGCGCAGTTCGTTTTTCGAAAATCGTCGGGCCGGCCGTCTCCAAGTCGCCGGAACCGTCGCGCGCGGCGAGTTGAACGAAGACGAGCATCTTCACACAGGTTTTGTCGGTGATGATCTCGCGGCGACGTTCCCCTTCGCGATGACCGCGCAAGACCTTGCCCGCGGACGAGAACGCTTCGACATCATGTGCTCGCCCTGTCATGGGCGAGTGGGACACGGCGATGGCATGGTCGTCGAGCGAGGGTTTCGGCGGCCGCCCACTTATCACTCCGAGCGGCTACGCGAGACACCGCCCGGCCATTTATTTGACGTCATGACGAACGGCCTGGGCGCCATGGGTGATTTCTCCGACCGTTTGACGGTCGAAGACCGTTGGCGGATCGCGGCCTACATCCGCGCGTTGCAGTTGAGCCAGGCGGCGGAGATCGGCGAGCTGCCAACGGACCTACGCAACGAGTTTCAGAGTGCGGCCCGTGGGGTTGAATAACGGAATTGATGAAGCAATGACAGACGTCAAAACAATAGATCCCGATCTGGCGCGCCTACAGCAGCGGGCGCTGATCGTGGGCGTAGCCGTCTTCGGGCTTTGCGGCATCGGCGCCGTGATGAACCCGGCGCAGTTTTTCCGCTCTTACCTGGTCGGCTACATGTTTTGGATCGGCATCCCGCTCGGCAGTCTCGGCATCATCATGTTGCATCACCTTGTGGGCGGTGGCTGGGGTTTCATCCTGCGCCGCATCCTCGAAGCAAGCATGGGGACGTTGCCTGCTATGGCGCTGCTTGCTTTGCCGCTGCTGCTGGGGATGAGTGATCTCTACCCCTGGGCGCGGCCTGAAGAGGTCGCCGGCACCGAACTGTTGCAGTATCGCGGCGCTTACATGAACACGACGTTCTTCATCGCGCGGTTGGTGATGTACTTCGTCATATGGGGCGGACTGGCGTATTGCCTGAGGCACTGGTCGCTCGAGCAAGATGATACGGGCGACCCGGCTTTTTCGCGTCGACTCGAGGTGATCAGCGGTCCCGGACTGATGCTCCTGGTGTTGACCGCCACGTTTTCCGCGGTGGATTGGGTCATGTCGCTGGAAGTGGAGTTCTTCTCGACCATCTACGGACTGCTTTTTGTCGTCGGCGATGGCTTGGCCACGCTGGCGTTCGGCGTTTGCGCTATCGGTTGGCTGGGGCATAAGAAACCGCTTTCCAACTTCGTATCGAGTGGAAAGATCCACGACATCGGAAACCTGATGCTGGGTTTCGTCATGCTGTGGGCCTACATCGCGTTCTCGCAGTACTTGATCATCTGGTCGGGCAACCTGCCGGAAGAGATTCCGTGGTACATCAACCGCACTGGAGAGGGCTGGGTAATCATCGCCGTTGTTCTATTGCTGTTTCACTTCGCCTTACCGTTCTCACTGTTGCTTTCACGGAAGACAAAACAGGCGGTGCCGGCGCTGGTCTGGGTGGCGGGGTTGATCCTCGCGGCGCGCCTCGTCGATATCTACTGGCAGATCGCGCCGGCCTTCAGCGAGCAAGAGATTCACCTCCATTGGCTCGATCTGGCGACACCGGTAGCGATTGGCGGGTTGTGGCTCGCTGCCTTCGCGCGCCAACTCAAGGACAAGCCGCTCGTACCACTCCACGATCCGACGTTCGAGGCTCTCGCCGCCGCGGAGGAGCACGCATGAGCGAACTTCACACAGCGCCGACGCAGGGGCACGAGGAATCCGATGCGCACACGCGGCCCATCGCGGTTTTCGAGATCGGTCTGCTGGCTTGGATTGTGATTTCGGGGGCTTTGATGGCGGGATTGTTCTACTACTTCACCGGGCGTGAGGCTGAACTCGATGTCGGCGGTTCTCCGCTGGCCAAGACGCGCACCGTGGCGCCCGGACCGCGCCTCCAGACGACGCCGAGCAGCGATCTAGAAGCCTTGCGAGCGCGTGATGAAGAGCGCTTGAATGGTTTCGCTTGGGTCGACGAAGGGCAGGGAATTGTGCGTATCCCGATCGCTCGCGCGATGGAGATTGTCGCCGAACGCGGTTTGCCCATGCGCGAGAGCGCGCCGGGGGGGAGCGAGTGATGGCCGCCTGCGGAGCCCTCGGAGCTCGCATACTCGCCGCCTTGCGGTTGCGGCTCTATTGCGTGTTAGTTGCCTTTGCCGCGATTGTTCCCCTTGCCGCGCAAACCGGCACCACGGCGGGAGAGCTGCCGGCCCTGCTTGAGAACGTCGGAATCGAACAACGCCTCGGTGAGAAACTCCCTCTTGAAGCGCTCGTGCGGGACGAACAGGGGCGTGAGGTTCCGCTTGGCAGCTATTTCGGCGACAAGCCGGTCATCTTGGCGCTCGTCTACTACGAGTGCCCCATGCTGTGCTCGATGGAACTCAAGGGGCTGGTGCGCAGCATCCGTATACTTTCTCTCGACGTGGCCGCTGACTTTGAGATTGTGACTCTAAGCTTTGATCCGGGTGAGTCGCCCGCACTCGCGGCCAAGGCCAAACAGGAATACGTTCAGTCCTACGGGCGTCCCGGCGCGGGCGAAGGCTGGCATTTCCTGACCGCCGACGAAGAGAACATTCTTAAGCTGACCGAGGCCTCCGGATTTGCATACCGCTATCGGCCCGAGACGGACGACTACTCGCATGCCAGCGGCGTGATGGTCGTCACGCCCGACGGCACGCTGTCCCAATACTTCTACGGCGTCGACTTTCCGCCGCGCGACCTGCGGCTGGCGCTGGTCGAAGCCTCCGAAGGCCGCATTGGTTCGATTGTCGACCAGATTCTGCTCTTCTGCTTTCATTACGACCCGGCCATGGGCCGCTACACCTTGGTGGTGATGAACGTCATCCGCGCCCTGGGCCTGATCACTGTTCTCGCGATAGCGGGTTTCCTGTGGTTTTCGCTGCGGCGTGAGCGGAACGCGCGGCCGGGTCCTCTGGAACACGGAGCGCAATTGTGAACAACACAAGGAGGCGGGGAAGAGACTAGCTTATGTGGGAAGGATTTCCACTTTTTCCGGAGCAGGCGTCGACGATTGCCGCGGGCGTCGACTCTCTGTTTCTGTTTCTCGTGGGTCTCACCGCGTTCTTTTCGGTGTTGATCCTCACGGTGATATTCGTCTTCGCCGTGATCTACCGCCGGCGCTCGGACGACGACCGTCCCGAAGCCATTGAAGGCTCGCACGCGCTTGAGATTTTCTGGTCCGTCGTGCCCTTCCTGATCGTGATGGTCGTCTTCACCTGGGGTGCGAGCCTCTACTTCCGCAATGCGCGCTCGCTGGACGACGCCATGGAAGTCAACGTCGTCGGTAAGCAGTGGATGTGGAAGATCCAACACCCCGAAGGCCACCGCGAGATCAACGAACTGCACGTCCCCGTCGGACGCCCCGTGCGCTTGATCATGACTTCCGAGGATGTCATCCATAGCTTCTACGTCCCGGCCTTCAGAATCAAGATGGACGTCTTGCCGGGCCGCTACACAACGGCTTGGTTCGAAGCCACCAAGGCGGGAGAGTTTCATCTTTTCTGCGCCGAATACTGCGGCAATGAGCATTCCAAGATGATCGGCAAAGTTGTCGTGCTCGACCCGCCCGCCTACGAACGCTGGATCAGTGGCGAGGGGCAGGGTGAATCGTTGGCTGAGTTGGGCGCGCGGCGCTTTGCCGAATTGCGCTGCGAAACCTGCCATTTCCCGGGCACGGGCGACCGCGGCCCGTCGCTGGCCGGCTTGTTCGGTCACACTGTTCCGCTCGAAGGCGGGGGCAGCGTTGTGGCGGATGAATCTTACTTCCGTGAATAGGTTCTCAATCCGCGAGCCAAGGTGGTTGCCGGGTTCCAGCCCGTCATGCCGACGTTCCAAGGTCAAATCAGCGAGGAGCAATTGTTGGAGTTGATCGTCTATATCAGGACGCTGAAAGCTCCTCGGGGAGGAGCCGAATGAGCGCGCTCAGCGGCGTGGACGCCTCTGCCCGCGCTCCGCGCCAAGACTACTTGAATGTCGCCTATGGCGTTCGCTCGTGGCTGCTGACGCTCGATCACAAGCGAATCGGCCTGCTCTACCTGGCCTCGATCACGGTGTTCTTCCTGCTCGGCGGAAGCTTCGCCGTCATGATTCGTACCGAACTCGTCACCCCGCAAGGCGATCTGTTGCAGGCCGAAACCTACAACAAGATGTTCACGATGCATGGGCTGGTGATGATTTTCTTCTTTCTGATTCCATCGATCCCCGCCGTGTTCGGTAATTTTTTGTTGCCTCTCATGATCGGCGCGCGTGATCTGGCCTTCCCACGGCTGAACCTGCTCAGTTGGTACGTCTTTATCGTTGGCGCGCTGTGCACGCTGTACGCCGTCGTGCAAGGCGGCGTTGATACCGGATGGACGTTCTATACGCCGTACAGCACCACGTATTCGAATAGCGCTGTCGCGGCCACCGCCGTGGGCGTCTTCATCACAGGTTTCTCTTCGGTTCTCACCGGGCTCAACTTCATCGTCACGATCCATAAGATGCGCGCTCCGGGGCTCACCTGGTTCCGGATGCCGCTCTTTGTTTGGGCGCACTACGCGACGGCGCTCATCATGGTTCTCGGCACGCCCGTGCTGACGGCCGCGATTGTGCTGGTGGCGCTGGAACGGCTGCTGGGCATCGGGATCTTCGATCCCAAGCTCGGCGGCGACCCGGTCTTGTTCCAGCACTTGTTCTGGTTCTATTCACACCCGGCCGTCTACATCATGATTCTGCCTTCGATGGGCGTGATCAGCGAAGTCATCAGTTGCTTTGCCCGCAAGCGAATTTTCGGTTACAAGGTCATCGCTTACTCGAGTCTTGCCATCGCTGTGCTCGGGTTCCTGGTCTGGGGCCACCATATGTTTGTCTCGAGCCAGTCTGTGTACGCCGGGATGATCTTTTCGTTCTTGAGCTTCTTCGTGGCCATCCCCTCGGCCATCAAGGTGTTCAATTGGACCGCCACTCTCTACAAGGGCTCCGTCTCTTACGACACGCCCATGATGTATGCCATGGGCTTCATCGGCTTGTTCACGATCGGCGGATTGACCGGCCTCTTCCTGGCCAGCTTGGCGGTGGATGTCCACGTCCACGACACCTATTTCGTCGTGGCGCATTTCCACTACATCATGGTCGGCGGTGCTTTGATGGGCTACCTCGCGGCGATCCACTTCTGGTGGCCGAAGATCTCGGGACGGCTCTATCCCGAAGGTTGGGGGCGTTTCTCGGCGCTTGTCATCTTCGTCGGCTTCAACCTGACGTTCTTCCCGCAGTTCGTGCTCGGCTACCTTGGCATGCCGCGCCGCTACCACGTCTACCCCGAGGAGTTCCAGGTGCTGAACGTGATGTCGTCAGCCGGCGCGACCATTCTCGGTGTGGGTTATCTGATCCCGTTGATCTACCTCATCTGGTCGATGCGCTATGGCCCGCGCGCCGGTTCGAACCCTTGGAAGGCCAAAGGGCTCGAATGGCGAACAACATCCCCACCGCCGACGGAGAACTTCCCGGCCGCACCGGTCGTGACGGAAGAGGCGTACGCCTATGCCGCGCCTGATGTGAAGCAACAGGAGGACGTCGGTGTCGGCTAAGTCAGGAACCGTTGCGCACCAGTTCGACGACGCGCGCCAGCAACGTGAGGCCGTCGAGCTCGGCATGTGGACGTTTCTGCTCACCGAGCTGATGCTCTTCGGCGGCTTCTTCGCCGGATACACAGCCTATCGCCATACCTACCCGGAAGCGTTTATCGAGGGCAGCAGCCACCTGGACGTTCTTCTCGGGGGCGTCAACACGGCCGTTCTCATCATGAGCAGTCTCACCATGGCGCTCGCCGTCCGCGAAGCGCAACTCGGCCGCCGCAAGGGGATCATCTTCAACCTCGTGCTGACCATCGTCTTTGGGGGCGTATTCCTCGGAATCAAGGCCGTCGAGTACTCCCACAAGATCCACGAGCACCTTGTGCCCGGAGCGAACTTTCAGCTTGATAGCGCCATCTCGAACAACGTTCAGCTCTTCTTCTCGTTCTACTTCGCGATGACGGGCACGCATGCCGTCCACATGATCATCGGAATCGGGCTCATGCTGTGGCTGATCTTCAAGGCGCGATCAGGTGCCTTCAGCGGCGAGTACTATGCACCGGTTGAGATGACGGGCCTCTATTGGCACTTCGTGGATATCGTCTGGATCTTTCTCTATCCATTGCTCTATTTGCTGGGGCGTCACTAAATGTCGGAAAACGGCACACACGTCCTGCCTCTGAAGGTCTACCTGCTGATCTTTGGCGCACTGTTGGTGCTGACGGGGGTCACGGTGCAGATCGCATTCATCGACCTCGGATTCATGAACACAGTGGTTGCGTTGGGCATCGCCTGCTTCAAGGCATCGCTTGTTGTGCTCTACTTCATGCACTTGCGTTACGCGAGCTCGCTGCCGAAGCTTTTCTGGGTGGCCGGTTTGCTATGGCTGGGGATTCTACTTGCATTCTCCATGAGCGATTACCTTTCGCGCGGCTGGATCGACCAGCCGCAAGGGTGGGCCGACAACCGGACAGTCCCGGCCGACGGCCGCATGAACCGGTAGTCGGCGAAACACGGTAGTGTTAGCTTGATTCAGTCGGGATAAAGTCCGGACGGGAATCAAAGATGAGCAAGACCCGCCATCCGCACCCAGCCAACTTCGCCGGCTCCTTTGTCACCTATCACCTCGGTGCGATTCTGGAGCGGCAACTCAACCACGCCCTCGAACACTGGCGTCTCGACGACAAGGCCACGCGGCTTTGGGCCCGCGACGCAACGCTGTGGAGCGGCACGGACGAAGCGAAGTGGCTTGGCTGGTTGGATATTGTCGCGCAACAACGGGCCGACATAGATCGCTTCGTTGCGTTCGCCGAAGACGTAAGGCAGGCTGGTTTTACCGACATTCTGCTTCTAGGGATGGGCGGATCGAGCCTCTGTCCCGAAGTTCTCTCCGTCACCTTCGGTCCACAAGAAGGCAGCCCGCGCCTCCACGTCCTCGACGCGACCGATCCGGCTCAAGTCAAAGCCTTCGAAGAAAAGATCGACCTCGCCAAAACGCTGTTCATCGTTTCGAGTAAATCCGGCTCCACTCTCGAACCCAACATCTTCAAGCAGTACTTCTTTGACCGTCTCGAACAGGTGGTCGGCAAGGGACAGGCCGGCACGCACTTCGTAGCCATCACCGACCCCGGTTCGAAGCTTGAAAAGGTCGCCCGCGAAGACGGATTTAGGCACGTATTCCACGGTTTGCCCAGCATCGGCGGACGCTACTCTGCCTTATCCGACTTCGGCATGATTCCGGCCGCCGCGATGGGTATCGACGCGGCGCGGTTCCTTGAACGGGCCGCGACCACAGTCGAGGCTTGTTCCCAGCGCACGCCCGTCGACGAGAATCCTGGCATTGTTCTCGGGCTCATCCTGGGTCTCGCCGCCCGCGCCGGACGCGACAAGCTGACTCTGGTCGCCTCTCCGCCGCTCTATGACCTCGGGGCGTGGCTCGAGCAACTGGTCGCTGAATCGACCGGTAAGCAGGGTAAAGGGCTTATCCCCGTCGATCGCGAGCCTCTCGGGCCGCCGGCCGTCTACGGCGACGATCGCCTTTTCGTCTATCTCCGCCTCGAGGGCGCGGCCGACTCCGATGAACAGCTTGCGATCCAGGCAATCGAAGACGCCGACCATCCCGTTGTGAGGCTCGCCGTTCGTGACGCGTACGATCTCGGACAGCAATTCTTTCTGTGGGAGATCGCAACCGCCGTCGCCGGTGCCGTTCTCGAAATCAACCCCTTCAACCAACCCGATGTCGAGGCGAGCAAGATCGCAACCCGCACTCTGACCGATGAATACGAAGCCGTCGGCAAGCTTCCCGAAGAATCGCCCTTCGCAACCGACAACGGCATCGAACTCTTCGCGGACCGGAACAATACCGCCGCCCTGCAAGCGGATGGCACCCTTGCCGGTGTACTCAAGGCCCATCTAGCGCGCCTCGGAACCGGCGACTACTTCGCCCTGCTCGGCTACATCGAGATGAATCCCGAGCACGAAGCCGTTCTTGCATCGATTCGCACGAAAGTTCGCGACACCAAGCACGTTGCCACCTGTGTCGGCTTCGGCCCGCGGTTCCTGCACTCCACCGGCCAAGCCTACAAAGGGGGACGAAACACCGGCGTCTTCCTTCAGATCACGTGCGACGATCCCGTGGACCTCGCCGTCCCCGGACAAACCTACACCTTCGGTGTCGTCAAGGCAGCCCAAGCGCGGGGTGACATTCAAGTCCTGGCCGAGCGCGGACGCCGCACCCTGCGTGTTCATCTCGGCCCGGATCTCGAGGCCGGCCTCAAGCGCCTCGAAGCCGCCGTCCATCAGGCGCTAGGCTAAGAAACGGCGGTCGCGCTCTCGACCGGCGGAGAGAGAAATGGAAATCGATCCGACCGACCCTTCGCAATCAGGCCGCCCGGCGCCGCCCTCCATCATGGTGATTTTCGGGGCGTCCGGCGACCTCACCAAGCGCAAACTCATCCCCGCGCTCTACAATCTCGCCCGCCAGGATCTCCTCGCGGAGCGCTTCGCCGTCGTCGGTCTCGCCCGCAGCGAGATGAGTCATGAGCAGTTCCGCGACAAGCTCACCGCCGATATGGAGGAGTTCGCAACCCACGAAGTCGATCCTGAGCTCTGGGCTGATTTCGTGAAGCGCGTTTACTATCTGCCGGCCGATCTGACCGAGCCTAAGACATACGAGAAGCTTGGTGATCTGCTCGCCGAAGTGGATCAGAATCACGGCACGGGCGGCAACTACTTCTACTACCTCGCCACCGCGCCCTCGTTCTTTGCCCCGGTCATTGAGCAGCTCGGCGCCGCGGGCCTTGTGAAACAGAACCAGAGCTGTTGGCGCCGCGTCATTGTTGAAAAACCCTTCGGACACGATCTCGAGTCCGCCTGCCGCCTCAACGCTGATATCCGCGAGTCGCTCGACGAAGATCAGATCTACCGCATCGACCACTATCTAGGAAAGGAAACCGTCCAGAACATCTTGGTTTTCCGTTTCTCGAACGGTATCTTCGAGCCGATCTGGAACCGCCGCTACATCGATCACATCCAGATCACGGTGTCGGAGTCCGTCGGGGTCGAGCAGCGCGGCGGCTACTACGAGAAGTCCGGCGCGCTGCGTGACATGATCCCGAACCATATCTTCCAGTTGATCAGCCTGACCGCCATGGAACCCCCCATCTCGTTTGCCGCCGACGCCGTGCGTGATGAGCAATCGAAAGTGCTGCGGGCCATCCAACCCATGAAGCCCGAAGATGTGCTGACACGGACCGTGCGCGGTCAGTATGGCGAAGGCAAAGTCGATGGCAAGGTGTTGCCCACCTACCGCTCCGAGTCCCGCGTCGCACCCGACTCCGGCACGGAAACTTACGTGGCGCTGAAGCTCCTCATCGACAGTTGGCGCTGGGCCCACGTTCCGTTCTACATCCGCACCGGCAAGCGCATGCCGAAGCGCGCCACGGAGATCGTCATTCAGTTTCGCCGGGCGCCCTTCATGCCGTTTCGACAGACAGGAATCGAAAAGCTGGGCCGCAACCGTCTTGTCCTGCGCTTGCAGCCCAACGAAGGCATCTCGCTGAGCTTCGGCGCCAAGATTCCCGGTCCCGTTGTTCGTCTCGGTGAAGTCAATATGGACTTCCAATACGCCGACTACTTCGGCAGTACGCCGAGCACGGGTTACGAACGGCTGCTCTACGACTGCATGCTGGGTGACGCTACGCTGTTCCAACGCGCCGATATGGTCGAAGCCGGATGGGAGGTCGTCGAACCCATCACCGACGTCTGGAAAGCCCTTCCGCCTCGCCACTTCCCCAATTATCCCGCCGGCTCCTGGGGCCCCAAGGAAGCCGATGAGCTGATCAAGGCCGACGGGCACGAATGGACCCAGTGCGGCGTGTAGCGGGCAGTGCGCCTGCTGTGTCGACGTCGTTGTATTGTGTGCAATCGCCCGCAGCCCGCGGTTAGGTTTGGCCCGTGAAAGTAGCTCGTGCCAGGTGCCGGACTCCGTGGAGGAGATTCCGAGGAACTTCATCCCTGTAGAATCGTAGCTACAGACAGAACCATGCCACTCATCCAGCGCAGTTTTGCACTGATTGTCGGTTGTTGCGCGCTCACGGCGGCGGCGTGGGCAGGGTCCGGCCAGGAACGGGTCTCTGTCGGAGCGGACCTGCTTGTCGAGCGCGGCGAGTCGGTGTCGGACGTCGTGTGCTTCAACTGCTCGATTCGCGTTGAAGGCGAAGCGACAGGGGATGCCGTGGCTATCGGCGGCAGTATCACAGTTCCAGGCAGGGTGAGCGGCGATGTCGTCGCCGTCGGAGGAAGCGTCAATCTGGGTGGGTCGGTCGGTGGTGACGTCATTGCCGTGGCGGGTGGGGTGGACCTCGCGCCGGGAGCAGCGGTCGGTGGCGACACCGTCTCAGTTCTCGGAGGCGTGCAAGGCGCTCGCGATGGAAGGATCGGCGGCACAGTGACGTCCATCCGCAGCATCATTCCCATTGTGGCCTCGGGACTCGTGGTCGTACTTGTGCTGAGTTTGATCGCTGCACTGATTTTTCAGCCGCTCCTCACATTGTTCTGTGCCGCGGTCCTCGGGCCGAGCCGCCTCGCCGTGCTGGCCGATACCGCCGCGAGCCGAGGATTCCTCTCATTCTTTCTCGGCGCGGGGCTGCTTCTTGCGTCGTTCTTGCTTAGCTTTGTGACGATCTTCGTCCCGGTCTGGATCCCCGGCTTTGAATTCCCGTTCGGGATCGTGCTCTTCGTGGTTCTCGTGGTCGGCTACGCCGGAGTCAGTTACTGGGTCGGCCGAGGTTTGGCGCCGCGCGCGAATGCCGTTCTAGCCGCCTTCTTGGGCGCCATACTCGTAACGATCATTCAAATGATTCCCATCGTCGGTTGGATCGCCGGCTTCATCTTCTTCATGATGGCCTTGGGGACCCCGGTGGTGAGCGGCTTTGGGACAGCCGTTGACTGGATGGGCGGACGCTCCAACTCCCCGGCCAAGACGGTTTGAGCAATGGCCTCAGTCGAGCCGTGCGGGGATTTCCGTTTCCAGCACAGGCACCTGCTCGACGATCGTGATGCCGAAACCCTCGAGTCCCACGACCTTGCGGGGATGATTCGTCAGCAAACGAATCTCACTTAACCCGAGGTCCCGTAGAATCTGCGCGCCGATACCCGCTTGATATTGAAGACGCCGTTGACCTTGTTCGCCCCCTTCGCGCAGCGATTCCCTCGCATGCGGCACGATTCGATGCCCGCCGTCGGCGAGCGCTTCGAGGCCAAAGCCAAGCCCGGTCTGGTGCAGGTAAACCAGCACCCCACGTCCTTCCTCGGCGATCCGCTGCAAGGATTGCTCGATCAGACGATGGGAAGGGTATTCAACGGACTGGAACACATCTCCCAGCAGGTCGCGCGAGTGCATCCGCACCAAGGTCGACGGTGAACCTTGTACGTCACCGTAGGTCAGCGCAAGGTGTGTCTCGGCGTCGATTTCACTGCGGTAGGCGATGGTGTGAAACTCGCCGAAACGGGTTTCCAGCTTCCCCTCGGCGAAGCGCTCGACGTAGCGTTCGTGCTCCAGCCGATAGCGAATCAGGTCGGCCACCGTGAGCATTTTCAATCCGTGGCGCTCGCAGAACTTCAACAGCTCGGGGACTCGCGCCATCGAACCGTCGTCGTTCATGATTTCGCAGATCACGCCCGCCGGAATCAAGCTTGCCAGACGTGCCAGGTCGACCGATGCCTCCGTCTGGCCTGCGCGGACGAGCACGCCGCCCTTGCGCGCCTGGAGTGGCGGAATATGGCCGGGCCTCGCCAAATCCGCGGGGCCGCTCGCCGGGTCGATAGCGGTCAGAATCGTGTGGGCCCGGTCCGCCGCGGAAATACCCGTCGTGACACCCTGCGCGGCGTCGATCGATTCGCAAAACGCCGTGCCCAGACGTGACGTGTTGCGTTCCGTCATGAGGGGGACTCGTAGGTGATCGAGCCGATCCGCCGTCATCGCCAGGCAGATCAATCCCCGCCCGTGCGTCGCCATGAAGTTGATCGCCTCGGGCGTCGAGTGCTCGGCCGCGATCATCAGATCGCCCTCATTCTCACGGTCTTCGTCATCCACGATGACGAGCTGCCGCCCGGCTCGAATCTCCTCTAGTGCTTCCGGAACGCTTACAAACGCCATGTTTTCGCCGCCAGATTCACTATAGCCCAGCCCCTCGTACCTCTTCATCGGTTCGCCGTAGCCAAGACAATAGCTGCCGGAAGGCACGGCCCCGATGGCTGTGTCGCCACTTCTCCTCCCCTGTCAGCTCAGCAAACGTGCGGTCGAGTTCGGGCAGATAAAATAGCGGATCGTACCCGAAGCCCCCGTTGCCCCGCCGCCCTTCCAAAATCATCCCTTTGACCTCGGCCTGGAAGGTTTGGATAACACGTCCGGCCCGTGTCAACGCGATGCAGCAAATGAACTGCGCTGTTCGCCGGGGTTGGGAAACATCCAAAAGCTTCTCCAGCAGAAGCAGATTGTTCGCCGCATCATCCGCGTCGGGGCCGGCGAAGCGTGCCGAGCGGATGCCCGGCACTCCCCCCAGTGCATCAACCGCAAGGCCGGAGTCGTCCGCGAAAACCAGTGGCGAAACGCCCGGCCGCTGCTCCCACACGTTCTCCCTAGACCGGCTGTAGCAGAGCGCTTTGCTCGAGGCATTCTCTTCAAACGTCTCGCCGGTCTCGGGGCAGGGAACCGCCGGCAATCCGCAAATCTCAATGTCGTCGCCTGCCGCCTGCTGAAACTCCGAGAGTTTGCCCTGATTGCTTGTCGCGCAGTACAGCCTTGCCGCCATCAGAGCGCCACGATGCCTCGCTGTGCTTCGATCAATTCGCTCGTTCCTTTAGCCGCCAAGTCCATCAGCGCATCAAGCTGCGCGCGTGAGAACGTACCACGCTCGGCCGTTGCCTGCACTTCGACATTCTCGCCCGCCGAAGTCATCACAACGTTCATATCCACATCCGCGCGCGAGTCCTCCTCGTAGCAAAGGTCCAGCATCGCCTCGCCGCCCACGATACCCACGCTAATCGCCGCCAGGTACTCCTTGAGCGGGCTCTTCTTGATCACCTGGTAGTCGAGCATCTGACGAACGGCCAGGGCAAGGGCCATGAAGCCACCCGTAATCGAAGCCGTCCGCGTTCCACCGTCCGCCTGAACCACGTCGCAGTCGACGAGCAGCGACCGTTCACCCAGCGCCTCTAAATCCGCCACTCCTCGCAACGAACGTCCAATCAACCGTTGGATTTCGTGTGTGCGGCCCCCCGGACGCCCACGGTTCACCTCGCGCGTCGTCCGCGTGGAGGTCGCCCGAGGCAACATCCCGTATTCCGCTGTCACCCAGCCTCTGCCGCTCCCCTTTCGGAACGCCGGAACGCTGTTCTCCAATGAAGCCGTACAAATCACCTTCGTGTTTCCGATCTCGATAAGGGCGGACCCCTCGGCTGTTGGCATGTAGTTCGGCGTAATTCTTACAACACGTGCTTCGTCGCCCTCTCGGCCGTCTATTCGCATCACCCCAATGTAGCGCGCACCGATGGTCGGAGGAGTGATCCTCCGAGCTTCCGCAATGTGTCCGCAATAGGGTTGTGCGGCGCTGTCCCGCGGGATAGAATACACGCAGAGTCCTGGAGGTCATCCGCTCATGATCACGCGTCGTTCCGCCCTCGCCCTATTCTCCGCCGCCGTCGCCGGAGGTGCGCTAACCCGCCTCACCGCTCTGCCGAACCGCCCCGAAAAGGCGGGAGTCCTTTTGCTCAGTGCCCGCAGCCGCGCCGAGGTTCCGCCCAAGAGCGGCACGGTGAAGCCGGTCGACCGGCAACTGCGCTGGAAGACTTCCGAGACGGCCATCATCGTCTGCGATATGTGGGACGACCACTATTGCGTCTCGGCCGCCCGGCGTGTCGGGGAGATGATTCCACGCTTTAACCAAGTGTTGGCCGCCGCCCGTGACAACGGCGTGGCCGTGATCCACGCTCCCAGCAGCACGATGGACTTCTACAAGGACGCTCCACAGCGTCAGCGAATGATCGAGGCGCCGCACGTCACGCCGCCGGTGCCCATCGCACGCTGGTGCTACCTCGACAAAGAAGCGGAGGCCCAGCTCCCGATCGATGATCAAAACGAACCCTGCGACGATGAAGTCGGACGCGCTCGAGTGCGCATGTACAGCCGCCAGCATCCCGACATTCAGATTGGTCCCTACGATGGTATCAGCGACAGCGGCCAGGAGATCTACAACTACTGTGAACTGCTTGGGATACGCAACATCGTCATGACCGGCGTTCATACGAACATGTGCGTGCTGGGCCGGCCGTTCGGCATTCGCCAAATGAAACGGCTCGGCCGTGACGTCGTTCTTGGCAGGGACCTTACCGACGCCATGTACGATCCGCGCGATGCACCCTACGTGTCTCACCGGCGGGGAACGGATATGGTAATCGAACACATTGAGCAGTACTGGTGCCCGACAGTTGAGAGCAAAGACCTGCTTACCGTGAGCCGCGACAGCGCGGACCCGGTTTCATCAGGCGTCTAAGCCGAACCTTCGATCTCCAAGAGCCTAGATCTTCTCCCTACGGGCAACCATCCTCTAGCCGAACCGCGAAACACAACGAGCGGTCCGGCCTGTCGACCAAAGCTACGCCCAAAGTTTTACCCTCGAAAGATCCGCTCTCAAAACAGGACCAGGGGCCGCTCGTGCCCTCTAACATACAAGCGTGCCGAAATGCGAACATAGTGTCCGCTAGGCTTGGAGCCATCCATGAATCGACGACAATTTCTCGGAACCGCCGCCGCCATGACAGCGGCAACTCCAAAAACCGCGGGTGCCGCCGCGACTCAGGAGGTCGACTTCGATGCGGTTCGCTCTGACTTCCCGAGGGTCCGGAGTGAGGCCTATCTCGACTGCGCTTCCTGTCACCCGCTGAGCGTCCACTCCGCCGCGGCGCTTCATCGCTACGTCGATTGGGCTACCAATGAAGTGGGTGAACCGTGGTGGCCGTCGTGGGCCGAACCGAGGAACGAGGCGAAGAACCTGTATGCCAAGCTGATCAACGCCCAGCCCTCAGAGATCGCCTTTATCCGCAGTACGATCGAGGCCGAGAGCAACCTCCTCAACGGCATGACGGAGGTGCTTTCGACGGGAAACGTCGTCACCAATGATCTTCACTACACTGCGGCCCTCTACAACTACAAGATGAGGCAGCGGGACGGCCTCGATCTGCGCGTCGTCAAGAATCGCGACTGGGAAATCGACATCCGGGACATGGCGAAGGCCATCGACGACGACACAAGGCTGGTGTCCATCACACTCGTCTCGAACGTCAACGGATACCTTTCGGACGTCAAGGCGATCAGCGACCTGGCCCATGTCCACGGCGCGTACGTTTACGTTGATGTGATCCAGGCAGCGGGCGCGGTTCCCATTGACGTCCATGCCATGGGAATCGACTTCGCGGCCTGCTCGACCTACAAGTGGCTCATGGGAGTGAAGGGTTTCGGTTTCCTCTACGTGAGGGACGATCTGCAACGAACCGTCGTCAAACCAACTCAGCACTCCGGAGGCGTGAGGTTCAATTACGCGCCCTGGACGAAAGAGCCGGACCCCGCGCTGGATGAAATCAGCTTCAAGCCAAGGCCTGCCCCTGTTTGTTACGAAGTCAGCTATCCGTCGTATGAAGGGGCGATATGCGCTCAGGAAAGCCTGAAGTACGTCCATCAACTGGGCGTGGCGAATATCCGCCGACACGTGCGGGCACTCACAGACCGTCTGCGGCAGGAGTTGCCGGCGTTGGGCTATCGGTCGATCACACCCAAAGGGAACGAAAGCCCCATCGTAGTATTTGAAGCACAGGACCCCGCATCCACGATGAAGAAGCTTCGCGCCGCCGGCGTTCACGTCGCCATGCGGTTCGGAAACAAGATGCGCATCTCTCCCTCAGTCTTCAGTAACGACCAAGACGTGGATCGCCTTCTGGGAGCCCTTCGCAACTAGCCCGGCCGGAGACAATCATATGCCAATGAATCGCCGTCAACTCTTGACCGGAGCCGCCGCCTTGGGCGCTGCGGGCCTAACTTCTCAGTCCGCGGCCGCGGCGCCGGGAGCCGGAAGCCTGGCCGCCGCGCGCGCCGACTTTCCGTGGGCCGCCAACGAGACGTACCTGAACTGCGCCCTTGAGCATCCTCTCGGCCTGCACTCCTCCGATGCGATGCGCGAGTACATCGGCTATCTGACGCACGGACCCGATTCAGGCCGCGCGAAGTACGAGAACGTTGACCTCCAAGAGCGTGTGAGGCAACGCTTTGCCCGCTTGATCGGCGCAACGCCCGCGGAGATTGCCTTTGTGCCCAGTACGCAAATCGCGGAAAACCTTGTCTTGGACGGCCTGCGAATCCAGCAGTCCGGTGGCAACGTCGTCACGAACGATCTCCACTACGGCGGAAGTCTCTCCAACTACCGGGCCCGCAAGGAACGTGGGCTCGACGCGCGGATCATCAAGCACAAGGACTACACCATCGATATCCGTGACTGGGAAGCGGCCATCGACCGCCGCACGAAGCTGGTTTCGCTGGCGCTCGTGTCGAACGTGAACGGCTATCTCGATGACATCCGCGCGATCAGTGACATCGCCCACGCCCACGGAGCAGTCGTGTTCGTGGACGTGATTCAAGCGGCCGGCGCCGTCCCGATTGATGTGCGAGCGATGGGAATCGACCTGCTGGCGTGCTCCGCCTACAAGTGGTTGATGGGCGGCCGTTTCGGCTACCTGTATGTCGCGGAGGAACTTCACGGCGATCGACTGCAACCGGTTCAATTCGGCAGCAAGGGTTCCGGCGCGAAGGACGCGCGGCAGTATCAGGTCAGCACGCCGAATCATGTCGGTTTCGTCTGCCAGCACGAGGCGCTCGCCTACATTCTGAAGTTGAGTGTGGAGAACATACGGGCGCACGTTCGCCCACTGACGGAGCGGTTGCGCGCGGAGCTTCCGGCCGCCGGCTACGCTTGTCTAACGCCTCCAGGGAACGAAAGCCCCATCGTGTCGTTCCTCGTGCCGGACGTCCCTCGTGCGCGGACCCGGCTGCGGGAGGCAGGTGTCATTGTTTCGCTTGGCAACGGCAGTCCCGGGCGAATGCGCGTTTCGCCATCCGTCTTCAACAATCTCGCCGATGTGGATCGCCTCATCGGCGCCCTGGTCTAGAGGTTATTGAAAACTGGAGCGGGAGACGGGGATCGAACCCGCGACATGCAGCTTGGGAAGCTACCGTTCTACCACTGAACTACTCCCGCTCGAAGGGAAGCTGTTGCGCACTTATCTTACTGGGCTCCCTGAGCCGGGGCAAGCCTGAGGGCGCTTATGTCGGCGCAATGTGAAAAGATCCCCTACAGAGCAAAGTAGAAAGATCCCCTTCGGGCGAGAGACGCTAGGGGGTGAACGAAATCGTGGCATTGAGCAAAGTGGAGCGGGACCGGTTGATTGTTCTGAGGCAAGTCAAGGAGGGGAGGCTGACGCAGGCAACGGCGGCACAGCAGTTGAAGCTGAGCGCCCGTTGGGTCCGTAAGCTGGTGAAGCGACTCCGCAAAGAGGGCGATCGCGGGCTGGCGCATCGGCTGCGAGGCCGGCCCTCGAACCGCGCGTACGACAACGAGCTGCGGCGGCGAGCGCTGGCTCTGATCCGCGAGCGCTACGACGATTACGGGCCGACGCTGGCGAGCGAGATGCTGGCGAGCGAGATGCTGGCGAGCGAGCATCAGATCGTGGTCAACCGCGAGACGCTGCGGCAGTGGATGAGCGGCCAAGGGCTGTGGAAGCCACGCCGGGCCAAGTTGAAGAAGGTGCATGTGTGGCGGCGGCGACGGCGTTGCCGGGGCGAACTGGTGCAATGGGATACGTCCGACCACGACTGGTTGGAAGGGCGCGGCCCGCGGTTGTATCTGGTGGCGATGATGGACGACGCCACGAGCGAGCTGACGGCGCACTTTGCCGTGTCGGACTCGACGGCCGAGAACATGCGGTTGTTGTGGCGGTATGTGGAGTTACACGGGCGTCCCGTGGAGGTCTACACCGACAAGGCCAGCCTGTTTTAACTCAACCGGCCGTTGCACCACAACAAGCATTTGGACGCGGCTCCACCGCCGACACAGATCGAGAGGGCGCTGGCCGAGTTGGGAATCGGAAAGATTCCGGCGCACTCGCCGCAAGCGAAGGGACGGATCGAGCGCAGTTTCCAGACGATGCAAGACCGCATGGTGAAGGGGTTGCGGCGAGCCGCGGCGAGCAGCATTGAGGACGCCAACCGTTATCTGCAGCAGGAGTTTGTGCCGCAGTGGAACGGACGGTTCAAGCGTCACCCAGCCGGACAGGCCGACGCCCACCGGCGCTTGCGCCGCGACCAGAATCTGGCCTCGATTCTCAGTCGCGTCGATCGGCGCGTGGTCGCCAACGACTACACGATTTCGTGGCACGGACGTTTGTATCAGATCCCGGCTGAGAAGGCCAAACCTCGGATGAGGAAGACGGCGGTGCGGATCGAGCAACGGCTTAACGGAGAATTATGGCTGCGTTGGCAACAGGGAGCGTTGCTGCTTCAAGAATGCCTGGAAGCCGACGGCACTCCAGCCCGGCCCACCGCCAAGGCGGCCCGCAAGACGCCGGCCAATAACAAACAACCTAGGAAGAGCAAGCGGCGCTGGATGGACGGCTTCGTCCTAGCCGATCCGGCCAAGCGCCGCGAGCCATTGCCCGCAACTCCAGTCGCCCTACGGGCTCCTTCCGTCGCGGGCAGCGGCCCATGATTCCGGCTTCAAGGGGAACTTCCTACTTTGCTCAATCAGGGGATCTTTCTAAATTGCGTTGACACCACTCCACGCGTGGGCTCACAGCGGTAAGCCGGCCGGCACCGCTCGTTATCTCTCGCGGCTCGGCTAGCGGTTGGATCGGCTTTGTTCGCGGCTGATTAACGGGTCGGCTTGGCCCAGCGGCCGCGCCCTTCCTTCTCAAAAACGGCCATCGGCTTTCCCTGGTCGCGGACCACGTATCCAATCGCTTCCTCGACTTCTGATTCCTTCCACACGTATCTTGTGCTGCCGTGGCGCGGCTGTCACGACCGCGTGCACATGGTTAGAACGCACATGCACCTCCAACAGATCCCACCCTCGGCGCTCCGCGAGAGACAACGAGCGGTACCGACCGGCGCCAAGAAGCGGTTCTCCCAACCCCCGGATGCGATAATACCTGATTCTCATGGCAAAGAAGAGATCGATTACGTACGCCGATGCGGGCGTCGATATTGACGAGGCGGATCGCGCGACGTCGAAGATCAAGGGTTTCGCGCGACGGACTTTCGACGCGAATGTGCTGTCGGGCATCGGCGCGTTTGGGGCGGCCTATGACGTCAAGGGCGTGGGTCTCAAGCATCCGGTGCTGGTTAGTTCGGCGGACGGCGTTGGGACGAAGCTGATGGTGGCGTTCGCGATGGATAGGCACGACACCGTCGGGCAGGATCTCGTGAATCATTGCGTGAATGACATCGCGGTGCAAGGGGCGCGGCCCCTCTACTTCTTGGACTACTTCGCGACGGGAAGATTGCAGGCGGGCGTGACGGCTCAGGTGGTGAAAGGCCTGAGCAAGGCTTGCCGCGAGAACGGATGCGCGCTCATCGGCGGTGAGACGGCGGAGATGCCGGGGATGTACGCCGAGGGTGAATACGATCTGGCCGGTTTCATTGTGGGCGCGGCTGAGAAGAAGAGGCTCATCAGTCCGGCGAACGTACGCGCAGGGGATGTTCTGTTAGGGTTCCCGTCAACCGGACTGCACACGAACGGCTACTCGCTGGCGCGCAAGCTCTTTTTGGAGGTAGCGGGGTACGGCTTGAACCAGGAGATCAAGGCGTTGCGGACGACAGCGGGCCGTGAGCTTCTGAAGATCCACCGCAGCTACCTCAAACCGTTGCGGGCCCTGATGGACCAGAAGCTTCTCCGCGGAGCCGCCCACATCACGGGCGGGGTATTACGGACAACACGCCGAGGATGCTGCCGAAGGGGCTGGCGGCTCGCATACGGATCAGCGCGTGGCCGAAGTTACGTGTGTTTGATCATCTTTGCGAGATCGGCGGACTGGATGATGCGGAGGCTTATCGGACGTTCAACATGGGGTTGGGGATGATCGTCGCCGTGCCTGGGCGGGGAAAGGATCGAGCGTTGCGGCTGCTGGCATCGCTGAAAGAGCGGGTCTATGAAGTGGGTGAAGTCGTAAAGGGTAAACGCCGGGTGGTTTACGAATGAAGAAGCTGGGAATCCTGCTCTCGGGCAGGGGCTCGAACTTCGAGGCGATCGCCAAGAATGTACGGGCGGGTGAGATCGAAGCGGAGATCGCGATCGTCATCAGCAACAAGCCCGATGCTCAGGGTTTGAAGACGGCAGGCGAGATGGGGATCGAGGCAGTCTGCATCCCTTCAAGAGGTGTGAAGCGCGAAGAATATGACCACCGCGTTGTCGCGCTACTCAAAGAGAAGAAAGTCGACTTGGTGTGTCTCGCCGGATTCATGCGCTTGTTGAGCGGGTACTTTGTGGATGAGTTTCCGAATCGGATCTTGAACATGCATCCCGCGCTGCTGCCCTCGTTCCCCGGGCTCGATGGGCAACGACAGGCATTGGATTATGGCGTGAAGGTCAGCGGGTGTACGGTGCACTTTGTGGATGCTGGATTGGACTCGGGGCCGATCGTTGCGCAAGCGGTTGTCCCGGTGAAGGATGATGACACCGAGGAGCTCTTGTCGGCGAGGATACTGGCGGAAGAACATCGGATTTATAGCGAGGCCATTCGCATCGTGTTGAGCGGCAGGTATCGGATTGAGGGTCGGCGGGTCTTGAGGACAGGGTGATGTTTCGAGCATGACTTTTGACGAACAACTGGAGTATCTGCGGAAAGGGTTTGTCGAGATCATTCCGGAGGATGAGCTCAAAGCGCGATTGATCGCCTCGGAGAAGGAAGGGCGTCCGTTGCGCGTGAAGGCGGGGTTTGATCCGACCGCGCCGGATATTCACCTTGGGCACACCGTTGTGATGCGCAAGTTGCGCCACTTTCAGGAATTGGGTCACACCGTGATCTTCGTCGTCGGCGAGGCCACGGCGTTGATCGGCGATCCGTCGGGACGGAGCGCTACTCGTCCGCCGCTGACCCGTGAGGAAGTTCGCGCGAACGCGGAAACTTATAAGACTCAAGCATTCAAGATTCTCGACCCGGACAAGACCGAGCTGCGATTCAACAGCGAGTGGCTCTTGCCGATGCGGTATGAGGACTTGATTCGACTCGCTTCTCGCTACACTGTCGCCCGGATGATCGAGCGTGAGGATTTCAGCAGACGCTACAAGGGAGGGCAGCCGATCGGTATTCACGAATTGCTGTATCCGCTGGCCCAGGCTTACGATTCGGTCGCGATCGAAGCGGACGTCGAGTTGGGGGGCACGGATCAGACATTCAACTTGTTGGTCGGACGAGAGATTCAGCGCGATTACGGACAGACGCCACAGGTCATTGCCACGACGCCGCTGCTCGAGGGGCTGGATGGCGTGCAGAAGATGTCGAAGTCGCTCGACAATTACATTGGGGTGGCCGAGCCCGCGGAAATCATGTACCGCAAGGTGATGCAGATCAGCGATGAGTTGATGTATCGCTACTACGAGTTGCTGACGGACATGAGCGTGGCGGATATCGCAGTGTTAAGAAAGAGGATCGAATCCGGGGACGAGCACCCGATGAAGGCCAAGGGTGACCTGGCGGCGCGCATTGTCACCGACTATCACTCTGCCGATGATGCGGCTAACGCGGCGGGCGTGTTTCGCAAGGTGGTTCAAGAAAAGCAGGTTCCCGACGACATGCCGGTTCACGAGCTGCCGGAGGAAATGCGCGGGGCGGCGGCGATTCGGATCGACAAGTTGCTGCGATTCATCGGCCTGTGCGGTTCGGGGGCGGAAGCGAATCGGAAGCTCAAAGAAGGCGCTGTGTCGGTCAATGGTGAAAAGCACCGCGAGATGAGTTTTGAGATAGGCTCGGGCGTGGAGGAGTTGACGATTCAGGTTGGTAAGAAGTGGGCTCGGGTGAAGTTGTAGAGCGTCGCCGATGGAACTTCTTTTCGTTTCACTTGCGGCTCTTGTCGTCGCGGCGCTAACACTGTACTCAGGCTTTGGGCTGGGCACGTTGTTGATGCCCGTGTTCGCGCTGTTCTTCCCGCTAGAGGTGGCGGTCGGCGTAACAGCGATCGTTCACCTGCTGAATAACCTTTTCAAGGCTTGGCTGGTGGGGAGCAATGTTTCGTGGCCGGTGGCGCTGCGCTTCGGGTTGCCGGCGATCCCGGCGGCGTACTTCGGAGCGGCGCTGTTAGCGGGCATGGCGGAGCGGGGTGTGATTGCGGAGTACTCGCTGGCGGGACGTGAGTTCGAAGTGACGACGATTGGGCTGGTGATGGGGATTCTCATCGGCGTGTTCTCTTTGCTTGATCTGCTGCCGGTGTTCGACCGTCTGTCGTTCGGAAAGCGCGCATTGCCGGCGGGTGGCGCGTTATCAGGTTTCTTCGGTGGGTTGTCGGGGCATCAAGGGGCTCTGCGGTCGGCTTTTCTTGTAAACGCCGGTCTGTCGAAGGAGGCATTCATTGCCACGGGGGTGATTTGCTCGGTGGCGGTGGACGTGACGCGGCTGGCGGTATACAGCGCGGCGGTGTTGAGCGATCAAGCGGAGGAGTTGTTTACGGGTGAGGGGTTATGGCTGCTGGTGACAGCGACGTTAGCGGCGTTCGTGGGATCGTATTTCGGCGCTCGGCTGTTGACCAAGGTGACGATGACCTTGGTGCGGCGGCTGGTGGGCGCGATGCTGCTGTTGCTGGCGCTGGGGATTGGGGCGGGTTGGATCTAGTCCGCATTTCTCACCACCTGATTGGTTAGGATTGAGGCCGGCACATCCATCGGGCCTCCGATCAGAAGCTGTAGCGGAGTTGGAACTCGATGATGCGGGCTCCGATCAGGGTGTTGGAGATGCGTCCGAATTGCGTGGAGTCGAGGGAGTGGCTTCCCGAGAAAAAGACCGGGTGGTTGAGGACATTGGCGATCTTCGCACCCAGTAGCACCGAGTGCCCCGGTTGAAGCCGAAACGTCTTGTCGATGGCCAGGTCAAGCCCGAATGCCGAGGGCCCGTTGAAGAGCCTCCGTTGTAGAACGCCGATCTCACCGGGCCCGGGATGGGAGAAGATTTGGCCGCCGAAGGGCGCCTCGCCGTCGGGAGAAACGCCGGTGTTGTCGCGGGGGCTGATGGCACTCTCGGCGATCAGGAAGGGGCCGTCGCCTGTCATTCGAAAACGCACGATGTCGTCGAGTTCGGGTTTCGTGAGCGACGGCACCGCCGTGTTCTGCACCGAACGCGAGCGCCGGTTGATCGTGGCGCGGCCCGAGAGGAGTGAGAGCGGCGCGCCCGATTGCCAAGAGACGATCGATGACAGCGTCCAGCCGCTGACGAGCGGCGCGAGACGGCCTCCCTCCCCGAAGGGAAGCGGCCAGACGAAGTTGAAATTGAAGACGTGGTTGAGGTCGAAATCAGCGCGTGCGCGCTCGATCCCGGGGCTGTCGTTATCGAGGAACGGATCGAAGCGAACGGCGGCGCCGCTCGAATCGGTGAGGACCTTACTGAAGCTGTAGTTCCCTTGAAGCTGGATGCCGGCCGCAGCCCTGCGGCGCACTTCGACCTGCAAGGCGTTGTAACTGCTGCTGGAATAGTTCGTGGTGAGGTCGGCCACAAAGGTATTCTCATTCGGGACGAACTTGACGCCGCTCCCGTCAGCGAAGCCCAGTGCGTAGTAGGTAGCGCCCAACTCGGCCGCCTCACCGCGCTGGATCAGCGAGCGGACCACGGTGTTCGTAAGCAGGCCGCCCAGAGCCAATCTGGGGAAAACGGTCAGCGCCTGGCTGCCCTTTATGCCGGGGTTGAAGCCAGGATTAAAGGCCCCGTTTCGCTGCAAGGCCAGAAAGCCATTCGAGCGGGCGCGCAGAAAATCATTGAGGAAATCGTTCTCATCAAGAATGACCTGATTGAGATCGAACCCCCGCCAGAGCTTCGTTCCCTTCGTGCCGACGTAACGAACTTCGAGAACGGTGCTCGGCAGCACCTCGTGCTGAATTCCAATATTCCACTGCTGAACGTAGGGCGAGCGGATATCGGGGTCCATCGTGAAGAGGGCGGCGACCGGGTCGGTGAGCAGGTTGTCAGAGGCCGTGCGCGGCACTTGGAAGTCGGGAGTTTCAATCGCGGGCAACCCGTTACCGAGTCGCTCATCGAGCGCAGGGAAGCCGCCTATGATCTGTAGACCCGCATTCGAGGCGCCGGCATTTTCAGCCGTTAGGATGGCCTCATCGTTGACATAGTTGATGCTGTAGCCCAGTCGCAAGGCCGTCTTGCCATTGCCGAAGACATCGTAGGCAAGCCCGATATTGGGCGCGAAGTTGTTCAAATCTCGGCGGTAGAGCGGCCGGCCGACCGCGCTTCCGGCGAAGTCGAGTGTAGCGTTCGAGAGCAGTGTGTCTCGCAATCCAGCGGGTCCGATGACGGGGCTGAGCAGCAGCCCGTCCCGCTCATCAACACGGCCGGTGTACTCCCAACGCAGCCCGTAAGAGAGGGTCAGCGGCGGACGTATCCGCCACGAATCCTGGGCATAGAGAGCGTAGCTATTAAGCGAATAGCGGCGGCGAAATTCTTGTCCCGGGATAAAACCTGAGTTTCGGTCAGCCACGTTGAAGAGTTGTGAGCCACTGCCGATCACGCCTCCCAGAGTGGCCATCAACCCCTCGGCGGCGTCGAGGTCGGTGCCGGAAATGCCACCGGGAAACTGCGTCGGATTCAGGAAAAGCGGGCTAATGAAGCTGATACCGATGTCATAGGCAGGCGTCGTACCGCCCGAGAAAAAGGTCTCGACATGAACGCGTTGGGCCGAGCCGCCAAACCGAACCGAGTGGGTTCCGGCCTGCCAGGCGGCGTTGTCCATGAAGTTGTAGGTATCGGTATAGCGGCCCTCGGGCTCGAAGTTGACAGCGGGGTTGGTGAAACTGAAACCGCCGATGATCCGGGAGCCGATGTCTTCCGTCGTCCGGAATTCGCCCGGTGCCAAGTTAAAGCCGCCCCGGAGTTCATTCGTCCAATTCGGATTCGGCGTCCAATTCCACCCCAGCGAGATGAACTGGGTGTGACTGAATTCCTTGACACTTGGGACAGGGCTGAAGCCGGTCCCCGCGTCGGGACGATCCGGCTCATCGCGTGTGTACTGATACGTACCGCTCAAGAAGTGATGATCGGAAAAAACGTAGTCGAGGCGGTTGGTGACCGCCTGGCGGTCGTTGTTATCACGCACGTTGAACTGGTAGCCGGCCGCGTTGCGCAGTAGGTCGCGTTCACTGTCGCCGACATCGAAATTGTTGATATTCTCGGGGCCCGGCACCCTTTCGAGGATTTGGCTCACCGCCGGATCCATCGGCAGACCGCCCAATGCGAGCACATCCACTTTGCGAACCACGTTCAGGGCATCGCGATAGGTAAAGATGCCGTTACGGGCGTCTTGGGTTGGGATCACGGTGTTCGTGAAAGCCTCGGCCCGTCGGCGGTAAACCTCGTAGTTGGTATAAAACATCAACCGATTCTTCACGATGGGTCCACCCAGTGAGCCGCCCACTTGATTCAGATTGAGAAATGGCTTCGGAGTGCCAATACGGTTGCTGAACCATTGATTGGCTGAGAACTCGCGATTGCGGTTGTGCCAATACACGTTCCCATGAAACTCGTTGGTGCCGGCGGGGGTGGTGAAGTTCACCTGCGAAGCGCCGCCGCCGAAGGCCGCATTACCGTTCTGGTTCGTGATGGTGAACTCGGACACTTGATCGACCAGCACTCGATTGGGAATGAAGTTCAGCCCGTTGTCACGAATGTAGTTGTCTTGAATATTGATGCCGTCGAGCGTGACGTTACTGAACGACGTGCGCTGGCCGTTGATGACGGTCGGCGTGCGGCCCTGGAAGGCAACGCCGGCTTCGAGATGTATCAGGCCGATGGGCCCGCGGCCGATCAACGGGAGGTGCTGGATTTGGTCCATCGTGACGGTCGAGCTGATCTCTGCGGTCGTCGTTTGCACCTGTGAAACACCGCCCTCCACTTCGATCGTCTCAACCATCGAACCGATCTCGAGACGGATCGGCGGTACCGAGGTTTCTCGGGCGATGTCAACCTTCAGGCCCGTGACAACATGCCGCTGGAAGCCGTCGGCGATTGCCTCAACGCTATAGTCGCCGGCAGGGAGCGCGAGGGCCTTGAATGCGCCGGAAGCGTCGGTCACCAGATTGATGGCAGCCCCCGAAGATTCACTCTCGATCTTGACCGCCGCATCCCGAATCACGGCGCCGGTAGAGTCGAGCACGGTGCCTGAGAGGCGACCCGTGGCGGTCTGGGCCCGGATCAATCCGGCCTGAGTGAGAACAAATAGGGTGAGCAGCGCCGTGACGATTCTCGGCATTCCTTTTATTAGGCCATGATTGGGTGCGCTCTTGCACTCGGTGTTTGGGCTGAATGGGCCCATAGGCTGATCGGAAAGGACTCAGGCCGCTCGTCGCATGGCCGAGTGGTGGGCCGGAGTCCACTGACATAAGTGAAACGTGCCGGACGTGAGGTTCGGACGGGAGTCTCATAGTGGAGCCGAATTCACCTGCGTCTCTAGTCCCTGTCCAAGAGGCGGCCGGCTGTGGTGCGCGCCAGCGCAAATCGCCGACCGGCGGAGCAGCGTAGGGGATTCCTCGATAAACATGGGCCCCATCCTCGGCGCGGCCCTCCAGTACGCCCGTGTCGATCGTGACGCGCGGGTTTTGCGTGGCTATGGCTGTTCCCGCAGAGCCACCCAGAGCCAACGCAAGGGTTAATGCACCTGTGATCGCCTTCATGGCTCGCCCCCAATGATGGAAACACGACCAAGGCTCGTGTTTTTGGCGGCGGTCCCATTCGTCGGCACCCACACACACGCTGCTCCGACGCCCAGATTCTACCGCTTTGTCGATACCTGTCGGGAACAACCGATCCGTCCATCAGACGGATTTTTCTTTCGGTGCACCGCCCTACAGGGTGGCGTACCCCTGCCGATGACGTTCTGGCCGGCGCTAGATGGCGGAAACTCAGTCGAACCGGATTTCGCAACATCAATCCGTGAAAGAGCGCCTATGTAGTTCGTTTCGTGGGACTTAGTCCTGATCGCGGTCGCGGAATTCTGCGTGCGAGTTTTGAACCACGTGGATAGTGGGAGGAGAGAATTGAACCTCGTTTGTAATTGCTTCGGCTGCCGGCGGCTTGCCTCGGAGGCCGATCGTCCCGGCTAGCCCGAAGAAGAAGATCGTACCTGCCAGGATCAGCACAACTTCACGGAACAGACGCCGAAGTTGGACGACTCGTAACCGACTCGCAAGAGGCCGGAACCTCAAGTTGGGAGTTGCTAACGCTGCGGGCATGACGAAACCTCTGAGCAAGACGGCTAGTCGGTGGCTGCATCCAGAAGGAAGTTCTCCAGTTTCCAGACCTCGTCACGCGAGGCGTTTGCTGCGAAAGCGACATTCTTGCCGTTCGGGTGGATGCTGTAGCTGCCTAGCCGACCCGGTACGTCCAGCGACAACCGATGGGTTTCTCCGCTCTCAACACTGACTGCCCACAGTTGGCGTTCTGTGTGGCGCCCCTTCCGGACAACCCGATCATAGAGAACGAACTCGCCATTGGGCGTCCAGCGGGGATAACTACGTGACTCGATGCTCTTCAGGCGGAGTAGGTCACGCTCGTTGTTCCCGTCGGCGTCCGCAATAACAATGCGCATGCCTTCGTCCGGCTCTCGAACGATTAGCGCCAGACTACTATCGACCGGTGAGATCGCGACTGCCTCGGCGTCAGGGAATATCTCGCGTTCTGTTCCAGAGTCCAGATCCAGAAACCAAACTGCCGTCCCGGCCTTGGGGGGCGGCGTCCAGCGTCGAAAGTACAAGCGCTTCCCGTCACGTGACCATCTCGGATACTCTATCGTAAATCGCTCACTATCTCGCTTGATCAGCTTGGTGTCACCGGTGGCAGCGTCGATACGGTACATTCCTTTCCGTCCGCTCTTGTCCCCGTAGCTAGTGCAGAGCAGGAACCGACCGTCCAGGGACCAATCAGTCAAGCGGGTGAATCCTTGAAACTCCGTTACGACGTGCCCCTGACCGTTCTTCGGGTCTTCGATTCGAATTTGTGTTCGGCGTTTGTAAGCAAGCCTCTGGCCATCGGGCGACCACACTGGGTCCGCGTTGCGAGCTACTTGACTCCTTATGAGGATCGACGGAGCTTCGACGATCCGACCAGACTGAAAATCAATGGCCGCGCCGTAAACGTTATACCCTCCTAGCCGGATCGCATAGTAAAGCGATCCGTCGGAAGCCATACCAACTGCGTTTCTCGCTCCGAAATCCGGCTTCAGCACCTTTGGCTTCGACTGAGCGCGCCCATCCTGGACCACGACCGACCAGAGGGCCTTCTGGCCTGTTCGTTGGCTAGTGAAGAGCAGCTTCTCACCATCAGGTGTCCAATCGACAACTTCAGATCCCTCCGACGTGAGAGGGACGGAATGCTCGGCGCTGCCGTCCGCAGCCAACATCTTGATCCCCTTCGGTGACCGGTAAGCGATCCACTGACCGTCTGGAGAGAGGCGGAACGGGCCTTCCTGGCTCCAGCCGAGGGATTTGATTGCTCTCAACGTGCCGTCTTCAACTGATATAGCGGTGATCTGCGTAGTACGGTCCTTACGACTTACCCATGTCAGGATATGACTGCCGCCGGGAAACCAAGCTTTGGGAACCAAGTAGTCGAGCTCAGTGTTGGCGTAAATGAGGCGGTCATCGGCGCCGTCCCGGCCTACTACTCGCAACTCAAAACCCGGAGTACCACCGTCCTCGTAGCGGTACCATGTGTATGCTACTTCGGAACTATCCGCCGAGAGCACCGGGGACGAAGCGTAGTCCGTCCAATCCCAGTCTTCCTTGTTCGTGAGGAGAGAGTTCTCGCCCGTTTCCAGATCCCGTATGGCGATGTTTCCTGTGGCCCAAGCGTTGTAGGCAAGATAGCGCCCATCGCGGGAGATTGAACCGGAACCGTCCGTGATCGTGTCAGCCCAGATCTGCCGTGCCGTTGCACCGGACGGGTTCGCCGCTTCAGCGTAGGGCTGCTCGGGATTGAGAATGGGGCTTCGCACCAGCAGCCATCCGGCCAGAATCAACGCAAGGGCGGCAACCGCGGGCGCGAACTTAGCCCAACCACCGAGAAACGTTTTCCGGCTGCTCTCGTCGGCTCCCCTCGATCGCTGCCAAGTCTCAATCTCACTGGGGAATGCATATACCGAGCTGCGCCGGTCTTCGTGATAGCGGCGAATAGGGAGGCTGGCGGTCTTTTCCCAGCGGCGTGCGGTCCGCACATCCCGTTCGAGATAGGCTGCTATCTCCTTCCAGCCCTGCAGCGGCTTTTCCGAACTGTGTTCCGATGGCGGGGTCGTTGGTTCCTGGGAGTTCGTGGCCATTCTGTTCACCGGGCTTCGCAAGTTGCGAGTTCTCGGCTGAGCGTACTGGCGACCGGCCCAGGATGCAAGAGGCACGTGCGGTCACAGGGCATTTGCCCCATCATGCCCTTTCGTAAGACGGGCTCACCTGCCCGAAATGTCTGCTTTCGTCCCACTCTAGCTAAACGATTTAACGCTAGTGTTGCGTTGACCGGTTGAGTTCGCATGGAGTGCGGACGGAAAATGAGACCAGTAGAGGAGGGACAGCGTACCATCGAATGGAGAGGAGGATGAGATGTCCCAGAGGAGATTCACGAAGGAGTTCAAGGTGGCAGCGGCGCAACGGCTGCTGGGAGGCGAGTCAGGGTCGGCGCTGGCGCGGGAGCTGGATGTCAAGCGCGCCAAGCTCTACGACTGGGCCGCACAGCTGGAGCGCTACGGCGGCGAGGCGTTTCCCGGCTCGGGGCGGCGGCCCGGTGCTGAACCACGCGTCGCACGCGGCCGCGAAGACGAAGCCCGCGTCGCGGCGCTGGAACGCAAGATCGGCCAACAAGCCCTCGAGATCGATTTTTTGCAGCAAGCCTTGCGACGTGTCGAAGATCTACGCCACAAAACACTCGTCAGTGGCGGCGGCGGATCGGCGAACTGATCCGATCCGCGGCGTGGCAGGGCAAGCTGAGCGTTCGCGAAATGTGCAAGCTCAGCGGACTCTCGCGAGCAAGCTTGTATCGCAAGCCGGGGCGCGAGAGCGAGTGGGAGATGAGTCTGCGCGACGCACTGCACGAAGCGGCGTTGGAGAATCCGTTCTACGGCTATCGGAGTTTGACAGGGGAACTGAAACGACGCGGCTGGCAGGTCGGCGAAACACGGATTCGACGGATGATGCGCGAAGACAATCTACTGCGCCTGCGCAAGCGGCGATCGAAGAAAACGACCGATTCCACACATGGTTGGCGAGTCTATCCGAACCGGGCGCGCGATTTCACACCGACGGGTCCGAATCAGTTGTGGGCGGCCGACATCACCTACATTCGACTCGTTCACGAGTTCGTCTACGCGGCGCTGATCTTGGACTTGTTCTCGCGACGTGTCGTGGGTTGGGCGGTGGGCCCCAGCTTGGAGACCGAACTGCCGCTTGCGGCTCTCGAGCAGGCTCTCCGGCAGCGCCGGCCGAAACCAGGCTTGCTGCATCATTCCGACCAGGGTACGCAGTATGCGTCGCACAAATACGTCGACAAGCTGCGCGAAAACGACGTGACGATCTCGATGAGTCGCAAAGGAAACCCCTACGACAACGCCTTCGCCGAGAGCTTCATCAAGACTCTCAAAACCGAGGAAGTTCATTGCAACGAATACGCCACGTTGGCCGAGGCGCAGGCCCAGATCGGCGCTTTCATCGAACGGGTTTACAATCGCAAGCGGCTCCACTCGGCGTTAGGGTACGTGCCGCCCGTGGAGTTCGAAGAAGCGTTCGCGGCGGACGGGACGGCGGCTTAACGCCGCCGGAGTTTTCCAGGCAGGGGCGGATCTATCGATCCGATCCGGTGTTGGCGAAGACGGGATGCGGCACTGAGGCCGCACCCCGCGCTCATCGTTTCGATGAGTCCGCAGCCGGGTATTCCTCGGCGGGGTGCTCTCCAGCAGAGCCCGCCTCCGCTTCCCCGGCTGCTGCCATCGTGCGACGATACGCTCACATAGGCAAGCTTTTCTCAGCGAACAGCAACCTGTCCCTTCTTTCCTGGCCTCACCAAACGACCGCACTCCAGCAACCGATGTCATGAACTATGACATTTTTTCGTCCGTAGGTGTCTGAGCCGGCCTGGTCAGCATGCGGTTGGGCCGTTAGCCGGCGTGTCGGGCGATGGTTGGTTGGCGGTGGGGAATGGGATTCTCAGTGTCTTGTCACGAGGTTGCTGGGCCTTATCAGCGGGTTTGCAGGCTTAGCTTCCAGGCGAGGGTCCTCGCTTTTTTTTGTCGGAGGGGCTTGGCTTGGGATTGGTCAACGCGGGCCGTTGCCGATGGCTTTAAGTTTGGTTGGTGAGGCTTTCGGTCGGCATGGCCTGCGGGCGGCGAAGTGAGGGGTTTGGGGGTTTCCGCGCTTGGCGGTGCGGGCCGCCGGGTTTACACCCGCCGCTCTGTTGTTTGGTGTAGCGGGTGATAGTCAACTGTGGGTGGAGGTCGCGCTCAGCGCGACCCGGCACGGCTCAGCCGTGCGCCACGATGCGCTTGGGGGCCTCCTCAAAAACCGTGTGGCTGGGCAGTCGTCTCTTAGCGTAAGCTGAACGTGGAGAGGGAGTTCGAACAGACACTTATGGAAACACCCGAGATTGTGTCGTGGATTGGGGAGCAGGGGTACTGCGTCGTGCCGGGAGTGATTCCGCCTGGTCAGGTCAAGCGGATTCGAGAGGAAGTCGTCGCGGCGCAAGCGGCACATCATGCCGAAGCTGAGGCGGAGTTGGCGAAGATCCGTGTGCGCGGCTACCGCGTAGGAGTAGAAGGTGTCGCCGTGCTGAAGCAGGCCATCAACTCGACGCAGTGCTTCGCACCCTACTTGGCCGACAAGCGTGTGTTGGGCGTCGCGGAATCGTTCTTCGGCGAATTTGCACGAATCTCGTGTACGGATTGCGTCATCAATCATCCCGGCAACGGGCGCGGATACTGGCATGCCGACTGGCCCTACAACGGAACGAACTCGACCCACGTCAAGGCGCCTTACGCGGACATGATGATGCACCTGTCTTCCATCTGGATGCTGACGCCGTTCAACGAAGACAACGGCGCTACGTTTGTGCTTCCCAAGAGTCACCAACGCGACAACAACCCGGCGACGGGCGAGATACCCGGGATGGATCACGACGCTCCCCATCCCGATGAGCGCCAAGCCGTTGGACCCGAGGGCAGCGTGCTGCTCTACGACAGCCGTCTGTGGCACGCGGTCGCGCCGAATCGCGCCGAGGCGTCGCGCGTGGCATTGATCGTTCGTTATGCCCCGTGGTGGCTGAACCTCACACCGACGATGCGCGGTACGCCGGATCATGAACGCATGGTGGTCGAAACGGGGGGCAAGAACTACGATGCGATCCCGATTCGCCGCGAACTGTTCGAGATGCTGCCGGAGGATGTAAAACCGCTCTACCGGCACTGGGTGGCGGAGTAAGCCGCTTTGCGGGTCGGACCGATTGAGACACGGCTGCGTCTCGGGATCGGTCCGGCTCTCGCCGTCCTTTTGTTTTCACAGCATCTCTCCGCTGCCCAGCCCGCCCCGATGTTCGATTGGAAGAGGTTGGCTTCGCCGCGCCAAGTCATTGGAGCGGGGGAGTTTCAGTTAGGAGTTCTCGGTGAAGATCTACTGGCTGTTCCGTCGAATGAGCCGGGCGCGGTGGCAGCGATCGCGGGGCCTGACGGACAGTGGCGGAGGGCTCCGGATGAAGAAGGTCTGAAGGGCCGCACGTTGTCCCAAGGAGCGGAGGAGGCTCTGAGAGGGCTCCCGGCCGTACCGGAATCCCTTAAAGAACCAGCGGCCGTTCCCATCGGCCCGTCCCATGTCGTTATCATTGACCGGCGGCAGCTCGACAACTGCCTCGCGTACCACACCATCACGGACACCTGGCGAGACATTGACCTGGGTCTGGGCGAGTCCGCGCTTGAGCAAATAGGTCGAGCGCCCGTCGAGATCGTCTCATGGCGCGGCGGAATCGTGATCGCCGGCGATGAAGCTATCTTCTTCGGCGAACCCCGGCGAGCGACGCAGGGACTAGGCCCGGTCGATACCGCCGTTCTCGTCGCCTATCTGCTGCTGCTCACACTGATGGGCTTCTACTTCGCCCGCCGCGAACGAAGCAGCGAAGACTACTTCCTTGCGGGCCGCCGGATTCCCTGGTGGGCAGCCGGGATCAGCCTGCTCGGTACGTCGATCAGCGCGATAACGTTCATGGCGATTCCGGCGCTCGTCTATCGCACGGATTGGGTCTATCTGATCGGGAATCTGATGATCGTCGCGGTAGCTCCGCCGGTAATCGCTTACTATTTGCCGTTCTACCGGCGGCTGAAAGTAACATCGGCCTACGAATATCTGGAGCTGAGATTCGGGCTCGCGACACGGCTGGTGGGCAGTGCGACGTTTCTGCTGTATCAGATGGGCCGGATGGGAATTGTCGTGTACCTCCCTGCCCTGGCGCTTTCGGCGGTCACGAGGTGGAACGTCTACCTCTGCATCCTGGCGATCGGTGTGCTGGCCACGCTTTATACGACTCTCGGCGGCATCGAAGCGGTTATCTGGACGGACGTGGTCCAAGTCGTCGTGCTGCTCAGCGGTGCGGTAGCGAGTTTGTTCGTTATCGTCTCGCTCTTGCCGGGCGGGACAACCGGGCTGGTCGAAACGGCCGCGGCTGAAGGCAAACTGACCGCGGTCAACCTGAGCTGGAGCGCCTCGACGACCGCTGTTTGGGTTGTGATCTTTGGGAACTTCTTCAAGTTCCTGATCCCTTACAGTTCTGATCAAGCCGTCATTCAGCGCTATCTGACGACCAGCGACGAGAAGCAGGCGGCGCGGAGTATCTGGTTGAACGCGGCGGCGTCCGTTCCCGTTTGGACAACGTTTTTCGCACTGGGCACGGCTTTATGGGCCTTCTATCGGGCGTTCCCCGAAAAGCTTGATATGGTGGGCAAGACGGATGAGATCTTCGCGTGGTTCATCGTTCATGAACTGCCGGTGGGTCTTGCCGGAGTGGTCGTGGCGGCTTTATTCGCAGCCGCGATGTCGAGCCTCGACAGCGGCATGAATTCGATGGCCACCGCCATCACGACGGATTTCTATCGGCGGTTTCGCCCCGAGGCGGGTGACCGAAGTTGTCTCAATGCAGCGCGGATGGCGACGGTGCTGTTGGGTCTAACGGCGACGGGACTTGCCGCCTACTTGGCGTCGGTTGAGACGGGATCCATCTGGGACCGCTTTCTGGAAATCATGGGCCTGTTCGGCGGCGGCTTGGCGGGCATGTTTATGGCGGGCATCTTTACGCGCCGAACGAATCAAGCGGGAGTTCTCGTCGGCTTCGCCGCCAGCGCGATCGCGCTGTACGTCGCCCGAGCATCGGGAGCGGTGCACTTCTTTCTGTACGGCGCGATCGGCATCTTCACCTGCGCGGCCGTCGGTTGGCTTGCCAGCCGCGTTTTACCGAGCCGAGACAGGGACCTCACGGGCCTCACGATCTACTCGAAGGCCCATTGAATGCTTTCGCATCAAGGTCGAACCGAACGCGATTAAAGCGAGGGCCGGGCGCTGGGTCAGGCAGCCTCGTACAACAGTGTGCGCAAAGGACAAGTGCGGTACAATGCAGCCGGTCTTTGTACGCAGTTGGGTGCCAGCGAGAGGAAATGTCAGAAAAGTGAGGAACCCATTATGCAGAAAGCTGTCATTTATTTGCTGTATAAGATCGGGACGAAGTGGGGTATCCACTTCATTCAGGTACACCCTATGGGTTGTGGCCTCGCGGCTCCGGAACAGGAATGTGAGATTGCGAGAATCGTGCGAGTGGCCGCCAAGCCGACCCACACGCGAATTCATTGCGGTGGCAGCCTTCGGGCGGCAACTCCGAGAATCGGACGCGCTACGCAGCCCCACGCCGCGCCAGAGCAGTAACCTCGGGATTCGCTTCTTGGTAGATGCTTTCGCGCGACCACAACATCTTGTGGCTGCCTGAGTCAAATGGATACCCCACTCGGGACGAATTTGAGGCGATCCGTCGTTGTGTTGGTCTCGTTGGTCGTGTTGATCATGGTCGTGTCGTTGCTCCGCTCATCGACCTGGCTCGACGCCGCTTACTACAACTATGTGGATCACGACCCGAATCGCGGCGCGACGACGGTTTCGGAAGATGTTTTTGGGGATTCGTTCTCGCGGGTGGAGTATCTGGATCAGGGATGGAGCGCGGCCGACAGCCTGTGGTTTTACAACATCACGCAGGGTTCAGACCTGTTGCCCTATGACTTCTTCATCGCGCTGGAGCAGGTGGGATCAAAGAAGCTGTTCCGCTCGCCGGAAAACATGAATCGGCTCCGTTATCTGCCGCAAGAGTGGAAGAGTAAATATCTGCCGCAAAAATGGAGTAGCAATCCCGATAGTCTGCCGGTGGGCATGGTGGCTGACACGTATGACGACAAGAAGTATCTGGGATTCACATGCGCTGCATGTCACACTTCACAAGTGAACTATCAGGGCGTGGGAATCCGCATTGACGGCGGCCCGGCCGGGGCTGACATGGACGGGTTCATGCATGAACTCGAGGCTTCGCTTTCGGCAACGTTGACCGATGAGGCCAAGCGTCGGCGCTTCGTAAAGGCGGTGATCGAGGCCGGTACCTACGACAACGCCGAGGACGTGGAGAAGGATCTCAAAACCTACTTGGTTCGGGTGGGGGCGTATAACTTCTTCAACGAGAGCCGGATTAAGAAAAACGATGAGCCGGTACCGTATGGATACGCAAGGCTGGACGCGTTTGGACGAATTTATAACCGTGTCCTGGAGCATGTGCTGAATCCCGAGGCCCTGCGAATGGTGTTAGCCGGCACCCTCTCGCCGGATGAAACAGACAGGCTGGTGGGGGCGTTGGAGCCCGTGCTATCCGCCGAGGAGCGCGATCATCTCATCGAGGCGTTGACTTCACTCTTGTCGAAGGAGCAACAGAAGATGCTTCGCGATAAGGTGTTTAACTCGCCTAACGCGCCCGTGAGTTATCCGTTTCTCTGGGATATCCCGCAGCATGACTACGTGCAATGGAATGGGATCGGAGCGAATGCCGGGTTAGGGCCGATCGGGCGAAACGCCGGGGAGGTGATCGGCGTGTTCGGTACGCTCGATTGGGCGGAGAAGGCCGGCTGGAGCGTGTCGTCCGTGATCAGCGGACAGGGTTTCGAGCGGACGCACATCAGCTTCAAGTCATCGGTGGACGTGCAAAATCTGTTCAAGATTGAGAATCGGCTGCGGACCCTTACCTCACCGAGTTGGGAGGAAGCAGGCGAGCGGGATCTGCTTCCGACACTTGATGAGGCCGGCAAGAGTCGCGGTGCGCTGCTCTACAAGGAACATTGTGTAAGGTGCCATGCCCTGATTGACTCAACCGATCCAGACCGACGGGTTGTGGCGCGGATGGACAACTTAAAGATGGCAGGCACCGACCGCACGATGGCTAACAACAGCGTAGACTACGCGGGCTTCAGCGGAATCGTGCGAAATCAGTATGTGGGTACGGAAGTGGGAAGCGTTCTGCTGGACAAGCGGGCGCCGGTGGCCGCGATATTGACGAAGGCGACGGCAAGCGTCGTCGCGACCCCGGACCCGGACAAGTGGTTCTTTACGCGAGGCACGGACTGGGCAGTCAATCTGGCTAAAGCATTTCTTCGCAACGACATCAAACCGTCGGTGAAGGTGGGCAGCTATAAGCCGGATACGACGGCGGAGCCGTTCGCATCCCTAAAGGCCTACAAGGGGCGGCCGTTGAATGGAATTTGGGCGACCGCACCGTATTTGCACAACGGGTCTGTACCGACGCTGTATGACCTGCTGCTGCCCGCCACATCGCGCGACAGCGATCCGCCGGAGACGCAGTATCGCCCAACGAAATTCATGGTCGGTTCGCGGGAGCTGGATGTAGAGAAAGTCGGGTTCAAGCACGGGGAGACCGAGTACGAGGGGTTCCTGTTTGAGACGAGCAAGCCCAGCAATAGCAATGAGGGCCATGAATATCAGGTGCGGAGATTTACGGACCAGGACCGCTGGGATCTTGTGGAGTTTCTCACTACTGTCCGGCTGATAAGCGGTGGGCGGCCTGCAACTGGTTGTAGAAAAGTGGGTTAGGTGTTGTTTTTTCTTGCCGCGATTTGAGCGGCGGTGCGCCGTTTGAGCGTCATCCGTCCTGAGCCGACAATGGCTCATGAATCTGGGCCGCACCGTATTCGCGCAGTTGATCAGCTTTCTTCCGGATCGCGAGTTCCGGCGCTGTGTGGCCCGCTACGATGGCGACCGGGGCTCGCGCAGCTTCTCCTGCTGGGATCAGTTCCTCTCGATGTCCTTCGCCCAGTTGACCTACCGCGAAAGCCTCCGCGATATCGAAGCGTGCCTGCGTTCGCTTGGCGGCAAGCTCTACCACATGGGATTCCGCGGCAACGTCGCGCGCTCGACACTGGCCGACGCTAACGAGTCGCGCGACTGGCGGATCTATGCCGATTTCGCTCAGGCCTTGATTCGCATCGCGCGGCCCTTGTATGCCCGCGATCCGATCGGCGTGGATCTCAATCAAAGTCTCTACGCTCTGGACTCGACCACCATCGACCTGTGCCTCTCGCTGTTCCCGTGGGCCAAGTTCCGCCGGCGCAAGGCCGCCGTGAAGATGCACACGCTGTTGGACCTGCACGGTAACATCCCCACGTTTATCCGCATTACCGACGGCAAAACGCACGACGTCAACATCCTCGACGAGTTCCTACCCGAGCCCGGCGCCTTCTACGTTATGGATCGGGCCTACGTGGATTTCGAACGCCTCTTCGTGTTCACCCTCTGCTCGTCGTTCTTCGTCGTGCGAACCAAGAAGAACATCTTGCTCCAACGGCGCTACTCGCATCCCGTCGACAAATCTACGGGCGTGCGCTCGGATCAGACCGTCATACTGACTGCCATCGAATCGGCCAAAGTCTATCCGGACCCGTTGAGGCGCGTCAGCTACGTCGACGCCGCGACGAACAAGCGGCTGAAGTTCCTGACCAACAACTTCGCGCTCCCGGCACTGACCATCGCCGAGATCTACCGTTCGCGCTGGCAGGTGGAGCTGTTCTTCAAGTGGGTCAAGCAGCACTTGCGGATCAAGAAGTTCTACGGCGCCAGCGAGAACGCCGTGAAGACCCAGATTTGGATCGCCGTCTCGGTGTACGTGCTGGTGGCGATCGTGCGGAAGAGGTTGGGCCTGGAGGCGAGTCTCTACCAAATCCTACAGATTCTCAGCGTTACCCTATTTGAGAAAACGCCCAGGTGGGGTATCCACAGCATTTTCTCATCGAAGGATGAGCCTGGAGAAGCAGGGGAGCACTGAGTCGCTGGGCTCCTTTCTGGGATTGGTTAAGAAGGGGAGAGAATCGTCGTCGGGGCTGTGGGAATGTGGGAATCGCGGAGCGATTTCCAAGGGCGTTGGGAAACGAGGGAAACCGGTTTTTGGTTTTCCTCGTTTCCCATCGCCCGTCATTTCCGCAGCCCTTCTCCCGTCGCGCGGCGCGGCAGGTTCGCGGATGCGAAACTCGCAAACAGCTTGCTCTTGGCTTGTTGCATCCGCCGCGCCGCCGCAGTGTCGCTTTCGGCCTGAGCAATACGGTCGAGGGCCTTGATCGCCTGCCCGGGCTTGAGATAGTCGGCGGCCCGCGGCAACTTCTGGAAGGTTTCCCAAGGGGTCTGATAGTGGCGATACACGCGCTTCTGCTTGCCTTTGGCGTCGGTCAGCAGTTCGGGTTGTCCGCAGGGCCGGTGGAAGTTCAAATAGGGATTGAAGTGCTGTTGATAGAAGCGCTGGATGCGCGCCGCGTGCGGCGCCGCGATGTGCGTATGCCCCATGTGCTTGCGGATCACGGCGCCGTTTTTCGATTCCACCAAGCCGTTGTCGTTGGTGTGCCTCGGCCGCGACTTGGTCTGTTCGATCAGCAGCTTGTTCAGTAATTGTTCCACCGTGCCGTTGAGGAACTCGCTGCCGTTGTCGGAATGGAAGCCGCGCAGGCGAAAGGGGAACTGCTCCAGCATGGCCTTGAGCAACGGCTCCAGCCAGGCTTCGCTAATGGCCGCCGTGGCGCCGACCACTTGCCACTGGGTCACTTCATCCACCGCGTTGATGTGATAGACGCCCTTCACGCCGTCGCGATCTCCTTGATGTACCGTATCCACTCGCAGGTAGCCGGGTTGGCCCCGCGGGTTGGGCCGCCGCCGCTCGCCGATCGACACCGCGCTGGGCCGAGTCTTGGTGAAATGCAGCCGCCGCTGGCGGTACACCCTGTGCCGCCGCAGTCGATAGATGTGGGCCACCGAGATCTCCGCCAACCGCTCATATTCACTCTGCTGGTACTTGTGATATTCCCGCTGCAGGATCTTGCGCGTGGCCGGGCCGCTGAGGGTTTCGTGTGCTTCATCGACGGCCGCCAGCCGCTCGATATCGGCCGCCGTGTACTTGCCGGCAAAGCGATGCCGCCGATAGCGGGCAGGTACCAGCTCACCCCTCTGCCGATATTGGCGGATCAGTCGGGTGACCTGCGCCCGGCTCAGTCCCGTCATCTTGGCCAGATATTGCCGCAGCAGTCCTTTGGCGGCTCGGTCTTGCCCGCTGTAGCGCTGCCGGCACAGCGTTTGCGCCACCCAGGCGTAGATCTCGGCACGCCCTTTGCCCTTGAATCGTATTTCATCGCTGGCCTCCAGAAACTGCCGTATCTGCTCCAGGCTCAGCGTCTTGCCGTCTTGCATGTGGATGGTCAATCCCCAGCATGCTCACTCCCCCACCCTTCAGGCTCATCTTGTGTGAGAAACTAACTCCTGCTTCAGGCTCATCTTGCATGAGACAAGACTTCCACTTGACTCAGGTGACCCCAAGATGTAGTATGCGGCCTCGTGGAGGATTACCCGCGCGATCTGCTCGAGTTCGAGGCGCGCTTCGCCACCGAAGAGGCCTGTCGCGGACTATCTGGTCGCGCTGCGCTGGCGGGACGGGTTCCGTTGCCCCAACTGTGGGCTTGAGCGAGCTTGGCCGGTGCGCAAAGTATGGTTCGAATGTGCTGCCTGCGGTCGCCAAACGTCCGTCACGGCCGGTACGATCTTTCAGGACACACGCAAGCCGTTGCGGCTTTGGTTCCGAGCAATGTGGCACGTCGTCTCGCAGAAGAACGGAGTCAGCGCCTTGGGTTTGCAACGCGTTCTGGGACTGGGCAGCTACCAAACCGCCTGGGCTTGGATGCACAAGCTGCGGCGGGCGATGGTGCGGCCGGGGCGCGAGCGTTTGACGGGCGTCGTCGAGGTGGATGAGACCTACTGGGGCGCGGAGGAGGAGGGCGTTCGCGGCCGCCAGATCGAGCGTAAAGGATTGATTGCAGTAGCCGCGGAGGAGAGAGGCAGCGGGCTGGGGCGGATCCGTATGCAGCGCCTGCGCAACGCCTCGGCGGCCAGCTTGATGCCCTTCGTGGAGGAGTCGATCGAGCCAGGCAGCGTGGTTCGCACCGATGGCTGGCTGGGCTACGAGCCACTCGAGAAGAAGGGCTATCGGCACCACATCGTCTTCCTCAAGGGTCGCCGCGAGCAGGCGTCGGAATTGCTTCCGCTGGTGCACAAAGCGATCTCGCTGCTCAAGCGCTGGTTGCTGGGTACGCATCAAGGGGCGGTCAGCCACGAGCATTTGGACTACTATCTGGACGAATTCGTCTTCCGGTTCAACCGGCGCAGCTCACGTAGCCGGGGCAAGCTGTTCTACAGGCTGGTTCAGCAAGCGGTCGCTGTGGAGCCGACGCCGTATCGCTCGATCATCGCCCACTGGGACGCCGAGCCGTTCTGAACCCCAAACACAAGATGTTGGGGTCACCTGAGTCAAGTGGATACCCCACCAACGCCCATTTTACAGGCCTTGCAGCCATCAGACTCCCATGAAAACTTACTCGATCACCCCAACCAGCTGATTCTATTCGACTTCTAACCGGACAGTAGTGGGAGTTTCTAAAGAGCTTGTAGATAGGGAGGAAGCGATGGGACTCGAAGCGCGCTCGTATCTGGAACGGTATGACAGTGAGCCCGAAGCGGCGAAGCTGAAACTCGTCCGGCAGTTCATGGACGATGACCCGCTCGGCTTCTTCAAGGAACTGCGAGCGAAGCGGCCGGTGCTGGTGACACCGGAGTGCACGCTGGTGGCGCTCTATGACGATGTCATCGAGATGCTGAACATGCCGAACGTTTTCACCGTGGCATTGTACGAGCCGAAGATGGCGAACGGCTACCTGATGTCGCACGACGACGATCCGCTGCACTACCGGGAAAAGTCGATCATGCAGGGATTCTTGAACCGGGACGATGTGCCGAAAGTGCGGCAGATGGTGCAAAACATTTGCGAGAACCTGTTGGCGGACGCGAGGGGACGGATTGACGCGGTGGGCGGGTACTGCCGGCTGACTCCGGCGACGATTGTGAGGGATTACTTCGGGTTGATCGGCATGCACCGCAAAGACCTGATGGAGTGGTCGTACTGGGCTCAGGTGGACACCTTTTACAATCAGCCGTTCGATATCGTCGCACCGGAAGAGCGTCAGCGGATCAAAGACAGCCACGACGAGAGCAGCGAGAAACTGGGGAAGTACATTGCGGCGCTGATTCTGACCAGGAAACTGTGGGGGAAGTTCGACTTTCTGCTCGGCCCGCCGCGGAAGTTGTGGCGGATGCTGACGCGAAAGGACGGCGGACTTCAGGATGACATTGTTGCACGCATGCTGCGGACGAAGTTTCCGGCCGGCGTGGAGTTCGATATTAAACGAGTCGGCGTGAACGCGGGCGGGCTGCTGATCGGAACGATTGAAACGACGGCGCAGGCGACGGTACAGGCGTTACAGTTCCTGCTGCAGCGGCCGGACCTGCTGGAGCAGGCGAAGAACGCGGCGAAGTTGGAAGATCCGAAGCAGTTTGACGGCATCGTGTGGGAGGCGCTGCGGTTTGTACCGATTTCGTCCTACATGTTCCGGCGGACTGCGAGCGAGTACACGATCGCGAAGGGTACGGAACGTGAAACGGTCATCCCACCGGAGACGAATGTGTTGGCGTTGACGCAATCGGCGATGTTTGACGAGAAGGCGTTTGCCAGCCCCGAGGATTTCAAAGCGGGACGGAACTGGTATCACTACTTCACATTTGGGTACGGGGCCCACGAGTGCCTCGGAAAATATGTCGGGATGGTGATGATCCCGGAGATTGTGCGACAGATGCTGCTGCGTCCGGGGCTGGAGGCGAAGGCCGGGATTGTTTACGAGGGCCATATGCCGAAGTCGTATGAGCTTACTTGGCAGGCATAGCGATGCGGGGCGCCCTCGCCGAGATCTTGCCGCGCCGCTTGAGGTGTGGCGTCCGTCACGCTACTCTCCATTGAGCTAGTTCTCCGTGACCTCGCGGATGACGCGCAACCAATTGCCTCCGAGGATCTTCTTGATGCGTGAGTCCGTGTATCCCTTGCGCTTGAGGGCTTTGGTCATCTCGGGGTAGTCGCTGACGTCCTTGATCTCGCGCGGAAGCGGGGGGCCGCCGTCGAAGTCGGATCCCAGAGCAATATGGTCCTCGCCGACGAGTCCCACGGCGTAGTCGATTACTTTGGCGAGTTGGTCGACATGCATCCAGTACTCGTCGGGGAGGGGTTTGCGAGTGCCGCCTTGCCCCTTGGTGAGGCGCGCATCGATCTCCGCCAACGACAATCCGTGCCAGGAGTCGAGCCGCATTGAGATGCCCGGTGCGCGGCGCGGCCGGCCCTCCTGCCTCCAGGCGTAATACTTCGGATTATTGAACGTGCTACCCCACTGCAGGCCAATCACTCCGCCCTTCGCGGCGACCGCCTTGGCCGCCTTGTCGCTGATGCAGCGAGGGATATCGACGAAGTGCCGGAAGCCACCGTGGGAGAAAATCACCGGGTCCTCACTCAGCTCCACGGTCTGCAGGATCGTCTCCTCGGATGCGTGCGCGACGTTGATCACAATGCCGAGCCGATTCATCTCCGCAACGACTTTACGCCCGTGATCATTGAGTCCGCCCCACTTGCGTGAATCGCAGCAGGAATCGGCGAAGTTGTTGGTGTAGTTGTGGGCCGTTAACTGAACGGACCGCAGGCCGAGCGCATAGAGTCCACGAAGTACGTGAAGGTCGCCGTCGAGGTCAAAGCCGCCTTCGAGATCGATGAAGGCCGCCATCTTGCCCGCTCGATTGATGCGCTCGATGTCGGAAGCGGTAAGCGCGAGTTCGATGACGTCGGCATTTTGGGCAATCTGATCGCGGGCAAGCGAGAGCACGCGCAGAGTGTGCTTTGTCTCGAAACGGCCGGGGTAATAAGGCTCGGGCGTGTAGATCGAGAAGAACATGGCGTCGAGCCCACCTTCACGCGCCCGCGGGAGATCGACGTCACCGTCGGGGTAGCGGTCACCGATGTCCAGACCTTGGAGGAGTTGCCGCATCATTACGTGGATATGGCCATCCATGACGAAGGCCTCGTCGTGTAGCCGTGTAACGTCCTGAGCGGGAAGGAAGACTGGGAGCGAAAGGAGGAGGAGAAGGACCCGTGTGGGAAGAGGCATGACGGCTATCTTAGCGCGGACTCACCTGATGCTCACGTGGGATGTTCGGCTTTGGGACGGGGGCTGCGAGTTCGGTGGCGTCGGCCTTCGGCCGATCTCGGAGATCGCGCTCAGCGCGACCCGGCACGGCACAGCCGTGCGCCACAGGGCGGTCTGAGTCGTCAGCGGTTGTCTTGCGCTTGTCGAAGCAGCGCGACGATCTCTTTGTAGCCTTTGTCCTTCGCCCATTGAAGCGGCGTCCAGCCTTGGTTGTCTTCGATGGTGGGGTCGGCGTCGTTGTGAAGCAGAACTTGCACGACATCGATTGAGCCCTGATCGGCTGCCCAAGTAAGTGCCGTGCCTCCTTCGTTGTCGGCGGCATCGACCTCGGCGTCGCGACTGAGCAAAATCTCGGCGATATCGGATTGGCTTTCCATGGCAGCCCACATCAGCGCGGTTCGGCCCTCGGCATCGGTGGCCTCGATATCGGCCCCGATGTCAAGTAACGCTTCAACCAGCTTTTGCTCGCCTTGAGCGGCCGCCGCCATCAGCGGGTCGCGCCCCTTGTCATCGGTGGCAGCGGACTCATCCGCTTGATCTCGCCGCTGCTTGTACTCGAGAAGTCGCACGATGGGGTTATAGCCCATGTGTTCGGCAACTTGGAGGGCGGTCTTGCCCGAGCTGTTCTTCGCGTTCACGTCAGCATCGTGGGCCAGCAGCACCCGAACGACGTCGAAGCGCCCTTCCTCGGCGGCCAACGCAAGGGCCGTGAATCCGTCGTCATGTCGCGCATTGACATCCGCCTGATGTTTCAACAGGAGTTCTACAATTCCGGCCCGCCCTTTCCGCGAAGCGAGAAGCAGCGCGGTGGCGCCCTCCGGGTCTTTGGCGTTGACATCCGCTCCTGCTGAGATGAAATCCTCAACCATGGCCTCATCGCCGGCAGCAGCGGCCGCCATCAGAGGCGTCTGTCCGATATCATTCTTCTGGTTGACGTCCGCGCCACGTTCCAGCAGCTTCTCCACGGCCTCCGCGTGACCCGCCTCAGCCGCCGCGACCAAAGAGGTGCTCTCATCGCCTTCGAGAAAGACCTCGAGGCTCTCTTGCTGTGACGTCTTGAGAAACTCTACGTCTTCGTCCGAAAGCGAGTAGCCCTCCATCAGCTCCCGCAAGCAGTCATTCGCGGCTGGTTCATTGGCGGCCCGCACTCTGATGCCGACGGGATTGTCAGCCGAGGCCTCCGTGTCCTTCGGGTCGACGAAGAACTCGATTTTCTCGTCCTTCAGAAGAGCGGTTGCCTGGTTGATAAAGTCCCCGTCCTCGCTCAGAATCAGGACCACCGTTTCCAACGGCGCCGCTGATTCCGATTCCTCGGGAAGCTCTTCCACGAGCGCCACGCGGCAGTCCGAGCACTCCGTGAAACCCTCTCGGTATTCGACTTGACATTCAGGACAAAACATCTTCAACGTCCCCAACAGAATTTTACAAACCCGGGCTGGTCGAATGGGGTGTCAGCGAGGCTGAACCGCACCCACCTCTTCCCACTGAGCGAGCTGTTCCTTGACCGTCGAGGCGAGTGGTGAATCCGGCTGCGCCTCGATATAAGATCGGAGGGCAGCCGCGGCCGGCTCCCACTCACCCTTCTTGGCGAGAATGGCGCCGAGCAAGTGGTAAGAGTGAGGGTACGCGTTCGCTCCATTACCCGGCCTGCAAGTCACGGATGGCCTGCTCTGCCGACGCCATGTCTCCCTTGTTGAAAAGTGCGACCGCCAGGAAGTAGCGTGCTTCCGAGGCAAACGGGTTCAGCTTCAGAATGGTCTGGCAGAGCCACGTCGCATCGTCCCAGCGCTGATCTTGAATCGCCATTTGTAGCAGCGGCGAATAAGGGGCGATGTACGACGCGTCCGCGCCGACCGCTTTCTCGAAAGCTTCGTAGGCTCCCGTGTCGTCCTTCTGAGTCAGCTTGATGCGGCCCAGCATGTTCCAGGCGGCCGCGAACTCCGGATACTCGGCCACGGCCTTGAGTAGCTCTTTCTCGGCGTTTGCGCTGTTCGGCTTCTTTCTTGCGCAACTCCTTGAATGCTTTTTCGTAGGCTTTGCGAGCCTTCTTGGGCGCCGATAGGGTGGTGACGCTAATGGCGGTTCCCTTGACGCCCTCGCGCCGGCGTAGCGTAATCGTCCCCACGTTTGGGTTGCCCCTCGGACTAATATTGCCGAGCTCGACAGGGCTCGATTGGTAACCCGCCAACTCAGCCTCCAGGCGGCAGCCCAAATAAGTTGAATCTGCTGAGGCCGGATGCGGGCGCGGCCAGACTGTCGTCGGCGCCCGCCGAAAGGAGTCGGATCCTCATTGGCGGCGGCGCCGGCCTCACGCGGCCGAGAGACGCTCGCGTCGCCCACCATCAGATTGTTCCGGTCGCTGAGATCGATCGTGAACGTGCCCTTCAGTGAGGTTCGACCTCTAGGTTCACGTCCGCCGCCGCAGGCCATGTATACCGTAACGGGTTCCCCGGGCGGCGCCCCGTCATCCATTAGAACCTTCCCGCTCAGCATCAACGTTTGTTCAAACGGCAGTGACCCTTGCCCGAGCGTTGTCCCGAAAGTGTCGTTGTCCCCCGCCTCTCCGGTACTCCCGGGCCCCTGCGTCTGGGCCGGCAGGACCAAATGAGCGACAAAGCCCAAGCAGGCCGCCGCGATGACCACCACGGTTCTTGTCACGAGAAGCACCCCTTGGCCGGCAGTCGAAACCAGCCGCCCATCGTTCTTCACAGTACGACTGGCGCCGCTTCGCCGCAAGTGGCCAGCGGAAATTTACGGGCACCTGCACGCGGTTACAGGCCTGCCCGGTGGGCGCATAGCCCGCTGATGCTAAGATCCATGCAAGGGGGATGGACTTTTCTTTCCATTTTTGAGAAACCATACGCTGCGGTCCCTTCGTAATACCCCTCTCGTCTCCGGCTCGCGTATCCTAAAGGCTTGCGTGCGAATGCCATCGGACGCCCCACCATCCGTAGAAGCGGCAACGACGACGCAGCCGGTTACGAATCACTGACCCAGAACCTGAAACCCGGAGTTCAGAACATCGCACATGCTACTGAGACAATTCCCCTTCCCAAAAATCCGTAGGTATGCCCGCCTCGTCGTTTACTTGACAGCGGCCTGCTTACTCGCGACAGCAGCGGCAAGCGCTCAGCAGCCCGACGAAGCCGAGGAAGAGAACTTCGGACCTATCTATGTCCGACGCTTCTCCGCGGGCGCCAAGTTCGTTTATCTGCCTCTCAAGGCCTTGACGAACCAACCGGTTTCAACCAACGTCACGGACAATGTCCTGTTTAACGCCATTAGCAACCCCGAGAGCGATCGCTTTGGTTATGGCCTGACGACACAGGTCGCGATAAACAACCATTGGGCGGTTAGCGTTGAGGCTTTCACCCACAAAGTCAAGTACTCGGAGTTCAGAGACATCAATACGTTCATCATCGACCCGTTCGACATGGTTCTGCTGGAATCGCAACTTGAGACTCAGGAGGAGGTGACCACCGCCCGACTCTGGGACATCCCTGTTCTGCTTCGCTACTACACGAAAGGCCGCCGCGAGCGGGGCCCGCGCGTTTTCTTCGAGGGGGGCTTCATCATTCGGAACGTCACCAATGTCAAGTCGTCTGTCGGAACTACGTTTACAACTACCAATCCGGATGTGGAAGACACAATGGACTGCTGTGACACGACACCGATCACCCCCGCGAACTCGCCGTCTTTGGGCGGCACTGCCGGCATGGGCTTTCAGCTCATTGACGACGTCGGGATTCGGGTGGTTCCAGGGGTTCGATACACCCGCTGGTTCAATAACGCCTTCGATAGCCCGCCGACCCGCTCGGAGCAACACCAAGTTGAAATATCGATCGCTTTGACGTTCTGAATCCCCCTGAGAAGAGTCCGCACCGACATGAAGCTGTCCGTCGTCATCCCCGTCTACAACGAGCGGGACACCATCGCGGAAATTCTGCGGCGCGTCAACTCCGTCCCCGTAGATAAAGAGCTGATCGTCGTTGACGACTTCTCCACTGACGGCACGCGCGACGCTCTGCAGGCCTGCGCCGGCGAGCACCCCAACCTCACCATCCTTCATCACGAGATGAATATGGGCAAGGGCCGCGCCCTGCGTACCGGCTTCGAAGCCGCACGCGGTGAGTACGTCATAATCCAAGACGCCGACCTCGAATATGATCCCGAGGATTACGCGAGGCTCCTGCACCCTCTCGAACGCGGACAAGCCGACGCCGTCTATGGCTCGCGTTTCATCACCACCCAGGAGCACCGCGTTCTCTACTTCTGGCACTCGATCGGGAATCAGGTCCTCACGCTTCTTTCGAACATGATGACGGACCTCAATCTCACCGACATAGAAACCTGCTACAAGGTCTTCCGGCGAGAACTGATTCAGGCCATCCCTCTTGAAGAAGACCGCTTCGGGTTCGAGCCGGAAGTCACGTGCAAGCTCGCGAAAACCGACGCCCGTATCTACGAGGTCGGGATCGCCTATCACGGCCGGACGTACGCGGAAGGAAAGAAGATCGGCATGAAGGACGGCTTTCGGGCCCTCTGGTGCATCTTGAAATATCGCTTCCAGCCGCTCAAACTCAAGTACGCGTGGAAGTCGACCGCGCGCTCGTTCTAAGAGGCGCGGGTCGGCTCATGCAGGCCGTATCGTGTCCGCCAACCAAGAACCCGCCAACCCGCCGGCCGAGGACGATTGGTGGCTCTGCTCTCAGCTCGTCTCCGTAACAATCCCCCGGTCAGGTGCCGACTGGTCGACTGCCCTGCTCGAGGAAATCTCCGGCACCGGCCTGCGCCTCGCGCTCGACGAACGAATCAGGGAAGGAACGGTGCTTCAGGTGCGTGCCGACGGGTTCGAAGTTGAGGTCGCGGTGGTTGAGTGCCGGGTCAGAACGGACGACTTCTGTCTGGAAACCCGATTCCCACAAGACTTCCGCTGGGCCCCTGACCTCTGGACCCCCGACCACCTCTACCGTCCGCCGGCCCGGCGCGCTAGAGCCGCCGGTAGTTCGTGACTCACGGCCCGGCGTCCGTCGCCCCTCAACCCCGTAAGAACGTCCCGGTGTTCAAATCAGCGAACGCCTGCCGCAGCTCTTCCTGCGTATTCATCACGATGGGACCGCGCCAAGCCACCGGCTCTTCGAGCGGCTGTCCCGAGACCAGCAGGAATCGAATCCCCTCCGGCCCCGCATCCACGGTCACTTCATCACCGCGGTCAAACAAGACCAGCGAGCGGTTCTCGACCTGTGCCGGCTCGCCCCCGCCGATCGTGTCCGTCCGCATCGCCTGGGGTTCGGAAGCGTTCCCGAATTTCCCCGCCCCGGCGAATACGTAGGCGAATGCATGGCGCGTCGTCTCCACCGGCAAAGTACGTCTTTTCCCGGCAGGAACGGACACGTCCAGATACATCGGGTCGGCAGCAATCCCGTCCACGGCGCCGGTCTTTCCCCAGAAACTGCCCGATACGATCCGCACCGCCGTCCCGTCGTCATCCGTAACGACCGGGATGTCGGGCGCCTTCACCTCCTGATAGCGCGGCGAAGTCATCTTCAACGACGACGGCAGATTCGCCCAAAGCTGAAAGCCGTGCATCCGCCCCTCGGGGTCGCCCTTGGGCATCTCCTGGTGAATGATTCCGCTGCCCGCCGTCATCCACTGCACATCGCCCGCCGAGATCGCCCCGCTGTTGCCCAAGCTATCGCCATGCTCCACGGTGCCGGCTAGGACATACGTAATCGTCTCAATCCCTCGATGGGGATGCCACGGAAACCCAGCCAGATACTGGTCCGGCACATCGTTGCGGAAATCATCCAGCAGCAGAAACGGATCGAAATCCGACGTATTCCCGAAACCAAACGCCCGCCGCAGATGAACGCCCGCCCCCTCTCGCGTCGGCTGGGATTGGACAACTCGCTGCACTGCTCGGATCGACATGCTTGCCCTCCAACTCCGAGTCTACCGTTTGAACGAGGCAGAGTTGACCTCGACCAAACGCTCAGAGTCGCGGGCGTGATCTCGCGTTGACCAACAACACGAACAGTTCGATCCGCGAATCAGACTCTCCCCACTCCGCCCCCATTGAACACCGCGGCTTCCTATTCTTCGTTGTAGCTCCGGCTTACAAACTTCATGCGAAAAGCCCTGTCGATCAGTTCCGTCGTCAATTCGTAGGGGCGCTTTTCGTAACTAATCAAGTCGATGACGACTCGAATGACGTCACGCGGATGACACCGTCTCATCTTGCGTCCGGTCTTCTCGTAGTGCTCCCCCAAAACGTACTGCACGATTTCGTTCGAGCACTCCAGCCCCTTCTGCCGGCAGAAGTCCAGCAGGATGGTCGAGAACTCTTCCGGCGGAGGGTTCGTCATGAGCATCTTGTACTCGAGCCTCCGCAGAAAGGCCTCGTCGCCAAGGTCGTCCGGATTCAGGTTGGATGAAAGGACCAGGAAGCACTCGAAAGGTACCTGAACCTTTGTGCCTGTCTGGAAGCTGAGGTAGTCGATCCCGCGGTCAAGAGGGTAGATCCAACGGTTCAGCAATTCCGCCGGGGAGATCTGTTGTCTTCCGAAATCGTCGACAAGGTAGATCCCGTTGTTGGCCTTCAACTGATACGGCGCGTCGTAAATCTTCGCGCTCTCGACATACATCAGGTCGAGCATGGGGAGTGTGAGTTCGCCGCCGGTGGTCAGGAACGGGTGTTTGCACTTCGCCCAGCGCTGATCGTGCTCAGGCGTTGCCGTCAGAAATATGCTGGGTTCGGCTGTTTCAATCTTCTCGTGATGTAGAGGATCGAAGAGCTTGATGATCTGTCCGTCACTTTCGATGTAGTAGGGGATGTAAACCGCATCCGACTCGATCCGCGACAGTTGCTCGGCGAGGAACGTCTTGCCGTTCCCCGGTTTCCCGTAGAGCAGCATCGATTTGAAGGAGTTGACCGCGGGCCCGAATTGGCTGAGAAAGTCCTGGCTCACGATAGCCCCGGAGAAGGCCTTCTGAAGTCGCTCCTCCGACATCCAACCGGCCTGAATCTTCTGGAGTTCGACCGCTTGTTCGTACTGGGCTAGCGGCACGGCCACGGTGCCGAGGTGCTTATTGTTTTCCAGGCACTCCCGCGCCCGGGCTCGGCCGGCTTCGGTATTGGCAAAGTACATTGAAACGCTGCCTATGCTCGACGACCGCTTCGTCTCGATGTGCCTTTCGCGCTTGAGAAGGTCGATGATCGGCTCGATCAGGCTGTACGGCAGACCGAGGATTTTTCACTACTGTCCGGTTAGAAGTCGAATAGAATCAGCTGGTTGGGGTGATCGAGTAAGTTTTCATGGGAGTCTGATGGCTGCAAGGCCTGTAAAATGGGCGTTTTCTCAAATAGGGTAACGCTGAGAATCTGTAGGATTTGGTAGAGACTCGCCTCCAGGCCCAACCTCTTCCGCACGATCGCCACCAGCACGTACACCGAGACGGCGATCCAAATCTGGGTCTTCACGGCGTTCTCGCTGGCGCCGTAGAACTTCTTGATCCGCAAGTGCTGCTTGACCCACTTGAAGAACAGCTCCACCTGCCAGCGCGAACGGTAGATCTCGGCGATGGTCAGTGCCGGGAGCGCGAAGTTGTTGGTCAGGAACTTCAGCCGCTTGTTCGTCGCGGCGTCGACGTAGCTGACGCGCCTCAACGGGTCCGGATAGACTTTGGCCGATTCGATGGCAGTCAGTATGACGGTCTGATCCGAGCGCACGCCCGTAGATTTGTCGACGGGATGCGAGTAGCGCCGTTGGAGCAAGATGTTCTTCTTGGTTCGCACGACGAAGAACGACGAGCAGAGGGTGAACACGAAGAGGCGTTCGAAATCCACGTAGGCCCGATCCATAACGTAGAAGGCGCCGGGCTCGGGTAGGAACTCGTCGAGGATGTTGACGTCGTGCGTTTTGCCGTCGGTAATGCGGATAAACGTGGGGATGTTACCGTGCAGGTCCAACAGCGTGTGCATCTTCACGGCGGCCTTGCGCCGGCGGAACTTGGCCCACGGGAACAGCGAGAGGCACAGGTCGATGGTGGTCGAGTCCAGAGCGTAGAGACTTTGATTGAGATCCACGCCGATCGGATCGCGGGCATACAAGGGCCGCGCGATGCGAATCAAGGCCTGAGCGAAATCGGCATAGATCCGCCAGTCGCGCGACTCGTTAGCGTCGGCCAGTGTCGAGCGCGCGACGTTGCCGCGGAATCCCATGTGGTAGAGCTTGCCGCCAAGCGAACGCAGGCACGCTTCGATATCGCGGAGGCTTTCGCGGTAGGTCAACTGGGCGAAGGACATCGAGAGGAACTGATCCCAGCAGGAGAAGCTGCGCGAGCCCCGCTCGCCATCGTAGCGGGCCACACAGCGCCGGAACTCGCGATCCGGAAGAAAGCTGATCAACTGCGCGAATACGGTGCGGCCCAGATTCATGAGCCATTGTCGGCTCAGGACGGATGACGCTCAAACGGCGCACCGCCGCTCAAATCGCGGCAAGAAAAAACAACACCTAACCCACTTTTCTACAACCAGTTGCAGGCCGCCCACCGCTTATCAGCCGGACAGTAGTGAGGATTTTTGATAAGTCCCTCCCGGATATCTCCCCGCGGAAATAGAGGTTCTTGAGAATCAGTTCCTCGATCACCGATGGAGGAACTCCCGCCTGTTCTAGTGAAGCAGGTATTTCCGGTTTGAAACGCTCGCCACCGGTGTCCTCCTTCCTGCGCAGTCCGACGCGAATGTCGTCAGCAGCACTCTGTTCTTGGAGATCGACTTGTTCCGGCGTTTCGATCGTGTTCATTCTGACCTTTCCTAGCTGAGGCTGCGCCAGTCAGCCGGCACGCAAGACGGGCGGGAACCATGGTAGTTGCGTTGACGTGTGCCTCCTGGCTCTTGTGACGACAATTCTCTCCCGTATGCGCGCCAATGCCAATGAGCAATGAGAACCACGGCGGCTGAGTCTTTCTCTCTACAGGGGCTGAACCAAACGGTGGACGCGCCTGGTACAGGCGTCCCTGCAGACCGTCTCGCGCCGCACAGCATGCACACCACGACCGCCAAAGGGCCACAGTTTCGATCGGGAGATCCCCTATTGGGTCTACAACCTTCGGATGTGTCCCTAGGACAACTCCGTTGGCGGTATCGAGCTTCCTACGGATGGTTTTCTCCAAACCGTAGTCCTACTATCTATAGGACGGAGGTAATGCTCGGTGATCACTTTCGCGGTAATAGTCGGTACGACGATTCTTCTTCTACTCGCCCTTTGGTTGGCACTCCCTGGTCTGCTGCAGACGCCAGTCTCTCCCGGCAGGATCGAAATGGAGTAGCCGCACGTTCCCCAGTGCCGTGGGGCCGACAGGACAGGCTAAAGGGGCGCCAAGGGCGGAGGGAGCAGTCCCGCGATGCCGGCGGCCACAGGCGCAATGCCTAGGGGCTTCACAGCCCCCTTCTTTTTCCGCTGGGCTAGGCTACAGCTCGGATGTCCCGGATACGGGACGTAGTGATCGTACGGAACTCTGGATGCCTGAACTCCAGATGCATACCCCGACCGATGTAGGCAACTTTCAGCATCGATCCGCCCCAGCTCGAACCATGAATACTGACCTGTATCGGACTCGGGCAAAACTCCGGGTGGCCTGAGATCAAGACCTTGCTGCCTGCCTGGACGGTAAGGCGATAGGCTCGGTTCTCGGTTTCGACTTCGAGCTCGTACCCCTTGGGCAGGTCTTTTAGATAGACACCACCCTCAACCTCTGACTGAACAATGTTTCGGTTGATCTCGTCGCTGAAAACCTGTAAGGGCGTGAATAGGTTGGGCTCGGTTCTGGGGGCGCCGGTTTCCATCTTCGCTCGACCGCTTCTATTTTAGCTCATCGAACCGATGGAACCACACCCGCATGGAAAACACTACGCTGAAGCTGTATTCATCGCCCTCGGCTCAGCCGCCGGAAGTACTCGGCGACCGCCTCACGGTACTCTTCGGGGACCGGTTCGGAGATCGTCGTGCGAACCTGTCCACCCTGCTCTTCCTCGACCTTGCGCCGTACCTGAAGCTCCAGTTGCTCGAGCAGCGAAAGCAGGCGCCGATACTCTTGCTGCAGCAACTCAGGGTTTCCCTGGAACCGCTCGTCGGGCAAGCTTTGCGCGAAGCGGCGAATCTCCGCCAGATCCTCTTTGTAGATGCCACCGGTTTGCAGATCTCTTGCCATCCGCGGCACCAGGCGGGTTCCCTCGGCGAGAGCCTTCTCCATCTCGCGCCGGCTTTCTTCACCCCAAACGCCCAGTCCGCCTCTCCGCTCGCCCGTCTGAGGGCCGCCGCCGAAGTTTCTCGCACCGCCAATGGTCTGCTGTGGGCCGCCCAAGCGCCCACCCTGTTGCCCTCGAGACGGCCCACCCTGCCGTGACTGTCCGCCTTGTTGACCACCGCCTTGCTGCGACTGGCTCTGCTGCGAGTTCGCGCTTTGGCTTCCCTGCTGTCCGCCGGGCTGTTGACCGCCTTGCTGCCCGGACTGCTGTCCGTTTTGGGCCTGTTGCTGCCCTTGTTGGCCCTGCCCTTGCTGACCTTGTTGACCTTGCTGGCCCTGTTGGCCCGGGTTTTGCCCCTGCCCTTGCCGGGCCTGCTGTTGGCCCTGCGAGCCCGGTTGCTCGCCCTGGCGTTGGCCGCCTTGTTGGCCTTGCTGATCCATTCCGGCCGCTTTCTCCATTCGTCGCCGCAAGTTCTCGAGTTGGGCCAGGGATCTCTCCAAACCTTGCTCTTGGCCCGGTCCACCGGCTTGTGCGAGGCGTTCCGCTTCTTTGAGGCTGTCTCGCAATTCTTCGAGCGAACGGCTCACCATCTCTTCGCCCTGAGCCGCCAGGGGAGCCATGCCACGCCGGATGTACTCGGCTACGACCCTCAAGCGCATCCCGATTTCGTTCTGCTGAACGTCGCCAAGGGCTTTCCGCAAGCTCCGTGATGCATCGCGCTGCGAATCGTCCAGACGGCGAATCGCCTGCTGCATCTCCCGCTCGATGCCTTCCAGCTCTTCTTGCATCTCCATCTTACGGTCGGCCAACTCAAGCGCCTCGGTCGGCGATAGACCGCTCGTCAGCCGGCCGCGGTTGCCCGTCGCGGCCTCAGCCTTGACCTGTTCGTCCAGCGCCTGCCGCAAGTCCTGCTGAAGCCTTTCGGCGACCTCGCGCTGATCACCCGCCAGCTTTTCCGATCGCCGCGCCAGGTCCGAAAGAGCAGAAGCGTTTTGGTCCCGGCGTTGGCTACTCAGCTCCCGCAACGCTTCTTGCAGCCGCTCCTGGGCCCGTTGCGCCGAAGCCCGGTCTCCGCCCTGCTGATTCTGAGCACTCGCAGGGTTCGTCTCCATCTCGCGGGTCGCCTGGTCGAGCCTCTCGATGATCTGCTGCAAGTTTTGCGGACTCGCCGCACCGCCCGGCGGCCGGTTCCCTCCGGCGCGCTGGTTCTGTTGTTGTTGACCTTGCTGTCCGCTTTGCTCTGACTGTTGACCCGACTGCTGTTGACCCTGTTGCCCTTGTTGCCCTTGTTGGCCTTGCTGGCCTTGTTGCCCTTGTTGGCCTTGCTGGCCTTGTTGACCCTGTTGCTGCCGACCCGACTGAGCCGATTTCTGCTGCTGTCGCTGCAACTTCTCCAGGTTGCGCTTGAGCTCGAGCGCTTCGCGCCGCAGCATCTCCTGCTGCCAACGTTGCGCGAACGTCATCTCCTGCTGCTGTTTGCGCTGCTCGGCAAGCTTCTGCTGGCGCTGCGCCAGTTCACGCAGCTTCTCCATCAACTCGTTGACTTCGCGTTCCACCTGCTGCTGCGAAGACCCGCCGCCCGTTTCGTACTGATTCTTGTGCAGGTCCATCTCGAGCTCGAACATTTCGGCTAGATCGAGCTGCGCCTGCCCGCCGCCCTGTCCCCCGCCTTGTCCGAACGAGATTCGCAGTTCGCGGAAGATCGCCTCGGCCCGCAGCACGTGTTGCAGCGCTTTCTGCTCGGGCGCCACGGCCTCGGTCAGCTTCACGGCGTGCAGCTTGTCCGACGCCGGTTCCATGTACTCGGCGGCCTTTTCGAGGTTCTCGACAAACCGCTTGATCTTCTCATCCCCGCCGGTCAACTCCCGCGCCTTGGTGCGCTCGACCAGCGTTCGCGCCTGGTCCCTCAGAGTGAGCTGGATGTCCGACAGGACGACCGCGCTGTCCCGAATCTCCGAGCGATCCTTCGGCTTGGCTTCTTCCGATGCGCGGATCAGATTCCATGTCGCGGCGATGACCTCTTTCTGGCGCTTTGAGATCTCGTTCTGTTCTTGGGGGCCGCCTGCACTCATGCCACCCCCGCCCTGCTGCCCCTGGCGGAAAATTAGATCGAACGGACGCACCTCGATGAAGTACATGTCCGTCTTTGCGGTCAGGCTGTGGTCGCGCGCCGCGCCGTAGTAGGAGATCAGATCGCCCGGTACCAGGTTGGATAGTCCCAGATCCTCGGTCTCCTCTTCCCCCTCACGCACTTTCAGCGCCGGCTCAGGCTCGCCCATTTCCTCGAGATAGAAGGTATGGGTTCCGCGGACCTCCTTGAAACCCTGTCGCTTCAGGGCTACCTTCTTCATCTCGCTACCGTTCAGCGAGTAATAAAGGTCAAGTCCGAGGATTCCGAAATCGTCTTCCGCCTTGAGTTCCGTCACCACTTCTTCGATCGTCGTCGCCGGGTAGTCTCGCCCCGGTCGCACGACCTCTAAGGTCGGTTTGCGGTCCGGAATGAGGGTGATGAAGTATTCATCGCTGATCCGAACCGCTTCGCCTTTATACATCGCGGCGATGTTGTACAGCCCGTCGGCGGCAACTGTGATCCGGCCCACACTGGTTAAGCCGTCCGCCTTCATGTCGCCGGAGCGCTTACCGTCAACCATGATCACGCCGTCGACAAGCTCCTTGTCGGTCTCGATCTCGACCTCGATCTCAGTCCCCGCCACGGCGTTGACGTCGCCGCCAGGGTCGTCAACGACGTTCTTCAACCCCGTCCACTTCGGATAGTGGTAGGTCAGCTTCAGATTACGGACGACCGGCATCGCGACGACGTCCACTTCGAACTCCTCGCTGCGGATTCCACCCGCCGAAACGTAGTACCGGAACGGATCACGCACGCCCGCGAACAGAAACTCGAACCCACTACCCTCGATCTGCCGCCGCATGGGCGCTTCTTCCCACTCAACGCTGTCGGCGTATTTCGCATAGATCTGAGCGCCCGGCGGATCGAAGCCAACGACGGCCAGCGTCACGGTCAGATCCGAACCGCGCCGCGTGGTTGCGTTCCCGGGCTGAATCTGGAGTTCATAGAAAGGCGTTTCGCCCGAAGCGATCCAACCGCCCCACAGTTGCGATGTTCCGTAACCCCAATACCCCGGACCCGATGTTCCCAGCCAAATCAACGCAAAGAGCGCCGCCGCCGCCAGCGCCGTAAACGAAACGATTCGCTGCCAGCCGACAACGTACTCAACGGGCGCGGCCTCAGCGACCTGCAAGGTATCTTCGGCCAGCAGGTCCAGCATCGGGTTGGTTCCCGTCTGCCCGGATTGATCGATGAACGTCGACATCCGGCCGTCGAAAGCCGGGACCTCGCGCTCGGCGTGTCCTGCTGCTTTGCGGATGCCAAGGCCCCGCAAGGGACGCCACAGAGCAAGAATGACGATCGCGATTAGTGCTCCGAATAGCACCGTCCGGCTCCCGATCAGGCTTCCATCGGAGAAGGCGAAGCGATTTGTGATCGCCACCAACAGGACCGTCAACGTCAGCGCCGCGCCGACAGTAAGTCCGATTCCGCGCGATGCGGTCCTCGCCTGGAGCCGCCAGCGCAAGCGGCGAACGTAGCTTTGAAGCGACCAAGTCGGCGTTAATGGGGCGGGATCCACGTGTTAGACCTCTCGTTGGACTTTCAGGTGATAATTCCCTATCACTGATTCTACTAGGGTCATGATAACCAACAACACTAAAAACAGCTTCCAGAGCTTCAGCGGAGGGGGCGCAATGAGAGATTCCTCACCTTCCAGCGGCGGCGCTTCTTCCGCGCGGCCCGTAGCCTCCCACATGGATACCAGATCGGCCTCTATCGGACGCAGGTTCGATTCGCGCGGGTCCGGGTTGACCGCCGCCAACTCCGTCGCCCCCGATCGGCGCAATTCATAGAAACCCAGCTCGGTTAGGCGGAGATCTTCACCCGCCGCCGAGTCGGCCAAAGACAACGCCCGCTCCCCCCGCGGATCGAACACCTGTACGCCGGAATCGCGCCCCCGCCCCAGCTCGAGTATTGAGTCAACGCTCATCTGCTGAAGGTTTTCGTCCAGTCCGGACAGGTAGCGCGCTGATTCCAGCGCGAAAGGGACGAAGACCGGATGCACCGGCAGGTCGTTCCAGATATTGTCGAGCGACGAGGCCAGAATCAGCAGTCGGCCGGCGCCCATGGTGCGCTCGATCAGCAGCGGCGAACCATCTGATAGCTGCGCGAGGATGTCGTCCTCAGGCACCACCGGCAGCCGAGCATAGCGATAGAACTTGACGCCCTGAAACCGTTCCACTCGTGCCAAAACGGGGTGGGACTCGTCGACCGAACCGGCGAACTGGAAACGCGGACGCTCTCGTCCCGCGTAGTCGAACTCTCCCAGCCCCTCGGGCACAAGAGCCGCCATGCCGGCAAGTGTCGCTTTCGGCCCCACCACGACCAACGCAGATCCTCCGCCTTTCACATACGTTTCGAATCGCGCCGACGCCGCCGCGGAGAGCTGCGGAACGTCAGAGAAAATCACGAGCGAATGCCCTTCGGGCCGGCTTTGCTCCGCCTGCGTCACCGAAACTCCTTCGACCCGGAACATCGCCTGTGATGAAGCCTCCAGGGCCGCGCTGAAAAATGTTAGATCCCGCCGCCGTGAATCGCTGTGTACGAACAGAATTGTCGACGGATCGGCGTTGCTGATCGCAACCAGCCGTTTGTCATCCAGTGGCAACTCGTCGGCGGGCTCCAATACCAACTCGGCGCGATTGTTCCCGACCGGCGCTTCGAAGTCCTCGAATACCACCGAGGCCCGCCCCGCCGCCGGAACATCGACCGACTGCCGTGCTACTTGGTTGCCGTTGAGCAACAGCGTGACGGTTTTGCGCGTTTCCGCCGTACCGAATCCGGCGACCGTTGCCTCGATCCGGGTGTCCCTGCCGCCGAATACCCGCGTTGTACCCTTCACGCTCTCAACCGTCCAGTTCGGAGATTCCGCTTCGGCCAGGTTGTGAACTTCCAGGGTCGCCGTTGTCGGCAAAGCCACGTCGGAGAAACGACCCGGCATGGCCGAGCTCTGGAAGTCAGAGAACAAATGAACCGTCACCGGGACATCCGCGTCCGGCGCGAGGGTCCGCACCGCCTCCGCCATATCTCCGTAAGAGTTGCGCGAGGCCGTCGGCTCCAGGCTTTGGAGAGCCGCCTTCAACTCCGTACGATCTCCGATCGGCTGCGTCACCACCCGGACTCCGGGTCCAATGGCGAGAATCTGCGCCCGGTCGGCGGGTTCCAAGTCGTCCACGACCGCCCGCGCCCCGGCCTCCGCGCGGTCCCAGCGATCGCCATAGTTCATGCTCAACGAGGTATCCAAGGCGATGAGGTGCAAACGCGGCACATCGCCCCCGCCCGCGCCCGCCGCCAGCTCCCAAACCGGCTTCGCGAACGCCAGAGCCAGCAGCGCGTATAACGCGATGCGCAAAGCCATCAACATTCGGTAGCGGAAGCGCCGCTCTTTCATCGAGCTTTGCCGCCGCTTCTCAAAAAACATGAGCGAACTGAACGGAAGCCGAACCGGGTTCTCGCGGTCTAGTAGGTGCAGCCACAACGGCAACCCGACCGCTAAACCACCCAACAAAAACCAGGGAGCCAATAACGCCATCAATTCGCCTTCATAGTCCTAAGACGCCGCACACGCATCTTTCGTTCAGCAATCCATCACCAATATCCGTTATCGCCGCCGCTGCCGAAACAACAAATACTCTCTCAAAGCCAAATCCAGCGGCTTCGATGTATCCAACAGCACATAGTCCGCCCTGATCCCGTTCGCCTCCGAACGCAAGCTCTCGATGTGGGCCTCCATTCGCTCGCGGTACTCCCTGCGCGCGAAGTCCGGAGAAATCTCCATCTGATCGCCCGTCTCCATGTCTTCGAGCAGGATTGAGTGGTCAAACTCCGGCTTCTGCTCCGCCGGATCCAATACGTGAAAAAAAACGATGTCCTGCCCCTGGTACGCCAACGGCCGCACCGCCTTGACGACCGACGCCGGATCCATATAGAAATCCGAGATCACCGCCACCAGCCCGCGCATCGTCGTGTACTGGCGAAAGTACTCGAACGGTAAATTCAGATTCGTACCGGTTGCGGGCTCGGCGTGCTCGAGCATATGCAGCAGACTTCTTAGATGCCCCGGACGGGTCGATGGCGGACGGTAATCGCGCACTTTCTCGTCGAAAACAATCAGCCCCGCCGCATCGTGCTGGCGAATCGAAAGGTACGACAGCGCGGCGCCGAGAAACCGGGCGTACTGCATCTTGGTCACATCGTGGGACGAGAAGCCCATTGATGCACTGGCATCCACCAGCAACATCAAGTGCGTATTCGTCTCGCCGAGATAACGCTTCAGGTAGGTCCGGTCCGTCCTCGAAAACACGTTCCAGTCGATGAACCGCGGATCGTCACCCGGGGTGTAAGGCCGGTACTCGGCGAACTCCAGACTGAAACCAAATACGGGGGAGCGATGCAGACCGGTGAGAAAGCCATCGACAACCGTGCGGGCAACGAGTTCAATATTCGAAAGGCGGGAGAGAATCTTCGGATCTAGAAGCGTCTGAATCGCCATGAGGGACTCACGCGCGAGGAGCAGGCTTCTCCTGAATCAGATTCTTCAATATGTCGTCTGTCGTCAGGCCGTCCGATTCGGCGTGGAAGTTCGTCAAGATACGATGCCGCAACACCGGCAGCACGAGCGACTGCAGGTCGTCAATCGTAACGTGATACCGCCCTTGCATCAGAGCACGAGCTTTCGCCGCTAACACCAGAAACTGCGTTGCGCGCACGCTGGCCCCGTAGTTCACATACTTGCGGACCTGCTCGGTCGATTCAGGGTCTTTGGGCCGCGTGGCACGAACGAAATTCACCGCATACCGAACCGTTTCTTCGGAAACCGGCACCTGGCGCACGAGCTGTTGGAATTGCAGGATTTCTTCCACCGATGTGCAAGCTTCGACCTGGGGCAGCGCGCCCGTCGTATTGCGGTTGATAACCTCTATCTCTTGATCTGTTGTCAGGTAATCGAGCACGACGTTAAACAAGAAGCGGTCAAGCTGTGCTTCGGGGAGCGTGTACGTGCCTTCCAATTCAATCGGGTTCTGCGTGGCTAGTACGAAGAACGGCGGCGACAGTTGATATGTGGTTCCGCGGACGGTCACGCTCAATTCCTGCATCGCCTCGAGCAGAGCCGCTTGCGTCTTCGGCGGCGTCCGGTTGATCTCGTCCGCCAGCATGACGTTCGTGAAGATGGGCCCCTCGACGAACGTCCACTTGCGGTGGCCGGTCGTTACGTCCTCGTCGATGATGTCGGTGCCGGTCACGTCGGTGGGCATCAAGTCCGGGGTGAACTGAATTCGTTTGAACGTCAGGCCCAGCGCGGTCGCGAGCGTTCGCACCAGCAACGTCTTGGCCGTGCCCGGCATACCCGTAATGAGACAGTGGCCGCCCACGAGCAACGTCAACAGCAGGTGCTCGACTACATCGTCCTGACCGACGATGATGCGCCGAACCTGTTCGCGAATGCGGTCTTGCGCGTCACGAAAAGTAGCGACCAGTTGCCGTGTGTCGGCGGTTTCAAGCTCGGAAGCGATGGGTACGGTCATATGTGTAGTACATCCGATAACTAATCGACGATTTCCAACAGCAATTTTTGCGCGGGCCGGAAGCTCGGAGCTGCTTCCAGAGCGGATAACAGGTGCTTCCGGGTGTTTTCAGAATCTTCCATCTTATGATACGCACGGGCCAGGTTGAAGTGCGCTCCCGCCAGATCAAGCGGTTTCGACGCCAAGTGCGTGCCAAACTCACGTACCGCCTCCGTGTAGCGCTCTTCTTCGAGCAGCCACCCGCCGAGCGGAACGTGTACGTCCGGGTCGCCCGGGGTGATGTAAACCAGCCCGGTCAGCGCATCGATTGCCTCGGCGCGCCGGTCCAACTCGTCCAGCCATCCGGCGAGTTTCTTGATGTGTCGCGGGTTCTTTCCGCCGCGAGCCTGATACTGCTTGAGCTGATCGACCGCGGCTTCCTTGTCACCCAACCGGTCGTAAGCCGTGGAGAGAACGACGTAAGGGTTCGCTGACTGCACATAGTCCGGATAGATGTCCTGCGCTTCCGCCGCGGGGCCCAGCACGGCGTCCCAATCCTTATCCTTGGCTGCGACGAGCGCCTTCTTCATCGCCTTACGAAAATCCGGCAGTTTCTCAATCAGCTTGCCGAACCGCCTCTCAAGGTATTCGTTGAACTTCTCGTCGAACTCTTCCGACGGGATGCCCAAGACGACCTCGATGTTGTCCGCCGTCGAAATTGGTTCCGCGAAGCCGTTGAGCAACTCCACCAGCTTCGGAAAACCCCACTCATCCGCGATCAACCGGCAGACCAGACCCGCTTGAAAGTAAGATACGGCCACCTGAGCCGGATACCTCGGACGTACGAACCCCTTGTCCAGGTCCGCGACGGGCAGCAGCTTGTCTTCCTTCATCGCTTCCAGAAAATCGGTCGAGATTCTTTCGCCCCAGCCCGGCCGGGCCTGCCACTCCTCGTACATCGAGATGCCCTCGCTGTACCAGCGCGGTACCAGGTGGTCCGTCGCCTCGAGCGTGAATACGTGGGCCAACTCGTGCCACAGCGTCGTTCCCCAGTGGAAACTCCCCGGCGAACGCCCCGACGGGCTGTCCATCGCGATCACGTAGCCGAACGTGACGCCGAGCAACCCGAGCCCCGGCATTCCCATCGTGCGAACCGCGAAGTCATCGTGATCGGGATAAAACTCGACCTGAACCGGGCGCTGCGGCCGAAAGTCATATTTCTTCGAGAACGTTTCGACGCCTTCCTCGGAAAGCTGCATCACATAGGGCCGCAATACCGCCGCCTCTTTGTTGTGGAGTTTCAGAACGATCTCCGCTTTCGCGGCCGCCGCTTCCACCTGCGCGGCCGTACCCAGCAGCACATCGTCTTTGTTCGAGATCGTCTCGTAGTCGGGGAAGCTATCCAGCAGCCTCAGCCAGTTTGTTGTTTGCGGACTGAAGGGATCACCCTCATACGCAATCTCCAGGTGCCGGCGTCCTTCCTTTTCTTTCCCCTGACGCATCAGGTTGACGGCTAGATCCGCATGGGCCGACCACAACTCCGGATCGACTTCGATTGCCTTGCGCAGCAGTTCCGTCGCCTCACGATAGCGTCGCGTAATCACGTAGAAGTGCGCCGGATCAGCGTAGACTTTCCCGTATACCGGATTGTGCTCGAGCGCCTTGCGCGTCCAATCGCTGTCTTTGTTGCCGCGCAACAAATCAAGCGACGCGCTCAGCGTGTAGAACTCGAGCGGCGACTCGCCAAGTTCTTCCGCCTTCTCAAGCCCCTTGGCGATGTGCCCCTCCGCCGTCTCATAGTCGTGTTCCTCGATCGACATCCCGGCGAGCAGCGCATAGCCCTCGGTGAGATCAGGGTCCGCCCGCAGCGCCTCTTTCACCAAGTCGTGAGCCTTCCCCTCGAAGCGGTTCGCCAAAACCGTCGCGGCGCCCAGCTTGGCGGGGGCGTAGTCCTCGTCAATCGCAAGCGCCTCGTTGAACAACGTGGCGGCCTCGCCCGCAGAGTGCGTCTCCAGATACAAATAGCCCCACCGTACCCGCGCATAGGGGTCACTCGGACGCTTCGCCACCAAGTCCCGAAACAGCTCGTTGGCGCGATGCATGTCGCGCAGCGCCCAGGCCGATTCAGCCTGCACAAATACGTCCCCATGCTCGTTCAGCAGACGACTGAAACAATCCCGGCCTTCCGCCCGCCGGCCGCGATCCATCAGTTCATCGCAGGCTTTCAGCGCCTCAGGACGGCCCTTGGTAACGTCCGCCTCGGCGCCCGCGCCCTTGATGACGATCCGCGGCGTCTGAGCGGCGGCGGGAATCACCGCAGCCAGCAGAGAACATGCCAGTAGGGCGCCGAGACAACACCGGCGCCTCATTGCTCGTCTCTTCCCGTGGCCGTATCGATTTCAGCCTGGGTGCGCGCCAATTCGATCAGCAGTGTCTGCAACTCCGATATGTAGGCCGCCGCCTCCATGCTGTCTTTGCGGTTCTTCAATTCCGCGATGCGCCGCTCGATATCGCCCCGCCGTTCGAATAGGGGCCGCAACTTCGGGTCTGATACCGCGTCCAAGGCGCTTCCAAGCCGCGTCAACGTAAAGTTTGCCGCCAGCTCACCCTCCAGCCGAGCATGCTCGGTCGCCAACCGCTTCTCCTCTTTGTAGAAATCCTGCACTTTCTTATCCGCGTAGGTGAACGCTTCCAGCGCGGTAATCACTTCGTCTTTGTTCGTATCCGCTTCGGGATCGCGCAGAGCTTCCACCCAGTGCTCGGCGAATACGGTCACCGTCCGCTCGCCGGCGCTCTTCGTAGCTGTAATCACGATCCGGCGCTCCGCCTTCAGTTGTTCCATCGATGCACCGCTCGCACTCGTCGTGATCACAATCAACTGGTCTTTCGCCGGCAGCGAGTCGAGTAGGGTCTTCATCCCGCCCGCCGTCACATCCCGGCCCGGAACGTTGAACCGGTACTGCTGACCGTCATGACTGCCATGGCCAATCAAAAACACCGACACGATATCGCCGGCGGCCGCCTCTCGCTGCAACTCGGCAAACACATCCTCAATCGCTTCCTTGGTCGCCGCCTTGCCCTTCAGTACATGAACGAGCGAATCGTCTCTGGCCGTCTTACGGCAGGTCTCACTGAGGCCATCGACATACTTAGACCACTGCTTGGCGTAGCGAAGCTCGCCGCCCAATCCGCCGACAATGACAAAGTGGGACTTCGCCGCGGCCGACCCCGCGAAAACCAGCCCGGCCAGGCCCACCAAGGCAAGCCAGCGCTTCATACGACCCCCCATCGCCGCCGCAGCAGCCATTCGCCGCCACGCAGCCCGAGCAGCATCAAGAAAAACAGCGGCATATCCCATAGGTCCAGCATCTCGCGCGCCGTGATCCCGGCTTCCGAGAACCGGATCTCCTTCGGCAGCCCGTCCACATTGTCCAACGTCCAGTATTCGCCGCCCGTCTGCTTCGCCAAAGTTTCGAGCAGCTCCTGGTTTTGCTCGGGATGAAAGTCCTCGGCCATACCATCCTCACGCCGGAAATGCAGTACGTCGGAGCCGAGCGACTCATCGCCCACCGTGGCGCGCACCTCGGCACGGTACGTCCCAGTGGCCGCCGCGGTTAGCTCCGTCTCGAACACGCCCATCTCGTCCGCCGAGGGGTGCAACTCCACCGTCATCGGGTCACCTGCTTCCGACGTAATCGTGGCCGTAACGGTTGCGTTCCCCGCAGGCATGAACTCCTTGTCCCGTATCGTCGCCCGTAGCTTCACACGCCTCTCATCAGGATAGAGACTGCGATCGCTCGACAGCGTCAACTGACTGGGAGAATGCACCGCCATGCTGCGCAGCAACTGCTGCCAAAACGTATGGTGTCGATTGTCATCATGCGGAAGCTGCATCTTCCAGCGCCAGGTTCCACCCGTCGCGAGAATCAGGGTTCGGCCGCGTCCATAGTTTTGCGAGACCAGCAAAGGGACCGTCTCATTCCCTAACTTCGTGTTCATCAGCCGAATCGCGGCCGGCTTCAGGTCACCGATTCTCTGGTAATCGGCCAGTTCCGGCATCCCGTTCCAGGCCTTGCGATTCTCCGCCGGGTCCTCATCGAGACGACAAATCAGCGAATCCAGCCCCTGCGGCGTCAGCTCGAAGCCGGCCTTCCGGCGCGTGAAGGTTTCGCGCGAACTCTCCGGCAGTTGCGCCGGCAACGCTTCCGCCACCCGCGAAACACCCCAGCCGCCATCGCCCAACCCGCGGCGGCCGCCCAACATCAGCAATGTCCCACCGCGCCGGCTTACAAACTCGCGAATCAAGTCCTGCTGCTTCGGCTTAAAGAAGGCCGCTTCGATGCTTCCGATCATCAACGCGTCATAGCCGAATAGCTCCTCAGCCGTTGCCGGGAACCCGTCAATCAACTCGCTTACATCGCTCACTCCCTGGCGATAGAACTTATTCGGCGTCGTCCGCAGCATCGTGACCAAACGCACATTCTCATCTTTCGAAAGCGCCCGCCGCAGGAATTTGTACTCCCAACGCGGTTCGCCCTCGACATAGAGAATGCTTCGTTCTCCGCGCGGCACATCCACCACCCGCATCTGTACGTTGTTCCCGAGGATCGTCTCGCCTTCGATGGGGTCCAGGGAAAACCGTAAATTCCGCACGCCCGCATCTCCGGCGTTGAAATCAATCATCTCCGTTTGAACCGTCTCGCCGCGCCGCAAGGTAATCGTCTTCGAACCGAGGATGCTCGAATCGTCCCTCACCGTCAGCCGTGCGTCCGCCTGCTTGCCGCCGTGATGCCGCAGTGTCACTTGAGCGTTCACGCGCGAGCGCGGCAGTGTGCGGTTGGCCACATGAACATCACTGAGCTCGATGTCCTCCGGCATCTCGGTCCGCCCGACGCCCACCGTATGGACAGGCACATTTCGCTGCCGGATCTCCGCCATCAACGACCGGTCAAACGCCTCGGTGTTGTCCGATCCGTCGCTGAAAACCACAACAGCGCCCAGCGGGATCACCGTCGATTCGCCCAACAACCCCGCCACCGACTCGCCGATCCGGGTGCTGCCGCCCAGCGGCTGGATCGAATCCAGTGATTTCACCCGCTCCAGCCCACTCGAGAAGCTGTAAAGCCGAACGCGAAACCTCTCTTCGAGTTGTTCGAAAAAACCGTTTCCGATCGCCTCACGCACCTGCTCCAGACGCGCGGCGCCGTCCTCGGCAATCGCCATGCTGCGCGACGTGTCGACCAGCACCGACACCACGTTCTGCTGAGAACGCAGCGATTGAATGCTCACAGCCGGCTGCCAAAGCATCAGCAGCGCCAGCGCTATGGTCGCAACCTGAAAGGCCGCGATCCACGGCAATTGCCCGCCGGCCAACCGTCCCGGGTTCCGTCTCAAATGCCAGACCAATCCGGCGCCGGCCGCCAGAATCACCAACAGCAGCAGCCAGCCAGACCAGCCGCCCGCAAAAACGAACTCGCCCTTGCGAAACACCGTCAGCGGATACTTAAAGAGAAGTTCAAACACCGTGGCACGCCGAATCGAAACAGTTCTAGTGCGTCATCGCATAGACGACGTAGTTGATGCCAAAACGATAGGCCAGGGCCGTCATCGGTTCCGGGTATTGCGGCCAATCGGCGTGCTCCCAGGCATCACCGAGATCCATGTTGAAGTTGATCGCCACCATCAGACGCCCTTCATCATCATAAATGCCGCGCCAGTGCGGCACGTACAGTCTTGTCTCATGCAAGATGAGCCTGAAGGAGGAGTTAGTTTCTCACACAAGATGAGCCTGAAGGGTGGGGGAGTGAGCATGCTGGGGATTGACCATCCACATGCAAGACGGCAAGACGCTGAGCCTGGAGCAGATACGGCAGTTTCTGGAGGCCAGCGATGAAATACGATTCAAGGGCAAAGGGCGTGCCGAGATCTACGCCTGGGTGGCGCAAACGCTGTGCCGGCAGCGCTACAGCGGGCAAGACCGAGCCGCCAAAGGACTGCTGCGGCAATATCTGGCCAAGATGACGGGACTGAGCCGGGCGCAGGTCACCCGACTGATCCGCCAATATCGGCAGAGGGGTGAGCTGGTACCTGCCCGCTATCGGCGGCATCGCTTTGCCGGCAAGTACACGGCGGCCGATATCGAGCGGCTGGCGGCCGTCGATGAAGCACACGAAACCCTCAGCGGCCCGGCCACGCGCAAGATCCTGCAGCGGGAATATCACAAGTACCAGCAGAGTGAATATGAGCGGTTGGCGGAGATCTCGGTGGCCCACATCTATCGACTGCGGCGGCACAGGGTGTACCGCCAGCGGCGGCTGCATTTCACCAAGACTCGGCCCAGCGCGGTGTCGATCGGCGAGCGGCGGCGGCCCAACCCGCGGGGCCAACCCGGCTACCTGCGAGTGGATACGGTACATCAAGGAGATCGCGACGGCGTGAAGGGCGTCTATCACATCAACGCGGTGGATGAAGTGACCCAGTGGCAAGTGGTCGGCGCCACGGCGGCCATTAGCGAAGCCTGGCTGGAGCCGTTGCTCAAGGCCATGCTGGAGCAGTTCCCCTTTCGCCTGCGCGGCTTCCATTCCGACAACGGCAGCGAGTTCCTCAACGGCACGGTGGAAAAATTACTGAACAAGCTGCTGATCGAACAGACCAAGTCGCGGCCGAGGCACACCAACGACAACGGCTTGGTGGAATCGAAAAACGGCGCCGTGATCCGCAAGCACATGGGGCATACGCACATCGCGGCGCCGCACGCGGCGCGCATCCAGCGCTTCTATCAACAGCACTTCAATCCCTATTTGAACTTCCACCGGCCCTGCGGACAACCCGAACTGCTGACCGACGCCAAAGGCAAGCAGAAGCGCGTGTATCGCCACTATCAGACCCCTTGGGAAACCTTCCAGAAGTTGCCGCGGGCCGCCGACTATCTCAAGCCCGGGCAGGCGATCAAGGCCCTCGACCGTATTGCTCAGGCCGAAAGCGACACTGCGGCGGCGCGGCGGATGCAACAAGCCAAGAGCAAGCTGTTTGCGAGTTTCGCATCCGCGAACCTGCCGCGCCGCGCGACGGGAGAAGGGCTGCGGAAATGACGGGCGATGGGAAACGAGGAAAACCAAAAACCGGTTTCCCTCGTTTCCCAACGCCCTTGGAAATCGCTCCGCGATTCCCACATTCCCACAGCCCCGACGACGATTCTCTCCCCTTCTTAACCAATCCCAGAAAGGAGCCCAGCGACTCAGTGCTCCCCTGCTTCTCCAGGCTCATCCTTCGATGAGAAAATGCTCGTACCCATCCCTCTCGTACGTAACGCCGCTCCATATGTATCGACGTCCGGGAATCTGAATTCGTTGGTCTAAATCGTAAAGAACGTGAAATATCGGCGCTTCCGACTCGATCTCGAGAATCGGCCGATCCGGAAACACACGCTGCATGCTGTCGAGAAAACCGGCCCATTGGTAGGTGCCGTGGAAATCATCAACCATCAGAAAACCGCCGCGCAGCAGGTATTCCCGGAGGTGTTCAGCCTCTTCCTGCGACAGATACCAGCGGCCAACCTCCACCGCGTACAACCAGGGGTACTCGAACATCTCGTCGTCCAACGGGCGGACGAGTTTGCCCTCACCGGCAGCGTCCACCTTCGTGAGCCGCTTCACACCCTGCATGAAGTGATACTCGGCTTCCGGATAGTCCGTCGCCCAGCCGCCGCGTCTCCGGCCGCCGCCCATCCCGCTGTCGTAAACCAGCCGCGCAAAGTAGAACTCCGAGCCATCCGGATCCGGTGGCGGCGCGTACTGAATCCTGGGCTCATCCCCCCAGCGCGGATAGCGATAGCGCTGCCATGCGAACAACAAAGGCGCGGCTAGTAGGAGCAGAACGCATAGCGCGGTCCAGCGACGAAATCGGCCCAGTGGCATCGATAGTGGCTCTCGATTCAGCTTCAAAAGAGTAACATAGGCTCGCGCTCGTCAAGTGTAATTTTCACGACCTCACATCGCTATCAATGCTCTTCAAATCCCCGCTAATGCCGTCGTCCGAACCCGTCGATTCCTGTAGCAGCGGATCAGCCCCAGATCTCGGGCCCCGCCAAGCTATTCCGGAAGCCCCGCGATCCCTCCGCGGCCGCTTGCGCTATGACGGTCCCAACGATCTCAACGCGAAAGAAAGTTCTGTTCAGCTTCGTCTTGCTCGCCGCACTCGTATCCGCCGGCACGCTCGCTGAGGGAGTGCTGCGCATCGCATGTCCCCGGCTGGCCGAAGCCTACGCCGCCCCTATCGATCCCAAGCTCGGTTACGGGGTCACGCTTGGGCATCGCTTTTCGCTCAATCGTTTCGGCTTCCGCGAGGCCGACTTCCCCGTCCGGCGGCCCGAAGGTGAGACCCGCATCCTTTGTCTCGGTGACAGCATCACGTTCGGCTATGGACTCACGGCCGAATCGGCCTGGCCTAAGGTTCTCGAAAAGAATCTCCAGGATGTCAGCAGCGAGCGCATCTTCTGCATCAACGCCGCCGGTAACGCCGCCACAACCCACCAAGCGCTCGCCCTCTACGACCAACACGCCCGCGGATTCGGCGCATCGACCGTCGTGCTCGGGTTCTGCATGAATGACGTGCGGCTCAACGAGCACCGAAACGATGTCCGCCGGACCGGCCTTCAAAGACGCGGCTCGGGCCTGGGCGCGTGGCGTTATCGGCTACGAAAAAGCTATCTCTTTTCGGCCTTCGACCTCGTCACGACCGAAACCGTCAAGCGCCACCTTTACCCGCTGACAGGCAGAAGCTGGCTTGAGGCGCACCCGTATCAGCTCAACAGCCTCGGCATGACGCCCGAATCCTTGCGCGCTTGGGACGACACTCTCGCCTCCCTCGACAGCCTCCACCGCCAGATCGCGGCCGAAGGATCCCGCATGGTTGTGGCCGCCTTCCCGTATCAGTTTCAGATCAGCGACCTCCCCTCAGACAATCCCTACCGGATTGACAAGACCCGTTTCACCGTTGACCCGTTCGAGCGCCTCCGAACCTTTTGCGCGGAGAGGGGCATTGCCTACGTCAACCTCCGCGAAGTCCTAGCAACCGCCCGCCGCGCCATGCTCGAAAACCGTCTGGCGTGGAACGACCTCTATATCGACTACTGCCACCCCAACGCCACCGGCCAAGCCCTCGCCGCCCGCAGCATCGAGAACGCCATCATCGACCTCGATAAGCCGCGCGCCCCGAGATGGAGCGGCGTCCACGCCTCCAGCGCCGTCTCGGAGGGTGCGCTAAATTGGTAAGCAACGGATTTAACGGACGAAACGGCTTCGCCGCCAACGGTGTGGGCCTCAAAACCGTGCGCGCGGGCACCTACATTCTTGGCCTTTCGGCCTACTATCACGACTCGGCGGCCTGTCTGGTAGCGGACGGCGAGATCATCGCCGCTGCCCAGGAAGAGCGCTTCACACGCAAGAAGCACGACCACCGCTTCCCCGCCGAAGCCGTCGCATATTGCCTCCGTGAGGCGGGTATTGGACCCGCCGACCTGGCCCATGTCGTTTTCTACGACAAGCCGTTCCAAAAATTCGAACGCCTGCTCGAAACTTATCTCGATTACGCTCCCTCCGGTATCCGCTCGTTCCTGCAGGCGATGCCGCTGTGGCTGCGCGAAAAGCTTTGGATGCGCGAGCAAATCGCTCACGAGTCCGGTTTCGAAGGCAAAGTTCTCTTCACCGAACACCACGAGTCCCACGCCGCCAGCGCTTTTTTCCCCTCTCCGTTTGAAAGCGCCGCCATCCTCACGATCGACGGCGTCGGTGAATGGGCCACCAGCAGCTACGGCGTCGGCAAAGGCAACCACGTCGATCTACTGGCCGAAACGCATTTCCCGCACTCGCTCGGCCTGCTCTACTCGGCTTTCACCTACTACACAGGCTTCAAGGTGAACTCCGGCGAATACAAGGTCATGGGCCTCGCCCCCTACGGCGAACCCAAGTACACCCAGAAGATCCTCGACGAGGTGATCGATGTCCGCCCCGACGGCTCGATTCGCCTCAACATGAAGCTCTTCAACTACTGCCAGGGTCTGACCATGACCAACGCTGCCTTCGACCGCATCTTGGGGGGCCCGCCGCGCAAACCCGAGTCCGAGATTACGCAACGCGAAATGGACCTGGCGCGCTCGGTGCAGGAAGTCACCGAAACGGCGATGCTCCGCATGGCGCGGCACGTTCACAAAGAAACCGGGGAGCGGAACCTCGTCATGGCCGGCGGCGTTGCGCTCAATTGCGTCAGCAACGGGCGTCTGCTGCGCGAAGGCCCGTTCGAGAACGTCTGGATTCAGCCCGCCGCCGGAGACGCCGGCGGAGCCCTAGGCGCCGCGCTGTCAGTGTGGTATCAGTACCTCGACAAACCACGAAGTGTTTCTCATGTCTGCGGAGGTCACATCGACGGCATGAAGGCTTCTTATCTTGGGCCTTCATTCAAAGACCAAGAGATCGCCGCTTTCCTCGACCCCCACAAAGCCCGCTACCGGCGCATGGGTCGCCGCGAACTCGTCGAATGGACGGCGCAACAACTCGCGCAAGAGAAGGTCGTCGGCTGGTTCCAGGGCCGGATGGAATTCGGTCCCCGCGCACTGGGCGCCCGCAGCATCCTCGGCGACCCGCGCTCACAAAAGATGCAGTCGATGATGAACTTGAAAATCAAGTTCCGCGAAAGCTTTCGTCCGTTCGCACCGTCGGTCATCCGCGAGGCCGTCTCCGACTACTTCGAAATGGACTGCGACTCACCTTACATGCTGCTCGTCGCACCGGTTCAGAACGCCATTCGACGCCGCATGACAGCGGACGAAGACCGTCTGTTCGGAATCGACAAGCTCAATATTCCGCGCTCCAGCATTCCCGCCGTCACGCACGTCGACTATTCGGCGCGTGTGCAGACCGTCCGTGCTGAAGAGAACGGAATCTACTACGACCTGATCGCCGAGTTCGGCCGCCTCACCGGCTGCCCTGTCGTCGTCAACACATCGTTCAACGTTCGCGGCGAACCCATCGTCTGCACCCCGGAAGACGCCTTCAAGTGCTTCATGCGCACCGAAATGGATGTGCTCGTGATCGACGATTTCGTACTTGAGAAGACGGACCAAGGCGAATTCGTCGAGGAAGAAAAATGGCAGGAGGTGTTCCAGCTTGACTAGAAACCGTCCCGCGCTAGTCAGAAGTGCGCCAATGTAGGGGCACGGCATGCCGTGCCCGCGACCCTAAAGGGGCGCTATAACCAGCATCATGACCAAGCTCGATCCCCAACAAGAAGCCAAGCAGGCCCGCAAATCGGCGCTCGCCGTGGGCCTCGTCCTGCTGGCCATCGCGGCCTGGAATCTTTGGAAGGCTCGCCCACCCGTCTACTTCACAACCGGCGGCATCGGCCTCGCCTTACTGCTGATCAGCTTCACTTGGACGGCCGCCGCCATCGTGTTCCACCGCAACTGGATGCGCGTCGCGGAAGTCCTCGGGTACATCAACTCCCGCATCATCCTCGGAGCTACTTTCTTCTTCCTGATAACGCCCTACGGGCTCGTGATGCGCCTTTTCCGACGCGACGTCCTGCGCCGCCGCAGCCCCAAGCAGGACTCCTACTGGATTCCCCGCGCCAAACCCCGCCAGGAACCGCAGCAATTCGAACGGCTCTTTTGATTTCCGCGGCAGACAGCTACGGCGCGCCCGGAGGCTGTCGGGTTAAGCTTGCCCGGCCGCTTCGCCGGCAGGTTGGGCCTCGTATTCCTTGAGCTTGTTGTGCAGCGTCTTGAGGCTGATCTCGAGGATCTTGGCGGCACGGGTCTTGTTGTTGTCAGTGTGTTCGAGAGTCTTTAAGATGAGGGCCTTCTCGGCGTCTCGTACCGTGGTTCCAACCCGCAACGGTACATCGTTGGGGTCGGTCGACGCGGCGCCGGCGGCGGGTGCCTTGCCGTCAAGCGTACCAATCAGATGGCTCGTGCGGATCGACCCTTCTCCGGCCAGGATGACCGCTCGCTCCATCACGTTGCGGAGTTCGCGCACGTTTCCGGGCCAGCGGTATCTCTCGAGCTTTTCCCGTACGTCGGAGTGAATGTCCACAACCTTGCAGTCGTGCTTTTTGTTCATGCCCGCAATTAGCTTTTCGGCGATGGGCATAACGTCCTCAGGACGCTCCCTCAAGGGCGGCAGGTGAATTTGGAACACGTTCAGCCGGTAGTAGAGGTCTTCGCGCATGTGTCCATCTTTGAGGGATTGCGCCAACTCTCGGTTAGTGGACGCGATCACGCGGGTATCCACTTTGAGTTCCTGACTTCCGCCCAGGCGGCGCACGCGGGAGTCTTCGAGCACACGGAGGAGTTTCGCTTGCGTTCCGATCGGCATGTCGCCGATTTCATCGAGCAGAAGCGTCCCTTCGTGAGCCAGTTCGAAGCAGCCGGGCCGACGTTGAATCGCACCGGTGAATGCGCCCTTCTCGTGCCCGAACATCTCGCTCTCCATCAAGGTCTCGGGAAGGGCGGCGCAGTTGACGGCGACAAACGGGCCACCACTTCGTGGGCCGAGTTTGTGGATGGCACGTGCGACCAACTCTTTGCCGGTGCCGCTTTCGCCTGTGACAAGAACAGCGGCATTGCTGGCCGCGACTTGGCGGATCAGTGAGAAGACCTCCTGCATCGCGGGCGAGAGCCCGACGAGATCTTCCAGTACGCCGCGGTTGCTGAGTTCACGCTGGAGTCGAGCCGTTTCACTCGCAAGGCGACCCTGCGCGGCCGCGCGGGAAAGCAGAACCTTGAGCGCGTTCGCCTGGATGGGCTTTTCGAGGAACCAGAAAGCGCCCAGGTCATGAACGGTCTTGAGCGCGTTCTCGATGCTCCCGAAAGCCGTTAATACGATTGAGACGGGACCGTGTCCGTCTGCCGACATCTTCTCGAGCAGCTCGAAGCCGTCCATGCGCGGCATATTGAGATCAGTGACGACGACCCGTGCCGGAAAGTGTTGCAGCTTCTCGATGGCGTCCTGCCCGTCGCGCGCCGTTTCGACCGCGAACCCCCACGAGGAAACGAGACTCGCCAGTCCAATTCGCTGATCGTCTTCGTCATCGACGATCAAGACACGGGCCGCGTTCGATCCCTGGCTTTCCGGCATCGCCTCCTATTCTAGCCTGCGCGTATGTCAGCCAGGTCCCGGGCGGACCAGGGCACACCTTTCGAGCGAATTCCTACTACCAGTCCCATATTGAGGTCAGTTGGTGGCGGAGCCGGCCAGCGTTCGCGGGGAACGGGCGCCGGCCGCGGCGCCCTGGCGATGGGGGAGGAAAGAGCGGTATAGCTCGGTCAGATCGGACCAGAGTCTTTCTTGCTGGAACTGCGAAACGACGTAGTCGTGACCGGCTTGCCCAAGCGCCGAAGCGTAATCACTGTCGTCGAGCAGCCGGGTGAATGCATCGCTCAGGCGTGGAATATCTCCCACGGGGGTTAGCAGGCCGGTGCGGCCGTCAACTATAGCGTCAGCCATGCCCGTTGCCATGGATCCGACGACGGGCTTGCCGGCCGCCCCGGCTTCCAGGACCGTAGTCGGCAGGCCTTCGCGGTAACTCGGCAAAGCCACAATGTCCATCGCGTGGTAGTAAGGTGCGACGTCTCCGATATGCCCTGCCATGTGAATGCCCGGCTCAATCCGGATCTTTGCCAGCGTCGAATCCGACACCGGGTCACCATCTTCGTAGGGGCCAACGAGCAAGAGATGCAATTCGGGATAAGCATGCTTGAGATGTTCAAACGCCTCAACAAGTTCGTGAACACCTTTGTCGCGAGTCAAGCGTCCGACGAAACCGATTACGGTGGCCGATTGAGGAATTCCGAAACGCTCACGGATTCTGTCGCCGGCCGCACGCAGGGCCGGGCCGGCTTCAAAGCGGCGCGTGTCGAGACCATTGGCGCTTTGCGTTGGTAGAAGCATGCAGCGCTCTTCGCGTGCGAGTCCTAGTCCGATTGGTTGCCTACGCAGTCCGCCGCCGACACAGATCACTTTGTGGGCGGTTGCGCAGGCACACCACTCGACGCAGCGCAGGAGAGTTCTCTTCCAGCCTTGGAGGGTCTCGAATCGCAGACCGTGCAGGGTGTACAGACGGCAAGGAACCCGTGCCAGCCACGCCGCGACGCCGCCGAGGAGTCCGGCCTTGGGCATGCCGACATGACAGATATCCGGCCGCAGACGTCGCAGCTCTCTCCACAACCGCCACAGCGCCGTCAGGTCACGCCACGGTGAAATCTCGCGCGCTATCGGAAGCGGGACGTACGCCGCACCTTCCGCCGCCAGGACCTCCGCGATCTCTTCCGACGGGCTCGTGATGACATAAACGTCGAAACCCTGCTGATTCATGTGGCGGAGTTGACCGCGCAGGACGCCTTTCACCCCGAGCGGGCTCGCAATGATATGGACAATCCGCGGGCGTTGATCTTGCATCACCGAGTCTGAGGCGGGCCTCAGTGATTCTGTTATCGGACGTTTTGCGCAGGTCTTTAACTCACTCCTCTCACCGCGCGGAGAGCGAAAGCGCGAGAGAGCCGCCCGCCCGAGCTACTCGACCTTTCGGCCCGCGAGGTAGACCGAATGAATATCGCGGGTGTGGAGTATGTCATCCAATGGGTTGCGGTTCAAGACGATGAGATCGGCGGCCTTGCCCTTTTCGAGCGTTCCGAACTGCTTGCCAACCCGCAGCGCTTCCGAATTGGTCTTGCTCGCGGCCTGGATCACCTGCATGGGAGTCAGCCCCGCAGCGACCATCAGCTCCATCTCCCAGTGCTCGAAGTATCCTGAAAAACGCCCCGGCGGGCCGGTATCGCTGCCGAATCCGATGCGGACGCCCGCATCGGAAAGCTTCTTAATGTTCTTCATTGCGATTTCCAGACCCGCGATATTGATCTCGCGCTCGGGATCTTTCGCTTGCTTGGCTTTCAAAGTCGTTTTCAGCGCGTTGACGGTTTCATTGTCAGTGCCCTGCCGGAAGAACGGATCGTCAAGCCACTCGGGCGAGTCCGCGTAAGCGAACGTGGATTTTTCCCGACTCAACGTAGCGACGTAAGTGACGCTGTTCTTCTCCATCAGGCTGATCAATTCGTCATCGACCTCTTCGTCGCGGATGCTGTGGGCGATCACGTCCAGGCCCGCTTTGACCAAGCCTTTGGCGTCGGAGAGTTCGTAGAGATGCGCGAATGCCAGCAGGTCTCGCTTATGCGCTTGGGCGATGATCGCCGTGTACACCGACGGCGTCAGCTTCTCGAAGTTCTCGTGATGATCGTCCACCCACATCTTCACGACGTCGACACCTTTATCGGCGAGCCGGTTGACCCAAGCCCGCGCTTGAGACGCTGTGGCGACTTCCTGCGCTACGCCCTTCACGCCGGGCGCTTGCGTCGGATAGCCGCTGATCGTCGTGAAGCCCTGAAGCGCCGTGAACACACGGGCTCCGTTCACTTTGCCGCGGCGTTGCTCGTCGCGGATCTCGAGAATCAGGTCATCATCGGTGCCCATACTGGTGGTTGTAGTGACCCCATATGTGGCGTATGTTTTGAGTTGGGCTTCGGCATTTTCGCGGGTATAGTTCGCCATGTCCTGGCTGAGACCCTTGACCATACCGATATGGCCGTGAAGGTTGATGATGCCGGGCATGATGGTCTTACCCGAAACGTCCACAACCTGTGCTCCCTGAGGCGTCTTGACCTTCGACGCGGGCCCAATATCACGAATTTTGCCTTGGCTCATGACGACGGTCGCACCCTCGATCGGGTCGCCGCCTGTCCCGTCAATCAGGCGCGCGTTTTGCAAGACGATGACCTGTGCCGACAGACCGATCGTGGCCGCGAGGCCAAAGATACAGAGACGCAACATCAGCGAGGACTCCTTCTGGTCGGAAGAGTGGTTAAACATGGTCGAACTAGGCGGATTTTATCACGGCCCGTCCCCGTGTGACCTCCGGCCGAGATCCGTCGATAAGCGTCGGTCCATGAGATCGAGGTTGCGGTACGACCGGGGCAGGCAACTCACCTAGAATAACGTCAGCCTGTGGAGGGACCATCAAAATTCAATTCGCTTCCCTATGTGAGCGTCAAGTATCACGCGGCGGGTGTTTTGACTGTGGCGCTCGCAGTTCTGTTGTGGTTCGGATGTGCGGCGAGCCGCGAGCGGATCCCCGTCATCTTGGACCATGACGGTGCAACGGACGACTACTTGGCGCTGCTGATGCTGGCGGGCTCGAGGTGTTGTGAGATACGGGGTGTGACGGTGAGCTACGGCTTGGGGCACAGGGATGCCGCGTTGAAAGCGACTGGGATGATCCTTCAGACGCTGGAACTGGACGTTCCCGTCGCGGGGCACGACTCGGGATTGCGTGGACCAAACAGCTTTCCAGACGACTGGCGAGATACGAGTGACCGGGTCATGGGTCTGCCGATCCTGCGCGATGAGCGAGCGGATCTCAACCACACAGGGTCGGCTCGATTGTTAGTGGAGCTATTGGAAGATTCCGAGACGCCCGTCACGTTGATCGCCACCGGGCCTTTGACCAACATCGCGGACTTGATAACCCAACGCCCTGACTTGTTGGCGAAGATAGACCGGCTCGTCGTGATGGGCGGAGCGCTCGACGTGCCGGGTAACGTCCGCGATCCGGAAACAGTGGGTGCGACCGGACCGGCCGAATACAATTTTTACGTGGATCCGGTCAGTGCGGATCAAGTTTTGGAATCAGCCCAGGATGGGTTGGACATCACCTTGGCTCCGTTGGACGTGACCCGCGAGTTGAAGATGAGCACGGAATGGCTCGCACGCCTCCAAGGGCATGATTCTTTTGGAGCGCGCCTGGCGGCCGGAATACTGGGCGGCGTCGAGCCTCGGATCGCCGCCGGTGAATACTATTTGTGGGACGGCGCGACGGTCCTGGTGCTGCTGAGTCCTCAGAGCGTGCGCATGAAGAAGCTTGCACTTTCCGTCGAGCGGGCGGGGCCCGAGCAGGGCCGCTTGCGTCGAGACTCATCCCGGACGGCCACGGTGAAAGCAGCCACCGGGGTGATGAAAAAGAGTCAGCCTTTGGAAACAGCGTTACGATGGATTTCAGACGCGAAGCCCGGGCTCTAGGCGACCGGGAGAACCTCTAGAAGCGGTGCTCGCAATGAGCTGCCCATGGAATCAAAGCGCTCTCTGTAAAGCTTCGCCCAGGGTTCCCACTGAATCCTTCTGCGAGCCTTTCTTCGCGTCCGGACTCGCCTCTGTCGAAGGAGACGGAGCGGACTGTTTTTCAGTCTCATTCGGCGGGCGTCGTCGTCTCTGCGGCGCCCGGGCTTGGGCCTGGCGATCCCCCTTGGGATGCGCGGTTTTGGCCCGCAATAATTTGCCGTCGATCGGCGCGCGGTTGAAGCGTTGAATGATCGCCTCCATCTCCTCCTGATTGGGGGCTTCGATGAAGGCGTAACCTTTTGATTCCTGTGTTTCAAAATCACGAATCACACGAACGGAGTCGGAGACCAGATCACTGCTGTCCAGCCAGGACTTGATGTCGTCGGCGGTTACCCACTCGGGGAGGTTGCCGAGATAAATGTTATGAGCCATCTACTGAGAATCTTTCCTGCAGGAGATTTTTCGCGCACCCTCGCGCCGAACGTAAGATACTCTTCGGGGAAGGGGCCGCGAACCTACTTAAGTGACTATAGCACACTCACTTACGCGTCAAGATCCTGAATTCGGGTGCTGCTAGAATCGTTAACCGCTATAAGAAGCGTCTCGGAATGAAACTTGGGTGCGGCGCCTCGGTGATAAAGAACATTCCGGATGGGCGCTACGGTGGGGAAGCAATCGCTCTGAGCGCGGGATGATTCTGATACGGGGCGCACGACAGTTGCTGACGTTGCAGGGTCCGGCGGTCCGGCGGGGAGGCCGACTCAGCGAACTGACTGTCATTGTGGATGGCTCGGTCCTCGTCGATGGGGACAAGATTCTGCGCGTGGGCCCGACGCGGCAGGTGGAGAACCTGCGGGAGGCGCGCCATGCACATGTCATTGAGGCGCATGGCAAAGTCGTCATGCCGGGGTTCGTGGATAGCTGTATGCAGTTGGTCAGTGGCGGGCCCGCGCTGAGCAAGTCAGACCGGTCTTCGATCGCGATACACGGCCCGTCCGAGGAAGAGAACGCGATCCGGCGCGGCCGCTTTCGGGCGGTTCGCAATTCGTCGCCCACGGCGCTGCGCCGCTCGGCGATGCGGTGGCTCAAGGTAGCTGTTGCTCATGGAACGACATCCCTTGAAGTGCGTTCCTCGCAAGGACTTCACCTCGTCACGGAAGGCAAGGCGCTTCGGGCGGTACGTGACCTGGCGGGAAAACCTTTGGACATTCAGCCGGTGATCCTCGCGGCGCATCCGGGTCCGGCCGGCCCGGACGAGTCGGCGGCGGTGCGGAAGGTGGTCGAAGAGTTGCTGCCAGACATTCAGCGCCGTCGGTTGGCGCGGCACTGCGCCGTGGACGCCGCGGCGGAGGGTTTCGACGCCGATTCGACCCGCCGAATCGCCGAGGCTGCCCAGGGACTAGGGTTCAAACTGAAAATTCAGACGGGTTCGACTGAGGGCGACTCGGGAGTGAGGCTGGCGGTCGAGATAGGCGCTACTTCAGTGACCCACGCGCCGTTCGTTCAACCGGATGAGATTGACGCGCTGGGCGACAGCAACGTCGTGGCAACGCTCCTGCCGGGGGTATCTCACCAGCAGCCCGCCCGCAAGTTCGCGCCGGCCCGTGATCTGATTGACAGCGGTGTTGCGGTGGCGTTGGCAAGCGGCTTCGGCGCCGCCGGCGGGCCAAGCGTGAACATGAGCACCGTGCTGTCGCTGGCTTGTTCGCACATGGGTATGACAGCGGCAGAAACCATTTCCGCGGCTACAGTAAATGGGGCGGCTGCCTTGGGAATAGCGGGGCGTTTAGGATCACTCGAGCCAGGCAAGCAGGCGGACGTGACAATCTTCGACGCAGGCGACTACCGCGAGATACCGTATTACCTGGGGATCAACCTGTGTGTGCTGACGATGAAGAAGGGACGAGTGATCTACCGCGCTGCCGGGTATCCCGGCTGGGCCCAGCCGAAGGTGGCGCCGGCAAAAGCCGGAAGTCCTAACAGACATCCAGGGTTCTTGTAGATGGGAAGGGAGTCTACAGAGAAGCTCATGCATCACTGGATCGAATGTGTTCCCAACCTTTCCGAAGGTCGAGACAAGGCTGTGCTGTCGAGCCTTCGAGCCGCGCTCGAAGAGACACCTGGAATCAGAGTGCTCGATTGGTCGGCGGACGCGGACCATCACCGCTCCGTCTTTACGTTCGCGGGTTCTCCCGACGCCGTGGCTGATGCTGTCCTAACATTGGCCCGCGTCGCGGCCGAGAAGATTGATCTGCGCCGTCACAGCGGTGTCCACCCACGGATCGGCTCGCTGGACGTGGCGCCGTTCGTTCCGCTGGAGGAGTCGATGCTGCCGGCGTGCGTTGATTTGGCGCTACAGGTCGGGGAACGGTTGTGGAGTGAGTTGAGGGTTCCGATTTATCTGTACGGCGAAGCAGCTCGGCGGCCCGAACGGCGGCGGTTGGAGAACATCAGGCGAGGGCAGTTCGAAGGGCTGCGGGCCGCTCTTCCCGGCGACATCGAGCGGCGGCCCGACATCGGCGGGCCTCGGCTCCATGAAACCGCGGGGGCCACCGCGGTGGGAGTTCGGAAGTTCCTGATCGCATTCAATGTGAACCTGGCCACGCCGGATTTGGCCGTGGGGAAAAAGATTGCGCGGCGGGTACGGGAATCCTCAGGCGGCCTACCGGCTGTCAAAGCCCTGGGACTGCCTCTTCGGAGTCGCGGCTTGACGCAGATATCGATGAACCTGACCGACTATGAGAAGACCTCTCCGCGCAGGGCGTTCCAGGCGGTCCGCGAAGAGGCGGGCTCGTTCGGCGTGTCCGTCGTCGAGAGCGAACTCATCGGGCTAGTTCCAGCCAAGGCCTTGGGCCCCAATGACCCGGAACTGCTTCTGCTTCGGTCGTTCGATCAAAGCATGATTTTCGAGAACCGCCTGAGGGACGCAATGGGCGCCTAGAGTACGCCGCCGGCCCGTCTCCGCTAAACCTCCACACCCAACTCGTCCCAGGTCACCATACGCCGCTTGTAGATCGCTTCCCGCCCCATGATCCCGGTCAGCGCGGCTATCGCTGCCGTCTCGATATCCGCAGCCGGCTTACGGTCCTCTCGAATCGCCCGTAAGAAGTCACTGTGGGCCGCGACCGTGAGATCGAGGCCTTCTTCCGCTTTGTGCTCCACGGGCTCGGCGTCTCCGTACATGTCGTAGAACGTCCAGGAGCGGTGTGTCATCTCGATCGCCCCCTTCTCTCCGTAAACCACGAACCACTGGCCGTTCGCCAAGTTCTTCAACTTGCGCGGATGCAGGTAGAGTTGGCTGAAGTCGAGGTGCATGTCGTTCTGGTAAATGTACTCGACACTGAAGCCATCCATCATGACCTTGCCCGCCGGCATCGGTTCCGGTAGATATCGCTTGCCGTGACCGTAGGCGCTGACCGGACGGCTGCCCGCCAGCCAGTTACAAATGTCGAGATTATGGACCGAGTTCTCGACAATCAAATCGCCCGAAAGCTTGGCGTCGTTGTACCAGCCGGGAAATCGACGCTGCTGGCCGCTGCCACCTTCTCGACGTGCCCCAGGCTTCGACGGCGTACTATGGCGCTGAGCCTTAATGACGAGGGGCTTGCCGATGAGCCCATTCTGATGAATCTGATTGACGGCCGCGAGCGTGTGTGGGGCGTTGCGCAACTGAAGCCCCACCTGGAACACTGCTTTCGACTTGCGGGCCGCGCTCACGACTAGCTTGACCTGGCCCGCCGTAATTCCAAGAGGCTTTTCACAGTAAACATGCTTGCCCGCTTCGAGCGCGGCGGCGGACATCTCGGCGTGCAGATAGCAAGGTGTCGCGATCAGCACCGCGTCGACGTCGCCCTCTGCGAGCAGTTCTTCGTAGCTGCCGAAGGATCTCGGGTTGTCCGACTGCGCCGTGCTTTGCGCGGCGTCGCGGGCGGGGGCGTCGATGTCGCAAACAGCCTTGATCGCAAAGTCGGAGCGCTCCACAAAGCGCTTCAAGTGAGCGTTGCCCCGCTTGCCGACGCCGATCATTCCCATCCGCACCGGGTCGTCCTGAGCGCCGCGGGAACCGCGGATGCCGCCGCAGCCACGGCCGTTCCTTTCAGAAAACGACGCCGGAGGATTCCGTTTTTATCCATCTCAGTCTCCCGTGAAATCTAGGTCCAGCTTTCAAACGCCGCTCAGCTTACCATGGCGCCGCCACCCGCCCTCAGGAAGTCGAAGGCGTTTCCGCCCAGGGATCGTAGCTCCCGAAGTTCCAGACGTGACCCTCAATGTCGCGGCAGATGTAGAGGCGTCCGCCGTAGTCCTGATCCGTGATCTCCATCACGACCGTTGCGCCCGCCGCACGGGCTCGTTCGTAGTGCGCGTCGGGGTTGTCAACGACGATGTAGGGCGTTTGTGTCTCGGCGTCACCGATCTCCGACGGCTGTTTGATCAGCTCGCTGTATTCGCCTGTCCCCTGGGAGCCGATCATAATCATGCCATTGCCAAACGTCAGTTGCGCGTGGTGGACGATACCGTTGTCGTCGGCAACCACCAGATGTTTCTCGAAACCGAACGCCCGGCAAAGCCACTCAATCGCTGAGGCAGCGTCGGCGTAGCGTAAACAGGGAGATCATCGTCGATGGAGTGGCTCCGGTTCCCTTGGGCATTGCTTTATTCTCCATGATCGGACGTGAGCAAGCACCGTCCCCTTACGAAACATCGCAACTGTTGAGGTAAAATCCGAGTCTTATCTATTGAGGGAGTCATCAAGTTTGAACGAGCTGCATAGAAAGTTCCGCTGGATCGCATCGCTGACGGCGATTCTCGTCGCCTTGTCATTGACCGCCACTACAGCGGCCGCCAAGGAAGAGTGGAATGGCGTCAAGAAGATCGTCGCGGTCGGAGACGTCCACGGCGACTTCGACCAGTTTGTGGTAGTGCTTCGCTCCGCTGGTCTGATCGATGACGAGAATCACTGGACCGGGGGAGAGACGCATTTGGTGCAGACCGGCGACGTGCCTGACCGCGGTCCTGACACCCGTAAAATCATGGATCTGCTGATGAACCTGGAGCAGGAAGCCAAGAAAGCCAAGGGCTACGTTCACGCGCTCATCGGGAATCATGAATCGATGAATATCTTCGGCGACCTGCGCTACGTTCACCCGGGCGAGTACGCCTCGTTTGCTACGGCCAAGTCAGCCGAGCGGCGCGAGAAGGAGTACGAGCGGCATCAGGATGAACTCAAGCGGAACCCGCCCGCGGGCGGACGGCCCGAGTTCGACGACGCCTATCGCGAGACGTGGTTAGCGGACCGGCCGCTCGGCTACTTCGAACATCGTGAAGCGTTCGCGCTCACCGGCAAATACGGCCAGTGGATCGCGCGGCACAACGCGGTCGTCAAGATCAACGACACGGTCTTCCTGCACGGCGGCCTCGGCCCGAAATACGTAACCGAAAGCATCAAGTCCATCAATCGTTCGATCCAATCAGAACTGCGTGATTTCAGTAAGCTCCGTGGCGGCGTCAATGTCGACCCCGAGGGTCCGCTCTGGTACCGCGGTTTGGCGCAACAGCCTGAAGCGGACGAGGAACAACACCTTCAAGCGGCACTCGCGGCCTACGGCGCGAGGCGCATCGTGATCGGACATACGGTTTCGCCGGGTACGATTTGGCCGAGGTTCGGAGGCCGAGTCGTGATGATCGATGTGGGCATGGCGGCGAACTACGGCGGACGCACGGCCTGCCTAGTGATCGAAGACGGCGTGCCCTACACGCTCCACCGCGGTGCCAGGATCGATTTTCCGAAGGACTCGGCTTCGGACTTTCTCCGCTACGTCAAGCAAGCGGCCGCCCTTGATCCCGCGCCTTCTCCCTTGACCACCGTCATTGAAAAATTGGAAGCTGCGCCCGCCGGTGAGTGATGCACAGCGGCGTCCTCGCTGTCGAGGTCAAGGGTTTTCAGCGCTGGCGCTTGGCCCAGGCTTAGATCGGCTCCGCAGCACCCTCCGCACTTCCTTTACGAGCTTCTGTGTTTCGTAGGGCTTGCCGACGTAAGACGCAACGCCCCGGGCGAGCGCCCCTTCGACGTGCGCTGAATCTCGCATGGCGCTAACGATCACGATGGGAATATCTCGCGTATCCTCCTTGGCGTGAAGCGCATCGACGACGCTGAGCCCATCAAGATCCGGCATGCGGCAGTCCAGCAGGATCAGATGAGGCTGCTTTCGCGTCGCCATCGTCACGGCTTCCTGACCGTTCTTGGCCTGAATAACACAATACCCGTGCTTCTCCAACGCCGTACGAACCATGTGACGAGCGGTCAGTTCGTCATCAGCATAAAGAATGACTGTCTGCTCGTCCACATTGATCCTATCGACCTGACACGAGGTAACGATGAGGCTTCATTTCCGGAGTCGGGTAAATCCGTCCGTGAGAACCCCCGTGCTTGAAGCAATGGAGCGTGGACCTTATACTGCTCAGCCATGAGGCACCCTCAGCTCCTGCTTGCTGTTCTACTCGTCTACGCCGGCCCCATCTTGCAGGGCCAAGTCGTTGAAGTCCCGCCAACCGAAGCTCAGACTTGGACCCGTCATCTCATCCCCCTACCGCAAGAGCTCACGATCCAACGAAAGGTCGCCCTGCGGCCTGGAGCGCTGAGCCTTCAACTGGACGCCAGTGCCGGCGACATCGGCGAGCAGGCCGCCGCGGAACTGCGAGCTCTCATCAGACACAAAACCGGCGCCGAACCCGAGGGTGAGAGGTTTCGGATCCTGATTGGGCTGATCGACGGAGAGCAAGTCGACCGCCACCTATCCATCGAGGAAAAGAAGCGCCTTCGGTCTCTCCCCAACCGCGATCAAGCCTATCTGATCAAACCTGCCGGCACAAAAGGACTGGTGATGGCGGCAACCCATCCCCGCGGACTCTCCTACGCCATCCGGACGCTCTACCAACTCCTGGAACCCAAGCTGTCCGAAGAGGAAATCTCCGTCCCGTTGGCCGAAGTCGTCGACTGGCCTGACCTCGAAGAGCGCGGCGTCTGGAACTTTCCGAAACCAGACGAGTGGGTGCCCTGGATGGCGTCGCTCAAACTCAACTTCGGCAAGATGGCGGAAACCAGGATCAACCCGATCGAGCGCGGCAAGCCGGGTAGTGTAACGCTCAACATGGACCTCTACGAATCCGCGCGCCGCCGGGCCTTCGAGTATCAGCCGTTCTTGATGCACCTCAACTTTTTGCACATCTACGACCTGTTCAAGGCCTATCCGGAGCTCGCGGGCAAGGGCGATAGTGCCTTGACCGGGCGCTACTTCGCTCACAAGCGAGGCAATCAGCACCGCGCACCCAACGCGGCGCATCCGCTGTTCCCGACGCTGCTCGCCGAATGGCTGCGCGACTTCGCACGCCAGGGAATCACGGAAGTCAGTTGCTGGCTCAGCGAACGCCCCGGAGGCGACGCAGGCCCCGAAACCACCGCTATCGGCCAGGAAGTGATGGAGACCCGTGCGCTGCTCGCCGCCTTCGACGAGGTCAAGAAAGAGTATCCCGACTTCACGATCCGAATGTTTCTTTCGACAGTACCCACCGGCCGTTACTATCGCGCCATCGCCGAGATGCCCGCCGACATGAAAATCGAACGCGCCTGCGCAACGAAGATCGAGCGTGTCGTGCGCTTGCCGAGGGACTTATTCCGCAACGCCATGCTAGACGAATACGCCGCCGAAGGCCGCTGGATTGCCAGCTACGATGTTCCCCTCACCGCGAACGCGCGAGTGGATACACCCGAGTTCATGGTCCCTGAAAGCTCAGCACACCGCGTGCGGGACTATGTCCGGCAGTTGATTGAAAGGAAGTTCCGCGGCGCGTACGGCATGATGGCCTGGGCCGACAACACCAAGGCCACCTGCGGCTTCAACGTCCACGCACTCGCCGAGTACGGCTGGAACGTCGACGGACGGACCGAGAAGGAGTTCGCCATCGCCTGGGCAACCCGCGAGGGCTACGCAGAACCCGAGAAGGTCGGCGAGTGGGCTGAGCTGATGGGTCCCATTGAGTTCGATGTCTACGATTCGGACTTCCCGATCGCCTACTCCTGGGGCAAGTTCACCAAGATGGTCAAGGAGCGTGAGCGACCCTACCTGGGTGAAGGCGCCTTTCGTTACTACACAAGCCCTGAGAATTTCGACCTCAAGATCGCAACCGCCGACCGCGCCCTGGCAATTGCTGAAACCTTCGATAACAACTACTTGGCCAACGAGACGCGAGTCGTTCGATCGTACGTGAAACTTGCCAAGTCGCTTTACGAAGTGGCCGAGCAGGTGGCCACGAACGACTTCCGCGACCTGAAGAGCCGAGCGAAGCTTCGCCAAGTGCTGGCCCGGCTCGCGGAGGCAGGTGATGGAAACGTGACCGCCATCAGGCATTGGCGGGGCGCCCTCGGCCCCGAGCCCTGGCACGATCGCGTCCATGACGCTATCAAAGGGACCGAAGATACCGTCGATGAAATCACCGATTTCGTCTCAGGGCGCTATTTCTACTAGCCCGCTTGAACCATCCACAGCCGAAGCTGATCGCGCAGCAGACCTAACTCGCGGAATAGCGCCGTCCGGTCGGGGTTCGTGTGCTCCAGGCACCAGGGACCGCGAAATCCAGCATCCCAGCCGATCTCGAAGCAACGTTTCAGGTCGTAGAGAGGGTGTTCACCCTCGGCCGTGATCTCACGCGCTTTGAAATCACACGTTACCGCCGTCGGAAACGCCTGGGCCAAGCCGGCGAAGCGCAATTCCTCGCTGTCCCAGTTACCGATATCAGGACACGGCGCAATGTTGTGACCCACAGCCTCAATGATGCGCGCGACCGACCCGGGATCGTCCTGCATCCAACCGAAATTCTCGACCAGCATTTCGACGCTCTTCTCGGCGGCATAGTCGGTAAGCTCCCGATACGACGCGACATGAATGGCGAAGTCCGGCTCCTCGGCGCGAGGCAGCGGACGCGCCCAGCGGCAACCGAGTTGCGCGGCCACGTCGATCGATTTCTTGTATTCGGTCATCGCGTGGGGCGCGGACTTGTACGTCGGGCGAATCCATGTTGACGTCGCGCTGATTCATCTTCAGGTTTGTGAGGAAGGAGCCCGCTTTTTCGGCCTCGCTACGAAGGCGATCGAGGTCGCCCGGCCCCGATTCCCCGAGCGCGGATGTATTCAGGTCGATCACACGCATGTCAAGCTCATCGCGCAAGACACGCGGGAGATCGAACAGCGCAATCTGTCCCGCTTTGGGCTTTAAAGCCACGTGCGCGCCGAGTGACGACGTGGTGATCCCGACTTGGCGGGCGAGCACGTTCTCCGCGGACCCGGAACACGCCGCCCACGCACCCACGAGGGGTGTGGAGTGCGGTCGGAAAATGAGACCAGTAGAGGAGGGACAACGTGTTGTAGCCCAATGATAATGGAGTGCGGTCGTTTGGTGAGGCCAGGAAAGAAGGGACAGGTTGCTGTTCGCTGAGAAAAGCTTGCCTATGTGAGCGTATCGTCGCACGATGGCAGCAGCCGGGGAAGCGGAGGCGGGCTCTGCTGGAGAGCACCCCGCCGAGGAATACCCGGCTGCGGACTCATCGAAACGATGAGCGCGGGGTGCGGCCTCAGTGCCGCATCCCGTCTTCGCCAACACCGGATCGGATCGATAGATCCGCCCCTGCCTGGAAAACTCCGGCGGCGTTAAGCCGCCGTCCCGTCCGCCGCGAACGCTTCTTCGAACTCCACGGGCGGCACGTACCCTAACGCCGAGTGGAGCCGCTTGCGATTGTAAACCCGTTCGATGAAAGCGCCGATCTGGGCCTGCGCCTCGGCCAACGTGGCGTATTCGTTGCAATGAACTTCCTCGGTTTTGAGAGTCTTGATGAAGCTCTCGGCGAAGGCGTTGTCGTAGGGGTTTCCTTTGCGACTCATCGAGATCGTCACGTCGTTTTCGCGCAGCTTGTCGACGTATTTGTGCGACGCATACTGCGTACCCTGGTCGGAATGATGCAGCAAGCCTGGTTTCGGCCGGCGCTGCCGGAGAGCCTGCTCGAGAGCCGCAAGCGGCAGTTCGGTCTCCAAGCTGGGGCCCACCGCCCAACCCACGACACGTCGCGAGAACAAGTCCAAGATCAGCGCCGCGTAGACGAACTCGTGAACGAGTCGAATGTAGGTGATGTCGGCCGCCCACAACTGATTCGGACCCGTCGGTGTGAAATCGCGCGCCCGGTTCGGATAGACTCGCCAACCATGTGTGGAATCGGTCGTTTTCTTCGATCGCCGCTTGCGCAGGCGCAGTAGATTGTCTTCGCGCATCATCCGTCGAATCCGTGTTTCGCCGACCTGCCAGCCGCGTCGTTTCAGTTCCCCTGTCAAACTCCGATAGCCGTAGAACGGATTCTCCAACGCCGCTTCGTGCAGTGCGTCGCGCAGACTCATCTCCCACTCGCTCTCGCGCCCCGGCTTGCGATACAAGCTTGCTCGCGAGAGTCCGCTGAGCTTGCACATTTCGCGAACGCTCAGCTTGCCCTGCCACGCCGCGGATCGGATCAGTTCGCCGATCCGCCGCCGCCACTGACGAGTGTTTTGTGGCGTAGATCTTCGACACGTCGCAAGGCTTGCTGCAAAAAATCGATCTCGAGGGCTTGTTGGCCGATCTTGCGTTCCAGCGCCGCGACGCGGGCTTCGTCTTCGCGGCCGCGTGCGACGCGTGGTTCAGCACCGGGCCGCCGCCCCGAGCCGGGAAACGCCTCGCCGCCGTAGCGCTCCAGCTGTGCGGCCCAGTCGTAGAGCTTGGCGCGCTTGACATCCAGCTCCCGCGCCAGCGCCGACCCTGACTCGCCTCCCAGCAGCCGTTGCGCCGCTGCCACCTTGAACTCCTTCGTGAATCTCCTCTGGGACATCTCATCCTCCTCTCCATTCGATGGTACGCTGTCCCTCCTCTACTGGTCTCATTTTCCGTCCGCACTCCATAATGTCCCCCTAAGCGCCCAATAGAAATGTCCCCTAATCTGGGGCTCCGAGGAGGAGCCGAGATTGGGAAGGACAAAGATGAGCGGGAAGGAACTCAGGCGGGGTGAAGTATTGAGCCGCGTCAAGCGAGGGGAGTTGAAGCTGAACGAAGCGGCGGAGCTGCTGGAGGTGAGCTATCGGCAAGCGAAGCGCTTGCTGCGGCGCTATCGCGCCGGAGGAGCGAAGGCACTGGTCCACGGCAATGTCGGGCGGGCTTCGAACCGGATCGATACCGAGCGGCGTGAGCAAGCGCTGCGAGTGGTTCGGGAACACTACTCCGGCGGGCTGCACGAGCGCTTTGGGCCGACGCTGGCGTCGGAACATCTGGCGGCGGATCACGGCATCGCAGTGCCGCGCGAAACGCTGCGGCGCTGGATGCTGACCGCAGGCCTGTGGAGCCGCCGCCGCAAGCGAAAACCGCACCGGAGCCGGCGCCAACGCCGTGCTCATTTCGGAGCCTTGATTCAACTCGACGGTTCGCACCACGACTGGCTGGAAGGCCGCGGACCCAAGGGCTGTCTGATGAACTTTGTCGACGATGCGACAGGTCGGGGGCTGTGCCGCTTTTCGAGCGAGGAAACGACTTGGGCCGCGGCCGATCTACTCGAAGCCTGGGTGCGTCAACACGGCATTCCCAAGGCGCTCTACTGCGATTGGAAGAGCGTCTATCAAAGGCGGTCGACATCACGCGAAACGATCGAAGGGATCGAGCCGGAAACACAATTCGGGCGCATGTGCCGCAAGCTGGGCATCCGGATCATCCCGGCCTCGTCGCCCCAAGCCAAGGGCCGCGTCGAGCGTCATCACGGCACGCATCAAGACCGCCTGATCAAGAAGATGCGCCTGGAAGGCATTGCCGATTACGCGGCGGCGAACCGCTATCTGGACGAGCAGTACTTGGCCGAGCACAACGCCAAGTTTGCCTGCGAGCCGACGGCGGGAGCGGACTTTCACCGCCGCTTACCGAAACGCCTGGACCTGAACTGGGTTTTCTGTTTGGAGCACGAGCGAGTGGTGAGCAACGACTGGGTTGTGCGTTATCAGAATCGGTTCTTGCAGTTACAGCCGACGCGTCGGCAAGGTGTGGCGCCAGGAACGCGCCTGCGGGTCGAGCAGGCCCGGGACGGCGCGCTACGGGTGATGCACGCGGACGATGAGATTCAGTTCGCGGAGATCGCCAAGCCCTGGCAGACCGAGAAAGCTGCTGCTGCTGTCGGGACTCAACAGCGCGTCACCGCGGGACACACCCCGGCAGCGGACCACCCTTGGCGGCGCTATCCGGCTGTGGAAAAACGGGTGGCGGGAAAATCGGCGCTGCCGCGGGAGGGGCTGTGGAAATGACGGCCGGATGGAAAGCGTGGAAAACCCTGGTGATGGAGCGAGAAAGCAGGAAGGTCCTTGTTGGGGTTTCCCACTCTTTCCACCGTCCTTGGAAATCGCTTCGCGATTCCCACATTCCCACAGCCACGACGAACCCGATTCCCTCTGACGAACAAGGGGACATTTCTATTGGGCTACGACATAGAGGAGGGACAACGTTGCGCAACAGCCGGGGATGCGCTAGGCTGCACGCTGTTAGGACGGCCAAAAAAGGAAATCTTGGTGCGCCACCCGTACGTTTCTCTAAACCTGGGCTCCTGGGCGGGCCGATTCAGTGTTCTGGCAGCCGTACTGGTTCTGCCAGTTGTAGATTTCCTATTGCAGAACGATTACCTTCTTCCCAGGGTCGAGGTCGTAGTAGTAGTTGGGGTCGCCCTCCTGCTAAGCACGTTGATGGCGGGAATCAGCCGGAGGGTTTGGCTCTTCGATTTCTGCGTCATCCTGGTGCTTGTAGTCGCCCACGCACCCCGATTCCAGCATGCGGTCCCGATCTTCGAACTCGTTCGGATGCGATGGCCGGCTTTCGTACTGGCTGCCGTGTTCATCACGCTACGCTATGTTCTCCGGGACAACTTCTACCGGGTTCTCATCGTCTTCCAGCTAGCGGTTTTCTCGACAGGTGTAGTCGAAGGTTTGATCTCGCCGAGGAAGCTCCGCCAGCGTAGCTTTGAGACTTCGCCGGCCATGGAGTCAGCAGGTAGTGCTCAGCGCCCACGAGCGGTCTTGTATCTCATACTCGACTCCTATATGGGGCTCTCCGGATTTCCTAGAGATTTCGAGTCGTCCGCCCTGGCCGCACAATCCATCCGAGACACCTTCCTGAAATACAACTTCACTATCTATGAGAATGCCTACAGCAACTATTCATCGACGCAAAATACGCTATCCAGCCTCCTGGCTCTGGATCGACTCGGTCCGGCCCCCTCCGAGATCAGCCCTAAGACAAGCGCACTCTTCGGCTTACTTGCCAGCGACCGCTATCGGCTGAACGCTTACCACAGTGAGGTGTTTGACCTCTGTGGAAAGCCCAGGCACATGAACCAGTGCGTCGAGTACCCCGCCAATAGCATCGGAAACCTCAAGAGCTCCAAGCCAGGATTTCCATTTTGGCCCTGGCACGGTGAAAGTATACACCCGCGCTGCCCCGAAGACCACGTCTTTCCGCGCTGAACCCTGCACATCACCTCCGGCGGCAGGCCCCAAAGCCCGTCCGTCCGCTCACAGACGTTGATGGAGCGGGCTGAACGGCACACCGGCCGACACTGCTCCCTGCGAAGCCTTTTCGGAGCTAAAAACTGTTGATCCTCGTCCAGGTAACGCTACCCGCTCGGCAGCGGCAGCGCCCAGATCCTGTGCAGCATGTCACCGAACAGCCGCCGGTTCAGATGCCCCTCGGCCAGCAGCAACCAGTAGTAGCGCGCGTGCTTGACCAGCCGGCCGCCGGTCTTCATCAGCCGCTGCTGCAAGCTCGTGAGCGACCAACTCTTGATCCTGTTCGGCAGTCCGAGCCGCCGCCACAAGTTGCCCAGGTTGTAGGCCAGCACGCTGAGTTGCAGTCGCACTTCGTTGGCCCGAAAGCGATGGCACGAAAGCCGCGTCCAGTGCGTGGCCTGTTTGCCTTCTTTAATCCATTGCTCGGCCGTGCCGCGCTTGTTGTAGAAGCGCACCACCGACCGGCTTGGCAAGCTCATGTTGGTCACGATAAATCCGACCCGCGGGAACAGCTCACCGAGATGATGCTCGACCTTGACCACGATGCGTCGCGGCTTGGACCAACTCTCCGCCTGATAGCGGAAGCTCTTGTAGCGCACCAAGGGCTTGCGACCCGGCCTGCCCGGCGGGCGAAACAAGATGTCTTCGATCGCCAATTCCAAGCTCTTGTTGGCCGGAATGCGAATGGCGTACTGCACTCCGCGTTCCTCCGAAAACTCATAAATCTCCGGCTTGGCAAAGGCCGCATCGCCCCGGAAGGTGACCTGTTTGCCCACAGCCTGTTGGCGCTTGATCTCGGGCAGCAGCAACTCCTTCCAGTCCTCAGCGCTGTGCACGTTGCCTGGACGCAGCTTCGCCGCCAGGCAATCCCCATGCTGGTTGAACAACAACAGCGGGTGGTAGCAGACCGACTCGAAATGGCCGTTGTAGGCGCTGCCCTCTTGCTGGCCGTGGACAGGGCTTTCGGTCGAATCCATGTCGAGCACGACGCGCTCGGAGTCGTCTTGCGTCTCGGCTTGCGCCACCAGCTCGCGGTTCACAGCCATCAGCCCCAGCAAGTTCTCCTCGCTCGCCAGCATCTCCGTCTCGAAGCTCTGCAGTCGCGAGGTCAGTGCCCCGCCGCGATCCCAGTTCCTCTTCGAGCCGATCAAGCGAAACGTCGGGTCAGCCGACACTCGGACGGCGTCATTGAGGTCCTCGTAGCCTGCCAGCCGAGAGTAGACTGACTGCCGCAGCAGATCGGCCAGCGGGAACTTCTTGTTCAAGCCTTGCCGTGGGTCACTGAGGTGTTCGTCGATCAGCTTCCCGAGTCCGAGTCGCTCGTCCAGCTCGCGGACCAGGATCAGCCCGCCGTCGGAAGTGACACGCGATCCTTGGAAATCGACTTTCAATAAGCCGTTGAAGCTTAGCTGGAACGGTTTGTTTTCTTTTTCACCCATTGGGTGTTGATCTCCTCAGCGCCTTGAGTGCTTTCCAACCCGCATAAATAAAGGCGTCCGAGGCCACCCGATGGTTAGCAGAATCGAAACTAAAGTGGGAATCCGGGCCAAGATGCTGTGGCATGACCGTTCTCTTATGATCGCCACGAGCCAGGCAAGGTGGAGTTTCGGTGGTCTGCACGCTGTAACGTTTCGATTATGGCCTCGGTACCACGGGGTCTTGCTGACGCCCTTCTCCTTCGCCGCACCCTGGAACATGTTGGCAACTGAGGCGCTGAAGGGAGCCGATTCGATTGTCCATCTGGGTCATTTCCTGATGCCCCATGACCCCTACGTGTACGAGGTCGACGGTTCCGTACGTCCCGTCACGGATTGGGGGGCGAATCTGGACGTTGCCGAGTTCGGGAGACGGGACTACATTGCCGCCCACCACCGCTACGCCACGCAGGTGATGTATCTAAACCACAGACTGGAGGAGTTGTTCGGAAGCCTGTCTGATGCGGGCCTCCTCGACTCCATGCTCGTCATCGTTCAGGGGGACCACGGCAGTCGGATCCTAGGAAACATCATGGACCCCTCGATGCAACGAACGATTCTTGAGGCGCACTCCGTCCTTTTCGCGGTGAAACCACCTGGATCGGCGGCGGGAAGGATCGTTGAGGAGCCGGCAGGCTTGCTGACATTGGTGGCCGGCGCCATGGGCTATCTTGGCAAGAAGCCCCAAGTTCCGAACGGAGACTTCGTCGAGTTGAGAGGCGGCCGACAGCTATCCGGAGAAGCTCTCGCTCCCTTTCTTGCCTACCTCATCTCACACGAACCGTAAAATCATCTGGTGGGTGAAACCTGGCGAGCCTCGGTTTGAACGGACGACGAGCCGACTCTGTAGTCAAACCATTGATTACAAGTGCAAGTGGGTTCCGTACATGCATGCGTATGGTTTCCGCCGGCGGTCCAGAGACTTGTTTCTTTGGCGTAAATTGTTGAAAGTGGGGTATCCATTTGACTCAGGCAGCCACAAGATGTTGTGGTCGCGCGAAAGCATCTACCAAGAAGCGAATCCCGAGGTTACTGCTCTGGCGCGGCGTGGGGCTGCGTAGCGCGTCCGATTCTCGGAGTTGCCGCCCGAAGGCTGCCACCGCAATGAATTCGCGTGTGGGTCGGCTTGGCGGCCACTCGCACGATTCTCGTAATCTCACATTCCTGTTCCGGAGCCGCGAGGCCACAACCCATAGGGTGTACCTGAATGAAGTGGATACCCCACTTGTTGAAATATAGAGTCTTGCGGCCGGTGTTGAGTCACTGGATTCGCTATGATGGCGGTGGCCCGGTTTCGATGAGTTATCGATGGTTGCTTTGCCTATTCGCTGAGTTTGATTCCGGGCCGCAGACGATGCGGCGTGGTTTGATCGCCATGACCAACTCTACCGAGGCCCAACCCCTCACTGGCGCTCGGGGCTCAGAGGGCGCGGCGTCGCCGGCCGTTCGCCTTCCTAAATCGCAGCGCGGCTAGATGAGCTGGAGGGCTACGACCGTGATTGAGTCGCCCTTGACCTCCCCGTTCACGCTTACCTTGATGTTGTCCTTGTCGTCCGAGAATCCGAGCATCTTGACCGCCATTCTGTCACCGCCTTCGTCGAACTTCACGAACCTGCCGTCGGCGGTGACGACGCCGTAACCGCTGCCCTTGCAATTGGGCGCCAGAGCGCAGTCCTTGGTGTGCGCCTTGGCCGCATCGACGCCCCCCTTGAGCACCTAGGCTGAGCACATCTTGTCGATCAGGTAGCCTTCGACCTTCTCGGCGGCGAGTGGAGCCGATAGGGCGAAGAACAACGTACAGGCTGTTATGAGAATCCGTTTCACGGTTTTCATCCTCCTTGGGGTGTCATAACTTCCAGGCTGGTCCGCTAGGGCCGCGGTTCTATCGGCCAGGATTTCTGTTTTGGCCGCCCTGGTTAGGACAGCGTAGCCTATCCACGGCAGGTATGCAATGGTTGTTGCCGTGCGGTTTTCGCACTCCGGCGACGTTCGGAGTCTTTGAAGGCGAAGCCGCGGACCCCAAAAGCGGGGTCCGCGCTAGTGTGCCCAGCATGGGCTGAATCTAGTTGGCTGAAAGGAGCCGACCGGGAACTGATGGAGGTAACTGTAGGGAACCGCAAGGCGTAGCCGCGAGGTGAAGCTGAAGGAAGCGGGGAACAAACCTTTGACCGTAGGAACACGAATCGGCAGAGAGGCCGTGTACGGGCGGTAAGCGTGCTAGCCAACGTGAAGCCCGAAGTCCATCCGAGGACGTGCGCGGTAGAGCCGGGCGGTGTGAAGGGAAAGATTCAGCACCTTACCTGGGGAGATCTCCTCGGTGAGAGCGGAGGAGAAGTCAGCAGAGGCCGTAGTAGCGAGGAAGGCGGGTAATAGCGCCGGAGCGAAGGGCCGAAGAACCAAGGAGCAAAGCGAGAGGAGCGACTCGAACCGAGCCGAAAGAAGTCCGGAGTCCCGACCGAAAGGTCCTTCCCCATCGGGGGAACGCAAGGGGAGCAGGGGCAGGCAGGAACGGTGGAACCGGGATGGGCCTCCCTCCGGCGGCGACGAGGCGAAGTTCGGCGAGACTCATCGAAGAAAGCAATGCACGAAGAACTGATGGAACAGGTGGTCGGAGAGGAGAACCTCGAACGGGCTCTGCGGGCGGTGAAACGCAAGCGGGGCGCGGCGGGGATCGACAAGATGACGACCGAAGAACTCGAACCTCACTTTCGCCGTCACGGCACGGAGATTCGAGCGAAACTCGTGTCCGGGCGTTGGACGCCGAGTCCCGTAAGGCGGGTAGAGATACCGAAGCCGAGCGGGGGGAAGCGACAGCTTGGGATACCGACGGTAATAGATCGGCTGGTGCAGCAAGCGTTGCTGCAAGTTCTGCAGCCGATCTTCGATCCGCGGTTTAGCGAGTCCGAGCTACGGGTTCCGGCCGGGGCGGAGTGCGCACGATGCGGTACGAGCGGCGCAAGGATACGTTCGCGAGGGCAAGGACTGGGTGGTGGATATTGACATCGCGCGGTTCTTCGACGTGGTCAATCACGACATTTTGATGCGGCGGGTGGCGGAAGTCATTCGCGACAAGCGAGTGCTGGGGTTGATCGGCCGGTATCTACGGGCCGGAGTGCTGACGGAGGGGGTGGTGGTGCGCAGCGCGGAGGGCACGCCGCAAGGCGGGCCGTTGTCACCGTTGCTGGCGAACATCTACCTTGATGCGCTTGATCGGGAGCTGGAGAGACGTGGGCTACGGTTCTGCCGGTACGCGGATGACTGCAACATCTATGTGGGCAGTGAAGCGGCGGCGAAGCGTGTGCTGGCGGGGATCACGGCTTGGATCGAAAAGCATCTGCGACTGAAAGTGAACGAGGCCAAGAGCGGGGCGGGGAGGCCGTGGGAGCGGAAGTTCCTGGGGTTTCGTCTGAACCGCCAGGGGCAGGTGGAAGCAGCGCCGGAAAGTGTCGAGCGATTCAAACGGAAGGTGCGGGAGATCTGGTGCGGCAACCGCTCGGTCACGAGTCGGCAGTTACGCGACGAGTGGCGGCGGTACGTTCGCGGCTGGTGGGGATACTACCGGTTGGCGGAGCGACGGCGTGCGATTTTCCTACTGGAAGGATGGGTGCGGCGGCACATACGGAAATGTTTCTGGCTGCGCTGGCATGGCGCAACGGGACGCCGGCGGGCTTTACGTCGGTTGGGCATTGGGGAACGGTTGTTGAAACTGGTTCCGGCACGTCGCGGCGCTTGGCGCATAGCGGCGAACGGACTGTTGCAGACAGCGTTATCGAATGCAACGTTGCGGCGCTACGGGTTTGTGATGCCATCGGATCTTGCGGCGCGAACGTAAGGCCGCTGGGTTCAACCGCCGGATACGGAAAACCGTATGTCCGGTGGTGTGGGAGGTGGCGGGGCCTCAATCCCCGTCACCCGACCCGATCGGATCTTTGATGGAACCATTGTGGACTCGCCTTCCCGTATAGGGAAAAGCAAGGACAGACACGAGTGTCCGTCACTACTGCGCTGTGTTACCGCGGGGTAACCCGACGCCATTCCAACTCGATTCCTTGCCCCCGCAGCACGGACTGAAACCCGCGAGGCCGCTTCTCATCATTGCGATTTCCGCGTGGCGCAACCGCCCGTGCCGGCGCCAATGACCGCCACATCGCAGCGCAACTCTGGCGCCCCCTGAAGAGCAGCCGGCAACCAGGCTAGGCCCATTTGGGAAAGAAACCCTCTTCGGCTCACCAAGATGCGACTCAGTCTAGTCCTCGGCCAGGACCCAGAAGCGGCTCTCTATATAGCCTTCTTTCTGTCCCGTTGAAACGACCTGTGCCCTTCCCTCGCCCCAAACCTCACAGAATTCAACGATTTGACCTACCCGCAAGGTCGCGCAATGATGCCGCACCCAGAAGCCTGCCTCTTCCCTCTTCACAACTAGAGACGGCACCTCGACAGGCTCCGGGTCCTCGAACCACAGCAGGACCGTACCCTCCAGGTCGCTTGGTTTCTCCGCTCCTAGCCTGCCGAACGGGCCATCTGAGTCGGAGCTTAGTGGTCGGCGGGGCACAAACACCTCTCGTCTCTCTTCGGTTACCTTCAGACGGCGCTTTATCGGCGAACCTCTCCGCGAGCGCCGAGTGTCCCCGCCTCTAGTCCACATTTCAACCGAACCCCGAACGCAAGTGAGAGGCCCACCCAGGGAACGGGCCACACGACCAACCGCCGGGTCAACGAACACCCCGGACCTGGCCCTGGACGGGCGCCCCAAATTTCGATCAAGCTCCTGCTGAATCCTCCGCCAAATCGCTCAAAAACCGGCCTAGCCGGACCACATCGCCTCCTTCGCGACGGCGGACTGATAAACCGAAAAAGCCCCAAAACGTTCTGGTTGTCCCTTTAGTCAAGTTATAATGGCCCCAACACGCTCCTCCCACCGGCATAGACCATGGAACGTATCATCCTGAAGCACTTGTCCGGATCGAAGGTCGGACAGGTCGAGGAGTTTCCCCTCAAGCACTTCGCGGAGCTGTCGATCGGTCGCGAACCGGGATCCACTGTCCAGTTCCATCCGGAGCGAGACGATCTTGTCGGGCGCCGACACGCCAAAATCGAACCGGATACCCGAGACCCCGGCCACTATCTCATCGTCGACCTCGCCAGCCGGAACGGCACGTTTCTGAATCGCCGGCGCGTCTACGAACCCACTCGCATCACAGCCGGCGACGTTTTGCAGCTTGGGCCCGGTGGGCCCGAGTTTCAGTTCCAGCTCGATCCGCCGGCCACTCCTGACACACACGAGCCGCGACAACGGCCTGAACAACCATCGAAGATTTTCCAACCCACCCCGGTCTCGCATCCGCCGCTCCCTCCGCCCAGTCGCGCACCGGCCGGAGCACCGGAAAAAGCCCAACCCGCGCCGGTTCTGGAGCAGGGGGTGAGCGCGGCTACCGTCGAGCGGATGATCGCCCACTCGTCCCCTAAACAAAAGCGCTCCTACACCGGACTCCTCGCGCTGGTTATGAGCTTGATATCTATCTTGCTTTTGGGATTTCTCTATTTGGGCGGCACCCGTCCCGGCGCTTCGACCCTCAGTGAGTCCGCCATCGCCGATCGCAATCGAAGTGCGGTCGTCTCAATAGAGTCCAGTTGGAAGCTCCACGACGTAACTACGGGCAGCCGTTTGTACCATGCCGCGATAGAGAACCCTGTCTACGGACGCTATGAACAGTTCCCGGTCATAGCCACCCGCCGCGTCGTTCCCGTATTCGTACGGTACCCGAATGGAAGCGTTGAACCTCTCCTGTCGACCGATGCACGCGATGGCGAGGCGTTTCCTTTGGGTGGCGGAGCCGTGGGGTCCGGTTTCGTTGCGACTCCGGACGGTTTCATCCTCACCACTCGCGGTGTGGCAGCGGGCTGGGATGAGCCCTTCCGGTCCTGGTCATCTCGATCCGTTCCCGGGCTGGTCGCTGTTTTCGCTGAGCAGGGTAACGAGTTGCGGTGGACGGCATGGGAGGAAGTCCTACAACCACCGGCTGATTGGGTGCCCGGCCGCACCCGCTTCGCCCTTCCCGAGGGCAGGGACATTACAGCTACTAGGCTACCCCTCGGACCAGCCCTCCAACGGGCTACCGAAGGCCGCCACGACTACATGGAGGTCCGATTCGCCCAAGCCAGCAGTTCCCTCCCCGCTTCCCTCGATCGCGTTTCCGACCTCTACAGTGTCGCTATGATCAAGATTGCGGCGGTCAACGACCTCGTGACCGCCGAGATCGGATCCCAGGATGAACCGGCAAGAGCGGGAGATCGAGCGACCGTGATGGGTTTTCCGCGTACTGCTCGCGGAGGAACCAACGAATCGCAGGAGCCCGGCCCTGTTTTGGCCGATCCCACGATTCACATCGGGCATGTCGGCCGTGTCATGGAATCGGGCGCCGGCGAAGCGAATGAACTCGAGCGTCTCTGTCCCGGCTGCTATCAACTCGACATCGGCGCGGTTGGTTCTAGTCACAGCGGTGGCCCGGTCTTCAATCAACGGGGAGAGGTCATCGGCATGTACCAAAACTTGGTGACCCGTGATGTTTCCGCATCTCTCGGTGTACCGATCCGGGTCGGCCGAGAACTACTGGGAATGCGGGCAAGTAACTGACGAGGACCGATTGGTCCGTAATCTTTGGAAAGCTGGCGAGTGGCGGACAACGAAGACATTCAGACCGCTTCACGTAACGACTTGGTTGTTGACGCCGGCTTCCGAAGTGATGTCGGATGCACCCGCGACATCAACGAGGACCAGGCCGCCGTCGTCCAACCGTCCGACCATCACCTGAATCTGACCAAGGGTACCCTCGCAGTTGTCGCCGATGGTATGGGAGGGCACACCGCCGGCGAGGTGGCCAGCCGTATCGCCATCGACGTGATCGGGCATGCGTACTACGCGAGTGACGAGCCCCGCGCTGAGGCCCTCACGGCGGCTGTCATCGAAGCCAATAGTGCCATCCACCATGCCGCGGCTAAGAACGGCGAGCTGCATGGCATGGGAACGACCTGTACCGCCCTCGCCATCGCCGACCACTCCGCTGTTTACGCCCACGTCGGAGACAGCCGCCTTTACCTCATTCGCGCCGCCCGTGCTTACCAACTCAGCGAAGACCATTCTCTTGTGATGCAGTTGGTCCGCGATGGTGTGCTTAGTCTCGGAGAAGCGCGCAAACACCCTGACCGCAATGTCATTTTACGCGCCCTGGGGCGCCAACCCAGCGTCGAGGTCTCCTCCTGGGACAAACCGCTGCCCGTTTATAATGGTGACCGTTTCGTTCTCTGCTCCGACGGCCTGCATAACCTCGTCTCCGACAACGAGATTGCTCGCATCGCCTCCACCTTCCCGAGCCGCGAAGCATGTTCGAAGCTCATCGCCCTTGCTTTGGAGCAGGGTGCGCCGGACAACGTCAGTGTCTGCGTCCTTGCTGTTCACAACGACGGCCCTTCTTCCCGGAAAACACAATCATGATCGGCGGACTCATCGGCAATTTCAAAATCGTCGAGCAGATCGGCGAAGGGGGCATGGGAACCGTCTATCGCGGTATCGACGTTATGCTCGATCGTCCCGTGGCTCTGAAGCGCTTGCGCCCGGACTTCTCCGACGATCCTCAGTTGCTCCAACGGTTTCGTACCGAAGCCGCTGCCCTTGCCAAGCTGAATCACCCCAATGTCGCCACCCTTTACTCCTTCTTTCGCCATCTCGACGACCATTTCATGGCCATGGAGTTCGTCGAGGGTGAGACGCTCGACAATGTATTGCGTAAGAGCAGTCCGCTCTCCCCGAAACGTGCGGTCGCCCTCTTCGTACAAGTGCTCGATGCCATTGGCCACGCTCACGAGACCGGCATTTTGCACCGCGACATCAAACCGGAGAACGTCATCGTCTCCGATCACGATGCTGTGAAAGTCACCGACTTCGGTATAGCCCGCGTCCTCGGCGAGGCCGGCCTCACCCGTGCGGGTAGCCTCATCGGAACCATCCGCTACATGGCCCCCGAGCGAGTCAAGGGAGAACCCGCCGATCGCCGCTCCGATATCTACTCACTCGGCGCTATGCTCCACGAGATGTTAACCGGCCGCCCGCCTTTCATTGCCCACAGCGAATTCGAGCTGATGACGGCTCACGTTGAAAAGGACCCTCCTCCCGCCATGAAGCTCGTTCCGTCGATCCCGGAGCCGGTGTCCGATACTGTCCTCCAGGCCCTTGCGAAGTCCCCGGATGAGCGTCCTCAAACGGCTGCCGCTTTTCGGATCAGATTGGAGGAAGCTCTGAGTGCAGCGCCTCGCCCGGCTGGATATACTGCCGCCGACGAGGTGAGCGAAACCCGTTTCGTGCCGCCCGAAGCCGTAAGGGCCGCGCTCTCTCGGGTCCCACACTCCCGCTCAGAGCCAGATCCTTACCCAAAGGCGCCCGCCCGCTCGACGCCGCTGCCGCCCTCGTTACCACCTGTGTCCCGCGCTAGGTGTGGAGTGTCAACAGGTTGTTCATAGGAAGCATGAGTCTGGAGAAGGGCGGACGGTAGCGGAGAGCGGCGTGAGGGCGATGCCAGTTGTAGTCGTGCAGCCAGGGTAACAGATGAGCAGCGCGCTGCTGGGATGAGCAGTAGGAGCGAGCGTAAGCCCATTCTCTCAGAGCGGTCTGGATGAAGCGTTCGGCTTTGCCGTTGGTGCGCGGCGTGTAAGGCCGTGTGAAGCGATGACGAATACCGAGACGACGGCAAGCATCGCGGAAGAGCCGGGAGCGGTAACAAGAGCCGTTGTCAGTGAGCAGGCGGCGGATGCGGACGCCGAGCGAGCGATAGTAACCGACGGCAGCATTGAGGAAAGCTACGGCGGAGTCGCTCCGCTCATCGGAGAGGATCTGGGAGAAAGCCACACGGGAGTGGTCGTCGATGGCGACGTGCACGAATTCCCAGCCGGCGCCGCGGCAGCGGTGGGATTTGTCGGAGGTGACGCGATGACCGGCGCGCTGGAAGCGGCCGAGCTTCTTGATATCGAGATGTAACAGATCGCCGGGTGCGGGGTGTTCGTAGCGGCGCACGGGCGGGGCGGGTTCGAGATCGCGGATGCGGTTGAGGCCGGCGCGGCGCAAAATGCGGCTGACGGTGGCCTGAGAGACTCCGACACGAGTGGCAATGCGGTAGCCGGCCCAACGTTGTCGGCGCAGAGCAACGACACGGGCCGCGCTGGGCGCAGCAGTGCGGCGCGGGCTGCGAAGGGGGCGTGAGGAGCGGTCGACGAGACCGGCCTGACCCTCAGCCCGAAACCGCGCGAGCCATTTGCGTACGGTTCGCTCTGAGACGCCACAGGCCGCCGCGGCGGCCTGTGCGTTCTCCCCACCGAGGACGCGGCGAACCAACAGGGCTCGACCTTTCGGTGTCAATCGTGCATTCTGATGGATGTTCATTCGGTCTCTCCAAGGTTGCTGTTGTGGGATAACTCCAGCTTCCTTGGTCCGGGACCGAATGAACAACCTATTGAAAGATCACAGCTAGCCCGGCCCCCGACTCGCCCGCGAGAAAACCAGTTCCATGGCAAACCTACGCCGCTATCGCCGCCGCGGCATTCTTGGTAGGAGTGCTTGCATTGGCCGTTCTCAAGTACCTGAGCTAGTGGGTGGGGATGCTAATCTCAGTCCTGACCCCTATGCTGTCCGTATTCCCCGGACCAATTGAAGAGCGCTCCATTCGCCAATGCCACAAACGGCTGAATACGGATTTTGGAAGTCCCCGATCACTTCCGACCTAATCGTACAGGAGGCAGTCCGGCTCGCCGCCCCGCGCCTCGACGGCGGTGACGTTTATTGGATCGAAGGCCGCCCGGCCGAACGTGGCCGTTGCGTCCTCGTGCGCAGCCGCGCTTCGGCCTCCGGGCCGGTCGATCTCACCCCGGCTCCCTTCAACGTTCGTTCCCTCGTCCATGAGTACGGCGGAGGCGCCTATGTTGTCCGAGAGAACTCCGTTTTCTTCTCCAACTACGACGACCAGCGCCTTTACCTCATTTCAAACGGACAAGCTCCCGCACCTATCACGCCCGAGAGTTCCTTTCGCTACGCTGACGCTGCTGTGTCCCCGAGCGGCGACATCCTCATCGCCGTGCGTGAGGATCACACTCAGCCCGGGACCGAGCCCACTAACACCATCGTCGCCATCCGCCTCGACTCGCCCGATGAGCAGATCGTCTTGGTCTCCGGAAGCGACTTCTACTCCAACCCGCGCTTGAGCTCCGACGGCAAATACCTTTCCTGGATGAGTTGGAATCATCCCAACATGCCTTGGGAAAGCACCGAACTGTGGACCGCCGAGATGGAAGCCGGCCCCGCCCTCGCCAACTTCCGTAAGGTGGCGGGCGGCAAGCGCGAGTCAATCTACCAGCCCGAATGGTCACCCGACGGAACTCTCTATTTCGTATCCGACCGCAACAACTGGTGGAATCTGTACCGGCTCGTCGAGGATACGATCGAGCCTCTGGTCGAAATGGACGCCGAGTTTGGTCTCCCGCAATGGGCCTTCGACATCCCGACCTATGACTTCGCTTCTTCGGGCTGCATCGTCTGCACCTACACCCGGCAGGGACGATCGAACCTGGCTACGATCGATACCGCTACCCGGAAACTCGAGAACATCCAGGTTCCCTACACCTCCATATCCAACCTCAGGGCCGATGGGGACCGAGTCGTTTTCGAAGCCGGATCACCGACCCAACCTCACTCCATTGTCGAATTGGACATCCCGACCACCGGCATCAAAACGATTCGCCGTGCCTTTGCGATTGAGTCGGAGATTGAAAAATACTATTCGGTGCCCGAAGCCATCGAGTTTGATACCGAAAACAATCAAACGGCTCACGCCTTCTTTTATCCGCCCACCAATCCGGATTTCGAGGCGCCGGCGGATGAACGGCCGCCCCTCATCGTCGAGTGCCATGGCGGTCCCACCGGTTCGACCTCCAGCACACTAGATCTGAGGACCCAGTACTGGACTTCTCGCGGTTTCGCTGTTCTCGACGTTAATTACGGCGGCAGTACCGGCTACGGACGTGCTTACCGGGAGCGCCTCTTCGGCCAGTGGGGCGTTGTCGATGTCGATGACTGCGTGAATGGAGCCCAATCCCTGGTCCGCCGGGGCCGCGTTGACGGTGAGCGCCTCATTATCAAGGGCGGCAGCGCCGGCGGCTACACCACCCTCGCCGCCCTCACCTTCCGCGATGTCTTCAGGGCCGGAGCCAGCCATTACGGCGTCAGCGACCTTGAGGCACTGGCGCTCGAAACTCACAAGTTCGAATCCCGCTATCTTGACTCTGTCGTCGGCCCCTACCCCGAAAGGAAAGACATCTACCTCGAACGCTCGCCGATCCATCACGTCGATTCGCTTTCAGCACCCGTTATCTTCTTCCAAGGGAGCGAAGACAAGGTGGTCCCACCTAGTCAGGCCGAGCAAATGCTCGCGGCGCTGCGAGAAAAAGGCGTATCTGCCTCCTATGTCCTGTTCGAAGGTGAGCAGCACGGCTTCCGAGCCGCCGATAACATCAAGCACGCACTCGATGCCGAACTCTTCTTCTATGCCATGGTCCTGCTACGGAAAGGTGTTCGTTTCTGACTAGATGGCGAGGTCCGCCCCAACATCTAGCGTCGTGGTTGAAAGAGATGTCCGCATAGAGTACGTCACACGAATATATAGATCTAAGTTGTTTGTAATGTTTCAGGTAGCACGTGAGAAGTGAGGTAGTGGGCAAACCGAAACACCCTCGCATTGTTCCGGTAATCTCACCCATCTCCCCAAGGTGATTCCTTCCATCTGCATCGTCGTCCAGGGCAACGAAGCCCCCTCCTTCACAAATCAAACCCTCCGTGACTTCGAAGTCCTCAGAAACCGCACTGAATCCGAAGTCCTCGATCAATCCCAGGCCTCGCTCTTTCTCTGGATGACCGGGGCGCGGGAACTGCGCCCCCACGCTCTGGAAGAATGTTTGTGGGGGCTCCAAGCAGCCGAGTGGGTCACTTGGTCAGACACCGGGGCCGCCCCTCCACCTTCCATCCAGCATTGCGCCGGGCCGCTGGGTGTTACCCGTGGCAGTCTTGCCACTCCTGAGGCCCAAAGGACCGGAGCAGTCTGCCGCCTCCCCTGGCGCTGCGCCCTCCCCATCAATAAGGAAGCGGCTGTGGCTCTGCCCCCCCAGGATAAGAAAATACAGGTGCTGCGGCATGACCTGCCCATCTCAGCAACCCAGACAGACTCGGCCGGAACAGCGCCTTCCGATTTCCGCCGGCATTTGGAAAACGCCGAACTCCTTTCGCTAAGTGTCTGGCTCCGCCATCCGATCCGCTCGGCTTCCCGCCTTCTCCCTTTGCGTCTCAAGGAACGAATCAACCGATGGGCCGGCCGGCCCGTATTCGATCTGTCGTTCTACCTCCAGTTCCAGCCCCGCACCGTCTTGATCGATGGCGCCATGATCCGGCAAATCGAGTACGAGGCGCCACCCTCGTCCCCAGGGCGTCGCCGCATCGCCCTTTGCACACCCCACCTCGGATACGGCGGCGCCGAATCCGTTTTGCTCGAAATCGCCCGGCAGTTTGACCGCTCTCACTTCGAACTCTTCCTAGTCGCTACTCAGTCGTCTGATTCCCGACTTGCCGCCGAATGGCATGAAGTAGCCGACCACGTCTACGACCTCCGCCAGTTCCTCCCCGTCGAGCGCATCGCCGGAGCCCTCTACTCCCTGGCGGTCAACTGGCAATGGGACGGCCTCATTCTCCAGAACACCGCCCTCGCTTACAGCCCGCTCCCCGCGCTCACCGAACGCCTCCCCAACCTCCGGGTCATCGACATCCTCCACAACATCGACGAAGACTGGGACTTCTTCGCTGCCACTCTCGACGTAACCGAACACATCGATCGTCGCATTGTCATCAGCGAAGCCGGACGTCGTCGTCTCATCGACATGGCCGTTGCGGAGGACACGATCCGTCTCATTCGCAACGGCATCGACCTTGATCAGTTCCACCCGGACGTCTACATCTCCGGCCGCCTGCACAACGAATTCGACCTAACCGCCGACACCCGCATCATCCTCTTCGCCGCACACCTGATAGAGCGGAAGCGACCGCTCCTGCTGCTCGAAATCGACCGCGAGCTCCAGCGCGATCCGCCCGCTGTTCCCTATCACTTTGTCATCGCCGGCGACGGTCCCCAGCGCGCGGAACTTCGCTCCAAACTTCAATCGGGCGATCGCCACGGGCGTTTTACCCTGCTCGGCCACGTCGATCAGGTCGCACCGCTTCTCGCCGACAGCGCTGTCCTCATCGTCCCCTCTACCGAGGAAGGTCTCCCACTTTCGATCATCGAAGCTCTCTCGATGCAGGTACCCGTGGTCAGCTCGAGGGTCGGCGCCATTGATGAGGCTGTTTCGCCGGCGTGTGGCGTCCTCATCGAGAATGATGGAAGGGAACCCGCGGCCTTTGCTGACGCCCTTCGCGAACTCCTCGCCGACGACCTCCGACGCCAATCAATGGGTAACGCCGGCCGAGCTCTGGTCGAACAGCACTACGATCTCCGGCGAGCCCAGGCTGACTACCGCCACCTCATCAAAGAGCTTTTCCCTCCCTGAGAGGACGGGGTGGCCGGTGGTCTGAAGGTTCTTTGTTTGAATTGCCTGGACCGGGGGGCCGAACGGGATCGGCTGGCGGCTGGGGCCGGTGAACTGACGCCGGACCCCGATCCGTGCCCACCTGCCACCTTCAAGGCGTCGCCGACGCGTTGAAGCGCCGCCCGCTTTGGAGTATCGTTGGGAGCGATACCTATCCACCCAAGGGAAGGATGCCCAAAATGGACTCTGAATTCAAGACGGATGGTTGCAGTGTAGTTAACGACTTAGACATGCGAGCCTGCTGTATCCGGCATGACTGGGCCTACTGGAAAGGCGGTTCACGCAAAGATCGCCGCAAGGCCGATAGGGATTTCTTCAATTGCATCTGGAAAACTTCGAGCTTTCCCATACTCGCCCCGATCCGCTGGTTCGGCGTCCGCATCGGTGGAAAGAAGTTCTGGAATGCTCCCGGCGTGAGCTGGAACTACGGCTGGAACGATTTCACGTGGCGCAACGAGGAAGGGCCGTTCACCGAGGAGTCCGAGAAGCCCAAACTGCTCGCCGCCCTGGGCCAGTCCGAGGACGGGGATGCCGCCCTCTCGACTCACGCTTAGCCCCGATTGGCCATTCGAACCGGGTTGGAACGGGTTGAAGACTTGCAATATCAGCGTGCTTACTGAAGCTACCCCTTACTGGCTGGCCCCATAATGACGACTCGCCTGGTCCGTCACCCTAACGATAAAATCCGTCTTGCCCTGCGTGTACTGCACGCGGTCGTGGGTTGAGGCGGCGGCCAGCCGGACCTTCAGCGCCGCGTACTCCTCAGCCAAATCCGGCCGCTCGCGCAAGTAATCGCGAAAGAACAAGCGGTCCCAGTGGCCGCTGAAGTGGCTCTCAACCATGTGGATGTGGTGGGTGCGCACCTTGGTCCGCCGGTCCCTCTTGATGAACCAAGCGTAGAAAGGCGGAACATCGTCGCCGTGTGTCGGCCGCCAAAGATACTCATAGCCCTGTGCTTCAAGAACGGGCGGGATGCGAACCTTTGTCTCTTCAAGGTCCGTCACTTCGACCAACATGTCCACGATCGGCTTCGCCGCCAGCCTCGGCACAGCCGTGCTGCCGAAATGCTCGATTCGGCCGATCAACTCGCTAGACAGACAGGAAAGCAGGTGCTGCTTCTCCTCCGCGAACATCCGGGGCCACACAGGGTCGTACGGCACGATGGCGACTTCCTCGCGCACAAGTCGCTGAACCCGCTGCTCCAGCGTTTCCATTCTGTCGTTGGTCGCTCGCCGCCGCGTACCGGAACCGCACCCGAACCCTACCGAGCCTCGTCCCGCCGCTTCACAAACACCGCCCGCGCCTCCCGAAACTGCCCCAGCACATGCTCCTTCTCACGGTCCGAGCGCCAGTATTCGTAGCCGTCCCAGAGCGTGATCAAGTCGTCGATCCACCCGATGAAGTACTCCGCGTCCTCTCGCGACCGAATCGGCTGATCCCCAACATACACATAGATCGCGCTTGTCTCCGCCACCGGATACGAGTCATCCACCGGATGCTGGATGCCCTCTCCCGCAGCCTTCAAGGTGTACCAGCCGCTCTCCGTAACATTCAGGCGCTTCTCGAAAACCGCCTTCTGGCTATCTCGTTCCAGCGGAATCGACTCAATCACCTTCCCGTTGCGAATAACTTCAAACGTCTTCATCGGGACGATCGACTCCAGGGTCGCCCGCACATCCACCGAGCCTCCGCCGGCAGGAAGGTGAATTTCCGCACCCGGGATCTCGCCGTTGATCGTGAACTGAATCAGCGGCCCATTCGTCACGAACGTACGGCCTTTGCGGACCGCCTCCACCCAACCGTCCCACGTGAGCTTCTCACCCAAGTAGGCATACATGCGAGCCGATCCGATGGCGGGCGTTGCTTGCAGGTTCGAAATCGAGTCCTCGCCGGCCGATGCCGTGACCTTGAATCCGCAGTTGAGAGAGCGATGCCAAGTCTTCGAAGTCTCCGTGTAGTGCCCGGCGCTGGTCATCACCTCCAGATACTCAAACGACTCGAGTGCGACATCAACCGCATAAGTCTGAGCGACGCGGTACTCCGAATCCATCGACGGCTCGCGCGACCACGGATGCACATGTCCGCCGATCGCCCCCTGCTTCCGCGCCAGCCTGAACATGTCGGTATTGCTCGGATACAGACTGTCAATCCCCGTGTCCTCATAAGCCGTCGTGAAGGGCGAGATCAGGTGCTTCGTCAGATTGATGAAGTTGATGTGCCCGTACCAGGCGGGGCGATACTCTTCACCGAAAGAAATGATGTTTTGATCATCGGACAGCGGGTGCGTCGGCTCGCCCTTGTAATACTGCGTGTCGAAGACGCGGTTATCCTTGTTGGCGATCTTCCAGCCGATGTGATCGAGGTCTTCCGCCTTGGCTTCGAACAGCATGAACTCGGGCGTATTCTTCAGATTGCCGCCGTAGTTCATGTGAACGTGGTCCGAGCCGCTCCACCAGCCCATGGCGTTCATACTCGTCATGCGGGTGAGCTCAAGCTCGATACGCGTGACACCTTTCGGGCTGACGTAGAAATTGCCGAGCGACGGCCAGTACTCGGGGCCTTTGGCCGCTTCCAGAACCAATTCACCTATCGGAACTTCGACCGTAAAGTGGCCGGGGGCGTGAAAGAAGTCTTCGTTGGCGGCGCGGGCAGCGATCCGCTGATAAGTATTCGTAGGCGCGTACATCTTGCCGTCGGAAGCCTTCATATAAACGCGTGATTCGGTCAGTTCGCCGGTCGTGTCGTCTTTGACAAAGACTTCGATACGGCCCATCGGGCGGCGCCAGACTCGGTGCTTGATTTCGATCGGAGTATCAGTCCCACCGAACGTCTTGAGGAGCCGCAACTCAGAAAGTCCATGCTCGTTCGAGATGTAAGCGATCCACTCGCCGTCGGGTGACCAGGCGGGGTCGAAATGGTCCCAGGGATCGCGAGTCAGTTGAAGCGGCTCGCCATCATGGACCGGGTAGACGTACAGGTTGTCGTACTGACTGCCGCGGTGCGAGGAGTATAGGATTCGCTTACCGTCGGGCGACCAGTTGGGGTTGGTGCGGTAGAGCGTTTCTTCCCGCAGAATGCGCGTCGCTTTCGACATCGCGTCCGGTCCGACAGGCGCGCGCCAGATCGCGCCGGACCCGAGCGTGATGCCGCGATTCGAGACAAGGATGATCTCCTTGCCGTCCGGCGAGAACGTCGGCTGAATGTGGTCGTCATAGCGCCCGAAATAGAGCCGCGACCGGCCGAAGTCGTTCGGCTCGGTGACGCGTACCGGCGCGCCGAACGACCCGTTGTCAAACGGGCGTGTGTAGATGTGGAAGCGGTTTTGCGGCTCGTTATGCACGTAGGCCATCGTCTTGCCATCAGGCGACCATACAGGATCGGCGTGCAGGGTGCTGCCTTCGGTAACCGCCGTGCTCTCGCCGGTTGCCATGTTGTAGAGCATCAGGTTGATTCCTGCGCCGTCCTCCGCGGTGTAGACGATCCAGCGGCCGTCAGGCGACCACGCCGGGGCGGAATCGTACGTCTTGTTCGCTGTCAGCTCATAGGCGGTGGCGTCACCGACCTTGATCTTCCAAAGCGAGCCCGACATCGAGAAGGCGATTTCCTTGCCGTCGGGCGACCACGCCGGCCGCCAGGGAGTGCTGGCGCTGGGCGGCATGTAGTAGTTGTACATATAGCCCCCGGCATGCCGGCTGCGAGCCGGAAACTGGGCGAGAGCGGAGGCGCAAAAGGCAAAACAAAGAACGGTGATAACGATCTGGCGAGGACGATTCATAGTGACTCTCAAATCCGAAAAGCTGCACAAATGCAGATGCGGCAAGATCGGTCAGGATAGCGCATCGAGCAACTGGTCGATGTCGTCCATCGTATTGAAGACCGTGGGCGAGACGCGCATCTGTTTCCACTTGATCTTCGCGACAACGCCGGCGGCTTTCAGCTTGGCGCCCGTTTCCTCGGGAGTATCAACAAGGAAGGCCGCGATCGGCGTCGGGCTGCCCGGCGGCGTAATGCAAGGGTAGCCAAGTTTAGGCAGTTCCGCGATGAGCTTGTCGCACATCGGCTTAGCGTGGGCCAAGATATTGTCGACACCCAGCTTGTGGATATACTTGAGCGCCTCGCGTTGCGCGGCGCCGGCGATGTTCGAGACATTGCCGACTTCATACATCTCGGCGCCCTCGCGAGTGTGATAGCTGATGGGCTCATCGCCCGGAGGGCTTCCCGGGAAGTAGTGGAATTCAAAGTTAGCGTATTGCTTGTCGCCATACATCATCGTCTTGAGAACTTCGCCCTGAAGTTCTTCTCGAACATAGAACAGCCCCAGCCCTCGCATCCCCATCAGCCATTTATAAGTCGAGGCCGAGCAGAAGTCGATGCCCATCGCGCGCACGTCGACCGGCACACATCCGGCCGCCTGCACCACGTCAGCGTAGACGTAAGCGCCGTTGGCGTGTGCGATCTCGCTGATCGCCTTCGAGTCGTACTGAAACCCGTTGATATTCGAGACCAGCGTGAGCGAGACAAGCTTCGTATCCTTATCGATCGCCCGCTCGTACTCCTCAGGCGCGACCTGCCAATCCTTCTGCTTGATGATGCGTAGTTCGAGTCCCGCCTCCTGAAGCCGGCGATAGATGTAAGCGCCACCGTGATAGTGCAATTCGTCGACCACGACATTGCCCTTACCGGCATGGAGCCCGAGACCGAGGGCGACGAGGTTCTCTCCGGTGAGGGTACTCTGGACAAGCGCGATTTCAGAAGCCTTCGCGCCAATCAATCGGCCGTAGAGTTCCTTGACTTCGTGGAACTGCCTCTCGCCGAAGTTCGCTCCATCGCCGGGTCCGCCGAGGATGAACTCCAGGTATTCTCGAGCGGCGTTGACGGCGTGAAGGCCGCACGGATGCCGCCCCGCATTGTTGAGATACACCTGTTTGGTGGACCAGGGGAAGGCCACTCGGGCTGTATCAAGGCTCGCATCTTCGGCGGTGAGAACGGTGTCGGAAGTCTTCGAGTCCGCCGGGCTGCAACCGAAAAACATGCCGGAGCCGAGAGCAGCGGATCCGGAAAGGAAGTGGCGGCGGTCAAGGTTCATAGCGGTCTCACTCATCGGGTAGCCTCCAGCCTCAGGCGAGCGCCTTCACAAGGCTTTCAACATCGTCCTGCGTATTCATGATCGAGACGGAAACACGCATTTGGTTGCCGAAGCGCAGCGTGACTTCGATTTTGGCAGCGTTGAGGCGGCTTTCCGCTTCCTTAGGATCAGGCACACGGAAGGTCGTAATCGGGCTGCGGTTCCCTTTCGGCGTGATGGAAGCATAGCCGATCTTCGGCATTTCTTCCTGTAGATAATCGGTGAGCGGCTTTGCATGCGCCTGGATAGCGTCCACGCCCACCCGCTGAATGAAGTTTAGCGCCTCGTGTTGACACACAGAGCCGACGCTCGAAACATTGCCGACTTCGTACTGCGAAGCGTTCTTCTTGGGGCTGTAGGTGATCTCACCTTTCGTCGAGTCAGGCGTTTCGACCCAGGGTCCATAGTTGAAACCGACGCCGCCACCGAACTGCGTTGGCTTCACGACAGTTCCCTGCAGATCTTCTCGCACATAAAGATAGGCGAAACCGCGCAGTCCCATCAACCACTTGTAGGTCGAGCAAGCGGCGAAGTCGATGCCCATGGCTTTCACGTCAATGGGAACGGCGCCGCAGCCTTGAATGATGTCCGCGTAAACGTACGCGCCGTTGCGGTGAGCGATATCGGCAATTTCCTTGACAGGGGCGAGCAACCCGTTGACGTTAGAGACGAGTGTGAGCGCAACGAGTTTGGTGTCTCCGTCGATGACTTTCTCGAAGTCGGCCGGATCAAGCTGCCAATCCCTGTGCTTGACAATGCGAACATCGAGGCCGCGCTCTTGCCGCATCTTGTAGCTGTAGAGACAGCTTGAATAGTGCAGGTCGTTGGTGACGACGTTGCCGCCGGATTCCTGAATGCCCATGCCGTTCGCGACAATGTTCTCGCCCACCGTCGTGCTGAGGCAGAACGCAATCTCTGACGGATCCGCGTTGATGAGCTTGCCGAAAAGTTGCTTGACTTCGTTCTTGCTGGCTCCGGCGAAGGCCTTCGCTTCCTCTGAAGCGCCGTACCAGCCGGCGCGAACACATTCGTTGGCGAGGTAGTCGGCGTACTGTCGCATGACACTCGCCGTCTGGCGGCTCACGGGGTGCTGCGAAGCGTGATTCATATACACGCCGTGGGTCGCGCGCGGGAAATCATCCCGCGCGCTGCTCAGGTCGCCGAGCGTCAACGGCCCGGCGGCTTCGGTGCCTTGTTCGCACCCGAGTTGAGACGCTACTGAGGCGGCGAAGCCGCTTTTCATCAAAGATCGTCGGTTTAGTTTCATTGCAGACTCCGGTGCGTGGACCTGGGCTTAAACAGCGGGTAGCCGCTACGCGAGGGCGTTGAGCAGCTTGTCGATGTCTTCCTGGTTGTTGTAGATATTGGGTGAGATGCGGAGGCGGTTGCCGGTCATCGTTGCCTGGATGTTCGCCTGCTTAAGCTTGGCCTGCGTAGCGGCGTAGTCGGTCGGCATGTAAACAAGAACAGGACTTCGTTCTCCCTCGGGCGTGATGCATTTGTACCTGCTTTCCGGCAACTCCGCGCGGATGCGATCGACGAGCGCGAAATTGTGAGCGAAGATCTTATCCATGCCGATCTCCTCCATCACCTTGAACGACTCGTACTGTCCGCAGTAGCCTTCGCGCGCCGTGTTGCCGGGCTCATAGCGGCCGGCGTTCTTCCGCGGAGAGAAGGGCATGGGTTCCTGGCTCGCATCGGCGGGATCGGCCCAGGGCGGGTAATTGAAGCTGACGTAGCCGGGGAACAGTAGATCCTTAACGACCGTTCCCTGAAGCTCTTGCTTCACATAAAGAAAGCCCGACCCGCGGCAACCTTGCAGCCATTTATAGTTTGAACACGCGGCGAAGTCGAGCCCCAGTGCTTCCACGTCGACGGGAGCGGCTCCCACGGCCTGAATGATGTCGGCGTAGATGTGCGCTCCGTTGGCGTGGGCCATGTCGGCAAGCGCCTTCGCCTCCTGGATGTCGCCGTTGACGTTCGAGAGCAGCGTAATCGCAACCAGCTTGGTCTTCTTGTCGATAGCGGCTTCCATGTCCTTCAGATCGACGACCCAGTCTTTCGCCCGGATAATTCGAACATCCATGCCTGCTTTCTTGCGGCCGACGTAGCTATGAATGGAACCGGCGTAATGCTGGTCGTTGGTGACGACGTTACCTCCGGCGGCCTGGATGTCGAGGCCATTCACGACCACGTCCTCGCCGGCCTTCGTGTTCTGTACGAACGCGATTTCCGACGGCTTGGCGTTGATCAATCGCGCGAACTGGGATTTGACCTCCCCCATCGCCTTGCTGACATACTCGCCGCGACCTTGGCCGGGTCCGTACATGTGAAAGTCCATATAACGTTCCATGCCCGATCGGGTGTGGGTGCTCAGTGGTGTGTGCGACGCGCAGTCAACATAGACCTGCTGAACCGCTCGCGGAAAACGCTCGCGCACCGACGCTACATCGGAAAGGGTCGGAGAGGCGCCGCTTTGCGATCCGCACGATGCCAGACCGGTCGCGGCGGCGGCTCCGGCGGTGGAAAGAAACTGTCTACGATTGATGGCCATGTGAACTCCCATTCCAGCAGGCGCGGCGAGAGGGGCACGCCCGGCGTATCTATACTGTACGGCTCGCCGGTCGCGATATCCAGTTCAATTTTCGCGCGCCGCCTAATTCGTGAGGCGTAGCATGGCCCGCTTTACTTTCTCGATCGGATTGCGCCACACTGATGGCCGCTCGCTCGGCAGGCCGCATGACAATCACACGCTCCTTCGCGATCCTCATCGTTTTATTCCTGCTCGCTCCGTTGAGCGCAGTCTCTGCGGAGCAGGATGGCCTGAACGTCCCTCCCGCACGCCCGCCCAACCACGACATCACTGTCGAGAACCGCGTCCCCGTCCCGACGCGCGACGGTGTCACCCTCTATGCCGATCTCTATCGGCCCAAGAAACCGGGCAAGTATCCCGTCATCGTTTCGAGGACGCCTTACTCCACCGAGCGCTCCCCCAGCGCCTACAGCGCAGCCGTATTCTTCGCGCGCCGCGGCTACGCCTACGTCTTCCAAGACGTCCGAGGACGCCACGACTCGGAAGGCAAATGGGATGCCTACCGCGACAACATCGACGACGGATACGACACCATCGAGTGGGCCGCCGCACAACCCTGGTCCAACGGCAAGGTCGGTATGCAGGGCGGCTCGTACCTGGGACACGTCCAATGGCACGCCGCCAAAGCGGTGCCGCCTCACCTGACCGCGATCTTCCCTAACGTCGCCGCGACAAGTATCTATCATGACTCGGTCACCGTGAACGGTGGTTGGCGGCTGGCCAAGAATCTCGGTTGGGGCGCCGTCCGGCAAGAGTCGCGTATCATGCAAAACACCGGTCAGCACACGATGGAGGGCGGACCGGAGAACATCAGCTACAACCGCACTCTCTGGCATTTGCCATTCATCGAGATTCAAAACATCCTCGGCCGCGACGCCTACTTCTTCAAGAACTGGATCAATCATCCCAATTACGACAACTACTGGAAGGAACTCAGCGTCGAGGAACATTACGAGAGGATTCCCTTCCCGGCGCACACCTTCGGCGGCTGGTTCGACATCCTCGTGCAGGGGACGATCAACGGCTACATCGGCATGAGCACACGCGCCAAGACCGAAAGGGCGCGCCAAGGCAGCCGCATGATCGTCGGCGCTTGGGGACACGGCCCGTCACGCAAACACGGCGATCTCGACTTTGGCGAGAGTGCGCGCGTGGACCTCAAGTCCGTCGAACTGCGCTGGTTCGACCACTGGCTCAAGGGCGTCGATACCGGACTACTCGACGAACCTCCCGTCTCCGTGTTCGTCATGGGCCGAAACTACTGGAAGCGGGCCGACGCCTATCCCCTGCCTCAAACGAAGTACACGAAGCTGTACCTAGACAGCGGTGGGCGCGCGAACAGCTACCGAGGCAACGGCAAGCTCAGTTGGAATGCGCCGGACGCGAACTCAAAGCCGGACCGCTACCGCTACGACCCGGATCATCCCGTCCCGAGCCACGGCGGCGCCAACTGTTGCGGCGCCCCCACCCCCGCCGGCCCCCGCGATCAGCGGGCCATCGAGCAGCGCAATGACGTTCTCGTTTACACCTCCGACTTTCTGGAAGAACCCGTCGAGATTGCCGGCCCGGTCAAAGTCGTGCTATACGCGTCGTCAGATGCGCCCGACACCGACTTCGTCGCCAAGCTCGTGGACGTCTATCCCAACGGAAAGGCCTACAACCTATGCGAGGGCTTGCTCCCGGCTCGCTACCGCGAAGGACTCGCCGAACCGAAGTATCTCGAGTCCGGCAAGGTATACGAATTCACCATTGATCTCATCGGAACCGCGAACGTCTTCCAACGAGGTCACCGCATCCGCCTCGACATCACCAGCAGCCACTTCCCGCAGTTCGCACGGAGCTTGAACACCGATGAACCGTTCGGCAAGGGCAAGAATCTGCGGATCGCCCGGCAAACCCTGCACCACACCCGTACCCGGCCCTCTCACGTCCTATTGCCGGTCATTCCCAAAAACATGTAGCCGGTCGTCTGAAAATGTAGGCACGCCATGTCGATACCCGCAGATGAAAATGTAGGGGCGCGGCATGCCGGCCTAAAGCGGCGGGCCCTCGGGAGTCTCCGGCGGAACCGGGGCCGGGGACAACTCAGCCTCCATGGCTTGCCGGAGACTTTCAAATTTAGCGGGCGTAAGCAACACCGAAAGCCTGACGCTGCTTCCCTCTTCGGAAACCTCGGCCGACTCACCGAAGTTGCGGTGGTATTGCCTGAGTAAATCGCTCAGTTGAGCGCCCTCATCCGGTTCGAGGCCGTCGAGAACAATTTCGCGAATCAGCCCGGCCAGGCGGGCCCCATTCTCATCGGAGTCAGTGACAAACTCTTCGCTTGACTCGACCCACCCGTCCGCCCACTGGATCGTTGAGTATGCTTGCTCGACCAGGAACTCAATTTGGTCGGCGATCGTTTCCGGGCCATCGGGGGCGTAGGGATACTTCGGGGGCATCAACCAGGTCACACTCAGCGATTTCTCGCGGAGGCTCTTGAGACGAGGACGGACTCCCAGCGGCAAACTGGCTTTCGTCTCCTCGCGGAACAACTGGGCGGCCGCTTCGACTTGCCTCCTATCTCCCCAAGCCATAACCGAGCGGCCGAGGACCATCGTCTGGCGCCCCTCCTCTAGCGGGAGATGCGCGATCTCGGTGTCTCGAATGCGCTCGATGCGAATCGCCGCGTCCGTCGTGCCGCGCAGAACAAACGGATCGATTCGAAGCAGGTAGAGCAGGAAGCTCTGCCCGTCTTCTTCACTGACTCCGAAGGCGGACACCACCTCCGCAACCGCCTCCATAGGAAAATCCCGGCCAAAGGGGTGCGCCTGCCAGGACGAGGCGAGCGGAGTCCCGCGAAATCCCGAGGGCTTCTCGATGGTCACGACCCGCATCTGAGCCGGAACAAGGTCGAGCAAGTCCGGCTCGGCGGCGAAGGCAGGCCCAAGCACGATCAACAGGAATGGAAGAATGCGGAGCATTGCGCTTCCAGCTAAACCTATTACGGATGGCATCCAAGCTTAGGTTACTTCAACTTGCCCTGGTGGGCCGCTGGGCGTCGCCTGGGAGGGATGCGAAGAAACTAGGGATGTCTGCGGCGCACCGCCTGTGAGCGTGGCGAGCAAAAGAGCCGTTCCGGCGGCGCCTAGTATACTCCCCGTCTTGTTCAGAACCAGTCAGCAGCAGAACGATGGGGATCAAAGGTGCGCTGGGGCAAGCTAGAACGCCAGCGGCCGAGTCGCAAAACACTTGCAGGACAGTAGCCTGGGCCGGTATCCTCGTTCCCCCGAGCAACTCTTAAAGCCGGTTCAGCAGTCCTACCGTTCGCGGCTTGAGTCGGGAGTGGTTGCGGCCAGGTAAGGTGGCTAGTTAAGACGTGGCCTGTCGTAGCGAGTCGGATGAGTTTCGCAGCAGCCAGACTCTACCCCTCCGGTTCCAGTGCTTCATCGCTACAATCACATTGGGTCGGCTACGGAGGGATCAATGAGAACACTTAATCGGCGTGGATTCGTGACGGGGGTTACTGCGGCCGCTACGGCGTTGACCGCTAGCCAATCGACAAAAAGGCTGCAGGCGGCCGCGCCTGCAGCAAACAGGCACTCGTTGAAGATCACCGAGATCGAAGTCCACGAGATCCTCCTTCCGTTTCACGACTACAACGCGACCGCACTCTTCCGCTACAACGGCACCGGCAATCAACTACGCACGATCTTCATCCTCAAGACCAATACCGACCTTGAAGGCTACGGCGAGAGCTGGGGTCCGAAGCCCGAGCCGGGCCGATACGACAAGTACATCGGGACCAGTCCGTTCGATTGGGTCAACGATCCCGTGAACCTACCCATCAACATGGCGGTCTACGACCTGATGGGAAAGCATCTGGGCATCCCTGCCTGGAAGCTCATCGGGCCGCAAGTGCGCTCCTGGGTTCCCGTCTCAGCGTGGACGGTGTCACAACCGCCCGAGGCTATGGCCGAGGAAGTGGTCAGCGTGGCCAAACGCGGCTACAACTGGATGAAGTTCCACGTCGACACCATGCAGAACGTGATCGATCAGACCGAAGCGATGCAGAAGGTAGCGCCCCCGGGGTTCAAGATCCACTACGACTTCAATAGCGATTCGAACCTCAACTCGACGCTGCCGGTTTTCAAGGAGCTTGAAAAGTTCCCCATCGCAGGCCGGCTGGAGGACCCGATCCGGGGCTATCCGCCACCGGACTATGAGGGCTACCGGATCCTGCGGGAGAAGATCTCCCTGCCGATCCTGATCCACCACGGGCCTGTCGACTTCATGATGCGCAAGCTGGTGGACGGGTTGATGACGGGGCACGCGGCGATTGGGCGCGTGAACACGGTCGCGGGGCTGGCTGAATTGAACAACATTCCTTTCATGCTGCAACAAGCCGGTGGGACGATTAACCAAGCCTTCCTGGCTCACGAGTCAGCGGCCTTCAAGATGGCCACGCTCGACCACGTTAACCTGTGCCACCTGTGGAAGGACGACGTGACTGTTGAGACCATGCCGGTGATCGGCAGCAGCGTCGAGGTGCCCAGGGGGCCGGGCCTCGGCGTGACGATCGACCGGCGCAAGCTCGAGAAGTATGCGAACGTACCGCGTCCGAAGCAAACACGCTTCCTCTGGCGGATGAGATACCAGAGTGGCCGGATTGTCTACGCGCGCTTCAACCCTGACGCGCCGGGAGCCGCCGGTTCCACGGCTGGGTTCTCGACTCGCTACCTGCAGAACCACATTCCCGGCTCCGGAGACGGCTATCGCTCACGCGTGGTCACCGACACCTGGGACGCCGAAGGCGACCCTGAGTTCGAGCGCATCTGGAAACTCACCGACTCCGGCCCGGTGTGGACGAATGACCAAGGCGAGCTGGTTGTCACTCGCAAAACCCCGTAGCAAGAACAGGCGGCACGCGAACCGGAATGAGAAAAGAAATGTAAAACCCGCTTTGCAGGCGTGCTGAGCGTGTTCGAAGGGCGCGTATATGGCGTTGCGTTTGGGAATCCGGCGAGCGAATTGTGGGGTCTCGGCCCGAAGACGCTCTCTTCGGGGCCCGTCTTCGGGGTGCTAGGCTCGATGGACCCGGTTGGGGGGACTGACGTAATGCTTGTGGTGGCGAGGGACGGAATCGAACCGCCGACGCCGGCCTTTTCAGGGCCGCGCTCTACCGACTGAGCTACCTCGCCGCAATCTTCGATTGTAGGAACCAGGCAGGGGGGTGTCAAACTTATGGCCCGTTTGGCCGGCTCGAACTCAAGCTACCGGACCCGCTGCAGACACTATCTCGGCCCGCGCGAGAAAGGTGCAATCGGTTCCGACGAATGCACGAAAGCGTACCGCCGCCCGTCATGACCTATAAGGGGTGCATGTTATTCTTGAAATCATGATGCGGTCCCGGCGGTTTCGATGGATGCTCGGCGCACTCGGGGTGTTTCTGTGCGCGGGGAGCGCCGTGCTCGCGCAGCGCATCTACCGCGACGTTCCCTACCCTCCTGAAATGGCGATGATCGAACCGCCGCCCGATGGCGACAAGCCGGCCGAGTTTCACTTCGCCCGGCTGGCCTACTCCGATCCCTATGGGATGCGAATCGAGGGTGACCGGCCGTGGATGATCGACTCACCGGCGGCGGAGCGCCACTTCCTGCAGGGGTTGCGGCGGCTCTCCAATATTGAGTCGCGATCGAAGGAAGTCTACGTCCACGCGTCCTCGGAGGAGTTGTTCGAATTCCCCTGGATCTACGTCGTCGAGCCAGGGCACTGGGCCCTCACTGAAGAGGAGGCCGACGGCTTGCGGGAGTATCTGCTGCGGGGCGGATTCGTTGTCTTCGACGATTTTCACGGAAGTTACGAATGGGCGATGTTCCTGCGCGGCATGAGGAAGATTTTCCCGGATCGGCCCATCGTCGACATCGACCCCGAGGATGAAATCTTCCATGTTCTCTATGACTTGACGCCCGGCGAGCAAATCCCCGGCGTGCAGATGCTGTATACCCGCCAAACCTACGAAAACGACGGCGTCAATCCCCATTGGCGCGGCGTTTATGACGACGACGGCCGGTTGATGCTTCTGATCAACCACAACATGGATCTCGGCGACGCCTGGGAACATGCCGATTGGCCACACTACCCTGAGCGCTACACGGCGATGGCCTATCGCTTGGGGATCAATTACATCGTTTACTCGATGACCCACTGAAGGAACCCAAGCGTATCATCACGCTGTAGGCGTACGCCCGCAAGCAGTCACGCTATCGCTAAGCCCTTGTTCGCGTCGATCGGGACTTCGTGATACTCAAGGGCCCACTCCCGCATGTAGCGGACTCGGTTGGGCTCGATGCGGTAGATCAGGAGTTCGGGGTTGTCGAGCGAGCCAAGGAACTGCCTCATCAGCGGGTTGGCGTCCCAGATCTGCTGCCTGAGTACGCCGTCGGTCAACACCTCCGCCGTTCCCGTAATGCGCACTTGGTCGTGGCCTTCGTCGAGATAGCAGATTTCGACCTTCGAGTTCGCTTCGAGCTCAGCCGTTTTGCCGTACCGCCTCAACGATGCGATGTAGGCGGTGAATCCATCCGTTCGAACTGGTGAGACGGGCCGCAACCGGGGCTGGTCGCCGTCAACAGTGGCCAGCATGGGGAACTTAGCTGTCGCCATGACCTGGGCGGCAAGTTCAGGCAGACGAGCTGGGTCGATCGGCGCGGGATGAGGCTTCATCCCGGATAGTCTAGCGGGATTCGGCTGGGCCCTCGCCTACCTCTCTCCCCTGATTCAACTATTCGGAAAGAGGAAGCTCGTGCAGCAAGGTGCGAAATTGTTCGCGCTGCTGTACGTTGAGGATCTTCTCGATGCGCTCACGCCCCTCGGTGCGAAGGGCCTGGATGCGAGAAACCATGTCGGCTTCGTGCATGATGTACTCGTCGAGAACACTGTGAACTCGCGAGTATTGCTGATCGTTCAGCCCCAACTCGTCTCTCAAATGTTCCACGGCGGCGCTTGGATCGCCGGCCCGATTGAGGCCGTCGGCGATTTCGAGTGGCTGCGTGGCGCCTTGGTAGACGCGCAGGGCAACCGCTCCCGCGGCTACACCGCAGAGAAAAACAACGAACAGGACCCCACAGATCTTGCCCTTATAGAATTCAACATGAGCTGTAGACATAGCTAACAATCGCTTTACTTGGCGGCCAACATCACGCTCAGCATGGAATCCCGATTCTCATCAAGGTCCGACCCCAACCGTACTCGGTACTCAGGCGTCGGAGGGCGCGTAAGGATGTGCTCTGCTACGTGTGGATTGCCCGGATCGGGAGCCTCGGAAGCCACGATATAAGAACCCAGCAAGGCCAGCCACATCAGAGAAGCAAACGCCAATCGACGCAGCAGGAAGGGCTCGAGGAAAACCATCCAGAACGGTACGCCGCTTTCCTCTTCCACTTGCCGCATGACCCGGCCGTAGAAACCGGCCGCGGGATGAAGCGACATCGCATCGTCTTCTTCCGGACGCAACTCACGCAAGAGATCCGCCGATTCTTCAAACCGAACCAACTCTTCGGCTGCTTTCGGATGCTGAGCTAAGTAGGACTCAAACTCGGCCTTCCGCTCGCCGGCCAGCATCCCGGCAAGGTGGTCTTCGAGGTTCTCCTTCATCAGATCGTCCATGTACACATCCCCCAAAACTGCATGCCGAGCACCCCTTATGCCCTTACTCTACCGAACTTCGCCGCCGCCTTCACCAGCTTTTGGCGCGCCCGGAACAACTTGACCTTGATCGTGTTTTCGTTGAGCCCGGTCATCTCTGCCAGCTCGTCAATCGTGAGCCCTTCGACTTCTTTCTGGATCAGCAACACCCGCTCTTCCTCGGAAACCTTCGAGAGGATCTTCATCAGGTAGTCGCGCTTCTCCGTTTTGACGTCGATGGACGGACTTTTTTCAACCGCGAGCCGCGAGTTCTCCATGGAACGCTGATCGTCTTCCGCCATATCACTCTCGTAGACGAGCTTGCGGACCTTCTGCTTGCGCAGGTAGTCGTAGCACTCGTTGACGGTGATCTTGTAGACCCAGGTAATCAGCGACGAACGAAAATCAAAGCCTTTGATCGAGAAGTAGATTTTGGAGAACACCTGTTGCGCGATGTCCTCGGCGTCGTTTCGATTCCGGACGATGCGGTAGATGATCGAGAACACCTTCGACTGATGTCGTTCGACGATCTGTCGAAAAGCATCCTCGTCACCGGCTTGGCAACGGCGGACGACGTCGGCTTCAGGGCTGTGTTTGAAAGCCACTTTCGATTCGGCAGTCCCAGCCCCAACAGCGGCGCCGATCGGTAGCGTGGCAGTAGCAGCGGCCATACACTTCCTTTGACGCAGCACAGAGAGGCTGGTTTCAATCAATGAAAAGAACTTTTCGTCGTTTATACACCGCGCCCCGACCGCCGCGTGTGGTGAGTCGACGACGGCGCGATTCAACCTCGGAAACGATTGATTATAGAATACTTAACACCCACACATCAGAGACAAGCGAGGGCCTGCCGGGAAAGACCGTTCATCCCGAGGCTGGCGTTGATCTGGCACGAGCCCACCCCTCTGTTCTACAATCCCTCCATGTCTCGTTCCCGGTCTCATTCCCTGACACGTCGTGAGTTCAGCAGCATGATAACCGCGGGTGCCCTAGCCATCGGCGCCGGATGTGGTTCCGAACCGCCCGCAGCCGATTCCGCGAAGCCAAAACCGCTCAAGATCGTGGACCCGCACGTCCATGTCTGGGTCAACGACCCCGCCTACCCCTGGCCGGAGGAGAACAAGAACCCGCCCTCCGAGGACGCCTCAGCCGAAATGCTGCTTGACCTCATGAAGGCCAATGGCGTGGCGCACACAGTCATCGTTCATCCGATGCATTATCGCTGGGATTGCCGCTACGTCGGAGACGTAATGAAGAAGTATCCAAAGGAGTTTCAGGGAGTCTGCCGGGTGAACCCCGAAGCTGGCGACGCGGCGGATGAGCTTTCAAAGTGGACCGAGGAATGGGGTTTCAAAGGTGTGAGACTGAGTCCTTCGGCTTCGGAGGCCGGAGACTGGATTACGAATAACGAGTTGATGGACCCAATCTGGGATCGAGCCGAGCAGTTGCGGGTCCCCATGCTGATCCTCACCCGGACTACTCGCTTACCGGACGTACAGAAGCACATCGAAAAACACCCGGACCTGGACGTCGTCATCGACCACATGGGCGATTGTCGCCCGACGGATCCGCCCGAGGAGCTTGAGAAACTGCTCACGCTCGCAAAGTTCCCGAGGGTGTACACGAAGATTTCACACACTTGGAGCATCTCGGAGGAGCCCTACCCGCACCGTGATACTTGGGACCAAGTCAAGAAGGTCTACGACGCGTTCGGCCCGAACCGCATCATGTGGGGCACGGACTGGCCGGTGTCGAAGCCGAAGATCGAATACGGCAAGACACTCACCCTCGTCCGCGATGAGATGGACTTCTTCAGCGACGAGGATAAGGACTGGATTCTCAGCAAGACCATTGAACGGCTATGGCCTTTCCCGGAGTCCGTCTAGGGTAAGGCCGTGGGCGACGCGGAGTTTGGTCTCAGAGGTTCTATACCGCGCCTCCTCCTCGCGCAGGATGAGCTCTGTTCCTGACACGGCTTGTTGGGGAACCTCCCCGCCGTTGTTCACCAGGGCGTGTTCGATCCGATCAACCCTGCTCCTCAACTCGTTCGATCGGCAGCTTGTCTGGGTTTTGGAGGTAGCTGGGGCCTTCGGTGCAATAGAAAGATTCGTTGGGGCTCTGGTAGTGCAGATCCAGCATCGGTGTCGGCAGGCGTTTGTGACCCTGGAAGCGGGATTCCAGAGCGAGGTCCAGGATGCCGCTGGTCAGCATCGTCCGTTCGGCGGGGTAGGTTGCCTGGCCTGTGTCGAACATCCTCTCGATTTGCTTCAACTGACAGACGAAGTGGTAGCCGGAATAGGCGGTGTGCTCCAGGTACATCAGCGTCGAGATGGGTTCTGTTTGTCCTTCGATATCGACCGCCACGGTGAAGTCTTGCAGGTAACCGGTGAGCATGAACCCCGCCGTCTGAAGGCCATCGTTGTACTCAACGAGAAAGACCGCCGGATGCTCGACGACGCTCCGAGGCCGCGCGAGATCGTAGGTTTCGACAGCATGGGGGACGGCGCGATCAAACAGACGTTTGGCCCAGGGCGTTTGGTCTAGAAAGTTCCAGACCGCGTCGTCTTCGAGGCACTGAACCGATTTCACTCCCGTCTCTCCGCCTTGGCGGCGTTCGACCATGCATTGGATGGACTCCAGCAGGTGCAGACCGTACGAATCGAGACCGCCGTACGCGACTCCCACCGCGCGCTTGACTCTCGCTCCGTGGGGAACATCCACGGCAGGAATGCGCCAACACACCGGCAGAGACGATCCCGCCATCAGCGGGAAGTCCAGTTCCTTCGAGATCTCCACCATGCGTTGCGCCTTGCGCCAATCGTAGGAAAGATGCTTATCGCTAAATACCGGCACGGTTCGGCCCGTCTGCCGGAAGACGTCCGTGATTTCCAGGAAGGCTTGAAAACGGGGATAGAGCGTCTGGCCTTTCTCGTTCTTTTCAAAGTTGCCGTGCTCCCCGATCAGCAAGACACCATCGACGGCCAGATCGTCTTCGCCCAGCGTGAGAGCCTCATAGATCGATCGATAGATGGGGATGCCATGCTTTGCCGCGACTTGCCGACTGAGGTCCTTTTCGACTCGCTGCGCTACGAAAAGAGATGCGATCTTCGAGTCGGGCCGCGTCGGCTGATAGGGAGCTGGGAGCTGTTGTTGCGAGAACGAGGCGTTGATGTTGTTCTTGCGAAACGACTCATAGCCGTCCACGTACTTAGCGAAGATCACGTGCGCATGAGAGATCGGCCTGTAGCCGAAGCAGATCCCGGCAAGCTTTCGCCGGGCGTTCGAGGTTTGTGCAACAGCCGACCTCGGCATCAAGGCGGCTGCAGCGGCCACGGCGAGTAGATCTCGTCGGCTCATCACAGGATTCGTTCGTGGGGTCATATTCATGGGCCTGGAACTCGGCTGTGGAGATGTTCCGGGGCCAAGCTTTTCAAGGATCTTGTAACGGCTCATAGAGGGAGCCCAGCCGATCATGCCGGTCCAATTCTACCTCTGCTGCAATTGCCAATGGTGACAACCGATCCGTTGAACAAAGATTTCTCCGGGCCCAAGCTCGGCAGTGACGACGGTTCTGGGCCCGTCGAGAGGCCCACACGGGCTTCAGGCGACGCAAAGGTGGACGGTACCGGATTTCGCGCCATGTATCCGCGGACGAGCGCTATGTCGGTTGTTTCGCAGGGGTTAGGCCAACAATCAGCGCGGAATAATTCCGTCGCACAGAGCCGTTACGAACACAAGCGAGACTCCAACCGGAAAAGGCTTGACCGGAGGTAGTGCTATAGTGTATATGTTAGCTAATACAGTATGCCGAAGAAAGTTCGATGCTGATCTCGATTGACCATCACAACGGAGTCCCCGTCTATCGGCAGTTGATGGACCAGGTCAAGTTCCACATCGCGAGCGGACTGCTCAAGCCAGGGGACGAACTGCCTTCAACCCGCGTCCTTTCGGCGCAGCTGGGAGTGAATCCGATGACCATCAGTAAGTCATACAGCTTCTTGGAGAAAGAGCAGGTGGTTGAGAGGCGGCGTGGAATGCGGCTGGTCGTTCGGGCGCTTGACGCGGGTGAGGCCCGTGCCAATAAACTCGATCAGCTCCGCCTCAGCCTGGCGTCTTCGGTCACCATCGCCCGTCAATGTGGCATTGAGAATACGGAGGCTGTCAGCGTGTTCAAGGGGCTCTTGCAAGCACCTGAAGCCTCTGACGAGAGGGACCAATGAAGCATGCTTTCGAAGTGAGGAACCTGACGAAGAAACTCGGCGAGACGACCGCTCTCGACAATGTGAGTCTCTCGATTCCGGAGCAGTCCGTTGTCGGTCTCATCGGACGAAACGGTGCGGGCAAGACGACACTGCTTCGGCACCTCGCAGGTCTCTACCTGCCCACAAGTGGGGAGTGCTTCACACTTAGATGTCCCAGCGGCAACCTCGGACATGAAGAGCTATCACGTATCGGGGTCGTCCATCAGGAAAGCAATTTACTGGATTGGATGACCGTTGAGCAGCACCTGCGCTATGTCTCATCGTTCTACAAGCGGTGGGACCGGCAGCTACAGGAGCGATTGCTTCGGGAACTGGAGCTCGATCGCTCCAAAAAGGTATCGACGCTTTCCACCGGCAACCGGCAGAAGCTGGAGATCGTGATGGCCGTCTGCCATCACCCGGACCTCCTCCTGCTCGACGAGCCGGTGGCTTCGATGGACCCGATCGTGCGGGAGCAATTCCTGTTGTTTCTGCTGGAGCTATTCCGAGAGGACGCCAACACAACGGTGATCTCGTCTCACCTCTTGCAAGACGTCGAGAAAGTGGTCGATTGGATCGTCTGTTTGGACGAGGGTCAGATCAGGGTCAGCGCGCCGTTGGATGAGTTAAGGGAGAGCTATGCGGAGTGGATGGTAACCTCCTCCGCGGGAACCCTGCCGGAGCCTATCAGCGACGATTTTGTTCTGCAGCACGAGGGGAATCGCTTCGAAGCGCACGTCATGGTGCGGGGTGCGCCGAGCGAGTTCGGTGAGTTAAAGAAGAGATACCAAGCCGAGGTCGTCAGCAGGCCGTTGAGCCTGGAGAGAATGTTTCCGCTGCTCCTGAAGGAGAAGGCGTCATGAACTTCTACGCGCTCTTCCGGTTGTTGTGGTGCCCGGCCAAGATCCTCACCCCCGTCGGGTTCGTCCTCACTGCGGTGTTTGTGACCTTGGCCCAACTGATCCTGAACACCGATAGCCCCGATCGGGCCGGGGCTTTCGCGGCGCTGCTGTTTCCAGCGTTGGCAGGCTTCGTGATCGGGCAGGCAGTCGGAGAGTTGGAGAATTGTTCCTTCTCTTGGACGCTCCCCGGCCTCCGCCGCGAGTTGTTGTCTTCGGTGGTGCTGACCGCCGTTGTAGTGGTGTTGGCGGGCGTGGGGCTTCACATCGCGCTGGGCGGATCCTACGGGCCGGCAATTTTTGGCTTGGCCGCACTCGGATTCAGCCTGGGCCTAGCGATGGCGACCCCGTACGTCATGGGCGATCCCTCGGCTCAGTTTGGTGCTTCCTCTCTGCTCCCTCCGGTTGCGATTGTCCTGACCGTAATTTTCATCGATCAGACCGCAGCATTGTGCCAGGCCCACCCCATCCCTTGGTTCATCGTCGGGGTTACGGGGACGGCGTTGTATCTTTGGCGACGCTTTGACCCTGTCGCGGCTAAGGCAAGACGTTCTGTGGCCGACGCCTCGTCCGCTCCGTTTTCTTCCCGGGCGCGGCCGGTAGCCCCCGCCGGAAGAACAGGACCAAGTTGGGACCGTCCCTACTTGGGGACGTCGACCGCCAACTGGATCCGGGCCGGAGAACATGAGAACTTCGGGATGAAGAGACTCTGGTCGCTTCGCGTGATCCTGTTGCATGCTCTGGTTGGGCCGATTGTTATTGGCGCCCAAGTCTGGTTGTTGGGAGTGGGAAACAGAACGCTCGAGTCTGATCAGATCCTTTACTGGCTCGTTTTCGTTCCTCCCGGCCATGCCACCCCGCTGGTTTCGGTGGAATCCGCCCTTGCCGACCCGGCGTTGCCTGCAATCGTCTACTGGTGCGGGGCCTTTTGGTTTGGTTTCCTTGCCGCAGTATGCACGTTCGAACCCGTTGTTACCCTTTCTATTTCTCTGAGGCGGGGCTGGCTCTACCCGCTTTCCCGGACTCACTTGGCCGAAGTTGCCTATTGGGGCGGTTTGATGCAAAGTGCCGCTGCACTTGGATCAACGGCTATCCTCTATTGCCTGTTGGCGATGTTGAGCCTCTCGACAGCAGGCCACCAGTTCAGCTTCGACTTTGTGCCGAGTTTTGTGCTGGCTTTAGCCTTGGCGTTTGTCCTGATACCGGCTGCTCAATGGATGGGTCTGAAACGTCTCCCGCAACTGACGTTGGCGCAGAAGGGATTCAGGGTGGCCCTGTGGAAGCTGCCCGCGGCTTGGTTCGGAGCGCCAATTCTCTTTGCGCTTGCCGTCGGAACACTGTTGGTTCTTTGGCGGTTGTGTATTCCCGCAACATTATTCCAGGGGCTCTTCATCCTCGCCGGTCTGGCAGTGATCTCGCAATGGATATACCACCGGGCCGTGAAGGCTCACTTTGCACGTGGGGATCTGGTGTGACCTTGACGACTGCCCTGAGCGGATGCTCTGCCGAGGGGCGGCGAACTACTTCGGATTGACGGCGAGGTAGGCGTTGACGAACTGGTCCATCAGATCACCCACCGCATCCTGAATCGTCTCGTTCAGTTCTTCTGCTTCCACGACGCCTATCAGCTCGGTGTGCCACGTCCTCATGGGGAGGAAGATGGTCGAGTCGCGTGTGAGCGAAGCGGCTTGGTTGAGTTCAACCTTCACTGAATAGACACAGTGGCCGGTTGTTGGGAGTTGAACGGGCTGCACGCGAATATGGAGGTGCGAATCGCGGCCCGCCTTCACTTCGACACCCGCCAATCGTAGTCTTAGCTCGACCTCCGTTTGAAGGGTGCTCGCGAGCAACTCAGCGGTAGCATCCGCGACGGCGCATTCAACCATCACCTGGATCGTCTTGAGCCCACGCAAACTCGACCGTTGCATGGCCCCATCTCCTGTGCCGAGACCGGCGGCTCGCACCGATAAGGGACCCCGCCGATCCTCGGGCAATGCGCCCGGGGCGTGGATACTCGTAGTCCGCGGAACGGCGGAAGCTCCCCCTCCGCCGGATGGGGGTTTCTTCGCCAGTGTTGTGAGGTCGACCAGGATCTCCGTCACACTCTGGTAGCGTTCGGCGGCCTGTTTGGCCAGGCACTTGTCAGCGATCCACTCCAACTCCATCGGTACGCCGGTGCGGAGGCCCGTCAGCGGCTCAGGCGCTTCGCTGGTGATGGAGTAGATCACCGCCTGGTCGTAGTGGCCCCTGAATGGCGGCTGGCCGGTGATCATTTCATAGAGAACGACCCCTAGCGACCAGATGTCGGTTCGCTGATCCAGTTCGACTCCATAGGTCTGTTCGGGTGACATGTAGGTCACGGTGCCCATCGTTTCATCGGTGCGGGTGAGCTTGGATCGGTCCGTCAGTAGAGCCAGCCCGAAGTCCGTGATCGTGACATGGCCGTCGCTTCCGATGATGAGGTTGGCGGGCTTGATATCGCGGTGAACAACCTTTTTGCCGTGGGCCGCCTGGAGGCCCCTTGCTGTCTGCATCGCGATACTCAGCACGTTCGTTAGCTTGAGCGGCCCGGCTTCAATCTTCTTCTCGAGCGGCTCGCCCTCAATGAAAGCCATGGCGATGAAGGTCTTGCCTTCTTCCTCGGTAATCTCGTACACGTGACAGATGTTGGGGTGGTTGAGAGAAGCGGCCGCCTCCGCCTCTCGCTGGAAGCGTGCTCTGATCGCTTCATCGCCGAGCAGATGGGGAGCAAGAAACTTCAGAGCAACAAGACGCTTGAGGTTGACGTCTTCGGCCCGGTAGACGACACCCATCCCGCCCTCGCCGAGCTTGGAGAGGATCTTGTAGTGGCTAATCGTTTGACCGATCACGACGGTCCAATTCTACCGCCGCAAGATTCCTGGTGATAACAACCGATGCCGCAAACTCTCCGCCAGGGGCGTCCAAAACCCCTCCCTAGACCGCTGATACCTCCTCCAGACGGTGGTTTGAGCCTTTCGTAGGCCTCATCGTTGGGCGGGCAACTATTTCACAGCGTCTATGCGTAGACGCCTGAATCGCCGCCGCTCGTCGCGAAAGCGGACCTAGCGCCCTGACGTCGTCGCTTTCAGTTCACCCCAGGGACCCTGCGGGAAGCAGAGGAGTCCGCGAAGCCCGAGGGTAAGCCGGCCTCAACTCGCGGTAACTCCAGTAGGCGCCGCATGTGTGTCGGTCAGACAGGCCCGCCTTCAGAAGGAGACGCTGTAGCTGAGCCCCGGCTCTTTTCCGCGCACGAGCAGAAACGAAAACGCATGGCGTTTGTAACTGTAGTTGAGCAGCGGGTGAACGTGTACTCCGTCGAAGATGACGAGCGCGCCGAACCGCTCAGTGAAGCCGATGTTGACCCCGCCGATATAGCGTAACCGGTCTTGATACGTTCCGTACGCGACACCGAAGTAAGGGGCAATCGGAAGCTTTGTTTCACGCTTGAGGTTCTTGCTGGCCGTCGCGTAGAAGCTCTGTCCTCCAGGCGTGCCAATGCGGTCCGAACTCGTACCGACGATGACGGCGGGCGTGTTCGCTCCTTCAGGCACGGCGAGCCAGTTCACTAGTGGGTTGGCTCGCTCTTCGGTCGATCGCGGGTTGACCTCAATGCCCGCCTGCAGCCGCGGATTGAGGCGATAGGTGAGCGTGGTCCGCAGTTGTGCGCGACGAACGCCGTCGGGGATGACTCGCGCGCTGTATGTAAACCGGTTCTTGTTACTGCCTTCTGCCCCGCTCACGGCGCGGCCCTCGCCCGGTCAAAGCGGTCACGAGGGAACCATGGACGCACCTTCGATGCCTACGCCCCCATGCGAGTGCTCCTCGCCTTCTCGTTCGTGGTGGTCGTTGAGGGTCGCTTCGCTGAGCGTGTCGATAAGCGGCTCAGGGGCTTTACCCTGTTTGTCGGAAAGCAGGTGGTCGATTCGCCGAGCTAACGCCTTTCGCTTCAGAGGGCCGATGATTCGGAAAATGATTCGTCCCTCCTTGTCAATGATGGCTGTCGCGGGAAGCGCCGCGCCGAGTCCTAATCGTTCCATGTCGGCGGTATTCGCGCCGATCCAGATCGGAAACGTGATACCCAGCTCTTCCACGAAAGGTTCGATCCGCGCCTGTGTGCTCTCGTCATCGGCTGAAGCGCCCACGACGACGACGCCTCGCGAGGCGTAGCGTTTCTGCAGATCGACGAGAAGCGGCATTTCCTCGCGGCAGGGTACACACCAGGTGGCCCAAAAATTCAACACGACGATGCGGCCGCGATACTGCTCTAACGTTTGCCGGTTTGCGTTCAAATCAGGAAGAGAAAGCGCGTCGCGGTCCGAGGAATCCGAGGCAAGTGCGACGCTCGCAACCGCGCAAAACGCGACTAACTTGACGTTCATATGCGTGCCTCGCGGAGTTCTCCCGGCGACTCTCCATCTCGCTGACGTCGCAAACTTAGCATGACACAGCGCCGCCGGCCGACTGCGCCTCACGTTCGAAGCATGTCTTCGTCCCACCCTTCTGCAGACTGCATTCCTTCGACACGTCGCTTCTTACGTGTGAATCTTGTCCCTCCTTCCCAAGCTTCTCGTGATGAAGGCTATTATGGAATGATCCGCGGTACGGATCCCCTGCCGGCCCAGAACCCCATGAACCGTCCGACGGCCATCTTCCTTGCTTGTGGTGTGATCGTGTGCGTGTCTGCTTGTGGCCCCGCAGGTTCTTTGGCGGCGGAGAAAGGGCAGCCGGTGCCAAGGGTGTTCCAGGATCCCGCGCCGCCGGCTGTTACCAAGCCCTCCGGCAAACCGGCGGCCGGCCCAAAAGAGCATCCCGACGTCACGTTTCACGCCGAACCCAAGCCTCTTCATCCCGAAGCGGTCACCCACGACTGGACATCGTTTCTAGGACCTACCCACGATGCCGTTTCAACGGAAACGCATCTACTCAAGGACTTCGGTGAATCCGGCCCGAAGCTCGTCTGGGAACTCGAAAAAGGTACGTCGTACACGTCGCCCTCGATCCAGGGTGATTATCTCGTTTACCTACACCGGGTCGGGAACACGGAACGCGTGGAATGTATGCATCCGGCCACGGGCAAACTCTACTGGCAGTTTGAATACCCGACGGATTTCAGCGACCGCTACGGATACAACAACGGGCCGCGGGCGAGTCCGGTGATCGACGGCGACCGGGTCTACACCTACGGAGCGCTCGCCCAGTTACACGCCTTCGACCTGAAAACAGGCGAGTTGCTTTGGAAGCGCAATATCGCCCAGGAGTTCAAAGTTCCCCAAGACTTCTTCGGGATTTCGAACACACCGCTGGTCGAAGGTGATTTGCTCATTATCAACGTCGGCGCGCCGGGGGGGCCGACGGTTGCCGGCTTCGACAAGCTGACAGGCAAGATGGTTTGGGGCGCGGGCGACGAATGGGGGCCAAGCTACGCTTCGCCGGTGCCGGCCATTCTGAATGGCGGGCGGCGGGTTCTCGTGTTTGCCGGTGGAGAGAGCCGTCCGCCGACTGGAGGGTTGTTGTCAGTCGATCCCTCGAATGGGAAGGTGGACTTCACCTTCCCGTGGCGCAGCCGCACCGCCGAATCGGTGAACGCATCGACACCGACGATCATCGGCAATCAAATATTGATCTCCGCCTCGTACCGGACCGGCGCGGTGCTGCTCGAGGTGCTTCCCGATTTCTCACGCGAAGTGGTTTGGACGAATTTCGATTTTGATCTTCACTTCACGACCGCGATCGAGAAAGACGGCTACCTGTACGCCTTTGATGGGCGTAACGAACCCGATGCCGGACTTGCCTGCATTCGGCTGAGCGACGGCAAGCAGATCTGGCGCGTGGAGCCGGAATGGAAGGATACGGTTGTGCAAACCGGGGGCCGCACCAAGGAGCTCACGATGAGCACCTTCCGGGGCTCGCTCATGCTGGTCGACGGCCACTTCCTCGCGATCGGCGAGTGGGGACATCTGCTCTGGATGGACCTGACGCCGGAGGGATACAAGGAGATATCGCGAACCTGGCTTGTGAAAGCGCGTGAGACCTGGGCGCTACCCGTTTTGAGCCAAGGCCTTCTTTACGTGAGCCAGAATTCGGTGGACCTCGACCACAATCCCCCGCGCTTGCTTTGCTTCGACTTGCGGGGCGAATAGGAACGGGGAGCCGCTATTCCGCGGGCGAATCGACAATACCAAGGGCTTCAACGAAGTCCGGGTCGCCGCTGAAGTGCTCAACCATCTTCCCCCACGCTTCCTGATGCAGATCCTTCGCCACCCAGTTCAGCCTTAGGTCTTCGCTTTCGAAAGCGAGGCTCAGCACGTAGCTATTGTCCTCTCCCTGTTCTTTGGCGAGGTGCGCGAACTTGAATCCGGCCTGGCTGCTGATGGCTGGATAGAACACTTCGTGAAACGTCTTTTCCAAGGCCGAACCCTGTCCTGACGCGGTCGTGATGCCAACGTACAGAACCACCGGCCCGGGACCATCAAAGTGGCGTGGGCCGCTCGACCCCCCCGAACAGGCGAGCATAATAACTACGAGCAGCGGAATCGCCGCGTACTTCCACTTCAAGGTCACAGCAGGCTCCTTTTTCATCGGGTGAAACCCAACCCGCGTATTATGACAGAGCTTGGGCGGTAGATGGGGATTCGCTAACAGAGGTACCATCTTCGGGGTGAATAGGCCGCGGGCGCTCAGAGATGCGCAAACGAGGGCTGCCTACGACGCGATAGCGGTAGAATAGCGACAGGTGCGGCATCCATGTGTTCTGTTGGATTCGGCAACGAATAAAACGGTGAGACGCCTCCATCAGACAGGCTTGTTCCTCCTTTCGCTTCTATTGACTGGCTTCGCCGCCGCTGGTGACGCCCCTCATTCTGAAGCGACGGCTCAACCGGTCTGGGCGGACTCTCAGACGAATCTTCTGGGCGGCCCCTCGCGCGATGGCCGCCTCCTCTCGCTCGTCGACGTCGAAACCGGTGATCTGGCAATCCTCGACCTTGAAACCAAGGAGAAGGTCCGGCTCACCGCCAACCCGCCGGGGTCGAAGGAATTCGCCTATTTCTCGTCGATCTCGCCTGACAGCAGCCAGGTTGCTTACGCCTGGTTCAATGACGAGGAGTTTTATGAGCTGCGGATCCTCTCGCTGAATGAGAAACAAGGTAAGATCGCGGGCGGCGAGCCGCGCATCCTGATCCGAAACCCGGAAGCCGGTTTCGTCCAGCCAACTTCCTGGTCGCCCAACGGCGAGCAGATCCTCACACTTCTGTTCCGCAAGGACAACATCAGCCAGATCGCCCTGGTTTCCGCCGAGCATGGTTCAACGCAAGTGCTCAAGTCGTTGAACTGGGTCTACCCCAAGAAGATGGAGTTCTCTCCCGACGGCAAGTTCATCGTGTACGACTCGACCGTCAACGAAGGCTCCGACGCGCGTGACATCTTCCTGCTTTCCGCCGACGGCAGCGGCGAGACCAAACTCGTCGCCGACGAATCCAACGATATGTTCCCCGTCTGGACGCCGGACGGAAGCGCCATCGTCTTCGGCAGCGACCGCGCCGGTACGATGGATGCCTGGATGATGCCCGTAGCAGACGGCAAGCCGGCCGGCGCGCCTCGGCTCATCAAGAAAGACCTCGGGCGATTCCTGCCGATGGGAATCACGAGCCGAGGCGATTTCTACTACGGTCTGCGCACCGGACGCTCCGATATTCTCACCGCTTCGATTGACGTTCAAGCGGGGAAAATCAAAGGGGTGCCGGAGGTTGTTCGCGGCCGGCTGGTGGGTGCGAACACTTCTCCCGATTGGTCCCCGGACGGCCGGTATCTTGCCTATCTATCCCGCTGGGGAACAGAGAACTTCTCTCAGGAATCGCGAGCCGTCACGATTCGTGATCTCGAGACCGGCAAGGAGAATGTCATCGTTCCCAAGCTCGCCTACCTGGAAAGAATTCATTGGTCGCCTGACGGCAAGTCGCTGCTTGCCCAGGGCAGCGACGGCAAGAGCCGCGCCGGTCTGTTTCAAGTCGATGCACAGAGCGGCGAAACCACCCCCGTCGTGCGTGAACGAAGTACCAACTTCCGCGGCTTCGAAGGCGCTTGGTCGAAAGACGGCAAGGCTGTCTTCTACGTTTATCAAGACTCGGCGAACGGCTTCAGTATCCGGCGGCTCGAGATCGCCAGCTACGAAGAGAAGACCCTTCATACGTCCACCGAAAAGTTCCCGATCCACGACTTGACCTTGTCACCCGACGGCCTGACACTTGCTTTCGCTACGAAAGACGCACTCCTCGATCAGGCCGAGGTTCTACTCGTAATCCCCGTTGTAGGCGGGCAGCCGAGGCAGTTGCTGCGGGCGCGGAACGCCGTGCTCAGCGGCGTCGAGTGGCTCCCCGATGGGTCCGCCTTGCTCGTGGGCGCACCCGGCAAGCCGACTCCTTCGATCTGGAAGATTGCCTTCGAGGGTGGTTCGCCCGAACAACTCCCCATCCACATCCAACACAGTGGCCGCTTCCGCCTCGACCCGGAAGGCCGCCGCATCGCGTTCACTTCCGGTGGCGTCCAATCGGAGATCTGGGTCATGAAAGACTTCCTGCCGCTTGAACAGGCATCCCACTAGGATCGATTCGCTCGCCCAAGAACCGATTATGTCCCTCATCGCCTTCCTTCTATTCTTCGTCATCTCGCTCGCGGCTTCCGCGCAGGAACCAGTCCTCGTTGTCGTCGAAAAGAAAGCGAGCCAAGTGGGGTTTTACACCGCTTCTGGGAAACGCGTGGCGGGAGTCGCGGTGGGGAAGACACCCCACGAGATGGTGCTCGACCCCGATGGACGCCACCTCTACGTCAGCGACAACGGCGTGCTTTGGATGAGCTACAAAGGGCCTGGCGGCAATACGATCTCGATCGTCGACATCAAGGAGCGAAGGAAGGTCGGCGTCATCTCAACCGGCAAGTTTCATCGCCCCCACGGCATGTCGATCGACCCCAAGACGCACCGCATGATCGCCACATCCGAGAACCCGGACCGGCTCGTTCTCGTCGACCTGAAGAGCCGTTCCGTCATCAAGGACTTCGATAACGGCGGCGAAGCGCCCCACATGGTCATCTTCGGACCCAAAGGTGAATGGGCCTACGCCAGCAACACGCGCAGCGATACGCTCGGCGCGGTGAATGTGAAGACTGGCGAAACGAAGATCATCCCGATTGGTAAGTATCCGCAGGGCAGCGTCCTATCGAAAGACGGCAAGCGCCTCTACGTCACCTGTTCCCAGGACGCCACTATTCACATCATCGACACCGCTACTCAGAAGAGCCTCGGGAAGATCAAAGCCGACATGGGAGTCAACCGTATTGTCATCACACCCGACCGGAAGACCCTCGTCTATTCAATCGGGACCGACAATCAAATGGTGGGCTTCGCCGACATCGAGTCCCGCAAGCAGACCGGGACGGTCGAGCTCGGCGGCAGTCCCCTCTCCCTCTCGCTTTCTCAGGACGGCAAGCACGCCTTCGCCGGCGTGCAGGATAATGATGAGATCTGGGTCGTTTCCGTCGCCGACCGCAAGGTCGTGCAAGTGATCAAAACTCCCGAAGGCGCCGGCCCCGATCCTGTCATGGCGATCGGCCCCTACGAGCCACCGAAGTAGCTCATGCCTATATCCTCCCCGACCCGACACCCATCTTCTAGCCGAGCCGCGAGAGACAACGAGCGGTCCGACCCGCCGACATAACCACCCCAAAAGTTTCCCCACTGAAGACCCCGTCGCCGGCACCGCTAACCTGAAACGAGTGCGGCCTATTCCGCCGCCCTTCGCAGTCCACCTTTATGCGCAACCAGCACATCCGCAACATCGCCATCATCGCCCACGTCGACCACGGCAAGACGACCCTCGTCGATGCCATGTTCCGCCAAAGCGGCGTCTTCGGTGCCCGGGAACAACTCACCGACCGCGCCCTCGACTCCGGCGAACTCGAGCGCGAACGGGGCATCACGATCCTCGCGAAAACGACCGGCGTTCGCTTCGGCGAGAACAAGATCAACATCGTCGACACGCCGGGCCACGCCGATTTCGGCGGTGAAGTCGAGCGCGCTCTCAAAATGGTCGACGGCGTCATGCTGCTTGTTGACGCCAGCGAAGGACCACTGCCGCAAACCCGCTACGTCCTCATGAAGGCGCTCGAAGCGCGGCGCACACCCATTGTTGTGATCAATAAGATCGACCGTGACGACGCCCGCATTGAAGAGGTCGTCGACGAAGTCTACGACCTTTTTATCGATCTCGACGCCACCGAAGACCAGCTCGACTTCCCGGTCCTCTACGCCATCGCGCGCGACGGTGTCGCCAAGCGCGACCTAAAAGACGATTCATCCGACTTGCGACATCTGTTCGAAACCATCATCAGTCACCTGCCGGCCCCCAAAGGGGATGCCGAGGCGCCGCTGCAGTTACTGGTCGCCAATCTCGACTACAGCGACTACCTCGGGCGGATGGCGATCGGCCGCGTCTTCTCCGGGACACTCCGTCAAGGTGACGACGTGTCGATATGCAAGCTCGACGGCTCGATCCAGAAGACGCGCATTACCAAAATGTACTCATTCGAAGGACTCAAGCGAGTCGAAGAAACCGAAGCCCGGCCCGGCGAAGTTCTCGCCATCGCGGGCGTCGAGGGCATCACGATCGGCGAAACCGTCAGCGATCCTGAGGACCCGCGTCCGCTACCTCATATCCAAATCGACGAGCCGACGATCGCGATGACGTTTGCCGTCAATACCTCGCCGTTCGCGGGCCGCGAAGGCAAATATGTGACGTCCCGCAATATCCGGGATCGGCTCGACAAGGAACTGCTGACCAACGTCTCGATCCGCGTCGAGGACGGCGACGGCCCCGACTCGTTTCGCATCTCCGGGCGCGGTGAACTGCAACTCGCCATCCTCGTCGAGACCATGCGTCGCGAAGGCTTCGAGCTCATGGTCGGCAAGCCCGAAATCCTCACCAAGCAAATCGACGGCAAGCTCCACGAACCGCTGGAGCATCTCACCGTCGATTGCCCCGAAGAGTTCATCGGCGTCGTGATGGAGCAGCTCGGCTCGCGCAAAGCCAAGACGTCGAAGATGGTCAATCACGGCTCCGGTCGCGTCCGCATCGAATACGAGATCCCCTCGCGCGGCCTGATCGGACTGCGCAGCGAGATCCTGACCGACACGAAGGGCACCGCCATGCTCAACTCCCTGTTCGCCGGATACATTGAGTGGCAGGGCGACATCCCGACGCGCCCGACCGGCTCACTGGTCTCCGACCGCGCCGGCAAGGCGACCGGTTTCGCGATCTACAACATGCAAGAGCGCGGCGAAATTTTCATTCGCCCGACGGCCGAGGTCTATGAGGGGATGATCATCGGCGAAAACGCGCGTGACAAAGACCTGAACGTGAATATCGTCCGCGAGAAAAAGCTGACCAACATGCGCTCGTCGAACGCCGAGGAAGCCATTCGCCTCGTCCCACCGCGCATTTTGAACCTGGAGCAAGCGATTGAGTTTGTCCGCGACGATGAATGGGTCGAGGTCACGCCGGCGGCGATTCGCCTCCGCAAGAAGACCCTCTCAGCCAGTTTCCGCAAGTAACGAGTTGTGGCGCGCGGCTATGCTGTGCGCGACTTGCGAGATCGGCCTGAGGCAATCCAAAACTCCTCGATGTGTCAGGAGTAAGCAGACGCGCCTTTACCATCGCGCTGACGCCTTGAAGGACAGAATCATGAGGAACCGCTCTGCAGGTATTCGGTTGCCGCTTTGTACAGAGTCTCCGCTTCGAGTCGTGTTTCGTCGTTCTCAAAAAGCTCCACGAAGCACTGCGCACAATTCGTGTGCGGACTACTCGGTCCCGAATACAGATCAACGTCTTGCTGACACTGCTCCCGCTCTTCGTCCGTCCGCGCACTCTCCCGCCCCTTTAGGAAACGGTATAGGGCTCTGATGATGCGCGCCCGTTGCTTAAACAGCGTCTTCCGGTTCACGGGGTCATCCAATTCGAAGAATGCGATCGTCACCAACGCCCGATGATGCTTGTGACCGCTGGCCACCGCCGCTTGCGGTGAGACCCCGTAAAACCGAATCAGTTTCGCGGGGTCGTCGTCGATTCTGCCAATCGGGTAGATCAGGTAAGCCCTTTCGGACTTCAGGCTTGCCGGACTCGATCCACCGGGATCCCTTTTCCCCGCGATCGGGAACTTGTCCCCCTTCAGCGTCGAGTTGCAGGATCTGCAGGCCGTCGTGTAGTTCAGGAGGTGGTAAGGCAGCAGATGGTAACCGGGGTCTTTGTTCCCTGCCATCGGCGGCGTGATCGGAATACCGGCGTCGCGAATCGCCTTCGGATGCCATTTGGTCACCGAAGACTTGGGCCTAAAGTGCTCCACGTCGTGCTCGCCCTTGCCGCGCTCTTCGCCCTCAAGCTCCTTCTCACAGTAGGCGCACTTGTAGTGCTGCAGGCGCATGTAGACCGGCTTGATTTCGCTCCAAATGGTCGAGCTCTCGTTGTAGCGTCCTGCCGATTTGAATGTTTTGGTGCGGTCGGAAGCCCTCTTAAGCCATCCAGGCTTGTGCACTTCGATGGAGTCCCGGAGCTTTTTTGCGGTCGTGTCGTACCGGATCATCGCGTCGACCCTATGCCCCGGCCCATTTCGATCAAGAGTTGTCTGGCGGCCTCGCGGTCCCCTGCACGGGCGCGTTGTGTGAGCTCTTTTAGCTTCGATTCCTTCTCGGGCGCGCGAGTACTCTTTAGCCCGAAAAGGTCCGTAATGAGTAACTGATCCGCATCGAGACCGTAAATGTCGGTTTCTACGCGCTTCGCGGAAGCCGTGAGACGAGGACCCGCTTTCAAATGGGTGATGTTCATTCGCTCCAAGCTGCCGCACACGAGCGGGCTGTGCGAGGTGAGGATGAACTGGAGGTTCGGTAGTGCTTTTGCCAACGTCGGAACTACTTTCATCTGCCAACGCGGGTGCAGGTGCAGATCGATCTCGTCGACCAGAACGATGCCGCTATTGTCCACGAGCTTGCGGCCGGGGGGGCAACCTTGGCAGACGTGATAAAGCAGGTCGCCGATCCAGCCAAGATAAGCTCGGTAGCCATCGGACAGAGCCTGGAACGGCACCTTGACGCCCCCATGCTCGAAGAGATAATCGCCCTGATTGAACTCTCCTCCAAACTTGTAGCGTCGAGTGCCCATGAGGCGGTTGACTAGGTTAACCACCTGTTTGTATCGGCCTCGATTGTTCGACTTGAGTTTCGGAAGCCAGTACGTCAGCGGTACCAGTGAAAACGAATCCTCAAACAGCCCTTGCACGCGCTGGGCGCGCACAAACGAACGTCGAGACCGGGCGCCCAGGTCAAGGTTCTCGCCCGGCTCGACCCGACGGGTGGCGCCGTAGCCCACAACGAAGAAGGAATCGTTCTCGGTTTCGAAGACCGGGTCCCAACCCTCTTTTGCGGACTCGTCGAAGTGAATGCTCTCCAGATCACCTTGACGTTCGATGTTTAGCGCGCCGGACAACGCCCGCTCCCCGGACTTGCTGTCAACGTCTTGGTCATGGAGCAGAAACGAAGCACTAATCCCGGCCTCGGCACGCTTGGTCCTCTTGGTGCGGCGTGGGCCAGGCTCGCGCCGCACGAGGTTGTGGGAATAGATGCCGGACTGGCTGACGGCGGGGCCGAGCGCCGCCAACGCGACGGCTCTCAGTACCGTCGTTTTCCCGGAGCCGTTGTCGCCCAAGAGTAGGTTGATGTTCTTGAGCTTGGGCAGGCGCTCGATCGCTTGCGATTTCTTTTGGCCGCGATGGACGAAGTCGACCTTCGCTTTCTTAAAGGTGCGGAGATTCTCTATGGTGATGGAGTTGATATACATGGCCCGTTCATAGCCTGAGGGCATTGTACCGCTGCCGGCATACCGAGGAAACAAGAACAACGTTTCCCAGGGCGTGAAGCGATTCTCTGTGATAAGGCCCCGGAGGAAACAAGAATTCGGCTAGGCGGGGTATCCACTTGACTCAGGTGACCCCAAGATGTAGTATGCGGCCTCGTGGAGGATTACCCGCGCGATCTGCTCGAGTTCGAGGCGCGCTTCGCCACCGAAGAGGCCTGTCGCGGACTATCTGGTCGCGCTGCGCTGGCGGGACGGGTTCCGTTGCCCCAACTGTGGGCTTGAGCGAGCTTGGCCGGTGCGCAAAGTATGGTTCGAATGTGCTGCCTGCGGTCGCCAAACGTCCGTCACGGCCGGTACGATCTTTCAGGACACACGCAAGCCGTTGCGGCTTTGGTTCCGAGCAATGTGGCACGTCGTCTCGCAGAAGAACGGAGTCAGCGCCTTGGGTTTGCAACGCGTTCTGGGACTGGGCAGCTACCAAACCGCCTGGGCTTGGATGCACAAGCTGCGGCGGGCGATGGTGCGGCCGGGGCGCGAGCGTTTGACGGGCGTCGTCGAGGTGGATGAGACCTACTGGGGCGCGGAGGAGGAGGGCGTTCGCGGCCGCCAGATCGAGCGTAAAGGATTGATTGCAGTAGCCGCGGAGGAGAGAGGCAGCGGGCTGGGGCGGATCCGTATGCAGCGCCTGCGCAACGCCTCGGCGGCCAGCTTGATGCCCTTCGTGGAGGAGTCGATCGAGCCAGGCAGCGTGGTTCGCACCGATGGCTGGCTGGGCTACGAGCCACTCGAGAAGAAGGGCTATCGGCACCACATCGTCTTCCTCAAGGGTCGCCGCGAGCAGGCGTCGGAATTGCTTCCGCTGGTGCACAAAGCGATCTCGCTGCTCAAGCGCTGGTTGCTGGGTACGCATCAAGGGGCGGTCAGCCACGAGCATTTGGACTACTATCTGGACGAATTCGTCTTCCGGTTCAACCGGCGCAGCTCACGTAGCCGGGGCAAGCTGTTCTACAGGCTGGTTCAGCAAGCGGTCGCTGTGGAGCCGACGCCGTATCGCTCGATCATCGCCCACTGGGACGCCGAGCCGTTCTGAACCCCAAACACAAGATGTTGGGGTCACCTGAGTCAAGTGGATACCCCACCTTCGGCTAAAGAACAAAGCGTGGCCTGACGACGAGTGGGTCCAGGTGATGCCGGCGGCGATCCCCCCTCAGCCAGTCAACCCACTCGCCTAACCATGCAGGTCACCAACGATAAGGTTCCCACAGGGGACAAAGCCTGCCTTCTGCAGTGTCCTTCGGCTTGGTACATTATCCCCGTTACACCGCGCAGCGGCCACGCTGCCCCCCGCTCGACACACTGCCTTCAACTCCTGTACCAGATACGCCCCGAGCCCTCGCCGCCGGAACGGCTCGGCGACCTTCATGTAGACATCGCCGTACGGCCGGTTGTAGTGGTAGAGGACGCCGCCTGCGCCGGCGATCTCACCATTCATAGTCGCCACCCAGCCGGCGCTCTCATCCAACTCGTATTGGCGAAGGGCCTCCGCGTCCGCCGCGTCCACTGCGCGAAAGCCCGCCCCCTCCGGGCTGTGCGAAGTTTGAAAGCCGTCCTCGAACAAGATCGACTCGGTCCGTATGTTGCGTGTGAACACGTGAAGCATCACTGGCAGCATTCGTGCGTTGCTCTGCGTTTCGATGACCTTCGCCTCGCACACCGCCAACAGGCTCGCGAATAGCTCGAACATTCGCATCCTGTACTCGCGTTCAACGAAGAACTCATACAGCGCCGGCGCATCGCGCCACGGGCCGCCAACGGCAACCGAACCGTAGCCAATCAGCGCACCACCAAGCTCCAGCGCGAACTCCCGCGTCCACCCGGCACGCCCGTGGATGGAATCGTGGATGATCTGGCAGTTCATCTCCTCCCGATAGTGTTCCCGCAAGGGCGCAATCTCGCCAAGCTCCGAAGCACGCGCGGTAATCACCATGTCCGGATTCTGTCAAATTCATGGTGCCGAGGGCTAGAGGGACGGGCTAGAGAGGTTAGACGGCACCATAACCCCTCGTGCCGTCACCCAAGCAGCTCCAAACGAACTCCGCCCAGCCCGCCGGAATCCGATTCCGGCTTAACAGGTCAACGGACAAACGGCTCAACCAGCTTCACCAGTCCCTGCCACCCTTCGCCGCGAGAGTGCGCTACCCACTAGCAGGAGCGCCACCGCCAAAGCCAAGAAAAGCGGCCGAAGATCGCCGATTCCCCCATAAGGTATGGGAAAGAGAATGACTCCCAGAGCGGGGACTGACGCGAATGCAAGAGCGACGGAGGCGTACATGCCCCGGACAGGGGCTGCCCGTCCCAGAATGATTCCGGTCAGCAAGCCGCCAAGAAGAAGGACCGACCGGCCTGATATAGGTAGGGGTGCTCCGAGAGACGAAAAAACGAACTGGACCGCAACCAGGACAAGCGTAATCAACAACCACGTCGCGCCACCGGAAAGGGTCAACCCAAGAATGGCAAACGGGGACTGCGTGAACCCGTTCCACCACAGCGCGCCGACCGTCCGAATCACCTGGGACCAGAACCAGATCCGTCCACGGGTCCCAGCTTCCTCGGTCAGGTCGCCCTGGATCGATACCGCGCGTTCAGGGGACGTAAACAAGGTAAGCAACGTGAAAGACAGCGACGAATTAGCCATTGGGGCCTCCTGGGATCTCCAAAATCTCCAGACCCTTGAGCAGGCTCTGGTACGCATTCTGCGCCCTCTTGAGCGCCCTCAGGCCCGACGCACTCACCTTGTAGTACCGCTTGGCCCGGCCTCCCCGCTCCGGAGTCGGATCTCCGACACGGGAGGTCACGAACCCTTTGTCCTCTAAGCGGTCAAATGTCGTATACAGGGCGCCCGGCGCGACGCTACGCCCGGTGTGCTCGGCGATCTCGGCTCGGACACGAACGCCGTACGCAGTCTCGCCCAGACGAAGAATAGAAAGAAGCACCATCTGTTCGAACTCTCCCAGATTGTGCGTGCGGGACATAATACCTGCATTGTAGATTACATGGATTTGCATGTCAACCGAAAGTGCGGCCCCAACCCTCGAGACCCCGGTCCCAGATCAGCGACATGTAGAGTGCGGTCGGTAATGTCCTGGTGTGTTTGATCAGCGCATTGATGACCGTTTCGGTTTGCTTGCCCCGCCTTCACCAGCATCACGTAGCGTCCGTGCCGCTCAGCCAGAGTCGCAATGTAGGTTTTCTTCGATCCGCTAGTCAGATCGCTTTCCCAATGACCGCGGACGGCGCAATCTTTAGCTGAAGAAGAGCGCTCGTTGATCGACACGGCATCGCTGATCTGTCCGCCCCATGGTCTTTGCGACCCGTGTGTTGGCGGCGGCATCCTATTTCCTCGATTCCCCCAAGTCGGAAGTGAACCGGCTAAACTTGATTCCTGTCGGTGAACAATCGTTACAACCAGCAACCGCCTGCGGGAAACCAGAGTGAAGTGGGCCACTGCTTGGAATCGAAGCCGTCTCAGGGCCTTGGGACGGCCTCCGGCCAGACTGTTGGATGGATCGGTTGTTCGCGCCACCTAAGTTTTCGAGGTAGAATCGGACCGACGTGATCGGCCAGACCATCTCGCACTACAAGATCACCGAGAAGCTCGGTGAAGGCGGCATGGGTGTTGTCTGCAGGGCTGAGGACACCAAGCCCTGAGCGCGCTGGTGCCCCGAAAGAGGGGAACAAGATGAAACACGAAGCGAAACAACTGGCAGGGCACTTTCAGGCTCCAGTGTCGCTCTTCGCTCTGGGACGAAGGCAGGGCAGCAGGACAGGAGGCAACACCATGAAATGTCGATATCTATCAATCACGCTTCTGCTCACCGTCAGCCAGATCTTGCCGGCACAGACACCCGTGATTGGCCCAACGGTCAACGGAGCATCCCTTGGGCCCGAGCTCTCCCCTGGTGTGCTTGCACAAGTCTTCGGTGAAAACCTCTCCGCATCGCCGGAGAATTGTTTCGACACGCCGCCACTGCCTACTGTGCTGCCACCCTGTAACGCGATGGTATTGATCGATGGTGTAGCAGCCCCGCTCGTTTCTAACAGCGCCGCCGACATTACTTTTCAACCAGGATTTCCATTTTGGCCCTGGCACGGTGAAAGTATACACCCGCGCTGCCCCGAAGACCACGTCTTTCCGCGCTGAACCCTGCACATCACCTCCGGCGGCAGGCCCCAAAGCCCGTCCGTCCGCTCACAGACGTTGATGGAGCGGGCTGAACGGCACACCGGCCGACACTGCTCCCTGCGAAGCCTTTTCGGAGCTAAAAACTGTTGATCCTCGTCCAGGTAACGCTACCCGCTCGGCAGCGGCAGCGCCCAGATCCTGTGCAGCATGTCACCGAACAGCCGCCGGTTCAGATGCCCCTCGGCCAGCAGCAACCAGTAGTAGCGCGCGTGCTTGACCAGCCGGCCGCCGGTCTTCATCAGCCGCTGCTGCAAGCTCGTGAGCGACCAACTCTTGATCCTGTTCGGCAGTCCGAGCCGCCGCCACAAGTTGCCCAGGTTGTAGGCCAGCACGCTGAGTTGCAGTCGCACTTCGTTGGCCCGAAAGCGATGGCACGAAAGCCGCGTCCAGTGCGTGGCCTGTTTGCCTTCTTTAATCCATTGCTCGGCCGTGCCGCGCTTGTTGTAGAAGCGCACCACCGACCGGCTTGGCAAGCTCATGTTGGTCACGATAAATCCGACCCGCGGGAACAGCTCACCGAGATGATGCTCGACCTTGGCCACGATGCGTCGCGGCTTGGACCAACTCTCCGCCTGATAGCGGAAGCTCTTGTAGCGCACCAAGGGCTTGCGACCCGGCCTGCCCGGCGGGCGAAACAAGATGTCTTCGATCGCCAATTCCAAGCTCTTGTTGGCCGGAATGCGAATGGCGTACTGCACTCCGCGTTCCTCCGAAAACTCATAAATCTCCGGCTTGGCAAAGGCCGCATCGCCCCGGAAGGTGACCTGTTTGCCCACAGCCTGTTGGCGCTTGATCTCGGGCAGCAGCAACTCCTTCCAGTCCTCAGCGCTGTGCACGTTGCCTGGACGCAGCTTCGCCGCCAGGCAATCCCCATGCTGGTTGAACAACAACAGCGGGTGGTAGCAGACCGACTCGAAATGGCCGTTGTAGGCGCTGCCCTCTTGCTGGCCGTGGACAGGGCTTTCGGTCGAATCCATGTCGAGCACGACGCGCTCGGAGTCGTCTTGCGTCTCGGCTTGCGCCACCAGCTCGCGGTTCACAGCCATCAGCCCCAGCAAGTTCTCCTCGCTCGCCAGCATCTCCGTCTCGAAGCTCTGCAGTCGCGAGGTCAGTGCCCCGCCGCGATCCCAGTTCCTCTTCGAGCCGATCAAGCGAAACGTCGGGTCAGCCGACACTCGGACGGCGTCATTGAGGTCCTCGTAGCCTGCCAGCCGAGAGTAGACTGACTGCCGCAGCAGATCGGCCAGCGGGAACTTCTTGTTCAAGCCTTGCCGTGGGTCACTGAGGTGTTCGTCGATCAGCTTCCCGAGTCCGAGTCGCTCGTCCAGCTCGCGGACCAGGATCAGCCCGCCGTCGGAAGTGACACGCGATCCTTGGAAATCGACTTTCAATAAGCCGTTGAAGCTTAGCTGGAACGGTTTGTTTTCTTTTTCACCCATTGGGTGTTGATCTCCTCAGCGCCTTGAGTGCTTTCCAACCCGCATAAATAAAGGCGTCCGAGGCCACCCGATGGTTAGCAGAATCGAAACTAAAGTGGGAATCCGGGTTCAATTCCCATTCGGTGAGCCGGCAGGCAAAGGGGAGCTGCCTAGGTCGGTAGAGATCATTATTGATGTAGACGGTAGGCGCTCGGAGGCCGTCACGGTTGAGCTTCAGCGTTTTTCACCTGCGTTTTTCACGCTGTCTGATGTAAGTGGGGTCGAAATCGGAGCGTTCTCAAACCTCACTGCAGGCACCTTGGTCTCTTCCGAGGACCGCGCGGCGCCCGGAGACATCATCAACGGCTTTACGGTGGGTCTAGGGCCGACAGACCCGTTCGTACCGGCAGGGAGTGTGGGGTCCGGCCAAGTCATTGTTCCACTCAGAGTTCTGATACATGGCGCCGAAAAGGCCGTCCGGGAGGCTGAGGTTCTCGCCGCAGGGCTTGCAGGCTTTAGCGTGGGCCTCTACTCAGTCGCCTTCCGGCTGCCAGAAGACCTGCCGCGACCGATCGGTCCCGACTATTCCTACCGCGTCGAGTTGGTGATTGAGGATGGGGACGATGTGTTTACAAGCCCTCAGGTAGGCTTGCCCTTCGAAGTGGGTGAGCATCAGATCACGGGGGTTCTCGACGCGGCCGGCGGTCAGGCGCTGATCTCTCCTGGGTCGTTTGTTTCTGTTTTTGGCGACTTCGTGGATATGACGGCGGTAGATGACTCCATTCCACTCAGCGAGAATCTGAGCGGCTTTTCCGTGACCTTCAACGACATTCCGGGAGCCGTGTTCGGCGTGTTCGACGGCCCCTTTGATCAATCGAATGTCCAGGTGCCTTGGGACGTGGATGTCAGTAGCGGCAAGCTGGAAATCAAGGTTCACTGGGAAGACGGCAGCGGCGAAGTCTGGAGCGAACCGTTCGAGGTCGACGCCGGTTTGGCGTCTCCTGGGATCTACATGTTCCCGGCACTTACGACGCAGGCGATTGTTACCAACTTCAAGCTGAGCGAGGAAGACGACGTGATCGCCCGTTCCTGGGCACAGGCGCCCGGCTCGGTCGATCCTGTGGAAGGGCAGGCGGCGGCGATCGGGGGCGTGGTTACGATTTGGTGCAACGGGCTCGGGCCGGTCAGCCCGCTCCCGGCGACCGGTGACATCCCACCTTCCGGAACGGTTCCGTTCACAGACAAGACTGTCCGGGTATTCGTCGGAGGGGTGGAAGCGCAGGTACTCGCGGCGGTGCTCCAACCGACCAACGTCGGTCTTAACCAGATCAACGCTGTGATTCCCGACGGGGTCACGCCGGGGGACGCAGTGCCGATTGTGATTGAGGTGGAATGCGCGGACGGCACCAAGATCCGCAGCCGCGACGATGTGACGATCGCCGTCCGTGCGGCACAGCCGTAAGTATTTCCAAACAAACCACATAACGCCTGTCTGCGGGATACCTGTTGGGATATCGGGTTCCCACGTGTGATCCGGGGCCTCGGCTACTTCCGACATATCCGGTCCGAGGAAGTGGCCTCCGGCGTGCTGGCCCACTTCCTCGGTTCCCCCTCCGCGGAAGTGAGCGCGAGAGCCTCGATCGGGTAGGCCCATCAGCCGCAAGACGTCTTCTCAAGAATACTCTTGACATACTACGATTATCGTAGTATGATCGTCGTACATGCGAACTAGTCTGCCAAAGCCGACCGACGCTGAGCTTGAGATTCTATGCGTGTTGTGGAGCCGGGGCCCCAGTACGGTACGCGACGTTCATGACGTGATCGCCGGCCGCAAGCCCACGCAGTACACCACCGTCCTCAAGCAGTTGCAGGTGATGTCCGACAAGGGGCTGGCGCGCCGTGATGAGTCGCAACGGTCTCACGTCTATCGGGCAGCACGCCCGCGCAACTGGACGCAGCGGCAACTCGCGGGCGACCTGCTACGACGCGCCTTCGAAGGATCCACCGGAAGCCTCGTGATGGGCGCGCTGTCGGCGCAGAAAACCTCCAAGGGTGAGTTGGCCGAATTGCGGCGCGTGCTCGATGAGTACGAGAAGGGGCTGAAATGAGCGCCATGATCGAAGCACTTGTAAGACTGCCACTCAGCGAGGCTCTGGGGTGGGCACTTTTCCATTCGCTCTGGCAAGGCGCGATCGCAGCGGGCCTTCTCGCCGTCTTTCGCACTTCGCGGGCGCGCTATGTTGCCGGCTGCGTCGCGTTGGCAGCGATCCTTTGTTGCTTCATATTCACTTTCTGGACCTTCCTTCCAGAGGACGGAATAGCGCGCGGCGCAGGAGAACTTGCCACTCCGGTTAAGCCGCTGAGCGTGGCGCCTGCGGCGTCGGCGGGGACGAGCCCGCGTGCCGGCGATTTGCTCGCCTGGCTGACGCCCTTGTGGATCACCGGTGTTGTTCTGTTCCAACTACGAGCAACGGCCGGGTGGATGGCCGCTCGGCGGCTGCGCCTTCGCTGTGTGTGCGAAGTCTCCAAGCGGTGGCGTTTCACCCTCGGGGAACTGGCGGCGCGAATGCGCGTTTACCGGCCGGTCCAACTTCTGGAATCAGGCTTGGCCGAGGTGCCTGTTGTGGTCGGCTATCTACGGCCGGTCATTCTTGTCCCGGCCGGCCTGCTGAGTTCAATGCCGCCGGAACACATTGAGCTGATTCTCTTGCACGAACTGGCGCATATCCGCCGACATGATTACCTGGTGAATCTGTTGCAGACGGTGACAGAAGGACTACTCTTCTATCATCCGGCGGTCTGGTGGATCTCTGGAGTCGTCCGTGCCGAGCGGGAACACTGCTGCGACGACTTGGCGGTGACCGTCAGTTCGAGCGGTGGGGCATACGAGTACGCGCTCGCGCTGACCGCGCTGGAGCAGAGTCGTTGGGGAACGGGTAGTCATTGGCATACAGCCGCTGGTGTCGCGGCAACGGGAGGAAAACTCATGACACGAATTCATCGTCTGTTGTACCCGAAGCGGCCGGCCGCCGGCTCGGCCGGCGCTCCGTTGCTGTGGGCGGCCCTGGCCGTGCTGGTGGCATGGCAAAGCGTGGCTGCGCCGCAGAATCCGAAGGAGGATGCGTATCCGCACATGAAATGGGTCGACGAAGACGTGGTCTACGTCATCGACGCGCAGGAGCGTGAGGCGTTCCTGCGGTTGAATACGGACGCGGAACGCGAACACTTCGTGGAACAGTTCTGGCAACGGCGCGACCCGACGCCCGGCAGTCCGAAGAACGAGTTCCGCGAAGAGCACTACCGGCGGATTGCGTCCGCTTCAGAACGGTTCGGTTCGCCGAACGCGGCCGGCTGGAAGACCGATCGAGGGCGGATCTACATCCTTTACGGTCCGCCTGACGAGATCGAGGCGCATCCCTCGGGGCGCGCAGGCGGTCCACCGTTCCAACAGTGGATGTACAACGAACTCGAAGGGATCGGCAAGCGGGTGATCGTCGAGTTCGTTGACGCCAACAGGGACGGAGAGTTTCGACAGACCACCGATCCGAGGAAGAGGAACTGACTTTCACCTGCGGGCAGGCACACGGCTGAGCGGATGCGGGGGCTTCGGTTAAAGGGTACTTCTGCCCTCCCCTCACGGGACCAACCGCAGTGGACTTGCCGCCAGAGGTGAATTGGGGGCTTGCAAAAAATGGTGCCCGCGCGACGGCCTTCCGGCGTCAGTGCGTATTAAGGGGGATGCAATGCCGCTGATCTGGCTCACGCTTTTGGTCACCGCGGCCGTCGGTCCGCTATCCGCGCAGGCTGCGTCCGCCGGCCTCAGCAACCTCGTTTCGGAGGCAGATGCTATTGCAGTTGTCGAAATCGTCTCCACGGACTATTCGGCGACTGCCGCGGATGGGCCCACGTACGCCGAAGCGAAGGTCCTTAAAGTCATCAAGGGCGGAGTTCGTGCGGCGCGGCGGCTTCGTTTCGGTGCCAGCGCCTGGGTGGGACCCACCTTTCGCGCAGGTGAGCGCCGCATCATTCTCTTCAAAGCAATCCCGCCAGAGCACGGCTACTACCGCAAGGCTCGCTGGGCAAGCTTGGAAGCGGGCAAGATCGATCTCTTCATCGCGGACAAAGCGATTGTGAAATGTACTACCGAAGTCCTATCGGAATTCCTCAAGAGACAAGAAGATACGCCGCCGCCTCGCAAGGCCGAGTTCCAGTAGCGAACACGGGCCGGGCGTCGCCGGTCCTGCAACCGCAAGATGATTTTGCCACCGCGCCCTTCGATCTTTGAGCCGTACGCCTCCGTTCTCATGTCCACATTGATGCCGCTCTCGATCTTGTTGTCGAGTTACTTCTGCGCAAAGGCTTTCAGCTAAGATCACGTCCGCTTGCGCTTGGCTGCAGTTTGGCTCTGTGCCGACAGCGAAGATCCCTCGGCGACTCGTCTCGTAGTAGGGATCGATGGCGATACTCCCGTCTTGATTCAGTCGCAGATCCAGTCGCTGAAACGTCTCCTTGGCGGAAAGGAAACCGATCTGTACGATGGCCAGGTCGCACTCCATATTGTTTCCGTCCGACAACGTGAGGACGATCTTATCGCCGCGGAACTCCGCCTCCGTGATCTCGCTGGAGGTATGGATATTTCCGCCAAGACGACGGATGCGGGCAAGCGTATCCGCCTTCCCCAACGGAACCTCTTCGCGAATGACCATATCGACCCGACCGTTTCGCTGGAGAACCATCAAGGCCGCGTCCATCGCGGAGTCGCCGCCACCAACCACGGCAACCTGATTCTCCTCGTAGTCGCCGATCTTGGGTATTTTGTAGTAGACCTTTTTCGAGTCGAGCTGATCGAGGACGGGCAGCTTCCTTGGGTAGTGCAGCAGCCCACACGCAATGATGACTTTGCGGCAAAGATAGCCGCCGTCATTCGTGACAAGTCGCTTCAGGGGGTCGTCTTTCGCTACCCGATCGGTGTCTTCGATGGCTACAAGCTCTTCGTTGAAGCGAAACTGAACGAGGGCGTCGTCAGCCTGGCGAAATACCCGTGCGGAAAGCTCCTCCCCGGTAATCCCGTCCGGGAAACCCGGAACATCCACGATCTTCTTATCCGCGTAGAGAAATTGAGGTTGGCCGCCCGGCCTGGACTTGGCTTCCACGACCAGCGTTGTCAAGCCTCGGTGGGCGGTCGTGAGACTGGCAGCGAGTCCCGCGGGACCCGCGCCCACGATTACGACGTCCCAGTAAGGGAGATTTGAAAAATCAATCCCGCTGTCCAGTTCCGTGACTGCGAAGTCGGCCATCTTCCTACTTTAGTTCCATCACCAGGTCTAAACCCACCGCCTTTCAGGCGGTCAGCTTCGAGCGGGTCTGGATGACAATAGGGAGATGGGCGAATATCGGCGAGGGGCGCATGCAGTCTACGACATCAAGTATCACTTGGTCTGGATCACGAAATATCGCTACAAAGTCTTGCGGGGCAGGGTGGCGGAGCGGACACGGGATCTGATCCGGCAGAGCTGTCAAGCGCGAGAAGTGGTGGTGATTCGGGGCGCTGTGTCGCCGGATCATGTGCATGTATTGGTATCGGCACCGCCACAGTTGGCGCCGTCGAAGCTGGTGCAGTATGTGAAAGGCAGGTCGTCGCGACGGCTGCAAGATGAGTTTGGGGAATTGCGGAAGCGATACTGGGGGCAATACCTGTGGGCGCGGGGATATTTCTGCGCGACGGTGGGCGCAGTGGACGAGGAAACGATTAAGAATTACATTGAGAGGCAGCAATGGGACGAAGACGACCAGGGCTTCAAGATCACAACGCCCACCAAGCCTTGAGCCGGCTCTGAGCCGGGGCTTCTTCAGGCGGCTTCAGCCGCAAGCCGACTTTCAGTCGTAAATGAACCCACCGCCTTTCAGGCGGTGGTTGTTTAGTGTGTCATTTCGCTGAAGTGCCTCGCCGCCGCTTCCTCGGTTCCCCCATGTAAGAAGCCGCTCACACGGATGTTCCCCCTGTCTGAAAGCCTTGCTGCGTTCCCGTCCGGCTGCTTTCGCGCGCGTTGTCCGGGACCCTCGAAGGAAGGGGAGTCGCAGGATTGTCGGGCGGCGCGCCGGGGCGTCGACCCGACGCAGCCGGAATAAAACCTTCAGACTGATGAATTATTTCCCCCCGAGTTGCGTATACATCGCAGAGGACGGGCAGAATGGGAACAGCCAGCTTGGCCATAGTGGATGAACCGACAGCCGTGAGACCCTCGCCGGAATTCGATCACCTCTACGAGAGCTACTCCGAAACGGTGTACCGGACGGCGTTGCGAGTGACGGGCAACGGGGCCGACGCCGAGGATGTTCTTCAGAACGTTTTCCTGCGTGTGTTGAACAACCGGCTTGTGCTCGACCCGTCACGGGGCCCCGAGGCTTATCTGCGGCGCGCCGCCACAAACGCTTCCATTGATCTGTTGCGGCGGAAATCGGCGCGGCCCGATATGCAAGGGCCGGCACTCGACAGTGAGGGCAGGTATGACCAAGGCGCCCACCAGAGTCCGCTCCTGCTGAAGGAGCGCTTACGGCGGGCTTTAGCGCGGATTGAGCCGCCGGACGCGGAACTGTTTGTCCTCTGTTATCTCGAAGGATACTCGTATGACGAGTTGGCCGCCTTGTTTGATTTGGAACGGGGCACCGTGGCCAGCCGTCTGCACCGCATTCGCGCGGCTTTACGGAAAGATCTGAGCAGGTGAGGGAGCCAACGGCATGACAGACGAAAAGTTTGATGAGTTATTGAGGGACGTGCGCCAGGAGACCGCGGCGGCGGAAGAGATCGCCGTCGCTCAACGGCGTGTCCGGGAGCGCTTGACGCAGTCGCCCGCGCTGTTGTGTCCGGAGTTCCGCGCGGAGCTAGGCGCTTACCTGGATGCACGGCTCACGGACTCCCGGCGGCTGTTGCTGGAGGATCACTTGGGGCGTTGCGCCGACTGCCGGCGGGCGCTTGCCGAAGCAAGAGGCGAGCCGCGAGTAGTCGGTCCACAGCCGGTTGTAACGCTTCGGCCCGGCTGGATGCGCTGGGCCGCGGCGGCGGCCGCGGTCCTAATGGTGCTCTATCTGGGCCGCCACCAGGTCGATCGGGCGCTGGCGCCGTCGGGCCCTCGCGCGACGGTCGTCTCCGTATCCGGAGATGCCTTCCGGCTGCCGCGAGGCGGGTTGGCGCCCGGCGGGGAGCTATTCGAGGAAGACGTGATTCGAACCGCTGCGGGCGGGCACGCAGTGCTCGAGTTGGCCGATGGGTCACGGCTCGAAGTCAATCAAAGAACCAAGCTGTCGGTTCACTCGGCTTGGAGCGGCCAGACGGTTCGGCTTGACTACGGCGATTTGCTCATGCAGGCCGCCGAGCAACGACGAGGCCGCCTACGCGTGGTGACGCGGGATTCGACTGCATCAGTCAAGGGCACAATTTTCGCGGTGTCGAGCGCGACTGCGGGGTCGCTGGTGTCCGTCGTCGAAGGCGCGGTGGAGGTTTCGCAGCCCGGTTCGCGGCAAGTGCTCGAGCCGGGGCAGCAGGCTGCCTCCAACCTTGCGCTTGAATCGGTCGGCATCGAGCAGGCTCTCGCATGGAGCGAAGACGCGGAGAAGTACTACGAGCTGCTAGCTGAAATCATACAGATCGAAAAGGACCTCGCCGCCTTGCCCGGGCCGGCATTGCGTACCGATACGCGCCTGTTGCCGCATATCCCGGCCGGAACCTGGGTGTACGTCGCGATTCCAAATCTGCATGGCACAATCCGTGAGGCTATGTCTCTCGTGGACCAGCGCGCCGGTGACAACGCGGTGCTGAACGAATGGTGGTCTTCCGAGGACGTCCGAGAGTTGCGCCAGACGGTCGATCGCATCCAAGGGATTGCGCCGCTGCTGGGCGAGGAAGTGGCCTTCGTGTTCGGCGGGAGCACAGGTGAATCGGCGGCCGGCATACCGCTGTTGATCGCGGAGGTCCAGAGTGGCCGCGAGGATGACCTGCGTGGTGCGATCTTGAATCTCCCGGGGGATGAAGCTGTATCTTTCGAGATCGTCGAGGGGCTGCTTCTGATCTCCGATAGCGACGAGCACCTCACCATCATGAGCGCCTCCCTCGGCGGCGGCGCGTCCTCGGCCTTCGCGGCGGAGATCGCGAGTCGATATGAGAGCGGCGTGAGCTGGCTGACGGCGGTTGACGTCGCGGCGCTTCGGATCGATATCCCCATGCCCACCGACACGCAGCAGGTGCTGGGACTGCCCTCCATGCGCTACCTGTTCTTCGAGCAAAACTCTGACGGCGGGTCCGAGGGCAACGAGGCGACCCTGTCCTTCAGCCAGACGCGGACCGGGATGGCTTCCTGGCTGGCGTCACCGGGACCGGCGGGATCGGCCGAGTATGTGTCAAGCGAAGCCGTCGCCGTTTTTTCGGCATCGATGCGTGATCCGAGGCAGGCGTTCGACGAGATCATCGCGGCGTTGGGTGGCGAAGGCGATTGGGCCAAACAGATCGCCGAGTTCGAGTCGAGAACCGGCATCAGCGTCGGTCTCGATATCGCGGAGTCTCTCGGTACGGATGTGACGTTCGCGGTCGAGCGGCCGTCGGTCCCCGTTCCGGGCTGGGTCATCGCGTTTGAAGCGATGAATCCCGGCGCCCTGGATGAAACAGCACGGCGTCTGGTCGAAACCTACAACGATGTTATGGGAGAAGCCGAGATGGATTACGCGCTGACGTTTGTCGAGGAAACGGTGAACGGCCGCGCTTGGCGCTCAATCGCACCCGGCCTAACAGGGGGCGAGGATACGGTTGAGGCGTTGTTGCGCTCGTTGGAGCTGCACTGGACCTACGACCGCGGCTACCTGATCGCTTCGACGGACCGGGCGCTGGCATTGCGCGCGATCGCCGTCCGTGAGTCGGGCTCGCCGCTCATTCACACGGCGCGCTTCCAGCAGCGCTTCCCGTCAACATCCGCTCTACATCATTCAGGGTTCTTCTGGTTCAATACCAATGGAGTCGTAGCGGACCTCGCCTCACTCGTCGAGAGCCCGGCTCTCAACAGGTTGCTGGAGAGCCGCGAGCCGACGCTCATCGTTTTCGATGGAGAAGCGGAACGAATTCACGCCGCAAGTCGTACTCGTCTAACGAGCATGCTGCTGGATACGATGCTTGTGGGAGGCGTCGGTCACACGCGTGTCGCCGAGCAGGTGCCTGATTCCGAGCAGCCCTAAACACGTGACCCCGGTTATCGAACTTCAGGACCTGAGCGTAAAGCTCGGACGGCGGGAGATTCTCAAGGAGATGTCCTGCCGTCTCGGCGTGGCCGGGTCCGGCAAGGCGATCGGCTTGCTCGGACCCAACGGCGCCGGAAAGTCCACGCTGATTCTTACCTTGCTCGGATTCCACAAAGCCGCCGGAGGTTCAGCGCGGATTCTCGGCTACGACTGCCGTGCGCAATCGCGCCAGGTGAAAACACGTGTCGGCTACATGCCCGAGAACGACGCCTTCATCGCGGGTATGACGGCCGTTCGCTTTCTGCGCGTAATGGGCGAGCTCTCAGGCCTGCCCGAACGTGCCGCGCTCGAGAAAGCGCATGAAGTGCTCTTTCACGTCGGGCTGGGCGAGGCGCGCTACCGCACCCTGGGCACATACTCGCTCGGGATGAAGCAGATGGCCAAGCTCGCTCAGGCTGTCATGCATGGGCCTGAGTTGGTGATTCTCGACGAACCCACGAATGGTCTTGACCAGGCGGCGCGTGCCCGCATGCTCAAACTCGTAGCCGAAATGAAAGACCAGCACGGCATGAACGTCGTGCTCTGCTCCCACCTGCTGCGCGATGTCGAGGAGGTCTGCGACGAGGTCGTCATTCTCAAGGAAGGCCGCATCGTCCACCATGCCGATCTCGAGGAAGAGCGCCGCGCGAATAGGCGTTTCGTCGAACTCGAAGTATCGGGTGACGATGGCGGTCTTGCGGGCGCCTTGCTTGAGCAGGGCGCCGAGGGCGTCACGGAGGGCAACGGGCGCTGGCGGATCGTACTGCCGCCGGCCGTCGAGCTCGACGTCATTTGGCGCGTCACGGCTCGCGAGAATCTCGATGTTCATCACCTGACTCATCGGCGCGACACGCTCGAGGAGATCTTCTTAAAGGCCGTCGGACATATCCAACACACTCCCGGCGACGAGGCCAAACCTCTCGAGGAGGTCGCTGCCGATGGCCGTTCATAAGCGTGGATATCAACGCTACGATGGGCCACTGACCGGGCACTGGGCGCGCCTCATGGTGCTGCCCCGGTTTGCTTGGGAAGGATTGATGCGGGATCGGCGCATCATCATGATCTTCATCCTCGCCTTGTTCTGGCCGACCGCTTGCCTGATGTTCATCTACCTTTCGAATCACACTGAGTTGCTGCTGGGGTTCGGCGATTCGTTCAAAGAGTTCCTCAAGATCGACAGCGGTTTCTTCGTGAAGTTTATGAACACCCAAGGGATGTTCGCCGTATGGTTGGCGACGTTTGCCGGCCCCAGTTTGATCGCGCCTGATCTTGCGAATGGAGCGTTGCCCCTATATTTCAGTCGGCCGTTGTCACGCCCTCGGTACGTCCTATCCCGGATGCTGGTGCTGGCGGGCGTGCTTTCGCCGGTAACATGGATGCCCGGAGTCGTGTTGTTCGCCGTGCAGTCGAGTTTGGCGGGCTGGAGCTGGGCGGCCGATAACTGGATGCTGGGTGTCGGCATCTTGTTCGGGTTCCTGCTTTGGATGGTCTTCGTAAGCTTGGTTGCGATGACGAGTTCCGCCTACGTCAGGTGGCGTGTGGTCAGCGGAGGACTGGTGATTGGTTTCTTCTTCGTGCTTGGCGGTGCCGCTGAAGTGACAAGGGCGATACTACGGGCGGACTGGCCGGTGGCTCTTAGCCCCACCCACGCAGCGAATCGAATCTGGCGCGCCATGCTGGGCGCGGAAGCGCTCCCGGGACCCACTGGGCTCGAATGTTTCCTCACGATGGCGGCGCTGTCGCTGCTCCTGCTCTATGTGCTGGACCGCAAGCTGCGGCCGGTCGAGGTGGTCTCGTGACCGCGCCGGAGATCGTTTTCAACGAGGTGTCGAAATTCTACGGCGAGGTGCTGGGCGTCAACCGCGTCACCCTGCGGATCCCTCCCGGAATTACCAGCCTCGTGGGGCCGAATGGCTCCGGCAAAACGACGCTGATGAATCTGATGGCCGGGCTGATCCATCCCGACCGCGGCAACATCACCGTCCGCGGATTGTCGCCCCGCGACCCCGAGCGGCTGATGCGCATCACCGGCTACGCGACGCAGTACGACACGGCGCCCAGAGGCTCAACCGGTTTCGAGTTTGTCTCGACAGGCTTGCTCCTGGCGGGCCGTTCGGCGTCCGAAGCCGAGACACTCACCTGGAAAGCGCTCGAGCAAGTCGGTATGAACGAAGCGGCCCACCGCAAAGTGGCCGCCTATTCAAAGGGGATGCGACAGCGGGTGCGCTTGGCCCAGGCGATTGCGGACGATCCCGAAGTACTCGTGCTCGATGAGCCGCTGAACGGATTGGACCCGCTCGTTCGCGCCGAAACGATCTCGCTCTTCAGGAGCTTCTCGCAACAAGGGCGGCACATCGTACTTTCGAGCCATGTACTGCAGGAGGTGGATCTCATTTCCGACCACGTCATCCTGATCGCGAACGGCATGATCATCGCCGAAGGAAATGTGCGAGGCGTGCGCGAAGAGATGCACGAGCACCCCAGCCAGTTCTTGATCCGTTGCCGTGACGCCTCGCGGATTGCTTCGCTGCTCTTTGAGCAGGACCACATCACACAGATTCAACTCCACGATGACAAGCTGGGCCTACTGGTAATGACGCGCAGCCGCCAGGAGTTCTCGCGCGCCCTCACGCGCATTTCACTCGCGGGCCACACGGTCGAACAGGTGATGGCGGTTGACGAAAACGTCGATGCGCTTTACGAATACCTGATCGGGAGCGGCGAATGAACACGGCGTCCCGCTGGCGGCAGGTCTGGACGATCGTGCGGCTTCAATTGCGGCGGGTCTTCTTTTCACGGCGCAGTTTCTGGGTGTATCTGCTCGCGCTTTTTCCCGCGTTCATCTTCCTCATGCGTGGGCTTCAGGTGAAGTACATGGAAGACCAGTGGGCGGATCGGATCGCCCCGGTTTCCGTGCTGGAGTCGATCCACGAAGGGGATACGGATGAGGAGGTTCTAAACCGCGCCGGTGAGCCGCTCAATGACAATAAATCACTACTGTCCGGCTGATAAGCGGTGGGCGGCCTGCAACTGGTTGTAGAAAAGTGGGTTAGGTGTTGTTTTTTCTTGCCGCGATTTGAGCGGCGGTGCGCCGTTTGAGCGTCATCCGTGCTGAGCCGACAATGGCTCATGAATCTGGGCCGCACCGTATTCGCGCAGTTGATCAGCTTTCTTCCGGATCGCGAGTTCCGGCGCTGTGTGGCCCGCTACGATGGCGACCGGGGCTCGCGCAGCTTCTCCTGCTGGGATCAGTTCCTCTCGATGTCCTTCGCCCAGTTGACCTACCGCGAAAGCCTCCGCGATATCGAAGCGTGCCTGCGTTCGCTTGGCGGCAAGCTCTACCACATGGGATTCCGCGGCAACGTCGCGCGCTCGACACTGGCCGACGCTAACGAGTCGCGCGACTGGCGGATCTATGCCGATTTCGCTCAGGCCTTGATTCGCATCGCGCGGCCCTTGTATGCCCGCGATCCGATCGGCGTGGATCTCAATCAAAGTCTCTACGCTCTGGACTCGACCACCATCGACCTGTGCCTCTCGCTGTTCCCGTGGGCCAAGTTCCGCCGGCGCAAGGCCGCCGTGAAGATGCACACGCTGTTGGACCTGCACGGTAACATCCCCACGTTTATCCGCATTACCGACGGCAAAACGCACGACGTCAACATCCTCGACGAGTTCCTACCCGAGCCCGGCGCCTTCTACGTTATGGATCGGGCCTACGTGGATTTCGAACGCCTCTTCGTGTTCACCCTCTGCTCGTCGTTCTTCGTCGTGCGAACCAAGAAGAACATCTTGCTCCAACGGCGCTACTCGCATCCCGTCGACAAATCTACGGGCGTGCGCTCGGATCAGACCGTCATACTGACTGCCATCGAATCGGCCAAAGTCTATCCGGACCCGTTGAGGCGCGTCAGCTACGTCGACGCCGCGACGAACAAGCGGCTGAAGTTCCTGACCAACAACTTCGCGCTCCCGGCACTGACCATCGCCGAGATCTACCGTTCGCGCTGGCAGGTGGAGCTGTTCTTCAAGTGGGTCAAGCAGCACTTGCGGATCAAGAAGTTCTACGGCGCCAGCGAGAACGCCGTGAAGACCCAGATTTGGATCGCCGTCTCGGTGTACGTGCTGGTGGCGATCGTGCGGAAGAGGTTGGGCCTGGAGGCGAGTCTCTACCAAATCCTACAGATTCTCAGCGTTACCCTATTTGAGAAAACGCCCATTTTACAGGCCTTGCAGCCATCAGACTCCCATGAAAACTTACTCGATCACCCCAACCAGATGATTCTATTCGACTTCTAACCGGACAGTAGTGACAATAAATACACCCACAAACACGACGGCGAGGACACAGCCTGTCGATACCTGCAATTCTTCGATGGAGAGCGCCGCTGGTTCTTGCACTTTAGTTCCATCACCAGGTCTAAACCCACCGCCTTTCAGGCGGTCAGCTTCAAGCGGGTCTGGATGAGAATAGGGGGATGGGCGAATATCGGCGAGGGGCGCACGCAGTCTACGACATCAAATATCACCTGGTCTGGATCACGAAATATCGCTACAAAGTCTTGCGGGGCAGGGTGGCGGAGCGGACACGGGATCTGATCCGACAGAGCTGCCAAGCGCGAGACGTCGTAGTGATTCGGGGTGCGGTGTCGCCGGATCATGTGCATGTCTTGGTATCGGCACCGCCGCAGTTGGCGCCGTCGAAGCTGGTGCAGTATGTGAAAGGTAGGTCGTCGCGACGGCTGCAAGATGAGTTTGGGGAATTGCGGAAGCGATACTGGGGGCAACACCTGTGGGCGCGCGGATATTTCTGCGCGACGGTGGACGAGGAAACGATCAAGAATTACATCGAGAGCCAGCAATGGGACGAGGATGAAGAGGGATTCAAGATCACAGCGCCCACCAAGCCTTGAGCCGGCTCTGAGCCGGGGCTTCTTCAGGCGGCTTCAGCCGCAAGCCGACTTTCAGTCGTAAATGAACCCACCGCCTTTCAGGCGGTGGTTGTTTAGAGACGGTGCGCTCCACAGCGTGAATAGCCGGCTGCTGATCGACTTCAACGACGATCGCGAAGCGTTTGCCGGGGTTTTCCACCACTTCTACCTGCGGCTGGCCATCTTCTTCGGTTGCTTGGGCATCTTCATGAATCTGTTTCGCGGCGAGATGCTCGACAAGACGTTGCACTACTGGTTCCTGGCGCCGATGCGGCGCGAAGTTCTGCTGACGGGCAAATACCTGGCCGGCTTGATCGCGGCTGTCGTCATTTTCACGGCGGGCACGTTGATCTGTTATGGAATGATGCTGTGGCCGCAAGACCCGGCCCAGTTCGACGCGTTTTGGCAGGATCACGGACCGGCTCACGCCTTCTGGTATGCCGCTTCAGCCGCCTTGGGATGCGTTGGGTATGGGAGCGTGTTTTTGGCCGCCGGGATGCTCCTGCGCAATCCGATCGTGCCGGCGATTGTCATTCTGCTTTGGGAAGGCGTGAACCCTATTCTGCCCGCCGCCCTGCAGAAGTTGAGCGTGCTGTACTACGTCCAATCTCTCGCGCCCGTTCCCCTGCCGATCCCTCCCGACGCTCCACTGTTGATGCGTTTGCTGATGGCGCCGGCCGAACCACCCTCGGTTACCGTCGCCGTTCTAGGACTGCTCGGTCTGACCGCTCTCGTCCTATGGATCGCCTCGCGAACCGTCCGACGTCTCGAGATCGACTACGGAACCGACTGAATATCCCTCACCCCACGCTCAACACAGCCATCCTTCTATCCCCCAGTTTCTCCGCACAGAGAGCTAAATCCATCCCCACCAAAACTCAGAGCCGCGGCCGTAAGGCTGCGTTGACCAACTTCTCAAAGGCAGCGGAAACGACGCTTCGCCCGACGACCCTTCTCAGCGTGAGCGAAACCCGACTTGCTTCGTAGCAAATCAACGCAGCCTAATGGCTGCGGCTCTGAGCTCTCCATCAAAGCTGTTGCTTTCTCCACGATCGCCCGCTAATCTACAACCATTCCCGACGACACCCCGCCCAGGCCCCGCCGCGATCCGCCCTGGGCATACTTCCTCACCTGGGCCTGTTACGGCTCTCGACTGCACGGCAGCGAGCACGGCTCCGTCGACCGCGATCACAACGGCTTCGGCGGACGACTCCTCGACCCGCACCCGCTACGAGAGTCCCACCAGCGTCGGCGCATGATGCGCGGTCCGGTGACGCTCGTTGAGGGATCCCGAGCGATCGTCCTCGCGACCATCCAGGACGTGTGCAGTCATCAACGCTGGACTCTGTACGCCGCACACGTCCGCGGCACACACATCCACGTTGTGGTCGAAGCGGAACCGCCGCCGGAACAAGTCATGGGCAAGCTCAAGGCGTACACCAGCCGCGCCTTGAACCGGCACGGCGGCCACGATCCAAAACGCTGGACCCGCCACGGCAGCACCCGCCGCTTATGGTCCCCGGGGGAAGTCGACACAGCCGTTCACTACGTCATCCATCGCCAAGGCGCCCCCATGGCCGTCTACGAAAAACCCGACCGCTGGTCATTCCTAGCAGTATCCGCAACGAAACCCTAAGCCGCCCACCCCAGCCTCACGACGCGTACCATCTCCGCGCAGAGAGCTAAATCCATCCCCACCAAAACTCAGAGCCGCGGCCGTAAGGCTGCGTTGACCAACTTCGCAAAGGCAGCGGAAACGACACAAGCGCGGCCCGAATCAGTCGCTGCAAGGACTTACACGAAGCGCGGCTGACTGTCCCAGCATTTTTTCACACCTTCCTGTCAGCAACTTTCCGCGACTTTCCAGGCATCCCGGACCCCCGAGCAGAAGGCAGTAATACCGGTAAATCATCTATGCGGAATGAAAAACAAAGATGTGTCGGCAAAAAGTACAAAAAAATACTTGTATTACAAACGCCGACGGTGTAGCATAGCTGAGCCGGAGTCCGAACCGGAATCCCCAAGTTGAACCAAGCGTACCCCTAAACTTCTAACCCAGCTCCTCGGAGGTCCCATGGCAACGCCCGCTCCCGCAGTGGCTTCTTCCAGTGTCTTTCGGTTTGACAGGAATCGAAGGTTCCTTGGAGGCAAGCTCGATATTGGCGTTAGTGTCACCGGAGCCAAAGACCCAGACGTTCTTCTCGCGCTGGCCGGTGATACTCCGTTTCCCGACCGGCAGATCAAGATAGGTCGAATCGAGCTTGGTGTCGACGCCGGCGATAAGATCCAATTCGGTTCTGGAAAGAAGAAGGTCACCTTCAACGCCAAGGCAAGCGCCTTTTCCGGTCTCGGCGTCTACCCGGATCCCAAGAACGTGCTCCGAGATCTGCGGCCGGACTCGAACAGCGCGCCGGGAGTAGAGTTCCCACCCGCTGACCCCACGTCCCATTACCTCATGTTGCGTTGGGGCTACGACCTCAGCGCATCCGCCAAAGGCGCCTTGGCTCTCGGCACGGGAGGCTCTTTCACGTTCGGCGCGGAAGGCAGCCGGCAAGGGGCGTTCGCCGTCGTTCGCCGTTTCGCGGACAACACTGGCGCCCGTACCGCCGTCGCCAAGACGGTTCAGAGCTGGATGCTGCCCCGCCAAGTGACGAGCGAGAGCGATTTGGCGCCCGGCACTTGGCTCGTGGCGGAGGTCAATGGCTCGGTCGGAGCCTCGTTGGGTGTGCAGTTCGGCTACGACTTCAACTGGGTTCGGGAGGCCAAACTCGGCGGATTGACCGGTGACATCGGCCTGCGCCTGCAACTCGGTGTAGCCGCCGCGGTCGGATTCAAAGCCACGGGGAAGTACGCAGTCGTACTAAGCCGCGAGTCCACGGCTCCTGCGGTCCAGCTTCGGCTGTTCAAGCTATCGACCCGCGGATGGAACTTCGCGTTTAACGCGGGAGCAACCGTAAAGGGCGACTTCAGTAAGTTCTTGCCGGACCGCGCCGACGATTTCGTCAAGGCTGTCTTCGGAGTTCACGGCGAGCAAATCATTCAAGACCTGCACGCGATCGAGAAATGGACCGACCCGGACACCCCGCTTTCCGACCAACTGGCCGGCCTCAGTTCCAAGTACGTCCAGCGGTTCTTGAAAGATGCTACCGGGATCGATCCCAAGACGGCCTTCAACGACGCGCGGCAGCGTGTGCTGGACCTATTCAACAAGTGGGATGAGCTGCCTCACCGGGTCACCTCGCAATTGTGGAAGTTCATCGAGGACAAGGTAAACCTTGATCCCGTCCGCGATATCGCCGCGACGATCGCCAACAGCACCCAGAAAGAGTTGGCGCGGAAGCTAGCCGGCCGACTCGGCGAGGTCGGCTTCTTCACCACTCCGGAAGGTAAACTTCTCCAAGCGCTCGCGGAGCGGGGCATCTTGGCGGCGCTCGACAGCAATGACATCTTCAAGAAACTGCAATCGGAAGCGAAGCAGGTTCTCGGGCTTCTGGATGGCAGCACATTGGAGGCAACGCTGGTCCGTTTGCAGGGTGCCATCGCCAAACGGCTTAACCTGGACAAAGTCAGAAAGGCAGTGGAGCAGACGGACTTCGACAAGCTCGATGCCTGGTTGCAAGCGAAGCTCTCTGAGTTTCTCGGCGAGAAGCTCAATCTGCAGAGGCTCGAGCAGATCAGGAAGACGATCAACGTGCTGCTCGCCAAGCGTCAGGAGTTCTACGAAAAGGCCGCCAAGGCGCTCAATCGCCAATACGAATTCAGCTTCTCCCACACCTACCAGAGCACAACGACCAAAACGGCTCTCTTTGACATCGAGTTCGACTTCTCACAGGGAACTCAGGTGGCTGGTCTGCTGAAAGCGGCCATCAATGGCGACTTCGATCGAGTCATGGTCAAACAAGCGGCGGGCGTCAAGTTGAACGTGGCTGCGCTGACCCATGGAATAGAGCGGCAAAGCCATGTCGAGATCTCTTTGCCCTTCTTCAACAAGAAGCTAAGCCACATCAACCGCGCTCTTGCCAAATCCAACGCTGTGGATGAGGAAGAGGGCCGCGTTTTGGTCTACGATCTCAGCGCAAGCGACCGCATGCTATCGATCGTCGAGAGCAAGATGGTACGCGACAGCGCCCTCGCCATCGGCGGCGCATGGCGGGTACGCGCTGGTAACACCGTTCGCCGGCACAACGCCGACGCCGTCTCCTACTCATATCAATTCCGGCAGGCGCGTCTCCGGATGAAGACGGCCGACCTGCAGTTCCAACTGCAGCCCTACGTGGAAAAATACTTCCCGGACAGCTTCAGCGTATCCACCAACGGCGGGATCGCGGAGTCGTTTCATACATGGGTGCAAGTCCTTGACAGAACGGTGGAGGAGTCGGAAAACAACGGCGCGGATATCTTTGGCGACACCTTGATTTCTCTCGATCTATCGCTGCCGGGGGCGATCGCCTCCGCCTGGCTCAACGCTCCGGCGAAGAAGCCGCGTTCCTACATCCGAATGTCACACGCGATTCAGGCGGCTCTGAAGGAGTTGATTCCGTTCTATTACTTCCAGGACCCAAGCAACTATGCGGACCTCGACTCGGCGGCTCCGTTGCTTCTGTACTCTGCGATTCCGCCTTCGACGAGCATCCGTGTCCAAGGCAATACTGTCACAAGAGATACAGGGAAGGATGTCTATTGGAACTGGCCCGCGAGGGACCAGCGTGAGAAGATGGCGGGGCTGCCTTCGACGTCAGCGAAGTTGGCGGAAGCCGTTCGAAGGGCGTTCGACACTCTATCCAGCCGGCCCGAGTTGAATAAGCATTTACAGTTCTACCGGCCGGACGACGGGAAGGCTCGTAAGCGCATTCTGAAAACCTCTTTCTCGGGTCACGGAACTACCCGCTTGCAGTCTCTCCTGCGCAACGAGTCCATCGTGGTTCAGAGTGCTTACGAGGCCGGGGTCGCGATGGCGAAGTTTCGTGAGGAAAAGAGCACCGAGCCGACAAAGGCCGTGCAGGCCCTGCAGAAGTTTGGGTCGAAGTTGACCGAGGCTTTCAATGCCAACATCAAGAGCGCCTATGGCGAGGGCGCCTTACGGCCTTTGGGTACACTGGTGTTCGCCGCCGCCGCTCGTGGCCTGCTGCCCGCGACTGCCGCCGCCGAGGCGAGGCAGAAGGCGATTCTGTCCCTGATCGTCCTCAAGGAAGGCGCCGGATTCACACTCAAGGACTTCGCCAAGAATCAAGTCCCCGGCGCGGCCGACGTGGCTGTCGAAGAGCGTCTGGTCAGCCTTTCTTAGGCCACCGGGAGGCTCTCGGCTGAGTCCGAGAGTCTGGACCGCGGGTGTTGCTGAGACCGTTTGAGAAGGGCCTAAAGAGGGCCTAAAGGGACGGGCCCAAGCCTCCCCAGCGTCAAGGCTTCCTTAAGGCTCACTACGGCCTGGCCGCGGTCACACATCAAAAAATACGGAACCAAGCCACCCCGGCACCAGAACCATCGGCTCAACCAGCTTCACCAGTCACAAGCCCCGGAAGTTTCTTTCGCCCCATCCCCACAACAACTTACAGCCCCGTCGCCGTCGCCCACCCCAAAAAAACTAGCGGGCCCATGCTACTCTCCAACCGAAGGCTGGCCAGGGCGGTTCCAGTCAGCAGCGAGTTGTCCGGCTCAACGCCTCCCGCCGCTTCTGTTGAGGTGGTCCGCTGCGGTCAAACAGCAGGGCAAACGGAGGCGCGCTTCAGCCTTTTTTGTTTCAAACCGTTCTTTGCAGCTCCGTCTCGCAAAATGGCACAAAAACGGCCGCTCCGTGTGCCATTTTGTTCCACCAAAGCAAACAAAAGGCGAACAAACCCCCGACAGCGCCAAAATACCAAACGGACCAAGCTCGCTACTCGCTCCGCGAAGCTCGTCTGACGACCCACCCGTCGCGCCTATCGCCGTTCCGAAAAAAAAGTCTGTAGCTTCTCCATGCACTCGGCTGCCAACAGGCCCTCGGCTACCTCTACCCGATGGTTGAGCAGGTCGGAATCCGCTAACCGGAACTTGCTCCGGACGCCGCCGAATCTTAGGTCACGGCTGCCGAAGACGAGGCGGGCAACTCGGGCGACGACCAACGCGCCGGCGCACATGGCGCAGGGCTCGAGGGTGACGTAGAGGGTCGTGCCGGGTAGGCGGTAATTTTGCAGGGTGCGCGCACCTGCCCGGAGCGCCTCGATCTCGGCGTGAGCCGTGGGGTCGCCTGCCGCGATGGGGCGGTTCGACCCCCGTCCGACGATCTCGCCCTCATGCACGAGTACGGCCCCTACCGGAACCTCTCCCGCCTTCTCCGCCGCATCCGCCTGCGCCAATGCGGCTCGCATGAAGCGTTCGTCCTCGGCCGTGAATTCCGCCGACATGTCCCAAGCGTAGCATCGGCATGACTGCGATAAGATTGGACTCTGAAAACCAATGAAGGCACACCTCATCCTCTCGCTGGCCCTTGTACTTACCCCTCTTCCCCTCGGTGCCGCGGACAACGAACTCACCCCCGAAGAGAAAGCCAACGGTTGGCTCCTCCTTTTCGACGGCCAGTCTCTCGACGGCTGGACGAACCCGGACGGTTCCCCCAGCAAGCGGCCGATCGAACAGGCGAGCATCAATCCCCACAAAGCCGGCGGCTACATGCTTGTCCACAAGAGGGAATGGAGCAACTTCACGCTACGGGCCGATTTCAAGATCGCGCCCGGTTGCAACAGCGGCATCTTCATTCGGACAACACCTCTCACGCCTCCGCCGGGAAAGAGCCTCGGGCACAACGGCATCGAATTCCAGATCATGGACTCGAGCGGCCTGGGCTACCACGACACCGGCGCTTTCTACGACTTGGCGAAGCCGAAGCAGCAGGCCATGCGCCCCGTCGGCGAATGGAACCACGTCGAGCTTCGTGTTCACGGCTACAGCGTCGCGGCCTTCCTGAACGGAGTCGAGGTCGCAAGCATCGCCCTGCACCTCTTCGATAAGCCATTCCTGCGGCCTGACGGAACAAGCCACAAGTTCGCTGCAGCCTGGAAAGACCACCCCTGGGGCGGCTACATCGGCCTGCAAGATCACGGCAAAGACGTGTGGTTCAAGAACATCAAGATCAAGGAACATCGCTAGCCGTCGCCCGAGTAATCCGGCGTCAGAAGCGGTGACCCGTGCCTGCCGCGCGGCGTAACCTCAACCCGGCATAGGACGTACTTAAGACACGACCATGTGACTATGCAGGGAGCATTCCCATCAGCGGTTCTCGCGGCGGCGGTGTTCGCTTTCACGCCGGCTTGGGCCCTCGCCGCCGATGTAACGGGCACGGTCCGCGTCCAACGGGATCAGAGTCTCGATCCTCTGGCAAGGGTAACCGTGATAGCCCAAAGCGCCAACGGCAGCGAAACGCTTGCCTCCACGAAGACAGACGGCGACGGCAATTACGCGTTCCGCAACCTGCCCTCGGATCGAGTGTCCCTGACGGCCCGCCGCGCCGGGTTCTACGTCCAGAGCGCGGGCGGGCACGATGACCGCCGGATTGTGCTCGATTGCTCGAGCCGCGCGGACTGTCTCGGCGTGGACTTTGAGCTGAGACAAGGCGCGGTTATCACCGGACGCGTCGTCGACGAATTGGGCGAACCCGTCCAAGACATCCGGGTGCGGGCGCAAGTAGCAAGCAAAGATCAGGATGGGAGGGAACGGCGGGGCGCCTCTTCCACTTCGGACGACCGAGGTATTTTTCGGGTAGCCGGACTCCAGCCGGCTGATTACGCGCTGCATACCGAGCGCGGCTGGCGTTGGGGTCGGGCTCAAAATGATCTTCCATCCGCATCGTTTCCCGTTACCCTTGGCGAGGAAGAGCACATGAGCGGGGTTGAGCTCATGTTGCAGGAGCCGACCCCCGAGTCCGTCGAAACCTTCAGCGTCGCCGGTAGAGTCACGGGCGTGGACCTGACGAAAGATGGAGCGCACTTCATCTCCGCGCGGGCGCGGCGCTCCGGGCGGAACGCGAGGGTCTCCGAAGATGGGTCCTTTGCCATTTCAGGTCTGCGGCCCGGCAACTATCTATTCCGTTACAACCTCCGGCCCGGTTCAGGCGGCGGGCGAGGCATCAACGATTCGTCCCTTTTGGGCAACGTCGACGTCAGCGGTGATGTGACGAACCTTGTGTTGGGACCGAAACCCCCGACCGGGCTCAACGGCCGGCTTATCATCGAATCCGGTGAACCCTACGACATCATGACGGTGTGGCTGACAGACACCGAGGCCGAGAACGGCGAAAGCATGGGAGCCACAGCGCCTGAGTTCACGTTCGGGCGCAAGGACTTGGAGCCGGGAGAGTACCGCATCCGCGTGAGCCCGAGATTCCGCCGCGACAACCGCTGGTTTGTCAAGGAGGTCCGCGTCGGCGGCGAGCCTTCCGAGTCGATGACGGTCCGCCTCACCGAAGGCGTTGTTCATGACGTCGAGGTCCTTCTTTCCGCGGACTTCAGCACCATCCACGGCTGCGTCAAAGCAGGCTTGGACGGAAGCCAATTGCGCAAGGGCGCGCAATACATTGTCGGCCTCAAGAGGGACGGCCGCGTGCGCACTGTCCAGGCCGACCAGCGCGGGCGGTTCTCGTTCGACAAAGTCGCGCCGGGCGAATACCAGATAGGAGCCTGGGAAGGGATGACGCCGGGCAGAGTCAACCGGGACGAAACATGGGCGGAAGCGGGCTCAGCGGTACGAGAGTTTCCGGTGGATGCGGGAAGCGACATCGAACTCGATCTGACGGCGGTCCGGCAATGAAGCAGATCAGCCATCGCGTTCTCGTCTTCGGATTGGCTCTTGCCGCTCTCACCGCGGCGCCGCAAGGCGAACCGGAAACCGCCGCTGAACCGAAGGGCAAGGTAGGTGGAATCGTCATCGCCGCGAAAACCGGCGAGCCGTTACGCGGCGCGCGCGTCACCCTGCAACCCAACGGGCGCGGCATGCGCCGCGAGTCGAGGGCGCAGACAACGACCGACCTGAATGGCCGATTCCTTCTGACCGAAGTCGCCGCCGGGCGCTACACGATCTTCGCGGAGAAAACCGCCTACGAGACGCGCCGGGGCACGCGGATGGGCGATGTCGACCTCCAGCAGGCTGAATCACGAACCGACCTCGTGGTCGAACTCCGCCCGGCGGCGGTCATCACGGGCAGAGTCTTCGACACCTACGGCGAGCCTGTCTCGGGAGCGACCGTGGCGGCTCTGCGGCGCAACTACGCTCCGGGCCGGCCGAGCATGGAGCCCGAGCAGACGGCTCGCACCAATGATCTCGGTGAATACAGGCTCTACGGACTCGCCATAGGCAAGTACATCGTCGGCGTCAACCCCCCGGAGGAACCGGCGCCGAAAGGGGCGTTTGTCTACGAACAGCTTCCGGCTTACTATCCCGGCACGACGAGTTCCGACGAGGCGGCGGTCGTGAAAGTGACCTGGGGGACTGAACTCGAGGGTGTCGATATCCGGCTCGCGCTGGCGCCCGCCACCGCTGTCTCCGGATTCGTCGGCGACGGCGTCACCGGAGAGGCTTTGGAGGCGTACCTCATGGTTGCAACCGAACAAGGGTCCCGGCTAGGCAGTTTCTCGACCACCGAGGAGGGGCGCTTCGCCTTGTACGGATTGCCGACGAAGAAGCTCTTCATCCAGGCCTTCAGCCGCAAGGGCAGAAACTTCGCGTTCGCCCGTAGCGTGGTTCACCCTTCCGAGTCGCACGTGGAAGAAGTGGACCTGCTGATCCACCCCCCTGTCACCCTCTCGGGCAAAGTCGTCCTGGTCGATCCGCCGGAAGATTCCGAGCAAGCCCAAGTCGAGGGTTCGGAAGAAAACCGGAGATCGCCCGTGCTGTGGCTCAGGGACCTGGGCGCGATACGGACAGGGCGACCCCGCCGCGCCCCCATCCCGCTCAGCGGAGGACCGTTCGAGTTGGAAGACATTCAACCCGGCGAGTACCGCGTGCAGGCGGATGCCCCCGAAGGATCCTACCTCCAGACACTGGCACGCTCGGGACGCAGGATCGAAGGCCTGGAGTTGACCGTGCCGTCCGATAGCGGAGTCACCGATCTGGAGCTCCACTTCGCGTTCGACGGTGCAAGCATGAGCGGAACCGTCGTATCGCCAGACTCGGATTCCCAAGCGGACCTCGACGGTGCGCGTGTTGCGATCATCCCCGACGACGCCGAGCAATACAGCGGGACCACCTCCGCACAGGTCGCGGACGATGACTCATTCAAGGTCCTCAATGTCGCGCCCGGGGGCTACACGCTCTTTGCTGTACCGGCGCGGTCTGCGCTCGACCTGTGGGACCCCGACGTACGCCAAGCTCTCAGGGCACGTGGCAAACACCTCCAACTGGACTCCAAGGAGCAAGCCACCGTCGAGCTCATCTTGATCGAAGAACCCGACGAGCCCCTTTGATCGGCGCGTCACGCGGGCCGATCGAACCGCGGCACTTTCATCTGCTCGCCGTCCTTCAACGCCGACTGGTGCCCCACAATCCCCGGAACCGTCATCGCAATCGATTCGTAAACATCAATCACCGGCTCACGATCCTCAACCAAAGCATTGACAAACTCCGCACTGAGAAAGGTGTGGCTGCCGCCGTGCCCCGACGACACCCGCATCGACTCGGGCAGCATGTCGCTCTGCCAATAGTTCGGAACGTCGAGTTGCTCCGCTTCTTCCATCCGTTTCCGCCAAGTCGCCGCATGGAGCCCGCCTTTCGCCATGTAGAGCGAGCCCTTATCGCCGAACCACTGGGCGCGTTCGCCATGGTCGGCGACCAGCCAGAAAACGTTGCAGCGAACCATGTGGCCCCTATCGGTCTGCATCAGCGCCGATTCGTTCCAGTGTGCGCTGTTGTACTGGTTGTCGTCGGTCCAAGGATGTGACGTGCCCCAGCCCAGTGCGGAAACGGTCTTGATTCGCTCGCCTGTCACTCCGACGACGAACCCCAACGAATGCGTCGGATATTGAAGCGGCGGCAGACCCCAGCGCCAGGTCCGTGAGCCGTCAGGATGGTAGAAGCGTGACGTCTTGTCGTTGACCAGCTTGTCGAGATCTCCGCGATCGTGGTAATACTCGACCTCGCTGTAGAACACCTCGCCGAACCCACCCGAGCGATGGAGATTCCGGGCGTAGATCGCCGCCTGCCGGTAGTAGCTCGTCTCGGCCATCATGTAGCGCAGGCCCGTTCTTTCCTTCAGGGCCTTGAGTTGCTCCGCCTCTTCCAGCGTGAAGCAGGCCGGCACGGCTGAGATGACATGCAGGCTGCGGTTCATACACATCTCGACGTGCTTGTAGTGATCGGTGGCGCCGCTGAAGACGGCGACGGCATCAAGGTTGCTCGCCCGCGTCAGCATCTCTTCGAGCGAGTCGAAAAATGTGTCGCAGCGGTAGGTATCACGAAGACGTTTTCGACGGTCCGCGCGTAGGTCCGTGACGGCCGTCACCTCGCAGTTCGGATGCAAATGCCATTGGAATGACGCGCCAAATCCGCCGCCCACCACGCCGATCCGAATCTTCTTCGACGAATTCGAAGGCGCCGCCGGACCCGGGCTCATCGCCGCCGCCGCGCTCAGCGCCGTTGCGCCCAAGGCTGTCATCCCCACAAACTCTCTGCGGCTCGATTTGCTCATTTTCACCCTCCTGCAACGCGTGCCTAACATCATAGGGTCGTGTGGCAGGCTACTTCTCAAACCAGAATGAATACAGACGGGCCTTGCGGATGTGGAAGCGAAAGCGAATAGTCTTTCCGGCGAGCGATTCGATATCCTGCCCGTTCCAAGAAATCTGTGCGCGCATCTGATTACCCCGAATAGGCGTACACTTCTCCCGCCCCCAACCTGCAAGCACTTCACGTCCGCGTGCATCGACGACTTCGACCTGCAGCTCGCCGGCGGAGGCATCCGCATTCAAAAGCAGGCGCGATCCGGCAAAGTGGATCGCCCGCGTTTCGACGAAGCCACCTTCGTCACCGGCGTGGAATGAGACGAAGCCGTCACGGCGCAACTTGGCAAGGTGAATCCCGCCCGCTCCGCTACCGTCGGGACTGTAGCGCCGATTGATGCCCGTGTAGTAGAACCAAAGCTCGTCGTCCACGGCCAGAGGCCGGGAGGCGGCTAGGATCTGGACGCTATCGAGATTCTCATCGTTAAAATCAGATACAGGAATGAATGAGTCACGGTTGCCGACCTTCGTCCAGCGTAGAAGATCACGGCTGGTTGCCAGCTTGACTGAGTTGATGCCGTCTTGATTGTTATGCGGCATGGGCGTCAGGCCGCTGGATTCAAAGAAGTTTGGCAAGCCGATGTAGATGCCCTCATACGGGAAGACGGGCATGTTGTAGATCTCAACGTTGTACTCGTCAGGCTTGTTGATGAAGGGTGTATAGAGGTTCGGATTCGCGAGGTGCTCTCGAATCCGCAGCCGTCCGAGTTCTTGATCGAGATCGTCGGCGTGAAAGATCAATTCGGGTCGGGTCCACTCCTCAAAATCGGTGCTGGTCGAAAGATAGACGGATCGGCCGAAAGGGCCTCGCTGCTTGACGGTCGCGATGTAGCGCTTCGCCTTTTCGTCGTAGTTCAAATGGGATTCGTCTTGACTCGGGATGGCCGGGACGTCGAGCAGGTGAAATACGCGTCCGTCGGCAGAGACCAACGGCCTGCGATTCCGCGCGCCGGTGAGACCCTTATAGCGCCGGTCCGGTTGGGCATCCGGATCGAGGATGACGTGCTGGATGAATGCCTCCGGCTCCCCGTCCACGACAACGAGGTTGTTCTGCTTCGAGCCCTGGTGATCACGCAGACCTAAGGCGGGTTTCCGCCAGCGGATGCCGTCCTCCGACAGGGCAAGGCCGGTGCGGTGCGGTCCGAAGTACCATATCTTGTAGATCTGATCTTTGGGATCCCAGACCGGAGCGCTGCGAATCTGAATGGACTTACCTTCCCAGGGTTGATCCGCCCGCAGGACCGGATTGGCCTCGTATTTCTTCGGCCGATGAATTGTGCGCTTGACGTTGTAAATAGCACCGACGATAAAGTCGTCGAGGAAGAGTTGCCTCTCACCCGTCGGAACGTGATAGTGCTCGTAAGTGTCTTGGGCTCCCACCTGCCCGCACAAGAAGAGTGCCGGCAGAACGATGAGCCGAGCATGCCGCAGGATATCGGTGAAATGCTTCATCGGGCCTCCCGAACTCAAGTCTAGATCATCGGCCAGGGCCCTATCGGGACGAGCACCCTCAACCGGATACGAACCGGCTACACTGTTAAGCCTTGCGAAACCTAAGCCCGGATTCCCACTTTAGTTTCGATTCTGCTAACCATCGGGTGGCCTCGGACGCCTTTATTTATGCGGGTTGGAAAGCACTCAAGGCGCTGAGGAGATCAACACCCAATGGGTGAAAAAGAAAACAAACCGTTCCAGCTAAGCTTCAACGGCTTATTGAAAGTCGATTTCCAAGGATCGCGTGTCACTTCCGACGGCGGGCTGATCCTGGTCCGCGAGCTGGACGAGCGACTCGGACTCGGGAAGCTGATCGACGAACACCTCAGTGACCCACGGCAAGGCTTGAACAAGAAGTTCCCGCTGGCCGATCTGCTGCGGCAGTCAGTCTACTCTCGGCTGGCAGGCTACGAGGACCTCAATGACGCCGTCCGAGTGTCGGCTGACCCGACGTTTCGCTTGATCGGCTCGAAGAGGAACTGGGATCGCGGCGGGGCACTGACCTCGCGACTGCAGAGCTTCGAGACGGAGATGCTGGCGAGCGAGGAGAACTTGCTGGGGCTGATGGCTGTGAACCGCGAGCTGGTGGCGCAAGCCGAGACGCAAGACGACTCCGAGCGCGTCGTGCTCGACATGGATTCGACCGAAAGCCCTGTCCACGGCCAGCAAGAGGGCAGCGCCTACAACGGCCATTTCGAGTCGGTCTGCTACCACCCGCTGTTGTTGTTCAACCAGCATGGGGATTGCCTGGCGGCGAAGCTGCGTCCAGGCAACGTGCACAGCGCTGAGGACTGGAAGGAGTTGCTGCTGCCCGAGATCAAGCGCCAACAGGCTGTGGGCAAACAGGTCACCTTCCGGGGCGATGCGGCCTTTGCCAAGCCGGAGATTTATGAGTTTTCGGAGGAACGCGGAGTGCAGTACGCCATTCGCATTCCGGCCAACAAGAGCTTGGAATTGGCGATCGAAGACATCTTGTTTCGCCCGCCGGGCAGGCCGGGGTCGCAAGCCCTTGGTGCGCTACAAGAGCTTCCGCTATCAGGCGGAGAGTTGGTCCAAGCCGCGACGCATCGTGGCCAAGGTCGAGCATCATCTCGGTGAGCTGTTCCCGCGGGTCGGATTTATCGTGACCAACATGAGCTTGCCAAGCCGGTCGGTGGTGCGCTTCTACAACAAGCGCGGCACGGCCGAGCAATGGATTAAAGAAGGCAAACAGGCCACGCACTGGACGCGGCTTTCGTGCCATCGCTTTCGGGCCAACGAAGTGCGACTGCAACTCAGCGTGCTGGCCTACAACCTGGGCAACTTGTGGCGGCGGCTCGGACTGCCGAACAGGATCAAGAGTTGGTCGCTCACGAGCTTGCAGCAGCGGCTGATGAAGACCGGCGGCCGGCTGGTCAAGCACGCGCGCTACTACTGGTTGCTGCTGGCCGAGGGGCATCTGAACCGGGCGGCTGTTCGGTGACATGCTGCACAGGATCTGGGCGCTGCCGCTGCCGAGCGGGTAGTGTTACCTGGACGAGGATCAACAGTTTTTAGCTCCGAAAAGGCTTCGCAGGGAGCAGTGTCGGCCGGTGTGCCGTTCAGCCCGCTCCATCAACGTCTGTGAGCGGACGGACGGGCTTTGGGGCCTGCCGCCGGAGGTGATGTGCAGGGTTCAGCGCGGAAAGACGTGGTCTTCGGGGCAGCGCGGGTGTATACTTTCACCGTGCCAGGGCCAAAATGGAAATCCTGGCTAAGACTCATTCTCGTTTCATTGACCTTGCTCACCGCCGCTTGCCGCCACCCGGCCGACGTCGGTGACACCAACCCCCTCACGCCCGAACAAGCACTGCAATCATTTGAAGTCGCAGAGGGTTTCCGCATCGTGCTCTTCGCGGCGGAGCCGCATGTCGTCGATCCCGTTGACATGGCGTTTGACGAAAACGGCGGTATCTGGGTGGCCGAGTTGCTCGATTATCCCTGGGTGAAAGAAGGCGAACCGCCTCGCAGCCATATCAAGTTCCTCGAAGACACGGACGCCGACGGTGTGATCGACAAGCATACGGTCTTCGCCGATCAGCTCAATCAGGTGTCGAGCGTGCTGCCTTGGAAGGATGGTCTGCTGGCCGCGGTTCCGCCCGACATCCTGTTCTTCCGCGACCTCGATGGAGACCATGTCGCCGACGAACGCAAGGTCATGCACACTGGCTTCACCCAACTCTTTCCTCAGCGTCAAATCAACAACCTGCGCCACGGGCTCGACAACTGGATCTATGTGGCGAACCGCGGGCAGCCGGGCGAGATCACATCTCCTGATCGTCCGGATCAACCACCGGCCTATGTGCGTGGGTTGGACTTCCGATTCCGGCCCGACCGTGAGCTCTTCGAGCCGGAAACCGGGAACACACAGTTCGGAGTTTCGTTCGACGAATGGGGCAACCGCTTTCTCTCGGAAAACACGACGCATCTGCGGCACGCGGTTATCCCTTACCGTTATCTGGCACGCAAATCCCTTTTGTGAACGCCACGATCCGGCAGGAGGAGATCTCCGATCACGGCAGCCGCATCTTTCCTTTGACTCCGCCGCAGCAAGGGCGTGTGGAGCGCACCGCCGTGCGCCGGGAACGGTACCGCGAAACGAACCCCAGCCGCGATGAGCAGTTGGAAGGCCATTTCACGGCGTCGTGGCGGCGCCTACGGTTTATTTGGGCGACGCTTTTCCCGAGGACTACGTCGGCAATGTGTTTGTGAGCGACACGAACGGCAATTTGATCCATTGCGATGTCCTCAAGCCGAAGGGCGCTACGTTTACTGCTTCGCGCAAGCCGGCGGACCGCGAATTCGTGGCGTCCACCGACAACTGGTTCCGTCCCGTGAACTTCAAGAATGCGCCGGACGGCAACCTGTATGTTCTCGACTACTACCGGCAGTACATCGAGCACTCGAACTTCGTTCCGGACTCCGTCCAACAACGTTTAAAGATGGACTTCTACAACGGTGATGACCGCGGACGCATCTATCGTATTGTTCCCGAAGAAGCGAGAAACAACCGGACGCTGAACGTGTCTCTCGGGTCGGCATCGACGGCGGAACTCGTTCAAGAACTCGCCGGCCTCAACGGTTGGCGCCGCCGCACGGCGCAAAGGCTGCTCGTGGATCGGCAGGACGAGAGCGCAGTGCCGCTTCTCGAAGCCATGGCCCGCCAAAGGCCATCTCCACAGGCACGACTGCATGCTCTGTGGACGCTCGAAGGTATGTCGGTTCTCAAAGCAGACCTCGTGGAGCTGGCTTTGAACGACCCGCACCCGGGTGTTCGTGGAAAACGCCGTTCGCCTGGCCGAGCTATTCATGTCGGATCTCGCATCCGCCGTCATCGAGCGAGCAAACGATGAATCGGACAAGGTGCAATACCAAGTCGCTCTGACGCTCGGAAACCTGACAGGCAGCCGCGACGCGCTTCAGGCGCTGGCCGATATCACAAAGCGCCATGCCGAAGATCCTTGGTTCCGTCTCGCCGCCACGAGTGCACCCCAGGCCACGGCGCCGAGGCTGTTGACATTGATCGAGCGCGACAAGGACTTCCCTGCGAAGACGAGCGACGGGAAGACACTTTTGGTTCGCGAGTTGAGCCGTGTGGTCGGCGCCGGCCGCTCGTATAGCGAGGTCGAGGCGCTGCTAGTGAATCTCGCGGGAGATCCCTCATCACAGGGCGCACAATGGAAAGAGGCTTCGCTGCTCGGTCTCGCCGCGGGACTTCAGCTTGAAGGGAAGCTTGACCGTTCCAGTTCGCAATCGGAGAAGGCTCTTACAACGCTGCTCACTTCCGAAGAGCCTCAGGTCCAACTGGCGGCGCGGGAAGCGGCGCAGTTCTTCGAATTGCGCGCCTTTCTTGCGCGAGCTTTAGCCGAGGCCGCCGACGATGCACTGCCCACCGAGCAGAGGGTGGCGGCGATTCGCTCGCTTCGCGGCGGAAGTTTTGCGGCGGTTGAGCCTATCGTGCGTGAGATCTTGACTTCGCCCGTCGAACAGGATTTACAGATCGCCGCCGCTGAGTCCGCCGCCGCGTTCGATCATCCCGACATTGCTGATCTGCTATTGGCCGGCTGGGGCGGCTACGCGCCGGCGACGCGACAGCATGTCGTGGCAGGCATCCTGACCCATACCCAACGGACCTCGGCCCTTCTCAGCGCTGTGGAGCAGGAATCGATCGCGCCTAACTCCATCGAGGCGATCACAAGAATCCGGCTGGCCCAGCATCCCGATGCCGAGCTCAGCGCCCGTGCGTCGAAAATATTTGCGGTTGAATCGGGTGACCGCTCAGCGGTCGTTGCCCAGCACGAGGATGTTCTGCGGCTCGCGGCCGACGCGGCCCGTGGCAAAGAGGTCTTCGAGCGGGAATGCTCCAAGTGTCACCTGCGGACCGCCGAAAGGGGACGTATCGGGCCGGATTTGTCAGGCGTGAGCAACCAGAGCGAGGAGGCTCTTCTTGCCGGCATTCTCGACCCCTCCGCAAACATCGAGGGGCGCTTCACGAACTACCTGGTTACGACGACCGATGGCCGCCTTCACGACGGGTTGCTGGTTGGAGAGACCTCGGCCACGGTCACGATTCGTGGCGAGTTGGAAGACACAACGCTGCTGCGAAAGAACGTCGAGGAGATTCGCGCCTCGATCGTGTCTCTCATGCCCGAGGGGTTGGAGGAGACACTGACCCGGCAGGAGATCGCCGACGTGATTGCTTACCTTCGGGCGGGGTTGTAAAGCGCGTCATGGACGCAATTCCGCGATGACATCGGCTGTGGTGGCGACCCGCCCGAACACACGCGCATGCATTAGCAAGGCCTCTTCATGGGCGCGCGGTGTCAGAGTCGCGCAGGCATCCTCGCAGATTAGGCTGTCATAGCCAATCTCAGCGGCTGCTCGAGCGGTTCCCAAAACACACATGTCGGTGAGAATACCGGCAATTACGAGGCCACGTACCTCCATGTTGCGGAGGGCATGATCGAGAATCGACGCCGTGAAAGCTCCGGAGGTCAGCTTGTCGACGACAAGGTCTTCGTCTCCTGGAGCGATCCTGGAGTCGATCTCGTAGCCCGGAACTTGGCTTGGATGCACAAACTCCCGCGGCTCACCGGCACCGCGCTCCGTACGTAGCCGCCGGGTCATCTCGGCCCCGCTGGAAGTGAGATGTCCGTTGCGGGTATAGACGACGGGACGTTGCCGGGCCCGAAAGACATCGATGAGCTGTCTGATATTGGGGATTACTGACTCCGAGAGACGAGCATTCCAATACTCCCTGATCTCGGGACGTGCAGTCGCCAACTCGGACGCCGGGTCCATCTCGACATCTTTGGCGTGCATGTCGATGATCAGCAATGCAGTTGAGTGGAGGTTGAGTTGGAAGTCCGTCGCGAGAAGATCGAACGGCCAATCTCGATCGTGCTGATTCGCTTCCCAACTCATCGTACTGGATGTTCGTGAGGAGTTCGTGCCTTGCGAAACTTAGGGGCCGGCGTCCCCACGACCCTTCAGCCACCAATCCAGGAATAAGAAAGCCCGCCGCCGCGTCTCGTCCGGGAAATCATGCTCCGCCACCGGGTAGTAAGCCATAAGCCGATCGCGAACGCCGAAGATCTTCGTGTAAACGGGCAATGCCGCATCAACGCATCGCCGCACGCCTGAGACCTCGAAATTCGAATCATTGATCGGTGCATTGATAAACACCGGCCGCGGAGCGATCGCTCCGAGGACCTCGGTGAAGTCGAACGGCATCTTGTCAGGATCTTTGTCGTAGAGGTCGGCGACACGCGGCATGTACTTGTCCTGGCTCCAGGCCCACAGGTTGCCCTCCTCGTATTGTGCGAAAGCGTTAAAGCCGCAACTCGTGACCGCGACTTTGACTCGCTCGTCGAACGCGGCCAGGAAGAGGGTGTTGTGTCCTCCCAGCGAGTGACCGATGGCGCCGATTCGTTCGGGGTCCACCTCGTCCATCGACTGCAGCAGATCGACGGCGCGCATGTGGTTGTAGACGCCCTTCATCGTTGTGCTGACGTAGCCCAAGTCGTAGGGGCTCGTTTGCAGCTCGCCCATGTAGGGATAGTCGGGCGCAATCGTCACGTAGCCGCGCTCGGCGAGTTCCAAGGCCGATGCACGGCGCGGCCTGCCGCCGACACCGGCGACGATTCCCTTGCCAAACTTCACCGAAGTCGGATGGGGCACAACCATCGCCGGCATGCGGCCCTCGCGATTCTTCGGGATGAAGAGATAGGCGTTGACGTGGTCGCCCTTCTTGGCCTGGTAGGTAATCTTGCGCCGGATGATGTCACGGAAGTCGTCCTCGCGGATTACCTGTACGTCGAGAGGCGGCTTTGGCCCGTCCGGTACGGGCCCCATCACGAGCTGCATGTTCTCGAGGATGTGCCGACGGCGTTTTTGCCATCCCTGCGCGTCATGCACCTCTTGCCGTTTGCCTGCCGCGTCAAGGTAGTGAAGCAAGTCAAACTTGTCGTGATAGAACGGCGGGTCGGCCGCGACGGCGGGTGCGCCGAAAAGCAGGAGGCCGACGAAGACACTCCCGAAAGCTCTGTTCCGAAAGACTCTGTGGCGGGCTCTCATGTAGGCAGAGTATGGCAAGAATAGGAGCCTGTTTCAAGCCTGCCTATTTACCACGGAAAGTCGCGAAGGCAGGCGTCACCCTCTCGGTGAACGTCCCGTCGTCTTGGCGAATGAGAAGCAAGGCGGCCAGGGCGTGATCGGTGGCGAAAGTAAATGCTTCCTGGTCACCCATGACCATCAACGCCGTCGCGAGCGCATCAGCCGTCATAGAGGACTTGTGAAGCACGCTCGCCGACGCTAAGCGATGTGTCACGGGGTGGCCTGTGCGAGGGTCGATCGTGTGCGAATAACGGACGCCGTCCCGCTCGATGAAGTTGCGGTAGTCGCCGGAGGTCGCCATGGCTCCTCCGCTGAGTCGGACAATGCGTTGCGGCCCCGCGCTCCCGGGACGCGGCGTCTCTATCGCGATGCGCCATGGCTCGCCGGAGGCATTTTGGCCACTCGTTCGAACTTCCCCGCCAACTTCGACCAAGTGGTTCTGCCGGCCGAGTTCCCGGAGAGCTTCGGAGACGCGATCGACGGCGTAACCTTTGGCCATGGCCGAGAGGTCGCAGCGCGTGTCAGCGTGGGTTTTGCGAGCAGAGCCTGCCCCCTGGTCCACGACTACGTTGCGCCAGCCGACCAACTTGCGAAGCGACGTGAGTTCGCCTTCTGTGGGGACACGTTCTTGCTTCGAAGGTCCGAATCCCCAAGCGTCCACCAGCGGACCGACCGTGATGTCAAACGCACCATCGGTCAACTGGCTGATGCGGGTGGCTTCGGTGAGAACGCCGAGTGTGTCCTTCGACATCGAGAACGCATCTGTCGTCGCGGAGTGATTGAAACGCGAAAGTTCCGAATCGGTCTGGTAGGTCGACATCTTGCCGTTGACGTTGTCGAGTTCGTCTTCGATGACGCGCGCGATCTCGTCCCGTTCCGAATCACAGAGACTCGCGGCGACGACCTTGACGCGGTACGCGGTCCCCATCGTAGGGCCTTGAAAAAGGAAGTCCGATGGGAGGGCGGTTGGAGGTGACCCGGAGCAGGAGGAGGCCAATAGGCTTGCGACAAAGATCGCGTAGGTCACCCTCTTCGGAACGGCTCGCACGATCGTCAGACTAACCTCCGAAGTCGTCCGAAAGAATGTTCTCGGGTTCGACGCCCAAGTCGTCGAGCATCTTGAAGCAAGCGGACATCATGGGCGGCGGCCCGCACATGTAGTATTCGATATCCTCGGGCGCTTGGTGGTCTTTGAGGTAGTGGTCGTAGAGGACTTGATGAATGAAGCCGGTGTAGCCGGTCCAGTCGTCCTCGGGCAGGGGTTCGGAAAGAGCCAGGTGCCACTCGAAGTTCGGATTTTCTTCAGCGATCTTGTCGAAGTGGTCGATGTAGAACGCCTCACGCAGACTGCGCGCACCGTACCAGAACGAAACTTTGCGCTTCGTATGCAGGCGTCCGAATTGGTCGAAGATGTGCGAGCGCATCGGCGCCATGCCGGCCCCGCCGCCGATGAACACCATCTCGGTTTCTGTGTCCTTGGCAAAGAAATCGCCGAACGGCCCGGAGATCGTCACTTCGTCGCCCGGTTTCAAGCTGAAGATGTAGGACGACATCACGCCCGGCGGGGTACCCTTCGGCGCACGCGGCGGAGGCGTTGCTACCCGGACGTTGAGCAAAATGATACCCTTCTCTTCCGGATAGTTGGCCATCGAATAGGCGCGGTCGACGGAGTCATCCGTCCCGGCGGTCAGTTCCCAAATATGGTATTTATCCCAGTCGGGGCGGAACTGCTCGTCCACCTCAAAATCGCGGTAGAGAGTCGTATAGGGTGGACACGTGATCTGGATGTAGCCGCCCGCGCGGAACGGGACCGCTTCCCCCGGCGGTAGTTCCAAGACGAGCTCTTTGATGAAGGTCGCCACATTGTCGTTCGACCGGACTTTGCAGCGCCACTGTTTCACGCTGAAGATTTCCGGCGGGACGTGAATCTTTAGGTCCTGTTTGACCTTAACTTGGCAGGATAGGCGGCATCCCTCGCGCGCTTCTCCTCGCGTGATATGGCTTGTTTCGGTCGGCAATATCGCGCCGCCGCCCTCGTCGACTTCGACTTTGCAGACGCCGCAACTTCCCTTTCCTCCGCAAGCGGAAGGGATGAAGATCTTGTTGTTGGCGAGGGCATTGAGCAGGCTGCTGCCTGTGGACACCTTAAGAACCTTCGATTCATCGTCGTTGATGATGATGTTGACCTCGCCACCGGCGACCAACTTGTTGCGGGCGACCATCAACACCCCGACCAGCGTCAGGATGACGGCAGTAAACATGAAGACGCCGAGTAGAATCGTCATCGTCTAGAGCTGCACTCCAGCGAATGCCATGAAGCCGATCGCCATGAGACCGGTGACAATAAAGGTCATTCCCAAACCCCGTAAGCCAAGCGGAACGTTGCTGTAGCGCATCCGCTCGCGAATCGAGGCCAGGGACACGATTGCCAGCGCCCAACCGATTCCCGAGCCGAGCCCGAAGACCGTACTCTCAGCCAGCGTGTATTCGCGCTCGACCATGAAGAGCGAAGCACCGAGGATGGCGCAGTTCACCGCGATCAGCGGCAGGAAAATGCCCAGCGCGTTATAGAGGGCGGGCACGAAGCGGTCGAGGGCCATCTCGACAATCTGCACCATCGCGGCGATTGTCCCGATGTAGCAAAGAAACCCGAGGAAAGAAAGGTCGTATTCCGCCAGGCTCGGATCGACCCATGCCAGCGCTCCTTCCTGCAGAAGGTAGCGATACATCAAGTTGTTCAGCGGGACGGTGAGTGTGAGCACGAAAATCACCGCACCGCCGAGGCCGATGGCCGTACTCACTTTCTTCGACACCGCCAGGAACGAGCACATGCCGAGGAAGAATGCCAACGTCATGTTGTCAACGAAGATGGCTTTCACCGCGAGAGAAAGGTAGTGTTCCATCTCAGCCCTCCTCCTCGACCTGATTCGGCTTCCAGGTACGTAAACCCCATATCAGAAAGCCGATGATGAAAAATGCGCCCGCCGACGCAACCATGATGCCGTTCGGGTTGTACCAACCGCCTTCGGTAACGACGGGCAGCACCGTGTAGCCCATCAGCTTGCCCGCGCCGAAGAGTTCGCGGATCGCACCGGTAATCAGCAGAACTACGCTATATCCGAAACCGTTGCCGAGCCCATCAGCAACACTCAGCGACGGACCGTTCTGCATCGCGAACGCCTCGGCGCGGCCCATTATGATGCAGTTCGTGATAATCAAGCCCACGAACACCGAAAGCTGTTTGCTGATCTCGAATAGATATGCCTTCAGGAACTGGTCGGCGACGATCACGAGCGAAGCGATGATCGTCAACTGCACGATGATGCGGATCGAGCTGGGGATCTGATCTCGAATCAAGCTGATCGAGAAGTTCGAGAGAGTCAGCACGAAAATGACGGCGCCGCACATCACAAGCGACGTCTCGAGCTTCGTCGTGACCGCCAAGGCCGAACAAATCCCGAGCACCTGAAGGGTGATGGGGTTGTTTTCGAATAGCGGATCGAGAAGCGCTTTGTTAGCGGGGCTTGCCATGGATCAGCCTCTGTTCCTCATGATAAGTTCCGACCCTTCCGGAAGTTTTCGAGATACGCTCCGAAGCCATTTTCACCGAGCCAGAAGTCAAGCATGTTCGTCACGCCACGGCTCGTGATCGTCGCTCCGGAAAGGCCGTCCACCTGATGCGGTGCTTCGGACGGCGGACCTACTTTGCCCTTGATGACCTTGATGGCGGGCTGCCAGTTCTCGTCGAAAGCCACGCGGCCCGGCCACAAGGCTTTCCAACGCGGGTTATCGACCTCGCCTCCCAGGCCGGGCGTTTCTTTGTGCTGGTAGTAGGTCAGGCCACGAATCGTTTTCGTATCAGCGTCGAGCGCCAGGAAGCCGTAGAGTGTCCCCCACAAACCGTAGCCTTCGATCGGTAGGACGATCATCTCGACCTGCCCTTGACCGTCGACGACGTGATAGACGACCGCGTACTTCGGCAGCCTCATAATTACCGAGGGATTGGGCGGAATCTCGCGGCTCATCTCAGGATCTTTCCGGGCCTTTTGTTGATCGTAGGTTGCCGGATCGATGTCGGCGTTTTCCTCGCCGCTCTCTAGCTCAACAGCAACCGCCTCGATATTCTCGAAGAGCTGTTCGACCTGCTCGGCTGAGACCGCCTGACCAGCCTCGATCAGGCCCGCGGCCGACAGCACGTTCTTGCGCTTGTCGAGCGTCGCGTTCGCATCTTGCAGGTCGGCTAGCGACACCGCGGACGTCGAAACCAAGATGGCACAGAGTACACATACCGCGCCCGCGAAGAAAACCGTGTACGCGATACTACGCTGCATAACGGGCCCTCCGGCGTTTCACATTGGCCTGCACGACGAAGTAGTCGATGAGAGCGGCAAAAAGATTCATGAACAAGATCGCCAGCATCATGCCTTCCGGATAAGCCGGATTCACGACCCGAATCAAGATCGCGAGCACGCCGATCAGGAAGCCATAGATGTAGCGGCCCGTTTCCGAATGAGCAGCGGACACCGGGTCGGTCGCCATGAAAACCAGGCCGAAGGCCCACCCGCCCAGCACGAAATGCCACTCGAACGGAACGTTCAACAATAGGTTTGTCTCCGACCCGACAGCGTTCAACAACCTCGTCGTCGCATACGAGCCCAGGACAACGCTCAGCATGATTCGCCATGAACCTACCCGGGAAAGGATCAACACCACGGCACCGAAGATACAGGCGGCAGTGGACGTTTCACCCATCGAGCCCGGGATCAGGCCCCCAAAGGCATCCCACCACTTGACGCCCTGCGTCAGGGCCGCCTGTCCGGTAACGGCGGCTTCGGCAAGCCACGTGGCGCCGCTCATACCGTCCACTGAGGTGTTGGCGGCAGTCCAGACCTTGTCGCCGGAAATCTGTGCCGGGTAGGCAAAGAATAGGAATGCCCGGGCGGTCAGGGCGGGATTGAGGATATTCATCCCGGTCCCACCAAAAATCTCTTTCCCGATGACGACACCGAACGCAATGCCCATGGCGACCTGCCAGAGCGGAATCGTCGGCGGCAGAATTAGGGGGAACAGCATTCCTGTCACAAGGAAGCCTTCGTTGATCTCATGCCGCCGCACCACGGAAAACAACGTCTCGCAGCCGCCTCCGACCGCGAATGTCACGATCAAGACCGGCAGATAGTAGAGCGCGCCGTGGACGACGCAGGCGAGCATGTCAGACGGATTCCACGCGCCGTATCCGAGCCATTGGGCGGCGCCGGTCTGCCAGGTATCGAGCGGTTCCGAACCCTGCGCAATCGCGAAGTGCGCCTGATAGCCCGTGTTGTACATCGCCATGAAAACGCACGGAATCAGCGCGATGACCACGGTCATCATCATGCGCTTCAGGTCAAGGCCATCGCGGACGTGCGACGCGCCTTTGGTGACCGTCCCCGGAGTGAACACGAACGTGTCCATCATCTCGTAGACCGGGTAGGCGAACTCGAACTTGCCGCCCTTCTCGAAATGCCGGGCCTGTGAGTTCAGGATGGATCGCAGGAACTGCATCAGCCTTCTGTATCAGCCTTCCTTCTCGATCGTCGTGAGTACCTCGCGCAGCAACGGCCCGTACTCGATCTTGCTGGGACACACGAAGGTACAAAGCGCCAAGTCTTCTTCGGACAGTTCCAGGCAGCCGAGTTCCTCGCACTTCTCCATGTCCCCTACCACCAGTGACCGCAGCAGGAAGGTCGGCAGAATGTCCATCGGCATCACTCGCTCGTACATGCCGATCGGGACGATCGCTCTATCAGACCCGTTGCGTGCCGTCGAGAAGTTGAAGCTCTTCCCCGGCATCAGCTTCGAGACGAACGTATTAACCGTCGAGTACTTATTGGCGCCCGCAGCCAACCAACCCAGAAATTCCCGCTCGCGTCCTTCCGGCAGCACCGAGACTTGGCTGTGATAGCGGCCCAGATAGCCGAAAATCTCATCACCCGCCGTGTGCCCGGAGAGGACTGAACCTGAAACGATTCGCGATTCTCCGTCGGCCAATTCTCCCGTGGTGAAATCAGCCGTGGCCACGCCCAAACGCGTGCGCAACAGCCGCGGCCGGCGCACCGAGGGCCCTGCCAGGGAAACAACGCGCTCAACGTCCAGACGCCCCGTCGCGAACAGCCTACCCATCGCAACGACGTCCTGGTAGTCGAGGTGCCAAACGATCTTGTTGCGGTCAACCGGGTCGAGGGTATGGATGTGGAATCCGGCCGTTCCTGAAGGGTGAGGCCCTTTGAATGTCTCTTCCCGGATGGACCCCGCCGAAGGAACCTTCAAGCCGCTGTCCGCGCTCTTGCAAACGAAGACCGCGCCTTCCGTAAGGCGGCCCAGCACTAGCAGCCCCCGCTCGAAATCCTCCTGCTTGCCCTCAAGCACCTTGTCCACCGAGGGCGCCAGCGGATTCGTGTCCATCGCGGTTACGAAAATTGAATGTGGGGGTTTGTCCGGATTGGCCACCCGACCGAAGGGCCGAGCCCGCAGCGCCGTCCAAAGTCCGGACTCGAGAAGTAGATCTTTGACTTGGTCACGGCTCAAAGCACCAGGGGATTGCCGTTCAAACGAACTGAACTCGACGCTATCGCTTCCGCCCGACCGCTCAGCCTGATCCAGTTGAATCACAACCGACTGCCAGGCCCGCCGCGCACCGCGGTTCACCGCCGTAACCTGGCCCGAGGCCGGCGCGGTGTAGCGTACGCCGGGCGTTTTCTTGTCTTCGAAAAGAAGCTGCCCCCGTCGGACATCGTCCCCCACGCTCGCATGCATCGTGGGTTTCATGCCGATATAATCATCGGCCAGCAGGGCTACATGACGCGGCTGCGAAGCGCTCTCAATGACCTGTTCGGGAGCGCCCGCAATCGGCAGGTCTAAACCCTTGCTATTCCTGTGAAGCCCCATCAAACTTGCGATAGTGGGAGCACTGCGTCAACCGTCGTCTCCACCCACTTTCGCCCTTGCCGGGACGTGTGGGGGAGCCGCCGCCGGGAGCCACCCTTCGCCCTATTCCCTGCATATCGACCTAATGAACCCAAAGGCCATAGCAACAGTAGTTCAGAACCCGTCGAGACACAGCATCTCGACCTTTAGCGAAGTAGTTCCACCATGCAACCGCTAGAAGGGACTCGGCTTGTCCGCTTGACGTCTTCCGCCCCACTCTTCCATGCTGGGGGCCGTAGTTACGCCTTTCTTTTCCGGCACGTCCGCCGAAAGGCAATCCGCCCGTCAAAGCCGTACTTTCCATTTTAGCGTGTTCTCGCACCGCATGCCGAAATGAGAGTTGTCCAATGCAAGATGATCCTGAAAAGGGGGAGTGTTTCCAATACAAGATGATCCTGAAGATGCATCGGTCGGAGCAGGCGACATTGCAGGTGAATGCAAGTCACCATGCAGAATGCTCAAAGTCTCACGCTGGAGCAGATGCGGCGGTTTGTGGCCGCCAGCGACGGGCTCAGCTTTGCGGGCGCGAGCCGGGCCGAGATCTACGGCTTCGTCGAGGGCGTGCTGCGCCGGCAGCGCTATCTGGGGCTGTCCAAGAAAGACAAAGGGGTCGTGCGGCGCTACCTGGTCAAGGTCAGCGGCCTGAGTCTGCCGCAGATCACGCGTCTGATCCGACGCTACCGGCAGCGGGGGAAGATCCAGCCGACCATGTCGCGCCGGCATCGCTTCGCGCGCCGCTACACGGCCGAGGACATCGCCCTGCTGGCGGCCGCCGATGCCGCCCACGAGGGGCTGTCGGGACCGGCGATGCGCCGCATCCTGTGGCGCGAGTACCACGTCTACGGCCGCAGCCAGTACGCGCGGCTGGCCTCGATCTCGGCCTCGCATATCTACAATCTGCGGCAGACCGCGACCTACCGCCGTCATCATGTTCATCTCACCAAGACGCGCAGCCGCGTGGTTGCGATCGGCGAGCGAAGGCGTCCGGACCCGCGCGGCCGACCTGGCTACCTGCGTGTCGACACGGTGCATCAGGGCGACACCCAGACCCGCAAGGGGCTCTATCACATCAATGCTGTCGATACTCTCACGCAGTGGCAGATCGTGGGCTGTTGCGAGACGATCTCGGAAGCTCATTTGCTGCCGGTCTTGGAAGCCATCCTGCACCAGTTTCCCTTTCGCATTCGTGGTTTCCATTCCGACAACGGCTCGGAGTTTCTCAACAAGCGCGTCGCCGCCTTGCTCAACAAGCTGCTGGTTGCCGAGTTCACCAAATCGCGGGCGTACCGTACGACCGACAACGCGCTGGTCGAGGGCAAGAATGGCGCAGTCGTGCGCAAGCACATCGGACACGAGCCGATCGGGGCCCAGCATGCCGCCGAGTTGCAACGTTTCTACACGGCCTATTTCAACCCTTATTTGAACCACCATCGCCCCTGCGGGTTTGCCACCATCGAGCAGGCCGACAACGGACGCCGGCGGCGCCACTATCGGCTCGACGACTACCGCACACCTTACGAAAAGCTGCTTTCACTCGACCAGTGGGAGACCCACTTAAAGGAAGGTATCAGCGCCGCCGCCCTCGAGCAGCAAACGCGGCGCTTCAGCGACACCGAATGCGCCCTGCGCATGCAGGCCGCCAAGAGAAAGCTCCTGGCCGCGTGCCGCTCGCGGTGGTGAGTTCGAGCGATCGTCACGCCGCACCGCCGGCGGGTCGCGCCGCCGAGCCGGGCCTGCGCTCGCCCTCTGGGCTCCCTGCGGCCCGACTCGGCGCAGCCCGCGGCACGAACGAGAAGCTTCGAGTTAGCAACTCCCAGGAGCCAGCGCTTCACAACCCTGCCCCTCCCACCACCAAGGAAAGGAGTTCCACACGGTTCCACACCCTATTTCGTCCCAGCCTCGACCAACCTCATTTCAGGATCATTCTTGGATTGGAAAATGCTAAATGGGACCGGGATAGCATCATAGGCCCATTTTTCAGGCCGAACGCCTCTTCAGTCACGGCCAGGGCTCCTGACCCACATCCGGGTGGGGCTGAGTAGACGAGGGGCTCCTTTCTACAGACCGTGCCTGCACTATAATCAGGTCGCCGAGGTAAGCCCGATGACCCGCGAGAAGATATTCAAACACGATGGGATTCGTTTCCTGCTCAATGGAGAGCCGCACGATGCGCCGGTCGGCACGACGGTTTCCGAGATCCTCGATCGTCTCGAATTGCCCGCTGACAGAGTCGCGGTTGAACTCGACCGCGAGATTGTTCGACAAGGCCGGCGGGAGTCCACCATTATCCACGCGGACTCTTCTTTGGAGATTGTCGAGTTCGTGGGCGGCGGCTAAGTTGCCTGTTTGCAGGCTATTGAGATTTGCACTACCCACCACGAACCAACATGTCGTACAATTGCAAAATCCCGCGACATTGAAGGTTGGTTCCTCGTAGTCAGCGCGGAATGGCTGGTCCCATGCCCAACTCTAAGACGCTCCGTTCACCAAAATCACAAAGCCGCACCGAGGCATTTAGCAGCACCGAGGTTTCGGAAATCACCGGAGTCAGCCTGCGGCAACTGCAATGGTGGGATGAACAAGGAGTCGTCAGCCCTGTTCAGCGGGGCCACAAGCGGATGTATCAGTTTCATGAGGTTATGGAAATCGGCCTCATCACGGAATTGCGGCGCAAGGGCATCTCTTTGCAAAGGATCCGCAAAGTTCTGCGCTTCTTGCAGAAGGAACTTGGCAAGGGGCTATTCGACGCCGTGCGGAACGGTAACGAGGTCCATCTGCTCACCGACGGCAAGAACCTTTACCTCGAAGACAACCACAAGAACATCATCGATATCCTCAAGAATTCGAGACAGCCGATTATCTCGGTCTGCATCAGTGACCACATCAAACGGCTCACCGCTGACGATACACTCAAGAAGATGATGCGCTCGGAAAAGAAGACCGCCGCCGCCAGTCGCTCAGCCCGCGCCTCGTAAGTACTGTCTCAGCGCGCCCCCACTCTTCCGAATTCACAATCGGGAAGATGTGAAAAAATCCGGGCTGACCCACGCGGCTGCTCGGAAGTTCCATGGAATCAACAGCCCCTCCGCCGCGAGTGTGTCTCCCGGCGATGTTTTCGCCCCTCCCGGAGCCAAAACTTCCCTAAACGCCTTCTTAGGCCGGCGCGTCATATCTACGTGAGCAGGTGGAGTGTATTGGTGTGTCTGGCGTGCTGGATCTGCCCGCCGGCCGTCGCCGAGCCCAAACTCGGCGAAGTGCTTTCCGGCATAGAACGGCACTACAACAGCCTCGGCACAATGAGGGTGGAGTTCGCCCAAACGAGGGAATACCCCGGACGGCCCCGCCTCCACGAGCGCGGAACTCTCTCCCTGCGGCGCCCCAAAAAAATGCGCTGGGACTATCGCGAGCCGAAGGGCAAGCTGCTCGTGGGCGACGGCGAGGTTCTCCACATGTATAACCCCCTCACCAACCAGGTCCGGCCCATCCCTCTGGATGATACCGGCGATCTCCGAGCTCCGCTCTCGTTCCTGCTGGGACGTCTCAATTTCCGCCGGCAGTTCCGAGAAGTGCGGTTTGAGGTCATCGACGGGGTAAAAACCATCGTCGGCGAAGGAAGGCGCGGCAAGGACCCTTACGAACGCGTCGAATTCACTTATGACACCGAGGCCCTCAGCTTCAAACGCCTACGAGTCATCGGACGTGACGGCACCTACACCACCACCTTCGCCTTTGCCGATGAAGAGCGTAACGTGAGGCTCGACGAAAGTCTGTTTGTTTTCGAAGCTCCCCCGGGAGCCGAAGTGCTCGATCCGCCGTCCGCGGGGGCAGACCGGTGAGCCAGTACGTCTGCAAGTACGCCGACCCCCAGGGACGCGTGCATCAGGAAGTCGAGACCGCCGCGTCGGAAGAGGAGGTCAGACGTCGCCTCGGCGATCAGGGCTTCCTCATCTATTCCGTTAAACCGCGGCGATCGATGGCGGAGCTGAAAATCGAGAGGGTCAAGCGCTCCAGCCACAAACTCAATCTTGAACAGTTCCTGATCTTCAACCAACAGTTCGTCACTCTGACGCGAGCCGGACTACCGATCCTGAAGGCTCTCGAACTTCTCGTCGGCAATGTCAAGAACCGCCGCCTGCGGGAACACCTGCAGGCCGTCCGTGCCAACGTCAAGACCGGTATGTCTCTCTCGGAGGCCTTTCAGACTGAAGGTATCTTTCCTGCCATCTACACTACTTCCCTGATGGCGGGAGAGAAAAGCGGCAGCTTGCCCGAAGTCATCGAGCGTTACGTGACATACCAGAAAGTGGCGCTCGGCGTTCGCAAGAAAATCATCGTTTCGCTCATCTACCCGGCCGTGCTCATCACACTGGTGTTCACGTTGGTCTTGTTTCTCGTCACCTACGTCGTGCCGGAGTTTGGGTTGCTTTACGAAAGCATGGACGCGCGACTGCCCTACATGACCCAACTGCTCGTCGCCGTCGGGGTGACCACCAGCGAGAACCTGTTGCCGATCACACTCGCTGTGTTTGGGATCGGTGCGGCGCTTGCTTGGTGGATGCGCTCTGACCGCGCGCGTGACTCTCTGGATCGCTTCAAGCTCAAGATTCCGATATTCGGACAGATCTGGATCAAGTATCAGGCATCCCAGCTCTCTCGACTACTGGGGACGCTGCTTCAAGGTGGCATCCCGCTCCTGCCGGCTCTTGAGACAACAGGAAAATCACTTGGCTCGCGCCTCTTGCGGGACGCGATCAACCAGGCGCGAGACATGGTGCGCGAAGGCCAGCCCCTCTCTCGTGGCATGGCTGCGTCGGGCGTCTTTCCCTCACTAGCGATCGAAATGGTGAACGTGGGTGAATCGACGGGATCGCTGCCCGACATGCTTAATTCCGTCGCGGAATTCTTCGACGAAGATGTCAACACCATGATGACCGCGGCCCTGTCGCTCGTCGAGCCCATCATTATGATCGTGATGGGCATCTTTGTCGGCTTTGTGCTGATTTCACTCTATTTGCCGATCTTCAGTCTGGCGGAGACACTCTAGATGGCCGCTCAACAACAGCCGGTTCGGGTCGACCCCCTCGTGGAAGAGGAGCAAGCACGCTCCCTCGCCGCCCGCTACCACTACGACTACATTGATCTGGATCGCGGCTCGATCGACGCCGAATTGTTCCGCTCGATCCCGGTCGAGTTGATGTTCCGGTACAACTTCGTGCCGGTCAGCGAGCAAGACGGCGTGCTTGACATCGCGATCGCCGATCCTCGGCAACTGCCCCAGCTCGACGAAATCTCGCTTCTGCTCGACAAGAAAATCCGCATTCAGGTCGCGACGCTTTCCCAAATCAACGACCTACTGAAGAAGACCGATCAGTCCCAGCGTGTCCTCGAAGAAGTCACTGAAGGCTTCGTCCTCGACATCATTCACGACGACGATGCCGGCGACGAAACGATCTCGATCGAGAAACTCACCGGCGACGATGACATCAACCCCGTCATCCGCCTCGTCGACACCACGATCTTCAACGCCCTCGAACGCCGCGCCAGTGACATCCACATTGAAACGCGGACCGACGAGGTCGCCATCAAATACCGCATCGACGGCGTTCTGCACTACGCCATGCCGCCTATTTCAAAGGATTGGGACCAGACCATCATCTCGCGCATCAAGGTCATGTCCGAACTCGACATCGCCGAGCGCCGCGTCCCGCAAGACGGGCGTTTCCGCGTCCGATACAAGGGCCGACAGATCGACTTCCGCGTCTCGATTATGCCCACCGTCCACGGTGAAGACGCCGTACTGCGCGTTCTTGACAAAGAGTCGATGAGCGAAAAGTTCCACCAGCTCTCGCTCGACGTCGTCGGGTTCTCCGAACGCGACATGCGGATGTTCCGGCGCTACGTCCAAGAGCCCTACGGCATGGTGCTTGTCACGGGACCCACGGGCAGCGGCAAAACGACCACTCTCTACGCCGCCCTGAGCGAGATCAAGACCGACGAGGACAAGATCATCACTATCGAAGACCCGGTCGAATACCAGATCAAGGGCATCACGCAGATTCCCGTCAACGAGAAAAAAGGTCTGACCTTCGCCTGCGGGTTGCGGTCCATTCTACGACACGATCCCGACAAAATCATGGTCGGTGAGATTCGCGATGCCGACACGGCGCAGATCGCCATTCAATCGGCCTTGACAGGTCACCTCGTGTTCACCACAGTCCACGCCAACAACGTCGTTGATGTGCTGGGTCGCTTTCTCAATATGGGCGTCGAGGCTTACAACTTTGTCTCCGCGCTCAACTGCATCCTGGCGCAACGGCTCGTGCGCGTGATCTGTGAGCACTGCAAGGTGCGTGTCCAGTATCCCGAGTCGCTCCTCGAAGAGTCACGCCTTGACCCCGGTGAATGGGGCGACTTCGAGTTCGCCGAAGGGCCGGGCTGCATCGAATGCGCCGGCACGGGCTACCGGGGTCGAACGGCGATCCATGAACTCTTGAATCTGACCGACCGAATTCGCGAACTGATTCTTGAGCGCAAACCATCGTCGGAAGTCGCCCGCGCCGCCCGTGAGGAGGGCATGACCACGCTACGGCAGTCGGCTGTGGAAAGGGTACGCAGCGGCGTCACAACCTTGCGCGAGATCAACAAAGTGACCTTCATCGATTAAGACAGACCGTTATGCTGCGCCGCCTCAAATATCTCGTGCAAGACCCGCCGCCCCCGGTGATCGTTGAGATCAGTGCGGTCGGCGTGTCGGCCGTAAAACGCGATCCGAAAAGCGGTGCAATCGCAACCCGCGCCCGGACCGATCTTCCCCCAGGTCTGCTCGAACCTTCCCCGAATCACTCGAACGTTCAAGACGCAACAGCGTTTGAGGAGGCGATAGGCGCCGTGCTCGACGAGCTTGGTGAGCTGCGCCGACCCGACGTCGCCCTCATCCTACCGGATAACTGTTCTCGCCTCACGGTAGTCGACTTCGATAGCCTGCCCGGGGACGCCAACGAACGCCTGAAGCTCATCCGCTTCCGTCTCAAGAAAACAGTCCCGTTCGACGTGGAAGAGGCCCGGATCATCTACCGCACTTGGCCCACACCCGACGGAATCGTGGCGCTCGTGGCGGCAACGCCCCCCGAAATCATCCGTCAATACGAAGCGCCGTTCGAACAACGCGGACTGTGGCCGGGCTACGTTTCGCTCTCCACCTGCTCCGCGCTTACCCTTCTACCGGAAGGTTCGATGACGCTCTTCGTAAAGAGGGCGGGCCATGAACTGACGATGGCCGCGGTCGAGGCGGGAACGGTTCGCATGGTGCGATCACTCGAACTCGCGGCCTCTTCGCCTTCCGAAGACGACTGGAGCGAATCCGCCCGTGATATTTACCCGACACTGGTCTTCATCGAAGACCACTTCGGGTCGCCCGTCTCAAAGCTTGTCCTGTGCGGGTTCGATTCACTGCCTGTCGATACCGGATGCGAGGTCGAACCGCTGCGATCCATTGAAGGGGCGGTCGACAGCCGGGAAGCCGGCATCTGGGGTTTCCTGAGCGTTAACTAGAGACAGAACCATGCACCTTGATCTCAATCTCGCGACACGCCCCTTCGGTCACCGGCGACTGTACTGGGTGTCGACCGGCGCTGCCGCCATAGTGCTGTTCGGAATCGCCGTTCTGCTCGTCGCTTTCTATGTGAGAAATCGCGAACCACCGCCGCAATTCGTGCTGCGCGAGGTGCAATTGCGAAGCGAGGTGCGCGCGCTCCAGGCCGAAGAGGCCGAGCTCAGACGCGGGCTCGGGCTTCCCGAAAACGAGCAAGTGCTCGATCGCTCGCTGTTCCTCAACGAGTTGCTGCACCGCAAGGGAATCTCATGGACGCGGACCTTCGCTGATCTCGAGGAGATCTTTCCCCCTCGTGTACGCATGGAGGCGCTCCGGCCCCAGGTAACCCCCGACAACAAGGTGTTTCTCGACATGACCGTCGGGGCTGAGACGCGTCAGGATTTCGACGAATTGATAGTCGCACTGGAGGAATCAGACATTTTCGACGAGCCTCAGTTGCGAGCCGAGGGACCGCCGACTGAACAGGACCCGGTATTCAAGTACCTGCTATCCGTACGTTATGACCAACAGTTCCGAAACGATGAATCCGGTGATTGAAGCGCCGAAGCCGAAACCGGCCCTGCCCTGGTGGCGGCGGATCGAGCGCCGGCACATGCTCATCACGTTGGGCGTGCTGCTTGCCTTCGATGCGCTCTTCTATGTGTTCGCCGTACGGCCCCTCGGCGCGCGCGCGCAAGAGCAGCAGATTCTTATGCGCACCCTTCTCAAGCAGAAACAGCAAAAAGCAGAGGAGATGGAAGGACTGCGGGCTGTTGCGGAGAAGATCGAGAAGGCCCGGCTCGAAGGAGACGAACTGGTCGAGCAACTCACGCTAGCTCGTAAAAATACCTTCTCCCGGCTCGTCAAGGAACTCAACGCAGCGGCGGACGAGGCCGGCCTGGAATCGCGCGAACGGAACTATGACCCCGATCCGATCGAGGGTGCCGACGACTACGGCGCGATTACTGTCACGGCCAGTTTCCGCGGCCGCTACGAGCAACTCGTCAAGCTCCTGAATCGACTCGACCGCTCCGAAGAGTTTCTCATCATCGGAAGCCTGGGAGCCACGCCCCGCTCGGAAACCAATGACCTTCAGATCACCATGAAGATCGATACGTTTGTGCGTGACTTATGAAGATCGGCGCTGAAAAAAATAAGGTCATCCTGCTGGCCGTGGTGACGGTGATAGCGGCGTACACCGTCTTCACGCAACTTTTCAGCGGAGGCCCTGCGCCGTCGACTCCGCGCCCCTCTCCACAGGCAACCCAGGCCCGCGGAACAGCTCGGCCCCAGGGCAAACAGGCAACGCCGGGCGGGCGCATGCTCACCCGTGGCGGCAACTTCCGCCCCGTCTTCGGAACCGGATCCGATGAAGATCCGCTTGACCCGATGCTCGTCGACCCCACGCTCCGCACTGACTTGTGGGTTCGCGTCAAATCGGTCGAATTCAGCGGTGTCGAGAGGGACCTGTTCCGGTTCGGCGAACGAAAGAAACCGGAGGTTGCCGCGCCCGATCCCGACAAGGCCGCCGAGGCTCAGAGGCGATTGGCGGCGGCCCGGAGCGCCGCGAAGAATACCAAGCCAGCGGCCCCCACGTCGAAACCCGTTCGCAAAGCGCCGCCCATCAGCTTCAAATACTATGGATTCGCCAGTGAACCCGACAGTCCGAACAAGCGGGCCTTCTTGCTCGACGGCGAGGAAGTCCTGATCGGAGCCGAAGGAGAGATCTTCAAGAAACGTTATAAAATCATTCGTATAGGACTGAACTCCATCGTCGTCGAAGACATGCAGTTCGAAGACCGGCAGGAGTTGAAACTTGAGGAAGGCCCGGCGTAGGCGGGGCACGACGTATCGCACCTGTGGAGCCATGACCAAGCCGCCAACGTTGCCCGACCAACCGCCGCGATCGGCCCACGGCCGCGAAGGTGGCTTCGTGCTCATTACCGTTCTCTTCCTGGCGGCGGCTATCGCCATCAGCCTCGCCGTGACGCTGCCACGCGCGGCGATGCAAGCGCAACGCCTCCGCGAAGAACGCCTGATCTACCGCGGCGAACAGTACAAGCGCGCCATCGCGCTCTATTTCCGCGCTCACAAAAAGTATCCCGAGGAGATCGATGATCTCGAGGAAACCAACGGCGTCCGCTTCCTCCGCCGGCCCTACAAAGATCCTTTGAACGAGAACGACGAGTGGCGGTTTATCCACATGGGCGCCGACGGGCGCTTTAAGGACTCGCTCATTCACGATCTCGAGGACCCCGAGGAAGAGGGTATGTCCGGCTCGCCCGGCAGCGGGGGAATCGGGGGCGGCAGAACCGGCTCTTCTCCGGGAGCCACCAACCCGCTTCAGGCTTACGTCGGCACCCATCAAACTCCTTACGCCCAAACTCCCTACACCGTGCCCGACGGCAGCTTCCGGGGTGCTGACCGCGCCCGCAATGTCCGTGAATCGGCGGCCCCCGAGGTAGTAGGGCAGGGCCAACTACCCGGCTGGATTCCCGGGCAAACCGCGCCCAACCCCGAGCCACAGCTCGACCAAAACGGTAACCCTGTTCCGCCACAAGGTCAGAATCCCGATCCGAACCAACAGGGACGGTACCCCGGTAATGCTCGAATGCGCCCCGGGCAAATGCCTCCGAATCAGCTTGGACCCGGCTATCCAGGTTCACAATTCGGGAACCAGCGCAATCGGAACCCGAGAGGACCGAATCAGGTCGGAGGCGCTGCGGCGGGCTCCGGCGGCATCGCGAACCCAAGAGGGCAGGCCGGTGGATTTGGCCAAGGGGGTTCCTTCGGTCAAGGCGCCCGGACCCAGGGTGCGGGTTCCCAAGCTGGAAGTTTCCAAGGCGCGGGGGGGCAGGCGGCTGACGTCATTCGCGGCATTCTCACCTCGCCTCGTCCTGGTGGCTTGGCCGGTGTTCAAAACAACCGCCGTGCTAGCGGATCAGGTTCATCGTTCAAAGGCGGGATTGCCGGCGTCGCGACCAAAAAACAGGAAATGGGCGTCAAGGTCTACGAGGGTTATGAAATGTACAACGAATGGGAGTTCGTGTACGACTACCGCAAGGATGACCGCTTCGGCGGGGCTGCGGCCGGCCCCGGAGGCGGCATGGGAGCAGGTATGGCCGGCCCGGCCGGCGCCCTTCCGGCCGGGCAACCAGGTATGGGGCCGTCCGGAACGCTGGGAGGTATGCCGGGCACACCGGCCAGCGGCGCTTACCCCCCAGGATATCCCGCGGGCGCGCCGCCAGGGCCGGAACCACAAAACCCATATGGAGCGATTCCGACCAGCGGGCCCGGCGTACAACAGATTCCACAGCAAGGATTCGGCCAACGCGGGGTCCAACAGGGCGCGCCGCGACAGATGCAGGGTTTTCCGGGTGGTCTGCCTCCCGGCCCTACGCCCGAAGGGCAGCAACCCGCCGCCCCTGCGCCCCGCCGGCGGCGCTAGTCTACGCGTTCGCCCGGTAGAGCCCGCGCCGCTCGATTACCGCCGCCACGCCTTCGCTCACCGAGCGGCGCCACGCACCGCCTTCGGCAACAGCCTGCCGCGCCGCCGTCGACGACACTTCATCAAACGGGATCGCGAGGTCCACCCCGTGGATGCGATGCGCATACTTCGTGGGCGGTGAATACTCGCCGCCGCGTGAAGCGATAGCGAGCTGGAACTCCTTAAGTTGATCTGCCATCGAAGGGCCTTCGCCGTAATCCCATCCTAAGACCCGCTCCGCCGCGTCACGTCCGCAAAGCAGATAGATCTCGACCCGCTCCCCGTATCGCTCCCGCACCTGTCGGGCTATCTCGACAAAGAGCCCTTTTTCAGAAGAGGCGGCGGCATAGGCTGTCTCTTTAGCGGCCACCGCAATCAGCATCGCGATGCGGTCTTCAAACGGAGCTCCCTCATAGCTCTTATGCGGAAGAGATTCGGGCAGCAGGAAAACCACCTGCGCCAAGTCGAACTGCGCGCGAGCCGCCGCCGCAAGCGCCTCGTGGGCGACCGTCGGGGGATTGAACGCGCCGGGCAGTACGCCCACTTTCCCTTGTTCAACGGGTGAACCTTCCCAAAAGCGCAGCATTCGACAGTGGGCAGGCAGCCGCTCTCAGAGAAGATCGAAGAGCACGGCGGACTCCCCCTTCTCTTCTGTCTTCTTTTCGAATAGCTCAACGATGAGGTCGCGGCGGCTTAGAATCGCCGTCACTTCCAGGCGCCTGAGATAGGGGCCCAACTCACGATTCAGTTGCTCAGGCGTCAACGAGCGTAACGATTCAAGTAGCTTTCTGTCGCATTGGACGAGGTTTCGCGGCCGCCGCAGCCGCTTGTGCGTCCGGAAGGCACGGGTGTGATCGATCATCCAAATCTTCCGCCCTTCCGTGATCACGATGTTACCGAGATTGCGGTCGGTGTTATAGATCAACTCATCGAAGACGCGGACATTGTACATCTGACGGTTCCAACTCCCGCGGTCGGGAGGATCTAGCTTCTTGAGAAACCGCGTCTTCTCGGTCATCACCACGTCATCGATCCACCACGTTATCGCGCTCGATTTACCTCCCACCGATCGCTCCACCGACACCGGCAGCGCCCGCAGCCCCAGCAAACGGCCGAGGCGGTAGGCGGCGATGTTGAACTTGTAGCTGTCCCGGAAGTTGAGCTCAAAACCGTCAGGGGTCGGAAAAGACGGTTTACTGATCTCTATACTCTGGATTTGGGCGTCATGCTCGACCCCTTCGCGCGACAGGGTCGCTCGAGACGAAAGCGTGATGCCCGCGCCCACCGTTGCTGTTCGGCCGATCTTGCCTTTCAGTAAGAACTCTTCCTTTTGTTCATCGGTCCAGGAATCAAACGACTCCGCTTGGGCCGCCCCTGGTTGGCCGGCCGGAAGGAGGAGCGCTGCGGCAAGACAAGCTACTCCCATCGTACGGCGTTTCATCAGCGCGGCCCTAACCCGGCCACCCTCGGACGAGCGCCTTGACACCGTCAATCGCAAGGACAGCGGCGTGCTTCGATTCATTGGACAGACCTCCCACTGCCTGCTCGACATCGTCGCGTGACAGCCGCAGCGCTCCATCATCCGTCTTGCCCATCAATAGTTCGGTTAGCGCTGACCCAACCGCGATCGACGCCGTACAACCGCGCGTTTGGTAGGCGATCCTCTCGATTCGACCGCCGACAACCTTTGCCGTCAGCCGAAGGATATCGCCGCAGATCGGATTCGATACCTCCGCACGGATGTCGGCGTCATCCAATTCGCCAACATTGCGCGGGTTCTGGAAATGCTCTAGTAACAGCTCGCTGTACACAATGCTCTAATGTACCCACACGCTGGGCAGGCGGCAAGGGCGACCGGATTTTACATCCGCGCCTCTTTTGCTTGGGAGGGACGGGTCAGCCCACGCGCGGATTGACATCCGCGCCTCCTTTGCTTAGTGCGGCAGTTCAGTAGATCGGTGGCGGTTAGCGGGCGGGCCCGTCACTTTCGTTCCGGGTTCTGTGGGTCGATTGGGCGCAGGTGGGGTGTACGGTGTTTTGGGGTGGGGTGGTTCGTGGTTTGGATTTGGGGTTTCGGTTACTTGGCGGCCTCCTGATTGGCGATTTCGCAGGCCTGTTCAGCTTGGATTCGATGCGGGTCGCTGATGCCGGGGGCGGTTGGGTCGGGCTCGCGGTCCGGGGAGTTGATCGGGGCTATTGATTCTAATAGGGTTGCGACGGATTGGGTCGGTTCCGTCATTTCGGATTCGCCGTTGGTGTCGGCTGTCGATTCGGGCTGTGGTTTGGGCCGCAGCGCGTCCTCGAGGTTGCTGAAGAAAGCGTTTCGGGCACGTTGCTTGCGGAGTTCGCGGAGCTCTTTCATGGCGGCGTGGTAGCGGCGTGCGAGTCGCGTCTCACGACGGCTGTGGCGGCTGAGAGCGTCGTTGTGAGCGAGGGCCTTGCCGAGCAGTTGATCGGGGTCTTTGTCGTGGTTTTGCGGCTGTTCGGCCACGGTGTCGTAGAGCTCGTTGATGACGGCGGACTCGATGCGCGCGCAGCGTTTCAGGCGCCAGGTGATGTCGATGATTTGCTCGACAAGGTCTTCCTCGACAGCGTTCGCCGGCCGGAGTTGGTACTCGAGCTCGGCGCCGTGTGCGTAGAAGTCGTCGGGGTCTTCGCCGCGGATGAGGGGGTCGGTGGCGTAGAGGCCGTGTTTGAGTGCGTTTTGTGAGGTACGCTGTTTGCCCTCGTCGGTGCGCGGACCGGTCGAATGTTGCGCGTTTTGTTTGTTGGCTTGCTGCTGTGCTGCTGTGGACATGGTAATTTCTCCTGACTTTGATTGATCGATTTATCGGGTCGACGGTTTCCGCGCCTTTCGGCGCGGGCCGCCGGGTTGACACCCGCCGCTCCGTTGCTTGATTTCGCGGGTCGACGGTTTCGGCGACACATTTACATGTGCCGCTCTGTTGCTAGTATGCGGCCGGGGTGGTGGGTTAGCGGGGGTGGGTTTTGGCTAAGTTGTTGGGATGGTGGGAGATAAATATTTCTTAAGCTTGTGACTCGGTTTTGGGTGAGGGTGGCTGTTGACGCGAGGGGGCGGTGGTGCGGCGTGGTTGGGATGCCTTGGTTGGGGTTTTGCGGCCCAACCGCCTCCCTTGCGGTCGGGGTTCGGTGGGTGCTGGATCGTAAAGGCCGAGGCTATCATGCGGAGGGGCAGGCGATTTCGCGACGGCAACCAGAGGCCTTTGAGAAACGGAACCTGCGTTCTTGGACAACCCACCGCGGTGGACATGGGAGGTCGCGAATTTGGCATCCTAAGAAGACGCATCCCGCGAACAACACAAAGCCATGAGCAATCCTATCCGCATCGGTATCATCGGCGCAGGCAATATCTTCCGCAGCCGCCATTTCCCCGGACTCGCCAAAATCGAAGACGCTCAAGTCGTCGCCATCTGCAATCGTAGCGACGAGAGCGCCCGGGCCATTTCGGCCGAGTTCGGCCTCAAGCCCGACATCATGACCGATCCGGATGCCCTGATGGCGCGTGATGACATCGACGCCGTCATGATCGGCACCTGGCCCTACAAGCACTGTCCGTACGTTCTTGAATCGCTGGATCGCGGCAAGCATACCTTCGTGCAAGCCCGCATGGCCATGAACCTGCGCGAAGCAAAAGCGATGTACGCGAAAGCCCAGGAGACCGGTCTTGCGACACAGATCTGCCCCTCGCCCTTTGGCTTCAAGGGACATAACGTGATGCGGCGCCTCATCGATGACGGTTATCTTGGCGAGGTCCGCAACGTCCATGCGCGCTTCCTCGGCGGCGATGTAGCCGACCCCGAGACGCCGCTCCACTGGCGGCAGATCGCGATGTACTCAGGGCTCAACGCCCTTGTAATGGGCATCGTGGTGGAAGCCGTCCAACGCTGGTACGGTTATATGAAAACCGTCTCGGCGCAGGCGAAGACATTCACGACGGCGCGGCCCATCGCCGGCTCCGAATCAATGGGTGCTGTTCGAGCGTCCCGACACGGTCTACATCAGCGGCGAGATGGAAAGCGGCGCCACTGCGGCCTTCCTGTTCTCGGGCGTTGCCCACCACGGCGTCGATCCGCAGATCGAGGCTTACGGAACTAAGGGGACACTCATCTACAACCTCAAAACGAACGTTATTCTCGGCGCACGAGCCGGTGATGACTCACTTGCCGAAATCCCCATTCCCGACAACGAAGTTAAAGAATGGACGGTCGAACAAGACTTCATCAACCTCATCAAAACCGGTGAGCCGGCTTGGACAACCTTCAACGAGGGCGTCAAGTATATGGAATTCACCGAAGCCGTGTTCCGTTCGGTGGAACGTGGCGCGGTGGTGAATCTGCCGCTCGTGGAATAGCGGGGGCCGCCGGGGGGGGTCGGATCCTTCGTTGGGAAAGCTTCTGGTCGGGTCCGCCCGTTGTCTCCAGCGGCTCGGCCTTCCGCGCACTAGCTCGGTCTTGCGTGGATGCGCACCGCTCGTTGTCTCTCGCGGCTCGGCTAGAAGATGGTTGCTGATTGGGAGGGGGGTAGGCCTAAGGAACGAAGGGAACGCTCATCCGGCGGGGTGTTGGATCCTTCGTTGGGAAAGCTTCTGGTCGGGTCGGTCCGCCCGTTGTCTCCGGCGGCTCGGCCTTCCGCGCACTAGCTCGGTCTTGCGTGAATGCGCACCGCTCGTTGTCTCTCGCGGCTCGGCTAGAGGATGGTTGCTGATTGGGAAGGGGGTAGGCCTATGGAACGAAGGGAACGCTCATCCGGCGGGGTGTTGGATCCTTCGTTGGGAAAGCTTCTGGTCGGGTCGGTCCGCCCGTTGTCTCCGGCGGCTCGGCCTTCCGCGAACTACGTCGGTCTTGCGTGAATGCGCACCGCTCGTTGTCTCTCGCGGCTCGGCTAGAAGATGGTTGCTGATTGGGAGGGGGGTAGGCCTATGGAACGAAGGGAACGCTCATCCGGCGGGGTGTTGGATCCTTCGTTGGGAAAGCTTCTGGTCGGGTCGGTCCGACCGTTGCCTCCGGCGGCTCGGTCTTCCGCGCACCGCTCGTTGTCTCTCGCGGCTCGGCTAGAGGATGGTTGCTGATTGGGGAAGATTTAGTTCCATCACCAGGTCTAAAACCCACCGCCTTTCAGGCGGTCAGCTTCAAGCGGGTCTGGATGACAATAGGAGGATGGGCGAATATCGGCGAGGGGCGCACGCGGTCTACGACATCAAATATCACCTGGTCTGGATCACGAAATATCGCTACAAGGTGTTGCGGGGCAGGGTGGCGGAGCGGACACGGGACCTGATCCGACAGAGCTGCCAAGCGCGAGACGTCGTGGTGATTCGGGGTGCGGTGTCGCCGGATCATGTGCATGTCTTGGTATCGGCACCGCCGCAGCGTGCACCGTCGAAGCTGGTGCAGTATGTAAAAGGCAGGTCGTCACGACGGCTGCAAGATGAGTTTGGGGAATTGCGGAAGCGATACTGGGGGCAACACCTGTGGGCGCGCGGATATTTCTGCGCGACGGTGGGCGCGGTGGACGAGGAAACGATCAAGAAGTACATCGAGAGCCAGCAATGGGACGAGGATGAGGAGGGATTCAAGATCACAGCGCCCACCAAGCCTTGAGCCGGCTCTGAGCCGGGGCTTCTTCAGGCGGCTTCAGCCGCAAGCCGACTTTCAGTCGTAAATGAACCCACCGCCTTTCAGGCGGTGGTTGTTTAGGCTTTTGAGGGATTGAAGCTTCGGGTCAGGGTGTGGTCACGGAAGGGGGTTCAACCCCGCCGAACCGCTGCGCGAAATTGATCGAGTGGCAGGGTGTTCAAAACGTCGTCCGCCTGCAGCCAGCCGCGTCGGGCCATGGCTACTCCGTATTTCATGTTGTCGAGGTGGCGGGTGTGGTGGGCGTCGGTCGAGATTACGAATTTGACGCCTTTCGCCTTCGCCACCCGCAGATGGGTTGCATCGAGATCCAACCGCCCGGGGCTCGAATTGATCTCCATCCGAATGCCGCGCCGGCCGGCTTCATCCGCAATGCGTTCGAAGTCGTAGGAATACGGTTCGCGTCGCAATAGCAACCGCCCGGTTGGGTGGCCGAGGATGCTGACGTGCGGGTTCTCGACAACGCGCAGCAAGCGGTCGGTCATCTCGGCCGCTTCGAGATTCATATAGCTGTGGACGCTGGCGATGACGACATCGAGCTGCGCCAACACCTCATCGTCGATATCCATGTGGCCCTCTTGCCGAATGTCGACCTCGCAGCCGGCCAGGATCGTAAAGTCGTCGAATTCATCCGACACGCGGCGCACCTCTTCGATCTGGTCGAGGAGACGCTTTTCATCGAGTCCGTTGGCCATCGCTAGCGCTTTCGAGTGATCGGTAATCGCGATATGCGTGTAGCCCTTCTTGATGGCCGCTTGCGCCATCTCGGCGATCGAATGGTGGCCGTCGGTCTCATGCGTGTGCATGTGCACATCACAGTTGACGGCGCTGATATCGAGCAGGTTCGGCAGCTCTCCGTCGAGTGCCGCTTCGATCTCTCCGGTGTTCTCTCGCAATTCCGGTGGGACCCATGGCAGACCCAGCTTCTCGTAGATCTCCTCTTCGGTGGCGGCGGCGACGGCGACGGCTTCTCCGTCCTCTGTGCGTTTGAGGCTATACTCGTTGAGGCTCAGCCCCATGCGCACGGCGCGGTCACGGATCGCGACATTGTGGTCTTTGCTGCCGGTGAAGTACATCATGGCGGCGCCGTAGCTCGAAGCGTCGATGGCCCGGACATCCACCTGCAGGCCCATCGCCCCGATGCGCGCGCTGGCTTTGGTCTCGCCGTGGCCGAGCACCTCGGTAACGTCGGGGTGCTTCACGAAATGATCGAGGGCCGCCGCGGCGTTCGGCCCGGTGACGAGCAGATCGAGGTCGCCGATCGTCTCCTTCCCCCGCCGCAGACTGCCGGCGGGTGTGATCTTCTCGACGCCCTCGACTTCGGAGAGGTAAGCCACGAGGTCCTGCGCGGTGCGGTCGACGAAGTTGAGCAGAAACCGTCCGGCGCGGCGCTTGTAGTTCTCGATCCCTCGCAGGATTTTCTGTTCGAGCTTTTCGCCCATGCGGGGCAGGGTGCGGAGTTTTCCTTCGAGGCATAGCTCCTCGAGCGCCTCGATCGTGCTGACGCGGTAGGTGTCATGTATCAGCGCGATGCTCTTGGGGCCGAGGCCGGGGATCTTGAGCAGCTCGAGGGCGGTGGGCGGATACTTTTCGAGCAGCTCATCGCGCCGCGCGAAGCTGCCGCGTTCGATGAGCTCGTGCAGAGCCGACGCAATGCCCTTGCCGATGCCCTTGATGCTTGTGACATCGCGCTCGGGGTCGCGGACAACATCCTCGACCGTCTCGGTGTGGCTTTCGATGACGACAGCGGCGTTACGGTAGCTTCGGATGCGGAAGCCGTCCATGCCGGCGATTTCCATCAGGTCGGCGGTCTCGTTGAGTGTGTTGGCGATCTCTTTGTTGTTCACGGTAGGAGAACTCGATTATCGCACTGGTGGCGTGGGCACACCGAGGCCACTCTCATAGCCAACGATGATTTGGGCGCGATAGAATTGAGCCTTCGATGATCGGCCAAACGATCTCTCACTACCGGATTACCGAAAAGCTCGGTGAGGGCGGGATGGGTGTGGTCTATAAGGCTGAGGACCTGCGACTGCAGCGCCCGGTTGCCCTCAAGCTCTTAGCAGTTAACTCTCTGGGCAACGAGGAAGCGAAGGCCCGCTTTCTGCGTGAGGCCCGCGCGGCGGCGGCTTTGCAGCACCCTAACATTTGCACCGTCTATGAGATCGATGAGGCGGACGGCCGTATGTTTATCGCCATGGCGTATCTCGAAGGCGACGAATTAACCGAGCGTATCCAAAAGGGTCCGCTGAGCGTAGAGCGGCTGCTTGACATCACGATGCAGGTAGGACGGGGGTTGCAGGAGGCACACAGCAAGGGCGTCGTCCATCGCGACATCAAGCCCGCCAACATCATGGACACCACAACCGGCCAGGCCGTGCTGATGGACTTTGGACTAGCGTAACTCGCCTCGGCGGCATCGAAACTCAGCCGGGAAGGAACGACGGTTGGCACGTCTCTCTACATGTCGCCGGAACAGACCACCGGCGAGAAGCTCGACCACCGCACGGATATCTGGGCTCTGGGGGTAGTGCTTTACGAAATGGCCACCGGACAGACGCCGTTCCGGGGACATTACGAGCAGGCGATTCTCTACTCGATCCTCCATGAAGCGCCGGAGCCGATTACGGCGGTTCGAACCGGTGTTCCGCCCGAGCTGGAACGGATGGTCGACAAATGCCTAGCCAAGAGCGCCGCCGAGCGGTACCAGAGTGTCGCCGACCTGCTCGCCGACCTGAGCGCTTTGAAGCGCCGCATGGAATCAGGAGAGGGAGCGCGGACCTCCTCGGGCGCCAAGGATGCGCGGCCCTCGGTCGCGGTGCTGCCGTTCGAGAATCGCAGCCGGGGCGACGAGGACGAATACTTCAGCGACGGCATCAGCGAAGACATCACGAGCGCCTTGGGGAAGGTGGAGCGTTTACGGGTGGCGCCCCGCAGCATGGCCTTCCAGTTCAAAGGGAAGAGGCCGACGCCTCGCGAAGTGGGAGCGGTTCTCAACGTCGGACACGTTCTCGAAGGCAGCGTGCGGCGGTCCGGCAATCGCGTGCGGATCAACGTGGAACTGATCGCGATCGAAGAGGAGTACCAGGTTTGGTCGGAACGCTACGACCGGGTGATGGAAGACATCTTCGATGTCCAGGATGAAATCTCACAGGCGATCGTCGAGAAGCTGAAGGGCAAGTTGGTAGGGCGCGAAAAAGAGCTGCTTGCCAAGCGTTATACGGAGAATCTGCAGGCGTACAACCTGTGCCTGCGGGGCCGCTATTACTGGTACAAGCGTACTGCCGACGCGATCCAGAAGGCGATGGAGTTCTATCAGCAGGCGCTTGCCGAAGACCCCGACTATGCACTCGCCCACTCCGGGCTCGCCGACTGCTACACCGCGCTCGGGTTTTATGGCATGCTGCCGCCAGCGGAGGCGAGGCTGCGAGCGGAGGCAGCCGCGTCGAAGGCGCTTGAAATCGACGCTGATCTAGCCGCGGCACACGCTTCGATCGGCGCGGTTGAATCTCTTTACCACTGGAACTGGGCAGCGGGAGAACGCGCGTTCCGGCGGTCTATCGAGCTGGACTCCGCGTACCCGGTCGCCCATACATGGTACTCAGTCTTCGTCTTAGTACCACTCGGGCGCCTGGACGAAGCCTATTCGGAGGGCAAACGCGCCGCCGAATTGGATCCCGTCACGCCGGTCGTAAACGTAGGCCCTGCCGTCATCCTTTTCCTCCAGCGACAATACGACCGGGCCATTGAGGAGCTCCAGAAGGCTCTGGAACTCGACCCGAACTACTTCTGGACGCACTACTGCCTGGGCACGGCGTACCTGCAGAAGGGGGACTACAGCAAAGCGATCGCTGCGCTCGATCGAGGGAACCTGCCTCCGTTTCGGGACGGCCACCTGGGATACGCCCACGCGGTTTCAGGGCAACCGGAGAAGGCACGGAAACTGATCGACGAACTACATGCAGGCTCCCAGCCGGAGCATCTCGCGCCCTATCATCTCGCGATGATTTACTTCGGTCTTGGAGAGAATGACAAAGCCTTCGAGTGGCTGGACAAAGCCTGCGAACAGCGCAGCCTGCAACTTTTTTGGATTAAGACTCTTCCCGAACTTGACAGTGTGCGCTCCGACCCGCGCTTTCAAAACATTCTTCGCCGCATGAATCTGGCGGACTGAGCCGACACGATGATCGCCATCGAGTCCAGAACGATGCAACCGAAGCCTCAGCCCCGCCTGTAGACTAGAGATGGTGCTCAAATACCACGCAGCCTTCTACGTTCCGCCGAAAACTCAGAAGATGGTGGTCGCGAAAGTCCTCGACTTTCCCGGAGCTGTGAGTCAGGGCTTCGATCTCGCGGATGCGCGTTCCATGATCACAAGCGCCCTCGAAGACATGGCGGAGACCTATCTCGACGAGGGACGGGCACTACCAACTCCCGACCCGGAATCTTCCGACCCCGCCGCAGACTTCATCGAGCTGATCCCCCTGACGGTCACCGCAGGCGTGAGGCGTTGCAGCGGAGGAAGCTGATCAAACACCTTCGGGACCAAGGTTGTCAGTTCGTTCGCGAAGGTTCCGCGCACTCGATCTACGGCAATCCTCACGCCGGTAGAGTCGTGAGCGTGCCACGACACGTCGAGATCGACGATCTACTCGCCAGAACAATCTGCAAGCAACTCGAAATCGATCCGATCAAATAACCTCTTTCGCGAGTTGCTGCTCTTTCCGTAACGAACTGCCACGTTCCCGTGGTGGGCTGAAGCCTGTGAGAAGGCCGGGACTCAGCGCGCCGTGGCTCGTGCGCCGCCTCTGCTATCATTGCGGGCTTTGGCAACCGCACCCGAGCAGGAACGCATCCGGAAAGCCGCACGCTATCTGCCTGAGTGGGAATCGGGCGAACTGCCTTCCGCACCGACGTTCCGTTTTGGAAGCGTCAGATCGTTGATCGGCCCGGGCCTGCTTATGGTCGGAGCGACGATTGGCGGCGGCGAGTGGATGTTCGGTCCTATCGTCACGGCGCGCTATGGCGGTGTTGTAATGTGGATCGCCGCGCTGAGCGTGTTGTTCCAGGTGATCTTCAATCTTTCCGTGATGCGCTACGCCCTGTACTCGGGCGAACCCATCTTTGTGGGCTTTCTGCGCACGGCCCCAGGGCCGAAGTTCTGGATCTTGCTCTACTTGATCGCCGACTCGGGTTATATATGGCCCTACGCCGCATCGAACGCCGCCGTTCCCGTCGCCGCCGCGTGGCTGGGCCGCCTGCCCGGCGCGGGGGACGACTTCCTCGTGCGTGTCATCGGCTATGCGATCTTTCTCGGCTGCTTTGTTCCGCTGATATTCGGCGGGAAAGTCTATAACGCGGTCGAGAAGATCATGACCGCGAAGGTGATTTACGTTTTTGTATTTCTTGTGGGCGTTGACCTGTTCCTTGTCAGCGGTGAGACGTGGCTCGAGATCTTCAGCGGCTTTCTCAAGGTCGGCGTCCTGCCGGAAGGAGAGATTGACTGGGCGACGCTGGCGGCATTCGCGGCGGTGGCAGGCGTTGGTGGGTTGTCGAATACACTGTTCTCGAACTATGCGCGGGATAAGGGCTGGGGCATGGGCGCTTTGACCGGTGCGATCCCGAGCCTCATAGGCGGCAAGAAGATCGCGCTTTCGCATGTAGGCAAAGTCTTCTCGATCACACCGGAAAGCATGCAGCGTTGGAAGGGCTGGCTGGGCTACACCAACCGCGATCAGATCTGGATCTGGGGCCTGGGGTCGCTGGTCGGCATGGCTTTGCCCGCCATGCTTTCACTCGAATTCCTGCGGGGCGTCGAGGTCGAAGGCCATGCCGCAGCAGCGATGACTGCGCGCGGTATCGCCGACCAGCACGGCGAAGTTTTCTGGTTCCTTACGTTGATCTGCGGGTTTGTCGTTCTCGGCATCGGCAACATTCAAACTCTCGACGGCATCGTGCGACGCTGGACGGACGTGTTCTGGAGCGCCTCGGGCCACCTGCGCTCAAAAAGCGGTGAGGTCAAGAACATCTACTATGTGATTCTAGTGACTTATTGCCTGTGGGGGATGTTGGCGCTGCGGCTTTCGCCGAATCCGCTAATCCTCGCCATCGTGAGCAGCGTCTGCGGAAACATCGGCATCGGTGCCGCAGCTATCCATACGCTCGTGGTTAACCGCAAATTGATGCCACCCGAATTACGCTTGCCGTGGTACCTGCAGTTAGGGTTGGTCGGAGCATTCGTCTTCTTTCTGGGGATCTCGGCAATTGCTCTCCGTCAGCACTTAGGCGGACTGGGCGGCTGAAGCTTAGTAATAACCTTGTAATGATGGGCGACCCATCGTGATCAGACACTTATTCCTGGTCCTGCTGTCCCTCTACGCCGCACCTCTGTTCGCAACCCCAGCGCTCGGTGCTGATAGGCCCAACGTCTTGGTCATCCTGGCTGATGACTTGGGGTTCTCTGATCTGGGTAGTTACGGAGGCGAGATCAAGACGCCGCATCTGGATAGACTGGCCGCCAACGGACTCCGCTTTACGCAGTTCTATAACACGGCCCGCTGCTGGCCAACGCGAGCGGCTTTGCTGACCGGCTACTACGCCCAGCAGGTGCGTCGCGACAAGCTGCCCGGCATTCCCAGCGGGGGTCGCGGCAAGCGTCCGGCCTGGGCGCGGCTGCTACCGGAAATGCTGAAGCCGCTCGGTTACCGTTCGTACCACTCGGGCAAGTGGCACATCGACGGCATGCCGATTGCTAGCGGATTCGATCGTTCTTACTACCTGCGTGACCAGGGGCGGTTTTTCAACCCCCGTGTCCACTACGAAGATGACCATCCGCTACCTCCGGTGGAGCCTGGCACAGACTACTACGGCACGGTCGCGATTGCCGACCACGCGGTGAAAAGCCTACGCGAACATGCCCGGACGCATGCCGACCAGCCGTTCTTTCAGTATGTCGCCTTTACGGCCCCGCATTTTCCGCTGCATGCTTTGCCCGAAGACATTGCCCGCTATCATCGCAAGTACCGGCGGGATTGGGAGGTAGTTCGCAGGCGGCGTTGGCGAAGGCAACAGCGGGCAGGGCTCATCCGAGCCGAGCTGTCTCCCGTCGAGCGAGACGTCGGTCCGCCGTACGACTTTCCTGAAGCGCTCAAGATTCTGGGCGCCGGCGAAGTGAATCGTCCATTGCCGTGGAGTGATCTGAGCGTGGAGCAGCGACAGTTTCAGGCCACGAAGATGGCCATTCATGCCGCGATGGTTGATCGGATGGACCGCGAAATCGGCCGCATTCTCGACCAGTTGCGAGCGATGGACGCCTTCGACAACACGCTGATATTCTTTCTCTCCGACAACGGCGCCAGCGCGGAGATCATGGTCCGCGACGACGGGCATGACAGCAGCGCTGATCCTGGTTCGGCGGCGACGTATCTGTGTCTGGGGCCCGGCTGGTCGACAACGGCCAATACACCTTTCCGGCGGCACAAGACGTGGGTACACGAAGGCGGGATTGCGACACCGCTGCTGGTGCATTGGCCGGGGGGGATCGCGGCGCGAGGCGAGCTGCGTCACAACGTCGGCCACGTGATCGATCTCGTGCCGACGGTACTGGAGGTGGCCGGCTCGGACGCCGCTCGTTATCTTCGGCAGCGGGCCGCGGAGAATCAGACGAGTCGTGGGCCGGCTTTTCCAGGGCACAGCCTGGCGCCGGTCTTCGCCAAGGATCGGACAGTGGCTCGCGAACATCTGTGGTGGTCCCATCAAGGCAACCGCGCGCTACGGGTGGGCGACTGGAAGCTCGTCGCCGCCGCGGAACAGCCGTGGGAATTGTTCGATCTCCGCCGTGACCGCACCGAAACGAGTGATCTCGCCGCCGAGCATCCCGACCGCGTCCGCGATATGGAACGGTTGTGGACGCGGCGGATGAACGAATTCCGCGAACTTACTTTGCGGGATCTGCCCGCAGGGCGCTGAGGAGGGCCTGATAACCGGGTGATGGTTAAGTTGTAAAACGTCCGAAGAGCGAACTGTCGACGCCACACATCAGAGGCCTGGTTCACGCTAAGAATGGCTTTTGTGGTGGCTCCCACCACCGCACCAGCATCCAAGCCGACCGAGTAGCTGACGGGCCCATCACCCGTAACCCATAAGCTACACCCCGCGAAGACTCTTGCAGGAGTTTGGTGATCAACAATTCGTTCGTGCTGAATTGCAGTCCGAAACGGAAAGTACCTTGAGTACTAGCCCCAACGGTCTATTGCAACCAAACCTTGCGGCACGCTAGCCTATGCGCTGGTGGCCGCGTTATAGCGATACCCCAAAAGCGAGGTTCTTTCATGTGTCAGGTTTCTTTTCGGCGGATCGGTCTTACGGCGTTGATGGTTTCCCTGCGCCCCCTGCTTCGGTTTCAGCGTCACTTCTGTCTCGCCTTGGCAGGGCTGCTTGCCGTCACGGCGGTCCAGGGCCAGACAGTGAGCCTGTTTAAGGACATCAACCCCTCGCCGGAGGCCGGCGACTCACGCCCGAGTGACATCACCGAGGCGGGTGGCATCACGTACTTTACAGCGTCCGAGTTCCTGACCGGTGAGGAGTTGTGGCGTACGGATGGAACAGCGGCCGGAACAGTTCTCGTGAAAGACATCTTTCCAGGTGCAGGAGACTCTTCCCCTAACGAACTGACCGCTTTCAACGGCAGGCTGTTCTTCCGCGCTTTCGACCCCGTCAACGGTACCGAGCTTTGGGAGAGCGATGGCACGCCAGCAGGCACTGTTCTCGTCAAGGATATCTTCCCGGGAGCCGCCGAATCCCTTCCCTTTCAGCTGACGGTGCTCAACCTACTGAGTCCCGCATAATATTCAGTTAATCGAACGACAAAGAAGATTGCTTCCAAAAGGCGGCGATCAAGCGCCGTTTGCGGCGCATGCGGCGCAAGGTCGTGCGTGCCCGCTCGTCGAGCTCCCAGTAGTCGTTGGGGCAGACGTTGGGCAACTCGTGCTGCTTCCAGTAGGCCCAGATGTATTCCACCGGATTCAGCTCCGGGGCGTAGCGCGGCAAGTACTCGGTCTCGATGTGGCCCTGCGACAACGCGATGAACTCGCGCACCAACGCGCTGCGATGCGCCGGCAAGCGATCCCACACGATCAGCAACGGACGTTGTATGTGGCGCAGCAGCGCCTTGAGGAAATCGATCACCTCGGGACCGCGGATGGCGTCGGGATAGAGACGGAAATAGAAGTTGTGGAAAGTGATTCCGGCCGCCGCCGAGAGCTTCTTCCAGTTGAAGTTGAACTGCAGTACGGGCGTCTGCCCGCGCGGTGCCCAAGTACGGCAGCGATGTGGCTTCTGGCTCAGTCCGCTTTCGTCGATGAAGACGATCGTGCGGCCCTGTTTTTGGGCTTTTTTTTAATGGCGGGCCAGGTCTGTTTCTTCCAGGCGCGGATCGCTTCCTCGTTGCGCTCGCGGGCCTTGCCGACCGGCCGTTGCGGGCTCCAGTGGAGTGCCCGCAGCAGCTTCCAGACGTGGCCTTCGTGGTAGCGCACCCCGAAACGGTCGCGGATCAACCGCGCCACCCGCGGACAGCTCCACAGCGGCGTCGGGAAGCCGTGCGCTTCGGGTCCTTCGAGCAGCAGCCCTTCCAGCTCGGCGAGCTGCGCGGTGCTCAGCAACGGCTTGCGGCCGGCGCGGCCGGCTTTGGCCAACCCGGCGCGGCCGTCTTCGCGGTAACGCTGTACCCAGCCGCTGACGCTTTGTTGGGCGGCTTGGACTCTACGCGCCGCCCCGGCTTGGCTCAGTCCTTCTTTCACGACCAGCCGCACCGCCTCAATGCGCCGCTTCTCCAGCGCCGCAAAGTCTCGCTTCACGCCTTTTGGAAAACCCATATCCAAAAGACGTCGCTCCATTACAAAAGGTTACTCTATATTATGCGGGACTCAGTAGAGCTGTTGTTCAACGCCAACAGCGCCAACGGGCGAGAGCTCTGGAAGAGCGACGGCACGGCGGCCAGCACTGTCCTGGTCAAGGACATCCTCCCAGGCCCCGATGGCGCTAGTTGTGACCTTTCAATAGGTTGTTCATTCGGTCCCGGACCAAGGAAGCTGGAGTTATCCCACAACAGCAACCTTGGAGAGACCGAATGAACATCCATCAGAATGCACGATTGACACCGAAAGGTCGAGCCCTGTTGGTTCGCCGCGTCCTCGGTGGGGAGAACGCACAGGCCGCCGCGGCGGCCTGTGGCGTCTCAGAGCGAACCGTACGCAAATGGCTCGCGCGGTTTCGGGCTGAGGGTCAGGCCGGTCTCGTCGACCGCTCCTCACGCCCCCTTCGCAGCCCGCGCCGCACTGCTGCGCCCAGCGCGGCCCGTGTCGTTGCTCTGCGCCGACAACGTTGGGCCGGCTACCGCATTGCCACTCGTGTCGGAGTCTCTCAGGCCACCGTCAGCCGCATTTTGCGCCGCGCCGGCCTCAACCGCATCCGCGATCTCGAACCCGCCCCGCCCGTGCGCCGCTACGAACACCCCGCACCCGGCGATCTGTTACATCTCGATATCAAGAAGCTCGGCCGCTTCCAGCGCGCCGGTCATCGCGTCACCTCCGACAAATCCCACCGCTGCCGCGGCGCCGGCTGGGAATTCATGCACGTCGCCATCGACGACCACTCCCGTGTGGCTTTCTCCCAGATCCTCTCCGATGAGCGGAGCGACTCCGCCGTAGCTTTCCTCAATGCTGCCGTCGGTTACTATCGCTCGCTCGGCGTCCGCATCCGCCGCCTGCTCACCGACAACGGCTCTTGTTACCGCTCCCGGCTCTTCCGCGATGCCTGCCGTCGTCTCGATATCCGTCATCGCTTCACACGGCCTTACACGCCGCGCACCAACGGCAAAGCCGAACGCTTCATCCAGACCGCTCTGAGAGAATGGGCTTACGCTCGCTCCTACTGCTCATCCCAGCAGCGCGCTGCCCATCTGTTACCCTGGCTGCACGACTACAACTGGCATCGCCCTCACGCCGCTCTCCGCTATCGTCCGCCCTTCTCCAGACTCATGCTTCCTATGAACAACCTGTTGACACTCCACAGCTAGTCCCCTCAACCTGGCCATCTTCAACAACCAATTGTTTTTCAGCGCCGACGACGGCGTCAACGGCGAGGAGTTCTGGAAGAGTGACGGTACTGCGGCCGGCACCGTCTTGGTCAAGAACATCCGCGCGGGAAACCTGCCCTCTCGTCCCAACAGGATGACCCCCGTCAACGGCGAGCTTTTCTTCGTCGCCAACGACGGCATCACTGGGCTCTGGAAGAGCGACGGCACGGCCGCCGGTACCGTCCTGGTCATGTAAGGCCTTTCTCCCCAAGACATGGCCGCCTTCAACGGAGAGCTGTTTTTCAACGCCTCCGACGCGGCCAACGGCCGAGAGATCTGGAAGAGCGACGGTACAGCGGCCGGCACCGAGATGGTCAAAGATATCTGGCCGGGACCCAACAGCGGTGGCGCCCGCGAGCTGACTGTCGTCAACGGCGAGCTGTTTTTCAGCGCCTTCGACCCCAACGTCAACGGTGATGAGCTTTGGAAGAGTGATGGCACGACGGCCGGCACCGTTCTGGTGAAAGATATCGTTCCGGGACCGGGCAACAGCATCCCCCGCAAGCTGACCGCCGTCAACAACGAGCTATTTTTTACCGCCGATGACGGTATCAACGGTCTCGAGCTCTGGAAGAGCGATGGAACGGTGGGCGGCACCGAGCTGGTCAAGGATATCCTCGTGGGGGCCGTCAACTCCGGTCCCCGCGATCTGACGGCTATCAATGGCGTGCTGTTTTTCGGAGGCAACGACGGCGTCACCGGAATCGAGTTGTGGAAAAGCGACGGCACAGCGGCGGGTACCGTGCTTGTCAAGGATATCCGTATCGACCCCGGTAATGGCAACCCGATCGAGCTGACTGTCGTCAACGGCGGGGTATTCTTCCGTGCCAACAACGCCGGCACCGGCGATGAGCTCTGGAAGAGCGACGGTACGGAGGCCGGCACCGTCCTGGTCAAGGACATCCGCCCTGGACCCGACAGATCATTTCCCCGAGGCCTAACTGCATTCGGCGGAGAAGTCTTCTTCCGGGCTGATGACGGCATCAACGGTGAGGAGTTGTGGAAGAGCGACGGCACGGAGGCCGGTACTGTGCTGGTCAAGAATATCCGCGCGGGAGCCGACAGCTCCATTCCCCGCAACCTTACCGCCGTCAACGGCGAGCTGTTCTTCAGTGCCAATGATGGTATCGACGGCGATGAGCTCTGGAAGACCGACGGCACTGAGGCCGGTACTGTGCTGGTCAAGAATATCCGTCCAGGAGCGGACGGCTCCGGCCCCAACAACCTGATCGCCTTCAACGGCGACCTGCTGTTCCGTGCCTTCGAGCCCATCAACGGCGAGGAACTTTGGAAGACCGACGGCACGGAGCTCGGCACAGTCCTGCTCAAGGATATTCGTGTGGGATCCGGCGGCTCCGCTCACAACAACCTGACCATTGTCAACGGCACGCTGTTCTTTCGCGCCAACGACGGCCTTAACGGTACCGAGCTATGGAAAACTGACGGTACCGCGGGCGGTACCGTGTTGGTCAAAGATATCTCCCCAGCAGGCAGCTCCTCTCCTCGCGAGTTGACTGCGTTCGGCGGCGAGCTTTTCTTCAACGCCAACGATGGAGTCAACGGCGATGAGCTTTGGAAGAGCGACGGCACGGAGGCCGGGACCGTCTTGGTGAAGGATATTTCCCCGGCAGGCAGCTCGGGGCCCAAATACTTGACTGCACTCGGCGGTGAGCTGATCTTCAACGCCGACGACGGCGTGACCGGCGTCGAGCTTTGGAAGAGTGACGGCACGGAGGCAGGCACCGTTTTAGTCAAGGACATTCGTCCAGGACCCGACAGCGCCGAGCCCGAAGAGATGACCGCGTTCAACGGCGAGGTGTTCTTTACCGCCTACGAGCCAGGAAATGGCTACGAGGAGCTTTGGAAAAGCGACGGCACCGCCGCCGGTACCGTCCTGGTTGAGGATATTTTTAGTTCCATCACCAGGTCTAAACCCACCGCCTTTCAGGCGGTCAGCTTCGAGCGGGTCTGGATGACAATAGGGAGATGGGCGAATATCGGCGAGGGGCGCATGCAGTCTACGACATCAAGTATCACTTGGTCTGGATCACGAAATATCGCTACAAAGTCTTGCGGGGCAGGGTGGCGGAGCGGACACGGGATCTGATCCGGCAGAGCTGTCAAGCGCGAGAAGTGGTGGTGATTCGGGGCGCTGTGTCGCCGGATCATGTGCATGTATTGGTATCGGCACCGCCACAGTTGGCGCCGTCGAAGCTGGTGCAGTATGTGAAAGGCAGGTCGTCGCGACGGCTGCAAGATGAGTTTGGGGAATTGCGGAAGCGATATTGGGGGCAGCACCTGTGGGCGCGGGGATATTTCTGCGCGACGGTGGGCGCAGTGGACGAGGAAACGATTAAGAATTACATTGAGAGGCAGCAATGGGACGAAGACGACCAGGGCTTCAAGATCACAACGCCCACCAAGCCTTGAGCCGGCTCTGAGCCGGGGCTTCTTCAGGCGGCTTCAGCCGCAAGCCGACTTTCAGTCGTAAATGAACCCACCGCCTTTCAGGCGGTGGTTGTTTAGCGGTTCCGGGAGCTCACGCCCCAAGGAGTTTACGCCGCTCGGCTCGATCCTGCTCTTCGCGGCGACGGATGAGGTCGTCAACCGAGAGCTCTGGTCGATCGGTGACGTGAATCCCGAGCCGCCCACTCCTGAAGAACAGACCGAAGACCTTATCGACGCCGTCGAAACCCTGGTAGAGGAAGGCGAGCTCGGATCAGGGCAGGGGCGCGTACTCACGGGGATACTGGGGGTGGCCGCTCGAAGCCTCGACCGGGGAAGAACCGGCACCACGATCGTGCTGCTGAGAGTCTTCGTTCGGCAAGTCAATCGGCTCATTCGGCGGGGGCGGCTCCCCTTGGCGGATGGGCAGCCTTTGATCGACGCAGCAAACGCTCTTATCTCTGAACTGAGCGGTTGAGGGCCGCTGAACTACGAATACAGTTGGCTTTGCCCGAGGTGGCATTCCCACACCGGCCCCAGTCCACGCTAAAATGGCTTTCGTGGTGGCTGCCGCCACGACACACGGAGGCCCAATGGACGAACAGTATCGCGCGATGGTCGACTTTCTTGTCGCCGAGGGGACAGACAAGGTCCCGCACACGCAAACATCCCTTCCTGGCGCACCTGATCGGTGTCTACCGGGATCTCGAAGCCTGGGGCTGCGACCAGCATGTCTGCCGCGCGGGTCTGTTCCATTCCATCTACGGCACCGAGCCCTTCCAGGGATTCAAACTATCTCTTGATCGGCGCGGCGAAGTAGGGGAACTCATCGGTGAACGCGCCGAGCGGCTGGCGTATCTGAATAGCGCCATGACCCGCGCCACCTTCGACGAAACCATTCAGCGGGACGAGGGCCCCCGTACGATGGTCGACCGGTTCACGGGGGCGGAGGTCGAATTCACGCCCGCCGAGTTCGAAGACCTCTGCACCGTTCATTTGTGCGATTGGCTCGAACAGGTCGAGCGCTACGAGGAGTGGGGCAGTCGTCGCGCGGCGTTCCGGCGGCTCGCGGAAATGCTGGGGGGCGTCGCGATGGAATCCTACGAAAAGGTTTTCGGCCGCGAGCCGTCGCCGTCGTTAGCCGGCTCTCGTGCGTAGCCGGGGCCGCGCGAATTTTCTGACGACAAAGTTTTCCTCTGCGTCCGCCGGCGGGGTCGCTTCGATTTTGGTCGTGTTGACCTGGGTCGGTGTCTCATTGGAGCGGGGTTTCGTCGGACCCAACCAGGTGCGGTTTGTCTCGACGATCTGAGCGCCGCAATGAAACAAGCGGCCGACTTTCGTAACCCAACGGACCTGGGCCGTGGCAAAGACAATATCGTGAAACGGAGCACCCAGGTCGAGCCAAAACTGGTACAGGCCTTCGGGCTCGAGGGGACGGGGCAACTCAACGCCAATCCCGCCGAAGGCGAGGTTACGCACGCGAATCCTCTCGTCCGGCGCATCCGCGAGGAATGCGCGCGAACCGGGTCCCTCGATTGGGAGACGGGCGAAACGGCGCTGACCGGCCACTGTTACGTTATATTCTTGCCATCAGGAGCTCAAAAATGCACGCATCATTTTTCAGGCCGGCAGCCGCGATCGTTCTCGCGACTCTAGCTTCATCGACGTTGACGGCCGCCAATTGGCCCGGTTTCCGTGGCCCCAACGCCTCTGGAGTGGGTTCAACGAGCGGTCTGCCGGCCGAATTCGGTCCTAAAAAAAATGTTGTCTGGAAGACGCCGCTGCCCACGGGAAAGTCTTCGCCTGTACTCACCGGCGAGCACATCTTTCTAACAGCCTGGGAAAAGAACAATCTACTGACTATCGCCATGGACCGCAAGACCGGCAAGGTGTTGTGGCGGCAGGCCATCCGCCGCGACCGCTCCGAGCAGTTGCATCAGCTTAACAGTCCCGCCTCGTCAACACCCGTCACCGACGGCACGAACGTATATGTTTTCTTCGGCGACCTCGGCCTCGTCTCCTACGGACCCGACGGAAACGAGCGCTGGCGTGTGCGGCTCGGGCCGTTCACGAATCTGCATGGGATGTCCGCCTCGCCGATCGTCGTCGACGATAGAATCATTCTCGCCTGCGATCAAGACGAGGAATCGTACCTGCTCGCGGTTGAAAAAGACACCGGCAAGGTTGCCTGGAAGACGATGCGGCCCGAGGTCGTCCATGGTTTCGCTACTCCCAGCGTCTACCAGGCGCCGGACGGCGGCAAGCAGATCATCGTACCCGGCTCCTATGTGCTGATTTCGTATTCGGCGGAGACGGGAGAAAAACTGTGGTGGGTGCGGGGACTGACATGGCAGGTCAAACCGGCGGCTATCGTCGACAACGGCGTCATCTACACAACCGGCTGGGCGCCGGGTGCGGAACCGGCACAGCGAAAATTCTTCCCGCCGTTCGAGGAGGCGGCGAAGGAAGCGGACCCCAATGGAGACAACCGCATCTCGCCGGAAGAGCTCCCCGAGAAATGGAAACCCACGGGAAGCTGGCGCGCGATCGATCTCGACCGTGACGGGTTCTTGAGCCCCCGCGACTGGAGTTTCTATATTGCGCGGCGCGGCTCACGCAACGCGACAATCGCCGTCCGGCCGGAGAACGCCCGCGGCGACCTGACGGACTCGCACGTGATTTGGTCTTACGAGCGTGACGTGCCGGTCGTGCCAACGCCGCTGCTCTACGATGGAATCCTCTACATCCTCAGAGACGGCGGTCTGTTCACCACCATCGACCCGGCCACGGGCAAGATGGATCGCGTCGGCCGGCTGGATGGCGCGATTGACAAATACTACGCTTCGCCGGTTGCCGCCGACGGCAAGCTCTATCTGGCCGGCGAGACGGGTAAGATCGCGGTGACCAACGCGGGAAAGGCGTGGAAGGTCATCGCGGTGAATGATTTGGGAGAGGCCGTGTATGCCACGCCCGCGATCGGCGATGGGCGAATCTATGTTCGGACTGAGACGGCGCTTTACGCGTTTGGTCGCAACTCTGATTCGGATGATTCTGACTAACCGGCTCCGCTTTTAGGTCGCGCACAGCGCGACCCGACCCGGCACGGCTCAGCCGTGGGCTCACGCCCTGGGCTTTTGTGGGGTTGGCGGTTGGGGTAAGGCCCCTGAAGGGGCCTGATTCATCCGGTGGGGCATGGTACCAGGCGTAAAACGCCTGGCCTATTTGAAACCAAGGCCCGTGAACGGGCCTTGGCGGGCCGCGCGTTCCCGCGGGGCGTTGAGCAGGTCGAAGGAAGAGCCGCGGACCTCAAAACCGAGGTCCACGCTAGTGTGCCCAGCATGGGCTGAATCTAGTTGGCTGAAAGGAGCCGACCGGGAACTGATGGAGGTAACCGTAGGGAACCGCAAGGCGTAGCCGCGAGGTGAAGCTGAAGGAAGCGGGGAACAAACCTTTGACCGTAGGAACACGAATCGGCAGAGAGGCCGTGTACGGGCGGTAAGCGTGCTAGCCAACGTGAAGCCCGAAGTCCATCCGAAGACGTGCGCGGTAGAGCCGGGCGGTGTGAAGGGAAAGATTCAGCACCTTACCTGGGGAGATCTCCTCGGTGAGAGCGGAGGAGAAGTCAGCAGAGGCCGTAGTAGCGAGGAAGGCGGGTAATAGCGCCGGAGCGAAGGGCCGAAGAACCAAGGAGCAAAGCGAGAGGAGCGACTCGAACCGAGCCGAAAGAAGTCCGGAGTCCCGGACCGAAAGGTCCTTCCCCATCGGGGGAACGCAAGGGGAGCAGGGGCAGGCAGGAACGGTGGAACCGGGATGGGCCTCCCTCCGGCGGCGACGAGGCGAAGTTCGGCGAGACTCATCGAAGAAAGCAATGCACGAAGAACTGATGGAACAGGTGGTCGGAGAGGAGAACCTCGAACGGGCTCTGCGGGCGGTGAAACGCAAGCGGGGCGCGGCGGGGATCGACAAGATGACGACCGAAGAACTCGAACCTCACTTTCGCCGTCACGGCACGGAGATTCGAGCGAAACTCGTGTCCGGGCGTTGGACGCCGAGTCCCGTAAGGCGGGTAGAGATACCGAAGCCGAGCGGGGGGAAGCGACAGCTTGGGATACCGACGGTAATAGATCGGCTGGTGCAGCAAGCGTTGCTGCAAGTTCTGCAGCCGATCTTCGATCCGCGGTTCAGCGAGTCGAGCTACGGGTTCCGGCCGGGACGGAGTGCGCATGACGCAGTGCGAGTGGCGCAAAGATACGTTCGCGAGGGCAAGGACTGGGTGGTGGATATTGACATCGCGCGGTTCTTCGACGTGGTCAATCACGACATTTTGATGCGGCGGGTGGCGGAAGTCATTCGCGACAAGCGAGTGCTGGGGTTGATCGGCCGGTATCTACGGGCCGGAGTGCTGACGGAGGGGGTGGTGGTGCGCAGCACGGAGGGCACGCCGCAAGGCGGGCCGTTGTCACCGTTGCTGGCGAACATCTACCTTGATGCGCTTGATCGGGAGCTGGAGAGACGTGGGCTACGGTTCTGCCGGTACGCGGACGACTGCAACATGTATGTGGGCAGCGAAGCGGCGGCGAAGAGTGTGCTGGCGGGGATCACGGCTTGGATCGAAAAGCATCTGCGACTGAAAGTGAACGAGGCCAAGAGCGGGGCGGGGAGGCCGTGGGAGCGGAAGTTCCTGGGGTTTCGTCTGAACCGCCAGGGGCAGGTGGAAGCAGCGCCGGAAAGTGTCGAGCGATTCAAACGGAAGGTGCGGGAGATCTGGTGCGGCAACCGCTCGGTCACGAGTCGGCAGTTACGCGACGAGTGGCGGCGGTACGTTCGCGGCTGGTGGGGATACTACCGGTTGGCGGAGCGACGGCGTGCGATTTTCCTACTGGAAGGATGGGTGCGGCGGCACATACGGAAATGTTTCTGGCTGCGCTGGCATGGCGCAACGGGACGCCGGCGGGCTTTACGTCGGTTGGGCATTGGGGAACGGTTGTTGAAACTGGTTCCGGCACGTCGCGGCGCTTGGCGCATAGCGGCGAACGGACTGTTGCAGACAGCGTTATCGAATGCAACGTTGCGGCGCTACGGGTTTGTGATGCCATCGGATCTTGCGGCGCGAACGTAAGGCCGCTGGGTTCAACCGCCGGATACGGAAAACCGTATGTCCGGTGGTGTGGGAGGGTGGCGGGGCCTCAATCCCCGTCACCCGACCCGATCGGGTCTTGCGGGTTTTGTAATGGCGGGCTTTCACCGTCAGCGACAAACCGAACCACCGGGCCCAAAAGCCCGCCGCGGACCTCAAAAGCGAGGTCCACGCTACGGGTCTTGCGGGCGGCGCTTGGTACAGTCCCCCCTTTTCGGTGCAGTGAAAGCCGCGGGCCTCAAAAGCGAGGTCCGCGCTAGTGTGCCCAGCATGGGCTGAATCTAGTTGGCTGAAAGGAGCCGACCGGGAACTGATGGAGGTAACTGTAGGGAACCGCAAGGCGTAGCCGCGAGGTGAAGCTGAAGGAAGCGGGGAACAAACCTTTGACCGTAGGAACACGAATCGGCAGAGAGGCCGTGTACGGGCGGTAAGCGTGCTAGCCAACGTGAAGCCCGAAGTCCATCCGAAGACGTGCGCGGTAGAGCCGGGCGGTGTGAAGGGAAAGATTCAGCACCTTACCTGGGGAGATCTCCTCGGTGAGAGCGGAGGAGAAGTCAGCAGAGGCCGTAGTAGCGAGGAAGGCGGGTAATAGCGCCGGAGCGAAGGGCCGAAGAACCAAGGAGCAAAGCGAGAGGAGCGACTCGAACCGAGCCGAAAGAAGTCCGGAGTCCCGGACCGAAAGGTCCTTCCCCATCGGGGGAACGCAAGGGGAGCAGGGGCAGGCAGGAACGGTGGAACCGGGATGGGCCTCCCTCCGGCGGCGACGAGGCGAAGTTCGGCGAGACTCATCGAAGAAAGCAATGCACGAAGAACTGATGGAACAGGTGGTCGGAGAGGAGAACCTCGAACGGGCTCTGCGGGCGGTGAAACGCAAGCGGGGCGCGGCGGGGATCGACAAGATGACGACCGAAGAACTCGAACCTCACTTTCGCCGTCACGGCACGGAGATTCGAGCGAAACTCGTGTCCGGGCGTTGGACGCCGAGTCCCGTAAGGCGGGTAGAGATACCGAAGCCGAGCGGGGGGAAGCGACAGCTTGGGATACCGACGGTAATAGATCGGCTGGTGCAGCAAGCGTTGCTGCAAGTTCTGCAGCCGATCTTCGATCCGCGGTTTAGCGAGTCGAGCTACGGGTTCCGGCCGGGGCGGAGTGCGCACGATGCGGTACGAGCGGCGCAAGGATACGTTCGCGAGGGCAAGGACTGGGTGGTGGATATTGACATCGCGCGGTTCTTCGACGTGGTCAATCACGACATTTTGATGCGGCGGGTGGCGGAAGTCATTCGCGACAAGCGAGTGCTGGGGTTGATCGGCCGGTATCTACGGGCCGGAGTGCTGACGGAGGGGGTGGTGGTGCGCAGCGCGGAGGGCACGCCGCAAGGCGGGCCGTTGTCACCGTTGCTGGCGAACATCTACCTTGATGCGCTTGATCGGGAGCTGGAGAGACGTGGGCTACGGTTCTGCCGGTACGCGGATGACTGCAACATCTATGTGGGCAGTGAAGCGGCGGCGAAGCGTGTGCTGGCGGGGATCACGGCTTGGATCGAAAAGCATCTGCGACTGAAAGTGAACGAGGCCAAGAGCGGGGCGGGGAGGCCGTGGGAGCGGAAGTTCCTGGGGTTTCGTCTGAACCGCCAGGGGCAGGTGGAAGCAGCGCCGGAAAGTGTCGAGCGATTCAAACGGAAGGTGCGGGAGATCTGGTGCGGCAACCGCTCGGTCACGAGTCGGCAGTTACGCGACGAGTGGCGGCGGTACGTTCGCGGCTGGTGGGGATACTACCGGTTGGCGGAGCGACGGCGTGCGATTTTCCTACTGGAAGGATGGGTGCGGCGGCACATACGGAAATGTTTCTGGCTGCGCTGGCATGGCGCAACGGGACGCCGGCGGGCTTTACGTCGGTTGGGCATTGGGGAACGGTTGTTGAAACTGGTTCCGGCACGTCGCGGCGCTTGGCGCATAGCGGCGAACGGACTGTTGCAGACAGCGTTATCGAATGCAACGTTGCGGCGCTACGGGTTTGTGATGCCATCGGATCTTGCGGCGCGAACGTAAGGCCGCTGGGTTCAACCGCCGGATACGGAAAACCGTATGTCCGGTGGTGTGGGAGGGTGGCGGGGCCTCAATCCCCGTCACCCGACCCGATCGGGCTGTCAGCGGTGATGCTTTGGTGCTTACGGACCGCTCGCTTACGGTCACGGCTCCGCTTTTAGGTCGCGCATAGCGCGACCCGGCACGGCTCAGCCGTGCGCCACAAGTGTGCTTGACACGGGGCAAGCGCGCTAAGATTGATTCGCTATGAGAAATAGATGGGGCATTGCTTTCCTCTCCGCCGCAGCGCTGTTAACCACCGCCGCGATTCCCTCGTTGGCCGTCGATTGGTCCCGCTTCCGCGGACCCAATGGCGCGGGCGTTTTCGAGACAACCGGCCTGCCTACCGAATTCGGGCCCGATAAGAACGTCGTTTGGAAGACCACGCTGCCGATGGGGAAGTCTTCCCCCATTCTCACCGACGACCGTATCTTTCTCACCGGCCACGAGAACGGCAAGCTCTACACCTTCTGCCTCGACCGCGCCACAGGCAAGATCTTGTGGCGCCGCGAAGCGCCCGGGCGGCGTCTTGAAAAAATGCACCGGCTCAACGACGAAGCATCGTCCAGCCCAGTGACCGACGGCGAAAACGTCTACGTCTTCTTTGCCGGGTACGGCATGCTCTCCTACGGTCCCGACGGTAATGAACGCTGGCGCAGAGCGATGGGACCCTTTACGAATTTCCATGGTATGGGGGCGTCCCCAATTCTCGCCGACGGCAAGCTGCTCATGGTCGTCGATCAGGACATCAATGCTTTCGTGATCGCCTTCAACGTCGACGATGGCAGCGTCGCCTGGCGCGTTGAACGCCCCGAGATGGTGCATAGCTTCTCGACTCCCGTTGTCTATCAGCCGAAAGAAAGCGGCACGGAGCTGATCGTCCCCGGCTCGTATCAGATGGTTAGCTACGAAGTCGCCACGGGGAAAGAAGTCTGGCGCATCAAAGGACTCACGTATCAAGTCAAATCCGTCCCCGTGATCGAAGACGACATCCTTTACTTCAACGGTTGGGCCCCCGGGGGCGAACCCACCGTTCGTCTCGTGCTGCCGAACTTCCCCGAGATGCTCAAACGCTTTGACGCCGATAAAGACGGACATTTGTCGAAAGCGGAGATCCCCAAGGAATGGCACCCAGGCAACTGGGATATGCAGGACCTCGACAAAGATACGGTATTCGACGCCCGCGATTGGAAATACTATCAGAGCCGCCGTACGTCGTCGAACGCAACCATGGCCGTTAAGCTCGGCGGCCGGGGCGACATCACCGAAACCCACGTCTTGTGGCGTCACCGGAAATCGCTTCCTGACGTGCCCTCGGTGCTGCTTTATCGGGATGTTCTGTACGAGATCAAGAAGGGCGGGATTGCTCTTACCCTTGATCCGAAAACCGGCGAAGTCATTAAGATGGGACGCCTGATGGGCGCTCTCGACGACTACTACGCATCGCCCGTCGCCGCCGACGGCAAGGTCTACATGGCGAGCATGTTGGGCAAGATCACGGTGCTTACCGCCGCCGGCGAATGGGAGATTCTCACGACAAGCGACCTCGGCGAAGATATCTTCGCCACGCCCGCGATCGCCGACAGCCGCATGTACGTGCGGACCTCAGCGACACTTTACTGCTTCGGGAAGTCGGACTAGCCAGCACGGTGGCTTCCGCGTACGGATCCGCGGCCGGCTTGCCCAACGCATGCTAGCCTAAAGCTAGGGGAAGGCACATGGTGCTAAAAAGACTTCCGATCGCTTTTCTGCTTGCCGTTACGCTTATCGCTACCGGCTGCTCCACCGTCTCGGCGCTCGAGTTCGACGACGTTAAGACCCAAACCCGGCAGTTCATCGAATGGGAGCAGACCCTCAAGCTCACGTCCGCGCAGGAAGCGATCAAGAAAGAAGCTCTCGGCGCCATGCCGGCTCCTTGCTGTAGTGATAACAGCGCCTACACTTGCTGCTGCCCCTGCAACGTATCACGCTCGATGTGGGGCTTGGCGAACTACATGATCACCGAGCAGAATGCGAGCGCCGGCGAAGTTCAAGCGAAAGTTAAGGAATGGGTAGCTTTCGTCAATCCTGAAGGCTACAGCGGCGACACGTGTTACCGGGGCGGATGCAACCGACCGTTCCACAAGAACGGTTGCGGCGGCATGAAACCCGATCAATTGGCCTTCTGACGATCGAGCGGGCTCCGGCAGTTCGCGAACCAACCAGCCGGCTATTCGGCGACAACATTCATCCGGCTTGCCAGAGCAGGCACGGCCGCTAGAGCGTTGCGATAAGCAATCTTTTCCCGGTCTTCTTCTGAGATGTCCAGAACTTCCAATAGCCGCGCGAAAGCCGCCGGAACGTAAAGCGGCGCATCGGTGCCGAAGCAAATGCGATCTGGACCCACCGCTTGCAGCAGCGTCTCGACGGAGCCCGTTGTGAACGCCCGCAGCGTGCCCATGTCGAACCAGACGTTCGGCAGCGGATTGTTCCGCCAAGCTGTAACCGCCGCATCCCCGACGCCGAGAACACCCAGGCCGAGGTGCGCGGCAATGAATCGAATCGAAGGAAAGCGCGACGCCAGTTCCAGGTAACGGGCTATCGGAACGTTGGGAGACTCATTGCCCACATGGCTCAGCACCGTCAGACCGGAGGGTTCGATGACCTGCTCCATCAGACGCATCACACCTGCGGAAAGAACGTCGAAACCGCCCATCACGGGATGGATCTTCACGCCGACCACGTCGGGATTGGCGCCGGCCTCGGCGACCCATCGCGCGGAAGCCTCAAAGTAATTCGGATGAGCCACGACCATAGCGCTGAGCATGTCGTGCTTCGCCACTTCGTCGAGCGTGTAGCGATTACCGAGGTCGATGGCGCCGTAACAGGCCTCAATCGAAAACGTAATGCCGTGTGTAATGCCGGCTTGCCGAAAGAGATCGCAGAGCCGTGTGCCGTCGGCACTCATCTTGCTTCCACCCGGAGGCTGCCCTAAGTGCGAATGTACGTCAATGAGAGGGGTCACAGGATTTCACTCATGGGAGGGATCGCGTCCAACTTTCAGGCGGATCCCAAATTACAACTCGCGTGAAAGCGTTCTTCGGCGCGATGCCTTTGCCGCCACCGTAGTCAGGATCACCATACACGACATAGTAGACGGTCAATAGCTTGCCGTCGGCACGCTCCACTGTCACCGGATAGCCGATGTCGCCGTGATCGCCGTCCCAGGCAAGCATGACTCGCTCGCGGCGGCTCCAGGTTATCCCTTCGTCGTTGCTGATCATAGCCTGAACCCCGTAGGGTTTATTGCGCTGGCCGAAGGTGAGCAGGATTCGGCCCGACGACAGCCGTAGAAGATCGCCGGGATGCTCACGGTCTTCGGTGATCTGAACGGGCGCGCTCCAATGATCGCCTTGGTCGGAGCTGATCGAACTCGAGAGGTGTCCCGCTCCTTGCGAACGCATGACGGCCAACAGGCGGCCGCCTTTGACGGACAGGACGCTGACTTCGTTAAAGCCCCTCGCAATCAGCGACGAATCGCCCCAAGTCTTGCCGCCGTCGCGGGAACGTACGACGAACGAAAAATCTCCCCGCTGCTGTTCCGGCTTGCCTGGACTCTTCCCTGAGGCGATGAGTTCCTTCGCTTCGGCGGGATCGTCCTCGGGCCCTCGGGGTAGGTAGCCCCCATAGCCGGAGAGCAGCAGCGTGCCGTCGTCGAGCTCAAGAATGTGACCGAAGGGATAGCCCCAGGTGTAGGGCCTGACATCTACCTTGACCGGCCGGCTCCAAGTCCTGCCTTGGTCGACGGATTTGATGATGTAGGGGTCCGCCGTCCAATCGACGCGGTTTTGATACGCTTCGCCTTGCCAAGTGTACGAGACCGCACCCAGCATGATCGTCCCATCGCGAAGCACGGCGCTGGCGATGACACCGTCATCAGCGTCGGGCATATCGAACACGGTTTGGGGAGGTGACCAGGTTCGCCCTCCGTCCGTCGATCTCGACAGCCCGGCCTTGCCGCCCTTCCCCACGTGGGGCGCGCCGTATTTGAAGGTCGCCAGCAAATCCCCGCCGGGCAGAACCACGATTCGGGGAAAGTAGCCGCCTTGCGCGACGAGATGCCGTTCGGCGTTCAGCTCCGACAGGACGAACGCCTCCTGGGCCAGGCACGGGCGGGCCACGAGGATCGTCACTAAGATTGTTAGTAGCCATAGCCACGTTTTCGTCGTCAAGCGACTCCAGCTGAAAGTAGGTTCGTTGGCTGCCATGGGCTACTCGTTGCGAAAGCGAATATCGAGACTCTAGGGGAGCAACGAGACGTTTAGGGTTCGTGTCCTCGACCTCATCGACGAAAACTCATGCCGTCCTCACCAAGCTCTTCGGGGATCTTCTAGTGGCTGATGGTGCGGCTGATCATGCCGGTCCGATTCTACCTTGAAACGATGGGGCTATAACACCGTTCGCATGAACCATCACATTCTTTGTTCCGCGGGTAGATGAGCCGGCTCGGTTTGCGTCTGCTTCGACGACCGGCTGAGGCTTCTCGGAAGCCATCGTCGTCACTCGCCGAATCGAAACGAAAATAGATCGGCGTCGCGCAACACGAATCTCATGCGGATGACGTCACCGATCAGGGCAGACAAGTCGCTTTTGTTCTTCCAGGTAACGCTCCGGTCAACCGTGTCACCAAACAACTCGTCGCAGTCTTTCAGGGCGTAACCTGGCAGAGCTTTTCCTCGTGCGTCCTGCAGTTCGACGCGTAGGCTGCCGGCTGCCGACGTCGCGAAGTTGAGCGAGAGCGCCTTGCCTGTGAACGTCACTGGCTTCGTGATGAGTTCGCCGCCATTCATCGGAGCCTGCACCGAAACGAAGCCATCCAGCCGCAACGTGTAGCGTCGCAACGAGGTTCCCTTCCGCGCCGTCCAGTAGCCCTCGGTCGCGTAAAGCGAGAGTTCGTTGGGCGCTCCATCGAGTTGCGACGCCGTCTCGACCAAATGCCAGCCGATGAACTGATGTCCATAGTTCCACGTACCCGGACGTTCGATGCCGGGCCGAAGAAACCCCTCATTCCAGCGTTTGAATCTAACGCCGTCACGGCTAGCCATCAGCAAACCCTCGGTGATGGCGCTGCCATAGCGCTCACTTGATGCGGCCCGTGCTTGGCGCTGTTGAAGGTCGGGCAGCGCCCGCAGCGACACCGGCCACGCACGAGTGTTCTCCAGCCCGGGTGTGTCGCGGCCATCGCGGCCCGAAGTCGATGGCGCACCGGCGCGATCGATGTAGCGAACCGGAAACCCGATGAACAGGTGTGGTGCACGGTGATAAGGCGCAACTCCGTTTTCATACAACTCCTCCGGCGGGGAATCGACATAGGCAAGATCCGCCTCGCTCTTCCAAGTCAGCAAGTCGTCTGATGTGGCTGTGCGGATGGCGCGCACACCGCCGGGTTTCCACGTCTTGTCGTCGGTGGTCCCTTTTGTGAAATACCGCCAGAATGCACGGTACTCACCACGCGTGGGGTCCCAGAATGCGAGGTTCTGCGAGTCGAATGCACCATTGGTAATCGTCGGCCCGGCGGTCATCGGAGACCAGTGGATGCCGTCGGCTGATTTGTATGGCCGCATGCCGAGCGGGCTCTTGGAGATCAGGAAGGTCTTGTATCGCGCGTCCGGCGACGTATTTGGATTCGGGTCCCGGAAGACCGCCGGACCTCCCATCGTCACCTGATGACCCGCAGCCATCTCGTTGGAGATAACAATGTTGTTGGCCTTGCTGCCCTGAAACTCGTGCAGCCCCAGTTGCGGCTTTTTCCAGTGAATGCCGTCGCGGCTTTCGGCGTAGCAAAGGCTCACGACGCCCTGCTCGAGTTGGTCCGAGTCGACCGTGAGCCGCCAGGCGCGATAGTACATGCGGTAGCGATCGCCCTCTTTGAAGATGCTGTGGTAGGCGGTTGCATTCCCTTCCCAGGGAGCATCATGTATGAGCACGACCTCCCGTGGCGTGGGGCGATGCAACCGCAGTTCCGCTTTGCCCACGAGGCGCTGGACGAGATAGTCGTCCACGAACAACTCGCGCCGCGAGCCGATGTGGATGGGCTCGTCAGCAGGGGCAACCGCAGGCAGCATGAACAGCAGCGTCGTGAGAATCGCATGTTTCATGTATTGTCCCTTCGGCTGGGATTCCCATCGGAGATCGACAATGCTCCGGCCTCGACAGGGCCCGTCCACACGAAGTGTAAGCCGTCCGGCCTCCGCTGCCATCGAGGTATCCGCGGCCGAGCATCCCGTTAGCCGCGAAGGATCGTGTAGTGGTTGATCCTACCGCGATCAACGCGCCAGAGTATAGCGATGTGAATTCGGGTGTGATGCTACGATTTCCGTTGATGGTGCAGACAATTCGGCGAGCCACCCTACTCCTCCCCTTGGTAATCCGGATCCTCGCGCAGAAGCCGTAGGTCGCGCAGCGAGTCCATCACGGACTCGCTCTCTGACAATGGACATCCATGGAGCGAAGTTTCGCCGGCGCTATGAGAACGGCTATGAGAACGGTTGCCGACGTAAACGGCCTCGCGTTATGCTCTATTCTCTATTGGCCGGACGCTCCCTCGTCTGGCTCTAAGAGGAGATGCCAAAGTGAAATTCATCGTTAGCTGGAAATTACCCCAAGGCACCTACGACGCCGCGGTTGCTCGATTTCTCAAGGCAGGCGGAACTCCGCCGGAAGGGGTGGAGATGCTCGGCCGCTGGCATGGCATGGATGGCGGGGGTTTCGCCGTGGTCGAATCCAGCGAGCCGAAAGCTCTCTATGCTTGGATGGCCGAATGGTCTGACGTCATCCCGATTCAGATCACTCCGTGCTTGGAGGATGCGGATGCGGGCGAGGTTTTGCAGTCCGTGAAGGGCTAGCGGGAGCGCGTTGAACGCAGGGGGTCGGAAAGGGGTTGCGGCGGTTTCGTACTCGCACCGTATTTCGCCCCCCTGGTTGCGGCATCGATTAGAAGTGTCCAACGTCTCAGCGGCGCTGCCATCGAGGTATCCGCGGCCGAGCGCCCCGTTAGCCGCGGAGCAAGCCTACCGCAGCCCCTCCACCAAATAAAGGTCCGAGATGTTTCGCCCGTAGGTGTAACAGTACGACTGTTCGTCGGCCGAGATCTGGACTGACCAAATTTCGAACACGCCGACCGTGTCGGCAGGTGCAAGGGTTTTCCAGAGTGACCTCTTGCCGGTAGCGAGATCCACCCTGTAGATGCTTTGCGGCACTTCGGCGGCGGCATACAAAAAGACCGAACGGCCATCGGTGCTCCACGCGGCAAAATTGTCCCCAGGCTCGACGCCGAGGATCTCTCGCTCCTCCCCACCCTCTATCGGGAACAACGATGGGGCGCCGTCCGTCTCCGCGGCAAGCCATTCGCCGGTCGGGGAGACCGCCTTTTGTGCCAACCCAAAGCGGTATCCCTGCGGCGTGATGGGCCGGGGTTCGCCGCCATCGATATCTTGGATGTAGCAGCGGACGCCTTGTCCTGACTCGCTTCCCGCAAAAACAACCTGTTGGCCGTCGGGCATCCAATCCATCGACTCGTAGTTCGTCATGTCGTCATTTCTGATGCGAATCGATTCGCCGGCGCCGACGGGTAGCAGCACTACATCCGGGGGAGTGTCCAACGACATGGTTAGCGCCAATTTTCCGTCCGGAGATAGCGCAAACGCTTGACCATCACCCAGCCGTACGGCCGGCTCGCCCGTGATCTTCCGCAAATACACACCCCAGCGTCCAAGCCCGCCTCCCGCGCCGAACTCCGTCGTCAGAATCGTTTCGCCATCCGAGGTGATGTCGTCCACTTCCGAGGCGTCGAACCAAGAAAGGTCGCGCTCGGCTTTCTGCCCCGGGGCCAGGCAGTTGATAGCGGCCCGCGCATGAACGCGGCTCACCAACGCGCGTCCATCCTCGGCGACATCGAGCAGCCGTAGGGCGACGGCGCCGCGCTGCACGATGCTCTCGGCCCCCGATGGCGTCAGCGCGCGGATCGTATCGCCTGCCAACCAACCCTCGTGGTACCAGACTGCTTCCCCACTGGGGGACCAGAGAAGGTTTACGCTATCCCCGCTTTCATGGCTGGCGCCGACAACGATCTTGCTGCCCTCCCGGCTGACAGTCGCGATCTGCCATTCGCCCCCCCAGCCGTAGGGTCGTTCAGAAAAGGCGATCCGGCCGTCGGTCGGTGAGATCCGAAAACTAGAGATGTTATCAGGGGTTTCGTAGAGCACCTCCCCGACGGGTAACTCGATACGCACTCGGCGCTCAATCATCCGGGCAACAGCCAACTGACCGTCAGGCGCAAAGTCCGCGAACAAGATGTCTCTCAACACCTCACGTGGGGCTCCGCCGGCCAATGAAGCCTGCAAAAGAGTGGCGGGAACGGATAGGTTCGGGGATCCAAAAGAAGGAGAAAGGTATCGGGGCGGCCGCAATGCCAGGGCCATCTCGCCGGTTTTTGATATCGCCAGGATGTCTGTATCTTGGATGTTCAGGGAGCGTGACTCCGAGCTTCCCGGGCGTGTCGTAAAGAGTTCCCGGCGGCCACCCTCCCAAGCCGCGCTATAGACGATCGTATTGCCATCAGGAGCAAACCGGGCTGAGGTGACCGTCCCAGGACGGAACGTAAGCCGCGTGTAAGTGGGAAACGTCGGGGCTTCGCCGCTAAAGCTGGTACCTACGACGAAGCCGGCCGCCAGCAGGATCAGCGCAGCAAATGCAGCAAGAGAAGCGGCTGTCGCGCGCTTCAGTTTTGGGACGGGGCGTGGCACCGGTGTCGCCTGACCACCGGCGGTTTTGAGCACTGCCGATTGGCCCGACTCGAGCTTCTTGCGTTGCGCGGAAAGGTCAACCAGCACTTCGCCGGCGCTCTGATAGCGCTCGCCGGTGGTCTTCGCCAAACACTTACCGACAAGCCACTCCACCTCCATCGGGACGCCGGTTCGCAGCCCGGTGATCGGTTCCGGCTGTTCGCTGGTGATGGAGTACATCACCGCTTTGTCGTAGTGGCCCTTAAAAGGCTATTGGCCGGTGACCATTTCGTAGATGACGACACCGAGGGACCAGATATCAGAGCGATGATCGACCTCGGCTCCATAGGTCTGTTGCGGGGACATGTAGGTGACGGTCCCCATGGTCTCGTCCATGCGGGTGAGCTTCGAGCGGTCGGCGAGTTGCGCCAGGCCGAAGTCCATGATCGTGATGTGACCGTCGGGGCCCACCATGAGGTTGGCGGGTTTGATATCCCGATGGACGACCTTCTTGCCGTGAGCCGCCTGTAGGCCGTTGACGGTCTGGATGGCGATGTCGAGAGCGTCTTTGAGCTTCAGTGGGCCGGCTTCGATCTTCTTGTCGAGACCCTCCCCTTCCAGGAAGGCCATCGCGATGAAGGTCTTGCCCTCGAACTCATCGATCTCGTGAACAGTGCAGATGTTGGGGTGATTGAGTGCCGCGGCCGCTTTCGCTTCGCGCTCGAAGCGCTTGCGGACGTCGGCGTCCGAGATAAGGTGACCCGCCAGGAACTTTAGCGCAACGGTGCGTTCGAGTTTGGCGTCTTCGGCCTTATAGACGACGCCCATGCCACCTTCACCGAGCTTGTCGGTAATCTTGTAATGGCTGATTGTGCGGCCGACCACGGAGGTCTAATTCTACCTCTCGACGCATGGATGGCGATAACAACTCGCCTCAATGCGATTTCTTCTCGTGCACGCCCGTGAGTCGGCTTGGTTTCCGTCTGCTGCGATCGGGGCGCTCGTGTTGCAATGGGGACCGAGGAGTCTCGGGAGTGGCCGTCGAGGGGGTGATGGTCGCCAGAATCTGTTCGGCCGGTTCAGGGAGCCGGTCAACCGCCGCCAGGGCCATACCGAGTACGACGTTCAAGGAGGACGGTCCCAATGAAAATCGAACGCGTTGAAGTTCTTGTCGTGGCGCCAAGCGTTCAGCGATTTACTTGGTCGCACGATCTGCAGGAACAGTACATGACCAATACGATTGTGCGGATCACGACCGACGACGGCATCGAGGGCGTGGGCGGCGTATCGAATTACACTTCCTACGACTACGATCGCTACACTTGCGAAACACTGCGGCACATGATCCCAGCGCTGGTCGGCAAAGACCCGCTGTCGCGGGAAACGTTGTGGCGCGGTCTGTGGCCGCGAGTGTTTCCACTCCCGCCGCAAGCGCTGGCGGCGATCGACATCGCCTTGTGGGATTTGATGGGCAAAGCGGCCGGATTGCCCATCTATCAACTTTTGGGCGGCGCGACCGATCGGATTCCCTCCTACGCCAGCACGCCGCTGCTGGACGATGTCGCGTCGTATCTTCGCTTCGTTGAGGAGATGATTGAGTTAGGCTTCCGCGCCGTGAAGTTTCACTGCTGGTGCTTGCCCGAAAAGGATCTCGAGTTGGCCCGAGCCGTGCGCAAGGAATTCCCCGAGGGCGTTACTTTCATGCTGGACGTGGAAAACAACTACGACCTGCAAAGCGCCTTGCGCGTTGGCCGGGAATTGGCGGACCTGGGGTTCACGTGGTTCGAAGCGCCGCTGATGGATTACGACCTACCTGGTTATCGCGAGCTGACCGGCAGGGTCGACGTGCCGATTGTCCCGTCGGGGAACTGGATTCAGGACCTGCCGGCTTTCCAGCACGCAATGGAGACTAAGTGTTGGTCAGCGGCGCGGACCGACGTCACGGTCTGCGGCGGATTCACCCCGGCCCGCAAGTATTTGTCCTTGGTGGAAGCCACCGGCATGCAATGCGAGATCATGTCGTGGGGCAACACGCTGGTCTCAGCCGCCAATCTACATCTGATGCTTGGTACGGGCCGCTGTACGTACTACGAACAAGCCGTGCCTTGGGAACCGTATGAGTACGGCATGCACGACGTGATCCGGACTCAGCCGGACGGACATGTCGTCGCGCCATCCGGCCCCGGCCTCGGCGTGCAGGTCGACTGGGACGTGATGGAAGCGGCGACGATTCATCGGCTCGATACTCGGTCGCTGTCGTAGAACCGCCAGCCCACCTTCAGCTCGAGATGAGCTTCAGTTCGGTAACTACTGCTCCCAGAGCCTTATCGAAGGTCCACAGCGTGCAGTTGGCAAGCAGTGCGGAAGCAAGCAGATGGACGTCGATCCACCCCAGACCGCGTCCGGCAAGGTTTCTCTGAGCGATGAAGTTCAAGACCTCATCATGATCGGCAATCGGCGCCGACGGTAGAGCCCCCAACAGGCCCAGCAACTCGTCACGGTTGCGAAGTGTGCCACAGGCCAGTTCGCCGATCACAAACCGATGGCAATAAACACCACCTTCGTCGAGCAGTTCGGCCAGTCGGTCGTTACCCTGCCTAAGGTGGTCAATCCACACCGATGTATCGACCAGCGTAATCATGCCGCTGACGGCCGCCGCCGAGGAATCGGCCAGATCTTCTTCTCCGTACCGCCGAGGGCCGCCAGACGCCGAGCGCTTTCCAGCGCAATGAGCGCCTCCAGCCCTTGTCGAACCAAAGCCGTCTTCTCAGCGGTGCCGGTCAGCCGTGTCGCCTTCTCGAGCAGCTCATCATCAATGTTCAATGTCGTTCTCATATGCATCATGCTGCATCATATATGCATACGATGTCAATGGAACGTTTATCTCGTCGCCGTCGAGCCCCTGATGTACCCCGGCACGCCGCTGGCCCACATCATGATCAACCCGCCGAATAAGAAACAATAGGAGTCGGACCGAGATCAACCGACGAGATCCTCCCCGAACTCGATCAGAACATCTCTCTCCTTACAGCCGGCTTTTCCAGCCGGGAACCCATGGTATGATGATTTATCATACTAGGGCCATGCCGAAGACTAAAGTCGCCGTAACGCTGGAAGCCGATCTGCTCGACCGAGTCGACCAACTGGTTGGGAAGAGCCGCTTTCGAAACCGAAGTCACGCTGTCGAAACCGCGCTAGCCGAGAAGCTCGACCGGCTGGCTCACGCCCGTCTCGCGCGAGAGTGCGCCCATCTCGATCCTCAAGAGGAGAAGACGTTCGCGGAAGAAGGCTTGGCCGGGAGCGCCGACACGTGGCCCGAATACTGAGAGGCGAAGTTCGGTGGGCCGATCTGAATCCGGTGCGGGGCCGCGAACAGGCCGGGCCGAGACCTGTTCTGATCCTGAGTCATGACGTCTTCAACGAGCGTTCCGGCACGGTGATCGCCGTAGCCCTGACGAGCCAACAGCCACGAGCAGGATTCCCTCTTACACTCGAGAGCAATGCCACGAGATTGCCCAAGCGATCGTGGATCAAGATCAGCCAGATTCGCACGCTGGCAGTAGAACGCATCGGCCGACGAATCGGGCGTGCGTCTGAAGAAGAAATGGCTCAAGTCGTTGAAGGCTTAAACGAGATCATCGGTGAATGATGTCCCGGCGCCGAGCCCTACCGGCGCCGCTCGAGGGTGACTGTAGCCGTAACCGTTTCGTCCCCGCGCAGCACCTGAACCTCAACGACGTCACCCACCTCACTCGCCCGCAACGCGTACGTGAAGTCGTACAGATTTTTGATCGGCTTGTCCCCGAATTGCATCAGGATATCTCCCGCTTGCAGCCCCGCCTTACCCGCCGGGGAGCCGGCGCGAACGTCCGCGAACTTCACACCAACCTCAACCGGCGCGAAATCCGGGACCGACCCAAAGTACGGCCCGTAGCCCCCGCCGCCGCCCGAGGGACGTCCGCCATGCCCCTGATCGCTGGTAACTTTGCGGTACCGCGGCTGGTCGTCGGTAGCTATCAGCTCCAACGTCACGCGGGCGATGAAATCCACGGCCTCGGCCGCCTGGGGGGCATCGATCTTCTCCCAGCTATCCGACGGCTTGTGATAGTCACCATGCAAGCCCGAGAAGAAGAACAATACGGGAATCTCTTTCGGAAGAAACGAGGTGTGGTCGCTGGCCGTGTAACCGCTCTCGGAAAACGAAAGCTCGAGCGGGTGAGTGCCGGCCATCTTGTTCAATAGATCTTTGAACGTGCTCCCCGTGCCCGTCCCGCCCACATACAGCTTCGATTTCGACATCCGGCCGATCATGTCCATGTTGAGCATGGCCACCACCTTGTCGATGGGAAACGTCGGATTCTCGACCCAGTACGCCGAACCCAAGAGTCCGATCTCCTCACCGCTAAACGCGATAAATAGGACGCCGCGTTCGAGAGTTCCGCGGCGCGCCGAGAACATCCTTGCCAGCTCAAGCAAGCCCGCCGTACCGGAAGCGTTGTCGTCCGCACCCAAGTGGGGCGTGCCGATCTTCGACGGCGCCAACGAACTCTGGTCACCGAGCCCCAAATGATCGTAGTGCGCGCCAATAATCACATACTGATCCGACTTGCCCGGCAGATAGCCGACAACGTTGTGTAGGGTTGCTTTTTCGCGCTCAATGTCGATGTCGATCGAAACCTTTATGTCCGGCAATGCCATCGACCGCGGGTCGCCTTCGGCATTGATCTTTTCGTGCAAGTCGGCGAGAGAAGTGCCGGCCTTGCGGAGCCACCCATCCGCAACGCTGTTCTTGACATGAACCATGGCGATCCCGGCACCCTCCGGCCCCGAAACGGCGCCGAACTTCACCAACTCGTCCTTGTCATCGCCGCTCAGCTCTCCATTGACGAGAATCACCGCCTTCGCGCCCCGGTCTCTCGCATTGATTGCTTTCGAGATCAGATGCGAGTGATGCGAGAACTCGCGCCGGGCCCCCCGCCGCTTCCGTTTGAAACCGGTCGGCTCATAGCGCAGCACCATGACGATCTTGTCGGTCACGTCAAAGTGGGTGTAATCGTCGTAGTCGAACTCCTCCGCGCTGATACCGTAACCCACGAACACCACTTCCCCCGAGAAAGAACCGGCCGAAGAGAAGTTGATCGGAACATAGTCCGTGCCCGGTCTCAGCACCATCTCGCCGGCGTCCGTATCGACGATGAAGCGATTGCCCGGTCCCATCCGCCCGCCGGTTGTGACTCGGAAGGACTGGAGGAACGACGTCCCGCCGACTCCCGGCTCCAGGCCATAGGACCGGAAAGCGTCGGCAATGTAGCGGCCTGCATCTTCGAGTTCCGCCATGCCCGCGCCGCGCCCTTTGCGCTCCGGGGCGGCCAGCCACTTCACGTGCTCGATATAGCGGTCGGCCTCGGAGCGGCTGAGCTCGGCGCCGTTCGAAGGCAATACGAGCAGGCCGAAAGCAAGCACCAAGGCGCAGAGACGCAGAGGCACGGTGTTCGTCATCTTCACGGATATTCCCTATTCCTGCCCGGGGATGTCTAACTCGACCTGACAGCCACAGTCGTCGCCCGCGTTCTTAGTAATCTTTTGATAGTCAATCTCGTAGTCGATGATCCGCTTGATCTGTGCCCAGGCAACATTGCCGGTGAGCTTACGGCCGTTGACGAATAATGTGGGCGTCGAAGTCACCCCTACATCCTTGCCGATCTTGATTGACTCATCAATCAGCGGTTTCGTTTTTTTGTCGGCGATGCAGGGCGACAGCTTCATCGAATCCAAACCGATCCCGGACGCGAATTCCGCCACTCTGTCATTAACGTTCTGTGGCGTGATCGACTTCTGATTCTTAAAGATCCAGTCGTGGTACTTCCAAAACGCCTGCGGGTCCAACTGCTGAATGCACTGCCCCGCGATGGCCGCCGGCAAAGCCCACGGATGCATCGGCAGCGGATAGTCATGGAAGTAGACGCGCACCTTATCCGAATAGCCCTCCGCTAATTGAGTGCGCAGGACAGTAGCTTCCTTAGCGCAATAGGGGCACTGGAAATCACTGAAAACGGAAACGACAACTGATGCGCCCTCTTCCCCGAATGCCGGCCGACCAAGATTCTCTATGTTGTCGATACTCTCTTTGAAAGGATTGTCAGAAATCTCATAAGCACGTCCTTCAATAACCGACTTACCGTCCTTCGAGACGTAGTAGAGACGTTCCTGCGACCGTCCACCCTTGCTCGCCGTCATCTTTATTTCTATTAACCCGTCCATCGCTGAAGGTTTCGCGTCGAGGATCTCCACGTCGATATCAGGGCTCATGACGTAGAGGTGGCGTAGAAAGAACTCGAGATCCGATTTGTCGAGCGCGTTCGTAGGGCCGCTTCCCTGCTCCGCCTCCCCAGCCTGTTTGTCGAAGAGTCCGCCCTCTTGCCCCATGGCGGGACTCGGCGTGACTACCGCGAGCGTCGCTGCTATTCCGATAGCGATCGCGGCTTCTGCGAATGTGGAACGCGCCATAGCCCCATTCTAACCTAGGGTCCGGAAAACGTGAAGAATCGCCCTAGTCCTGACTAGCAGCGCCCGATATACTCGTCAGAGAAACTATGAACGGCGCTTCGTCCATGCTGAAACCACTCGCACGTGTTCTTCTTGGCGCACTCGTCCTGCCTGGTGCGGCTTCCGCCGCCGACCTCGCCGACCAAGCCTATTCCATTCTGAAAACCAACTGTCTGGCCTGCCACGGCGCCGCCATGCAGATGTCCGGACTCGACCTGCGCACGCGCGACAGGGCGCTCCAAGGTGGTGAGCGCGGGCCCGCCGTCACCCCCACAAACCTCGACCTCAGCTTCGCTTGGCGCTTCGCCTCCCATGCGGCAAAGCCGGAAATGCCACCCGGGAACAAGCTCGCCGAGGCCGATCTGGAAGTGCTCCGCAAATGGATACTCGCCGGCGCGCCTTATCCCGAATCCGCCTCCTCGGACGAGGATGCCGAACGGCTCGCCGCCCTCAAGAAACTCGAAGACCGACCCATCACAGTGGAAGAGCGCCAATGGTGGGCTTTTCAGCCAGCAAGGAGAGTCGACCCGCCCGCGGGCGCCCCCAATCCTATCGACGGCTTCTTAGCGGCCCGTCTTGAAAAAGAAGGCATCCAAGCCGCACCCGCAACGGACAAGCGCACCCTCATTCGCCGCGCCTATCTGGACCTGATCGGCCTGCCCCCGTCACCCGACGAAGTCGCCGCCTTCCTCACGGATAACTCGCCCGCCGCCTTCCCGCAACTCGTCGACCGCCTACTCGAATCCCCTCACTACGGCGAGCGTTGGGGACGCTACTGGCTCGACCTCGTCCACTACGCGGACTCAGGCGGTTACGAACGCGACTTCGACTGGCCCAACATGTGGCGCTACCGCGACTATGTCATCGAGGCCTTCAACGAAGACAAGCCCTACAACCGGTTCATCCTCGAACAAATCGCCGGCGATGAGATCGACCCCGGCAACCCCCAAGCCCATATCGCTACCGGCTACCTGCGCCTCATCCTCGACAACAACATCAAAGACGAGCGCACCCGCATGGATGAGCTCGACGACAATGTCTCGACCACTGCCCTCACATTCCTAGGCATGACCGTCGGGTGCGCCCGCTGCCACAACCACAAATTCGACCCCATCCCGCAGAAAGACTACTACCAGATGCAGGCCGTCTTTTTTTCAACCAAGGAGGTCGACTACCCGCTGGTTCCGGTTGAAGTCGTCAAAGCGCACGAAGCGGCCAACGACGCCGTCGACGATCAAATCAACTCTCTTGAAGACCGCATCGCCGAAATCGAAAAGCCCTATCGGGACCAACTCTTTGAGAAGAAACTCAGCGCGCTGCCTGCCTACTACCGCCAGGCCTGGGACACTCCGAAAGAAGAACGCAGCGAGGGACAGCGGCTCAACGCCCGCCAAGTCGAAGATCTCTTCAAGCAAGTCAGAGCCCCCGAAATTAAACCCCTGCTCTCCGCCCCCGAAAGAACCGAGCACGAAAGCCTGCGAGCCGAGATAAAGAAACTCGAAAGCCGCCGGCCGGCCGCCTATCCAACCGCCCGTACTGTCACTGAGGAAGGTCCTGAGCCATTGCCCTCCTACTTCTTGCATCGCGGGAATCCGGGCTCAAAGGGTTCACGGATGGCCCCGGGGATTTTGTCCGCCGCTGGATTGCAGCCCGTCAACTACCAACCGCCGCCGGCCGGCGCCGCCAGCAGCCATCGACGCCGCCAATTCGCAGAATGGATCGCGTCTGAACGCAACCCGCTCACGGCACGCGTCATGGCGAACCGCATCTGGCAGCATCACTTCGGCGAGGGCATCACGCGCTCCGTCAGCAACTTCGGCAAGATGGGCGAGAGACCCTCCCACCCCGAACTGCTCGACTGGCTGGCCACCGAGTTCATCCGCTCCGGCTGGAGCATCAAACACATGCACCGCCTCATGATGAACTCCGCGGCCTATCGCCGCTCCAGCGACGATCTCCCCGCGAATCTCGCCAAAGATCCCGAAAACCGCCTCTTCTGGCGCATGCCGCGGAGCCGCCTCGAAGCCGAAACCATCCGAGACCAGATCCTGGCCGTCGCCGGCACTCTGGACCCGACCACGAGCGGCCCCGCCGTCCGGCCCTATATCGACCCCGACCTCTGGCAATCCTCCACCTCTCGCGTCTGGGGCGACAGCCAAGTCGGCGACCGTGAAACTTGGCGGCGCAGCGTGTACGTCTTCTCGAAGCGCTCCATCCGGTACCCCATGTTCGAAGCCTTCGACCAGCCCGACATGGTCGGACACTGCGCCGAACGCGCCAGCTCCACGGTTGCCCCCCAAGCCCTGCTTTTGATGAACAACGCCGAAATCCTTCTGCAAGTGAAGTTTTTCGCACAACGACTCGAGCGTGAAGCGGGCCCCAGCGCCGAAGCCCAAGTCAACCACGCCTTTCAACTCGCCCTAGCCCGCCAACCGACCCCAGCCGAGATCGAGAAGGCCGTCCGCTTCATCCGCCGAAGCCCCACCGGCCTCGTCGACTTTTGCCAGACCATCTTCAACCTCAACGAATTCGTTTACCGTCAATAAGTAGTCAATTGAAGCAGAAGAGCCCGCCGACATGCGCGGGCTCCCAGGTGATACTGACAAAGAGCATGCGACTCCTCATCCCCCTCCTGCTTACCGGCGCGGCCTTCGGCCAAACGACGGCGCCCTTGGTCGTGGCGCACTGCGGCGGGAAACTTCTGCGTCCTGAAAATACCCTCGCTGCTTTCCGCTATGCATCCGCCATCGGTACCGATGTCATTGAGTTCGATGTCGGCGTCACCTCCGATGACCGGCTCGTCGTCAACCACGATACCTCTATCAACGAAACGAACTGCCACATTCCCGGCGAAGGAACCTCCGAAAGTAAGCTGTTCATACGATCGCTGTCTTTCCGGGCGACGCAGCGGTTCGATTGCGGCAGTCGGCGGCCCGCAGGCTTCACCCACTGGCAGCCCGCACCCGGCGCGCGTATTCCGGCTCTGGAAGAAGTCTTTGATTTGCTGCGCGGCCAACCCGTCGAGTTGCTCATCGAAATGAAAATGGCGCCCGACGACTCGGAGGGCTTCACCCCTCCCGCGCATTTTGCCCAGCTTCTTTACCGGGCGATCGAGCGGCACAAGATGAAGGGCCAAGTCATCATCCAATCGGGCGACTACCGAACGTTGCGGGAGATTAGAAAGCATGATCCGGAGATTCGGCTTTGCCAACTCAGCCTTTGGCGACACTCCGCCAACTGGGTGCAAGCGGCGAAAGACTTTGGGGGCACTCATCAGCTTGTAACAAACAGCGCCCTCACCACCGAGGCCGTACGCGAACTCGAAGCGTCGGGGATTACCGTCATTTCCAGCACGGTCAACGACGCCGCCGGATGGAAACACGTGCTCACACTGGGTGTCGACGGCATTCTTACCGACGACCCGTACAACTTGATCGAGTACCTGAAACAGATGGGCCTGAGACGATAAAGGAGCGAGTCCCAGGTCCGTACGTAAGAACCGGTGTCGAAGGATTGTGCTTGCAGAGGGACGCCCATGGGCTGTTCGGGTGCCGGTCACTACTGGGCGGCGGGCACGGCATGCCGTGCCCCTACGTTTTGGGCTTGAGGAGTATCATAGTTTCAAATGGATACGAGGCTTCTCATGGCACGGATGACGGCGCGGTACATAGCGATAGCGTTTATAGCGGTTAGTTCCTTAGAGGCCGAACCAGCTCGGTCCGAGGTCGATTTCAACCGCGACGTCCGCCCTCTTATCTCTGACAAATGCTTCGCCTGTCATGGACCCGACGAAGCTCAACGCCAAGCCGGGCTCCGCCTCGATACCAAGGAGGGCGTGTTCGCCGACCGGGGCGGCTACCAGGTCATTGTCCCCGGTGATGCCGCCGCAAGCCGGCTTTATCAGCGCGTCAGTCATAAGCAGGAAATCTCGCGGATGCCGCCGGCGGCCTTCGAGCGCAATCTCACACAAGACGAGATCGATACGATCGGCGCCTGGATCGACCAGGGGGCGCAATGGGAAACGCACTGGGCGTACATCCCGCCGGAAAGGCCCGAAGAATCTCAAACCCGGAACACGTCGTGGGCCCGCAGCGCCATCGATTCCTTTGTTCTCGCGAAACTCGAACAGGAAGGCCTCAAGCCTTCACCCGAGGCGGACAAGATCACTCTATTGCGTCGGCTCTCGTTCGACCTGACCGGTCTGCCCCCGACACCGGAACAGGTCGACTCGTTCCTGAATGACGGTTCCCCCGACGCCTACGAAAAGCGTGTTGATGAGCTTCTCAAGTCTCCTCACTATGGCGAGCGAATGGCCATGCAGTGGCTCGACCTGGCCCGCTATGCCGACACGCACGGCTACCACATCGATTCCCACCGCGATATGTGGCACTGGCGCGATTGGGTGATCAAGGCCTTTAACGACAACCTGTCCTACGATCGCTTTACCACGGAGCAACTCGCCGGCGACTTGCTTCCGAACCCCACGCGCGAACAGTTGATCGCCACCGGCTTTAACCGCAACCACATGATCAACTACGAAGGCGGCGCCATTCCCGAGGAGTATCACACCGAGTACGTCATCGATCGCCTCGACACCACGGCGACGGTTTGGATGAGCATGACGATGGGCTGCGCGCGCTGCCATGACCACAAGTACGACCCCATCACTCAGCGTGATTTCTACCGCTTCTTTGCCTTCTTCAACGCTGTCCCCGAGAAGGGACTCGATGGACAGAAGGGAAATGCGGTCCCGATTCTGCAACTTCCGACGACATCGGAGGAGAAGCAACTCGAGAAAATCGAACGCAAGATTGCGCGCACGAAACGCAAATTACCGAAGCCCGAAATCGATCGCCTCGAAAATGCGTGGCGGCTGCATGCGCTCCCGGAAATACCGTCAGCGAGCAGCGAGGACATGCTCGCGTACTTTCCTTTTGAAGATGACCTGACCGAGAGCGTTGGCGATCAAGCCGCGCGGGTTCCCCGTGGTGATGTCACGTATAACGACGGTCAAGTCGGCCGCGCAGTGCGTCTGAGCGGCGCAACACACATCACGTTCGGTCACGAGGATACGTTGGGCGACGACCCGTTCACTGTCGGCCTGTGGATGCGGGCCAGCCGACCGTTCGCGAGGACGTTGCTTCACAAAATGGCCGACGCGGAAAGTCGTCGAGGTTTCGAGTTGTACCTGAGCAAGTCCGAAAAGATTGGTGTGAATCAGCGAGGTCAGAGACTCTACGTCCGACTCAGTCATGAGTGGCCGGATAACGCCATCGTGCTTGAGGCGGCCGACCATCTTCTGCTGGAAGATTGGTATCACATCGCGGTCAGCTACGACGGATCCGCCAAGGCCGACGGAGTCGTCGTCTACCTGAACGGCGAACGCGCTGATATGAAGGTCACACAGGACGCGCTGGCCGGCTCAATCGCTCATGCCCAGCCTGTAGGAATGGGCGACCGGGCCTTTAGCGAGTCCGTCAAGGGTGACATTGACGAGCTGCGTATTTATGGCCGGGTGCTTGCCGCGGATGAAGTCGAGGCGTTGGCGCTGCACGAACCTGTCCGCGCGATTCTCTCGGAGCGAGTGTCCGAAGACCCCTGTGCCGAGTTCGCGAATCAGCCGCGGGAAGAGCCCAAAGATACGGTAACACCGAAACGTCAATCGAAAACCGAGAGCCGCTGCAAATCCCTAGACGGCAAGCTCCGCGATTACTTCCTCACGCACTACGCCCCCAAGCGCTACCGCAAGGCCTACTCCGAACTTCAGCTTCATCAGCAGCGCGAGAAGGAGTTCGACGAACGCATCCCGACGGTCATGGTTATGGACACCATGGGGACCCCGCGTGACACCTTTGTCCTCGGTCGCGGCGACTATCGCAATAAGGGCGAAAAGGTCGCCGCGTCACCGCCCGCCGTGCTCCCGCCGCTCCCATCCGACGCCCCGGCAAACCGATTGGGGCTGGCTCGGTGGCTTGTATCACCCTCTCATCCGCTCACCGCGCGTGTAGCGATGAACCGCTACTGGCAGATGTATTTCGGAACCGGCATCGTGAAAACTTCCGAGGATTTCGGTTCGCAGGGCGAAGCACCCAGCAATCAGGATCTGCTCGATTGGCTTGCTGTGGAGTTCGTTGACTCCGGGTGGGATGTCAAGGCGATGCAGCGCCTGATCGTTACCTCCGCAACCTACCGTCAAAGCTCGAAGGTCACTCCCGAGCTGCAAAGCCGCGATCCTGAAAATCGCCTGCTTGCCCGCGGACCCAGGTTCCGGCTTCCGGCTGAGACGGTTCGCGATAACGCGCTGGCAATCAGCGGACTGCTGGTTCCGAAGATCGGCGGCCCGAGCGTCTATCCCTATCAGCCGCCCGGGCTTTGGAAAGAGATGTCGTTTGGCGACCGCTTCACGGCCCAAGAGTATGCGGTGGGAAGCGGCCTTGATCTCTACCGCCGCAGCATGTACAGCTTCTGGAAGCGCACCGTGCCGCCACCGACGCTGTCGACGTTTGACGCCCCGGACCGCGAAAAATGCACCGTCCGCCGTGCCAGGACGAACACGCCGCTTCAAGCCTTGATCCTAATGAACGACCCGACGTACGTCGAAGCAGCGCGAAATCTGGCGGAGCATGTTCTGAAAACGGAAAGCGACGACACCGCCCGTCTGACCCTTGCTTATCGCCGCGCCACGGCACGCGAGCCTTCGGCGAATGAGAAGGATGTCCTGCTCACGTTTCTTCATCAGCAGGCCGAGGACTATCGTATGAATCCGGATGCAGCCGCTGAGCTGCTCGGTGTCGGGGAAGCGCCCTACGACGCTCATCTCGACAAGGAACAACTCGCCGCCTGGACGATGCTTTCAAGCACTATCCTCAATCTCGACGAGACGATTACAAAGGAATAGGTGGCCGATCATAGAGTCATGCCAAGCGGGACGCTGATCTCCGCCAATGAGTACCGGTCGACGAGCTATCACCCGGATCGCGATTACGTCGACGGTGTCGTCGTGGCACGCAGCTTAGGTGAGAGGGATCACAGCGAACTGCAGACTGAGCTGGCTACGTGGCTGAACGCTAGAAGGCGAAAGCTGGGAATTCACGTCTTCGTCGAGCAGCGCGTTCAAGTGTCGCCAACTCGATACCGCATCCCGGATATCTGCGTCACTACGGGTGGACGACCTAGCGAACTGGTGTTCACTCGCCCGCCGTTCGTTTGTATCGAGGTCCTTTCTAAGGACGATCGAGAGGCGGATGTCCACGAACGAATCGATGACTACCTCCGCCTCGGGGTGCCCTATTGCTGGGTGTTGGACCCAAGGAGTCGTCGCGTTTGGGTTCACACCTCAGAAGCACGGAGTGAGGTGCTCGACGGTACATTGCGAACAGAGAATCCGGTAATCGTCCTTCCCCTTGGTGACATCTTCAGCGAACTCGATCATTAGCGCGCTGCCGTCGTGCCGCCCGTCATAATGGGCTCATGACGCGCGACGAGATCATACTGGCCAGCGAGAAGTATCTCTTTCCGGCGGTGATGCACCTGTTTAAGGAGCGGCTCGTGATCGCTCGCGCCAAGGATCAGTACGTCTGGGATGCCGACGGCAAGCAGTACCTCGATTTTTTCGGGGGGATTGTCACGATCAGCGTCGGCCATCTCAACGATGAAGTCCGCCGGAAAGTTCATGAGCAGGTGGATACGCTGCATCACGTATCGACGCTGTTCGCGACAGAGCCGCAGGTTGCGTTGGCTCAGACTGTCGCGTCGGTCACGCCTGACGGAGCGCTGTCGAAGTCGTTCTTCACCAATAGTGGCACCGAGGCGAATGAGACCGCGATCATGCTGGCTCGCTGCTACACCGGACATAGTGAAATCGTGGCGTTGCGGCACTCTTATCACGGACGTAGCGCGCTCGGTACGACGCTCACCGGGCAGGGGGTTTGGCGGGGAACGGCCGCACCGCAGCCGGGAGTCGTCCACGCGCATAACGCCTACTGTTATCGGTGTCCCTTTGGGCTCACGTACCCGTCTTGCGACGTGAAGTGTGCCCAGGACGTGGAAGATTTGATTCGGACGACGACGACCGGCCAGATCGCAGGATTCATCGCGGAGCCGATTCAGGGCGTCGGGGGATTTATCACACCGCCTAAGGAGTATTTTTCCATCATCCAAGAGATCGTCCGCAAGCACGGCGGCGTGTTTATCAGTGACGAGGTGCAAACGGGTTGGGGACGCACGGGCGGTAAGTGGTTCGGGATCGAGCAATACGGTGTCGTGCCGGATGTCATCACGAGCGCCAAGGGAATGGCTAATGGCTTTCCGATCGGGCTGACGGTGGCGCGGCCGGAAGTGGCGGACTCAATGAAGTTCATGACATTGTCGACGTTTGGGGGGAACCCGGTCACCTCAACGGCGGCGAAGGCGGTGATTGATTACGTTCGCGAGCAGGATCTGCTGACGAATTGCAGCGAGATGGGCGGTTATCTGCGCGGGAAGTTGGAGGAGCTTCAGCAGAAGTATGCGGTGATCGGCGATGTCCGCGGGATGGGGTTGATGCAAGCGCTGGAGCTGGTCGAGGACCGCGAGACGAAGGAACCGGCGGCGCGTGTGACACGGGAGCTGTTGGAGGCCGCGCGGCGGAACGGATTACTGATCGGCAAGGGCGGACTCAATGGGAACGTGATCCGCATCAGTCCGCCGATGAACATCGGGCGAGGGGATGTGGATGAGTTCGTGAAGCTGCTGGATTTGAGTTTGGGACAGGTGGCGGAAGCGTAGGCGCCGCTACTCGTCCAGGCGTCGCGGCACAATCGGTTGAGTGGCTTCCATCTGGCGGATTTCGTCGAGGGTGATCTGCTTACCTTCTTCGTGATACTCCTCGTCAACGTTGACCTGCCAAAGATCGTAGCGGGCCCCGAGGACGTTGCGGGCGGCCAGCATGGCGGTCAGCATCGAGTGGTCTTGGTTATTGTAGCGATGCATTCCATTTCGGCCTGTAAGTTGAAGATTTGGTACGCGCTTAAGGAATTCGCGGATCTCGGATAACGCGGCCGCGTAGGCTCCGTCGTAAACCGGGTAGGCCTTCTTCATGCGGACGACCGCTCCGTCGAAGATCTCGTCGGGGTTGGCGAGGCCGAGTTGGCCGATTTCGCGTTTGCCGCGCTCGACGAGGTCCTGGTCGGGAGCGCTCCAGATCTCGTCGCCCTCGGAGCAGAAGTATTCGAGACCGAGACACGACGTGTCAGCGTCCGGGACCATCTCGGGGCTCCAGTTGCCGAAGTTCTGGACCCGGCCCATCGCGACGGAAGAGTCGTGGATGTAGATCCAGTTGTCGGGGAACAGGTCCGTACCGCGGATCATGAGGGCAACTGTAAGGAAGTCGCGATACTTGAGCTTGCGCGCGGCGGCGAGGACGTTCTCAGGCGGCGTGGGAGACAAGCTTTCGATCAGATCGCGGATGGCGATGCTGCTGATGAAGTGTTCGCCGCTATATACCTCTGCCCCGGCTTCGACGCTGACGACGCGACCATCTTCCCAATTGACCTTCGTGACGGGCGCGTTGAGAGCGACGGACCCAGCGCGCTGTTCGACGAGTTCGGCGGTGCGTTCCCACATCATGCCGGGCCCGTAGCGAGGGTACAGGAACTCGTCGATGAGGGTCTTGACAACGTCGTCTTTGCGCCGGGCGGTTTCACCGATCAGGGCGTTCTTGACGGCGGTAAACAGCGAGAGCCCTTTGATGCGCTGGGCAGCCCACTCGGCTTGAATCTCGGTGCAAGGTATGCCCCAAACTTTCTCGGTGTAGGTCTTGAAAAAGATTGAGAAGAGGCGGTTTCCGAAACGGTTTGAGATCCAGGTGGCGAAGTCGTTTTCGGGTTTGCGGGGAAACAGGCGGGCCCAGCCGTAACTGGTGACGCAACGGAAGGTCTCGATCAGGCCCAATCCCATGAGGGCGTTGAAGGGCTTGAGCGGGTAGGCAAAGAACTTTCCGTTGTAATAGATGCGCGACATGCGCGAGCGGCGGAGGAGATCGTCCGGCAGGATTTCTTTCCAGAGTTCCTCGACAACGGAGACTTTCGTGAAAAAGCGATGTCCGCCGATGTCGAGGCGGTAGCCCTTGTAGGTGGCGGTTTGGGCCAGCCCGCCGACGATGTTATCGGCTTCGAGCGTGATGCTGGTGAGGCCGCCCTTGGCGAGTTCGTAGGCAGCGGTGAGTCCAGCGGGACCGGCCCCCATGATGACGACGGGATAGGAAGACATGAGGAAATCTTTGATGTTAACAGGGCGGCTACGGACGGGCCGGGTTAGGTCGTCCCGGAATTACCGTTAGGCGATCCCGGACCGCACGGCATCGCCGAGCCAACTCCACGCCACGGCTCTGGCAGACGGCCGGACAACATTGGCAAGAGCCTCCGCGCTCAAAATACCTATGAATAATTCATGCCCACCTCTGCGGGGCGGTCTGCGACCATAGACCGGAAGGAGAGCCCGAAGATGACCGGAATGATCGTAGCGCCTCAACCGGAAGCCGTCGAAGTTGGCGCCAAGGTACTCGCGGAGGGCGGAAACGCCTATGACGCCGCATTGGCGTGTGCCTTTATCCAGTTCATTGTCGATCCGCACTCCTGCGGGGTGGGCGGATACCTGCTTCTCACCAGCCAACCCGCTGGAGTATCCGAGCCTCAACCGATACTCGACGCTCCCGCGCTCGCCGGCTCCAGGGTATCGGCGGCTATGTGGGAGGAAGATGTAATCGGCCCCAATCCCGGCGGCTGGGGGTTCTTTCTCAAGGGCCGCGTCAACGAAGACGGCTACCTGTCGATCTGCATTCCAGGCGCTGTCCGGGGACTTGAAGCAATCCACTCACGATGGTGTACGAAGAGTTGGAAAGACCTGATCGAGCCCGCCGTGGAACTGGCCCAGGCGGGCTGGCGGGTGGGAGCGCATCAAGCAGCTCGCTGGAAGGACGAAGCGCAGTATTACGAAGGCGCGCCTCTCAGTGAGAAGCTGCGAGTCACTCCCGAAGCCGCGAGGATCTATCTGAAACCGGCCGGCTCGACCTTCGGCGCGGGCGAGACGATCCGGAATCCGGACTACGCACAGACTCTTAGCAGGCTGGCCGCCGAAGGCGCGAGCGATTTCTACACCGGTTCCCTGGCGGCGGATATGACGGCTGATCTTGCCAAGCACGGCAGCTTTGTGACGCCGCAAGACCTCGCGGATTACAAGATCCGCGATGAGGAACCGGCCGTTACCGAGTACCGGGGTTACACGGTGCAAACTTCGCAGCCCCCGCACGGCGGGCCGACCCTGGCCGCGATCCTCAACATTCTCGAGGGATACGATCTCCGCTCGCTCGGACACAACTCGCCGCGCTACATTCATCTCGTCTCGATGGCCATGAAAGCGGCCTTTACGGACCGCAACGCTACTCTCGCGGACCCGCGTTTCGTCGACGTTCCCTTGGAATGGATGACCTCGAGTGATCGCGCACAGCAGTGGAGGGACGCGATTGATGCAGGTCGGCCTTTCGAGACGCCCAGCATTCAGACCGGCGCGCCCAGCACGACTCATGTCAGCGTCGTCGATGGCCACGGCAACTGCGTATCGCTGACGCACTCGCTCGGCTCGTCTTCGGGAGTCATCACTCCCGGACTCGGCTTCATGTACAACAACTCGATGTTGAATTTCTATCCGCACGCCGGCCATCCCAACAGCATCGAGCCGCGTAAGGGCAGAACCACGGGGATGACTCCGACCATCGTGTCGAAAGACGGGAAGCCGGTTCTCGTCATCGGCGCGCCGGGCGCGACGCGGATCATCACGGCCGTTCTTTCGGTGATCTTGAATCACGTGGACTTCAAAATGCCGATCGTCGAGGCGGTTCTGGCCCCACGCTTCGATTGCCAAGGCGACATGATCTATTGCCAGGCACGAATTCCCGAGTCCGTTTGCGCTGAGGTTCGCCGCAAACACGACATCGTGCGTCTGCCCCAGAGCCACGGCGGTTTAGCGCTCGTTCACGCAGTGGCGATCGACGAGGAGACCGGGCGGCTGAGTGGCGCGGCTGACGCCGGAGCGGGCGGCATGGCGCTGCTTGTGGAGTGAATACGAAAGGCGAGTGTATACTGTGGTTGCTATGCGTCGTGTCGCGCTTCACATACTGCTGTTCGTAATCCTCGTACCCTTCGGGTCGCTCGCCCAAACATACGACCTCCTACTCAAGGGCGGGCACGTCATCGATCCCGCCAACGAGATCGACGGTGTCATGGACGTCGCCGTCAAGGGAAACAAGATCGCTCGTGTTGCGGGCGACATTCCTCCCGCCCGGGCCCATAAAACGGTCGACCTGTCGGGCCTCTTTGTCGTGCCGGGCCTGATCGATCTCCACGGCCACACGTACGGTCCGGGCGTCAGCCTTTTTCCCGACGACACGGCGCTGGTCACCGGTACGACTACGCTGCTCGACTGCGGGGGTCCGGGCTGGAAGAACTTCGAGGACTACAAAGCGAAGATCGTCGACCGCGCCAAAACTCGCGTGCTTACCTTCATCAACATCGTCGGGGGAGGTATGCATGATGAGGACAACGTCGAGGATATGGACCCACAGAAAACGGCGGCCAAGATCCTCCAATACCCAAAACTGATTGTCGGCATCAAGAACGCTCACTTTGGCGGCATGGGCTGGGTTTCCGTGCGCCGGGCAGTTGAGGCAGGACGTCTGTCGAATACGCCGGTGATTCTCGATAACCACATCCTGACGAAATACGACCGTGATACCCGAACGAAGCTGCTCGATATTCTACGGCCCGGCGACATGCATACGCATTTCTATAACGACAGGCAAGTCGAGGTTATCGATCGCTTCACAAAGAAAGTGCAACCCTACATGTGGGAAGCGCGGCGTCGTGGCGTGCTGTTTGACATGGGACACGGTGCAGGGAGCTTTCTCTGGCCTGTCGCCAGCAAGGCGATGGAGCAAGGGTTCCCGCCCGACACGATTAGTACCGATCTTCATGGACAGAGCATCTTCACGACCGAGTCAGACATGCCCAACTGCATTTCTAAGCTCATGAACCTCGGCATGGGTTTAGAAGACGCGATTAGGCGGTCCACCGTGAACCCGGCGAAAGCGATCAGTCGTTTCCCCGAGTTAGGTACGCTAGGTGACGGCAAGGCGGCCGACATCGCCGTACTGAAATACGAAAAAGGGGTCTTCGCACTGAAGGATGCCTGGCAGAAGAAGCTTTTGGGGACGAAGCGCGTTCGCTGCGTCCTTACGGTACGCGATGGTGAGGTAGTGTTCGACGAGAACGGACTCGCATTTCCAGTTTGGACGGAAGCGGGTGAGTACGAAAAGATTCCATGAGTGAGCCGTGCCGGCCAAGCATAGGAGACCGAGAGCGGACCGACCTCTTGATTCGAACCCCTACGCGTCAATGCTGATTTTCTAAACATCAAGGATGTTCAAACGAGCCTGGTCCTGGAAAAAAATATTGCTTTTGGCGCCGAACAGATGTAGTCTTTCCCCAGGGCTGGAGAGGGTGCGCGACAAATATGTGACGCTCAGGCGGCTTTGGCGCGATTCTCCCAGTAGTCGTCGAAGCGGTTGGAGAGCCGGGCGCAACGCAGGGCGGTGATGGCGTTGGCGCCGCGCACGCTCCAGAACATGCCCGAGCGTTTCAGTCTCGACGCGATTACGGTTCGGCAACCTGCCTCGATCACTCCCGAGCCGACAAACAATCCTTGGCGCCGAAACGCGCGGTAGCGCATCCGCTTGGCATTGCGCTCGAAGTATTCCGCCTCCAAAGCCAACTGATGCGTCAACTCCGCATCCTCGACCTCGATCCCGCGGAGTGCGGCGACCAGTTGCTCAATGCGCCCTGAGTCGAGCTTCTTGTTGAGCCGCCGCGCCCAACTGCGGCGACGCTTTTCGTCCTGCGGAAACAGCTTCGCCGCCAACTCCCACAGGTGTTCGCGGGCGTGATAGAGGTCGACGATCTCGATCGCGCCGGGGAAGTATTCGTGCGAGATATTCCAGATCCAGGGCGCGCCATCTGCGATGACGACCTTCTGGCGCGCCCGGCTCCAGCCCCGTCGGCAAGCCTCGCTGTAGATGCGCCGGCCGAAAGAGGCGGCGTCCTCGATTGCGCCGCTGTAGCTGGTCGAGTCTTCGTCGCGGACAGGGCGGCTTTGCTCGTCACAGCTGGTTTGCGTGAAGACACAGCCCAGCTTGACCTCGCGGGTACGCGCTTGCGGGCTCGTTTTCCCCCTGCGGCCCGCCGTGTCAGCGTCCGTGACCGGCACTCCCGTACCGTCCATCTCGATGTAGAGAAGCGGAGTTGCCGGCCCGCGGATCTCAGCTAGATCAAGCTGCACAGCACGTGCGATCTCGGCTTGCTCGCGGGTCGCGATGTCCGCGCCGATCGCTTCCGCTTCGCGCTCCACCGCCTTCGCGGTCAGCTGCACGCCGGCCAACTCTTCGAGCAACGCGCGGCCGCGATCGAACGAGGTCTCGGAGCCGACCAACGCGGTCATGCGGCGCACACCGGGCGAATACTGAGTCTCGTCAACGTCCAACTCTTGGTCGCGCGGCGCAAAGCCGACGCGGCAACGTTTGCAGTGATAGTACTCCCGCTCGACGACGACCGCGCCCAGCATCGTGACGAGTTTCTTCGAGCGCTTGCTGGCGGAGCGCGCCGCTTTGCCGCAAGCGCACAGCGGTTGCAATTCGCTCGCTCGCTCCTCGTTCAATAGCGTCTCGATCAGCCTCGCACCCGCTTGGTGCAACGCATCGCGGGTCGCTTGTTCGACGGCTTCCAGATCGAGCTTGCCGCTCCTGCGCCGATCGGCGAAGACGACCTGCAGCAGTCGCCTTACTTCTTCGGCGACCTCTTGCTCGATCGCTTCAGCCGTTTTTTTTCCTGCGGGCTCAAGGCGGCGTCTTCTTCCACGGGACGCAGCCGGCAGATCTGCTCATTGACTTCGAGCAGCTCTCGACTCAGCCGCTGAAACTGCCGAAAGGCGGCGATCTCGCGCTCCGCCTTACGGCGAGCAGCCGGACTGACGATGGTCTCGTTAAGCGTCTTTCCGTTGACCTTGTAGGACAAACGCAACTGAGGACCATGCCCTGGATGATCCCGTGACATACACACGCAAGCGGCTTTGCCGCAACGTCGGAACGAAGCGCTCAGAGAGCCTCGTCGGAAATCGCCCAGCTCAGCCAGTTGGCGAGTGAGCCCAGCGCGACGATGCTCCAAGGCAGGCAATGATAGCGACATGCGACCCTCCTGGTCTCTGAGAGTATATTATACCCTCAGATAAGGCCGCCCGCATTCCCTCCCCCTTCCCGCTTCACTTCTGTGTCGCGCACCCGGCTGGAGAAGCCCGCTTGACATCCTTGATATTTTGACATCCTTGATATTTAGGAGATCGGCGATGATGCGTAGGGATTCAGCAACCATTCGGATCGAAACAAGACTAGGGCGGGCGTTCGCCGTGCTCGTATTGGCGTTTGTCAGCACATCGGCTGCTATGGCGCAAGCCCAGCCTTTCGAGATTCCTCCTGGGGACGGCCTCGGCTTCTTCCAGATGAACTGGTTCTATCCGGGTGGGCCACCGATCCCGAACAGCGATTGGGGGCGCGCGGTCGCTGATCCACAGCGCATCGCCGAGATCACGGGTGTTCCCAGTTGTTATCTGAACGTCGTCACCGAGGAAGGATGGGTCATCCAGAACTGGTTCTTGGATTCGAGTGAAGCGTTGACGCACGATGGCGGTCTTCCTCCAGGGAAAGGATTCGGGGTGGATCACGCTGAGCAATCTACTTACTTCAACCTGGGCCCAGACGGGTCGCCGATCTCTACGCTCAACGCGCAAACCCTGTGCCCGCCTAATCCGTTACTGGATGTAGATGGACTGCTCATGGATCCTCGGATCTATACCATTCAAATCGACTTCGCCGACCCATCGGGCGCCGGCGAGCAGGATGTCGTTGCTCCAGGAGATGCGCCTCCCCTGACGCCGGGGAACTATAATCCCCTCGGCCCGACCTTTTCTTTTGTCCAGCCGGACACGGTCAACATTGACGCCGCGATCAATCAGTGCTTCCCGATGTCGATGGCCAACAGTTTGCAGTGGCTGGAAAACCGCTACCGCATTGATGTCCCGCACAACCACACACCTGGGTCGTTCGGTAACACCTTGGCCGGACGGCTCGACCAAGCCGCTATGAGGCAGGGTGGGGCAAACCCTAGCGGCGTCTGGTTTACGCCCATGATGACCGGCAAGTTCAAATACCTGGCCGATAACGACCTGGAAGATAGCCTTGTCCACAAACACCAAGGGCGCGGGTATGGACAGATGTTAGCCAATGGCAACTTCAGCAGTAGCGGTATCACTTCCGAGGATCAAGGCGCCAACATCACCTTCGCCTGGATCTGCGACGAACTTCAAAAGGGAGAGGACGTCGAACTCGTCTATCGGCACGCACAGGGCGGCCATGCGGTTCAAATTATCGGATGCGGCATGACTTGGGGAAGGCCATGGCTCAAGTACTCGCACGACCGGCAACAGGGAATTCCCAACAGCGGGCTGGAAACGCCGAGCGTTTGGGTTGACGACATCGACGGCGATGGGCAGATGAACTTCGGTTCCGCGACGAGGGAAATCACTTTCGTGATGGCGGAGTCTCCTACGGAAGAGGTAAGGAGCGGCGCTCGGACTCCCTGGTCTTTCTCCGCGGCCCTAGGCAACGCCGCGGATTTCCTGAAGAAGCACGCAAAGGGCACCATCACGGCGATTTTCGGCGAGTTTCCTTTTGCCGGCACGGAAACGAAACAACTGATTTTCACGGAGCCAGGCGGGGGGCCCATCACGTTGCCCACCACCATGAACGGAGTGCGGGTCTTTGTCAACGGGCGGCTGGCGCCCTTTTTCTCAACTGACCCCACGCAGCTCAATGTGCAGCTCCCCTACGAGACGGAGACCGGCGCCGTCACCATTGTGATTGAGGTCAACGGCGAAACGACAGCGGCATTCACGATCAACGTAGACGAGGTAGCCCCCGCCCTCTTCGTTGCGCCTGCGGATTTTGCCGCCGGCCGCGCGATCGCGCAAAACTTTCCTGATTTCAGCCTCAACACCACCCACAACCCGATCGAGGCCGGAGGCATTGTCATCGTTTATCTCGTCGGGATCGGCGAGGTGACGAACCCCGTACCAACTGGTCAAGCCGCGCCCCTTGGCGGTCCTTTGTCCGTGGCCGCGAACCCCTTCAGTGCAACCATTGGGGGTGAGGATGCCGCCGTCGGATTCCTGGGTCTAACGCCGGGGGCGGTGGCACTGGGTCAGGCGAATATCACTGTGCCACCCGACCTGCCGACCGGAGACTACCTCGTAATCATCACGGTAGCGGGGGTGCCCAGCAACGCGGTGCTAATCTCTGTTGTCAACAACGGCTGACCGGAAACCCGCCACCGGCTCGTTCTCACTCGGGGATGTCCGCGGTGTGGATTTTGGGGTAGTGGGGTATCCACTTGACTCAGGTGACCCCAACATCTTGTGTTTGGGGTTCAGAACGGCTCGGCGTCCCAGTGGGCGATGATCGAGCGATACGGCGTCGGCTCCACAGCGACCGCTTGCTGAACCAGCCTGTAGAACAGCTTGCCCCGGCTACGTGAGCTGCGCCGGTTGAACCGGAAGACGAATTCGTCCAGATAGTAGTCCAAATGCTCGTGGCTGACCGCCCCTTGATGCGTACCCAGCAACCAGCGCTTGAGCAGCGAGATCGCTTTGTGCACCAGCGGAAGCAATTCCGACGCCTGCTCGCGGCGACCCTTGAGGAAGACGATGTGGTGCCGATAGCCCTTCTTCTCGAGTGGCTCGTAGCCCAGCCAGCCATCGGTGCGAACCACGCTGCCTGGCTCGATCGACTCCTCCACGAAGGGCATCAAGCTGGCCGCCGAGGCGTTGCGCAGGCGCTGCATACGGATCCGCCCCAGCCCGCTGCCTCTCTCCTCCGCGGCTACTGCAATCAATCCTTTACGCTCGATCTGGCGGCCGCGAACGCCCTCCTCCTCCGCGCCCCAGTAGGTCTCATCCACCTCGACGACGCCCGTCAAACGCTCGCGCCCCGGCCGCACCATCGCCCGCCGCAGCTTGTGCATCCAAGCCCAGGCGGTTTGGTAGCTGCCCAGTCCCAGAACGCGTTGCAAACCCAAGGCGCTGACTCCGTTCTTCTGCGAGACGACGTGCCACATTGCTCGGAACCAAAGCCGCAACGGCTTGCGTGTGTCCTGAAAGATCGTACCGGCCGTGACGGACGTTTGGCGACCGCAGGCAGCACATTCGAACCATACTTTGCGCACCGGCCAAGCTCGCTCAAGCCCACAGTTGGGGCAACGGAACCCGTCCCGCCAGCGCAGCGCGACCAGATAGTCGCGACAGGCCTCTTCGGTGGCGAAGCGCGCCTCGAACTCGAGCAGATCGCGCGGGTAATCCTCCACGAGGCCGCATACTACATCTTGGGGTCACCTGAGTCAAGTGGATACCCCACTTGGGGTATTTAAGGACCTATGTTGACCTGGACGGTGTTGCTGGTCTGGCCGTCTAGGGTGGCGACGATGTTCAGCGTGCCGCGGCCGGCAAGAGTGCGGTCTAGGGGGATGTTCATTTGATCGAGGCCTGGGAATTGTCCTTGGGGGCCGGCGTAGAGAACCGTGGCGGGTGAGCCGCCGACGGTTGCGCTGACGCCCGCGAGGCCGCTGTTGTATCGGAAGCCGGTGCCGAACAGGATCAAGAATACTTGATCACTTGGCGGCCCGAGGTCGATGGGAACAGCGACAAACTTCTGCTGCTCGGCGTCCAATCGCGCAACCTGTTCATAGATCTCGGAGCCGTCCGCTTTGACGCGTAGCACGAGCGCCGCGGCGATACCGACGCCGTTCGCGTTGGCGGCGAACAGGGCGGGGGCCACAGATCCAATTTGCAGTTTCCCGCTCGCGACAATCGCCCCGCCGCGCAGCGCCGAGACGGTGGCTTCGCCGAGGGCCGTGCCAGCGGGGACCAGATAGTTGATCTGGCCGGGCGAGCAATAGAGCAGCGATGCGAGCCTTTCGCTGCCCGCGCTGTCGCGAACAGAAACCGTGATGCCGCCCAACGTCGTGGGCAGGGGGACCGACGTCGCTTCGACGATTGAGGTCGCGAGATTCGCTCCGAACCCTGTCACCATTGATTCCGGCGCCACGAGCCCGAGCGCGAGGCTGGCTGCTGAAACGCTCGAGAGAAGAGACGTCTCAGCCCGGATTCCCACTTTAGTTTCGATTCTGCTAACCATCGGGTGGCCTCGGACGCCTTTATTTATGCGGGTTGGAAAGCACTCAAGGCGCTGAGGAGATCAACACCCAATGGGTGAAAAAGAAAACAAACCGTTCCAGCTAAGCTTCAACGGCTTATTGAAAGTCGATTTCCAAGGATCGCGTGTCACTTCCGACGGCGGGCTGATCCTGGTCCGCGAGCTGGACGAGCGACTCGGACTCGGGAAGCTGATCGACGAACACCTCAGTGACCCACGGCAAGGCTTGAACAAGAAGTTCCCGCTGGCCGATCTGCTGCGGCAGTCAGTCTACTCTCGGCTGGCAGGCTACGAGGACCTCAATGACGCCGTCCGAGTGTCGGCTGACCCGACGTTTCGCTTGATCGGCTCGAAGAGGAACTGGGATCGCGGCGGGGCACTGACCTCGCGACTGCAGAGCTTCGAGACGGAGATGCTGGCGAGCGAGGAGAACTTGCTGGGGCTGATGGCTGTGAACCGCGAGCTGGTGGCGCAAGCCGAGACGCAAGACGACTCCGAGCGCGTCGTGCTCGACATGGATTCGACCGAAAGCCCTGTCCACGGCCAGCAAGAGGGCAGCGCCTACAACGGCCATTTCGAGTCGGTCTGCTACCACCCGCTGTTGTTGTTCAACCAGCATGGGGATTGCCTGGCGGCGAAGCTGCGTCCAGGCAACGTGCACAGCGCTGAGGACTGGAAGGAGTTGCTGCTGCCCGAGATCAAGCGCCAACAGGCTGTGGGCAAACAGGTCACCTTCCGGGGCGATGCGGCCTTTGCCAAGCCGGAGATTTATGAGTTTTCGGAGGAACGCGGAGTGCAGTACGCCATTCGCATTCCGGCCAACAAGAGCTTGGAATTGGCGATCGAAGACATCTTGTTTCGCCCGCCGGGCAGGCCGGGTCGCAAGCCCTTGGTGCGCTACAAGAGCTTCCGCTATCAGGCGGAGAGTTGGTCCAAGCCGCGACGCATCGTGGCCAAGGTCGAGCATCATCTCGGTGAGCTGTTCCCGCGGGTCGGATTTATCGTGACCAACATGAGCTTGCCAAGCCGGTCGGTGGTGCGCTTCTACAACAAGCGCGGCACGGCCGAGCAATGGATTAAAGAAGGCAAACAGGCCACGCACTGGACGCGGCTTTCGTGCCATCGCTTTCGGGCCAACGAAGTGCGACTGCAACTCAGCGTGCTGGCCTACAACCTGGGCAACTTGTGGCGGCGGCTCGGACTGCCGAACAGGATCAAGAGTTGGTCGCTCACGAGCTTGCAGCAGCGGCTGATGAAGACCGGCGGCCGGCTGGTCAAGCACGCGCGCTACTACTGGTTGCTGCTGGCCGAGGGGCATCTGAACCGGCGGCTGTTCGGTGACATGCTGCACAGGATCTGGGCGCTGCCGCTGCCGAGCGGGTAGCGTTACCTGGACGAGGATCAACAGTTTTTAGCTCCGAAAAGGCTTCGCAGGGAGCAGTGTCGGCCGGTGTGCCGTTCAGCCCGCTCCATCAACGTCTGTGAGCGGACGGACGGGCTTTGGGGCCTGCCGCCGGAGGTGATGTGCAGGGTTCAGCGCGGAAAGACGTGGTCTTCGGGGCAGCGCGGGTGTATACTTTCACCGTGCCAGGGCCAAAATGGAAATCCTGGCTCAGACGAAGGAAGGTCCGCCCCAAAGATCGTTATCTCCACTACGGGACTCACGGCGACTCCATCCGCTTTAGCGCTATCGAGGATGAACCAACGGCCGAAAAAGGTCGAGCCGATCAGCGCGGCGTCGTTGGGAATGGGAATGCTCGCCGAGGCGTAACCGTTTCCTGCGCCGTCGCCGGTAACCATGACGGTCTCGCGAGCCAGTGAAGCCGTGGTCGGGATGTCGGGGCCCATGCCGGGGTCGGCGTTATCGATGACAAGTATCGCCTGAGCGCCGCCCAGGGCCTGGTCAAGTCCGACGGTGAAGCTCGGATTGCCGGCGAAGGGCGGCTCAATAGCGGTAACCCGTGGAATGAATCCTCCCGAGCCGGCGGCGCCTTTTCCGGAGATGCGGGGGACGCGCGTGGACTCGGAGTAAAGCATAGGGCGATCGAACAGCGGACCCGATTCCGTCGCGACGCGGGGGTCGGTGAGCCCGTCTCTCATGAAGGCAACGAGGTCGGTTTTCTGTTGTGCGGTGAGTCGCAAAGGCCGGATCAGAACGTTCTGGCTGGTGCCGCTGAAGTCGCCGCCGCAGTCATAGAATTCGACGACTTCCTCCAAGCTGCCAAAGCGGCCGTTGTGCATGTAGGGGGCGCGGAGTGCGACATTCCGCAGGTTCGGCGTCCGGAACTCGCCGAGATCGCGGTCCAGACCAGTGATCCCGAAGCGGCCTTCATCCTCCTCGGGGGGGCGCAGGCCGATGTTACGGAAAAAGCTGTCGGCCATGAGTGACTGCTGGTGGCAGATGTGACAATTGGAGCGAACGAAGACTTCGCGTCCATGCTGTTGAGCCGGGGGATAGGGCTGGATTTCGGCGGCGGCGAGGTCGAGTGGCGTGCGATCGGAGTAGAGGGTTCGCTCATAGCTCGCGATCGCGAAGGCGATACGTGCCGCTGTGACTTCGGGAGTGCCGAACGCTTCAGCAAATAGATCGTGGTAAGAGCGCTGGTCGAGCCACGCCGCGAGCGGCGGGGGCAAAGCGGGGGAAAGGGCCAGGGGCTTGGACCCGACAATGCGGGCCACGACGTTGTCGAGATCGGCGCCGGCATGGCTCATCTCGACGGGCTCGGTCAGAGGCAGAAGAGCTTGCGATTCGAGACCGCCGCCGTTTTGGATAAGGACTACACCGGTGCCGGGGTCTTTGAATTGCGGGCCTGCGCGGCCGTCCCAGAGCAACTCTTCGAAATAGGCGGCGTTGATGACAGGGAATGCCTTGCGGGGTGTCGTCTGTTCCCGCAGACCGAAGTGCTGGGAGCGCTCGTAGGAGCCATCGGCGCGGTTCAACGGTACGCCGGGGGAGCCTACGACGTCATCATCCGTGCCGAACAGGCCGTCGGCGCCGGGGTTCGTCGAGCGCTCGGTCGCCACGTTCGAGCGCGGATCGGAGCCGCCGTTGCGGGGCAAGTGGCAGGTGCCACAGGCGACGGTTCGGGTGGAAGAGAGTTGCTCGTCCCAGAAGAGCGTCTTGCCCAAATAGACTTTCGCGCCGGTAACAGGGTTCTCGGGCGGCACGGGCGGAGGATTGAGGGGTCGAGTGGGACCGATGGTGTTGGGGGATATCTGTCCGATGGCGCGGAAGCCCTGATCGGGAGCGCTGAGGCTGCTTTCGAGATTCCCGTTGCGGGCCTGGACCCAGTAGAAGTAGGTCTGAGCAGGTTCAGCGGTGACATCGAAGAAGATCAGAGAAGGAGTCGTGCCGATGCCGGCGGCTGATGCGGCGTCGTCGGTTGTGTTGCGGAATATCTCGTAAGTTGCGGCACCCCGAATGACGTCCCAGGATAGGCCGACCTTGGTGGCATAGGAGCCGTCGGAAGCCTCCAGACCCGTTGGTGCGGAAAGGGTTTCGCCGGCCCTGGCCGGGAGATCGAGCAGTACGAGTAGGAGAAGAATCGGGGTGATGCGATGAATCACGGACGGCTCCGGTGGCTAAATAGCTCCGGTGAGTGTTAACCATTGTAAAGCAGGCGAGTGAGGCCGGCGGCGGGTCCGCCTGCTTCAGCGACGATACTTGGGCTTTCAGAGACCCAAACGGCTCGTGGGGGAACGATTCCTAGATCAGCGGATCTGGATCGCAAAAGACTCGCGACCCGCCAAGGCCGGAGCCTTGCGCCAACGTCGAGGGGCGAATTCAGTGGTGATTCAGGCTAAGCCAACGGCAAAGTGCGAATGAGCTGTGCATCTGCCTTGCCAGCGGCGTGAGCCGTTAGCAATAGTTGTGTTCCTGGTGGGACATCGACGAGACCCGCGACCGGAAGGCTGCCGTCGGGCCGCGTGAGGGCGCCGCGGATCGGTCGTCCATCGAGATGGGTGAGGCGAACGGCGGCCCCCGGTAAGGTGCGGATGTCGGATAGACGGCACGAGGGTAGTCGCCCGGTGCTCGATACTCCAACATCCACCGCTCCGCCACCTCGGGGTTTCTGACCGGGTGGGTCGTTCAAGCAGCGCACGCGAAGTCCGATGCGGGGGTCGGGGGCATCGGGGTCGAACACCATCTCGAGAAAGTTCCAGTAGCCCGGAGTTTGTTGGCGCTTGAGATCGGGGCTTTCGTAGTCCTGTTGGAAGAGGGCGACGGCTTCGAGTTCACGGCCGTCGTAGTCGGTCATGATGCGGCCGAAGCCGTCCTTTATGCGGCGTCCGCCGGTGCGGCCGATGGGGCCGAAGGAGCATTCGTAGAGGCGGGCTTCGCGGTTCTTGATGATCGAACCGATGTGGACATCGCCGTAGACGGTGACAATTGCCTTCTCGTGAACTGAGCAGATCGATGACGCGGTCGCATCCGGCCTTGACCCATCCGGCATAGTCGGCGGCGACACGGTTGCGCTGCTCGGCTTCAGCGGAGGGTTGCCAGACGGTATGCAGGCCGTTCAGCCCTGTGATGCAAATGAGAGGGGCGGTCTCGGTGTGGATGGTTTCGTGGAGCCAGGCGAATTGCTCTTCACCGAGGAGTGATCGCGTGGGGTCTTTGCGGTCGTAGACGTGTCCTTGGCCGCCCCAGCCTTCGGTGGCCCAGATGTGGGTGTCTTGCGAACCGCGCCACAGGCGGGCGTCGACGACGAGAAGCGAAAAATCGCTGTTCGGCATCTTCCAGCGGCGCCAGCGCTTGGGGTTCTCCGTGCCGGAGGGGCTGTCGTCGCCGGTGATCAAGTGCTGCACGATTTCGAAGTTGCGGCGCATATACTCGGGGTCTTGGCCGAGATCGGCGCGAGTGCGGACGGCGATCTGCTCGGGGCCCTTGACATCGTCCATGCCATGGTCGTGATCGCCGGGGTTAAGAACGTTCCAGTGGCGCATCATCTGCCAGCGTGTCGTCGGTCCGGCGATGGTGGCGGCGATGATCTTGTAGGCATCGTCGGTGCTGGTGGTGTAGAGAACGAGTTCGAGATACCAGATGTCATCTTCCCAGAGCATCACCTGGAAGCCGTAGTCGTCGAGATGCTCGTAGGCGTCGGGGAGCGGTTGATCCTGGATCCAGTTTTCTTGGAACTTGTCAGTGTGATCCATGCCAGGCTTGCGGCCGCTGATGGCGTGGCAACTGAGGCCGCAAAGCCGGTAGGGGGCTTTCAGTTGCGGCAGGCGGCCGACGTAGCGGCGGGCGCCGGGGCGCGGGTCGGCGGTGACATCGGCGCCGTCCCTCGAGACGGAGTAGTAGAGTGTCGCCTCGGCGGGGTTGCGAGGCAGAACACAGTCAATGACGGCTGTCGCGCGGCGGAAGCCGTTGGTGACGATGTCGGCGCGGCCGGCGAGTGGAACGGCACTCCAGTTGGAAGGAGTTTCGGTAGTGGCGATGCGGATCTCGGCGCGGCGGCCTTCCTGCCGGAACAGCGCGATGAAGCGGCAGTGCCACTCGCCGTCGATTTCCCGTACGGAATCGCCCAGGGGGTAACAGACTTGCAGTTCATTGAGCGAGGCTTCGGTCGGCTCGTTGGCGCCTGGATCGAGGTGGACTTGATTCACCTCGAAGTCGAGACTACCCCGCGCAACAAGGCCAAAGTAACCATTGAGAAATAGTTCCCTATTTACCTCGTTACAAATTACTTGTACCGATTCACTAGAACGGGTAAGGCGGGCGGTGATGGAAGCAGGGCCGGACCCCGGTCCGGTGACTTCAATCTCCAAGCGGACGCGCTCGCCGGGCTGTGGTGCGCCGGCGCTCTTCTTCGCTTGGTCCTGCACCGGACTCGGATCGTCTGAAGTGTGGTCGAAGACGCCGAAGGTCCCGTCGGAGCGCCAAGCGGCGTACCAGCAGACGTCGCCGGGCTTGCCCGCGCCATTCCAGCTTTCATAGAGCGTTCGACCGCCGAAGCAAATGCCCATCAACGAGTACCCTGGCTCAGGATCACGGCCGGGCGGGCTATGAACCGTGGCGTCGATGGTGAGGCGGTAGTTGCCGCGGAGCTTCCAGTCTCGGCGCCAGATCATACCGAAGGGCGGACGGGTCTCGTAGTCGGTCTCCATGTAGCGGTGAAAGGGGAAACCGGTTCGGCGGGCTCGGTCGCCCCGAGTACGGATGCGGCGTCGGAGCGCATTGCTTTGGATCTTCCAGTAACCGGGATTCAACGATTCCCAGCCGTCTCCGTGGTAGAAGGAATCCGGGCGACGGAAATCGTCGACCACAAGAGGGATTTGCTGAGCGTCCGCCTGGCCGGCGAGCGCGGCGGAGGCCAACGATGTCACAGAGGCCAATGATGCGACAGAGGCGCGGGTGAAGTCGCGCCGGGTGAGGTCGGGATTCTTGGGGTGCGAGGTCATGATGATGGGAGCGCGGTCGACGAGGTCTTGCGATGAACCGCCGCGGACTGGGTGTTGGGGCCGGCGTGTTTTGCGCTCGGCATTGCGTACCCCATAGAATAGGGACCAAGCGAGGGATTTGCATGGCGGACAGAATGGTGAAGTGTGTGAAGTTCGGCAAAGAACTGCCGGGACTGAATGAAACTCCGTTCGACGGCGAGTTGGGGCAACGCATCTATGACAACGTCTCGATGGAGGCTTGGCGTATGTGGGCCGAGCATCTCAAGATGATCATCAACGAGTACCGCCTGAACCCGGCTACCCTCGAGGCGCAGGAAATCATCATGAAACACATGGAAGATTTCTTTTTCGGGGAAGGCAGCCAGTTACCGCCCGACTACGTGCCCCCCGCCCCGCCGGCACATTGATCGGGGCCCTCGGGGGCTGAGTGGCACGAGCCCTCGGCAGCCCCGCAACCCGTGTATTCGGCCCGCGCGTGCTTGCCTGACATTTGTGCGCGGCGATCCAGAAAGATATTGATTGTGTTGCTCAGCAGGCGTAGACTGTTGAGGCGGTAGATCTCATCGCGTCCACGCGCCCTGGCCCAAGAGGCTTCGGCGAGAGGGAGAAGCTACGAAGATGCTGGCCAGTATTGGACTGACAGGGAACGCCCGGCAGAAGGAGGCGGTTCCGTCCCCGGCGAAAAATAGTGAAGGGGCAATCGACGAGAGTGGCCACCACGGCGCCGCGCGTGAGCACAAGGCTTTAGCTCCACAACTGATTGGAGATCTGCTGGAATTACCCGCTGAGGGAACCCAGGCCGACACCGGAGTCCTGACGGCAGGCACGCAGCACTACGCCGCCGCGGTCCGGCACTACCTCAGCCGGCGTCTGGACAAGGCGCTGCAAGAGCTGCTCAAGGCGCGCGAGGCGGGCGAAGACCCGCTCGAGGTGACCGGTGGGATCGCCCAGATCTATCTCGAGGATCGGAACTTTTCCAGAGCGGCCGAGAACTTCCGCGATCTGGTTGCTTTGGATGCGAACAACGGAGCAGCGCAGTTTAACTTTGGTCTCGCTCTCGCCGGGCTCGAACAATACGAGGAAGCCGGAGGCGCGTTTCGGGCGGCGATCGACAAGACGCCGGAGTTGACCGAGGCTCATCTGGAGTTGGGCGGATGTTGCCTCAAGCTGAAGGACGCGGAGGGCGCCCGAGAAAGCTACTTCGCGTATCTGCAGCATCAGCCGGATTCGTTCGACGCGCTTTTGGGTCTTGCCGCGACCTCTGAAATGAGCGGTCGGCTTGACGAAGCGGCCAAATTCCTCACACGTGCCGTCGAGAAGCAGCCCGGCTCGGAAGAGGCGCTGATGCGTCTGGGGAACGTCTGCTTGGAAACGCAACAGTACACCGAAGCTGCTCGTTCCTTCGGCGAGATTCTCAAAATCCATCCTGAGTCCGTCAAGGCTCTCGAAGGGGTTGCACTTTCGTGCCACCGGGCCGGCGACCATGCGGGATCTCGAACTCACTATCGGGAGCTGCTCAGGTTGTCGCCCAGCTCCTACGACGGCTGGTGCAACCTCGGGCGAGCCAATCAGAACCTAGGAGAGTATGAGGAGGCGATTGAAGCTTTCAAAACGGCTGTCGAGATCCGCAACGATTCCGGCGAAGTACTTCTTGATCTGGCGGTTTGTCAGCAAGAACTCGGCCGCGGTGGCGAAGCGAAAGACGCTTACGCTCAGCTTTTGCGCATCAACGAGAACTCGCTTCCGGCGCTCCAGGGACTGACAGCGCTGCTCGAACAAGAGAACGACTTGGCCGCCGCTGTTCCGCACTATTTTCAGATCGCTAAGGTCACTGACACTCCGGGGCCGATCTTCCGGGCTGCTGTTGCGCTCCAGAAAATTGAGAAGTGGGAGGATGCCGCGGCGGCCTATCAGCAATGTGTCGATCAAAAGCCGGATTGGGTCGATGCCTGGCTGAATCGAGGGCTGGTTCTTTTGCAGCTCGATCAGGTCGAGCCGGCTGATACGGCGTTCCAGAAGGTCATCGAGATCGAGCCGGACCATGTCGTCGGCCTGTTGAGGGTGGCGTCCCTCTCGGTTCGCCAGGGGAACCTCGACTATGCCCGCGCGGCCTACGGAAAGCTGGTTACGCTCCAGGCGGATTCTCCCGAGATTCTGTTCAACGCGGCGCTTCTGGAACAGAAAGTCGGGAACAACGAGAAAGCGGCGACGTATTACCGCGAGGCCCTCTCCGTCAAGCCTGACTTCGCTGAGGCGCATTTGAATCTTGGGGCTGCTTTGCGGGTTCTGGAGAGAGAAGAGGAAGCTGTTCAGTGCTTCGTGAAAGCACTTGAACTGAAGCCACAATTGGCGAAGGGATACTTCGTTGTTCGGCCGCAAGGAAGGGATCAGGTGGAAAAGTGGAAATCGCCCTCGGCGCATCCGGCAAAGAACGGTGCCCCGGAGCGGCCCGACCCCGCCCTTTCCCGCCGTAAGCTACCCTTCGATAGATTGTCTTGAAGACTCTCGAGGGTAGGCCGGCGACGCAAGGCTCTCTGGAATGGCGTCCTGTATCGGCTTGTTGCCTTTGATGGACTGTGAAACACCAGGCCGGCTTGCAAATGGCCCGGCCTGACAGAATAATGAGCGGAGGAGATTGAATGCCAATAAATCGGGCGGCAGCGTTACTAGCGGTTTTCCTGGCGGCTACGGGTTCGGCGGTGGCCAATGAAGCGGTCGAACGATGCGAGAAGGCAGCCGTCGTTTTGGATGAAGTGATGGGAACTCCGGACCATTCCATCCCTTCCGACCTGCTCTCGAAGGCGCACTGCGTCGCGATCGTTCCCGGTATGAAGAAGGTAGGGCTCGGGCTGGGCGGCAAGTACGGCAAGGGCCTTCTCTCGTGTCGCGCCGCGGACAACAAAGGCTGGTCCGCCCCGACGACGATTCGGATCGAAGGGGGCAGTATCGGTTTCCAGATCGGCGGCAGTTCCACGGACGTAGTTCTTCTTGTCATGAACGAGTCCGGCAAGTCGAAGCTGCTTTCGAGCAAGGCCACGTTGGGGGCCGACGCGAGCGTGGCGGGTGGTCCCGTCGGCCGAACCGCGTCAGCCCAAACGGACGTACAGATGAGGGCTGAGATCCTCTCGTACTCGCGGTCGAGGGGCCTGTTTGCGGGAGTTTCGCTGGAAGGTGCGTCTCTGAGGCCGGCCCACCAGGACAACAAGAGAATCTACGGAAGAGATGTGACGCCGAAACAGATTCTGGCTGGGGAAGTCGAGGCCCCGGCCGGTGTAGCGATCCTAGCACGAACACTCGGCAAGCATTCGATGCACGAACATTAGCAGGTTGATTGAACCCCGCCCCTGCGGCGCGGCGCGTGGAATAGAAAAAGCACGGGCTGCGCCCATTTTTGAATCAGGAATTCTCTTCACAAAGGAGGATTCCATTCGTTTCCTATACGTGAGTTAACCGGGAGAAGAAGATGAGCAAGCATTTCAATCGACGTTTCTTGATGAGTCTGACCGTCACGGCGCTGTTGTGTGTCGGGCTGCCGGCGGTTGCGCAGAAGAATGAAGGATACATCCGAACCAAGGTCAAACCAGGTCGGACAGGCGTTTTCGTGGACGGTAAGTACGTGGGACCAGCCCGCAACTACGGCCGGTCGCACAGATATGCTGTCTCCGCCGGGCAGCACGAGATTAAGCTCGTTGAGCCGCGCTACAAAGAGAAGAGCGTGACCGTAAACGTGGAAGCGGGCCGTACCGTGGTCATCAAAGAGCGATTGGACCCGATCACTCTGGCCAAGCCGCCCTTCGGAAGGCTGAAGGTCGAGAAGGCGGGGAAATATGACGCCGTCTACATCAACGGCGCGTACTACGGGCACGCCGACGAGTTCAACGGTTTGAACCAGGGGCAATTGCTCGTACCCGGTGAATATGCGGTCCGCGCGGACAAGCGCGACGGCGGTTCTCACCAGGAGAAAATCACGATCACGGCCCGCAAAGTCACACGGGTCTTCGCCAACTAGCGGGTGTACCGATAGCGGTTCCCCAAGGACCGCCCACGAGTAGCGCGGAGACACCGGTTCGAATGTGGGAACGGACTGTTGTAGCCCAGTTAAAATGTCCCCTTACGCGCCCAATAGAAATGTCCCCTCTGGACCAGGATCGTGGCCGGCCCCTTCGCCTTGGAGGCTGATGATGGCGACGCCGAGGGACCCGTCAAGGGTCCGCGAAGCCAATCCCTACGGGCTCGCCCTGGACTGCTCCCTCGCCGTCGCGAAAACACCACTCGGCTCAACAAGGCGAAGGGGCTCAAGAGCTTAGCGCGTAAGGGGACACTTCTACTGGGCTAAAGAGGGGGACATTTCTATTGGGCTACGACACGAATGTGGGAACGGACAGCATTTTCTCATCGAAGGATGAGCCTGGAGAAGCAGGGGAGCACTGAGTCGCTGGGCTCCTTTCTGGGATTGGTTAAGAAGGGGAGAGAATCGTCGTCGGGGCTGTGGGAATGTGGGAATCGCGGAGCGATTTCCAAGGGCGTTGGGAAACGAGGGAAACCGGTTTTTGGTTTTCCTCGTTTCCCATCGCCCGTCATTTCCGCAGCCCTTCTCCCGTCGCGCGGCGCGGCAGGTTCGCGGATGCGAAACTCGCAAACAGCTTGCTCTTGGCTTGTTGCATCCGCCGCGCCGCCGCAGTGTCGCTTTCGGCCTGAGCAATACGGTCGAGGGCCTTGATCGCCTGCCCGGGCTTGAGATAGTCGGCGGCCCGCGGCAACTTCTGGAAGGTTTCCCAAGGGGTCTGATAGTGGCGATACACGCGCTTCTGCTTGCCTTTGGCGTCGGTCAGCAGTTCGGGTTGTCCGCAGGGCCGGTGGAAGTTCAAATAGGGATTGAAGTGCTGTTGATAGAAGCGCTGGATGCGCGCCGCGTGCGGCGCCGCGATGTGCGTATGCCCCATGTGCTTGCGGATCACGGCGCCGTTTTTCGATTCCACCAAGCCGTTGTCGTTGGTGTGCCTCGGCCGCGACTTGGTCTGTTCGATCAGCAGCTTGTTCAGTAATTTTTCCACCGTGCCGTTGAGGAACTCGCTGCCGTTGTCGGAATGGAAGCCGCGCAGGCGAAAGGGGAACTGCTCCAGCATGGCCTTGAGCAACGGCTCCAGCCAGGCTTCGCTAATGGCCGCCGTGGCGCCGACCACTTGCCACTGGGTCACTTCATCCACCGCGTTGATGTGATAGACGCCCTTCACGCCGTCGCGATCTCCTTGATGTACCGTATCCACTCGCAGGTAGCCGGGTTGGCCCCGCGGGTTGGGCCGCCGCCGCTCGCCGATCGACACCGCGCTGGGCCGAGTCTTGGTGAAATGCAGCCGCCGCTGGCGGTACACCCTGTGCCGCCGCAGTCGATAGATGTGGGCCACCGAGATCTCCGCCAACCGCTCATATTCACTCTGCTGGTACTTGTGATATTCCCGCTGCAGGATCTTGCGCGTGGCCGGGCCGCTGAGGGTTTCGTGTGCTTCATCGACGGCCGCCAGCCGCTCGATATCGGCCGCCGTGTACTTGCCGGCAAAGCGATGCCGCCGATAGCGGGCAGGTACCAGCTCACCCCTCTGCCGATATTGGCGGATCAGTCGGGTGACCTGCGCCCGGCTCAGTCCCGTCATCTTGGCCAGATATTGCCGCAGCAGTCCTTTGGCGGCTCGGTCTTGCCCGCTGTAGCGCTGCCGGCACAGCGTTTGCGCCACCCAGGCGTAGATCTCGGCACGCCCTTTGCCCTTGAATCGTATTTCATCGCTGGCCTCCAGAAACTGCCGTATCTGCTCCAGGCTCAGCGTCTTGCCGTCTTGCATGTGGATGGTCAATCCCCAGCATGCTCACTCCCCCACCCTTCAGGCTCATCTTGTGTGAGAAACTAACTCCTCCTTCAGGCTCATCTTGCATGAGACAAGACTCGGACTGGACAGGCCCCACCGTCGCTGGTATACTGCGCCATTATTATGCTAAGTGGGGTATCCATTTGACTCAGGCAGCCACAAGATGTTGTGGTCGCGCGAAAGCATCTACCAAGAAGCGAATCCCGAGGTTACTGCTCTGGCGCGGCGTGGGGCTGCGTAGCGCGTCCGATTCTCGGAGTTGCCGCCCGAAGGCTGCCACCGCAATGAATTCGCGTGTGGGTCGGCTTGGCGGCCACTCGCACGATTCTCGCAATCTCACATTCCTGTTCCGGAGCCGCGAGGCCACAACCCATAGGGTGTACCTGAATGAAGTGGATACCCCACTTTATGCTATTCGAGCGTGCCGGCTGCCAGTTTCGATTTACGGGTTGCTGACCCGTAGAGTGGCGTAGGTTCGAACAGCACGGCAATCTTCGAAACCGACCCACTCGTGAAGAGTGGGTTTTTTGTTTACCGGGATACTTCCAATGATTATTTCCATGAAGTTAGGAGCCACGAAAGAGCAGATTGAAGCCGTCTGCAAGAGGATCGAGGACTTTGGATACCGCGTCCACTCGATTGTCGGTGAAGAGAGAGTTGTCATTGCCGCGGTAGGGACGGGAGACGTGACACATTGCCTGGAATCACTCGGATCGTATGACTCTGTCGAGAGTGCCGTACGCATTTCGGCGCCCTACAAATTCGTCAGCCGCCAGTACAAGCCTGAGCCGACACGAATCTCCGTCAGCAGTGCTGTGATCGGCGGCGATGACTTCGTTGTCATGGCCGGACCCTGCTCAGTTGAGACCGAGGAACAGATTATGGCCTGCGCCGAGGCTGTGGCTGCCGCCGGCGGAAAGATTCTGCGGGGGGGCGCGTACAAACCCCGTACCTCGCCGTACGATTTTCAGGGCCTCGAAGAAGAGGGACTCAAGCTGCTTCGCAAAGCAGGTGACGCGCACAACCTGGCCGTCATCACCGAGGTCATGACGGTGACCAACGTCAATCTTGTCGCCGAGTACACCGACATCTTGCAGATCGGCGCCCGTAATGTGCAGAACTTTCCCCTCCTGAAGGCCGTGGGGCGTGTGGAGCGCCCGGTCATGTTGAAGAGGGGACTGTGCTCGACGATCAAGGAGCTATTGCTGTCGGCGGAATATATCGTCTCGCACGGCAATCCGAACGTGGTTCTGTGCGAACGAGGAATCCGCACGTTCGAAACCGAGACACGCAATATTCTCGACATTCAGGCCGTGCCGGTTCTGAACAAGCTGACCCACTTGCCGGTCGTACTCGATCCGGCCCACTCATCGGGCAAGCGGGACCTGATTCCCCAGATCGCCCGTGCCTGCGTCGCGATTGGCGCGGACGGCATGATGGTGGAGACGCATCCGAACCCCGAATCCGCTTGGAGCGACGGACCGCAATCACTGACGTTTGCCGGCTTTAAGCAGATGATGGAAGATTTGAAGCCTTACTTCGATTTGTGGAAGGCGACGCGGCCCGTGGCGGTGGCTTCGCAGAGCTAGCTTGCTGTGATCTTTCAGTAAGTTCTTCGTTCGGCCCCGGGGCGGGCAGCGCCGCCGCCTCTGGGAGGTGTCAATCCGTGTGGAAGACTTCTTCCATCTCGGCCCACCATTCGCCTTCTTTGCGTGTCGGGAGGGGGTCCTGCATGGGCTCCATGATGTCCCACCATTCGCGCATCTTGGGCTCGGCCGCGAGCTTCGCCATGTCGGCTGCGTGGTCATCGCCGGCGTACTCGTAGTAGGCAAACAGGTAATCATCTTTCAGATAGATGGAATAGTTGCGGATGTTCGCGTTCCGGATGATTTTGAGGATCTCAGGCCAGACCGCTTCGTGATCGCGGCGGTATTCCTGTTCTTTCTCGGGTCTGACTCGTAACACCAAACCGTAGCGCTGCATCGGGCTTGCTCCCGCGAATATGAACGCAAGCCGACCGGCTGGGCGGTCGGCCCGCGAAGTTCGCATCCTAGCAGGCCGAACCGGCTGGATCTATTCAGCGATCAAGCGCCGGCCGGTATCGCGACATCGAAGCAAGTTGTAACTTGGCTCCCTATGATGGAGGAGCGTCGCCTTGGCGATGTCCAACCAGACACCGGGGTGAAGGAGTCTTATGCAAGAGTCCGTCGTCTATCTGAACGGAGAGTTTGTTCCTGCTTCGCGGGCGAAGCTCAATATCTACGATTACGGAGTTGTAATGGGCGCGACGATCACGGATCAGTTGCGGACATTCCGGCACGAGCCGTTTCGCCTGGAGGAGCATGTCGATCGCCTCTTTGAATCGGCCCGCTATGCGCGCCTCAGGGTTCCGTTAAGCCGCGAGGAGACAGCGGCAAGAACCCGGGACCTGATCGAACAGAACGCCTCTTTGTTGGCGCCGCGGGATGATCTCGGTGTCGTGTTCTTCCTGACGCCGGGCGAAAACCTTGGCTATGCCGGCAGCGCTGCCTCCTTCGCGCCGGGAGAGCCGACGTTTTGCATCCACTCATTCCGGTTACCATTCGAGGCGTTTCGCCGCTTTTTTACCGAGGGCCAACATCTCGTGACACCCAACACGAGGCACGTACCCGCGCAGTGCCTTGACCAGAAGATCAAGCATCGCAGCCGGCTGCACTGGTGGATCGCCGAGAAAGAGGCGCAACTTGTCGACGCCGGCGCAGTGCCGTTGTTGCTCGATTTGCAGGGGAACCTCACCGAATGCGGCGGAGCGAACTTTCTGCTGGTAAGGAACGGTGTTGTTTACTCACCGACGGCGGCCAACATGCTGCGAGGGACGAGCCGAGCCGTCGTCGCCGAGCTTTGCGGTGAATTGGGGATCGTGTTTGAGAGCGCCGATTTGCAGTTGCACGACGCCATCAATGCGGACGAGATTTTCGTGACAACCACACCTTACTGCATGGCTCCGGTCAGCAAGATCAATGGACTCTCGGTGAATGCCCCCGCCGACGGCGGGCCGGTCTTCGAACGAATCCTGGCCGCCTGGAGCGAGCAGGTCGGGGTTGATATTCGTGCGCAAGTACTGGGCGCGGAGGCGGAGGCCACGGCATGAGACATATCTCTGATCTATTCCAGCTCAACGGCAAAATCGCACTGGTGACGGGCGGAGCGGGGTTGTACGGCCGCCATATCGTACGGGCGCTGGCGGAGGCGGGTGCTCAGGTTGTGGTGGCTTCGCGAAATGTGGAAGCCTGTCGCGCCTATGCGGGGGAGCTGAGCGATGCAGGTCTTGCCGTCGAAGGCGAGGAATATGATCAAGCGTCGGAGGACTCGATTCGCGGTTTGCGTGACCGCATTCTCGAGCAATACGGACAGTTGGATGTGCTGTTTAACAACAGCGTGGCTCGCGCAGGCGGCGACTTGCTGGAAGTAACTGCCGAGCGATGGGAAGAAGCGATGAAGGTGAACTCTACGGGGTTGGTGCTGGCCTGCCAAATCCTCTCTGAGCCGATGCGGCGGCAAAAGTCGGGCTCGATCGTTAACATCGCTTCGATCTACGGGATGGTCGGGCCGGACTGGTCGATCTACGAGGGGACGTCAATCACGAATCCGATCGAGTGGGGTATCCACTTGACTCAGGTGACCCCAACATCTTGTGTTTGGGGTTCAGAACGGCTCGGCGTCCCAGTGGGCGATGATCGAGCGATACGGCGTCGGCTCCACAGCGACCGCTTGCTGAACCAGCCTGTAGAACAGCTTGCCCCGGCTACGTGAGCTGCGCCGGTTGAACCGGAAGACGAATTCGTCCAGATAGTAGTCCAAATGCTCGTGGCTGACCGCCCCTTGATGCGTACCCAGCAACCAGCGCTTGAGCAGCGAGATCGCTTTGTGCACCAGCGGAAGCAATTCCGACGCCTGCTCGCGGCGACCCTTGAGGAAGACGATGTGGTGCCGATAGCCCTTCTTCTCGAGTGGCTCGTAGCCCAGCCAGCCATCGGTGCGAACCACGCTGCCTGGCTCGATCGACTCCTCCACGAAGGGCATCAAGCTGGCCGCCGAGGCGTTGCGCAGGCGCTGCATACGGATCCGCCCCAGCCCGCTGCCTCTCTCCTCCGGCGGCTACTGCAATCAATCCTTTACGCTCGATCTGGCGGCCGCGAACGCCCTCCTCCTCCGCGCCCCAGTAGGTCTCATCCACCTCGACGACGCCCGTCAAACGCTCGCGCCCCGGCCGCACCATCGCCCGCCGCAGCTTGTGCATCCAAGCCCAGGCGGTTTGGTAGCTGCCCAGTCCCAGAACGCGTTGCAAACCCAAGGCGCTGACTCCGTTCTTCTGCGAGACGACGTGCCACATTGCTCGGAACCAAAGCCGCAACGGCTTGCGTGTGTCCTGAAAGATCGTACCGGCCGTGACGGACGTTTGGCGACCGCAGGCAGCACATTCGAACCATACTTTGCGCACCGGCCAAGCTCGCTCAAGCCCACAGTTGGGGCAACGGAACCCGTCCCGCCAGCGCAGCGCGACCAGATAGTCGCGACAGGCCTCTTCGGTGGCGAAGCGCGCCTCGAACTCGAGCAGATCGCGCGGGTAATCCTCCACGAGGCCGCATACTACATCTTGGGGTCACCTGAGTCAAGTGGATACCCCACCCGATCGATTATCATTTCGCGAAGGGCGGCATGATTCAGATGACGCGCTATCTCGCCACCTATCTGGGGCCTTACAACATTCGCGTGAACTCGCTCTCCCCGGGCGGGCTCCGCACGCCGGACCACAGCGATACCTTTGTCGAGCAATACAGTGCGCGAACGGTTTTGGGGCGCATGGCCGACGAAGACGACATTAAGGGGCCGGCGTTATTTCTCGCCTCGGATGCGTCACGGTATGTAACCGGCGCCAACCTACCCGTCGATGCCGGTTGGACGGCCATGTAACTGGATCTGCCCCGCGGCCCGCCGAGTTGATCACGCGCTACAAAGCGGCGCGGCTTGCTCTTCATCTCGCCTTATTAAGAAATCCGGGCTAGAAACTCGGCCTGGCGGCCGATTCGTGTTCTAAGGCCGTTCGCGAGTCGGTATGAGAAAGACGTATCAAGTGGGGGAGCTCTTGCGGGTTGTCGGCGCGTTGGTTCTGGCGGGCGCGGGGCTGCTTGTTGACCTCTGCGGATTCGGCGTCGGTTTCGCCAGTGGCCTATACGTCGCCGCTATCTATGTTTCGCTCGGGCTTCCCGGACGGCGCCCAGCACTCGGCATGGCGCTCGCCGCATCGGGCCTGCTTGCATTGGCCGCGTTTTCCACAACCCCGGTGCCGTCGACACAGGCCGTGCTCGAGCGTCTCGGATGCATTCTTTTCATCACTCTGGCCTTGAAGGTGGTTCTCACGGGAAAGCGCACGTCGGAGGAGCTTGACCGAAAGCAAGATGAGTTGCGCGCACACACGGCTGAAGGAACCAGCAGGCTTACAGGTGTGCTTGAACGGCTCAAAGAGGAGGGGCAAAGGCGCCGCGCCGCCGAAGCGGCTCTTCGCGAGAGCCAGGAGCGCTTCAATCTGGCCGTCATCGGCTCCCGTGATGGAATTTGGGATTGGTTCGACGTCGAACGCGAGGAGCAATGGTGGTCGCCCCGTCTCTACCAGCTTTTGGGCTACGAGCCAGGGGAGATCCAACCGAGCCGCTCGACATTCCGAGAGATCCTGCATCCGGACGACAGGGAGAGAACTTTCAAGGCCGTGGAAGAGCACCTCGCGGGCCGGGCCGAGTATGAACTCGAGTACCGCCTACGGACCAAGTCGAAAGACTATCGCTGGTTCCAAGTTCGAGGTACGGTCTTTCGGAACGAGGATCAAAAGCCGACCCGCATGACGGGCACGGTTTCCGATATACACGACCGCAAGCTCGCTGAAGAGAACATGAGGCGCAGCAACCGACGCTTCGAAAGAGCCGTGCGAGGGACTTCCGACGGTCTATGGGAGTGGGAGGTGGGAACGGAGCACGCCTGGTACGCTCCCCGCTTCAAGGAGTTGCTCGGATACGCGGAAGATGAGCTCGAAGATACCCTTGCGACCTTTCAGAGTCGCCTTCATCCTGACGACTACTCCATGGTCATGGACGCGATTCGGCGGCATTTCAAGCACGGAGAGCCGTTCGATTGCGAACACCGGCTCTTGACCGCATCGAAAGAGTACCTCTGGTTTCGTGTTCGAGGCGTGGCGGAGCGTGATGAAGCCGGCCGCGCTGTTCGCTTGGCGGGTTCACTGCAGGACATTACCGCGTCCAAGCAGTATTTAATCGAGCTGGAACAGGCACAACAGACAACGCAGCGCCAAGCAATGGAGTTGAAGCGACAGTCCGAGGATCTGGCCGCTGCGCGCGACGAGGCGATCGAGTCCGTGCGGCTAAAGAGTGAGTTTCTCGCGACGATGAGCCATGAGATTCGGACCCCGATGAACGGCGTGATCGGGATGAGCGGTCTGCTCCTCGATACCGAGCTCGATCCTGAGCAGCGCGACTGTGCCGAAACAATTCGTTTGAGCGCTGACTCGCTCCTCACGATCATCAATGACATTCTTGATTTTTCGAAGATCGAGGCCGGCCGGCTCACCTTCGAGCTGTTCGACTTCGATCTGGTTCAGACGGTGGAAAGCGCCGTTGACCTGGTTGCTGACAGGGCGTTGAGCAGGGGGGTCGAGCTCGCCGTGGTCTTCGCCGCTGATGTTCCACGGAAACTCAAGGGCGACCAGGGACGGCTGCGGCAGATCGTCGTGAATCTCGTTGGCAACGCCGTCAAGTTCACCGATGAGGGTCAAATCGTTGTCCGCGTCGAGAGGGCCTCGGAAAATGATAGCGAGGTCACGCTGCGGTTTGCTATCACCGACACGGGAATTGGCCTCTCCGAGCAGCAGCAAAAGCGATTGTTCGAGCCCTTCGTCCAAGCGGAAGGTGGGACCACCCGGCGGTATGGCGGCACGGGTTTGGGTCTAGCAATCAGCAAGCAACTGACCGGCATGATGAAGGGCGAGATTGGTGTTGAGAGTCGCCCGGGGCAAGGCTCGACGTTTTGGTTCACCGCCGTCTTCGCCAAGTTGGGGAAGGAGGCCGCCCCATTTTGTGAGCTACCGATTCCGCCCCAGCAAGTACTCGTTGCGGCGCCCCGCAAGGTTGTAGCGGAGGTGGTAAAGAGTGGTGTTGCCGGTGCAAGTGTTTCGGTCCAGTGGGTCTCCCACGTTGAAGAAGCGGTGGCAATTCTGAGAAAGCAAAACCCGGCGTCGGAAAAATGGACCATCCTTGTGGACGCGGCCGTCGACTCCTCCGGAATGGTGGAATTGGCGAGCTTGTTCCGGGACCCGGTTTTTGCTGAATCACATTCGCTCGTCGTGTTGCGGCCGCTGAGCACGAAACTCCCATCTAATCTGACTTCAGTTGCTCATCTCACCTTGACAAAGCCGTTGAAACAGGCACAGCTCATCCATTGCTTACGTACGGCGGCTCAAACGCCGAGCCAAAGGGCGAATGCCGTTGCCCGGCCTAGCCAGGTTGTCAAGCGGAGCAGATCGAACCGGAAGACTCGAGTTCTGGTGGCGGATGACAATATCGTCAACCAGAAGGTTGCCCTCAAGATGCTCGATAGGCTGGGCTATTTCGCGGAGGCCGTCGCGAATGGTTCAGAAGCCGTCCGTGCACACCGCGACGTTGGCTATGACTTGATCTTGATGGACTGCCACATGCCGGAGATGGATGGCTTCCGAGCAACGCAAGAGATCCGATCGAGTTCGCCACGCGCCAAGGCCCCGATTATCGCTCTCACGGCAAGCGTCCTTCCGGCGGATCGAGCGCGGTGCGCCGAGGCGGGCATGGATGATTTCATCAAAAAGCCCGTCGATTTTGAAGTACTGGCTGAGACTCTTGAGAAGTGGGAAAGCCTGTCGCGTCGCGCCGCTGTCGATCCGCAACCGTCCCAGCCCAATGGGCCCGGGCCCGCGGATCAGGGTTCGTCGATGCCCGTGACGACGAACAGCGCATCGCCGGGCTTGACGACAGGGAACTGACGAACGAGCGCGACGATCCCGGTGTCGGGCGAATGAAAGGTCTCGATCGTTTCTCCGTGCAGGTTGACGGTCCGTCCGAGTTCTTGACCCTTTTCAACGGGATCAAATAGCTCCACGCCTGGTATTAAGAAACCGTCCGCGCCGCAGGTTAAGCCTGCCTCGATGTTGCCGTCGCCTAGGAGGCGGTAGCGGATCGGCGTATGGATTTCCACCTCTCCCGGCAGGATGGCCAGATGCCGCATGATGTTGAGTACGCCTTGACGGAAGGTCCGCAGGTCTCCGCTGTCGATGCGGCCCGCCCCGCGCGCCTCGGTATAGAGCCAGGGGATGCCGCGCTCATGCGCGAACGAGATGGTGCGGCCGGGCGCGATTTCGGGGTGTCCCCAGATGACGGCTGCGCCGAAGCTCTCGGCCGCGTCTCGTCCGCGCGGATCGTCGGAGTGATAGCCGGCCATCGTCGGCATGAGGCAGGCCACTCCGGCGCTGTGGAGGTCGAGATAGAAATCGGCTTTCGAGATCACTGCCTCGCCGAGGATGTGTGCGATGGCGGGAGTGGGTCCATCGTCGGGTGATCCCGGAAAGACACGAGCGAGGTTCGCTCCGTCGAGCGGACTGGTTCGCGTACCGGCCCAAAACGCCGGCGGATTTGCGACGGGCACCGCGAGCAGATCGCCGGCCATCTCGGCCGGGTCAATTTGTTCAACGACCTCGAAGATCGCCCGTACACCCTCAAACTCGTCGCCGTGGACGGCGGCGCTGACGACGAGCCTCGGACCTGGGTTCGCGCCCCGGACTAAGAGGATCGGAATGGTGATCTGTTCGTGGTTTGGAACATCGAGATGAAGGCTGTATTTGTCGCCCCTCTCGTGACTGTCGGGATCAAACATGGGCACGGGCATTTGGCCGTTCAGTATAAGCTGCTGAGAGGGATCATGGGGCGGGACGGGTCTCGCCGAATTCGGTGCGCCGGATCTCACGAGCGAAGGCCTCGGCAATCAGACGGTTGACCCAGGTTCGCCAGTGTCCACCGGAATGGGGGTTTGCCAGCGGGATTTCGGCCGCTGCTTGGTGGGACAGTTCGGTAGATCGGTGGTGGTCAGCGGGCGGGCCCGTCACTTGCGTTCCGGGTTCGGTGGGTGCTTTGGGCGCAGGTGGGGTGTACGGTGGTTTGGGGTGGGGTGGTTCGTGGTTTGGATTTGGGGTTTGGGTTACTTGGCGGCCTCCTGATTGGCGATTTCGCCTTGGGTTTCCGGCTGGATTCGACGCGGGTCGCCTGTGCCGGGGGCGGTTGGGTCGGGCTCGCGGTCCGGGGAGTTGATCGGGGCTATTGATTCTAATAGGGTTGCGACGGATTGGGTCTGTTCCGTCATTTCAGATTCGCGGTTGGTGTCGGGGGCGGGATCGGTGTCGGCTGTCGATTCGGCCTGTGGTTTGGGCCGCAGGGCGGCATCGAGGCCGCTGAAAAAGGCGCTTTGGGCCCGTCGCTTGCGGGCTTCGCGTAGCTCTTTCATGGCGGCGTGGTAGCGACGTGCGAGTCGCGTCTCACGACGGCTGTGGGGGCTGAGAGCGTCGTTGTGGGTGAGGGCCTTGCCGAGCAGTTCATCGGGGTCTTTGCCGTGGTTTTGCGGCTGTGCGGCCACGGTGTCGTAGAGCTCGTTGATGACGGCGGACTCGATGCGCGCGCAGCGTTTCAGACGCCAGGTGATGTCGATGATTTGCTCGACGAGGTCTTCCTCGACGGCGTTCGCCGGCCGGAGCTGGTACTCGAGCTCAGCGCCGTGTTGGTAGAAGTCGTCGGGGTCTTCGCCGCGGATTAGGGGGTCGGTGGCATAGAGGCCGTGTTTGAGTGCGTTTTGTGAGGTACGCTGTTTGCCCTCGTCGGTGCGCGGCCCGGTGGAATGTTGCGCGTTTTGTTTGTTGGCTTGCTGCTGTGCTGCTGTGGACATGGTAATTTCTCCTGACTTTGATTTATCGATTTATCGGGTCGACGGTTTCCGCGCCTTTCGGCGCGGGCCGCCGGGTTTACACCCACCGCTCCGTTGTTTGATTTGGCGGGTCGACGGTTTGCGCGCCTTTGGCGCGAGCCGGCACATTTACATGTGGCCGCTCTGTTGCTAGTATGCGGCCGGGGTGGTGGGTTAGCGGGGGTGGGTTTTGGCTAAGTTGTTGGGATTGTGGGAGATAAATATTTTTTAGGCTTGTGACTGGATTTTGGGGGAGGGGCGGTTAAGTGCCGCGAGGGGCGGTGGTGCGGCGTGGTTGAGGGGCGGTGGTCGGGTTTTTGCGGCCCAACCGCCTCCCTTGCGGTCGGGGCTCGGTGGGTGCTGGGTCGAAAAGGTTGAGGCTATCGAGTGGGAGGAGCGGTCGGAGCGGGCCCGGACCGCTTACTTCGTGCGCGGCTCGGCTGGCGGTTGGTCGGACGGGTCGGGAGGATTTGGGTGCGTGCGGGCCCGCTCCATGACTGTCGCGGCTCCGTCTCTGTTGTGAAGGTTTGGCGAGTGCGTTTTGGGGCGTGACAGTGTTTCCGCTGGCGTTGCCCGTGGGGTGCGCAGGTTGACGCCCGCGCCTCCTTCCCCGCTGTGACGGCTGGGAATCGACCTCGACGGTATTTCCGCGCGGGCTTTGATTTCGGTTGGGGTTCGTCAACGCAGGCTGACGCCCGCGGCTCTGAGTTGGTTTTCGGAGTTGGTGGCTTTTGGGGTGGGTTCGTGGATTTGTCGGGGCTTGCACCGCTTACTTCGTGCGCGGCTCGGCTAGCGGTTGATCGGACGGGTCGGGAGTACCGGATGCGCGCTGCAATACGGTGGGCGAAGTTCTGAAACGATGTACTAAGGAACCTCAACGCCGCCGTAGGCGATGCCGGTAAGGGACGCGACGTCCTTTTTCCAGGTCGTCAGGTCGTCGTTACGGAACTCCGAGACATGACTGTGACCACAGCCCCTGGCCATGACTTGGATGAGTTCAACGGTCGATTCGAGGTAGTTCCTGAGCCGGATCGCGGATTGCTCCACAATCAACCGCGACCGCAAGTCCTCGCGCTGCGTTGCGATGCCGACCGGGCAATTGTTCGTGTGGCAGGCCCTCATTCCCAGACAACCGATCGCCTGCAGGGCACTGTTCGCGACGGCAATTCCGTCGGCTCCCAATGCCAGGGCTTTGACGAAATCCGATTCGGTTCTGAGCCCCCCGGTAATGATAAGAGTGATGTCGCGCCGATCCTTGCCATCCAGGTGTCGGCGCGCCCTGGCGAGTGCCACCATGGTTGGCACGGAAATGTTGTTCTTGAAGATATTGGGCGCGGCGCCGGTACCGCCTCCGCGGCCGTCGAGGATGATGTAATCCGCGCCCGCTTCCAAAGCGAAGTCGATGTCATTCTCGATATGCTGCGCCGAGAGCTTGAAGCCTATGGGAATCCCGCCCGACGCTTCTCGAACCTCATCAGCGATTCTCTGGTAGTCGGTCGGCGTGTGAAGATCGGAGAACGTGGCCGGACTAATAGCTGACTGGCCGGGCGTCAATCCGCGCACCTCCGCGATTTTGCCTCTCACCTTGCTCCCGGGCAGATGGCCGCCGGTTCCCGTCTTCGCTCCTTGACCGGACTTAAAGTGAAAAGCCTGGCATTGGGCGGCCTTCTCGAGACCCCATCCGAATCGCGCCGAAGCCAGCTCGTAGAAGTAGCGTGAATTCGCGGCTTGCTCCTCGGGCAGCATGCCGCCTTCGCCGGAGCAAATTCCGGTCCCGGCCATTTCCGCGCCCTTCGACAGAGCGACTTTGGCTTCCTCGCTCAAAGCACCGAAGCTCATGTCACTGACGAACAGAGGTATTTCGAGCCGTAGCGGCTTCTTCGCATTGGGCCCGATGATCAGTTCCGTCCCAACGGGCGCGTCGTCTAGCAGTGGCTGCCGCGCCAACTGAGCCGTGAGAATCTGGATGTCATCCCAGCGAGGCAGTTCGGTGAGCGCGACGCCCATGGCCGAGACATCTCCGTGATGCCCCACCTTTTGAAGGCCGTTTCGCGCGAGTTCCTGAATGTGCTTGTTGAAGGGCTCCTCGGACGTACCGTGGACATCCGCGTACAACCCCTGATACTCTTCGCGATCGTAGGGCTGCGGGTGCGCCTGCTCCCAGCTTCGGATCTCGTTCTCATCGACGGAGACGGCGTCCGCGTCCGGATCGATCCAGGCGTGGAACTTTGGAAGCGCCTCCTGATTGTTGTACGAGCTGATGCCGGAGTCATAACGGTAGTCCCAGCCGTGGACTCCACAGATGAGGTTCTCCCCGTCGATCGAGCCGTCCGAGAGAAGCGCACCGCGGTGCGCGCAGCGGCCATAGAACACGGATACTTGATCGTCGTATCGAATCACCACGAGATCGACGCCCGCAACGAGGGCATATGCCGGCTTGCGGTCCTCCAGGGCGCTCCACTTCGCGATCTCGATCGCTTTGGCGCTCAACACGGTCGATTCTGACATCTGTTCTCTCCTTATCCGCGGGGCTCGAATCCCCCAACCCGACACGCTAGATCAATTCAGGATCGCCCATTACTTCCACCAGACTCGGACCGTTGTGAGCGAGGGCTTTTGTGAGGGCGTCGTCGAGGTCCTGTTTTTGCTCGACACGAATCCCTTGAGCGCCGCACAACTCGGCATACTTGGCGAAGTTCGGGTTGTGTAGCGACGTCTGCCATACATCCCACGAACCCGCGCGTTGCTCTTTGGAAATCTTTCCGAGCTGATGGTTGTTGACCAGCACGTGAGTGATGTTCATCTCGTACTTGACGGCGGTCAAAAGCTCCGCCATATACTGGCCGAAACCGCCGTCGCCTGAAATCGAGACGACGGGCCGGCCCTGAAAGGCGGGGTCATCTTCTTGTGTGGCCGCCCAAGCGCCCATGGCGGCGGGAAAGGCGAAACCGATGGACCCGAGGTAGCCCGACATCAGAACCGCCTGTCGAGAACATTCGAAATAGCGGCCAAACGAATAGGTGTTGTTGCCGACGTCGACCGCGATGATGGCATTTTCGGGTATGTGCCGTGTCAGGGCCGCGAAGATGGAGGCCGAGTTCAGGCCGTTTCCGAAGTCATCGGCTTCTCGGCGTTCTTTCTCGGCTCGCCAGATCGCCCAGCGAGCTTCGACATCGGGACGCTGATCGATTGCGGTCGTATCACCGCCTAATGCCTCAAGAAAGAGTTTGGCGGTATTGCCGATTTCTCCCCAGACCGGCACATCCACGGCATGAAACTTGCCGAGCGCCATTGGGTCAAAGTCCACCTGGATCGTCGGCTTTTTCGGTGTGATGCCGGTGTGATTGCTGAAGCTGGCTCCAAAGACGAGCAGCAGGTCCGATTCGTTCATTAGCCAACTGGCAATGGGCGTTCCGCTGCGGCCTAGTACGCCGCCCGCGAGGGGATGGGCATCGGGGATCAACCCCTTGCCCTTGAAAGTCGTAATCACGGGAGCATGCAGCATCTCCGCCAACTCCACGATCGCCGCCATCTCAAAGCGAGCGCCGTGACCAACGATGAAAACGGGCCTTTTGGCCTTTCTCAGCGTGGCGACAGCCTGCTCGACCGCTTCGGCCGGGGGAGAAATCGTTCGCGCGGTCAAACGGCCGGCCGGGCCGCCCGCCGATGCACCTTCCGCGGCCGGCAAGGTCTGTACTTCATCGGGGAAAATCAAATGCGATACACCGCGATTGAGGATCGCGCTTTTGCAGGCCAGGTTCATCAGCTCCGCATGTCTGCTGCTATTCAGAACCGACTGACTCCACTGCGCCACTTTGCCGTAAGCGGCCTGTAAATCGACTTCCTGAAACGCTCCGGGCCCGAGGACCTGCGTATCCACCTGACCGGTGAGCGCCAGCACGGGGGCTCGATCGACGTGGGCGTCCCACAGGCCCGTCAGCAGGTTCGTCGCGCCGGGACCGGCAATACTCAGGCACGCCGCCGGCCGCCCCGTTAGTTTTCCATAGGCGGAAGCGGCGAAAGCGGCAGCCCCTTCATGCCGAATGCCGTAGTAGCTGAGCCGGCCCGCGACCGATTGGCGGCGTAAGGCATCCGCCAGGCCGAGGTTCGAGTGTCCGACCATCCTGAAGACTTGTGAAACGCCCCAGTGCCCCATGGTTTCGACCATCAGGTCGGTGACCGTTCGGCTGTGCGAAGGCTCCACATCGAAGCCGACGTAGACTCCGTCGTCCCGCACCTCGGTGGGGTAGGTCTTTACACCGTCGTCGTAGCCGCCGGGCGGCTTCCCCGTCAGGGGCTCGAAATCCCAACCATGCCAGGGGCAACGCAACAGGCCGTTCTCGATGGACCCTTCACCCAACGGACCGCCTTGATGCGGGCACTTGTTATCGAGCGCGGCGAATTGGCCGTCGTGGTGCGTGAGGCAGAGCGTTCTGTGTTGGCACGTAACCGCCTTGACGCGGCCCTCGGGCAACTCGTCGGGTTCGAGAACGCGGAGCCAGGTGCGCTCCGCCGCTTGTTCGCTGCTCTTATGCATGGGGACTCCGAGAGGTAGTTCGAAAAGTAAAACGAGGACGAAGCGTTCGAACCTTCTACAGCCAGTGCGTCAGCGATGACCCTGCCAGTGTACCGTTCCCGGTGAGTGCAAAATCGTGAGTCAGCACCCGACGCTGATCGCGCAGCCCTCCGAGTTGACGCGCTCGTCTACCTACACGAACGCAGGCGGCGCCTCTTGCATTCCCGCCAAATGTGTAGATTATCGAGTGCGATGCACACGTTGAGCTTCAAACCGTCATCCGTTCGAGCAGGTCCGCCGGTTCGTTGCGCGGGCCTTAGTTCTGCCGGCGATCTTTGAACTCGGCGAACCAGTTTTGTACGACGCGGATCTTTACATCAGAAACCTCCGCGTCCATCTGCTCGGGCAGGAGAAACCGCTGCCCATCCAGCGAAACATCGTAGTTCGGCTCCCAAAGAAACTTCCGTAGTCCCCGATGCTCGAATAGCTCTTTCGGCGGGGTCGCGGTGAATTCCGCTTCCGTCGAAACCCCCACCGCCATGAGTTTTTCTCCTTCCACATAGAAGAGTTCTTTTGCGTCCCGGCTCCACCGCACTTGGAATCCGCCGTTATTCGAGACCGTCACTTTGCGCCCACCCTCAGGAAACGGCTGTACATAGACTTCCACCTGTCCTGATTCGTCGGAGACGTAGGCCACATAGCGGCCATTGGGTGAGAGTTTCGGCACACCTTGGTTGGAGGGCTCTTGCAGGAAGGGGTGCGGCTCCCAACCGCTGCCGGCATCGTTGCGTTCCAGGTACCAGAGATCGAAGCCGGTTTCGCGGTTATCTTTCGCGTAGAGAAGGTACTTCCCATTCCGGGACCAGTCGGAAAGGCCTTCGTTTTGCGGGGTGGCCGCCACGGCCTGTTCCCCTCCGCTGCCATCCGCTTGCCGGAGATAGATATCGAGGTTGCCCGCCCGACGGGATACAAATGCCACCTCATCGCCCGCGGGCGACCACACCGGGATATAGTCTAGTTCCGGCGCCGTGCTCAAGCGTGTCTTGACCCCGCGGGCTAGATGTGGAGTGTCAACACGTTGTTCATGGGAATGAGGAGCCGGGAGAAGGGCGGACGGTAGTGGATGCCGCCGTGAGGGCGATGCCAGTTGTAATCGTGAAGCCAGGGCATCAAATGAACGGCACGCTGCTCGGAAGAGCAGTAGGAACGAGCGTAAGCCCATTCTCGCAAAGCGGTCTGGATGAAGCGTTCGGCTTTGCCGTTGGTGCGCGGCGTATAGGGGCGCGTAAAGCGGTGACGGATGGCAAGACGACGGCAAGCATCGGAGAAGAGGCGGGAGCGGTAGCAAGAGCCGTTATCGGTGAGCAGGCGGCGGATGCGGATGCCGAGCGAGCGGTAGTAGCCGACGGCAGCTTGCAGGAAAGCCACGGCGGAATGACCGCGCTCATCGGACAGGATCTGAGAAAAAGCAATGCGGGTGTGGTCATCAATGGCAACGTGCATGAATTCCCAGCCGGCGCCGCGACAGCGCTGGGATTTGTCGGAGGTGACGCGATGACCAGCTCGCTGGAAGCGGCCGAGCTTCTTGATGTCCAGATGCAGCAGATCGCCCGGTGAGGGATGTTCGTAGCGTCGCACGGGCGGGGCGGGTTGGAGATCGCGCATGTGGTTCAGGCCGGCGCGGCGCAAGATGCGGCTGACGGTCGTCGGCGACACTCCGAGGCGAGCGGCGATGCGGTAGCCGGCCCAACGCTGCCGCCGCAGAGCAATGACGCGGGCCACGATGGGCTCAGGAGTACGATGTGGGATGTGATGGGGTCGTGAGGAGCGGTCGAGCAGACCGGCAGGCCCCTCGGCGCGGTACCGTTGCAGCCAGTGGCGCGCGGTGCGTTCGGAGACGCCGCCGGCCGCCGCGGCGGCCGACGCCGTCTCCCCGGCGAGGATGCGTTGCACCAAGCCAGCTCGACCTTTCGGTGTCAATCGGGCATTCTGATGGATGTTCATTCGGTCTCTCCAAGGTTGCTGTTGTGGGATAACTCCAGCTTCCCTGGTCCGAGACCGAATGAACAACCTATTGAAAGGTCACAGCTAGATCCCAAACCCACACGTCCCAATTCGAGCCTTCCGTCACCGAAACCGCCACCCGGCCACCATCGGGGGACAGCGCCGGATCGCGGAGTCGCTCGGCTGGTTGACCGACCTCTTCCACTTTCTTGCCGGCGCGGCCGACCCAAATCAGTTGCTGTTGCGTCGAGCCGGAGCCGTCGAGGTAGACCAGCGTTTGATCGGCCGCAACCGTGGGCTGGCGGCTGTTCTGGGCAATGGGAAAAGCCTCCCCCGTCGCCTGCAACGTTTCCAAGGAGAACGGCCGCGCCCAGAGATCGTAAACGTCACGCTCCGGCTGGTACACCAGATGTCCGCTGGGCGAATAGAACGGACGGTCTCCAGGCCCCAAAAACTCTTGCCGGCCTGTCTCGAGGTCTTGGATCATCATTTCTGACGCGCCCGCGGTCCCGAATGTAAACACCAGCACTCGACGGCCGGTGTCGGATGGTAAGAAATGCGGCCGGGAGATCGATCCCGTTGGTCCCTCCGGCGACCCCTCTGATTCCGCGGGCCCGATGAGGAGAGAAGGTACGCCGCCCTGGGCGGGGACTTCATAGATCACGGGGTCCGCGGCATTGATGATGGGAGAGCTAAAGGCGATTGAGTCGCCATCGGGACTCCAGGAGCCCCCGTAGAACTGGCGGCTGGGCATTTCGCAAAGCCGCATGGCCGGCCCGCCCTGGACCGACACCTTTTGGAGATCGGTCCCGGCGGCAAAGCCGATGAAATCGCTGTCCGGGGACCAGAACGGCAGATGGGCTCCTTCGGTCCCGTCGAAGGCTCGCGGTTGCTCCTGGTCGAGATCTTGCACCCAAAGCGTCCCTTCGGCGCCCGCGGTGGTGTAGGCGATGTGTTTGCCGTTGGGAGAGATGGCGACGCCGGCGAAGAACCGGTTGGTGCTCACGGGCACCGGGGGGGTAAAGGAGGATCGCCGCAGGGGCGCTTCAGCTACGGGCTCGGGCGAGAACAGCGGAAAGAGCGCGAAGACTAGGGCAAGGAGGACCGCAAGCGCCGTGGTTCCGAGCAGCAGGGTCTGCTTGCGGCGTTGGGTGCGTTCGATTTGGTCCGCTGACGATTGCGGCAGCACGCGGATCGCTACGGAGCGGCGTAGCTGGGTGTCTTCGGCGACGTACTTGATGGAGTCGCCGGATTCTTGGATGTCTTCGATCACACGATAGCGGGCTAGCGGACCGGGTAGCGACGGGCTCTCAGCCTGTCCTGTAGTTTCTGTTGGACCGGCGTGAGCGCCGGTCGCTACTGCGGGCACGGCATGCCGTGCCCCTACGGATCCGGCCGGAACGGCTTGCATGATTGTTGAATTGCCCGATTCGAGTTTCTTCCTTAGCGTCTCCAGATCCACGACCATGTCCGCCGTGCTCTGGTATCTCTCCTTTGCCTCCTTCGCCAAGCACTTGTTGACGAGCCATTCGAGTTCCATGGGGACGCCCGTGCGTAGCGCCGTCATGGGTTCGGGCTCTTCGTTGGTGATGGAGTACATGACCGCTTTGTCGTAGTGGCCTTTGAAGGGTTGCTGTCCGGTGACCATTTCGTAGATCACCACGCCGAGGGACCAAACATCGGTGCGGTGGTCGAGCTCCATGCCGTAAGTTTGCTCGGGCGACATGTAGGTCACGGTCCCCATGGTTTCGTCCATGCGGGTGAGCTTGGAGCGGTCGGCGAGTTGGGCGAGGCCGAAGTCCATGATCGTGATGTGGCCGTCCGGGCCGGACATCAGGTTGGCGGGCTTGATATCGCGGTGGACGATGCCCTTGCCGTGCGCCGCTTGCAGACCCTTCGCCGTTTGGATCGCGATATCGAGAGCGTCTTTGAGTTTTACCGGACCGGCCTCGATCTTCTTGTCGAGCCCCTGGCCTTCGAGGAAGGCCATCGCGATGAAGGTCTTGCCTTCGACCTCGTTGATCTCATGAACCGTGCAGATGTTGGGGTGGTTCAGCGCGGCGGCGGCTTTGGCTTCGCGCTCGAAGCGTTTGCGGATATCGTCGTCGGAGACGAGGTGTGCGGCCAGGAACTTCAGGGCGACGGGGCGGTCGAGGGAGGTGTCCTCGGCTTTGTAGACGACACCCATGCCGCCTTCGCCAAGTTTTTCGGTGATGCGGTAGTGGCTGATGGTCGTGCCGATCATGGTTGGACCGCTCCCTCACGGTCACGGCTCGGTTTGGGTTCTTCGGTGATGCGGCGGCGCGCGAAAAAATCGGGGACAGTCCACGGCGCGCCCTTGCGGGCCGAGACACGGGAAGAAGGTTTGTGGGCGGCGCTTGGTACAGTCCCCATTTTTTCACGCTGCGGTAGTGGGAAATGGTTTTTTCCTGTCATCCGCCCTCGCCTGTGTGAATTGTACCTCGGTAGTGCGGTATCCGCTCAGGTTTCAACCGGAGCTTGACGTCCTTCTCTCGGCAACAACGTGATCTGATGATGTTGATGGTATGACGACACGAATCCACATCAGTCTCAATCGAGAACTTCAGATGGAGGCTCGGGAACGAGCGTCGCAGCTTGGCATTTCGCTGACTGAGTACATTCGGCGTCTTGTAGCGCGCGACCTTGCCTCCCCAAAGCGATCCGCCGACCCGTCCTTTGTTTTTGCCCTCGGCGAGGGAAAAACACGGAGGCTGAGGCGGTGTCGGATCTGAAGGAAGCTTTGCGAGGATATATCGAAGCTTTCAGCCTTGATGATGCTCTGTCTCGGATCAATGCTCCCAGTTCGATTCGCGAGTTGGACGTGGAATTACACGACCTTGTGAGTGCCTAGACTCCCTTCCCTCCAGCGCGCGCCGCTTATAATGTTCTTCCAAAGGGACGCATGCTGTCTAGGGGTCTTGTGCATCGGAAATTCGTTCTTGCGATTGTGGTGCTGGTTTTGGTTGTCGTGGCCGCTTCGGGTGGCGCGGCGGCGCCCGCCCGCCCGCCCGCATTCGGTCAGCAGATCGAATTTGGCGGTGAGTGGAGCCGCGAGTGGACGTTGAGCGAGGGGCAATCGTTCGCGGTCAACGTTCGAATCAACGATCCTGAATCGCTCCCACCCAATGCCCGCATCGAAGCAGAGTGGCAGGGCCCCGAACTGAGCCAATGGGCGTTTGAGGGCGAGCGCGGCGACCTTCACACCACCGCTACCGCTGACTGGCGGAAGACGCTTCATGCACTCGACCCGGACGTCTATCTCGTCTACCGAGCGCCAGCATCGGGCGTGTATCGTCTCACGCTGCGAACCGTAACGAACGCTCCGCCCGAGATCACCGACGTTCCGCACGACACGGGCCTAGCTCTACTGGCAACGCCCTTGCCTACGATGACGCCTACGGTCTCCGGCGTCGGCATGACCGTCGAACTACGTCCGACTGCCGAGCTGCATCAAGGCGACATCCTCCTCGAAGCTGAGCCGAACAACACGCCTGAGCAAGCCGTCGATCTGCCCTTCGCCGCGACGGATGACGACCAGGTTCTGCGCGTCTTCGGCGGCGCGGACGAACTCGAGTACTACAACAATACTGCCTCCGGCAAATCCCCCGACGACTGGTATCGCATCGAGTACGGGGGCACAAAACCGAAGATCTTCACTGCCAATCTGCAACTCGTCGAGCCTGTCGTCAGCGCGCGCTTGCGTGTCTATCAACCCGGCATTCCCGGTCCCGAAGATCTCGAGCCCCGCGAACTGCCCGATCGCAAGGACTTCGGCAATGCCAACCCGATTCCCTACGTCCATCCCGCGGCTGAGGTGATCCCCGGGCCAACGCCCGTCTTCAGCTACTACGAAGGCCGTGATCTCAACGAACGTATTCACCAGCAGGACACCAATTTCCGCTCGTTCACGACACGTAAAGTTGAGCCGGGCGGCGTCTACTACCTGCGGGTCGAAGCCAACCAGCCCGGATACGAGTTGGAAGTGCGTCTGATCGATCCCGCGCCCTACGAAGACCCGCGCCGCGCCATCGAGCAAGCGGTCTATTATCAACTCGCGGAAGTCGACGCTTGGCTGATTCACCGGCCGCGCAACATAGCACTCGACCGGCGGGTCCGCGACGGTACGAGTCTTTTCGGCGAGAACTGCATGAGCTGCCACACGCAGAGCGGCGTGTGGGGTGTGGCCGATGCGTTGCGGCAGGGCTACCGCCCCGACGGCACGGTGCAAAACTGGCGGCGGCTCGTCAACACGATGTACGAGGGCCTGCGGCCGAGTGTGAAGCTTAAAGACGCGGCGGTCAACACCAGCCTCGCCCCAAACGATCTCGGCGACGCCCCCGCCGGCAGCCGCGTCGCCGGACGCAATATCGTCCTCCACGAACGGACCGTTCGCCCGAAACGCCTGCACAGCTATCAGCAGCGTCGAACGGCGAATTACGTTCTGCAGACGAATGACCCGGGCGGCATCAACGCGGCCGGCAAGGGCTCGAACTTCGGTCCGAACGTTGTGTTCAAGTTCGCTGCCGAAATTCTCGAACGCGCCTGGCGCGACACCAACGACCCGCGCTACTTCTTCGGCCTCGAAGAGAAGACCAAGAAGATCGTCGCCACAGGCAACGACGGCATGAAGGTCAGCGACGACCTCGGACATCGCATCGAATTCTTCTACTCGCTATTACCGCAAGACTATCCCGAGATTGTCGGCCGGCTGACCGGCTCGGAAGCGCGCGTGGCTGAGGCTCGCGCATTCCAGGAGAAGTTCGCGGCGCAAGTCGAAACGGATCTTCAGCGCCTGAGCGCTCTTCAGCAAGACGATGGAAGCTGGGGCTTTGATCTCGGCGCGTCCCCTGACGGCGGCAAAAACTGGAAACGACTCGATGAGCCCGGCGACCCTGCCCCGACGGCGGTCGCGCTGATCGCGCTGGAGGCCGCCGGCTTCGGATCCGACGACGCGCGCATCCAGCGAGCGACCAATTGGCTGCTCAACGATCAATACGAGTACGGCCTGTGGAACCATGCCGCGCAGACGGGCTTCGTGACGAGTGCTTATGTGATCCGCGCACTCAGCCGGCTCTATCCGGCGGAGGCGGAGCCGCGCGAGCGGCCCACAGGTGAGTCGATCGACGATTTGCCTTTGCTTGCAGCCCTCTCGCGAGTACGTCGCCATCAGGCCTCCGGAAACGCTGCATGGGCGGATGAATTCAGGGCAGCCGCGAAGAGTGAGCATCCGTATGTGCGCTACCAGGCGTTGCTCGGTATAGGCGGGTCGCTCTCCGCCGGCGGCGTCGCGACGCTCGTTGAACACCTCGACGACCCCGTCAAGATGTGCCGTGAAGCGGCTTTCTGGTCGCTGCGTCAGCTCCTACTCGATGACGTGGGCTGGCGGGAAACCTTTGAGGCTTACGAGACGGGCTCGTCCGGCACGCGGCAGTCGATTCTGCAGGCTCTCGTCACCCGTGTGGACTTGGCCGGCCCGAGAAGCAAAGTCGACCTCGGCGAACTCGCCCGGCTGCTGACCGCGGGAATGTCCGATTCATTCGCGGGCGCACGGGCGTTTGCCTACAAGGCCGCCTGGCATTGGTGGGTCTGGAATCCGCCGATGCGCGAAGCGATCAACCGCGCCTGGAGCGATGCCCTCCTCCGGGAGGAACCGAACGCACTTACCGAGATGGCGCTACGCTACTCAACCGTTTCGATGTTGATCGTCAACGGTCAGATCGCGAACCAGACCGGTGGAAAGAATGCCGACCATCAGTATCCCGAGCTTTCCCGCTTGTACGAGCTTCTCTCCAAGCGACGCGAAGAAGCTGACGGGGAGCAGCTCATCCGCTTTGACCGGCGACTCTCCGGTATCGCCGCCTCTCACTTCCAAGAACGAGGTAACGACGGCGGCCCCGGCCAGTTGGGTTACTCCACGCCCGGCAGCACGGAATTTTTCGGCAAAGTCGTCCTCGCGACATATGAGCGCGAACGTGACGGCGGTGAAATCCCCTGGAAGAAGATCGCCCTCGAAGGCGCCGCGAACGTTGCCTACGCGCCGCTCGAAGAGCGCTTGCTTGGCCTGCTCACCACGGGTGATATCGAAATGGTTGCGGTCGCTTCACGAGCGCTGGCAAACCCACAATCACTTTCGCTGCCCGGCCGCGTGGACACGTTGCGGCAGCTCCTCACCAAGATCGATCGCTTCCTCGCCGACAAGCGGACGGAAGACGCCGAAGCGCTCATCAACTTCATGGCGCGCGTCAAATGGGACTTCGAGGGAATCAGCGAGCGCGAAGAGCAGGAGTTCTATCGGCTGCTGATCTCGGGGGGAACCGAGCGCTCGCAAAGGCCTTCGGCCGCGAATCGCGGCTTCGTTGGCAAGCCGGCGCCGAGCGACGCGACCGAGCGCACCCAAGACGAAGAACGATTGGGGCTCCTCGGGCGTGTGCTTGGCGACAACCCGACGTTGCACCGCAAGACCGTCTTCGACCTCGTCAACCAGAACGAGCGCTTTTGGTTGCCCTCGACTGAGTGGATGGTTTCGTATCAAGAAGGCGGCCTCTCGACCGAAGAAGCCATTGAAGGGGCCGTCGAAGCCGAAGCATTGAAGGTTCTCGAACTCACCTTCGGACGCACCACCGAGCAGATCGTCCCCAATGGGCTGACTAGCAAAAACACGATTCTCTGGTGGCGCGAGGGCGTTCCCGGCGCACGGCTCACACTGGCGCTCGAAGCCGCCGAGGCCGGTCCGCATGAGGTCCTCACAGCGTTTCTTTACGACCGCGAGATGGGGACGGTGCAGTTCGAACTGAACGGCGACGAGATTGGCGAGCCAACGGATTTCTATAAGCCGCACCTCACGCCCAGCGGTCCCGTATCCCTCGGTGTTTACGAACTAAAGAAGGGCGAGAACAGGCTGACGGTCAAGATGCTCGGCTCGAATCCCGATGCCGAGCCGAATCACATCTTCGGCATCGACTACGTCAAGCTCACGCCCGACGACGGCAGCGGCTCGCTGTTCACGAAAGACGAACGCGGCGTCGACGTCATCGACCCCATCACCACCGCCAAGGATGAAGTGATCCGCATGTTCAATACCTGGTTCGCGGCCGCGAAGCCCGAAGAAGCGCGGGAACTTGCCGTCAATCTCGCGAACAAGACAGCCTTGCGTCGCAACCCGGAAGTTCGCAAAGCCCTCGCCGCCTATGTTGAGCAGGAACCGATTCCGCGCTTGCGCACCCGCATTCAGAACATTCTTAACAGCGACGACAAGGTCTACGGCGAGCAACTAAGCAAGTTCATCACCGAACAGGGCGCGCCGCAGGGAACGGACGCGCGCAGCCTCGATCCGACACCGGAGTTCATCGACGACATCCTCTACTTCCGCGACTACGTCTTCGCGGAAATGACCAAGATCAACTCCGCCGACGCCAAAGCATGCATCTCATGCCACGGCGTACCGGGGCGGGTCCCGACGCTCTATCTCGAACCGCCCGATGCCGCCGGCTATATCCCGCCCGAGAAACTGCTCGACAACTATCGCAAGATGCAGCAGCGCGTTAATCTGCGTGAACTCGAGCGCAGCAAATTCCTTCAAAAGCCGCTCAACATCCAAACCGGCGAGCAGGACGGCCACCAGGGCGGGCAGCGCTATGAAGCGGACGACCCTGGCTATCGCCTCATCCGCCGCTGGGTGCTGCGGCAGGCAGAGCTGCAACAGACCGGAGGCGGCTGACTTTCAGTAAGGAGGCGCTGGAACCTACCAGACCGCGTAAATCAAGAAGCTTCCGAAACCCACCGTCAGCAAGGACCAGACGCGAACCTCGCTCGGCGAGCGGTCGGTGAACCACCGCAAGAGCCGTCGCACGCGCGCGAAACCCAGTAATGGCACAATCGCGGCAGCGACCAGAGCGAGCACACCCAGCACCCGAAACACCTGCGGGAAGCGCGATTCAGCAGCCGTGGCGAGCAACAGGAGCCCTGAAACGGCCCTGATGCCAATCGCCCAGTAGAGTCCGGTCGGAGACTTCAACACAGATTCAACGAATCCAAGAAGCGCCCCCGGGCGAACGAAGCCCAGGATTCCAAGCCCTGCTATCGCTACACCAATCAGTGCGATGAGGAACGTCATCCCGAATCCCCTTTGGGGCTCTGGTGTCGGCGAGCCACGGTGAAGTACAAGATAGTCTTGCCGAGCGTAGCCCGTCCCGCATTGAAACGTCAATCCTCATTCCGCGATGTCCGCTCCCCGGCAACCATCTCTCCAGCGCGACGTGGCGCAAGGCTCCCGCCTTGCCGGGTCGCGAATCTTCGCGATCCAGGCCCGCTAATTCAGCAATCGGTCCGGGTAGTCGCGTGGGACAGTGAACATCCGCGAAACCTGCGGAAAACATGACTGAAATCCGGCACACTTCGCTACTTACCCCTTAAGTCGAACACGACAAGGTTATAGTTCTCTGACACCTTGCGAAATCGCGTCGCCAGATATGCCCTAGTGGGGTATCCATTTGACTCAGGCAGCCACAAGATGTTGTGGTCGCGCGAAAGCATCTACCAAGAAGCGAATCCCGAGGTTACTGCTCTGGCGCGGCGTGGGGCTGCGTAGCGCGTCCGATTCTCGGAGTTGCCGCCCGAAGGCTGCCACCGCAATGAATTCGCGTGTGGGTCGGCTTGGCGGCCACTCGCACGATTCTCGCAATCTCACATTCCTGTTCCGGAGCCGCGAGGCCACAACCCATAGGGTGTACCTGAATGAAGTGGATACCCCACATGCCCTAAATCCGGGATAGAACGCCAGCCACCAGAATGAATACCAGGTAAACACGATGTGGCTGGCTCCTGCTCGTCTCGCTCTTTCCAGTTCCTCAATGGCCGCTGCGTCGTCGGCCGCCGGTCCGTAGTCCAAACCGTCTCTCTCGAAGAAGTAGGAGACCTTCTTTGCCGGGAGTTTCGTCCGGTCAAATGCCCCTTGGTCGACGATTGTCAGGCGGTCGACGAGCTCAGCCAGCGTTGTCATCTCACCGGTGACAAGCTCGGCCCGTTGGGCCGTGACGAGATCCCGAGATTTGATGATGTACGTTACATCGTTCTGGAATTGATAGATCCGATCAGGGAGCTGATTTTGCGACAAGTAATCATGAACCGCCTTGGAACAGCCTTCCCACGTATTATAGTCATCGACTAATATCAGCCCGCCGGCCGCTACGTGAGGATACAGCTCATTGAGGCACCGAATCGTTGACTCATACCAGTCCCCATCCAGCCGAAGGATTGCGATCTGTTGTTTGCTCGGGAAACTCGCGACCGTATCCTCAAACCAGCCTTTGACCAGATGCACTTGAGTGACGCCTGCGCGCCGCATGGCCTCCTGAGCATCACTCTCATTGGCAGTACAGTTATTGTGATAAGACGGCGAGTTTGTGTCCTGCTGCCATCGCAGGGCCGCCTTGCCATCGATCGGCTCAGCCGGGGGCAAACCTTCGAAACTATCAAAAAGGAAATAATCCCGATCCTCGCCCATAACTCTGGCTAGACCTGCCGCCATACCGCCTTTCCACGTCCCACACTCCACAACTGCCCCTGGCAGGTACCTGACGCGACCAGCGAGCAGCAAGTTCCGCGTATACGTCTTTTGGGAGACCATTGTGTAAGGTCGAAATTCATCGTAGATGTCTTTCAAGAAACTATCGGTGGCTGCGAGATCACGATACCTCGCATCCGACAGCTCTTCCTGATGGGAGACTTCGCGGGGTTTATTCATGGGGTGGATCCGCTCATTCAAGGTTCTAGGTTATACCATTGCAGGCAAGCGCATTCTGATCGTATCGCGGCTCCGTTTGAGCGCGGACAGGAGTCCGTGATTCGCGCAACCAACTGAGGGTCTGCGGACAGTGTAAGGGTACCGGAAACCGAGTGTGGGACGAGGGATAGACAGGTCTGGCACTCAACGCCCGCTCACGCTACTAGAGGAGGATTGAAAGCAAAACCACCACTTGGCCACCAGCGGGGGAAGCCGGCCAGGGGTTCTGGCCTAGGAACTTAGCGGCGAGAACAACGGTGTCGCAAATAGACAGACTCCTTTGTCCGGGCGCATAAATCTTCGCGGTTTCTAGGACGCCCATCGGGTTCAATCCGTGGCTTGATCTACCGCTCCACTTCGCGCTCACAACCTCATCGGTTCGGCGACCACCCCACTGGGTGAGACACGCCTCAATAGATCGCTATAATCACCCCTGTCATGACAAAACTTCAATTCATCCGCATCATCGGGCTCGGCTGCATCACAGCGGCCGCCGCATTTGCCGACAACACCGTGGAGGGTAGCCTGACCGGCAACGGCACTGTCGTCCCCTTGCGCTCGGTCATTGTCGAAACGGGCCTCGGCGAAGTCAGTCTTCTGTTGACCGACGAGGCTTTGCCCGCCCCCTGCGGCGTCTATGATGCATTCACGCTGGCGGACCGGCTCCGCGGCATGGCGATCAGCATTTCGAAGGACACCAAGCAGATCGAACGCGCCGGACTGAATGCCCTGTACCACGAAAGCTGGGATGGTCGATTGGGCAACATCGGCGAGCCCGAGATCAAGATCGAGCAACTCGATGAGAAGGTTATGAAGGGCACCATCAGCCTGGCGTCGGGCGCTTTTGGAGACCACACATTCTCCTACAACGTCACCTTCCAGGTCGACCTGTCAGCCGACCGGCCCGCGATTGAAGCAAAGATCTCCGGCGCCGGCGACTCGCAGGCCGCTCAGTCGTACGTCAAATACTACGAAGCGATGATGGCCGGTCGCCTCGAAGACGGCAAGGTGTTCGTCACCGAGGAAAACGCGAAGCAGATGACCGGCGAGGACGTCGATCTCTTTCTCGAATTCTTCCAGGAAGGCCACCCCCACGTGGCGACGATCACAGCCGCCAAAGAGAACGGCGATGCGGCTGAGCTGACCGTCGAGGGCGAAGTCGCCGAATGCATGGGCACGAACCAGGTATCCGGCAAGGTCGACATGGTCAAGGAATCCGGAGTCTGGAAGGTCAAGCTCGAAAGCTGGAAGATGTAAGCGGTTCCGCCAAACGAGGGACCCGAGACCGGCACCGCCCAAATACGCCGGCGTCCCGTGCTCTCACAAAGAAAGGCTGTTGGGCGTTCTAGCATTTTCCAATCCAAGAATGATCCTGAAATGAGGTTGGTCGAGGCTGGGACGAAATAGGGTGTGGAACCGTGTGGAACTCCTTTCCTTGGTGGTGGGAGGGGCAGGGTTGTGAAGCGCTGGCTCCTGGGAGTTGCTAACTCGAAGCTTCTCGTTCGTGCCGCGGGCTGCGCCGAGTCGGGCCGCAGGGAGCCCAGAGGGCGAGCGCAGGCCCGGCTCGGCGGCGCGACCCGCCGGCGGTGCGGCGTGACGATCGCTCGAACTCACCACCGCGAGCGGCACGCGGCCAGGAGCTTTCTCTTGGCGGCCTGCATGCGCAGGGCGCATTCGGTGTCGCTGAAGCGCCGCGTTTGCTGCTCGAGGGCGGCGGCGCTGATACCTTCCTTTAAGTGGGTCTCCCACTGGTCGAGTGAAAGCAGCTTTTCGTAAGGTGTGCGGTAGTCGTCGAGCCGATAGTGGCGCCGCCGGCGTCCGTTGTCGGCCTGCTCGATGGTGGCAAACCCGCAGGGGCGATGGTGGTTCAAATAAGGGTTGAAATAGGCCGTGTAGAAACGTTGCAACTCGGCGGCATGCTGGGCCCCGATCGGCTCGTGTCCGATGTGCTTGCGCACGACTGCGCCATTCTTGCCCTCGACCAGCGCGTTGTCGGTCGTACGGTACGCCCGCGATTTGGTGAACTCGGCAACCAGCAGCTTGTTGAGCAAGGCGGCGACGCGCTTGTTGAGAAACTCCGAGCCGTTGTCGGAATGGAAACCACGAATGCGAAAGGGAAACTGGTGCAGGATGGCTTCCAAGACCGGCAGCAAATGAGCTTCCGAGATCGTCTCGCAACAGCCCACGATCTGCCACTGCGTGAGAGTATCGACAGCATTGATGTGATAGAGCCCCTTGCGGGTCTGGGTGTCGCCCTGATGCACCGTGTCGACACGCAGGTAGCCAGGTCGGCCGCGCGGGTCCGGACGCCTTCGCTCGCCGATCGCAACCACGCGGCTGCGCGTCTTGGTGAGATGAACATGATGACGGCGGTAGGTCGCGGTCTGCCGCAGATTGTAGATATACGAGGCCGAGATCGAGGCCAGCCGCGCGTACTGGCTGCGGCCGTAGACGTGGTACTCGCGCCACAGGATGCGGCGCATCGCCGGTCCCGACAGCCCCTCGTGGGCGGCATCGGCGGCCGCCAGCAGGGCGATGTCCTCGGCCGTGTAGCGGCGCGCGAAGCGATGCCGGCGCGACATGGTCGGCTGGATCTTCCCCCGCTGCCGGTAGCGTCGGATCAGACGCGTGATCTGCGGCAGACTCAGGCCGCTGACCTTGACCAGGTAGCGCCGCACGACCCCTTTGTCTTTCTTGGACAGCCCCAGATAGCGCTGCCGGCGCAGCACGCCCTCGACGAAGCCGTAGATCTCGGCCCGGCTCGCGCCCGCAAAGCTGAGCCCGTCGCTGGCGGCCACAAACCGCCGCATCTGCTCCAGCGTGAGACTTTGAGCATTCTGCATGGTGACTTGCATTCACCTGCAATGTCGCCTGCTCCGACCGATGCATCTTCAGGATCATCTTGTATTGGAAACACTCCCCCTTTTCAGGATCATCTTGCATTGGACAACTCTGTTCTGTCGAAGGCGACGCGGCCTGGGGTAGAATATGGTCCACCTTTTTTCTCTACAGGAGGTTCGACCATGCCCACTTACATCAGTCTTGTCAATTGGACTCAGAAGGGGATCGAGAACGTGAAGGACAGCGCTGCCCGCCTCGAACAGGCCAAGGCGGCTATTCAGGCCACGGGCGGCGAGATGAAAGCCGTCTATATGACGATCGGGGAATACGATCTTGTCGTGATCGCCGAGGCGCCCGATGACGCGGCTTTTGCAAAAGCGATGTTGCAGATCAGCTCGGCGGGATCGATTCGCAGTCACTCCCTCAAGGCTTTCAACGAGGACGAATACCGCGAGATCATCTCAGGCCTGTGACAGTCGAACTAATTTCTGGAACAGTCAATGCTGTCCGGCGGCGTGTTCGAGCATTGAATGCTCTCGGTCATCCCCGATGAGATCGGTGCGCAGGCGACATCCGTAGCGGTGCGGACGGCCTCTTCTTCGGTCGGTGCTGACGACGTCGCGCAGTTCCGCTGCCCCTGGTAGGTAACGCAGACCTCGCAACTGTATTGGCCCAGCCCGAGGGTCGAGTAAATCAGCACTCCCAGGAACACCAAGCCGAAAACGATTGCGACGAGTGCGGGTTTGGACATGAAGAGAAGTCCATTATAAAGGACACTTTCCGGAGGCACCGCGTCGGCGGCCCTACGATGAGAGATGGCTGGGCCTGAAGGCATCCTCTTCGACTTCGACTACACGCTCGCGGACTCATCGCGGGCCGTCGTCGAGTGCGTTAACGTTGCTTTCGACAACATGGGGCTTCCGCGGTCCGAGGCGGACGCCATCCGGCGCACCATCGGCCTTTCTCTGCCCGAGACGTTTCGTGTTCTCTGCGGTCGAGACGGTGATGCGCGCGTCGAAGAATTTCGGTCGCACTTCCGCGAAAGGTCGAACGAGATCATGGTCGACTGGACCGAGTTCCTTCCGGGGACGGCCGCTGTCTTGGAAGAGCTTGCCGGCCGGTCGCTCAAGCTGGGAATCGTGTCGACCAAGTACCGTTTTCGGATCGAGGCGACGCTCCGGCGCGACGGCTTGCTGCGATTGTTCGAGACGATCGTCGGCGGTGACGACGTGCCTGAGTTCAAGCCGGACCCAAGCGGCTTGATGATGGCCGCCTCACAGTTAGGTCTTGGTTTGGATGATCTGATCTATGTGGGCGACAGCGTGACTGACGCCGAAGCCGCGCGACGCGCCGGCATGCGTTTCGTGGCCGTGTTGACGGGGCCAACACGGAGTGCAGAGTTTGATTCACACTCCCCGGTAGCTGTTCTGAAGAATCTCGACGAGATCCCTCACATTCTCGATCGTTGGGATCCGTGAACAGGTTAGGCCACGTGCTCCGCTGCCTCGTCCGCTGGGGCTGCCTCCGGCGGCTCCACTAGAGCGATCAAGGTTTCACCCGCCCGGGGCCGGGTTGCACCATCGGCGGTCACGATGCTCAAACTTGCGCTCTTACTCACCCGGAAAAGCGACACCACCGAGGACCCGTACCGCCGCAAGAAGGCGTCGTAGTCAAACTGCTCAGAGAGCTTGGTCGTCTTTAGCTCCGCCCCGCGACGAAAACGCTGTTCGATGTGCTCGTAGCTGAAGTTATCCGCAAATGCCAGTCGGCCGTTGAGGTGTTCGGGTGAGAGGGAGCGGCGGGGTCCGAGGTCACCGGCCTCGGGAGGCAGTTGGTACACCTGTTTCCGTCCGAAGATTTCGCTGAAGTGCAAGGCGGCCATTGAATTCGCCTCTTCGTTCGCGGTTGCCGCCAGCAACTTGCCGACTCCGTAGAGGTCGATTTCGTCGAGCACATGCTCTGACAGAATCTCGCCATAGTGTGCCTTGAGTCCTTCGAGCCGGGCCGCCGAGATGTGGGAGCGATTGCTATCCACCAGAACGACCCGGAAGCCCGCCTTCTTCACAGCCCCCGCGATCTGCCTTGCCCAAGATTGCGCTCCGACGAACAACACGCCCTGAGGCTCGGGCTCGGCGAGGCCCAGCTTCCGCGCCACCGGGAAAGCGGTCAAGCCGTAGATGGCCACCGTGCCGATAATCACGAGGAACGCCAGTGGGATAAACTGCTCCGCTTCCTCATACCCGATTTCCACCAACCGTACCGAGAAGATGGACGCTACCGCCGCCGCCACGATTCCGCGCGGCGCCATCCACGCCAGAAAGAGCTTCTCCGGGCGCTTCAATTTCGATCCGATACAGGAACTCCAGACCGCCGCGGGACGAATCACGAGGATCAGCACGATCAGGAACAAAACACTGGCCGGTCCGATTCCATAGAAGTCCTCCGGCGTCAGCCGCGCCGCCAAGACAATGAACAGACTCGAAATGATGAGAACCCGCAAGTTCTCTTTGAACTCCACGATGTGCTTCACGGGACAGATTTTCTGGTTCGCCAGAGCGATCCCCATCACCGTCGTCGCCAGCAGCCCGGATTCGGCCCGCCAATAATTGGATACCGTGAACGCACTCACAACCATCGTCAGCGAAAAGGCGTTCTGTAAGAAGTCCGGGAGGAGGTAGAAGCGCAGTAGTACGAGCATCAGTGCCGCGAACGCGATTCCGATCAGGCATCCGATCAGGACCGAGGTGAAAAACTGAAGCGCGGCCTCGCCGGCGCGTCCGTCGAAGCCACCCGCCAGGATCGCCTCAAACACCAGCACGGCGAGCAATGCACCGACCGGGTCGTTGAGGATCCCTTCCCACTTGACGATCGTCCGCACTTGCCCGCTCGGCCGTACGTGGCGCAGCAACGGAATGATCACCGTGGGACCCGTTACGACGAGGATGGCTCCAAACAATATCGCGAGCGCCCACTCAAAGCCCACGATCCAATGTGCCGCGAGGGACGTCAGAAACCAAGTTAACGCTACCCCGATCGTGACTAAGTTGCGGACGATGCCGCCGACCTCCCGGAGGTCACGAATGCTCAGGCTTAGTCCGCCCTCGAAGAGAATCACGCCGACGGAGATCGAGACCATCGGCAGCAATAACTCGCCGAAGAGTGCATCGGGGTCGAGAAATCCCGTCGCAGGCCCGGCGACGATGCCGCAGATCAGCAGCAAAAGTATGGAAGGCAGATGCAGACGCCAGGCGATCCAGCGGGCAATGATGCCGACGATCAGGATCGAGGCTAGCCCGATGAGGTGATGTTCAGACACGAATCGTTAGAAGAAACACCAATAGTATATGTGAATATATGATATGCTGTTAATGCCATGATCCGTACCACCGTCTACATCGAAGACGAGACCATGCATAGCCTTCAGCGAATCTCCAGAGCGAGAAGTCGGCCTCAGTCTGAGATCATCCGTGACGCGCTTCGACGCTATGTGCGTCAAGCTGAGAAGAGCATCAGCAGGCCGCTGCCGCCAGGCGTCGGCAAATACAGAAGTGGCCGTAGCGATGTGTCTGAACACGCCGAAGAGATCCTGAAGCAAGCCGCACGCAAGAGAAGATGAGCGTTGTTGCGGACTCGGGAGCATTGTATGCACTATACGATGCCACCGACAAGCATCACAGGGCTGTCCAGGAGGCGCTCGCTAGCGAGCGAGGGGACATCATCGTTCCGGCCGCGATTCTTTCTGAGATCGACTATCTGCTCCGAGAGTTTCTCGGAATCGATGCGGAACTGGATTTCATGGAAGCACTGTCCGCCGGTCACTATCGGCTCGAATCGACAACGTCGGCCGATATCGATCGATGTCGCACGCTTATCGCGTCCTATCGTGACCTTGACCTCGGACTGGCTGATTCCGCGGTGATCGCGACGGCGGAGCGGCTGGGTATTGATCGCGTGCTCACGGTGGATGAGCGTGACTTCCGAGCGGTTCGTCCTTTGAATGGCCCTTTTGTGCTCCTTCCGAGCGACCGGTAGGCGGAGTCCGATCGTTTTACCGGCTACGACCACTCGCGCGGACATGACCCGCGGCCTTCTCAAGCCGAGCCGCTATCTCCGGATGCTCTTCGATCATGTTTCTTTGTTCCGACAGATCGGCTGACAAGTCAAAGAGCTGGTACGGTTTCTGGAACGGCGCCCCGGCGGGCTTCTCGCGTCCTCCGGAGCCATTGCCGAGCACGAGCTTCCACTTTCCTTCCCGAATCGCGAACATACCGGCCGCCGAGTGATGGATCACGGGCGGCCTCCGGCGCCTCGGTTCATGGCCGCGGAGTTGGGCCGCGAAGCTAAAGCTGTCCTCGGCGGCATCGGCGGGTAGTTCGCTCTCGAGGAGTTGCGCGACCGTACTGAAGAAATCGGTGAGGCAGATGGTATCGGCATTCTTCGAGCCCGGCTTGATCTCCCCCGGCCAGCGCGCGAAGAACGGCACGTGGTGGCCGGCTTCCCAGATGTCAGCCTTTGTGCCCCGGAAGGCGTGGTTCGCTCGATGCCGATCCGCACGGAAGGCCTGAATTGTTTCGTCGTCCACGTGGTCGGTCGCCGCGGCGGCGTCGAGGCGGCGCATGAATGATCCGTTGTCGCTCGTATAGATGACGAGTGTGTTGTCTCTGACGCCTGAGTCGTCCAGTGCCTTGAGAACGTCGCCGACCGTGGAGTCAACCTGAGTCACGAAGTCGCCGTATGGCCCCAATGCGGTGCGATCACGAAAACGCGTATGCGGCAAGACCGGCTTGTGCGGCGCCGTCAGCGCGAGGTACAGGAAGAACGGGCGGTCCACTGCCGCGCGCTGCTTGATGTACCGCCCCGCCTCGAGCGCCAAGTCGTCCAGCACGTTCTCCATGATGAGGTCCGGCTGCCGCTCGCCTTCGCGGAGAAACGCCGGGAACTTCTGAGCGGCCTGCCTTACGAGAGGGAAGCGCTCGATCACGCCGTCGCGAATGTAGATGTAAGGCGGAAAATCAAGCGATGCCGGGATGATGAATGAATCGTCGAACCCGTGCGTGTGTGGACCGTCGCTCACCGGTTTCGAAAAGTCGAATTCACCCTCGGCCGTCTTCGTGAAGCCGAGCCCCAGGTGCCACTTGCCGACCATCCCGGTGTGGTAGCCGTGACGTTGCAGGAACGATGCTACGGTTGCACGCCCCTGCTCAATCAACGGCTCGCCGTACCCGTTAAGGACGCCCTTCTTAAGGCGCGTCCGCCACGCGTAACGTCCGATGAGCAGGCCGTAGCGCGTCGGCGTACAGACGGCGGAGGGCGTGTGGGCATCGGTGAATGTTAGGCCTTGGCGACTCAGGCGGTCGAGATTCGGCGTTGGTATACGGGAATCGGCGTTGAGCGCCTGGACATCGCCATAGCCCATATCGTCGGCAAGGATGAAGACGATGTTGGGCGGCGCGGCGGCTAGGGGAGGTAGGAGCAGCGCTAGAAAGACGATGAGACGAATCAGCATGAGAGGCTTCTCATTATGCGGGATTCGCAGTGGTGTATCCCGTGAAGGTGGGTTGATGCCCCGCCACTTGGCGGTACAAGCATCAGTCTGCCAGGCTGGCTGGACCGCAGAGCCGATGCTCTATTCACGGTTCACAGCGATGTACTTGCGGTTGATACGGAAAGCGACTGCGCTGAGCCCGATGAGCAGCAGGCCGAAAAGCATCAGGGCGATGGGCCAGCCAACCGCGTCGGCAAAGTTCTCGGCCGTGAAATAGCCGACGTAACCCAAAATCGCCACCGTCCCAACGACCAGCAAGCTGCGGCTCTTGACCCAGGTGCTCAGAAACACCACACCGCAGGCGGCGCCTAGAAACAGGATCTCCAGCACGGAGTGTTCAACGAGCGAGAAGAATGCGGTCAACATCGCGGTCGAACTCACGAAGTACCAGAAAGGCGTGATTGCCGCGTGGGGTGTTTGGTCGATCGAGTAGGTGACGAATAAGAGCGACAGGCCCAGAGTGAAGACGATCAGGTCTCCATCCAGCTCGAGCAAGTCCATAACTGTTCCGCAGAACCATGCCCCGAAAATGAGCGACATGAACAGTAGTACGGTGCGCCTCGTTTTGAGAAACATCAGAGCCTGCTGGATCAACAAGACGCCTGAGGTCAGAAGGAACGCGTAGCGCTCATCGCCTCCTGTTGAGAACTCGTTGAGGGTCACCAGAATTCCCGTAGGTTGCAATAACGCCGCTAGTAAGAAAAGCGGCGTCGCCGCCTTCTCCCAGCGTTCATCCGCGGCGGCAAAGAACGCCATGACGAACGCCGCGATACCCGAACCGAGAGTGACGGTGATTCTCGCGATCGAATTCATCGCCTCCCACTGCATCTCAATGAAGACGCCTAGGCCGGCCAGTACGAAGATTCCGCCCAGGTAGGCGAAAAGGCGGGTCAGGATTGACGATTTCGAATCTGAAGCTTCTTCCGCACGCGATAGCCCCGCCAGTATTTCGGCCGCCGTCTGGACCGCAAACACTTGCTCCACCCTCTGCCGGGGCATCCTCCACGCGTGCCCTCGCGGTAGAAAGTGTTACCCATGTGCTCGGGTCAAAGTGTTACCCATGTAACCGGACGTTCATATAGCTCAATGGAAACCCACGTCTGAAGACGTGGGCTATTTTCTACGGCCCCGCTGGGGCCGCGCGGCATGCCGTGCCCCTGGATTCGTGTGCATGTGTCAGGCTGAGGCAACGTCTCGGGGAAACCTGGGTTGTCAGGCGGACGTGCTTTTGGACGGATTACGGTCATGCAGGGCATCCAGGGCCGTTTCATTGACACTCGAAAATCCTTGCCGATAGGATGAAAGCAGCGTTGTACACGCCGGAGTAGCTCAGGTGGTTAGAGCGAGGGCCTCATAATCCCTAGGTCAGCGGTTCGAGTCCGCTCTCCGGCACCATTATCCCATCATCCTCTTGCGGCGCGCCCCTAGCCACGTCTCACGATTCGTTGCAGTGCTCGCCGCACTCGCGGCAACGGCGTGCAGTGACACTGCCGGGCCGTCGCGGGATCCGCGTCCGAACATTCTTTTCGCGATTTCCGACGATCAGTCGTGGCTTCACACGGGAGCGATGGGCGACCTGAATGTCGAGACGCCCGCGTTTGACCGGGTTGCTCGCGAAGGTGTGCTGTTTACTCACGCCTTCACGGCGGCGCCGTCTTGTACTCCTTCGCGGAGCGCGATTCTGACGGGTCAGTCGATTTGGCGTCTGGAAGAAGCGGGATTGCTGATGGGGACGATCCCGTCGAAGTTCGCCCTGTTCCCGCTGATGTTGGAAGATGCGGGTTACGAGATCGGCTACACGGGCAAGGCCTGGGGTCCGGGAGATTGGAAGGCGGGAGGCCTGACGAGGTATCCAGCAGGGCGGGAATTCGCGGAACGGAAGTACGAGTCGGTTCCGTCCGGTATACGGAACAACAATTACGCCGCGAATTTTGATGACTATTTGGCTCAGCGCGATAAATCCAAGCCCTTCTTTTTCTGGTATGGGGTTTCCGAGCCACATCGTGCTTATGAATTCGACGCCGGTGTGACGAAGGGTAAGAAGACCGACAGCGTGTTCGTCCCTGATTTTCTGCCGGATACGGATGAAGTTCGGCGCGACATCCTCGACTACTACGTTGAGATCGAATGGTTCGATTCGCATCTGGGCCGCATGCTGGATGCTCTCGAGAAAGCGGGGGAGCTGGACAATACAATCGTCGTCGTCACGAGCGACAACGGCATGCCGTTTCCCCGTGCGAAGACGACGCTCTACGACTGGGGGACGCGAATGCCGCTGGCGATCCGTTGGCCTGAGAAGGCGCCCGCCGGCCGCAAGGTGGATGACCTTGTCAGCCACACGGACTTCGCGCCGACGTTTCTCGAAGCGGCTGGTCTGGCCGTTCCCGAGATGATGTCCGGGCGAAGTTTGCTGAACGTCCTGACATCGGAACAAGAAGGACGAGTCGACCCAAGGCGCGATCAGGTGTTTACGGCGATCGAGCGGCATACGTGGACTCGCCCGAATGGGCGGTCGTACCCCTCGCGCGCCATCCGCACGCCCGAGTTTCTCTACATCCGAAACTATGAACCGGAGCGCTGGCCGGCGGGCGACCCTGACCTCGACGCCGAGCCGCAAGGTCCCTTCGGTGACGTCGACCGCTGTCCGACGAAGACCTTCATGCTGGAGGCGCCGAACATGCGGAGGTTCCCGCGAGAGTATGAACTGAGCTTCGGACGGCGACCGGCGGAGGAGCTCTACAAGATTGCCGACGACCCCAGCCAGGCACACAATCTTGCCGAAGATCCTCGGCATGCTTCAACTCGTGAAGAACTGAGCGAGGCGTTGGCGAAGCATCTGACTGATACCGGCGACCCGCGGTCAGGCGGCGAATCTCCTTGGGACTACTACCCCTATCGGCGTTCGGGGAAGGTGCAAGTTGCGACGCGGGATTAGCCTCTCGGTCACCCAATCGACTGCAACCACGCGATACGCTCTGCCTGTGATCCGCAGTGTGTCGTGACGACCCATTTGGGCATATCGGTGTCATTGCCTCGGACGCGGGGAGGGATTTGTCGGGCATAGACCTCCCCGAGGATTCCCGTGGCGTGGAGTTCGTCAATCTGGTCTTGCGGCCAGACGGCGTCATCGACAATTACCGAAATGTCGGGGTACTTGGCGATCGTGTCGGCGCGCTCGCCGGCCGGAAGGTGTTCCAGGGCTTCGAGATCGGGTCCAAAGAAGGCGACCTTGAAAACCACGAGATAGCCCTCTTCCGCGGTCTCGATGGAAAAGCCGCTGATCGTGCGTATGACGATTTCGTCCAGGTCGCGGACGGCTTCGACAAGATTGCGATAGCGCGGCTTTGACAAGAGCTTAGCCCGGCTTTGAAAGAAAGTAGAGGCCAGCGTAGACCTTGGGGTCGATTAGAAGACCGTCGGCGACGCGCGCATCGAGCCAGCGGTCTACTTCGTTGAGAGGCACAACGTGGACGCGGATGTCTTCATTTCGGACGCCGACACCCTTGCCGACCCGCTTCAGGTCTTCCGCCTGCACGAATGTAACGACTTCCGACGTCATGCCGCCCGAAGAGGGGCCGAGGCCCATAACGCGCAGCCGCCCGGCGCGAAACCCGGTTTCCTCCTCGAGTTCTCGATTGGCGGCATCGAGCAGGGGCTCGCCCGCAAACTCTTTCTCATCGCCGACGAGTCCGGCGGCCCACTCGATCATCCGCGCGAGAACCGGTTCGCGGTATTGCTCGATCAGAACCGCTTCGTTGTTCGCGGTGACGGCAATAATGACGACGACTTCATCGACACCGGGGCGCGCGACGTATTCCCAACTGTTGCGCTTGCGCAGCTCAAGAAAGCGCCCGGTGCCGAGAACGACCTCTTCGTGTTGATCTCTCATGTTTCAGGTTAAACGGTTGGGGAAGGGACGCTTGGTAGTCCAATGCGCTCTCCCCTTCAGATTTGAATCTCAGACTTCAGCGCTCGAGATGATTCTCGCGCCCGCTGCCTGCATTTCGTCGAACGCGCGCGCGACGTCGCCGGGCCGCAGGTCGATTCCGCGGCAGCCATCCTCGATAACGGTCGCGCGGAAATTTTCGCGGACCGCATCCAGCACGCTGAACTTCACGCAGTAGTCGGTAGCGAGCCCGAGCAGGGAGACTTCGTCAACACTTTGTGCTCGCAAAACGTCCGCCAGGCCGGTCGAACGGCGGCGGGCGTTGTCATAAAAGGTGCTATAGCTGTCGATGGCGGGATCGACTCCCTTTTGGAAAACCCTGTCGATGCCCTCCGTGTTGAGGTCGCAGTGGAAGGCGGCTCCGGCGGTTTGCTGGACGCAGTGGTCGGGCCACAGAACCTGCTCAATGCCGTCGAGTTGGATGACGTCGCCGGGTTTGTGCCCGGTGTATTGCGAAGCGAAACTGCTGTGTCGAGGCGGATGCCAGTCCTGACTGGCTACGACGAGGTCAAAGCGCGATATGAGTCGATTCGCGACGGAAACGACTTCGTCCCCGTGCGGAACAGGCAGGGCTCCGCCGGGCATGAAGTCATTCTGTAGGTCGACAACGATGAGGGCCCGCATGCGTCGAGCCTCATGATAGCCGCCTCCTAAGGTCGCGCGACTGGCTCCCATTGGCCCGTGTCGGCTGAGCGAAACAGGGCGTCGAGGACGGCCATGTTGCGGACGGCGTTCTCCAGGGGGAATTCGATCGGTTGGGCGCCGCGGACGGCAAGCGAAAAGTCCTCGCCTTGCACGGTGTACTGGTCTACGACGTCAAGAGCCTCGGTCTTGGCCGAGGAGGTGGAGGGTGCACCGCTGCCGTCGTCGATGGAGATCCGGCAGGGTTCGTCGGGCGGGGCGTTGAACGGGATCTCGATTTCGATGCGTCCTTTCGTGCCGAAGGCCTGCATGCGCTGGTAAGGGACGAGCTGGGTTGAACAGGTGAAGGTGGCCTGGCCTTCGTCGAAATCGAGGATGGCGCTGGTGAGCCGGTCGGTCCGTAGCTCCGGATCTCTTTCGAAGAGCGCCATTACCCGGTTCGGCTCGGCTTCGAAGAGAAACCGTGACGTGGTGATCGGATAGCAGCCGATGTCGTACAAGCCTCCGCCACCAATGTCGGCTTGGTTGCGGATGTTAGCGGGATCGAGATTCATGTAGCTGAAGAAGCCTTGGATCGCGCGCAGGCGGCCGATACGCCCTTCGCGGACCCACTCGCGAGCGCGTCTCCACTGCGGATGATGGCGGACCATGAACGCTTCTTCGATCAGTTTGCCGGTGCGGTCGCGGACTTCGATGAGCGTTCGGGCTTCGGCGGCGGTGAGGGCGATGGGTTTTTCGCAGAGAACGTGCTTGCCTGCCTCGGCGGCTTTCGCGGTCCATGGGATGTGGAGGTGGTTGGGCAGCGGATTGTAGATGGCCTCGATGTCGGGATCAGCGATCAACTCTTCGTAAGAGCCGTAGGCTTTGGGGATGCCGAGGTCGTCGGCCACCTGCTTGGCCCGCTCGAGATCGCGGGACGCGATGGCTTCGATGCGGCTGAGCTTCCCGCTTTGCATGGCGGGGATGACCTTCTCGCGTCCGATCTTTGCGGTGCTGAGGATTCCCCAGCGTACGGGCTCGGGGACGGCTGAATCCATGGTGCTCTCCTATCCTGACTGTTGAAATGGGAAGCTGTATGTTACCAGCAGTGTTCCGCGCAACGGGGTATGCTCGTACGTTCCGAGGATTGCGCCAATAGTGTCGCCAAGTGACCAAAATCCGTTTGTCTCGGTGCTCGCGCGGCAGCAGGCGTTTAACCGCCGTACGCGAGGCAACGCGGAGGAGTTCGGCCTACACCGTCACTGGGTCACCACTCAGATCGTCAAGGCGGCCGACCGGGCTGACGGTTGTCTCGCCGTTCTCGGCGCCGGAAACGCGAATGACTTGGACCTACCGGTGCTGGTGGAAGCTTTCAAGCAAGTCCATCTTGTGGATCTCGACAGCGAAGCACTGAGTAAGGCGTTGATCGGGGCGGCGGACACCCATCCCGAGGTCGATTCGGTGATTCGGTTGCACGGCGAGATCGACTTGGGCGGCATTGCTGAATTGCTTGATCGCATCGCGGGGACGCCTCGCGACACCGAGATCGACCGCTTGATAGCGGCCGCCAAGCACGTGAGTCCGGCGGACCTTGACTTTAGCTGTAACGTGGTTGCGTCAACCTGCTTGCTGACTCAGTTGATGAACTCGGCGGTCGCGGCTGTTGGTGAGGGGCATCCGAGATTGCTTGAGCTGCTTGATGCGATTCGCACGAGCCACTTGCGGCTTCTGACGGATCTAACCGCACCCGGCGGTACGGCGCTACTCTTTACGGACATCGCATTCTCGGACGACACGCCGGAGAGCGCATTGCCTGCTCTAACGGCCCGCCTGACTCGCGAGAAAAGGTTCTTTCTGGGCGTGGACCCGAATCAAGTAGAGAAACAGCTTCGCAGCGACCCTCATATCACTTCGCGCGCCAAGACCATAAAGAGGATCGGGTTCTGGACATGGCGGATTAGCAAAGCGCGAACCTTTCTGGTCTACGCCGTCGCGATCCAATGTTAGGGTGTGCGGCGCTACTCGAAGTAGCCTGAGCCCTCGGCTAGGTGGGCGCGGCAGACTTCCTCATTCAACTCGATACCCAGGCCGGGCTTGTTGTTCATTTCCAGATAGCCGTCGTTGAAGACTTTGCCGGTCTCGGTTTGGACGATGTCGTCCCAGTAGCCGAGTTCTACACTGTCGGATTCCAGTGTCACGAAAGATTTGATGGCGGCGCACGCATGGCCGTTGGCGATGGTGCCGACGGGGGTACACATGTTGTGGCAAGCCCTGGTGATGTAGTAGAGGTCGGCCCAGTCGGCGATTTTCTTCGTTTCGAGCAGGCCGCCGACCTTCTGGGGATCGGGCTGGATGATGTCACAGGCTTGCTTCTCGATGAAGTCGCGGAAGGTGTGGCGCGAGTAGAGGTTCTCGCCGGTCCCGGTGGGGATGGGGCAGGACTGCGTGAAGCGCGCCATGGCATCGGCGTTTTGTGGCGGGATGGGGTCCTCGATGAACCACAAGTTCAGGCCGTCGGTCATCTTCGCGAAGCGCATCGAGTCGCCCATGTTGTAGTTGAAGTGGAGATCGATGGCCAATGGATAGTGCGGCCCCAACTCAAGGCGAATTGCTTCGAGGATCTTGACCCACTGCTCCATCTCGAGAGATGAAATGCCGCGGTTGAAAACCTCGCCGCGGTACTGAAACGGTTGGCCGGCGACCCATTGTCCACGGCCCTCCCAATCAAGGTCGAACTTGGTGGCCTTAAAGCCGTAGGCCACGGATTTTTGCGCTTCCTCGACCCAGGCGGCTGGGTCAGGGGTTTTCGGTGAGCCCGTGTCGTGATAGATGAGAAGCTTATCGCGGAACTTGCCGCCGAGCAGGACGTAGGTGGGGACCTTGAGAATCTTCCCCGCCAGGTCCCAGAGGGCCGATTCGATGCCGGAGATGGAGGAAGAGAGCGTGCCCGTCCAACTGCCCGCGCCGAGCTTGGCTTCGACCATTCGCTGGTAGAGATAGTCGACCTGCAAAGGGTCTTGACCGATGACGAGATCCTTGAGGACACGGATGTGGTCGAGGATGCCGTCGCGGTTGAACGCTTCGCCGATGCCGAAGACACCGGCGTCGGTCTCGATCTTGACGAGGTGAGCCGGGTATTTGATCATCACCGACGCCGTCTTGACGTCGGTGATCTTGACCTTGCCGAACTCGCTCTCGGCCTGCGGCATGGCTTTGAGGATTTGGGAGTACTCAGGCAGGAAGCCCGCAACGGCCGCGGCGCCGGTGGCTTGCAGGAAGTTGCGTCGATTCAGCATAGGAATGCACCCTCCATCCAGCCGACATTCTTTCACAACAACGGTGTTGGCGGGGGAGTGCGTGGTTCGCAGGCCAACAGCGGGACTCTTCGCAGTGCGGACCCTTTGGAGGTTGCGCGGGCTGCCAGGTGGGTAGAGTTGCCAAGAGATCACTCCTGAGAAGTCGGATCGGTCGAGGCTTCCTCAATGGCTTGGAGGACTTGCTTGATGATCCTCGGGTGGAGCGTTGCGCCGCTATGAAAGGGCACCACGACCCTACGGCTGCCTTTTGCGTAGATCCGATGACTCCCCCTGGACCGTAGCCAAACGAAATTCGCTGTCAACAGCATCGCCTCGGCCTCCGCGGCACCGAGGCGGGGCGCCTTAGGCATGGACTTCGACAGCGGTGGTGAGAATTTCCTGGCTGAGCGCGGCCGAACGCTCGTCATTGGTCAGAGTCGCCAGGAAGAGTTCGATAGCCTCACGAATATTAGTGAGAGTCTCCTCGACTGTGGTTCCTTGTGATTGGCATCCCTTGAGCTCCGGGCACCAAGCGTAATATCCGTCCTGGTCGTGTTCGATCACGACACTGACTTTGTGGGTCATTAACTGTCATTCTACCGCCAACGGCGCCATCCGGTGATGTTCGGGGTGGAGACACCGGCGGATAGGGATGGCTTGTATCGGACGGATGTGCGGGCTTTGAACTTGCTGGCCCGATGAGGGTTCGGGCCTTGCCCGGACTGGTCACCGGTGATTGTACATATCATAATTGATATACTATGAGAGGCGATGCCCGCAACCGCTGTTCGGTTCTACGCCGATAAGGTGGGGCACGCGCCCGTTCTGGCCTGGCTCACTATACTGCGCAAAAGTGATCGTCAGGCATACGCGAAATGTGTTGTGAGAATCCAACGATTGGCGATGCTGGGCCACGAGCTGAGGCGCCCCGAGGCTGACTATCTCAAAGACGCCTCTACGAATTGCGCATTCGAAAAGGACGCGTGAACTACCGCATTCTCTACTTCTTTCATGGGCAAGGCACCGTGGTCCTCGCGCACGCGATTACGAAGGAAGCAGCTGTGCCTGCCGCGGACATCGAACGCGCTCTTGAAAGAAAACGCTTGCATGAACAGGATCCAGCCCGACACACGTACGAGGAGGATTTCGACGATGGGTAAGACGAAAGACGCCATCAAGATTCTTGACCGCCTGACCGGTGAGGATCGAGAACTGAGAGAGCTGATCGAGCAAGAAGCGATCAATGCCCAAATAGCTCAACTGATCCACGACGCACGTACCAAAGCGGGACTGACTCAGCAGCAGCTCGCCGACATGGTCGGAACGCAGCAGCCAAACATCGCTCGTCTCGAGGCTGACTACAGCGGCCATTCACTGACGATGTTGCAACGCATAGCCAAGGCCTTGGACCAGCGCCTGGAGATCAAGTTTCAGCCCTTGAATGCTCACAGGAAGGCGAGCTAAGCCCTCGCGGCCAAGTTGGAAGGTTGCGAGACTGCTTGACCCAAACGCTGGACGGAATGATGTGTGACGCTGCCTACCTGGATCGCGAAGACTCGCGACCCGGCAAGGCTGGAGCCCTCCGCCACGTCAGCGAAGCCCAAACATCTCGCTATAGTCATAGGAAGTCTGTCAAAGAACTGACCCTCGCTATCTATGTCGGAAAAGCAATACCACCCTCAAGCGATTGAAGCGCGCTGGCAGAGCGAGTGGGCGAAGGCCGATCTATTCCGCGCCGAGCTCGACCCGTCGCGTCCGAAGTATTACGTCCTCGAAATGTTGCCGTACCCGAGCGGCGCGCTTCACATGGGACACATGCGCAACTACTCGATCGGCGACGCGCTGGCCCGCTACAAGTGGATGTGCGGATTTCGCGTGCTGCATCCGATGGGCTGGGACTCGTTCGGCCTGCCCGCCGAGAACGCCGCCATCAAGAACAATCGCGATCCAGGTGAATGGACGCGGTCCAACACCGTGGCGATGAAAGAGCAGCTCAATCGCTTCGGGTTCGGCTATGACTGGTCGACCGAGATATCGAGCTGCGAGCCGGAATACTACCACTGGAATCAGTGGTTCTTCTTGAAGATGTACGAGCGGGACCTGGCCTACCGCAAGCAGGCGCAGGTGAACTGGTGTCCTGAGTGCAACACGGTGCTGGCGAATGAGCAGGTGGTCGACGGCTGCTGTTGGCGGCACGAGGAAACCGAGGTTGAGCAGCGAAATCTCGAGCAATGGTTCCTGCGGATCACGAACTACTCGCAGCAGTTGCTCGACGACCACGACGAACTGGAGGGGGGCTGGCCGGAGCGCGTCCTCAGCATGCAGAAGCACTGGATCGGGCGCTCGACGGGAACCGAAGTCGATTTCCAGCTCAAAGGTTCCGACGAGAAGATCACCGTCTTCACGACGCGCGTGGATACGATCTTCGGTGCAACGTGCTTGATTCTGGCGCCACAACATCCCTGGGTGGAGAAGTTCGGTTTGGCCGAAAAAGCCAAGCCGCTGGGGGATTCGGTGGCGCGGCGCAATCCGGAGGACGTCGAGAAGCTCGGGATCGAAACGGGTCACTTTGTCATCAACCCCTATAGCGGCGAGAAGATGCCGATCTGGATCGGTAATTTCGTGCTGATGGCTTACGGCACGGGGGCGATCATGGCGGTGCCGGCGCACGATCAGCGCGACTTCGAGTTCTGCCGCAAGTACGGGATTGCGGTGCGGCCGGTGATACGTCCGGTAGATGGTGAGCTGGCCGTTGAGGCCGAGATGGAGGAGGCGTTCGCGATCTACGGCGTCGCCGAGGATTCGGGTCAGTTCAGCGGGGTTGCGAGCGCCGAGGCGATCGCGGCGATGAACGGCTACGGCGAAGAGAACAGTTTCGCGAAGGGGACGGTGACGTACCGGTTGCGGGACTGGGGCATCTCGCGGCAGCGCTACTGGGGCACGCCGATTCCGATGATTCATTGCGGCGTGTGCGGTGTCGTCCCGGTGCCGGAAGAGGAATTGCCGGTCGTATTGCCTTCGAATGTGAATCTGACAGGGGCGGGGGAATCGCCACTCAGGCAGGTGCCGGAGTTCCTGAACGTCGACTGCCCGAAGTGCGGCGGCAAGGCCGAGCGTGAGTGCGACACGATGGACACCTTCATTGATTCATCGTGGTATTTCTACCGCTATTGCGACCCGAAAAACAACACTGCCCCCTACGACAAGGACAAGGTAGCCGCGTGGTTTCCGATCGACCAGTACATCGGCGGCGTCGAGCACGCGGTTCTGCATTTGATCTATAGCCGCTTCTTCACGAAGATGATGCGCGACCTGGGGTTGATTACCTGGAACGAGCCGGCGAAACGGCTCTTCACGCAGGGGATGGTCATCCGTGATGGCGTGAAAATGTCGAAGAACAAGGGCAATGTCGTGAGCGCGGATGATTTCGTGAAGGAGTACGGGGCGGACATCGCGCGTGTTTTTTCGCTGTTTGCCGCGCCACCTGAGAAAGACCTGGATTGGAACGACGCCGGCGTGGACGGCATGCAGCGCTTCTTGTCGCGGCTGTACCGTTTTGTCACGAAGCACGCGGATGCCGGAGCAGGCGAATCGGCCGTGGCCGTGACCGACGCCGACCGGGCCGTTCTGCGGAAGCTGCATCAGACGATCCACAAGATTACAGACGATTTCGATACGCGCTGGCACTTCAACACGTCGCTTGCCGCGATGATGGAACTCGTCAACGATCTCTACGCACACGAGGCGGACTTGAGTCCCGGGGTTGTGCGTGAGGTTGCGACGAAGACGGTGCTGCTGATGGGACCGTTCGCGCCACATGTGGCCGAGGAGTTGTGGCACGAGCTGGGCCACGAAGGCTTTATCCTGAAGGCGGCCTGGCCCGAAGCGGACCCGGAGCTGGCCCGCGAGGATCAGATCGAAGTTCCGGTTCAAGTGAACGGGAAACTCCGCTCGCGGCTGTCGATCGCGCGCGGCATGGACCGTGCCGAGGTGGAGCGCCTGGCACGGGAAGATGCGAAGATCCAGGCGCATGTCGACGGCAAGACGATTCGCAAGGTGGTCGTTGTGCCCGATAAATTGGTGAACATCGTCGCGAATTGATCCGATGGCTGCCGATCTCACATTTCGTCCGGCACGCGCCGATGAACACAAGCAGCTCAAGCGGATGATCATCGACTCGTTCGAGCCGATCACGTGGATGAAGGGGGCCGACGAGCAGTTCGGCTTGATGAACGGGCTTGACTGGCGGGAGCGCTGGGAGTTGCGGCTCGAAAAGGTATTCTCGACCCAGATCATCCTGGTCGGGGAACTCGACGGCGACATCGCGGCCTGTGGCACGGGAACGTATGACGAACCGACGGCGATGGGCTTCGTCGATTTGCTTGCGGTCGAAGCTGAATTTCAGGGAAAGGGGCTGGGACGCGAGATGCTGCGCGGATTTATCGCGCACGTCAAATCCCTCGGAGCTGCCTACGCCCACCTGGAGTGCCTGACGACCAACGAGGTTGCCAACAGCCTCTACGAGGCGGAAGGCTTTGCGGAAGCGATGCGCTCGATTCGCTGGATCAAGAAGATCGAGTAGAGGACCGCGGACGGCATGCGGGCTTTTGCACCTGTGCCCACGGCGCTCTACAATCAAGGAACGCTATGGGACTGTTTGACGTATTCCGGCCAAAGTGGAAGAACAGCAATCCGGACGTGCGGATCGCGGCCGCGCGGGAGACCGGTGATATCGAGATCCTGCGAAAGCTGGCCACCAGCGACAGTGATTGGTTCGTGCGCCACCGCGTGTTCGATGAGATCCGCGATCGCAATCTCGGCAGCGACGGCGTCTACGGCGACCTCGCGAAGAACTCCGTCGACGAGGAAATCCGGCGCAAGGCTGTGAAGAAGCTCAAGGACGAAGCGCTACTGGCCGATATCGCGAAGAACGAGAAGTTCCGCTATGTTCGAGATGCCGCCGAGCACCGCCTGGACGAGCTCAAACGCAACACGTACGGCGAAAAGCCCGAACCGCAGTCCGCTGAACCAGCTCAGACAGCCGGTTAGCGATCCGCACCCGCCGGACGAGTCAGTCCTTCAATTGAAAAGTGACCGTGACCGTTGTGGCGATCTCGATTGGCTCGCCGTTGAGCTGACTCGGTTCGTAGCGCCACTGGCTCACCGCCTCAACCGCAGCCTGCGCGAGTCGCTGATCCACGAGTGAATTGCGTGGTGTGAGATTCAGCGGGACTCCATCCTTGCCGATGACGGCTTTCATCAGCACTGTGCCCTCAACCCCTTCAGCTCTCGCGCCCGGAGGGTATGTGGGCGAAACGTGGTGTACCAGTTTTGCCGCCTGTACGTTTCCGCCGATACGGATTCGCTGGCGCACGCTTTCCTGCGGAGCTGTTGGCGGGGCCAGGCGCTTAGCTGACACGACAATAGTCTCGGTGATGCTACCCATCTCGAGCTTGATATCGAAACGCTGATTTTCTGATAGAGTAACGGCGTCCTGGAACGCCCTGAATCCGGGGGATCGGACCTTGACGTTGTATCGCGTCCCCGCTTGCAAGCCGGTGAGCGAAAAGGTCCCGTCAGCTCGGGTTCTGGTGACTTCGTGATTCTCTTCATTCTCGGCATCTGAGACAAACACCAGCGCCTCGGGAATTCGCGCACCTGAGGTGTCCTGCACGGTTCCCGACAGCGTGATCCCCTGCTGTGCCGGCGCGAACGAGACCGAGCCGACGACGAGAAGCCAGACCACCATCGCTACGCCTAGCCGCCTCAGCGCGGGCATACAGAGCAATCCCGTATCGGGCTTTGTGATCGCGAGGATCCGCTCGATGCGCTCCGTCACGCGTGAAGTCCGGGCCATCGCCGGCGCGGGCCATGCCGGCTGCGTGTTTCTTTGGGGTGAGCGTGAGGCTACTGAAAGGAGAGTTTCGGCGTAGCCTTCGCGGTCTTGGGTCAACAGTACGGAGCGGTCGTCACACGCCAACTCGGCGAGCGCCGTGAGCCGTGATTTCAGCCACCAAGACAGCGGATGGAACCAAAACAACGCGCAGTTCATCGCGGCCGCGGACGCGATCCAAGCGTCCCGGCGCACGACGTGCGAAAGTTCGTGGACGAGCACTCCCCGTAGCTTTCCCTCGGGCCATTCGCGCCAAGAGGTGGGAAGAATGATGACAGGCCGGAAGCAGCCGAGGGTCACCGGTGTCTTGGTCGCCGCGCTTGCGAGTAGCGCAACCTTCTTCGTCAACCCGCATTGAGCCGTGACCGCATTCAGAGTTTCGTGAGCGTCGTCGTCGGTGATTCTGCTCGCCAGGGACACAAGACGGCTGGCACGCCGGCGGCCCAAGGCCAAGCGGCCCGTGAGAGCCGACAGGACGAGAAGATAAGCGAGCCCAGCCCAACCTTGCCAGTCGCCTTGCGTCGACGCGGCAGCCATTACAGTGGAGCCGCCTGCCTCCGTGGGCAGTGCAACCAAGTCAACGGTCGCCGCCGCGACCAGTGATTGCGCGGTCTCGGGCAACAAGCTGGTCAACCCAGTCAGAGGTAGCAACGGCATGCCGATCAACCCGGCTGTCCAGACGCCGTGCTCCAGGGCCGGCCGAATGGGGCGTAGCAATCTCACCGCTATCCAGCAGGGCAGCAGGAGCAAGATAGCCTTTAGCGACGACATAGCTAGTACGCCAAACACCCAAGTACCGAGATCAAGCAACGCGATCATCATCGTTTCTTCCTCCTCGACTTTCTTGCCGCAGCGATCCGTTTCGCCAATCGTTCCAGTTCCTTGCTGTCCACGACTTCGCTGTCGACCATCCCGACCAGCAATTGCTCGATCGACCCGTTACAGAAGCGATCGATGATCTGCCCCACTGCTTGCGCCGCGACGTTGCGCCGCGGGTCAACCGGCTGATAGAGGTACGTCCGACCATCTACGGTGTGGGTCAGATAACCCTTCTCCTCAAGGCGGCGGAGTACGGTTCGCACGGTTGAATCCTTCATCGGATGCTGTGATGCGAGAGAGGCGCGAACATCCTCCGCCGTGGTTGCCCCCGCCCACACGGCGCTCATGACCATCTCTTCGAGATCGCTGAGCGGCTTCTTCGGTGTCTTCTGTCTGTGAATCATTGTAACGTTACAAACTGTAACATGTAGAGAGGTAGCTTGCACGAACTGTTTTTTGGGGGGCCTGTCTTCGGGTCTACGCTGACGCTAGATGCTCGTTTCCCTATGGATCAGGTGCAGGATATTGCCGTCGGGATCGAGGAAGAAGGCAAGACGGTTCCCGCTGGCATTGAGGTCCTGAATGATCTCGACGCCCTTGCTCTCGAGGTCCTTCTTGCCGGCGTCGAAATCGTCCACGGAAATGGCGAGATGGCGGATTCCCGGCGTTTTCATCTCGGTCTTGACGGGATCTCCTTCGGACGGGATGATCTCGAGCATGGTGCCGTCCGGCGCTCTGACGAAGACGTTCCCGGCGTAGCGGTGGACGATGGGAAAGTTTAGGATCTTGTCGTACCAGGAAGCCAGGGCTTCGGGGTCGGATGTGGCGATGGCGGTGTGTTCGATTCCTTTGTACATGCTTTCGTTTGACTCCTCTAGGAAAACTTACTTTAGTTCGGCCGGCACGCTGCCGTACGTCCACCCCTCACCGGCGAAAAGCGCATGGGGCGGCCGCGTGGGCGCTTTACCCGGGGTCAGGCTGTTCGCCAGTCGCACGCCGGCGTCGGCGATCTGCGTGCCGGCCGTGCGTTCGAGATTGCTGTAGCTTGTCAGGCGCGTTTCGTAGCCGCCACCGGTGTCGCTCAGCGCTTCTTCGGTCGGCACATAGCCGACGCAACCGTTCGCGAGCTCCACGGGGTAGGTGAAAGGGAACTTGCTGCGCTTCTTGATGTCGAGACCGTATTCGACGAAGTACTCGGCGGGGTTGGTAACGAAAACAGCCGGCCCGACCTGGACTGCCTGCACCTCGGTGTTGACGACCGGCGTCTTCGCGATGAGCGCGTCGAGCATTACGGTCTCTTTCGCGAAGGTCCAGTCGGTACGGTCGACGCTTTCGCGGTCCCGCTTGGCGAGTTCCGTCGCCGTTTTGAGCGTCTCGGGACTCGGGACGCGCCGAGGGATCTTCAGCACTTCGAGCGCGGAGTCAACGGGTCCCATCGGCCCCGTGTGCATCGAGGCCAGCACCTTAACGGCCTCGGCGCCTACGCGTGAGCCAACCATGCGCGCCCATTCCTCGCGTCCGGGGCTAACATACGGACTCAAGTTGTTGACTTGCGTGATATCGCCGTTCGCGCCTGCCAGAAATACAACGACGACATCGTCACCGAACACGCCGCGAATCGTCTTTTCGAGGTAGTAGATCCAGTTGGCCGAGGTGCCGCCGGGACTCGTGGTTGCGTGGCAGGCGTAGTTCACGATGCAGCCGACGAGATTGCCGTTCTCGTCGAACGTGCCGATCACGCCCACTTCAGGGTCTGTCGGCCCGGCCGGGCGGATGATGTTGGGATTGCCCTGTCGCGGGTGAGTTTGCGTGCGGCCGTTCTTCATGCGGAAACGGCGGTTGAACGCCGCTTCCTTCTCATAGCCAGATCCCACGCCGCAGGCCAGTGGACGCCGTTTGCCGTTGGCCTGAAGAACGGCGGAAATGATTTGATCCTCCACATACTTCAGAAACTTCGGATCGGCGGCTGAGGACTTGTCGTACGCCAGCTCTTGAATGAATTCGCTGGCATGGTCGTATTCGCCCGGCTGCACCATTCCGACCGGGCCGGAAGAATGGGAGTGTGACGCGCCGATTAGGATTGCGTCGCCGTCGATCCCTGACTTCCGCTCGATCTCGTCGCGCACACTCAGCACGAGGTGGCGGGGAATCATCAGCGTGTCGGTTCCCACGAGAGCCACCCGCTTCGATCCGTCATCAAATACGGACGCGCGCACTTTGCAGGCATCGTGAAAGTACTGATGAAACGCTTTTCCGTAGCCGCCCGGCTGCTCCATACCGATGTCGGGTGTGATGTCGGTTTCGGCGTAACCGACTTGGAGTAGGGAAGCAGCGGCCCGTGCGCGATGGCCCGCCAGCATTGCCGCCACCGGGCCCGCCAAGGTCGCGCGCGTCAGGAAATCTCTGCGATTCATCTCATCCCCCGTCAGTCGCCTGCTACTCGCCGAAGCGGAACGAATAGAGATCCGCATCCCGCATCACAAACCGAATCTTCACGGCCTGCCCCGCGACTCGCTGCAGGGGCGTGCGGTCGGTCCGCGTCCCCGGCCTCGGCCAGAGGACTTCACCGTCGATCTCGTCTCCGTAGAGAACAGGTGAATCCTCGAGCGAGAATCCCGGCAGGGCCTGACCCTTCTTGTTTTGGAACTCGATGCGAATGCTTCCCGCTCCCGAGGTCGCGTAATTCAAATACAGCCGCGTCCCCTCAAATACCACCGGTTTGGTCAGCAACTCTCCACCGGGATAGCCCGCGTTCACCGAAACGAATCCGTCGGTTCGCAACGTCATACGCTCGATGTGTGCGGTTGGATAGGTATAGTTGCGCGCGACGTAAAGCGAAATCTCATCCGGTGCCGTCGCGATGATGCCGCGCGAAACCGCGTTCGTGCGATGAACCCAATTCCGTTCGTCGCGCCCGGGCCGGATGAATCCTTCGAGGAAGCGATGCCAATGAACGCCGTCGCGGCTCGACATGAAGACGCCGTCTGAAAGGCCGTTGTTCTTGTCGTCGTCAACTTTTGTCCGAAACGGCATGAAACGCTTCGGAAAGGAGAGGTAGAGATGCGGCGCGCGGAAGTAGGGGACCGTAGCGTTCGTATAAAGGTGCTCAGGCGGCGCGTCGCCGTAGTCTGCCCACTCGCCGGGCGTCCAGTGAATGAAGTCCTTCGACGTTGCCGTCTTGATCGTTCGGACGCCGTGGCGGAAGTCGCGGTAGACGGCGACATAATGGCGGCGGACTTCGTCCCAGAACGCCACGTTTTGTGAATCGAACTTGCCGTCGGTGATGACGGGCTCGTCCTGTATCTTTTCCCAGTGGATGCCCTCCGCCGACTTCAACGCTAGCAATGGGCCGCCCGCGAGCGCCTTGTAACGCTCAGAAGCCGGTGCGGCCGGGTTGGTGTCTTTGAACGGCGCGAAGTTATGGCCGCCTTCGCCCATCCAGACGATGCTATTCTGCTTCGATCCGTTGAACTCATAAAGGCCGAGCGCCGGGCGGGTCCAGGTAATCCCGTCGCGGCTCTCGGCGTAGGCGGTGAGCTGCGGGTGTTCCTTGGGTACCGGCTCGTCCGGACGAACCATCGACTGAATCACGTAATCAGGATGCGTGCTGCCGCGGTAATACATGCGGTAGCGTACTTCGTCTTTGAAACCTTCGTCTTCGAACACCGTCACGTAGAGGCTCGTATTGCCTTCCCAAGGGGCATCAAAGGCAAGCACCTTACCGGCGGATTGCGGCCGTTGAAGCTCGAGCCGGACGCCCTCCATCGAGCCGATCAAATGCTCATCGACAAATAGCTCCCGGCGCGAACCAATGTCGATTGGTTCCGAGGACTGGGGTAGCAGTGAAGGGGCACACAGGAGGCCCACGGCTAACAAAGACAGGAGTCTACGATTCATGGGATTTCTCGGACGATCGGCCGCCGGCTGGTCGGCACGGAACCATTCTACTCCGCCGGCCCAACGAGCGTTCTACCTATTGAGGAACGAGGAGGGGCGCGCGGGTCGCCCTTTCGTCGAGTCGGCTAAGCGGAGCCGGGATTCCCGGCGTCCCGGCTGGCCGAAGCGCCCACAGGCTTGTCCCAATCGACATGGCGCGTGACGTACATGATCGCCGCCAAGATCACGAAGAGGCCGACAGAGCCGACGAGCAAAGAGTACTCCTCCATCAGCAGTAGGACGTAGAGGAAGCCGTAGAGGCTCACGACAACTCCGCCCACAACACTTCCTCGCCCCACGGAACGCATGGCCGCCCCAGCGTAGGACGTCACGAGCGCAATCACCGCCGCGGCCGCGATTGCGTAGGCGGTCGCGAAGCCGAGATGCTCACCGAGCGAGAGTTCGAGCAGATAGAAGAGACACAGCGCCGCCCCAATCAAGCCGTATTGAATGAGGTGCAAGCGCACGCCCGAAATAATTTCAAACAGCCAGACCGTGAGAAACGTTAGTCCCAAGAACAGGATCTGATATTTCAAGCTGCGCGCGGTTTGGCGGTGGGCATCTACCGGAGACAGCAGGTCGACGCCAAACCGTGAGGCTGTCACGGCATCATTGTTCTCTCCGCCGAGCCAGCGCTGCGGGTAGCTACGGCCCAGATACGGAATGTTCCAGATCGCGGTAAACCCTTCCTCGGTGACTTCCCGCGAGGCAGGCAGCCAATTGCCTTGGAAACTCGGGCTTGGCCAATCGCCTCGCAGCTTGACTTCGGTGTTGCGGCCGACGGGCGCGAAGTTGACACGCAGACTTCCGTTCAATTCGAGCGTATGCGAGAAAGAGAAGGTATCGCCGTCGAGTTCGCCCAGGGGTGCGTGAATGCCGGAACGCTTTGTTTGGCGCCGTCCGGTACCCGGTTCGAACTCGATCTGCCGGCCCGCCCAGTCGACTCGAACGGCTTCTTGAATCGCGCGCGGATCCGATACTTCCATGATCAATTCAGCGCGGTCCCAGAGGATGTCGCTCGGCGCGATCGTCCAGTCGGTAAAGTCCGGACGATCGAACGAACCTTCGAAAACGAGTTGGGATCGATAGAGAGGCGCCTCGAAAATGCCGCGGTAACGGACCTCGGTTTCCAGAGATCCGTCTACACGAAGATCGCGAGGCAGAAAGGTGGCGTGCGCCTCGTAAGTCTCGATCTTCGGGGGTTTGTCTTCATCCGTCTCAACGTTGCGGTGTTTCAGGTAGGGCACGACCAGGAACGGCCCGAAGACCTCCTGCTCTCTGCCGAACTTACTTGTGATTTCGTTGATCGCCTCTCGGCGCGTACCTTCACGCTCCCAGACGATGCCCTGGATAAAAAGAACAGGGATTTGCAGGATCAGCGCCAGCGTTCCGATTGCGATCCCTTGGACAAGGGTGTTCCGGCGCAAGTTTTGAAAAAAGGATTGTCGCTCATTCGCGATCTCGGTCATTTACGTATCTCCAGCGTCGGACCGAGAACGCCCCCTCTCCAAAACTAGCATAGGCAAGGTGGCGAGCGCTCTTGACGGTCATAGCAGGCTGGTGGTGGCCGACATAGAGAAGGGGAGCCTTGGCTCTGAAAGGGCGCCTTCTCCACGTTGGCGACAGGGTAATCTAGCCGCGAATCGGACGTTTAACGCGATTCGTCTTCTTACGCGACATCTTGGCTGCGGCTTTCTTCACGCCCTCTCGCTGAGCCCGCGAATCCTCGGACAAAAGTTTCGGCGGCCGCCCCCGCCGAGGCTTGCCACTCGCAAGCACTTCGAGCATGTCGATCGCCTGATCAAGATGAGCCTTTTGCTTCCTCAACTCCGCGATAGCTTTTCTAAGTATTTTCTCATCCATCGGGAAAAACCTCCGTATCCGTCAGCCCAAAGCCCGCCGCGGTAGCGCGACGCCGGCAACAGGACTAGATGTGGAGTGTCAACAGGTTGTTCATAGGAAGCATGAGTCTGGAGAAGGGCGGACGATAGCGGAGAGCGGCGTGAGGGCGATGCCAGTTGTAGTCGTGCAGCCAGGGTAACAGATGGGCAGCGCGCTGCTGGGATGAGCAGTAGGAGCGAGCGTAAGCCCATTCTCTCAGAGCGGTCTGGATGAAGCGTTCGGCTTTGCCGTTGGTGCGCGGCGTGTAAGGCCGTGTGAAGCGATGACGGATATCGAGACGACGGCAGGCATCGCGGAAGAGCCGGGAGCGGTAACAAGAGCCGTTGTCGGTGAGCAGGCGGCGGATGCGGACGCCGAGCGAGCGATAGTAACCGACGGCAGCATTGAGGAAAGCTACGGCGGAGTCGCTCCGCTCATCGGAGAGGATCTGGGAGAAAGCCACACGGGAGTGGTCGTCGATGGCGACGTGCACGAATTCCCAGCCGGCGCCGCGGCAGCGGTGGGATTTGTCGGAGGTGACGCGATGACCGGCGCGCTGGAAGCGGCCGAGCTTCTTGATATCGAGATGTAACAGATCGCCGGGTGCGGGGTGTTCGTAGCGGCGCACGGGCGGGGCGGGTTCGAGATCGCGGATGCGGTTGAGGCCGGCGCGGCGCAAAATGCGGCTGACGGTGGCCTGAGAGACTCCGACACGAGTGGCAATGCGGTAGCCGGCCCAACGTTGTCGGCGCAGAGCAACGACACGGGCCGCGCTGGGCGCAGCAGTGCGGCGCGGGCTGCGAAGGGGGCGTGAGGAGCGGTCGACGAGACCGGCCTGACCCTCAGCCCGAAACCGCGCGAGCCATTTGCGTACGGTTCGCTCTGAGACGCCACAGGCCGCCGCGGCGGCCTGTGCGTTCTCCCCACCGAGGACGCGGCGAACCAACAGGGCTCGACCTTTCGGTGTCAATCGTGCATTCTGATGGATGTTCATTCGGTCTCTCCAAGGTTGCTGTTGTGGGATAACTCCAGCTTCCTTGGTCCGGGACCGAATGAACAACCTATTGAAAGATCACAACTAGACCACTAGTCAGATCGGGCTATGCCCCTCCACTCTTTAGGCCTACGTGACTTTCTTTCGCGCGAAACGGGTGCCCGGCCGTGTCAGCGCTGCCCAACCAGAGCGACCCGCTATGCTGGAAAACGATGGCCGTTCGCCACGTTTGCCTGATCTGTCACAACGAAATTCCTCATGCCGGTGCGTCGTGCCCTCACTGCAAAGCCCGTCTTTCGACGGTCGTGGGCGCGACGCCGCAGTTATTGGTGATCATCTTTGCGGTGATGATTGCTTTCTTCGTGGGAACAGGCTTTCTGAACGGGGCGTTCCGGGCGGAACGTTCGGCTCGGGCGCGTATCCACTTGCAAACGGCCCGGACCCTGTCTGACTACGGCCTCTACCGGCGTGCCGTTACTGAATTCCGCGAGTCCCTGACCGACGCTCCCAATGACGTCGCGACGCGTCTGGGTCTCGCACAGTCGCTTTATTACCTCGAACGGCTCAGCGAAGCCGAGAATCACCTGCTCAACCTGACTGAATTGGAACCGACGCTTGCCGACGCCAACCGTCTCTTGGCCCGGATTGCCGAGCGGGGTGACCGGTTGGATGACGCCGCCCGGTATTACCGTATGGCGGTCCATGGAGAGTGGCGCATCACCCCTGAGCAGAGCCGCATCCGGACCCGCTTCGAGCTCATCGCTCTTCTCGAACGGCTAGGCCAGGACATGCAGGCCACGGGCGAGCTCGTTGACCTGCTGCGGGAATCGCCCGACGATGCCGGGATCAAGAAGCGCATCGCGCAGCACTTTTTGCGGGTTGGGTCGCCCTCCCATGCGCTCCAGGTTTTTGAAGAACTCGTTGAACGGAATTCCAACGACGGTGAAGCGCAGGCCGGAGTCGGCCAGGCCGAATTCGATCTGGAGCACTACTACTCGGCCCGTACCGCTTTCCAACGTGCCATACGGCTTCGCCCCGAAGACGCAGAGATTCAAGAGCGACTTGCCCTGCTTGAACAGATCCGCGCCTTGGATCCTACGTATCGCCCTTACGGCAACGCGCTTGGCGCCGCTGAGCGTTACCGCCGCGGGCGTGAGGTGCTCGGTCACGTTGTCAAGATCATCGAGCGCTGCGTCAACCCCTACGCCGGACCAGACTTCGTGGGTGCGCCGGCGCCCGTTCCCGACTCACTTCAGCCCTGGTTCAATGAGGCCCTGGACCAGATCGAAAGCCGCCGCCGAGCTACCGACGACCGTATTGCCGCGACCATCTCTCTGGCCGAAGAGCTTTGGGCGAAACGGGCAGAGATCTGCGAAGACGCCGATTCGATCGACGAGCCGCTCACCCATGTGATGAGCAAGCTCAGTTCGTAGACAACCACCTTGAAAGAAAAGCTCATTGGGTTTGGCGCTAGAGTCCTGGGGCTCGCGGAGCGCATCTGGGATCTGAGCCGGCGCGGTCCGGTCATGAGCGAGACGCAGCGCTTTTTGCTGCTTTCGATCGTGATTGGGATCTTCGCGGGCCTGGTTGTTGTCTGCTTCCACATCAGCATCGAGTTTCTGGCGTGGAGCACCATCCACGCGGGTAGCGGCCACGGCTGGATGTGGACCGTGCTTTGGCCGGCGTTGGGCGGCGGTGTGTCGTATTTGCTCGTGATGACGGTGTTCCCGGCCGCACGTGGCAGCGGTGTCAACAACACCAAGGCCGCGCTTTATGTCTCCGACGGCTACGTCCCGTTTCACAGCGTGCCGGGCAAGTTCATCGCGAGCACGATCTCCATCGGATCCGGCAACCCGATGGGACCCGAGGACCCGGCGCTTCAAATGGGCGCCGGAGTCGCGTCGCTGTTGGGACGTCTTTTCCATCTCACGCGGGAGAATATGCGGCTCATTGCCCCGATCGGGGCCGCTGCCGGAATCGGCGCGGCCTTCAACACACCTATCACGGCCGTGCTCTTCGTGATGGAAGAGGTCGTTGCTGCCTGGAACGGCGGTGTGTTGGGCTCGATCGTGCTCTCCGCCGTCTCAGCCGTGGTCGTGAGCCGCTGGTATCTCGGCGACGATCCGCTTTTCCGCGTCCCACAGTTCGAACTAACCCACCCCACCGAGCTCATCGTTTATGCCGTGATAGGGGTCGTAGGCGGAGTGCTTTCCGCTTACTTCACTCGCTGGGCGGGCTCCCTGCGCCGCCGCGCGATCGGCATGCCGGTCCGTGTGCGGTTCGCGCTTCCGATTCTCGCCGGAATGATTGTGGGAGCGGTAGGAGTCTGGCTGCCGGAGATTCTGGGCGCAGGCTACGGCGCGATCGACAGCGCCCTGCACGACCGCTTCCCTTGGCACATTCTCATCTTGCTCGGCCTGCTCAAAATGCTGACGGCCTCAATGTGCTTCAGCGCCGGCACGCCCGGCGGCATGTTCGCGCCGACTCTCTTTATCGGAGCGATGCTGGGAGGAGGTCTTGGGGCGCTCGCGCAGATCTATTCACCGTTCCCCACAAGCACGGCCGGCGCCTACGTCCTGGTCGGCATCGGCACGTTTTTTGTCGGAGTGTTTCGGGCGCCGATGACATCGATTTTCATGGTGTTCGAGATCAGCGCCAGCTACGTGATCATCCTTCCGGTGATGATCGCCAACACGGTTTCTTACCTGATCTCGCGCCGCCTGCAGCGCGACTCGCTGTTCCACATCATCGGTCACCAGGACGGTCTCGATCTACCGTCCGTCGAGGAGCAGCGCGAGGCCCCCATTCTTAGCGTTGAAGACGCCATGGCCACGGGCTCATCGCGGGTACTGCGGCATGATATGAGGGTCTCCAAAGCGCTCGCTCATATGCAATCCGACTCGTTGCAGCAAGCTCTTGTCGCTATTCGTCCCGGCGTCTGGGGCTGCGTCGAACGAAGGAAGCTCGAAGCCAGGCTCGCGCGAGGCGCCGGCGATGAAACAATCGAGGACTCAGTCAGCGAAGCGGCCGGCGAGCGCCTCTACCCCGATCTCTCCCTCGACTCCGCGTTGCGCCACCTTAGCTCCCTCCCTATCCTCGCCGTATCGAGCCGCGCCAACCCGAACGAGCTCCTCGGCAGCCTCACGCTCGACGATGTACACCGCGCCTACGGCATCGAATAGAAACTTGTGCTGATTGGACTGGGCGACGGGCGACGCTCCACCAGGTCTCTGAAGGGTGGTAGCGTTTCCGCCTCGAAAACAGCGGTCTCCGACCGATGAGAGAAGCGCATGTCTATTTCTCCGGCGCCCGGGCACACGCAAGAGAGCCCTAAGGGTCGAAACTCGAATCCTCGAACTGTTTTGGTCGTTGACGATGAAGCTTCGATGAGGGACTACCTGCACAACGTGCTGGCGCGGGATGGCTACCGATGTCAATCCTTCTCGGACGGCCTTGAACTTCTCAACTATCTGGGCGAGGAGGGCAATGACCGGGACCTGGTGTTGAGCGACATCAACATGCCGGGCCTGGGCGGCATCGACTTGCTGCGAATGACACAGGTCGTTGAGCCCGACCTCCCTGTGATTTTGATCTCAGGCCTATACGAGCTCGGACTCGCGCTGGACGCTCTCAATGCCGGAGCGGCCGATTACCTACTGAAACCGGCCCTCCCGCGCGATGTGCTGGATCTGGTCGAAAAGCACCTTCGACCCTTCGACGATTCGCAACAGTCCGTTGCCCAGAAGGAATTGCGACGGTTTCTGAGCTATCGGCAGAGTGGCCGCGACGATGCCGAGCCGCTCGACGCTCTCTACCAAGTCCTAGGATTCAAGCGTTACGAGACACTGCAGCATTGTAAGCGGGTCAGCGGCTACGCGGATCTGATTGGGCAGGCCTGTGGGCTACCTGAGTCTGAACTCCGGCGGCTCCAAACCGGGGCGTTGCTGCACGACATCGGAAAGGTTGGGATTCCCAGGAATGTACTTCTGAAGGCCGGCCCGCTGAGCGACGACGAATGGGACGTGATTCGCCTCCATCCTCAGATCGGCTGGGAGATGCTTGCTGACTATCCGGAGCTGCAGCCGGCGGCTGAGATTGTCTACGCGCACCACGAAAGGTTCGACGGGAAGGGATACCCGCGCGGGCAGAGCGCGAAGGAAATCCCCTTCGGGGCGCGCATCTTCTCGATTGTGGATGCCTTTGATGCGATGACGAGCGATCGAGCTTACCGCCGCGCGCAACCCATGGACCATGCTCGGGTCGAAATCAAGAAGTGCTCGAGCGCGCAGTTCGACGCCAGGCTCGTTGATGCCTTCCTCGGACTTCCCCTCAAGGATCTTCAGATGGTTCAACAAGCGCACCCAGACTAAGCGGGGCCATGGGGAATGGGATGCCCCTCCCTGCAAGAATCAAGCTGGTGCCCTAGTATCTTGCTCGCGGCCGGAGTGGATCTGGCCATCGCGGAAAATTCGTGTCTGTAGGGCTCAGATGAAGACCTTAGTCCACAGTAACATCCTGAACCATTGCAAGGCAGAGTCACTCCTGCGTAAGCTAAGGTGAGGAGTTTTTAACCCTGAAGAGGAGCAGTGGGCCCGGGCTCTTCGACCAGCGCGCACGGAGAAGAGGTCGGGAAAGAGTGGCATCAAGGTGCGCTATGGGCGCACATTCGCTTCCGGATTTAGTTCCGTCCAACGGACGGAACGCCATCTGAAGACATCCGCGACTGGACGATACGCATGAATATGAACCGCAGGTTCGTGACGGCCGTGCTTTGTAGCTTGCTCACGGCGGAAGCCGGTCTGGGCGCGGTCGTGAGTGGCCGGATTACCATCTCGCGCCGACTGACCAAGCCCAGCGTGCGCCCCGTCGCGACAGCGTACCGTCGCGGCGTCCTCGCGGCGCCTGAAAGCGCCCCTACAGATCTTGTCGTTCGTGAACTTGATCGTGTGGCGATCTATATCGAGAGTGAGCAGGCTTTGTCCGCTGAACCCGTCGACGCGGTAATCAAGCAACGCGGCCGCCGATTCCTGACGCAAACGGTTGTGGTTCCCAAGGGCTCAGAGGTTTCTTTTCCGAACCTGGATCCAATCTTCCACAACGTCTTTTCGCTCTCCAAGGCCCGGACGTTTGATCTCGGAAACTATCCCAAGGGTCAGACAAGAACCGTGAAGTTTTCCAAGCCAGGCTTTGTCAAGGTGTACTGCCACCTCCATCCCAATATGAGCGCAGTGGTCGTCGTGACTCCGAACGACCGGGCTACGAAACCTAACGCCGCAGGGGAGTACTCCATACCGAACCTGCCTCCCGGTGAGCATACGTTGGTTGTTTGGCACAAGTCCGCGGGCTTCTTTCGAAAGACGGTGCTCGTGGGGGATTCGGATCAGATCGTAGTCGATTTTGAGATCCCCGTCGATCTCGCTGAAGCCGGCGGCGCACCCTGATGCGGTTTTCCACAAAAGTTTTCTTGCTGGCTTTCTTGCCGACGACCTTGTTGCTGCTGGGCGGATTTTGGATACTCCAAACGCTGCTGGCGACCAGAGTCAAGGATCAGCTCGGAGGGTCCCTACGGCAAACCCACCTGTTTGTGGCTGAGCTGCGACAAAAGTACGAACTCTTGAGCGGTGGGCTTGTGGCGACGCTTGCCGAGAATGCAGCGCTGAAGGCTGGCTTCGAGCTGGTTGAGCTGGAGAAAAACAGTCCCATAGCTCGGCTCACGCTGGAAGACCAACTGCTTGTGACCGCCGGTGATCTACTGAGTCCCGCATAATATTCAGTTAATCGAACGACAAAGAAGACTGCTTCCAAAAGGCGGCGATCAAGCGCCGTTTGCGGCGCATGCGGCGCAAAGTCGTGCGCGCCCGCTCGTCGAGCTCCCAGTAGTCGTTGGGGCAGACGTTGGGCAACTCGTGCTGCTTCCAGTAGGCCCAGATGTATTCCACCGGATTCAGCTCCGGGGCGTAGCCCGGCAAGTACTCGGTCTCGATGTGGCCCTGCGACAACGCGATGAACTCGCGCACCAACGCGCTGCGATGCGGCGGCAAGCGATCCCACACGATCAGCAACGGACGTTGTATGTGGCGCAGCAGCGCCTTGAGGAAATCGATCACCTCGGGACCGCGAATGGCGTCGGGATAGAGACGGAAATAGAAGTTGTGGAAAGTGATTCCAGCCGCCGCCGAGAGCTTCTTCCAGTTGAAGTTGAACTGCAGTACGGGCGTCTGCCCGCGCGGCGCCCAAGTGCGGCAGCGATGTGGCTTCTGGCTCAGTCCGCTTTCGTCGATGAAGACGATCGTGCGGCCCTGCTTTTGGGCTTTTTTTTAATGGCGGGCCAAGTCTTCTTCCGCCAAGTCTGAATCGCTTCCTCGTTGCGCTCGCGGGCCTTGCCGACCGGCCGTTGCGGGCTCCAATGCAGCGCCCGCACTAGCTTCCAGACGTGGCCTTCGTGGTAGCGCACCCCGAAACGGTCGCGGATCAACCGCGCCACCCGCGGACAGCTCCACAGCGGCGTCGGGAAGCCGTGCGCTTCGGGTCCTTCGAGCAGCAGCCCTTCCAGCTCGGCGAGCTGCGCGGTGCTCAGCAACGGCTTGCGGCCGGCGCGGCCGGCTTTGGCCAACCCGGCGCGGCCGTCTTCGCGGTAACGCCGCACCCAGCCGCTGACGCTTTGTTGGGCGGCTTGGACTCTACGCGCCGCCTCGGCTTGGCTCAGTCCTTTTTCCACGACCAGCCGCACCGCCTCGATGCGCCGCTTCTCCAGCGCCGCAAAGTCTCGCTTCACGCCTTTTGGAAAACCCATATCCAAAAGACGTCGCTCCATTACAAAATGTTACTCTATATTATGCGGGACTCAGTAGGTCTTGACATCGTGGCCGCGACCAACGCCCGCGGAGAGCCCATTGCCGGGAATATCAGGGTGAATGGAGAGCTAACGACGTTGCCTTCGACTCAACTGAAAGACCTTGAGCCCGGGCTGGGGTCTTTCGGTGGCAAGACTTACTTTGTCAATGCCATAGCGGTCAACCTGGGGTCGGAATTTCTGGGAGAGATAATTGTGGGGCGCGAGTTGGCGCTCTCGGAGTTTAGTTCGCCGGTAGTTTTAACGTCCGGCAACCGCGTAGTGAAATCCAATCTCGCCGCGTCCGATGTCGAGAAATTGGAAGAAGATTTGGCCGCGTGTGATGGGGAGATTGACTGCGAGACGACTCTGGGAGACGAAACGTATCTGATCGTCTCGCTCGAGGGCCTGAGACTAGGGAGTGGCTTTGAGCTACGCAGCTTGCAGTCGGTGGAATCGGCCGCGGCGCCGATTCAGGCCGTCGTAGTGAATGTGTTTCTCATGGTCGGATCGGTTGTGCTATTCGGCGGGATCTTCCTGGCATGGGTAGTGTCTCGTTCCGTCGTTCGGCCTCTGACAGGACTTGTTCACGACATGAAGACACGTCTTGTGTCCCACAAGAAGGACTACTCTGTTCGAGCTCCTAGACGCGGTGAGGACGAGTTGGGCGCTCTGGTGGGTGCTTTCGACGAGATGCTGGTCCACATCGAGAACCACGAGGCGGACCTCCAACAACAGGTCGAAGGCAGAACAGCCGAACTGACGGCAACCAACGCAGATCTCCGAGAGGCAAGAGACAAGGCGGAGGAAGGGACTCGGCTCAAGAGTCAGTTCTTGGCCAACATCAGCCATGAGATCCGGACACCGATGAACGTCATCCTCGGGATGACGGAGTTGGCACAAGACACCGTATCGGATGCGGAACGCGAGAAGTACCTCGGGATGGTGAGGGACGCAGGAGACGCTCTTCTTACAATTATCAACGACGTGCTGGACTTCTCAAAGGTCGAGGCCGGAAAGGTGGAGCTGCAGACCAGCGAGTTCAACGTGCGGGACACGCTGGTACAGATGGTTAAGTTTTTAGGTCTCAAGGCTAGTAAGAAGGGTTTGAAGCTGGCCTGGGATGTTGGGGCCGCCGTGCCCGAAAGAGTCAATGGTGACGCGGGACGTCTGCAGCAGGTTCTTGTCAACTTGGTCGGTAATGCCATCAAGTTCACCAACGAGGGAAACGTATTGGTACGCGCCGAACTCGAAGACGGCGACGAAACCAGTATTCGTTTTAGTGTCACGGATACCGGGGTGGGAATTCCCACCGACATGCAACGGGTCATCTTCGAGCCCTTCAGGCAGGTGGACGGATCGTTGACGCGGCGATTCGGCGGCACAGGTCTTGGGCTGGCGATCGCGAGTCAGTTGGTGGAGGCTATGGGGGGGCGCATTTGGATGGACAGTGAAGTTGGGAAGGGAAGCGCCTTCCACTTTACTGCTCGCTTCACTCAGCCGGAGCCGGACGCTTCCGCGGAATCAGAGTCGGGGAGGCCTCGGGTTGTCGTTCCGATATGGGCTTGACGACAGGCGCACGCTCTTGGCCGGTTGAGAACTGAAGGTAACCCCAGCCTGCGCGGTCTACGCGTTCTGGTCGCCGAAGACGATCCGGCGAATCAAGTGCTGATCAGAGGATTGTTGAGTAACTGGGAGTGCTCGGTTGTTCTGGCTAAGGATGGAATGGAAGCTGTTCAAGCGTATAGGAAAGAACGCCTTGACGTTGTTCTCATGGATCTGCAGATGCCGAAGCTGGATGGTTTTGCCGCCACATCCGCGCTACGGAAGTGGGAGGGGAAATCACGGAAACGAACACCTATCATTGCGCTAACCGCCCACGCCCTGAAGGGCAATCGTGAAATGTGCCTGAAGGCGGGTATGGATGACTTCGTAACGAAACCGATTCGCCGTGAGCTTCTGCGAAAGGCCATTGATCGAGTTCTGTCGAGCAGAGAATCGACGAGAAACGGAAACGATGCGCTTGTGGCGTCTGCACCTTCTCGATCAATGACGTTCAATCTGCTTCGGCCCATAGAGCCCGTTGTACCACCCGTATTCAGCACGGGAGGGACAGCATGAAGACCAACCTTGGTTGTCGGCTCTGTTTCGTATTACTTCTTGCGCTGCCGCTGCAGGCTCAAAACGAGACGCGCGGCTTCGAAATGCCGATGACGTTAAGCGGGGCGGGCTTCGGCAGCCATCGGCTCAGCGAATCGGCGGATTCAGACTCGAATGCGGCCGGGGCACTTCGGATGATGGCCTACCCCACCCTGCGTATCAACGAAAACTGGTTTGTTTCCGGGGCGATTCAGGTTCACTCACGCCCTTACTTTTTCGAACAGTTCGAGTCGGGGGATCGTGGATTCGCAGTAGACGCCCTGCAGGCCTATGTGGGTTATGAGCGTCTTTGGGGCGATCGTTACGTTACGGTTCGAGCCGGGCAACTGTCATCGGCATTTGGTTCATTTCTGCTGCGCTACGACGACGCGGTGAATCCTTTGATTGACCTGCCCATCAGTTACGGTTACTACTATGGATCTCCAGTGACAACTCTGGGGTTGAGTGGGGTACAGGTTGATGTTGGCAGCGGGCGGTTCGACGCTCGGGCACAGTTCACAAGCAGTTCCCCGGTAAACCGTCGAGGCATCCGTGACGATTCGCACTACGGTTCTTGGGCCGGCGGCCTGGGCTACACACCCGTTCAAGGCCTGCGGGTCGGGGCCTCCGCTTATCGAGGGCCCTACATCGACGAGCACGAAAGGATCGAGCACGGTGAGATCCATCCGAAGTTGCTTCCCGCCACCGGAGTTGGTCTTGATGTTCAGTTCTCCCGCGGCCACTGGTACTTTAACGGGGAGGTGAACCGTTTCATAAAGGCTTATACGGTGGAACCGACTTCGAGGAAATGGATGACGTGGGGAGAGGTCAAGTACGCTCTTCACCCGCGTTGGTACGTAGCCGGCCGAGTCAACTACGACCGGAGCAACCGGCGGCGCCGGCGCAAAGCGTACGAATTTGCGATCGGCTATCGCCAGGCGCGCAACCGTCTCATAAAGATCGGCTATCAGGCAGTCCACGGGGCTCGAACACGGGGTGCGCTCGACAATGTTTTGGCGGTTCAGCTCGTGGTAAAGATCGCGGGCATATCCAAGACATTCGAGTAGGGTGTTGGTCCAACAGGCGTTTTGTGTGGACCGGGAACCGGGGCTGCTACGACGGCTCGGGGGACCTCTCTTCGTGTTCATCATGATGATGGCGATCTCGGGAGGAGTGGCTATAATGAATCTTCCATAGCTCGCGCCATCCGGCGGAAGTTCGGAGTCCTTGTTTGTCCCTCGAAGATCGCCTTTTTGAACAGCGGTACCATAAAATTCGCGAGATTGAGTCGCTGGGTTTTGAAGCGTACCCACGTAAGTTCTCTTACACCCACACGGCCGCTGAGATCCGCGAGAGCTACGAACCGCTTAGCGGTGAGGATCTCGAAGCGCAGAGCATCCAAGTCCGCGTCTGCGGACGTTTGATGACTGTCCGCCGCCAAGGTAAGGCGGGCTTCTGTCACATCCAACAACAGGGTGAACGGCTCCAAGTCTACGTCCGCAAGGACGAAGTCGGTGACGAGGCGTTTGAACTCTACAAGAAGCTCGACGCCGGCGACATCATCGGCGTTGAGGGCCTCGTCTTTCGCACGCGGACCGGCGAGCTGACCGTCCGCGCGAAGAGCCTCGAATTCCTCGCGAAAGCGGTGCTCCCGATGCCGGAGAAGTGGCATGGTTTGCAGGATGTCGAGATCCGCTACCGCCAGCGCTACCTCGATCTCATCGCGAACGAGCAGGTCCGCGACGTCTTCGTTAAGCGGGAACGGATCATCCGCGCGCTCCGCGACGCCCTCACCGAACGCGGCTACCTCGAAGTCGAGACGCCGATGATGCAGCAGATCTACGGCGGCGCGTTGGCGCGGCCGTTCCAGACGCATCACAACGCGCTCGCTGTGGACCTGTACCTCCGCATCGCGCCGGAACTTTATCTCAAGCGGCTGGTCGTCGGCGGCCTCGATCGCGTCTTCGAGATCAATAAGAATTTTCGCAACGAAGGCCTCTCGATGCGGCACAACCCCGAGTTCACGATGCTGGAGTTCTACCAGGCCTATAGCGATTACAACGACCTGATGGACTTGAGCGAAGTGCTGCTCCGAGCGGCTGCCGAGGCCGCCAACGACGGCAAGACCGAGGTCGAATTCAAAGGACAAACAATCGACTTCGGTAGCCTGCGCCGTCTGTCGATGAAAGAGGCCATTGTTGAATATTGGCCCGACGATGATTCGCGCCCCACTCCCGGCGACCTTGACGACCCGGTCCGCGTGGCTGAGTTGCTGGACATTTACAACGGGGCGATCGACCCGCCCCTATCGCTGCCTAGCGATGCTTCGACGGGAAGCTGCATCCAGGCGCTGTTTGAACACGCCTGCGAGGAGAATTTGATCCAGCCGACGCTCGTCTACGACTACCCGGTTGAGGCGTCGCCGCTGTCCAAGAAGAAGCCTGACGACCCAAACTGGGTCGAGCGCTTCGAGATCTATGCCGGCGGGATGGAACTGGCCAACGCTTACTCCGAGCTGAACGACCCGCAAGAGCAACGCCGGCGCTTTGAGCAACAAGTCGAACAACGGCAGCAGGGAGAGCACGAAGCCCACGAGATGGACGAGGACTACGTCCGCGCGCTCTGTTACGGCATGCCTCCCACGGCGGGTGAAGGCATCGGCATCGACCGTCTAACGATGCTGCTGACTGACTCGCACTCGATTCGCGATGTCGTGCTCTTCCCGCTGCTGCGGCCCGAGGGAGAGATCGGCGTCGCCGAGCGGCTGCGTGCCGTGGAAGAACCATCCGACGGGAGCTGAACCTCATGTCGTTCGAAACGTTTGTGGCTCGCCGCTACCTGAGGGCGAAAAGCAAGGAGCGCTTTGTTTCGATCGTGACCGCGCTCTCCGTTGTCGGCGTCGCTACCGGCGTCGCGGCGTTGGTGGTCGCGATGGCCATTAACAACGGCGTGGAGCAAGATCTTCAGCGTTACCTGCTGGGAGCGACTGCTCACGTCCAACTACTCGAAAAGCACAACAACGGCATCGAGGACTGGCGTGAGTTCATCGCGGAATTCGACGATGTGGAGGATGTCGCGGCCGCCGCACCCGCGCTCTTTGGGGAAGTCATGGTCACAAGCCCCGTGCGAAGCGGCTTTGCCTTTCTTAAGGGCATCGATCTCGAGCGTGAGCTCGATGTCAGCGGGATGCTGAGCGACCTCAAAGAGGGCTCGGTCGACGATCTTGAGCGGGCGGACGATCTTCCGGGCATCATCCTTGGCAAGGATCTAGCCGAAACGATCGGCGCGCGTTTGGAGACCATCGTTACTGTCCTCAATCCGCAGGGTGAGATGACTCCTTTCGGCCCCGTACCCGGCCAGAAGCGGTTTCGAGTCGCCGGCATCATGGACTCGGGTTTCTTTCTCTACGACAACCAGTGGGCCGTCGCAACGCTGAAGGAGACGCAGCGAGCCCTGAATGTCGGCGATGTAATTAACTCCGTTGAATTCAAACTCGACGATCTCGACCAAGCTGAACAAGTTGCTGAGCGGCTCGAAGTCATCGCGGGAGAGGATTTTGGAGCGACCAACTGGAAAGAGCAAAATCGCAGCCTCTTTCAGGCCCTTGAAGTGGAGAAACTTGTCACGGCGATTACGATCGGACTGATCATGCTCGTCGCCGCGCTCAACGTTCTCACCTCGCTCGTGATGATGGTGATGGAGAAGCGGAAGGGCATCGCGATCCTCAAATCCCTTGGCGCCTCGCGTGCGCAGGTGCGAAGGATCTTCGTACTGCAAGGCATGATCATCGGCGCGACGGGGACAGCCATCGGGCTCGTCCTCGGGCATATCCTCGCGTGGGTGTCTGACGCCTATAGGTTGATCCCGCTTGAAGCGGAAGTCTATGGGCTTAGCCATGTCCCGTTCACTCCGCGGCTACTTGACGGCATTCTCGTCGGCGTCGCGGCCCTTGTGATCAGTTACCTGACGACGATCTATCCCTCGGGCTCCGCTACGCGCATCGCGCCGGCGCATGTACTGCGTTACGAATAGACTAGGGTCCATTCGTTCGCATCGCCGGATTTACAGACCGTCCCGGCATCCGGTGAGATCAGCATCCAGCATTGTTGCGGAATGGGGTCTGGTAGCTACACTGACACAATGGCTTCGGCTCGTTTGTTTCTGATTGATACGTTTGGGTTGATTTTTCGCGCTTTCTATGGTCGGGCCCGGTCGGGGGCGCCGCTGATGCGAACGGCCTCGGGCGAGCCGACTGAGGCGGTCTATATCTTCGTCACGATGCTGCGAAAGCTGATGGCAACACATCGGCCTGACTACGTGGCGGCGACCTGGGAGAGCCTGGGGCCTACGTTTCGTGACGAGATCTTTCCCGACTACAAAGCCAATCGGACCGAGACCCCGGACGACTTGATTCGGCAGATGCCTCACATCAAGAGACTGATCGAGAGCTGGCAGGTGCCGGTGGTGTCCGCCGAGGGCTATGAGGCGGATGACGTGATTGGATCGCTGGCACGGCAAGCGGCCGAACACGATGTGGACGTCTACATCGTGACGAGCGACAAGGACTTGTCGCAGCTTGTGACCGACCGGGTGTCTGTCCTCAACCCGATGAAAGGCGATTTGGTGTATGACCCATCGGGCGTTAAGGAGGCGATGGGCGTCGAGCCGTCGCAGGTGGTGGATTTACTGGCGCTCAAGGGGGATTCGGTGGACAACATTCCGGGCGCGCCGGGGATCGGCGACAAAGGCGCGAAGGATTTGATTGCGACTTACGGGTCGGTCGAAGGGGCGATCGAGCATGCCGCCGAGGTGAAACGCAAGACATACCGCGAGAGTCTGCAGCAGAACCAAGAGCAGATTCTCTTGAGCAAGCGACTAGCGACGATCGCCGTCGATGCCCCGGTGGAGTTGGATCTGGAATCTCTGAAGGTCGCCGAGCCGGACCCGGAAGCGCTGGCGGATTTGTATCGGGAGCTTGAGTTCAACAGCTTGCTAAGCGCTTTGGAAGTGCCGCAACCAGAGACGCCTACTGAAAGCCGGACGCTGGAGTCGGGGATTGAGTTCTCAGAGTGGCTGACGGCGTCGGGGGCTGAGGCGAAGCTGGTGACGTTGGCCGTTGACGTGGTGGGTGATGGTGAGTTGGCAACGGGCGGAGTCGCGTTTTGCACCGGAGCACAGGAGTCGGTGCTGCTGCCGGCGCGGCATTTATCGGCGGCGCGGGCCTACCTGGAGAACGCGAAGGTTGAGAAGCGCGTTCACGATTTGAAGGCAGCGCTGGAAGGTTTGGCAAAGCTGGATGTGGCGCTCGCCGGGATTGTGAGCGATACGATGCTCGAGGCGTTTCTGCTGGACACGACGCGGGCCGATTTTGCGTTGGCGAAGACGGTAGCCCGTTATTTGGGTGTCGCGGTGGATGGTGACTTAGCGCGGACGGCGGACTTGGTGCGGCGGCTGGGCGAGAAGCTGAGCCCGGAGATCGACAAGTTAGGGCTGCGGGAGCTTTACGAACAGATCGAGTTGCCGTTGGCGCCGATTTTGCAACGGATGGAACGCGAGGGTGTATTGCTCGATAGCGAGTTACTGGCGGCGATCTCGAAGCAGATGGGGGAAGAGATCGGCGAGTTGACGAAGCAGATTTACGAACTGGCCGGGGATACCTTCAACATCAATTCGACGCAACAACTGGCGAAGGTGCTTTACGACGATCTGCAGTTGCCGCCGCCGCCGCGACGCGGAAAGACGAAGGCGCTGTCGACGGCTTCCGACATCCTGGAGGAACTGGCTCCGGCGCACGAGATTGTGCCGAAGGTGCTGGATTTCCGTCAGCGGGTGAAACTGAAGAACACATATGTGGATGCGTTGCCGGTATTGGTGAATCCGCGGACGGGACGGCTTCATACGACGTTCAACCAGTGTGGGGCGGCGACGGGGCGGTTGTCATCGTCGAATCCGAACCTGCAGAACATTCCTATTCGCACAGAGTTGGGGCGTGAGATTCGGGCGGCATTCGTGGCGCGTCCGGGGTGGAAGTTGTTGGCGGCTGACTATTCTCAGATCGAGTTGCGAGTGCTGGCTGATGTCTCGCGGGACCGGGTGCTGATCGACGCGTTTCGGAACGGCGAGGACATTCACACGCGGACGGCGGCGGAAGTGTTCGGTGTGCCTCCACTGGCGGTTGGCGCGGAGGAGCGGCGGCGGGCCAAGGCGGTGAACTTCGGGATTGTATATGGGCTGAGTCCGTTTGGTCTCTCCAAACAACTCGGCATTCCGCAGGCGGAATCGCGGAAGTATATCGATGCCTATTTCGAACGGTACGCGGGCGTGAAGAAGTACATGGAAAGCGCGGTGGCGGAAGCGCGCAAGACGGGCCGGACGCGGACGCTACTGGGCCGGCTGCGGCCGATATCGGATTTGGATAGCCGCAATCCGGCGGCACGGGGGTTTGCGGAGCGGACGGCCATCAATTCACCCATTCAGGGGTCAGCGGCGGATTTGATCAAGCTGGCGATGATCCGTGTGGATCAAAGGCTGCGGTCGACGGGAAGCAAGGCATTGATGCTGCTGCAGGTTCATGATGAGTTGCTGTTCGAAGTGCCGGAGGATGAGGTGGCGGAGTTAGGGAAGCTGGTGAAACGGGAGATGGAGGGCGTTTACCAGTTGCGGGTGCCGTTGTTGGCGGATGTGAAGGCGGGGCTGAATTGGCGCGACATGGCGGTGGTGTGAATCGCCGGCGCGGTCGCCCGCTTTGCTCGAAAACTCTAGAATGAAAGAAGGCGTACCCTGACGGCTTCGTGTCGCGTCATAACTTCTAGGTTCCCGGGCAGCTTCGCGGGACCTCTGTAACCACTATGAGTCAATCACCTACTCCACCGATCCAACCCGCGAAAGAGTTCGGTTTCGCCGAGCAAGTAAAGAAGCCGAGTGCCGCATCCGTCCTCAAGCAGCCTGTGATGATTGCCGCGATTTCGTTGGCGATCGGCGTCGGCCTCTTCGTCACCTATCTTGAATACGGTGGCAACCGGGGCAGGCTGCCCGACATTGAAGTCACCTACACTCTGCTGCCTAACGAGGGCAAGACCGAAGGGGTGCCGATCGCGATCAAGCTCAACGATATCGCGGTCTTCGTTGTGAACGACCCGCTCCAGGGCGGCGGCGGGGCGGCGCGAGCTCAAAGCATCGTAGACAACTTGCAGGAGTCGGTCACGATGCTCAAGGACGAGCCCGGCAAGATGATCACGCTGGATGAAGGGGGCGATTTCCCGACCATCGTACAGCAGAGGAAAGACGGCACGGAGCGCCGCGCGCTGATTCAGATTACGCAGGAAGACTTGAAGCTGGCGGGAGAGACGAACGCTAAAAGGTTGGCACGCCTGTGGGCGGAACGGCTGACGGACACGGTCAAACTCGTCGGGTTTGGCGAAGCCCCGGAATACAGCACCGGAACCGAGTTCGGCTATGCGCTGGAAACTCTGTATGCCGCATCGCGCTCTCAAGGGGGATCGGTGTCAGAGGGGTCGCTTGAAGAAGCATTCGAATTGCTCAGTGACGCTCAGAAGCTCGTGCTCGAAACAGTGCCGCCCCAACCGAATTTCGAAAGCGAGGGCGGGGAAGCAGGCGCTGAAGAAGTGATCAATTCAGGGCAGACGTTCAAGTAGGGCGTCGATATCCGCCTCACTGTTGTAGAAATGCGGGGCCACGCGGATCCATCCAAAGCGCTGCGCGGTTGAGATGCCTTCGTCGCTAAGGTTGCGTACGGCCGCGGCGGAATCCACTCCCTCCTTGCGAATCGTTACGATGCCCGACCCACTTACTCTGTCGCGGGTTGTCATCGGTTTGTAGCCCTTCGCGGCGGCGCCCTCTACAGTTCGCTGGGCGAGTTCGTGGATGCGGCCGGCCATGCGCTCCACTCCCACTTCGTGGAAAAGCTCGAGAGATGCTTGCAAGCCGTGGATGCCGACTGTGTTGAGAGTGCCGCATTCATAGCGACGGGCGTCGGGGAGCAAGTTCGGATCGTGACTGTAGTGGTCTGAGCCTACGACGTTGGTCCAACCGAATTCGACCGGCTCGACACGCGGCATGAGATTGCCGTCGATGAAAAGGAACCCGCAGCCCTCGGGCCCCAGTAACCATTTGTGTCCACTGGCTGAAAGCGCGTGAATACCGCTTCGTTTGACGTCTACCGGGAAGGGGCCGAGCCCCTGGACGGCATCGACGACCAGGAGTACGTTCCGCCGCCGGCAAATCTCACCGATGGCGTCCAAATCGAGCCTGAACCCGCTAAGGTATTGCACATAGCTGATCGCGAGCAGACGTGCCCCGTCGCAGGCTCGGTCGATGTCTTCGAGTTCAATGCGGCCATTGCGCAGCTCCAACCAGCGGAGGCGGACTCCCCGCGTTTCCAGCCGGAGCCATGGAAAGTAGTTCGCGGGGAACTCGTCTCGAATGCCAACGACAACATCCCCCGAGCGCCAATCGAGGCCGTTGGCGACGAACGATAGGCCCTCGGAGGTGTTTTTAGTGATGGCGATCTCGTCGGAGCCGCAACCGACGAGCCGCGCCGCCGCCGAACGTAAGGCGGAGACGGTTTCCAGCCAGCGGCCGTAGTTTTTGAGGCCGAAGACTTCCACATCTTCGATGACGGCGCGCATGGCATCGGCCGTGCGGGAGGGGAGTGGCGAGACCGAGGCGTGATTGAGATAAACAGTACTTTTGGTAATGGGAAACTCGACCCGATAAGAGGTAAGATTGTCCATACAACGGGGTGCCGCGTAACGGAAACCGGTGTGGCTGCGACTACAAGTATAGGTGGGTGAACAGCATTTTCTCATCGAAGGATGAGCCTGGAGAAGCAGGGGAGCACTGAGTCGCTGGGCTCCTTTCTGGGATTGGTTAAGAAGGGGAGAGAATCGTCGTCGGGGCTGTGGGAATGTGGGAATCGCGGAGCGATTTCCAAGGGCGTTGGGAAACGAGGGAAACCGGTTTTTGGTTTTCCTCGTTTCCCATCGCCCGTCATTTCCGCAGCCCTTCTCCCGTCGCGCGGCGCGGCAGGTTCGCGGATGCGAAACTCGCAAACAGCTTGCTCTTGGCTTGTTGCATCCGCCGCGCCGCCGCAGTGTCGCTTTCGGCCTGAGCAATACGGTCGAGGGCCTTGATCGCCTGCCCGGGCTTGAGATAGTCGGCGGCCCGCGGCAACTTCTGGAAGGTTTCCCAAGGGGTCTGATAGTGGCGATACACGCGCTTCTGCTTGCCTTTGGCGTCGGTCAGCAGTTCGGGTTGTCCGCAGGGCCGGTGGAAGTTCAAATAGGGATTGAAGTGCTGTTGATAGAAGCGCTGGATGCGCGCCGCGTGCGGCGCCGCGATGTGCGTATGCCCCATGTGCTTGCGGATCACGGCGCCGTTTTTCGATTCCACCAAGCCGTTGTCGTTGGTGTGCCTCGGCCGCGACTTGGTCTGTTCGATCAGCAGCTTGTTCAGTAATTTTTCCACCGTGCCGTTGAGGAACTCGCTGCCGTTGTCGGAATGGAAGCCGCGCAGGCGAAAGGGGAACTGCTCCAGCATGGCCTTGAGCAACGGCTCCAGCCAGGCTTCGCTAATGGCCGCCGTGGCGCCGACCACTTGCCACTGGGTCACTTCATCCACCGCGTTGATGTGATAGACGCCCTTCACGCCGTCGCGATCTCCTTGATGTACCGTATCCACTCGCAGGTAGCCGGGTTGGCCCCGCGGGTTGGGCCGCCGCCGCTCGCCGATCGACACCGCGCTGGGCCGAGTCTTGGTGAAATGCAGCCGCCGCTGGCGGTACACCCTGTGCCGCCGCAGTCGATAGATGTGGGCCACCGAGATCTCCGCCAACCGCTCATATTCACTCTGCTGGTACTTGTGATATTCCCGCTGCAGGATCTTGCGCGTGGCCGGGCCGCTGAGGGTTTCGTGTGCTTCATCGACGGCCGCCAGCCGCTCGATATCGGCCGCCGTGTACTTGCCGGCAAAGCGATGCCGCCGATAGCGGGCAGGTACCAGCTCACCCCTCTGCCGATATTGGCGGATCAGTCGGGTGACCTGCGCCCGGCTCAGTCCCGTCATCTTGGCCAGATATTGCCGCAGCAGTCCTTTGGCGGCTCGGTCTTGCCCGCTGTAGCGCTGCCGGCACAGCGTTTGCGCCACCCAGGCGTAGATCTCGGCACGCCCTTTGCCCTTGAATCGTATTTCATCGCTGGCCTCCAGAAACTGCCGTATCTGCTCCAGGCTCAGCGTCTTGCCGTCTTGCATGTGGATGGTCAATCCCCAGCATGCTCACTCCCCCACCCTTCAGGCTCATCTTGTGTGAGAAACTAACTCCTCCTTCAGGCTCATCTTGCATGAGACAAGACTTGAACTTGCGGGCGAGCGATATACTGAAGGTGATGCCTGACGTCGAACGGTTTGCCGGCGGATCGAAAGCACTGACGACACGGAGGCGGTCCTGATGAAAACCTGGCGAAGTTTCCTGTTGCCGGCGGTCCTTCTCACGTTACCCGTTTCACTTTGGGCCGGGAAGACGGACGACGACGGAAAGCGCAACCCCAAGAACAAAAAGGAAGACGTCGACGCGATCGGCGACCGCGAGGTCGGCAAGGGAGTGAACTTCTATTCCCTCGAGAAGGAAATCGGTCTTGGCAAGCGCCTCGCACAGGATGTCGAGCGTCACGCTAAGATCGTCGACGACCCCATCATCGCCGAGTACGTCAACCGGGTCGGTCAGAACCTGGTGCGGAATTCCGATTCCAAGGTTCCATTCACGATCAAGCTGATCGACAGTCAGGAAGTGAATGCCTTCGCGCTGCCCGGCGGTTTCTTCTACGTCAATGCCGGGTTGTTCATGCGGGCCGAAAGCGAGGCCGAGCTAGCGGGGGTGATGGCGCACGAGATCGCCCACGTTGCCGCGCGGCACGGCACCAAACAGGCAACCAAGGGACAGCTCATGCAGCTCGCCACCATTCCGCTTATTTTCATGGGGGGCTGGACGGGCTACGGCCTCTACCAGGCCGCCGGTTTCGCTATCCCGATGACGTTCCTTCGTTTCAGCCGAAGAGCGGAGACGGAAGCTGACTTCCTTGGGGTGCAGTATCTTTACAAATCGGGGTACGACCCAACGGCGTTCATCGATTTTTTCGAGAAGATGAAAGCGGATGAGAAACGTAAGCCCGGAACAATGTCCAAGCTGTTCCGGAGCCACCCACCTCATGGTTCGCGGATCAAGAAGGTTCAAGCTACGATCAACGAACTGCTGCCGCGCAAACCCGAGTACGTCGTCAGTACTTCAGAGTTTCTTGACGTGAAGCGGCAGCTCAGTGCTTCTCTGGTTCGCACGAAGGGCAAGGATGAGGGAGATCCGAACCGCCCGACGCTGCGACGTGCTCCAACCGGTGATACGACGATCCCGACCGATGACGAGGGCCCGGAAACGGAAGAAGACGACGGTCGGCCAACGCTGAAGCGCCGCTAGCGGTCGCTCATCCGTGACCATCACGCTGATACAGCGAATCAATCGTTTTCGTTAGGAAGCTCAGGCGCGGTAGTGATTCGATTCCTTGGGTCCTGTGTGCGCCTGTCCCCGAGAGTGAGCCCCAGCGGCGAGTCAACTCTGCGAGAGGGCGGAGACAAAGAGTTCCTTTGACCAGCGATGTCGCCCAGGCTCTTTCCAGACGTCGTCCCCCTCGACCATTTCGACTCTCTTGATCACGGTCTCGCCGCCCTTCGTCTGAGCATGTCAGTTTGCGGCGGCGGCTCCGGCCGCCGATCCGAGTATAGCCGTCGAGCATCTCACGGCTGGTGGCGGGATGCCAGTGAGCTAAACTCTCAAGCACCGCGCCATGGCCCTCCCCGAGACATCCGGCAAAGTCGATCGATCTCGCGATGAGCCCTTGGTTCCCAGCCCCTTCATTGTGGGCATGCCGCGATCGGGCACTACGCTCTTGCGTTTGATGCTGGACGCGCACCCCGAATTGGCGATTCCTCTCGAAACACATTTTTTGCGTGCAGTGGTGAAGCTTTCACCTGGAGAGGCAGCTTCTCGTGAGGCGTTTCTGCGTTTGATCACTGAGTTCCATACCTGGCCGGACTTCCATCTATCGGTGGAGGAGTTTTCCGAAAGCCTTGATGACGTGATCCCTTTCACCCCGACGGCGGGTCTTCGCTGCTTTTACCGCCTGTACGCGGCGAAGTTCGGGAAACAGCGCTGGGGTGACAAATCGCCGCCCTACGGCTTTCACATGGCGGACATCCATCGCCTGTTACCCGAGGCGCACTTCATTCATGTGATTCGCGATGGGAGGGACGCGGCTCTCTCACACCGCAAGACATATTTCTGGAGAGACCTCACGATACGCGGGCATGCGGCTGAATGGCGGACAAGAATCTTCAGATTCAGATCTCAGGCAGCGGGTGTTCCCTACATCGAGCTTCGCTATGAAGACTTGGTGGCGCACACGACAGCAGTCCTACAAGAGATTTGCGAGTTTCTTCAGTTGCCCGATGCGCCGGAGATGGAGCAGTACCACCTCACAGCTCCAGCCCGCATGGATGAGCTAGCGGACCTACCCAAGTATCCTTTCGGGGATCTCAAGAGAGAACAGCGGCTCAACAGTCACAAGCTGACCTCTCAGCCCCCAGACGCCTCGCGGACTTCACGCTGGCGGCAAGAGATGCTGCAAGAGGAGGCTCTGGCCTATCAAGACGTTGCGGGCGATCTGCTGCGTACGTTGGGCTACGACCTCATGCCAACCTCGGATACGGAGAAGAAACCGCCTTCAGGGCTTGCTTCAACCCGGGCGACAACTCCTCCGGTCGAGACCAAGCCTGGCGCCGCGCCGGGGCCTGTCGGCGGGCTCCGTCCGACGGTGAAGCGCGTTTCCATCACGTGGGTTCGCGTGCCGTTCCGGCCGCTCCCGGCGCGCCACATGATTCGAGAACTGGATCATTGGAAGTACTTCGAAATCTGCCAAGTCGAGCTCGACTGTGGAGTGATCGGCTTCGGCGAATCCATGCTGTTCTACACGTGGGGCCGCACCACACAGGACGCCGTCCAGCGGGTCTTGGGACGCAACGCGGCGGAAATGATGTGGGACGACTCGCTCGGTGCGGGCTTACAGCAAGCTCTCTTTGACGCCGTCGGCAAACTGTACGAGCTTCCGATCCATCGCCTGTTGGGCGCGCGGCAGCGGGACCGGGCGCCGCTAAGCTGGTGGGCCGTTGACATGCCGGGCGAAGATTGGGCGGCCGAATGCCAAGAGGCGATCGAGCAAGGTTACACCAGCCTGAAGACGAAGCCGCGTCCGTGGTTTGACCTCAAGGAGCAGTGTCGGCTTCTTGCAAAGTCACTCCCGGAAGATTTCAAGGTGGGGCTGGATTTCAACGGTTCGTTGCTTGATTTGGAGCGGGCTCTGCCCTACCTCCGCGAGATAGAGAAGTTTCCCCACGTTGGTGTTTTCGAAGAGCCGATCCCGAGAGAAGACTTCGAGGGATACCGCAGTTTGCGCAACGGAATTCATACTCCGGTCGTGTTGCATTCCGGCAAGCCGCCTATTCTGGAGGCCGTACACAGCGATATTTGCGACGGCTTCGTGATCAGCCAGGGCGGCGCAAGCGACATCCTGGAGCAGGGCCACGTCGCCGCCGCCGCCGACAAAGCCTTCTGGTTGCAGCAGGTTGGTACGGGCATCACCGCGGCGTTTTCTCTGCATTGCGCGGCTGTTTTGAGTCACGTGAAGTGGCCCGGGACGACGTGTCATCAGTTGTTTGAGCATCCCATGATCCGCCCAGACATCGAAGTCAAGAACGGTTCGGCGGCCGTTCCCGATGCACCGGGCCTCGGTTTTGATCTCGATCCTGATGCTATGGAGAAGTTCGCGATTGAGCCGTTCAACTACGATCCCTACCCTGTATCGGGACAGTTGATCGCGATCCGCCGGTCGGCGGGCGGAACGAGCTACTACGCCCACGCCCGGCAGTACTGGCAGGAATTCCTCGACGGCCGCCACCCGATCTTCGAGGAAGGGGTCTATCTCGAAAGCATTGAAGATGACGGGAGCGACGAGTGGCAGCAGCTACAGCAACGAGCGGCGGAAGCCGGGGTCCACTCAGAAGGGCGTCCCCTCTAGTCCGAATGGCGAAGGTGGTGTCAGGTCGTCCCGTCGCCCTCCGATTTCGCTTCAATCCGTCGCAGGAAGTGCATGCTCGGCACGAAGAAGTACTCGCCTCCGCGCACCGTCACGAAGTCCGCCATGCGGAAGTCAACCCAGTTCCGGTCGCGAGCGTGCCACCAGCGCTGCCGTCCGTCGCAGGAGGGGTTCCCAGGTGGGGAGGGCTGAGATTGCCCGACGAGCGCGTCCACGCCACCCTGGAATGCACAACGCGGACCTTGCGTTGCTCCCATCAGGCTAATGAAACTGTGCAGCGAGGAAGATAGCCCGAGAAAGAGCAGCCCAACCCCCGCTTTAGGCGGATCGTGGGGCTTCGTGTCCATCCATGACTCACCGTAGTGGAAGCCTCGCCGGGCGATGACGAGAGGGTTCTTCCCACGCCGGCGGTTCATTCTTCGAATGTGCGCCGACGCCGGACACTTTTTTGCGCCGGACCTAACCAGACGGTCGTTGTCGTAGTTGAAGTCGTCCGGGTCGTCAGACACTGTGGGAACAAGGGGTGTCCCATCTTTCTGCCGCCCCACTGCCAGGGCCTGGGCGTCTTCGGCCGACGCGAGCGCGAGGGCGTCCTTAAGCTCACCCGCCTGCTGCCGGAAAGCGCGCACGTTCTGTTCGAGTTTTATGACGGTGAGGAAGCTTCCCAACGACTCTGGGCTCTCAGCGTTCTTCTCAGGCCACAGAATCGTATCGAGATCCTGCGCGGGGCTTGGATTCCTGTGCTCAAGGGATTCCGCTTGGTCCTTGAAGAAGACCGGTTGTGCGATGCCATCGGCAAAGCCGAAATGCTCAACAGGGCTGGCTCCGCTCGTGGTCAAGTCGCTGCTTCGGGCTGACCTTCTGCCCATCTCGATCTCAACCCGCACCGCACCCGTGTCGCGCAGGATGGACGTTACTTCTTCGACCGAATCCTCGAGGTCCCGGTGCTCGTTGTTCGCGACGGCGATGAAGAGATCGAAGTGATGTTTGAGGTGGCTTTCCCAAGTCGCCGTTTCCGGGTCCCAGTGCGCGTACGGCGTTTGGGTGGCCTGCTTCATGCCATTCTGAAAGGCCTCGAAGGCTGCTGCCCGCGTCGACTGGCTCTCGAGAGGCGGGGCCTGGGCCTAACTCGTCGAGACCGAGGCGTTTGTAGCAGTGCGCCGAAAGGCCCAGCATGCAGAAAGGCACGCGCTCACGCGAGGCGTCCAAGTGCCGGCTGCTCATTTCTGCTTTCCACGACGCAGTGTTGGCTTGTTGCCGAGACGCGGACCACACCAAAGGCGTCAGCCTGCGAATCGAGGCTTTCGCTTCTTCTTCCTTTTGGGAAAGAACTACAAAGATCCCGGCTGAGTAGTTCCGTCCATGGCCCTTGAGGATGTTGCCCTGGATGCTCTCCAGAACGGTCTGATCCTCAGCAGGGTCCAAATAGTGACCCAGTGTATTCATGTTGTTTTCGCCCCCCGGCGGTACTCGTAGATCAGATCAACAATTCCAGCTACCACCATGCGTCGCGTCGACAAACAACTTGTCGTTCGCCTCGCACGCAATCGCGTATCGATAGCCGGCGGCCTTTGTTACATTCGCCCGCACGGCCCGCTGCGACGATCTCAGGCTCATCCCGAATCTGCACTCTAGCCGTCGCGAACTCGCTACAAGCGTCCTCCTGCTCGCCCGCCAAGCTGGCGGGATGGGGATTGCCCCCCGCGGTCGCGACCGGACTCAGTTCGGCAACGGGTTCACCGAGCGAATCAACATGGATAAAGCGGAACGTGAACCTCCCGCTCGGACTGCGGACCTGAATCGTATCCGTGCGGTTGTAGTTCCATGTTTCGGGGAGGGCTATAAGTGAAATTGCCCTCGTCATCGACTTCGAAAGTAAAGGTTCTATCTGCCATGTATCTTTCCTTGCTTTGCTGAAAGGAGCCCCTGCTACGGCTCTGTGCTCGTTCCTCACTAGTTCAGAGCCAGCCCTGCCACCGTGCCCTGCGGGCAGCCGGCACCCTCTGGCCGGCTCGCTTCAACTTGTTCCAATCCAAACTCGGCGAGCAAATCATGGTAGCGTGGGTCAGCCCGGAACGCCCTCGAAAGGGGGGTTTGATCTACGCTGAACAGCGTTGTGTTGCGTTCTAGGCCGTTGCGAAGGCTGTCGAACGCCTTTCTTTCGTCGCCGATAGCCTCGTAGACTGCAGCCGCGCATAGATAAGTCGTATCTGCGGATGGAGCAGCCTGTTTCAGATGAGCCAGCCGCTCCAGAGCTTCAGGACCACGCCCCAGCAGCGCCAACGATCTCGCCGCAGCGCAAAGGGCTCGTTGGTTGCCGGGGCGCGGCGCCAATGCTTCCCGGGTGAGGTCCGCTGTTTGCCGGAGCGCATTCAACGTCTGCTCCGAAGGCCCTGAGGTTCGGAGAAGTGCCTCAGCCAAACGGTACCAAGACAGGAAATCTTTCGGGCTCTGTTGAACGGCATGCCGGAAGTTCAGCAGGGCGTCATCCATACAGCCGCGGAACATGTAGCCTAGGCCCAGGGTCAGGTACCCGGTGGAGTCGCTGATTTCTGTAGCCTTCGCCGCCCATTCGATCACCTCGTCGTATCGGCCTTCGTTCAGATAGAGGAAAGCGAGGTTGTTGTAGCCGTTCGGGTTCCGCGGAGCAAGATGCACAACCTCGAGTAAACTCTGTTCGCTATCCTGGATCAGTCCGTGGTCTAGCTGCAATACTCTTCACTTTAGAACATTCTTGTGGCATTCTGTTTTTAGAGCACAGGAGGCCACAGATGGCACGAACGAGAGCAGCGCTGCCGGCAGGCAGCCGTATTACCGACTACATCAGCCTGGGAGTGATCACGCGCTGGTTCCCGCGTCACAAGATCGATCGTGTCTTGCGGGACTGCGGGCGGGCCTCGCGGCGACAGCGGGACTTGCCAGCGCATGTGATGGTCTACTACGTCATCGCTCTGGCGCTGTTCATGCAGTCGTCCTACCGCGAGGTGCTGCGTTGTCTGCTGGAAGGACTACAGTGGCTGCAGGACCCTGCGACGCCCCTCAAAGTGGCGGGCGATTCGGGGATCTCGCAAGCCCGTTCGCGATTGGGGGTGGAGCCGGTCGAGCGGCTGCATGATGAGTTGATACGACCGTTGGCGACGAAAAAGACGCGCGGATCGTTCTATCGGGAATGGCGCTTGGTTTCGCTCGACGGCTCGACGCTCGATGTGGCCGATCAGGCCGCCAACCGCACGGCGTTCGGCTATCCGGGCGCGTCGCGGGGAGCGAGCGCGTTTCCTCAGCTGCGCTTTGTCTCGTTGCTGGAAAACGGCACCCATGTACTGTTCGCCAGCCGCATGGGTCCCTGCGCGAGGGGTGAGATCACGCTCGCCAAACAGGTGTTGCCGGCACTCGAGAAGGATATGTTGTGCTTAGCCGACCGCAACTTCCTCGGCTACCAGCTGTGGCGGCAAGCACGCCAGACGGGCGCGCAACTGCTGTGGCGGGCTAAGAAGCATCTGCGCTTGGAAGTGCTCGAGCGCTTTGCGGACGGCTCCTACCGCAGCGCGATCTACGCTTCGGAAGGCGACTGGCGCAAGCGCCGCAACCCGCTGCCGGTGCGCGTGATCGAGTATCGTCTCGAAGGCGTCGAGCATGCCGAGCCCTTCTATCGACTGGTGACGACGATCCTCGATCCCTCCCAAGCGCCGGCTGTGGAACTGGCGGCGCTGTACTGCGAACGCTGGGAGATCGAAAGCGCGCTTGACGAGCTCAAGACGCATTTGCGCGGGGCGCGCATGGTGTTGCGCAGCAAGACGCCGGAGTTGGTGCGCCAGGAATTTTACGGCTTACTGATGGCGCATTTCGCGATCCGCGGGCTGCTGCACGAAGCCGCCTTGGAGGCCGACGAAGATCCGGATCGCCTCTCCTACCTGCACGCGGTGCGGGTGGTGCGACGCAAGATGGCCCAAGCGGTCGCGATTCCCCCCTCAGGACAAACGCAAGTTTCATAAGGGGGTTTTGGCGGAGCTGCTGCAGGAGCGCGTGCGGTCGAGCCGCGGCATGCAGCGTCCGCGCGGGGTTAAGCGCAAAATGAGTGGCTACAAGCTGCGACCACGCGGCGCGTTGCCGCGCCTCCGCATCGACTTTGCGGCCTGCGTGAGGGTCCTTAAGTGAAGAGTATTGGGTCTAGCTGCGTCTTCGCCGTAAAGTTCCTGAGCAGCCAGCAACCCGGCTGCTGCTCGACACCGTTGCTCAGTACCTCTTCAGCTCTGGCGCGGTTGCCGAGAGCATCATGTGAACGCACGAGTTCTCGCCGCGATCCGTAGTCGAAGGGATCGGACTCGACCGCTTGCTCGTATCGTTGCACAGCCCCCGCGTAGTCTCCCTCCGCCTGATCGAGCATGCCCCACGAGCGGTACAGATCAGCGGAAGCGACCGCTGCCGCTTGGCGATAAGCCTGCTCTGCCTCGCGCGCCCATGGCGTGTCCTTGGTGCGGGCGAACAAATGCCGCTTCGCATCGCCCAAACCTCGCGCCGCCGCAGCGAACGCCAAACCACCCTGATCACCACCAAGGGCAGCCTGAAATCGTTCAGCAGCCTGTTCGTATTCCCTTTCCCTCAAGAGTCCAAGGCCCACGAGGTAGTTTTCGAAAGCAGGTGCGTCTCTTGGCCCTTCCGCGAGCCAAGACTTAAGCTGCTCTGGCTCCAGTTCGTATTCCAGCATCTCTGCGAAGTTCCGAATCAAGCCTTCATGCAACCCCTCAAGGTCTTCGGTTCGGCGCTTGAACGCTTCCCGCCGCAGGACTTGGCCATCTGATGTTCGAACAAGCGTCGTGTCGATTCGTACCACACCGGCCGATACCTGCATCTCACCTGAAAGGATGAGCGGCACTCCTACGTGTGGCTTGTCATCACGCACATGAAAGCAGAACTCACCCTTGTTCGTACGCAACCGGTAGAGCGAATCGCCGATAAACTGCGAAAACCCGTTTCCATAGGCCAAGCCGTCTTCGGTATCCGCCTCAACAACGAGAGGCAGAAACGCAACATCCCGATCCGTCGGAAGTACACAAAACATAACTGTGCCTGGAAAACGACGGCAAAGGTCGTCCTGAAGACTGCTGACGATGCCGCCTAAGCCCTGCCCTCGTTCTTGTAGGCGTAGACCGAGCAACAGAAGGGCCAAAGCAATCACAGAAACCCCTACGAGTACCCGCTTTTTCGCGAGAAACCATGGTCGACTCTTTCGCTCCTCCCCATCCGGCGGCTCTTCGGCGATCTCACTCGAAGCCTCCGGTGTGAAGAGGGCCTGAGCGACGTCCAGGGGCTCCTTCGGGCGGTCGGACGGGATGCTGCTCAAGCAGCGCCGAATCACCTCTCCCGCGGCATCGGGGAGGAGCGACAATACACGTCCGGATGGGTCGTCTGATTCTTCCTCGCCCTGCTCGCGCCGGAACGGGTGGTGGCCCGTCAGCGACTTGCACGCCACGAGCCCAAAGGAATAGATATCGCTCCAGGACCCCACGGTCTGTCCGGCCATATGCTCAGGGGCCATGTAGTCGGGCGTGCCGAGGATGTGGCCAGGCTCCGTGACCTCGGTGTGCTCTTGCTCTTTCTCTGTCGCGAGTATCGCTAGACCGAAATCCGTAACAACGGGTCGCAAGCCGGCGCCCTCGGTTGGAACGAGAATGATGTTCCCGGGCTTGAAGTCCCGGTGGACGACGTCGCTCTCATGCAGCGCCTGAAGCCCAGCCGCCATCTGGCTGATGATGTCAGGCGCCTCTTCCCTTTTAAGCTTTCCGTGGCGCTTCAGATAGTTGGACAGTGTCTCCCCGTCCAAAAGCTCCATCGTCAAAAACGTGATGTCGACCGAGCCCTTGCGGTGACGGCCGACATCGTGGATCTTGCAGACATTGGGGTGCTTCACCTTGCGCGCGACCTGGACTTCGCGCCGGAAGCGGGAGACGTGGCGCTGATCGGCACTGTAGCGTGGCAGCAGAGTTTTTAGCGCAACCTGGTCGTGGAGTTCGAGGTCCTCGGCCTCATAGACCTCTCCCATGCCACCGCGTCCGATGTAGCGCACGATCAAGAAACGGTCGGCTACTATGTCGTGTTCGGAGAATACGGGCCCTTCGGGTTTAGCCCCTAGGAAGGTTCTTACGTTGGTGGCGCCGCGGAAGAATTCGTCTGACACCTGCTCCGTTGCGAGCAAACGTTCGAGTTCGGCGCGCAACGCGGCGTCCGATGCGCACTTGGCGTCCAGGAAAGCCGATCGCTTCGCGGGGTCCAACTCGACAGCGGTATCGAATAGCTGCCTAACCTGCTCCCATCGCTCGGGTGTCATTGTTCTTGCCAGAACTCAACTCCGATGCCAGCCACGCCCGGCCGGACTTCCAGCGTCGCTTTACCGTTCGATCAGAGATGCCCAATGCCAGCGCCGTTTCCGGCACTGTGAGGCCGCCAAAGAATCGCAATTCGATGACCCGAACGGCGGAAGGATCCAGTCGCTCGAATCTGTCGAGGGCTTCGTCTAACTCAATCAGGGGCTCGGCTCTCTCGCTCGAATATACCAAGCCCTCATCGAGAGGGATCTTCTGGACTCCACCACCCCGTTTTTCGGCCATGCGGCCGCGGGCATGTTCGACTAGAATTCGCCGCATGTTGCGGGCGGCAATCGCGAAGAAATGAGCCCGGTTTTGCAGGGTCAAATCTTTCTGCTCGACCAATCTGAGATAGGCCTCGTTGACTAGATCGGTCGTCTGAAAAGTATGCCCCTGCCTCTCTCTCCTCATGTAGCCGGAGGCCAGTTGCCGCAACCGGTCGTAGACGATTTCCATGAGCTGTGACTCCGCATCACCGTCTTCCTGCAAACGGCGCAGCAACAGCGTCACGCTCCCGTGAGTTTCACTCATCCCCGACAGAATCCCCGGATCACCCTCTCAAATACTACTGTTTCCTGGTCGAAATAGAAAGAGTGCTACGTGCGCCTCGCGCCGGCGCGGGCCATGGAAGCCGGTGCGGAGGCTTTGGTCCCGAGACCACGTTCACCACCCAGCGCCTGACGGAGCCCCGCTTACTGTAGGTAGCGCTCGGAATCAGCGAGTCGCTTGCGATAAATCTGAAGGCAAGGTGGAGCCTCGCCTGACCTCGCCGCGAAGATTTGTAGCTCGCCGGCGTTTACCGAAAACTCGGGCCTGCCTAGCTCCTCAAAGTCGTAGAAGAACAGGTTGGAGAGTCCGCTCTTTTGGATCTCGCCCAACAACAGGCCGAAGTCGTAGTCATTCCTGCTGGTGTTGCGATACACACTTACGAACTGAGAGGCATAAATCCCAGCCATTGGGCTACTCCAGCGACTCCCTGCGTTACCGATCTGCGGCAACGCATTTGGAACGCCCGCTGCGTCATTGTAGTCGAAGGTGGGTGGATGTTCGTGGAAGGCAATGCGCGTATTCTTTCAGTCTCTAGTCGATGGTCGCTGCTGACGCGACGCTTGGCGGGACCAGCACTCTATACTCGCGCTCGATGATTCGTCACTTGCCAATCCCCGCCGCCGGCCGGCTACGGTTTGGTTACGTTCGCAAGCTCACTCGCTCGTGAGCCCGCTACCTGCTTCGCAACGTTCTTCCGCCAAAGTAAGATGCGTCCGTCGTCGCCGGCGGCCGCGATGACTTCCGCTGCCGCTGTGAGCGCGACGGATCGCAGCATGCCTTCTGCCTGCAGAGAAGCGAGCGGACGCGTATTGGCGAGATCCCAGACACTGACTTCGCCCGAAGGACTGCTCGAAGCGGCGACGGCAACACAACGCCCTTCCTTCGTGAACGATAGAGCATAGTGGCTGCCCGGGACACGAACGACTTGCCGCCGCCGGCCCTTCTCAATGTCCCAGACTCCCACTTCATGAGCGCCGGCGGCTGCGATAGCTCGTCCGTTGGGACTAAAGGCTACGGCATCAGCGTCGCGAGGCAGCCCTTCCAGCCGAGTGGGCCGCGTGGTCGTCTCGGTCGCCCACAGTCTTACTTCGCGCGAGGCGGACACGATCTGTTTCCCATTCGGGCTGAACGCGACCGCCTGTGTCGGGCCCTTATGTCCGCGGTACTCGCGAAACGCTCCCCGGCCGGTCAGATCCCACAGGCTGACGGCTTTATCGGTGGAACCGGTAGCCAACCAGGCGCCAAGCGGGCCGAACGTCACGGAAGTGACGCCGCCCTTGTGGCCGAGTGTCTTGGTTTCACGCTGCCGCAGGATGTCCCAAACCTTGGCCGTGCCGTCAGAACTTCCCGAGGCGAGCCTCTTTCCGTCCGGGCTGAAAGCCAGGGCTGTGACGCGGTCGGTGTGACCTCGTAAGGTGGCCCTCTTGCGTCCCGAGGTCTGCCAGACGATGATCGTATTGTCGTGGATCGCGGCGGCGACCCAACGGCCGTCAAGGCTGAGGGCGACGGCTCGGATGGGCGCGCCGGCATCCAGCGTACCGGCGGGAATATATGGATCGAGGGCCGGACCGTCATTTGATGGCCTGGCAGGGCTCTCGAGCGGCGCAACGATTCGTGCGTCGTCCGTGAGGGTGCTCGCTAGGGGCGACCTTTTAGCGGGTGGGGCGGAAGAGGGCGGTTCCGTTGTTTGTTGGGAGAGATTCGGTTGCTTTGAAGCAGTACGGCGTCCCGCGGATCTGTTTGCCGAGGACGTGGTTGCGATCGGCTGTCGTTCGGGTGAAGCGATTTCTTGTTGTTTATCAGAGGAAGCCTCGACGTCAGACGCCTCGGATGCGCGCTCCGGGCTGACAGGAGTTCCCGGGCTCGCCGCAGTGGTCACGGCGGGCGTCGGCGAATCCGGCACGGCCGCAAGCTCGCTGGGGGGATCTGAATCAGCGGTCCCCGACCAGGCCCACACGATGAGGGCGATGAGCAGCACGGCCGCAAAGGCGGCAACACCATAGAGGAGCCGGCGCTGCTGAGAGTCTTGCGGCAGGGCGGGAGGAGGCTCCCGCTGAGCGTCGCCGGCGGCTTCCGTGTCAGGCGCCGCGGATTCATTTGCAGCGGGATGCTCCTCGACAGCCCCCGCGGCCGAATCGGCGGCGCCCAGCCTGTCGAGCGCCTTTGCGAACTCAGCCATGGAAGCGTATCGTGCGTTACGATCCTTCTCAAGCGCTTTGAGGATGAAGCTGTCGATCTCCGGCGAAAGGCGTGCCTTTCGCTCGCTCGGTGGATCGGGCTGCTGTTCGACATGCGCCTCCATGACGGCATAAGCGCTCTGGCCCGAGAAGAGGCGTGTACCAGTGAAGGCCTCGTACAAAACCGCGCCGAGCGAATAGATGTCGCTACGGGCATCGAGATCCGGGGCCGATCTCACCTGCTCGGGGGACATATAGTACGCCGAGCCCACTAAGTTGCCGTCCTCCTTTTTTTGCAGGCGGCCCGGACCCAGAGCGGCGGCCAGCCCGAAGTCGGTGATCTTCACCGTGCCGGAGGGTGTGATCAGTATGTTGGATGGCGAAATGTCGCGGTGAGTCACACCCCGCGAGTGGGTATAATCGAGCGCGCTGAGCGCTTGCCGGGCGTAGTCCACCACACTGCTGACCGCCAACGAGCCACCTTGGAGGAGTTCGCGCAAGGAGGTGCCGTCAACGAACTCCATGACCATGACAAGGGTCTGGTCAAACCAGAAAGCGTTGTGGACAACAGCGACGTTGGGGTGTTCAATGTTCGCCTGAAGACGGATTTCCTGTAGGAACTGCCCGGCGCGCTTGCTGCCGGGCTCACCGCTGTCAGCCAACACTTTGAGGGCCTCGATACGGCCAGTGATGGTATGCCGGGCACGGAAGACCTTGCCCGAGCCTCCCATACCGAGTTCGCCCACAATCCGATAGGCGCCGACCGAGTCTCCGAGTCCAACATTCATCTGACGTCGACCTCAGGTTTGGCAACGCATATGGCGCTGCGCGCGCCACAGCGGCTCGATACACGTTTTCGAGCCGCTTTGCAGCTTCTATCTTGACACAGCCAGCCGGATCCATCGGTCGGGAGGGTAAGGCTGTGCTTGCCCGGCGGCCCGCTTCGATGTCTAGCGATCGAAGAAGAAATAGCCGACGACACCGATCAGGGTGATGACGAAGAAAAGGACCAACCCGACGATCCTAGGGTCGAGTGAGCGCCAGTCGAGCGCTGAGTCCGGCTCGCTTGCGACGGGGATGGATGGTGGTGGAGAAGCCGCTTCGGGGGCGGCCGCCGGCCGGGACGCCCGTCCAGCCGCGGCTTCCGCTTCCGCCTCTTCCTTGCGCGCCGGTAAAAGCGCGTCCAGCGCGTAACTAAACTCGGTGGCGGTTTGATAACGATCAGCCGGATCTTTGGCGATGGCCTTGAAGATGACTTCGTCGAGTTCGGCCGGCAGCTCGGGGTTCAACTGCGTAAGCGGTTCAGGCAACCTATTTACATGTGCCTGCATCACCTCGAACTGGCTCTCCGAGGCGAAGGGTTTGCGGCCGGTGAGAACCTCGTACAGCAACATGCCGAAGGAATAGATATCCGCGCGGCCGTCAATCGCCTGTGCGCCCTTAATCTGCTCAGGAGCGATATAGGGCATCGGCCCCATGATCATGCCCGTGAGAGTCAGACGGGGGTCGGACTCCGATTTGGCCAGCTCGAATTCACCGACTTTGACGTTGCCGTCGGGCTCGACAATCAAGCTCGACGGAGTAATATTGCGGTGCATCACGCCCTTCGCATGGGCGTATTCGAGCGCTTCGAGAGTCTGCTTGGAGTAGTCCAACACCTGCATTAGCGGAACGGGCCCGGCTGACATGACGTCGGCGAGAGTCCGGCCTTCCGCCGCTTCCACCGTCATGACGATTTCGCCGTCAATCTCAAAAGCGTTGTAGAAGGCGGCGATGTGTGCATGGGTCAGACGAGCGTGGATCTTAACCTCGCGCATGAAGCGCTCGACGCGTTCACTGTCCTTTTGGACTTCGCGCGACAAAACCTTGAGTGTTTCCAGGCGGTCGGCGATCTGGTTTCGCACCCGGTAGGTGATACCGCTCCCCGTAGCTTGAAGCTTTTCGAGGAATTCGTAACCGTGCGCGACTTTACCGACTTCGAATGCCATGGTGGGGAGAGCCTTGCTAGACACGGCAGAGACGGGAACCTAGCGAACCGGTCTCCAGCGATCCTAAAACATTTTCAGGCCGTTTTGTAATAGACTCCCTACCGATTCTATCCCGATGTGACGTTTTCGGCTAGGGGGCTGACACAGGAAAGTTTTCGCCATTCCACGTAGGCCGCCGGCTTTTGCGCCAGAACGTGAGCGTAAGGCGGGTCAGGATGTGTTGCGTTGCCCGCTCATCGTGGCGGTTTACGGGCTTACTCAACCGAAACGCAAAACGGGGTAGGCCTTGAGCCCACCCCGCCGTCAGTTCGCTTCTTGGATCGATCCTATTGTCGGATCAAAGCGTCATTACGTACGCGATGACGTTGTCCTTTTCCTCGTCCGTGATCAGCTTTTCGAACGCCGGCATGCCGCCACCGCCCTCGTTGAGGTTTTGGAGCACGTTGTCGTAAGTCGCATCCTTGCCACTGGGCAGCTTGCCGTCTTTGACGCCTTGTAGGCCGGGGCCGATTTTCTTCTCTTTACTGTCAGCGTTGTGGCAGATGCCGCACTTCGTATCGAAGATCTCCTTGCCCGCCGCCGCGTCGCCATCACCTTCCGCCGCGAACGCCGGAACTCCAATCAGCACGACGCATATGACAACGACCCATGTCATCAATCGAATCATCTTCCAGTCTCCTCCCCTAGGGCACACGAAAGCACTATTCTAACTTATTCCGACGTATGCGCCTGCTCGCCGGTTGCGGATGAGACCTTGTCGAAAGCCATAGCCGTCTTCGCCAAAGCACCGCTGCCCGGTCGCGTCAAGACGCGTCTGCAAACCTGTATGTCGGCCGAGCAGGCGGCTGAGTTGCATGCCGCCTTCGTCGTGGATACCTGGAGCAAGCTCCGAGAGCTAGGTGGAGTCGCGCTATATCTCTACAGTGATCTCTCGTGGGGAGCGTTCGAGGAAATGGCTGGTCAAGACAACTTCGGGTTACAGCGCGGCGTCGACCTGGGCGAGCGGATGCTGCTCTGCATGGAAGAGCTGATCGGCCGCGGGCACAGCCGGGTTCTACTGTTGGGTAGCGATAGTCCTACGCTGCCACTGGAGTACATCAAGGAGGGTTTCCGAAGCCTTGATCAAAACGATGCCGTTCTCGGGCCGGCCGAGGATGGCGGCTACTACGCTGTCGGTTGCCGCCGGACGGATCCTCGAATGTTCAGCGGTGTCACGTGGTCGAGTCCCGAGACGTGCAGCCAAACCGAGCGGGCGCTTGAGGCGGCGGGCTTCAAGGTCGGGCTCCTGCCGATTTGGTACGACATTGACACGAGGGCGGAGTTGGCGCGTCTGGCAGAGGAACCGGCTCTCCCTTCTCGAACGCGGGAGTGGTTTACTCTCCACCGCCGCGTGTTGAGGTAGAAGACCCGCGAGGAAGTACGATCTCGCTCGGTTGATTCGCGGAAGTCGCGCGACGGATTCGGTCCGCGAACGAACTATAAGAAAGGAGAATCGCGCTGTGGCGCGCGGCTCATTCCCAGGCGGCGAACGAACACTGGATACATCCCCAGCGACAGTCCGAACAGCAAATAGCCCGCGAACATAGCGGGAAATGGTTGATACACGACGACGGCTTCGCTGACAAGAGGCCACAGCCAGCGAAACGACGCCAAGTACCACACCAGGCCGAGCAGCAGACCGACCCACAGAGAGCGAACCGGCCTCGTGACGTATCTTACGAGTACAAAGGAGCAGAGCACCCCCAACAAACCTGACAGCAGCAGGTGTACTGCGGCGCCGCTCAGGGACGCGAGTGACAGTCTAGAACTCAGTGCGCGCCCCGGAAAGAAGACCGAGCCCAGCAGGTTGAGCACGGCCCAAGGCCCGTCGCCGCGAACAGACGTCGCAAGCATCCAGTAAAAGAGCGCCACGCTACCCCCGATGACACCTGTTTGGAGACCCGCGAGTAGAAGCCAGAGGCGTGGAACGCTGAAGCGCTTACGAGGCTGATGCCGCCTCATGTTCTATTTGCTTTCCGCCGCGCGATACGCTTCGTCGAGGAGTTCGACGACGTGCATCACCCGCTGTCCCTGTCCGAAACGCTCAGCGCCGACACGCAGTTGCAGCATGCACCCCGGGTTGGCCGTGACGATAGTATCTGCCCCGGTCGTTGCCGCCATTTGCATCTTCTTCTCGAGCAGCGCCATCGACATCTCCGTGTGTTCGACGTTATAGACGCCCGCACTCCCGCAGCAGATTTCAGAAAGCGGCAGTTCCCGAAATTCGAGTTCTGGAATCGCGGCCAGCAGCGCCCGCGGGGGGGTGCGAACCTTTTGCCCGTGCAGAAGATGGCAGGAATCCTGATATGTAACTCGCAACGGCAGGGGCGCTAGGTCGCGGTTCAAATCGATCCCGGCCAGAAACTCTGTTACGTCCTTGACGTTACTCGAAAACTCCTTCGCTTTGGCGTGCCATTCGAGGTCGTGTTCGAAAAGCTCCGGGTACTCTTTGACGACCGAGCCACAGCCGGCCGCGTTCGTGATGACGGCGTCGAAGTTCCCCTTCCCGAACGCCTTGATGTTCTGCTTCGCTTGGCGGCGACCGATGTCGCGCAGACCGGCGTGAACCTGCAGCGCCCCGCAGCAACCCTGATCCGGCGGCAGAGTCACCTCGCAGCCGTTCTTTTGCAGAACGCGAACGGTCGCCTCGTTCATGCGCGCGAACGAGATGTTCGCAATGCAGCCCGCCAGGAAAGCGACCCGATGGCGTGTCTCTCCTTCGGCCGGGAAGACCTTGCCGATCTTGTCAAAAAAGAAAGGCGTCTCGACCTTGGGACTTAGCGCCTCCACTTCCGCCAACCTCCCGAACAATTTCAGGACGCCTAGACCCCTCACTAGCCCCTGCAAGCCGCTCTTCTGATACACCCACAGCTTGTAGCCGGTGACCTTCAGCAGAAAGGGACTCGTCAGCAGACGATCGAACACGAACCAACGCATGAGGCGTTGCCACCACGGCAGCCGCCGATTGGCTTCGATCTGTCCGCGGGCCGCCTCGACCAGCTTGCCGTACTGCACTCCTGAAGGGCAGGCCGTTTCACAGGCCCGGCACGCCAGACAGAGATCAATGTGCTCGACGTACTCGTCGTTGATGGCCAGGTTCCCCTCGGCGACCTGCACCATCTGGTAGATGCGGCCCCGCGGCGAATCCATTTCCAAGCCCAACTCGCGATAGGTAGGGCAGGCGTTCAGGCAGAGGCCGCAGTGAACGCAGTGATCAAGGTCCACTTGCAGCGGACGGTCGTGGGGAGCGGAAAGATCTTGGATGGCGATTTCAGGCACGGGCTCGGGAGAAGTTCCTAGTGTAGTACGGGAGCCGCTCAGCGCTTGCGACATCGCTTGCATTGTGCGGAGGCTTCCGTCATGCTACGGAAACTGCCCGACTCCCTTTGTCGGAGTCATCGAACGAGGAATTCAAATGACCAAGACCCCGCTTATGAGTATTCTGATCATCGCCGCTCTGTTGAGCGCCTGTGGCCCTCAGCCGGCTGCTGAGCAGCCCGCTGCCGAGGAATCATCCTCTTCCGCGGCCAGCGCGGTACGGGATGGCGCCCTGGCGCGGCTCGCAACGCTGGAAGAAAAGTACGTCGGACTTGCCGAGACGATTCCGCAGGGCAAATATACCTGGCGTCCTGGCGAAGGTGTGCGATCCGTCAGCGAGACCTTCCTGCATGTCGCAAGCGCCAACTACCGCCTCCCGCGCATGATCGGCATGCCGCCGCCGGATGGGATGGACTTTGAGGGCTACGAGAAGTCAACTACCGACCAAGCTGAGATTGTCGCCGCTTTGAAGGCTTCCTTCGCTCACACCCGCAAAGCATTGGAGAATGTCGCCGACGGTGATCTCGAAAACGCCGTCAAAGTCTTCGGCCGGGATAGCACGAACGCAGGCGCGATGATTACGTTCAACGGTCACCTCAGCGAGCATCTCGGCCAATCCATCGCGTACGCCCGTGTCAACGGAGTCGTGCCACCCTGGAATCAGTAAACAAGTTATTGGTCGCTCAAAAGACGTTCGATTGCCGCCAAAGCAAGCGGCTTTCGGAACAAGGAGGCTCGTATATGCAGGGTCTGAGAAGGTACACATCGGCCCAGTTTCGCCGGGCGGCGATCATCCTGGTGGCGCTCTCTGTCAGCGTTAGCCCCATCATCGCTACCGCCCAGACGCCGAGTATCGATCGTCCCCGAGGCTTCACGACAGCCAGCCTCAAAGGTTACTACTCCGCGCAGGGGGCTGGCGATGGCGAAGTCTCGGCCAGCTTCGGTGTCGTTGTCTATGATGGGCTCGGCAAGACCACTAGGCGGATCACAGTCAACGCACCGGCCGAAGACGGAGGACGGCGCCTCTTGGAGTTTCCCCACTACTGTCCGGCTGATAAGCGGTGGGCGGCCTGCAACTGGTTGTAGAAAAGTGGGTTAGGTGTTGTTTTTTCTTGCCGCGATTTGAGCGGCGGTGCGCCGTTTGAGCGTCATCCGTCCTGAGCCGACAATGGCTCATGAATCTGGGCCGCACCGTATTCGCGCAGTTGATCAGCTTTCTTCCGGATCGCGAGTTCCGGCGCTGTGTGGCCCGCTACGATGGCGACCGGGGCTCGCGCAGCTTCTCCTGCTGGGATCAGTTCCTCTCGATGTCCTTCGCCCAGTTGACCTACCGCGAAAGCCTCCGCGATATCGAAGCGTGCCTGCGTTCGCTTGGCGGCAAGCTCTACCACATGGGATTCCGCGGCAACGTCGCGCGCTCGACACTGGCCGACGCTAACGAGTCGCGCGACTGGCGGATCTATGCCGATTTCGCTCAGGCCTTGATTCGCATCGCGCGGCCCTTGTATGCCCGCGATCCGATCGGCGTGGATCTCAATCAAAGTCTCTACGCTCTGGACTCGACCACCATCGACCTGTGCCTCTCGCTGTTCCCGTGGGCCAAGTTCCGCCGGCGCAAGGCCGCCGTGAAGATGCACACGCTGTTGGACCTGCACGGTAACATCCCCACGTTTATCCGCATTACCGACGGCAAAACGCACGACGTCAACATCCTCGACGAGTTCCTACCCGAGCCCGGCGCCTTCTACGTTATGGATCGGGCCTACGTGGATTTCGAACGCCTCTTCGTGTTCACCCTCTGCTCGTCGTTCTTCGTCGTGCGAACCAAGAAGAACATCTTGCTCCAACGGCGCTACTCGCATCCCGTCGACAAATCTACGGGCGTGCGCTCGGATCAGACCGTCATACTGACTGCCATCGAATCGGCCAAAGTCTATCCGGACCCGTTGAGGCGCGTCAGCTACGTCGACGCCGCGACGAACAAGCGGCTGAAGTTCCTGACCAACAACTTCGCGCTCCCGGCACTGACCATCGCCGAGATCTACCGTTCGCGCTGGCAGGTGGAGCTGTTCTTCAAGTGGGTCAAGCAGCACTTGCGGATCAAGAAGTTCTACGGCGCCAGCGAGAACGCCGTGAAGACCCAGATTTGGATCGCCGTCTCGGTGTACGTGCTGGTGGCGATCGTGCGGAAGAGGTTGGGCCTGGAGGCGAGTCTCTACCAAATCCTACAGATTCTCAGCGTTACCCTATTTGAGAAAACGCCCATTTTACAGGCCTTGCAGCCATCAGACTCCCATGAAAACTTACTCGATCACCCCAACCAGCTGATTCTATTCGACTTCTAACCGGACAGTAGTGGAGTTTCCCGGCGAGGGCGTGTACACGGTGAATGACGATGGCACCGGCACGGCGACTTATACGAATACCTTTGCCGACGGATCAACTTCGATAGTGAACTTCGACTTCGTCATCACAAGAGCCGAAGTGGTCTGGCCGCCCAAAACTCCTAGCGTAAAGCTGGCAACGGAGATTTTCGCTGTCCAACGAGAGGCAGGCCTCACTGTCTCCCTCGTCACAAGTCTTCAAAAGCACGTCCCGGAATAGACCAGGGCTTAACGAGTCACGACGGGAAGCAGCGCCCAAAGGCAAGCAGCAGTTTCGGCGAGCCGCCGGAAATCCGGATCTTCCGGCGAACCAACGCCCACAGAATACCCACCTCCCGGCCCACGAAACGCAGCCACGTCCGGGTATCGGCGGTGACCCGCAAATCCGGCTTTCCCACGTGACCGTCGGCAACCGTAAGCTGTTCTGCGCGAATCGTCACGGTGACTTCCTTCCGTTCCTCGCCCGTGAACGTAAAGTGGTAGGTGGCGTCGAGACCGGCGGCCGCCTCGCGCTGGAACAGGAGTTGTAGGCCGAACAGGAAGTTTTTGATCGTGTGGGGCCGGAGTCCACTGTGTACACGTTTCGTTCTCTTGTTCCCGAAGCGCTTGGCTACGTAGGGCTCCGCGTCTGAACCCTCAAGAACAAACACCGTTTCCTCCTTGTTCTGAAGCGGTTTCACGACGTCCCCGAGGAATTGCTTGCGGTCGCCGAGAAACGGCGCGATGACATCTTCGCCGGCCGGGCAGACCGAAAGACAGTACGCCGCCTTGTAGTTGGCGCCGAAGCTCAAGGTTTGCCACATCGAAACGGTTTCCGCGTCACTCACTTTCTCGCGATACTCCTGCCCGTTACGACTATCCGCGACGTTCTCGACCCAGTCGGTAAAGCCGCCCATGAACTCGCGGTAGTTGTGCGTGTAGCAGGCTGAGAAATCGAAGGCGCCGTCAGGTTTGATCGCGCCGGTGGGGCATGCCGCAACACACAGCTTGCACTCAAGGCAGGGGTTGTAATCGATCGGGCGCGAGTACCCGGTCACTTCGGCTTCGGTGACCACGGTCCCCAACAAGATGAAGTTTCCGAATCGCGGGTGGATCACGTTGCGGTGGATGCCCATTCGTCCCAAGCCCGCGGCCACCGCGACAGGCTTGTGCGACACCACCCACATTTGGTCCGGCCAGCGATCCATTTCCATCGGGAATCCCATCGCCGCCGCGTTCATGGCCCGCGCACCGCGCTGTTCGAGTGTATGTACGATGCGCCGCGCGATTTCATTTACCTCATCCCCGGCATGGTGGAACTCCAGATTAGAGATCGAACGGGCGGGAGTGCGGATGTTCTCGCGATTCATTCGCACGACAAAGCTAATCAGCGTCTTCGCGCGCACGAAATTCGAAAGAATCTCGTCGCGCTGATCCGCGACGTCTGGATGTGAGATCTCGACGAAGCCCACATCGTCCGCGCCGGCCTCGACAGCGACAGAGCGGAGCCATTCCACATCGAGCTGAGACGCAGGCTGCGGTGTCCGGTCCTCCTTGGGTTGAGCGCGGAAACGCTTTACGGTCGGATGATCTTCGATTGTGGGCATGTCGTCCCTCAGCTTTCTACAGTATGTATATACATCTATTCACGCAAATTTTTTTACTCGGCGCGTGTCAAAGCGGCAACCCGGTGCGTCAAATCAAGCAGCTCCGTCCACTGTTTCTTACCCAGAAGCTTTTCCAGCCGCTTCTGCGCTCGAGCCCATTCCCGGTTGCCGAGATCGAGCTGCCGCGCGCCGTGAGCCGTGAGATGCAACAGCCTCTCTCGCCGGTCGTCGCCCGCACAGACCTCAATCCACCCTTTCGCCTTGAGCGGACGTAGCGACCTCGTTACAGTTGTACTGTCCAGTGCCAGCATTTTCCCGAGTGTTCCCTGCCGCATCGGACTTTGCCCCGCCAGCACCCTGAGGAAGGTGAGCTGCGAGGATGTCATTCCCAGCGGACGCAGCGTTGAATCGTACAGTTGCGTCACGGTACGGGACGCGCGGCGCAGGTTTGCACAGGCGCAGGGGAGCTTGAGCACCGGCGCTTGATGGCTCTGTTTGTTGGCTGTGGCTGGCATATCAATAATATGTATATACATCTTATTTGCGTCCATGTCAAGCCGTGTTCTGTTTTACGCTCTCGCGTGACGTCCTTCCGGCTGTGCTGAAGCCCACCTCTAAAGATTCGTGCCCTCCCTTTCGAGCAGAGGTAGCGGAACCGCTATCCGCCGCGCTAATGTAAGCGTCATCGTATCCGGAGCTTGGCTCCGACACCTTGAGGAAAGCACAGAATCAGGAAGGCTCACTTAGCATGAGAAAAACCAATCGCAGACGTTTCTTGACCCGAGGCGCCGCCGCCGCCGCCGCTGCAGGAGCAGTTGGAGCCGCCGCCGCGCAGTCCAAGCCCGAACGAAAAGTACACTGGCGCGGCGACAAGCCGCCCGAGAACCCTCTCTTCAGCGGACTTGTCACCTATGGAAATTTGGTCTTCGTGGCCGGCAAGGGCTACCACAAGGAAGGCGATATCAAGAAGCACACCGACGAGGTGTTGAAGTCCGTTGAGAGTGAACTTAAGCGCGCCGGTTCCTCCATGGAAAACTGCCTCAAGTGCAATGTATATCTGCACGACCTGAACGACTACAAGGGCATGAATGAGGTCTTCAAGGGCCGCTTCGGCGCGAACCCGCCCGTGCGAACCACCGTTGCCACGTACGGCGGTGTTCCGGGCGACTCGCTCGTCGAGATCGACGTCATTGCGTTCAAGTAGGAGAGTCTGGGTATGTCGGGGGATAGCGCCCATCTGCGGCGCTATCCTCATCTGCTCAGCCCAAGCGTCGCATCTCTCGCGCCTGGCGACTCTCGATGGTGTCGCGGGCTCCGAACAAGAGGTCGGGCACTACGTTGAATCCCAACTCGGACCCGGGACCGAGACCGATAACACAGGGTCCATCACCAAAACCTTCGGGGCCGGGGGGCCCCATATCCTGATCGCGGCGGGGCTGGATGAACCCGGCTTCGTGGTCTCCGCGATAACCGACGCCGGGTATCTGCGGCTCAAACGGCTCGCCGAACCGGCGCCGCACTACGAATTCGGGCGCCTCTTTCAGGCACAGCACGTCAGCATCCACACCCATCAAGGGAGACGGCTCCCCGGCGTGGTCGCCGCACCCTCTGTCCATCTCGATGATGGACGCAGCTACTCCTCTTCGCGCGGCGGAAAAGACCTTTACCTCGACATCGGAGCCTCTTCCCGCGCCGAAGCTCGCGCCGCCGGAGTCGAAGTACTCGATCCCGTCACTCTCAACAAGAGCTTGATTCGCTTCGCCGGCGGCCGGCGCTTGAGTGCGCCGTGGGTCTCAAGCCGCGCGGGTGCCGCCGCCCTGCTCAGCCTCGCCGAGGCGTTCGAGAGCAACCCTCCCACCTCAACGGTCACCTTGGCCTTCGTGACCCAACAGTATTACTACAACGCCGGACTGCTCCGGGTGCTCGAGCGCATTCCGGCTGACCGCGTCATCTGGCTCGCCGCCGCCGGCAAGCAACGGTCACAAATCGCCCCCGCGTCAGGGTGGTCCTCCGACCTCCACGACGAACTTCGCAACGTCTCCAGGCGAATGGATCTCGACTTCCAGCACGCGAGTTCTTCCTCGGTCTCGTTCGATCCTTTTCGCAAGAAAGAGCCTTGGCCGGACCCCAAAAGTGCGGCGGCTGTGTCCGTGGGAGTAGACCACGCCGGAACACCGGCGGAGACGGTTGCTGTATCCGACGTTGAGGCGTTGGTGAGCCTGCTGGCCGCATTCTGCGGTATCGAGTGGAAAGCGCAACCGGCCGATTCGATGCCGACCCCTGTGGCAAACGAGCCGATGCCCATCACGGACGACGACTCTCTCTTGGCGCTGATCGAGAACCTCGTAAACCTGCCTGGCGTCAGCGGAGGTGAGAAGCCGATTCGCGACTGGATTCAGCAACAGCTCCCTTCTTGGGCCGCCGCTCGCGCGCGGACGGACGAGGCAGGTAATCTCATCATCCGCCTGGGCCGGGACGAGCCGCCCGAGGCAGTCTTCATCGCTCATCTGGATGAGATCGGGTTCAAGGTAAAAAGCATTGGAGCCGACGGACAGTTGACCGCCGAACCGCTCGGCGGCTTGAATGTCAGCCTCTTCGAATGGCGGCCGGCGGTGATTCATACCGCGCAAGGTCGTCGAGGGGCCCTGATGACCCGGTCCCAGAACGTTGACGCCGGTGCAGACTCAAGAGAAGGAGCAAAGAAGCTGGGAGTCGCCGTGGGCGATACCGTCACTGTCCCGAAAACGTTTCGGCGGCTGCTCGGCTCGCGCATCACGGCCCGCGCCCTGGATGACCGTGCCGGTTGCGCCGTGCTTTTGCGGGCTTTGCGCTTCATCGCCGCCGATGCCAAGGCACTCAAGGCGGGACGCCCCGTTTGGGTCGTCTTCAGCGTCGAGGAAGAGATCGGCCTCGTGGGGGCTAACGCGCTTGCGCAAGACAACGCGCCGCACCGCGTCTACCCGATCGACAGCTTTGTCACATCCGATTCGCCGCTCGAAGACCCCACCATCGCCTATACCCCTCTCGGAGGCGGTTTCGTCATCCGGGCAATCGACAGCAGCGGGATCTCGAACCGAGCGGAAGTCGAGCGGGTCGCGACGCTGGCACGGTCCAAAGGAATCCCGGTTCAGTATGGAGTCACTTCCGGTGGAAACGACGGCTCGCGCTTCGTGCCTTACGGGTCAGTCAATGTCCCGCTGAGTTGGCCTCTGCGGTATTCACACACAGCGGTGGAGGTCTCCGACCTGCGAGACATCGAAGCCCTGGAAAAGATTGTGACCGCGCTGCTTAGCGAAGAACTCGCCCGACGGTGATGCAGTTGGGGTGCGCTTCGGCTAGACGGACCAGTGGTCAGGCATTCGTAGGCCGTTCGGCAACCGCGTCATCGGATCGCCGAATGCACCGTCGATCTGCCCCTGAGTGAGTCCCCTGACTTCGGTGAAATCCGCGCCTTCTATGTGCGCGCCGATGAGCAGGGTGCCTTCGAGGTTCGCGCCCTCCAGTGCCGCACCCGCGAGATTGGCCATCCGGAAGCACGCGCCGCTCATCTCCGCACGGCCGAGTGCGGCTCGCTCCAGACAGGCGCCTCCCAGATCCGCGCCGGCCAGATTGGCTTCTTCGAGATTGGCGCCCTCCAGGTCGGCCTCCCACAGATCGGCTCGATCCAGGTGCGCCTTGGCCAACTGGGCGCCTTCCAGGTGAGCGGAGCTGAGGTTCGCTTCCTCCAGATGGGCTTCGCAAAGATCAGCACCGTGCAGGTGCGCGCGCTCGAGATCGGCGTGCCGTAGATGGGCGCCTTGGAGCATCGCCGCGTCCATACGGCAATCGCACAGGTTAGCCTGCTCGAGGTGCGCTCCGTTCAGCTCCGCCGACCCAAGCTCGCAATCAATGAGGTCAGCCCGGCTCTTCGGATGGGATTCGCGCCACTGGTTCCAGGCCACAACTCCCTGCTTGAGGATGTCTAGTTGCTCTCGATTCGCCATCGTCTTTCTCCGTTTGGCCCAGGCACCCTGCGGTCGCTGAAGCAAGAATGGGCTTCAGTGGGTCCAATTGTATAGCAATTTGGCCTCCACGAAAAGGTGATTTTTCGCTGGAAAACCGGGGAAGCGGGTATGGGACGGATTGGGAACCGCCTTCACCCGAGCATTTTCTCATCGAAGGATGAGCCTGGAGAAGCAGGGGAGCACTGAGTCGCTGGGCTCCTTTCTGGGATTGGTTAAGAAGGGGAGAGAATCGTCGTCGGGGCTGTGGGAATGTGGGAATCGCGGAGCGATTTCCAAGGGCGTTGGGAAACGAGGGAAACCGGTTTTTGGTTTTCCTCGTTTCCCATCGCCCGTCATTTCCGCAGCCCTTCTCCCGTCGCGCGGCGCGGCAGGTTCGCGGATGCGAAACTCGCAAACAGCTTGCTCTTGGCTTGTTGCATCCGCCGCGCCGCCGCAGTGTCGCTTTCGGCCTGAGCAATACGGTCGAGGGCCTTGATCGCCTGCCCGGGCTTGAGATAGTCGGCGGCCCGCGGCAACTTCTGGAAGGTTTCCCAAGGGGTCTGATAGTGGCGATACACGCGCTTCTGCTTGCCTTTGGCGTCGGTCAGCAGTTCGGGTTGTCCGCAGGGCCGGTGGAAGTTCAAATAGGGATTGAAGTGCTGTTGATAGAAGCGCTGGATGCGCGCCGCGTGCGGCGCCGCGATGTGCGTATGCCCCATGTGCTTGCGGATCACGGCGCCGTTTTTCGATTCCACCAAGCCGTTGTCGTTGGTGTGCCTCGGCCGCGACTTGGTCTGTTCGATCAGCAGCTTGTTCAGTAATTTTTCCACCGTGCCGTTGAGGAACTCGCTGCCGTTGTCGGAATGGAAGCCGCGCAGGCGAAAGGGGAACTGCTCCAGCATGGCCTTGAGCAACGGCTCCAGCCAGGCTTCGCTAATGGCCGCCGTGGCGCCGACCACTTGCCACTGGGTCACTTCATCCACCGCGTTGATGTGATAGACGCCCTTCACGCCGTCGCGATCTCCTTGATGTACCGTATCCACTCGCAGGTAGCCGGGTTGGCCCCGCGGGTTGGGCCGCCGCCGCTCGCCGATCGACACCGCGCTGGGCCGAGTCTTGGTGAAATGCAGCCGCCGCTGGCGGTACACCCTGTGCCGCCGCAGTCGATAGATGTGGGCCACCGAGATCTCCGCCAACCGCTCATATTCACTCTGCTGGTACTTGTGATATTCCCGCTGCAGGATCTTGCGCGTGGCCGGGCCGCTGAGGGTTTCGTGTGCTTCATCGACGGCCGCCAGCCGCTCGATATCGGCCGCCGTGTACTTGCCGGCAAAGCGATGCCGCCGATAGCGGGCAGGTACCAGCTCACCCCTCTGCCGATATTGGCGGATCAGTCGGGTGACCTGCGCCCGGCTCAGTCCCGTCATCTTGGCCAGATATTGCCGCAGCAGTCCTTTGGCGGCTCGGTCTTGCCCGCTGTAGCGCTGCCGGCACAGCGTTTGCGCCACCCAGGCGTAGATCTCGGCACGCCCTTTGCCCTTGAATCGTATTTCATCGCTGGCCTCCAGAAATTGCCGTATCTGCTCCAGGCTCAGCGTCTTGCCGTCTTGCATGTGGATGGTCAATCCCCAGCATGCTCACTCCCCCACCCTTCAGGCTCATCTTGTGTGAGAAACTAACTCCTCCTTCAGGCTCATCTTGCATGAGACAAGACTACCTGCGGCCTGAGTGCTGAGGTATAGTTAATGATGCACCTTATCGCATAGGATCGTCACACATGAGCACAACTGTAGGCACCCCGCCACAACAAGCAGACCTCGAGCAGGCCCAAGAAATCAAGTTTCCCTTCCCCGGAATCCCGACAACATCAGACGGCGCCGGTACCGTCGTGTGGGTCGAAACCCACATCTGCCATGGCGCCTGTGCTTACCCCATCACGTCGTCCACCACCATGGGGGGGGGCTTTGAATCGGAAGTCGCCAATGGCAAGAAGAATCTCTGGGGCGACGACCTTGTCTTCATCGAGCCGGAATCCGAGCACAGCGCCGCCACTACCTGCGAGGGATTCGCCGTCACAGGCGGCCGCGTCACGAACTTCACTTCCGGTCAGGGCCTGATCCTGATGAAGGAAGTGCTCTATACGATCTCCGGGAAGCGCCTCCCGGTCGTGTTCCACATCGGCTCCCGCGCCATTACGTCTCAGTCGCTCAACGTACACTGCGGTCATGACGACGTCGTGGGCGTTGCCGATTGCGGCTGGGGAGTGATCTATGGGCGAAATGCCCAAGAGTCGGGTGACTTGGCGCTGATCTGCCGCCGTGTCGCGGAGGATTCCGACACGCCGTTTCTCAACGTTCAGGATGGCTTCCTAACGACGCACACGATCGAAAACGTCCGCCTGCCTGAACCCGAAATGATGAAGATCTTTGTCGGCGATCCCAGTCGGCGGCTGCGCAATCTGATGGACCCCACGATGCCCGTCATGTCGGGGGTCGTCCAGAACCAAGACTCCTACATGAAGGGCAAGATCGCCCAGCGGAAGTATTACGACAAGGTTATGGGCGCTGTCCGTCACGCGATGGATGAGTTCTATGAACTCACCGGACGACGCTACGACCCTGTCATACCCTACCGGCTGGACGACGCCGACTACGCCATCGTCGGCTCCGGCTGCATGATGGAGACCGGAGAGGCCGCGGTCGATTGGATTCGCGAAAATATGGGAGTGAAAGTCGGCCTACTTCACATCAGTCTGTTCCGCCCCTGGCCTTCGTACGACATCGTCGACGCACTTAAGCACGTCAAGGCTATCTCGGTCCTCGAGCGCCTTGACATCCCCATGCAGCAGTCGAATCCGCAGCTTTGCGAACTGAAAAGCGCGTTTGCCGACGCCGCGAGCGGGACGCCGGGCTATCCGACGGTTGAGCGCTTGCCGAAGTTCTATGGCGGCTCCGCCGGTCTCGGCAGCCGCGACGTGCGAGCGGGCGATTTCGCCGCCGTAACGGAAAACATGGTGAGCGACAACCCCCGCTACTACTTCACCCTGGGGATCAAGCATGAGACAGCACTGGTTCCCAAGATTGATCCGGACGTTCGCTCGCCGGGATCGTTTTCGATGCGCGGCCATTCGGTCGGGGGCTACGGGTCCGTCACCACGAACAAGGTGATTGCAACGATCGCGGGCGAAGTGTTCGGTATGGACGTGCAGGCCTATCCGAAGTACGGTTCTGAAAAGAAGGGCCTGCCGACCACGTACTACCTGACCATCGCCAAGGAGCATATTCGCGCGCACTCAGAGCTGGAACACGTAGAGTTCATTCCGCTGAATGACGTGAACGCCTTCAACGTTGGCGATCCGCTCATGGGGTTGGCTGATGACGGCATCGTCTTCGCGCAGAGCCACGATAAAAACCCGGCTGACATTTGGAAATCGGTTCCGGCGTGGGCGCGCAACCGCATCCGCGACAAGAGGGCGCGGTTCTTCGCGCTCGATACGGTTGCGATTGCCCGTGAAGTCGCCTCCGTCGCGGACCTGCAACAGCGCATGCAGGGCATTGTCCTGCTGGGTGTATTCCTAAAGGTCACGCCGTTCTGCGAAGAATCGAAGATTAGCGACGAGGATCTTTTCCGCGGCGCGGAGAAGTCTCTGCGTAAGTATTTCGGTAAGCGTGGCGAGCAGGTTGTTCAGGACAACCTCACTTGCGTGCGTCGAGGTTTCACCGAAGTCATCGAAATTCCATCGGAAGTCATGCAAGCGACCGCCGAATCCGACAAAGCTGAGGGAAGTCTAAGGATTATTCAATGAGCTCACACATCGATCCTGCACAGCAGGCCAAAATAGCGGACTTCCAAGCGAACATCGTCGATGTCGCCGACTTCAATGAACGTGTCGTGGGCGCCTACAACAACGGCACGGCCGAGATCGAGCTCGAGGCCGACGATCAGCTCGCACGCAGCGTGGTCCCCGCCGGGACCGGCGCCTTGCGCGACTTCAGCTACATCGCACCGGACATTCCCGAGTTTCTCGCCGATCAATGCGTCGGTTGCATGGACTGCGTGACGCAGTGCCCCGACACCGCCATCCTCGCCAAGGTGATTGAGCCCGAAGCGCTCGGCGCGCAGCTCGAAGGGATCGAGGAGAGTGAACGCGCGAAGATGGACGAGCAGTGGACCGAGACCAACAAGTATTGGAAGGTCCGCGAGAAGAAGGGTACCGGCGGCGGCAAGTTCGGTATCTTCATCGACCCCACGAAGTGCAAGGGCTGCGCCGAGTGCGTCGACGCCTGCGGCGATCACGACGCGCTGAAGATGATCCGCAAAGACGACGAGAACATCGAGTGGTACAAAGCGGCGTTCTCGTTCTTCAACGAGGCCCCCTCAACGCCGAAGAAATTCATCAATGAGAAGGCGCTCGCCGACATGATGTTGTCGGACGACTCGCTGCTCTATGTGGGGGGTGCGGGATCGTGCATGGGCTGCGGAGAAGCAACCGTGCTCCGCATGATGCTGGCCGCCACCGGCTTCGTCTACGGCCCCGAGAACATCGGGATCGTCGCCGCGACGGGCTGCAACACCGTGTACACGTCGACGTATCCCTACAATCCGTACCTCGTTTCTTGGACCAACTCGCTTTTCGAGAACGCACCGGCCGACGCGATGGGCGTACGAGCCCGCTGGGATCAGTTGGGCTGGAAGAACAAGCGGCTGTGGGTGATTGGTGGCGACGGCGCGATGCTCGACATCGGTTTCCAGTCGCTGTCGCGAATGATGGCTTCGGGGATGGATATCAAGGTCCTCGTCCTCGATACCCAGGTTTATTCCAACACCGGCGGGCAGGCCTCGACCGGTTCGTACATGGGCCAGAACGCCAAAATGTCGACGCATGGCACGGCAATTCACGGCAAGAAAGAGAACCGCAAAGAGCTAGCGAACATCTGCATGATGCACAAAGACGTGTACGTCGCGCAGACGACCGCCGCTCACACGAACCATCTCTATCGTGCGATCCTCGACGCGAATGAGTTTCCGGGACCAGCGATCGTCAACACCTTCACGACCTGCCAGCCCGAACACGGCGTCGCCGACGACATGGCCTATCACCAAGCCAAGCTAGCCGCCGACTCGCGCACCTTCCCCGTATTCATTTACGATCCGCGCAAGGGACCGCGCATTAAGGATCGCCTCAAGCTGACCGGCAACCCGAACCAGAAGGAAGACTGGTACGTGAATCCGAAGACTGGTGAACAGATCGACTTCATGACCTTCGCCCGCTCCGAGGGCCGCTTCTCGAAGCACTTCGACAAAGACGGCAATCCTTCGCCCGAAATGATCTTGGCTCAGCAAGATCGGTTGGAGAATTGGCAGTTGCTGCAGGAATTGGCCGGAGTCAAGTAGCGCTACTTCCCGGCGAAACAATAAAGCCGCTTCGCCGTCCGAATATAGATACGGCCGTCCGCGATGGCCGGAGTAGCGTAGATCGCGTCATTCATCCTGTTGACGACACGGATAGAAGGCCTGCGGCCCGCCCGCACTACGGTTACGTAACCCAATTGGCTCGCGAAATAGACGTGGCCGCCACCGGCCACTGGGGAAGCATAGTAATGGTCGACCGCACCGCGAAGCCGCAAGTGCTTGATAATCTCCCCCGTTTCAGCATCAAAAAGCGTCAGCCGACCGCCGTCATTCACCATGTAGAGGATGCCTTCATAGAGCAACGGTGACGGCAGTTGCGGTATTCCCCTTTGATGCTTCCAGGCCAGGCTCCTCTCTGTGGTGTCTCCTCGGCCACCCAGCCGAATCGCGCGTAGGCCGTTCTCCGAAGCGTGCGCGGCGGCGTAGATGCGCCACTCGGCCTCGTTCAACTCACCGTCTTTGTTGGCGTCACTGAAACCGACAAGTTTGCGGAAGCGCCCCTCGGGCAGTTCGTCGCGGCTCACCTGCTTGTTCGCGTCCGCGTCATACTCTGAGAGAGCTTGCGCGAAGGGCGGGACCTGGACTTGTTGTCCCGCATCGTTTTCCGGAACATTGTAACCGGCGACGTAAACCACGCCGGACCCCACCACGGGAACAGACTTCATTTCCGACGCAAGGCCGTATACCCACCAGGCACTCTTCCCCGTTTCGACCGCATAGGCATCCATTCGGAACGATCCCGGTGCGAGAATCTGCTTCTTGCCGTCACTGGTTTCGTAGACAACCGGCGTCGAGTGCCCGCTGATTGCGTCGGGACGCTCGCGCTTCCAACGGACCTTGCCCGTGCCCTTGTCCACGGCGACAATGAACGAATCCGCACGCTGATCACACACAAGCACGACCACTTCATCCACCACAATCGGCGACGCTCCCATGCCATAGGAGTTGTCAAATGGGCCGAGCGGCAGACGCCAGCGCTCCACCCCATCGAAGTCGTAGGAGATCAATCCGAAATCGCCGAAAAAGACGTAGACATTCGCGCCATCGGCCGTGGCGCTCGGGGCGGCTTCGTGGTTGCGGTTGTCCAGCTTTTCCATACGTGGCCGAGGGCACTCTCGGCGCCAAACTTCCGCTCCCGTGTCCCGGTCATAGCGGAGTGTCAGAAGCTCTCCGTCCTCGACGCCGGTCAGGAAAACACTGTTCCCGCTTACCACCGGCGAGGAGAATCCCGCCGGCGTCTCGACTACCCACGCCGAATTGTGGCGGGGACCGAATGCGCGGGGAAGCTCTACGTCGGCCGCGACCCCCGAACCATTGGGGCCTCGAAATCGAGGCCAATCCGCCCCCCAGGCCGATTCCGCGACCGAGCCCAGTAGCAAAACGCCGCCCAAGCACCAAGCGGCGACCCGCTCGACCTTCACCGAGAACCCGTGAGCGTCAGCGCCGTCAAGGGATAGAGCGTCCCGGTGTAAGAAATGAAATTGAATTTGTCTGTGTTCAGCGATTTTGTCCACCAACGCCCCGATTCCCGCTGATTCCGCCGCAGCCACTTGATGCCGCTCTCAATCGCCGGATCAGAAGAGGGCATGCCCGCCTCGGACAACACAACGATCGCGAGTCCTGTCTGGTGTCCGTCGCCAGCGGCGTTCCCGTGGTCGGCCTCGGCCCGCAACCGCTCGGCACGGTTCCCGGCGCCCCACTGCTCGGGCTCGGCGAACGAACGGATCGACCAGCCGCCATCCTCGCGTTGCCTGCTGAGAATCAACTCCACGATCGCCTTCTGCTCCCCGGCATCGAGTAGACCCGGCAGATACCGCGCGGCCCATAGCAGCGCCACGCGTGCGTAGTCATGAGGTGGCTCAGCTCTGCGCAAGTACTCTTTCGTTCGGGAAACGCCCTCGCCAGGGCCGTCAGCCTTCTGCTTGTCGATCCAGCCCGGCGCCAGTCCAGCCGCCATCGCGGCGACCGTCGCCAGTTGGTACGCATCTGACTCGAACGGCGGCCAGGTCTCGACGGAAAACCAGGCGCCGTTGTCCTGTTGCACGGTGAACATCAGCTCCAGCGCCTGCTCCGTTTCCGGAGAAATCTGCTTTGTGACGTGGGCGTCCCAAGAAGCAAGCGCCGCTGCTAAGTAGACGAGCTGCGCCGGTCCTGTGCCACGTCTCGTCTTCCTACGGTCTTCGGCGATTGTCTCAGCGAGCACGGTCTCCAGGAAGTCGCGAAATGATGGATCGGGCTTGCCGAGCGAGCCGCTCAGTTGCGGCCGAAGAATCCCATACCATCCCGTCGTGTGGCACGATACGCATCCCTCCGATTCGACCCAAGCCTTCGCGCCGGCATCGACGTACGAAGCGGCCTTTTCCATCGAAAGCTGCTCGGCCAAAGGCTCGTCGGCCCTGGCAGGCGGAATCGTGATATCCCCATGGTGGTACTGGTAGGCGCGAAAGTCGCGATTCCTCTCGGCCCAGGCAGTCGAAACCGCTACGACGCCGGCCAACGCCAAGAACGTTCCCGCTGCGAGAAGTCTCATGAGAGGTAGTCTACTACGGCCGCGCTCAACCGACTCGCCTGAGTGCATCCGACACGTACCAGGTTGGGATGGCAAGCCGGCTTTAGCCGATGCAGACGGCGCGGACCTTCGTCTCGCAGTTTTTCCTGCGTCCGCCGCCGAAGCCCGCCGATTGACCGACAATCGAAGTCGCGAAGGCTCATCAGCGTCCAGGATATGGGGTGAACTAAGACCCGCATATCAATCTCTCGGTAAAATGTTGGCGCCGGGGAACCCACTCTTCGTTGGGGCCCCTCGACGCGGAGGGGCCAAAGGTCCGGTGGCGCCGGACCATTGGCCCAGCGCTCCGCAGGGCAGAGAAACGGGCGCAAGAGCAGCACACCCGCCGTCGGAACGGTCACGCATTGGTCGGGCGTCTGCACTACCGCAGTACCAAGGTCAGGGGCCGGATCGGTGTTTATACGTGAACGACCGGTACCCGGGTTCTATTGGCCGCCGGCAAACGGTCTGTTTATCCTGTCTTCAGACAAATACCAGGTACCAAGCACCAGGTATCAAGTCCTAAGGCTCCCCCTACTGAGTCCCGCATAATATTCAGTTAATCGAACGACAAAGAAGATTGCTTCCAAAAGGCGGCGATCAAGCGCCGTTTGCGGCGCATGCGGCGCAAAGTCGTGCGCGCCCGCTCGTCGAGCTCCCAGTAGTCGTTGGGGCAGACGTTGAGCAACTCGTGCTGCTTCCAGTAGGCCCAGATGTATTCCACCGGATTCAGCTCCGGGGCGTAGCCCGGCAAGTACTCGGTCTCGATGTGGCCCTGCGACAACGCGATGAACTCGCGCACCAACGCGCTGCGATGCGCCGGCAAGCGATCCCACACGATCAGCAACGGACGTTGTATGTGGCGCAGCAGCGCCTTGAGGAAATCGATCACCTCGGGACCGCGGATGGCGTCGGGATAGAGACGGAAATAGAAGTTGTGGAAAGTGATTCCGGCCGCCGCCGAGAGCTTCTTCCAGTTGAAGTTGAACTGCAGTACGGGCGTCTGCCCGCGCGGCGCCCAAGTACGGCAGCGATGTGGCTTCTGGCTCAGTCCGCTTTCGTCGATGAAGACGATCGTGCGGCCCTGCTTTTGCGCTTTTTTTTAATGGCGGGCCAGGTCTGTTTCTTCCAGGCGCGGATCGCTTCCTCGTTGCGCTCGCGGGCCTTGCCGACCGGCCGTTGCGGGCTCCAGTGGAGTGCCCGCAGCAGCTTCCAGACGTGGCCTTCGTGGTAGCGCACCCCGAAACGGTCGCGGATCAACCGCGCCACCTGCGGACAGCTCCACAGCGGCGTCGGGAAGCCGTGCGCTTCGGGTCCTTCGAGCAGCAGCCCTTCCAGCTCGGCGAGCTGCGCGGTGCTCAGCAACGGCTTGCGGCCGGCGCGGCCGGCTTTGGCCAACCCGGCGCGGCCGTCTTCGCGGTAACGCTGTACCCAGCCGCTGACGCTTTGTTGGGCGGCTTGGACTCTACGCGCCGCCTCGGCTTGGCTCAGTCCTTCTTTCACGACCAGCCGCACCGCCTCAATGCGCCGCTTCTCCAGCGCCGCAAAGTCTCGCTTCACGCCTTTTGGAAAACCCATATCACTACTGTCCGGTTAGAAGTCGAATAGAATCATCTGGTTGGGGTGATCGAGTAAGTTTTCATGGGAGTCTGATGGCTGCAAGGCCTGTAAAATGGGCGTTTTCTCAAATAGGGTAACGCTGAGAATCTGTAGGATTTGGTAGAGACTCGCCTCCAGGCCCAACCTCTTCCGCACGATCGCCACCAGCACGTACACCGAGACGGCGATCCAAATCTGGGTCTTCACGGCGTTCTCGCTGGCGCCGTAGAACTTCTTGATCCGCAAGTGCTGCTTGACCCACTTGAAGAACAGCTCCACCTGCCAGCGCGAACGGTAGATCTCGGCGATGGTCAGTGCCGGGAGCGCGAAGTTGTTGGTCAGGAACTTCAGCCGCTTGTTCGTCGCGGCGTCGACGTAGCTGACGCGCCTCAACGGGTCCGGATAGACTTTGGCCGATTCGATGGCAGTCAGTATGACGGTCTGATCCGAGCGCACGCCCGTAGATTTGTCGACGGGATGCGAGTAGCGCCGTTGGAGCAAGATGTTCTTCTTGGTTCGCACGACGAAGAACGACGAGCAGAGGGTGAACACGAAGAGGCGTTCGAAATCCACGTAGGCCCGATCCATAACGTAGAAGGCGCCGGGCTCGGGTAGGAACTCGTCGAGGATGTTGACGTCGTGCGTTTTGCCGTCGGTAATGCGGATAAACGTGGGGATGTTACCGTGCAGGTCCAACAGCGTGTGCATCTTCACGGCGGCCTTGCGCCGGCGGAACTTGGCCCACGGGAACAGCGAGAGGCACAGGTCGATGGTGGTCGAGTCCAGAGCGTAGAGACTTTGATTGAGATCCACGCCGATCGGATCGCGGGCATACAAGGGCCGCGCGATGCGAATCAAGGCCTGAGCGAAATCGGCATAGATCCGCCAGTCGCGCGACTCGTTAGCGTCGGCCAGTGTCGAGCGCGCGACGTTGCCGCGGAATCCCATGTGGTAGAGCTTGCCGCCAAGCGAACGCAGGCACGCTTCGATATCGCGGAGGCTTTCGCGGTAGGTCAACTGGGCGAAGGACATCGAGAGGAACTGATCCCAGCAGGAGAAGCTGCGCGAGCCCCGGTCGCCATCGTAGCGGGCCACACAGCGCCGGAACTCGCGATCCGGAAGAAAGCTGATCAACTGCGCGAATACGGTGCGGCCCAGATTCATGAGCCATTGTCGGCTCAGGACGGATGACGCTCAAACGGCGCACCGCCGCTCAAATCGCGGCAAGAAAAAACAACACCTAACCCACTTTTCTACAACCAGTTGCAGGCCGCCCACCGCTTATCAGCCGGACAGTAGTGAACCCATATCCAAAAGACGTCGCTCCATTACAAAAGGTTACTCTATATTATGCGGGACTCAGTAGGTTATCGAGACTTACGATGAACACGAAACAGATCACGAAGTACTTCTCTGTAGCTCAGCTTCCGTCGCGAACCACTAAGCCCGGATTCCCACTTTAGTTTCGATTCTGCTAACCATCGGGTGGCCTCGGACGCCTTTATTTATGCGGGTTGGAAAGCACTCAAGGCGCTGAGGAGATCAACACCCAATGGGTGAAAAAGAAAACAAACCGTTCCAGCTAAGCTTCAACGGCTTATTGAAAGTCGATTTCCAAGGATCGCGTGTCACTTCCGACGGCGGGCTGATCCTGGTCCGCGAGCTGGACGAGCGACTCGGACTCGGGAAGCTGATCGACGAACACCTCAGTGACCCACGGCAAGGCTTGAACAAGAAGTTCCCGCTGGCCGATCTGCTGCGGCAGTCAGTCTACTCTCGGCTGGCAGGCTACGAGGACCTCAATGACGCCGTCCGAGTGTCGGCTGACCCGACGTTTCGCTTGATCGGCTCGAAGAGGAACTGGGATCGCGGCGGGGCACTGACCTCGCGACTGCAGAGCTTCGAGACGGAGATGCTGGCGAGCGAGGAGAACTTGCTGGGGCTGATGGCTGTGAACCGCGAGCTGGTGGCGCAAGCCGAGACGCAAGACGACTCCGAGCGCGTCGTGCTCGACATGGATTCGACCGAAAGCCCTGTCCACGGCCAGCAAGAGGGCAGCGCCTACAACGGCCATTTCGAGTCGGTCTGCTACCACCCGCTGTTGTTGTTCAACCAGCATGGGGATTGCCTGGCGGCGAAGCTGCGTCCAGGCAACGTGCACAGCGCTGAGGACTGGAAGGAGTTGCTGCTGCCCGAGATCAAGCGCCAACAGGCTGTGGGCAAACAGGTCACCTTCCGGGGCGATGCGGCCTTTGCCAAGCCGGAGATTTATGAGTTTTCGGAGGAACGCGGAGTGCAGTACGCCATTCGCATTCCGGCCAACAAGAGCTTGGAATTGGCGATCGAAGACATCTTGTTTCGCCCGCCGGGCAGGCCGGGTCGCAAGCCCTTGGTGCGCTACAAGAGCTTCCGCTATCAGGCGGAGAGTTGGTCCAAGCCGCGACGCATCGTGGCCAAGGTCGAGCATCATCTCGGTGAGCTGTTCCCGCGGGTCGGATTTATCGTGACCAACATGAGCTTGCCAAGCCGGTCGGTGGTGCGCTTCTACAACAAGCGCGGCACGGCCGAGCAATGGATTAAAGAAGGCAAACAGGCCACGCACTGGACGCGGCTTTCGTGCCATCGCTTTCGGGCCAACGAAGTGCGACTGCAACTCAGCGTGCTGGCCTACAACCTGGGCAACTTGTGGCGGCGGCTCGGACTGCCGAACAGGATCAAGAGTTGGTCGCTCACGAGCTTGCAGCAGCGGCTGATGAAGACCGGCGGCCGGCTGGTCAAGCACGCGCGCTACTACTGGTTGCTGCTGGCCGAGGGGCATCTGAACCGGCGGCTGTTCGGTGACATGCTGCACAGGATCTGGGCGCTGCCGCTGCCGAGCGGGTAGCGTTACCTGGACGAGGATCAACAGTTTTTAGCTCCGAAAAGGCTTCGCAGGGAGCAGTGTCGGCCGGTGTGCCGTTCAGCCCGCTCCATCAACGTCTGTGAGCGGACGGACGGGCTTTGGGGCCTGCCGCCGGAGGTGATGTGCAGGGTTCAGCGCGGAAAGACGTGGTCTTCGGGGCAGCGCGGGTGTATACTTTCACCGTGCCAGGGCCAAAATGGAAATCCTGGCTAAGACGGTTCAGCCCAGGAGAGCATTAGCCATGACGACACGACACGTTGCTAAATTCCCCGAGTTAACCATCGCCGCTCACTCCGCCCCAACCCAGCGCCAAGGTCAGATCGCACCCATGCTGGTGATCCTTATAGCGGTGCTCATTGCGTTCACCGGTATTGTGCTCGACGGCGGGCGGATACAGTTCGAAAAACGTCACATGCAACTCGCCGCCGACGCCGCGGCCATGGGTGGCGCTCACGAACTCGTCTTGGGTTCAACCGGAAACGCCATCAGGGATGCGGCTCGCGACGATTCCGAGCTCAATGGCTTCAAGCACCATGACAACAACGCCGGCAATGCCGACAGCATGAATATCTCGGTGCAGGTCAACAATCCTCCTTTGGGCGGCGCCAAGGTTGGTAACAACAATTTTGTCGAGGTCATCATCACCAGGAACTATCCCACGACCTTTATGCTCGTGCTCGGTATCGAGCAGGCTTCCGTTCGCGCCCGCGCCGTCGCCGGCATGGAGAACTACGGCGAAGGCTGCGTCTTGGCGCTCAATCCAACCGAAGGCCGAGCTCTCCAGGTTAACGGCACAGCCACGTTGGACGCGAGTTGCGGCGTGCAGGTCAACTCAAATGATCTCACCGAGGCGATTCGCACGGTGGGCGGGGGAGTCCTTGACGCCAGGCCGGCGGGAATCGCCTCGTACGGGGGAGTAGATTGCGCGGGCTGCATTCCGGCCGCTACGACGGGAGTCCCACCCGCGAGAGACTGGCTGGCTCACGTTCCCGACCCGACGGTTCCGAACACGGTTACCACCGTCTACGACGTCACCGACCCAAACAACCCGATTGCCATGCCCGCCATTTCCATGGGTAGTTTCACGGACGCGGACGCCGTTTGGGACTTTCATCCGGGGCTTTACACCGGCAGTACCGGCGGCAACAAGAAGAACGCCTGGGACATCTCCGGCGGAACCTTCAATCTCTACCCCGGAATCTATTTTCTTGACAGCGGCTTCAAGGTGACAAGTCAAACCGTCTTTCGCTCAGTTGGCACCGATGGGCTGCCGGGCAGCCCGGGTGAAGGCGTCATGTTCTACAACACGACAACCGGCGACCCGACGAAAACAAATAGCTGGAACGCGATTGACTTCGTCGGGGGCGGCAACACGGTTCTGAACCCCATGACCAGCGGACCCTACAAAGGCATTCTGTTCTTCGAGGGCCGTAACTCTCCCAAACTCAACCCGGGGCATAGGATCCACGGAAACGTCGGCGCCGAGCTGAATGGGTTCCTCTACTTCAGCAAGGGCCACCTGGACTACGCCGGAACAACGGCCACGGGCGGTTGGACGGGAATTATCGCCGACACTATTCGCGTCACCGGCAATGCGACTCTGTCCAGCAACTTCATTGAGAACTCCAACAACGAAACGCTGCTCCGAACTGCAATGCTCGTTGAGTAAGCTGCCGGGAGACACATGTGACGATCTGTCCAAGCTGCCTTGTGCTCCGCATTCCGCGGGGCCCGGGCGGGCACGGTTCCCTAGGCGACGAGCAGTAAGGTAGGTACCGCACTCCACGTGGATTGTGCTCGTGGGTGAAGTGCGGCGAATACCCGCCGGATCCCCGGCTTGCCTTCCCGCTTCTCTTAGTTAACGACCTGTTCAAGGATCGCGAAGTCGCCGGGATTCCAAGCCTCCGCGATCACATAGTATTTGCCGCCGTGTTTGCGAAGGACAGCGTTGTGGATGTGGGTAAACTTTTCGAGACCCAGGTCTTCTTTGATCATCACGGTCGATATGAGCTTGTCGTTTTCGAGGATATAAATCGGTGCGCCCTTGCTCGTATCAGGGCCGCGCAACGCGCCGACGATCGCGTAGTCGTCGAGGTAGTCGATGTCGCAGGGTAGAGAGCCCAAAGGCATGGTCACCGTGGAGAGGTACTGGCCGTGCCGCGTGAAGCGATCGATTTCCGAATAGAGCCGGTCGGCGACATCAATGCGCTTCGTGCCGGCCGGGACGGTGATGCCGTGCCCGGTTCCGAACTGCCCGACGCCCGTGCCCTTGCCGCCGAACGAGAGATCATGCCATTCGGCCTTGAAGGGGTTCGTGCTAAACACCTTGGCGGTGAGCACGTAATCGAGTTTCGAGTAGCCGGTGGCAACATAGAGCATGCCGTCAAGGTACTCTGTGTCGGTCGGAACGAAGTTGCCCGCGCCGGCGAAGTAGTCGCTCGGGGTGGGATGGCCCAAATCGGTTCCGCCCGCGGGAGTCTTGAGGGTGTTGACGAGTTTGCCGTCGAGCGTGGTGGTAACGACTTGCGCCGACTGATTGCCGGGGAAGGTGAGGAAGGGGCCGCCGTCCGCGTACCAGATGGTCGCGTTGTGCATGTTCGTGTCCTTCATCGAAGGCGGAGTTTTCACCATCTTGGTGCTCTTCATGTCGGAGCTGATCTGGATAATGCCGGCGCCCGGCAGCGCGAAGTAGGTTTCTCCCTTGCCCGGGCGGCGATCAACGGCGAATCCGCCATGCGCGGCCTTGAGCACGTCAGGAACTTGCGCTTCGGCCGGCAGATGGCTGGATGTATACAGCACCTTGAAGGTCATCTTGCCCTGGCCGCTGGTTTTCGACGCGGCGCGAGTAGCGGCGTCATTGCCGAGAACCCAGCTCATGACGAGTAGAAAGACAAAAAAGCCGCTGATGGCGAATCGCTTCATGGACGTAACCCTCCCGAAAAAGGCATTAGACCATAATCGACGGCATCTTTCTACGTCCGGCCGTCTGAGAGAATAAAAAGATGGCTGCGGACCTGATTGCCGTCGCGATGAGCGGCGGCGTCGACAGCTCGACGGTGGCGGGGCTATTGCATCGCGACGGAACGCCCCTCGTCGGGATGACGATGCAGCTATGGAACCAGCGCCGCATGCCGGAGTTAATTCCGCCGGGGGGATCATTCGGCCGCTGTTGCTCGCTCGACGACGTCTACGACGCGCGGCATGTGGCGCAGCATCTGGGCATCCCGTACTACGTTCTCAACTTCGAGGAGCGCTTCGAGCGGGAAGTTGTCGAGCCATTTGTCAACGACTATCTGTCGGGGCGGACGCCGATCCCTTGCACTCTGTGCAACAACTTTGTCAAGTTCGACCAGTTTCTGACGATGGCGGAGCAGGTGGGCGCGAAGCGTGTCGCGACGGGGCACTACGCTCGCGTCGATTTTGACGAGAAGACAGGTCGCCACCTACTCAAGCGAGGCGTCGATGATTCTCGGGACCAGTCGTACTTTCTGTTCGGACTCACGCAAGAGCAGTTGGCACACTCTGTATTCCCGTTGGGCGGAATGGAGAAGACTGAGGTACGGCGGCTCGCCGAGGACTTGAACATCCCGGTGGCGGGCAAGGCCGAGAGCCACGAAATTTGCTTTGTTCCGGACGGCGACTACGCCAGATTTGTCGAGCTGTATCTCGAGCAAAAGGGATCGAGCAGTGCAGCCGAAACAGGGGGCGAAATCGTTTCGACCGAAGGCAAGACCCTCGGCGAGCACAAGGGTATCCATCACTTTACGATCGGACAGCGTCGCGGGCTACGCGTCGCGGCGGGCAAGCCAATGTATGTGGTGAAGATCGAGCCCGAGTCTCAGAAAGTGGTCATCGGAAAGCGGGAAGAACTCCTCCGTACGACGTTCACAGCCAAGGATCTGAATTGGATCGCGATCGCCGGGCTCGACGAGTCGTTACGGGTACGTGTCAAGATCCGGCATCAATTCAAGCCGGCTTGGGCTGAGGTGCGTTCGAATGGCGCGGCGGGCTCGGTCGAGGTCGAGTTCGAGCAGCCACAGCCGGCGATAACGCCGGGCCAGGCCGCGGTCTTTTACGATGATGACACGGTAGTCGGCGGCGGCTGGATTCAGTAAGCGCCCTCACTGTCAACGCAATTTAGTTCCATCACCAGGTCTAAACCCACCGCCTTTCAGGCGGTCAGCTTCAAGCGGGTCTGGATGAGAATAGGGGGATGGGCGAATATCGGCGAGGGGCGCACGCAGTCTACGACATCAAATATCACCTGGTCTGGATCACGAAATATCGCTACAAAGTCTTGCGGGGCAGGGTGGCGGAGCGGACACGGGATCTGATCCGACAGAGCTGCCAAGCGCGAGACGTCGTAGTGATTCGGGGTGCGGTGTCGCCGGATCATGTGCATGTCTTGGTATCGGCACCGCCGCAGTTGGCGCCGTCGAAGCTGGTGCAGTATGTGAAAGGTAGGTCGTCGCGACGGCTGCAAGATGAGTTTGGGGAATTGCGGAAGCGATACTGGGGGCAACACCTGTGGGCGCGCGGATATTTCTGCGCGACGGTGGACGAGGAAACGATCAAGAATTACATCGAGAGCCAGCAATGGGACGAGGATGAAGAGGGATTCAAGATCACAGCGCCCACCAAGCCTTGAGCCGGCTCTGAGCCGGGGCTTCTTCAGGCGGCTTCAGCCGCAAGCCGACTTTCAGTCGTAAATGAACCCACCGCCTTTCAGGCGGTGGTTGTTTAGAAAGATCCCCTGATTGAGCAAAGTAGGAAGTTCCCCTTGAAGCCGGAATCATGGGCCGCTGCCCGCGACGGAAGGAGCCCGTAGGGCGACTGGAGTTGCGGGCAATGGCTCGCAGCGCTTGGCCGGATCGGCTAGGACGAAGCCGTCCATCCAACGCCCCTGGCGTTTCTTTGGTTGTTTGGTATGGGTTGGCGTCTTGCGGGCCGCCTTGGCGGTGGGCCGGGCTGGAGTGCCGTCGGCTTCCAGGCATTCTTGAAGCAGCAACGCTCCCTGTTGCCAACGCAGCCATAATTCCCCGTTAAGCCGTTGCTCGATCCGCACCGCCGTCTTCCTCATCCGAGGTTTGGCCTTCTCAGCCGGGATCTGATACAAACGTCCGTGCCACGAAATCGTGTAGTCGTTGCCGACCACACGCCGATCGAGGCGACTGAGAATCGAGGCCAGATTCTGGTCGCGGCGCAAGCGCCGGTGGGCGTCGGCCTGTCCGGCTGGGTGACGCTTGAACCGTCCGTTCCACTGCGGCACAAACTCCTGCTGCAGATAACGGTTGGCGTCCTCAATGCTGCTCGCCGCGGCTCGCCGCAACCCCTTCACCATGCGGTCTTGCATCGTCTGGAAACTGCGCTCGATCCGTCCCTTCGCCTGCGGCGAGTGCGCCGGAATCTTTCCGATTCCCAACTCGGCCAGCGCCCTCTCGATCTGTGTCGGCGGTGGAGCCGCGTCCAAATGCTTGTTGTGGTGCAACGGCCGGTTGAGTTGAAACAGGCTGGCCTTGTCGGTGTAGACCTCCACGGGACGCCCGTGTAACTCCACATACCGCCACAACAACCGCATGTTCTCGGCCGTCGAGTCCGACACGGCAAAGTGCGCCGTCAGCTCGCTCGTGGCGTCGTCCATCATCGCCACCAGATACAACCGCGGGCCGCGCCCTTCCAACCAGTCGTGGTCGGACGTATCCCATTGCACCAGTTCGCCCCGGCAACGCCGTCGCCGCCGCCACACGTGCACCTTCTTCAACTTGGCCCGGCGTGGCTTCCACAGCCCTTGGCCGCTCATCCACTGCCGCAGCGTCTCGCGGTTGACCACGATCTGATGCTCGCTCGCCAGCATCTCGCTCGCCAGCGTCGGCCCGTAATCGTCGTAGCTCTCGCCGATCAGAGCCAGCGCTCGCCGCCGCAGCTCGTTGTCGTACGCGCGGTTCGAGGGCCGGCCTCGCAGCCGATGCGCCAGCCCGCGATCGCCCTCTTTGCGGAGTCGCTTCACCAGCTTACGGACCCAACGGGCGCTCAGCTTCAACTGCTGTGCCGCCGTTGCCTGCGTCAGCCTCCCCTCCTTGACTTGCCTCAGAACAATCAACCGGTCCCGCTCCACTTTGCTCAATCCCACGATTTCGTTCACCCCCTAGCGTCTCTCGCCCGAAGGGGATCTTTCTACTTTGCTCTGTAGGGGATCTTTTCACATTGCGCCGACAGGCCCACACGTGGAGTTGACCAGGTCCGGCCCGCGCCGTACCGTTCGGATTTTGTTGCCACACACGCGGGGCATGAGTCACGCGTCGGCCGGCACCGCTCGTTATCTCTCGCGGCTCGGCCAGGGGGTTGGTCGTACGGGTCGGGGGAATTGAGGAACAAGCGCCTTCCTCTGATATCCTGCATGAACGTTTCCTCCCGGAGGTTCCAACCCATGTCACCCCTCAATCGCAGACAGTTCGTTCTCGGCAGCGCCGCCGCCACAGCCGCCGCACCCCAGGCTCGATCTCAAACCGAACGCCGTTTCCGAAACATCCTGCTCCTCATCGCCGACGACCACAGCCCCATCGCCGGCTGTTACGGCAACCCGGTCATCAAAACGCCCAACATGGATAGCCTCGCCGCCACCGGCACCCTCTTCGAGCACCCCTTCTGCACAACTCCTTCATGCAGCGCCAGCCGCTCGGTGGTGTTGACCGGCCTCCACAACCACCGCAACGGACAGTTCGGTCACGCCCACGAGCCCGCCAACTTCCACACGCACCGCCGTCATCAATCCATCCCTCGCATTCTGCAATCGCATGGATTCTCTACCGGCGTTATCGGCAAGCTCCACGTCAACCCGCCCGAAGTCTTCCCCTGGGATTTCGTCTCACCCGGCGGACCCGACGGCGCGGCGCGCGACGTTTGGGGCATGGCGCAACACGCCCGTCAGTTCTTCACCGAGAACAAAGACAAGCCCTTCTACCTGCACGTCGGCTTTTCCGATCCGCATCGCTCGAGCGGCCCCGGTCTCTTCGCCAATCACCGCGGCTACCCCAATGTCACGAAGCGAACATACGATCCCGCCGACGTCATCGTCCCCGGCTTCCTGCCCGATACGCCTGAAGTTCGCACCGAACTCGCCGAATACTACGAAGCCATCGACCGCCTCGACCAAGGCGTCGGCTTCCTGCTCGACGCGCTCGAAGACTCCGGCCGCGCCGAAGACACACTCGTCATCTACATGAGCGACCACGGCATGCCGTTTCCCGGCGCCAAGGGCTCACCTTACGACTCGGGCCTGCACGTCCCGCTGATCATCCGAACTCCGGATCAGAGCAAGCGAGGCCTCCGCAGCCAGGCCCTCGTCAATTGGACCGACATCCTGCCCACCGTCATCGATTGGGCCGGGGTCGACGCGGCCGACTACGAAACCCATGGCAGTTCGCTCCTCCCCATCCTCGAACAAGAGCGCCCCGCCGGCCGCGACGAAATCTTCTTCTCGCACACGTTCCACGAAATCGTGAACTACTTCCCCTTCCGAGGCATACGGACGCGCCGGTACAAATACACAAAACCTCTTCATCCCGAACTCACCATGCCGCTCCCGAGCGACCTGTGGAAGTCGCCGACCTGGGCCGGAGTACGTTCGCGCGGACTCGACAAGATGGGCCGCCGCAAGACACAAGACGTCCTCCACCATGCCAAGGAAGAACTTTATGACATCGTCGCTGATCCCATGGAAACAAATAACTTAACTGGCTCTTCCAGTCACGCCGCTACTCTCAAGGAACTGCGCGAAAAAGTCGTGAATTTCCGCCGCGAAACCGGCGACCCCTGGCTCGGCTACTTCGAGCGCATCGATAGTCCACCCGAGCCTCTGGCTTCCGGCTGAGCCGACCGGCGGCCAACGCCGAGCAAAGCAGCACTTCTTCTCCTTGCCCACTCGTCGCCGGCAGTTCCGGCCGAGCTTGGGATTCCCTTTGGCTATACTGTGGTGCACTCGCGGAGCTAGCGGCGCCCTTCGATTGCCGTTCAAGGATAGGGGCGACATCCATGGCCGGGCTGATTCACGAACGGAAGAGTCAGATGAAAGGTCGACTTCGGCCGCCTATGGTCCGTGCGGCCGGTTGGTTGCGGAGGCGACTCCCGACGCTGGGAGCGACCCGCATACCGGCAGATCTGAGCTCGGTCACAGAAGTCTACGTAGGTCGCAAATACGACTTTCTGTTGCGTCACGCCGAGGAGGTGCGACGCCGCTTCGACGATCCCCAGATGTGCAAGGAGACAAATGGAGGTACCCGTCTCGAGCTCACCGATACATCTTTTCTGTGCGACGATGTCGCGCGTATCGCCTCTGACTATGGCGCCCGCGTTATCGAGTTGACGGTTTTCCGTCTTCGCGAGACTCCCCGCCCCTCTGACCGAGGCAACGCCGTGCCGACTGACGATGGCTGGGTATCCGAGCTCTGGCACTTTGACAATTTCCCAGCCGATGCCTTCAAGATCCTCGTCTATCTGAGCGATGTGGAAGAGGAACAAGGGCCCTTCGAATACAAAGTGCCGGTAGACTACCGACCACTGCGTCCCGGACTACCCCTGCAGAGCACTCGCTGCGCCGAAGACGGTCAAGGCCAAGTCGTTCTGGGTGGGCCCGGGACGACGATCATCTTCAAGAACAATATCGTCCACAAGGGCAACTACTGCCGGCGTGGCTATCGCGATGCCGTGATGATTGGCCTGCGGCTGCCGGGTCCCTTCGCGGAGCTAGGCCGCTGCTTGCGGGAGAGTAGCCGGTCTGACACGATTGCCGGACAGATCAACAGGTGGATGTTGATGCAACGTCGAGCCTACTTCCCATCCCGGGTGCCGCCGCGCCCGGTCCGCGTCCTAGCGACCGGGGTTCGGAAGCTGGCTCAACGTTTTGAGCGCCGTGCCCCGCAGCGTGCCCCGCGCGGCTTGGCCCGCCTGGTCGGGGGGAAAAGAGTGTGCGTAGTCGGGCCGTCAAGAGGCGCGCTACGCAACCCCCCCGGTTTGATCGAGTCGTACGATGTGGTTGTTCGCCTCAACTTCACTTGGCCGGTACGTACCGAGTGGCGGGAACAGATGGGCACGCGTTGCGATGTTCTCTACCACTGCTGCAACCACGTGGGCGACGTCCGCACGATTCTCGATGCACCCGGATTTGCCGAGACCAAATTCGTGCGCTTGGCGTACAATATGGCCCAATATCCACGGTTCCTCGCATGGGTCGAGGCGCACAATCTACCTCACGAGGATTTTGTTCACAGTTACGAAATGCCCTATTTGCAGCGCCACGGCGAGCATCTGACCAAAGCGATCAACACCGGCTTCTTCGCCATCTGCGAGCTTCTCGAGTGCGCGGTGGCTGAGATCTATGTCACCGGGATCACGTTCAACTGCGAGGACGTGTTCGATGGCTACGCTGGGCTAGCAACTACGATTCGCGAGCGCGAGGGGCTTGAGCTGGACAAGCTTCACAGCGCCGACGAGCTCTTCGAGATCTTCAAACGACTCCTTGCGGCCGACGACCGGATTCGCATCGACGCGACCCTGGCTGATATCATCCGTCTCGAAGAGACCGGGCGGGTCGAGCGCTACGAACCGCATTGACCATCCGTACCGGAGCCACGGCTTGAAGCAGATTGGTGAAATCGCCGTCATCATCCAGGCACGTTTGGGCTCCGAGCGTACGCCGAGGAAGATGACCCGGCCCTTCGCCGGCTCGTCTTTGCTCGACATCGCCCTCCAGAAGATGCTGCGCTCGGCAGTTTTCTCGCCAGAGCAGTTTTTTCTTGCCGTGCACGAGGAGGAACTCGCTGGTATCGGAAGCTGGCACGGGGTCAACGTATTTCGCAGAAGCGAACGCTCCGCACGCAGTGAAGGGAAGCCGCTCAGTGAGCTGTACGAGTGGTGGGACCAGTTGCCCTTTACCTATGCGGTACTCGTCAACGCCTGCGCACCACTACTTCGTATTGCCACCGTCGATGCGTTTATAGACCATTACCGGACTATCGACAGCGACGGACTATTCGGTGTACTAGAGAAACGAGACTACTTTTGGAACGCTGATGGTGTGCTGCTCACATCGTCCCCTGGGCGCGGCGCTGTCATGAACACCAAGGCCGTAGAGCTGACTTACGAGGCGGCACATTGCTTGTATGCGGGACGCATGGCAGTTATCGGCGAGGGTCGTTGGATGGGAAACCTCGATGAACCAGGTGATATAGAGCTGTTTCCCATGAACCATCTGGAGGCTTTTGACATCGACTACCCTTGGCAGTTCGAGGTAGCTGAAGCTCTGTACCGCGCCGGCATCGGCGTCGAAGCTGCGGTTTGAGCGTCGGACATGGGCCGAGTCGCATGCTTATCGGCGCTTGCCTGGCCGACCACGCACGTTCGAAGCGTGCAAGCGAACGATCCTCAATGCCCTGCTCCGCTTCGCCAACACGCGACAAGAGCGGCGTTGTTGGAGAGCGTGATCCGAAAACGAGCATCGAACCGCAACACCTACCGCCCAAACCTCGGCGCTATCCTAAGGTATTCCTGTCCAACTCCAATCGAGGTCACACCCATGCAAATGCTCATCGCCGGCCAGTGGGTCAGCGGTAACGGTACGATCCCTGTCACGAATCCTTTCGACAATTCCGAAGTCGATACTGTTCCCAAGGCGACCGCCGCCGATGTGGATCGCGCCATGGCCTTCGCACTCGAGGGCGCGAAAAAGATGCGCCGCATCCCCGGCTACGACCGCTACAACCTGCTCATGAAAGCGGCGGGCCTGATGGCTGAGCAGATCGATGACTTGGCGGAAACCATCACCCGCGAGGAGGGGAAGATCCTGCCGGAAGCGCGGCTCGAAGTCTCCCGTGCCAGGGAAACCCTGATCGGTTCCGCGGAAGAGGCGAAGCGTTTGGGCTCGGAGGTCGTCCCGCTCGATGGCGCGCCTGACACCGGAAACCGCTTTGGCTTCACCCTGCGCGTCCCTTGCGGCGTCGTTCTCGCGATCACCCCGTTCAACTTCCCACTGAACCTCGTCGTCCACAAGGTCGGGCCCGCGCTCGCTGGAGGTAACAGCGTCGTCATCAAGCCCGCGACGGATACGCCTCTCAGCGCGCTCAAATTCGCGCGCATTCTACTCGAAGCTGGTATCCCGGCCGAGGGCATCCAGTGCATTACCGGCACGGGCAGCGACATCGGCGACGTGCTCGCCGGCGATCCTCGTGTCCGCAAAATCAGCTTCACCGGCAGCCAAGTGGTCGGCGAACACATTTGCCGCACCGCCGGTCTCAAAAAGGTCACGATGGAACTCGGCAGCAACGCTCCGCTGATCGTCCTCCCCGACGCCGATATGGAGAAGGCCGCGCAAGCGATCGCCGTCACTGGTTACGCCAACGCCGGACAGGTCTGCATCAGCGCACAACGCATCCTCGCTCACAAAAGCATCTATGCCGACCTCATCGATGCGCTCAAGCCCAAGGTCGAAGCTCTCGCCACCGGCAATCCGCTGGAAGGCGGAACCAAAGTCGGCCCGATGGTTCGCGAATCCGACGCCGTGCGTGTCGCCGAATGGATCGACGAAGCCGCCCAAGCCGGCGCCCGCGTCATCACCGGAGGCGGACGCAACGGCGCTGTCTACGCCCCAACGCTTCTCGCCGACGTGAAGCCCGACATGCGCATCTCCCGTGAAGAGCTCTTCGGGCCCGCCGTCGGCCTCACCCCTGTCGAAACCGTCGAACACGCCATCGAGCTCGCCAACGACACCAACTACGGCCTTTCCGCCGCCATTTTCACGGAAAGTCTCGAACACGCCATGAAATTTGCCCGCGAAGTCGACTCCGGCAACATTCACATCAACTGGGGCTCCCAATGGCGCGCCGACTTGATGCCGTACGGTGGCCTAAAAGACAGCGGCTTTGGCAAAGAAGGCCCCAAATACGCTGTCGAGGAAATGACCGAAACCAAGATGGTCGTCATGCACCTACGCGGCTGAGTTCATTTTTCTACCGATCCGGTAACCCGAATACAACGACATTCCGATCCGCCGCCACAGCAATATACTGCCTGCCGTCCACCTGATAGGTCATAGGCGAAGCCTTCCACACCACGTTCATCTGAAAGTCCCAAAGCGGCTCGCCGGTCTTTGCATCCACCGCCGCGAACGCCCCGCTGTCATCTCCGTAAAACACCAGGCCGCCCTCCGTCGAAAGCACACCGCCCCATGCCCTCGCCGGACCGACCTGTTCCCGCTCCCACACCCGCTTGCCGGTCTCGATATCAATCGCACGCAAGTACTTCCGCTTTGGCTTGTCCGGTGCCACCCTAGTCGTTCCGCCGTAGAACGAGTCCCCGGCCTCCCAATCCTGAGGCCGCTTGATATAAACGCTGCACTTCTCAAGCGCGTTCAAGTAGAACAGCCCCGTCCCCGGATGATACGCCGGCGACATCCAATTCGTCGCCCCCTCCACCGCCGGACACGTCACCGTCCCACCCGGCGTCGGCACCTGACCGGCCACGCGTACCGGCCGCCCGCCCTCGCCGATACGCTCCGCCCAAGTCAGCGCGTCCACGAACGGCTCGGCCAGCAACAACTCCCCATCCTCGCGGTCGAGCACATAGAAGAACCCATTCCGATTCGCTTGCAACAACAGCTTGCGCCGCTCCCCCCGCCACTCGGCATCCGCTAGAACCGGGGTCTGCACCGCATCCCAGTCATGCAGGTCGTGTGGTGTGTACTGATAATGCCAGCGCAGCGTCCCCGTCGCAGGCTCCAACGCCACAACCGAGTTCGAATAGAGGTTATCGCCCTTACGCTCATCGCCGTTGTAATCCGGACACGGATTGCCCGTCGTCCAATAGAGAAGGTCAAGTTCCGGATCGTAACTCCCCGTCAACCAAGTTGCGCCACAACCATGAGGCAACGCACTACCGGCCCAGGTCTCCGATCCCGGCTCGCCCCGCGCGGGAATCGTCCAGAAGCGCCACGCCTCTTCGCCGGTCGAAGCATCATATGCCGCCAGAAATCCCCGGATACCCTCATCGCCGCCCGCGACTCCGGCGACCACAAGGTCGTTCACGACAAGGGGCGCCAATGTCGCACCGTAGTTCTCTTCGTGCGGGGCCATTTTCGTATCCCACAGTAGCCGCCCCGTGAGGCGATGCAGCGCAATCACCCGCGCATCGTCCGTCACCATGAACACGCGGTCACCCAACACTGCCACGCCGCGGTTGATGCCCGAACCGGCGTCGCCGATCACACCCTCTGTCCGTCCGCGCTGGTAATGCCAGATCTCGCGGCCGTTCGCCGCATCCAGTGCGAACGCCTCGTTCACCGTCGTCACATACATCACGCCGCCGACCACCACCGGCGTCACCTGCAATCGCCGCGGCGAGCGAATCGGGAACATCCATCGCGGCGCCAGCCCCGCCACATTCCCCGTGTGGATTTGATCCAACTCGCTATGCCGATTCCCGCTCAGCAGCCCGTTGTAGCTCGGCCAATCGCCGGGCCGCGGCTTCTTAATCGCGTTAAACGAAACCGAGCCGGGCAGGGAAGTGCCTAACTCGCTACCCGCCGTGCTTCCATCCAACCGCGTCAAGTACGCCAACAAATTCCGCCACTCCGCGTCACTCCCACGAAACGCCGGCATCACCGACGCTGCGTCGCGCTCCACCGCGCTCACATCCTCTCGCCGCACGAACCGCAATCGCCCAAGAAAATCCTGCAACTGCAAACTAAACGCCGACTCATTCCGCAAAAAACCCCGCAAGCGACTGCCCGAGCGCAGCCCTACCGTAACGACCTCATACCCCTCCGCTGGATCCGTCCCCGGCTCGCGCAACGCCTTCTCAATCTGCGGGATCGTCTTTTCGCGCGCAAGATTCGACAAATCCGGCCCCACCATCTGATCCGTCAGCCCCGGCCCATGGCAAGCCCCACAACTATTCTTTCCCAGGAAAAACCGCCGCCCCGCCGCCACATCCCCCGCCACCGGACTCTCACCAGCCGGCGCCGTCCGCGACCGATAGAACGCCGTCAGCCGATCCAAATCCGCCGCACTCAAAGCAACCGGCGGCATCCCGCGATCGACCAACCCCTCCGCCACAATCGCGCGAAACCGAGCATCGCTCCGCCGCCGAGCCAACCCCGGCGTCACCACATCCGGACCCCGCTCGCCCCCCGTCCCATCACCCCCATGACACCCGCCACAGTGCAACTCAAACACACCGCGCCCAACCGCCACCGCATCAGACGAATCCGTCTGCGCCCGCAATCCGGCCCCAGGGAACAAAACGAGGAGAACAATCAGGAAGAACAACAAAGCGCGCCGAGACATCACATACCCACAAAGTCTCGCACAGCGCACAATCTACACGTAAGAACTGAATTGCCACCGGAACACGGCTCAACGGATCAACAGCTCAACCGATCAACCGCGCAGCTACACCGTCACCTTGTCGTAATCAAACGGCTCATCCACAAGGTGATATTCCGGCTCGCCGTCCTTCTGCAGGTAGTACGTCATCAAAGGCGTCCGCTCGAAATCCGTCAACTTCCGCGGCATCGCCTCGCCGTCCACCCATTCGTAAATCGGCACTTCCCACGGATTGAACGTATCGCTCAACCCGCGTTCCTTCGCGATCCTATACAGATTGATATTGCCCGGCTCGTGCCCGCCCAGCCATAGCCCGATCAAGTCCAGCCGAAACTTGTCCTTGCTGAACATCACCATGTTCGCCATGTAATCGTTGCCGATCTGGAAACCGTTGCCGTCGCGCCCGTAGATGCCCTCGATCATCGACAGCCCGGTCTTCAGCGTCTGCTGGTTGTCGCACGTCTTGTGCGCCCAGATCTCCTGATGCATCGGGCTCAGATTCGCCGGCGAATCGTAGCGCGCATAGTTCAACTTGCGGTGGTTGTCGAAAAACTTATTGACGCGCTCTTCCACCTTCGCGTGAACATTCGGCTGCATGAAGTCCGGCGCGCCCGTCACCATATTCCACCCAGGGCAGAACCGCACATACGGCTTCACCACCAGCCCCTGCTCGTTCTTCACCGACTGCGTCAGGCACATCCCGTGCGCCTTCCACTTCGCGATGTTCAGCATCCACGAGTTCTTGTCGTTCACCGGCGTGTAGTGCGGGACATGCGTGTACACCACCGGATCCGGCACCTTCGTCCAGTTCATCTGGTAGCCTTCGTCGAAGTTCCGCACGCGGCGCTGGCACTCGTTCATCTTGACGCCGTGCCGCTCGTTGATATCGACGAACCCGCGCACATTCCACTGGTGGTAATTGTTCGCCTCGACGAACGTGAAGTCCTTGAGCCCCACTTCCTTCAGGCCCATCACCATGCCTTCGTAGAACTGAGGGTCCGTCCCCGTCCCCCACATGTCCTCCGTCGGACGGTCTTTCGACCTCACGCTGCAAACATTCGGTTTGAGGACCACCTTGTGCGACACCGGAATCCCCGTCGCATCCGCCGGCACAAAAATCTCCCGCGCCAGCGACAGACCTTCGGCCAGCTTCCGCTCGTTGTCGAACTTATGTGCCACCTTCGTGCGGCGAATGAACACCGCCTTAGGATTCGCCTCAATAAACGGATGAACCGAGAAGTGCGGACGAGCACCCGCGCCAACACCACCCCGCCCATCAACCGTAGGAACCGCCGGCACCGCCCCCACAGCCGCCGCCGCCCCGGCCATCAGACCGCCATGAACGAATCCTCGTCGCGTCACGTGCATGATGTCACCTCACGCCAAGCTGCCCCCATTCTACACCCGTTGCAACGCTTGGCAACAATTGAAGGTCCGGCGGGTGCGCGACACAGAAGTGAAGCGGGAAGGGGGAGGGAATGCGGGCGGCCTTATCTGAGGGTATAATATACTCTCAGAGACCAGGAGGGTCGCATGTCGCTATCATTGCCTGCCTTGGAGCATCGTCGCGCTGGGCTCACTCGCCAACTGGCTGAGCTGGGCGATTTCCGACGAGGCTCTCTGAGCGCTTCGTTCCGACGTTGCGGCAAAGCCGCTTGCGTGTGTATGTCACGGGATCATCCAGGGCATGGTCCTCAGTTGCGTTTGTCCTACAAGGTCAACGGAAAGACGCTTAACGAGACCATCGTCAGTCCGGCTGCTCGCCGTAAGGCGGAGCGCGAGATCGCCGCCTTTCGGCAGTTTCAGCGGCTGAGTCGAGAGCTGCTCGAAGTCAATGAGCAGATCTGCCGGCTGCGTCCCGTGGAAGAAGACGCCGCCTTGAGCCCGCAGGAAAAAAAACGGCTGAAGCGATCGAGCAAGAGGTCGCCGAAGAAGTAAGGCGACTGCTGCAGGTCGTCTTCGCCGATCGGCGCAGGAGCGGCAAGCTCGATCTGGAAGCCGTCGAACAAGCGACCCGCGATGCGTTGCACCAAGCGGGTGCGAGGCTGATCGAGACGCTATTGAACGAGGAGCGAGCGAGCGAATTGCAACCGCTGTGCGCTTGCGGCAAAGCGGCGCGCTCCGCCGGCAAGCGCTCGAAGAAACTCGTCACGATGCTGGGCGCGGTCGTCGTCGAGCGGGAGTACTATCACTGCAAACGTTGCCGCGTCGGCTTTGCGCCGCGCGACCAAGAGTTGGACGTTGACGAGACTCAGTATTCGCCCGGTGTGCGCCGCATGACCGCGTTGGTCGGCTCCGAGACCTCGTTCGATCGCGGCCGCGCGTTGCTCGAAGAGTTGGCCGGCGTGCAGCTGACCGCGAAGGCGGTGGAGCGCGAAGCGGAAGCGATCGGCGCGGACATCGCGACCCGCGAGCAAGCCGAGATCGCACGTGCTGTGCAGCTTGATCTAGCTGAGATCCGCGGGCCGGCAACTCCGCTTCTCTACATCGAGATGGACGGTACGGGAGTGCCGGTCACGGACGCTGACACGGCGGGCCGCAGGGGGAAAACGAGCCCGCAAGCGCGTACCCGCGAGGTCAAGCTGGGCTGTGTCTTCACGCAAACCAGCTGTGACGAGCAAAGCCGCCCTGTCCGCGACGAAGACTCGACCAGCTACAGCGGCGCAATCGAGGACGCCGCCTCTTTCGGCCGGCGCATCTACAGCGAGGCTTGCCGACGGGGCTGGAGCCGGGCGCGCCAGAAGGTCGTCATCGCAGATGGCGCGCCCTGGATCTGGAATATCTCGCACGAATACTTCCCCGGCGCGATCGAGATCGTCGACCTCTATCACGCCCGCGAACACCTGTGGGAGTTGGCGGCGAAGCTGTTTCCGCAGGACGAAAAGCGTCGCCGCAGTTGGGCGCGGCGGCTCAACAAGAAGCTCGACTCAGGGCGCATTGAGCAACTGGTCGCCGCACTCCGCGGGATCGAGGTCGAGGATGCGGAGTTGACGCATCAGTTGGCTTTGGAGGCGGAATACTTCGAGCGCAATGCCAAGCGGATGCGCTACCGCGCGTTTCGGCGCCAAGGATTGTTTGTCGGCTCGGGAGTGATCGAGGCAGGTTGCCGAACCGTAATCGCGTCGAGACTGAAACGCTCGGGCATGTTCTGGAGCGTGCGCGGCGCCAACGCCATCACCGCCCTGCGTTGCGCCCGGCTCTCCAACCGCTTCGACGACTACTGGGAGAATCGCGCCAAAGCCGCCTGAGCGTCACATATTTGTCGCGCACCCAGGTCCGGCTCATCCTCCTCCCCGAGACCATGTCAGAACTTCCTCGCCGTCGCAGTCACTCAACCAACGAGCTCTCTAAGAGACACCTCTCTCGCTCCTAGCAAGTCAATCGCTCGCCTACCCCTCGACCTCGCAGAACCCAGCTCCCCGGATAGAGTCCGCAGTTTATCATTCAGAGCCTCAAGACCTATCGCCCTTCCACCCTTCGTCGCACCCATCGCGATCTGAACGACCAACAAGAAACAGATCTCGCTAAGCAGAGATTGAACTGCTGGCCTCTCCCCGTATTCCTTTGCACACTTGACTAACAACCCGATCAACCACATCTTCTTAGCTAACAGCACAAACGGTCTTTTGGTCGATTCGACTCGCCGTAACGCTAGACCTTCTGACTTACTGAGTCCCGCATAATATTCAGTTAATCGAACGACAAAGAAGATTGCTTCCAAAAGGCGGCGATCAAGCGCCGTTTGCGGCGCATGCGGCGCAAGGTCGTGCGTGCCCGCTCGTCGAGCTCCCAGTAGTCGTTGGGGCAGACGTTGGGCAACTCGTGCTGCTTCCAGTAGGCCCAGATGTATTCCACCGGATTCAGCTCCGGGGCGTAGCCCGGCAAGTACTCGGTCTCGATGTGGCCCTGCGACAACGCGATGAACTCGCGCACCAACGCGCTGCGATGCGCCGGCAAGCGATCCCACACGATCAGCAACGGACGTTGTATGTGGCGCAGCAGCGCCTTGAGGAAATCGATCACCTCGGGACCGCGGATGGCGTCGGGATAGAGACGGAAATAGAAGTTGTGGAAAGTGATTCCGGCCGCCGCCGAGAGCTTCTTCCAGTTGAAGTTGAACTGCAGTACGGGCGTCTGCCCGCGCGGTGCCCAAGTACGGCAGCGATGTGGCTTCTGGCTCAGTCCGCTTTCGTCGATGAAGACGATCGTGCGGCCGTGTTTTTGGGCTTTTTTTTAATGGCGGGCCAGGTCTGTTTCTTCCAGGCGCGGATCGCTTCCTCGTTGCGCTCGCGGGCCTTGCCGACCGGCCGTTGCGGGCTCCAGTGGAGTGCCCGCAGCAGCTTCCAGACGTGGCCTTCGTGGTAGCGCACCCCGAAACGGTCGCGGATCAACCGCGCCACCCGCGGACAGCTCCACAGCGGCGTCGGGAAGCCGTGCGCTTCGGGTCTCGAGCAGCAGCCCTTCCAGCTCGGCGAGCTGCGCGGTGCTCAGCAACGGCTTGCGGCCGGCGCGGCCGGCTTTGGCCAACCCGGCGCGGCCGTCTTCGCGGTAACGCTGTACCCAGCCGCTGACGCTTTGTTGGGCGGCTTGGACTCTACGCGCCGCCCCGGCTTGGCTCAGTCCTTCTTTCACGACCAGCCGCACCGCCTCAATGCGCCGCTTCTCCAGCGCCGCAAAGTCTCGCTTCACGCCTTTTGGAAAACCCATATCCAAAAGACGTCGCTCCATTACAAAAGGTTACTCTATATTATGCGGGACTCAGTAGACACCACGGCTTTCCCCCTCGTAGACAGGACTACGATACCACCCTTCGGGCGATAGTTACTAACTTCCACAACTCCGGCGGCCGCCCTCAAGTAGTTATCCAGGTCAGTCCTTACGACTTTGTGCTTAATTGCACCCTGAAGCTCTCGACTACTCACCCGCTTCAATTCTCGGCGGTAACCATGTTCCCTTAATGTCGTCGTCGCCAGAGATGCTTCGCGTATATTCTCTACCACTACTGTCCGGCTGATAAGCGGTGGGCGGCCTGCAACTGGTTGTAGAAAAGTGGGTTAGGTGTTGTTTTTTCTTGCCGCGATTTGAGCGGCGGTGCGCCGTTTGAGCGTCATCCGTCCTGAGCCGACAATGGCTCATGAATCTGGGCCGCACCGTATTCGCGCAGTTGATCAGCTTTCTTCCGGATCGCGAGTTCCGGCGCTGTGTGGCCCGCTACGATGGCGACCGGGGCTCGCGCAGCTTCTCCTGCTGGGATCAGTTCCTCTCGATGTCCTTCGCCCAGTTGACCTACCGCGAAAGCCTCCGCGATATCGAAGCGTGCCTGCGTTCGCTTGGCGGCAAGCTCTACCACATGGGATTCCGCGGCAACGTCGCGCGCTCGACACTGGCCGACGCTAACGAGTCGCGCGACTGGCGGATCTATGCCGATTTCGCTCAGGCCTTGATTCGCATCGCGCGGCCCTTGTATGCCCGCGATCCGATCGGCGTGGATCTCAATCAAAGTCTCTACGCTCTGGACTCGACCACCATCGACCTGTGCCTCTCGCTGTTCCCGTGGGCCAAGTTCCGCCGGCGCAAGGCCGCCGTGAAGATGCACACGCTGTTGGACCTGCACGGTAACATCCCCACGTTTATCCGCATTACCGACGGCAAAACGCACGACGTCAACATCCTCGACGAGTTCCTACCCGAGCCCGGCGCCTTCTACGTTATGGATCGGGCCTACGTGGATTTCGAACGCCTCTTCGTGTTCACCCTCTGCTCGCCGTTCTTCGTCGTGCGAACCAAGAAGAACATCTTGCTCCAACGGCGCTACTCGCATCCCGTCGACAAATCTACGGGCGTGCGCTCGGATCAGACCGTCATACTGACTGCCATCGAATCGGCCAAAGTCTATCCGGACCCGTTGAGGCGCGTCAGCTACGTCGACGCCGCGACGAACAAGCGGCTGAAGTTCCTGACCAACAACTTCGCGCTCCCGGCACTGACCATCGCCGAGATCTACCGTTCGCGCTGGCAGGTGGAGCTGTTCTTCAAGTGGGTCAAGCAGCACTTGCGGATCAAGAAGTTCTACGGCGCCAGCGAGAACGCCGTGAAGACCCAGATTTGGATCGCCGTCTCGGTGTACGTGCTGGTGGCGATCGTGCGGAAGAGGTTGGGCCTGGAGGCGAGTCTCTACCAAATCCTACAGATTCTCAGCGTTACCCTATTTGAGAAAACGCCCATTTTACAGGCCTTGCAGCCATCAGACTCCCATGAAAACTTACTCGATCACCCCAACCAGCTGATTCTATTCGACTTCTAACCGGACAGTAGTGATTCTCTACCAACAATACTACGGTTTCCAAGCTCTGTTCTTTGATCCAGGCTAGAAACAATTCATCTTTACCTATCTCTGCCTTGGTAGAATAGAAAATCCGCGCCTCTTTCATTTCTCGCGCCTCGAAGAAGTTATGCAATGTGAGCTGCCCCTCGGCGTTATTGGACATCCACTTAAGTCTCACATGATAATAGTACAACTTCGACATTGCCTTGGTTAGTGTCGCACTATTGCTATAGTCATACCAGGCAGGATTTTGTGGCTTATAGTAGAAACTCTGACCATCTTCCACCAAGTCAAACACGATGTGTCGAGTGAAGTCGCTGACTTCCTTGCTTGAAGCCTCGCCGGCTTCCAATTCAACTACCTCTCGTTCCAACGCCTGAAGTACCGCATTAAGAATCTGATCTCTCAGGCTGTCTTTCTCGGCGTCATCGAGAACAACTTCATTTCGCGAAACTGCCACTTTCATTATGCCCGGCTTCACGTCGACTATACCGTACACGTGCTTGAAGTACGGGTGATACGCATCGCCGTGACCGCGGTGTTCACCTAGAAGTCTCTCGAAGTCCATTACGAAAACACCTGCCTGAGCTAAAGCAATCCTGCTGGACGGCAAGTCTGTATCACGATCTTCACCCCTCTTGTGCTTAGACGGCTCTCGTAGAGGCATCGGTAGACCAAATAGGCATTCGCCCTGAGGAACTTCCGCTCTTATCAAGAGAAGTTTGTGAGAGGAGCTATTTATGCGTCGAGACTCGACGACACGTGCAAGAGACCAAAGCTTGTGTTGTCGATGGAATTCACGTCGTTTCGAATCGTCCTCTATCGACAAGTGAACCGGAGTGCGAACTAGATACTTCGATACCAAAGTCGCTAAGCGCCCCTCGACTTTGGTGCGCAGCTTAACTATGATAGTTGTCCCCACTGAAGTACGCGTTATGTGCCGCACATAGAAATCGTCAGTCAAGCCAGGTATGTAACTTTGAATACTGTCATCTGTCTCGTCGCTCCACATGCTACGAGTTTCGATAGTTACATGTTCCGCGACCATAAATACTGACAAGTGGGGTATCCACTTGACTCAGGTGACCCCAACATCTTGTGTTTGGGGTTCAGAACGGCTCGGCGTCCCAGTGGGCGATGATCGAGCGATACGGCGTCGGCTCCACAGCGACCGCTTGCTGAACCAGCCTGTAGAACAGCTTGCCCCGGCTACGTGAGCTGCGCCGGTTGAACCGGAAGACGAATTCGTCCAGATAGTAGTCCAAATGCTCGTGGCTGACCGCCCCTTGATGCGTACCCAGCAACCAGCGCTTGAGCAGCGAGATCGCTTTGTGCACCAGCGGAAGCAATTCCGACGCCTGCTCGCGGCGACCCTTGAGGAAGACGATGTGGTGCCGATAGCCCTTCTTCTCGAGTGGCTCGTAGCCCAGCCAGCCATCGGTGCGAACCACGCTGCCTGGCTCGATCGACTCCTCCACGAAGGGCATCAAGCTGGCCGCCGAGGCGTTGCGCAGGCGCTGCATACGGATCCGCCCCAGCCCGCTGCCTCTCTCCTCCGCGGCTACTGCAATCAATCCTTTACGCTCGATCTGGCGGCCGCGAACGCCCTCCTCCTCCGCGCCCCAGTAGGTCTCATCCACCTCGACGACGCCCGTCAAACGCTCGCGCCCCGGCCGCACCATCGCCCGCCGCAGCTTGTGCATCCAAGCCCAGGCGGTTTGGTAGCTGCCCAGTCCCAGAACGCGTTGCAAACCCAAGGCGCTGACTCCGTTCTTCTGCGAGACGACGTGCCACATTGCTCGGAACCAAAGCCGCAACGGCTTGCGTGTGTCCTGAAAGATCGTACCGGCCGTGACGGACGTTTGGCGACCGCAGGCAGCACATTCGAACCATACTTTGCGCACCGGCCAAGCTCGCTCAAGCCCACAGTTGGGGCAACGGAACCCGTCCCGCCAGCGCAGCGCGACCAGATAGTCGCGACAGGCCTCTTCGGTGGCGAAGCGCGCCTCGAACTCGAGCAGATCGCGCGGGTAATCCTCCACGAGGCCGCATACTACATCTTGGGGTCACCTGAGTCAAGTGGATACCCCACCACTGACAAAAATCCGAGACCAAATCTAGAGATTGGCACGAAGGTCTTGCCTTGATTACGAAGATGGTCTGCGAGTTCGGCGGAGCGATAGTATGAGCGACCGATCTTGGAGAAGAACTTGCGGACCTGGTGCAATGACATTCCGATGCCGTTGTCGCTAATCTGCACGATACCAGCATCTCTATTGAGAGTGACGGTAATGAGGGGCTTGTAGTCGTCAACTAGGGTCTCTCGAAGTAGGGTGGCGTCAATCGCATTCTGGAGAAGCTCACGCACCCACACTTCCTTGTTCCCGTAGAGCTCCTCTCCCATCAAGATCTTTAGGATTTGATTGGGATCAAGCTCAAAGTAACAATCCAGAATCTCGACGCCCGGTGTATCGATTGTTGGCCTGACGCGGGTAGCAGGTAAGCGAAGGCCGAAGTGGTCGACGACGTCTTCGACGACTTCAACCAGGCGTTGGACGAGTCCTATATTCTCTTCGAGCTGACGCCGAGAGTGGGGTGTCCTCGCCGTCAGTCTAACGTGTAGGGTCTGGTTCTCCGGATCGAGTCCGACGTGATGAAGCTCGACGATTTCAGGAAGATCCTCGAATGGGCCGTCCGCATCTTCACCGGAGAATAGCGTAGAACGGTACAGCAGACAGGTCGGACCCAACGCCGCGGCGAGGTGAATGGAAAGGGCTGCAATGGATGCCAGGCCAGTGGTAGTGTCCTGGTCGGGTTGTCCGACGCGGTCGATGATCGGAATCTCAGCGACTTGTTTCGAGATTGATTCCACCAGCAACGGTATGGACTTGACCCAGTCGGGAGGAAGCTTGAGGGTAGCGATAATTGATTCGGCGTATTGAGTCGGAGTCCCCAAAGTGCCTCTGGAGTGGCGATCGAGCATAGTGGCGGATGCGTAGAGGGCCGCAAGGCGGACCGAACATACAATGACCGCACCGGCGGCGGGCGGTGATACCGGTAAGCCGGTGGTCATTTGATCCAGCGTGAGATAAGAGGCAAGCGCGTCAAAAATGGTGAGCGCCCATTGATCAGTGGCAAGAGAACTGGCCGACGCGGGGAGTCTCGTGAGGGCTCGTTTGCTTCCAGCATCTACAGTTTTGGCGACCAATACCTCCAGGGACGGATCCTTCGCTATCGCCTCGGCGAGTCGCTGATTTCGCCCAATCCCAGCTGGTGGTGCGCTACTCCTTGGCCGGTCCAAGATAGTCGAACGAAACCGGTCATTAGCGAGGTTCGCGAATAGCTCACGCGGAACATCCATTGCAGAACGCTCTATGTAGTCAGAGAGCTTGTCGGTGGCCAAGTGCCCGTGAGCATCAAGTAAGAGAGCACAGTCACCACCTTCCAACTCGAAGGTGACGAGCCAGAAGGGTCCTTTCGGAGTAATCAAGAAGTAGATGTCTTCAGGCTTGGTTCCCACAGCTCGGGACACGATGTTCTCCAGCATCGCAACCTCGATCACTTTGCCGTGGTCCGCAAGGATTCGGAGCATATCCTCCGGGCCATAGAGGTGGAAGCCTGATTCGCCAGCCTTTATTATTCGGTCATAGTAGGCTCTAGCACTGTCAGCTCCCTGCGTTGTGTAGCCGTTTATAGACAGGAGGATTCCGACAGTACGGTTATTGTTCCCGTGTTGAAGCTTGTAGTCTCCGAAAAAGCTGGCAACAGATTCCTTTGTTACTGGCTTCTCGGTCGCCTTGCATTCGACCATTACGGGAGTCTTGCTCACGATTTCATAAGCCCAGACATCGGCGTCCTTCGGCACGAAGGCGACCCGCTCGACGTCAAGAGAATGCTTGAAAACGACGTCCTTTACGAACTCCTCGAATAGCTTTCCTTTTGCGTCGGATTTTGACTGGGCCGATGTAAGGTCGGGAATAACGATTATGGATAGCATTGATTTGCCAGCACTATGAGTAATGTGGATTCATTATACACGTGGTAGTTCGGGCAGTTCGGGGGAAATTCGGGGACATGAATCTGTGAATTTATTGCCGAATCCGCAGTTCGGCGCAGTTCGGCAGTTCGGGGACAGAGCCCCAATTCAGTTATTTTTGAAAGAACTGAAATCTTAAGCGCCCAAAGTCACCTTGAACCCTTGAGAACACATAGCGAGGTCAAGCCCCCGCAGCCGTCGATTTCCGCTCGGGGCCCGGCTTCTTAGGCCGCAATCGCCGGCCAAACTGCCGTTCCAGCCGGCTCACAAACTCCTCATTCCCAAGCGGCAACCCCGAATGTGTTGCCGCGCGAATTGCCCAACAACTCTTCTCCGACAGCGATCGCCCGAACACTTCCGCCCAGCGGTCATGTCCCGGCACTTGCCGCCAAAGGTCTAAGTCCAGCAGTCCGCCGGCATCCCGGCCTTCCACATGCGCCCGAGCGCCCGCACCGGATTAAAATCCACATACGCCAACGCCGTCACCAAGTGGTCCCGGTCGAGCGCGCACAAAAAGAACCGCCCCCGTCACAAATCCCCGCTCCGCGAATCGCACCCGCGACAACTCGGCCCGCGCACCAGACTTCCTAAATCCCCCCGACCCGTCCGACCAACCCCTAGCTGAGCCGCGCGAGAGAAACAAGCGGTGCCGGCCCCCATGACACCGCGAAGCCCGCACAGAAGCCTCGACAGGTGGTTTTCGTTGCCATGTGATCGCGTTAGCCTTCCCTGCAGGGCCATGGGTCGCACGCGGGCCCGCACCGCTTGTTTCTCGCGCGGCTCGGTTAGGGGTTGTGTTTGCTTGCGGGATTTGCTTGCCGGGTTGGCCCAGCAACTCTTCTCCGACAGCGGCCGCCCAAACACCTCCGCACAGCGCTCATGACCCGGCATTTGGCGCCAAAGTTCCAAGTCCAGCAGTCCGCCGGCATCCCGGCCTTCCACAGGCGCCCGAGCACTCGACCACGGATACTCCAACGCATCCCCCACAATCCCCGCCCGCACCGGATTCAAATCCACATACGCCAGCGCCGTCACCAAGTGGTCCCGGTCGAGCGCACACGAAAAGAACCGCCCCTGCCACAAATGTCCGCTCCGCGAATCGCACCCGCGACAACTCACCCCGCGCCCCAGACTTCCTAAATCCCCCCGACCCATCCGACCAACCCCCTAGCTGAGCCGCGCGAGAAACAAGCGGTCCTGGCCTGCACGTGACCCATGGCTGCGCAAGGAAGGCTAACGCAGCCGCCGGTTTCCCGGCACAACCACCTGATGAGGCTTCTGGTGGGCTTCGCGGTGTCATGGGGGCTTGCCCGCTTGTTTCTCGCGCGGCTCGGTTAGGAGTTGTGTGTACTTGGGACGTTTCGTTGGTTATCGCTGCGGTTTGCTTGCCCGGGTTGGCCCAGCAACTCTTGTCCGACGGCCGCCGCCCAACATACCTCCGCCCAGGGCTCTTGTCCCGGCACTTGTCGCCAGAGGTCCCGGTCCAGCGCACACGAAAAGAACCGTCCCTGCCACAAATCCCCGCTCCGCGAATCGCACCCGCGACAACTCACCCCGCGCCCCAGACTTCCTAAATCCCCCCGACCCGTCCGACCAACCCCTAGCTGAGCCGCGCGAGAAACAAGCGGTGCGGGCCCGCATGACACCGCGAAGCCCACACAGAAGCCGTTTTCCTGGCGTGCGTCCGTGCTGGAACACCGGCGGGCCGCGTTAGCCTTTCCTGTAGGGCCATGGGTCGCGCACGGGCCAGGACCGCTTGTTTCTCGCGCGGCTCAGCTAGGGGTTGTGTTTGCTTGCGGGATTTTCTTGCCGGGTTGGCCCAGCAACTCTTCTCCGACAGCGGCCGCCCAAACACCTCCGCCCAGCGCTCGTGACCCGGCACTTGGCGCCAACGTTCCAAGTCCAGCAGTCCGCCGGCATCCCGGCCCTCCGCGTGCGCCCGAGCACTCGACCACGGATACTCCAACGCATCCCCCAATCCCCGCCCGCACGGGATTCAAATCCACATACGCCAACGCCGTCACCAAGTGGTCCCGGTCCAGCGCACAGCAGAAGAACCGCCCCTGCCACAAATGCCCGCTCCGCGAACCGCACCCGCGACAACTCACCCCGCACCCCAGACTTCCTAAATCCCCCCGACCCATCCGACCTACCCCTAGCTGAGCCGCGCGAGAAACAAGCGGTGCTGGCCCCCATGACACCGCGAAGCCCGCACAGAAGTCTCGACAGGTGGTTTTCGTTGCCATGTGATCGCGTTAGCCTTCCCTGCAGGGCCATGGGTCGCACGCGGGCCCGCACCGCTTGTTTCTCGCGCGGCTCGGTTAGCGGTTGTGTTTGCTTGCGGGATTTTCTTGCCGGGTTGGCCCAACAACTCTCCTCCGACAGCGACCGCCCAAACCCCTCCGCCCAGAGGCCCACGCCCCAGACTTCTTAAATCCCCCCGACCCGTCCGACCAACCCCTAGCTGAGCCGCGCGAGAAACAAGCGGTGCCGGCCCCTATGACACCGCGAAGCCCACACAGAAGCCGTTTTCCTGGCGTGCGTCCGTGCTGGAACACCGGCGGGCCGCGTTAGCCTTTCCTGTAGGGCCATGGGTCGCACGCGGGCCCGCACCGCTTGTTTCTCGCGCGGCTCGGTTAGGGGTTGTGTTGGCTCTTGGCGCGGGTTCGCTCTGGTCAACGCGATGGCTTAGCCCAGCGTCCGCGTCCTTGTTTCTCGAACACGGCCATAGGCTTTCCCTGGTCTCGGACCACGTACCCGATCGCGGCCTCAACCTCCGAATCCTTCCACAGGTACCTGGTGCTACCGTGCCGCGTCCACCGCCGAGTGCTCGGCTCATCAAGCCCTGCACGATTCAACGCCCGACTCGCGTACGACTTCAACGCCGACAACACTTTCTCCGGCGCCACCTCTACCGTCACAACGACGTGCACATGGTTGGAACGAACGTGCGCCGCCAAGAGTTCCCAGTCTCGGCGCTCGCAACCGGTGCGAATCGCGGTCAGAACCAGGCCCCGCCGGGCCACGTCCAACCGATAGGGATTCCCCACCATCCGTTCCTGAACAGAGGCGAGGCGATGAGCGTCAGGGGCAGCGTACGGCGTGCCCGGCACACAGTGTTCGCGATCGACCGATCCAAGCTCATCGCCATGAAGCCTTGCCCCATAGCAAGTGAACGTGAGCAGATGGCTCCGCGGAACTGGCCGACGGTCCGTCCTCGCCATCAGCCCCAACCTACCACGAACACCACTCGTCCTAAATCCCCAAGACCCGTCCGACCAACCCCTAGCTGAGCCGCGCGAGAAACAAGCGGTGCCGGCCCCCATGCGACCCATGGCTCCGCGGGGAAGGCTAGACTGCCGGCGTCCCAGCAACGGTGGCGCGCCAGGAAAACAGCCTTTGTATGGGCTTCGCGGTCTCACCGGGTCTTGCACCGCTTGTTTCTCGCGCGGCTCGGTTAGCGGTCGTGTTTGCTTGCGGGATTTGCTTGCCGGGTTGGCCCAGCAACTCTCCTCCGACAGCGACCGCCCAAACCCCTCCGCCCAGAGGCCCGCGCACCAGACTTCCTAAATCCCCCCGACCCGTCCGACCAACCCCTAGCTGAGCCGCGCGAGAAACAAGCGGTGCTGGCCCCCATGACACCGCGAAGTCCGCACAGAAGCCTCGACAGGTGGTTTTCGTTGCCATGTGATCGCGTTAGCCTTCCCCAGCCGAGCCATAGGCCGCCTGAGGGGAGCAATCCCCGCAAACCCCTATGCCGCCGAACCCCAGTCACAAGCCCACTTCCCCAACAAAATCAATAACATAACCTCCCCCGCCGCCAACAAATCCGGCCCCGTAGTGTATTCTCTTACCGGGGACACGCGCCCGGCCCAACCCAAAGCAATGCCCGAGAATCGACACAACTGCCGACAAGCAGCGCATAAGCCGTCTTCATACCGCTTCCCCGGCGGAAGCCAAGCCCTAGCTGTGATCTTTCAATAGGTTGTTCATTCGGTCCCGGACCAAGGAAGCTGGAGTTATCCCACAACAGCAACCTTGGAGAGACCGAATGAACATCCATCAGAATGCACGATTGACACCGAAAGGTCGAGCCCTGTTGGTTCGCCGCGTCCTCGGTGGGGAGAACGCACAGGCCGCCGCGGCGGCCTGTGGCGTCTCAGAGCGAACCGTACGCAAATGGCTCGCGCGGTTTCGGGCTGAGGGTCAGGCCGGTCTCGTCGACCGCTCCTCACGCCCCCTTCGCAGCCCGCGCCGCACTGCTGCGCCCAGCGCGGCCCGTGTCGTTGCTCTGCGCCGACAACGTTGGGCCGGCTACCGCATTGCCACTCGTGTCGGAGTCTCTCAGGCCACCGTCAGCCGCATTTTGCGCCGCGCGCCGGCCTCAACCGCATCCGCGATCTCGAACCCGCCCCGCCCGTGCGCCGCTACGAACACCCCGCACCCGGCGATCTGTTACATCTCGATATCAAGAAGCTCGGCCGCTTCCAGCGCGCCGGTCATCGCGTCACCTCCGACAAATCCCACCGCTGCCGCGGCGCCGGCTGGGAATTCGTGCACGTCGCCATCGACGACCACTCCCGTGTGGCTTTCTCCCAGATCCTCTCCGATGAGCGGAGCGACTCCGCCGTAGCTTTCCTCAATGCTGCCGTCGGTTACTATCGCTCGCTCGGCGTCCGCATCCGCCGCCTGCTCACTGACAACGGCTCTTGTTACCGCTCCCGGCTCTTCCGCGATGCTTGCCGTCGTCTCGGTATTCGTCATCGCTTCACACGGCCTTACACGCCGCGCACCAACGGCAAAGCCGAACGCTTCATCCAGACCGCTCTGAGAGAATGGGCTTACGCTCGCTCCTACTGCTCATCCCAGCAGCGCGCTGCTCATCTGTTACCCTGGCTGCACGACTACAACTGGCATCGCCCTCACGCCGCTCTCCGCTACCGTCCGCCCTTCTCCAGACTCATGCTTCCTATGAACAACCTGTTGACACTCCACACCTAGCCCGCCGCTACCACGCCGCCATGAAAGAGCTACGCGAAGCGCGCAAGCGACGGGCCCAAAGCGCCTTTTTCAGCGGCCTCGATGCCGCGCTGCGGCCCAAACCACAGCCCGAATCGACAGCCGACACCGATCCCGCCCCCGACACCAACGGCGAATCCGAAATGACGGAACTGACCCAAACCGTCGCAACCCTATTAGAATCAATAGCCCCGATCAACTCCCCGGACCGCGACCCCGACCCAGGTGACCCCGGCATCAGCGACCTGCATCCGATCCCGCCGGAAACCCAAGGCGAAATCGCCAATCAGGAGGCCGCCAAGTAACCCCAACCCCAAATCCAAACCACGAACCACCCCACCCCAAAACACCGTACACCCCACCTGCGCCCAAAGCACCCACCGAACCCGGAACGCAAGTGACGGGCCCAGCTGCTGACCACCACCGATCTACTGAACTGCCGCACCAAGCGAAGGAGGCGCGGATGTCAATCCGCGCGTGGGCGAGTCCCGATCACCGCTACCCCCAACCAAAACAGGCGCGGATATAAAATCTGCGCCCCCTTGCCGCCTGCCGGACGGCCTGGGGCCGGCTTATCGATGGTTGCTTCGCGAGTCTTCGAAGCGAGCGGCGCCTCTTGCCTTTGAGACGAGCTTGGGGATCGAAGTTTCAGATCACCGGCCGCCTCAAGTTGATACACTTTTTGTCGTGTCAGTCCAAACGTCTTCCACGCCGAATCGCATTGATTCCACATTGTCGAGAACCCGCCGTGACCTGTTCCGGTCGCTCGCCGTGGCGGGCGGTTACGCTCTAGCCTTGAGGCCGGGGGCCGCTGCCGCTCCGAATGCCACGATCGACTCGATCAAGGTGAGCAGCATGCGGCCGGATTTCTACCACGGCTGGCCGACCGTCGCACGCCGCAAGAATGGCGAGTTGCTGACGGTTTGCTCCGGGGGCAGGGAAGCCCATGTCTGTCCATTCGGCTGGGTGGAGATGATGCGCTCGAAAGACAACGGCGAGACGTGGGGATTTCCGCGCGTCTTGATGGATACGGCGATTGATGACAGGGACGCCGGCGTGTGCGAAACCGCGCAAGGCTCGTTACTTGTGACGACGTTCACGTCCCTGGCGTATGTCGACTATATGGAAAAAGCGCGCCCTGGCACGAAGAACCGCTTCATCGACTGGACGGCGGATCGGATCGCAAATTGGAGGGCGGCGCACGGGAGGACGGCGGCCGCGGACCGCGAAGGCATGCTCGGCACCTGGATGCTGCGGTCCGATGATGGTGGCGTCACTTGGTCCGCGCCGTATCGCGTACCCGTCAATAGCCCGCACGGGCCGATTCCGCTGTTGGATGGACGGGTCATCTATGCCGGCAAACGGTTATGGCATGAGAAGCGCCGGATCGGTGTCGCCGACTCGAGCGACGACGGGCGGACGTGGCGCTGGTTGGCTGAGATCCCAACGCGACAGGGAGACGACTTCACCGACTATCACGAACTACACATGGCCGAGGCTGCCGACGGGCGTCTGATCGCGCACATTCGGAATCACAACAAGGCGAATGAACGTGAGACGTTGCAGAGCGAATCGAGTGACGGGGGTCATACCTGGTCGACGCCTCACGGGATCGGCGTTTGGGGATTGCCGTCTCATTTGTTGCGGCTGGAGGACGGGCGATTGCTGATGTCGTACGGGCATCGGCGCGAGCCGTTTGGCAACCAGGCCCGGATCAGTGAGGACAATGGCAAGTCGTGGTCGGAACCGATGGTAGTCTCTGACGATGGCGATGCGGGCGACCTGGGCTATCCGTCGACGGTGCAGCTTGGTGATGGTTCGCTGGTTACGGTTTGGTATGAGCGGATGAAGGGGAACACACACGCGGTGCTGAGACAAGCGAATTGGCTGGTTCGGGGATAGACGGATGCGGGAACACGGACTGTTAAGCTGTGAATAGGTCAGAAGGAAGGACATTCGCTATGCAATATCCCGAACACTTTATTGAACCCATGAGGGCTGAGTTGTCGAGCCGGGGCGTGATCGAAACCCGCACGCCTGAACAGGTCGACAGTTTAATTGCTCCCGGAAGCGGCACTGTGCTGATGGTCGTGAACTCGGTCTGCGGATGTGCCGCGGGCTCTGCGCGGCCAGGGGTTCTCAAATCGCTTGAGAGCGATGTGCGGCCCGACAAGGTGGCGACCGTGTTCGCCGGCGGTGACGTCGATGCGCTGGCGCACGTCCGTCAGATTCTAGCCCCATTGCCGCCCTCATCCCCATCGGCAGCGCTTTTCCGCGACGGCAAGCCGGTCTACATGCTGCACCGGCACGAGATCGAGGGTCGCGATCCTTCACAGATCGCGGAAGTGCTCAAGCAGGCTTACCAAGAGCACTGCGTTCCTCAGCCTCAGCCGTAGGCTGCTGTTGCTCCACTACTCGTTCGCCGTTTCCGTTGCGGCTTGATGGCTTGGTTCTCCGCATCCTGGCGGCGCGGGCCGTTGGGTTGTGCCCGCCGCTCTGTTGCTTGGGCGCCCGACCGTCTATGATGGTGAGTCGGGAGTATGCGACCCAAGGAGATAAGTCATGAAACGATCGCGAACACGGAGAAGTTTTCTCAAGACAACGACGGGGACGACAGCGGCGGCCGCTGCGGGGCTGAGTGGCTGCGGAGAAGCAGCGCAGTCGACGGCGGGTGAGATCAAAGCCCGAGTAACCTACGCGGATCTCGGTCTGCGCCACGTCATTAACGGCGTGGGCGTGGTGACGGTTCTGGGAGGTTCGATCATGCCGCCCGAGGTCGTTGCGGCCATGACCGAGGCCTCGAAGAACTTCGTCTCCGTGCCCGATCTGCAGGTCGCGGCCGGAAAGTATATGGCGAAGATGATCGGCGTGCCGGCAGCGATGATCTGCTGTGGTGCGGCGTCGGGCCTGACGGTTGCGACAGCCGCTTGTGTCACTCGCGGCGATAACGAAAAACTGCGCAAACTCCCCGATACGACCGGCATGCCGAACGAAGTGATCGTGCAGAAGAGCCACCGTTTCGGGTTCGACACGCAGATCTGGATGGTAGGTGCGAAGCCGGTCGAGGTCGAAACGCGCGAAGAACTCGAGAAGGCGATCAACGACGGCACAGCAATGATGTTCTTCCTGAACGTGGCGGAGCCGAAGGGCCAGATCAAGCGCGCCGAGTGGGTCGAGGTCGCCAAGAAGCACAAGATTCCCACCATGAATGACTGTGCCTCTGATGTGCCTCCGGTCGCCCGCCTTCGCCAGTACATCGACGAAGGATTCGACCTGGCGGTGTTCTCAGGCGGCAAGGGCTTGATCGGACCGCAGGCGAGTGGGCTTGTCCTCGGGCAGCCGGAGCTGGTCGACGCTGCTTTGAAGGCGATCAGTCCGCGCGCGGGCGTCGGCCGAGGCATGAAGGTCGGTAAGGAAGAGATCATGGGTCTCGTTGCGGCCGTTGAGCGCTATCACCGCGTTGACCATGCCGCTGAGCGCAAGGAACTCGATATGCGCGCGGACCACGTGATGAAGACGCTGGCTGACGTCGACGGTGTGGAAACCGCGGTTGATATCCCGCCGATCGCGAATCAAGTGCCGCATGTTTTGGTGAAGTGGGATGGGGCGGCGAAGGATCTGACGGCGGGCGATGCTGTCAAGAAGTTGCGAGCCGGCGAGCCGTCGATCGCGGTCTCACAGAACGCGGACGGGCTTCGTATCTCGATGTGGATGCTGCAACCCGGCGAGCACGAGATCGTGGCGACCCGCGTGAAAGAGCTTTTCGCCTAATTGGAGTTTCCCGTCATGCAGTTTTCTCGATGCGTGTTAGCGGCTACGCTGCTTGTTTCGGCGGTGTGGGCGCAGACGCCGGATTGGCCGAAAGTTCGCCAGGAGGCGCTCGCGACGCTGGTCGATCTGGTCAAGCTGGATACGTCACAGCCTGACGGCAATGAAATCCTCGCGGCGCGCTATCTAAAGAAGAAGCTGGACGCCGAGGGGATTCCGTCGGAAATCTTTGAAGCAGGGCCGGGGCGGGCCAGTATTGTGGCACGGGTAGAGGGCAACGGCAGCAAGCGTCCGCTGCTGTTGCTGGGGCATCTTGACGTCGTAGCTGTAGAGCGCGACGAGTGGTCATTCGACCCGTTCGGCGGGGTCGTCAAGGACGGCATCATTTACGCTCGCGGTGCGGGGGACGACAAAGGGGTCGTCGCCGGCTCATTCCAAACGCTTCTGCTGTTGCACCGCTTGAAGGTGCCGCTGGACCGCGATGTGATCTTTCTCGGCGTAGCCGACGAAGAAGCCGGCGGGCTGAAGGGCATCACGTACATGCTCGACAATCATCGTGATGCGATCGATGCTGAGCTTGCAATCAACGAGGGCGGGTCGGGCGTTTTCGATCGCGAGTTCAAGCACATCCGTTTCGAGATCCAAACCGCCGAGAAGATGCCGCGCCGAATCGACCTCAAGGCGAAGGGCACTTCGGGACATGGCTCGATCCCGCTGCCGGACAATCCCGTAGCCGCCCTCGCGCGTGCAGTGGGACGGCTATCCGAATACGAAACGCCCGTCTACCTCAACGATACGACCCGCGAATACTTTAGCCGCCTGGCCGAGCGAGCGCCGCCGGAAGAGAAGGCCGTTTACGACGAGGTTCTGGCCGGGAACCCGAGCCCAGAGACTCAGCAAAAACTGCGTGAAATCAGCCCGGTCTTTTACTCGATGATCCGCACGTCGATTGTGCCGACAATCATGAACGGAGGCTATCTCAAGAACGTCATCCCGTCGGAAGCGTCGGCGACGATTGATATTCGAGCCCTGCCTCGCGAAGATCCTGAAGAGTTGTTTCCGCGCTTGAAGCGCATCATGAACGAGCCGAACGTCGACTTGATGCCGCACCCGGTGACGCGTCCGGCCCACTCGCCTGCCTCTCTTAGAACGGATGTGTTTCTCGCGTTTGAGAAGGTGCTCAATGAGCGCTTTCCGGGGATTCTGATTCTGCCGAGGATGTCGACGGGCGCTACGGATTCGGCTCAGCTTCGAGCGGTCGGTATTGCGTCATACGGCTACGGTCCGGGGCGCGCGGTGTGGGATTTGGCGGGGGGTATCCACGGGAAGGACGAGTATCTCTACGTGAAGCCGTTTCAGGATTACGTGGAAATTTTGTACGACGTGGTTGTTGAGGTGGCGGGGAAGAAGTAAGGCAGGCTAAGCGCAATACTCTTCGCTTAGGAATGCGGAAATCGCTGCGGGATTCTGGAGTTCCGAAGAGACGCGGTTCCATCTTTCGGCCCCTCCGGGGCGCGGGCGCGGCATGCCGTGCCCCTACATTGCTGTCGGGGATGCCCGCGCAGTCAGGCTGATTCTCCCAAGGCGGAACATCAGGCTCCCGAGCGAATATTTACCCAGGTGTGGACATGCGGCGCGCCGCGGAAGTACCAGACCATGCTCGGGCCTTCCAACTGCCATACATCCCACACACCGTCTTCGCCGACATCCATATTCTTATAGAACGACATCGACAGCGCTTCAACTCCGCCATTCGCCCGGATGAACTTCATCGCTTCGTCCCGATCCTTGTCGCGGAAGGGGAGCAGAAGGTCAGCCAGAACTTTGTCGACCAATTCCCGTTGATCGCGTTTCATATCCGCGACGCGTAGGCCGGCGTGTGACTCGCCCGGTTTGGCGAGTTGCACGGTAGCATTGGAACTCTCCTTCCGAGGATCGCCGAGTAGTGCCGCCGCCCGTTGTTTGCCGTCGAGCGCGGCGAAGACCTCGTTGGCGCGCTTGGCCTGAAACCAGTAGACGTTGCCGGGGTGGTCGGGCTGCTCGTTGAAGCTCCCGGAAGCATGCCCGTAGAAGATCGGCCCCCCGAAGGCGGCGCCGTCGACGGAGTCGCCGTCACAGCGCATCGTGCAATGGCGTCCCGTCAAGACGAACTCGAACGCCCCTGTGCCCGGTGAGCCGAACAAGGCGATCGAGTAGTTGCCGATGTTTCCGCCGTCTTCTTTGATATGACGGAACACTTGGTCCACGAATTCAGGGTTGTGTAGGCCGGCGAAGATTTCACGGATCATCGCCTGCTGGTCCGGCGTGAAAAACTCAGCGATTGTAACGGGTGTGATCTGCCAATTGGCGTCGACCTTCGAGCGCAGAGGATCGTCAAAGGGGAAGGCCACTGTCTCCTTCTGCTGGGGTGAGAGGCTGCGGTAAAGGTGGGAGACCAATGTCTCGGAATCCGACCCGGAGTGCCGCGCGGCTGAGGGGGTTGCGGCGAGACCTTGGGCCGCGGCTACCCCGACGGCTGCTGTTGCGAGAAATTCTCGTCTAGTAAATGCGGAGCGTTCTGCGTGTGACATCGCCCGTCCTCCATTGCTCGTCCTAGCGTTTTCTAACACTTTCGCCACGGTCCGTCAAGCAGATTTGGTCATTCAGACTCTGATCCTGATCCGTTTCGCTGCCACGGACCTTTGGGTGAAGGTCTGTAACCTTAGTACCGGTATCCCATGTTGGTGGGGTATCCACTTGACTCAGGTGACCCCAAGATGTAGTATGCGGCCTCGTGGAGGATTACCCGCGCGATCTGCTCGAGTTCGAGGCGCGCTTCGCCACCGAAGAGGCCTGTCGCGACTATCTGGTCGCGCTGCGCTGGCGGGACGGGTTCCGTTGCCCCAACTGTGGGCTTGAGCGAGCTTGGCCGGTGCGCAAAGTATGGTTCGAATGTGCTGCCTGCGGTCGCCAAACGTCCGTCACGGCCGGTACGATCTTTCAGGACACACGCAAGCCGTTGCGGCTTTGGTTCCGAGCAATGTGGCACGTCGTCTCGCAGAAGAACGGAGTCAGCGCCTTGGGTTTGCAACGCGTTCTGGGACTGGGCAGCTACCAAACCGCCTGGGCTTGGATGCACAAGCTGCGGCGGGCGATGGTGCGGCCGGGGCGCGAGCGTTTGACGGGCGTCGTCGAGGTGGATGAGACCTACTGGGGCGCGGAGGAGGAGGGCGTTCGCGGCCGCCAGATCGAGCGTAAAGGATTGATTGCAGTAGCCGCCGGAGGAGAGAGGCAGCGGGCTGGGGCGGATCCGTATGCAGCGCCTGCGCAACGCCTCGGCGGCCAGCTTGATGCCCTTCGTGGAGGAGTCGATCGAGCCAGGCAGCGTGGTTCGCACCGATGGCTGGCTGGGCTACGAGCCACTCGAGAAGAAGGGCTATCGGCACCACATCGTCTTCCTCAAGGGTCGCCGCGAGCAGGCGTCGGAATTGCTTCCGCTGGTGCACAAAGCGATCTCGCTGCTCAAGCGCTGGTTGCTGGGTACGCATCAAGGGGCGGTCAGCCACGAGCATTTGGACTACTATCTGGACGAAATTCGTCTTCCGGTTCAACCGGCGCAGCTCACGTAGCCGGGGCAAGCTGTTCTACAGGCTGGTTCAGCAAGCGGTCGCTGTGGAGCCGACGCCGTATCGCTCGATCATCGCCCACTGGGACGCCGAGCCGTTCTGAACCCCAAACACAAGATGTTGGGGTCACCTGAGTCAAGTGGATACCCCACCCCATGTTTTCTGAGACGTTTGGGCTATTGAGTGGAGCGGGCAGTTCTCATAACCTTGATGCAAGAGCTTGTCCGCAAGAAATTCTTGCCGGAAGGGCTGAGCGATCCATAACCACGAGACGCCTAGAACGCACATGACTCATTCGACCCTGCCACGCCGAGCTACGCTCTGGCTTTGTTCCATCACTTTCCCCCGGATTCCCACTTTAGTTTCGATTCTGCTAACCATCGGGTGGCCTCGGACGCCTTTATTTATGCGGGTTGGAAAGCACTCAAGGCGCTGAGGAGATCAACACCCAATGGGTGAAAAAGAAAACAAACCGTTCCAGCTAAGCTTCAACGGCTTATTGAAAGTCGATTTCCAAGGATCGCGTGTCACTTCCGACGGCGGGCTGATCCTGGTCCGCGAGCTGGACGAGCGACTCGGACTCGGGAAGCTGATCGACGAACACCTCAGTGACCCACGGCAAGGCTTGAACAAGAAGTTCCCGCTGGCCGATCTGCTGCGGCAGTCAGTCTACTCTCGGCTGGCAGGCTACGAGGACCTCAATGACGCCGTCCGAGTGTCGGCTGACCCGACGTTTCGCTTGATCGGCTCGAAGAGGAACTGGGATCGCGGCGGGGCACTGACCTCGCGACTGCAGAGCTTCGAGACGGAGATGCTGGCGAGCGAGGAGAACTTGCTGGGGCTGATGGCTGTGAACCGCGAGCTGGTGGCGCAAGCCGAGACGCAAGACGACTCCGAGCGCGTCGTGCTCGACATGGATTCGACCGAAAGCCCTGTCCACGGCCAGCAAGAGGGCAGCGCCTACAACGGCCATTTCGAGTCGGTCTGCTACCACCCGCTGTTGTTGTTCAACCAGCATGGGGATTGCCTGGCGGCGAAGCTGCGTCCAGGCAACGTGCACAGCGCTGAGGACTGGAAGGAGTTGCTGCTGCCCGAGATCAAGCGCCAACAGGCTGTGGGCAAACAGGTCACCTTCCGGGGCGATGCGGCCTTTGCCAAGCCGGAGATTTATGAGTTTTCGGAGGAACGCGGAGTGCAGTACGCCATTCGCATTCCGGCCAACAAGAGCTTGGAATTGGCGATCGAAGACATCTTGTTTCGCCCGCCGGGCAGGCCGGGTCGCAAGCCCTTGGTGCGCTACAAGAGCTTCCGCTATCAGGCGGAGAGTTGGTCCAAGCCGCGACGCATCGTGGCCAAGGTCGAGCATCATCTCGGTGAGCTGTTCCCGCGGGTCGGATTTATCGTGACCAACATGAGCTTGCCAAGCCGGTCGGTGGTGCGCTTCTACAACAAGCGCGGCACGGCCGAGCAATGGATTAAAGAAGGCAAACAGGCCACGCACTGGACGCGGCTTTCGTGCCATCGCTTTCGGGCCAACGAAGTGCGACTGCAACTCAGCGTGCTGGCCTACAACCTGGGCAACTTGTGGCGGCGGCTCGGACTGCCGAACAGGATCAAGAGTTGGTCGCTCACGAGCTTGCAGCAGCGGCTGATGAAGACCGGCGGCCGGCTGGTCAAGCACGCGCGCTACTACTGGTTGCTGCTGGCCGAGGGGCATCTGAACCGGCGGCTGTTCGGTGACATGCTGCACAGGATCTGGGCGCTGCCGCTGCCGAGCGGGTAGCGTTACCTGGACGAGGATCAACAGTTTTTAGCTCCGAAAAGGCTTCGCAGGGAGCAGTGTCGGCCGGTGTGCCGTTCAGCCCGCTCCATCAACGTCTGTGAGCGGACGGACGGGCTTTGGGGCCTGCCGCCGGAGGTGATGTGCAGGGTTCAGCGCGGAAAGACGTGGTCTTCGGGGCAGCGCGGGTGTATACTTTCACCGTGCCAGGGCCAAAATGGAAATCCTGGTTTCCTGCTGTTTTCCACTGCCACCGCTTGGGCTCAGCCAAGCTTGGTGCGCGGTCAGGGCCGGCCGGGAACCCGGGGCCCCATGCCCGCTCGGCACACGCGATCGATATTGACGCCGATTCGCTCTCCAATGGCCCGGACCGGCTGTGGCTCGACGTTCCGGGCCGTCCGTCGGTTCTCGCCGAGAGCGATGATTTCAAGCGGCGCGGAAATGGCGGACTCGTGTGGCGAGGCAAGCTGCAGTTTGACTCCGACAGTCAGGTCGTGCTGACTCGGCACAAGGGGTTGGTCGTGGGCACGATTTGGGTGGACGACAAGGTCTATGAGATTCGTCCCGGGCCGGGTGGCCAGAGCGTTGTGAGCGAGGTGGACCCCGCGAGTTTTCCACCTTGCTCAGACAGCCCTGATTTGCCACCCGGCGCCGCGGCCGACTTGAACGCGCTGGGAGGTTTCACCAAATCGCTGGAAGGCGATGCCGCTACTGCGAAGGCCGCCGATCCGGGCGCCGAGATGCATCTGCTGGCCATGTACACGCCGCAGGCGCGCGACGCCGAGGGCGGAGTGGCTCAGATCGAAGCCCTGATTCAGGCCGCCGTTGACAACGCGAATACCGCCCTGATCAACAGCGATATGATCGGCCGCTATGTGTTGGTACATACCGCTTTGGCGAACTATAACGACTCAGGCAACCTCAGCACCGATCTGAACTGGGTTGATAGCGACGCCGCTGTCGCGGCCCTGCGCAATCAACATGGGGCCGACATGGTTTCGCTGGTCGTGAACTCGGGTGGCTGTGGAATTGGTTACGTACAAAGAAGTCCGGGTTCCAGCTTCGCGAGCTTCGCCTTCCAAGTGACCGTTCGCGACTGCGCTGTGGGTAACCTTACGTTTGCCCACGAACATGGGCATAACCTGGGGTTTGAGCACGACCCCGCCAATGGCCCCTCACCCAGCATCGCTTCTTATCCTTGGTCCTTCGGTTATTACATCGGCGGAGGCTCGGCTCGCACCGTAATGGCCTACCCCGCGCCTTGCTCGAGCTGCCCGCGCGTGATGCATTTCTCGAACCCCGGCGTCACCTACGGCGGTCTCGTCACGGGCGTCCACAATGTGCAGGACAACGCTCGAACCGGAGATCTCACCGCGCCTATCGTCCATAACTTCCGCAGCGCGGTCTATATAGGGGGGAGCTCCAGTCAGTCGTTCCAAGACGGAGTATCACCCACGACGGGATATGCCGGAACTACCGACGCGTACCTTTCCGAGAACAACCCGAACAGCAATCTTGGCGCTTCGGCCGAGCTGCGTTCGGACGGTGATGCCGGAAGCGGCCTTGAGGACAGGGCCGTGTTGCGCTGGGATACCTCGCAGATTCCCGTGGGCGCGGTCGTCAAGTCGGTTCACCTTAATATCACCATCAACAACTCCAGCGGTAACACCTATCACATCTATGCTCTGAACCGTACTTGGACGGAGAACCAGGTAACTTGGAATCAGGCCGCGAGCGGCACGCCCTGGGAGATCGCCGGCGCCTCGGGTCTGCTCGATCGCGATGGAACGCTCCTCGGAATGATTCCCGTCGCGGCCAACGGCACCATCGGCGCGACGCTCAATGACGACGGCGTAGCAGCCGTCCAGTCCTGGGTGAACAACCCTTCGAGCAATGCCGGCTTGATCGTTGTTACGACAGGCGGCGCCGACGGGGTGTACTTCCGGTCGAGTGAATATGCCACGGCAGGTGAGCGGCCGCGGCTGACGGTGAGCTATGATCCGCCGGCCACGAATACCCCGCCGCAGTTTGGCGTAGACCCCATCGTTAAGTCCGACGCTGAGCAAGATAGTCCTTACTCCGATAGTTTGGCCGGCTCGGCAACCGACGCAGACTTCGATCCGCTGACCTATGAGAAGATCAGTGGGCCGGCCTGGCTGAGCGTAGCCGGGAACGGTGTGCTTAGCGGTACGCCCACGAGCGCCGACCTGGGACCGAATAGTTTCACCGTTGGTGTCTCAGACGGCCGGGGTGGCTCGGATACAGCGGCACTTGACATCAACGTGGTTGCTCCGGTGACGCTGGATTCCATCACATTGAATCCGACGACCGCCACGATTGAGATTGGTGCGACGGACGCGCTCACGGCGACTGGCCACTACAGCGATACCAGCACTCAGGATCTTACCGGGACCGCGACCTGGATCAGTCTTAACGAGGCGGTAGCAACCGTGGCCAGCGGTGTCGTCACCGGTGTATCCCAGGGCAGCGCCGGCATTACCGCGTCATTCGGCGGTGTGACGAGCCTGGCGGCATTCACTACGGTTCCGGCGCCGACGCTCGATTCGATCACCGTCAGTCCGCCGAACGCGTCGGTCGAGGTTGGCAACACGCAGGCATTTACGGCGACGGCTAACTACAGCGATTTGAGTGCGCAAGACGTCACGGCGACCGCGGTATGGGCGAGTTCGAATACGGGGGTCGCCACGATGAGTGGTGCGACCGCCACGGGCGTGGCGGCGGGCAATACGGGCATCACGGCCGCGTTTGGTGGACTGACCAGCACACCGGCGTCGTTGGAAGTAACAGCACCGGTGACCTTGGAATCCGTCACGGTCACGCCCGCCAGTATTTCAGTCCAGGTCGGCAACACGCAGGCATTCACGGCGACTGCCAACTACAGCGACTCGAGTACTCAAGACGTCACAGCGACCGCGGCATGGGCGAGCTCGAATACGGGAGTCGCCACGATGAGTGGTGCGGTCGCGACGGGCGTGGCGGTGGGTAATACGGGCATCACGGCGTCGTTTGGTGGACTGACTAGTTCACCGGCCTCGTTGGCGGTGACAGCAGCGGTTACGTTGGAATCGATTACTCTTACTCCCTCCAGTGCCTCGATCTCGGCCGGTGGGACGCAGGCGTTCACCGCCACCGGCAACTATAGCGACCTCACGACGCAAAACCTCACCGGGAGCGCGACGTGGGCCAGCTCGAACACGGGCGTAGCGACCATGTCCGGCAATGTGGCCAATGGAGTTTCGGCCGGCAGCAGCAATATCACGGCGTCATTCGACGGCGTGACCAGTTCGCCGGCCGCACTGACTGTAACGGTGTTCAATGTCACGGGCATGCTGCCAAACATCATTCAGGCAGGCCTACAGAGTCCGGTGACGATCACGGGAACGGGCTTTGTCGCTGGAGGAGCGGCGCTCATATTCCAGAACGGCAGCGGCCACACGCCTGTGGCCTCGAACGTGGTCGTGGCGAGTCCGAACCAGATCACGGCTATATTGTCTGTCAGCACCAAAGGTCCGAAGCGTAATCGCCAGTGGGAGGTTGTCGTGCAAAACGGAGACGGCCAGACTGACCTGGTTCCCGGCGGCTTGACGGTCACGCTCAACCCGATCCCCAATAACCCGCCGGTGGTAGCGATTACGTCTCCCTCCGATGGGTCGTCGTTCGCGGAGGGCGCGAATGTAGGCTTCACCGGTACGGCCAACGATGTGGAGAACGGCGATCTCACCGGGAGCCTGAGCTGGACGTCGAGCATCGACGGTCCGATCGGCTCGGGAGGGGGGAGTGTCAGCGCCTTTCTCAGTCCGGGGAATCACACCATCACGGCTTCGGTCACTGACCTCGGTGGCCAAAGCGGAAGTAGCGCGATCTCGATTACCGTGGGCACCCCCAATACCGCTCCTGAAGTCACGATCACAGCGCCTTCGAACGGATCGTCCGTGGACGAGGGTACGAGCATCGGCTTCGTAGCGACAGCGACGGACAACGAGGATGGCAATGTGGCGGCGAGTCTGAGTTGGAGTTCGAACCTGCAAGGCAACATTGGCTCGGGCGCGAGCTTCAACGCGGTGCTGAATCCGGGGACTCACACAATTACGGCGACGGCAACCGATGGCCCCGGCTTGACCGGCCAGGACTCGATCTCGGTGACGGTGAACTCAACGTCGGCTGCGTTGTCGGTGACCGGCATCAGCCCGAGTCCCGTCTCTCGGCATATCGGGACTACGAATTTCACGATTTCCGGTACGGGATTTGTGAATGGCGCTAACGTGGGATTCGAGAACGGCAGGGGTCAGACACCGAGAGTCAACAGCGTTACGTGGATCAGTGCCACCGAACTTGTTGCGAATGTTCAGATCCGATCGGGCGGCCCGAATCGGGTGCGCTTCTGGGACGTTCGCGTGACGAATTCGAACAACGACACCGCGGTGGGAGCGGGATCGTTGCAGTTGAACCCATAGCTGGACTCAGCGGCAAGGTGGGGCATCCCGGAAGGTCGGGGCGCGGTTGAACTAACATACGGAGATTCGCTTCGGGAGGTATGGCCTTCCGCAGCGACACGTATGAAAGTACTCAGACCTGTCGCAGTGTTGCTCGTGGGCTTCCTGGTCCACCTCGCGCCCCCTACATCGGCGCAATTGCCTCAAAATCCGTCTCCCATAGTGGAGACGACGCGCCGGCACGAGCGTCTTTCCAAAACAGAAATATCCGGCAAACGTTTCGAGCTGCCGGTCGGGAACTTGCTGTTGACGCCCGAAGCGGAGCGGCGGGACCGGCTGCCGTTAATCATCCACTTTCAGGGTGTGCCCTGGGTCGCTGAACAGGCGGCGGTTCGCCGCAAGCGCGAGGCCGCGGTGATCACTGCTTACCTACTGAGTCCCGCATAATATTCAGTTAATCGAACGACAAAGAAGATTGCTTCCAAAAGGCGGCGATCAAGCGCCGTTTGCGGCGCATCGGCGCAAACTCGTGCGCGCCCGCTCGTCGAGCTCCCAGTAGTCGTTGGGGCAGACGTTGGGCAACTCGTGCTGCTTCCAGTAGGCCCAGATGTATTCCACCGGATTCAGCTCCGGGGCGTAGCCCGGCAAGTACTCGGTCTCGATGTGGCCCTGCGACAACGCGATGAACTCGCGCACCAACGCGCTGCGATGCGCCGGCAAGCGATCCCACACGATCAGCAACGGACGTTGTATGTGGCGCAGCAGCGCCTTGAGGAAATCGATCACCTCGGGACCGCGGATGGCGTCGGGATAGAGACGGAAATAGAAGTTGTGGAAAGTGATTCCGGCCGCCGCCGAGAGCTTCTTCCAGTTGAAGTTGAACTGCAGTACGGGCGTCTGCCCGCGCGGCGCCCAAGTACGGCAGCGATGTGGCTTCTGGCTCAGTCCGCTTTCGTCGATGAAGACGATCGTGCGGCCCTGTTTTTGGGCTTTTTTTTAATGGCGGGCCAGGTCTGTTTCTTCCAGGCGCGGATCGCTTCCTCGTTGCGCTCGCGGGCCTTGCCGACCGGCCGTTGCGGGCTCCAGTGGAGTGCCCGCAGCAGCTTCCAGACGTGGCCTTCGTGGTAGCGCACCCCGAAACGGTCGCGGATCAACCGCGCCACCCGCGGACAGCTCCACAGCGGCGTCGGGAAGCCGTGCGCTTCGGGTCCTTCGAGCAGCAGCCCTTCCAGCTCGGCGAGCTGCGCGGTGCTCAGCAACGGCTTGCGGCCGGCGCGGCCGGCTTTGGCCAACCCGGCGCGGCCGTCTTCGCGGTAACGCTGTACCCAGCCGCTGACGCTTTGTTGGGCGGCTTGGACTCTACGCGCCGCCTCGGCTTGGCTCAGTCCTTCTTTCACGACCAGCCGCACCGCCTCAATGCGCCGCTTCTCCAGCGCCGCAAAGTCTCGCTTCACGCCTTTTGGAAAACCCATATCCAAAAGACGTCGCTCCATTACAAAATGTTACTCTATATTATGCGGGACTCAGTAGGTGCGGGCTCGGCCAGGTACGCTCGACCCTTCAAAGAGCGTGAGAGCTTCGCGAACCTCTTGGCGGCAGCCGCCGCGGCGCGGGGCGCCGGCCGCAAGATGGAGTTTGATCCCGTTGTGCTGTCCGGCTTCAGCGCCGGCTATGGCGCCATCCGCCAGATTCTCAGAACGCGGGCCAACTGGGAGCGGGTCGATGCCGTTCTGCTCGTAGACGGACTCCATGCGGGCTATGAGGCCGGCCTCGTAGAAGCCCCTGACCTGGATGTGTTCGTCGAGTTCGCGCGGCTGGCTGTGGCCGGCAAGAAGCAAATGGTTGTCACCCATTCGACGATCCTCCCTGGCACGTTCGCGAGCACCACTGAGACGGCGGACTATCTGCTGGAGCAGTTGAGCGTGCGGCGGCGGCCCGTTCTGAAGTGGGGGCCGCTGGGAATGCAGCAGACCAGCCATGTCCGCAGAGGCCGGTTCGAGATGCTCGGGTTCGCCGGCAACTCAGCGACCGACCACATCGACCATTACCACGCACTCGAAACGTGGTTGCGGCGCATCAAACTCTAGTCATGATGCAGCCGTTGAGCAAAGTGATTCTCCGGACCATATAGCCGGGAAGGCACCAACCGGGCGGCCTTTTTCCGCGACGGCATCCTCGGAAGGCAATAATGGATACCCGCGGAGAAGGGAATGACGAGGGCCTAAGCCTCGTCCTGGCCCTGGCCGTCGCCCGCCGCCAGATTCACAAGACTAACCATCTTGCTGAAGATGGTTGAGATATCGGCCGAGATGCTCGGCAGAACTGCACCTGCCGCTACCGCGATGAATCCAACCAGCAGGGCATACTCAACCATGTCCTGCCCCCGATCTTCAGTTGCAAGGACGTGGATACGCTCGCACAGCCTGGTCATCTTCTCTGCTCCCTCGTTTTCCGGGCGTTGATTGCCTATACGTATTTGTTCCGCGGGCCAACTCTGAGTGAGGCTCCCAGATGAGAAACAAGCGTTCAACTGATGTGAACCCTCGATTATCCGCGCGGACGGATATCTCGGCAATGGTCATTTCGTACCAGCCCGCTTCCCATGACCTTAGTGATTTGTAGGTTAAAAACCGGATCAACGCGGTTCGCTGCACAGCTCCTTCCGTCGCGCCCACCTTACCCCCAAGTACGCTTCGCCACGTGGTGAGAAGGGAGGGCTGGACTTTCTCCTAGCCCGCTCTTCTCAGCAGAAGGCGCTGTGGTACCGTGAACCCTCGAAGGTTGGGGTGAGCGGGTCTTGCGGCCCGGGCCCGAGGCCGCTTCCTTGGATTCCGCTACATCCGATGAAATGAGGCCGCCGGCTGAATCGCGGCGGACGGGGATCGATGGCTCTCGCAGATAATCGACGTGACCGAGTGGTCATGCTTTGCGCGATGTACGTTGCGCAGGGCATTCCGTGGGGGTTCATGACGATCGCCCTGATCAGTTACCTCACGGATCGCGGGATAGGTGACTCGGAGGCGGGAGAGTTGACCGCCATCGTTTTGGTGCCGTGGACCTTCAAGCTCGTGTGGGGACCGCTGATCGATACGATGACGATGCGGTCAATGGGCCGGCGGCGGGCTTGGATCATCGGGGCGGAATTCATGATGGCGGTTTCGCTGCTGGGACTACTCGCGGTGGGCGATCTGACGCACAACCTGCGGCTGCTGGGTTGGATGTTTTTCATTCACAACTGTTTTGCCTCACTCCAGGACGTGTCCACGGACGCGTTGGCGGTAGACATCCTGCCGCCGGAAGAGCAGGGCCGGACGAATGGTCTGATGTGGGGTTCGAAGCTTGTCGGCAAAGGGGCTGGTGGAGCAGCGATGGCGATGGCGATCGACTCCTGGGGTCTGACGGGCGCGGTGATGCTGCAGTTCGTGATTCTTTTGTTGATCATGCTGTTTCCGATCTTCATGCTGGAACGGGCGGGCGAGAAGCGTTTTCCATGGAGCGAAGGGGAGGCTCGTGATGTGGGAGCCGTGGCGAGTTTCAGAAGACCGGCTGAAGTCCTGAAGGACTTGCGGCGAGGTTTCTCGATGGTGACAACATCAGTATTCGTTGTGTTTGGGACGATCAGCATGCTGGGTTGGGGCGTCGTGGAAGTTGTGACGAAAACGCTCTACACGCAGCAACTGGGCTGGAGTTTCGTGGATGTCTCACAGGTGTCGGGGGCGGCGGCGTTGACAGAGATGCTTGGGGCGGTGCTGGGCGGGTATTGCGCGGATCGCTTTGGACGGCGCAAGGTGATGGTGGTAGGTTTCATGGGCTATGGGCTGATGGCGGTCGTATTCGCGGTTTTCTCGAGTTTGTGGACGGAGACTTGGTTTGCGGGCGGGTACTTACTGCTGAATCCCGGGATTCTGGCGGTAGCGGCGGTGGGGTTTCTGTCGATGTCGATGCGCATCTCGTGGACGAAGGCGGCCGCGACGATGTTTACGGTGTATCTGACCGTTTCGAACATCGGGCATGTGCTTGGGAACTGGTCTGTGGGCTTGCTGCGGGATGGATTCGCTCTTTCTTATGAACAAACGTTCTTGAGCGTTGGGCTCTTGATGGGGCTGCCGCTGTTGTTGTTGGTTTTCGTCAGGCCGGAAGAGGTAGAGAGGGCCAGACAGGAGTTAGGACGCTGATCCGCCGGCAGGAATGCTGTTAGCGACTGGATATACGCGCCAACGAGAGCAAAGCACCGGGTCTTGCGGGAAACGAACGCTCAAGTGGTAGGGACTAGGCCAGAAGAGACGCCACCTCACTCATTCCAAATCACTTATTCACCGGGCGAAACGGGCGCCTCTGCCGGTCACAGCGGATCGTGCATTATAACTCTCGTTAAATCAGTACTTTGCTGTTTTACGGTGGCTCTAAGTCGAAAGGGCTGGGTTAGTCTAGGGTTGGGAATGAAGTTTGGCCCTGACTCTAACGGGTTGGGGCCGGAAGCTAGTCGCCTTTTCGGGTGCTTCTACCGGGAGCGCGATGCTCATTCCGAGGATGGCCGTGACCACAATAGCAAGCAGCCAAGTGGAGAACCGAAGCATGGGTAGGGGCCGGGTTGAGAAGTGTCTGCGATACAGGCTTTGCGAAGAAAAAGAGTGGGATGGAACATTTCGGATTAGACATCGGCAACGCGGTGCTGGGGGCGTACAGACCTCTCCCATCACAGGATGCGTTTCACAAAAGCAGAGCCCGCTTCAAGTGCTTTATCGGCCCCGTGGGTTCTGGGAAGACGAAGGCCTTGTGTGCGGAAGCGGTGAGAGTCGCGCTCAAGAATCCCGGCCGTACCGGTCTGCTGGGCGCGCCGACATATCCAATGCTGCGAGATGTGACGCTCACGACGTTAGTCGGGATTCTAGAGGGAAGTGCGATTCCCTATGACCTCAATAAATCAGCGTTCACAATTCGACTTACGGAAACGGGATCAACGATCCTATTTCGGTCGCTCGACGATCATGAAAGACTCCGGGGAACGAACCTGGCATGGTTTGGAATCGACGAGCTCACGTATACGTCGCAGGAAGCCTGGCTGCGGCTGGAAGCTCGGTTGCGGGATCCGCAAGCGGAAACCCTTATGGGCTTCGGCGCCGGCACCCCGCGGGGGTTTGATTGGGTCTATCAAAGGTTTCGGGCGAAGCCGATTCGTGGATACGAGCTTATCGAGGCGAGCCCCTATGAGAATGAGCACCTCCTGGCGCAAGTGCCTGATTATTACGAAAGACTAAAAGACAGCTATGACGAACAGTTTTACGAGCAGGAAGCACTAGGTAAGTTCGTCAATCTCAGCGCGGGCCGAGTGTACTACGCATTTGAGCGCGGGGAGAACGTTGGAAAGTACGAAGTAAGAGAAAAGGAGCTGATTTATTGGTCATGGGACTTCAACATACATCCGATGTCGTCGGTGATCTGCCAAAGGGTGGGGCCGGCACTATATGTACTCGACGAGATCGTTCTGCCGACTTCATCGACACCGGAAGTGTGCGCGGAGTTCTTCCACAGATACGGCAAGCATCGGGGGGGCGTTCGGGTTTACGGAGACGCCAGCGGAAGCCAGCACAGGACAGCTTCGAGGGTATCGGACTACGAGCTGATTCGGGACTTTCTAGCTCGGAACAGGGAACTCCTGGGAGACATGAGGGTGGCCCGATCGAATCCACCGGTTCGAGATCGCATCAACGTGACGAACGGCCGATTGAAGAACGCTCAGGGGGAATGTCGGCTGTTTATCGACGCGAAGTGCGGCGAACTCATCAAGGATCTCGAGCAAGTGAGTTACAAGCCCAACAGTGCACAGATCGACAAAGAGCGCGATCCGATGCGGACACACCTGTCGGACGCCTTGGGCTACCTCCTGTGGGAAGAGTTTCGGTTGATGAACAAGATCGGGGAGCAGGGATCGCGACTCATGTAAGGCAGGCGGCCGAGGCGGTTGACGGGTCAGCGACACGGCGGAGGAAGATGTGAAGGACCGATTAGACAAAGAACATCCCGAATACCGAGACCGAAAGCAGATGTGGCAACGTTACTGGGATTTTTACGTTGGAGGAGAGCAGTTGCGGCGGAATGCGAGCAGCTATCTGGTCCGGCGGCAGAAAGAGCCCAACGACGTCTACTCGGAGCGTGTGTCACGAGTGTTCTATGAGAACTATCTGGGGTCGTGCATCGACTGGTATGCGGCGACCCTATTTCGCAGGCAGCCGCGCATCACTGCTGACTCGGCTTCTTCGCGGACGAACGAATTCTTCAATGAGTTTGTCGAGGACTGCGATCGACGAGGGACGAGTCTGATCGAGGCGACTCGGAAGGCATTCATTCAGGCGCTTGTTTTTCGGGAAAGTTATCTACTCATCGATTTTCCACGGGTTGCGGACGACACGACGAGCCGGGCGGAAGAGGATGCCCTGGGAAAGTCGCGGGCCTACGTGGCGTCCTTTGGACCGCAGGAGCTGACGAACTGGCGTACGGACGCACAGGGCGACTACGAGTGGGTGGTCTTGCGGACGGAGCAGACCTACCAGGAAACGGTCGAGCAGGACGAGTTGGTCAGGAAACGGCGGTGGGCGGTGTATGACCGCGAGAACTTCCGGATCTACGAACAGACGAGCCTGGTATCAAGCGGAGATGAGTCGGGTTCAAAGTCGGAGAACGAGGCCGTCCTTGTAGACGAAGGGCGGCACGGGCTGGCTGAGGCAGGGCGGGTACCACTCGTGAAACTGAGCCTGACGGACGGGTTGTGGCTGGGAAACAAGGCTTCTCTGTTGCAGCAAGAACACTTCAACAAGTCGAACGCACTGTCGTGGGCACTGCATATGGGTCTAAGTGGGGTATCCATTTGACTCAGGCAGCCACAAGATGTTGTGGTCGCGCGAAAGCATCTACCAAGAAGCGAATCCCGAGGTTACTGCTCTGGCGCGGCGTGGGGCTGCGTAGCGCGTCCGATTCTCGGAGTTGCCGCCCGAAGGCTGCCACCGCAATGAATTCGCGTGTGGGTCGGCTTGGCGGCCACTCGCACGATTCTCGCAATCTCACATTCCTGTTCCGGAGCCGCGAGGCCACAACCCATAGGGTGTACCTGAATGAAGTGGATACCCCACTTGGGTCTATTTGCAATGCCCGTCGTCTACTCGGAGAGGGACTGGCAGCAGATTGTAGGTGAGGCCTATTACATTCAACTCGGGCCGAATGATCGGTTCGGATGGACTGAGCCGGAAGGACATGTCTTCCAACTGGCGGCGGACAATCTGGAGCGCCTAAAGGATGAGATCTATCGCGTTTGCTACCTGATGACGCAGGCCGGCGGACGCGAGGCTCGTCATCTCGGGCAGTCCGGGGATAGCAAACGGCGCGACTTCGCGGTTACCCATGAAATCCTAGGCGCATACGGTGCGCTGGTCAAGAATCTACTTCGAGGCGTGCTTCGGTTGATAGCTCAGGCCCGCCGGGACGAAGTTGAGGTTGAGATTAGCGGCATGGATCAGTTCGAAGTACCTGACTTGCCCGAGGAATTGCAGAATGCAGCAAGCCTGAGGGAGCTTGAGATTCCGTCCAAGCGCCTCGAGAGAGAGATGCAGAAGCGAGTGGCGCTTCAGTACATGGACGGGATGAGCCAAACGGCGAAAAGCGACGTGATTCGAGAGATCGAAGAAAGTTAGTAGCTTCTAGGATAGGTGGAGCCGGTTGCGCCGGCTCTGGAGACACTTTTGTGTTTCCGGGGCCGGCGCTTTTTTGTGAGTGAATCATGAGACCTGAAACGAGTAGTGAAGAAATGGGCCTGACATCGACTTCCGACAGCGAGATGGAAGGGATCGTGAAGAAGGCCATCGGCGAATTTCGACGTCACACCTCCGAAGAGGAGGATGCAGTGCTGAAGGGCAAGCTGCGCGAAGAGCGCCGACGGCGGGAAGAGCTCGAGCGACGTCTTAACGAGATGCGTCAAGAGAGCAGACGAACTCGCCAGCAGGCGGAAGAAACAGAACGACACTTGCAGATCCAGGACGCATTGCGCGAGTTTGGCGTGCAAAAAACCAACCTGGCCTTCCGGTTGGTGAAGGACGAAATTTTTCGCACCGAGGAGGGCGACCTGTACGCAGATTCGGAAGGGGAACGGATGCCCTACCGGGAATATTTGAAGAGATTTGTATCGGAGAATCCAGAGTTTCTGCCGCCGCGAATCACGGGTGGCTCGGGCGCGACAGGGGTGGAGCGAAGGGAGTTCTCTCCGTCGGGCTTCGACCTGGAACGGATTCGGCCGGGGATGAGCGCAGAAGAGTCTGCCCAGGCGTGGAAAGAGGTTGCCCGCCTGGCTGGTGAAGGTTCGGGCGATTGAACTTAGATCGGCCGAACGGGAGTGGGACAGCCTCAAATCAGAAAAGGGTGGGTAAGGAGGAGAACGGATGGCGGCAATAACGTCAGCAAATATCGCACAAGCAATCGTAAAGTTGGTGGCGGCAGACGCTCTGCCAGCTTTAATGGGAAACCTGGTTATGGGAAACCTAGTGAACCGGAACTACGAACCGGTGCTGGGCCAAGCCGGGGATACGGTGAACGTACCGATCGTTCCGAGCATGGTGGCGAATAACATCGCCAAGGGTGGAACGGTTACAACGCAGAACCCAAGCCTAGGAAACGCGCAGATCGTGCTGAACACGCACGCTGAAGCGACGTTTCAAATTCCGGATGTCACGAAGGTCTTGGCGGTACCGGATCTATTGCGGATCTACATGGAACCCGCAGTGATGGCGATAGCCGAGAAGATTGAAACGGATCTTCTGGGCCTCTACGCATCATTTACAGCAAACTCGACACTGGGCACGGCGGGCACGGCATTGACAGAAGCCGTGATCGATACGGCCGAAACGACGCTCTTCCAGGCCAAGGCGCCTCAGAGCCAACCGAAGCATCTTGTTGTGGATCCAGACGGTTACTCGGCGCTGCGCCAGATTCCACGGTTCAGTGAGTTCCAATCTGCTGGTGATGCCGGTGTGAACGCACTGATCAACGGTACGGTGGGGCGCTTGAAAGACTTCTTCGTCTTTCGGTCCCAGTTCATACCCAAGACGGGAGCCGCGCCGGTGACAACGCACAATCTGGCCTTCGGGCGAGATGCGATCGGTCTCGTCATTCGCCGGCTTCCACAGCCGCTTCCTGGAACGGGGGCTATCGCGGAGTACGCCGAGTTGGGCAACTTCGGGATGCGAGTTGTGATGAGCTACCAGCCGGATACGCTGTCGCAGCAGTTCACGGTTGACGTCCTCTACGGCGCGGCAGTGATTCGAAACGAGTTCGGCGTTCAAGTGGAGTCGTAGTTGGTTCCCGGACCCCGCTCCGCCGAACCGGGGCGGGGTCCGTCATAAATCTGTGGGTGGAAAGAAATGGACCTAAAGGCGTATTACCGGAAGATTCGGGAGATCGAGTCGGGGATCGCGGACGACTATCCCATTGTCAAAAGTTTGGCCACTCCCAACGGAGGCCGGCCGGGCTATCTGACGGAGGTCACCAGATCCATCGCAGCGAGGATGCTTGCAGAGGGTCTGGTTGACGTGGCAACCGAGGAAGAGGGACAGAACTACCGGAAACAGATCGAAGCAGCCCAACAAGCCGAGAAGGAGCGGAGAGAGTCGGCAAAGATCCAGTTCACGATTCTTTCGGAGGGGGATTTGCAGGGACTGCGGCGAGCTAGTCGTGGGAGCAAGAAGGAGTAAGAACAGCCATGGCGCTCTTTACAGACGAATACGTGTCGGACCTTTCAGATTTGTTGGCCTACGAGTCCAACCTTGGGGAAGTGTCGGCGGCTGAGGGCATTGACCTGGAAGCCAAAATTCGGCTCGCCCATGTAGAAGTCGGGGCCAGCCTGGAAGCGACGTCGCAAAGGCCGGGAAACGTGTATTTCTCGAACGGCGGAGGCTCGCAGTCGAGCGGAGGCGAAGCGAATCAAGGGCGCTTCGACCTGAATCAGGTAGTCGTGACGCCTGCGCTCAAGTTGCTCCACACGTTCCAAACGCTTTCGATTGTCTACCGAGACGCCTACAACCGCAAGCTCAACGACAGGTATCTGCCTACTGAGTCCCGCATAATATTCAGTTAATCGAACGACAAAGAAGATTGCTTCCAAAAGGCGGCGATCAAGCGCCGTTTGCGGCGCATGCGGCGCAAGGTCGTGCGTGCCCGCTCGTCGAGCTCCCAGTAGTCGTTGGGGCAGACGTTGGGCAACTCGTGCTGCTTCCAGTAGGCCCAGATGTATTCCACCGGATTCAGCTCCGGGGCGTAGCCCGGCAAGTACTCGGTCTCGATGTGGCCCTGCGACAACGCGATGAACTCGCGCACCAACGCGCTGCGATGCGCCGGCAAGCGATCCCACACGATCAGCAACGGACGTTGTATGTGGCGCAGCAGCGCCTTGAGGAAATCGATCACCTCGGGACCGCGGATGGCGTCGGGATAGAGACGGAAATAGAAGTTGTGGAAAGTGATTCCGGCCGCCGCCGAGAGCTTCTTCCAGTTGAAGTTGAACTGCAGTACGGGCGTCTGCCCGCGCGGCGCCCAAGTACGGCAGCGATGTGGCTTCTGGCTCAGTCCGCTTTCGTCGATGAAGACGATCGTGCGGCCCTGCTTTTGCGCTTTTTTTTAATGGCGGGCCAGGTCTGTTTCTTCCAGGCGCGGATCGCTTCCTCGTTGCGCTCGCGGGCCTTGCCGACCGGCCGTTGCGGGCTCCAGTGGAGTGCCCGCAGCAGCTTCCAGACGTGGCCTTCGTGGTAGCGCACCCCGAAACGGTCGCGGATCAACCGCGCCACCCGCGGACAGCTCCACAGCGGCGTCGGGAAGCCGTGCGCTTCGGGTCCTTCGAGCAGCAGCCCTTCCAGCTCGGCGAGCTGCGCGGTGCTCAGCAACGGCTTGCGGCCGGCGCGGCCGGCTTTGGCCAACCCGGCGCGGCCGTCTTCGCGGTAACGCTGTACCCAGCCGCTGACGCTTTGTTGGGCGGCTTGGACTCTACGCGCCGCCTCGGCTTGGCTCAGTCCTTCTTTCACGACCAGCCGCACCGCCTCAATGCGCCGCTTCTCCAGCGCCGCAAAGTCTCGCTTCACGCCTTTTGGAAAACCCATATCCAAAAGACGTCGCTCCATTACAAAAGGTTACTCTATATTATGCGGGACTCAGTAAGTGGCGGGAGTACAAGGAACTTTCACGATGGGCCTGGGACCTACTGACTCAGACCGGCATCGGCGTCAGCTTAATGCCACTGCCGCGACCGAGCGAACCGTCGCTGGATTGGGTTTCTTCGGGCCTCGACCTGGGGCCGAAGTTCGTGAGGATGACGTGGACAGGGAGCGGGGGGAAAGAGAGCGCCGGCAGTGTAGAGCAAGCTGTGGCCGTTCCGGCCGTAAACGCCTTGCGAGTGACACCGCCGTCAGCACCGCCTGAGGCGAACGGTTGGAATGTCTACGTTGGCGGGGCCAGCGGAACCGTCACCGGGCAGAATGCGGCACCTCTTACGCTCGAGACCGCGTGGGTGATGCCGGAGTCAGGAATGATCGTCGGCGACGCGTTGGGGACAGGCCAGGAGGCGGACCTTTTCAAAACGGTGCCGCGATTTGTACAGCGTGGTTGAGGGTATTTCAGCAGGACGTTGATGAGGTCGTTCGGGGGAGAAGGCGATGGCGAATCTATGTCAATCCGCAATCGACAAGCTGCGGGAGTTTCTGCTCGACGCGGCCGGCGCGAATTCACAACTCGCGGAAATCAGCGCCAGAGACATGGTGCATCTGCTCCCGCTGACACAAGAGAACGTGCGGACGCAGCGTATCGCCGCGAAACTCGCCGATGAGAACGCACCGGTCACGTATCCGGGAGTTTACGTATTCTGCGACCGGATGGAAAACGAAATGGCGGCTAAGTTCCGCCGCTTCTCCGGCCGGATTTTCGTTGTGGCTGATGTTCGGGTAACGAACGAAAGGTTTGAAGGACTAGGTGAGGATCTGAGGCGCTATGTGGAGGCGGTTCGTTCGGTGCTTGCAGATCACCAAGGCAAATGGACTGACCAGATCGCCTTCGGCGGTGGCTTTCAAGTGAGGTTTCGCCAGATCGAACTGGGGGGACGCAACTTCATCCAAAGCGCACAGATCGAGGTGGCACTGCAAGCTCACGAGTAACAACAGTTGGCCCCGGCTACAAAGCGGCCAGGGACTTGAGGGAGCGCTTCGAGAGGAAGCGCGGAAAAGGAACAAGCGATGGCGGATTGTGTACTTTCGACACAGAACCGATTCTATGTGGAGTTGGAATCGACCTATGGCATAGCAGCAGCGATTGCCGCCGGCGATCGCATTTCGGCGGTAAAGCTAGGCATTCAGCAAGAGCGGGAAATCCGCCGCCGGCGAGACAAGACGGGAGGCCGTACCTATCAGGGCATTTCTCCCGGAAGCCGCAAGCAGACTAAGGGGAGATTCTCAAGATGGACCTTGATAGCACGCCCGCTCGGTCGCCGCTCCCTTCTCTGACCAGAGGGGGAAAAGTCATCGATCTCGACAAGCTCTAGCAGCCCCCCGCACGGTCCGCACTCACCGCCCGTTCGGGGCGGTTTTTTGATCGTCTTTTTGCCAAGGGGAGATGGAGCGCGGATCCCTGATGTATCATTTGGGATCTCGTCGTCAAGCCGACCATGACCAAAGCCGACCTGATCGAAGAAGTTTCTCGCGTCGTCGAGATCCCGCGCCGGGAAGCGGAGCTCGTCGTGGAAACCATCCTGCGGAGCATGGTCGAAGCCGTGCGAGCAGGCGACAAGGTGGAGATCCGAGGCTTCGGCAGATTTGACACCCGCCAACGGTCCGGACGCATGGGGCGCAACCCCAAGTCGGGTCAGCCGGTCGCGGTTCCTCCCAAAACGATTCCCTTTTTCAAACCCAGTAAAGAGGTGCGATCAACTCGTCAGGGCCGGACGGGGGTCTCGGGGGTTGATTTCTATGCAAGATAAAATCTCTTGCATTGTCGCCGCGAGACGCTGGGCCCTCTTGTGCCGCGTTATGCCAAAACGTGCCGGCGCTCTAAGGTACTTTAGGGTCCATCCGGTCCGAGAGAACGTGTCAGAGAGGCTCTGAGAGCCTCTCTTTTTTCGGGCGATTGGGCCCTAACAGCGTCCCGGAGCGAGTCAGCACTTCTCGCGCCATCTTCCGGAGTAGCAAGTGCGTAGCGCCAAGCAGATCGATCGTCCTCAATGGCGACAACGACCGGTCTCGGTGGGCTATGCTGTTGGTGGCTCTTCGGCGAACGCGCCGGGGCGTGACTGATGGAGCAGGAGGAGTAAAGTGGCAAACGACAAAGATTCTTCAAACATAGCCGACGAGATCGTCCACGATGTTGTTGACACGGCCGACGAGATCGTCCACGACGTCATTAACACTGCCGACGATTTTGTGAAGGAGATGTTTGGTGTCAAGAAGTCAGAGACACCCAAGAAGTAAGGGCCACAGCGGGCACAGCCATAGCTAGGTGCTCTTCTGCAACCTTGTTTTACTTGACTATAAAGTATATTCTTGGCTGCCACCGAGCGCCCCTCAGCAATGTGGACCAGGACTGTCGTCTTCCCCCCATTATTGCGACCGTTTCCACAGCCAGCTCTTCCCCAAGTTGTTGATTCTCTGGACTGCACCTCTGCAGGTTGCGACAGGCTGTCGCGACTGTACAGAACTCACGACAGCCGTAGGGAATCTTCGAACTGCGGCTGCTCTAATGGAGTTTTCGCACGTCTAACCTGTATGCGCTACCAGTACAAACGCGAACCTCTTACCGGAGATGAAGCGACTCGCCTGGCCAATGCCTGCGACCCCCACGAAGAGAAACTCGTCGTCTGGACCCTTCTCGACACGGGACTCCGGGTCTCCGAGCTTGCCAACCTCAAAGGAGACAACCTCGACTGGCAAACCCACCGCCTGGTCTACGGACCCTTCGGCAGCAACTCCAAGCGCCGGGTCATTCCTCTGACTGCCCGCATCCAGCCCCTCATCGAGGGCTACTTTGCATTACACGAAACCTTCCGCTTCAGTACCCGCACCATCCAGCGCATGCTGAAGCGCATTTGCTAACCGTGCCCACATCAGCCGCACGGTCTCTCCTCATGTCGGCACACCTTTGCCGTCAAGGCAATCCAGAAAGGCATCTCCCCTGCCGGCGCTGCAGCGCCTCCTAGGCCATGACTCGCTACTGACGACCGAGATCTACCTCAACCTCTCCCCCGAGCACGTGGTCGAAGAGTTTCAGCAGAAGTGGTGACCTTGAACACCGCCTCCTCCGGATGCGGGCTAAATCAGCCCCTCGGAAGCCGGTACCGAATTTCTAAACTCGCGCCCAACCTCTTTGGCGGTGAATACAACACCTCTCTCCGTTGCCAGAGACCCCACATCACCTGGCAACAATTCGGCATGCTGTGTGACGGCCCAGGGTACCCGCCCAACTGCCTGTGCACATCACCTGCAACAATATCCACGGGCCTTCCTCTTCTTTTCGGCTTGGTGGAACCGCCGTAACAGCTCTCTCCTGAAGTCGTCGGCCGTAGGCATCGCACAAGCAATATATCACCCCTTGACCCCAGCCGAGAACAGCGGTCCCTAGCTGTTATCATCGCGGACGCAGCCGCATCTGGGCTGCGCGCGCGTACTCTTGGACTGCGCACTTTGTGCTTTCGCCACCTTGTTGCATGGATCATCCCGAAGGATGTCTTATCATTGGTTTTTTCAACGCTGGGGGTAGTCTAAATGCCACATAAGTTCAACGCAGCGCGCCGGCACAAGTTTGATAAGGTGCAGTACCGGGTGATCAACTGGGCGGAATATAACGAGAGCTTGCGCCAACGGGGTGACCTGACGATTTGGGTCAGTGAGGAGGCTCAAAGTGTGTGGAGCGCGCCGCGCCGCACGTCACGGGGTGGTCAGCGCAGATACTCGGATTTGGCGATCGAGACATGCCTGACGCTGCGCACGACGTATCGGCTTGCGTTGCGGCAGACGCAGGGACTTATGGGATCCATCGGCACGCTCATGGGGCTGGATATACGGGTACCGGATTACTCCACGCTGTCGCGTCGCGCAAACGGGGTGAGCATCGCTCAGGTGATGAGGCAAGCAGGATCTGTGCCTATCCATCTGGTGGTGGACAGTACCGGCCTCAAGATCTTCGGCGAGGGGGAATGGCTCGCACAGAAGCATAAAATCAAGGTAATACGCCGCCGCTGGCGCAAACTCCACCTCGGACTGGACCTGGCCAGCGGTGCGATTGTTTGCGCCGATCTGACTGACGATGACGCTGGAGACAGCACCGCCTTGCCCGGGCTTCTGGATCAACTGGATGCCCCGGTCACGGGCTTTCTGGCTGACGGCGCCTATGATGGGGCGTCTACACGGGATCTGCTGAGGGAACGGTATGGGGAGACCCTGGATGTGGTTATACCGCCGCCAAAGAACGCAGTGATCCGTCCGCAATCGGCGCGGGGTCCAACCGTTCGGGATCGCCATATTGCCCAGATCCGCAGCAATGGCCGTATGGCCTGGCAGGCGGCCACAGGGTACAACCAGCGCAGCCGGATAGAAACGCAGATCGGCCGTTGGAAGAGCGTGATCGGCCCCAAGCTCAAATCCCGCAGCTTCTCCAGGCAGATCACGGAAATCACGGTCGGCCAGAAAGTTCTGAACACAATGACCGCACTCGGACGGCCTGTGTTCGAACGCATCGCCTGACGCTACCGCTTGGGAAAGGGCGAATTCCATCTCCGCCCCGATCCATGCAACAACGCTTCTTAGCGCTACATCAAGCGCCGAGGCTCGGAGTGGCTCCAGGATTTCTGGAAGAACGGCTGCCCGTTTTTGGTGACGTTGAGGTGAATTAGGAGATGAAAGGCATCACGCGTCGCGCGGATGGAGCTTTCGGCGACGACCTTGATCTCGTCGCCGTCGCGCTTGTAGACATAGGTGTGCGTCCCAATGATGTTGGCGTGGGCCGGGTCGTTGCGGTCGGCTGTGCAGATGTATTCACCGGACCGGAACAGGCTCCCGAGGTTGTTCTCTAGAACGACGGTGCCCGCTCGCCTGTTTGTGATGGACACAGTGCCGCTGATTTGATCGATGATGGTTTGCTGTGCGGGCGGTTCGCCGTACGAACGTACGATTGTCGTCAGTTGTGGCGCGGCGAGAAACTCGGGGGCTGGGAGTTCGGATGCGGCAACGACGGGGAGGACTAGGCGAGATTCATATTGTCCGCCACGATAGACACGATTCGTTGCCTCGAATGGTGTCGGCCAGAGGTTCGGGAAGTCCGCCCCGGAGATCGCGAGCCGCAGCCGGTGTCCCTTCTTGACGACCCAACCGGTCGGAAACATTGGGATGTCCAACTCATAAACCTCTCCGGGTTCCATCGGCTGGGGCCTCTTGAGCGCCTGGGCCAAGGCGCCGCGTCGGGTGCCGTTGAGAGAGCCGTCGACGATGAGCGCGGAGGTTCCGTCCGGCGCGACTTCGGCGATCTTCGCGACGAATGTGGCTACCTCGGCCGACGACGACCCATGTACCACCACCTTGGGCCAGCCGAGCACCCGCAGATCTTGTCGCAGCGGTTCACTGGTGTAAACAAGCGAAAGCGCTTCATCCTGCCGTTGGTCCTCGGGCAGGTAGAAGCTAATGCCGCCGGCCGACCAGTACGAGTTCGCGGTTCCCACGGTTGGGATGTACTCGAATTCATCGAAGGCCTGGCCGCGGCCGGGCTCACTCATGAGGCGTCCGCCTGAGCGCAGATAGAATGTTTGCCCCGTCGCTCCCCCCTGGGTCGCACCTCCTGCCGTCGAATTAAGGGGTGCGATGTCGGTATCGTTGCGCCAGTGCCCGGGCGTGGTTTCGAGCGTGCGGCTGGGTTTGGTGTATTCCTGCATGTAGACCTGGACGGGCGGCTCGTCCATGAACCCGGTATCTTCATCGCGCAGATAGTGGGCGAAGAAGCGCGCCATCTCGTTCAAGTGATCGATTCGCGGGCCGGGCGTTGACTGATGCGGACGCGAATGCACCCATGGCCCCATCAGCATCTTCTTGGGCGTGGTGATGTTCTGGAAGACGCGCATCATGGCGTTCGCGTAGCCGTCGCGCCAGCCCGCGATGACATAGACGGGGCATTGGATGCGGTCGTAGTCCGGGCGCAGCGACGCGCCGTGCCAGTAAGGATTGTCGAGCTGATTTTTCAACCACTTGATGAGGTAGGGCTCGTTCTTTTCGAGGCGCTCGCGCCAGATGTCGGACCAGTCGGGGCCGGTGAGATCGGGCAAGGGCGGAAGCGCGTTCATCCCGACCATGGAGCCGCCGTACGTCCCGACGTCGTAGTACATGCGCATATTGCCGCCGCGCGTGTAGTGGCAGTCGTCGGTGTAGCGATAGTCGGTGGCGTACATGGGCGCGATGGCCTTGAGATGTGGCGGGCGATTCATCGCAACCTGAAGCGACGTGAACCCGCCGTAGGAGGTGCCGAACATGCCGACGTTGCCATTCGAGTAGGGTTGCTGGGCGAGCCACTCGACGGCGTCATAGCCGTCCTCTTGCTCTTGGCGGACGTACTCGTCGGTGTTGGTGCCGTCGGAGCCGCCGGTGCCACGAACGTCGAGCCTCACGCCGACGAATCCGCGCTCGGCGAGGTACCAATGCTGATTGTGGCCGCCGCGGGAAACGTCGTCCTTACGATAGGGGTGGTACTCGATGAGGATGGGGAATCGCCCTTCGGCGTGAGGGCGGATGAGGTCGGCGGAGAGGGTTTTGCCGTCGCGCATGGGGATGCGGATGTTGCGCTCGATGCGTACGTCGTACTGGGGTTCGATGACGACGGGCTCGGCTCGGAGGAGGGTAGGGGAGATGATACAGAATGAGACAAGAAGCAGGGTAGACGAGCTGCGTGAAGGTCGATCCATGACGGATTGACCTTATCAAGGTGCTGGGCTGGGCGCAAGAAATGGCCAAGCTGTGCACCTCAACTTCAGAAGGGTTGCTTTTCAGACCTTCGGTAAAGCCCAAGGCTCGCGGTAGGTACGGCCCAGATACTTGTTCGCTTCCGGCTCCTCGAACTGCTCGGTCTCGGGATCGAAGTGGAGCTTCTGATCGGTTCGCCAGGCGATGTTGCCTAGGTGGATGAGCCCGGAAGCTACGTGTCCGATCTTGATATCGCAAGCGGGAGTGCCGCCGTCGCGAATGCATTTGAGGAAGTCGCGCTTGTGCTTGACGTCGTCGTCGGACTTGAGGCCCGAACCTTCCTTCACTAACTCGCCTTTCGGGCCGTGCGCGCGCCAACCACCGTTGCCGATGATGACGTAGCCGTTTTCGCCGTACACAGCGGCGCCTTCCGCGAACCCTTCCAGCGGCGGGCGCGACCATAAACGCATCTCGTACATCAAGGTCGCGCCGGGGTAGTCCCAGCTCACCATCTGTGTGTCGGGCCACTGTTGGGCGTCGTCGAAGTAGTACTTGCCGCCGCTGGTGGAGACGGCCGTCGGCCAATCGGGCAGCGTCTTGCCCTGTGCTTCGAAACCGGCGGCGAGTCCGCGGCGAGCGTAGTCGGTGCGGTGGACGCCATCGTTGCCGAGGTCGCCGCAGCCGTAGTCGAAGAACCAGCGCCAGTTGCTGTGAAAACGGACAGGATTGAAGGCTCGCTTGGGCGCGGGTCCAAGCCACATGTCGTAGTCAACGCCCTGAGGGGCCGTGCCGTCCGGTGGATGGCCGACGCCACGCTGATGGGCGCTTTCCCAGCCCTTGGCGAACATCACCTTACCCAGAACGCCGGTGCGGATGTAGTCGCACGCTTCCTCATAGTTGCTGCCGCTGCGTGATTGAATGCCGACCTGCACGACCTTGTTATACTTGCGGGCCGCCTTCAGCATGGCCTGTCCCTCGCGCATGTTGTGCGATGCCGGTTTCTCGACGTAGACATGCTTGCCGGCCTGACAGGCGAGGATCGTCGGGATGGCATGCCAGTGGGTCGGCGTGCCCATCACGATGGCGTCGATCGATTTGTCTTCGAGCAGGCGGCGGAAATCGGTCTCGATGGCCGGGCGCTCGCCTTGGAGTTCTTCGACGCGCTTGACGCGTTCGTCAAACAAGCGGGAATCGACATCGCAGACGGTCGCTACCTCGACCTCGGGAAGCTCGGCGAACCCGTATAGGAGACCCTTTCCTCGTCCGCGAATGCCCATGCAGGCTACGCGGAATTTCTCGTTTGGGCTGCCGGAGAGTTTGCGGAAGGCGGGTGCGGCTAGAGTCGCGCCCGCTAAGGCTGAAGTGCGCAGGAACGTTCTGCGGTTAATCGACATCGTGGTAGGCTCCCTTTGGGTGGGATTGCTCGGATCTCAGTCTGGCAATATTCTACCAACATGCCACGGTCTAACAACTACTGAAGATACATCGGTACGCGGACTGCCCGCGTCGATTCCTAAAGGCGACCTCGCCTGGCGGCGGCTCGCTATTTGAGGAGACGCACCCGATGATTCTCGCTGTCACCGATGTAGACCGCCCCGTCGTCCCCAACGTAAACACCATGCGGACGCGCGAGCCCGCACTTGAGCGGGTCGCCGTCGGGTCCGTCGTGTACCGTACCGTCGCCGGCGACGGTGGTGATGATGCCGCTCTTGAGATCGATGCGGCGGATGGTGTGGCTTTCGGTATCGGCGATGTAGACACCACCGCCGCCGACCGCTATGCCTTTGGGGCCGGACAGTTTCGCCGACTTGGCCGGTCCGCCGTCCCCGGTATAGCCCTTCTCGCCGGTGCCCGCGATGTGGTGAAGCGTCCGCGTCTTCATGTCAATACGATAGACCGCGTTTCCCTCGCGTAGGGCGAGGAACATGTCGCCTTTCTTGTCGAAGGCCATGGTGCGGGGTCCGTTGAGGGGTGTGCCCGTGACGGGGGCGCCGTCGGACGTGGGTTCTTTTGCGCCTGTTCCGCTGAATGTTTCGATCTTCCCTGTTCTGAGATTCACGCGGCGGACGCGATGATTGCCGATGTCGGCGATGTAGAGTGAGCCCTTCAAGTCGAGCGCGATGCTGTGCGGCCGGCTGAGTTGGGCTTTGGTGGACGGTCCGCCGTCGCCCCCGAATCCACGAGAGCCGTCACCCGCCACGGTGGAAATGATGCCGCTCTTGGCGTCCATGCGCCGGACGATGTTGTTGCTCATTTCCACGAAAAACATGTTGCCGTCACGATCGAATCGAATCTCGTAGGGCTCGTTCAATGACGCTTTCAGGGCCGGGCCGCCATCGCCCGAATAGCCCATCGTTCCGTTTCCCGCCACCGTCGAAACTGTACCGTTCTTGAGGTCAAGACGGCGGATGATGTGATTGTCGATCTCGCAGAAGTAGAGCGCGCCGTCCGGCCCGATCTCGAGGCCGTAAACGTTGGCGACCTGGGCGCGGACGCCGGGACCGCCATCCCCTGAATGCCCTGCTGTGCCGGTGCCGGCGATGGTTCGTATCTCGGCGCCGTGGGCGGCTAGGGTGGCGAGGTAGAGGGTGAGTAGAAGCGTTAGCTTGCGTGACATCGCAGATCATCTTAGCAGCGCCGTGGGCTGGGGACGGGCCGGCTTCCGTCCGTTTGTGGGTCTGCGATGGACTTAGACCGTACCGGCGCGGATATCGCCATAGCGTGCTGGCAGGTAGCTCGCTTTGTCGCTCGGAAGCTTGCAGTGATCTCCCATACCATCGTGGCGGATCGCGGGAGCAGCGTAACCTTCGGATAGCGCCTAAAAACGATCTTCCATGAGAGATTCAGGCCGCGGCGTTTTCTCAATCGCGCCGTGCAGGACCTGAATAGAGTCCTTTGACTTCCATTTCTCAAGCGTTGGGCGTTATGATCTCGACGAGCCGCTGCGCGACAATCTCCGCCTCGCCCTCCTTCAGCATCCAGACGCCGAGTTCCAGACGGTCGTCGGGGCTTGACCGCAGCTCAATCGAAGGCGTGCCTTCCCGCAGTTGTCGCTTGGCATCGATCTCGCTCAGTCCGATCGCAACTTCGTCCCACTGGATTCTCAAATGCGGGACATGATAGTGAAGGGGCGGGGCGAACATCTCGGTCCGAACGCTCGGGATCTTCGACACTTCATCGGCGATCAGTTTCACGCGCCGTTCCCACTCCCGCCAGTCCGCCTCGTGATCGCTATTGATGAAGGTCTCAAGGGCGACGAACATGGCCAGCATGGTCTCTTTGCTGACTTTCATGCCGCGGCCGATGCCGCCGCCGTTGGGCGGCGCGTTGGTCCTCGCAGCCTCGATGAGGTCTTTGCGGCCGAGGAGAAGGCCCGCGTTCTGGGGGCCGCGGATACCCTTGCCGCCGGACGCAGTTACGATGTCGAAACCCATGTTGAGATAGTCGGAAAGATGTTCCTTTGGCGGAACGTCTGCCGCGCAATCATCGAACGTCGGCACTCCGTGCTTCTTCCCCAATTGGCCGAATTCAGCTACCTTGATTTGGCCTAACGGGTCGTTCGTGTTGTTGAACAGCATCATCGCTGTGTTCTCGTTGATCGCGGCTTCGAGTTCATCGCGGGTCTCCACCTCGACGAAATGCACGCCGCAGTTGAGGATGGCGCGGTCGTAGCCGTAGCGGTGGGCCTTTTGAATGATAACTTCGTTCTTTAGGCCCGTTACGTCCGGCAATCGGGTCACGGCGTCCGGGTGTCCGAGCGTGACGCAGGCCGCGGTCCCGAGCGTCAGTCCCGACGCCGCGCCCGCCGTAATCATCGCGGCTTGGCAACCGATCATCTCAGCCAGCTTCTTCCCGATAGCGTCGTGCAGATCGTTCAGGCGGACGTAGCGCGAGGACGCGTAAACGTACGCCTCGACCGCCTCGGTGGGCATGAGGGCCCCGGTGAGTGTTGTGTAGGGTTCAGCGGCGTTGATGAATCCGCTTACGCCTAGTTCGCGGAAGTAGTCTCGGCCGGCCGAAGGAGATGCGGATGCGTTGCGTGCGGCGGTTCCCAGGAGGGCGCCGGCGGCGGTGGTTCGGAGGAAGTTTCTGCGGTTTGTCATGAGTTGGTTTAGATTATACGTAACCAGCAAGCCAAGCTCTAATGCTTTGACGACCTCGCCTGAGATGATGGGAGCGGTGGGTGCTCGAGATTAGCGGGAGCGATAGAATAAGGCTGCGACGCGACGGGAAGCGTGGACGACTATCTGGCGCAAACGGATTGTGTGGGATTCCTCGGATTTGTCACGGCAAGGCCTGCATCCGGGGCACGCGGGTTCTGGTGTCTGTGATTCTGGATAATCTCGCCGCCGGATTGTCACGGGAGGAGGTATTGGCCTCCTATCCGTCGCTGCAATCTGATGATGTCGATGCGGCCCTTGCCTATGCCGCGGAACTGACCCGTGACCGCTGGATCGAATTTCCGGCTGAGGTGACGGCCTGAAGTTCAAGATCGACGAGAACCTTTGGGACATGTCGCAACGGTAGATCGATCGACCTGTGACCTACGGTGCTTCCACTCGTACGTGAACGTGGGCGATGGCTTTCTCGCCGCGGCGGTTCGAGCGCTCGACGCGGGCGATGTAGTCGCCCGCCTTCTCGTAGGCGTGTGTCGTTAAGGCGTATCCATCCTTGGCGTGCTTATCGATGTTGCCGTCGGACTTGACGGTCACAGGCGGGCTGCCATCGCCGAAGTCCCACGTCTCTTCGCCGTGCGTCGTTCGGAAGGCGCGAACTTTGAACGTGATCGACTGGCGGGGTTTCAAGCCCATCGAAGGTGAGTAGTTAGCGTGGAGCGAGGGGGGAACCTTCTCGGATTCCGCGTCACGTGACTGTTTCGCGATCACCTGAACGACCGCGAAGTCGTAGTCGGCGTTGCCACGGTCATCGGTGATCCTGAGGATTTCGCTATAGACGCCGGGTGTGTCGTACTTGCGCTCGATGACCGGTCCTGATGCATCGGAGCCGTCAGTGAACTTCCATGAGTAGCTCGCGATCTTGCCGCCCTTGGCCCACGATTTCGTGGCGTCCAGCGTGACGCTTTCGCCGGCGGTGATGAAGTGGTGCGGCCGAGCAACGGCGATGACATCCGGCTTGTTTTCCCATTGGTAGGCGTTCCACAGGAAGGCGTAGCCCTCCTGCGTTCCCCATTGGCCGGAAGGCTGTCGGCTCTTGATTTCGAAGTGCAGGTGGGACCATCCGCCGCTGCCGCCCTCTTTGCCAAGCAAGCCCAACTTCTGCCCGATCCTCACACGCTTGCCAAGCTCGACCCCCTGGTCAAACGAATGCAGGTGGCTGTAGCGGTAGTACCAGTCGCGGCGGTCGCGGATATAGATCACGTCATAACGCGGCCGGACAGGTGTGTCTACTTCCTGCCCGGCGAGGACTTCGTCCCCCAACGAGACGACCAACCCATCGGTGGCCGTGATGACATCCACCATCTCCTCCGTGCCGCCGAGGTCGAGGCCGCTGTGATAGTAGATTGACTTGTTGGACGGCAGCTCGCCTCCGTCGACGAAGACCGGCTCGTTCGACATTTGTGTGTCGCTGGCGAACCAACGCTGGTTGACGGGATAAACAAACGTACCGGGCTTGATGTTGGGATAGCCCTTCGGCCAGAAGCGCAGACGGGCATCCTTGTCGAGTCCCCATGGGCCGCCGTCCCGATTGTTGTTTGAGCGGTATCCGCCGGTAATGGGACAGTCGACCTCGACGGTCCCGACGACCACAGGCAATTGATAGTTGCCGCAGTTGAGACTCGTCTTGATGCCGTCGATTTCAACGTCAACCTCGGCTCTGCGGATGGCATCGCGGATGGGGTCGCGTGTTTCGTTGACCGCCAGGAGCTTGACGGTGGTCGTGAAACGGTTGCTGAGTTCGACTTCCTGCGTTTCGCCGATGCCAAGGTCAGCCACGCGGACGAGGGGGTAGATAACGCTCCGCTGCGCGAGGCAGGGCAGTGCCAGAGTGAAGAGCAGAGGCGCGAGATGCCGCGCCCGGATGCGTTTCAACACTTTCACTATTTCTCATCCGCCCGAGTGAGCCAGCGAATCGAATTGCGGATCAGCCGTTGCATCATGGGATGACCCAGCGCTTCCGGAGTGTGTCCGGGGGCGAGATAGGCGAAGCGCCCTCGCCCAAGCTCCCTCCACCAGCCGGCCGGAGCGGACTTGTTGCCGACCGAGATGTTACGCATGAGAAGGTGCTCGCGGTCGAGATCGTATTTGCTCATGTGCTGCTCGTCGAAGGTCTGGAAATCTTCGACGCCCTGCGTGATGGCGTGGTTCTTGCTCTCGATCCGGATCGTGAAGGTCGCCGGCGGCGGATGTCCGCCGTAGTCTCCGCCAAAGAGCTTGTAGTACAGGCCACCGGGCGGGTAGATGCCGTGCGAGTTGTGGAGCGCAAGGAATCCGCCACCGTTGTGGACAAAGTCCCAAACCGCCTTCTGATGAGCATCGGTCATCCATTTGACGTGATCGGACGCGTAGCCGTTGGGCCAGACCATGCCGTCTTTGAGGAAGATAAGCAGGTCGTAGTCCTTGAGCGCTTCGGCGGTGAGAGCTTCATGGTTTTCGATGAAGGCGATCGGTACGTTCTCGCGGGCGAAGGCCGGAAGCAGGTTATCGCGGATGTAAACCGGGCTGTGATAGCGGTCTCCGATCAGCGCCAGGGCGCGCGGCCGATCCGCCGAGTTGTAGACGTCACTGGTGTTCTGCGCCGCGACCACGGACGTGAAGAGCAGCGTGATGACTAGCAGCCGGCACATGATTCCAACCTCCTACCGTCTCTCGGCGCCGCACCATTCTTAGGAAACGGCTTGGCTACCGACAAAGAATGGTAGCAGACGTGCGGACAACCGGGGCCGGCCTGGCTGAGCAGAAACGAGCGACCCGACCGTACGGCGCGGATCAGCCGGCTGAGGCGGCGCAGCGTAGGGCGTTTTCGAAGACGTGCTCGATGTGCTCAGGTTCGAAAGGGGCGCTGACGTAGTCCCAAGCCCCGGCTTCGATGGCGTCGAGCCACTCGTGTAGGTCCGGCGTAGAGCTGACGACGACCACTGGCGCGCTGGATCCTTTTTCGCGCATGCTTCGTACGATGGCGTTGTACTTGCGCGGCTCCGCGGAGCAGCATACGACCTCTGCCTCCGAGAGTGCTTCGGGAGGTTGGTCAGGGCCGCGAAATGGCGCCGAGGTTACCAAGTGGCTCTGTCCGGAAAGGACCGACGCGAGCGCGTCCAACGAGGGATCGTCGAGGCCTAGAAGGAGGATCTTTCTTGCAGTGAAACCTGTTTCAGTCATCAAGCGATTCTTTGAGAGGATTTAGGATCGGGCGGCGCCGCCCGGAACTACCAACAGGTTGACAGTAGAGACGCATGGGCGGTTGAACTTCAAACCACCGATGCAATGATCGTAGAACGGTTTCCCTGGCCAGTCCAATCAATAATCTCTATCGGTCAAATAACAGAAAACTTGAATGAAATCTGCGTGAAAGATAAGGCGCGGCTGGGCTAGACGCGGATCGGCAACTCGATCAGTAACTCATCCACGGCGGCGAACAGCGCACCGCAGTGGGGGCAAGCGCGAAATGGGTAGAGCGTCGGCTGCTCGTATTCGCCACCGCATTCGCCGCACTGGATTTCGTCGTTGCCATACCGCTCGTTTTGAATGATCTTGCGGGATTCGTCGATCCGTGCTTCCCGCCCGCGAATCGAGAGTGCGCACCAGGGACAGAAGTTGTAGGCTTCGTACTCGCCCTCGGGGTAGGGGAGTAGGCAATGACGGCAGCACGCCGTGTACGCGGTCGTTCGACCGAGATGGGCCAGCATCTCGTCGCGCAGGCGAAGCAAGGTGGCGCGGACATGGGACGGCAGTTCGTCGAACATATGACGGCTCCGACTCGCCTTGCGCTGTGTTGAGCAGTTAACCCCGTGGGGCGTGCGCCCTCAGCTCATGCGAGCCACTTCCGTAAATTCTTCACCCCGGCTACGGCGCGCTCGATGTGCTCCATCGTGTTGTAGAGGTGCGGACACAGCCGCAGGCCTCCCGTGGCGGCGACCGCGATGCCGTGCTTGTCGTACATCGCGTTGACCATCGAGGCGCGATGCTCCGCCGGAACCTCGATGATGCAGACGCCGCCGCTGACCTTCTCGTCCATCGGGGTTACGAGCTTGGCTCCAATGCTGTGTAAACCCTTTTTCAGTGGTTGGACGAGAGCGTACATTCTTGCCTCGACGGCAGGGGCCCCCAGCATGGCGTGAAAATCCGCGGCTGTGCCGACGGCGGCGAGCCGAGAATCATCGCGCTGCCCGAGCGATTCGAACTTGCGCGCGCCCACAAGGACGGTCGCGGCCGTCGTTCCCCAGCCGGGGGCGACGATGTTGGGCCAAAGTTCCTCAATGCGGTTCTTCTTCACAAAGAGCAGGCCGACTTCACGCGGGCCGCAGTACCACTTGTGTGCGCTCGCCGTGTATGAATCGCAATCGATGTCGCGCACGTCGACCGCCGCTGCTCCCCAAGACTGTGCGCCGTCCAGGTGGAAATAGAGGCCCCGCTTGCGCGCTACGGCGCCAATGGCTTTCGCGGGTAGCCGGATGCCGCTGACGTTCGAGATGTGGGTGATCGAGAGGACGCGCGTGCGGCTGGTGAGCGCGCTTTCGAATGCGTCGACGAGTTCCTGCTCGTTCTTGGGGTGCTTCGGAACACTAACTCGTTTGACCGTGAAACCGCGGCGCGCGGCGCGCACGTCCCAGGCGACATTGTTGGTCGGATGGTTCTGCTCCCAGATCACCACTTCATCGCCCTTCTTGAGCCGCATGCCGTTGTTGATCACGTTGTTGGCTTCGCTCGTGTTGCGGACCAGGGCGACTTCGTCGGGATCCGCGCCTATACCGGCCGCGACCTTACTCCGGGATTCCTCAAGGAGCTTCTTGAACTTGCCTCGATTGTTGAACGAGCAATCGTTGTCGATGTCGTGCGTGAAATGAACGACTTGCTCGGTGACCGCACGCGGGGAGGGGCAAAGGTTCGCGGCGTTGATCGGGACCTTCGCTTCATCGAACGCAAACTGCTGGCGCACGAGCCCCCAGCGGGATTCAACTCCGGCGGTAGCGGCGAGCAGCGGCCGGAGCTCCCCGAGGGTTGCTACAGCGGCCGGCATGAAGGCTGCGCCGCCTGCCAGGTTTCGTAAGAAAGAACGGCGAGATGGGATCGTGGACATTTCGAATAAGTCTCCTGTGCGGCGGATGGGCAGCCGGGGCTTGTAGCCAAATGATAACTCTTGATTCGGGTCTCGTGTTGCCTATTTCTGAAGAGAGATCGCTTCGGCGGACCCCGGAGAACCCGTTATCGAGAGTGACGGCGGGCCGGCGGGTCCGTTATTCTTCAGACATGTTTTGGTCAGATCGTGGAGTGTTCGCTTCTGTTTTTCTGATTGCGCTGATGCTGGGGCCGCGTGTCGGCTGGGCCCAGCAGGAAGCTGAGCCGGATGCGGCGGGGGAAACGGCGGGGGAGACGATTGAAGCTGACGAGTCCGCTGAGGTGGAGTTACGTGCGGCGGCTCATGCGTATGCGCGGGACTATGGAGACTTTCTGTCGACTGCCCGGACCGAGGTAAGGTTCGTCGAGGAATCGATTCGTGCCGCTGAGCGAGCGGGGTTTCGAGAGTTGACGGACTCGGCGGATCTTTCGCCTGGGGCCAAACTCTACCGCAACAACCGCGACCGGGCGTTGTTCCTGTTCGTGGTCGGACAGGAACCGTTTCGCGACGGTTTTCGGATCGCGGCGGCTCACATTGATGCGCCCCATCTTGACTTGAAGGCGCGTCCGGTGAAGCCGTCGGGAGCTTTTGTTCAGTTGCAGACGATGCCGCATGGAGGCATCAAAAACTATCAGTGGGTGAACCTGCCGTTGGCGTTGGTAGGGCGCGTTTTCAAGAAGGACGGACAGGTCGTGCCGATCGAAGTGGGATTGCGGCCGGCGGATCCGGTGTTCGTAATACCCGACCTCGCGCCGCACGTTGATAGCTCCCAGCGCAGCCGGCGCAGCCGTGACGTCGTGCAGGGCGAGGAGATGGACCCTGTGGTCTACTCGCGGCGCACCAAAGCATCATCCAACGTTGCAAACAACGCGAAAGCGCATCTCAAAGACGTCTACGGAATCGAGGAGGATGATTTGGTCAGCGCGGAGTTGAACTTCGTCCCGGCCCTCGCGCCGCGCGACGTGGGGTTCGACGGCGAACTGTTGGGCGCCTACGGTCAGGACGATCGCTCGTCGGCGTTCGCGGCGTTACGGGCGCTGCTCGAAATCGAAACGCCCCGCCACACCAGCATGGTCTTCCTGGCGAATAACGAGGAGACGGGCAGCAACAACAATACGGGCGCGCGATCGGGGGCATTGAACGATCTGCTGGCGGAGCTGATCTACCGGCAGGAAGGCGACGGGTACCGCGACGTGATGACGCGGCGGGCGCTTGCCGCGACGCTGGTGCTTTCGGGCGATGCGAATCCGGGGATCAATCCCATCTGGGGAAGCAGCCTTGAGCGGTCGAACGCTCCCGAGGTGGGCAAGGGTGTCAACTTCAAGGTATACGGGCGGGGCAACAGCCCCAACGCCGAAACGACGGCGCGTCTGCGGAGGGTTTTCGACGACGAGGAGATTCCCTGGCAGGTGATGACGTACAAGGTCGGCGAAGGCGGCGGGGGAACGCTAGGTCACTTTCTTTCGGACGACAATATGGAAGTGATCGATGTCGGGATTCCAATCCTGTCTCTGCACTCGCCCTTCGAGGTCGCCGCGAAGTCGGATTTGCATGCGCTGTACCGCGCGATGCGGGCTTTCTTTGAGAAGGTGGACGGCGAAGAATAGGTCTATACAGCGGTAAAATGGTCCGTATGAGGCCATTGATCAGGATTGCCGCCATATCGGTTGTCAGACTGATTCCGCTCTTGGGTCTGACCGTACCCGCCTGGACACAGATCACTCTACAGGCCCTCGGCGGTGACGCTGGCTCAGGCGCTCGAGAAGGTTGTGGTTAAGGCGGGGGGGAGCCAGACGGTGACATTCCGGTGACTCGACAACGGCACACGTGATGGACGATGGCGCCTCGCAACACCCGATCGGATCTTGACTGCTCGTTCCGGCTCCGCAGGCACCTCGAAGACACCCAGTGTTCTCAAGACTAGCGCCGGCTCGCGGGGAACGGGTCGGCACCCTGTTAGTGAGAAAAGGGCAGAAAGTAGGCTGTCGGGAACAAATTAGCCCGCAGCGGTGTCTAACGCATTTGGCGCTGACGAGGCCGTGCGGGCTGTTCGCGCTGCTTCCTCGAAGGGACACCGAGAGATGACTGTGATGAGCAGGCGAGACCTTTTGTTTGTCGCGGGGGCCGCTCCGATGCTACTCCCGGGTCAGAGCGCTCAAGAGCCGAAGGCGACTCCCACAGTAGAACAGGGGATGATGCTCCTGCGTAGGATGCAGGCGGCTCTGGGTGGCGCCGAACGGCTTGCGGCAGTGTGGGACGTTGATTGGACTACCGTCGGGAAGACGTGGAAGGCTACCGGCGAGCCAGGCCCAGACGCCACGCGGCGGATCCGATGGATACGCCCCAACACACTGCGCAAAGACCAACGCGTCGGCGATGTCATCGTCAGCTACTTCTTTGATGGCGAGGGAGGTTGGGAGCTCGTACCCGATTTAGGATTGATCGAACTGAAAGAGCGTGAGCTGGAGTTCGTTCGCGGGGAGGCGGGTGGATTCTTGAGCAAGTGGCTCCCGGATCGCGATCCTCGCCTCCAGGTGGTTGCGGGCGGTCCTGACATCATTCGGATTACGAAAAAGGGCGCCGAACGCGGGAAGGACATCGTCATCGACCATGTGTCTGGGCTGCCTGTGAGAACCCTGGGCACTCCGCTCTCCGGCAAGCCAACGACGGGTTACCGGCGAGTTGGCCAAAGGCTGGAGTTCGTCGAGTGGCAGACAGTTGACGGCATCAAGTGGCCGCACAAGCTGCGCAATTTTCATGACGATGCGTTGTTGATCGAGCTCACGACAACCGCAATCGTGATCAATTCGGGGCTCGACCCGGTTGAGCTTTCGCGCAAGCCGTCGCGCTAGGCGCAGCAACAGATTCCCTTTCTCCTGGCGCCACTCAATAAGCCACGCATTCCTCTATGACAACGCTTTGGGCGGCGAGTCCCGTTTGTTTACTTAGTAAGTCACTGGCTTATCATGGAGGTATCGATGGTTGAAGGCGTTCGGGAGTTGACCGAAGAAGATTTTGCGCGCGCGATTCCGCGGAGGCAGCGGGAACGAATCATGCGCGGCCGGATCGATCCGGTGAAAGACATTGCGGCGCTGCGCCGATTTGCTGGGCTGACACAGGAAGAGTTTGCGGAAGCGCTGGGCATCAGCGTTCATACGCTGCGGAATTGGGAGCAGGGCCGCCGAAGCCCCGAAGGTCCGGCGCTGGCCCTGCTGCGCGTTGCAGCTCGTCACCCACGGGTCCTACGGGAGAACTTGGTTACTTCGGCTTGAGGGTTTGGGTTGATTTACGGGGCTGGTATTTGAGTGGGAACCCGCTCGTCGGCTAGGCGGTACGAGCCGCCGTCGACCCCGATGATGCTGACTGACTTACTAGGGATCTGTGTACCGTCTGGGTAGCTGATCGTCCCCGTAACGCCGTCAAAGTCCCGAATCCGGACCATGCCGGCGAGAACATCCTCAGGAGCCGAGCCGTCCGCTTGTCGAATGGCCTCCGCGATCAGGTTCACGGCGTCATAGCCGAGCGCGGCGAAGGCCGTTGCGGGCGGGCCGGGATAGGCCGATTCGTACGCGGAGCGAAAAGCGGATACACGGTCGTTGGATGCGTCGGATCCCAGGTAGACGTGGGTTGTGAAGTAGACGTCGCGGACCGCAGCCTCTCCGGCCCATGTCTCCTCGGCATCGAACCCGGCGCCGCCGACGATCGGCATCGAGAAGCCCGTGGCGCGCAGCAAGCCGGCCGCCTCCACGGCATGATCGGGCAAGTGGGCTGATAGAAAAACGATATCGGCCTGCTTGAGACGGCCGATGGGTGTGCTCAACTCGCTTGGCGAATATGCCTCAGCCGACTCAATCTCGCCGCCGAGATCGATGAAGCGAGTGCGAAAGTATGACTGCAATAGATTGGTGTAGGAGTCGGTTGAGTCGTAGAGAATCGATGCGGACCGCGCGCCGAGTTTCTCGAAGGCGAATTCAGCCGCGGCCGCCGCCTGCGCGTTGTCGCCGAAACAAGCCAGGTAAAGATACTGTGGAACTTCCGACGGCAGCTTCGGTGAAGTCGCGCCCGGTGTCAGGAACAATCGCCCGGCCTTCCCGGCGGTCTGTGCCGCGCCTCGGACCATATCCGTGTCGGAGAGCCCCAGGAATGCCGATACGGCCGGGTGCTCTCTGAGGATGTTCTCCGCCCCTTCCGTCACTAGCTCGGGCCGGCTCTTGCCATCCTCGACCACGAGTTGAATCTGCCGCTCGAGCACGCCGCCGGCGGCGTTGATCTCGTCGACCGCCAGGCGCGCGCCTCGCGAAGCAGGTATGTCGAGTTGCCCTTGTGAACCCTCAATGTTGAAGAGGCCGCCTAGAATGACGTCTCCGTTACTCGCAACTTGCCGATCGCAGGCCGCGGCCAGGAGGCTGAATACGAGAATCGTCGGTAAACTGCGAATCATGTGAGACTCTCAGCGTGACCACCGGCATCACAGCCTATCACGGATGCCCCCTACTTCGACTTGAAACGTATCCTTGTAGACATGAACCGTAGTGCCGACCTCAAGAACGAGGGCCGCACCGGTGGGTGTTGCCGCCCACGGCTTATGCTGATGAACCTCCGAGGGGCGGTGCTATACTGATCGTTAAATCCGGGGCCGGTTCGGTCCGCTTCAGCTCTTTTCCCGACTTTAGGAAGATTGAACCGTTGCTTGACCTTCAGTAGGTCGTGCCGGGGCGGGAAAGAAGCGGCAACGGATGCACCCGTTTAGAGCGGGGACGCAGGTACTGTCATGCCAAAGCAGAAATCACATCGAGGAGCGAGTAAGCGCTTCAAGCTGACCGGAACCGGCAAAGTGAAGCGCAACCACTCGATGAAGAGCCACATCCTTACCAAGAAGACCAAGAAGAGAAAACGCAAGCTGCGCCACAGCACCCTGGTTAGCCCGACGATGGAGAAGGCGATCAGGGGTATGATCTCCGTTTAAGTCGATTTTTCTTAGGCGAGCGAGCAGCGCCACAGGCACGTGCCTGCCCTGCCGCCGATATCAACAAGGCCCCGCCGAGTTTCACAGGTGAGTGGCCGAAGGAGGAAACCGTGCCAAGAGTCACACGCGGCGCCAAACGCCGCAATCGACGTAAGAAGATTCTCGCCCAAGCGAAGGGCTACTACCAGCGCAAGAGCAAGCTCTTCCGCTACGCCAAAGAAGCGGTCGAGCGCGGACAGAAGTTCGCCTACATCGGCCGACGCCTCAAAAAGCGCGACTTCCGCGGACTGTGGATCATCCGTATCGGCGCGGCGTGCCGGCAGAACGGGCTCTCCTATAGTCGTTTGATCCACGGTCTCAAGCTCGCGGGCATCGATCTGAATCGCAAGGTTCTCGCTGAGATGGCGGTCCACGACGAGACCGGCTTCGCGCAGGTAGTGGAAGCGGCGAAGAAGGCGCTCGAAGCGCAGCCTGTCTCCGAGGCTCCGGCCGCGGAATAGGCCGGGGGTTCGTTGGGATGGCGATCGACGAAAAGACCTCCCTGGATCTCGATGCTCTACTGGCCGGCGGCGACACCGTCGACAGCCTTTACGCGGAGTTGCGCTCGTCGTTCGACGCCGAGAAGAGCGTTGTTGCTTCCGAAGACCAACTGAAGGCCTTTCGTGACCGCTGGGCGGGCCGCAAGAACGGCCTCCTCACCCACGCCAACGACCACTGGCTGAAGAAGGCCCCGCGCGAGTTCAAACCGCAAGTCGGCCGTCTTCAGAACGAAACGAAGAAGTACGTCGAAGCCGGTCTCACCGACGCCAAGTCGAACCTGGGTCCGAAGGAAAAGGGCGACGGCGGCATTGACGTGACCCTGCCGGGTCCGCCGCGTTTGATCGGTTCGCCGCATCCACTGCAACTCGTCTTCGACGAAGTGGAATACATATTCCACGGCCTCGGCTACTCGGTCGCCGAGGGGCCCGAGATCGAAAGCTTCTATTACAACTTCGAGGCGCTCAACTTTCCCGCGGACCATCCCGCTGTGGACGAGATGGACACGCTGTTTCTGAAAGACGGTTCGCTGCTGCGGACGCACACGTCGCCGAATCAGATTCGCATCATGGAATCGCAAAAGCCGCCGCTGCGGTACCTCGTCCCCGGCAAGGTTTACCGCAATGACACGGCGGACTCGACGCACAGCCCGATGTTCCACCAGGTCGAAGGATTCGCTGTTGACCGCGACATTACTTTCAGCGACCTGAAAGGAACGCTTGACTATTTTCTGCGGCGGTTCTTCGGGCAAGACACGCGCATCCGCTTCCGGCCTAGTTTCTTCCCGTTTACTGAGCCCAGCGCCGAGGTCGACATCTACTGGGAAGGGCGGGGCTTCATCGAAGTACTCGGCTGCGGCATGATCGATCCGGGCGTGTTTCAGCACGTGGGCTACGACCCTGAAGAATACTCCGGTTTCGCGTTCGGGTTGGGCATCGACCGCTTCGCGATGCTGAAGTACAACATTACGGACATTCAACTCCTGTTTCAGGGGGATGTTCGCTTCCTGAGGCAGTTCCGCTGATGCGCATTCTCTACAGTTGGCTGAAGGACTACGTCGACATTCCGGAAAGCCCGGAAGAGTTGGCGGACAAGCTGACCATGGCCGGCATGACGGTCGACGAGATCGTTGAAGAAGACGGCGAGACGGTCTACGAAGTTGAGATTACGGCCAACCGTCCCGATGCAATGAACCATCTCGGCATCGCGCGCGAGATTGCCGCCGTGTGTGACCGCCCGCTGAATCCGCCCGTGGTTGTGGTTCCCGAGCAAGAGCCCGAGGCTTCAACCCGTGCGGCGATCGAGATCGTGGATGCGGAGTTGTGCTCGCGATATGCGGGGCGGGTGGTGGTCGATGTGGAAGTCAAGCCGTCGCCGGAGTGGATAGCGAAGCGGCTGGAGTTGTGCGGCATTCGCGCGATCAACAATATCGCGGATATTACGAATTACGTTCTGCTCGAGACCGGTCAACCGACGCACGCCTTCGACCTGGATCTGTTGGGCGAGAACAAGATTATCGTTCGCACGGCGTTGCCCGGCGAGCGATTGCGGACGCTCGACGGCGTCGATCATGAACTAAACGACGAACATCTCGTAATCGCGGACGCCGCACGGCCCGTGGCGCTCGCAGGGGTGATGGGCGGGCTGGACACGGAGATCTCCGATAAGACGCGGAACGTGCTGATCGAAAGCGCCTGGTTCCAGCCCAGTTCGGTTCGCAAGACGTCGCGGGGATTCGGCATGCACACCGAGGCGTCCCATCGCTTCGAGCGTGGCGCCGATGTGGGCGCGACCGTCCCAGCGGCCGACCGTATTGCGGTGCTGCTGGCGGAGTTCGCCGGCGGCAAGATTTTGAAAGGCGTCATCGATGTCTACCCGTCGCCTGCCGATCGTGCGGCAATCCCGCTGCGGCGCGCCCGGCTCGAGCAGTTATTGGGCGTCTCTATTCCCGACGCCGAGGTGGAGCGAATCCTCACCGCTCTCGGTTTCGCGGTAAGGCCCGCCGACGAGGGCTGGAGCGTTACGCCGCCCACGGCCCGCCTCGATGTGGAACGGGAGATCGATCTCGTCGAAGAGGTAATCCGCATCCACGGCTATGACCGTCTTGAGAAGACGCTGCCTAAAGCAAGCGTTCCTCCTGAAGATCCAGCGGACCGCCGGATCACGGACGATCTACGCCGCGGCGCACGTTCGCTCGGCTACAGCGAAAACGTTGCGTTGTCGTTCATGGACAGCGCCGATGCTGTACGCTTTGGCCGTTGGGAAGCGGTGCCGCTTAAGAATCCGCTGACGGAGCTCCAGAACTGCATGCGGAACTCCTCGGTTCCGTCGATGCTTCGCGCTCTTACGTGGAACATCAACCGCGGTGAGTATGATGTGCGGCTGTTCGAGATGGGGCGGCTGTACCGCGCCAGTGACGATGGGCACGAGGAGCCGGCTGTTTTGACCCTGGGGGCGACGGGCTCGGCGCGTCCGGCTACGCTCGGAGACACGGGGTGTTCTTTTACTTTCTTTGATTTGAAGGCTGACATTCATGCACTGCTTGAAGCATTTCCGATTGAGGTTAGCTTTGACAGCGAGGACATCCCGGCGTACTATCGGCCAGGCGCCGCCGCTCGCATCAGAGGTGGAACTGAAACTCTGGGATTCTTGGGCGAGGTTGATCCGAAATCGCTGCCTGAAGAGAAGTTTCGACAGCCGCTGTGGGTTGCCGAAATTCTTCTTGATCCGCTGTTCGCCGCATCTCTACGAATAGTGCGCTACGAACCGCTTCCGAAGGTTCCGGCGGTTGATCGCGATCTGTCGTTGTTGGTCCCGGAAGGGACGGTTTTTTCCACGATTGCTGAAGCTGTGGGGAAGCCCGAACACCTGGTTTCGATTGAGCCGGTGGAGATCTTCCGCGGCAAGCAGGTCGCGGCGGGGCGATATAGTTTGCTGCTACGCACGGTTTGGCGGAAACCCAGCGAAAGTCTCACCGATGAAGAGGTGAACGCCTACACGGAGAGCGTGGTTGGGAAGCTGACGGCGTTGGGGATCGAGCAACGCAAGTAACTGGGTAGTCCGCGGGCGGACGGGTGTTGTGACGCAGGCCTATCGCATCGTCGGTATTGGTTCGCGTGACTGGCCACGTTGGGGCGCGCAGGTGATGGCGATCGAGGAGGAGTGTTTCGAGCCTGCACGGCGGGGAACGGAGGCGCACCTTCTTGATGTCCTGAGGGCAGACGGCTCTATTGGGGCGGTCGCTGTCGAAGAGGAAGAGCGGGTCGTCGGGTTTTGTATGGGCGGGCCGCCGGAGTTCTTTCCCGACATGCAATGGGTAAGAGATGATGCGGAGTTCGGACACCGGACAACCCTGTATGCCGCGGACTTGATTGTTTCGCCCGGGCGTCAGGGGCAGGGAATCGGGTCGGCGCTGAAGGCGAATCAAATCGAGCGCGCGCGGCGGGGCGGCTTCAAGTACATCACCGGGCGTTACCGCGTGGGGATTGCGGAGGGGATGGGCCGGATCAGCCGCAAATGGGGGGCGTACGATCTTCGGTACTTGCGGGATAGTTACGCGGACGATCTTGAGCCGCGTGACGCGGTTTACTACCGGATTGATTTGTAGCGGCGTACCGGTGTGTCGCTTTAGGGCGCTTGGGCTGGTGCGGCGGGCGGTGCACCAGCCGCGGGTTGGTTGACAAAGCTCAGCTCGATCCCTCCGAAGACGCCGGCTAGCAGGTTGTAGAACGAGGCCATCAAAGCGCCCGCCAGGAAACCCATCATCCCATACATCACCGGCACGAAGATGATGGCCCCGACTCCGAACAGGATCGCGATGAGAGCACCGGCGGCCTCTTCCGTGTTGGCCGCCATGGAGGCGGCAAGCCCACCGAGAGCCGAGGCGAGAGAAAAGAACACCCCAAGAATGAGTCCGATGCCTGCGTAGAGTGCACCCAGCATACGGGCAACCGACAATACGCCAATCCGATTCAGGATCATTTTGACCTCCGGGGATGAGGGTATCAGGTTCGGAAGGACTAGTCGTCGCTTGGCTTCAAGGGGTATCCGCCATTCGGTGGGTCGAAGTAGCCATTACCGTCAACGTCAACGAAGATGGGGTTCGTGAAAGAGAAAGAGCTGAAGTTCTCGAATGGCTTCTCCCAGCGCTTCTGTGACGTCGCGATGACGAGGTACCAGGCGTCCTGATCGAGTTCTATCTGAAGTTCTCTTTCGAAGTGCAGGCTCTGTTCGGGCTCCGCCGCGTCAACTGTGAAGGTGTTGATGACTTCGCCGTTGCGGATGATCTCGACGGTCTCCACGGGAATCCACGGAGCCGACTGGACTTCCACACTCAGGTTGACCGAGCCGTCGCGGTCAGTGAGGATAGATCCGACCGGAGCGCCATTCACGGCGAATCGAAGGAAGGGTCCGAATGACGCCGTGGAAGCGCGATTCTTGAGGGCGTCGACTATCCTGTCCGGCTCGATTTCCCATGGATTGTCGGTGTCGGAGAGGACATAGTTGCGCGGGTAGCCGGGTAGCTCGCTGGGGTAGCGGTGCGCGTCGGTATTGGCGACGCCGGTGATGAGGATTCCACGGTTGAGGAAACTGTACCAATCCTTGAGTTTTTGATTGACGAGGGGAGTGCGGCCGATGTGCTCGCTGGGGCTGTCGGTAAGGGCGTTGAAGACCTCGAACTGGTCGAATCCGGTTTCGAAATAGGGATAGTCGAACTCAGACGTCTCGCGGTTGAGACGGCCGTCGAAGTAGCCGCTGCCGGGGTTGGATTCGAGTCGTCGCGGATGGTTGACTTGCACGATTTCTTCGCCGGGGTCCTGGCGTATGAGGCGAAGGAGCTCGCCGGGTGTTCGGATGGCCTTGCGGTACTCGCGGTTGTCCCAGGGATTCGTTGAGAGCGGAAAACTGTTGAAGTGGCCGAAGCTGGTGTCGATCTCAGCGCCGACGACGGACCTCATGAAGCGGCCGAGATTCAGATCCTCAATGTAGGGAGCGTAGTCCTTGAGGATGTTATGGTCGGTGGCGGTGAGCAGGTCGATCCCTTCGGCGGCGGAGACGATCGCGCCGTCACGCATGGCGAACATGAGATGCAGGTGGAAGTCGGATGAGACGAACCCGCTGGTGTCGATGGCGCGCTCTAGCCTGGATGAGAGATACGTCGTCTCGCCTTCTTTGATCTTGACGGTTTGGTGGTCGAGGGTGTATTCGATGCCGCGCGAGATGTGAACTTCGTATTCGCCGACGGGCAAGGTCTTTTCCTCGAGTCCCGAGGCGCTGACGATGAAGTTCTTGAAGCGGCCGACGGTCGGCGGCTCGGAACGTCCATCGGCGTGAGAGAAGTAGAGGCGCGACGGGAGATGGACGCCCGAGCGACCTTCCATGACTTCGATCGACAGCTTGCCGACGGGTACTGCGAGCTCCATGACGAATCGCTCGTCAGGGTCGGGACCGGAGGTAGCGGCTGTTGATCCGGTTTCACGGGCGATGAAGGCGACGACCGCCATGACGACGATGAAACCGGCTCGAATGGCAAAGGCCAGGTAGTTGCGTGGCATGATGTTTCTCCTTGGGGCGATGCGTGGAGACGACGACGCAGTTATTATAGGCAGCGACGGGTCACAGACTGGTTTCGAAGGCAAGTCGGGTCGTCGTTTCTCAAAAAAACGGGTGGAGATGCTCATGCGTGCTGGCGGATTGATTGTTTCGGGTTGCGGTTTGGCCGTGGTGCTGATTGTGATGTTACTACCGATGGGATCCCTGGAGGAGGCGTCCGCCCAGGGGAGCCATAACGTTACGAAAGAAATGGTCGACAACTGGATGGAAGAGTTGTCGAACTGGGGCCGCTGGGGCAAGGATGACGAGCTGGGGACGATGAACCTCATCACTCCACAGAAGCGTAGGGCGGCGGCGAAGCTGGTTCGGTCCGGCGTGTCCGTGTCTCTCTCGCACAACGTGAACAAGGTCAAGACCCCGGATAACTCCAGTCCCTTCGAACACAAGATGGTGATGACGGGGCTGAACACGCCCGGTCAGTTTTGCGTCGATACGTACTCGGTGCTCTATCACGGGTACGCTCACAGTCACCTGGATGCGATTTGCCACATGTTCTACAAGGGCAAAATGTACAACGGCTATTCGCAGAAACAGGTGACGGAGGCGGGTGCTCAGAAGCTGTCCGTGTTGAACATGAAGACCGGCATTTTCACACGCGGCATTTTGATGGATATTCCGAAGCTGAAGGGTCTTCCGTACCTGGAGGCGGGGACGCCGATTTATCCCGAGGATCTTGATGCCTGGGAGAAGAAAGCCGGAGTGAAGGTGGGAAGCGGCGATGTGGTTTTCATACGGACGGGCCGCTCGGCGCAGGCCGCAAAGGAAGGTCCGTTGACTCCCGGCAAGTTGGCGGGTTTGCATGCCTCCTGCGCGCCCTGGCTCAAGAGTCGGGACGTGGCGATTCTCGGAAGCGACGGGGCGAGCGATGTAAAGCCTTCGCTTGTCGAGGGCGTCGACCAGCCGGTTCACCAGATGGTCTTAATCGCGATGGGGATGCCGATCTTCGATGTGATGAACTTGGAGGACCTGTCGAGGGAAGCGGAGCGGCAGGGGCGTTGGGAGTTCTTATTGACGGCTGCTCCGTTGGCGGTGGAAGGCGGGACGGGTTCTCCTTTGAATCCGATCGCGACGTTCTGAGTGTTTTCTTTGGGGGATCTATGCCGAGTCGGTTGTTGCTTGCTTTCGTGTTGGCTGTTTGTTGGGCGGTAGCGGATTCAAATCCGCCGGAGTTGCCCTTCGAGCTTGAGGCGGGTTGGTTGAAGTTGCCTCCCGGATGGAATTTGCAGGAGACGCCGGGGGTGGCGGTCGGTCCGCAACAGCACGTTTACGTCTTCCACCGCGGGGAGCATCCGATCATCGAAGTTGACCGCGACGGCAGGTTCGTGCGGTCGATGGGTGAGGGTTTGTTCGGCGCGGCTCACGGGATGGAGGTGGATTCGGAAGGGAATATCTGGGTCACCGATCGCGGCGACCACACGGTCCTGAAGTTGAGCAGCGTCGGACGGGTGTTGATGGTAATGGGGCGCAAGGGGCAGGCGGCGGAGGGCGAGGACAATTTTGACGGTCCGACGGATATTGCGTTTGCGGCGAACGGGGATTTCTACGTCAGCGATGGCTATGGGAATTCGCGCGTCGCGAAGTTTACTAAAGATGGAGAGTTCATCACCGCATGGGGTAAGGCGGGGAAGGGACCGGGCGAGTTCAATTTGCCGCATGCGGTCGCAGTCGGTGCTGACGGCAAGGTCTACGTCGGCGACCGTGAGAACTATCGCATACAGGTGTTCGACTCGAACGGCAAATTCCTCGAAGCGTGGGATCACGTTGGATCGCCATGGGGATTGCATATTACGCCGGAGCAGCAAATCTTTATGGCCGATGGGCACAACAATCGCGTACTCAAGCTCGATCGCAACGGGAAGATTCTAGGGACGCTAGGGAAGAAGGGGAAGCTGCCGGGGCAGTTCAACTACGCGCATCACCTGGCGGTGGACTTGCTCGGGAATCTCTACGTGGCGGAGATCAAGAACTGGCGGGTTCAGAAGTTTCGGCCGAGGTAACGAGGGGAGTGTGCTGCCCCCCTTGGGCCCACGGCGTTCTTTCTAACAACAAAACCTACAGACGGGAATCAACTCAGATCTCATCCAGCGTTTGGATGCTTGCTTGCGCGGCTGGCCAGTTCGGAACCGTAGGCGAAGACGGCCGGCGTACCTCCGGTATGAACGAAGAGGAGCGACTGTTGCTGGTCTCCGCTGCGTGCGCCGTGAATGAAGCCGGCCATGGTCTTGGCTGAGTACACCGGGTCGAGGATCAGTCCCTCGCTGCGGGCGGAAAGCGTGATTGCCTCGACGGCCACGTCGCCGAGTTGTCCGTAGCCGGGTGCCAGGAAGTCGTCGGTCAGGCGTACGTCGTCGTCGGTGACGACGGGCGGGATCTCCAGCATCTGGGCAATATCAGAGCAGTGGGCCTTGATGCGCTCGGTCTGGGCGGCGGCATTCCTGCGCACGCAGACTCCGGTGACAGGAATCGAGCAATCAAGGGCTCGAAGGCCCGTCAATAGGCCGGCGTGAGTGGCCCCACTTCCCGAGGGTACGAAAATCTCGTCGACCCTGATCTCTTGGTCCTCGATTTGAGCAAGCAGTTCGGCCGCGGCGACGACGTAGCCGAGCGCGCCAAGCGGTTTGTGGCCGGGGCCGAGAGGAATGACGTAGGGACGACGTCCCTTCTCTTTGAGGCCGGATGCAATTTCTTGAAGGCGCCGGTCAGCCCCCTCTTCGTCTTCTCCTTGCGGATAGGAATAGAGAGTGGCGCCGAGGATCTTGTCCAAGAGAACGTTTCCGGAATTACGGTAGACGGGGTCGGACTTCGGCACCCGCTCTTCGAGCTGGATGTGGCACTCCATGCCGAGTTGGCAGGACGCGGCGGCGGCCAGCCGGACGAAGTTCGACTGCACGGCGCCGGTAATCAGGATCGTGTCGGCGCCTTCGGATTGCGCCTGGCCCAAATAGAACTCCAACTGGCGCACTTTGTTGCCGCCGAAGGCCAGCCCCGTGCAATCGTCGCGTTTCACCCAGGCCTGTCTGATGCCTAACCGCTCGGCTAGGCGCGGCATGAGTTCGAGTGGTGTCGGTGCATGGCCGAGTCGCGCACGTGGTAGTTCGTTCAGGCGTCCCAGAGGCGAAGAGGTAAGAAGTTCGGGGCTAGGCATGATGCTCTTTACTTAGGGTCTCTGGCCCTTTGCGAGAAGCAGAGGACCTACATCGACCTTCGGCGGATCTCGGAGGTCGCACAGAGCGCGACCCGGCACAGCCCCGCGCCACACGGAGCTTGAGAAAGATTTGTTCGCTGATCCGGGCGATGCAGCTACTCCAAGGAAAAGGCGCACCAGCGCGGCCGTACGAGCGCTCGGGTCAAAGATGCTGTGTCCTCTATCCTACGCTAGAGTGCCCCAGTCAGTTTCGTTTGGGGCGAAAGAGCGCTAAACTCCTCGGCGGGAGTGCCTTGTTGATTCTGCTGGAAGGAAACACGCCATGCGACGTCTATTTATTGACCTTGCTGTTCCATTGGGCGTGCTGCTTTGCTTGAGCCTGCCCTTGCTGTCAAGCGATTCGGCGGGCCCAGCACTGCTCGCGGATCCGTTCGACTACGCGGCGAACGTGGCCAATGGCGACGTTGCGCTAGGGGCGAGGCTGGTTCCTCGAAAAGAGGTTCGGAAGGTATTCAAGGACCGGCTTTTTCCCAACGAGCGCCTACTGCGTTTCAGCAAAGACTTCACCGTGGTTGAAGTCGGATTCTATCCCTCGGATGAGAAATCCGTGGCGGTTGATTTGCAGGCCTTCCGCTTCATGTCCGGGCAACGTCCGGTGTCGGCTGTAACGCCTGAGGATGCCGTCTTCGAGTTCGTACATGGGAGGTCTCGGGATAGCCCTATTCGACTCGGAGGGAACACCCATAAGGGGGAGCATGCCGGCCTCTACGAAGCTGCGATGACCGCGGCGTTGTTTCTCCACGGGCTACCGGCGGCAGCGGCGAGTGGGCCTCGCGCCGGCTATCTCTACTTTCCCGTGGAACGGAAGTATTGGAAGAGTGCCGAGTCCGTTGTTGTTGAGTACGGTTCGGCCGAGAATGCAATGAAGTTGATTCTTCCCGTGTCTCGCTAGCGAGCGTCACCATAGCAGGACGAAGCAGGGCTAGAATGTAGACAATGCAAGGCATGGGTTTGCTTGGGCTTCAGCGGATTGGCACGTTCCTTCATGAGGTTATGGACCGGCGGCCGGTAGTGCCCCTCGTTCTTGTGGCCACTTGCTCGTTGCTTGGCGTCGCCGGCGGTGCAGCCGCCCCGATCGATTTCCAACGGCAGGTGCGGCCGGTGTTGTCGAATGCTTGTTTCCAATGTCACGGTCCTGATCCCGCGACACGGATGATGGATTTGCGGCTGGATATCCGGGACGGTGCGTTTGGTAAGCGCGCGACGGGTGTTCCGATCGTGCCGGGCGACCCGGAAAAAAGTCTGATCTATCAGCGGATCACTCACGAGGACACCGTGCGGCGCATGCCGCCGGAGCATTCTCACAAGACGTTGACGGAAGAGCAGATCGGCGCGATTCGGGAATGGATCGAGCAGGGCGCGAATTGGGAGGAGCATTGGGCCTTCACGGCACCGAGCCGTCCGGAGTCGCCGCGAGTCGAGAACGCGGCCTGGGTCAGAAACCCGATCGACCGGTTTGTGCTGGCGAAGCTCAAGGCCGAGGGCTTGGAGCCCGCGCCCGAGGCAGACCGCCGGACGATCGCGCGCCGGGTCGCTCTCGATGTGACTGGGTTGCCGCCGAGTCCCGAGCAGGTCGAGACGTTTCTCAATGATGATTCGCCGGACGCCTACGAGAAGCTTGTCGATCGCCTGCTGGCGTCGGAGGCATACGGCGAGCACCGTGCGCGCTACTGGCTCGACGCCGCCCGATATGCGGATACGCATGGCCTGCATCACGACAACTATCGCGAGATGTGGCCGTACCGCGATTGGGTGATTCGTGCTTTCAATCGCAATCAGCCGTTCGATGATTTCACGGTCGAGCAGATTGCGGGCGATCTGTTGCCGAACGCGACGAAGGAACAGGTAGTCGCGACCGGATTCAATCGCTGCAACATCACTACGAGTGAAGGCGGGTCGATCAAAGAGGAAGTCCTCGTGATCTACGCCAAAGACCGCGTCGACACCACGAGCACGGTCTGGCTGGGACTGACCGTGGGGTGCGCGACGTGTCACGACCACAAGTTTGATCCGATCGCGCAGCGGGACTTTTACTCGATGGCCGCGTTCTTCCGAAACACGACGCAGCAGGCGATGGATCTGAATTATTACGACACGCCGCCGGCGTTGATATTGCCTCCGCCGGATGAGGAGGGCCGCTGGGAAGCGCTGCGGACCGAAGAACCACGAGCGCGTGAGGCACTAGTACGGGCTCGGGCTGCCGCTGGGGCCGATTTCGCGGCGTGGTTGAAGTCGCGTAAGAAGAACGCTATTGATGTGAAGCGGTTTGACGCGTCGGAGAGGCTGTCATTGGAGTTGGGCAAGCGGGCCAAAGTTCGGATGGGTTCGACCAGCGCGTCGCTGAAATTGGCTGATGGTGTTTCGGTGACACGGTCGGAATTGGAGTTGGCCGAGAAGGGGTTCGCGGAGGTTCCCCGGTTCCCGGCGTTCTCGGCGGATGAACCGTTCACCGTCTCGGTGATGCTGCGGTTGAACGAGGGTGGGAAGAGCCGCGTGATCGCAAGTCAGGCGGATCCCCATGACGACAATCGTGGCTGGAAGTTGGATCTCTCCGAGGGGCTCCCCAGCATTTCGCTGACGGTAACAGATGGCTGGACGATTGGACGCAAGGCGACCGGCGACCGTCTGGTCAAGGCGGAGCAGTGGCATCATCTTGTGGCGACGTACGACGGAAAAAGGCAGCGAGGCGGATTGATCCTGTATCTCGATGGGAAACGTTTGCCGGCTGAAAACACGGGCCGGGCGACGCCGACGCTCAAAGGCTCGACGGAGACGGACGCGCCGTTGTTTCTTGGCGCGGCTGACCGTGAGGACGGCGACAAGAGCGGATTTCTCGACGGGACGATTCGAGACTTCCGCATTCTGGGCCGGGCCGTTACCGAGCCGGAGGCGGAGTTGCTGGCTCGCTGGGATGCTCTTGGTTCGGCGAGGAAGAAAGGGCCGAAAGATCTCTCCACGGAAGAACAAGAGGCGCTTGAATTCTACTACCTCGTACGTCACAACCGCCCTTATCGCGAAGTGAGCTCAACGCTGGCCGCCCTTCAGGATGAGCAGCGTGCGATTTTGTTGCGAAGCGCCGTAACGCATGTGATGAAGGAGAAGGACGACTCGGACCCCATGGCGCACGTCCTTTATCGCGGCATGTACGATCAGCGGCGGGAGGAGGTGGGTCCGGCGACGCCTGGAGTATTGCCGCCGATGCCCGACTCGTTCCCGAGGAATCGGCTTGGGCTAGCGAAGTGGCTTGTGGATGATTCGAATCCGTTGACAAGCCGCGTGACTGTCAATCGATTTTGGCAGGAAGTTTTTGGGACCGGGCTGGTGAAGACGGCCGAAGACTTTGGGTCGCAAGGCGAAGCGCCCTCGCATCCCGAATTACTGGATTGGCTGGCCGTGGAGTTTCGTGAGTCCGATTGGGACATGAAGCACATGTTTCGGTTGATACTGACTTCGGCGACCTATCGGCAGTCAGCCGCCGTGACAGACGTGAAGCTGGCGCGGGATGCCGAAAACCGGTTGCTGTCGCGAGGGCCGCGTTTTCGCATGGATGGCGAGATGGTTCGGGACTATGCCTTGGTGACGAGCGGTCTGCTGTCGAAGCGGATTGGCGGGCCGAGCGTGAAGCCCTATCATCCTGAAGGTGTGTGGGAAGCGGTTGCGATGAATGGCAGCAATACCCGCTTCTACGAGCAGGACGAAGGGGAGAACCTGTATCGCCGCAGCATGTATACGTTCTGGAAGCGAGCAGCGCCTCCGCCGTCGATGGTGACGTTTAATGCGCCGACGCGCGAGTTCTGCAGTGTACGGCGGGAGCGAACGAATACGCCTTTACAGGCGCTGCTGACGCTGAACGGGACGCAGTTTTTCGAAGCAGCACGGCACTTGGCGGCGAATGCGGTTCGTGTTTCGAAGCATTTGGATGGGCAGCTTGACTACATGTCGGAGCGACTGCTCGTGAGGGGGCTGTCGGAGAAAGAGCGGGAGATAGCGCGGAGTGCCTACAAAGACTACCTGCACTACTACGATTCGAATCCGGACGCTGCCGGAAAGGCGCTGTCAGTAGGGGATTCCGAACCGGATGCGGGGCTGCCGAAGGCCGAGTCGGCGGCGCTCACGATGCTGGCGAATCAGCTTATGAATCTCGACGAGGTGCTAAACAAATGAGCGATCGACGAATGTACCCCGCGAGCCTTTACGACGAAGCGATGCGGGTCGAGACGCGGCGGCAGTTTTTTTCGCGGGGAGCGCGCGGCTTGGGCGCGGCTGCGTTGGCGAGCTTGATCAGCGAGAACGCCGGCGGGGCGGCGACTCCTCGTCACGATACAACCGGTGGTCTGCCGAGTTTGCCGCACTTCGCCCCGAAGGCGAAGCGGGCGATCTATCTCCATATGGTCGGGGCGCCGCCGCAGATGGAGACGTTCGACTACAAGCCCGCGATGAACGACTGGTATGACAAGGACCTTCCGGATTCGATTCGAAAAGGGCAGCGGCTGACGACGATGACGTCGGGGCAGGAGCGCTTCCCGATTGTTCCCTCAAAGTTCGCGTTCAACCAGCACGGCCAGAGCGGTACCTGGGTCTCGGAGCTGCTGCCGTATACGGCTCGCATGGCGGATGACCTCGCGGTCGTTCGGTCGATGTACACCGAGGCCATCAACCACGAGCCCGCCATCACGTTCATCCAAACAGGACGCCAGGTTCCCGAGCGACCCTGTATCGGCACGTGGGTCACGTACGGACTCGGCAGCATGAATCGCGACCTCCCGACGTTCGTCGTCCTCAGGGCCAGCCACTCGCACCCGAAGGCGGGCGTCCAGGCCATATCGGCCCGCTTGTGGAGTTCCGGCTTCTTGTCGTCGGAGTACGCGGGCGTCGCCCTGCGCTCCGGCGCGGATCCGGTGCTCTACATCAACAATCCTGACGGTGTCCCCGCCGAGATCCGCCGCCGTATGCTCGACTCGCTCGGCGAGATGAACCGTCTCCGCCATGAAGAGATCGGCGATCCCGAAACGCTGGCCCGCATCGAGCAGTACGAGATGGCCTTCCGCATGCAATCGTCCGTCCCCGAGCTGACGGACCTCAGCAAGGAATCCGAATCCACTCTCAAGATGTACGGCGACGATGTGCGGTCACCGGGCACGTTCGCCCACACCTGTCTCATGGCCCGCCGCCTCGTCGAACGCGATGTCCGCTTCGTGCAGATTTACCATCGCGGTTGGGACGTCCACGGCCGGTTGCCGCAGGTTCTTCCCAGCCAGTGCAAGGATGTCGATCAGGGTGGTTGGGCCCTGGTGCAAGATCTCAAACAGCGCGGCCTGCTCGATGAGACGGTCGTTATATGGAGCGGCGAGTTTGGCCGCACCGTCTATTGCCAGGGCAAACTTACCAGCGAAACCTACGGCCGCGATCATCATCCGCGGTGCTTCAGCCTTTGGATGGCGGGCGGGGGCGTCAAGGGTGGAGTGGTGCATGGTGAGACAGACGATTTTTCTTACAACATCGTCCGTGATCCGGTGCATGTGCGAGACTTTCAGGCGACCTTGCTTCATCTATTCGGCATCGATCACGAACGCTTTACGTTCCGGCATCAGGGCCTTGACAAGCGCCTGACGGGGGTTGAGCCGGCGAAGGTGGTTAAAGCGATCGTTGCTTGAAGCGGGATGCTAGCAGTCAGTAGACAGAACGGAAAAAAGCATCGGGCGGCGATTGATTGTGAGCGCCCGATTCGCGACAATCGAGACGATTGACTATCTGTTGAGCAACCAACTGTGCCTACTTCCCAAACACTACTTCGTCCACAAGCTATCCGCGACCGCGCCGAACGGTTGCCCCGTGTTCGGCTTGCCCATTTGCCGACGCCTCTCGAGCCGTTGCCGCGGTTTTCCAAGTCTCTGGGTGGTCCGTTGGTCTTCATCAAACGGGATGATTGCACCGGGCTGGCCTTCGGCGGGAACAAGACACGGCACAATGAATTCCTATTGGGCGACGCCCTGGCGCAGGGGGCGGACATGCTCGTGTGGGGCGCGGGAGTGCAGTCGAACAACTGCCGCCAGACCGTCGCTTCGTGCGCGAAGCTTGGCCTCGATTGCCATTTGGTGCTCGGCCGTGGGGGCCACGGAGACGAGATTCAAGGCAACCTGCTGCTCGATCACTTGCTGGGCGCGACGTACGAAATCGTGGACACACCCGTCGGTCCGGATCTGGATGATCTCATCGCGCAAGCGGCGGAGAGATTCCGCGCGCAGGGCCGCAAGGTCTACAACTGGGACCGAGATGTGGTGAGAGCCAAAGCGGCGGTGAGTTACACGCTGTGCATGGCTGAACTGGTGGAGCAACTCGAAGAGCAGGGGGTTGCGCCCGCGGCGACGTACGTTTGCTCGGCGGGCTCAACCGGGGCGGGCTTGGCGCTCGGCAAAGCAGCGTTGGGAGTGCAGGGACCGCTGCTCAACATGCTGCCGATCCGCTGGCCGTGGGACGAACCGAAGGACATGTGTCAACTGGCAAACGAGGCGGCAGAGTTGATTGATCTGCCAAATCGATTGACGCCCGACGAGATCATGGTGGATGGCGAGTTCATAGGAGAGGGCTACGGGATCCCAAACTCCGAGTGCATGGAAGCTATGGCGCTGCTGGCTCGCACCGAGGGCATTCTGCTGGACCCGAGCTACACGGCAAAGGCGCTGGCCGGGTTGATCGATCACGTGCGGGCCGGCCGGTACTCGCCGGATCAATCGATCGTTTTCATCCACACCGGCGGCACGCCGGCGCTCTTCGCGTACCGGGACGACATCGTGCGCATGATCGAAGCTCGGTCCCTGTGAGCCGTAGGTTCGTAGCCTCGTGGGGTGGCGGTACTTCAGGTGTACCTGAGGTGAACCTCCAGCTTCTCTAGAAAGATCTCGGATTGCGGGCGATAGGGCTCTCGTTTGGCGATGCGGATCTCGACCTGGTTCTTGCCGACGCGGCAGAAGCCGGGGTCGATTTCAAACTCCAATTTAACTAGCTTCTGATCGGGGTCGACTTCGAAGATTCCGGTTCCGCCCGACGTGCGCTGCGGCTGGGGTGAGAAGATCTGGGGATCTTTCCAATCGGGATCGCGTTCGATCAGCTTCAAGGGATTCCCGTTGAACGAGGCTTCGAAGGTGTCTCCGGGTTTGATGTGATCGTCCCAGCGGCTCGGCGTTTGAAACAGGATGATCCGCAGGCGCGCCGTGGATTGGCCGTTCTTGACCGCATCGGAGATCCCAATGTCGAGTTCAACGGCGCGCCCGATGTTGGGGAGTTGAACCGGCAGTCGTGCGTCGTCAATGCGATTGAAGTAGCCGGTCGACCAGGGGTAACCTCCGCGGCGTTCGACGAAGAAGACTTTGTCCTTGCCCGCTAGAGTTTCCCGGCTGCCTGCTTCCTGGTAGGCCTGACGCTGGGAAAGTGGGCCGGGATGGGCGCCGATCCGCTTGCAGTGTTCAGGCGGCGCGTTCGACCAGTTGAATGTGATGACGCTGTCGGCACCCTGTTGCCACCAGTTGGCGAAGGCCCCTCGGAAGACTTCGATCGGAGGGTTGCGATAGCCGTCCGTTGTGTGATGGTCATCGAAGCAGGGTTGGAGCTTGATGTTCTTGCCGCCTACGGCACGCCGGTAGCCTGCTAAATCCACCTCGACCGAGCGTGATCCTAGGGTGAGGATGTCCACCAAATTCTGGCGAGCCCATTCTTCGATGTCGAAACCGTCGACGCGGCAACCTTCCAGATTGCGCGGCACTCGCGCCGCGAGCAGGATGGGGCGTCCCTTCTTCTTCGCGACGTCGAGCAACATCGTGCGCACCATCCGCACGAAGGTTGTGACGTTGTCGCGTAGTTCCCATTGCCGGCCGGGTTCGAGGACGGGCATGTGGCGGGCGAAGTCGAGCTGGAAGCCGTCGAGTTCGTAGTTTTCGGCGAGCTCGCGTAGGACGCTGAGTTTGAACTCGCGCAAGCCCGGCGCGGCTAGGTTCCACATCCCCTGCCACCACCACGTCTTGAGGGTCCAATCAGGGTGGTCCTTCTTCCAGGGGTTCATGCGATTCATCTCGAGTCCACCCTCGGGAGCCACCTCGACTTCACTGATGCGATGGTTCCAGAAGACCTCGAGCTTGCGTTCGCGGGTCTCGGTGACGAGTTCGGCGGCCCAGTCGATACCCTGGCTACGCCACTTCATCAGCTTTGGATCTCGGTGCTCGGGAAGAATCTTGCTGGGATAGACCGCCGTGCCGGGATTGCCACCGATGTCCCACCACAGGCTGTCGATCTGGCTGCCGGGCTCGTCGGCGTAGGCGAAGCGGAAGTCGATCCAGTCGCGGAAATCGATGCCGAGATTGTTGAAGGCGTCGTATTGGACAACGATTCGGCGGCGGCGATTGACGGCCGCTTTGTGGGTAGCGGGCAGTTCGATGGGACCGGCCGGCCTCTGTTGTGTTTGCGCCGCGGTGAGTGGACATAGGGATGCCGCCGCGGCGGCGATGGACTGTAGAACGCTACGACGAGTGGGGTGCTTAAGAGTCATGTTGTGTCGGGTGGGTTGGGACGCCACGAATATAGCAGTCCGGCGACGACGGGGAGTGACCGTTGGTCTGGAGGTGAAGCCAAGCACGAGGACTGGCAATGGGGCCGTGTGACGGCGTTGAGCCGATTTGGGTTGCTGTGGGGGCTCCATCGCTTCTCGGTGTGGACTTCGTTGTTCGAGCGCGACTGAGACTCCCGTTTTGCCGGACCGAAGCCGGGCCTCAACGCGGCCGTGACGCGAACGGGACGGCCGATGACGATCCCGGTTGCTTGAGTGGGATACTGGGTAGTCGGCGGGTTCTGATTGACCGACAGGCGTGGTGGCGATGGGATTGGGTTGTATTGTTGCACGTCCGCTTTCTGCTGATCCTCCTACTGGCAGGTAAGGCGGTGTTGAGGGGCGAGAGGTAGGTATGGCGGCGGGCAAGGTACATATTCCGCGATCGGCCGACGTCGAACTTCAGTTGGGCGGCGAGATGGTCGACGCGCGTTGGCTGTTCATGGGCGACAACGTGCGCTTGTTGATCCGCGCCTACACCGAGGCTGTCCATCGCTTTCAGAGCATTCGCGATCCGGACCGGTTGACGGCGGCGCTTAGATCGTCGGCGGAAATCAGTCAGTTCTATGAGACCTCCTCCCGTGATGGAAGGGTCTCGATCCTGTTGAAAGATTCGGTTTTTCGGGAGCCGGGGCTGCGGTTGGTTGATGCGCTTACTCTCTCGGTGCGGGCAAACGGGGATTCGCTAGCCACGCCGCTTCCGCTGGAAAGATTGCGCGCTGTCGGGCGTCTGCTGCCGCTGCTTGTTAAAGGATGTGAGGCCGAGGCGGTGGAGCCCTTCTTGCGAGAGCGGATCGAGCAGGATGAGGTTGACTGGACGATGGAACTCTACGGCCGCATGGAGGCGAAAGGGCTGCTTGTCCACGGAGTGCCCGAGGTGAATCGTTTCGACGGTGGCCCCAGACCGAGGCTTACGTTCTTAGGCCATACCGGCCTTCTATTTCAATCGCAGCACGGCGGCGTTGCATTGGACCCGTTGCTTTGGCGCGATACGGGCATGCGCCCCGAAACATTCGGTGTGGCCTCGACGCGGCTTTCGGCGGTGGCCTGTACTCACGCCCATTGGGATCATTTTTTTTTGGCCGCGCTGTTGTGGTTCGACAAGGACCTGCCTATCATCGTTCCGAAAGTGAATCGTCCGACGGCTTTCAACCCGCCCATGCTCGAACCGCTGAAACTGATGGGTTTCACCGACATTCGAGAAGCGGAACATTGGAATCCGATCAAGCTCGGGGACATCGAGTTTATTCCGGTTCCGTTTCACGGTGAACAGGATGAGCCCGAAGCTGAAATCGATCACTTTACGTATGTGCTGCGCAGCGACGGGTTTTGCGTCTATGGCGGCGTGGATTGCTTCGAGGATACGTACGGAAAGATGACCGCGGTGCTGGAGAGGGTGCGCGACGAGTACAAGCCTCAGGTTGCGGCGTTGCCCGTCTCGCGGATGACGTACGAATACCACTGGGGTGGCGTCAACGGCTTTTGCCGTTATTTGGATACGGACCTGTTGGACAAGAGGTTTCAGTACACGGCGGGTCCGGCGGACGCGGCAGAGTGGACCCGGATATTGGGAGTCCGCCTGGTCGTGCCGTATGCTCTTTTCGTATTCAAACGCTGGACCAGCCACGAGCATGCGCAATGGTTCCGCGAGGAGTTGAAGAAGCGGGGTTTAGCGGACACGTTGTACCCGTTAAGGCCTCTCGATTCGGTCGGGCTAGCTGTGGAGTGTCAACAGGTTGTTCATAGGAAGCATGAGTCTGGAGAAGGGCGGACGGTAGCGGAGAGCGGCGTGAGGGCGATGCCAGTTGTAGTCGTGCAGCCAGGGTAACAGATGAGCAGCGCGCTGCTGGGATGAGCAGTAGGAGCGAGCGTAAGCCCATTCTCTCAGAGCGGTCTGGATGAAGCGTTCGGCTTTGCCGTTGGTGCGCGGCGTGTAAGGCCGTGTGAAGCGATGACGAATACCGAGACGACGGCAAGCATCGCGGAAGAGCCGGGAGCGGTAACAAGAGCCGTTGTCAGTGAGCAGGCGGCGGATGCGGACGCCGAGCGAGCGATAGTAACCGACGGCAGCATTGAGGAAAGCTACGGCGGAGTCGCTCCGCTCATCGGAGAGGATCTGGGAGAAAGCCACACGGGAGTGGTCGTCGATGGCGACGTGCACGAATTCCCAGCCGGCGCCGCGGCAGCGGTGGGATTTGTCGGAGGTGACGCGATGACCGGCGCGCTGGAAGCGGCCGAGCTTCTTGATATCGAGATGTAACAGATCGCCGGGTGCGGGGTGTTCGTAGCGGCGCACGGGCGGGGCGGGTTCGAGATCGCGGATGCGGTTGAGGCCGGCGCGGCGCAAAATGCGGCTGACGGTGGCCTGAGAGACTCCGACACGAGTGGCAATGCGGTAGCCGGCCCAACGTTGTCGGCGCAGAGCAACGACACGGGCCGCGCTGGGCGCAGCAGTGCGGCGCGGGCTGCGAAGGGGGCGTGAGGAGCGGTCGACGAGACCGGCCTGACCCTCAGCCCGAAACCGCGCGAGCCATTTGCGTACGGTTCGCTCTGAGACGCCACAGGCCGCCGCGGCGGCCTGTGCGTTCTCCCCACCGAGGACGCGGCGAACCAACAGGGCTCGACCTTTCGGTGTCAATCGTGCATTCTGATGGATGTTCATTCGGTCTCTCCAAGGTTGCTGTTGTGGGATAACTCCAGCTTCCTTGGTCCGGGACCGAATGAACAACCTATTGAAAGATCACAGCTAGCGGACCTTGCGGGGGCTTTTGGCTCGCGTTTGCGGCGGCGGCTCCTACTGGGGCTCTATTCGCTGGCCAAGGCAGGCCGACTGATCGACAGATGGCTCGGGAAGATCCGTGTGTATCGGGGGCTGCGCTGGGCCCTAAAGCGGGCGTTCCCTTCGAGTAGCGTAGAGCACCATTGAGTCCGCGGCACAGTTCGCGAGCGAGCGCCTCAGCCCGATCGCGCTTATGAGTAAAGTGATAAGCTGGCGAGCGTAATGAAGCCCATTGCACGGCTCATGGAAGATGCGGGGATCAGCGTTGCCCAACTTGTGGCGGCTGCGGGATTGGACGGGAAACTTGTCAACGCGATTGTGCGCGGCAACTACACTCCGAGTCCGTTGCAGCGGCAACGTCTGGCCGATGCGCTCGGCGTTTCGACAGACGAAATTTCCTGGGGGCACGCGGTCCCGGTCGAGCACATGCGGGGCAACGGTCCACAATCCGGACGCCCGACTTGATTCGCGGTCCCTCTCTGGACTTCACCCCGGGGCTGTGCTGGAAGCCCCATCGTCTCGCCGTTGAAAGAATTGGCCTAGAATTTAGCCTTATGCGCTTTCTACCACTATCTCTGTTTCTCCTGCTCGCCGTCGCTGTTCATGGTCAGGACAGCACCCGAGCGGGCCGCTTCACGGTCGAGCATCCGACTCTGCGGAACCTGGGCTTTGAATGGACGATTAGCGGCGACGCCAACCGCAACGCGTCCGTCAAGGTAGAGTTTCGGCGGGTCGGCGAATCGGCTTGGCGCGAGGCGCTGCCGCTGGTGCGTGTGGGAGGCGAGCGCATCTTCCGTACGCGTGAGCACCTCGACTACACCGTCCCCGACGGTTTTGCGGGCAGCATTCTCAACCTCGAGCCGGGGACGGAATATGAGTGTCGCTTTGCTTTGACCGACCCGGACGGCGCCACGGGCGAAACCAACCGAACCGTGCGTGTCACCACGCGCACCGAGCCGCAGCCTTATGAAGGGGGGCGAAGGCTGCACGTCTATCCGCCCGACTACGAGGGTGAGAAGCAGGAGCCACACTTTACGAGCCTGCTCCAGGCCTACTACGGAGCCGGACTCGGTGACTGGAACGTTGTGTGGGAGCGAAGGGTCCAGCCGGGGGATACGATTCTCGTCCACGCCGGGCTTTATAGGAATGAGCGTCTCAACTATGTTGACCCGATGATGACGCCGTTCGATGGAACGAATTGGCTCACCGCGAAGGGCACGCCGGAAAAACCGATCACGATCAAAGCGGCCGGCGACGGCGAGGTTGTCTTCGACGGTGCCGGCAACCATCGGCTATTCGATGTGATGGCGACGGCGCACCACATCTTCGACGGACTTACGTTCCGCAACACCGACGTGGCCATCTTCGCCGGATTCAAAGACGTGCTGGGCGCGGTCGGGCTCACGGTCAAGAACTGTCGCTTTGAGGACATAGGCTTTGGCGTTTGGACCGAATATGCCGGATCGAGCGACTTCTATATCGCCGACAATGTCTTTCTCGGACGCATCGAGCAGCGCGACCTTCTCGTCGGCTGGACGGGCCGGTACTGGAAGAGCGTCGGGCCCTACGGCTCACACGAAATCCGCAGCTACTACGCCGTCAAGGTCTACGGACCCGGGCATGTGATCGCCCACAACGCCGTCGCCTACTTCCACGACGGCATCGGCATCTCAACCTACGGTACACCGGAGCAGGACCCCGAGCGGCGGGCGTCGTCGATCGACATCTATAACAACGATATCCATATGTCGGGCGACGATTTCATCGAGACCGACGGCGGTGTGCATAACATCCGCGTGTATAACAATCGGGGCGTGAACGCCGCTCACGGAGGCTATAGTTCGCAACCGGTCTTCGGCGGCCCGGCCTATTTCATCCGTAACATTCTGTATCACGTTCCGAGCGGGGTCGCCTTCAAGTTCTCCGCGAAGGCGGCGGGACTGTTTGCGTACCACAACACGATCATCGGCGAACAGGTCGCGGGCGACCCGTCGTCGAACATGCACTACCGCAACAACTTGTTTCTGGGACGGGATACTGCGGACCGGGGCGTGATGACTTGGGCGAACGCGAGCGCGGCGCATAGTTCGGACTACAACGGTTTCCGGCCCAACAAGGGCGTCGCGGAGCAGTATCGCTGGTTGGCTCCCCGAGACGGTGGGACGATGTACGAACCGCAGCCTGAACACTGGCGGACTTTTTCAACGTTGGCGGACTTCCGCGCCGCAACGGGCCAGGAGAAGCATGGCCTGGAGCTTGACTTCGACATCTTCGAGAAGCTGTCCGCGCCCGATCCTTCGAAACGGCACGCGGTCTATCACGCTACGGACCTGAACTTCGGCTTGAAACCGGGTAGCAAGGCGGTGGATGCCGGCGCTCGAATTCCGACAGTCAATGACGACTTCAGAGGCGACGCCCCTGATCTGGGCGCGCTCGAATCGGGCCGGCCTACGCCGCGCTACGGCCCGCGTTGGCTTGAGGGTCAGCCGTTCTATCGCTGATGTCCTGCTGTCGCCCACCCGGGCGGGCTGAATGATGTCTCCAGTGTTGCTGATACTTTCGCTGCGGAAAGCACTTGGCTGTTCGCTCTTTTAGCCCCGGCTCATTCTTCTGCTTCGGATTGCACTTGCACTACCGCTACAAGCTCAGATGACGGCGGCGCTACAGGGTATTTCGCTGAAGTTTGCAGGGCGTCCGCATCGGTTCATAAAAGAGTAATGACCCGGTGTTTAGGCGCACCGGGTCATTACACGACGAGAGGTAGGAGCAAAACTTGGCGGAGGTGTTACTTCGTAGCCGCCACACTGGTCAAACTCATCATCTTGCTAAACAACCACCGCCTGAAAGGCGGTGGGTTCATTTACGACTGAAAGTCGGCTTGCGGCTGAAGCCGCCTGAAGAAGCCCCGGCTCAGAGCCGGCTCAAGGCTTGGTGGGCGTTGTGATCTTGAAGCCCTGGTCGTCTTCGTCCCATTGCTGCCTCTCAATGTAATTCTTAATCGTTTCCTCGTCCACTGCGCCCACCGTCGCGCAGAAATATCCCCGCGCCCACAGGTATTGCCCCCAGTATCGCTTCCGCAATTCCCCAAACTCATCTTGCAGCCGTCGCGACGACCTGCCTTTCACATACTGCACCAGCTTCGACGGCGCCAACTGTGGCGGTGCCGATACCAATACATGCACATGATCCGGCGACACAGCGCCCCGAATCACCACCACTTCTCGCGCTTGACAGCTCTGCCGGATCAGATCCCGTGTCCGCTCCGCCACCCTGCCCCGCAAGACTTTGTAGCGATATTTCGTGATCCAGACCAAGTGATACTTGATGTCGTAGACTGCATGCGCCCCTCGCCGATATTCGCCCATCTCCCTATTGTCATCCAGACCCGCTCGAAGCTGACCGCCTGAAAGGCGGTGGGTTTAGACCTGGTGATGGAACTAAAGATCGTACTGATCGAGGTCGAGACGGCGGGTAGCATCGCCCCCGCCGCGACGGCGATGAAGCCGGCCAGCAGGGCGTATTCGACCATGTCCTGAGCTTTTTCGTCTTCAATGATTGTGTTGATGCGAACCCAAAGTCTGTTCATTACATTTTCTCCAGTCGAAGTCTTGAAGTGTGTGCGCCACATTTCGAGAGATTGAGAAGTTGAGGAAGAGAGGAACACTGTTTGTAGTAAGCCGTTGAAGCTACTGTTTGAATGTGTTTCTGTTTGCGTCCCGCTTACACAAGGATGATCTCGCGATAGACCCGATTTGGTCGATGGGAGGATGGTTACAATTACGTATGTACCTTACTGAGTCCCGCATAATATTCAGTTAATCGAACGACAAAGAAGATTGCTTCCAAAAGGCGGCGATCAAGCGCCGTTTGCGGCGCATGCGGCGCAAGGTCGTGCGTGCCCGCTCGTCGAGCTCCCAGTAGTCGTTGGGGCAGACGTTGGGCAACTCGTGCTGCTTCCAGTAGGCCCAGATGTATTCCACCGGATTCAGCTCCGGGGCGTAGCCCGGCAAGTACTCGGTCTCGATGTGGCCCTGCGACAACGCGATGAACTCGCGCACCAACGCGCTGCGATGCGCCGGCAAGCGATCCCACACGATCAGCAACGGACGTTGTATGTGGCGCAGCAGCGCCTTGAGGAAATCGATCACCTCGGGACCGCGGATGGCGTCGGGATAGAGACGGAAATAGAAGTTGTGGAAAGTGATTCCGGCCGCCGCCGAGAGCTTCTTCCAGTTGAAGTTGAACTGCAGTACGGGCGTCTGCCCGCGCGGTGCCCAAGTACGGCAGCGATGTGGCTTCTGGCTCAGTCCGCTTTCGTCGATGAAGACGATCGTGCGGCCCTGCTTTTGGGCTTTTTTTTAATGGCGGGCCAGGTCTGTTTCTTCCAGGCGCGGATCGCTTCCTCGTTGCGCTCGCGGGCCTTGCCGACCGGCCGTTGCGGGCTCCAGTGGAGTGCCCGCAGCAGCTTCCAGACGTGGCCTTCGTGGTAGCGCACCCCGAAACGGTCGCGGATCAACCGCGCCACCCGCGGACAGCTCCACAGCGGCGTCGGGAAGCCGTGCGCTTCGGGTCCTTCGAGCAGCAGCCCTTCCAGCTCGGCGAGCTGCGCGGTGCTCAGCAACGGCTTGCGGCCGGCGCGGCCGGCTTTGGCCAACCCGGCACGGCCGTCTTCGCGGTAACGCTGTACCCAGCCGCTGACGCTTTGTTGGGCGGCTTGGACTCTACGCGCCGCCTCGGCTTGGCTCAGTCCTTCTTTCACGACCAGCCGCACCGCCTCAATGCGCCGCTTCTCCAGCGCCGCAAAGTCTCGCTTCACGCCTTTTGGAAAACCCATATCCAAAAGACGTCGCTCCATTACAAAAGGTTACCCTATATTATGCGGGACTCAGTAGGTACTCTTAGGGCGAACTACCCCGTACCAGTCGTCAGTAGTCCATGGGTACTGGGTCACTCAGGCTAAAGCCTTACTAGACGCTCGCGGCCTCGGGCGAAATGTTGCCTATAATGGGGCCAGGAAGCTACGAAAAAAATCCGGGACTGACTCACGCGGGAGTTCGGAACCCGTGGAATCAACGGCTCTTCAGTCGCCGGTGTCAGCCCCAGCGATTTCTTCATAGCTTCCCGGCCCATTCACCCCAGGGGCCGAATCGGGCGAGCAGACCGTGCGACGGAGGGAATCTGATGGAGCAGAACAGGCGTAGGTTTCTTACCGCGGTCGCGGCCGGGGGTAGCCTTCTGGCTTGCGGCAAGTCGGAAAGCACCGAAGCGGCGGCCAAGAAGCAGTTCTTCACGGCGCCGGCGAGTCGTTCGCAATACGACGTCGTCAAGGCCGAGGGGACGCATCGCGAGCTGGGGCGGCAACACGGCGAGCAGGCGGCGGAGTCGGTTCGCACCCATATCGACTACATCGCGCGCACGCAAAAACTTTCGAGTGATGATCTCACGGCGAAGGCGTTGAAGTTCAAGCCGCTTTTCGATCAATACTGTCCGCATCTGCTGGACGAGATCGAGGGTCTGGCGGAAGGGGCGGGAATCACAACCGCGGAAGCGTTGGCGTGCAATCTGCGGGGAGAATTAGGCAAAGCTCCGGCGGATGGCTGCACAACGTACGTGATCGGGCGCCCTGGAACGGCGTCCGGCGAAGTACTGGTCGGCCAGAACAGTGACATGTCGCAGCCGAACATCGAGATGGGCTACGTGCTGCACCTGAAGCCGAAGGACAAACCGCAGGTCCTGATTTGGACCTTCGGCGGCATGATCGGCTATCACGGCATGAATAGCGCTGGTGTGGCGCACTTCGCTAATGCGCTCGGCGGCGGCCCGAAAGGGCGGTTCGGTTTGTCGCACTACCCCGTCAAGCGGATGATGCTCGAGTGCTCCACGGTGCAAGAGGTGGTGGACATTTTCCATCGCGTACCGCTGGCGTCGAACGGCAACTACGTACTGTGCGACGGGAAGGGTCAGATCCTCGACATCGAGGCGAACAGCACCGGACCGCAGATTCTCGATGACCACAAGCGAGGTTATATCGCACACACCAATCACTACTTGTGTCCGTTGTACGCGACACAGGAGAACCACAAAGCCAGCTTAGCCGACTCGTTTCCAAGGCTCGACAGCATGAACAAGATGATCGAGACGGACGTCGGCCGGGTTGATGTGGAACGCATCAAGAGTTACTTGAGCGACCATTCGAATGGCGAAGCGAGCATCTGCCGACATCCACGGTCGGAAGATGTCGAAAAGGGTTTCGAAACAGCCGGCCGCACCGTCGCCTCAATGATCGCCGAGCCCGCCAAGAAGCGTATGCACGTGGCGCTGGGCAACCCTTGCGATAGCGACTACGTCACTTACTCTATGGATGCCTGATCTTCTGAGTCAGGCCGTACGATGAGTAGGTACGATGGCTCTCAAGCTTTCGGCGATAGTAGCTGCGCTTTTCCTTCTGCCCTCGGCGGCGCCGCTGATGGCGCGGCCTCCGAATTTCATCATCATCCTTGCTGATGACCTTGGCTACGGGGACCTCGGGGTGTACGGGCACCGGTCGATCCGCACACCGAGAATCGACCGCATGGCTGAGGAGGGGGTACGGCTCACGGAGTTCTACGCCGCGGCGCCCACGTGCACGCCGTCGCGGGCGGCCCTGCTGACGGGACGCTATGCGCAGCGGTCCGGCATGGTCCGGGTGATCGTGCCCAAGGAAAAGTGGGGCATGCCGGATTCCGAAATCACACTGGCCGAAGCGCTCAAAGACGCCGGCTACGCGACGGGAATGATCGGCAAGTGGCACCTGGGCGGGCGCAAGCCCTACCGTCCCCAGCGGCAGGGTTTCGATTCGTTCCTGGGGGTGCTTTATAGCAACGACATGACGTTGCTGCCCCTGCTGAAGTGGCCGCGCTTCGCGCTGCTCCGCGACAACAAGCCGCTCGAGTCACCGGCCAAGGTGAAGAACCTGACGAGGCATTACACCGACGAAGCGGTGCGGTTTATCGCGGCCAACAAAGACCGGCCGTTCTTCCTGTTTCTTTCGCATACGATGCCTCACGTGCCGGTTCGTCCGTCGGACGCCTTCGCGGGGCGGTCGGCTTTCGGCCGCTACGGGGACGTCGTGGAAGAGATGGACGCGAGTACCGGTGCGGTTCTCGAAGCGCTCAAGGAAAACGGCGTCGACGAGAACACAATGGTCGTTTTCACGAGTGACAATGGGCCTCACTTGGGAGGTGTCCCTCGGGCCAAGGGTGAGCAACCGGACAAACGGGGACAAGCCCGTGGGTCCGCGGGGGGCCTGCGGGGCGCCAAAGGAACGACCTGGGAAGGCGGCATGCGTGTCCCGTTTGTGGCGCGTTGGCCGAAGACCATTCCGGCGGGTGGTGTTCGCGGGGGCATCGCCACGATGATGGATCTGTTCCCGACGTTCTTGAAGCAAGCTGGGGTAACGCTGCCGCGGGACCGTGTGATCGACGGCCGTGATCTGTTGCCCTTCCTCAAGGGGAAGCAGGGCGCTCCTCATGACGACTTCTACTACTACTTTCGAAAGCGCCTGTTTGCCGTGCGTTCCGGAGACTGGAAGCTGCATTTCTTCAAGAGGGGGTTGACGGCGCAAGGCAAGGTGAAGGACGCGGTTAGGAACCCGCATCCCGAGTTGTATAACTTGTCGACAGACCCCTCGGAAAAGAACGACGTGGCGCGGGAACACCCTGACGTCGTGGCCCGACTGACGCGGATAGCCGATACATTCGATGAAGGTGTGGAGCCGGCAATGAAACTGCCTGCCGCACCTCGGTCAGTGTTCTTCGGTGTGCTGACGAACGCTCCTCAGAAGCCCGAGCGAGTGCCGAAGTAGCGTGCGGCGGGGGGCTCAGATCTCCGGGATGGGTGCGCCGGCCGGTATGTCTTCGCCTTCCCAGTTAGCTTGGCCGTTTTCGTAGGTGAGCACCCGGCTGGCGCTGCCGGGCGCGGGCTTGGCGCTTCGCTCCGGGAGTCCGCGTCGGAGTTGCTCGATCCGGGCGGCGTGGGCGGGGTCGCCGGCGAGGTTCTTCCATTCATTGGGGTCCGCCTGCATGTCGTACAGCTCTTCGGTGCCGTTGGCGTAGCGGATATAGCGCCAGTTCTCGGTTCGCAGGCCGTGGTTGTCGTGGTTGTGTGTTGTGATGGCGGGCCATTCGCGCGGCGCATCGGCGTCACGGAGTTGCGGCACGAGGCTGTGCCCTTCGAGATCAGCTTTGGGTGGCAGTCCGCTGATATCGAGAAGCGTTGGGTAAAGGTCGAGTAGCTCGGCGGGGCGTTTCGAGACCGCGCCTTGGCTCACGCCAGGGCCGGCGAAGATGAGTGGAACCCGCGTCGAGCGGTCCCAGAGAGTATTCTTGCCCGTGATCAGCTTTTCACCGAGGTGCCAGCCATGGTCGGACCAAAGGACAACCAGCGTGTCATCAGCCCGGCCGGTCTGCTCCAACGCATCAAGAACCCGCCCTACCTGGCTATCGACGAAGCTGATCGAGGCTAGGTACGAGCGGACGAGATTCTTCCATTGGTTGCTCTCTTGAAGAAACTTCAGTCGCGGCTCGGGCAGCTTCCAATGCAGGAACCAGGAGAAGTGGGGAGTGTCGTCACGGTCGTCGAATTCAACCGGCGGCAGTTTGACGGATTCCTCGGGATAGAGGTCGAACCACTTCTGTGTTGCGTAGCAGGGGACGTGCGGCAGGAAGAATCCGGCGGATAGGAAGAACGGTTCGGGGAGGTCGCTTTCGAGCTGCTCAACGGCCCAGCTTGCGATCCGCCAGTCGCCCTTGTCCTCGTCCTCGTGCGGGAACGTGCCCCAGTCGACAAGTGGGTGGTTTTGCGGTGTGTTGACGAGCTTTTCGGGCGGCCGTGCCAAAACTTCGGTCGGCGGACCGACGACGTCCCATTCGCCCGCCTCGCGTCCGTAGCGGCCGTGATAGATCTTGCCGGCGGTATAGGTCCGGTAGCCGTTCCGCGAGAGATATTGCGGAAGGGTGACGCTGTCTTTCAGTCCATCGACGTCGCGGAACCAGGGCCGGAGACCGTAGACGCCGGTGGTGGACGGCCGCAGACCGAGCATGAGGCTGGTGCGCGACGGATTGCAGATCGGGGCCTGGCAATGGGCGTTGGTGAAGGTTGTGCCGCGCGCGGCGAGGCGGTCGAGTTGCGGCGTTTGGACTTGCGGATGGCCGCCGAGGGGTCCCACCCAGTCGTTGAGATCGTCGATGGCGATGAAGAGGATGTTGGGTTGGGCGGGGTTGGGTTCGGGGACGGTTGCGGTGCAGGAGGCAAGTGCGCAAAGCAGCAGTGTGCCGGTTACAAGAACCGGGACGTGTCGGGTGTGTTCAGCCATGGGAGTCAAGGTACCGTAGCATGTCGGCAAGCCAAAGTTTCTGTTTCAGTCGGCCTTGGCCACGCTGTCGATGGACCTTCTGATCCCTCGGGGGTTTCCTATGCGACTCATCCTATGTACAGTGTTGGTCATGTCCAGCACTCTCACACGAGGCCCGGGACGGGTCGTCGGAATCGGCGGAATCTTCATCAAGTCACCCGACAGCGAAAGGCTCCAAGCGTGGTATCAGGAGCGACTCGGGCTTCAGGACGTGCCTGGCCAGGGAGTAACGCTCAAGTGGCGTGCATACGAAAAGCCCGAAAGGGAGCACCTTACGATCTGGAGCACGTTTCCGGACACGTCGAATTACTTCGACCATAGCGGGGCGCCCTTCATGATCAACTACATCGTTGATGATCTCGACGCCATCCTCGGAAAGCTCAAGCAGCAGGGTGTCGAGATCGATCCCAAGCAGGAGGATCACCCCTATGGAAGATTCGCTTGGATCTACGATCCTGACGGTAACAAGATCGAACTCTGGGAGCCACCTGAGAGCGACGACTAGCTCTCTACTCCGACCGACACCGCGTACACCGGCGGCAAATGCTCGGCAATCGTCGACCACCGCTCACCTCCGTTGCGTGTGCCGAACAACTGTCCGTTGGCGGTGCCGAAGTAAACCCCGGCGGGATCATGACCGTCCGCGTCCATCGCCTCCCGCAGGACAAGCAAGTAAGCATTCTGCTGGGGTAGGCCGTTTCGCAGCAGCTCCCATGTCTTTCCGCCGTCGCGCGACCTGCCGACCGCCAACGCGCCGCCCGGGGTACAGCGATACTCCGGGCTTTCGATCGGAACCGTGAAGAAGGTCTCCGGCTCCGCCGCCGGTAACGCCGCCGCGAAGCCGAACCGCGACGGCAGACCTTTCGATATATCCTTCCAACGCTTGCCCTCGAACGAACTGCGATAGATCCCGCAGTGGTTCTGCTGAAACAACAACTCCGGCTTTCGCGGGTGCGCGCGCAGTTTGTGTACGCATTGGCCGACCTCCGGACGCTTTTCCGGCAAAAAATCCGCGCGCACGCCCACGTTGTGCGGCTCCCATGTCTCACCACCGTCAGCCGACCGAAACGTGCCGGCGGCCGAAATCGCGATCACGAGCCGGCCGTCGCCCAGTGACTCAATCGAGTGCAAGCACATGCCGCCGGCCCCTGGGTTCCAGCGTTTACGGGTCCTGTGCGTGTTGAGCGACTTCACCTCGCGCCAGCTCGCACCGTTATCTTCGCTGCGGAACAACGCGCCGGGATCCCCGCCCGCATAGACGACCTTTGGCTCGTCGGCGTGGCCGTGACGGATCTGCCAAACACGTTTGAGCGATTCACCCTTGACGCTCTTGAGATCCAGCCCACGCTCGGAGAGTTTCCACGTTCGTCCGCCGTTATTGCTGGCGTGGATGTGCGGGCCGAACCACGCGCTGTTCACCGCGGCGAGGACGCGCTTCGGGTCACGCGGGTCCTGCGAGATCGCGTTCACCTCCGACCCGCGAAAATGCGGCCCTTCGGTCGTCCAACGCCGCCGGTCCTTCGAACGAAAGACAAAAGAGCCCTTGCGCGTCCCGACCCACAACGTTACGGGACCCGCCATAGCAACAGTGTATTCCAAGAAGGGTGGCGATGACGGCGATCGTTGCAATCTCCTGAAAGTCCGGGTTGATTCTCCCGTGCAAGGCGTTGACTATCGTTCACCGTATCCAGGGCAGACCCACCAAGTACAGTCGCGGTGGCTACAGGGCGGTTTGGTGTTAAACGGGGGTTCGGCTACACAATGAGCATGCAGTCCCCGTAGGAGAAGAAGCGATATTTCTCTTTCACAGCATGGCGGTAGGCATCGAGGATGAGTTCCCTTCCGGCGAAGGCGCTTACGAGCATGAGCAGGGTGGAATGGGGGAGGTGGAAGTTCGTCAGTAGGGCGTCGACGGCCTGGAAGTCGAAACCTGGATAGATGAAGAGTGAAGTTTGGCCGGATGCGGCGTGAAACCGTCCTTTGCCTTCGCGGATACCCTGTTCGAGAGTGCGGACGGAAGTCGTGCCGACGGCGACCCTGCGGGGAGCGGCGTTGAGCAGCCGGGCGGCGTCCGTTGAGATTTCATAGCGCTCGGCGTGCATCTTGTGTTGCCGGATGTCGTCGGCTTCGACGGGCTGAAAGGTGCCAAGTCCGACGTGCAGGGTCACCTCGACCGGCGTGATTCCGTTTGTTCTTAGTTCGTCGAGGAAGCCGCTCGTAAAATGGAGGCCGGCGGTGGGCGCGGCGGCGGCGCCCGGAGCACGGGCGAAAACGGTTTGGTAGCGCTCGCGGTCGGTAGTGGCGTCCGAGCGCTTGATATAAGGCGGCAGCGGCATGTGACCGACGCGGTTCAAGATGGCGTCGAAGTCGGGCACGTCGTCGAACTCGACCACCCTTATGCCGCGCTCGCCCTGGCTGACGATGGTCGCTTCGAGTCCGCCGGGAAAGTGGATTCGCTCCCCGGCGCGTAGTTTGCGGCCGGGACGCGCGAGTGCTTCCCAACGCGGCGGGCGCTCGCTTAGCTTTTCAAGCAGCAGGACCTCGACCAGACCCGTGACCTGCGATTTGGAAGTCGTGGCGTGGACGCCGGCGCGGCGGCCGAACAGTCGTCCGGCGAGAACTTTGGTGTTGTTGATGACAAGAGCGTCGCCGGAGTGAAGGTAGTCGGTGAGGTCTCGGAACGAGTGGTCGGACCAAGTGCCGGCGCCCCGATCGACGACGAGCATGCGGCTCGCCGCGCGGTCGGGCAGTGGAGTTTGCGCGATCAGGTGTTCGGGGAGATCGTAGTCGAAGTCGGAGAGGTGCACTGGTTCGGGTTCGATAGGAAACTTCAAGAGTGCCCCAAGTGAGCGCGGAAAACATCGGGGACAGTCCACGGCGCGCCACTTGTGCGGGAGGCGAACAAAGAAGTTTCGTGGGTGGCGCTTGGTACAGTCCCCATTTTTTCGGTCGTTCCGTTGCTTCCGGTCAGCGGGCGGAACGGCCACGACGCTTACGAAGCGGCTGTGGCGTGGCGGTATGACTCCGGGCAGCGGAATTGGCGGAAGGTGCGAGGACTATACGCGGGTCGAGCCCTCCATCGGTTTCTTGATCCCCATCATAGATAAAGAATGGCGAATCCGAGGCGGCGCTCAAGCCGAATACGGCGTTACCGGCGAGGGCCGTGAGACGGCCGGGCCGGCAGTCGCAATCGATGAAACTCGGGCGGCCGCCCTCCGCGATTGGGAGTTTTGTAACGCGACGGCGCTGAGAACTGGTGACGTAGATCGAGAGCCCGTCGCGAGACGGGGCAACGGACGCCGGCTGCACGATGCCGTCTTGTTCGCGGCCGAGTACGGTCGCTTCGGGCGACTTCACAACGTCGCGAATCAATATGACCTGATTGCCGTCATGGTCGGCGACGACCGCGTCGTCGGACTCGGGTAGGAATGAGATGGAAGCGACCCGTCCGGCGCTTGTGAGTTTGCGGAGGTTGCGCGTGAGGCCGGCGAGATGGAGCGAGCCGCCGGATTGCTCCGAGATGCCGACGAGCAGGGAGTCGCCCGCGTCATTGACGGCCATGGCGGTGATCAGGCCGGACAGCTCATCGAGTTGGATCGGGCCCCGCACTTTACGTGCCTCGGGAAGTCGGCTGACGATTTGGACCGAGCGGCTTTGGCGGTCGTAGAAAGCGGCTGCGGTTCCGGTGGGACTGATGACGATGCGGTCGGCGCCGTTGTTGACGGCGCTGATGGCGTTCTCGGATGCGGATGTGGGTGTGAGCTCGAGACAGTAAGCGGCGCCGGATGCGGCGTCGATGCCGAGACCATAGTTCTGTCCGGGGGCGGCCGCGAAGGTTGACAGGGTTGGGGCGAGCGCCAAGGCGGGGCCGACTTGGGCGGCGTCTGTCGTCCCTGCCAACGGGTGAATCGTGCGTTGCGAGCGGTCGAAGACGTAACCGAGAACGGGGCCGGCAGGCTCGACGGTTTCGGTAGTGGAGGCGGCGGAGGTGACGGCTGGGACTTGCGCGTCCGCTACATATAGGGTAGCCGTGAGCAAGATGACGGTTAAGTAAGAGCCCAGGCGTTCCATACTGCTGTGGACCCACGATTTCATGACAGGGTTTCGGGGACGAGCTTTGGAGTTGTCACGGGTTTTCTAGTCCAGTAGGGCGATCTCATCACCGGACCGAATGGTTCCTTCGGTTAGGACCGCGCCGTAGACGCCGGCCTTGCCGTCGTGATCTCTCGACACCAGCCGCATCACTTCAGGATTCGCTTGCCCCGTGTCGGGATCGAGCGTGATCATCTTGCAACGAGGGTCGCGGTCAGTCACGGCGATCACTGTCTTGGGGCCAATGCGTAGGTTTCGGCCAACGAACTCGTCCTCGCCAAAGCCGTTCTCGGAGTCGAGATCGAGATAGACATTTGCTCGAAAACGACGCCTGTCGAGGTTGGTTTCCAACTCTTGGCTCAGTTGCCGCACGGTGTTTGTCGAAAGGAGTGAGATGGGACGGCAATCCGTCATGGCGCGATCGGACCGCAGCAATGTAATCTCGGGCGCATCACCGATTCCTTCCCGGAGCTTGCTGATGAGCAGAGGATCGTCGATCGCAAGCGACTCGCCCGCCGGCGTGACCACATCCACGATTCGATCGGATGAGTCGGCGTAGACGGGAGTGAGACCGGGAGTAATCGCTTCGGCCTCGGCGAGGTTGCCCGGTTTCGCCATGCGATCGGCCTGCCGGTACTTCGCGCGACAGCCGAGCATTTGTACTTGTTCCCTGGCCGTCAAATAGGGAAATCCTTTCGGCGCCGCTGTACTGCGGAAGGCGTAAACACGATCTCCGTAGACCCCGGGGAAACCGACGAAGACGTCCTGTAACTCTTCCCCGCCCATGCTCTTGACCGGATACCGCCACAAACTTTCGACCTTGCCGACGATCTTCATATGAACTCTCTGCTGAGTCTTGTTACACGCTGTCTGTTTGCGCCGCGCCGCCCAACCGGTATCCATGATACATCGAAGCGGCGGCCGGTTCGGAAAATCCCAGATCCGTACGTAAGAAGCTTGGCGCCCCTACATCTCGGGCTGAGGTGGCTGGGTGGGCGACTGGTTGAGCCCGCGCCTGTGACGCCTTCCAGTCCGCGGCGCGGCGTTTGTAAGCTCACGCAGTCAGAGAAGTGTCGCGGACAGGGGCGGTGTTTTCCGATGGGAACACGGTCATCGGCCCGATAGGGTTTACAACTGCCGCCACGGTACAATGTGGGAACTGCGATGCCTAACCGCGAGCAAACGCAAGAGTTGCTCGCCAGCGCCATCGGCGAGAAATACGACGTCCTCGAATGGATCGGGGGCGGCGGCATGGCGGATGTATTTCTGGCACGGCACCAGCTTACGCTCGGTTTTTGCGCCGTGAAGGTGCTGGCCGACTACCTTTCCCACGACGAAGCGATTGTCGAGCGCTTTCTTCAAGAGGCGCGCACGGCGGCGAATCTCGAAGGCCATCAGAATATCGTACGGATCAGGGACATTGGCGAGAGTCAGGGCCTTTACTACCTCATCATGGAGTTCGTCGAGGGCGAGGACCTGGCGACTTTTCTGGAGCGCGAAGGCGCGCTGACGCCGGAAGAAGTTAGCTGCGTGCTCGCCGAGGTGGGTGATGGACTGGCTTGGGCGCACAAGCACGGCGTGGTTCACCGGGACATGAAGCCGGCGAATGTCCGCATGGACCGCAACGGCAGGCTGGTCGTCCTCGACTTTGGAATCGCCAAGGCCACAACCGTGCCCACGGCCTTGACCTCGACGGGGGAGAAACTGGGGACCGCCTACTACATGGCGCCGGAGCAGATTCGAGGCGAAGCGGTGACGCACGCGGCGGACCTGTACGCGCTCGGTGTCATGGCATTCGAGCTGCTCACCGGCAAGAAGCCTTTTACCGGGGAAACATACCAGGCGATCGAACAGGGGCACCTGAACACACCCGCGCCGGATCCTCACGAAATTGACGACCGTATTCCGGCGGATCTGGCGGACGTGGTCTTGCAACTATTGGAAAAGGACCCCGCCGATCGTTAGTCTTCGGCGGCCGAGATGGTTGAGGACCTCAAGAGTCTGGGGAGTGTTGAAAAACCGGCGACTTTTGTGCCGCAAATCGGTTTGGACCTCCGTCAATGGCGGGAGCAAACCCCGGCGCCGACTCAGGGCGGATTCGCGCGAACGCAAGCCGAGCCTGAGTTCGAGGATACAGGCCGGGCAACGGTCAAACCGCGAAGGGCACCCGCGGCGGCTCCTGCTGATCCCCGTCCGGCGGTGATGCCCTTGCCGGAACCGGATCGCGGCTCAGGCGGGCCGAAATCGTGGCCGATTTTCGTGGGTGGAGGAGTAGTGATCGTTGGCGCGCTGGCGGCGGCGCTCTACTTCGGTATGGGCGAAAGTGATAACGCCGGCGAAGTTGATCCGGGCGAAACGCTCGGCGGAGAGATTGTTACGACGTCGGTGCCGGAGAGGATACAGACGGAGTCGGGAGAGATGGTGCTGGTGGCGGCGGGCCCGTTTACCTTCGGTGACAACTCACCGGAATCACCAAGTGCGCGGCAGCGGCTGAGTCTCGCGAACTTCTACATCGACGAGACCGAAGTTTCGAACGCCGAGTACAAGAAGTTCTCCGACGCTACGGGCCGGCCCCTGCCTGAGAATCCCGGCTGGGATCGCAATTATTTCGCCCGCAAACCGGGCTACCCCGTGGTCAACGTTACACTCGATGATGCCCGTGCGTTCGCCCGCTGGGCGGGCAAGCGCCTGCCGACCGAGTTTGAATGGGAGAAGGCGGCGAGGGGGGCGGAGGGCGAAATTTATCCGTGGGGGATTGCAACCCCGAGCGGGCAGGCGAACGTCTTAGGAACAACGGACGGCTTCGCCGAGACGGCTCCCGTGAATGCTTTTGCCAACGGCGCGAGCCCTTATGGCGCGCTGAATCTGGCCGGGAACGTATTTGAATGGGTCGAAGCCGGCTACCAGGCGAATGTCCAAGAGATAACGGACCGGCGAGAGTACTGCCCCGACAGCGTCAGTGGCGGGTGGAGTGTGGTGAAGGGCGGCGCGGCGGTTTCGGCCGCCGATGATCCGGATTTGAAGGCTTACTATCGAACGCCGATGCCGGGTGGTTGCAGGATTCCCTACGTAGGATTTCGGTGCGTAAAAAATGTCGACACAAACTCGCGGTAAAGTTCGCAATAGATGACACGGTTGCATGTGGCTGATGGCGTGCGGCGTGGCGGCCTGTCTGCTTTACGGGCCCCAGGCTTACGGGCAGCAGGGCGGCGAAACGCCCGAAATGAGTGCGCGTGGACATGTTCCGCAACGCCGGCCGGCTGTTCGGCAAACAGGGGGGCGTCTTCAACGGGGAAATCGGCGGGCCACACGGAAGCCGACGAGAACGGCTTCCGCAAAGAAGAGACCGCCCGCCCCTAAGCGTGAGACTCGGCCGGAACCGGTCGTGACTGAGAACCGGGATAGGCGTCCCGCAGCGGTCGCGGATGTAGGCGAAGCCCAGGTGATCCAGGCAGCGCTGGAGCCGGAAGCGATTCCGCTGGGTCTCAGGTATAGCTTCCTGAAGCAGCAAGGCAGCGGCACGGCTGAAGTAGACACGGCGACGGCCTTTCGCTCGGGCGAACGGATTCGGCTGACGATTGAATCGAACGATTCCGCTTATCTTTACCTCGTACTGAAAGGTTCGAGCGGACGCTGGTCGGTGCTGTTTCCCTCGTCGGAGATTGCTGGTGGAAACAACCATATCGAACCCGGGCATCGCTATACGATCCCGGCGCAGCACTGGTTTGCGTTTGACGAACAGGTGGGCGAAGAGAAGCTGTTCATCCTGCTTTCCCGCCAGCCGCAGGAGGACATTGAGGGTTTGATCTATTCGCTCCAGGAAGCGCCGGCGACACAGCCGGCGGCCCAACCCGCCGAGACTCCGAAACCAGAAGAAAAATTGCTCCTGGCACAGGCGCTGCCGATCGAGGATGAGTTGATCGGGCGGCTGCGGCAAACCGTGTATGCCAGGGACTTGGTTTTCGAGAAGGTGGATGATGCGGCCTCGGGCGGGCAGGGCGAAAAGGCGGTCTACATCGTGAACCGCACGGGAGATGATGATTCGCGCGTCGTGGCCGACGTGACTCTGATCCACAAATAGCGACATGACCTTCATGAATCGGCTCGCGGTTTGGGGATTGACGGCGTTCGCGGCGCTAGCGCCGGCGCAGAAGCAGGCCCTGGAGAAGGGTCCGCACCGTATGGAGATCGTGCTGGAACAGAGAAGCGGCGATGAGTGGGTGGTGCGGGATCCGGGGCATGTGTTTGAGAACGGCGACCGGGTGCGTTTTCGACTCACCACGAACTTCGCCGGGTATCTATACGTGATGAATCATGGGACGTCGGGCGACTATTCGCTACTTTTTCCCAGGGAAGAAACAGGACGCGACAACGAGATCGAGGCGGATCGAGAGTACGTGGTGCCGGCCACCGAGGGCGCGTTTCGAATTACCGGACCGGCCGGGCACGAGGTCGTGTATTGGGTTGTCAGTCCGGTGGAGTGGACGCAAGGCGGAGGCGTTACTCCGTATCGTCCACTACCGCCTCTGCCGGAACCGTCGCCCGCGCCGCCCCGTTTGGAGCCCCGCTGCGATGAGACGATTTTACGGGCACGGGGAGATTGCGTCGACTCTTCCGCCGGGCCCCAAAGGATCGAAGGCAATAACGATCTCCCACAGAATCTGAAACAGATGCCGCATGCCGATGCACGGCAGCTCTTGTTCCTTAAGAAGGGATGAGTCGTCGGTTGTGTCGGCGCCTCCATCGGCGGTGGGGCCGGTGGTCTTCGAATTTCGCTTGGCGCACAGGTGAGAGTCATGAACAGATCGAGACAGGTATGGGCGCGGGCTTGCTGGTTGGGTCTGCTGCTGAGTGCGATCCTCGGCGCTCAGGAGGGTACGCAGAAGCGCGATCTGAAGATTGTTCCGGACGACACGCCGCCGGTCGAGGGCCTAGCCAAGGCGGACGGCACGCCGGTGACGATTTCCGCGCAGCTACGCGCTGGTGGTGGGCGTGGCGGATTACAAGAATCTGCCGGATAAGTCGTTGAAGTTTCCCGGGCGCGACGCGGAGGCGATCTACTCGATTCTGATCAGTCCCGAAGGCGGCAACTTCCGGGCCCAGAACGTTCACATCCTCAAAGGCGAGAAGGCGACGCTCGCGAACCTTCGTTACGAACTGGAAGAGTGGCTGCCGGGAGTAGCCCGGCCGGAAGACCGCGTCTTGATCTACTTCGCGGGTCACGGATTCGTGTACGACGGGCGGGCCTATCTGGCGCCGTATGACTTCCGCGCGGACGATATCGCGGGAAGCGGCTATGCGATGGAAGCGCTCGGGAAGGTGATCGGAGGGAAGATCCGGGCGCGGCACAAGGTACTGTTGACGGACTCCTGTCACAGCGGCGCCATCACTCCCGAAGCCGAGGCGGAGACCAATACAGCAATCAATCGCTCGCTGATGGATTTGAGCACATCGCTCTTCTCGTTGACGGCGAGCCGCGACCGGGAATCGTCGTTCGAGAGCGCCGAATGGGGCGGCGGGCACGGCATCTTCACGTACTACGTCGTAAAGGGCCTCGAGGGTGAAGCGGACGAGAATTCCGACGGCATTGTGACGGCTGATGAACTGTCGGAATATACGCGCCGCAACGTGCGTGAGGCGACGGGGGCGCGGCAGAATCCGACGTCGGACCGCAGGAGTTTCGACCCGAACATGCCGCTGGCCTACATCCCGAAACTGCTGACCAAGGTTGATCCACAGAGCACGCAGTCAAAGTTCGGCGGACTGATATTCGAAGCGAACATGGATGGCGTCGAGGTGTTTATCGACGGCAAGTCCGCCGGGGTCGTCAACAAGGGAACGCCATTGCGGATTCCTGGCCTGCAGCCGGGGACGCACACGGTGAAGGGCGTCAGGCTGGGTTACGAACCCGATGGACCGCGTGAAGAGATGGTCTATCCGGGACAGGAGAAGACTGTCTCCCTGAAGATCCTGTACGCCCGGCGGCGGAAACGGTCGGCGGTGGATGCCCCTTGAGAAGGGGATTCAGCACTACGAGAAAGGCTTCGCGAAGAACTACGAGAAGGCGGCAAAGGAGTTTGAGAAGGCCTTTGCGATTGATCCGACGTACAGCCAGGCCGCTCTCTACCTGGGGCGCACTTACAGCGCACTTTTTGAATACGAGCCGGCGGAGAAATACTACAGGAAGGCGCTGGAGATTGACCCGGACTATCTCGAAGCCGAGGCGGCGTTCGGTGGGATGTTGCTCGACACGGGCAACTTCGATGAGTCGATCCGGCAGTTGACGCGGGTGGTGCGGCGCGAGCCGGATCATCGCATGGCGCACTCGATGCTGGCCCAGGCGTATCGGATGAAGGATATGTATCCGGAGTCGATTGAGTCAGCGCAGCGCGCGATTGAGCTCGATCCGAAGGTGGGCGAACCGCATTTTTTCCTAGCCGACAGTTTGCGGATGAGCGGCAATCCCGCCGAGTCGAAGCCCGAATACGAGCAATACCTGGACTTGAGCGATTTCGAGAGTTCGACGACCGGTAAAGTTTTCAACTACTGGCTGCGGGGATTTCTGATCGGCCAGGGCAAGAAGACCCGAGCAACGCAGAAGGATATCTGGAACGACCTGCGGAGTTTAGCCTACTTCGGACTCGGAGACGCCGAGCGGCTGCTGTCGAGCCCCGATACGGCGATTGAACACCACCGTAAGTCTCTGGAGCTCGACGACCAGGATCCCAAGGTACACTATGCGCTGGCGCTTGCCTTCACGCACAAGACGGAATTGACGGGCGACACGGCACACTTGTCGGATGCGGTGACGCACTTCCGGAAGGTCGTGGAACTGAATGAATACCTTGCTGAGGCCGAGCAGGCGCGCAAGTACATTGCTAGAATCGACATGCTTCTACAGGCTCAGCGATAATCGCTCCATGATGGTTTGCGCGAGATTTCGCCGCTTGTAGTGTTAGATCTCGACGGGCGCGCTCGCTGACGGATCTGCTTCATGACGCGAACTCTCAGAACCAACGGTGCCGGGCCGGCAGACCAGCCGTTCGAAATCAAATTGCCCACAGGAAACGTAAGACATGCAACCCAGCCATCTGATTGTCAGCATTGACGGCAAGCCGCACGGCGAGTACAGTCCGGACTGCATCCTCGAGCGAGTCGAGGTCGTGCAGGAGATCAATACGCATTGGACGTGCATCGTCGAGTTGCGCCAGGGCCCGGATCACAGGTTCCCGATCGAAGACGCCCTGGGCAAGGATCTGATGGTCGAGGGATTCGATGAATCCGGCGAAAGCACGGTGCTGTTCGGCGGCTTCGTGTTGCGCGTGAAGCACAAGTACGAGGCGTACGGAAGCGCCCGGGCGGTGATTACGGGCATCACGAAATCCTACAAACTGGACGTGGCCAAGCGTTGCGACTTCTTCCCGACGCCTTCGATCACCGCCATCGCCCAGCAACTCGCGGGCGAAGTCGGCATTGAGGCCGCCATCCAGGAGGTCGAGGAGAAGGAAGTACCGTACTTCTACACGCTTTGGCATCAGACGCCCTTTGAGTTCCTCAAGAAACTGGCCGACGACCACGGCGCGTGGATACGTCCCGATGGAGACGGCATCCAAATCAACGGGGTGTTCGACCAGCCGAACACGAAGCTCGAGTGGCGCAAGGACGGGGGCGGGCTCATCGATCTCGAGGTCTGTGGCGAGCTGCGGCCGGCTTCGATGGATGGGACCTTTCACGACTACAAGCAGAAGAAAAGCATGGCCTACACCGAGATCAAGGAGGAGGCTGAGTTCTTCGGTTCGGTTCAGCCCATGGTCGATGCCGTGAAGGCGCAGTCAAGCGAGCAGCTTCCGCCGGGATATATCGGCGAGCATTCCCGTATCTGGGACTTTTCCGATTATGAGGATCTGCTGAAGAGGGAGAGCGTGCGATCCATCGGCGGGGCGTTAACGGTAAGCGGAGTGAGCCGCAACTGTGCCTACTACGTGGGGGATCAGATCGAAATCGATGGCGTCTTTGATTCCGGGGGCACGTTCGGCGTGCTGAAAATCGTGAACACCTGGACCCGGCAGGGCTTTCTCAACAGGTTCTGGTGTACGCCGTGGAAGGACTTCATGACTCGTGAAGCTCCCGCGATGCAAAAATGGCACGGCGTGGTTTCGGCCCATGTGGCTGCCAACGTAGACAAGAGAAAAGTAGGTAGGACGGGGATTCACCATACGTGGAGCAAATCGGACCAGCCCACGCCAATGGTCCGGACTGCCCAACCGAACGCCGGCGCCGACCGTGGCTTCTATTTCAAGCACGAAATAGGTGATGAGGTACTGGTTACATTCGTCGACGGAAACCCGGAGGACCCGGTCGTCGTCGGCGCCATGTGGAACGGCGTCGACAAACCGCCGAACGACGACATGTGGGGTGGCGAGTACGAAGAGAACCACGCCAAGTGTATTGTGACGAAGTCGGGGAACCGCATCCGCATCAACGATAAAGAGGGCAAGGAAGCGATCATCATCTCGACGCCGAATAAGAACCGCATGACGTTCATGGAGTGCTCGAATGAGAACGGGCGACCATCGATCATGCTGCACTCGGATGGTGACATTTTCTTTAGCGCGGGCGGACGTATTCACTTGAAGAGTGCGGACTACTCCCGCGAAATTGGCTAGACGCATACCTGACCGATCGACAAGGAGGAAACAAACTGTGCCCTCAGAAGTCTTAAGTTTCGATGGTGGAACCTTTACCGAAACACGTGTCAAAGTGTCGGAGGGTGATCGCGCGCTTGCGCCGTCGGGTCTACTGGCGTGGAAGACGATCACCACGCCGACAGCCCTTGCCGGGACCGTCGGCATTGACTGCAAACTCGTTCACGGCGACCGTTGGCAGACAATCGACGCCAACTTTACCGAGCTCATTCAGGCGGATGTGAAGTCGACGATTCTCGGCAATCAAATCCATATGGTCATGAAAGATCAGACACTCACGACGATTGGAAACGTGACGCATATGATCGTCGGGAACCTGAACGCCCTGAACGTCGGCAGCATTACACACATGATCATCGGGACCTACTTGGGCACCTATATCAGCCCCCACACCGTCAACTTCATTTCTCCCATGACCGAGAATCACGCCGCGCCCAAGACCGTCAATGAACCTCTTTACATGAAGACCTCCGGCATCGAGTTGGCATCAGTGGGCTTCGCGCAAGGCAATACCGGAATGAAGATTGAGACTTGCGGCATGTGCATTGGCACGACCGGGCTCAAGGTCGAAGCCACCGGCTTGCAGCAGACATCGGAAGGTCTTTCCGCCGCGCTGCAAGGTCTGCTGAGCCGGATCATTCCGCTGGATTCGAAACTGGGCGCTCTGGCGGCCAAGGTTAATGCGCGCGTCAACGGCGGAACCGACGGTCGCGACCTCAGCGCCCTTCGGCGCATGACGCTCTTGCCAGGTTGGTGATGGATGGCGAAAAAGGATAGATCCACGAGCAGTGACGAGCCCGTCAGCCGGCTGAGCCCGGTTGACCGCAGCCGTGACTTGCTGCCGTTCCGCCGGGCGAACGAACTGAAGCAGTGCTGCCTCTACTGGCTTCCCGTCAGAAGTTTTCCCGCGCCCGACTCGCAGAAAAACTGGCAACTTGAGTTCTTCAAGCGCCTTGTCAAGCTGGCGAAAGACAAGTGGGAGCTTCGCGTCGAGACCTTCCTTCAGTACAAGAGCGTTATCGACATCAACGATCAGTTTCAGAGAACAGCGATGGAGTTCCAGCCGCTGCTGGGGCTGAGCCGCCGTCCGAACGCCGGTCCGCTCCCGCTCATGCCCACCAATGAACAACTTCATGAAGACCCGGAAGCTGTCCTGCGGGGCGAGAAGAAAATCGACATCAACGATTACATGGCCGACTACTGCTATTGGTTCGTAACGAAAGCGGGCGAGAAGCAGCGCGAATCGTTCCTGGGCCGGGGCGGCATGTCGATGATGTTTCTCAAGGCGGATCCGAAGACGACGCCGCCCGAGATCTACTTCTCTCCGCATGTGAGGGAAACGAACAAAGCGTTCCAGATGATGGATGTCGACTCGGTGATCCAAGGCGGGTTCTCGCTGGCCGATGAGTTTCTACCCAAGAGCAAAGAACTATTCGGAGAGGACCTCAAGGAAGAGCCCCAGATTGAGGGCATCAAGTTCATTCTTCCGCTGCTGCATACCGTCGACTTCTTCAGCCAACCCGAAGAGATGTACGAGAAATGGTTCGGGCTCTTCGATCTGTATGTGAACGAGAGTCCGGACGACAAGGGGCTGCTGCTCGCTTCCAAAACCGATTTGGACGACGATTTGATCGAGATGCTGAAGGAAATGCGGGAAGAAGAGTTGATCTATCCCGAAGGGTGAGTGTGATGCCGGCTCCCAAACATATCCCCCTCGAACGTAAAGCCCTCGCGGACCCTTGGCAAGTCTACATTCTGCGGCTCTCGGGATTTCCGGTGGCCGCATCAACGCTCGATCCGATGCGAGTCTTTTTGGAGCGCCTTTCGACGCTGATCGCAAAAGACTGGAAGCTGACGCAAGAAGTACTGGTCCAGCTTGACCGCCTCCAGGTGGCCGATGCCGCTGAGCGCTTCGCCGAGAACGGCTCCGCCTGGATTCCGGAGATCGGCTTGGCCGTCTGGCCCAACCGCAAACCGCCTGCGCAATGGACGATGAAGGAATTTCTCGACTTCATTCCCGGCAGTGCGCCGGTCCTGATGTACCAATACTTCCGCATTTCGAAAACGCCGGAAGCCAAGGATCACGCTCGCAATACGATGCTGGGCTACGGCGCGGTCTCGCAGATGTTTTCGGCGGGAGATTTTGAAGCTCTTAAGAAGAAAGGCGAGGAAATACTGCTGCCCACGATCAAAGACCCGTCTTTTCGCGGGCATCCTTTCTTTCTGCCGATCTTCGACGTAAAGGCTCTTCGCGACGCTACCGCCAAGCAGCTTGACGAATGGAGTTGCGGGGTGACGGTCTACATTCGCGAAAGTCCCGAAGATAACGCGCTCTTCATTGCCAGCCGACAGCCGCTGGAACCCTTGCTACAGAAACTTGGCGGCCAAGTCGACGAATCATCGCCCAACCAGTGGCACATCCGCGCCGGAAATTGAGCAGTCTGTCCCATACAACACTTCGTCGCTTCCGCCGATCTAAAGCGTGAAGGGCCACGGCGAGACGTTCCAGCGCGCAGGTATCGCGGCAGACGTATGAGACAATTTACATACAAAATGCAGCCGACGGAAACGATAGCGGCCCATGAAACCCCGCGGCAGGAGCTGAGCCGCAAGATCCGAGATAAGACGGCCCGGGCCGGCGTTGTCGGACTGGGATACGTGGGCCTGCCTCTTTTGGTCGAGTTCGCCCCCCGCGCCGGGTTTCAAGCGACGGGCTTCGAAAAGGATCCGGAGAAGGTCGATCGAATCCGCCGGGCCGATTCGTATATCCCCGATGTCGATTCGCCGCTACTGGAGGAGTCGGTTGCGGCGAAACGAATCCGCGCTACGCTCGACAAATCGGAGCTGGCCGAGTGTGATGCCGTCAGCATTTGTGTGCCGACTCCGCTGCGCAAGACCCGCGATCCGGATCTGAGCTTCGTCGTCGCGGCGGCGGAGGAGATGGCCCTTCACCTCCGGCCGGGGATGCTGGTCATCCTCGAGTCGACCACGTACCCGGGGACGACCGAAGAAGTGATTCTTCCCGCTCTTGAGAGAACGGGTCTGCGTGTCGGTGAAGAGTTTTTCTTGTGTTTCTCACCGGAACGCGTCGATCCGGGAAACAGCGACTTCACCACACACAACATTCCCAAAGTGATCGGTGGCGTAACGCCTGCCTGCACGGAGGTCGGGAGTCTGCTCTATGAGCAGATCATGGAGCGTGTCGTTCCCGTGAGTTCGACACGGGTCGCCGAGATGGTGAAGCTACTCGAAAACACGTTCCGCATGATCAACATAGGGCTCGCGAATGAAATGGCCTTGATGTGCAATCAGATGAAGATCGACGTCTGGGAAGTGATTGACGCAGCCGCGACGAAGCCCTTCGGGTTCATGCCGTTCTATCCCGGACCGGGTTTGGGAGGCCATTGCATACCGGTTGACCCTCACTACTTGTCGTGGAAGACAAAGCAGGTAGGCCATCAGGCACGCTTCATCGATCTCGCCGCGGAGATCAATGGCGCCATGCCGCGCTACGTAGTCCAGAAGGTCCAGCAGGCGCTGAATGATCGCTCAATGGCGATCAAGGGATCGCGCATCCACATTGTGGGCGCGGCCTACAAACGAGACGTATCAGACGTACGCGAGTCGCCGGCACTGGATGTGATGGGCCTGCTTGAGGATATGGGCGCCGTGGTCAGCTACTCGGATCCTTTTGTGCCTCGTCTGCAGTTGGAGTCGCGGGTTTTGGAATCGACGCCCATGGAGAAGGCGGCGGCAAGCGCGGAATGTGTGGTGCTGATCACCGACCACTCAGACGTCGATTACAAGGCACTGGTGAGTTCAGCGCGGCTGATTCTTGACACGCGAAACCGGTTGCGGGAGTTCTCGGCGGCACATATTGTGCGGTTATAGTCGACGGAAGATTGTACGACTGTTTCTCCTTTCGCTCCTGTCCAGTAAAGGTTGCACGAAGCCGCGCCGATCGTCCGTTTGATGACGGTCTCCGTGGCTCCTATCGAGAGGGCCTTGCCGCCCCGCTCCGCCGCCCGCGTCAGGACAGTTGCTGTTTTTCTGGATCAGCGATTCCACCGAACACCCGACGGCCGGGTTTGGACTGACGGCGCATTCACTGATAAGTTCTTTGACCGTTATCTGACGGTGTTCGAATCGGTGCGGGTGCTGGCGCGTGTACGCGATGCGCCTGGTATCGAGGGTGATTGGAAGCTCGCGAGCGGAGAGCGCGTGGAATTCGCGGCTGTGCCTTACTACATCGGCCCGCTGGACTATCTCAAAAAGCGGGCGGCTGTGCGGCGGGCGGTGTCAGCCGCGCTCAGGTGGGACGATGCGGTGATTCTGCGCGTGCCGGGCCAGGTGTCGAGCTGTGCGGCGGACTCTCTGCGGCGCGCCGGGCGACCTTACGCCGCGGAGGTTGTCGGCGATCCGTTCGATGCTTTTGCACCGGGTGCGATGAGACATCCTCTGCGCCCTCTTTTCCGGTATTGGTTTCGCCACAGGCAGAAAAGGCAGGTGCGGTCCGCCGCGGCGGCTTCGTTCGTCACGGCTCAAGTTCTGCAACAGCGATATCCCATTCGGCCGGGCGTTCCAGCGACACACTATTCGAGTGTCGAACTGCCGGACGAGGCATTCGTTGACCGCCCCCGGCTACGGACACATCCCGCTGGGAGACGAAGGCTCATTACGGTTGGGTCGCTTGAGTGCTTGTACAAGGGTCCCGATGTTCTGCTCGAAGCCGGGGCTCGATGCGTCGCGGCGGGACTCGATCTCGAAATCACCTTCGTCGGCGGGGGCCGCTGTCTGCCGGAGATGCAGGGTCTCGCGCGGCGCCTGGGGCTGGCCGATCGTGTTCGCTTCCTCGGGCAGTTGTCGGCCGGCGATCCGATTCGGAGGGAACTCGATCGAGCTGATCTATTCGTGTTGCCGTCCCGGGCCGAAGGCTTGCCGCGGGCGATGATCGAAGCGATGGCTCGGGCGCTGCCGACGATCGGAAGCCGGGTGGGCGGTATTCCGGAATTACTGTCGGAAGATGAGCTTGTAAACCCTGGAGATTCAGGTAGTCTAGGCGAGAAGCTCCTGGAAGTCCTAAACGATGTCCCGCGACTCTCCGACATGTCAGCCCGTAACTGGAACCGAGCTAGACAGTACACCGAAGAGGCGCTGCGGGAGCGCTGGGTGCTCTTCTATCGGCGCGTCCAATCATTGACCGAGCAGCGGCTGGGTGAGCCCCGCACCTGAGAAAGTACACTGGAGGGCATGCCTCCGAGATCGCGGCCTCCCCTGGGGCAGCATTTTCTTCGCGACGCTGCGGTCTGCACCCGCATTGCCGACGCCGTTGCCGAATCGCCGTATGTCGGCGTGATCGAAATCGGACCGGGACAGGGCGTTCTGACGGAGAAGTTGCTGGCGAAGGATTTGCGATTTACGGCGCTCGAGATTGATCCTATGCTCGCACGAGGGCTTCGGAAACGCTTCGGGGATCGTGAGGGATTCCGGGTGATTGAAGAAGATGTCCTCAAGGTCAACCTGCGGCAGGTCGTCGAGCAGATTGGCACCGAGCGGGTGGTGATTGCCGGTAATCTGCCTTACTACATTACATCTCCGATTTTGCGGCGGGTGTTTGAAGTCAGTGACCTCGTTGAGCAAGCTGTGTTCCTGATTCAGAAGGAAGTCGCGTTGCGTCTCGTAGCAGGAAAGAACACGCGTGACTATGGGTTTCTGACGGTTCTATGCCGGTTGCACTCGGAGCCGGAACTGCTTTTCAGCGTGCCGCCCGGCGCGTTTCAACCGCCGCCCAAGGTGACGTCCGCCGTAGTGCGGCTCGCGATGCGGCCCGCCGCCGCGGCTGAGGCCGGCTTTGTCGCGTTCGCTCAGAAATGCTTCGCTCACCCTCGCAAGAAGTTGCGGAATAATCTGGCGGGGGCATATCCGAAGGACATCTTGCGGGAGCGGCCCGAAATGGAGTTGCGGGCTCAGCAGTTGGACGTGGAGGAGTTGGTTGAACTATGGCGATTATTGCAGCGCGGCTGACAACCCGTCCGTGCTCCGGGCGCGTGCTATGATTGACCGCTGAATCCAGAGTCTAGAGATGGCTTGATGGTAGGAAGCGGCCCTGTTTTGTCCGCTCGTTCACCTCAAGCAGTGGAGGCAAAAATGAGGAAGTTTCTGTTCGTCACCGGAGTTCTCGTTACACTCGGCTTCGTAGGCCTAACCACCGTTGAGTCCGCACCCCCGCCCAGCGCCAAGCGCATCAATCGGGCCATCGAATTACTGGAGCAGGATCAGATGATCTACTACGCCCAGATCACGGCGACCGAGATCAGCTACGAAAAAGGCAAGGAGATGTCCGACACCTGGGCCGATTACATCACCGTCGAGATGGAACACGGCTCTTACGATATCCCCGGGCTGCGCGCCTTCATGCAGGGATTGGTCGATGCCGGGCCGACGAAGAGCGGCCACCGCACACCGACGGTGATCTGCACGCTGCCGGTGGGAGGCATCAGTCCGGAGGTGATGCGAGCCAACTATTGGATGGTCGAGCAAGTGCTGGGGTCGGGCGTTCACGGAATCCTGCTGGTCCACGCAAGGTCGCCGGAAGCAGTTCGCGTTTTTGTTGAGGCGTCTCGTTACGTCAGCAACAAGCTCGCAGTCGGTTCGGGAGGTCTTGGCGAAGGAATGCGCGGCGCCGGCGGGCAGGGCTACGCGTCGCGTATTTGGGGCATCTCGGGCGAAGAGTATACCCGCAAGGCCGAGCCATGGCCGCTCAATCCCGACGGAGAGCTTCTACTCGGCCTCAAGATCGAAGACCGGCATGCGCTGCAGAATGCGGAGGCGAGTGTAGCGGTTCCGGGCATTGGTTTTGCGGAATGGGGTCCTGGAGACATGGGGATGTCGCTGGGAGTGCCGGGCGCCGGTGGGCGGAGCTCAGCAATCATGCAAGCGGCCCGCGACAAAGTGTTCGCGGCCACCAAGAAGGCGAAGATCGCGTTCTTGAATACCGTGTCACCGGAAACGGTGAAACAGATGATCGACGAAGGCGTGCGGATCGGTTCCGGGGGGGGCGAGGCCTCCGAGATTGGCCGGAAGTATCAAAAGCGCAAGATGCCTTGGTAGAGCGCTGATTGCCGAAGCCCTCACCGCCGCCTGAAGGAGAAGGAAAACGTGCATTCGAGTCGACGCGAGTTTCTGGCCGGCGCCGCAGTGGCCGCCTCGGCGGGAATCGCCGCGTTCAGTGGTCCGGAAGGGTTGCGGGCGGCGGCACAGGAAAGAGCGAAACCGCTTCATCTAAAGATCACGGACCTCAAGCCGTTTGTCGTCAGCCTCAGAGGGCGACCGGGCAGTTCAAACTATGTATTTGTCCGCGTCTACACGAACCAGGGGATCGTCGGTACCGGCGCCGGGACGATTGCCGGTAAGGCGGCGACGGTGGCGGCCGCAATCGAGGAACACAAGCGGCTGCTTGTCGGCAGGAACGCCGAGGACATCGAAATGCACTGGCAGGCGATGTTCCGGTGGCCACGCTGGCGTGGTGGCCCGATCTTGAACTCAGCGATCAGCGCGGTCGAGATTGCGCTGTGGGACATTCTGGGGCAGGCGCTTGGTCAGCCGATCTACGTTTTGCTGGGCGGCAAGGCTCGGGAGCGTGTGCAGATGTACGTGCATGCTGGAGGAAGGACGCCCGAGGAGTACGCCCGCAATTGGAAGCGAGTGCAGGACGCAGGCTGGACGGCCTGCAAGGGGCCATTTCTCAGTTGGCAGGGTGATCAGATCGAACGGGTCCGCTCGGTTCGAGACGGCATCGCAAACCTTAAGGCCGTTAGGGGAGCCGTCGGCCCTGACTTCCGAATCTGTATCGACGCCCACACGAAGACTACGCCGACAATGGCCGTCGACTTCTGTCGGCGCGCCGAGGAGTATGCACCGTACTTCGTCGAGGAAGCGACACAGATTGAGGATATCGACGAGCTGGCCCATCTGCGGAGTAAGACAACGATCCCCCTCGCCACCGGCGAGCGGCTCTTCACGAAATGGGGGTTCACCGAGATCTGTGAGCGGCACCTCGTTGATTTCGTTCAACCGGACGTCGTGCATTGCGGTGGAATCTCCGAGATGAAGAAGATCGGGATCATCGCGGAGGCTCATCGGGTCGAACTGGCTCCCCACAACCCGCAAAGCTTGGTTAGCACGATGGCGTCACTGCACGTTGACTTCTCGACGCCGAGCTTCGCCATTCAAGAGATCTCCGGGCCGAGCAAAGATCAGTTTTGGGTTGACCTTTTCGAAGGGGACGGGCCCAGATACGAGGCAGGTTTTGCACTGCCGCCGGATAAGCCTGGTTTGGGTCTGGGGTTTGACGAGGACGTGGCTAGGAAGCGTCCCTACACGCCCTACAACCGGCCTCAGCTTCGGTTTCCTGACGGGGGCGTGGCCGATCAGTAGGGGGGGCTTGGGCGAAAGAAAACCGGTCAGCAGGACCGGGATCGCGGAGTGGCCCAGCTCGGACAGCGTCCAGCAGATCGTCGACGAAGGGGTTCGAGTCGCTTCGGGCGGCCGTTGCCCCGGAAGAGCTAAGATAGAGCACGGTTCAGTACGGTTTTCCGATCTAGTAGCATCCAAGGGGAGTTCTGGATGTCCACCGGCGGCACTTACGGGCGAAGAGCCTTGGTGCGCCGATGCTCAGCCACCGAGCCGCTGATCGGCATATGGACAAGAGCTGAAAGTACGCGTCACGGAAACGGGGGAACAGCTCGATGGACGTGAACAAGATTCTTGAGGAGCTTCGCTTCGACCGAGACTTGATTGAAGACGCAATCCTAAATCTCGAACGCCTGCGGGCGAGCGGCGCCAAGCGTCGCGGCCGGCCTCCCAAGTGGCTTCAGGAAGCCCGGTCGCGCCAAGCCGGCAAACTAAAGGGAAAGGACTCGGCGTCGGAGCCCAGCCCGCCGGAAAAAAAGCGGAAGGCCGGCTGAGATTTCCCCGCCGCCGGCACCAACCGCCGAACCTCGCGCGTAACCGATCGCGCAACCAGACCTATGAGTCAGCACCGCTCCAAGCGCTGGATCTTCGCCCTGGTCCTCGCGATCCTTTTCCCCGCCTTTGCTTTTCATGCTTCCTGCGTGGCCGTTCTCGGCCCCGGCAACTGGGGTTCGGGTATGGAAGAGATGATCCCTGAGATCCGTGACGCCGCCTCAAACCCCGAAGCACTCCGCTACCAAACCGAGTTCGCCGAAGCCGCTGATCAGACGGTTCCGCCGGCGCCCCAAATGCCGCCCGGCCTCAATGTCCCCGGCAAAGCGCTCAGCGCGGACCACGATCAACAGACCGCCCGCTGGGTCATTCAAACCTACGAGGGCAAAAGATGGATCGACCAGCAGCGCTTCTATCTCCAGTCCGAATCCGAAGCTCAGCCTCGCGAACTCGACCTTCCCGATTCAATGATCTTCGAGAACCCGCTTTTCATCCACACAAGCTCCGAAGAGGTACTCGTTCTCGAACATTGGAATTCCTGGTACATCCCCGCAAAGGCCAAACTCCGCCGCTACGCCCGAAGCTGGTTCGACCACACGCTACGCCCCGAGCGCTCCCTTTACCTCTACGACCTCGAGTCCCAGGCGCTCTCGTACTTCGGTCCCGGACATGATTTGGCCGTCGCACCGGACCGCCGCCGGGGTGCGTTGCTCCGTTCGGGCGCGACCAGCTCCGGTTTCTACAGCCTTCATATCTGGGACTTCGCGAGTGGCGAAATCAATACTGTCCTGTCGCTCCACGAGTCCGACCCCGGCTCGGGCCGCTCATTCAACTACCGTTGGTCAAAAGATTCCCGCGCCCTCCGTCTCACGGGTGGAAGCGCCGGCTTCGCCCGCCGCAACCCCGCGCGCGTGGAACTCAATCATCTCCACATCGTCGGGACGCCGGGTCTCTATTCGTTGAACTGACGGGCCTCCACCCGCCGAATGTGCTAAAAAGAATCTCCCACAAACCATGCAAACCAACACCATCAAACACAAGCTCAAAGTAGGCGGCACGGTCCTCGGTACCTGCCTCACCGACTACACCAGCCCCGAGGTCGTCACCATCCTGAAGGCCGCCGGATTCGACTTTTTCTTCATCGACACCGAACACTCTCCGACCGATTACCGCGAGATCCAGACCCTCGTTCGCGTCTCTCGGGCAGCCGATGTCATGCCCATTGTTCGCGTCACGCAGTCGGAGTATTTCCTGATCGCTCGCACCCTCGATATGGGCGCCATGGGCATCATCGCGCCGCGCATTCACTCTGTCGAGCAGGGTAAATCGGTCGTCGATGCCATGAAGTTTCCGCCGCACGGCAGCCGCGGCTACGGGATGCGCAACATCATCACCGACTTCAACTTCCGTGGCGCACAAGTCGAAATGGATTCGGCGGACGACGAGACCATGGTGATCCTACAGATGGAAAGCCGTGAGTGCGTCGACGCCATCTATGACATCACGGCCATTCCCGGAGTGGACGCCATCATGGTCGGCCCCTTCGATCTTTCCGTCTCGCTCGGCATCCCCGGTGACTTCGAAAACCCCATCTTCTGGGACGCTTTTGACCGCATGGTCGACGCCTGCAACAAAAACGGTGTCGCTCCGGGGGTCCACATGGCGAAGATTCCGCTGCTCAAGAAAGCGCAAGAGCACGGTGCGCGCTATCTTGTCTTCGGCTCGGATGTTTCCGTCCTGCTTGGTGGTTTGAAGGCGGTACGCGAGGAAGTTCCCACCGGCGAAGCGGTCACGGCCAACAAAGACGGTTACATGTAGCCCACGGAGTCAAACCAGAACTTGAATTCTCAAGTCCGAATCCTCCGCCACGCAGCAACCATCTTCTAGCCGAGCCGCGACCAAAGGGAGCGGACCCAGCCTGCCCCAATCTCCGTATGCCTCGCATGGCTAGCCAAAGACTCCGAACCCGAGCCCCGGAGGGGTGCCCGGGACTTAGCCCCTAGCCTTGGCTAGGGGGATCGATCCAGCCACCTCGAAAACCAGCCCCGGACGGGGTGTAGGAACGACCGTCTCGGCAATCTCCTAGAGCCCGCTTTTCTCGGATGGACCTCGCTCTTCACATGAAGAGCAAGGTCCAGGTCAGTTGCTCGCCCGCGGGGACGCCGCTCAATCCGGCGCTTCGGCCAAAGCAGGCCTGGGCGCTGCAACCCGTACTCTTTCCCGCATCACGAGGCGGGTCACGCCGAGGGCAACCAGACTCACTCCGAAACCCGCGACCGCGTCCACCGCATAGTGGTAGCGGCCATAGATGGTCGCCCAAAAGATCCCGATCGCCACCGCCGTGAACGCCCAAGGCGCCCAACGGCCGCGGCCCATCACCAAGAACGCCCCGAACACCGCCGAAAAGCTCGCCGATACGTGTGCGCTAGGGAAGACGCTGGTGTGAATCCCGCCGCCGCTGAGGATCCACCAATTGAATTGGCGGAAGACGGTATGAATCCCCGGGACGTCCTCCCCCGGGAAAACCGCGCGCGGCGGCTCCGAAGGAAAATAGGGGAAGAGCGAGTAGGAAAGCAGTGTCCCGAGCAAGTAGATGAACAACAGCCGATCGGCGCCGTCACCGCGATATCCATAGGCATAGATCATCGCCATCGTAAACGGCGCGAAGACGTAAACAAGCGTGTAGCAAATTTCCAGATACGCCGGGATCAATGGCCCCAGCGACTCGATCGCGGCCCGCGCGCCCCAATCGTTTAGCAGAAGCCGATCCCAAACGATCCACGACTGCTCCAGCTCGTACGTATGTTCAGCCGGAGCGAACCAGCCCATCTCGCGATAACACAACAGCACCAGGGCAAACGGCAGCCAATCGCGAACCACGTCCCACACCCGATGAGGCCTTCCTCCCAGGCGATACCCGATCAAAAAGTAACCGCCGATGACGGCCGCGTTCACAACCAACGCCTGGGCGCGGATCGCCGGAGAGATGTCGAGGAAGAGCGAGACAATCGCCGCGTAAGTCAGGTAGATCACCAAGACCCACTCCGACTTGCGCAGCAATCGAAAACAGGAGCCGAAAGATCGCAGCCGATCTTGCTCTTCGTTGGGGAATCTCATGACGGCGGAACGCAGACTTCCCGCTTCTTTTGAGACGGTTCGCGGCCTCAATCAGGTTCCCGTCAAAATCCAAGATCCCCCGCCGGGCGAGAAGCCATTCAGTCCAGGCGCAAAACCTTGCCCGCACCCAGCGACTCGAAGTTCGCGCCGTAGACCTCACGAAACAGCTCTTTCGCCAAGTCCCCGCTACAATGCCCCGGCATCACACGCTGCACTTTCAGATCGCGCAGACGCTGAATCTGTGTGCGGACCTGATTCTCGTTCTGCTGAAACATGTGCAGCCCGCCCAGCAGCAGCCGGATTGAGTCAACGCCACGTTGCCGCTTCACTTTCTCAACGATCGTGACAATCCCCGGGTGGCTGCACCCGACAATCAACACAACGCCCTTTGATGTTTCAATCGCTAACGACTGCTCCGGCGGGTCTCCCGCTATCATCCCGGTCGAGTGCGCTCCGGGAATCAATTCATAAGGACGGATTTCGCGGCGTACCTTCATGCCCGCGGCCGACGCCTCCCCAAACGCCTTCTCATAGAAAGCATCCAGGAAGTGAACGATCATCTTCGGGTTCAGAGGATACAACTTGTTCACGCCGTTTCGATGATCCGGGTGTTCGTGCGAAATCATCGCCGTTTCAATCGACGACGGCTCGACGCCCATCTTCTCCAAGTTCGCAAGGAACAGACCCGGCTTCGTCCCCGAATCGAACAACGCCCGCCGTCCCCGAAACGTCACCACGGACGAGAAACCCCAATCGGCGGGCACGTCCTCACGGGCCGACGTGTTGTCGTAGATGACTCTTATTTCGAGTTCGGGGTCAGCCGCGGTTGCGGAAGCGACCGCCAAGAGAGCAAGCAAACCAAAGCACACCGCAAACCGAATCGACATCAGCTCCTCACTCCCGCACCACACGATCCACCGGCCCCATCACGAAGAACAGCGCCGCCAGCGACAACAAAGGCAGAATCCCAACGAACACAAAGACCGGCGTAAACGAATAGGTATCCGCCACATACCCAACCAGCTTGGTAAAGAGGAGACTGCCGAGCCCCGCCCCCATGCCGGAGAATCCCGAGACCGAAGCGACAAGCCCCGGCGGCGCCAAGTCAGCCGGCAGAGTCAACGTATTCGTCGAATAGGCATAGAAAGAAAGCAACGCGATGCCGGACAGCACGAGAGCAGTCACGTCCGAGTCCACCAGGCCGACACCGACGCTCGACATCATCGCGATGCCCGCTACCAGCATCACGGTCTTTCGCGCGCGATTCACGCTCCAGCCCTTCTCGATCAAGCGTCCCGAAATCCCGCCACCAAGAAAGCTCGCAAAAATCGCCGGCAGAAACACCATCCAGAGGCGATCGCGAATGTCTTCCATTTGATAGCCGCGCTCATCTACAAAATACTTCGGCAACCACGCCAGATAAAACCAAAGAATCGAATCAGAAAAGAAACGCACGGCCGCGACGCCCCAAACCTGCCGGTACCGCAAGACCGTCCCCCAGCCGGCGAAGATGCCTTGCTTCCGCGCGGACCCGCCGCCCTGACCGGACTGCTCTTTTTGAAGCTCCGCCAGTTCCTCTTTCCGCATCAGCCAATGCTGATCCGGCGAACGGTAAAACCAGAGCCACAGCGGCACCCACAAGAAACCCAGTCCGCCGATAATCACAAACGACCAGCGCCAGTCCATCCACAGGATCAACTGCGCGATCACCACCGGCGCAACCATCGCGCCCAGGCCCGAACCGCCGCCCGAAAAGTAAGCGACTCCCAGCCCACGCTGCCGCGCCGGAAACCACTCCGAGATCGCCTTTACAGAGGCCGGCCAGTTCCCCGCCTCCCCCAGCCCCAAACAAAACCGGAAGAGACTCAAACTCCCAATCCCGCGCGCCGTCGAACACAAGATCCCCGACACCGACCAAAACACCATGATCAGCAGGAAACCCATCCTCGTTCCCACCACGTCCATGAACCGCCCTGTCACGAGCTGGCCGACCATGTAAGCCGAAGTGAAGGCGATATTGATGTTCGCGATATCGTCGTTCGAGAGGCCGAACTCCTCGACAATCGCCGGTGTCGCGACCGCGAACGTCTGGCGGTCGAGATAGTTGATCAGCGTGGCTAAAAACAGCAGCGTACAAATCCACCACCGTAGGTTCTTGATGCCCTTGCTAGGCTGTTCGCTAGGAGTCATGAGAGGTAGGCATTGTAGCTCACAGGACGTCACCCCATCGCGCCGATGGTCCTCTTCTTCCGTCGCTCTGCTTCAAGCAGTCACCCAGCGCAGGTTGCGTACCGAGGCATCGGTCCAGGATGATCGCTATGAGGCCCCGCGTGAAGTGAGGCGAGATGGTGCATACGACACGGCTCCTCACTCCGCACTCAAATCCCGGGCTAAGCAATGAGCAGTAAGAAACGAAACCGCCGAAAAACGAGTCCCGCCCCGCCCCAACGGACCGACCCGGCCCCCGATAGGAGGACGTCCCTCCCCCTACTCGCCAGCGTGATGGGTCTGGGTGTTCTCATCATCGGCTTAGGTGCGTACTTCTGGATGAAGCCTTCGCCCGACAGCATCGAAGACCCTGTCTCCGCACGTCAGTTCATCGCCGGGGCCGACCTCGGCTACGTCGACCCCGTCGCCTGTGTCGGCTGCCACCAGGATATCGACGCAACCTACCGCCTCAACGGAATGGGACGCTCGTTTTACCGCCCGGCTCCCGACAACATGGTTGAGGACTTCCGGTCCGACAACAGCTACTATCACAAGCCCTCCGATCGCAACTACACGATGATCGAGAGGGAAGACGAATACTTCATCCGCCGCCACCAAGTCGGCCGCGACGGCAGCGAGATCAACGTTCTCGAAAAACGCATCGACTACGTCATCGGTTCCGGCAACCACTCCCGAAGCTACCTTTGGCGTACGGCTGACAGCGGTCTGGCCCAATTCCCTATTTCCTGGTATTCGGAGAAAGGCGGTTACTGGGCGATGAGCCCCGGCTACGACACGCCCGATCATCAGGGATTCCTCCGCGAGGCAGCTACCGATTGCATAGCGTGCCACAACGGATATCCCACGATAGAAGAGGGAACCGATCTGGAAGGAGCCGCACTTGCTTATCCGGCCGATATGCCAGAAGGCATCGATTGCCAGCGTTGCCACGGACCCGGCCGCGACCACATCGCGGTTTTCGAAAGAGAAAACCCTTCACCGGAATTGATTCAGGCATCCATCACAAATCCGGCACGGCTCGATGCCGAACGTCAAATCGAAGTCTGCATGCAGTGTCATCTCGAAACAACCATCGAAGGCCTTCCACACGCCATGCGCCGCAACGGCCGGGGCGCATTCTCTTATCAACCCGGTCAGCCTCTCGGCGAGTTCATGATGCACTTCGACTACGCCCCCGGCGCCGGCCCCGACGATCTCTTTGAGATCGCGCACGCCACTTACCGGCTGCGGAAGTCCGCCTGCTTCCAACAAAGCGACGGCGAACTTACTTGCACCACATGTCACGATCCGCACAACATCCGTCACGGCGAGGAGGCCACCGCCGAATACGTCACGGCCTGCCGCGGCTGCCACGCCGCCGGCTTCGACACTCTTGTGCAGGCGGGCGGACATACCAGCAACAGCGACTGCCTCGACTGCCATATGCCCAAACGCCGCCCCGATGATGTCGTTCATGTCGTCATGACGGATCACTACATCCGGCGCCGTCAACCGGCACGCGATCTACTCGCCGCCAAGAACGAGATCCACCACGATCCCTACCGAGGCGCCGTTGTCCCTTATTACCCGCCCGAACCGGTAGCAACGCCTGAGAACGATCTGCTGATCGCCGTCGCTCAAGGGAAGTCCGGTTCGAATCTCGAGACGGGAATTCGCGAGCTCAAACAAGCAATCGAAAAACACTCGCCTCCGGGTGCCTACTACTACGCCGAACTCGGTGAAGCGTATGAGCGCGCCGGCCGGATCGCCGACGCCATTGCCACATACCGCACGGCAAGAGAGCGAGAGCCTGCCCATCAGATCACTCTCCAGAGCCTGGGACGTTTACTGGCGCAGAACGGCGACCCGGAAGCAGCGGCGATCCTTCAGCAAGCTCTACGGCAGACGCCGAACAACTATCAGCTTCATAGCGACCTCGGACTCGCTTACTTGCGCCTCGGTGACTTGTCTTCGGCCCTTCGAGAATTACGCAGCGCCATCCGGATCAATCCCGACGTGCCGCAGACCCACAATACTCTCGGCACGGCTCTCATCCAAGATCGTGATCCGCAGGGAGCCGAAAATGCGTTTCGCCAAGCCGTCCGTCTAAAACCCGACTACGCAAACGCCCACACCAACCTGGCCAACCTTCTCGCCGGCACACAGCGACCCGGCCCGGCCCAGTACCACTTCCAAGAAGCGCTGCGCCTCGACCCCGATTCCTTCGAAGCGCACTACAACTACGGCCGTCTGCTGGCTGCCGTCGAACGGTACGCGGCCGCCGAACAACACCTACAGGCGGCCATCAAGCTGAGTCCGCAACTTGCCGACCTACACAACGAGCTGGCCACCGTTTTCACCCTCCAAGGCAAGAATCAGCAAGCCCGCACGGCATACCGCAAAGCCCTCGAAACCGATCCCCGCCACGCCCTGGCCGCGTTCAACCTGGGCGCCCTCCTCGTCGCTAACGGCAAGAACGCGGAAGCGAAAGCCTACTTCCAGCAAGCGGTCGACTCCGATCCCAACCTCGCCGAGGCCCACCTGAATCTAGGCAATCAGTACGCCGTCGAGGGAGAGTACGCGCGAGCCGAGAGCCACTTCCAGAGGGCGGCAGCCAGCCCGGACCCCAACCTACGCCAAGCCGCGCGGGACTCGCTCACCCGTCTGCGGTCAGCACGTGGGATCCAGTAATCGGCAATAGATCTCTCACCGCACCGCACCCGAAACCGCATTCTCAATCGCTTCCAGCAAAGCGACGCGATCCGTCTTCGTCTGGTCCACCCAACGCTGGTCGCGACACATGCAAGGTCCGTGGGCGCCCAATTGAAAACTCTTCCCAACCCATATCCGGGGCAGGAACTCAAAGACCTCGACTCGGGTCGCATTCTCTGAAACCGGTTCGAGGTGGAGAAAGAAATCCGTATAGAACTTAGCGGGCTCCCCCTCGTATTCGTAGTCCGATGCCCAGAAGAGGTCCATAACCGAAAGCAGATACAAGTCTCGGGCGCGTTGCTCTTGTCCCATATCCAAGTACGTCTCCATCCAAGGCGAGCGGTCGAAATTGACTCTGATCGAACCATCGTCTAGGAAGAGATCGTTGTCGGAGCCCACAATGAGAAATGCGCCGAGATACGGAAACCGGTCCACGATCTCCTCGGAGTAGTGCTGTCCGCTTGACCGCTCCAGCAAGACCTCGCGGAGCTCATCGATGTTCGCCCCAATCGTCCGCTCCACCCGTTCAAACGGATCGGATGGCTGAGTTCTGTCTACGCTCTTCCAAGAAGCGCACGACCATGAGCAGAGCAGCCCCAGCAGAGCCATCGAGACGAGGGTCTCACTCCTGGATCGCGGACCGGGACGACGAACTTGGATCGGCATGCGTCGAGTGCGATCGATTCACTCCGGCGGTAACCGCCGAGTGAAGAGATCGAAACAGAGTCTTACTCGGAGCCTTCTTCCACGACTTTGATCTTTCCCACATAGAAGCCGTCGTCCGAGGCAAAGACCGTGGCTTCAATCACGGAACCGACCTTGAGCTTCTCCCAATCGGCATCTTCGCGAATGGGGAAGTCCATCGTCATAGCTGACATCCAGCCGACAATCTCTTCGTGCATGATGACCGCCGTTTTGTCTTCTTCGCGAAGCCCGAGTACCCGCCCCTTGAGCGCGTACTCCTTGATGGCGGCCGAAGAAACCGGAGCCTCCTCTGGAGTTTCACTCTTCTCCTCCTTCGGGGCGCCACCACAAAAGACGAGAGAAAAGGTCAGCGTCAGCAACAGCAACGAAAGCGCCGCCTTGCTCGAATACGCTCGACGAACAACGGAATCAGGAATCGACATGACCTAAGAATATCGCAGCGCGCTCGACGCCAAGCCCGCGAAGTCTCTTGTTTACATCGCGCAAGAACGCCCGTTCCTTGACGTGGCGGCGCTTCCAGCACCCCCGTGGGAGCCCGAACGGGACGAAAAGTCCGTGAAACACTACAACCTTTGGGCCGTCCGCCGGCCCTCAGACGCCCATCGCGGAAGTTTCCCTGGAGCTTCACAGCGGGCGCGCCCCTTGCTGATAGCCACCGTACTTCGGTACCACACCCAATCAACCCTGCTTGCCCATTAACCCTAGATTTTTTTGCTCTGAGTAACCGTAAGGCACTTATTTTCAGCTAGTTCTGTCGATCGTCCGTGCGGCTCGCCGCCGGCACGTGAGCGCACGGGCCGGCACGGGCTCAGCAAAACAGTTGTACCAAGACCATGGGACGAAAGAACTACGATTCGGCGCGAAAACGAATGTGTCCCCTGATCCATTTACCAGACGGTATCGCCCGTGGCATTCTCAGACTTACTGATATGAAACGAATTACGGAAGACCAAGCAGCAGCCCCTCAGCCTACGGCAAACCCTGGCGAGCGTCGATTGGCGGTTGCTGTTTTGGAACAGGCCTTTCATGACCTAAGGACAGCTTCCCCGGCCGACCGTTCTGACGCCCTCCGTTGGATAGAGAAGGGAAATGTCGGTGACCTCAGCTTCGACTTTTGCTGCGAGATCATCGACTGGAACGCTGAGCGAATCCGAACACAGGTGCTGAAGACGATCCCCGTGCCACGCCGGTTTAGGAACCGAGCATCTGCCGCGAACAGAGGGTGGGCCGCTCGCGAAAGTCGCGATGAGACGGCGGCGCCGCTCTCCGAAGTGAGCGTCTAGCCGGCAACCCAAGTAGGGGCAGCCTCTCTTAAGTGCCCCGGCTTTCGGGAGGCGAAGGCAGGTAAGCGTTGCGTTCGGTGACGAGGGAGGTGAATACCACGATGAGAAAGTCCAATGCGCTGGTTCAATACGAGCACCAAAAAGGGGAGCTGCGGAGACGCTTTCGGGCGGGCGAGATCACCGATGGTAGGTACCGGGAGCGAAAGGTGGAAGCTCTCAGGGAGGCTTTGCCAAGAGTCACGCTGGAGGAACTTGCCGAACTCGACCGGCAATCCTTCGACCTACTCACCGAGCAGAAGAGGAGGCACACATGATATTGTTCTGCATCAACAAGCTTGTCCGCTCGCTCCTACGAGTGAAACGGTTGCTCATGGCGGCCGCGAAGCGATCGGCGGGAAACCGCGGCTCGGCCCTGGGCCCCACTGACAGAGAGGCCGCCCTGCGGCGACTCATGGAGCACTCCGAGTCGCCGCCCCGTTACAACAGCACTGGTCACCACTCATGATTCACATTCGCGCCACAACCTACTTTTGCGTTGGCAGCGCGCTCGGGCTTGGCTGCGGGCTCAGCGCCGCCTTCCTGCTCGGGTATTGGCTCTCAACGCACTGAGGCCCCGATAGGACCCCGACGGGACTCGGCCCCCCCGAGCCCGCCGGAGACTGCGGGAACCATGTAACATGTGGCCATGCCAACCCCATCCAACCGCCGCTCCTTCCTCAAACTCCTCGGCGCCCTCCCGCTCCTCGGTCTCATCGCCTTCGACGATCTGAAGCAGAAAGCCTGGGCCGCGGCCGGCAAGAGCACCAGCGACAGCATCTACACCCGCCTGGGCGTCAAGCCCCTCATCAACGGACGCGGCGTCTGGACCTACCTCAGCGGCACCCTCGAGCTCCCCGAAGTGCGCGCCGCCAAAGAGCAGGCCGCGATGCATTACGTTGACGTCTTCGAGCTGCAACGCGCCGTCGGCAAACGCCTCGCCGAGCTATCCGGCGCCGAATCCGGCATGATCACCTCCGGCGCCGCCGGCGCCATGGCGGCCTCCACCGCGGCCTGCATCGCCGGTTCCGATCCCGCCCTCGTCTGGCAACTCCCCGACACCACCGGACTCAAGCATGAAGTCATCATGTTCCCCGGACGCAACGCCTTCGACAGCGCCATCCGTTTGGCCGGCGGAAAGCTCGTCATCACGCCCACCTTGGCGGACGTCGAAAAGTCCATCAACGAAAACACCGCGATGATCTACACCACCCGCACCGGCGAACAACTCGAGAAGCTGCTCACCATCAGCAAGAAAGCAAAAGTCCCGGTCCTCCTCGACCAAGCCGCCGGCATCCCGCCCATCGACGGCATCCGCGACTACGCCAAGATGGGCGTCGACCTCTATACCTTCTCCGGCGGTAAGGGCCTGCGCGGACCCCAGTGCAGCGGCCTCCTCTTCGGCCGCAAAGACCTCATCGACGCTGCCGTCGCCAACTACAACCCCTGGGAGGGGTCCGTCTGCCGTCCCATGAAGGTCGGCAAAGAAGAGATCATGGGCTGCCTGGCCGCCGTCGAGTGGTGGGTCAAAGCCGACATCAACAAGCTCAGGAAGGAGTGGAATGGGCGCCTGACCCGCATCAAGAAACTCGCCGAGAGCATTCCCGGTGTAAGCACGTCGATTTCCGACCAACAAGAGCCCTATCGCCCACCCCGCATCACCCTCGGTTGGGACGAAAAAGCCTGGGGCTTCACCATCGCCGACTGCGACCGCCAGCTCCGCGAAGGCGACCCGCGCATCGAAGTCCTCACCATCAGCAACAACCCGCCGCTGGTCCCCGCCGTGCGTGAGAAGGACGCCAAACTGCCCGCCCGCCCCGACGAGATGCACATCATCGCGCACACCCTACGGCCCGGCGACGACCTCATCATCGGCCGCCGCCTACGGGAAATCCTCGGCGCCGCCCGCAAATCTGCCGGCGTGTAGTGGTTGGGTTCAGGAAGGTGTGAAAAAATCGGGACTGTCACAAGCGCGGGCAAATCACTCGCTGATTCGCGAGGACTTAGACGAAGCGCGGCTGACTGTCCCAGCATTTTTTCACACCGTCAGCCCCCGTCTTCCTCGTACAGCTCAGGACGGTACCGGCGGGCGTAGAACCCCGTAGCCTTGGTCAGATCGAGATCCGCGACAAGCAAACCTTCCTCGCCGCGCGGGAGCGATTGCATCAGGTCGCCCTCCGGGCTGATGAGCGACGTCGCCGAGTTCTGTTGGTTCATCGTCTCATTGACGCTCGCGAAGTAGACAGAGTTTTCTTCCGAGCGGCAGACCATCGCTTTTTCATAAAACGACTCACCCCAAGGGGCCGTCTTGATGGGACCGGGCCGATCCTGTCCCGTCACCTGTGGCTGGAAGACGATCTTCGCGCCGCGCACAGCCGCCCAACGAACTGTTTCCGGATACCGCCAACCCTCGTGGCAGACGACGATCCCGAAACGCACCCCGCCGGCCTCGAAGATGCGGCGCTTGCCGTCCGGAACATAATGCTCCTCTTCGCCGCCGGGCGTAATCTGATTCTTCGTTTGATAGCCAAGCACTTCGCCCTTCGAAGAGAAAACATAAGCCCGATTCTCCAGGCCCCGTCGGCTGACCCATTCAAGACCGACAATGGCGGAAACTTTGTGGCGTTCGGTGCTGGATCGGATCGAGCTGACAGCCTTCTCCATCTCCGGCTGGTTCGGCTCGGGGAGTTCGTAACCAGGTCGTTTCAGTCCGCGCAAGCCCGGCAGGTAGGTTTCCGGAAAGCAAACAATCTCGACGCCCTTCTCGCGGCATTCAGCCAGCGCCTCGTCGATCTTGTGAACGCTCTCCGCCACAGTCTTGCCCCGACGCAGAGCCGCAAGCCCGATCCGCACGGATTTGCGTTCAGCAGCGGCGCTCGCCGGCGCGGCCGAGGCAACCGAGGATGCCAGCGGAACGGCTTTAAGCAGCGTGCGGCGGTTGAACTTTCTCATAGGTTTCTCCCAGTGCCCGCATTATCAGCCGTCGGACACACAAAGCGCCACCCCAAAATCCCCCCGACCCGTACGACCATCCACAAGCCGAGCCGCGCACGATAGTAAGCGGTGCAAGCCCTCACCCATCCACGGACCCACCCAAAAGCCACCGCCCGCCAAAACCAAACTCAGAGCCGCGCCCGTCAGGGTGCGTTGACCAACCACACTACACTGATCGCATCGCGGAACGAAACCGGTCCCCCGCATGCCCAACGCAGCCAGGCCCTTTTGCCGCCGGCCGTTCAACCTCGAGAGCGACGTGTATACTGTATCGGGTCCCGTGAGCTTCAGCCGTCGCCTGTGATACGGGTTGCCACGCGGGTTACTTGTCTGTGGATATGATTGGCGGCTTCGACATCGGGGGGACCTATACGGACATCGTCATACTAGATCCCGAAAGTCGGAGCCTGCGGATCGGGAAGGTCAGTTCGACGCCGGCGGACCCCTCCGAAGGCTTCCTCGAAGGTCTGGAATCTCTCGGCGTAGACCCGGCCGGCCTGCAACTCATCGTGCATGGAACGACCGTTGCCACGAACGCCATCCTCGAGCGCAACGGTGGCAAATGCGGCCTCATTGCCACCCGCGGGTTTCGCGACATTCTGGAACTACGCCGCCGCGACCGGCCCCATCTCTATGGTCTAACCGGAGACTTTCGGCCCCTCATTCCCCGCTATCACCGCCTTGAAGTCACCGAGCGCGTCTCCGCCGAAGGAGAGATCCTGACGCCGCTCAAAGAGGAGGAGTTAATCTCGGCAGCCGAGCACCTCATCGCGGAAGGAGTGGAAGCGGTTGTATTGAGTTTTCTCAACTCGTACGCCAACCCTGCTCACGAACGTCGCGCGAAAAAACTCCTTGAACAGCGTTGGCCCGATGTCTTTGTGGTGGCCTCATCGGATGTGCTTCCTCTATTTCGCGAGTTTGAACGCACCTCAACCGCCGTCGTCAATGCGTATGTGCAGCCCGTGATGGGCCGCTATCTCAAGCGCCTGCGCGACTGCCTCAAAGAGAAGGGCTACGACAGGGACCTCCTCGTGATGCAGTCGAACGGCGGCACATTAGGGGCAGGCTCGACCCAAGAGATGCCGGTCAATACCGTCCTCTCGGGACCTGCCGCTGGGGTGATCGCCGCCGCCGAGATCGCGGCCGAAAGCGGCTTCCGGAACTTGATCAACTACGACATGGGCGGTACAAGTCTCGACGTTTCGCTCGTTGTCGAGGGTAAGCCCGTCGTTTCGAGTGGGCGGGAGATCGAATTCGGCATCCCTGTAATGCTCTCGATGATCGACATTCATACCGTCGGTGCGGGGGGCGGCAGCATAGCCGGTATTGACGAAGGGGGCGTGCTGCGGGTGGGACCCCAGAGCGCCGGGTCAGAGCCCGGGCCGATCTGTTACGGGCGCGGCGGCGCGGATCCGACCGTGACCGATGCCCACCTGGTGCTCGGCCGCATCAACCCCGACTATCGAATCGCGGGTGGGTCGCTCGATGTGGATAGTGCCCGGCACGGTATCAGAAAGGTCGTGGCGGAGCCGCTCGGGCTATCAGCGGAAGCCGCCGCCGAAGCCATCCTTGCGGTTGCCGCGAATCGTACCGTGGGCAGCATTCGTCGTATCTCGATCGACCGTGGCTACGATCCCCGGGACTTCGCGCTCTTCTCGTTCGGCGGCGCTGGTCCACTCTTCATCAGTCACCTGTTGCGCGAGACAGGGGCGCACGTGGGTCTTGTTCCGTACTATCCCGGAGTTCTTTCCGCATGGGGTTGCGCTATCGCAAACCTACAGCGGGACTACGTTACGATGGTCAACCGCAGGTTGACGGATCTCACCATCGACGAAGTAAGCGCAACCTTCGAAGCTCAACAGATTCAGGGTGAACAGTTTCTGGGCGAAGAGACAGTCCCGCTTGCGCGAGTTCACGTTCAGCGGGAGGCTGAGCTCTCGTATGAAGGCCAAACCCACTTGCTGCGCCTGGCGTTGCCGGCCGGCGAGCTTTCTCTTCCCGACATTCGGGCCGCTTTTCGCGAAGCATACCTCCAACGCTTCGGAGCCTCCCGCGAACAGTTCTTTGGATTGGACGCTCTGCTCGACGAACTGCCGGTTCGTTTGATGAATCTAAGAACGACGGTCGTCGGCGTCCGCGCGGACTACGCCATGAAGGATCTGATATCCAAGCCGCAAAATTCCCTGGCGCAGTCTGTCAAAGGCGAACGGCCGGTCTGGGCGGCAGGCAAGTGGGTCAAGTGCCCGATATATGAACGCGCGGCGCTGCCCTGGGGCGTGGCGCTCAACGGACCCGCGGTGATCGAGCAACCCGACACGACGATCTGGCTTGACGGCGCGGCACAAGCTCAGGTGGACGACGCCGGCAACCTGGTCGTAAGGCTTCTCTGACATGGCAAATTCAATCGATCCGATCACACTGGCTGTAATCCGAGGTAGCTTGGAGCAGGTCGCCGATGAGATGGACGCCACGCTGGAGCGGATGGCGTTCTCGCCGGTGATCTCCGATGGTTTCGATCGCGCCAGCGGCATCTACGGCAAAGAGAATGGAGAGGTCATCATCCAGGGGCCTCGAGGCCTGCCGAACTTCATCTATGTGATGGAACACACGGTCCGCTCGGTGATCGGACGTATTACGGACGTAGCCCCGGATGACGTCTATATCGTCAACGATCCCTACCTCGGCGGCACGCACTTGATGGACGTCAAGATGGTCAAGCCGTTCTTCTATCAGGGTGAGTTGACCGCTTTCCTGGCCAACAGCGGTCATTGGCCCGACATCGGCGGCAGGGTGCCCGGCGGCTTTTCCACCCACGCGACAGAGATCTATCAAGAGGGGTTGCGGCTGCCTCCCCTGCACCTATTCAAGCGCGGCGAATTGAATCGGGAAGTGCTCGACATCATCCTCCACAACGTTCGCGTGCCGCGCGAACGCCAAGGCGACATCATTGCTCAGGTCACGTCGCTGAACGCCGGGGCTGAGAAACTGACACAACTCCTCGATCGCTATGGGCGGGACACGCTCTTCGCGGCAATCAACGAGCTGAGTGATCGCTCCGAGCGGCTGATGCGGGCGCATATCGAGGACATCCCAGACGGCACGTATTCCTTTCAAGAGCATCTTGACAGCGATGGAATCGACTGGACGCCTCTGACGATTGATCTTCGTCTGACCATCGACGGAAATTCGGTGCACGTCGATCTTTCGAACAGCAGCCCGCCCTGCCGAGGACCGCTCAACAGTGTGCTGAGTACGACGATGGCCGGCGTGTTTATCGGTTTCAAACATGTCTTCCCGGATGTTCCGATCAACGCCGGGTGCTTCCGGCCGTTTACGTTCGACATTCCTCACAGCACGTTCCTGAACGCCCAGGAGCCGCGGCCGGTGTCGGGTTGCGCCGCGGAAGTGTGTCAGCGCATGATCGACGTCGTCCTCGGAGCACTGGGGCAGGCGTACCCCGAGGTATCGTACGCCGGACCGATGGGAACCGTGACGAACCTCTCCGTCGGCGGCAACGATCCCGAACGCGGCTACTATGTCCTCTACTCGTTCATTGGGGGCGGCTATGGCGGCAACTACCTCACTGACGGACTCATCAACGGAAACCCCACGCTCGCCGTGGCGCGGACACAGGCGCTCGAGATTCTGGAATCACACTATCCGGTTCTCTTCCGCGAGTATGCGATTCGCGAAGGGTCGGGCGGAGCGGGACGGCGCCGAGGAGGTCTGGGAGTTGTTTTCGAGTTCGAGCTTCGGCGGGGCGAAGCGTCAGCTTCTCTGCTCGGCGACCGAGGACGTTTTCGACCCTTTGGTGTTTTCGGAGGGAAGCCGGCTCAATTGGCGCGACACACATTCGTGCTCGGCGGCCGCGAGTACACACCGGAGCACTTGACCAAGGACGAAGGCGTTAGGATGGCCGCCGGCGACAGCCTTCGCCTCGAGACACCCGGTGGCGGCGGCTTCGGAGATCCCAGTGAAAGATCGCCCGATCTCGTCGCCGAAGACGTCAAGCTCGGCTATTTCGATCAACAGACAGCCGAGACCGAATACGGGCCGATCATCGAGAGCTGATCTACCGAAAGACGCGACAGAGCCGCGACGCTTTCCGTGCCGCGCGCGTAAGCAAGCGGTGCGAGCTCCAACACCACCACAGAACCATCACCAAAGCCAGCGAACTTACCCACTCAAACTCAGAGCCGCACCCGTCAGGGTGCGATGACCAACCACCCAGACCAAATCAGCGCCCGACAGACGATATCAAAACCGACTACTCACCGCACCCCTCCGACGCCGAATCCCCCAACCCCCGCCGAGCCTCCACCAGCCACTTCGGCGAACGCCCCCGCCGCTTCAGCCCGCTAGTACCTAAAGCCCCCCAACTCGTCCGACCGATCACTAGCCGAGCCGCGCCCAAAGGAAGCGGTGCAAGCTCCCATCCCACGAAGAACCCCGCCCAAAAGCCGCCAAAGCCTCGCAACCAAACTCCGAGCCGCATGTGCAACCTTTTGCAACGATTTGCAACGTTTACGAGATCTTTTCTTTCCGTGAAAGCCGATCAGGTTCTCAGTTCTGTTATAACCCACAGGTGACACGCCGGCGGAGTGGCAAAGATGGAAGTTGTTGATTCTTACGGAGATTTAGTTCCATCACCAGGTCTAAACCCACCGCCTTTCAGGCGGTCAGCTTCAAGCGGGTCTGGATGACAATAGGAGGATGGGCGAATATCGGCGAGGGGCGCACGCGGTCTACGACATCAAATATCACCTGGTCTGGATCACGAAATATCGCTACAAGGTGTTGCGGGGCAGGGTGGCGGAGCGGACACGGGACCTGATCCGACAGAGCTGCCAAGCGCGAGACGTCGTGGTGATTCGGGGTGCGGTGTCGCCGGATCATGTGCATGTCTTGGTATCGGCACCGCCGCAGCTTGCACCGTCGAAGCTGGTGCAGTATGTAAAAGGCAGGTCGTCACGACGGCTGCAAGATGAGTTTGGGGAATTGCGGAAGCGATACTGGGGGCAACACCTGTGGGCGCGCGGATATTTCTGCGCGACGGTGGGCGCGGTGGACGAGGAAACGATCAAGAAGTACATCGAGAGCCAGCAATGGGACGAGGATGAGGAGGGATTCAAGATCACAGCGCCCACCAAGCCTTGAGCCGGCTCTGAGCCGGGGCTTCTTCAGGCGGCTTCAGCCGCAAGCCGACTTTCAGTCGTAAATGAACCCACCGCCTTTCAGGCGGTGGTTGTTTAGTTCGCAAGTTGGTGTGACCGGTTTGCGGGCCAGGGAGCGAAAATGGACCGCGGAAAATAGTTATCGCTATTTGTTCGCCTTTCAATTTCGTTAAGTGTTTTTTATCAGTTGTTTGCAGTGCATCAGTGTTCGCGGTACCTTCGTCCACCCGACGGCATGTCAACGTGCGGGCCGGGCGCGAGGGTGTTTCCGCGGGAGTTGCCCGCGGGCGCGCTCCTTCCCTGCTGTGACGGCAAAGAGAATCGACCTTGACGGTATTTCCGCGCGGGCTTTGGTTTCGGTTGAGGTTGGTCAACGCAGGCTGACGCCCGCGGCTCTGAGTTGGTTTTCGGAGTTGGTGGCTTTTAGGATGGATTCGCGGATTTGTCGGGGCTTGCACCGCTTCCTTTGGGCGCGGCTCGGCTTGTGGTTGGTCGGACGGGTCGGGAGGATTTGGGTGCGAGAGGGGACCGCTCCATTGGTGTCGCGGCTCCGTTTCTGTTGGGAAGGTTTGGCGAATGCGTTTTGCTGCGCGAGGGTGTTTCCGCAGGAGTTGCCCGCGGGCGCGCAGGTTGACACCCGCGCCTGCTTCCCTGCTGTGACGGCTGAGAATCGACCTTGACGGGTGTTTCGGCGCGGGCTTTGGTTTCGGTTGAGGTTGGTCAACGCAGGCTGACGCCCGCGGTTCTGAGTTGGTTTTCGGAGTTGGTGGCTTTTAGGGTGGGTTCGCGGATTTGTCGGGCTTGCACCGCTTCCTTTGGGCGCGGCTCGGCTAGGGGTTGGTCGGATGGGTCGGGAGGATTTGGGTGCGAGGAGCCGCATGTTACTCGGCGATCACTCGGTTTATCGCTGTCTGACATGAGGATATGATGACTCTCATGACTGACCGCGCCTATCACGAGCAGTTCGACGACGGACCCGGCGGCTGGTATGGCTGGATCAGCAACGCCGGCGGACCGAAACCGTTGGAATGGCGGAAAGGTCAGGTTACGTCGCGCAGCCCCTGGTGGATTGACTACAACCACGCGCCACCCGGCGCCGGTTACATGCACATGGTTTTCAGCCTTGCCACCCTCGGGCCGCAAGGGGAGGTCTACCAGGAAGTCGGCGGCGGCGCCCGCTTCATTGCCGATCGCTATCCAACCAGGTTCACCAACGCCACGATGACGATCCGCACCCGCGGCGAATTGGCCGCCCGGGGATCTCGGCTCGTCCTACTGATTCAGGGCAACGTTGAAGGCATCACCAGCGGCTGGTTGTGTACCGGCCGGCCGTTCCATGTGACCGAATCGTGGTCGGAGCAGACCATTACACTCGATCCCGATCCCGCGAACTGGACCGCGCTGGGCGTGCGTCACGACCGCGGAGACATGTACGGCGTCAAGCCGTTGGATCGCGTACTGTCGGACGTCAACGTCAACATCATGCTCGTGCTGTTTCCGCTGGACGTTGCGCCGATGGGCCCGTTGGAGGGTGACCCTCATGTCCTGCGGCCCGAACGCGACTATCCCGTCTGGCGGCACAGGCTGCCCGAAGGCTACGTCACTCTCAAAGAAGTGCGGATTGAATTCGCATGATGGGCGCCGGCATGAGCCATGTTCGGAAAGCGCTCGCCCGCCCCGAGCAACCCGAACCCGAACCAAAACCCGAACCGGTAGAGCGCCTTGGACGACAAAATCTTTCTGTTTGTGACATTGATGTTCGCGCCGCCTACCCCGGGGGCGGTACAATTTCCTCAGATTCAGGTAGGTTCTGATCTCGCCTGCTTTGCCGGCCACATGGGGTTGACGATCAGATAATCGGTATGTTGAACGTGCTCCGCGGGCCAATTGCATTCGTAACTCTCATGATTCTCGCCGAGGGTTTCGTGAGCGCCGAAGTCCAAGGTCCGACCCTGCTCCAGCGCCGCTGCCTGCCTTGTCACGGGCCGGCCGACAAGGTGAGTGGGCTGGACCTTTCCACAAGAAATTCCGCCCTGCGCGGCGGTTCCCGAGGGCCGGCGATCGACGCTTCCAACTTCGGGAATAGTCTGCTTCTCAAGCGCGTGTTGGCGGACGAGATGCCCCCCGGCTCGCCGCTCTCCACGGCCGAAAAAGAGACTTTACGCGCCTGGATCGCCGATGGCGCCGCATGGTCGGGTCGCATCTCCGAAAAGCGAGCCGACAAGAACTGGTGGTCTTTGCAGCCACTCCGAGACACCGCGCCGCCTCCGGCCTCAGACGTCCCACCGGATTGGCAAGGATCGCCGATCGATCGCTGGATATTCGCCAAACTCAAAGCCAACGGTCTGCGTCCGGCGCCTGACGCCGAGCGGAGAACTTTGATTCGGCGCGTCACTTTCGACTTGACCGGTCTGCCGCCGGAACCGGCCGACGTGGAGTCCTTCGTTCGTGACGAGGACCCCGACGCCTACGAGAAGCTTATAGACCGGCTTCTCGCCTCACCGCATTACGGAGAGCGATGGGCGCGGCATTGGCTCGACCTGGTGCGGTTCGCCGAAAGCGAGGGCTTTGAACGCGACCTTCTGCGCGAACATGCCTGGCCCTATCGCGACTACGTCATCCGCGGCTTGAACGCGGACAAGTCGTACTTGCGGTTCGCCCGTGAGCAACTGGCCGGGGACGTCATCGAACCGGTTACTCACGACGGCATCATCGCTACGACTCTGCTGACACTCGGTCCCCTCGACGCCGTCGGATTGACCTCGACGATTCCCCGGGAGCGCGCCACGATCCGCGAAGAGCATCTCGAGGAAATGCTCAGCGTCGTCAGCCAAACCTTCCTCGGCTTGACAGTCAACTGTGCCCGTTGCCATGACCACAAGTTCGATCCGATCGCCCAGGAAGAATACTACAGGATGAAGGCTGCTTTCGAAGCGGTTTGGCCGCCCACGCTGCCCAACAACGTAGGGACGCTGGATGAATTCTTCCCTCACGGCCGGCCGCTGTTGACCCCCGGCGAGCGACGCGCCCGTGAAGAACGGATCGCACGGCTCGAACGCCGCATCGAAGCCATTGACGCTGAGCGGGGCGACGCGTATCGCGGCATGCGACCGCCCGACTCGTTCGACGGCGTTCCCCGGCCCCACGCCCGCTGGACGTTCGACGTGGACGGACTGGCCGATTTTTCTGATCTTTCGACCCGCTTTGACGGCCCGATCGAGATCGCGGAAGGGCGCTTGCGCCTGCGCCCGAAGACAGCGCCCGCTGAAGACGTCGAACCAACGGAGTCCCAACCGGCCGAAGATGAGCGGGCTGAAAACGAGTCAGCCAAACCCCGAGACGGCGTCGCCGTCAGTACGCTCCTATCGCGAGAGATCCGCGAGAAGACGATCGAGGCTTGGATCCACGTTCGTGAAGTGCCCGACAAAACGCTCATCTTGATGGAAATCCGCCGCCAGAGCGGGTACCGCGGTGCTTCGGTGGACGGTATTATGTTCGTTCCCAAAGACAATCCGCACTGGGAGAACAACTCGAACGGCAGGTTTCGTACTCAAGACACCGGCGGGTCCGCCGAACAACTGCAACCAGGCAACGGCATCCATCTGGCTATCTCGTACGCGGCGGACGGCGCCATCACCATCTTCCGCAACGGCGAAATCTACGGCACGCCCTATAAGCCCGACCCTGGAACGACGGACGGGCCGTTGCAGGTCTACTCGCCTAACGACGCCTTGGTGCGCTTCCCGGTCTCGAAATACTTCGAACTCGAAGAAGCGCGCCTGTATGACTCCGCCTTGTCAGCAGCGGAAGTTTCAGCTTCATTCCAAGCGGGAGTGCAAAACTTCACAGCGGGGCAACTTCGGGACCTGATGGGGCCGCGATCGAGAGAACGAATCGCGGCTATCGAGAAGGAGCGCGAAACGCTCCAAGAGCATCTCAACTCCATTCCTGAGCCGACGTTGATGCATGGGGCGTTGACTCGCCCCTCGGGACCCACGCATGTCTTGCTCCGAGGCGACGTCAATCAGAAGGGGCTGGAGGTCGCGCCCCGAGGCTTGTCGTGTATCAAGGGCGTGTCACCAGATCTCAATCTCTCCGGGACGGCCGGCGAGGGTGAAAGTCGCCGGGCGATGGCGGAATGGATCGCGAACCCCTCCAACCCGCTGTTTTCACGCGTCATGGTCAACCGCGTTTGGCAGCATCATTTCGGCGCTGGTTTAGTCGTCAGTCCCAGCGACTTCGGCTACAACGGCGGCAAGCCGAGCCACCCCGAGCTGCTCGACTGGCTGGCCCGCGAGTTCGTCCGTCACGATTGGAGCCTCAAGACGCTACACAAGCGAATCCTGATGTCGCGAACCTACCGGCAGTCCTCGCGTTTCGACAAGGCCGCGGCCGCGAGCGACGCCGACAATCGTCTGCTATGGAGATTCGCCGCCCGCCGGCTAACCGGCGAAGAGGCACGAGACGCCATGCTCGCCGTCAGCGGCGATCTCAACGCCGAGATGCACGGCCCCAGCTTCCAGCCGTTCAAGATCAGCAAGAAGGGTTCGCTGCAAAACTACGCTCTCACCGCGCAAGATGCGCCGGAATTCAACCGCCGCACCATCTACCGCATGAACGTTAACTCCGGCGGCGATCCGATGCTCGAAGCGCTCGACTGCCCGCTGCCCTCGGTCAAGACGCCCAAGCGATCGTCGACGACCACACCCTTGCAGGCACTGAGCCTGATGAACAACGAATTCGTGCAGCAGCGAGCCCAGAGCTTCGCGGACCGTCTGCGCCGCGAGGCGCCAGACATCGACGGACAGGTCACAAGGGCGTTCCTACTCGCCCCTCGGACGCCCGCCGAGCACCGACGAGCTCTCTTCTAGCCGCTCGCTTGCTGAGCGACACGGCTTGGCTGCCCTCTGTTGGGGTATCTTCAACATGAGCGAGTTTCTGTATGTCGAATAACTGGTCCCGGCGGCGCTGGCTGCTCGATACGGGCTGCGGCTTCGGCTGGCTGGCGCTGTCGTCGCTGCTCCACAGAGACGGCGCCGCGGCCGCTGTGCCCGATCAACGCGCCATCGCCACGCCGCATTTCACCCCGCGCGCCAAGAGGGTGATTCAGGTCTTCTGCACCGGCGGGATGAGCCACCTCGACACGTTTGACTTCAAGCCCGAGCTCAAGAAACGAGACGGTCAACCCTACTCGATGGCCACGTTCTTCGGCCAAGGCGGCAATCTGTATGCCTGCCCCTGGGATTTCCACCAGCGGGGCGAGAGCGGGCTGTGGGTCAGTGAACTGCTGCCGAACCTGGCCAAACAAGCCGACAAGCTGACCGTCATCCGCAGCATGGTCTCGAAGAGCGCCAACCATATGCCGGCCGTCGCTCAGATGAATACCGGTTTTGTGCTCACCGGCTTTCCGTCCATGGGCGCTTGGGTGAACTACGGGCTCGGATCCGAGAACGAGAACCTGCCCTCGTTCGTCGTACTGCCCGATTCCGCCGGTCAACCTTGGGGCGGATCAGTGCAATGGACAAACGGCTTTCTGCCGACAGCGGCACAGGGGACCGCGTTTCGAACTCCCGCCGACGGCCCGCCCGTTGCGGACCTGGCGAAGCCGGAGGGAGTGACCGACCAAACCCGGGCCGACGCCCTGAGTTGGCTGCATCAGATGAACCGGAAATACGCGGAAGCGCATCCGGGCGACACCGCCTTGGAAGCCCGCATCCGCAGCTACGAAGTTGCTGCCCGGATGCAGTTGAGCGTCCCGGAGATCGCCGACCTGGAGCGGGAGTCCGAAGCGACCCGGCGTCTCTACGGCTACGAGCGGAAGGAGACGGCCGGCTTCGCCAAAAGATGTCTTCTCGCGCGAAGACTCGTCGAGAGCGGCGTGCGCTTCGTCCAGGTCTATCATGGCGGCCCGGCAAAGAGCTGGGACGCCCATGGCAAGCTGATCGAGAACCATGAGGAGATGGCCGCTGCATACGACCAGCCCGTCGCCGCGCTGATTCAGGATCTCGACAGCCGCGGTCTGCTCGAAGACACGCTGGTCATGGGAGTCACCGAGTTCGGCCGGACGCCCGTCTCACAAGGCGCGGGAAAGAGCGCCGGGCGCGACCACCATCCGCAATGCTTTACCTGCTGGATGGTGGGGGCAGGGCTCAAGCCCGGGTTCGCCTACGGAGCTTCCGATGATCTGGGCTACGAGCCGGCGGAGAATCCTGTCACAATCTACGACTTCCACGCGACGGCGCTCCACCTGCTGGGGCTCGACCACGAAAAGCTGACCTTCTATCACAACGGCATCCAGCGCCGCCTGACCGACGTCCACGGCCACGTCGTAACGGACTTGTTCCAGTCCTGATCTGCTTGTTTCAGGATGCACTCCGCCTGAAACGACGAACGGCCGAGATTACTGGCCGCTCGGGGGCATCGCGTTGGCCGGCCGATCCTGAAGGCTCAGGATCCGTCCCGGGCGCGCGCCCCGTGTGCCGGCCGCCTTCCGCCACCACGGTTCCGTTGACCAGTACGTACTCAATGCCCACGGGGAACTGCTGGGGATTTTCAAAAGTGGCGTGGTCCAGCACGCGATCCGGGTCAAGAATGACGATGTCCGCTTTCATGCCCGGTCGAAGCAGGCCGCGGTCGAGAAATCCCAGCGTCTGTGCGGGCAGGGATGTCATTTTTCGAATGGCCTCGGGAAATGACAGCAGCTTCTTCTCCCGCACATAACGTCCCAGGACGCGAGGATAGGTGCCGTAATGACGCGGATGCGGTTTGCCGAGCCAGGGGAAGCGCTCGGGATGCATCGCCGTTCCATCCGAACCGATCATTGACCAGGGTAGACGGATCGCAACTTCCAAGTCGGCATCGGCGGCCGCGAACTGAATGATAGCGACACGGCCTTTCTCCGACAGCAGCAGATCGCACATCGCATCAACCGGATCCTTGCCCGTGGCTCGGCTCAGCTCTTGCATGCTTTTGCCTTCCCACTTTTTGTTCTCCGGCTGTTGGACGGCCGAAATGACCATCCGATCCCATCCCCCTGCCTCGGCTACCTCGTTTTCCCACTCCGGCAGGCCGTTTTCGATGTCATGGCGGATCTGAGCGCGCACTTCGGGACTCTTGATCCGTTCCAGCATGCTGGCGGTTCCGCCCTCGAGGAAGCGCGGAGGCATTGACGCCGACAATCCCGTCACCCCGGCGATATAAGGGTAGAGATCCGCGGTCACGACAAGACCTCGCGCCCGGGCCTGGTCGATCAGGGCGCTGAACTCAGAAAGCCTTCCCCACATTTTCGGATGCTTGACCTTGTAATGAAAAATGTGGACAGGGATGCCGGCCTTCTCACCAACGTCAATTGCTTCGAGCACACCGTCACGTATCTCAAGATCCTGGCGGCGGAGGTGCGTGGCGTAGATGCCTCCGTAGCGCGCCGCGATGCGGCACAGCCGCACAATCTCGGCCGTACTCATGAACGTGTTCGGAACGTAGGACAACGCGGATGAGACTCCGATCGCTCCGTCCCGCATGGCTTGCTCAACCAGTTCATCCATGCGCGAGAGTTCGCTCTCCGACGGCTTCCGATTCTCCGATCCCATGACAACCTTTCGGACTTGACCCGATCCGACATACGACGCCAGGTTGACCGATATGCCCGAGCTGAGGGCGCGTTCAAAATACCCTTTGAAAGTTGTCCAATCCGTTTTGATGGGCCCCGCCCGCCGCGACCCCCCTTGGGGTTTCCGGACTTTGGGGCGCCACCGAAGAACTCTCACCCAGTATTTCGGTCGTGACTCCCTGGAAGATCTTGCTTTCGGCCCGACCATCGGCCAGCAGCGTGTAGTCCGAGTGGGCATGCATATCGATAAAGCCCGGCACGACGGTCAGGCCCGGCGCGTCGATCACGCGCTTTGCGGTGGCGTCGCTGAGTTTCCCCATGGCCACGATCGAGTCGCCACGAATACCGAGATCCGCGTAGTACCAAGGGCTGCCACTCCCATCGACGACCTGAGCTTTCCGTATGAGTAGGTCGAAGGTCTGTGCAGTCCCCTGACCGCCGGCGGCCGCGAGAGCAAGCGTGAGTAAGAAAATTCTCATTTAGCCTTACTGCTTTGCCCATACGCACATTCGATCCCGATCCTTCGACCGGTTCGAAGCACCGCCTGAACGGTGCCGCGCGCGGGGAAAGCGCCTTTCAAAAAATTAGCCTAGACCGCGTTCATCGCGTTGAAGTTCAATAAGTCGGCCAAGTGCGGCGAGACTTGCGGTACTCCCAATACTACGGCTATCGGAGCTGAACCGCAGCTCGGTAATCATACACCCTGCGCGATCGGCGGGCAACCGGTTTTGGTCTCGTGTCGGCACAATCTCACAAGTGATGCAAGCCACAAAGCGGCGCTCCACTGGCCGTTTCAAGATGTACAATTGCCTCATCTACCCAAGGAGTTCGCATGATTCGATACATCGGAATTGCGTTTTTGCTCGCTGCCACAAGCTTGGCCCAAGATGTCGCGCGAATGGAGCAGGTGGTGCAGTCCTACGTCTCCGACAACAAGTTCATGGGATCGGTGCTGGTGGCCCGCGGAGACGAAGTATTGCTGAGCAAGGGTTACGGCTCGGCCAACCTGGAGTGGAACATCCCCAACTCACCCGCCACCAAGTTCCGGCTCGGATCCATCACGAAGCAGTTCACGGCGGCTGCAATCCTATTGCTCGAGGAACGCGGCAAACTCAGCACCGACGACCCGGTGAAGAAGCTCATGCCCGATGCGCCCGCCGCATGGGACGAGATCACCATCTTCTACCTGCTCACCCACACTGCGGGAATTCCGAACTTCACCAACTTCCCCGACTACAAGTCAGTGAAACCATTCGCTGCCACGCCCGAGGATCTGGTTGCGCGCTTCCGTGACAAGTCGCTCGAGTTCCAACCGGGCGAAAAGTGGGCCTACAGCAACTCGGGATACCTTCTCCTCGGCTACCTGCTCGAAAAGGCCGCCGGCCAGAGCTACGAGGCTTTCCTGCAGGACAACATCTTCGGTCCGCTGGGCATGAACGATTCCGGCTACGACTCGACCTCCGCCATCATTCCTCGGCGCGCGGCGGGTTATCGGCGCCTCAAGGGCGGGCCGGAAAACGCCGGGTTCGTCCACATGAGCGTCCCCTTTGCCGCGGGCGCGTTGTATTCCACTACCGAAGACCTTCTGCTTTGGCAGCAGGGCCTATTCGGCGGCAAACTACTCTCGGCCGAGTCGCTGGCCAAAATGATCACGCCGTTCAAAAAGGACTACGCCCTAGGCGTGGCCGTGCGCACGGCGAGCGGACGCAAGATGATCAGCCACGGCGGCGGGATCGAAGGGTTTACGACCTTCCTCGCCTACTATCCCGACGACAAAGTGACGGCGGTCGCTCTGAGTAACCTGGTTCGGGGCGCGCCTCCCGGGCAAATCGTCGGGTATTTGGCCGCGATAGCTCACGGTGAGAAGGTCCAGCTACCCTCCGAGCGCAAGGAGATCACAGTTGCACCGGCGGTCCTCGAGCAATACGTAGGGACTTACGAAATCGCGCCCAAGGTCAACATGATGATCCGCTTGGACGCAGATCAACTCACCGGCCAAGTTTCGGGACAGGGCAAGCTGCCGCTGTTCGCCCAATCCGAGACGAAGTTCTTTCTCAAGGTCGTGGATGCCGAGATCGAATTCGGCAAAGACGACGAAGGCGCCGTCACACATCTCGTGCTACGCCAAGGCGGACGCGACACCAAAGCGCTGCGCACGAGCGACACGGTAGCGGAGCGCAAGGAAATCTCGGTTTCGCCCGAGATTCTGGAGCAATATATCGGCGTCTACGAAATGCGGCCGGGGTTCGATCTGGTAATCACGCTCGAAAACGGCCAGTGGGGTATCCACTTGACTCAGGTGACCCCAAGATGTAGTATGCGGCCTCGTGGAGGATTACCCGCGCGATCTGCTCGAGTTCGAGGCGCGCTTCGCCACCGAAGAGGCCTGTCGCGACTATCTGGTCGCGCTGCGCTGGCGGGACGGGTTCCGTTGCCCCAACTGTGGGCTTGAGCGAGCTTGGCCGGTGCGCAAAGTATGGTTCGAATGTGCTGCCTGCGGTCGCCAAACGTCCGTCACGGCCGGTACGATCTTTCAGGACACACGCAAGCCGTTGCGGCTTTGGTTCCGAGCAATGTGGCACGTCGTCTCGCAGAAGAACGGAGTCAGCGCCTTGGGTTTGCAACGCGTTCTGGGACTGGGCAGCTACCAAACCGCCTGGGCTTGGATGCACAAGCTGCGGCGGGCGATGGTGCGGCCGGGGCGCGAGCGTTTGACGGGCGTCGTCGAGGTGGATGAGACCTACTGGGGCGCGGAGGAGGAGGGCGTTCGCGGCCGCCAGATCGAGCGTAAAGGATTGATTGCAGTAGCCGCGGAGGAGAGAGGCAGCGGGCTGGGGCGGATCCGTATGCAGCGCCTGCGCAACGCCTCGGCGGCCAGCTTGATGCCCTTCGTGGAGGAGTCGATCGAGCCAGGCAGCGTGGTTCGCACCGATGGCTGGCTGGGCTACGAGCCACTCGAGAAGAAGGGCTATCGGCACCACATCGTCTTCCTCAAGGGTCGCCGCGAGCAGGCGTCGGAATTGCTTCCGCTGGTGCACAAAGCGATCTCGCTGCTCAAGCGCTGGTTGCTGGGTACGCATCAAGGGGCGGTCAGCCACGAGCATTTGGACTACTATCTGGACGAATTCGTCTTCCGGTTCAACCGGCGCAGCTCACGTAGCCGGGGCAAGCTGTTCTACAGGCTGGTTCAGCAAGCGGTCGCTGTGGAGCCGACGCCGTATCGCTCGATCATCGCCCACTGGGACGCCGAGCCGTTCTGAACCCCAAACACAAGATGTTGGGGTCACCTGAGTCAAGTGGATACCCCACTAACGGCCAATTGGTCTCCCAGGCCACCAAGCAGCGCAAGATGCCATTGTTCGCAATGTCGGAAACGAAGTTCTTCCCCAAGCTGATAGACGCCGAGATCGAGTTCTTCAAAGACGAAAACGGCGCCGTGACCCACTTAATCTTCCACCGGGGCCCGCGCGATACCAAGGCGCCGAGAAAGTAGCGCGCAAGCAGCGTCCCCGTTTTCCATTTAAGGGGGAGCACAAAGGTCACTCGGTGACTGTCACCCTTTTTCGCCGTCCACATCCGTCCGCCCGACGACAAGCCCTAACCGGCGAAAAACGAGCTGACTGTCACCGATGCACCAGACCGCCTTACATCTAACAGAGCGCCCGATGTCAATCGGCCGACCCGCGCCGCCAGGCGCGGAAACCCCAGACCCCCACTTCGCTACCCGCCGGCCATGCCGACCGAAAGCCCCACCAACCAAACTAAAAACCACCGGGAAACAGCCCGCGATGACCAATCCCAAGCCAAGCCCCTGCGACAAAAAAAGACGCGAGGATCCCTCGCCTGGAAGCTGAGCCTGCAAACCTGCTGATAAGGCCCAACAACCTCGTGGCAAGACACTGAGAATCCCGTTTCCCACCAACAACCAACCATCGCCCGACACGCCGGCCAGCAGCCCAGCCGACACAAACCGGGCCTGCTCAAGCACCTGGACACGAAAAAATGTCATAGTTCATGACATCGGTTGTTCACGCCAGGTATCCGCGAAGAGGTAGAATCGGACCGAGGTGATCGGCCAAACCATCTCGCACTACCGCATCACCGAGAAACTCGGTCCAGGCGGAATTGGCGGTAGTCAGAGTCGCGCTGCGGTGCGGCCTTTTGGCAAGAGTACCCGAATCCCCCGCATTGCCTCCGGGATATCCTTCGCCTGTTCATAGTTCTCCTCGATCCAGCGGTAGACATGCCTGTTGTATGCTTTCCCAAACATCGCTTCTTCATCGCCCGGGATGTAGACCCGGATTCCCACTTTAGTTTCGATTCTGCTAACCATCGGGTGGCCTCGGACGCCTTTATTTATGCGGGTTGGAAAGCACTCAAGGCGCTGAGGAGATCAACACCCAATGGGTGGAAAAGAAAACAAACCGTTCCAGCTAAGCTTCAACGGCTTATTGAAAGTCGATTTCCAAGGATCGCGTGTCACTTCCGACGGCGGGCTGATCCTGGTCCGCGAGCTGGACGAGCGACTCGGACTCGGGAAGCTGATCGACGAACACCTCAGTGACCCACGGCAAGGCTTGAACAAGAAGTTCCCGCTGGCCGATCTGCTGCGGCAGTCAGTCTACTCTCGGCTGGCAGGCTACGAGGACCTCAATGACGCCGTCCGAGTGTCGGCTGACCCGACGTTTCGCTTGATCGGCTCGAAGAGGAACTGGGATCGCGGCGGGGCACTGACCTCGCGACTGCAGAGCTTCGAGACGGAGATGCTGGCGAGCGAGGAGAACTTGCTGGGGCTGATGGCTGTGAACCGCGAGCTGGTGGCGCAAGCCGAGACGCAAGACGACTCCGAGCGCGTCGTGCTCGACATGGATTCGACCGAAAGCCCTGTCCACGGCCAGCAAGAGGGCAGCGCCTACAACGGCCATTTCGAGTCGGTCTGCTACCACCCGCTGTTGTTGTTCAACCAGCATGGGGATTGCCTGGCGGCGAAGCTGCGTCCAGGCAACGTGCACAGCGCTGAGGACTGGAAGGAGTTGCTGCTGCCCGAGATCAAGCGCCAACAGGCTGTGGGCAAACAGGTCACCTTCCGGGGCGATGCGGCCTTTGCCAAGCCGGAGATTTATGAGTTTTCGGAGGAACGCGGAGTGCAGTACGCCATTCGCATTCCGGCCAACAAGAGCTTGGAATTGGCGATCGAAGACATCTTGTTTCGCCCGCCGGGCAGGCCGGGTCGCAAGCCCTTGGTGCGCTACAAGAGCTTCCGCTATCAGGCGGAGAGTTGGTCCAAGCCGCGACGCATCGTGGCCAAGGTCGAGCATCATCTCGGTGAGCTGTTCCCGCGGGTCGGATTTATCGTGACCAACATGAGCTTGCCAAGCCGGTCGGTGGTGCGCTTCTACAACAAGCGCGGCACGGCCGAGCAATGGATTAAAGAAGGCAAACAGGCCACGCACTGGACGCGGCTTTCGTGCCATCGCTTTCGGGCCAACGAAGTGCGACTGCAACTCAGCGTGCTGGCCTACAACCTGGGCAACTTGTGGCGGCGGCTCGGACTGCCGAACAGGATCAAGAGTTGGTCGCTCACGAGCTTGCAGCAGCGGCTGATGAAGACCGGCGGCCGGCTGGTCAAGCACGCGCGCTACTACTGGTTGCTGCTGGCCGAGGGGCATCTGAACCGGCGGCTGTTCGGTGACATGCTGCACAGGATCTGGGCGCTGCCGCTGCCGAGCGGGTAGCGTTACCTGGACGAGGATCAACAGTTTTTAGCTCCGAAAAGGCTTCGCAGGGAGCAGTGTCGGCCGGTGTGCCGTTCAGCCCGCTCCATCAACGTCTGTGAGCGGACGGACGGGCTTTGGGGCCTGCCGCCGGAGGTGATGTGCAGGGTTCAGCGCGGAAAGACGTGGTCTTCGGGGCAGCGCGGGTGTATACTTTCACCGTGCCAGGGCCAAAATGGAAATCCTGGGTAGATGGAACTGCCGACCGGGAAGAGTAAGATCATTGTGGGCGGCATCGTCTCCAGAGCTCGCACCTCCCTCACCTCTCGATCTCCATCGATTAGTGTCGCGTAGATATAGTCGAGATCACTACTGTCCGGCTGATAAGCGGTGGGCGGCCTGCAACTGGTTGTAGAAAAGTGGGTTAGGTGTTGTTTTTTCTTGCCGCGATTTGAGCGGCGGTGCGCCGTTTGAGCGTCATCCGTCCTGAGCCGACAATGGCTCATGAATCTGGGCCGCACCGTATTCGCGCAGTTGATCAGCTTTCTTCCGGATCGCGAGTTCCGGCGCTGTGTGGCCCGCTACGATGGCGACCGGGGCTCGCGCAGCTTCTCCTGCTGGGATCAGTTCCTCTCGATGTCCTTCGCCCAGTTGACCTACCGCGAAAGCCTCCGCGATATCGAAGCGTGCCTGCGTTCGCTTGGCGGCAAGCTCTACCACATGGGATTCCGCGGCAACGTCGCGCGCTCGACACTGGCCGACGCTAACGAGTCGCGCGACTGGCGGATCTATGCCGATTTCGCTCAGGCCTTGATTCGCATCGCGCGGCCCTTGTATGCCCGCGATCCGATCGGCGTGGATCTCAATCAAAGTCTCTACGCTCTGGACTCGACCACCATCGACCTGTGCCTCTCGCTGTTCCCGTGGGCCAAGTTCCGCCGGCGCAAGGCCGCCGTGAAGATGCACACGCTGTTGGACCTGCACGGTAACATCCCCACGTTTATCCGCATTACCGACGGCAAAACGCACGACGTCAACATCCTCGACGAGTTCCTACCCGAGCCCGGCGCCTTCTACGTTATGGATCGGGCCTACGTGGATTTCGAACGCCTCTTCGTGTTCACCCTCTGCTCGTCGTTCTTCGTCGTGCGAACCAAGAAGAACATCTTGCTCCAACGGCGCTACTCGCATCCCGTCGACAAATCTACGGGCGTGCGCTCGGATCAGACCGTCATACTGACTGCCATCGAATCGGCCAAAGTCTATCCGGACCCGTTGAGGCGCGTCAGCTACGTCGACGCCGCGACGAACAAGCGGCTGAAGTTCCTGACCAACAACTTCGCGCTCCCGGCACTGACCATCGCCGAGATCTACCGTTCGCGCTGGCAGGTGGAGCTGTTCTTCAAGTGGGTCAAGCAGCACTTGCGGATCAAGAAGTTCTACGGCGCCAGCGAGAACGCCGTGAAGACCCAGATTTGGATCGCCGTCTCGGTGTACGTGCTGGTGGCGATCGTGCGGAAGAGGTTGGGCCTGGAGGCGAGTCTCTACCAAATCCTACAGATTCTCAGCGTTACCCTATTTGAGAAAACGCCCAGGTGGGGTATCCACTTGACTCAGGTGACCCCAACATCTTGTGTTTGGGGTTCAGAACGGCTCGGCGTCCCAGTGGGCGATGATCGAGCGATACGGCGTCGGCTCCACAGCGACCGCTTGCTGAACCAGCCTGTAGAACAGCTTGCCCCGGCTACGTGAGCTGCGCCGGTTGAACCGGAAGAGGAATTCGTCCAGATAGTAGTCCAAATGCTCGTGGCTGACCGCCCCTTGATGCGTACCCAGCAACCAGCGCTTGAGCAGCGAGATCGCTTTGTGCACCAGCGGAAGCAATTCCGACGCCTGCTCGCGGCGACCCTTGAGGAAGACGATGTGGTGCCGATAGCCCTTCTTCTCGAGTGGCTCGTAGCCCAGCCAGCCATCGGTGCGAACCACGCTGCCTGGCTCGATCGACTCCTCCACGAAGGGCATCAAGCTGGCCGCCGAGGCGTTGCGCAGGCGCTGCATACGGATCCGCCCCAGCCCGCTGCCTCTCTCCTCCGCGGCTACTGCAATCAATCCTTTACGCTCGATCTGGCGGCCGCGAACGCCCTCCTCCTCCGCGCCCCAGTAGGTCTCATCCACCTCGACGACGCCCGTCAAACGCTCGCGCCCCGGCCGCACCATCGCCCGCCGCAGCTTGTGCATCCAAGCCCAGGCGGTTTGGTAGCTGCCCAGTCCCAGAACGCGTTGCAAACCCAAGGCGCTGACTCCGTTCTTCTGCGAGACGACGTGCCACATTGCTCGGAACCAAAGCCGCAACGGCTTGCGTGTGTCCTGAAAGATCGTACCGGCCGTGACGGACGTTTGGCGACCGCAGGCAGCACATTCGAACCATACTTTGCGCACCGGCCAAGCTCGCTCAAGCCCACAGTTGGGGCAACGGAACCCGTCCCGCCAGCGCAGCGCGACCAGATAGTCGCGACAGGCCTCTTCGGTGGCGAAGCGCGCCTCGAACTCGAGCAGATCGCGCGGGTAATCCTCCACGAGGCCGCATACTACATCTTGGGGTCACCTGAGTCAAGTGGATACCCCACCAACGCCCATTTTACAGGCCTTGCAGCCATCAGACTCCCATGAAAACTTACTCGATCACCCCAACCAGCTGATTCTATTCGACTTCTAACCGGACAGTAGTGAGTCGAGATATCGCGAGGCGGGTTGGCGCTTCGTTAAGAAGTAGTACATCGTGGTGCCGGGGATGAGTAAGATGGGATCGCCCGGGCGCGAGCGGCGTCGGATTTCATCGAGGACGATTTCTGTCTGTTCGAGGCGATCGGTCTGGATGTGAACCGTGCCACGTTCGGTAACGAGCGGAGCGGATGACTGGAGGATACGAACGTTTGTTCGTAAGAACTGGTAGCCGACGAAGCACACTATGAGCACCATAGTCAGCGCTTTGTTCCAGCCTCGTCCGGCGACCCAGTGCTCTAGCCGCGGCACGATGACGTCAAACAGTAAGTAGAGATAAACCAATAGCGTCGGGATGAAATAGAGAAGTGCGTAGTAACGGATGTCCGGGTTGGGCAGGACCCTCCAGCCGAAGAGAATGGCAGCGAAGGCCAACAGAAGCACCCGCGACCGGCTGGCTGCACCCCCTTGTTTGTAGGCGAGCACCAACACGGCCAGCGGGATGGTGGCTGGCTAGGCCCACATGTAGCCTCGCATCCAAAGCAGGGGAGCGCTGATCATAAGCAGGAGCAACACTTTCCCGCCTGGGGGACGCATGCCGCGCAAGTAGTTCGCCCCCAGGCCCAGTACTGACACGCTTGCCAGGATAAATCCGAGGTTTAGAAGAAGAGCTATGTGTGCGTCGAGCAGAAAACGCGGAGCCGTATCACCCCAACCCTGTGTATTGCGGTAGAAGTGCGTTAGAGCCGCGATCGACTCGCGCGGGTAATAGCTTGCAGCGAAGTCCACCCAGGTCACGTTTCGCAGCAGGAGTGCGCCAGCCGGCAGAATGACAGGTGCGAATCCCAGAAGTACCGCACGGAGGTTGCCTAGCGCCTGACGCCGATCCTTAAGCCAAACGAGGGCGAGCGTAAGTACCACAGTGCCCGTCGCGATGACCGCAAACTCCTGTTTACACAAAGCGGCAAAGGCAGCGGCGGCGCCTGCGGCCCCAAACCACCATGGCGAAGCGCTATCGACCGCATGTAGAGAGGCGTACAACGTAAGAAGAGCAAACAACAGACCATAGGTGGCCGAGTAGGTATATGGAGTGGCGTAGTTTAGAATGGAACCGCCGAACACCGCATGGGTCAAAACGATAAGCGCGCCGATCCAGGCTGGCCACCTACTGAGAATGCGGCGGCCGACGCCAAACGTAAGAAGCACGATCGCAAGGCCCGCTACTACACCCGCGCCGAACAACACGTTGAGCGACGTCCCGAAAACTCGGAAGAGCTCATAGTGAAGGACGGGGGCAAAGGGACCGAACCAGTAATCGATGTCGCGATAGAGCACTCTGCCGTGCAACATTAGGTCTGCGACCACGAAATCGCGTCCGATGTCAACGTCAATCTGTGTGACGCCGAAGAACAGGTAAGCGCTGACGCCGTATGCGAGGACTAGCGTGGATACCACGAGCACGTTCGAGTCAGTCAGGTTTTTCGAGTAACTCCTCAATCGTGAAAGAGGATTTGCCGGCTTGCTAGTCTGATACGTATAAGCTGACGATTTCATCTCCAGGTCATGCCCCCCCGCTGCCTCTGTGCATACGCTCGCGGATGTACATGTCCAGTGATTGATCCAAACGCACCCCGAACTCCGGAGCGCCGTGCTCAGAGAGCAGGCGGTTGCAAACTCGCGGGTAGCACCCGGGTGGGGTTTCCACCTTTCGGATTACTGCGTCAGTCATTTCCCTCGGGGCAAGTGAACCGAGCGTAGACACAAAGACACCGGTTGGGCACGGCACGACCGAAAGGAAATAGAGCGCTGTGTCGTCGGGAATCGACGTCACGCTCTTGCGGTGTCTGTTGGCCACACCCATGAAGGTAATTGCCGCCTGGTAAACCTCTGTCTTACGGCGACTCTTATCCATTGTCCCACCCTCGGTGTGAACCGGCCCGTTTCGACAGCTTGAATTGCACCCTGTAATACCGTTCAAAAGGTCAACAACGCTCCGGATTGATCGAAGATGTTGATTATGATAGATGCTACGGCCAGACTGCGCCCACGTCTGCCTGGCAGCTTGAGGATCTCCGGCCCAGGGGATAGCTCGCTAGTGGAAACGGTAGGCAGCCATCGGGTTTGTTCGAGTAGCAGGTTCCGCCTACCATCGACGAGAGATCGCCTGCGTCATATGGGTCTCGCCAGTCCCGGGGTCCGAACGATGACGTCCTTGCGACTATTACTCTAGCGTGGGCGGGCATCAAACCAGGATTTCCATTTTTGGCCCTGGCACGGTGAAAGTATACACCCGCGCTGCCCCGAAGACCACGTCTTTCCGCGCTGAACCCTGCACATCACCTCCGGCGGCAGGCCCCAAAGCCCGTCCGTCCGCTCACAGACGTTGATGGAGCGGGCTGAACGGCACACCGGCCGACACTGCTCCCTGCGAAGCCTTTTCGGAGCTAAAAACTGTTGATCCTCGTCCAGGTAACGCTACCCGCTCGGCAGCGGCAGCGCCCAGATCCTGTGCAGCATGTCACCGAACAGCCGCCGGTTCAGATGCCCCTCGGCCAGCAGCAACCAGTAGTAGCGCGCGTGCTTGACCAGCCGGCCGCCGGTCTTCATCAGCCGCTGCTGCAAGCTCGTGAGCGACCAACTCTTGATCCTGTTCGGCAGTCCGAGCCGCCGCCACAAGTTGCCCAGGTTGTAGGCCAGCACGCTGAGTTGCAGTCGCACTTCGTTGGCCCGAAAGCGATGGCACGAAAGCCGCGTCCAGTGCGTGGCCTGTTTGCCTTCTTTAATCCATTGCTCGGCCGTGCCGCGCTTGTTGTAGAAGCGCACCACCGACCGGCTTGGCAAGCTCATGTTGGTCACGATAAATCCGACCCGCGGGAACAGCTCACCGAGATGATGCTCGACCTTGGCCACGATGCGTCGCGGCTTGGACCAACTCTCCGCCTGATAGCGGAAGCTCTTGTAGCGCACCAAGGGCTTGCGACCCGGCCTGCCCGGCGGGCGAAACAAGATGTCTTCGATCGCCAATTCCAAGCTCTTGTTGGCCGGAATGCGAATGGCGTACTGCACTCCGCGTTCCTCCGAAAACTCATAAATCTCCGGCTTGGCAAAGGCCGCATCGCCCCGGAAGGTGACCTGTTTGCCCACAGCCTGTTGGCGCTTGATCTCGGGCAGCAGCAACTCCTTCCAGTCCTCAGCGCTGTGCACGTTGCCTGGACGCAGCTTCGCCGCCAGGCAATCCCCATGCTGGTTGAACAACAACAGCGGGTGGTAGCAGACCGACTCGAAATGGCCGTTGTAGGCGCTGCCCTCTTGCTGGCCGTGGACAGGGCTTTCGGTCGAATCCATGTCGAGCACGACGCGCTCGGAGTCGTCTTGCGTCTCGGCTTGCGCCACCAGCTCGCGGTTCACAGCCATCAGCCCCAGCAAGTTCTCCTCGCTCGCCAGCATCTCCGTCTCGAAGCTCTGCAGTCGCGAGGTCAGTGCCCCGCCGCGATCCCAGTTCCTCTTCGAGCCGATCAAGCGAAACGTCGGGTCAGCCGACACTCGGACGGCGTCATTGAGGTCCTCGTAGCCTGCCAGCCGAGAGTAGACTGACTGCCGCAGCAGATCGGCCAGCGGGAACTTCTTGTTCAAGCCTTGCCGTGGGTCACTGAGGTGTTCGTCGATCAGCTTCCCGAGTCCGAGTCGCTCGTCCAGCTCGCGGACCAGGATCAGCCCGCCGTCGGAAGTGACACGCGATCCTTGGAAATCGACTTTCAATAAGCCGTTGAAGCTTAGCTGGAACGGTTTGTTTTCTTTTTCACCCATTGGGTGTTGATCTCCTGGAGTGCGGACGGAAAATGAGACCGGTAGAGGAGGGACAGCGTACCATCGAATGGAGAGGAGGATGGGATGTCCCAGAGGAGATTCACGAAGGAGTTCAAGGTGGCAGCGGCGCGACGGCTGTTGGGAGGCGAGTCAGCGTCGGCGCTGGCGCGGGAGCTGGATGTTAAGCGCGCCAAGCTCTACGACTGGGCTGCGCAGTTGGAGCGCTACGGCGACGAGGCCTTTCCCGGCTCGGGGCGACGGCCCGGTGCTGAACCACGCGTCGCACGTGGCCGCGAAGACGAAGCCCGCGTTGCGGCGCTGGAACGCAAGATCGGCCAACAAGCCCTCGATATCGATTTTTTGCAGCAAGCCTTGCGACGTGTCGAAGATCTACGCCACAAAACACTCGTCAGTGGCGGCGGCGGATCGGCGAACTGATCCGATCCGCGGCGTGGCAGGGCAAGCTGAGCGTTCGCGAAATGTGCAAGCTCAGCGGACTCTCGCGAGCAAGCTTGTATCGCAAGCCGGGGCGCGAGAGCGAGTGGGAGATGAGTCTGCGCGACGCACTGCACGAAGCGGCGTTGGAGAATCCGTTCTACGGCTATCGGAGTTTGACAGGGGAACTGAAACGACGCGGCTGGCAGGTCGGCGAAACACGGATTCGACGGATGATGCGCGAAGACAATCTACTGCGCCTGCGCAAGCGGCGATCGAAGAAAACGACCGATTCCACACATGGTTGGCGAGTCTATCCGAACCGGGCGCGGGATTTCACACCGACGGGTCCGAATCAGTTGTGGGCGGCCGACATCACCTACATTCGACTCGTTCACGAGTTCGTCTACGCGGCGCTGATCTTGGACTTGTTCTCGCGACGTGTCGTGGGTTGGGCGGTGGGCCCCAGCTTGGAGACCGAACTGCCGCTTGCGGCTCTCGATCAGGCTCTCCGGCAGCGCCGGCCGAAACCAGGCTTGCTGCATCATTCCGACCAGGGTACGCAGTATGCGTCGCACAAATACGTCGACAAGCTGCGCGAAAACGACGTGACGATCTCGATGAGTCGCAAAGGAAACCCCTACGACAACGCCTTCGCCGAGAGCTTCATCAAGACTCTCAAAACCGAGGAAGTTCATTGCAACGAATACGCCACGTTGGCCGAGGCGCAGGCCCAGATCGGCGCTTTCATCGAACGGATTTACAATCGCAAGCGGCTCCACTCGGCGTTAGGGTACGTGCCGCCCGTAGAGTTCGAAGAAGCGTTCGCGGCGGGGCGGGACGGCGGCTTAACGCCGCCGGAGTTTTCCAGGCAGGGGCGGATCTATCGATCCGATCGGGTGTTGGCGAAGACGGGATGCGGCACGGAGGCCGCACCCCGCGCTCATCGTTTCGATGAGTCCGCAGCCGGGTATTCCTCGGCGGGTTGCTCTCCAGCAGAGCCCGCTTCCGCTTCCCCGGCTCTTGCCATCGTGCGACGATACGCTCACATAGGCAAGCTTTTCTCAGCGAACAGCAACGTGTCCCTTCTTTCCTGGCCTCACCAAACGACCGCACTCCACTCCTCAGCGCCTTGAGTGCTTTCCAACCCGCATAAATAAAGGCGTCCGAGGCCACCCGATGGTTAGCAGAATCGAAACTAAAGTGGGAATCCGGGTCAAAGAGCCTCCTTGATAACCAGCAGCGGCAGGGTGGAACGGGGAGTTAAGTCTTTCAAAAGAAGTGGGTTTGAGCCACCGGAGCAGAAAGGTGTTGCGAAATCGCGATCGCACTCGGCATCAGCCAAGTGAGCCTGCTCTGAACGCCCGTGGTGTGCGCCAAGACCGCCCTACCTCAGGAAAACTTGCACCCCAAGCTATCCTAGGAACAGACCAACGAAAACAGCGGGGACACCCGCCGCACCAAGGACCCAACAGTCCAAAGCGGCAGGAGTCCCCCTTTCTTATTTAGTTCCATCACCAGGTCTAAACCCACCGCCTTTCAGGCGGTCAGCTTCAAGCGGGTCTGGATGAGAATAGGGGGATGGGCGAATATCGGCGAGGGGCGCACGCAGTCTACGACATCAAGTATCACCTGGTCTGGATCACGAAATATCGCTACAAAGTCTTGCGGGGCAGGGTGGCGGAGCGGACACGGGATCTGATCCGACAGAGCTGCCAAGCGCGAGACGTCGTAGTGATTCGGGGTGCGGTGTCGCCGGATCATGTGCATGTCTTGGTATCGGCACCGCCGCAGTTGGCGCCGTCGAAGCTGGTGCAGTATGTGAAAGGTAGGTCGTCGCGACGGCTGCAAGATGAGTTTGGGGAATTGCGGAAGCGATACTGGGGGCAACACCTGTGGGCGCGCGGATATTTCTGCGCGACGGTGGACGAGGAAACGATCAAGAATTACATCGAGAGCCAGCAATGGGACGAGGATGAAGAGGGATTCAAGATCACAGCGCCCACCAAGCCTTGAGCCGGCTCTGAGCCGGGGCTTCTTCAGGCGGCTTCAGCCGCAAGCCGACTTTCAGTCGTAAATGAACCCACCGCCTTTCAGGTGGTGGTTGTTTAGCCTTTCCGTAACCGCACGAGCCAAGCGAAGGAGGCGCGGGTGTCAACCTGCGCGTCGCGCCGCCAGGCGCGGAACTCAATCACAAACCGTCCGACAACTTCGGACCACTAGCGACCGGCACTCATGCCGGCCTGAAAGGAATTCCCCAGTCATGACACAAGAAAACATTTCCCGCGACAAGATCCAAGCCAACCAACAAAACGCCCAACACTCCACCGGCCCCCGCACCGACCAAGGCAAACAACGTTCCTCCCAAAATGCCATCAAACACGGCCTCCTAGCCAAACAAGCCGTCCTACCCGGCGAAAACCTCCACGAATACGACGGCCATCTCACCAGCCTAGAGCGCGACCTCCAACCCGCCAACTTCCTCGAGTTCTCCCTAGTCCGCCAAATGCTAGACGCCGAGTGGAGACTTCGACGCCTCACCCGCATCGAAACCTCCATCACCATCCACGCCGTCGCCGACCGTCGCCGCTACCGGGCCGAAACTCACACCGGCCCTGACGACCCAAACATCTACGGCGACCCAAACATCGACGACGACCCAGCCGGCTACGGCACCGGTCTCAGTCCCGAAACCGTCGAAGCTCTCCGCGAAACCGAGATCTTCGGCGACGCCATGTCCCATCAAGACCGCACGCTCGACACCTACAGCCGCTACGGCGCCCGCCTGCTGCGCCAATTCAACGGCGCCATACAAGAATTCACAAAGCTCCGCGAAAGCCGCATCGCAGCATCCCTACCCCCATCCGAACCCGACCATCTCCGCCGCCGCCCGCCCCAATCCGAGCCCGAATACACCCCGCCTCCCCCCACCGACCCGTTTGAGGCGAGTCCGCCACCCCCAACCCACGACCCCGACGCCCCCATCACCCTGGAGCAATCCCTAGACCCAGCCGAAAGAGCCCGCCTAAGAGGAGAAAATACCAAACCAACCCACCAACTCCCAACCAACACAAACCAAACCACTTACACAAACGACCCAACCGAACCCCGAACGCAAGTGAGGGGCTCCGAGCCCGACCCAGACCCTCCGAACCGCTGACCAAACCAAGCAACCAAGGCATCCAACCCCCGTAAGGAGACACCGAGAACAAAAAATACGAAACAAACCCCACCAACCCCCAACCCGCAAAACACGGCGCACCCCACCTGCCTCCACAATCCCCCCCGGAGCGCCACCACCGGCTACGCTATCCTTTGGTTACTTCACGATCTCCGCAAAAACCATGAACCTCCGCGGCCTCATCTTCGACCTCGACGGAACCCTCGGCGACACTCTCCCCGTGTGCTTTGCCGCCTTCCGAGTCACATTCCGTCACTACCTGAAACGCGAGTACACCGACCAACAAATCCGCGCCATGTTCGGCCCGACCGAGGACGGCATCTTCCAGGACATGTTCCCCGACACCTGGCGAGACGCCCTCGACATGTACCTACACGAGTACCGCCAAGCCCACGCAACCTGCCGCGAGCCCTTTCCCGGAATCCCCGAAGCCTTATCGCTTCTACAAGAGCGCGACATCCGTCTAGCCATCGTTACCGGCAAAGGACCCGGCAGCGCCAAAATTTCACTCGAGGAGATGGGCATGGCGGACGTCTTCGACATCGTCGAGGCCGGCTCCCCTCGCGGAGGCGTCAAACCGCAATGCATGCGCAAGGTTCTGGAGGCCTGGAAGCTACCTCCCACGGAGATCGCCTGCATCGGCGACGCCCCGTCCGACATCCGTTCGGCCCATGACATCGGAGCGACGCCGCTCGGGGCCGCCTGGGCCGCCACCGCCGACTACAACGCCCTCGATTCCCTCAAACCGCTCCACACCTTTACGGCAACTCAACAGTTCCGTGAGTGGATTGACCATGAGTGCGCTTGACACCCGAAAGAGCCGCTCGCTAGGTTACAAACACGACCGCCTCGCGCCGTCTTCCTCTCATAAATCCTTGATCGACGTCTCTTCAGCGCTGGCAGGCCGCCAGGTCATCTTGACCGGCGGCAACGGCTTCTTGGGCAAAGTTCTCCTCGCCCTGCTGCTCGACCGCTACCCCGATATCGGTCAAGTCCACCTGCTCATCCGCCCTCGGCGCGATCAAACCGCGGCCGCGCGTGTTGAACGGGAAGTCCTCGATTCACCGGCGTTTGAGCCTCTGGTGGCCGCCCGGGGCCGCGACTTCCTCCACGCCAAGATCCGCGTATGGGCCGGCGACGCCGCCGAGCCGAATGCCGGCGTCAGCGACCCCGGCTGGGCCGACGACATCGACCTCATCATCCACTGTGCCGGACTCGTCGAGTTCTTCCCGCCCGTCGACCAATCCCTGCGAGCCAACGTCGATTCCGTTATCGAGATGACCGCCCTCGCCCAGCGCGTCGGAGCAAAACTACTTCACGTCTCCACCTGCTACGTCGCAGGCAAGGCCGACGGATTCATCGAAGAGACCGACCCGATCACCGGCTTCTACCCCAACCGGACCGGCCCCAGCGACGATTCCTTCAACGCTGCCCAAGAACTCGACAGCCTGCGCTCCGAAATCCATCGCATATCTGAATCTCCGGCCGACGAGCGCGACAAGAACGAGCAGCTCGTCGCCCTAGGTCGCCGCCGAGCCTCGCGCTGGGGCTGGGTCAACACCTATACCTACTCGAAAAGCCTTGGCGAACAGGTCCTTGAGCAAACCTCCGGCCTCGACTGGACCATCGTCCGTCCCGCCATCGTCGAAAGCTCCTGGCGATACCCCTTTCCCGGCTGGATCGAAGGCGGACGTACCGCCGCGCCTCTCGTTCTGATGGCGCTCAGCGGGATGACCGACTGGCCCGCCCGCCCCGACATTCCGCTCGAGATCATTCCGGTCGACCAGGTGGCTGCGGCCACCATCGCTTGCGGGGCATTGCTTCTGGCCGGCGAGCATCGGCCGGTTTATCAGCTCGGGTCCGCCGACACAAACCCCTTCGCGCTCGGGCCCCTCATCCAACTCCTTTGCGACGAGGCACGCCACGTCAACCGCAATGGATCCGGCGCTGCCAAGATACCGTTCTGGCTCCGATCCTCCCTAGGCCCGCGCTTCCTTCCCGCCCACCGTATCCGGGAAAACCGTGAAAGTCGAACGCGCCGGATCGAAGCAAGCCGGCGTATCCTCATCGCGATTCAAGACAAACTCAAGAACACACCCATCCCGACCGAGGGTCTCCTTGATGATTGGATCAGCTCACACCGTACGCTGACCTTGCAAGCGCACCTCCGCGATCAGACGATCGACCAGTACATGCCCTTCATCCTCGAAAACCGCTACATCTTCGAGACCCGCAACATCCGCGACGCTTACGCTCGCCTCAGCCCGGCGGACCGCGAGAAGATCCCCTGGGGACCGGAGACCATCAACTGGCCTGAGTACTGGAGGGAAAATCAAATAGAGGGCATCCGCAAGTGGGTCCAGCCCGAAGCCGTCAGGAACTGGTCGTTCCAGATCTGAGCCTTCGGCTTAAGGCATCGGAAACGTCAACGTCGACTCCAGAACAACCAACCCGATCGGATTCAGCCCCTCATCAATCGGCTTCATTGCACCCTTCCGGGTAACGATAGCCCACGAATAGCGAAACTCAACATGGTCAATCAACCCCGACCCCAACGCCTCGCGAATCACCCGCCGCGTCTCACGCGTGATCCGCGCCGCCCCCTCATCGGCGATCGCCCCGAGAACGACGACGCCCTCCGGCAACGCCTTCAGATAACGCTCCATCGCCACCACGTCTTCATCACGCAACCAAGTATCGAATGTGCGCACTGCCCCGAGGACACCCGTCTCGGGATCAATTGTCACGAAGTTGAACCCACGCCCCGGCCCACCACCAGTCGTTCGATAGATCTCGCTCCCCTGAACCACGAAACTCGCCACCGGCGCCGTGCTCAGCCAGCCGCCCGAAACGACTTGGATCGGAACTGTCCCCAAGCTCGGAAGCACGGTAACGCGCAAGACAGCGTCAACGGTCTCCGGTATCGTCGACCGCCCGGTGATCACCACGGGACGGCTCACAACCGGCGGCGCGCCGGCCGCGGCCTGTAGTGTAAGTCGCACGCTCTGCCCGGGCGCCCCGACGGGTAGCGACGCAATCACGCCTGTCGGCACGCCACTCAGTTCAAAGCGCACCAAGTCGCAGAACGAGTTGAGCCCATTCAGCAGGACGAACAGCGTTTGAGCCGGTCCGCCCGCTTGCAATAGAACCGGATCGGGCCCGTCCAGAGTCAACCGAAAGCCTGGTCGCTCCCCTTCACTCGTAACCCGAAGCAGGTGAGGGTTACTCGCGACTCCTCCCTGCTTGACCACCAGTGCCGCCAAGCCCACCGCGAAGTCGTCATCAATCGCGACGTTCGTCTGTGACACTCCCGCGAAGCCCGCGAGACCGGAGAACAATACCGTCAACTCACGCCCGCCCATGGTAACGGTTGGGCCTTGCTCAAAGGCCAAGGGTGCGGACGGCGTCTGACCATCGGCCAGTACTTCCACTCCAGGCCCCAAGCCCGATCCATAGATCTCCAAAAAGCTCCCGGGCCGAACACCGTTCTCTTCATTCACCGGACAAGGCCGCCCTGGCCGGAACACCCCATCCTCAAAGGTTCCCGGCGCTGTTGCCAGAACGTCGAACTCAACAGGGTCGCTCGGCACGCCGGCCCGATACACAACAGCCGTCTTCCTCCCTGGCTCAACCGACCACGGAACCTGCCCCCGAATCTCGTTCTCGACACCGAAGATCAGCGGCGCCGCTTCGTTAGCCACGCACACACTCAGCGGACCCAGGCTCAGCGGCAGGTCACCTCCCCCTACCGACCGTCCGACGGACGCCAGGTTCGTCCCCTCCAGCAGAAACAGACTCCCGGGCGACAGCAACGGCAGACCGCCGGCCATGTTGAAGATCCGGTCCGGGCTATTCTGGGCAGGGCGCCTTCGAACATCTCCGGCGGCGCCGTACCTCCCCATTCATCAGCCAGGGCGAAGTAGACATCCCGCGGCCGAATACGGTCTAAACCTTCGACCTGACTCGCCGAAGCCCGAAACAACCCCAGCCAGGCCGGGTTCAGAAAGCCGTCCGGCGAACTCGCCAAACCGTAGCCGGTCGTCTGCTGAACGGCCGGATCTCCAGCCCTCCACCATTCGTCGACAAACCCGGCATACACGCCACCCAGGACGCCCTGACTCGATTGTGCTTCGATCGCCTCCGCCGACGCGAGCGAGACCGCCGCCTGTGCCGCCTGATCCGCTTGGCCGACGGCCGCGTCGTAGGCGTCAATTCCAAACGACGAAATCAGGACCGGCTTTGCGGTCTGTAACCGGAGCGCTTCAAACTCCCCGCCGAGAGGCCCAGCGCCGAGCTGGTTCAGCGACCAGAAAGCCAAGTCCGGCTGCGACGCGTCATCCGTGCCTTGTTCCGGTGACCCTACCTGCTCAAGATCTGAAACCGTGGCCGTAAGCAGCACGCCTTCCGTCCGTGCCCATGCCGCGGCCTCCGCCAGCAACGAGTAATAGTCCGCCACATTCCCGGCGAACTTGGTTTCGTAGTCCCGGCCTACATCCTCCCCAAGAACGAATGCCAGTACGCGCGCCTCTTTCCAACCTTGGACGAACTCCTGAAATTCCACCAGAATCTCGGTCCGCAAAGCCTGCCCGTCCGCGGAATCCGGAGACAGCGACCGACCGGTGTCGTAGAAGCCCTTGAGGGGAAACCCGGCTAACCAGTACAGTCCCGTCCGATCGAGTAACGCACCAAACGCCCTGTCATCCGGACGCACCAATCCCGTGGTTCGAACGGTGTTCGCCCCCATCGCGGCGATCAGCGGAAAGTCGCGTGCGTACAAGCACCCGGCGCTCGCGAGCGTACCCGTCCCGTCACGGCCAATCGGCGTAGGAGAATACGCGACCCCACGCACCGTCAGCGCCGCGCCGTCGACGAACAAACGCGACTCTCGGATTTTAACTCCACCCGCCGCCGGGGTGGCACTACAAATGAGGAAGGTCCAAACGCAGAGGATCTCCCCAAAACGGGACTTCTTCATTCCGTTTCGAAGGTTGACTTTAAGACTTTATCGAGAACAGATTGAATTGGCAAGTAAATACTTACAAATCACCGATGGGGGTCTCCGCGTTGCCAGCCCATCCAGTCCGCCGGATGACTTCTGACCTGCTCTTCGAGGCGCCTACAGAACTCGGCCACGCTCTGCTTCTCGAACTCCTTGCGGTCAAGTCCACGATCGGTTCCCAGGGGCGACTGGATTACGACTCGATACCGAAACGGAGCGAGGCGAATGCTGTACGCCGTGAGGAGCTCGGCTCCGCTGCGCCAAGCGAGTGCCGGCGCGCCGGAAGCGAATTCCTCCGGTCGTCCCAGTACGACTCCGCCGATGTTCCGGCGCCCCTTGTTCTCGCCGATGATCGAGAGAGCGCGGTTCTCGCCCAGTGTCTCAAGCAACCGGCGCACGTAACCAAGCGACCCATCTATCGGGATCTGAATTCTCTCTGAAACGTGCGGATCCTCAGCCCGACGGTACAGACGGGCCGACCATCGGACGCCAAAGCGACTGCCGTCGGGGGCACCGTGGCCCTCATTACTCAGATGAACGACCGCTGCCTCGTGCTGCCAAAGCCCTTGCAAGAAAACAGAGTTCTCGCTAAAGCGGGTCCGCCAGAGCACGACGCCGTGGCCTTTCGATCGGGCGGCATGTAGATGCTCAAGCCCTTTGATCTCGATCTCCGGACGCCAGCCGCGCGGGCCGACGCTCCGGAACCGGCCCCACCAGAGTTCGACCAGCAGCCTGTAGTGGTCTTCGGCAACTCGAAGGCTCTGCGTCGGCGAGGGTTCAGTCAGGGTGGCCTCAATCACGATTGCCAGCCTCTGCACTCGATGAGCTCGCGCGGAAAGAAAGTGCGTTTGAGCAAACTCAATCCATCGACGATCCCAGCGCCTCGGAATGAAGATCGTGAGCAGATAACCGGCGATCATGATCGCCGGCAACGCTAGGTTCCGGACGCTGATCCAGCGGCGCTGACGATCTCTCTCCATCGGCGAGTTGCGACTTGGCGACGCTCTATTCCGCTATTCGAGCGCCCGAATGAAGCGATGCTTGTCCACGGGGTTGGGCGGTAGCTCCGGCACCGAAAGCATCTCGATTGTTACTCCCTCCCCGAAAACGCGCCGGCAACACCGCAAGACTTCCGGGCAGGGGTCCTCGGCCCCTGGAAGCGGCTCCACGGTAACGCGAATGCTGTCATCTGTGGTCTGAACCACTTCGAAGCGGCCCACTCCCGCCACCTCACGTACCGCCTTGAGAGTCTGTGTCGGGTTGATCACGCGCCCGCTGCCCAGCCTGATAAATTCGCAGGCTCGGCCTTGAATACTCGCAATGGCCCCAAATGAAACCGGGCAGGCAGGCGGCTTCGTGGGAAGTCTCGCTACATCTCCTGTTTCATAACGGATGAATGGCATCGCGAAGGAGTGGAGCGCCGTCCCGACGACATCGCCTTCTTCGCCCGGGCCGGCTTGGCGGCCGTCTTTCAGCACTTCGACATACACCGAGTCGTCCATCGTATGGTGGCAATCACACTCGGAGCAACTCCAGGCAATCATGTTGAATTCGTGTGCCCCGTAGATATCGACAACGCGGGCCTCAAACGCCTCTTCAATGCGCTTGCGAGTCGCGGACGTCATTGTCTCCGACCCGCAAAAGACGATCTTTGTTCCAATCTTTCTGAGTTCTTTGCCGGTGTCCTCAGCCAACACGAGTTCCATCACGTTGGGCCGCGCGCGAATGAAATCGGGCCGAATGCGGACCAGCTCCCGCAAGAGCTTTTCGGGCTCAAGAAAAGTATCCAGCACCGTCAACGGAAACAAGCCCAACCGAGTCGCTAACGTGGGCCGGGTATCGCCGACACCCACGTTGACATTGCTGTGGTGGGGTTTCACTCCGACATGAATGACCGCCCGCAGCCTGTGGAGAAGCAGAACCTGCTCTTCCCACCAAGTCCGCACGACTAAATCCGGATGGCCCGTGGAGCCGGAAGTCCTGTGCCTCTCACAACGCCGCCAGTCCACGCCTCTCGTCATCTTGTCTTCGATAGGAAGAAGCTGCCGCTGCCGCTTCGTTGTGACCGGAATTCGACTAAGATCCTCGGCGCGCTGAATCTCTTCGGGACGAACCCCTGCTTCCTCAAACAGCCGGCGATAGTACGGCACGTTGTCCCAGGCATGCTTGACCAGTCTCCGAGCCCTGCGGTCTCGCCATGCTCGAATCGCCTCAGGGTCAGCCCGCGGACGACCCCAGAATCCTAGCCACTCCTTCAATACATCCCCTCGCAACCATCCTTAAAGAGGCGACCCGATTCCGTTCCGTGTCCCGCCTCGAGACAGACCGGCAACAGTCATCGATTACGCATAGAACTGCAATAGCCGTCGCGGCAAGCGTTCCTCTGAAAACAACTCCGGCGCCATCATTCCCATTGGCTCCGCCATCAAGGGCCGGAAGCCCAACTGCGGCAGCACGTCCCGCGCCACGTCAATCCCCGGCGCTACTTCCTCCAAGCGCACACCGTGTTCCGTTAGCCGAAAAACCGCCGCTTCCGTCACATACAGAACTTCCTGCCCATGCTCGCGTGCATACTGTCCGCTGAACGTCACTTGATTCACCGTTTCGACCAGCTTCGGCTTGCCGTGACGCACAAACCGCACAGTGCCATTGGCGAGTTCGGTTTGAGCGCGCACCGCCAGCGTCCCGCAGAAGACAACCTTCCGAGCCTTCTGTGAAATGTCGATAAAGCCACCCGTCCCGATGATCGAGTCAGCCAGCTTGCTCACATTCACATTTCCTTCACGGTCAATCTGCAAGAAACCCAGGTACGCCTGATCCACCCCGCGTCCCTGATAGAAGTTGAACATCTCTACCGTCCCCAAGATCGCTTCGGGGTTGTAGGTCGCCCCGAAGTCCAGACCTTCCGCCGGGACGCCCCCAAACTGCCCATGCTCGATCGTCGGAACCAGTGTATCGGCGATGCCCTGCTCTCGGGCCACCTTCATCACGCCGTCAGGAATCCCGAACCCCACATTCAGCACTGCCCCCGGCGCAAGCTCCAGCGCCGCCCGCCGAGCAATCACCTTTCGCACGTCCAGCGGAAACTCGCCGAATTCGGCATCGGGTTTGACGGCGTCGCCGCTATAGGCCGGCTCATGCCGCGTTTGGAAGGTTTGGCCGGCCTCCGCATCCAGGACGACGTGATCTACGAAGCAACCGGGCACCTGCACATCTTGCGGATGGATCTCACCCAGATCCACCCGCTCTTTTACTACAGCGATCGTGATGCCTCCCGAAGCGCGTGCGGCCTGCGCCATCACGCAGTTGTGCCAGAACCCCGCCTCGCGCCGCATCCCAATGTTCCCGTGAGCATCGGCAACGCTTCCCTGAATCAATGCTACGTCAATCGGAATGGTGGGGTAGAACAAGAACTCCTGGCCGTCGCGCTCCATGAGTTCGACGATGTCCTGTTGGGCGCGCGCATTGAGCTTCCCACCTTCCAGCCGAGGATCAATGAACGTGCCCAGGCCGACGTGTGTTATCCACCCCGGACTCCCTGCCGCCGCCGCGTGAAACAACTGCACGACCACACCCGCTGGAACGTTGTAGGCCTCAAAGTCGTTCGCCACGGCAAGCTTCGCCATCGCGGGCGCCATCGACCAATGTCCGCCGATGACGCGGCGAAACATGCCGGTTTGGGCCAGGTGCTGCAAGCCCCGGCTCTTTTGATCGCCCACTCCAAAAGCATGAACGAGTGTCAGGTCGTTTGGATGTTGCGTCCGCCGAAAGCGCTCGCCCAACGCGGCCAGCGTTGCATCAGGGATACAGTGCCCCGATCCCGACCCGCCGATTGCAACGGCCGCGCCATCGGGGATGCGAGCAACCGTGTCCGCCGCACTCAAGGTTGGCTTTTCAAGCCCTGTACTCATAACCCTTCCAAAACGAGAGACCAAATCTTATCACGCCGCCCCTTGTGCTAACGTCACACCAATATGCCCAAGCGCTACTTCGACGAAATCCAAGTTGGCGAGGAACATGAAACTCCCGGCGTCACTATCACCGACTGGCACGTGATGCAGTTCGCCGGACTTTCAATGGATTTTTTTGAGTTGCACACGAACGAGGAGTTCGCCAAGGAAACACAGTTCGGTCGCCGGGTCGCTCATGGGTTGATGGGCCTCGCCATCACCGACGGCCTCAAGAACCGCTCTGAGTTTCAGACGCACGCCATCGCGTCACTGCACTGGTCGTGGGACTTCGTTGGACCGATCTTCATCGGTGATACGGTGAAGGCGAAGATCCGGGTAGCGGAGAAGCGCGCCTCTACGTCGAAGGCGAATCGGGGCGTGGTTACCCTTGAAATCGAGCTCACCAACCAAGACGGAGAAGTCCTGCAGAAGGGCCAGAACCGGCTGATGGTCGAGCGCCGGACCTAACGAAACCGCCTGTGGCGCGCGGCTTCGCCGTGCCGGGTCGCGCTGTGCGCGACCTTGGTCATTCGGCCTCAAGCCCGCCAGAAAGCGTGCTCTCCCACAAGTGCCCGTTCATCGAGTTCTTCCTGCCAAGCCTTGGCGTCATCCCGCAAAGCTTGAAAAGCCGCGTTGGTCTTCTCCCAGAACTGCTCGCGGCACTGTTCGTCGACTACATTGTCCAAGACTATTGGCATGAATCAGGCGCCCCGTCTTTCAATCGAGATTGTCTCACGGTGTCGTCACTACCCCGGCGTCTCATACCCCAAAGACCAATCCCCCAACTTCTTGAGGCGCGATCCTGTCGCGTCATATCCCGGCTTTCCGTTCTGAGCCCAGTGGGCGAGTTCTTCGCGGTGCCCCAGCCGCCGCACCGCGTCCCAGCTCGGGCTGAAGTCATTGCGGGCGTTGGTGTCCCAGAAGAAAAGGTGATCGGACCCCGCTTCGTACAACGCTTCCGCCCGCGCGCGATACTGGTCCGGGCTTAACCGACGTGGCATCAGGTTCAGGGCCAGCTTGCACGGTGTCCCCTTCGTGATCCGATAGAAGAATTCCGCGTCCGCCGGGTCTGTCCACGAATCCTTCGAGCTGTTGATCCCCCAGACCGAAGAATACGGCATGATCGCATCCACCAGCCCTTGCTTCACCCACTCTTCCAAATCCAAGCCGTAGTAGAGATTCTCGAGCTCGCTGCTAAGAACAATCGCTGACACCTCGATCGGCTCTCGAATGCCTCGCTGCCGCCCCGCCCCCTCCAGTACCTCCCGAACCTCCTTCATGAATCCGGTCATGAAAGTCGCGCGGTACTTCATCCAGTCGTGGTCCTGCCCATCAATCCTTTGTGCATCCCTGCCACGCTTGGCTCGAAAACCGTCGAGTAGCGGTTGCTCGTATTCCAAGTAGGGCGGCCGGCGGTTGTAGGCCAGGCAGATGCCATCCACGTCATACCCGGTGATCTCTTTCAGGAAGGCGGTTACCAAATCCCGCACCCCCTGGAAGGCAAACGACAACCGCGGCGTCGGTTGTCCGGCTTTATCCCGACCGCGCCACTCGGGATGCTGATCGTAAGCGCCACCCTCGTTCCATTCATCCTGGGGCACGGGAAAGTGAAAGCCACTGGGGCGATACGTCGCATGAAACTCCAGTCCCATAGAATGCGCATGGTTCGCCGCCACCTTCAGCGGATCAATCCCCTGCCCGCGCCACGATTGCCAGGTCTCCTTCGCGAGCCGGTCGCCTACGCGGTACGGATCGTCAATCCAATCATCCGCTGCCGTGATCTGCCCGATCTTGGTCGGGTAATACATCCGGTCGCCCATCCCCGCTTCCCAATAGATCCGCGAAAAATCCGTATCCCGAAACGGTTCAATCTCGCGGCGAATCTCCGCTTCGCTCGTCGGACGGTAGCGATAGGTGTAGCTCCAGGCGTCGTTGTGGCAATAGAGCACCCGCGTCTTGCCGATGCGGCGTTTTTCCCTGAGTTCCGCAATGTCATCCGCCGTCAGGGGCTCTAACTTGATGTAGGCCAGCCAGACGCCGCTGCAAGAGTTCCCCAGCGAGCCTGCATTCTCCGGGACGAGGCGCCTACACCACTGGCCGAAAACGAGCTCATCGCTGCCGCTCAACTCAACGGTGCGCCAATAGTAGTCGTCGATCCGGTCTTCCTCACCGTGCTCGTGCCGCACCATCACCGACGTCGTATCGCGGTGCAGCCGAACTTCGACAAGTGTTGCCTCCTCGCCGACTCCGTAGGAACGCAACCCGAGTGAGATTCGAAACCAGCCTTTCCGGGTGAGAGGATACCGGATCTCCGGTGCACCCGTGTTGCGCCCCGCCACGAGCATCGTCCCGGAGAAGTCTTCGGTCTGGTAGGGCAGCAGCCGCCAGCGCCCTCGCGCCGGCTTCGTTGTCAAAGCCGAAGCCGGCCGGCAGCGGCTCATGTCCGACAGATAGATGGGCTCGGCGCCGGGCGGAACAGCGGCCGCCAACGTCGCTGCGGAAGCCGTCTTCAAGAACAATCGTCGCGTCAACATGCCGCCAATTGTAGCGTGGATATCGCCGAGAGCCGGCGGTGAATGAGCGAGTCAGCGCGGTTTGAGATCATCGATGAGACTTTCCCAATCGCTGAGGTAGCCGGGGTCTTCGTGAACACGCTCCCACACCGCGTCAACGAGGGACGGCTCGATCTCTCCGGCATCGTCGAACGGCTCATACCACCTGTCGCGCCGGTTTGGCGCCCGGTAGAGATTGTAGACGACATCGAACACGTTGGCGGCTTCGACGGGCAGATCTTCGCGCTTGTCGGGATCCCGCACGGACGGCTGGCCGAGGACGATCTCCTCCTGTCGCATCCAGTGGGTGTCGATCCCTCCGTCGACATTCAACGCCCGTGGCATCACGAGGTAGTGCAACTGGACACGGTTCCCCGAAAGCCTCTGAATCTCACTCATCAGGCTCTGGATCGCTTGGTTCGCGTATGTAACACGCCCCGCCAGCGCGGTAATCACACTGCGGTCCTGGACGAACTTCGTCATTCCCCCCGTGGCCTCGCCGAGAACGACGTGAATCTCCGGCCACTTCTGACGAGTCTCCTCATCGCCACCTTCAGGGTGACCAGGTGTTTCAAGGGCGTCGCGCAAAGCGAGAAGCAATGACACAAGACCGCGGTTTTCGACGGCGCCGCCGTCCGTGACCCAGTAGCGCCGGCGGGTGACCGGGTCGTCGACCGGAGCGTTTGGGAACACCGGAGGGAAGTTTGCATGCAGGGCCGCTGCATCAGTGAGTCTGACGTTCGGGTCATGGACCATGACGTAGGGGAGTTTGATCTCGGAAGGCGCCGACGGAACACCTCGGCCGAGCTCGGCCGGCAAGCGGAGATTCGTGAAGATGAGCCGGCCACCTCCGCCCTCGACGGTTGTCAGGCGCTTGTACTCATGGGCGCATTCCGTGAATGCACTTGCACCGCACTCGGAATAGCTGTCGCCGGACAGGTCCAGAGAGCCGGCCAGCGAGGTATTGAAAATTAGTCCTAGGTCCGAGCCGACATCGCCAAGGGTCGAAGCCGATGAAAACTCGTCACTGAAATGGCGTCCGAAACTTTCCTGCAGCAGTTTTCGGGTGCGGACTCCACCCGCGATTCGCCATTCGCTAAAGCCCTGGAGCACCTCCTGAATGAACGGCTCTCCCACCGCCCGGCCGTAGGCTTGCCACGCCCCGGCTTTGTCGTTGTCCAAGGCTTCTCTATGACCGGCATAGTAGGCGAGCGAAACGCCTCCTCCCGACACGCCGCTGAGAAGCACAAGGTCTTTCAGGGCGTCGATCTCGTGGAGTCCACGCATCAGGGCGGTCGTATACAAAGCGGCGCGGGTGCCGCCGCCCGATGCCGCCAGCAGGATGACTTTCTCCCTATCCCGCATGAGATCGCGCAGATCTACCGTTCCTTGAGACTTTCCGCTGAAAGTCGCGGCAGGTTCCTGTGCGACATACTTTGCGTTGACCCAGATGAGACCCGCGGCCAGGACAAGAATCAATGCCGTAGTCAGGCCAAAGTAGAGCCGGACGCGGTTTCTCACGTCGCCGGCTACATCGGCTTCTTGGGAGCCCTGAAGGCGATCGAATAGGTCCGCGCGCTCGTAGAATTGGAAAAACGGGCCGCTGCCCGGTTCATGGTGAACAGCTACAAACCTCGCCGCGGCATGTATCGCGATGTGCCTGTCGTCGCCCGGCACACGCGTTGAGGTGCGTGAATCACCGCGGAACGGGTAATCAATGCGTCCGGTCTGGGCGCCGTCACCCACCAGAGCGAGCATGTCCTCGGAGAGGAAGCGGTTTGTCCAATATTCGTAAAACCAAAAAAACGCGTATGCGGCCAGAAACAACGGGATTAACGTACTCCATGAAACCTGATCCAATACAGTCGTCACATAAGTGACGCCGAACAGACGCAAGCCCGCCAGCAGCAGCACGAGAAGCGTCACGATGCCTTGGCCCCCGACGGCTATCACACGGCGAAACGCGGCCCAGATGGCGTCCACGCGCCGATGAATACCTGCGAAGCTGCTGAGCAGCCAAGCCACGGCAAGAGCGCCCACAAACCACCAGCAGAGATTCTGGGAATCGGGTCTAAGGACAACCACAATCGCCGGAAACAAGAGGGTCGCAACCGGCCGTTGCAGGGGTGCGTGGATAAAGCTTCGTATGATGTCCCCACCACCGATATTCGGGAAAGGCGGGCTCACGAAGAGTTCTGTCGTAGATAGCTCGGGGCGGAAGTCATCGCCCCAGCTCTTGGACAGTCCGTTGGCGAGGCTCCAGCTAAGCCAGCGAGCTAGAAGTAAACCCAGTACAAGGAGAAGGGGGATCGCGGCCAACAGCAGATGGACGTACATGCCGCCTGAGGCTTGTGCCTCTTCGCCGCGAAACCAAATAACAAGGCAAATGAGAACAATCAAGACCATCTGAAGCGCGGCCAGCCAGTGGCGTCCCACACGCTTGCGGTCACTCAGCCCGAACGTGGCTGCCAGCCCCGCGAACGAGACGAGAAACCAAAACCAGCTCTCCCCCGGCGCGAAGTTCGGAATCGGACCGAACACGACGAAAAGGAGCAAGAACACAGGAACGAGAAAAGCGAGCGGAGAGTGGCCCTCGCCGATCAGCACGCGCAACCATCCCCGGAAGGACTGGTTGAAATAGAAATCACCGAACCGTATCCACTTGTCGAATTCGACCGGCGCGCAAGCGAAGAAGCGAACAATGAAGTTGCTTGAAGTATTTGTTTTGCAGCAATCTGTCCAACCGTACATCTGGGGTATCCCCCCTTTGAGAATTGACCGACCGGCTATTGGACGGGCCTCTTTGCGGTCTCGGCGCCGGCCACGAATACCTTCACAATCCACTGGGCGTAGGCAGGCGTGTCAATCCGACCCTGGCCGCCGCGGCTCGCTTCTGCTCCTTGAAGCGGCATTCGAAGACAAGAGGGGCCAAACGGCGCCGACACTTGCGTTAAGCCCATCCTGAGCCGTTTACACATCCAGAACAAGAATACTGGAAACAATGTCGGGAATAAGCCGGATGCCTGTTTGCTCCCGGGCGGCGACGGTGGATTATTTCCAATGCATAACTACAGCGGAACCGCATTTTCCTCCACGTAGGACTTAACGCGTCCCGTGCCCTCCGCCGCCATCACCGACGGACCCCAATAGTGATATTTCTCTGCCCATTCCAGCCCGTACTTGCGGCCCAAAGTCCGGTTGTGTTCCAAGGGGAACTCCTTGATGTAGTTGATGTCGGCCGTTTCATCGTCATCGCCCAACAAGGGTAACCGCATCCCTTTCTCCGCCAGCTCTTTCTTCATCCGCGAACCCCGAGATCCCCCCGGCCCCTGTGTCTGGCAAACCTGTAGCGACTTCGCCTTGATATCAATCACCGATGAGATGTCAACGATACGGTTCACAAGCTGCGGCCCCCGCGCATAGTAATACGTCTCGCGAATTCGCGACGGTTCCACGCCGGCGTCAAAGTGCTCGGGATAATCCTTGCGTCCGCCCGCCATCCACAGCGCCGACTCCACCGCGCGCGCCGTCATCCAATGATCCGGATTGCGGTCGTAGTGACCCCATGTGTCGTACGTGATGATGGCGTTGGCCTTCAGCAATCGAAACAGAAAGATCAACCGGGCGCGCACCTCGATGATGGAAGCGTTGTCCATGCGGTGGTTGCGGTAGCCCAGGTCGTAGACCTTCTTGAAACCCATCACGCGTCCGACCTCGTAGTTGTCGATCTCGTTCGCTTTGTTCGTGTCGGCTAACGTCCCCGGTCCCGGCTTCTCGTCGTTGGTTGTGCGGATCAGGTAACCGGTGTAGCCTTCCTGGATCATTTTGGCCGCCGCGCCGGCGTAGTAGATCGGCATGTCGTCGTTGTGGGGTTGGATCGCGACCAGCACCTTACCCTTGTGGGGTTGCCCGGGCTGATCGCGTTCGATGAAGACTTCTGAATCCTGGTTGGCATGGGTCGCCGGCATGTGTACGCCGGTCTGTGCGCTTGCGCCTGCCGCGGCGAGTCCGGCGCTGCCCGCCAATACCGTTTGCATCCAATCACGTCGTTCCATTTCTGCGCTCCTCCTCCTGGTGAAAATGCGATGAAAGACCTAGAGTGTAGCCGTCCTCCGGCCAATACACTACTGGAAGAACCGTGTCGAAGCCGATTCCACCTTCCTGTCGCTTGTTCGGCATTCTTGCACGCGACAAGCCGGTCGGAGTGCTCCTGCGGCGCGGGCCCAAGGGCTGGGTACAGCTTATCCGCTGGGACACGGCCGCCAACACCTTCGAGCCGGGCCAATGGTTCCACGGGCAAATCTACGAACGCCGATGTGATTTGAGCCCAAGCGGCGACCTATTTGTGTACTTTGCTTCGAAGCATACAGGCCGTCAACTCGCCTCCGACTATACTCACGCCTGGACGGCGATCAGCCGGCCACCCTACTTCACCGCGCTCGCTTTGTGGCCAAAAGGCGACTGCTGGGATGGGGGCGGATACTTCGAAACAGACCGGCGGCTTTCGCTCAATCACCCGTGCGGGGCTACGATCCATCCGGCGCACCCGCTGCATAAGAAGATGCGTGTGACTCCCAACATTTACGGACGCGGCGAAGGCCTGATTCTGGCGGGTAGAGGTTGGGTTCTACCCGACCCGGATAAGAATGTTTGGACGAAGGCCGGCCCGAACAACTTCGTCTTGCGCATGGAACTCGAGGACGTTGATTTCACGAAGACGGGGAGCTATCACTTCGGCTTTCTGCTCATGAGAGAATCCGACGGCGAATGGGTCCACGTCCTCGACGCCCATTGGGCCGATTGGGATCACTTTGGCCGGCTCGTGTATTCGCGCGAAGGTAAGCTTTTCGCGGCGACCGCGGATGAGCACAACATCGACAGCGTAGAACTTGCCGACTTTACCTCCAACGAGCCCACAGAGATTCCGGCGCCTCACAAAGCAAAGCAATGGCCCCGCTGGTGGAAGGGTCGCTAGGCAATCGCTAGGCAGCAGATCCCTAGAGGATAGGACTGGACGTGGCGCATTTTTGTTGCCTCGTGAACACGACCGCTAACTCGCGTACTTCACTACGTGCCGATCTCCTTTCGCGCCAGCGCCAGGGCTTCGCTCTGCCTGCGCGGGAGACGACACTGCCCCGGCAACTGGGCAACCGCGGCGGCTTCAGCCAAGTCACCGTCGCGGCGGTAGACGAGCAGCAGGTTGTTGCGGGCGTCAAAGTGACAGGGATCTTGATCGAGCGCCTCACGAAATGCTTTCACAGCGTTCGCGCGATCGCCAAGCGTAAACCGAGCCGCGCCCCAGTTGGTCAACGCGGAAGGCGTCCGGCCGCCGTGCTCGATCGCTGACTCGAAAAACATTTCCGCCACGGTGGGATCTCCCTTTCGCAGGTGGAAGACACCCAATTCAGTCGCTACCTCGGGATCGTTCGGAGCGAGAGTCTGAGCTTTTCTCAGCAAGGCCAGTTGCTCGGTGTGGCTCGGAGGATCCTTTGCACCGAGCGCCCTCGCAAGCTGCAACTGAGGACGAACCTTCCGAGGGGATTTCTCCGCCGTGTCACGCCACAACGATTCTTCCGTCATGTAGACCATTGAGCGCTGCGCAGTCAGTCCGCCGGCCACGAGAAGGACAACAATCCCGATCGGTCGCGGCACCTTCACGAGCAAAGTACCGAGTCCCAGCGCGAGGCTGATCACAGGAAGATACAAGCGCCGCTCGGCCACCAAATCCGCAAGAGGCAGAAAGCTTGACGTCGGCAGTAGCAAGATCAGCCCACCGAGGAGCCAAAACCAGGTGCGTTCCTTTCGCGCCTGCCAACCCGCATAACCGATGAGTGCCAAGAGTGCGACCCACGCCGCGAACGTGGCCGCGTCGAGACCCGATGACAAGGCAAAGTCACGGTCGAAGTTAAGCCCCACAGGCAGGACAAGCACACGCAGATAGAGCCAGACGGCGCGAGCCTGCGTGAGCAGGTAATTCAGAGGCGTAATGTCACCGAGGTCAAACAAAGCACCCGCCCCTTCCGTCACGGAAGCGACATAGACCAGGCGCACCGCGGCCACCGCGCAAAGGACGAACATGATCAACCACGCCCGCAACCACTCGGCCTCGGGTCGGCCTTTGTGACCTCTGTAGACGTACTCATAGGCCACCAGGAAAATGGGAAGCGCCGCTGCCTCCTCTTTGGCCAGCAACGCCAACGCGAACCACACTACCGCCCGGCCGTATCGACGATCGATCCAGGCTCTCCAACAAAGCAGGCAAAGGAACGTGGTCAGAACCGTTGCCCGCCCAAACACGTAGCCAACCGCCTCCGTCTGGACCGGGTGCAATGCGAAAAGCATCGTGGCCATCCAGGCAATGCGATCGTTTGTGATCTTTCTAAATACAAGCCAAGCAGCCCACACCGCGGCTAAGTGAAGGAACAAATTGACGAGGTGATAACCCAGCGGATCATCGCCCCCGACTTGGTAGTTGAGCCAGAAACTTAGGTAGGTCAGCGGCCGCGTACGCTCCAGCCGAAAAACTTCCCACCAGCCGGACGCCGCCTGCACGACAGGATCGTCCAGCATGAAGTAGTCGTCGAAATGAAACGAGCCGACGACGGACGGCGAGAGAACAACAAGAGCCAGAGCGCAGACGAGGAGCGACTTCGAGGATGCCATGCTATGATCGCTTCTTTAACCGTCCGGCGATTGGGTCAACTGTATCATGAGCCGCCGTACGGTTCCTCACAGCCTCTCCGGCAACGCGATCACTACGCAAGACGTTCGAATTCTTGTATGACCAAAGTGTTGAAACCCCGCAACGCCGAGGCGCGGAAGCGGCGGGTTGCAACTATTCTGCGGCGTCTTAACAAAGACTACGGAGACGCCGAATGCGCGCTCCATCACGAGTCCGCGTGGCAACTATTGGCGGCGACAATCCTGTCGGCGCAGTGTACCGACGTTCGAGTCAACATCGTGACGCCGGGTCTGTTTCGGAATCTGCCCACGGTTCACGACATGGCGATCGTGCCGAAGGAAGTGCTCGAGCGTGAGATTCAGTCGACGGGATTCTATCGCAACAAGGCGAAGTCGTTGATCGGCGCCGCCAAAGCGATCCTTGCGGATCACGGCGGTGAAGTGCCCGACGAAATGGATGACCTTCTGAAGTTGCCCGGCGTGGCGCGGAAGACCGCGAACGTCGTGCTCGGTGTGTGGTTCAAGAAAGCGGTCGGCGTTGTTGTCGACACTCATGTCCAACGCATATCCGGCCGCCTCGACCTTACCAAACAGAAGGACCCAAAGAAGATCGAGCAGGACTTAATGAAGATTCTTCCGCGGAAACGCTGGATCGGCTATTCGCACCAGATTATTCATCACGGCCGGCAAGTGTGCGTTGCTCGAAAACCACGATGCGCTCAGTGCAGTCTCGAAGATCTCTGTTATTCGAAAGACAAAACCAACTGATCCTTCCCAGCGACGATCGTTCCGCGCGTGAGCCGTCTGGAGCTTTTCCTGGCGCGACTCCTCCCATCCCAAGTGAGAAAACATGAGTTGGCTACGACGGCTGGGTGAGTGGTTTTCCGGACTCGCCGCGACGCTAGGGCCATGGGGCGTATTTTTCGTCGCATTCGCGGATTCCGCGTTGATCCCCATGCCGCAAGGGGTGGATGCGCTGCTCGTGGCACAGGCAATCGCCACTCCGGACATCACCTACCTGGCGGCCGCCCTGGCCGTGGTCGGTTCGGTCCTGGGCTCGCTTGTCCTGTACGTGATCGCCAGGCGGGGCGGCCGTCTGATGCTCGAAAAGAAGGTGTCGAGCAAAGGTGTCGCGCATATGCGGGAACAGATCGAGAAGTGGGACGCGCTCGTGCTGTTGTTCCCGACCATGCTGCCGCTACCACTGCCGATGAAGCTATTCGTGATTGCAGCCGGTGTCTTTCAGATGCAGGTGTGGCGCTTTGTCGCCGTGTTGGTCTTTGCCCGCATGGTGAGGTATTTCGGAATCGCGTATTTGGCGCTACGCTACGGCGACAAGACAATGTCGATATTGACGGAGAACGCCTGGATCGGTCTGCTCGTGTTGGCGGGGATCGTTGCGGTCTTCTTCGTGGTGAAGCGCTGGAGCAGCCGGCAGGTCCAGCAAACGAGTTAGCGCCGCTGCTTGTCTGCTTCACGTCGCGGATCTTTTTGTGGTGGATTTGGCCAGCGAGGTTGGACCGCTCGTTGGCTCTCGCGGCTCGGCTCTCGGCTCGTGGATGGTTGCTGGTTGGGAGAAGATTTGGGCTTTTGGAGGGCTTGAAGTTTCGGGTTAACGCGCTAACTACTGAATGGCGTGGCCCGCCAGACGGCTGTGAACCGAGGCCGGAGCCTCCGCGGTTACCCGCGAACCCTCTTCGCGGTCGGCCCGCTCGATGATCCGTCCATGCGAGTAGAGGAACGAAAGCTTATCGCCTTCGTTGTGACCGAAGAGGTAGCTCACGGTTGAAAGTTCGTCTCCCGGCAAGTGACGATCGATCGCCCCGACCAGAGCTGTCAAGCCAGTACGTTTGAGGGCCGAGACCGTAACCACCGACACGTGCCCGCCCACGCTCATCTCGCTCGCGGGAATGTAATCGACATCGTGCGGCGGGATGCAATCCGCCTTGTTCAACACGAGGACCTGCGGCGTCTCCCGCGCGTTCAGTTCATCCAGAACCTTGTTGACTTCACGAATATACTCACCGCGGTTCTCGCTCGAAGCATCAACGACGTGCAAACACATATCTGCTTCGGTGACTTCCTCCAATGTGGCCCGAAAGGCGCGCACGAGTCCCAGCGGCAATTGACTGATAAAGCCGACGGTGTCAGAAAGCAAGACGCGTCGGTGCGAGGGCAGGTCGAGCGCCCGGATGGTGGGATCGAGTGTCGCGAACATACGGGCATCCACAAGCACCTCCCCTGCCGTCAGCGCATTAAAGAGCGTCGATTTGCCGGCATTCGTATAACCGACAAGAGCTACCGTAGATAGCGGAATGGCGTCACGCTTCTTGCGTTGGCGGCTACGGTGCGCGCGAACATCTTCGAGTTCGCGCTCCAGCTTCGCGATGCGCCGGCCGATGCGCCGGCGGTCGGTTTCGAGCTGTGTCTCGCCTGGACCGCGAGTACCAATACCGCCGCCGAGGCGGGACATGGCGGTGCCGCGGCCCGTCAAGCGCGGGAGCAGGTACTGGAGCTGCGCGAGCTCCACCTGCAGGCGGCCCTCTCGCGTGCGGGCATGGCCGGCGAAGATATCGAGAATGAGTTGGGTGCGATCGAGAACACGGCAGTCGAGTTGCTTCTCAAGGTTGCGAAGCTGAGTCCCCGTGAGTTCGTGCCCAAAGAGCACAAAATCCGCGTCGAATTCATTGACCGCTAAGCGGATCTCCTCCCCTTTGCCACGCCCGATGAGAGTGGCCGGGTCGGGCCGCTCGCGTACCTGCAGGTGGGCGTCCACGACCTCCGCCCCGGCGCTTTGCGCCAACTCGGCCAACTCGCCTAGGGACTCCTCGGCCTGGCGTTGCACCTCGGTTGAACCCATCCCGCCCCGCGCGCCTTTCAGCGCCAATCCGGCGAGGACGCACCTCTCCCTTGGGGCCTGGGTCTCCCCGGTTCGGCTTGTATCAGTGCGATGACCGCTAGTTATATTCTCACCGCCAAGTGTCCTCATTGTAGGTAGGGCTAACCGGCCCCGTTCCACCGCTCAAGCGTGCGGGACGGCATCAATACCGCAACAGAGCTAAGTTGGGAGCAACGGCCGGCGGGCCTTAGCCCGAGTTCGCCGACGGTTCCGCCACACCCAAGGTAGGCTTGGGTTCCAATTGCTCGGACAAAGGTCGGTGGCTTTCGGGCCCGCGATCCGACTCGGCGGCTCGATAGGAATTCGAACCGTGCTGTTGCTGCTTTGCTGTTACGACGGTCGAAATGGCGTGTTTGAAGATCAACTGTTCCTGGTGGTTCGTCTCGAAGACGACGCAGTACTTGTCGAACCCTTTAACTCGCCCGGAAAGTTTCACCCCGCTGGTGAGGTAAATCGTGACCGGCATTCTCTCTTTGCGGGCACTATTGAGGAAGCCGTCTTGTAGGTTTTGACTGGACATAGGGGGCCATCCACTGTCTTAGGCAATTCAAGCATGAGCTGTTTGCCAATGAGAATCCGGGGACGAAAAAAAGAGCAGAGCCGCCCCCGGTCAATGTCAGTCATTGTAGAGGAACAATGCGGGCATGGCAACGAAACTGTAGCGGGAAACT
>CBDBKC010000037.1:0-1017861 GCA_965206655.1 Bryobacterales bacterium | reverse complement strand
CCTGGTCGAAAAATCCCTCTGAGAACGCTTCGGCGAAATTCCCATCGAGATCGATGTCCGTGGTGTGGTAGTCGGGATCGTGATACTCGAGTAGTTCCTTGTCGAAACGAACCGGCCGAGAAACAGCGTTTGCTCCCGTTCGCTCCCTTGGCGGTGGGCGTTACGACGTAGCGACGGGTTTCCTCCCGAACGAGTTTGGTGGCTCGCTTGAGTACTCGCGTCCGGACCTCCTGCTGGTATACGTATGCCGCCGCGCAATTCTTGGGCGCGCTCTTGATTGGCGGCAACGCGCGACATGATGTCTTCGGCCGTCAGCTTCCCCGCCCACCCCGTGATAGGCACGAGAACAAAGTAGGAGTCCGGTATGCCGCACGCTCATCGTCGTAGTGCTCCGCTCTGTATACGCGGGTGGGAACCGAAAAGTTCGTCGCGTGACGCTGTTTCCCCCGCCTGCGAGCAACGTGCCAGGTCTGCGGCCGCGCCCGGGAGGCTGTCTAAGGGTTTCACCGTAAATGTCGATTTCTTATGTACTTAGAGCGCCCGACCACGGCTCGAACCTGCCAGTTTCCGGTGGCTCGGCATGTATAATGGCAGTGGCGCCATCGCATATGACAGCCATCTTCTGGGTTCTACTCCCCGTCCTAATCTCTGTGGGTTCGGCGTTGCTGGCCGTTTGGATTTGGCAACGACGGCTGGAGTTGCAACTCGCCAGAGAACGTCAGGCGCTCACCGAAGCGCGCACAACGATCGAAGGCCAGCGGGGAAACGTTCGAAGAGTTGGATCGGCTCCGCAGCGAGGCCGTCCGACGCCAATCGCTGGACGATTTTCTTGCGGATCTCCGCACCGAGCAGCGCCGCTTCTTTCGCGATCAGAAGATGTTGTTCGCCAGCCGCAAGACTCTCGTAGTTCAGGAGCGTCTCTATTTCCGCAATATCCCGCTCTGCAACTGGGTCGAACATGAAGTGCCCGTTGAAGAGGGTGCGAACGTGGAGGAGGTCGCTAAGAATCTGTCTGTCTTTAGTTCCATCACCAGGTCTAAACCCACCGCCTTTCAGGCGGTCAGCTTCGAGCGGGTCTGGATGACAATAGGGGAGATGGGCGAATATCGGCGGAGGGGCGCATGCAGTCTACGACATCAAGTATCACTTGGTCTGGATCACGAAATATCGCTACAAAGTCTTGCGGGGCAGGGTGGCGGAGCGGACACGGGATCTGATCCGGCAGAGCTGTCAAGCGCGAGAAGTGGTGGTGATTCGGGGCGCTGTGTCGCCGGATCATGTGCATGTATTGGTATCGGCACCGCCACAGTTGGCGCCGTCGAAGCTGGTGCAGTATGTGAAAGGCAGGTCGTCGCGACGGCTGCAAGATGAGTTTGGGAATTGCGGAAGCGATACTGGGGGCAATACCTGTGGGCGCGGGGATATTTCTGCGCGACGGTGGGCGCAGTGGACGAGGAAACGATTAAGAATTACATTGAGAGGCAGCAATGGGACGAAGACGACCAGGGCTTCAAGATCACAACGCCCACCAAGCCTTGAGCCGGCTCTGAGCCGGGGCTTCTTCAGGCGGCTTCAGCCGCAAGCGACTTTCAGTCGTAAATGAACCCACCGCCTTTCAGGCGGTGGTTGTTTAGTCCCGAGCTATTGAAGACACCGTCCGCCGCCCCTGCTGACAACAGCAACGGCAGCTCTCGGGCCCTGGAAGCCGCGACCGCCAAACTCGTCAAGTAGCCACCCCCAAGGGAGGCGGCGGCGCCCCATCCTTCCAACTCGTACGATGGCGACGCGAGCGGCCTTGCGCCTCGGCGTGGTTTGTCCTACCCTGATCCGACAACATTGAGGAAACCATGAACGACGATCTGTCCGCCCCTCTTCCCTTTGGCTCGCCGGAGCTCCGGCTGCCGGACGAGCTAAGAGCGCCACTCAAGAAGCACTTGGCTTACCTACGTGAGCAATATCGAAAGCTCAGGTGGGCCGGCCAAGTCGGTTTCGGCGAACGGCCGGCGTTGATCGTGATCGACCTGGCGCTCAAATGGACCAAACCGGCCAGTTATCCGCTGGGCAGCAATATCGATTCCGTGATCGAAGCAACTCGGCGGGTCGTCGACGCGGCGCGCCAAGCGGGCATCCCGATCTTCTTTACGACGTACGACTTTGATCCCGCTGAGCCGCCGTCTCCCCATGACCGGAAGACCGAAGGCGCGATGCGCGAGGACCCCGATGCTTCGCTTTACGAGATTGATCCTCGCATGGATCGCCGGCCCAACGAAAAGATCGTCCGAAAGAAATACGCCTCCGCGCTGAGGGCCACTAATCTCGAGATGAATCTCGCCGCGTTGGGCATCGATACGCTCATCGTGACAGGCGTCAGCACGAGCCATTGCGTCTACGCAACCTGCCGCGACGCGGCCCATACGTATCGAGTGATCGTCCCGCGCGAAGCTGTGGGCGAGCGCTGTGAGATTATGCACGAGGTCAACTTGCTGGATAGTGGGGTATCCACTTGACTCAGGTGACCCCAAGATGTAGTATGCGGCCTCGTGGAGGATTACCCGCGCGATCTGCTCGAGTTCGAGGCGCGCTTCGCCACCGAAGAGGCCTGTCGCGGACTATCTGGTCGCGCTGCGCTGGCGGGACGGGTTCCGTTGCCCCAACTGTGGGCTTGAGCGAGCTTGGCCGGTGCGCAAAGTATGGTTCGAATGTGCTGCCTGCGGTCGCCAAACGTCCGTCACGGCCGGTACGATCTTTCAGGACACACGCAAGCCGTTGCGGCTTTGGTTCCGAGCAATGTGGCACGTCGTCTCGCAGAAGAACGGAGTCAGCGCCTTGGGTTTGCAACGCGTTCTGGGACTGGGCAGCTACCAAACCGCCTGGGCTTGGATGCACAAGCTGCGGCGGGCGATGGTGCGGCCGGGGCGCGAGCGTTTGACGGGCGTCGTCGAGGTGGATGAGACCTACTGGGGCGCGGAGGAGGAGGGCGTTCGCGGCCGCCAGATCGAGCGTAAAGGATTGATTGCAGTAGCCGCGCGGAGGAGAGAGGCAGCGGGCTGGGGCGGATCCGTATGCAGCGCCTGCGCAACGCCTCGGCGGCCAGCTTGATGCCCTTCGTGGAGGAGTCGATCGAGCCAGGCAGCGTGGTTCGCACCGATGGCTGGCTGGGCTACGAGCCACTCGAGAAGAAGGGCTATCGGCACCACATCGTCTTCCTCAAGGGTCGCCGCGAGCAGGCGTCGGAATTGCTTCCGCTGGTGCACAAAGCGATCTCGCTGCTCAAGCGCTGGTTGCTGGGTACGCATCAAGGGGCGGTCAGCCACGAGCATTTGGACTACTATCTGGACGAATTCGTCTTCCGGTTCAACCGGCGCAGCTCACGTAGCCGGGGCAAGCTGTTCTACAGGCTGGTTCAGCAAGCGGTCGCTGTGGAGCCGACGCCGTATCGCTCGATCATCGCCCACTGGGACGCCGAGCCGTTCTGAACCCCAAACACAAGATGTTGGGGTCACCTGAGTCAAGTGGATACCCCACCTGCTGGATATTGAAATCGACCTCGCCGACGTGCTGCCGGTAGCGGATGTTGTGAGCCACTTGCAGTCGGTTAGTCCATCCGCGTCGGCTCCGGCCTAAGGCGGCTAACGTCCGAAGGGCCCGTCTTCGCCTGTTCTGGCGATCACGATCTCCACTCGGCGGTTCTGTTGACGTCCGGCGGCGCTGTTGTTGTCAGCGATGGGCTGTGTTTCGCCGAAGCCGGCGGTGCTCATGATATCCGGGGAAATACCCGATTCGGCGAGATAGTCGGCAACCGAGATCGCTCGCTTTTCTGAGATCTGCTGGTTCAAGTTCCCGCCGCCGGTGCTATCGGTGTGTCCTTCGATGCTGAGCTGGATTTCCGGTGTTACGAGCAGAATCCCCGCCACGCGACTCAGTACTTCCCGCGCCTTAGAGCGCAGCGTAGAGCGGCCCGACGCAAACAAAATATCAGGCAGGTTGACAATCACGCCACGCGCCGTTTCCTTCGTTTCGACGACCTTGCTGAGTGCGCCCTCGAGACGGGAACGGGCGTCGTTCGCGTAACGCTCGGCCTCGGCCTTGAGTGCCGCGAGCTTCTCGGATTCAGCTTGAGCGCGTTGCATCATCTCCCGCGCCCGGCGCTGCTGGATCTGCGCCAACCGAGCTGCTTCTTCCGCCTCGGCTTTGGCTTCCAACGCCTGCTGGCGGTCGCGGCGAGCCCGCGCTGCTTCCGCGCTTGCCTTTGCGGCCGCGGCCTCCGCCTCAGCCTTGGCGACCCGTAAACTCGCAAGTTCCTCGAGTTGCGCTTCCTCCTCGGCCTGTGCCTTGTTCTGAAGGGCGATCCGATGAGCCTCGGACGCCAGTCGGATCGCGGTCCGCGCCAACACCTCGAACTGTTTCTCGTTCATGTCCGGACCGTACGCTTCGAGCGCATCGAGCACACCCTGTCGGGCTCTTGCCAACTCTTCCCGCGCCCAGCGCTCCGCCCCGACTCGCTCAGCGAGATTCAAAGCCGTCGTGGCTTGTTGGCGCTCCACGCGAAACTCTCCTTCGGCGAACTCCTCGCCCGCGAGGCTTTCAAGGGTGGAGTTGTAGCGGCCGGCGAATCCGCGATACTTGGCCCGCGACGTTTGCATCGTGTCGCCGCGCAGCAGTGATGCTGACGTGTTTTCGAGCACGACAAACGAACTGGGGTGACCGACCAGAAAATGCGGTTCCGCCGTGACGAACATCCCGAACGTGCTCAGCGGCGTGGTCGCGCCGAGCCGGCTTTTTTGGCCCCGTTGAATGAATTCACCCGTGTTCACGGCGACTCCTTCAGGAGAAACCGTCCACAAGATGTAGGTATTGAAATCACCGCCGAACAACAACGCCGGTTTCAGCCGATCCAGTCGGACTTCGATTTCGGTCGTGCCGCGCCGACGCCGTACATTCGCCTGACCCACTGCGAGGGGAAGTCTTTCAGTGCCTTTGAAGTCGACCTTCGCCGTCGTTCCTTCGGGATACGCAGCAGCCAGGCTTTCGCGCTCCGCCACGGCGACACTTTCGCCCTGCGCGGACTGCTGGGCCGCGACGGGCAGAACGAAAGACCCAATCAATCCGATCCCCAGACCGATACACCAACGCTGAACAACACTCATGTGCTTTTAGGATACAGTCAGCCGCGATAAGGTGACGAGCGTCCGGTGCGGCAAAATCCAGTTATGATGTGGCCGTGAAAAGGTTGCGCCGCATACTCATCGGGATTCCTATCGCTTATCTTGCGCTCATGCTGATTACAGGGCTTGTCGCGAAGTTCGCGCTATCGGGCAAGTTTCGCGAGCATGTCCTGAGCAAGGCACAGTCAAGACTCCCGGTCGCGATGGAGATTGAGAGCGCCGACTTCAGCCTGCTGCAATGGCTCATGCTGCGTCCGGCTGTTGCCGTACGAGGATTAACTCTAGGCAACGCACCGGGGTTTCCGTCTCCAAACATAGTCGAAGCCGACGCGGTCTCGGTGCAGTTCTCTCTTCTTTCCGTATTGAGCGACCAGGTGGACATCCGGTATCTGCGCTTGGATCGACCTCGGCTCTACCTCGACAACAAGCCCGCAGGCTCTAATGTTCAGGCAATCTTGGAGGCCATGGCTCGGAAACAAGAGGCCGCTACTCCCGACTCAGCAGAATCCGATTATTCCGGGCGTGGAGTGGCGATCGAGGGGTTGACGATCCGCTCCGGCGCCGTACAGTACACCGACGTGAAGCGCAACGGTGAATCGACCACGGTCACGCTCAACGATATCGACTTGGAACTCGCGAACTTCAGCGCGGACACAAGCTGCGACATCGATTTTTCCGCCCGTGTTTTCGCCGAATCGACTGTTCGGTTCAAAGGACGCGCCGGACCGTTTGGCGGCAAGTCCCTGCCGGCGAAGGGTGACCTCGACGTTGACCTCGCGCCGGCCGAGATTCCTCAAGAACTACGCGACAAATACCTCGGAGAACTGCTCCGTGAACCAGGCGGCGGCAGCAGTATCGCCCTGGCAACCGCGATGGAAGGGGACCTTGTCGGTGTCTTCCAAGGCAGCGGGACACTGACCGTCGAAGATCTCGAAATCGGCGCCGACCCGGAGACGCGTCTACCCGTGGAAGGTCAAGTTCCTCTCAAGATCGCCGTGCAGCGACTGCTGGAGCGGCCCGTCGTACATCTGCTCGTTTCAGACGCCGCGGTCCGCATGGGCGATGGTGGCTGGAAGGGTCAGGCCGAACTGCACTATGACGGGATCCGTTTTTGGGGCGGCAGCAAGGGAGGCATTCAGGGCGTACGCATCAACCAGTTTGTGAGCGCGTTCGGCGCCGTCCGCGACAAAGTTTTCGGCAATCTCGCTGTCGAACGCTACGAGCTCAGCTTCGCCGGACGCAACGCCGAAGAGATGAAGAACTCGCTTCACGGGAAGGGTAAGATCGACATCCAGGAGGGGCGTATCACGCTGTTCGATCTGTTCGCGACGATCGAGAAGTACACCTCCAAGATTCTGGGCGGGGGTTCAGCCGCCGAAGGCGACACGGAATTCGCGACGTTCGTCGCCGAGGTCCAAATCCGTGATCAACACGTCTATCTTCCGGACGCCGTCATGACGACCCGATCTTCGGCCACCGAGGCCCAAGGACATATCACCTTCGACAAGGAACTGTACTTCGACCTACGAGCGGGCTACACCGGAAGCTTGGCCCAGACCCTCGGCGGCGAGCCCGGCCCTGACGGGGAAGCCCGCATCGTAATCCCTGTAAAAGTTCGCGGTACACTCGACGCCCCCAAAGTCACCCCGGACATCGGTCAGGTCATCAAGAAGAACATCCCCGGCATTTTGGATTCGATCTTTGGGCGAAAGAAGGAAGTGAACGAAGCAGCACAACCGTAGGAGCGAGGTACACACCGCCGCATGTCACGGCAGCTCGTAGTATTTCCGCCAATCCTCGCTGGCCAGCCCGTTCAGGTCCCACACGACCACGCCTTCGCGAAGCGTCAATTCACATCGCAGCCGCTTCGTCCCGTCGAGACGCGCATCCTTCACATCCAGGAATCCAAACTGCCCGTGCTCCATGCTCAGCACCGCGATGTCCGCCGGGGCTCCGACGCTCAGGTGGCCCAACTCCGGTCGTTTGATCTGCGTTGCGGGTGCGATGGTCGACATCTCAATCACCTTCTCAAGTGACACGCCCAGGTTGAGAAACTTCGACATGACGTTCGTCATATCCTTCATCCCCGCATTCATGCTGATGACGTGCAGATCGGTCGAGATCGAATCCGGCAGGAAACCTTGTCGCACGGCGGGGACCGCCTGTCGCCACCAGAAGCTGCCCGCGCCGTGCCCGACGTCGAACTTCACGCCGCGGCGGCGCGCGGCGGCAAGGTAGTCACGAATCTTGCCGTTGGCATCAAGCATCGGAACCGAGCCATGGTAGGTGTGGGTGTACATGTCGCCGGGACGCAGATGGTCGAGCACCAGTTCCTCGAACGGTCGCTCGGGCCGGAAGGCTCCGAAGTCGACCATGATCGGGATATCGGCCAGTTTGCCCGCCTCGACGGCGCGGTCAACAGCAACCCACTCGGGACCGGCATAGTGGGCCGTCTTGATTCCGACCACGAAGTCCTTGTACTTCTTGGCCGCGGCGGCGGTGGCCTTCGCGTCCATGTCGTTCACATCCTGCTCATACTTTTCGCCGGCCTCGCCGTGGCCCACGATGTTCAGCAAGGCCAACACGCGCGTGCGGACGTAGCCGCGCTTGGTGCTCACAAAGTCGATGATCTTCTTCTTGAAGTCAGGGAAGTTGCGCCAACCGGTGGTGCCGGCATCGACGGCCGTCGTGACGCCGCTGCGCAGCGTGTGGCTGTCGACGTAGACATTTTGCTCGACGGGCAGGGTGCCCTTGAGCCCGCTGCCCATCACGATGTGAGTGTGCAGGTCGACAAACCCGGGTGTGACATACAGGCCTGACACATCGATCGTTTGCTCGGCTTCGCTCGCCTCAATCTGCTCCGCCACCCTCGCGACCTTGCCGCCGCTGATCGCTAGATCCCGTTGCGCGCTGATCCCGTTCTTCGGGTCGATCAACCGCCCGCCTTTGAGAAGCAGATCGTAGGTTTGTGCGCCAAGGGTCAGGCAGCCTACGAAAGCAAGAAAAGTAGAAGCAAAAACCCGGCGCATAGAGAAACCCCCTGCCGGCAGGATACCAATCGCAGCGGCGCAAGCACGGGACGAAATCGCGCAGGTGTGGAACCGAAAAGGTCCGCCCTCCGCTCTGGCCTATACTGAAACGCAGTTTGCCATGAGCCTTCTTCGCCGATTCATGTTGCGCGCCGCCCAGGAGTTCGCGCAGAACCCCGAGGCTCGCGATAAGGCCTCGAAAGTCTTCCAAGATGACGTCAAGCCGCGCGCCAAGAAGGCGTGGAAAGAAGCTCGACCCGAAATCGAGAACGCCAAAGTCGGATTGAAGCGCTTCGCTATCAAACTTCGAGACGAATACCGCAAAGGCCGCGACGGCGAGTAGGTTTCACCCCCGGGCACGGCGGCACCTTGTCGGGGCCCCCCTCGAAGAGTCGTCCGCACTAAGCCGCGGGGAAACCCGCCGGCACGAGAATCGCATCAGGGATGTCCTGACAAGGGAAGTAGTGGCCTTCCGACCGGGTAGTACAGACTTCTCTGGATTGTGCCCTTCGCCGACCGGTGAGATCCTGGACCTTCGCGGGCAACCCCTAAATCACGACCGTCCCAGGAACCGCCGCGAAAGAAAGAAGGACATTCCCCCATGAACCGGAAGACGTCCCTGGTATTCCCCCTCTACTTCGTGTTGTTCGGAGTCACGATTTTCATGATGGTAGGCCCCGCTGCGAAGCCGCTCGTGGCATCTGACCTCTCGAAGATGGTTCCGCCGGCGAAAATAACTTGGAGCCCCAGCCGGCTGACGGAAGCGGATTTCACCGACGGCATCGCGACCGTCGAGTTTACAAGCAGCAAAGATGTCGAGGAGGTCAATATCCAGGCAACACCCTCTCTGTCGAAGTTCATGACGGTGGAACCGGCAAGCATCATGGATGTCGTCGCCGGAACCGTGTACGAAGTAACAATCACGCTGCTCAACCCGGAAGAGCCGCCGGAACACACTCTGGGCGGGACGATCAAGGTCAAAGAAGGCAACCAAACTCTTGCCAAGCCCCTTTCGGTCAGCATCAAGTCCGAGGCAGCGGAGGAAGAGGACCCCGAGGCTGAGGGTGAGGGAGAGGAAGGAGAAGTGGGCGAGGACATTGAGGACGAAGTCAATACCTTGACCTGGATGCCCGAGGCAATCGACGCGTCCCTTTTCGGCGAAGGCGATGAGGCGATGATTGTGTTCACGAGCACGAAGGAAATCGAAAAGGTCTGCTTATGGGTTACGCCCTCCGCTCAAGGTTTTCTGACTGTTGAGCCGATGATGATCTCACCCGTGCTAGGAGACGGGACGGTGTATGAACTCACGCTGACACTGTCGCCAACCCTCGCTGAATTGCCTCGGGATGTTGGAGGTACCTTGCACGTCCGGCAGTGTGACGAGAGCGGCAAGATGCGGCGGACCTACGATCCGCCAATCGGAATCGAGATCTCCAACAGCATGGAACCAGAGCCGGCGGAAGCCGATCCCGATGCGGTCGTCGGCAGCGCCGACTTTGAAGTGGGACCGGTTGCCCCAAACGAAATCGTATCCGTTTTCGGGCAAGGAATGGGGCCGCAAGAGGCCGAGGTGTTTAGTACAAAAAGCGTTACCGTCGATACGGTGCTCGCGAACACGCAGGTTCTCTTCAATGGAACGGCGGCGCCGGTGCTTGCCACCCAAAACGGTCAAGTGAATACGATTGTCCCGGCCGGGGTTGCCGGACTGGCTGATGTCGTGATGCGTGTTCTGTACAACGGAAAGATCTCCGCGCCGCACGTTGTGGCTGTCACGGAGAGTTCACCGGCTCTTTACGCCTTGGACGGATCGGGCCAAGGGCAGGGCGCCATTCTCAATAGTGACTTCACGATCAACACACGTTCAAATCGGGCGGCGCGCGGTTCTTGGATCGTGCTTTACGGCACAGGCGGCGGCCTGGGGCAGACACTAGCCGCCGACGGCGAGATCTTGGCCGAATCCGTTCCGCTGGCGCTTCCGGTCGAGGTCACGGTCAACCGCGCGCCCGCTGAGGTCATCTGGGCCGGCTATCCCGCCGGCAGCGTGCAGGGCGTGGTTCAGGTAAATGTATGGTTGCCTACGGACCCGCGGGTTGTCCCCGGTGAGTGGCCGGTCGTGCTCAAGATCGGCGACGAGCAAAGCGGCGACAAGATTACCGTCTCGATCGAATAGTTGCGTGCGTCGGGCCTACCGATCCCATCTCCGCGATACAACGATCGGCAGCGAAGGCCGGCCCTACTTCTTCCTGGAATGATGGATGGCCCGCCCCAGACTCGGCAGGAGGGCGAGCGCGAATGCCAACAGGATGAAGGCGATTTCAGCGGCGTTCAACATTGCTCTTCGTAAGAACCCACGCCACCTCGCTACAGCTTGTCCACGACGAGGAAGACGTACACCAGGGGTAGATAGAACACGGACGCCTGAAGCAGACGGCGGGCTTGGAAACCCGTCTTCGCCCGGGCGAGGAGTATCCCGAAGTAAAGGTAAATGATGCCCGCCACCAACGCGCCCGCTGCATAAACAGGACCCGCCATCCCCAGAAACGCCGGCGCCAGACTGACAGGAATCAAGGCAAGCGAATAGCAAATCACTTGGCGGCCGGTCGAGATGCCATCCGGCTCAACGACCGGCAACATCCGGATGCCGGCACGCTGGTAGTCCTCGCGGTACATCCACGCGATCGCGTAGAAGTGGGGGAACTGCCAAAGGAACAGCATCGCGAAGAGCACCCAGCCTTCGATGCCGATACCTTCCCGTACCGCCACCCAACCGATAAGCGGCGGAGCGGCGCCTGGAAACGCACCGACGAAGGTCGAGATCGGCGTACGGCTCTTGAGCGGTGTATAGAGGCCTAGATAAGAAGCCAGTGTCAAGAAGCCGACAAGAGCGGCCAACGGGTTCACGGCGGCCCACAGGTAGATCGTTCCCGCCACCGAGAGAAACGTGCCGAACAAGAAGGCCGGTTTCGACCGGAGACGTCCCGCGGGAAGGGGCCGGTTTTCCGTGCGTCGCATCTTGGCGTCCGCGTCGCGTTCGATCCATTGGTTGAGCGCACCTGTACCGCCGGCCAGCAGTGCGGTTCCGATCAAGGTATGCGCTATAAGGACCAGCGGCAGCGAGCCCGAACTCGCCATGTAAGACCCAACCGCCGTCGACATCAAGATGAGCCAGACGACGCTTGGCTTGGTGAGTTCCCAATAGTCGAGCAATGCCCCTTGGGGCTCGGTGAGAATAGCCGAGGCAGCGGAGGAGTCCGGTCTCATGTCGTTACGGGAACTCCTTGCGGCTCGAAAGACTCATGGCGGCGTCCAAGAACATGGCGGACCTGGAAGGTTAGCACAACGCTGGCGGCGAGGATCAGGGCCCCCAGAGCGACGTGGCCCACGGTGATGCCGACCATTGACCAAAGTGGTTGGACAGCATCGCGAGTCACCTCACGAATCCAGTAAGCGCCCGCACCGAGCACCAGTTGCAGCATCACGATTCCGTTCAACGCCATCGTCCAAGACAAGATCGCAGAGACGGCGGAGTAGTGCCGCGCTACCCGCGCCAGCAGCCAGAATACGGCCGCGGCCACTACCGCCGCGCCGAGCAAATGGGGAACGATACCGATTCCTTTGTGCCGAAAAGCGGCGCCCATCAGAAGTTGGGCGAAAACCGCGAAGTTGACCGTCACACAAAGCGCCGGGAGCGAGAGGCGACCTGTGTCCCGCTCTCTTAGTTGCGGCTGAACCTCCAGATCTCTCCATGACCGCGATGTCACCAGCGCCAAGACCACCGTCGCCGAAAAAAACAATTGAGCCAGGCAAGCGTGAGCGACGGAAACAGCGGTCGGCAGCAGAAAGAGAACAGTCATACCGCCCAGCACACCTTGCGCGATGACCCCTCCCAGAGCCGCCCAGCCCAGATTCCGCACCCATCGCCGCTGCTCGGCGCGCCACAACCACACAGCCAGAATGATCGTCAGAAAGCCGACGAAACTGGCGACCATGCGATGGCCGTGTTCGTAGAAGACGCCACCGATCATCTCCGGCATCAACTGTCCGTTAGACAAAGGCCAGTCAGGCACGGACAGACCCGCGTCGCGGCTGGTCACCAGCGCTCCGGCGACGATCAAACAAAACGTCGAAGCCGCTGTGAAGACAGCGAAACGATGCAGCCCGCAAGAAGCCGGATACCCCCGGTCAGCTTGCGGAGAAGGTGAGTTCAATGTCTTTGGACTCAGCGTCACCGACCGTGACACTGGTCTCCTGCGATCCGAATCTCTCGTGAACGGCCTCAATCGTGTAAGTACCGGCCGGCAGACCTTTGATCGTAAAGCTGCCGTCGGCGCCGGACACGCCAAAGAACGGGTGATCCACGACGCTGATGTAGGAGCGCATCCAAGGATGGATATTGCATTTGACGGGGATCATGATCTCTTGACGCGGAAACTTGTAATCGATCGCCGCTCCTTCACCCGTCTGCGATTTGTTCCACTCGCGATTGGTCTTCGGCAGCGGATGGACGTTGTGAGTCGTCGGATCGCTGTTCGTGATATTCAGGGACTGGCCGACCTGTAAGGCGAGAACGTGCGGATGATAAATGCAGCCTTTCTGGTCGAGATGAACGGCGGTGGTCGAGGGCTCGAACTTACCGCTGAGGCCGCTCTTTACCCACACAAACGCGTTTTGCAACATGCCCTCGCTGGCGACAACCACCTCGGCGGACGGTGCGCTCTGATGCAGGCCTTTGCAATCGGGTTCGGCGCTCATATTGATCGCCGGCATCGCGGGAGCATCGCCATCCAGCTTGATTTTGCCGGTCACCGTGGCTGCCTTGGCTGGGTCGACCGTGACGAAGTCAGCAGAGCCGCCGGTATCGCCGCTCTCGGGTTCGGCGGTATCACCACCCTCTCCGCCGCCACAAGCCAGCGCGAAGACCATGAGTCCAACCATCATCCAACCCGGAATCGTTTTCAAAAATCTCATATCAATACCTTCCTTGTATCAATCAAACCAATGCGATTGTGAAGCCGCGGGCAGAGACTGACTTCAGAACGCTTATTGTACTCCGCTCGCGACGAGCCGATTCAATTCGGCGGGCGTGAGCTGGAACATGTAGCGAACGAGCAACTCCGCATGGTCCTTCTCGTAGCTGTCGAACCCGGCTGGCAGCGGGCCCGAGAACACCCATCGGTCGCCATCCTTCCGGAATAATTCGGACGGCATGGCGGTACCGGGAGCAATCTTGGCCGGCTCCAGCATCCAGCGATAGGTCCAGTCGGGCTTCAGGCGGCTGCTTGCCGTCAAGAAATTCGGGGCCGTGGCGGTCTGGTCACGGGTAGGGTTGCCGGTCATATGGCATTTCAAGCACGGCGCGGCGCGGCTCTGGAAGAGCCGCCGCGCAAGCTGTGCCTCGTTCGCCGTGAGAGGTTCCGAGTCGGGCGCAACATACGTCATCGACTGCGACGAACGGGACATAAAGAAGCGAGACAACTTCACGACCTGCCGCTCGGAGAAACGGAAAGTAGGCATGCGGGCGTGCAAGTACGTGCGGATGCCATTGCGGTGAATGTCCGTCTCACTGAGCGCGGGGTTGTCAAGAAAACCGAGCAGCCAGTCCGGCTGAACACGGGCGCCCTGCGTGTAGAGTTGCGGCGGCAACTGTTCCTGCCAGTCGGGATCCTCGTAGAGGGGAACGCCCATCAGAGAGGTTCGCCCTCCAAATGAGATTTGGTGGCAGCCCACGCAGTTATAACGCCGAACGATCCACCAACCTTCCTGAACGAAGCGACGGTCGTCTTCGGGCTCGTAGCGATAATGCGGCGGCAGGGTCGTATCGACGGCACCAAGCAGGAACGTCGTTAAGGCCGTGATGTCATCGTCACTGAGATGGAAGTTCGGCATGCGCAACTTCTCGAGATGCACCCTCACCTTCCCTTGATCGTAGGTGGCGGGGTCTTTGAGCTTGCGCTCGAAGAAGCCTTTGTGGTTGTACCAGCCTTCGCCCTCAGCTTGGTGGGTTAAGAGCGCGAAATCGAGCCGCTCGACGGGTTTACTTCCTTCGAGAGTGAGCTCCGTACCGATGCGGCCTTCCGTCTCGAGGCCACGAATCTCGTGGCACCCAGCGCAGCCGTAGTGGCGGATCAGTGTCAAGCCCTCCTCAGCCATCTGAGGATCATCCATGAAGTCAGCCGAAGCATAGGTTGCGTCGGTTTTCTTCGTCATCAGATAGCTGGCGACATCGCGGACCTCCGTCATGCTCAAACGCAAACTGGGCATGATCGGAATCCCGTGCGGGGCGTTCTCGCCCGCTTCGGGATCAGGAGTCATCTCACTCGGATCGTTAATCCAGCGGACCAGGTAGTTGTAGTTCGCCTTCTCGCCGACTCGCGTTAGGTTCGCGGAGAACGTGCCACCCTGCCTATCGTCGCTCTCACCCATCGAGTGGCAACCGAGACATCCGCGGGTGCCGAAGAGATCCTCACCCTTCTCAGCGTTTCCGGGCGGATGCGCCTGCAACTCGCCGTCGACGGCGTTCTGCCAAAGGTACGCCGAGATCTTCTGAATTTCGTCGTCGAGAAGCCGGAATTCCGGCATCTTCGTACCGGGCCGGAACTCGTGCGGGTTCTTCAGCCAAACAGGAACCCACTCCTTTCGGAGCTTCACCTTGATCTCTTTGAGGTTTGGGCCGAACTTGCGTGCTTCTTGAATGAGCGATTCCTCTTCAAGGTCGAGGGCATCATATTCAGCGTCGAGCTTGGCACTACGCAGGAGCAACAATTCAGCTCTCTTGTAAAAAGCGTCAGCCTGGTCCGCATCTTCCGCCGTATCGCCGGCTGCGATACTTTCGCGCTGTTCTTTAAGATTCGCGGCCCGTTGATCCGCGATGATGTTCAGTTGTTGCCGAACGGCGGACAACTCGTCGGATTCCTTGTCGAAACCCTCGAAGCGGTGACAGCCCCAGCAGCCCTTGTTCAAGAACAGCGTGCGGCCCTTATTCAGCACATTCGCCTGTTCGGTGATCACTTCGCGGGCATGGCACTGCTGGCAACCCGCTTGCGCGTTTTCTTTTTGCCACATGGGCCAGAGCCAGAACTTGTGTCTGCCATGACCTTTGACCACTGACCTTGTAGCCCTTCCGTTGCCGTTGTGACAGGTCGAGCACCCGAACTCGTCCGGGTTGTGGATCTTGAGCAGGTCGTTCGAGGGGTGGCTGATGAACTCCGCTCTGCCGCCCACATCCTCCGCCTTGATCTCGACAGGTTCCCGGATACCAACGTGACAGGATTCGCACCGGTCGACCCAATCGATATCGTTCAAATGAATCTGCTTGATATCGACGCCGAAATCGTCCATCTTGGCGATCAAACCGTCAACCTGCTGCTCGCTGAGGCCGGCCAACCTGTCCGCGAGCAGTGCATCTCGTTGAGATCGGATCTCACCCACGGGCTCCAACAACTTCGCCCGTTCGGCCTGAAGCGCCACGCGCTTGTCCTGCAGACGGAGGTACTCGCTCTGCAGCTTGGCGAACTTCATTGGCTCGCCGGCGACCTCTCCCGACCCGTCTTCGGCGGCGAGTTCAACTTCAATGTCCCGATCCTTGATGGCGTCAATGTCCTCCTGCAGGCTTTGCTTGGCGGAGTCACTGCTCGCCACTTCGATTTGATAAGTCAGGGCGTCCACTTCACTCTTGACGATCTGGAAGGCTTGCCGTGCCGCTAACAGCCGGGGAGTTACCCCGCGATTGACGACCTTGTCAATCTCCTGCATGCGCTGGCTCGCCGTCGCCTCGGCCGCTTCCATCTGCTGTTGGAGATCTTGATATTCAGCAGTCTCTTTGACCGCCTTTTCCGCGGCGGCCTGTTCGGGCTTGATCTTTGTCAGGTGGGCAGAGTAAAGCTCAATGAAGTCGGCCTGAAAGCCCTTCCAGGGCCTCATAGCGTAGACCTCGTCGTAAATCGCCCAGACGAGGCTCAAGGTCAAAATGAGCGTCGATACGAGTAGCGGGACGCTGAGCGATTTCGTTACGACGGGATCTGGATCGGTCTCGGCGGGTTTCGGCATTTCGTCTTAGTTCTTCTCTTGAATGGCTGGCTTAGGCTCGTACCGGTGCTTCGTGGGTCAAACGTTAAACCACGGCGTCACCCAGATGTACTTGATACGGAACAGAAGGCGAGCCGCCATCTTGGCGGGCAAGCCGACCATAACAATCAGCAGAAGCTGCATCGTCAAGTACTGAAGCAGCGTCATGCGATCGAGAATCTTACGATTGAACTCGGTCATCGTCAGCAGTTTGTGGACGGCGAAGCCGGTGACCACAAAGAAACCGGCGACAACCAGGAATCCGAAGACCCCGTACACCATGGGATCGGTAATCCCGAGGATCTCGTGCAGATCGCGGTTCACCTCGAAGACCAGCTTGTTGTGGTCCCACGTCTGCCCCGGCCAGAACCACATCCAGCCCGGACCGCGGATCAGGGTCCCGATAACGACCATGACGCACCATAGGATGACGAACCCCGATAGGTACGTCCAGATCGCGAACCGCCTCTGCTTGTAGGTGTAGTAGCCGTTCCCAAGCGGGTTCGTGTCGATGTACGGGATAGCGATGAGCCCGACGATGATCAGCGTCGGCATGACGACACCGGCGATCCAGGGGTCGAAGTAGACCAGCATTTCCTGCAACCCGAGGAAGTACCAAGGGGCCTTCGAGGGGTTCATCGTAAGAGTCGGATTGGCCGGCTCCTCAAGTGGTGCGTCGAGGGTAATCGACCAAACCATGAGGATGGCGGTCACGATGATCGCCGCCAGGAACTCGATACGCAACAGATAGGGCCAGACATGCACCTCGCGAGCCCAGCCCTTCTTGAAGGACTGCGTCTTGCGGTGATGCGTCTTCGCCATCTCCGGGTCCGCTTCGAGCTGATCGATCAAGCGGTCGTTCGCAAAGGCTTGCCGAAAGGCATACCAGGTGTAGAACGGGATCACAATCATCAGTCCGATGATCGGGACGTTATCCGGCAGTGAGAGGATCGTCCAAAGTTGATGCCAGTCCATATATCCTTCTCCGACCTTACCGACGCAAAGGTTTGATTTCCTTCTCAAGCATCATCGGCGCGGGACCGGAGATCCCGCCGTCTTTCCGGACGCGCCAGAAATGCACAATCATGAATGTGGCCGCGAATCCGGGGATCGCTACGCAGTGCCAAATGTAGGCGCGCAGCAGGGCGTTCGAGTCGACGATCGACCCGCCAAGCAGGGCAAATCGTACATCGTTGTAAGCCGTCATCCCCATCTGGATGCCGAACGGACCTTCGTGGCCGAGCATTGGAGTCGCGCGTGCCATGTTTGTTCCGACCGTAACCGCCCAGAAGCCCAACTGATCGTCAGGCAGCAGATATCCCGTGAATGAAAGCAGCAACGTCAGTACCAGCAAGATCACGCCGACCATCCAGTTGAACTGTCGCGGCTTTTTGTAGGAGCCCGTCAGGAAAACGCGATACATGTGCAGCCAGACGGTGAGGACCATGGCGTGCGCGCCCCAGCGATGCATGTTGCGCAGGAGCTTGCCAAACGGCACGTCGTGCTCCAGATAGAGAATGTCGCGAAAGGCCTGGATCTTCGTCGGGTGGTAGTAGAACATCAACAGGACGCCTGTCCAGGTGAGCACCCAGAACAGATAGAACGAGATGCCGCCCATCCCCCACGTATAGTTGTACGCTACGGCGTCGCGGTTGATCTTAGCCGGGTGGAGGTGCAGGAAGACGTTGCTGAGTACGCCCAAGGTACGGCTGCGCGGCGTTTCGTCGTGCTTGACGCGAAAGATCGACTTGTAGAGGTCGGTCTTCGTAGGCTTCCTGATTGCTTCGAGATCTTCCGCCGCTTTCGCCTTGATGGCGTCGGGGTCGATGCCGAGCAAGCGCCTGCCGTTGCCGGACGTACCGTTGGTCCCCGGCTCTTGCTCGGTTTTCTTGGTCGTCTCTTCCGCCATGCTCCTCAACTCCTCCTACGCCCTAGACGGCGACCGGTGTTCCTTCCCCGTGAATCAGTGATCGCCCGCCCCCGGAACGACTCTCGGCGAACCTAGATCGAGATGTACGCGCCATCGTCGTCAAACTGGCTTTGCTTACCCTTTTCCGCCTTGTAAACGACGCTTGTGTCGACGACGATCTGCCCCTCCGGGTTGACCTCGACACGGGCGCGGTCCATCGGCCTGGGCGCCGGCCCCTCGTAGTTCACGCCTTCCGGATCGTAGCCGCTGCCGTGGCAGGGGCACTTGAATTTCTGCTCCGACTGCTTCCAGTCCGGCGTGCATCCCAAGTGCGTGCAGATGGCACTGATGACGAACAAGCGTTCCGTATTCTTGACCACCCAGATCCGATTCGATTTTTGGAACTTGGTGTCGACGCCGAACCCGAAATCCGTCATGGCTCCGATGCGAAAAACCGTACTCGGCTCGAAGATCGTGCGCGGAAAGAAGAACCGCAAAAACATCAAGAAGTTGGCTGTCAGAAATCCGCCGATTCCAAAGCCGACAAAGAGCCGCCGCGTCCGTACGGCGTCCTTGCCGGTTTCCGTCTTCTTGAATCCTTGAATCAGTCGGGAGATGAATGAGGGTTCCGCTGCCGCAGCCGTGTCGGCCGGAGCGTCTCCCTTCGCTCCACCTTGGCCCGCCTTCGATTCAGACATCTAAATCCCTATTCCCCCGAAAACAAGAATCCGTGCCGTGCCCCCGCAGCATCTCAACCATCAGGCAGCTCCACCGCCTGCCGGTTAGATATGTGGGGGCCAAGCGAAAGCAATTGTTCGGTGTTTAGCAGGAGCTTGTTCCGCTCAATCGAAAATTATAGCACTCGACGTACCCTACGCTACCATCGGCGGATGACGGGCTCACTATGTACCCTTCCTCCGCGCCAGAAACTCCTCGGCGCGCTCTAGATCGGCAGGTACGTCGACGCCGATGCCGACGTAGTCATCCGTGGGAACGACCAGAATGCGTTCTCCGTTTTCGAGTGCCCTCAGTTGTTCGAGAGCTTCAATCTGCTCAAGGTGTCCAGGAGGTAGCGAAGAGAAACGCTGCAGAAAATCCTTGCGGTATGCGTAGATTCCAATGTGGGCACAAGCTCTCTCACTCTCACCTCGCCGCGGATGCGGGATTAATGACCGGGAAAAATAGAGGGCGTACCCTTTGAGATCAGTGACGACTTTTACCACGTTCGGATCATGGAGAGAATGCGCGTCTGAGATGCGGTGACTCAGCGTCGCCATCACGAGGTCCGGCCGCGACCGGAACGGTGCGACGACTTGGTCGATGACCTCCGGCGATACGAAGGGCTCATCCCCCTGGATGTTGACGACGACATCCGTTTCGAGATCGCGCGCCGCTTCAGCAACGCGATCGGTTCCCGAAGGGTGCCGGGGCGAGGTCATGATCACTTTGCCGCCGAATTGCTTCACTGCGGCCGCGATGCGTTCATCATCCGTGGCGACTGCGACGAGCGACAGGCTTTCAGCCTGGGACGCCCGCTCATAAACATGCTGGACCAGCGGGCGCCCTCCCAATGGCGTCAGCATCTTGCCCTCGAAGCGGCTGGAAGCATAGCGGGCAGGTACGATGCCGACGGCTTTCATGGGGATATCAGAACACGAAGGCGGACAAAAAGCACTGTGTTACATTGTGCTACTGGTCGGTTCATTGTCCCATGTCCGCTTCTCGTTTTGACAGGCTTGTCGAACTTATGGGGCGGCTTCGCGCCCCCGATGGATGTCCCTGGGACCGCGAGCAAACACTCGAATCTTTGAGGCGTTACCTGATCGAGGAGACCTACGAGGTCATCGACGCGATCGAGCAAAAGGACTGGGGCGAGCTGGCCGAGGAACTGGGCGACGTTCAGTTGCAGATCGTCTTTCAGTCACAGATCGCTCAAGAGAATGGATGGTTCACGATCGACGATGTTCTCGATCACATCAATGACAAACTGATTCGCCGCCACCCTCATGTGTTCGGTGAGGAATCAGCCGACACGTCAGGTGAGGTGCTGCACCGCTGGGAGCAAATCAAAGCCGAAGAGAAACGTCACAAAACCCGAGACAACGGCGCTCAGGGAGGCGGTGCGGCGACGATGCTTGCGGACATCCCCCGTTCGCAACCGGCTTTGCTCGAGGCTCGGCAGATCAGTAAGAAGGCCGCGCAAGCCGGATTCGAGTGGCGGAACCACCAGGAACTCGTGGATAAGCTCCGCGAAGAAATTGACAAGCTTCAGGTCGCTGATGCTTCCGAGAATCAGGAAGACAAGGAAGAGGAAGTTGGCGATCTGCTATTTCTGATGGTCAACGTAGCACGCCGCGCCGGCGTCGATCCGGAGCTCGCGCTGCGAAGAGCGAATCGGAAGTTCCGGGTGCGCTTCGGTTACATCGAACAGGAACTAAGCCGCAAGGGCGTCTCCGTCGACCAGGCCAACACCGACGAATTGGAACAACTATGGCAGCAGGCCAAGAGTCAGTAGCCGTGGGTGACATCGAGGTTCGTGTACTTTCCGAGCACGAAGAATTTCGCGAGACGCTCAACGTCCAGGCGGGTGTCTGGAGGTTTTCGGAAGTCGACCAGGTACCCCCCCGCATTCTCAGCGTCTCGAAATATATCGGTGGCTTGGTGCTCGGCGCCTACAAGGACGCGCGCATGATCGGCTTCAGCCTTTCGTTTCCGGGCATGAAGCGCGGCGGCATGTCCTACTGGCACAGCCACATGACGGGGGTGCTCGACGGTTACCAGAACCGGGGCATTGGCTACAAGATCAAATTGAAGCAGCGCGAGGAAGCGATTCGCTACGGCGTGGATCTGGTCGAATGGCTGTTCGATCCACTCCAAATCCGCAACGCTCATTTTAATATCGAGAAGCTCGGAGGCGTCGTCCGTCGTTTTTTGCCGAATCAATACGGCATCACGTCCTCGCCGCTTCACGGTGGGCTGCCGACCGATCGCCTGGTCGCCGAATGGAATGTCACGAGTACGCGTGTCGCCACCGCGATCGCGGGAAGTGAAATTGCTGATCGTCGCATCGAGCAAACGATTCAGATCCCCATCGCGATTGATGACTGGCGCAGCAACGATCCTGAAAAAGCTCGCTCCATCCAAACGCGCGTGCGGGAAGAGTTTCAGAAACACTTCGGCGAGGGCTTAGCCGTCATCGGCTATGAACGCAATGAGCAGGGCGGCGCCTTCCAACTCGGCCGGCTCTAGGCGAGTCGTGCGCTACGCCCTGGGGGGCTTGCTGCTTCGCCTGTTATCTCAGAACCCATGAAAATCGATCGCATATCCCTTCGCGAAATTCGGATGCCGCTGGTGCATCCTTTTGAAACCAGCTTTGGCCGCACGACCGAACGCCACATCCTGCTCGTCGAGGTGGAAGAAGACGGGGCGACCGGATCGGGCGAGGTCACCTGTGGTGAGAAGCCCTTCTACAACGAAGAATGGGTTGCCGCCGCCTGGATGATCTTGCGCGATTTCGTTGCGCCGCGGATTCTCCACACCGACATCGCTTCCGCCGCCGATGTCGCGAGTCTCAGCGCCCACATTCGTGGTCATCACATGGCCCGTGGCGGGCTGGAAGCCGCCATATGGGACCTTGAGGCACGGAAGCTGGGGCTGCCGCTCTGGAAGCACATTGGCGGCAGCCGTACACAGATCAACTGCGGTGTTTCGATCGGCATCCAGGACTCGGTGGAAGAGCTGCTAGGGCTGATCGAGCGCGAGGTGCAAGCGGGGTACCAGCGCATCAAGATGAAAATCAAGCCCGGCTGGGATGTCGATGTCGTCAGGCAAGTGCGCGCCGCCTTCCCCGAGATTCTCCTGATGGCGGACGCCAACTCGGCCTACACGCTGGCCGACACCGCGCACCTCAAACAACTGGATGCCTTCAACCTTATGATGATCGAGCAACCGCTTTCGCACGACGACATCATCGATCACGCCACTCTGCAAGCACAACTCGATACTCCGATCTGCCTCGACGAATGTATCCGCACGGCACGCCATGCCGAGCAGGCGATTGAGATGAAGGCCGGGCGCATCATCAATATCAAGCTCGGGCGGGTAGGTGGGTTTTCCGAAGCGCTGCTGGTCCATAACGTGGCGCGGGCGCACGGCATCCCGGTCTGGTGCGGAGGCATGCTCGAAAGCGGCGTCGGCCGCGCCCACAACGTCGCCCTCTCGACCCTAGACAATTTCATCCTCCCCGGCGATGTTTCGGCGAGCAAACGCTACTGGAAGCAGGATATTATTCAGCCCCAGGTCGAGGTCTCGGCTGAAGGAACCATTGAGGTCCGAGACGGACCCGGTTTCGGCTACGAACTGGATCGGGAATACATCTCCGCATTGACTGTGCGGGAGGAGACATTGCGCTAGATCGAGACTCGAATCAATCGTGGTAACGGACCTGAAGGAAGTTGATTCTGTCCGCGGAGGCCTTAAACCAACCGGTCGCGACACAAACACTAGCTATTCGATGGGCGGCCGCACCTTCTCGCGGCGGCGAAGATAATCCGTCAACGCATCATCGAGCGAGGGCATCGGGCTAATGCCGGCCGCCTCGATTTTGGCGTTCGAAAGACCGGCGTGCCGGGGACGTTGCGCGGTGGTCTTGTACTCGCGGTGATTCGTCGGTTGGATCTCAGCGCGCAGTCCCGTTTGATCGAGAATCTTCAATGCCCAGTGATACCAGGAGATCGAGACGCCCCCGCCGATGTGGTACAGACCGAACGGGATCTTCTTTTCGAGAACATCGATCACTCGCGAAGCCAGCGCGGGTGCGTAGGTAGGCACGGCGAAAAAATCTTCCACGACCTTCAGCGGGCTCGCTTCACGCGCCTTTCGCAGTATCAATTCCGGGAAATTGCCGTGCCGCGTATAGCGGCCGGCCGGGCCAAATACGCCCGCGACGCGAAACAGATAACGTTTGTCGCAGCAGATCCGGGCATAAAGCTCTCCGGCGACTTTCGAAACGGCGTAGGTCGACGGTGGGCTCGGCGGATCCGCCTCGGTGTAGGGTTCGGTCTTCGTCCCGTCGAAAACGTGGTCCGTTGAAAAGTGAACAAACGTGGCGTCGGCTTCGCGGCAAGCCACCGCCAGCGATCGGACAGCCAAGCCGTTGACCTCCATCGCCTCTGCCGGCTCTTTCTCGGCCAAGTCGACTTTGTTGTAAGCAGCGGAGTTGATAACCCAATCGGCCGAGTGCTGTCCAACCCCGCGGGCGACTCGATCGGGATCTGTGATGTCGAGTTGATCGCGGCCGAGTGCAATCACGTCGTGGCCGCGGGCACGCAGCTCCGCAACAAGCTCGTAGCCAAGTTGTCCACCGGCTCCTAGTACGATGCCGCGCATAGATGCGATCCGCCCGAAACCCACAGGCTCCAGGATTCTCTGAACGCGAACGGAAATTGTAGCACCTTGACCTGACGGGACCGGTCCTTCCGGTCAGGACTCCCAGCTACGGCCGACACCACCGTTCGATTATCTTTCCGCAAGCTGCGGGAACGCATCAAACACTAGGTCCGACGTCGGTGTGCCGTGCCAACCCTCGCCTCGCTTCTCCCAATAGAGATCGCGCAGCCGGCAAGACACCTCTCCCGGCTCGCCGTCAGCGATCACACCATTGTTTACCCTAATGACCGGGATGACGCCCCCTGCTGACGACGACATGAACGCCTCGTCCGCTGCCGCTAAGTCTTCAGGAGTGAGGTCAGCCGTCGCCGCCTTGAGCCCCGCAATCTCACACAACTCGAACACAGTCAGACGCGTAATGCCCTCAAGCAGATTCTCACCGGGAGTGCGAACTTGGCCGTCCTTCACAATCCACAGATTGAAGCCCGGCCCCTCGGTGAGATAACCGTCGGTGGATAGCAGCACCGGCGCGTCGGCCCCGGCGTCGAGCGCTTCAAACTGAGCGGCTGTGAGATCCATGCGATTGAAGTTCTTGACCCGCTGGTTGATCGCGACGTCAGGCGCCCGGCGCGTTTCGGCGATCCAGAGATGCGCGCCGTTCTGAATCCTGTCTTGAGGGACAACCCAATAGTAGGGAACCGCGTAAGCCAGAAACTCGTTCCGGCAAGTGCGAGGATCCCCGAACGCAACCCCGCCGCCGTAACGCCCTCGCGTACACAGCATGAAGACCACGCTGCGCGAAAAGCCCGCCCGCTCGACGCAATCCGCCAGGATGTGCTTGATCTCGTCTTCGCCGATCGGCGGTTTCATGCGAACGTGCTCGCACGAGGCACGAAAGCGCTTGAGGTGGTTGTCCAACTGGAAGAAACTGCTGTCCCACACGGACACGGCGTCGAAGACCACATCACTCTTCGTAAACGCGGGATCCAGAATCGGAATACTCGCTTCTTCCACAGGCAGAAACCGCCCATCGTAGTACGCGATTCCTTTTGATTCCGGCATGTATCCGCCTCCTTGCTGCGACGCCTTTGCGGTCAAATCACTCTACAGGCCTTCAGAAGCGCCTCATGTGTGATCAAGTCGTGCTCCGCCGAATAGGAAGGCTTTTCACCATCCCGAATCACGCGCGCGAGCTCGGCAAAATCTCCCACGAAAGGCGGTCCTGGCGGTCGAGTCATGTCGATCTTCTGAAAGCCCACCTTGTAGGGACCCGCTGCGGCTTTCATGTCAACCAACAGTCGATAGGGCGAAAACGGCCGGACCGTGGCCGTCCCATTCGTACCCAGGATCTCAAACGTCCGGTAGTTCCCGCCATTCGGCTGCTGGGCCGCCACGTACACTTCCGCCATAGAGCGGTCAAACTCGAAGACCGCCAGAGTATTGTCTTCCAATGTGTCTTTGATCGGCGCGTCGTGACGCATCCAACTCGTGACCGTCTTGGGCCTGCCCAGCACCTCAACGATCCGGTCAATCATATGGCAGCCCAGCTCAAACATCATGCCGCCGGGAAACGCCGCCAACTCTTCTCGCGTTTCAAGTGAGATGGGCTTATTGATCGTCGCTCGAACCGCGTACGTCTCCCCCAGCCAGCCCTTGTTGTGCGCCTCGATCGCCGCCTGCATCGCCGGATGGTAACGCCACTGATAACCCATCTGAACGATCGTGCCGTTCTGTTTCGCCTCGGAAAAAAGATTTCGCAACGCGGGGAGATCGACCCCGGGCGGCTTATCAAGATGCACCCACTTGCCCGCCGCGACAGCGCGTTGCGCGTAGCCGAGATTCTCTTGTACGCGCGATTCCACGACGATCAACTCCACCGACGCGTCGCGCAGCATCTCCTCTTCCGACAACCACCGGACACCCCGAAAAACCTCGTGATCGCGTGGCTGATACCTGTCCGGCTCGCAGATCCCGACCAGCTCGAACTGCTCCATCTCGCGCACCGTCTGTACCTTGCCCCGCGCGTGAGCGTGGCCGATTCCGTAGATTGCGGTCTGGATCTTGGTAGGGGGCGAGGCGGCCTGCACGGCGCCCGCGCCCGACGCCGCCAGAAATCCACGACGCGTCAAGTCTGCACCTCTGGGTTTTTCCATGGCGTACGAATTCTAGCATCGAGTTCGGACTCCCTCTCAGATCAGCCACGTCGGTTGGGTGCTGCTTGTCGTCATCCGCCGCAAACCGTAGACTGGGGTTGGAATGTTGCCATCTGTTCGTTCTCGTCGGCTTGCCCTCGTTTGTTCTCTCTGGGTCGCTCTCGGCTTGTCGGCCGGCTCCGCAACCGCCGAACCCCTTGACCGCCAAGTCGCTGAGTGGGTCTTGCGCAAAGGCGGCAGCATCGCGCTGCATCCCGACGCCCTCATGGTGTGGACCATCGCCGAGTTGCCGGGACACGACTTCCGCCTGCAAAGCGTCAATCTCGTAGGAACCCTCGTCGAGCCCAGAGAACTTGCTCGCCTGCGCGGTCTGCCGAACCTGAAAGAACTCTATCTGTCCGGGACGATGTGGAACCCCGTCTGCTGTGGTCCCCAGGGCAAAATGGATGAGAGCGACGAACTGCGAAACCTGAGCGGCCTCATCAGCCTCGAAAAGCTCCACCTCACACACCATTTCCACAGCACGTACCGCGGCATTCACGTTCGCGACCATGCGATCGAGCATCTCGCGCCCTTAACGAACCTCACCGAGCTGCGATTCAAGTACTGCCGCGTCACCACTGAGAAACTAAAGCCCTTCACCAAACTCCGCTACCTCGACGGCAGCTACTCCGACATCGCCGACGACAACATCGCGGGGCTCGCCGTCATGGATAGTTTGTCCGTCTTACTTCTTGAAAGCACGCTCGTCGGAGATGAAGGGCTCAAACAGATTGCGCATCTGGACGAACTCACCGAATTGAATCTCCAGGCGACCCAGGTGACCGACGCCGGTCTCGACCACCTCACTTCGCTCCCAAATCTCCGCAAGCTGAACCTACTCGGCGCGGATGTGACCGACGCCGGCGTGAAGCACCTGGCAAGTCTGACGAGTCTCGAAGACCTGAACCTGTACCAGACCAAGGTCACTAACGCCGGCCTGGATGAACTCGCCGCACTCACAAACCTTCGCCACCTCGACGTCCGCTACACCAGAGTCAGCGCCTCCGGCGTTGAGGCTTTTCGAAAGGCCGTCCCTGGCTGCGATGTCGCGTTCGTCGAGCTGACGCCTGCTCCGGCCGGCCCCCGGATCGAGCTCTCCGCCGCCACTGCTCAAGACATCGATGCTGTCGCCGCTTGGGTCGAAAAGATGGGCGGTCGCGCCACCATCCGTGAGGGAGTTCTTCGTGAAATATCACTCGCCTCCACCAGCGTCACCGACGCTCATTTGGAACACTTCAGCAACTTACAAGGCGTCGAGAAGCTCAACCTCAGCGCAACAGAAGTCGGAGACCTGGCCGCCCAAGCCATCTCACATCTCGGCAGTCTCGTTGAACTCAATCTCGATCACACCCTGATCACCGACGCCGGTCTGGAATCGTTGGCGAAACTGTCAGCGCTCCGGCAACTCAGCTTGAACCACACGTTCGTGGAAGGGCCGGGTATCGAGCATCTTTCGGCTCTCGGCGCCCTGCGCCGCCTGAGCCTGCTTGGCACTCAAGTCGGTGACGGCGCCGTCAAACACCTCGGCGCTATAGCCGGCCTCACCGAGCTGTTGCTCGACTACACGCCCGTCTCCAGCGCGGCGGCGGCCGACCTCGCATCCCTGACTCAGCTCAAAGTCCTCGGGTTGGCTGGGACACCGATCGACGATGAAGGCCTGCGCCAACTCGGCGCACTCACCAATCTGCGCGAGCTCTCGCTAAGCTACACGCAGATAACCGACGCCGGTCTCCAGCACCTCGCTCCGCTCACTCAAATCGAGAAACTCGACTTCGTCAAGACGCGTATCGGCAACGACGGCTTGGCGGCGCTGGCAGCCCTCAAAAATCTCACCCACCTCAATCTCGACTACACGCCGCTCGCCGACGAAGGGATCGCTCACCTCCGCGCCCTCGAGAACCTGCGCGAACTCAGGCTCGACAGCACCGATGTGACCGACGCCGCGGTCGACGACCTCCGTTCGCTCCGCAACCTCAAACTGCTCAACCTCTATCACACGTTGGTCACGCAAGACGGATACGACAAACTCGACGGCGAGCTCAAAGGCTGCCGCATCGTTTGGGACCGCGACTCCGCGATCCCCAATCGCAGACGCGGATAGGCCGGCATGAGACAAACTCCTTTCGCCTGCTGTCTGCTCCTCGCCTTTGCCGTCCTCAGCTCGGCGGGCGCTTCTCCCGAACTTACGGACTCCGACTGGATCGTCTCGCAGGGCGGCTCTGTCACCCGAGGCAGCGACGGTCAAGTGACCGGCGTGAACCTCCGTGGCCGCTGGGTCACCGACGGCGATCTCGAAAAGCTGGCCGAGGCATTCCCCGATCTCGAAAGCCTCGACCTTTCCCATACCCACGTCACCGATCTCGGCCTAGGCTTCGTCGCCAAGCTGTCGAAACTCAAAAGCCTCAATCTCTACTTCGCTGAACACGTTACCGAATCCGGTGTCGCCCGTCTGGCCGAGCTTGCCAACCTGGAAACACTCAACCTTCGCGGAGCCCGCATGTCCGATTCCGGCATGGAGTTCCTCTCTCATTTCGCCAATCTGCGCGAGCTGGACGTGGGCATCACGCAGATCACCGATACGTCGCTCGAACATCTCGAAGGGCTCGCCCACCTCGAAAAACTCTCCCTCGGAGGCAACCGCATCGGCCAGTCAGGGCTGATCTTTCTTCAGTACCTGTCCGCGCTCAAGCATCTCGACTTGAGCGGCGCGCAAATCACTGACAGTGGCGTTTGGAGCGTCACGCTGACTGACCTCAACATCAATCGCATCGCCACCCTCAAGGGACTCGAGGTCCTCAATCTCGCCGCCGCCGACAACGGGTACGTAGCGGCCATCGGCGACGGAGTGCCGCGACTCCGCAATCGCATCCAGATCACCGACTTGTCCCTGCCCGAGCTGAAGACTCTCCCGCGCCTACGGTCGCTCGACCTTTCCCGCTCGGAAGTGACAGCGAAAGGCTTGACCGAACTGGCCGAGGCACGCAAGCTCGAAAACCTTGTCCTGGCCTACTGCGAAAGGGTCGAGGACGATGCCGCGCGAGCCTTACTCGGCATCAATGCGCTTCGTTCCCTCGACCTTAGCCACACCAAACTCACCGACGCCGGCTTGGCCCAACTCGAGAAGCACGCCGGCTTGAAGAACCTGTACGTAAGCGGAACCGCCGTCACCCCCGCCGCCGTAGCTCACTTCCGCCAAAACCGCCCCGACTGCCGCCTAAGCTGGTAACCCGCCGCTCTGCTGTTTCCAGTACGCTGACCTGATGGCCCAGGCTATGCCGCCGGAACCGCCCGTTCCTCATTCCTTTACGGAATACCTCAAGTCGTTCGGGCCGAGCATCGTAATTGTGCTCACCTGGCTTGGCGCCGGTGATGTTGTCGACATGGCGGTGGCGGGCAGCAGCTACGGATACTCGTTGCTGTGGGTGCTGGTGCTGGCGGTCTTCATGCGGTTTGTTCTCGCGTCGTTGATCGGCCGCTACCAGCTCTGCAATCCGCGCGGCGAAGGTGTGCTCGACGGATTGGTCCGCCTGCACCCTTGGTACGGGCCGGTACTTTTCGTTGGCGCGGTCGTGATGGGCCACGTTTATGAAGCCTTCCTGACCGTAGGCGTCGGTGAAATCTGCCGAAATGTCTTCGGCATCGGCGAGGTTTGGATGTGGGCGGTGCTCTGCAATGCCACCGCCTTCGTACTTGTAATCCGGGCCTACGGACCCCTGGAATGGATCTTCAAGGCCTTTCTCGCGCTGCTCTCAATCTCATTCGTCGGTTCAGCGGCATGGGTCGGCTTCAGCGGGGCAGACGTCGTAGAAGGTCTGTTCCGCTTTGAAATGCCCGGTCGGCAAGGGGCGTTCGGTCCGCTGACGGTAGCGCTGGCGATGATTGGCGCGGTCGGCGGCTCGTTCATGAACCTCGCCTATCCATACTTCCTTGAGGAGAAGGGTTGGCGCGGACCAAAGTATCTGCGCGTACAGTTCTACGATCTACTGCTCGGAGTGACCGCCATGGTCGTGCTGAATCTGGCGGTGTGGGTGCTCGGCGCGGAACTGCTCTATCCGAACCGTCACATCACCGATCTCGATGACCTGCCGAACCTGCTCAGTACTGTCTTGGGTCCGTCCGGCAGGTTGCTGTTCTATGCGGGAATCTTCGCGGCGATCTACACGTCGATCCTGGGGCATGCCGCCGGGCTTGCGGCGCTCGGTAGTCATGCCTGGCTGCGATGGCGAACGGGCGAGCAGCCCACGCGCGCGGAATACCGTGGACACTCGATGCACCGCTGGATCATCGTGTGGTGCCTCGTTTCGCCCTTGATCTGGACGCTGCCCGGGATGCCCGATTTCGTGACACTCACACTGGCCGCAAACAGCGGACAGGTAGTCCTGCTGCCATTGTTGGCCGGGGGGGTGTGGTGGATCACGGCAAGCCCAAACTTCATCGGTGAGAAGCACCGCACCCGCCCCTGGGAGAACGTCATTCTCGCTGTGCTGTTCTGCCTCGCGGTTTACGGCGCGATTCAGTCAGCGGGGGTTCTCTTCGGGGGGCTGGGCGGCCTCTAGCTCACGAGAGTGTCTACAAGGTCTCTCCGTAGTTAGTCTAGCCTCCGCCTCCGCCGAGGAGGGCCTTGACGTAATCTCGATTCATCTGGGTGATATGGTTGACGCTGATCTCCTCGGGACAGACCGCTTCGCAGTCGTAGGTGTTCGTGCAGCTTCCGAAACCTTCCGTATCCATCTGGGCCACCATGGCTTTGGCGCGCTGATAGCGCTCGGGCTGGCCTTGAGGAAGATTCGCCAAATGCGAGATTTTCGCGGCGGTAAAAAGCGATGCGGAAGCGTTCTTGCAGACCGCGATGCAGGCCGCGCAGCCGATGCAGGAGGAGGCATCCATGGCGCGGTCGGCCTTCGGTTTGGGAATCGGAATCATGTTAGCGTCCGGTGTACCTCCGGTATTCACCGACACGAAGCCACCGGCCTGCTGAATCCGGTCGAGCGCGCTGCGATCCACGACGAGGTCCCGCACCAGAGGCAGGGCGGTCGCGCGAAAGGGCTCAATCGTGATTGTCTCGCCATCCTGGAAGCGGCGCATGTAGAGCTGGCAGGTGGTGGTGGCACGGTCGGGTCCGTGAGGTGTGCCGTCGATAACCAGCGAGCACATGCCGCAGATGCCTTCGCGGCAATCATGGTCGAACGCGACGGGGTCCTCGCCTTTCAAGATCAGCTTCTGGTTGAGGACATCCAACATCTCAAGGAACGACATCTCGGGCCGGACATCGCCCAACTGATAGTCGACGAAGCCGCCAGGGGAGTCTGCGTCCTTTTGGCGCCAGATCTTGAGCTTGAGGTTCATGTCGGGCTCGTCGCTACTTATAGCTTCGCGTAGCCAGCTTCACGTTTTCAAAGTGGAGCGGCTCTCTGTGTAGCACGGGCTCGCGGTTCGTGCCCTGGTATTCCCATGCGGAGACAAACGAGAAGTTTTCATCGTCACGCTGGGCTTCCCCTTCGGATGTCTGATGTTCTTCACGGAAGTGCCCGCCGCAGGATTCCTCACGCACCAGTCCGTCGCGGCACATGAGTTCGCCGAACTCCAGAAAGTCGGCGATGCGTCCGGCGTATTCGAGAGCCTGATTGAACTCTTCTCCCTCACCGGGAACCTGTACGCTACTCCAGAACTCTTCGCGCAGTTCCGGGATTCGGGCCAGCGCTTCCTTGAGCCCCGCCGCGTTACGGGCCATCCCGCATTTCTCCCAGAGGATCTGACCGAGTTCCCGATGAAACGAGTCGGCGGAACGCTTTCCGTTGATGCCAAGGAGTTTGCGCAGCCGCGTATTGACAGCTTCCTCCACGCCTTTGAACTCAGGATGATCCGTGGACACTGGCTCTGGCTTTGCCGTGGCGAGGTAATTGCCGATCGTATACGGCAGCACAAAGTAGCCGTCCGCCAAGCCCTGCATCAGCGCGCTCGCACCGAGGCGGTTGGCGCCGTGATCCGAGAAGTTCGCCTCGCCAATGACGTGAAGCCCGGGAATCGTACTCATCAAGTTGTAGTCGACCCAAAGGCCGCCCATCGTGTAGTGGACGGCAGGGTAGATCCGCATCGGCGCCGAATAGGGGTCTTCGGAGGTGATGCGGTTGTACATGTGGAAAAGGTTTCCGTAACGCTGTTCAATTACGTCACGGCCTAAGCGTCCGATAGAGTCGGCGAAGTCGAGGTAGACGCCCTGCCCGCCGGGCCCCACGCCCCGTCCCTCATCGCAGACTTCCTTGGCGCTGCGGGACGAAATATCACGCGGCGCCAGGTTGCCGAAACTCGGATACTTGCGTTCGAGGTAGTAGTCGCGCTCGTTCTGGGGAATCCGCGAAGCAGCACGCGTGTCGTTCTGCTGCTTGGGAACCCACACGCGGCCGTCATTGCGTAATGATTCCGACATCAGAGTGAGCTTCGACTGATGATCCCCGCTACGCGGGATGCAGGTGGGGTGGATCTGGGTGTAGCAGGGGTTTGCGAAGGCGGCGCCGCGCATGTAGGCGCGATAAGCCGCCGTCACATTGCTGCCCTTGGCATTCGTCGACAGATAGAAAGCATTGCCGTAGCCGCCGGTGGCCAGGACCACGGCGTGCGCCGCCCACGACTGGATCTCACCGCTAACGAGATCGCGCGTGACAATCCCTCGAGCCTTGCCGTCGATTACGACAATGTCGAGCATCTCGCTCCGGACATGCATCCGGACAGCCCCCTTGCCGATCTGGCGATGAAGGGCGGACACCGCACCCAGAAGCAACTGCTGGCCAGTCTGGCCGCGAGCATAGAAAGTGCGGGAAACCTGCGCGCCGCCGAAGGAGCGGTTTGCCAACAGACCGCCGTATTCGCGTGCAAAGGGAACACCTTGAGCCACGCACTGGTCGATGATATTGTTGCTGACCTCTGCGAGCCGATAGACGTTGGCTTCGCGGCTTCGGAAGTCGCCGCCTTTCACCGTGTCATAGAAAAGCCGATAGACCGAGTCGCCGTCGTTCGGATAGTTTTTGGCGGCGTTGATGCCTCCTTGGGCAGCGATCGAGTGCGCACGCCGTGGACTGTCTTGAAAACAGAAACAATCGACCTTGTACCCCAGTTCCGCCAAGGACGCCGCAGCCGAGGCGCCGGCAAGTCCCGAACCGACGATGATAATGTCGAATTTCCTTTTGTTGGCCGGATTGATCAGCTTGATCTCGGCTATATGGCGGTCCCACTTCTGCTCAATCGGCCCGTGGGGGATCATCGCGTCCAAACGCATATCTAGAACCTGCCCTGCGTCGGTGAGATCCACCCGAGCAACGCCGCCAAGGGGATAGAGATGTTGCCGAGCACGATCACGACGGCGACGATGCGGCCAAACACCTCGATCATGGGAACAAGTTGAGGCCGCCTCCAGCCGGTGCTCTGAAAGATGCTCGCCACACCATGGCCCAGGTGCATCCCCAGCAACCCCATCGCAAAGATGTAAGAGATCGAAACGAGTGGTTGCTGAAAACCGAGGATGATCATCGAATAGACATCGTGCCGCCCGGCGCTGTCCGTCAGATGGGAATACTCCGGATGGGTCACCCCGATCGTGAAGTGCAGCAGGTGGTAGACGACGAAGGCAAGCAGAGCCGCTCCGCTGTAGACCATGGTGCGTGACGCGAGCGTCGACTGAACGGGCTTCTTCATCGCGTACGCCGTGGAACGCGCACGCTTGTTGGCCAGGGTCAGGCGGATGATTCCGCCGATGTGGAGAAGGAAGACGGCTAACAACCCCAACCGAATCCCCCAAAGAGGTCCCGGCTTCGATTTCAGGAAAGCCGCATAACTATTCACCGCCTCCGGACCCAGATAGATCTGGAGGTTTCCCAGCATGTGGCCAATGACGAAGAGAACGAGTAGTACGCCCGTTACGGCGACGACCAGTTTGGTCCCGATCGTGGAAAGCATTGCCGTTGGCTAAAAAGAGGCGGTAGGCCTGAATGACCGCCGGGGCCTCATCCTATCATTCGGCATCTGGCAACCTTAACCGTAGGAGAATTAGCCAACGCGTGTTAGTAGTCGCGGAATGGCCCGCGGGGTTCAGCTTCATCCATTTGTTTGCGCCAGGCGGCCCAGCGAGTCTTCATATCCTGCAATACGTTGGGATGGGAGGAGGATAGGTCTTTCCGCTCGCCGATGTCGTTCGCCAGATCAAACAGGCCCCCTCCGCGATCTGATTCCACCCATTTCCAGTTCTGGTATCGCGCCGCCTTGTTACTCCGCCGCTGCCAGTACATCTCGGCGCGCTGCGATTCCGTCTCGCCCCGCAGGACGGGAAGCATATCGAACCCGTCGTAAATCACGTTCTCGGGCGTTTGACCGCCAGCCACTGCCGTGAAAGTCGGGAATACTTCAAGCGAACTGAGAAACTCGTCAATCACTTTGCCTTGCGGCAGATGCCCGGGCCAGCGGGCTAGGAACGGCACTCGAATTCCGCCTTCCCACATCTGCGCTTTTTGTCCCCTTAACGGCGTATTGTCAGCGACACCCGAGCCGCCGTTGTCGCTGAAGAAAACGACCAGCGTATTGTCGGCAACGCCGAGACGGTCAAGCTCATCGAGAATCTTCCCGATCGCGTCATCCATCGCCGTCGTCGCGGCCATATAGCGCTGCTTCCTAGTGGGAGGAAGTTCGCCGTACATGCGGTAGTACTCATCCGGCGCTTGTACTCCAACCCTGTCAAGATTCGAGGCTCCGTGCGGCGCGTTGAACGGGACATAGAGGAAGAAGGGCCGGCGGCTGTTCTTATTCAAGAACTCGATCGCCTCGCGCCGAAACAAATCGGTCGCATAGCCTTCCACCTGGACCCGCTCATTGCCGCGGTACATCGAGGGAACGCCGTAGCGCTCATGGGTGAAGTAGTCGATGCCGGTATTGGAGAATCCGAAGAACGTATCGAAACCCCTCTGTTGGGGCAGGAATCGTTTCGCTCGTCCGCTATCCCATTTCCCGAAAACGCCGGTCGCGTAGCCGGCTTCCCGCAAGACCTGAGCGATCGTGACTTCACGCCGGTCGAGGCCCAACGTCATCTCGGGTGAGACCGAATACTCCTCCTCGGTAAAGCGGTGGCCGTAGTTGACCTCGTTGTTGCGGATCATGTCGTAAAGGCCGTTTCGTTGGGGATAACGCCCGGTGAGCAGGCTGCCGCGTGACGGCGTGCAAGCCGGCCATGTGACGTAGAAGTTCGTCAGGCGGACGCCCTCGGCCGCGAGCCGGTCGAGGTTCGGCGTTTTCAATTCCGGACGCCCGCAGCAACCGAGGTCGGCGTAGCCCTGGTCGTCGGAAACAATCAAGACGATGTTGGGCTTGGCGCTTTGGGCCGGCAGTGTGAATGCGCATGCCAGCAAAGACAAGACGACTGTCAGCATTCTCATAAGCAACTCTTCGCACCGTCGAGCAGATCAAACACGTCGAACACAAAGTTGATTGGCACTCTACCACACGACTCCGAGGCCTGTTCCGGCTTGGTATGGTCAATCGTTCAACAATAGCGGTTCTCTATAATGGGGCGGCGAGCCGCAACCGGGGGCTTTGCTTGAGGAGCGACCATGGACTGTCCGCAGTGCGGCCATTCGAACGACGAGGAATATGCATTCTGCAAGAAGTGCGGCGCTTCTCTCAAGAGACATGAGGCTGAGCCGGCGCTCCATGCTACTCCTCCACCCGAGGCGGCCTTAACACCACCCGCGGCAACATCGACAGCGGCCGCTACAGTCACCCCACCCTACGGCTCTTCCGCTGGGGCGACTCCTCCTGTTGCCTCTCCAACGCCGGCCGCTATTGGCCAAGCCACCGAGTACGCGGGCTTTTGGTGGCGATTTCTGGCTGTGTTTATCGACGGAATCATCACGGCGATCCCTAACTTCTTCATCAGTTTCATGGCCCAGATGGTAGCGGCTGTCGGCATTGCCGGCGCCGGCGGAAACGAAGAAGGTGCGGCGGCGATCGTCAGCATTCTCTTTAGCCTGCTGGCCTCGCTGCTAGGTTTTGTCATCAGTTGGCTCTACGAAGCGGGCATGGTCAGTTCCCGCTATCAGGCGACACTGGGGAAGATGGCGGTCGGAATCGTTGTCACTGACATGAACGGCGGACGTATCTCGTTCGGGCGCGCGACCGGCCGGTACTTTGGAAGGATCCTGTCAGCGATGATATTGTTCGCCGGCTACCTGATGCAGCCGTTTACGGACCGCCGGCAAGCATTGCACGACATGCTGGCTAGTTGCCTGGTGCTGAGAAAAGTCGCGCGCCCATCAACGGTTTGAGTTGAACGGCGGAGCGCCGGGGACGGGCTCAGAGGAAACCTCGATTTCTTCCGGTGGGATCTCCACGACCTCCCCGTCGTGTATGACCCAAATCGGATGCCCCAGAGCCTTGTGGACGACGAGCGCCCTGCGAACGGCCTCTTGCATGGCCGCGTCCATTTCCTCATAACTGGGGAAATATGGGTCTTGACTGCCGTTCGTTAAGTCCATTTGGCAATCTCTTGAAACTGGGACCACGCCTCCGACATGACGACCGTAGTGTTTGCTACGCCCGTCCCCCATGCGATTCGGTGAGGCCCGTCCTTGCTCAAATTGTCCCACACGACCCAGTTCTCGGCCAAAGACATGTACAAACCAAAGAAGTTGCGTGCTCCACGATAGTAGCGTCGTCGAACAACCTCTTCCGGCACGTCGTGACCACCCTCACGCACACGCTGTCTGACTCGCTGAACCGCAAGTTCGGGCGAACCGACCCAAACGTAGAGCACACTGACGACGTAACCGGCCGCGGCGAGCTTCTTCAACCAAACTGCGTACGATCGGCTCGCGAGTGTCGTCTCAAACCCGAAGCTCTTCCGGCCAGCGGCAAGCTCATGAAGGCGCCGCACCATGAGACGCCCGGCTTGAAAATCCACAACTCTGGGATTGTAGGCGGAAAGCCCCGCGGCAACCGCATCGGCGTTTACAAACTCATGCACCCCGAAAGCGTCGCGGAGCAGCACGGGGGCACATGTTGACTTCCCCGCTCCATTCGGCCCAGCCAGTACAACAACGCGCGGCCGCGCACCCACCCTATAACCCCGCCCGCAAGTACTCGATCACATCAGCCAGATCCTGCCGGCTCATGTTCTCCTCAAGACCGTCGGGCATCAGCGAGACCGTCGAGGTCCTTATCTCGGCGATATTCTTCCGCAGGATCGTCACATCCTCATACTCGCCACGCAGCCGCACCGCCTCAGCCGTCTCACCCGCCAGCAAGCCGTCGTAGACACGGCCCACCTGATCGACAACGATATAGTTTGCGTAGTTCGGCTGGATATCGCCGCTCGGGTCGAGGATGCTCTCGATCAGCTCCTCGCGGGTCTTATTGTTGACTCCGGAAAGATTCGGGCCGATGCGGGCGCGCTCACCTTGCGGCTCGTGGCACTTCCCGCAGTGCTCTTTGAAGACCTCGCGCCCGTGATCGAGACTGGCGTCGAGTGCGGCAACGTCGCCATAGGCAGCGACCACTTCGGCGCGGTCGCTCACCTGAGAGGCGAGCAGCTCGCGCGCCCGCTCTTGAACCTTTTCATCCGGATACTGGGTCAAGCGGATCTTCGAAACCGCATCGACCGTTTCGAGCGTGATCTGATTCGCCTCCATGGCATCGAGAAAGGCGGCCGCCCGTTCTCGCTTGCGCATCATCGCCTGCGCCACCCGCTCCCGGACGGGTGCGCCGTAAGCGCCCCATCCTCTCAGCAGAACCTCGGCGACGCTGTCATCATCGAACTCCGACAACGTGTCAACAGCAGCGCCCTGCAGCGCCTGAGGCGACGGCGTCGTCAAGATCTCGCTCAAGACAGGCCCGACCCGCGCGTAGCCGCCCCCTCGTAACGCCTCGGCCGCGCGCACGCGGTCTTCGATCGGCAGCTCCCCGTTGGCAGCCTCGCGTAGTGATTGCTGCACGAACGCGGGCAAGGCCAGGAAACGAGCCGCATTCCGAGCGGCATCGCGCACCTCGGGCGCCTCTGCCCGCACGTACTTCATCATCACCTCCTCTGCAGCGGGAATGCCCAGGCCGCGCGATCCATCGATCGCGAGCCCTCGGCCCAGTCCCACCAGCGAGGCACTCCGCCAGGCTGCCGGCTGCAATCGCCTGCTGCCATCGAGCGTGATGAGGAAAAGCGAAATTTCGCGGCTGTTCCGGCGGGCGGCGATGCTCGAAACCAACTCCGTGATCAGCTCGCGCTTGCCGTCTGAAGGTTCGGCGAAGAAATCTCCGTGCCGCGTCATAAGGCGGTTGAGAACACTCATCCCGCCCCCGCCCACCGAACTCAGAAGCGCGTTGCGGAACCAGCGATCTTCGGAATACTCGGCGATAAGCGGAGTCAGCGCTCTGTAGTTCCCCGGCAGCAAGCCCAGCGTCAGGATGAACTGAAAGCGGACGCGCGGGTCCTCGTCATTCTGGCGTGCCATCAAGACGTTTCCCAGTTCCGGCAAGAAGGCCTCCGCCATCTTGATCGCGTTCTCTCGCACCCTCGGATGCTCATCGCCCAAAGCCTTACGAACCATCGCCGGCTCCAGCGCCTCCAAACCCTCCAGTACCCACAGAGCGTGCAATCTCCCCTGTGGCGATGCGCTCTCGTCGGCCAGCTTCTTCAGTGACGGGATCGCCGACTCGTCTTGCTTTTCGACCAACAACCGGTGGGCAGTGAGCCGGTGCCAGCCGTTAGCGTGTTCGAGCGTCCCAACTAGGTCTTCGATGGACGCGGCGCCGAGGCCCGGTTTGAGATTTCTTTGCGCCAGAGGCTTCTCTGGGACAATGCGGTAGATACGTCCCATGTCCGTCCCACGGAAAAAGTCCATCTGGAGTCTTTCCTGCAACGCCATAGGAATCGACAGAGGCTCCTCAATGTACTCGCGATAGAAGTCGACCATATAGAGATTGCCGTCCGGTGCATTCGCGAAGTTGGCGGGTGAGAACCAGTTGTCCGGCGCCGCCAGGAATTCCCGCTCACCCTCCGGCGAACGATGCGCCCGAAACGTCGCGCCATCCTGCGTCAGAATATTGCGCCGCACTAAGTTCCCATTTACTTCGCCGACGAATACGTTTCCGACGTAGTCGGCCGGGAAGGCGTCGCCCATGTAGACCGTTGCTCCGGTCGCCGCCGAGAACCTCCCCCATAGATGCTCAACCCGGCCCGTGCTTCTCTCGTCGTAGCGCTCTTGACGAGCCTGCGTTCGCTCAATGCGCCACTGCTGGGGCTGAGTGAGCGGATAGATCTTGTTCTCCTCGTCATCGTGCTCGACAAGAAACTGCATCGGCGAGCCTGGGCTAAAGAACCGGTTCCGCAACACATACCGGGCCGGCAACACGGCGTGGCTTAAGAAGACGGTATTCCTTGATCCGAAGCGATTCCCCCACTCGTCAAATGACATTCCATATTGGATCGAACCGGCCGCCGGCTCCCAGGCGTCCGTGCCCGGATGAAATCGGAAATCGTGCCCGCGCACAACCACGCCGGTCTTGTCGGGATGCCTCGGCGAAGTGACCGTCCCAGGGCGGCCCGAATTCGCCGCATAGATCCAGTTGTCAATCCCGTAACGCAAACTGTTGATGCGCGCCTCGGGAGAAACTTCGGTCTGGAAACCCGTGAACCACACCTCCTTCACGTCCGCCTCGTGATCGCCGTCCGTATCTTTGAGGAAAAGAATGTCGGGAGCGGACGACGCCAGCACACCGCCCTTCCAAGGCATCACGCTTGAAACGTGTAGCAGATGGTCCGCGAAGATCGTCGCCGACTCGAATCGGCCGTCACCGTCCTGATCCTGTAGGAAACGAATGCGGCTGCGCGGTTCCTCGCCTTCCTCGGGGTTAAACGGATAGCCAAGCATCTCCGCCACCCAAAGATCGCCGTTCTCGTCAAACGCCATATCGACCGGATCCATCACCTCGGGCTCGGCGGCGATGACCTCAACCCGAAACCCCGGCTCGATCTGGAACGCCTCAGTCGCCTGATCAGGAGTCAGCGGATCGGTATCGTATGGACCTTTTTTGGGGCCGGGTTCTCCGCAGGCGATGATCGTCAACAGCAGCGTGATCGTCGCCGCCGTACGGTGCCCTAAGCCCCGGCGTGGGGGTCGCGCGGACGGGCGGGAGGGTGTCCCCCAGCGAGGGCACAGCGTCGTGGGGGCTTGTTCTGAGGGCAAAGATTCTCTCCTGCGTGATGGCACCATTCTAGCGAGTTGATCGAGGACTACCACGGAATCGGAGGGAGCGCTGTGAATCGGGCAGGCGGGAGCCGCGCTCCGCTAGCCACAAAATCCGAGTCCGCGGCGCGAAATATATCGAATCAAGTGCGGGCTAGTTCCCGAGCTCAAACACTGCACGGATCTTCCGCTTGACCCCGCGATAGAAAGTCCCATAGTAGGGACTCGCCAGATTCTCCTGAACATCCTGTGGATTAAAGTTGTTCAGCAGGTTGAATAGGCGGAGCCCGGCGCGGAACCGCCGCTCCTTGCCCTTGAAACGAAAGCTAACTTTCTTTGTGATCTGAAAGTCGAGCGCGTTGAAAACAGGAAACCGTCCGGCGCGGTTCCGGGCGCCCACGAAGTTTCGCCCCTCATCGATAGTCGAGTGTGGGAACCCGCTCCTGATCTCCCAAACCGGAATGGCCGTGAACCCCCACGGTATCGCGACCTCAGTCCAGGTCAACAGGCGATGCGGCACATCGAAACGGAGAGGCGCGCGCTCGTTCGGCCGAATCAATGCTGCGGGCGTCGGACCGAAAATCGAGCCCAAGTCGTTCAGATCTCCCACCGAGGACGACCGCACATAGGAAGTTGTGACGTGGCCGGTGCCGCGAAGCCGGTAGCGAACCGTCGCTTGATACTCCCGGTATTGGTCCCGCCCACCGTTACTCAGCCTCAAAGCACTGCTCGTCTCGTCCCCGTAGACCGGGTCGATCAGAAAGTTGCGCGTCGTCCTTCGCTGCTGGTATCCGGCTCGAAGAAACAGGTTGTTCACCACTTCGTGATCCAGTTGCAGGTTCCAACCGAGGCTCCTAGCGTTACGGATTCTTCCGTCGATCTCAGGAGTAAACCGCCGTGTGGACGTAATTTCACCACCCACTCCGAAAAGGGTCTCGGTCCGCACGGGAAGTTGCTCGAACGTCGGCACAAGCAGGCTGATGCGGTCGATAAACAGTCCGGCCCCGCCGCGAATCACCGTCCGCGAGCCGCCCCCCAGCGCGTAGGCAAAGCCCGCCCGATAGGAAGGATTCCATTGCCGCCCGATCGAATCCCGTTCCATCCGCGCCCCCAAGTCCAGTGTCAGGTCTTCCGAGACGGACCACTTGTCCTGCAGGAAGATAGCGGCGTCGTTCAAGTTCGCGCGTAATGCCCCCGGTGCGTTATAGCCCAATTCCGAAATGGGGCGGTCCGCCGTACCGAGCCAAGTTACGGGATTGAAGGTCTGGAGGCCGTTGTATGACTCCGACCCCACAGCGAACCCTGTCTTGAGTTGATGCTTGCCCGCCGATGTGATACGCGCGAAATGGTATTGCTCGGAGAGCCTGCGCCGAATCGTATTCCTCCTCTGGCGATTGAAAAACGCGCCGCTCGCGCGATCCAGCCCGATGAACGAAGGCTCGAAAGTCCTCGGTTTGACGTCACTGTCGAGATCCTGATAGGAGACGTTCGTCAAGAGCAGGCCGCCGGACTCGAACTCGTGGCTATCCCGCAGCACGAGTAAGGTCCCGCGCCTTCGCAAATCGGGTGTCGATGTTTGCGGCGTAAATGCATTGAGGCCAAAGAAGTTCAGCTTCTCGGGATAAACCACCACGGTGAGCGAAGCACGGTTACGGTCCAACAGGCGCGCGTCAAACTGGTTGAAAACCGTCAGCGCCTCGCGCTCGACATCGCGTTCGAGAAGAGGCAAATTGGCGTCCTCTTGATCGGCGCGCACGAACTGATATTCGGTCGAGTGCAGCAGGCCGAAGCGCCCCTTGCTCATGGGAATGTGCATTGTGAGCCGGGGCGTGCTCGACTCGATCCCCATGATGGCGCCATCCCGGCGGCGAATGCGCGGCGTGAAGTTCTGAAAATCCACCCGGAACCCCGAAAGGTCAACGGGCTTTGTCTCGATGGTCGCCATCGCGCCCGCGAATCCGCCGTATTGGGCGTCGTAAGGCGTCGACAGCACCTCTACATTCGAGATCACCGTAAGCGGCAGGCCGATCTCGGATGTTCGGGTGACAGGATCGGTGATATCTACGTTGTTCAACTGCGAGCCACTCTGCGAGGCGCGGACGCCGTTCATGTTGATCTCGCCGGCCTTGCCCCGCAACACGCCGGGGATGAGCGGCATGACGTCTTCAACACTGCGGTTGGCCTTCGGAGCGTTGTCGAGTGTCGAGGTACCGACCGACCCCGACGAAGAGGTCGTCGTGGGGTCGATCGTAATCGCGGCGGCGGTAACCTCGACCGTCTCAACCACGGCTTCGACCCGCATCTCGATCCGGATCCGGATCGGCATCTCGTCAGCCGGCAGACAGAAGATCTCGCTCTGCCCGCTCATGCTCGGCGCTTGACCTACCGCGATGTAGCAGCCCTCCGCGACATTCGTGAATCGAAAGATCCCGAGTTCGTTCGTAACGGTCTTAGCCGCTTCGGGAGTTTCCCCTTCGGCGACCGATACGGATTGAAGCTGAATCTCTGTGCCGGAGGCTCCGAACCGCTCGTCGTTCGGCCCCACGATCACGGCTTGGCCGATGACGTCCGCCCTTTCCGGCTCTTGCGGGAACGCCCCCGCGGGGATCGCAAGGAAGAGGCTGAGAATGAGTGCTGTTACAAACATCACAGGCGGAAACATAGCCCTCGAAATCAGGGTAACAGGCCTTTATGAGGAACTCGGGAAAGCCCCAAATCCGTCCGACTGCGCCGCCGCCCCCTTAGCCCCAAAATATAGGGGAGCGGCATGCCGTGCCACCCTGCCAAACCAGCAGGAGGGCCATCCGACCTTGCTATCATCCTCCGCATGAAGTTCGTCTTGCTGGCTTTCGCTCTCACAACTCTCGCCTCCGCTCAGCATCTTCCCTATCCGATGGTCGTCAACGCCGACCACCACGGCCTCGGCCACCAAGCCTCATTCGATCTGCACCCAGCGGGCCCCATCACCTACGTTTGGAACACCTACCGGCTCGACCACGAACGCATCTACTCGACCAGCTTCGACGACTCCCGCCGGGCACATGCGCAGCAATTGACCGCCGGCCCAGGCATTTACTACCAGCCCGTGTTCGTCGCGACAGGCAAGCAGTCAGGATGGGCGTTCTGGCAAGTGGAATCCGGGGGCTCCTGGCGTATCGCAGGGCGAAGGCTAAACGACGGCTTCTGGGAACCGATCGAGTGGGTCAGCCCCCCCGGTCAGAGCGCGCTCTTTCCCTCCGCGACCGCATTCGAAGGCAAGGTGGCCGTTGCCTGGGAAGATCATTCCAGCGAGCCCCAGCGTATCAAAATCCGCACCTGGGACGGCGCACGCTGGGGCCCCGCCGGCACAGTCTCCGGCCCCGATCAATCATCGCATCGCCCCACACTCGCAACGGACGGCGATGGCGAACTTTGGGCCTTTTGGGACAGCTACGAAGGCCCCGACTATGCTGTCTACGGACGCCGCTTGACGCATGCCCCCGGGCCGATCGAGCGCCTCTCCCCCGAAGGCAAAAGCTGCCTCAAGGCTGCCGCGGTTCACGGGGACTCGACCGGACTCGTCGTGGCATGGATCGCTAATATCGACGTCATCGGCGGCGAAGGCGCCATCGACCAGTGGAATACGATCCAGGCGGCTCGGCGTGATGAGAACGGATGGCGCGTCCTCGAACGAGACGGCGCCCCGGACCTCACCGACCTCAGCCATGGTCTCCTCTTTCCCATGGAGCCGGAGCCCGGTATCGTTACCGGCTACTCGGGCCGGCGCCGCCACCCGATGCTCGTCGAAGACGCCGGCCAAATCTGGCTGCTTTGGGAACACAAGATGGTCATCCATCGCAGCACCGAGCCCGGCGAGTTACTCGGCATGCACTTTGACGGCAACACCTGGGCGGACACCGTGCAAGTCCACAGCGGGCTTATCCGATACGAAATACCGACCTCCGCCCGCGCCAACAAAGGTGAACTCACCCTGCTCGGCATGGACGGTCAACACAACTACCAGACCCTGACCGTAGAACTCGGCGCATCCAAGCCCACGCGCGTCCGCACCAGCTTAGCCGGCTGGGAGCCACGCAAGTTGCCGTTGCGAGATTTCGGTCCGCGCAAATCCATCGAGCTGGAAGGCGAAAAGCTGAATCTCTACTGGGGCGACCTGCATGTTCACAGCTCGCTCACGCAAGATGCCGAAGGCGAGCCCGACGAACTCCTGAACTATGCTCGCGACAAGGCCAAGATCGACGTCATGGTTATGCAAGAGAACGATGCCTCTTCCTGGCTCGATTCGGGTGCACAGGGCACCTATCGCGGCGGTATGCTACCTGAATCCTGGTATCGAGTAGGTGTCTATCTCAGCCGCAAGCACACCAAGAACGGCCAATTCGTCGCGCTCCCCGGGTGGGAATGGTCCCACCGCACCGATGACAAGAAACCCAATCACCGCACGACCATATTTCCTGGCTATGAAACGCCGATCGTCCGCCATGCCGAAAACAAAGGTAGTTTCGATGAGTTGTGCGATGTCGTCGAGGCGGCCGGTGGCGTGATGAACACCCAGCACCCCAACTTCATGTTGATTCGCCGCCCGTGTGACGGAAATATCGAGGTTGCCTCCGGCTGGGGTGTCTTCATCAATCGCCCCGAGAAGATTCATCGCGATCTGTCAGCCGGATTCAAGGTGGGGTTCGTGGCCACGAGCGACGGCCATCGGCGCGACCCCGGCACGGGCGGCGGTCTGACCGGCATCTACGCCCCCGAACTCACCCCCGACTCCATCGTCCAAGCCATCAAAGACCATCGCGTCTTCGCAACGAACGGCTCACGAATCGAGATTGACGCTCGAGCTAACGGCGTCTTCATGGGCCAGGACGTCGAGACGGCGGGTCCGGTCGAACTAACCCTGGACCTGCGTACACCGCGCCCCCTAGTCCGGGCCGTCCTCATCCGAGACGGCGACGAAATCCTGACCGTCCCAGGCGCCGGCGCGATGGAACTACAGAAGAACTACACTGACACCCCGGGCGAGGGTTTCCATTGGTATTACTGGCGAATCGAGATCGAGGGGACATCGCCGGCCTACCCCGGAAACTTAAAAGTAGCCGAGGGACATTTGGGGTGGTCGAGTCCCCATCGAGTTGTTGTGAAAAGGTGAGGTTCAGGGATAAGCCCTTGCATGAACTCCGCTAGAGCGAAGAGGTCGCCCACGCCGTCTTATCCTCGGTGTTCTCCCCGCCGCCACGCTCCGGCCATAAGCCTGCTTTGTAGCGGCTTATGCACAATATTCTTCACTTCGGACCAGTAGGGGCGCGCATGCCGCCCGCCGCTTCTTAGGCGCGCTCCCACGCCACACCCTCGTGACCGAACTCAAACTTATCAGGGTGGAGCATCTCGGCTAGGATTTCGAGGGATTCGGCGAGGCGAGGCCCGGGGCGATTGAAGTACTGATTCCCGTCGGCGAGATAGACCCGTCCGTCGCGAACGGCTCGAAGCTCGCCCCACCCCGGTTGGGCTTGCAGCAGAGGAAGGTCTTGCCGGGTCCGGGCGAGGTCGAAACCACACGGCGCAATGACGATCGCAGCGGGGTCCTTTTGCCGCAGTTCGTCGAAGGTCATCCAAGGCGAATGCTTTCCCGCTTCGCCGAAGAGGTTGTCGCCGCCGGCCATGTGGATCAGCTCGGGAGTCCAATTACCTGCCGCCATCAATGGGTCGACCCACTCGATACAGGCAACGCTTGGGCGCGCGCCGAGCGGCAGCGGGCGGGTCTCCGACTCGATCCGTTCCATGCGGGATTGAAGATCGGCGACCAGTTGGACACCGGCGCTGGTCGCACCGAGATGTGAGGCGGCAGTGCAGAGCGAGGCCCAGAAGTCCACCATGTCGTTTGGCTGCAGGGAGATGATGGTGGCCTCGCAGTCCGCCACTTTCTGGACCGCGATCTCGACATCTCGCAGACTAACCGCGCAGACCTCGCACTGAGCCTGGGTGACGATGTGGGTCGGCCGCAGTTCGCGAAGCTTCTCGGGGAAGACCTCGTAGACACCCAGCGCATCCTTGACGACCGATTCGCGCGCCAGCGATTTGACGCGCTCGTCGATTTCGCGGCTGCTGCCTGACACCTCGAAGCGCGGCTGTGTGCAAACAGGGAGATCCTTGACGGATTCGGGGTGGTCGCACTCGTGCGAGCGGCCGACGAGAAATTCCCGCATACCCAGGGCGCAGACGATTTCGGTGGCGCTGGCGATCAACGTGATGATTCGCATTGGGGGCTCGGAAGGCTTTCTTCAAACTAGCAGCCGGGATGCTCGCTGGGTCAGCTTCGAGGGTGGTGCTGATCGTAGACTTTTCGGAGGCGCTCCCGCATCACGTGCGTGTAAATCTCCGTCGTTGAAATGTCGGAGTGGCCGAGCATGATTTGAACGCTGCGCAAGTCGGCGCCCCGTTCGAGCAGGTGGGTAGCGAAGCTGTGGCGGACGACATGGGGCGCGAGCGGGTTCATGATGTGGGCCTCCAGACCGTATTTCTTGAGACGCAGCCAAAAGTTCTGACGAGTCATGCGGTTGGCGCGCGCATTGACGAAGAGGAACTTCGACGCTTTGCCTTTGAGGATCTTCGAGCGTCCGTTCTTCGAGTAGTCCTCGATCGCGGAGAGTGCTTCGCGCCCGACGGGCACGAGACGCTGCTTGCCGCCTTTGCCGGTGAGCCGCAGAAACCCCATCTCGGAATTGAGGTTCTGTGTTTCAACCGCGACCAACTCGGACACGCGCAGTCCGGTCGCGTACAGCAACTGCAGCATGGCGCGATCGCGTAAGCCGATCGGCTCGGTGTGGTCGGGTGCTTCGAGCAGCCGGTCGACCTCGTCGAGCGTCAGATATTTGGGCAAACGCTTCCACTGTTTCGGTGGAGTAATGTCGGCGGTCGGATCCTGCCCGATGCGACCTTGGCCGACGTAGTACTTGTAGAATGTTCGAACGCTGGCGATGTGGCGGGCGATTGATCTCCCAGTGAGTTTGGCCCTATAAAGCGAGTCGACGAATCCGCGCACGTCGTTGACGTCGGCTTCAAGAATGTCGCGTTTGCGGCCTGCGGAGTACCGGGCGAGCTTTTCGAGGTCGCGGCGGTAGGCCTCGAGCGTATTGGAGGCCAGCCCTTTCTCGCTGCGGCAGTAGAAAAGGAACTCCTCAACGGGTGCGCCCGGCATTATTCAAACAGTAGCAAAATGAACAACTTAGAGGTCATTTCTCTTGACTTCCGCAGGTGACCCATACTAGCATTGGGCGAGGAGGCGCTCTTTCCCGCGGGGCGCAAAGGAGTTCGCCTCTTGTCCGCTTCCACCACAAAAAAAGTTAGCGTTCGTTGTTTTGACGATCGCCTGATTCACGGTTACGTCAGCCCGCACACCTACCTTCGGCCGGATTGCATCGAAGTTCTCAATCGCTCGGCCCAACTCCAGGTGATTCCTTACGAGGAAGTACGTACCGTTTCGTTCGTCCGGGAGTTCGAGGACGAACCGGACCCGAATCAGCGCAAAGTGTTCGGGGCTCGGCCGAAATCCGATGGTCTTTGGGTGCGGCTAAACCTGCGGGACGGCGAAGTCCTCGAAGGCATTATTCCGAACAATCTTCTCCAACTGACCGAGCGCGGTATCACCGTCACGCCCCCGGACCCGAATGCGAATACGCGCCGCGTCTTCGTGCCCAGAGCGGCGCTGTCGGAGTTGAAAGTACTGGGCGTGATCGGCAGTCCGGTTCGAGTTGCGCGGCGGCCACGGCGCGCCCCGGTGCCAACGCACGATCAGATGGGATTGTTCAACCAACAACCCGCTACGAACGAATGACAACCAAACTCGCTCACACCGCAGCGACAACCCGGCCGCCGCGGCAGATCGTCAAGCGGCTGACGATGTGCTTCTCTACGTTTACAGCGTTGAGCGGATGCCGGCCGGCGTTGCTGCTTAACCGGGTCCTACAAATGTACGTAGCCGGTCTGTTTTCCCTTATTGGGGCAGATTAGCCGCCTTCTTCTTCGCCCATCTGCTGGGAGAGGTAGACGCCGATGCCCATTTGGTCGATCATGTCGAGCTGGGCTTCGAGCCAGTCGACGTGCTTCTCTTCGTCGACCAGGATCTTTTCGAATAGATCGCGGGAACCGTTATCCTTCATCTCCACAGCGACATTGATGGCGTTGTTGAGCCGCGGCACGGCTTCGAGTTCCAGAGCGAGGTCGTTTTCGAACTGGGCCTTGACGTCTTTGCCAATCCGAAGGGGAAACATCTCGCGCAGGTTCGGGATGCTGTCGAGAAATAGGATGCGCTCGATGAGAGCCTCGGCGTGTCGCATCTCTTCGATCGACTCTACCTTCATGTATTTAGCTAGCGCTACGTAGCCCCAGTTCTCACACATCTCCGCATGCAGAAAGTATTGGCTGATCGCCGTTAACTCCCCTTGAAGCGCCTCCTTGAGGCACTCGATGACTTTGGGATCGCCTTTCATGTGTTCCTTTCCTGCTCCTGGTCCGAATTGCGAAGTACTCTTTGTATCGTTCGCGCGGTGGTCTTGTCAAAACGGATGCCGGCTGTGGCGCCTCGTCTCGGCTTGTTCCCCCCGCGCGATGCAAGTGGATTGCATGGCAGATGGGCGTGGAACGCCATGGATGATCCGCACGAACACCGAACGCAACCGCGTTGCACCTAGCGTGTCCGATAGGGCACGTGTACTAAATAGTACATTTGCTCGTAGCTACGACAATGCTTCAAGTACTCTGTCGTCGAATGAGAAGTCCGCGGGTGGGTGCTCTTGCGCCCGGTACCATGTAAAGCTCCGCCGCCGCCCTTCCTCCCAGGACGTAGGCTCGAAACCCAATTCCTCACGCGCCCGAGATGTGTTCTGGGTGATGGGCGGCATGTCGAAGTACTGCCCGAAATAGAAGGGCGGCTCGAACACGTTACCTCCGAGCTCGATCAATCGCTCGCGCGGCGCCGCAACAAGCTCGGCCTGTTTGCCCGCAGCGGCTGCCAGTGCTTCGACCAGGGCGCGCTGGGTGATCGGAGATTCGTGAGCGATGTTGTAGGCGCGGCCCGAGGCTCGATCCGTGTCGGCAGCTAGAATTGCGGCTCGCGCCAGGTCGTCGGCCAAGACGAACTGCATCAGACGTTCGCCCTGGTTGGGAAGCAGGATCGGGCGATCCGCGAGCAGGCGGTCCCAAAAGAAAGCCTCGCGGTAAAAGGGATTCTCGGGTCCGTAGACGTAAGGTGGACGGAGCGTAGCCGCGGGGAATCCATTCTCGCGATGGAGGCCGAAGAGCATGCGTTCCGTCTCGGCTTTGTTGCGGACGTAATCCTCCGGGTGGTCGGACGGCGCGAGGGGGTCGTCTTCAGAGTGATTGAGGCCGGCGCCGTAGGCTGCGACGCTGGATGTGAAGACGTAGCGGCGAAGCCCATCCCGGCAAGCCCATGCCGCCGACCTGACTTGCTCGGCGGTGGTGCCGCGTTGCCAATCGTAGACGTTGTCGTAGACGACATCGAACTGCGTGCCTCCTAGTTTTTCCGCGACTGCGGCGGGGTCGTTTCGGTCGCAGTGAATCTCTTCCGTCTTTCGTGCGAACGGATTGTGCGTGCCACGGTGGAGGATCGTGACCTGGTCGCCCCGCGCGAGTAAACGGCGCACAAGCGCGCGTCCGATGAAGAGCGTGCCCCCGATAACGAGGGCCTGGTCAGGCCGTCTAGTCGTAGTACTCAAGGCCAAGGTGGGTGATGAGGTCTTCGCCCTTCATCCAGCGCAACGTATTCTTGAGCTTCATCAACTGGATGAAGATGTCGTGCTCGGAATACAGGCCCGGGGCAGCCATCGGCGACTTGAAGTAGAACGAAAGCCACTCCTGAATTCCCGACATACCGGTGCGGTGCGCCAAATCCATGAACAACGCCAGGTCCAAGACCAGGGGCGCGGCGAGGATGGAATCGCGGCACAGAAAATTGATCTTGATCTGCATCTGGTAACCGAGCCATCCGAAGATGTCGATGTTGTCCCAGCCCTCTTTGTTGTCGCCGCGGGGCGGATAGTAGTTGATCCTCACCTTGTGGTCGAAGTTCCCGTACAGGTCGGGGTACAGCTTCGGTTGAAGAATCACATCCAACGCGGAAAGCTTGCTCTCTTCCTTTGTCTTGAACGAGTCCGGGTCGTCGAGCACTTCGCCGTCGCGGTTACCGAGAATATTGGTCGAGAACCAGCCGTCCAGCCCGAGCAGCCGGGTTTTCAGGCCGGGGGCCAGCAGCGTCTTGATGAACGTTTGGCCTGTCTTATAATCCTTGCCGGCGATCGGCAGACCCTGAGTCTTGGCGAGCTCGATCATCACTGGGATGTCGACAGTCAGGTTCGGCGCGCCGTTCGCGAACGGCACGTCCGACTTCAGCGCGGCGTACGCATAGATCTGGCTGGGGGCGATTTCCGCATTGTTCTCCGCCAAGCCTTTCTCGAACGCCGTGATGTCTTGATGCACAGCGCTGGGTTTCTGGTAGATCTCGGTGGAACCGCACCACACCATGACGGCGCGCGCGACGCCCGTGCGCTCTTTGAAGCCGCGGATATCGTCGATCAGGGCTTCGGCCAACTCCATCTTGTTAGCACCCTTTTTGATGTTCGGTCCGTCGATGCGCGTCACATAACGGTGTTCGAACACCGCCGGCATGGGCGTGATCGCTTCCATCTCGTCCTTGACGCCGTCAAGCAGATCGCGCTGCAAGACACCCGCGTTGACCGCCGCGTCATAGCAGTTGTCCTTATAGATATCCCAACCGCCGTAGGCGAGGTTGTTCATGTCAGCGAGCGGGACCAGCTCTTTGATCAGGGGATTACGATCATCGGTGCGCTTGCCGAGCCGCACGCGGCCGATTTGGGTGAGTGAACCGATCGGCGCCGCCTTACCCTTCTTAATGGCTTCCACGCCGGCTATGAACGTCGTGCTGACGGCGCCCATACCGGGCAGCAGCACTCCAAGTTTGCCCTCGGCGGGCGCGATGTTAGGGGTTTCTCGCACTGACACGAAAAGTTACTCCAGATATTAGGATTTCGTCTTCGAAAACAGAAGAACAGGGTGCTTCTCCGGAGGGCGGATGGAGCCGCTCGGTGGTTCTTCTGAAGAGAGGCGTAAGAACTGTAGTTTACACAATCGGACGGAGCGGGTGGGTCGCGTCTTGTCCAATACAAGACGAATATGAGCGCGCGCGGGCAGTGGCTCGGTCCCTCTCAGCCGGGCAGGCTGTTCCGAAGGCCGCTCTTCAAAGAGCCTCTGATACACTCAACCTCACGTGACCGGGAATTCGAAGCTGAAGCGGCGCCAACGGGCCTCTGGCGGCTTGTGGGGTGTTGCCATCGCACTGTTTGCGCTTTCGCCGGCGGCGCCCGTGGCCGCCTCGCCTCCGTCGTTGATCGTCCTCATCGTCTGCGAGCAGTTCCGGGCCGACTATCTCCAGCTTTATGAAGACAACTTCAGTGTCGGAGGTTTCGGACGCCTGTTGACGGACGGGGCCGTATTCCCGACCACGCGCTACGATCACCTCACGACTCTGGCCGGACCCAACACCGCCACGCTTGCGACCGGGGCTTACCCCGCGATGCATGGCATCGTTGCCGACCGCTGGTACGAAGCGAGTGAAAAAAGGATCGTGCGTAGCGTCGACTCCCTCACCCGCCTTCCGTTCCAATCGCCGCGTCGGTTGGTCGGCTCGACCTTCGCCGACGAATTGCGCCTCGCAACCCATGGACGCTCACGGGTCTTGGCGGTTTCGGGTCGCTCGGAGGGCGCGGTCTTGCAGGCAGGCCGACGCCCCATTGGCGCGTATTGGATGGTTGCCGACGGCATTTTCGGCACCTCGAGATACTATCGCCAAACCCTTCCCGGCTGGGTCGACGGCTTCAACGCCCTTCATGGCGCGATCCGGGCGCAGGGCAAACAGTGGCGGGCGTTGGGGCAGCCGCCCGAGGCGCCTGCCTTGCGGGTCATGGAAAGCGGAGACGCTCTGCCCGCGCTCTATCGATCATCTCCGTTCGCGGCGAGTGATACGCTCGCGTTCGCCCTGCAAGCGGTCGAATCCGAAGGCCTGGGGCAGGGAGACTATCCCGACTTGCTGATCGTCAACATCAGCGCACCGGCACACCTAGCCATCGAAACCGGCGCCTACTCGCCGCTCATGCGGGACATGGTGCTGCGTCTCGACCGCATGCTGGGCGCATTCTTCGGCGAACTCGATCAGCGCGTCGGGCTCGACAATGTCGGGATTGTTTTCACCGCCGCTCACGGTATCGGCCCCCTTCCGGAGGATCTAACGGAAAGCGGACTGGCCGCCGGCAGAATACGGGGCCAGGAGGTCGTTGAAGCGATCAACGCGGCTCTGGCTCAATCATTCGGACGGGAAGCATTCGTTGAGAAGTTTGTCTACCCGTACGTGTACCTCAGCGACACGTCATGGGGAACCGCCGGCGGGCGGCGGGTGGCCGTCCTGCGTATAGCCGGGGAAGCGGCGCGGAGCGTCCCCGGCATAGCCGGCTTCTACGCCCCCGAGGCGGGTCTCGACAGCGATCCCGGCGCCGACCGAGTGCGGAACAGTTGGTTTCCGAAGCGCGCCGGGGATCTCGCCCTCATCTACGACCCCTACTTCACCGAAGATTTCGGCGCTGGGCGCGGCACGGCTCCCGGATCTTTCTACCGCTACGACACCGACGTGCCCCTCATCTTCTACGGGCCAGGGTTCCGTCGAGGCCAGTACAGCCGGATTGCGAACGCCGTGGATATAGCGCCGACTTTGTGCGCCTGGCTGGGCATCTCTTCGCCCACCTTGGCCACGGGTAAAGTTCTAGCCGACGCGCTCTTGCCGAGAAAACGGCCCGAGTTCATCGAGCCCGATCTCGTAGGCCCTGTTCCTCCTTCTCCTTGAATCAACGTGCCCGACCTCGCAACGGAAATCCGCGGCATCCGCCTCAAGAACCCCATCATCGCCTCAAGCGGCACGTTCGGCTACGGACTCGAATTCGCCGAGATCCTCGATCTGAACGTCCTGGGTGGGTTTGTGGTGAAGGGCCTTTCCCGTGAACCCATCGAAGGCAATGCTCCGCCACGAGTGGTCGAAACCGCCTCGGGAATGTTGAACTCGATCGGCCTCCAGAACGTCGGTGTAAAGGCCTTCGTGGCCGAGAAGCTACCGAAGCTTGCGGCGCTCGACACCGCCGTCTTCGCGAACGTCTTCGGCTACGCGCCCGAGGACTACGTCGAAGTCCTGCGCATCCTCGAAGACGCCGACGGCCTCGCCGGGTATGAACTGAACGTTTCCTGTCCGAATACGAAACAGGGCGGCATGCAGTTCGCTTCTGATCCGAGTTTGCTCGCTGAAGTCGTCGGGATGGCGCGGCAGGCTGTTCGCAAGCGGCCTCTTATTGTGAAGCTCTCGCCCAATGTCACCAACGTTGCTGTTATGGCGCGCGCTGCCGAGCAAGCCGGCGCCGACGCGATCTCTCTGGTCAACACCTTGGTGGGATTCGCTGTCGACGCGAGCACTCGACGCCCCCGCCTCGGCGCCAACTTTGGCGGCCTCTCCGGCCCCGCTATCAAACCCATCGCGCTCGGCATGGTGTATCAGGTCTCGCAGGCGGTCAAAGTCCCGGTCATCGGGCTTGGCGGCATAGCAAGTGGAGAGGATGTCGCGGAGTTTCTCATCTGCGGCGCCGGCGCGATACAAGTCGGGACCGCCACATTCTGGGATCCTGAGACTCCGCAACGGCTCGTCAGTGAGTTCTCGCAATGGCTTGACACGGAAGGCGTACCATCCGCACGGGATCTGGTGGGAACTCTCAAGTTGAACGGATAAATCTACGTGTTCCGGCACGCGTAACAGCGATTCCGGCCACGTCAAACCCCCACTACTCCTGTGCCCCGCACCCAAACCGCAACACCTCCGGACGCGCAACCGCCAAGTAGTCTTCAACTCTCAGAAACATCGAATCCGTCAACGAGCCCGCGTTGAACGCTATCCGGTCGTTCTCGGTGATGGATTCATCCACATACAAATCGAAAGGCAGAATCGGCCGTCCAAAGGGAGGAATAGATCCAGGCACCAGCCCGGTCAGTTCGCGCAACTCATCGCCACTCGCAAACCGAGTCTTCCGAGTCCCGAAGTGGGCGCGGATGGTCTGCGAGTCGACGCGTAAGGCCGCGCTCAGCACGAAGAGCTTGAACTCACCGCCTACCTTCATCAGCAGCGCCTTGCCGCCCACACGCAGCTCTTCCCCTCGAACCCGTGCCGAGTCTTCCGACGTACGCGTCGGCTCGTGATGAAGTTCGCGATATTCAATCCCCGCCTCGGCTAGCAGGGCGCGAATGTTTTCCAAGACCGAATCGGTCGAGATCATCTCAGACCTCCCAGCCTACAAGTACGGGGTGTCGGCAAGGTGCGATCCTTCCCGGTAGAGCGTGTGACGGTTAATAATCTGAAGCCCGCCCTGACAGATCACATCGAAAGCGGCGCGACGCTGAACATTGACGAAGCCGTAGTCTACTACTTCATCGGGAAGGGGTTCGGCGCACACGATTCGGTGAACCACTCCGCCAAGGAATACGTCAAACGAACAGAGGGCGGCGAGACGGTCACGACCAACACGGTTGAGGGCTGCTTCAGCATCCTCAAGAGGGCAGCTACGGGACGTATCATTACGTTAACCGGAAGCACGTCCATTGCTACCTGAGCGAGTTCGACTTTAGGTACAATGCTCGGGACGTCACCGATGCCGAGCGTGCCATACTTGCAGTTGAAGGTACCGAGGGAAAGCGGCTCACGTACCGGGACTCATTGTCGCGGCGCTAAAGCCAAAGAAAAAGCCGTGAGCAAGTCACGGCTACTGAATTGGACAACTGTTAGCATCGGCGGTGCGAGCGCGGGATGCCAACGGCCTACTCGAAGTGTATCACGAGGAGGGCCGCCATGAAGCTCAAGCCAAGGGAGTATCGCCTGTCCATCGACGGCAACTACACCCCAGTGACCATCCCGATGTCCAGGTTAGCGGAGTACATGCACCATTTTGCGGCGCTCTTGGGACACCGATCGAGCGTCCACTTCTCTCACCTCGAGGGCGGGAGTGCTGTTCTGGTATCGCAAGTGGAGCCACAGGATGAACCCAAGGTGCGCGAGCGTGTCAGGGCAACCAAGAAGCACATTGGCCCGAGAGACTCTGCGGACGCCTGCGAAGCGATTGATAATCTTCTGCGTGAGGACAACGCAGTGGGCGATGTAATCGAGCCCGAGGGAGGCAAGGTAATTACGTTTCCAGGACGGCTCAAGAAGCAATTCCCTATGGTGGGTCCGATCAGTGAGCATGGAATGCTAGATGGTATTCCGGTTCAGATCGGTGGCCACAATGATCCATGTTGGGTCCACTTGCAGGATACCGATGGAAGTATCGCCATCTGTGAGATAAAGAGAGTCGATGCCATAAAGATGCGAGACTATCTGTATGAGAAAGCGGTCCGAGTAAGCGGACTCGGTCGATGGCATCGTGACACTGATGGCAAATGGGTAATGAGGAGCTTTAGAATTCACGACTTCGTGTTACTGGAATCCGACGGGCCTCAGAAGACGCTCGAACGCCTAAGGCAGATCCACGCTCGCAGCGATTGGGCCAAGAGCGATGACCCATTAGCGGACCTTGTTAGGGATTGAATAGGGCGATTACTATGGCCGCCGGCGACAAAGTAGCGTTTGACGCTGGAATGCTCATTCTACTCTTACAAGAAGGCGCTAGCGCTCCAGTAAACCCTGAAACCAAAGAGGAGATCGACAGGCCCGTAGCTTTAGAATTCACGACTTCGTGTTACTGGAATCCGACGGGCCTCAGAAGACGCTCGAACGCCGAGCGATAAGGCAGATCCACTGGGGCGCTCGCAGCGATTGGGCCAAGAGCGATGACCCATTAGCGGACCTTGTTAGGGATTGAATAGGGCGATTACTATGGCCGCCGGCGACAAAGTAGCGTTTGACGCTGGAATGCTCATTCTACTCTTACAAGAAGGCGCTAGCGCTCCAGTAAACCCTGAAACCAAAGAGGAGATCGACAGGCCCGTAGAACGCATAGAGTTCTTGAGAGATACGCTGGTCAAGAACAACAACAAGATCGTCATTCCGACCCCCTCTTTAGCTGAATTCCTGGTTGGGGCCGGAGAAGCGCTAGACGAGTTCATCGATCAATTCGACTCTGATGCTAGCATTCAAGTAGAGCCTTTCTCTCAGCGAGCCGCTATTGAGGCAGCTATCATGCAGCAACAGGCTGTCGCCAGTCGTGAGGCTGCTCACGAGAACACCCGTCAGATCGTCAAGGTGGACCGCCAGATTGTTGCAGTCGCCAAGACCTGCAACGCTAAGGTTATCTCACTACTGTCCGGTTAGAAGTCGAATAGAATCAGCTGGTTGGGGTGATCGAGTAAGTTTTCATGGGAGTCTGATGGCTGCAAGGCCTGTAAAATGGGCGTTTTCTCAAATAGGGTAACGCTGAGAATCTGTAGGATTTGGTAGAGACTCGCCTCCAGGCCCAACCTCTTCCGCACGATCGCCACCAGCACGTACACCGAGACGGCGATCCAAATCTGGGTCTTCACGGCGTTCTCGCTGGCGCCGTAGAACTTCTTGATCCGCAAGTGCTGCTTGACCCACTTGAAGAACAGCTCCACCTGCCAGCGCGAACGGTAGATCTCGGCGATGGTCAGTGCCGGGAGCGCGAAGTTGTTGGTCAGGAACTTCAGCCGCTTGTTCGTCGCGGCGTCGACGTAGCTGACGCGCCTCAACGGGTCCGGATAGACTTTGGCCGATTCGATGGCAGTCAGTATGACGGTCTGATCCGAGCGCACGCCCGTAGATTTGTCGACGGGATGCGAGTAGCGCCGTTGGAGCAAGATGTTCTTCTTGGTTCGCACGACGAAGAACGACGAGCAGAGGGTGAACACGAAGAGGCGTTCGAAATCCACGTAGGCCCGATCCATAACGTAGAAGGCGCCGGGCTCGGGTAGGAACTCGTCGAGGATGTTGACGTCGTGCGTTTTGCCGTCGGTAATGCGGATAAACGTGGGGATGTTACCGTGCAGGTCCAACAGCGTGTGCATCTTCACGGCGGCCTTGCGCCGGCGGAACTTGGCCCACGGGAACAGCGAGAGGCACAGGTCGATGGTGGTCGAGTCCAGAGCGTAGAGACTTTGATTGAGATCCACGCCGATCGGATCGCGGGCATACAAGGGCCGCGCGATGCGAATCAAGGCCTGAGCGAAATCGGCATAGATCCGCCAGTCGCGCGACTCGTTAGCGTCGGCCAGTGTCGAGCGCGCGACGTTGCCGCGGAATCCCATGTGGTAGAGCTTGCCGCCAAGCGAACGCAGGCACGCTTCGATATCGCGGAGGCTTTCGCGGTAGGTCAACTGGGCGAAGGACATCGAGAGGAACTGATCCCAGCAGGAGAAGCTGCGCGAGCCCCGGTCGCCATCGTAGCGGGCCACACAGCGCCGGAACTCGCGATCCGGAAGAAAGCTGATCAACTGCGCGAATACGGTGCGGCCCAGATTCATGAGCCATTGTCGGCTCAGGACGGATGACGCTCAAACGGCGCACCGCCGCTCAAATCGCGGCAAGAAAAAACAACACCTAACCCACTTTTCTACAACCAGTTGCAGGCCGCCCACCGCTTATCAGCCGGACAGTAGTGAGGTTATCTATACAACTGACGCCGACGTTATGAAGCATGCGGCGGCCGTGGGTCTGGCTGCGATCCATATAGCCGAGCTACCGCTACCGCCTGACAATCCTCAAGGTAACCTTGAGTTTGATGACAGCGATGAAGAAAAAAGCGATGGGACTGAGTCTAAGTCCGCTGACCTTCCCGGAGGCAGTGACGGATCTTCTGAAGGTCCCGATGCCCCCGAAGAATAAGCCGAAGCGGAAGACGGCGAAGACTAAGCGAGCAAAGGCGCGAGGACCGAGCCGTTATAGCATCTCGGCGAGGGTGATGCCTGATTCGGAGAGGCGGAAGAATGCTTGCTTTTCAGCGGGCCGGACAACCTCCATAAGTCCAGCATCACACAAAGCGACACAGTCGTCTCTACTGGGGAGATCGCCCTTTCTGGGGCGAGCGTTTGGTTGCCTCAGCCCCATTTTCACCACACAGAATGGCACGCTGCGTGCCGGATTACCCCATAACCACAACCCGTAGTCGTACATCTGCCGGAGAACAGATACGGCGGAAACTGAAACGTTCATGGCGCTCATGATAGTACTCGGTTGCGTTCATGGGTTTGTCAAAGGGATAATTCCGAATAAATCACCGTAAGGACGCGTGATGGCTCTTTGGTTCAGAGCACTACTGTCCGGCTGATAAGCGGTGGGCGGCCTGCAACTGGTTGTAGAAAAGTGGGTTAGGTGTTGTTTTTTCTTGCCGCGATTTGAGCGGCGGTGCGCCGTTTGAGCGTCATCCGTCCTGAGCCGACAATGGCTCATGAATCTGGGCCGCACCGTATTCGCGCAGTTGATCAGCTTTCTTCCGGATCGCGAGTTCCGGCGCTGTGTGGCCCGCTACGATGGCGAGCGGGGCTCGCGCAGCTTCTCCTGCTGGGATCAGTTCCTCTCGATGTCCTTCGCCCAGTTGACCTACCGCGAAAGCCTCCGCGATATCGAAGCGTGCCTGCGTTCGCTTGGCGGCAAGCTCTACCACATGGGATTCCGCGGCAACGTCGCGCGCTCGACACTGGCCGACGCTAACGAGTCGCGCGACTGGCGGATCTATGCCGATTTCGCTCAGGCCTTGATTCGCATCGCGCGGCCCTTGTATGCCCGCGATCCGATCGGCGTGGATCTCAATCAAAGTCTCTACGCTCTGGACTCGACCACCATCGACCTGTGCCTCTCGCTGTTCCCGTGGGCCAAGTTCCGCCGGCGCAAGGCCGCCGTGAAGATGCACACGCTGTTGGACCTGCACGGTAACATCCCCACGTTTATCCGCATTACCGACGGCAAAACGCACGACGTCAACATCCTCGACGAGTTCCTACCCGAGCCCGGCGCCTTCTACGTTATGGATCGGGCCTACGTGGATTTCGAACGCCTCTTCGTGTTCACCCTCTGCTCGTCGTTCTTCGTCGTGCGAACCAAGAAGAACATCTTGCTCCAACGGCGCTACTCGCATCCCGTCGACAAATCTACGGGCGTGCGCTCGGATCAGACCGTCATACTGACTGCCATCGAATCGGCCAAAGTCTATCCGGACCCGTTGAGGCGCGTCAGCTACGTCGACGCCGCGACGAACAAGCGGCTGAAGTTCCTGACCAACAACTTCGCGCTCCCGGCACTGACCATCGCCGAGATCTACCGTTCGCGCTGGCAGGTGGAGCTGTTCTTCAAGTGGGTCAAGCAGCACTTGCGGATCAAGAAGTTCTACGGCGCCAGCGAGAACGCCGTGAAGACCCAGATTTGGATCGCCGTCTCGGTGTACGTGCTGGTGGCGATCGTGCGGAAGAGGTTGGGCCTGGAGGCGAGTCTCTACCAAATCCTACAGATTCTCAGCGTTACCCTATTTGAGAAAACGCCCATTTTACAGGCCTTGCAGCCATCAGACTCCCATGAAAACTTACTCGATCACCCCAACCAGCTGATTCTATTCGACTTCTAACCGGACAGTAGTGGGTTCAGAGACAGCGCTGCTTTCTCTGTGGTGTTATAGGAAGAGCGCGGTTCAGACAAAGTCGTCTAGAATGAAAGCAATGGCCACCGCAGCGCTACTCCATGCAGATGAAAATAGGCTCGACCGCCCGGTCGTCGTCTACGACGGGGAATGCCCCTTCTGCCTCAAACACGTGGACCGTATGCAACGCCGCGATCGCGGCAAGGCCTTTGAATACCAGCCGCGCCAGGCCGACGGACTCGAAGATCGCTTTCCGCGTCTCACCGAAGGTGATTTCAACAGCGGCATGCGACTGATCGATACCGATGGCTCGATCAGCGTTGGCGCCGACGCCATCTACAATATCGCGCGACAGCTCGACGGATGGAAGAATGTGGCGTGGCTCTACCGCGTTCCCGGGCTCAACGCCATCTTCCGCGCTTGCTATGGCTGGATCGCCCGCAACCGTTACCGTTTCGCAAAAAAGTGCGAAGACGGCGTTTGTGAAGTGGAGTAAGACCCGCCTTCTTGCGCGACGACGCTAGCGGACCACGGCTTTCCCCAGTCCGGCGTTCCCGGCGCGGTCGCGGACTCGCAGGGTCACCAAGTGTTCCGCGGCGTCGATATCAGCAAGACGAATCGTGAAAGTCTCCTCCATGGAGTCGACGATCCCGTCGTCAGCGAGAACGGGCACCCACGAACCCGCATCAACCGAGTATTCCGCCCGACGCAGAAGGGAAGCCGCGTCGCGCGCCTCGAAGCGAATCACCCGCTCTTCGTCTACTCCCAGCAAGCGCACCGCCGGCGGCGTGTGGTCGACTACGACAGGCTCGCTTACTCGTGAGGCCGAACGAACGTCATCCGGTGGATTCGCTTTGGCGTCGGTGACTTCGATGCGAAAACGGTAGGTCCCATCGGCCAGGGAGTCACTGTCGATCGTCAGAGATTTCTTGTCGAGTTTCTTTTCGATTTGCTTCCAGGTGGATTCACCTTCCCCTTGGAAGCTGACGGCGGCGAGCAGGTCGTCTCCGTCGGGGTCGGTGGCGCTCCATGAAATTTTCAATTTTCTTTGCGGACTGGCCGCAAGGGCGTTCGTGCCGCTTGTGCTGTCAGCGGACGATGCAGTGGTTCCCGTGTCCGTAACCGTGATGCTGTAGGCAGCGGACGAATCAGTCGAGCTTGTGCCCGCCGTGCTGTCAATGGATGAGCTGGTATCTTCACCCGAAGCGGCCGAGACACTGATGCTGTCGATCTTCGGCGCGCGATTCCGGGGAAGGTAGGTAAGCCGGATACCATCGAGGGAGGGAGACAGACCGCCGGTTCGGTTCAGCACGGCCTTCCATTGAATGTACCGGGCCGCCGGGGAGCTGATGGGTCCGCCATGCCAGGGGCCGCCCTCCATCTCGATGGGTTCGGACCAGTCGCTCCAACTCGCGTCAGGTTTGGCGGAGTTGCCGCTACGAGTTCGGAACTCAATACTGCTGTCGGCGGTTTGCGCGCCCCGCCACGAAAGGTGGCCCCAGCGAGCAGTCGTCTTCGCGTCGTGCGCGGTCGAAGTGTATGACCCGGTTTCGGCAGGGTGGTTGCCCCAGCGGAGCAGCTCGCCGGTGTGGGCCGTGGCGATCCAGCGAGCGCCTTTGGTCGTGACGAGCTTCGTAATCTGATCACGATCCGTTTGGGCCTCCAGGGCAACTCTTCCCTGTTCATCGACGTGATAAATACGGCCTTCCTTGTCGGTTGCGACGAACACGCCCGCTCGGCCCTCCCGCGGAAGGCTGATCGCGAGCACGCTTTCGCTGTCGGACTTCCAGATCTTCTCGACCTCAAGGTTCGTTCCGATGCGAAGGACGGCAGCGCGTTCGAGGCCGCTGACGGTGATCAGCGAATCGGAGATACTGATCGCGCTCTGGGCTGAGGCTGGGCTGCTCTGCTTCGCGCCGGGTTTCGGATCGAGCTTCGGCGCACCATCGGGCGAGGCGGTAACAGTAATGGTCGTTGTGGCCTGGGCCTGACCGGCGGTTGTGCCGAAGCTTGAGGACCCGGCTAAGGCCGCGTAGCCGCCTCCGACGGCGGCGGCAAAAACCTCGCCATCCGCGCTCACGTGAAGATCACGAATCTCGGGCAGGTCGGAGTCGTACAAGGCGAATGCCTTTCCCTTGCGCTCGATGCGGTAGAGAATGCCGTTGGGGTCGGTGCCGGCCAGCAAGCGGCCCTCGGTATCGAGCGCCAGGCTCACCACGTGTCGCTGTCCGCTCTCGTAGTACACCTCTCCTTCGCCCGAGGCCGGTACGTGGTAGACCTTGCCTTCTTCGCCCGTTCCCACGAATAGATCCGGCGGCATGCTCTTCTGGTTGCCGAATGCGAGCGACCAGATATAGGTCTCTTCGGGGTCGAAATAGACTTCGTGATCTCCCTTGTCTTTGATTCGGTAGACTTTGCCGTCCGGTGAGGTGCCCGCGAAAACGCTGCCGTCAGGAGCGACGACGATTGCGAAGACTTCGATCTCTGGGGCACTCCAGAAGAGCTGAGCTTTGCCTTTGGGTCCGATGCGGTAAATGTTCCCCTGGTGGCCCGTGCCGAGGTAGACCGAGCCATCGGGCGCCGTGGCCACACTCCAAATGAGCGGTTGGTCCGACGAGTAGACGGTGTCGATATCTCCCGCGATGACGAGCGAACCGGCGGGGCGCAGCGAGAGGTTTTCCAGCCGACCCGCCGCAAACTGATCGTATTCAGTTGTTTCCCAGACTTGACTCGTCGCCGCTACGAGAGAGCCGGCCGGCGACAACAGCAAGAAGAGCGGCAACGCGCAGAAAAGCTTGCGGACCGGCCCAGTGAGCCGCCGGCCGGAATGGCTTTTGGAGGCCGCGATTGGCCCAGCCGCCTTCCGTTCCCCGTGGCGAGTAAAGCGATCAAAGAAGGGGCTCATTCGATGACAGTGATCCTCGTGCTGACACTGCCCTGGATGACACTGTCCAGGCCGTCCAATTCAAACTCCTCAATTGTCGACTGCCAGTCAGCCGTGACGCCGCCGCCCTGCGCCCGCGGTGACGACAGCAGAGCGAGCACTGACGCGGGAGGAGAGGGAAGTCGTTCGGTGTTGAGCAGGAACGCCTGTGACGACCGCCACACACGAACGTAAAGACGATCGTTGCGCCGCAAGCGGTTCATGGCCTCGACGAGTTTGGTCGGGTCCTCCGCACGGGTCGGCGAGGCGAAGATCCGCCAGTCGAGCATGTTCAAAGAGCCGCCATCGGAGAAGGTAACCTCAAGGACCCCAGGCTTCGTTCCGGGCGGAATCTGAAACGGGGTCTTCTTCACGGTTTCGTTGCCGGCGCCGTCTCGCAAAGCGGCCGCTAATTCGACGGTTTCCCCGACTCGGGCTCTTGTTTTCGAGGCCCAACCGCGATCGATGTCGAGCCGTTGCTCTTCATCGATGGCCTCGATCTTGAGATCGATTCCTCGCGGCTCTACATCCTTGAAATCGAGATTCAGCAGGTAGGCTAGCGGAATGCTCGTCAAGGTCGCCAGTTGCAATGCGACTCCGTTTGAACCGGCATACATATTGTCGAGCCGCAACGGCGGTATTGCGTCTCCGAGATCGACTCGCCCGTTGACGCGATAGCTGGATGCGCCGATCTGCCTTTCCGTTGTATCAACCGCGGAAAAGAGCGCCATCTGCAGCAGGAAAGGCGAGAGAGTGCGATCTCTCACCAACTCCATCTTGTATTGCCATGATCGACCGTTCGATTTGAGATCGATCTCAAGCGGCAGCAACTGAGCGGCGCGTCCCAACTCGCCGAAGATTCCGCTCGCCCGGTCTTGTGTGACGACGCCCAGCGGACCGCCCGAGGCCGCGATCTTGAAGGAGTTATTGAGGTTTGGGACCATCGTGATGACCGACGACGCGAGGAGCGGCATCTCGGTAGGGCCGCTTGACAGGAAACGGTGCCCGAAGGCGTAGAGGCGGTTGTCGTCGATGTGTGTGACCGTGCCGGCGGCGCTCAACTCCATGTCACCTTGAATGAGCGCTACACCGATCATCGACCCCGGTTTGGGGGGCGAGGGAGGCTCATCGTTTGTCCCGCGTCCGCCCACCCCTTGGGCGGGCCGGAGTCCCAGGCTGCGCAGTTGCTTGCCGAATACTTCGAAGGTCCTTTCCGAGAAGCCGGCCAGCGCGACAGGCGTCGCGATCGGGAGCAATCGCGGTTCGCCGCCTATCGCCTTCGGGCCGGAAGGTAGCAGTTCAGCCTCGGGGTTCGGGATGAAGCGCCCGGCGGATTCAGCGGCCGCCCAATTCGGCTCCAGCAAACTACCTGCCCGCTTGACGGGGCCCGCGGGCGCGTCGTCGAGCCGCTCGATCATCTCGTGAATCGGGCGGATACCGGCGATTGGCTCGGTCGAAAAGGGAAATGAATAGGCGACGGCTCCGGCCAGTTTGCCGGCCAGGTAAACAGGGCTCCCACTCATCCCCGCCGCTACACCCGTCCTGGCCAGTGGACCGCCTGCCAGACGTGCCAGAATCAGCGATTCCCCTGGCGCGATGTTCCGCAGCACGCCAAGGATTTCCACTTCGAATTCCTCGACTTGCTCGCCGGAAAAGACAGTCCGGCCGGTTCCCCTCATGCCGGCTTTGACCTGGTCGAGCGGGAAGAGGTCGGCCGCTTGCGCTGAGGTAGCGGACAAGAGGAGTAGGAGCGTGAGCAGGGGCCGGAACACGACTGGCTTTATTCTATCTCTCTGCTGGGTTGGGACCGGGTAGTGCCCCACAGCAGTGGTCGCAGTCAGTGGAATCCGCATAAGGATCCCGGGTCCGGCTTTGATGACCGGGCGGTAGCAGGGCAGGGGACTTCGGACCTCTCTTTGAAGAGGGGCACGAAGGCGATCGATAGGAGGTCATCCCTGTTGACAAGTGTCGATAGACGCTTTACGGTTAGTGAATGATAAAGAGCTTCCGCCATCGCGGGCTGAAGCGCTTTTTTGAGCGTGATGACCACAGCCTGATCCGCACCGATATGCAAGATCGCGTGGAAGCGATGCTGGCTCAACTCGACGTCGCCAGCTCGGCCGAGGCGATGCGCATTCCCAACTACAGGTTGCATGCGCTCAAGGGCGAGATGAAAGGCTACTGGTCGATTACGGTGAAGTCCAATTGGCGCATCATCTTCCGCTTTGAAGGTGAGGACGTCTACGATGTCGAGTTGATCGACTATCACTAACGAAAGGAGAAGCTGCCATGCCGATGAAAAACCCGCCTCACCCCGGCAAAGTCGTGCGTGTTTCCTGTCTGGAACCGCTCGGGTTGAACGTCACCGAAGGCGCAAAGGTGCTCGGCGTCAGCCGCCAGGCGCTCTCGAACCTGCTGAATGGCCGCGCGGGCATGTCGACCGAAATGGCGATCCGGCTCGCCAAGGCTTTCGGCTCAACGACGGAAACGTGGATTCGCCTGCAGGCCGCCTACGACGTCGCCCAGGCGCAAGCTCGCGAGGACGAGATCCGGGTCGAACGCTACGAGCCGCGGCCGGTGGCGTAAAGCCTCTGCTCAAAGCCCCTCGCCCCCAGGCTCACCCAATAGAGACGTTGACCAGCTCCGGACTGTTTGACTCTGATGCGAATGACCGGTCTGGCCGCCCTGGCTCAAGCAGACTAGCTCTCATCCGCGCTTCACTATTCGGGTCCCGAGTTTCACTGATCAGTCTCTCCCGGCGCTCGGGCCGGGCCGCTCGATCCTGTGTAGAGGCGCAGGGTTGAACCAGCCGGTTCGCAGGTCCGTGCAGTCGGCAACCCGGGAACGACGTGCTCCCGTCGCACCTGAAATCGTTGAGGAGTATGGCGGCGAACTTGTGAAACGGTGTACCTGGGTTTCCGCGTGGCGAGGCGTACCGGCTAGTGTCGCCGCCTGCTAGGGAATCGCGTTGATCTGGAGCTGAACCGTATCGGCCGGTCCCGCCGCCGAAAGGTAAATCGAATTGAACAGCAGCTTGAAGGTGTTGTGGGATTGAGCCCGGTGCTGCGGCCGGAAGCCGATCAACACGATGCGACCCCGTTTGTAGCCGACCTCAGCCGCTGCGATACGGTTGTGCAGGTGCTCATCGCCCCGTATCCAACCGCTTTGAAGCGGATTCGTCCCGGGGTAGCGGGCTACCACCTGCAGATCGGTGTAGCTGAACTCGGGTACTGCTTCGAACACGGAATCGCCCTTGAACACCGCCGAGGCCTCGGAGGGCATTCCGTAGGCAAGCGGGTTCCGATTATCGACGAGAATCCGGAGGAATGATCCGGGGCAAGAGAACTCCGAACTCTCAATGCCCTGGAGCGCATCCTTGAGCGGCAATGCAAAGGTTCGCAGCGCGAATTCCGTGGAATCGCCCATCGTGATGAGCGTGCCGCCTTCGGCCACAAATTCGCGCAGAGCGGCGCGGCCTTTCTCACCGATGCCGCCTCGATATTCCTTCGGCACGGACTTGCTGGTGTGACCTTCGATGATACTTTCCTCGCCGCGGTCGCCCGGGAGAATGATGGCGTCCCATTTACCCGCCAGCTTTCCTGATCGAACGTCGATGTCGTGAATGATGGTGGTCCGGAATTCGTATCGTTCCAGCAGCCAACGTGTCCACCCTTCGTCCATCGAGGATGTCCATGGTTGATACAACGCGAGCCGAGGTTCCGCAAGCGGCTGCGTGGGTACCGGAGGCACACCCGTGAAGAGTGATCCGGTGAGCCCCAGCGATTCGACGAGCGTGGCGGCGGAGTCAGCGGAGAGTCCCCTCACCCAAAGCGTCCCAGGTGGATAGCTGGTTGCGCCGACAGTCCACTCCTCAGTTGTCCAACGTACATCGGCGCCTTCGCGGAAGAGGCGGTTCAAGGCCGTGGCGGTGTTGTTGGGCTCGGGGCGGATGAGAAAACCGAATTGGCTCTTGCCGGCGCGGCTGAACTTCCCGGTCGGCGGTTGGATCTCACCGAGTTGTTCCAGCGCGGCGTCAAACGAAGCCTCCACGCGCGCCATTTCTACGCCCATCTGCACAGGCATGGTCCATGTCGTTGAGTCATACGGGCGAGAGCGCATCGCTCCCGCCGGCATGTCGGCCGGGTCAGGGTAGTCGTGGGGCGACATCAGATCGACCACATAGTTACGGAAAGGCTGAGCCATCGCGATGACGTATGAACCTTCCGGATGGGTTTTGCCGTCCGCTTCAAAATCGTCGCGCGCGCGTTGGATCTCGACCCCGTTAAAGCGCAGTGCTTCGAGCAGTTGATAGAGCGCCCCCGGGTCATGCTGCTCGGGCGGGAACACGAAAGCGTATGGGCCTCCCTCTTTGCCTTGCTCGATGGCCTTGCGGCCCATTCCGATTTGGTTCTCGATGACCTGAACGCGGTTATTCGCTGCTGTTTCGAGCAGGCTGTAGGCAATGGTCAGCTCGCGGTCGATGATGTCGCTGAGAGTCCATTTGCCGCCCAGCCAAGGCCGCGGGTAATTGACCAGCGGGGCCAGCATGCTCGGAGCCGGCGCGGGGGCCGCTGGGTCTTTCTCCCGATCTTTCACCCAATCCCGCGACGAATACGATCGATCGGGCTTGCCCCATAATTCGGCTTCTCTTTGGTGAACGGGGCTCGCCAGGTTGGCGCTCGCTACTTCGGTGAGCAAACCAACGATGTTGTGATACCAAGCAGCCCGGATGAAGCCGCCCTGCCACCAGCTTGTATAGCTGATGTTGTAGCCGTTTCCGGTGTAGTCCGCTTCGTGCAGGCGGTTGAACATGCCGAGCCCGAAGATACCGAGTTCGGTCCAGATGACGGGATTGACGTTGGGATTGATGGGATTCGTGAAGGGCGGAACGAAGACGCGCATCCCGGTTGGCCCCATTTGGTGCTGGTCGAGAAAGACCTGCGGCAGCCAGTCCTGGTAGAGCACTTTGTTGATGAGGCGCGCCTCGACCTGCGTCATCAGGAAGGCGTCGCGATTGTTGTCGTGTCCAACATAGGGGTGATAAAGCTGGGGAACGGGCGACCATACGTTCTCAGTGCCGCGCACGCGGTTGTTCCAGTCGGTGACGATGATCTGCCCATCGGGATTGAGCGAAGGGACGAGCAGAAAGACCACATGATCGAGAACGTTCCGGACCCACGGTGAATCTTCCGTCGCGAGGCGGTGCAGAACCTTCAGCGCCATCTGCGACGAGGCGATTTCGGTCGAGTGGATGTTGCACGACATCAGAACGACAATCGGCGATTCCCAGGGCAGTTTCTCGGCTTGATCGCCGCTGAGCTTGCGCGGATCGGCCAGTAGGTGCTGCGTGGCTTTGATTTCATCGAGCCGGGCGAGGTTGTCGGGAGATGAGATGGTCGCCATCACAAAGGGGTTGCCGTTGGTGGTCTTGCCGAGTTCTTCGAAGATTACGCGGCTGCTCTTCGACGCAGTGAGGCGGAAGTAGTCGACGATCTTTTCCCAACGAAGCAGGTTGCCGTCGGAACCAATCGGGAAGCCGGCGAAGTCATCCGGCGTGGCCGGCGCGCCGGTCGACTGGGCGGCTGCCGGTGTCAATAGCACCAGGCTCAACGCGATACCCATCGCAAGTGTTTTTGGTGGGAAATGTAGTTTGCGCATCGTTCGTCTCGAATGAAAGCTTAACCGCAGTCGATTCTAACAGGGATTAGGCTTATCGAAGACTGGCGGCTCATCTACTCGCCCGCGGAGCATGTTTTCGCACAATCAGCGTCTTGGGTCGATATGGCCTTGTTATATGCTTATTGAGGAGATACGGGCAATGGTCCACGGCAAAGTTCAGCCTGCTTGGAGTCGATGGGGCGTGGTCCTGCTGGCGCTCACGGCGGGACTGATGTCGCCTGTCGTCTCTCGATCGCAAGACGCAACGGCCGGCGATCCGCCGAAGGCCGGGCCCGTTGAAACCCTCCCCCTGAGCGAAGTAAAGCCGGGCATGCAGGCCACGGCCTGGACAACGTTTGAAAGAACAGTTCCCGAGCCCGTCCCCGTCGAGGTGATCGGCGTGTTGCGGAATATCTGGGGTCCGGGACAGCACATCATCATGGCCAAGCTGGGCGGCAAGGCGGCCCGCACGAACGTCGCGGGTGGCATGAGCGGCAGCCCGGTTTACTACGACGGCAAGCTGCTCGGGGCGGTGTCATTGCGATTCAGCACCTTCTCGCCCGATGCCATCGCGGGCATCACGCCGATCGACCTGATGCTCGAGATCAACGAGTTCGATCAGGGGCGGCCCGTGCAAGCGAGCGTCGGCGCTGGTTCCGGGGGCCGGGCGGCTGGTTCCCTGCAACTTGCAGGCGCAACCCCCGGTGCGGAAAGCAAAGGCTTGGCCGCGAAGGTTTGGAATGCGCAGGGCGCTGAATTTCCGGCGGATCCGTATATGGCGGCGATCGAAACGCCCCTTACCTTCGCGGGGCTCGACGCGGGCGCGCTGGATCTGTTTACGGGTTTCTTCCGCCAATCGGGCGTGCGAGTCATGCAGGGCGGAGCCGTAGGGGCATCGGCGGGCTCGAAGAGCGGCAGTGGCCTGGGCGCATTGAACCCGGGCGAGCCGATCGCGGCCGTATTGGTTTCGGGCGACTCGTCCGCTTCAGGGCTCGGTACCGTCACTTACAACGACGGGAAACGGATCCTGGCATTTGGGCACCCGATGTTCAACATGGGACCGATCGAGATGCCGATGGCGACAGCCGACGTGCTGACCGTGCTGGCTTCTCAATTCCAGCCGGTCAAGTTCGCGAACTCAGCCGAGACCGTGGGCGCTTTGCGTCAGGACCGGCATTCCGGAATCATGGGCGTCCTCGGAGAGACGGCCAAGACGATTCCGCTTCGTGTGAATGTCAAGAGCTTTGGCGCCGGCGACCGCTTGATCAAGGAAAAGAATCTTCGGTTCGACGTCTTTCAAAATCAGAAGTGGACACCGCCTCTGATGATGATCATGATCTTCAACTCGATGTTCGGGATGAACGATTTTGCGCCGGAATCGACGTTCCGGCTGAAGGGCAACATCGATTTGGGCGGCGATCAGACGATTGCGCTGGAAACAATGCAGACGGCAAACGACTCGCCTGTCCCAGCCCCTTTGGCGTTGGCGGGTTGGGTTGGAGATAAGTTTCAAAAGCTATTTACGAACAGCGGGGAGTTCCCGGCGTTCGACAGCGTGGATGTCTCGATCGAGCTGCTGCCGGCGCGGCGCGTAGCCGTGATCGAGCAAGCCGCGGTCGATACACGAGACGTAGCACCGGGCGATATCTTGACCGGAAAGGTCATCCTGCGCCCGTACCGAGGGTCGCGGATCACCGAGACGTTCGAGCTAACGGTACCGCCCAACGCGCAAAAGGGCACGCTACGGCTACTCGTAACCGACGCCGGCACCCTCGATCGTACGCGTCAGGCCGGTCTCGCGCGCAACCGCCTGTTGAGTCTGAACGAAACCGTGTCGGCTCTCAACCGCGAGCCCGCGAACAACCGGCTCTACATCACCTTGATGCAGCCCGCACTGACGGCCCACCTGGGCGACAAGAGCCTACCGAACATGCCGCTTTCCATGCTGAACGTGATGCGAAAGTCGAGTCCCGGCCGCTTAACGCTCGAACCGCAATCGGTGCTCGCTCAGACGTCAATGGACTTGAACTCGATTGTAAGCGGCAATCACTCTATTACCCTACGGGTCAAATAAGAGACGTTGCCCATCTCACCCCGAGCCGGGAACTTCTACCCTCTTTCGACAAGGAGACGAATGCCCAACCGACGTGGCGCGGCCTGGACCGCCCTTGTGATCATCGCGATTCTAGCGTCTGCTCCGGCAGGTTCGGAAACGACCCGCCGCTGGAATCGGAGCAGTTTCGAGGATTTCAGAAAAGGCAAAGCCGAGAGCGTTTCCATTCGGGGCGACGGCAAACTGATGGCGGCTCCACGAATGGTAGAACGGTTCGAGCCGCCGGCCAGCTATCTATGGACTTTGGCCCAGGACTCGAAGGGAAACGTATTCGCGGGCGGCGGTCCGGGGGCAAGTGTTTTTCGGATTGGAGTGGACGGCCGCAAGAGCACATTCTTCGAGCGGGACGATGTTGAAGTTCACGCTCTCGCGGTTGATGCCGACGATAACCTCTACGCCGCGACTTCGCCCAACGGGAAGGTCTACAAGATCGATCCCTCAGGGGGCTATGAAGTCTTCTTTGACCCGGGGGCGGAGTATATCTGGGACCTCGTGTTCGACAACCAGGGCAACCTCTACGTCGCGACCGGCGACGAAGGCAAGATCTTCCGGGTCCCACCCTCCGGCGAAGGCGATGTCTACTTTGAAACCGGTGAAACGCACGTCCGCTCCCTTCTGTTGGACGAACAAGGGCGGCTCATCGCGGGCACGGACCCCAGTGCGCTCGTTCTTCGAGTCTCGCCGGGCGAGGGCGGCCCAGCGGGTTTCGTGCTCTACCAGTCAGAGAAGAAGGAAATTACATCTCTCGTCTTAGGCACGGATGGGAGCATCTACGCCGCGGCGGTGGGGAATCGGACGGTGGCGCGACCGGTCAGGCGTCTGAGCACGGCGACCCGCCCGACGACGGCTCCTACTCCGACATCGGGAGGGCAACCCAACCCGTCGGCGGCGGCCGGACCGCAACGAGCGCCGGTGCGGCCGACACCGGTTGCTTCGACCTCGGCGGCTCGCTTGGTGGGGGGCAGCGACGTTTACCGCATCCTGCCGGACGGTGAGACGCGCACGACCTGGACCTCGGATACCGACATCGTTTACGCGCTTGGTCTTGACCGGGAAGGTCGGGTGCTGGTCGGCACGGGCGATCAAGGGCGATTGTTCCGTGTGGAATCGGAAACTCTCGAGACGCTGGTGTTGACGACGATGTCGGATCAGATCACAGCACTGTCGCCACTCGGCTCCGGCGGAGTCCTGCTGGCTACAAGCAATGTGGGAAAGATCTATCAGCTTGGGCCCGAGCTAGCCGAGAAGGGAACGTTTGAATCCGACGTTCTGGATGCCGAGAGATTTACGCGCTGGGGGCGAATCGAGTGGGAACCTCGGTCAGCCTCGAATGGATCGATCGCTTTGTCGACGCGGTCGGGCAATCTGGAGAGTCCGTCGAACAACTGGAGTGGTTGGGAAGCGGTCAATGAATCCGCGGACGCGCGCTCCGGGTCGCCCGCGGCGCATTTCCTTCAGTGGCGGGTGACGATTTCCAACACGAACGACGAATCGCGCCTGCTGGATGCGGTGCGCGTTTACTACCAGCCGAAGAATGTGCGGCCTGTGATCACGCACATGGAAGCGACGCCTCCGAACTACCGCTTCCCGGCTTCAAAGCCCAAGTCGGGCGCAGCCCGCAATCTGGTGCTGCCGCCTTTGGGGGGAGCGCTGCCGCAGCGCAACCGGAGCAGCAGATCAGCGAGTCCTCAGCCGATGCTGCCGGCCCAAGGAAGAGTGGGGATACGCTGGGTCGCGAAGGATGAGAATGACGACAACCTTGTTTTCCGTCTCGAAATTCGCGGCGAAGCAGAAGAGAACTGGAAGCTGCTCGAAGAGAAGGTGAGCGACTCGTTCTACGATTGGGACGCCACGTCCTACGCGGATGGACTCCATCGCGTACGGGTGACGGCTTCCGATTCGGCATCGAATCCGCCGTCCGAGGCCAAGAGTTTTTCTGAAGTCAGCGAGCTGTTCGCGATCGACAACACCGCGCCCGCGATCCGCGAGCTACGGGCGGAGTTGTCGGGCGCGAAGCTACGGGTGCGTTTCAATGGGGCCGACGCAGCGTCGATGATTGAGAAGGCCGAGTACTCGCTCGACGGGGGTGAGTGGACAGCGGTGCTACCGAGTACGCGGTTGTTCGACGCCAAGGAACTGTCATTCGACTTCGAGACCGCGGAAGTCGAAGGGGGCGAGCACACCGTGGCGGTTCGGGTCCACGATCGCTTCCACAACGTCGCGACGGACAAAGTTGTCGTCCGCTAGCCCCACAAAGGGGAAAGTAGGGGCACGGCATGCCGTGCCCACGGTTGCCCTGGGGCCTGCGCTTAGCCTATCCCGACTCAGGCAGGAATGTCGGGAGATTGACCCCCCGGTGGGGCTGGAACTCACCCCGCACCTGACAGAAATGCAGCTCGCAGTTGCGTGCGCCCCAGTCGTAGAGCTGCCTCACCAGTTTTTCCTTTTCCATAGGCACGACGAAGGCCGGAGTGCGTCCGCGGTGTTGATCGAGTTCGGGAAGGATCAGCGCGGCGGCTTGCTCCTCGGTGCGTGTGACACCAGGGCCAATCATGTTCATGGCGGGGTGGGCGGATGAAGCGAGAAATCCCTCGATCCGGCCGTCTTCGCCCTCGTAAACGCTGATGTGCCAGAAGCCGAGGCTATTCTCGATGAAGTAGCGATAATCCTGTTCGCGCGTGATACCGCTGACCTCCATCTCGAGCGCCGATATGCCGGCGACATCGGCAACGGTGGCGTCGCGAACGTGATCCTGCCCGGCGTGCCGAAACTTAAGGCCGTCTTCGGGAACGGCGATCAGCATGTCCTGGTAACCGCAGCGGGGCCCGAAGCCCGCCTTGTTGTAAAGCGAAAACGAATCGAGGTTGAGGGCGCTCTGAACGAGCCTTAGCGCCTTGTAACCGTTCTGATCCGTGTAGTCGGTGATGGTCTTCAGTAGTTCGCGTCCCGCTCCGCATCCGAAGTAGTTCGGATGCACGTTCATGATGCCGAGTGAGACGTGATGTTCGCGCGGGTGGTAGAAGCAGGAGCCCATCAGCCGGCCCGTCTCGGTGTTCTCGGCGACAACGGCGTGGCCGGGGTCAAGCACGCTGTAGACGTCCCAGAACACCTCGGTGACTCGCGGGCCGCCATGAAATACCTGAGGAAGGCCGTGGCTCTGATACCAGACGTTGATCGAGGCATAGATCAACTCGGCGACCTCGTGGCGATCGTCCGCTGTCATGGTTCGGATACGCATGGATTCGATAGGCGCTGCTCGCCTACAATTTGAGCGCTCATCTTACATGACCACCGATCAGACGTGGTTGCGGAGCATCAGCTCGTTGGGATGAGGCTCCAGATAATGCTGGTTCTCGAGATCAGCGACTTCAAAGCGTCGGACGTAATGCCGGATCAGAGTGATCGGCACAACCAGCGGCACAAGGCCCTTACGGAAATCCTCAATCAGAGCGGCCAACTCCTGGCGCGAAGCAACATCGAGTTGGCCGTTTACATAGCCCGCCGCATGCCGCAGCACATTCGTATGGCGGCCCTTGGTGGCCTTTTTCCTCAACGCGGCCATGAATGTTCGCTCGTAGTTCCGGCGGAATGCGCTCCGGGCCGTTTGCTGAATGCCTGCGACTTGCCGGCCGAGCTCTCGATAGTCTTCGGGGGAGTGCGCCATCAGCAGAAGCTTGTGCCGCGTGTTGAACTCGACAACGTCGTGAGCCTTCCAGCGCGCGGCAAACATGTTCTGCAGACGTTGGTAGGCGAAGATCCCCTCGATGAAGTTCTCACGCAGTTTGGCATCGTGGAGTCGCCCTTCCTCTTCGACAGGAAGGTTCGGGAAGCGTTCGAGCAGCGGCCGGGCGAACGCACCGACGCCGTCTTTGCTGGAGACGCCGTTTTTGTCGTAGACGGGAACACGTTCCATCCCGCAGCTCGGTGAGCACGATTTCAAGATGTACCCACACAGGTTCTCCTTCGCCAGCTCCCGCAGGCGTGCCCGCGCCCACTTCGCCATCAAGCGCGTGTAGTCGTTCCGGGATTCGATTGTGACGAGCCGGACCTTGCCGCCAACCGTTTCCAAGCGGACGGACTCGCGGGGGACCCCCATGCCGACCTCCAGCTCGGGACAGACCGGGACCCACTCGACGTACCGTCCAAGAGTGTCGACAAGAAAGCGGTCGCGCTTATGGCCCCCGTCGTAGCGCACGGGTTCGCCCAGCAGGCAGCTCGAAATCCCGATGCGGGGCGCGCTCACAGCGTCCATGATCGCAAACAGCCGACAGCGGCGGCTCACATATAATCGGGAGGGTATGCGCATTCAGACCACGGTCGTAGGCAGTTACCCGATTCCGCGCTGGCTGTACGGAGACTCGTCACGCACAACCCTTGAAGACGCCATTTCGGTTGTTCTGAAAACGCAGGAGCGCGCCGGGATCGACTTGGTCGCCGATGGAGAGCTGAACCGCTTCGATCCGAGCCATCCCGAAACGAACGGCATGATCGACTACTTCGTAAGCCGCATGTCGGGCGTCAAGACGCGCTATTCCGTGAGCGATATCGAGGCGTTTCGAGCCGATCAGGGGATGAGCTTCCGGTCGGCGCCGGCAGGGATCGTGGAGTCCGCGATCGGGGAAGGTGTGCTGAACTTGCCCGCCGATTACGAGTTCACACGCGAGCTGACGCCGAAACCGCTGAAGTTCACCTGTACCGGGCCGCACATGTTGGCCAAGACCGTGACCGACCGTCACTACGGTTCCTACGACAAGGTCTGCATGGCAATCGCCGAGGTGCTACGGAAACAGTTGGAGCGCATCCCGGCGGACGTAGTGCAGGTCGACGAGGCGAACATCTCGGGGCACCCCGAAGACACCGAATGGGCGATCACGGCGCTCAATCACGTACTCGACGGTATTCAAACCACGCGCGCGGTCCATATCTGTTTCGGCAACTACGGCGGACAGTCGATCCAGAAGGGTTTTTGGAAGAGCCTCTTGCCGCTGCTCAACGGGCTTCACGTGAACCACTACGTCCTCGAGTTTGCCCGCCGCGGTTATGAGGAGTTGCCGGAGCTGAAGGACCTCGACCCAAAGATCGGCATCGGCCTAGCGGTGGTCGACATCAAGGATAACGAGGTCGAATCGGCGGATCTGATCGCCTCCCGGATCGAGAATGCTTGTAGCATACTCGGCGAAGAACGGATTCAATATATTCATCCCGATTGTGGCTTTTGGATGTTGCAACGCAGCGTCGCGGACCGCAAGATGAAAGCTCTGAGCGCGGGGCGTGATCTCTTCTACGGCAGAAAATAGCAAGCCGTAGCGATTCCCCACAGCAGCTTTATTTACAGGCGCTTGACAAGCGATCGTAACCGAGTCCCGCCGGGCCGCGCCCAAACTAGATACATGGTCGGTCGAACCATTTCGCACTACAAGATCCTCGAGCGGTTGGGAGAGGGCGGCATGGGTGTCGTCTACAAGGCGGAGGATACGCGTCTTGAACGGCCCGTAGCGCTGAAGTTCCTGAATATCGCTACTGACGCGGGCGACGAGTCAAGGGCCCGCTTCGAGCGGGAGGCGCGGGCCGCCGCGGCTCTTGACCATCCTAATATCTGTACGGTCTACGAAATCGACGAAGCCGAGGGACGCCCCTTCATCGCGATGGCGTTTCTCGAAGGCGAAACCGTGCAGCAACTCGCCGAGAAGTCTCCTGTCGCCATCGACGACGTGCTCGACTTAGGCGTCCAGGCGGCGAAGGGTCTTGCTGCGGCTCACGAAAAAGGCGTTGTTCACCGCGACATCAAGAGCGCGAATTTGATGGTTGTGCGGGCCACGACGGGCAGCGAGCCGCAGCTCAAGATCATGGATTTCGGGCTGGCGCAGCTTGCGGCGGGCGCAGCCAAACTCACGCAGGATGGCAGCACGCTTGGCACAGCCGCCTACATGTCGCCCGAGCAGTCACGCGGCGAGAAGGTCGGCCAGCGAAGTGATCTGTGGTCGTTAGGCGTGGTCCTGCACGAGATGCTCACTGGCCAGATGCCCTTTCGCGGTGAGTACCAGCAGGCGGTCGTGTATTCCATCCTCCACGAAAAGCCATCGCCGATCACGGCGCTGAGAAGCGGCGTGGATCTCGAGCTGGAGCGGATCGTTCTCAAAACGCTTCAAAAGGATCCGGAAGATCGCTATCAAAGCGCGGTCGATCTGCTGGTTGACCTACGGGCGCTAAAGAAACAACGTGATTCCGGAGCGACCCAAGTGGGGCAGTCGGGCTACGTGACGGCGGTAGCGCCCCCCGCGGCAGCGGACTTAGGAGGGCATCCGGCGTCAACGGATTCGATAGCGCCCGGGCAGCCGGTGGCTCGTTGGCGACGGTATGGGATCATGGCCGCCGGCGCCGTGCTTCTTGTCTTGCTGGGAGTAGCGGTGTCCCGTTTGTGGGGGCCTTATTCCCCACGAGACCTTTCGCTACCGCCCGTCGTCACTCCCATCACGAGCGACGCCGGCACGGAAAGCTTCGCGACCTTTTCACCAGACGGCAGCCAGCTCGCTTTCGTTTGGGATGGCCCGAACCAGGACAACCCTGACATCTATGTCCGCATCGTCGATGAAGGCGGACAGCCTTTGCGGCTCACGAGCGACCCCGCGCCGGAAAGTAGCCCGGCGTGGTCTCCGGACGGCCGCTCCGTCGCGTTTGTTCGCCATCAGCGTCAGGAAAGCGCTGTGTTCCTAGTCCCACCGATCGGCGGTGCGGAGCGCAAGCTTGCTGACATCGCGGTCCGGGGAAGAGTCACGACGGACCGGCTTTTGGGCTGGTCTCCTGACGGCCAAACACTTGCGATTGCTCAGCAGGGCGGTCGCGGTCCGGGGGGACCGGGCGGCGGACCAAACGGGCCAGGTCGACCACGGCAACCTGGCGAAGAAGGCCGAACGGAGCCACGGCCTGCTCGTTCGCCGCCGGACGGCCAGGGGGAGCCGCGGTTTCGCGGGAATCCCGGCGGGATTTTTCTCTACGACCTGCAATCGGGGCAGCCACGCCAGCTTGACGTAACTGAAGAGTCGGGGGATCGGCGCCCTCGTGTCCATAGCCCGACGTTCTCTCCCGACGGCACGGAAATCGCCTTCGTGCAGGGTTCCGGTCCGCTGGCGGGAGACATTTACGTCATGCCCGCGGACGGCGGCGCGACGCCCCGGCGGGTAACGGATGATGAGAGCCAGATTCAGGGTCTGGCCTGGGCCGAAGACGGCTCGATTGTCTTTTCGTCTGATCGTGATGGCGTGACACGGTTGTGGAAAGCCCGAGTCGGACCACTGGGTGGCGGCATGCTGCCCGTGTTGGGTCCTGGCGAAAACGCCACTCTTCCGGCCGTTACGAAACAGGGTCGGCGTCTCGCCTACACGCGCTCAGAGCGAGACCTCAACATCTGGAAGCTCGACGTTGGGCACGGCCCGGAGATGATGGAACCCAGGGCAATCGTCTCGTCAACCCGCCAGGACCACAGCCCGCAATTCTCGCCCGATGGACAGCGTATCGCTTTCGTTTCAGACCGCAGCGGCAGTAACGAGCTTTGGATCGTGGATGCGGACGGTTCGAACGCAGTCAAGCTGACCTCTTATGGGGACCCGATCGTCGCGTCTCCGAGCTGGTCGCCGGACGGAACCGAGATCGCCATGCAGGTCATCAGCGGCAGCCGGTTCGACGTGGATGTCGTCCCCGTTAGTGGCTCGGCGACCCGGCGGCTTACGAAGGGCGACGCGGGTGGTTCGCTGCCGTTCTGGTCCCATGATGGCGAGTGGATCTACGTGACGCTTCGCGAGGATGGGCTTTGCAAGATTCCGGCGCGCGGGGGCGAGGTCGTTCACGACGCTCACCGGCTGGCCGCGGGCGGGGGGTCGGCTCAGGAATCGATGGACGGGAAGGTGCTGTACTTCGCGAAGCGACGGTTTGGCGGCGGACTGTGGCAGGTACCCGTCAGCGGCGGAACCGAGACGCCGTTGCCGCGCGAAGTGATGCCGGCTGGCTGCGGCCGCTGGGTGGTCACCGAGAAGGGCATCTTCTTCATCGACCGCGACCGGAACCTGAAGGTGTATCACACCGACACAGGCGAGGTCGAGACCCTCACAACCATGGAGCCGGAAGCCATGGAGTATCCCGGGCCGGGCTTCTCAGTGTCGCCCGACGGCATGTATGTTTTGTACGTACGCGTCGACCGCAGCGAAGCGGACTTGATGCTGGTCGAGAACTACCGCTAGCCGGGGGCTGCGGTTCGCCCACACTCCAAGGTGAAGGCTGGTCGCCGTCGTAGAGGCTGTCACAGTTTGTCTGGCGGCCGTCACGCTGGAACCCAGTGACTCAGAGAACGCCGCTGGAACGGTCTTGCCCTCACCGAAAATGTAACCTTCCATCACAGCCTCCTTGCCCGAGACTGCCCAGGATTGTGTCGGTAGGGTCCGAGATCTGGCTAAGGAGAGTGAGGAGCTGATCGCGGCCGACGCCTACGGCCGAGCCTGACTCCGATGGCAACCGGCTGAGGCGACGCTGCCCCATTGGCCAGGCAAACTCCTTGAGTCTCACTACAGGTGGTCGTCGAGATACTCTTCGATCGAGCGAAACAGATGGAGGCGCTCTTCTTCGCCGTGGAGGGAGTGGGTTTTGCCCGGATAAATGAGTAGGTCGTAGGGCTTGCCGGCCTGAATAAGCGCATCGATCATCTGAATGGTGTTTTGGAAGTGGACGTTGTCGTCGGCCGTGGGGTGAACCAGCAACAAGCGGCCGTGGAGTTGGTCCGCTGATTTGACGGCGGATGTGTTGTCGTAGGCTTCCTTGTTCTTGGCGGGGAGGCCCATGTAGCGCTCGGTGTAGATGGAATCGTAGAGTCGCCAGTCGGTGACCGGTGCTACGGCGATGCCCAGCTTGAAGAGGTTTGAATGGGTGAGCGCGTAGCAGGTGCTGAAGCCGCCTCCGCTCCAGCCCCAAATGGCGATGCGGTTGGGGTCGACGAAGTCCATTTTTTGGATCTGCTTCACAGCGAATTCGTAGTCGGTAAGTGCCACCGGGCCGTATTGCTTGTGCGCCGCCGCTTCGTAACGATGCCCGAGCAGTGATGAGGTGCGGTCGTCCAGATAGAAGACAACGTAGCCCTTTTGGGTCAGGTACTGATGAAACAAGGGCCGGCCTCGGCTGCCCCAGGCGTCACGAATGGTGGGCGTATGCGGTCCGCCGTAAACGTAGATGAGGACCGGGTGCTTGCGGCCGGGCTCGGGGGCCCGCGGCTTGAGCATCAACCCGCGCACGAGAGCCTTGTCGGGGGTGCGCCATTCGAGTAGCTCGGGCTCGGCGAGGTCGAACTGATCGAGCGAATCGGTTTTGTGAATCAGGATCGGCTTTTCGCTCTCGATCGTGCGGAGCTCCGTCCGCGAAGGGGTCTTGAGGCTGGAGTAGGATCGAGATAGGCCGTCGCATTCGGGTTGATCTTGACGGCGTGCGTCCCGGCCGTACGGGTGAGCCGTTGTTTGTCGCCGCCGTCGAGTTGAACGCGATAGAGGTCCTTGCCGAGCGGCTGGTCTTCGTTGGACGTGTAGTAGACCCAACCGCCCTCTTCATCGACCCGCTGGATGGCGCTGACCTCCCATTCGCCCTCGGTGAGTGCGGCTTGGCGCTTGCCGTCGAAGCCGTACATCTCGATGTGACGGAAACCGCTCCGCTCGCTGGTCCACAGAAAGCGGCGCGACTTGGGGAGGAACGTCAGGTCGTTGGTGACGTTGATCCAATAGGGGTCTTTCTCTTTGATGATCGGCAGGGGACGCCCGAGCGTGGCATCGGTGAAGAACAGCTCGAGTTGGTTCTGATCGCGGTTGAGGCGCTGGATCGCGAGCGTTGTCTCGTCGGCCCAGTTGACGCGGGGAGTGTATTCGGCGCGGCCTTCGACCCAGACGATCTTGGGGCGTTTGCGGCCGGGCTTGGCCTCAATGATGCCGACGCGGACGATCGGGTTGGCGTCGCCGGCCTTGGGGTAGCGTTGGATGTCGAGACGTTGCCGGGTGGGAGCAAGATAGGTGATCGGGAACTCAGGGACGACGCCTTGATTGAGTTGCAGGAAGGCGATGCGGTTCGAGTCCGGGGACCAGTGATATCCGGTGCGAACGCCGAACTCCTCCGGGTAGATCCAGTCGAGGTCGCCGTGAAGAAGCCTGTCGGAAGCGCCCGTGGTGAGGTGGCGCTCGTCGCCGCCGGTGGTGGGAGCGAGCCAGATATCATGTTCGTAGATGAATGAGATCCAGCGGCCGTTGGGAGAGAATTTCGGGTCGCGAACGCCTGCCTTTGAGGGAGCTACGGGCCAGGCTTGCTCTTCGTCGAGACGGTAAAGGTAGAGCCGTCCGCCGCTGGTAAACAGGATGGATTGCGAATCGGGCGACCAGATGTAGGAGGCGACCGAATAGCGGAGGAGCCGCTCTTTCTCGCGCTCGTCGTCGGTGGATTTCTCCTGCGGGGGAGCGAGCTTCCGGAGCTGTTCGTAGCTGACGAGGATCTCTTTCTCGCCGCTCTCGGGAGTGATGACCCAGAGATTCCTACGCTCGCGGTCTTCTTCGGGGAAGGATGTAGCTGAGGCGAGTTCCGTCGGGGCTCCACTGGAATTGCGACGGCGCCGGGCCGGTGAGGCCGTGTTCGGAGAAGATGTCTTCGAGCTTTAAGGGCTGAGCGGCGGAACCGGGCTGAGTTTGCATGCTGAGGACGACAAGGGCGAGGCATGGGAGCCGGATGATCGTCTGGACAACGCCGCATCGGCGACGCACCAACCATTTGAGAACCTGTTTACCCACTAGGAGAAACGCTCTTCGGGCGACTCCCCGATTATACTGACCCCACTCCGCCGCCCCAATCGCAGTTGGCGCTGCAAGGGTCGGCGCAACGACAGGCCGTCTTGAATCTCGGTTTCGGAGGAGGAGCCCGCCGGATCCGCGGCTACGCGCGCTGGAGGGCGTCGGCGGTAATGGGCAGGGAGCGGACGCGCACTCCGGTGGCGCTGTGGACGGCGTTGGCGATGGCCGGAGCTATGGCGATGATGGGTGTCTCACCGCCACCTACCGAAGGCAGATCCGGGCGATCGATCAGGACTGTTTCGATCGGTGGGATGTCTTTGAAACGGGGCACAGGGTAGCGGGCAAAACTGCCGTTGAGCAGGCGTCCGCTTTCGAAACGGATCTCTTCGGTCAAGGCGCCTCCAAGCCCTTGGATGATGGACCCTTCGACTTGGGCCTTGAGATTCCGCGGATTGTGGATCGCGCCACATTCGAAGGCTTCGACAATGCGTAGCACTCGAATGCTTTTCGCGTCGCGGTCCACCGCGACCTCGACACAAGCAGCGACATAAGATCCTTTTTCGAGGCCGCCGGCGATCCCCACGCCGATGCCCGGCTTTCGTGTGAGGTTTTCTTGCCAGCCGAAACGCTTGGCGGCGGCGCGCAGCACGGCTTCCAGGCGCGAGTCATCGAGATGGCGCAGGCGAAACTCCAGCGGGTCGACGTTCGCCGCGGCGGCAAGCTCGTCCATGAAGGCTTCGCGAACGTGGTTGTTGGCTGTCGCGGCGATGCCTCGATAAGAGCCTTCGCGGAGGGGCGATTCGGATGGGAAGTACTGAGTTGCCGTGTTCGGCAGATTGTAGGGTGATTCGATCGCGGCCGTTCCGGCATTGTAATTCGTGAACTCCCAAGCCACGATCGACCCATGGTCATCAAGGCCGGCGCGAACTTCAAGCAAACCGGCAGGCCGGAAATAGGCCCAGGCGAACTCTTCTTCGCGGGTCCAGCGCAGCGACACCGGACGCTCGGCCTCCTTCGCCAGCCTTGCGGCCTCAATGGCTACTTCACCGGTATGCTTGCCGCCGAATCCTCCACCCGTGTCAGGAACAATGACGCGTACCTTGTCGGCGTTGAGCCGAAAGGCTTCGACGAGTTGCTGTTGAACGCCGTTGGGCCGTTGCGTGCCGGTCCAGACGGTGAGCGTTCCGTCTTTCCACTCCGCGACGGCGGCGCGGGGCTCCATCGGAGCGTGTTGGATGTAGGGAACTTGATACGTCGCGGTGAGGGTCCGCTTAACCACGGAGGAACCATCTTGCACGGATCCCTTGGTTCGGCTGCGAGGTCCGCAGCGCCCTTCGCCTTTTGTCACGGCGTGTTGCTTGAGGTGGGAGAACAGCTCATCGCTGGAAGGATGGTCTGAAGTCGTCCATTGGGCCGTACGCGCCAGGGCGTCGAGCGCTTGTTGAGCCTGACGGGAGGTGGGCGCCGCGCAGCCGATGAAATCACCGTCCCGAACGACTGCGATGTTCTCCATTTTCTCGGCGGCGGTGAGATCGATCTTGGAGAGTGTTGCGCCATAGGAGGGTGCCCGAAGTACTCTCCCGTAAAGCATCCCGGGGCGCACGATATCCGAAGGAAAACGGTGCGCGCCGGTCACGATAGCTGTGTTGTCAACGCGTGGGACTGACTGACCCAGCACCTGCCAGCGCTCGACTCGGGTGATAGAAACGTCCTCCGGCGCGGGTTCAGCGAGTGTCGCGGTGAGTTGCTCGGAATCAGCCAGATCGCCGTAGGTGAGCTTCTGTTCGCCTTCGGGATGAGAGACGGTCCCGGCCCTCACCTCCAGGTCTCCGGCGGAGACGCCCCAGCGTTCGGCGGCGGCGCGGATGAGAATCTCGCGGGCCGCCGCGGCGGCTTTGCGGACTGCCGGAACGGTGCGTGGCGTCGTGCGACTGCCGGCTGTGGAACCGTCGTCGGGTACGCGGCTGGTGTCGGCCATGATGAGCTGGATCGAGCCAACCGGAACGCGCATTTCTTCAGCGGCCGCCTGAGTTAGTTGTGTACGGGAGCCTTGACCGACCTCCACCTTGCCGGTCATGACGGTGATCAGGCCGTCTTTCGCGATGTGCAGGCGACTCGGAGGATTGGCCTCCGCGGCCGCCGCGCCGGGTTCTCCGCAGCCGATCGATCCGGATACGGTTATCAGAAGCCCCGCGCCGGCGGCCCCGAGAAACTCGCGGCGGTCGAGCTCGAACTGGTACGGAAGCCCCTCGGCGAGTTCGTAACGCTCGGGTTCGAAGAGATCCTCGCGCTCAAATAGCGTCGGCATTGGATTCTGTCTCCGTCCCTTTGGCAGGCCGGCCTCTCTCAGCGGCCAGACGGACAGCCGCTACGATGTTCGGGTATCCGCAACAGCGGCAGAGGTTACCGTTGAGGGCCTCTTCGATTTCTTGACCGCTGGGATGCGGGTTGCGTTCGAGCAGCGCCGCCGTCGTAAGGATCATTCCGGGAACGCAGTAGCCGCATTGCATTGCGTGGGCATCGAGGAAGGCCTGCTGGACGGGATGCAGATTGTCGTTCGAAGCGAGTCCCTCGATGGTAAGGATCTGCTTTTCCCGCGCGGTAGCTAGCGGCGTGAGACAAGAGGTTACGGGGCGTCCGTCGAGTAAGACGGTACAGGCGCGGCATTGACCTTCACCGCAACCATACTTTGTGCCGGTGAGTTGAAGGTCTTCGCGCAGGACCTCGAGTAGAGGGCGTTGCGGATCGGTCTCAACGGACCGCTCCGCGCCGTTAACGGTGAGTTGGATCGTCGCCAAGTTTGTCCGTCCCCGTTTCCGCGCCTATGATACTACAGCGTCCTGCCTTGAATGTTCTCGACAGGGACGTCTTACTGCTCCGGCAGTGGCTGTTGCGACGTCGTACCCAGCGGGCCGGCTAGGGCAGCCAGCCTTTCCGCCCGACCAGTTCCACCGAGCTCAGCAGCAGCGCCAGAGCAAGCAGTTCCGGCCAGAGGTTCATGGCGGTCGCGATCGACCTCCCTTCGTGTTAAAGGCCTAGGCCAAAGATCTTTAGGGGCGGTATGGATTGGTTCTGTAGATCGCGGACAATCCCGGCTAGCAGACGCCAGTACACGCCTCCGTCCTCTTCTCCGTCCACCCATGCAGGCCCCAACCCATCGAAGAAGATCCGGGCGCCGTCCCTGAGATTACAGGGTAGCCCTCCAGACTGAGCGATGTTCCGAATCGCGGTGAGGATTACTGGTGGGAGCCCGATATGAACGAAGCCTTACGGCAGACGCTTCGCGTGGGCGTATGTGAGATGAGGAGGTAGGGTCGGGAGTAAGTTGGGACACCACTCAAGGAGGTGTCCCATGACACGTTTACGCCGACAGATGCTCGAAGAGCTCGAGCGTCGCAACTACGCGGTCAGTACGATTCGCTGCTACATCGACGCGGTCGAAGACTTCGCGCTCTACCACCGACGGTCGCCCGACCGGTTGGGGCCCGAGCACATCCGCCAGTACCAAGCCCACCTGTTTCGCGACCGCAAGCTGGCCGCCAACAGCGTGGCACAACGCCTGACGGGGCTGCGGTTCTTCTACTTCAAGACGCTGCGGAGGAGTTGGGACCTCAGCCTGACGCCCTACCCGAAGAAGCCGCGCCGACTGCCGAGCATTCTGTCCCAACAGGAAGTGGCGCGGTTGATTGACGCCGCCGACAGCGTCTTCCACCGCACGATCTTGATGACGCTGTACGCCACCGGGGTGCGCCGAGCCGAGCTGACGCAGCTCCGGCTCAACGACATCGATTCGGAACGCATGGCGGTCCACATTCGCGGCGGCAAGGGCCGTAAAGACCGCGACGTGATGCTCTCCGAGCATTTGCTGGTCCACTTGCGCGAGCACATGCGCCGACTGCGGCGCAGGCCCAAGCAGTGGCTGTTCCCCGGAGGGAAGGGGCACAACGGCGATGATCCGATCACGAGCAACGTGCCCTGGCTCGCTTGCAGCCACGCCGCCCACAGGGCCGGCATCACGAAACCCGCCCACCCTCACATCCTGCGTCATTGCTTCGCCACGCATCTGCTCGAAGCCGGCGCCGATTTGCGTACCATCCAGATGCTGCTGGGGCATCGCGATCTGGAGCAGACGGCGGTCTATCTGCACTTGTCGGCGCGCCACTTCAGCGGGGTCGCCAGCCCCCTGGACTCGTTGGGGTTGGCCTCCTTCTCTCGAGAAGACCTGTCACCCGACGATCCCGGGACGAGCTAGATGCCACGGCCGCCGCTGGAGGTGGCCGATCTGGTTCGCGCCGCCGGAGAGCGTTTCGTCGAGACAAGTCGCGGCTGGCTGAACCGGCAGCATCTGAAAGTGCTGTTGGCGATCACCCGTTGCCGCACCGCCGAGCTCGGTGCTCATCTCGACGAGTGCAGCGATTGCGGCTATCAGACCGCCATCTCTTACAACTCCTGTCGCAATCGGCATTGTCCCAAGTGCCAGGCCGGCACACGGAAGCATTGGCTGGAGGCTCGCCGCAAAGAACTGCTGCCGGTGCGCTATCTGCACGTCGTCTTCACGCTGCCGCGCGTGCTCTCGCAGCTGGCCTTACAGAACAAGGATGCGATCTACTCGCTGCTGCTCACAGCGAGCGCACAGACGCTGCTCGAAGTCGCTCGTGATCCCCGCCATCTTGGCGCCAAGATCGGCTTCCTCTCAATCCTGCACACCTGGAATCAGCGCCTCCAAGAACACGCCCACGTCCATACGGTCGTTCCCGCCGGTGGCCTCGCACTTGACCACAGCCGTTGGATCGACGCACCCTCGAAGAACTTCTTCCTGCCCAAGGACGTCCTCGCCGAGGTCTTTCGCGGTAAGTTCATCGACGGTCTCAAGAAAGCCTTCGCCGCAGGCGAGCTACGCTTCCACGGGCGCTTCGCGCCGCTGAATCAACCGCGCAACTTCAAGGCCTTTGTGCGGACCTTGTACCGCGACAAGTGGGTGGTCGAAGTCCGGCCGCCCTTCGGTGGAGCGGGGCGGGCGCTTGAGTATCTGAGCCGCTACACCCACCGTGTGGCGATCTCGAACCAGCGTTTGGTCTCGTTCGAGCAAGGCCAGGTCACCTTCCGTTGGCGTGATTCGGCACATGGCAACCAACAACGGCTGCTGACGCTCACGCTTTACGAGTTCTTGCGCCGCTTCCTGTTGCATGTGCTGCCCAGCGGCTTCCACCGCATTCGCTACTTCGGCTTCTTGACAAACTCGAAACGCGGCGACCTATTACCGCTGTGCCGCCGGCTCATCGCCCGCGTCAACCCCTCGCGCACCATCTCCTACTCGGATGCCGAACCCTCTCGCAGTGGCTGGGTCTGTCCTCGTTGCGGCGAGCCTATGCGGCTCGCCAAGCTCTTCAGTGCCGCGGAGCTGCGCATCCACTCGCCGCCCTCTCTCGCCGCCTGATGCTACGCCGCACCCAAGCTCGACGACTCTGGCCGCTTCGGCGCGAACCGTCCTCGTGCGCCTGGTCGAGCTCTCGCGACCTGTTCGGCTCACTCCGGCTGCTCGGGCAGAAGCAAAAACGCTCCGTTCCTTGTCTCCTCACCGCTCCCCAGACAGCTCTCCAACCCCTCGATCGCCCTCGAACCGCTACCAGCCTCTCCTCACCGCCTCTAACCAATCCGATTCAAAACCCATAGACCCCCAGCCCTCCTCGAACGGCTCCCTTCATATCGTTGTAACGCAAGCGACTCCCTCTGCCGTCTCGCGGCCCCCTCTGCTCGGGTCGCTTGCGTTACAACACTTAGATATGATGAGCTCAGCGCGGCTTCTGTCAATATCCAACCATTTCAACGACTTACGCCCACCAGCCAGTACCGCGAGAGCCCAACCAGGGTGTCCCCCTATCGGGCATGTTCCCAGCCCGCCAATTCGCCCGTCGGCAAGGCCGTTCACAGGCCTTCCCCCAACAGGGTTGAGCCACCAGACCGGGCGCCCCATCACCCCAGTCACAACCCGAAAAAATTCTATCTCCCGCGCTCACAACAGCAACCGCCCCAACCACCCCGCCAAGCGCACCCCGCAGGCGTATAAAGGAACTGAGGGCCCACGGCCAAAACCAAGTGTCACGTACACCACAAAACCGCAAATCGAGCCGCCCCCCAAACCGAGCCGTGACCGTAAGGGAGCGGTCCCAACCGAAAAAACGGGGACTGTACCAAGCGCCGCCCGCGCAACTCGTTTGCTCGCAGCGCTCACAAGCGGCGCGCCGTGGACTGTACCCAGTTTTTTACAGCCCCTGAGGGAGCGGTCCCAACCAGCGCCCACCGAGCCGGAAAGGCCAGTGACCGGTTTGGCCGCCGCAACGTCCCCGAAAGCAAACCAACCACCACGCCCGCCCGCTCTCCTCACAGCATCAGCACAAGAGCAGCGTCAAACCGTACCACTCTGTGCCACCAGCAAACACCCGGCCCGAGACGTTTTTACGAAACGAACTCCCAGCGCCGCCGCCCGCACCGAAAAACGGCACAAAAACCGCCTCGAACTGTTTCATTCTGTGCCAAAAGCGAACAAAACACGAACACCGACACCCGCTTTTTACCAAACGAACTCCCGCCGCCCAACCGGCTCAACAGCTCAACCAATCAGCGGCTCAACGAAACAAACCCGAGGTAACCTCATGATGCTGGAGCACTACTCGCACGTACGCATGGAGGCGAAACGGGAAGCGGTCGGGAAATTGAGTTCCGGACTGATGGGCAAGCCCCTGCTCGTGGCAGAGGATGTGGCCCGAAAAGTAAGCTGACAGGGCCGTTCTGGAGGGGGTTACGTCACAATCCGCGTCACAGTCTGGACTTCGGACGCGAGCGAACGCTCGTAACTTATTGAAGGGAATGGTCGGGGCGCGGAGATTTGAACTCCGGACCTCCTGCTCCCGAAGCAGGGCAAGCCACTCGACACGTCAAGTCACTGGCTGACACACTGAGCAATAACACGCTTAATTTCAGACAGATTGACTTGATTGTGCGGACATCGGCAGTCACAATAAGTCAAGCGGTAGGCGTTCGTGTACGGACACATTGCGGACACGGAATAGCGGGCCGATCGAGCCATGCGTCTCACCGAGAGGTCCATCCGGCAGATTTTAGCCCCCAACAACGGCAACAAGATCCACTACGACGACCAGGTCTCCGGTTTCGGCCTCCGGGCAACCGGAGCGGGCCACCGCAGCTTCATTCTCAACTACAGGGTTAACGGTCATGAGCGGCGACTGACTATCGGCCCCTGGCCAGCTTGGAGTGCTACGGCGGCTCGAGAGCGCGCTAAGGATCTGAGGCAGCAGATCGACAGGGGACAGGACCCACTGCGCTCCAAGCAACAGCGGCGGGGTGAACCGACTTTCGGTGACCTGGTCGATGAGTACCTACGAGTCGAGGCAAAGAACCAGAAGGGCCTGGTTGAGTACAAGCGGATACTTCACGCAGACGCGCTGCCGGAATGGCGCAATGTTCCTGCATCCGATATCAGGCGTCGCGACATCATCAGCCTGATCGAGAGTAAGGCGCAGACGGCTCCAATCATGGCCAACCGGCTGTTTGAGTTGCTGCGGCGGCTTTTCAACTTCGCTATTCGCCGCGACATCATCGAGGCTAACCCCTGCACGCAAGTGAAAAAGCCGGGCAGCGAAAGGTCCAAGGATCGAGTGTTGTCGAGCGACGAGATTCACACTTTTTGGGCGACTCTCGACGGTCCATGCTTCAGCGAGCATACGGCGGCGGCATTGAGACTCGTCCTCGCGACGGCACAACGCCCCGGCGAGGTCGTCAGCGTGACATGGGACGAAATGGACCTGACTGAGGGTTGGTGGACGATCCCCTCGAATAAAGCTAAGAATGGCCTCGCACACCGCGTTCCGCTCAATAGGACTGCGCAGCAAATCTTGGGTGGCCTACCACGGGTGTCGCAGTTCGTGTTTCCTTCCCCGCAGAACGGCAAGTCTATGCACCGGGCATCACTGGCCCATGCGCTGCGACGCGCACGAGAACGGGAAGACGACCCGTTGTCGGTGACGGACTTCACACCCCATGATCTTCGCCGGACGGCTGCATCGCATATGGCCAGCGCCGGGGTGGAACGCTTCGTGATTGGACGACTGCTCAACCACATCGAGCCGGGAATCACGCGAGTGTACGACCGTCACAGCTACGACCAGGGAAAACGCAGGGCGCTCCAAAAGTGGGGCCGAAAGCTCCGCGAGATGATCAACGGCGAGGCGACAGACGGCAAGGTAGTCCCGATAGACCAATCGCTTTGATATCAATCGCCTAGGAGTGGCAGATGTCACGCAACGATCGAGAACGCGTCAACGAACGATGGGGACTTCACGAAGCATTCCTCGCGGAGACATGGGAAGATTTCGAGGATTTCCTTTCCTGGACAGCACGCTTTGGAGACGAGCAGGGACATCAAGAAATGCGTCACTTGCTGGACGAGGCTCTCGATGTTGCCGGAACCCATGAAGAGTTTGAACAACGACTTCGTCAGCTAGAAGAAAAGGTGAATTCAACGATTGAGGAACTCGGTCCCCCTCCACCTTTCTACGAAGAAGACGACGAAATCGATTGGCGGCAAGAATTCGCCCCTAGGATTCAACTGTTGATTCAGTTGATCCGCACCGCACAGCAGTCGAGCCTTCCTGTCCAAGGGCTAGCGTTCTACCTCGGCGTGCTCGCGAGTCAAGCACACCAAGAGATCGACGTCCACCCGGTACTGGATCACCCGGTGCTGGGTCGAATAATTAAGCGCAAGCCAAGAGCACTGAAGGCAGTGGTGGCTTACCTCAAACAACTTCCCGAACATAAGCCACAAAAGACGGCTGAGGCTCTATGGAACGACCTTCCTACGACTCCTGCTCGCATAGAAGTTGATAACGACACGTTTTTTCTCTACCGAGAGCACGATTCCCTCAAAGGTGACATCCTTGTTCAGGCGAATGAGCAAGTAAAACCAATGGGATACATCAAGTCACTACTGTCCGGCTGATAAGCGGTGGGCGGCCTGCAACTGGTTGTAGAAAAGTGGGTTAGGTGTTGTTTTTTCTTGCCGCGATTTGAGCGGCGGTGCGCCGTTTGAGCGTCATCCGTCCTGAGCCGACAATGGCTCATGAATCTGGGCCGCACCGTATTCGCGCAGTTGATCAGCTTTCTTCCGGATCGCGAGTTCCGGCGCTGTGTGGCCCGCTACGATGGCGAGCGGGGCTCGCGCAGCTTCTCCTGCTGGGATCAGTTCCTCTCGATGTCCTTCGCCCAGTTGACCTACCGCGAAAGCCTCCGCGATATCGAAGCGTGCCTGCGTTCGCTTGGCGGCAAGCTCTACCACATGGGATTCCGCGGCAACGTCGCGCGCTCGACACTGGCCGACGCTAACGAGTCGCGCGACTGGCGGATCTATGCCGATTTCGCTCAGGCCTTGATTCGCATCGCGCGGCCCTTGTATGCCCGCGATCCGATCGGCGTGGATCTCAATCAAAGTCTCTACGCTCTGGACTCGACCACCATCGACCTGTGCCTCTCGCTGTTCCCGTGGGCCAAGTTCCGCCGGCGCAAGGCCGCCGTGAAGATGCACACGCTGTTGGACCTGCACGGTAACATCCCCACGTTTATCCGCATTACCGACGGCAAAACGCACGACGTCAACATCCTCGACGAGTTCCTACCCGAGCCCGGCGCCTTCTACGTTATGGATCGGGCCTACGTGGATTTCGAACGCCTCTTCGTGTTCACCCTCTGCTCGTCGTTCTTCGTCGTGCGAACCAAGAAGAACATCTTGCTCCAACGGCGCTACTCGCATCCCGTCGACAAATCTACGGGCGTGCGCTCGGATCAGACCGTCATACTGACTGCCATCGAATCGGCCAAAGTCTATCCGGACCCGTTGAGGCGCGTCAGCTACGTCGACGCCGCGACGAACAAGCGGCTGAAGTTCCTGACCAACAACTTCGCGCTCCCGGCACTGACCATCGCCGAGATCTACCGTTCGCGCTGGCAGGTGGAGCTGTTCTTCAAGTGGGTCAAGCAGCACTTGCGGATCAAGAAGTTCTACGGCGCCAGCGAGAACGCCGTGAAGACCCAGATTTGGATCGCCGTCTCGGTGTACGTGCTGGTGGCGATCGTGCGGAAGAGGTTGGGCCTGGAGGCGAGTCTCTACCAAATCCTACAGATTCTCAGCGTTACCCTATTTGAGAAAACGCCCAGTGGGGTATCCACTTGACTCAGGTGACCCCAAGATGTAGTATGCGGCCTCGTGGAGGATTACCCGCGCGATCTGCTCGAGTTCGAGGCGCGCTTCGCCACCGAAGAGGCCTGTCGCGGACTATCTGGTCGCGCTGCGCTGGCGGGACGGGTTCCGTTGCCCCAACTGTGGGCTTGAGCGAGCTTGGCCGGTGCGCAAAGTATGGTTCGAATGTGCTGCCTGCGGTCGCCAAACGTCCGTCACGGCCGGTACGATCTTTCAGGACACACGCAAGCCGTTGCGGCTTTGGTTCCGAGCAATGTGGCACGTCGTCTCGCAGAAGAACGGAGTCAGCGCCTTGGGTTTGCAACGCGTTCTGGGACTGGGCAGCTACCAAACCGCCTGGGCTTGGATGCACAAGCTGCGGCGGGCGATGGTGCGGCCGGGGCGCGAGCGTTTGACGGGCGTCGTCGAGGTGGATGAGACCTACTGGGGCGCGGAGGAGGAGGGCGTTCGCGGCCGCCAGATCGAGCGTAAAGGATTGATTGCAGTAGCCGCGCGGAGGAGAGAGGCAGCGGGCTGGGGCGGATCCGTATGCAGCGCCTGCGCAACGCCTCGGCGGCCAGCTTGATGCCCTTCGTGGAGGAGTCGATCGAGCCAGGCAGCGTGGTTCGCACCGATGGCTGGCTGGGCTACGAGCCACTCGAGAAGAAGGGCTATCGGCACCACATCGTCTTCCTCAAGGGTCGCCGCGAGCAGGCGTCGGAATTGCTTCCGCTGGTGCACAAAGCGATCTCGCTGCTCAAGCGCTGGTTGCTGGGTACGCATCAAGGGGCGGTCAGCCACGAGCATTTGGACTACTATCTGGACGAATTCGTCTTCCGGTTCAACCGGCGCAGCTCACGTAGCCGGGGCAAGCTGTTCTACAGGCTGGTTCAGCAAGCGGTCGCTGTGGAGCCGACGCCGTATCGCTCGATCATCGCCCACTGGGACGCCGAGCCGTTCTGAACCCCAAACACAAGATGTTGGGGTCACCTGAGTCAAGTGGATACCCCACCAACGCCCATTTTACAGGCCTTGCAGCCATCAGACTCCCATGAAAACTTACTCGATCACCCCAACCAGATGATTCTATTCGACTTCTAACCGGACAGTAGTGACATCAAGTACAACACCTTTCGGCAGTACCTGTCCCAAGTCAGAACAATGATGAGTTAACTAAGTCATCACGCGCGAGCTAGACTAGTCGAAAGTCGCGCTATCGACTGGAAAGGTGCTCTGGATGACTGTCCTCGCAACGTTTCTGACCAAACAAGAATTAGCTCGCCAACTGGGTGTTTCGCCGCGCACGATTGATCGTTGGCACTTGCATCGCAAGGGTCCGCCGCGCACCCGCTGCGGCAGAAAAATCCTTTACGACCAGCAGAAAATTGCTGTGTGGCTTGAATCCTGCACCGAGACTGACGCTGCGTGAAAAGCGAAACCGCACGAGGTCGCGACGCCACTCGTTGAGAAGGCAGAACAAACAATCATGACAATTGTACCAACCGATATTAGACACAATCTGATCGCGATTATCGACGCGCCAAAACGGGGAACGGTCATTTGGCGACCAGAGGAGAGGCGGCATCCAACTCTACTGCTTGGCGTCCTGACCGCGCGGGACGATTATAACGATGACGCAGCAAATCTCTATATCGAAACTTTTGACGGCGAGCACTTCTACATATTCGTCCGTGATGCGGAGTCGATGGACCTCCTACATCAGCTTGACCCGAGCCCAGGCGACTACGTCGCTCTTCGATACTTCGGAACGGGCAAATCAATATACGGCCATACCTTCACGCAGTTCAGGATGGCCGTCGAGCGCTCAGAAGCTAATCAACGGGAGGCCGCTCGCGTTGAAGAACAAATGCAGCAGAGCCGCGACAAAGATGACCTACCTTTTTGAGCAACCTGTTCAATCTACTGAGTTGGCCGCTTTGTCACCGCATCTCTCCGGACGGTCTGGCGCTGGAGCGTTGAGCGAACCAGGCGTAGGTCTACCAGTTTGCGGACGGAGGATTTCGCGTTGACGCCCAGGGTCATCGAATGGCTGCGCGCTCTTGAGCGGTTGTGCTTCGAGGCCAACATTAACTCGCCCTTGGGAGCGAGGTTTGCGCACCTACGACTCCTTCTCGAACGCCTCCATCGCGGCATCATTCGCCCGGTCAAGGGGCCGTCTTGAGCTGTGCTCGGCTTCGTCAAGCTGCGGAGGGGACTGCTGGAACATCTTCCTCGCATGACCGCGAACGCGGTGAAGCTGTACGTCTACCTGCTTCTCAAGGCGAAGTCAATCGGTGTGGATCAGGGTGTGCACCGGGCCACGACGAGAGCGATGTCCGAGGAATCGGGAATCAACCGGATAGCGATGATGCGCGCGATTAGAGAACTCGAAAGCATGGAACCCAAGCCCTTCATCGCGGTCAAAAGATCCACCAATCAACACGCCATGACGGAGTACAAAATCCTCCGCTTTGCTGGATCGGAATCGAGACCAGCAAAGGACGATTTTGCTGGTACAGAATCTGTGCCAGCACCTATACCAGCAGACCAACCCAAGCAGCTTCCTATCAACGGGTTAGCGAGCCCTAAGACGTTGAAGACGGAAGAGAACACGAACTGTGCGAGTTTTCGACGAAGTTTTGATGATTCGTATCCAAACTGGTTTGAGCGTTTTTGGAGCCTGTATCCATCGACGAAAGGCTCGAAGCAGACAGCCTTCGAAAAGGCCGCGAAGGTTGTCACGTCCGACAACGATATCGAACTGGCTCTCCGGTATTTGGACATCCGGCAGACCCACATCAAGCGGATGAAGGCAAAGGAGGCATTCGTGGAAAGCCTTCCCTACGTGGAGCGCTACTTCAGCAAGGGAATCTGGAACCAGGAGCCCGAGATTCCGGCGACCGACGGTGACGGAATCAGGATGGCATGGCAATGATCTCAGTCGATCAACTCAAGGCCGCCGTCGATCCGGTCGAACTGGTCGGCGAAACGGTGGGCCTACGCAGGTCCGGTGCTCGCTGGGTCGGATTGTGCCCGTTCCACAACGAGAAGACTCCGAGCTTCAGCGTCAATGAAAACGGCTTGTGGCACTGCTTTGGTTGCGGGAAGGGTGGCGACATCATTTCCTTCATCGAGCTGCAAGAGGGGCTGGACTTCCGTGGTGCGAAGCGTCGGCTCGCGGCCATCGCTGGTATCGAACTCGATGAGCGGGAGACTTTCTCCGAACCATCTTTGGCGTTGAAACTCAGCGGCCCTGAGGTTCGCGGGTTTGAGAACTGGCTGTCCATTGAAGGGCATCGGCTGGGCGCGGTTTGGCGTTTCCTCGACCAGCAGCAATCGGCCTGCATGGCCTACTTGGAAGGTCGATGGAACGAGTCGGACGAATCCCTTGATCCGAAGACAGTCGAGGACACCCACCGCTGTCTGAACTTCATCCACGAGGCCAAGCAGCGTGCCGAGGAGCGCCTGCTGCAACTCGACAAAGACTCATCGGCTGAGATCGAACCATTCCTTCGGCGGCTCTACGGCAATGAAGATTTTCGCGCGGCGGTGGCATTGTGAAGCTGGGCCGTAGCGACTTTGCCGAGATGCCATGGTGGGTTCGTGTACCCACCCTCGCCGACATCAAACACGAGTCCGTGAACTGGCTAATCAAGGACTTCATCCCGCTGGCGTCTTTCGTGCTCCTGGTGGGCAAGCCCGGATCGTACAAATCCTGGCTAGCTCTCGATCTAGCGCGGGCTGTGGCGCTGGGTCAGGACTTTGCCCAATTGAAGGGCGGCGCGGCGCGTGAGGTGCTTTACATCGATCGCGAGAACGGTTCTAACCTCATCGCGCATCGTCGGCAAGTGCTCGGCATTCCTGGTTCCCCAAACCTGCGGTATTGGGGGAGATGGTGCGCCCTTCCATTTCCGGGCATCGACTCGAAGGAGTTCCTCGAATATGCGGAAGCAATGAACCCCCTGCTGATCTTCGACAGCTTAGTTCGGTTTCACACGGGCAATGAAAACGACAACGCGGAAATGGCGAGAGTGATGGACGGCTTTGTCAGTCTCGCTCGTAAGGGTGCCACGGTTGTGGTGCTCCACCACGCGGGCAAGGAACTTGACAAGAACTTCCGTGGTGCGAGCGAGATCGGAGCTGCGCCGGATATCGCCTGCCGCGTGGACCGTACTGCCGAGCGAACCATCAAGGTCCGGCAGTTCAAGAACAGGTTGGACGAAGAGCGGTCATTCGAGTTCACCTGGACGCGTTTTGGATTCGAGTCGGCAGCCCGGAGGGAAGGGGCCGCTTGAGCAGCAACTTAGCCGATCGGGACCGTCAGCCGCAGATTTGCGAATGTGGCTGCGGGGCGCGATTCATTTCCAGGAAGCCCAACCACCGGTTTGCAGGCGAGGGATGTCGATACCGGTTCCACAACGTCAGGCGTAGGCGCGACCTTGAGAAAGTGGAAGAGTTACTAGGGCAAGCCCGCGCATCGTTGGAGCAAGCCACCGCGCTGCTTAGGGCGAAGACGACAATGCGAAAACTCCCAGCGCAACGCAAGACCGATGAAACCCAGCCGTCTCAGAAGGACGATCGTCGTTCCTTACAGGAGCGTCTCTAGCGCGCACAATCTTGAGATCGATGAATCACTCCGCTCAAGCGTTGCCAAGTCCGCAAGAAAGCGTGTACACGCTTCTATTGGCCATCGAAATCAAGCCGACTAGCGGTCATCCCGGCTGAGCTGACAGTGATGGAAGCGTGATGTTTTTGGATCAGTCATGAAGGGAGCGAGTAGTTCGGGATTCTGCCATGCCAAAAAACGGCAAGGCGGCGGTACCTGCCGCAAGCCCGCCGGGTGGGGTACGGACCACGTCGGTGAAGGCCGCTGTCGTCTTCACGGTGGCAACATGCCTACGAAACACGGCTTGTATAGCAAGGTCAAGGGCCGGAGGCTACGCGGGCTTATCGAGCGGGCCCAGAGCGGCGAGAAAAACCATCTGGATCTCAAGGAAGAGATCACCCTGCTGCGAGCGTTGATCCTCAATCTGTGGGAGGGCGATGGGCGAGAGGATTCTCCTGACGCCAGTTCACTATCCCTGCTGATCGACCGGCTGCGCAAAGCTGTCGAAACGGCGCATCGAGTAGAACGGCCGGGGTTCGTCTCGATCCACAGCGTTATCGCGCTGAAGGAGGCCATGGCTCATGTGGTAGCCGCAGCTGTGACAACTGGTGACCCCGACTTGGACGCACTCATCTGCCGAGAGATCGAAGAGGCTTGGATGGGCATTCAAGTTCGAGGAGTCGTGAAGTGATACCGGAGATGATCAGCACTTCTACGTGCCAGGACGCGCGATTATTTGCGAGACAGTCAAGCTGATCTTTTCGATGAATAGGCTGCATTCTGGCGGCCTTGCGCCGCCCAACGAACAGCGCTATCCTGCAATCGGTTCGTCCGGCAGTTTTACTATGCTCGGCGATACCCGCTCAGTCTCAGGAGGCGAATCTTGAAGAAGTTGTCTCAACGAGCCGCGAGGATGATTTCTTGTCGGATGCTCAAGGTATCCGAGTTTCTGGCGCTGATCCTTCTGTTCAGCACACTGGCTCATGGGGCGGACTTCAGGAACGCCGATTTCGGAATGACTAAGGAGCAGGTGAAAGCGACCGAGCAAGCCGAACCAGATGTCGAGACTGAGACACAGCTGATCTACCGGAATGTTGAAGTTGGTGGCCTCAGCGCCGATGCGAAGTATTTCTTCTCGGACGACTGGCTCCGCAGGGGAGATTATCGATTCCATCCCTTCCAGATGATGGGGCACTATTCGGACGCTTTCAATCGACTTTCAGCTTGGATCACCGAGAGGCACGGACAGCCCAGTGATGAGTTGTACGTCCAACCAAGCGGCAAAAAAGCGCACACACAGAAGTTTGGGGAAGTCGACGCACAGGTAGCAATCGCGATGATGCTTGGCTCTGCCGCCAATGTACTCGCGCGTGATTGGAGAACCGAAGAAAAGATCATCGCACTGTTGATGTCAGGGGCCGGAAACGGCGAGGAGGAGGTCAAGTTGACCATGGTCACGGAGTCTCGTCACAAAGCGCCCATCCAGCAACTCAAGACCGAAAAAGCAAGCCCCCAAGGTAAGGGGAGGCGCGAACTTGGCAGGAGGAGTGAGTCCGAGCCATCGCCCGATACACTAGAAACTCCCGAACCGGCCATCCCGCAACCTTCTGAAGAGTCGACAGGTGGATGGGAGGTTTCAATCAGCGAGTCCGAGTTCGACGATAGCCCGACGGTAGCGCTGGCACTCGAAGCCGACCAACCAATTCAAGGTTGGCTTCGGCAAGCCACGCCAAGCCTGATAGTTCGGTGCAAGGAAGGAAGGACCGAGGCTTACATCAACGTTGGCATGCAACCCGCGTCCGCTTACCGGCAGACAAGAGAACTCAATACCGCCGTGATACGGGTCCGTTTCGACGAGGGAAAAACGCGGGGCTTGATCGTTGACGAATCAAACAGTAACAAAGCAGTTTTCTTCAGAAAACCCAAGTCGGAAATCCGAAAGATGTTGAGCTCCGAGAGGATGACTTTCGGATTCACACCCTACAACAGCTCACCAGTGTCTACGAGATTTGAGCTTGCGGGTCTGCCCGAAGCGATAGAGCCCTTACGGGAAGCGTGCGGCTGGTGAGATGGGACGAACTACGGGTTCCCTACTCCGCCCGCGAGAGCAGCAAAGCCTATCTGGCGATTGACGCACTCTAGGCCGCGATGGGCCGGGACTCGTCGTATCCGGATGCGCTGAAAGCCCTTCAGCACGTAGCCTCGTGCGGAATCCGGGGCAAGGTGATCACGATTCCGGGCTGAAGCCGAGCGCAAGTGCGGCGAGATTCGCCTGAGAGCCGAACGGCGGGCGGGTCAACTGCTGAACGAGATGAAGAAGAACGGCACGCGGGCCAAGGCGGGGGACAATGCTGGAGCGCATCGCGGCCAGAAGAAAAGGTCGTCGAACGATACGACTACCTTATCCGGTATCGGACTCACGAAAGATCAGTCCTCGAAGTGGCAACAGCTTGCCGAAGTCCCAGAGGACGAGTTCGAGGCCGAAGTCACGAAGCCAGGACCGAAGCCGACCACGTCGGGTCTGTTAGCTAAACGCAAAGAACCGGAGTGGAGCATTGACTCGAAGGCGCTCTGGGCTTGGGGTTGCATCATCCAATTCAAGCGGCAAGGACTGTTAGACGCGGATCAGGGTAAACTGTTCGCGTTGATGACCGAACCAATGCAAGAGGAAGTACTAGAAGAAGCGCCACGTCTTATCGCGTGGCTCAAGGGCTTTCTGAAGAAGGTGAAAAACTGAGCGAAACCGAAACCTTAAGACTCTACGGGCATGGTGTGGGCTGTAATCGTCGAACAACGTAGCCCCTAGCCTTCCGCTACCGCCGGGCTATCTTGAATTATTTGCTTTCAAACTGGCATCTTGACGTCGGTTGTGCTTGCCGCACGATTTGCGGAAGAATGTCGGCCCGGGTACACTCTGGCCCGTTCCAAAAAAGCATGACGACGCGGTTGAGTTCGCAGAGCCGTAGACTTGGGGTATAGTGTGGCCTGACTTGACGGAGGAGGAGATTGATGCCAAAACGACACATAGCCCTACTGATTCCACTTGCTGTTGCTAGTGGCTTTTTGGGAGCGACACTGTCACATTTTGTCCTGCATCCTGAATCAGTCCAAGCCCAAGTATCGCCGCAAGACCGGATCGAGGCGAAAACGATTGTGGCAGGGAATATCTTGACTAGGAGCATTGCCGTTCTTGACGAGCAAAGCAACATAAGAGCTGCCATTACGGTACTAGGGGGGCGAGTTGCGCTAGGTGTCAAGGGCGGAGAGAAATTAGACCACTTCGGCGGAGTAAAACTAGACCAGTTGGGGGAGTGGTAGCGGTTTTCGTGGGACGGCTGGAACGGAGCCTGAGGGCGCCCTTTAGGGCGACCCAGGCATAGTGGAAGGCGGCCCACGAAAACCGGCGCGAGCGGCGGGCGGGTCAGTCGGAAGAGCGAGACCGTTTCTTTTGACTCTGTTTGAGGCGGAAGCTTTCGCCGTTCATCTCCAGGATGTGAACGTGGTGGGTGAGGCGATCGAGCAGAGCGCCGGTCATGCGCTCGGACCCGAGCACCTCTGTCCACTCGGTGAACGGCAAGTTTGAGGTCAGCATCGTGGAGCCTTGTTCATAGCGTTGCGAGAAGATCTCGAACAGCAGCTCAGCGCCGGTCTTCGACAGCGGCACATAGCCCAGTTCATCGACGATCAGCAGATCCTGCTTGGCAAGTTGTTTTTGGAAGCGCAGCAGCCGTCGCTCGTCGCGGGCTTCGAGCAGTTCATTGACCAGTGCCGCAGCCGTGGTGAAGCGTGTTCGATAACCGCTCTGACAAGCGGCCAGGCCTAGCGCCAGGGCGAGATGCGTCTTGCCGGTGCCGGAGTTGCCCAGAGCCAAGACGTTCTCGCGACGGTCGATGAACTCACAGCGCGCCAGCTCCAGCACGAGCTTCTTGTTTAACGAAGGCAACGCTAGGAAGTCGAATGTGTCGAGACTTTTCGTCACGGGAAACTTGGCTGCTTTGATGCGACGTTCAGTCGCCCGCTGATCTCGGTCGAGCAGTTCCAACTCGCAGAGTTGCTTCAGGAAGCTCCTACAGTCCAAGCCCTCGGCGGCGCATTGCCGCGCCACTTTGTCGTACTCGCGCAGGAAAGTCGGCAGCCGCAACGCTTTCAGATGGGCTTCCAGTAAGAGATTCGACTTCGCCATCAGCCCGCTCCTTGCCCCAAGAGCGCGAGATAGGACGCTGCCGAAGTCTGCTCGACTTGAGCCGTCGGCAGGTGAGGATACTTCGTTAAGTCCAGCCGTGGCGGACGTTGTTCGATCGCGCACAGCAACAGATGCTTGACGGCGTCGAAGCCGATCGTTCCCAGTTCGCAGGCTTGGCGCACCGCCGCCGCAACATGCTCCAGCCGAAAGTCCTCCAGCAGACGCAACACCTGCACGTACTCGCGCTTGCCCGCTTTGCCCAAGCGGACTTCGAGCAGGCGTCGTAATCGCGGAAACTCGGGCGGTAGATCCCAACCCACCAACGGCGCGGCTTGATCGAGCGCATTCGTCTTGCGCTCCAGCAACGCCAGATAATGGACGGGATCGAAGATCAACTCTTCGCGTTCGTAACTGCGCCGGTGGCGTGCGATCTCTTCGCTGCCGCAACAGATCACTACTTCGTCCACATAGGCTTTGAGCAACACCTGGCGATGGCCGTAGCGCGTCGGCACCGAGTAGTCGTTGGTCCGATAGCGCACCAGCGACAACGACGTCACCCGGGTCGTACGTTTGTCGCAGGCATCGTAGGGCGCGGACGGCAATGGCAGCAACGCTTTCGCGTCGCGCTCAAAGCGTTCTCCGATCGTTTCGGTGTGTCGCCGCAAGCGCCGCTCACGGTTCTTGCGGCACTTGGCTTCGAGGTGTTCGTTGAAGGCTTCCCAACTCGAGAACCGGGGGATCGGCACCATGAAGTTGCGCCGCCCATAGCCCACCAAGCCTTCCACCTTGCCTTTGTCGTTACCCTTGCCTGGCCGGCCGAAACGATCAGCGAACAAGTAGTGCGACTGCAACTCACTGAACGCTCGTGTGCGTTTGCGCGTACCGTCGCCGAGAATCCTTGCTACCGCCAACTTCGTGTTGTCGTAGACAATGCTGCGCGGCACACCGCCAAAGTAGCGAAACGCGGCGTTGTGTCCTTCGCAAAAGGCTTCCGTCGTCTCGGCGGGAAAGGCTTTTACAAAGGCGTCATCGCTGTGCGGTAGATCGACCACCAAGAAGTGGGCCTTACGCTGCACTCGGTCAATGACAACCAGTGCTTCACCGAAGTCAGCTTGCGCATCGCCAGGAGGATGTGCCAGCGGCACAAACATCTCTTGACCGCCCAGCTTCTTCTCGCGAACGTAGTCCTTGATGATTGTGTAACCGCCCGTGAAGTCGTACTCGTCGCGCAAGCGGTCGAAGATGCGCTGTGCCGTGTGACGCTGTTTCCTCGGCTGCTGCTGATCGTCAAGCAGTATCTGATCAATGATTCCTGTGAACGAATCCAGCTTCGGCCGCTTCACCGGTTGACGCCGCCGATAGCCCGGCGGCGCCTTGTAGCGCAGCATCTTGCGCACCGTCTCCCGCGCCAAACCGAACCGTTTGACGGCCTCGCGTTCACTCAGCCCCTCAACGATGACACTCCGCCGTACTTGAGCGTATAGCTCCACTTGATACATCCCTCCGGTGTTCCACAAAACACCTCGGGGATGCTACGCGGACCACCTGGGCGGTCTAATTTTGCGCCGCCCTCACGCGGCTTAGAATCGCCGCTCTGTGGTCTATTTTGGCTCCGCCGTTCTCACTGGTGTTGTAAATGCTGTTGAGGAGTAGATCTGCTGGTATGTAGTATCGGTTCCTAAGTGCCCCAAGCATCCCCAAGGGACACATGTCCCACCTTGATTTGGAGTGGCCAGATCGCCAATCAGAATAGTCGTGGCGAAACCGCTAACTGCCAACAGCGCGGCGAGGGCAAGCACACGAACAGCAATCGTCTTCATTGGACAAACCTCCGTCACCGGCGTCACCTCGTCAACCGGATCATCCATTCGGAGTATGAAGGGCTGTGGGAGGGGAAAGCAACCCACGCCTGTCTTCTTGATCCCAGGGCTCGCCCTTGATGGGGACCTTCCCCAGAGATCGGCCCTCGATAGACAGCCATCTCACCGAGCATGCTCCGCGAGTCCTGCCCCATGCTATTCTGTCGCCATGTCTGAAGCCCTACAACTGCTCATCGCGGAACGAGACAAGCTCAACCGTGCCATTGAGGTACTGGGTGGAACTGTGCCGAAACGACGTGGACGACCGCCAGGATCTGGCAAGAAAGCTGCGAAGAAGGCAGCCAAGAAATCCTCTCCTAAACGTCCGCCGATGTCAGCCGCCCAGAAGAAGAAACAGTCTGAAGCGATGAAGAAGTATTGGGCAGCTAGACGGAAGGCCGCAAAGAAGGCAGGGTAGCCTCAACCGCTAGCCGGTGGGTACGGAGAAGCCATGACAGAAGAAGAAATGAAAGCGGAGATCGAACGGCTCAAGGCTAAGAATGAAGCCCTGGTCAAGTCTTCTAGTGGGCAGGTTTCGCTGAAGGTCAGCCAGAAGGGTGGGGTTTCAGTTTACGGGCTCGGTCGGTTTCCGGTGACCCTTTACAAGGAGCAATGGGACAAACTGCTGGCGATGACTGAATCGATCAAGGCGTTCATTGCCGAGAACGATCATCTGCTCAAGAAGAAGGAATAGGTAGGCCGATCTGCGGGCGGCGCACACATCCTTAGGCACGGCGTGCGGGAAAGCTGTCTGGCGTTAATGCTTAGGTCGTCTTGCGTGATCTCAAGACCCCTACAGCGCCTTAGGCAGAACCCTTTGAAGCTGTCGCCTCAATCTTCGCTGCGCTACGACGGATGACTACGTCGCAGTACATAAAGTGCGCGAACGCAAAATACAGAACTTCCCATCCCTCATTGATACACAGTTCATTCACTGCCTGCTGCACACCATATCTCATGCACTCGATGGGCGACCAGTATGTATAGTCATTGAAGACTAAGTGCCCGTCTTCTTTGATCTTGTGCTTTGCTACCGTGATATCTCGGGTCACACCGTCGTAGGAATGATCGGCGTCAATATATATGAAGTCAAAATACTGGTCTGGAAAAGCGTCAAGGAGCTTAGCTGAATCCCCTCACTACTGTCCGGTTAGAAGTCGAATAGAATCAGCTGGTTGGGGTGATCGAGTAAGTTTTCATGGGAGTCTGATGGCTGCAAGGCCTGTAAAATGGGCGTTAGTGGGGTATCCATTTGACTCAGGCAGCCACAAGATGTTGTGGTCGCGCGAAAGCATCTACCAAGAAGCGAATCCCGAGGTTACTGCTCTGGCGCGGCGTGGGGCTGCGTAGCGCGTCCGATTCTCGGAGTTGCCGCCCGAAGGCTGCCACCGCAATGAATTCGCGTGTGGGTCGGCTTGGCGGCCACTCGCACGATTCTCGCAATCTCACATTCCTGTTCCGGAGCCGCGAGGCCACAACCCATAGGGTGTACCTGAATGAAGTGGATACCCCACTGGGCGTTTTCTCAAATAGGGTAACGCTGAGAATCTGTAGGATTTGGTAGAGACTCGCCTCCAGGCCCAACCTCTTCCGCACGATCGCCACCAGCACGTACACCGAGACGGCGATCCAAATCTGGGTCTTCACGGCGTTCTCGCTGGCGCCGTAGAACTTCTTGATCCGCAAGTGCTGCTTGACCCACTTGAAGAACAGCTCCACCTGCCAGCGCGAACGGTAGATCTCGGCGATGGTCAGTGCCGGGAGCGCGAAGTTGTTGGTCAGGAACTTCAGCCGCTTGTTCGTCGCGGCGTCGACGTAGCTGACGCGCCTCAACGGGTCCGGATAGACTTTGGCCGATTCGATGGCAGTCAGTATGACGGTCTGATCCGAGCGCACGCCCGTAGATTTGTCGACGGGATGCGAGTAGCGCCGTTGGAGCAAGATGTTCTTCTTGGTTCGCACGACGAAGAACGACGAGCAGAGGGTGAACACGAAGAGGCGTTCGAAATCCACGTAGGCCCGATCCATAACGTAGAAGGCGCCGGGCTCGGGTAGGAACTCGTCGAGGATGTTGACGTCGTGCGTTTTGCCGTCGGTAATGCGGATAAACGTGGGGATGTTACCGTGCAGGTCCAACAGCGTGTGCATCTTCACGGCGGCCTTGCGCCGGCGGAACTTGGCCCACGGGAACAGCGAGAGGCACAGGTCGATGGTGGTCGAGTCCAGAGCGTAGAGACTTTGATTGAGATCCACGCCGATCGGATCGCGGGCATACAAGGGCCGCGCGATGCGAATCAAGGCCTGAGCGAAATCGGCATAGATCCGCCAGTCGCGCGACTCGTTAGCGTCGGCCAGTGTCGAGCGCGCGACGTTGCCGCGGAATCCCATGTGGTAGAGCTTGCCGCCAAGCGAACGCAGGCACGCTTCGATATCGCGGAGGCTTTCGCGGTAGGTCAACTGGGCGAAGGACATCGAGAGGAACTGATCCCAGCAGGAGAAGCTGCGCGAGCCCCGGTCGCCATCGTAGCGGGCCACACAGCGCCGGAACTCGCGATCCGGAAGAAAGCTGATCAACTGCGCGAATACGGTGCGGCCCAGATTCATGAGCCATTGTCGGCTCAGGACGGATGACGCTCAAACGGCGCACCGCCGCTCAAATCGCGGCAAGAAAAAACAACACCTAACCCACTTTTCTACAACCAGTTGCAGGCCGCCCACCGCTTATCAGCCGGACAGTAGTGGAATCCCCTTGATGCAGATGAACAACTCCGTTTGAGATTTCTGTCTCAAATTTCTTCTTGATTTTGTGCTTCTTAAGATTTCGATCAATCAGATGCAGGCTCGACGGCTGACAGCGCTCCAATAGTTGAGCTGAGAATGCCCCCTAGTGGCAATACTCCTCACTTAAGAACCCTCACGCAGGCCGCAAAGTCGATGCGGAGGCGCGGCAACGCGCCGCGTGGTCGCAGCTTGTAGCCACTCATTTTGCGCTTAACCCCGCGCGGACGCTGCATGCCGCGGCTCGACCGCACGCGCTCCTGCAGCAGCTCCGCCAAAACCCCCTTATGAAACTTGCGTTTGTCCTGAGGGGGGAATCGCGACCGCTTGGGCCATCTTGCGTCGCACCACCCGCACCGCGTGCAGGTAGGAGAGGCGATCCGGATCTTCGTCGGCCTCCAAGGCGGCTTCGTGCAGCAGCCCGCGGATCGCGAAATGCGCCATCAGTAAGCCGTAAAATTCCTGGCGCACCAACTCCGGCGTCTTGCTGCGCAACACCATGCGCGCCCCGCGCAAATGCGTCTTGAGCTCGTCAAGCGCGCTTTCGATCTCCCAGCGTTCGCAGTACAGCGCCGCCAGTTCCACAGCCGGCGCTTGGGAGGGATCGAGGATCGTCGTCACCAGTCGATAGAAGGGCTCGGCATGCTCGACGCCTTCGAGACGATACTCGATCACGCGCACCGGCAGCGGGTTGCGGCGCTTGCGCCAGTCGCCTTCCGAAGCGTAGATCGCGCTGCGGTAGGAGCCGTCCGCAAAGCGCTCGAGCACTTCCAAGCGCAGATGCTTCTTAGCCCGCCACAGCAGTTGCGCGCCCGTCTGGCGTGCTTGCCGCCACAGCTGGTAGCCGAGGAAGTTGCGGTCGGCTAAGCACAACATATCCTTCTCGAGTGCCGGCAACACCTGTTTGGCGAGCGTGATCTCACCCCTCGCGCAGGGACCCATGCGGCTGGCGAACAGTACATGGGTGCCGTTTTCCAGCAACGAGACAAAGCGCAGCTGAGGAAACGCGCTCGCTCCCCGCGACGCGCCCGGATAGCCGAACGCCGTGCGGTTGGCGGCCTGATCGGCCACATCGAGCGTCGAGCCGTCGAGCGAAACCAAGCGCCATTCCCGATAGAACGATCCGCGCGTCTTTTTCGTCGCCAACGGTCGTATCAACTCATCATGCAGCCGCTCGACCGGCTCCACCCCCAATCGCGAACGGGCTTGCGAGATCCCCGAATCGCCCGCCACTTTGAGGGGCGTCGCAGGGTCCTGCAGCCACTGTAGTCCTTCCAGCAGACAACGCAGCACCTCGCGGTAGGACGACTGCATGAACAGCGCCAGAGCGATGACGTAGTAGACCATCACATGCGCTGGCAAGTCCCGTTGTCGCCGCGAGGCCCGCCCGCAGTCCCGCAACACACGATCGATCTTGTGACGCGGGAACCAGCGCGTGATCACTCCCAGGCTGATGTAGTCGGTAATACGGCTGCCTGCCGGCAGCGCTGCTCTCGTTCGTGCCATCTGTGGCCTCCTGTGCTCTAAAAACAGAATGCCACAAGAATGTTCTACAGTGAAGAGTATTGCCCCTAGTGGGGTATCCACTTCATTCAGGTACACCCTATGGGTTGTGGCCTCGCGGCTCCGGAACAGGAATGTGAGATTGCGAGAATCGTGCGAGTGGCCGCCAAGCCGACCCACACGCGAATTCATTGCGGTGGCAGCCTTCGGGCGGCAACTCCGAGAATCGGACGCGCTACGCAGCCCCACGCCGCGCCAGAGCAGTAACCTCGGGATTCGCTTCTTGGTAGATGCTTTCGCGCGACCACAACATCTTGTGGCTGCCTGAGTCAAATGGATACCCCACTGCCCCCTTTTTAACTCCAACCTCCGCAACGATGGACCGCTGAGGCATTTTATCCAGCAAAACCAATCGATTGGGAAGCACCCGGCAGTTTTCCAGATGTTGCTCGCTCAGCAGCGGATAGGTAGGCAGGTCAACGGTGTCCTGCCACTCGTTAACAAACTCGTGCATCGAATCAAGCCATGCTTTACGTGCTTGCTCCAACGCTTGGTCGAGGTCGCTCTCAGACGGGCGAGGGTCTTGCATAACGCGCTAACCTCCAAGAAAATGGAGCAGTTGTGTCCGACGCTCCGGGGGGGATTCGTATCCGAGCGTCGGGCTCGCCCAGTTTACAGGACCGTTCTAGGGAACACAAGAAGTTTCGCCCCCGTCGCCCTACTCTGGCGACTTACAGTAGACTCAACTCCCCTTCGGAGCCCCACTATGCCTCTCTACCTCTGCCGCTGGCCCAACAGCGATGTCTCGCTGGTTCAAGCCCGCAACAAGACCGAGGCGATCATCCGGATTGATGAGTTCGAGAACGCTGACGGCGCACAGATTTCACGGCTCACAGACTTCCTTGTGGACTTTCGTCTGAACGATGAAGGAAGGCTGGAGTTTGGAGGGTTTGGCGAAGCCACTGAAGACGAGATCATGGGGAGAGCGTACCCCCGAGCTTGAACAGCTCAAGACTTCAGACGAGCTAAACGACCTGGACCCTGAAGGGGACGAGTACGCCCAGAAGATTAAGCAGGTTGTGGCGTGGGAGAAGAAGCGGCTTTGGAAGAAGCAGAAGCACTCCAAGCAACCGGAGACCGAGCTGGGCAAACGGATTTCAGAAACGCACTGGAGCAGCCACCGTTCTGGTGGATCGCTGGGTGGAGGAGTTGGGAGAGAAGATTCTGGAGGAGTTCGAGCCTGAGGGTGAGGGGAGCTAGAAGAGAACTTCTTCAGACTCAGCTTGTCGGCTAGGGAGCGTCTTCCGAAGCGTTGGTGAATGCTCGATTGTTGGGCGGAACCCGATATAGCGACAGTGAAGTGCGGAAGAGCACTTAACTCTCTCGTTTTGAGTAGCTTACCCTGTTTGCAGTCGTGAAGTTCGGGTAACCAATTCTCGACAGGTGTCTGGATAGCGGCCCACAAAAACACACAGGCCTACCGCTACCTGCTAATCACAAGGCACCGCTGATAAGTTCTCTGGTAAGCCTTGGCCGCTTCCCGTGCGACTGCGGCCTGCTGATTGTATGTGAAGCCAGTACCAACGGCCTTCGCGTTCTGACCTTGCCGTGCCGCCATCCTCTCCGCAGACCGGCCCCTTTCCTGCCAATATGCACATCCCAGTTTGAGGATGTCGGCATCGGGGACCGTCAACTTCTGTAACTGCTGGACTCCCGCCTGTCCCTCCGTCTTTATCCTTGATGTATTCGAATCGAAAGAGTTGAGCGCATCAGCCAGCGCATCAGACAATAGGCCTCCCCAGTCGGTCTTCGGAGGGGCCTGTTGGGTTCCGAACGCTCTCTCGCGCTCCAGGTCCATTCGCCTTCGGAGTTCCTGGAATTTGCGTTGTTGTTCGCGCTCCTGCGCTAAGTCCTGCTCTTCTCGCAACTCCCGCTCACGTTCGCTGTCTGCTCGGCGCTGTAGTTCACGGTTGACGGTTTCAGGATCGAGTTCGTGTTTGCGGGCCTCACGGTCGCGCTCAATGGCCTTGATCTTGTCCCATACATCACTATCCTCCAGGTCAGTGAGGTCGGCCGGCGGGACGTCGGATTCTGTCGGCTCAGGCGGGTTCAATATTTCGGATAGGTCGCTACGGGCCGTGTTTTCTTCAGCAACGGCTCTGTCGAGATCGCGGACGGCGTCCTGAAAGGCGTTAAGAAACGCATTGCCCTGAGAGTGGACCCTATTCATAGTCTCTTCGACCCTGCGACGCATCTCCAGTACTTTCCTGTAGGTAGAACCGTACTCCAACATGGTTTCCCCAGGGCCGATCATCCCGGCCATATCGAGCAGCTCTTTGCCCAATTTGAGCGCGGTGGACGATCTACGGATGGCACCGTCGGCGAGTGAAAGTAGATTGTTGAGGTCGTTGGACGACCGGCACTTAGTAGTCATCTCGATAGGACCAGCAACGGCGAACTGACCACCGAGCCCGGAGGCGAGTCCACGCTCGAACTTCAGCGATGCTTGGCGAGCTCTGCGAGCTGCCTCAAGTGTCGGCTTGCATATCCGTCCTATAGTACCCCCAGCATTGTAAATTACCGCGCAGTATTTACTCACTTCATGCGGCTGAAACCTCTGGATTTCCTCCGCGCTTGCTGAATAGGTAGCGCCATTGCAGTAGGTAACCGAGTACTGCTGCGCGAAGGTCGCCGTCGCGGAAACCCAAATCACGAATAGAACAAAGAGTAGTGAACGGAACTGCCTTGCCATCTTTGTGTCCTCCTTAACGATTTCCTCGATGAACTACTGCTTGGGTTTCCACTCGCCGGTTACTCGCCCCTTTTGGAGGGCGTCAGCCTTGTTTAACAACGACTTCATCTGCCGCTTCTCCTTGCCGTCAATCTGATCGGCTGTTTTGAAAGCAGTGTGGCCCTCTTTGTCCTTTCGCTTCGGATCGGCACCGTAGGCAAGCAATAGCTCGACAATGTCGAGATTGCCAACGCCATCATGCGGCTCGTAGACCGCAAGGTGAAGGACGGGGTAACCGTTAGGATCGGCTCCATGATCAAGAAGCACTCTCGCTTTCTCGTAGGATTTCTTTTTTACGGCGCTGACGAGCGGAGACTCCCGACGGTTGCCGGGGTCAATATCTAACTCCGTTTGCAAGAGTCGCTCCAGGAGTTGTGGTGTACACTGTCGTGCCGCTACCACTACTGTCCGGCTGATAAGCGGTGGGCGGCCTGCAACTGGTTGTAGAAAAGTGGGTTAGGTGTTGTTTTTTCTTGCCGCGATTTGAGCGGCGGTGCGCCGTTTGAGCGTCATCCGTCCTGAGCCGACAATGGCTCATGAATCTGGGCCGCACCGTATTCGCGCAGTTGATCAGCTTTCTTCCGGATCGCGAGTTCCGGCGCTGTGTGGCCCGCTACGATGGCGACCGGGGCTCGCGCAGCTTCTCCTGCTGGGATCAGTTCCTCTCGATGTCCTTCGCCCAGTTGACCTACCGCGAAAGCCTCCGCGATATCGAAGCGTGCCTGCGTTCGCTTGGCGGCAAGCTCTACCACATGGGATTCCGCGGCAACGTCGCGCGCTCGACACTGGCCGACGCTAACGAGTCGCGCGACTGGCGGATCTATGCCGATTTCGCTCAGGCCTTGATTCGCATCGCGCGGCCCTTGTATGCCCGCGATCCGATCGGCGTGGATCTCAATCAAAGTCTCTACGCTCTGGACTCGACCACCATCGACCTGTGCCTCTCGCTGTTCCCGTGGGCCAAGTTCCGCCGGCGCAAGGCCGCCGTGAAGATGCACACGCTGTTGGACCTGCACGGTAACATCCCCACGTTTATCCGCATTACCGACGGCAAAACGCACGACGTCAACATCCTCGACGAGTTCCTACCCGAGCCCGGCGCCTTCTACGTTATGGATCGGGCCTACGTGGATTTCGAACGCCTCTTCGTGTTCACCCTCTGCTCGTCGTTCTTCGTCGTGCGAACCAAGAAGAACATCTTGCTCCAACGGCGCTACTCGCATCCCGTCGACAAATCTACGGGCGTGCGCTCGGATCAGACCGTCATACTGACTGCCATCGAATCGGCCAAAGTCTATCCGGACCCGTTGAGGCGCGTCAGCTACGTCGACGCCGCGACGAACAAGCGGCTGAAGTTCCTGACCAACAACTTCGCGCTCCCGGCACTGACCATCGCCGAGATCTACCGTTCGCGCTGGCAGGTGGAGCTGTTCTTCAAGTGGGTCAAGCAGCACTTGCGGATCAAGAAGTTCTACGGCGCCAGCGAGAACGCCGTGAAGACCCAGATTTGGATCGCCGTCTCGGTGTACGTGCTGGTGGCGATCGTGCGGAAGAGGTTGGGCCTGGAGGCGAGTCTCTACCAAATCCTACAGATTCTCAGCGTTACCCTATTTGAGAAAACGCCCATTTTACAGGCCTTGCAGCCATCAGACTCCCATGAAAACTTACTCGATCACCCCAACCAGCTGATTCTATTCGACTTCTAACCGGACAGTAGTGGGATGTTAACTTCGCCCAATCCAACTTTGCCGACTACGACAATGACGGCGACTCCGATATCTACATCTTTGTGGACAATCCCCATCTCACGAACCTGGTCCGCGTCAATCGGCAAGACGGCCCGCCCAACCTGCTTTTGAAGAACCTCTGGATCGAGCAGGGCGGCAGGGTTCTGCCGGGTCAACCGCTGTTCGCGGAAGTCGCTGAGCAGGCCGGGGTCGCTGACTTGGCGGACCCGCCACTGGGAGAGGATTGGCCTGGAATGAGGGCTAAGACCGGCGGATGGCTTGATTATGACCGCGACGGCTGTATCGATCTCTTCGTCGGCCATGACATCTTCGGGCCGATCAGCTACGGACGTCGGTCCGTTCGCAACCGCTTGTACCGCAATCGATGTGACGGGACCTTTGAAGATACCACCGCATCGAGCGGCGTTGACGACGGCACGGACCCGCTCAGGTTCCGCCCCACGCTGGCTTTCATCGGGGCGCACATGGACGCCGACCTCTGGCCGGACATGTTCGTCGTGAATGTCGAAGGCAGTCAGCCGGCGTTCGAGAGAGATGTCTTCTTCGTCAACAACGGCAATGGCACCTTTCGCGACGCCACCGGGGACTCAGCCGGACTCGGCGATGACTCCGCGGCCGGCATGGGGATCGACGTGGCCGACATTGACCTTGATGGCGATTGGGACATCTACATATCCGATTTGTTCAATACGCGCGCCGATGAGCCTCCTCCAGGCAATGTCTTGTACCTGGGAAAAGGCGATGGGACATTTGCCGACAACTCGGCTCCTCAGGCCGGAGTGGCCGCGGACTCCTCCTGGGGCGTGACGTTTTTTGACGCCGATCAAGACGCTTACGAAGACCTGTTGGTCGCGACCATGAGATAACGCGCCGAGCCGCTGATGTACAGAAACATGGGCGACGGGACCTTCGCGGACCTCACGGATTCCTCCAACATGATGAGCCTGGATGGGCGCGGCACAAAACCATGCAGGTGCGCTCCGGCTGCGTTCGAACAGTTCTTTGACAACCGATCGGGTCGGGTGACGGGGATTGAGGCCCCGCCACCCTCCCACACCACCGGACATACGGTTTTCCGTATCCGGCGGTTGAACCCAGCGGCCTTACGTTCGCGCCGCAAGATCCGATGGCATCACAAACCCGTAGCGCCGCAACGTTGCATTCGATAACGCTGTCTGCAACAGTCCGTTCGCCGCTATGCGCCAAGCGCCGCGACGTGCCGGAACCAGTTTCAACAACCGTTCCCCAATGCCCAACCGACGTAAAGCCCGCCGGCGTCCCGTTGCGCCATGCCAGCGCAGCCAGAAACATTTCCGTATGTGCCGCCGCACCCATCCTTCCAGTAGGAAAATCGCACGCCGTCGCTCCGCCAACCGGTAGTATCCCCACCAGCCGCGAACGTACCGCCGCCACTCGTCGCGTAACTGCCGACTCGTGACCGAGCGGTTGCCGCACCAGATCTCCCGCACCTTCCGTTTGAATCGCTCGACACTTTCCGGCGCTGCTTCCACCTGCCCCTGGCGGTTCAGACGAAACCCCAGGAACTTCCGCTCCCACGGCCTCCCCGCCCCGCTCTTGGCCTCGTTCACTTTCAGTCGCAGATGCTTTTCGATCCAAGCCGTGATCCCCGCCAGCACACGCTTCGCCGCCGCTTCACTGCCCACATAGATGTTGCAGTCATCCGCGTACCGGCAGAACCGTAGCCCACGTCTCTCCAGCTCCCGATCAAGCGCATCAAGGTAGATGTTCGCCAGCAACGGTGACAACGGCCCGCCTTGCGGCGTGCCCTCCGCGCTGCGCACCACCACCCCCTCCGTCAGCACTCCGGCCCGTAGATACCGGCCGATCAACCCCAGCACTCGCTTGTCGCGAATGACTTCCGCCACCCGCCGCATCAAAATGTCGTGATTGACCACGTCGAAGAACCGCGCGATGTCAATATCCACCACCCAGTCCTTGCCCTCGCGAACGTATCTTTGCGCCACTCGCACTGCGTCATGCGCACTCCGTCCCGGCCGGAACCCGTAGCTCGACTCGCTGAACCGCGGATCGAAGATCGGCTGCAGAACTTGCAGCAACGCTTGCTGCACCAGCCGATCTATTACCGTCGGTATCCCAAGCTGTCGCTTCCCCCCGCTCGGCTTCGGTATCTCTACCCGCCTTACGGGACTCGGCGTCCAACGCCCGGACACGAGTTTCGCTCGAATCTCCGTGCCGTGACGGCGAAAGTGAGGTTCGAGTTCTTCGGTCGTCATCTTGTCGATCCCCGCCGCGCCCCGCTTGCGTTTCACCGCCCGCAGAGCCCGTTCGAGGTTCTCCTCTCCGACCACCTGTTCCATCAGTTCTTCGTGCATTGCTTTCTTCGATGAGTCTCGCCGAACTTCGCCTCGTCGCCGCCGGAGGGAGGCCCATCCCGGTTCCACCGTTCCTGCCTGCCCCTGCTCCCCTTGCGTTCCCCCGATGGGGAAGGACCTTTCGGTCCGGGACTCCGGACTTCTTTCGGCTCGGTTCGAGTCGCTCCTCTCGCTTTGCTCCTTGGTTCTTCGGCCCTTCGCTCCGGCGCTATTACCCACCTTCCTCGCTACTACGGCCTCTGCTGACTTCTCCTCCGCTCTCACCGAGGAGATCTCCCCAGGTAAGGTGCTGAATCTTTCCCTTCACACCGCCCGGCTCTACCGCGCACGTCTTCGGATGGACTTCGGGCTTCACGTTGGCTAGCACGCTTACCGCCCGTACACGGCCTCTCTGCCGATTCGTGTTCCTACGGTCAAAGGTTTGTTCCCCGCTTCCTTCAGCTTCACCTCGCGGCTACGCCTTGCGGTTCCCTACAGTTACCTCCATTACCTCCATCAGTTCCCGGTCGGCTCCTTTCAGCCAACTAGATTCAGCCCATGCTGGGCACACTAGCGCGGACCTCGGGGTTGAGGTCAGCGGCTTTCCCGCCGCCGGTCCCTCTCCGCCACGCAACAGAGCCGCCCGTGTAAACAAGCGGCCCCTGGCGGCCCTAACCGGCTTGAGCCACCAGACGGTGCGCCCCAACAGCCACTTGCCCTTCGCGCTGGCGCCCACCGGGCCGGAAACGCAAGTGACCGGTTTGGCCGCCGCGACGTCCCCGAAAGCAAACCAACCACCCCGCCCGCCGGCTCTCCCCACAGCAGCGGCACAAAAACAGCGTCAAACCGTGCCACTTTGCGCCACCAGCCAACACCCGGCCCCAGCCGTTTTACGAAACAAACTCCCAGCGCCGCCGCCGCCCGCGTAAAAAACGGCACAAAAACCGCCTCGAACTGTTCCATTCTGTTCCAAAAGCGAACAAAACACGAACACCGACACCCGCCCACCCGATCAACGACTCAACAAAACCAACCCGAGGTACTAGCTCCTGTTTAGAAACCCCACCGCTGCCAGATACAGCATATAAGTCGAAAACACAAGAGTCAGTCTTGTCTCATGCAAGATGAGCCTGAAGGAGGAGTTAGTTTCTCACACAAGATGAGCCTGAAGGGTGGGGGAGTGAGCATGCTGGGGATTGACCATCCACATGCAAGACGGCAAGACGCTGAGCCTGGAGCAGATACGGCAGTTTCTGGAGGCCAGCGATGAAATACGATTCAAGGGCAAAGGGCGTGCCGAGATCTACGCCTGGGTGGCGCAAACGCTGTGCCGGCAGCGCTACAGCGGGCAAGACCGAGCCGCCAAAGGACTGCTGCGGCAATATCTGGCCAAGATGACGGGACTGAGCCGGGCGCAGGTCACCCGACTGATCCGCCAATATCGGCAGAGGGGTGAGCTGGTACCTGCCCGCTATCGGCGGCATCGCTTTGCCGGCAAGTACACGGCGGCCGATATCGAGCGGCTGGCGGCCGTCGATGAAGCACACGAAACCCTCAGCGGCCCGGCCACGCGCAAGATCCTGCAGCGGGAATATCACAAGTACCAGCAGAGTGAATATGAGCGGTTGGCGGAGATCTCGGTGGCCCACATCTATCGACTGCGGCGGCACAGGGTGTACCGCCAGCGGCGGCTGCATTTCACCAAGACTCGGCCCAGCGCGGTGTCGATCGGCGAGCGGCGGCGGCCCAACCCGCGGGGCCAACCCGGCTACCTGCGAGTGGATACGGTACATCAAGGAGATCGCGACGGCGTGAAGGGCGTCTATCACATCAACGCGGTGGATGAAGTGACCCAGTGGCAAGTGGTCGGCGCCACGGCGGCCATTAGCGAAGCCTGGCTGGAGCCGTTGCTCAAGGCCATGCTGGAGCAGTTCCCCTTTCGCCTGCGCGGCTTCCATTCCGACAACGGCAGCGAGTTCCTCAACGGCACGGTGGAAAAATTACTGAACAAGCTGCTGATCGAACAGACCAAGTCGCGGCCGAGGCACACCAACGACAACGGCTTGGTGGAATCGAAAAACGGCGCCGTGATCCGCAAGCACATGGGGCATACGCACATCGCGGCGCCGCACGCGGCGCGCATCCAGCGCTTCTATCAACAGCACTTCAATCCCTATTTGAACTTCCACCGGCCCTGCGGACAACCCGAACTGCTGACCGACGCCAAAGGCAAGCAGAAGCGCGTGTATCGCCACTATCAGACCCCTTGGGAAACCTTCCAGAAGTTGCCGCGGGCCGCCGACTATCTCAAGCCCGGGCAGGCGATCAAGGCCCTCGACCGTATTGCTCAGGCCGAAAGCGACACTGCGGCGGCGCGGCGGATGCAACAAGCCAAGAGCAAGCTGTTTGCGAGTTTCGCATCCGCGAACCTGCCGCGCCGCGCGACGGGAGAAGGGCTGCGGAAATGACGGGCGATGGGAAACGAGGAAAACCAAAAACCGGTTTCCCTCGTTTCCCAACGCCCTTGGAAATCGCTCCGCGATTCCCACATTCCCACAGCCCCGACGACGATTCTCTCCCCTTCTTAACCAATCCCAGAAAGGAGCCCAGCGACTCAGTGCTCCCCTGCTTCTCCAGGCTCATCCTTCGATGAGAAAATGCTGAGTCACGCCCATCCCAAAGTTGAGCAAGGCCGAGGGTTTGTGTTCCTTCGCGATGCTTTGCTTGTTGATAAGAATCCAGGCGAACAGCACCAGCAGCGGCATCACGAGGGGGCTCAGTGCCTGAGAGGCGATCATAATCTGGACCGGGCTGCCGCCAAAGATGGGGACGATCAGGCCCAACAATGAGGTCGCAACTACGAGGACGCGGAATGCAGTGCGGCTCATGTCGCGCTTAATGCCCAGAAAGTCGGAGATGAGCCAAGGCCCAAGCAGGTAGTTCGGAAACAACGAGGAAAGCCCGGCGGCGAGGATGCCGAACACAAACAGCGCCGCCGCAGCCGCTCCGGCCAACGGCTCGATCATGCGGACCATGTCGATTGCCTTCTCGATTTCCATGCCGCGGATGTGCAGCGTGCCGGCGGCGCAGGCCATAATCGCCGCGTTGATGAAAAACAGCAGCGTCATCGAGAAGCCGGAGTCACGGTTCACCTCGCGAAAATCCTTCGTCGTCCAACCTTTTTCTTGCACCAAGACGCTGCGCGTGACCAGCACCACGCCGGCCATCGTGGTCCCAATCATGCCGGCGATTAGCAGCGCCGGGTTGCCCACGTCCGGGATGCTCGGGATGAGCCCTTCGATCATCGTTACCGGATCGGGTTTCACCAGGAACGCCGTCACGAAGAATGCGACACCCATCATCGTTACGAGCAGAGCCAGCACTTTAAGAAAGAACCCGTGGCGACCCTGCCAGTAGAGCCCCAATAGCAGCGCTGTGAATCCGGCCGCCCACACGATTTGCGACACACCCTCGCCGCCTGTCACCTGTGCCGTCCACTGGTGCATGACATCGCTGACGATCGCCATCACGCCGATGATCGACGCAAGCTGGGTAATCATGAGCGAACCGATCAGAAAGATCGTGATCGGCTTGCCGAAGTGGTTACGGAATGTGAACAGCGTTGTCTCGCCGGTCAAAATCGTCAGACGGCTGAGGGCCACGACCATGATGTGCGTAAACAGCGACGCGAAGACGAGCGTCCACGTCAGCGACATGCCGTAGTCGGCGCCCGCGGTCGCCATTGTGGTGACGCTGCCGGTCCCGATCACGTACCCGATCATGAAAACGCCGGGGGCGACCGACGCGGCGAGGCGGAAGAGCTTTTGCAGCCCGGAAGGCTGAGTTTCGTCTGAGGTGCTCATGAGATTGGTTCGCGAATGGTACTACCTCGATAACCATCAGAGCAAGCGGACGGTTGCCTGGAACTTTCGCGTGTCTAGCAATTGAGCCGGAGACTAATCCTGAAGCAGCTTCCGGATACCTCGCGTGGCCTGCCTCGTGCGGTGCTCGTTCTCAACAAGCGCGAACCGCACATAGCCCTCACCGTTAGGGCCGAAACCGATGCCTGGAGATACGGCAACAAGAGCCTTTTCCAAGACCAGTTTCGAGAACTCCAGCGAGCCGGCCCACTCGTAGCGCTCGGGAATCTTTGCCCACAGGAACATCGTCGCTTTCGGGGGCTCGACCATCCAGCCGGCGCGGTGCAGTCCGGAGACCAACACGTCGCGCCGCTTCTGGTAGACCTCGCAGATCTTCTTCGTCTCTTCCTCGCATTCGCGCAGCGCGATGATCGAAGCGATCTGAATCGGCTGGAAGACACCGTAGTCGAGATAACTCTTGATGCGGCCGAGTGCCGCGATCATCTTGGGATTGCCCAGGCAGAACCCGACGCGCCAGCCGGCCATGTTGTAGCTCTTCGACATCGAGAAAATCTCAACGCCGACTTCCTTCGCTCCAGGCACCTGCAGTAAGCTCGGTGCTTTGTAGCCGTCAAAGCACAAGTCGGTGTAGGCGAAGTCATGAACAATCATCGTCCCGTGTTTGTGCGCCAGCTCCACCAGGCGCTCGAAGAAGGGCAGCTCTACGCAGGTCGTGGTCGGGTTATGCGGGAACGACAGCAGGATCATCTTGGGCGGCTTGGCCGACTTATTGCAGTAATCCTCGACGCGATTGAGAAATTCGTCCGGGCAATCTAGCGGCAGATTGCAGGCATTCCCCTCCGCCATGACGATGCCCCATTGGTGGATCGGGTAGGACGGATCCGGCGCGACGACGGTATCGTCGGGTCCGATGACGGCAAAGAGCAGATGCGCGAGCGCGTCCTTCGCGCCGACCGTGACGATCGTTTCCTTTTCGGGATCGAGGTCAACATCGAAGTTCGCTTTGTATCGCTTGCAAATCTCGTCCCGCAGGCGCGGGATGCCGCGTGACATTGAGTAGCGATGATTGGGTTTCTTGCGGGCCGCCTCAGCGAGCTTCGAGACAATCGGACGGGGTGTCGCGCCATCCGGATTACCCATCCCCAGGTCGATCACATCGAGCTGCGCCGCGCGCGCCTTGGCTCGCATCTCGTTGATCACCGAGAACACATAAGGCGGCAGCTTGCCGATACGGTAAAACTCTTCGTCGTCGAAGATACCCATGTTGATTTCAGTGTAGAGGAGGGATTCTTCCAGAGGCGCGACTTGGCGGTCCCTGGAATACTGTGTGCCTTTGCGGAAAACGGCCTGGATCTAACTCACCGGCAACTCTTCCCAAGAGCGGCCCTGGGACTCGGCCACGGCGTGGCACGTTAGAGCCCCCCGATAGGTCCTGACGCCCTTGCGAAGCGGCGCGGACTTCCCCATGGCCCCCTCGACGCCGTGCTCCGCCAGCATCTTCAGGTAGGGCAACGTAGCGTTGGTGAGTGCGTAGGTAGACGTGTTGGGGACAAGGGCGGGAATGTTGGGTACGCAGTAGTGCTGCACGCCTGCCTCTTGGTAGACGGGCTCGCTGTGGGACGTGGCTCGCGACGTCTCGGCGCAGCCGCCCTGATCGATCGCGACATCAACGAACACAGTGCCCTTTTTCATTCGTTCGATCATGTTGCGGCGAATGACTTTCGGGGCCGACGCCCCCGGTATAAGAACGGCACCAATTGTGAGGTCCGCGCGTGAAAGCGATTCGGCGATGTTCGTCGAATTCGAGGCCAGGGTCGTGACCCGTCCCTGGAACAGATCATCCAACTCGCGCAACCGCCGTAGGTTCTTGTCGACGATCGTGACCTGTGCGCCCGTCCCAACGGCGACGCGGGCAGAGTTCGTCCCCACGATACCGCCACCGATGACGACCACCTCGGCGGCCGGCACGCCGGGGACGCCGCCGAGCAGAACACCGCGGCCCTGGTAGTACTTTTCGAGATACTGCGCCCCCACTTGAGGCGCCAATCGGCCGGCGACCTCGCTCATGGGCTCCAGCAGAGGCAACGAGCCGTCTTCCTCCTGGACGGTCTCGTACGCGATGGCGGTGACTCCGGCGTCAATGAGTTTTTGCGTGAGTTCGGGAAGCGGCGCGAGATGCAGATAGGTGAAAAGAGTCAGCGAAGGCCTGAAGTGCGCAACCTCGCTCGGCTGAGGTTCCTTCACTTTGACGATAATGTCAGCCTGTGCCCAGACGTCGCGGGCCGATTCGAGAATGATTGCTCCGGCCCGAGCATACTCCTCGTTGGTGATGGAACTGCCCTCGCCGGCGCCGGCCTCGACGAGAACCTCATGGCCTGATTCCTGGAGCGTTGTGACGCCGCTCGGTACAAGCGCTACGCGGGTTTCCCCGCTCTTCACTTCCTTCGGTACGCCGATGACCATGGGGTGCCTCCCGCCCGGAAAGAACCGACTCGCCCTCTCCTCTTCGTATTAGATACCCATCGGACGGAAAACGTTTCGCAAAACCCTTGCCTCTGTCATTTGTGAATAACGCCTCAGTCCGTGCGTGGCGAGGTCATCAGCGGGTGGCCCAACGTATCCCCATTCGCCTGGAAGCCATTGCGGTCGACATCGACATAGATCGGATTCGTATATGCCACCGGATGCATCTTGCCGTAGGGGTTCAGCCCCCAGCCCTTCTCGATGTTCGAGCCTTCGCCGGTCGCGACCACAATCAGATGCGCATCCTGCTGCAACATCACACGAATCATCTCGTCGAAGTTCACGACGCCGTCGGTAAACATGAGCGGGTTGACGCTCTTGCGGAAATCGTATTGCTCCGGCTGACGTCCATTGACGAGTACTTGGACCCGATCGATCTCAAGCCAATTCGGCGTCTGGACTTTGACTTTCAAGTCGATGAAGCCTTCGCTAACCACGCTCGATCCGATCGGAAGGCCGTCGGCGGTCGTAACTTTCAAGAACGGACCGTTGGTGATCATCATCCGGCCGGCCTTTGAGTTGCGGATGACTTCCGCATGGTCAATATCGCCCGGGTTGTCGGTGGAGCTTGGGACATACGTCCGCCAGCCGCCAACACCGTTGCCGAAAACACGGTGCGCATCGCTCACCGCCACACACCAGACGTGGCGGCCCTGATTCAGCATCTGAAGCCAGCCGAATGTTCGGTTCGCTCCTCCCCGGGTCCGGTAGTTGGGGCTGAGGTTGAGTATTTCGGCGCTCCAAACTTCCGCCGCGTCGATCATTTCCTCGAAACCGGTGAACCCGCCGTCCTCAACCCCGTCTTCGTTGCGATCGAAAAAGACACCCCCGACGTTCGGATGATTCGCCTGCACCCAGCGGTCCGGGCGGCCGCCGAACAGCGCGACGCGGTTGCGGGCGTTCGCAAGAACGTCAATGCGAGAGCCATCCGCGAGACTCGGCGTTCCCCAGTTTCGTAAGACGATTGCATTGATGCGCGGGTCGAACGTCCACAGCGGCGCGCCGCCGTTCTGCGAAAGGGGATCCGGCGTGAACGGGAACGAATTGAAATGCTGTCCGCTGCCTGTCAGCTCAACGCCGGGAACGGTCTTAAGGCGGCTACTCAATCCCAGCCGCTCGATATGCGGCGCCCAATCATAGAGGCGCTGGTGTTCGGTCGTGGGAGCGAACTCGATGTGCTCGGCCGCCAAATTGATGATGCGGTCGGTTGTGTTGCAATAGTTGTCCCCCGAGGGAGTCGAGTGAGCGTGATAGTCGGTACTTATCCATCCCGCCGTATCGACAGTCCGCTTGAGCACGGCATCGACTGAAACCGTCTGGCCCTTTCCCACATCAATTTGCTCTTCGACCATGTCGTACTCGGACCCCAGCGTGACCCGCAGCAGATACTTGCCGGGAGGAACCTGCTGCGTCACCCGGCCATCATGAGTCTGATACTGGTGGTTGCCGCCGTGAGCGCGGTAGTCGGTGCCGAAGTTCGGCGTCTCGGTGCCGTCGACTCCAATGAACTGCACTTTGCCCGGTGACGACCGTCCGCTCGCGTCCTTGATCGCCACCTCGACCGCAGAGGCTTTGGGCACCACCAGATCGAATCGCGTCGTGGCGTCACGCTTCACCGAAACTTTCCTCTCAACCGGGTCGCGGCCAATGTCCTCGAACTTGAGCGTGTGATTCCCCACCGGCAACCGGAACGAGAACCCACCATCAGCATCGGGATACTGGAGGACCTGCTCGCCGGCTAGTGTGGCGATGACAGCGCCATGAATCGCCGGCTCACCGCCGGGGTCCTTCACCGTGCCGGAAACCTCACCGGTCTGTCCCTCTTCCGCCGCCACGACGCCGTAAGCCGCCAGCGGCGAGTCAGCTACGCCGACTCGAACTTGAAAGGTTTTCTCTTCGCCCGGCTGCAGTTCCATCTCCTTCGCCAAGGTTGTGCCCTTCACGGGCCCGACCGCATAGCCACGTTTATCGAAAGGATCGATGCTGTCGCCGACACGAATGTCACCGACCGTTTGCTCACTGTCAAGCCCCTTCCATGCCGGGGCCGGTGTGATCGTCTTCACTTCCCGTGATTCGTTCTTATAAGTGGAAGTAACAAGCAAGTACTGCCAATCACGCTCCAGCCGATATTCGTGGCGCGTGGAGAGCCCGTCGCCCTTCGCCGCCGTCCGAACCGCCTCCACAACCGCTGCTCCGTTCGAGCCGTCCTCGGCGATCTTCACGTACGACATGTAGTCGCGCTCGCCGCCAGGGCGAAACGCAGTGAGCTGATCGTTGTCCTCACCGCGCAGATCGAGATCGTACAGACATCCTTGGAGGACGAACGTATATTCGGTCGTCATATTGGCGCGCCGGAAAGGCTGTGCTCCGGAAACGAGCGCATGAATCTTGTTATTGCGCAGGATGAAGTCACCGGGAAGACCATCGGCCTCCTTGCCCTTCGGCATCAAGTCGGTATTGTGGCGGCCGATCTCAACAGCCTCGACGCGGTCACGTTGAGCGGTGACGCCCCAAGCGAACAGCAGGCAGAACGAGAGGGCGAGAGCGATTCGGGTTCTCATGACGATACAGTTTACCCGGTGGAGGTCACACTTGCTTGTCTTTCTCCGCCCGAAATGGTGAGCGAGCGAATCGCGGTCCGCAGCCGCTTCAACCACGGGACGGGCGCCGACTCTAACGCTACTATCACCCGCCGGAAACGGACCCTACGTTTGCTACGCTAGCCATATGAGTGCCCCTCAACACAGCTATGGCTTCACAGTGCTGTTTGAACCGGCTGAAGAAGGAGGGTATGTTGTCACCTGTCCGGCTCTCCCTGGTTTGGTGACCGAAGGGGATACTCTCGATCAGGCCCGCGCGATGGCCGCTGATGCCATCCGCGGCTACTTGGAAAGTTTGCGCAAAGACGGACAACCGATCCCCCGTGACAAAATGGTTCCCGCCGAGCCTCGCAAGGAACATATCCGTGTCGCCCTGGACGCGGCGTGAGGTCTCCCCTACCTACTCTCAGACCCAGGAAGGTCATCTAGGCTCTTAAACGAGCTGGTTTTGTTGTTCACCACACGACCGGCTCCCACTACATCCTCAAACATCCCGACAGTGACAACCTGCGCGTGACCGTCGCCTACCACAACCGTGATCTCAAGCGCCGAACCCTCGAATCGATCCTCAGGCAGGCTGGGTTGTCACCCGAAGAGTTCCGCACGTTCTTGTAGACAATTGCCCCGCCGCCTCTTGACAAGTTTTGCGACGCTGCCAGCTCTTGCGGGACAATAGAAGCCTTCGTCTGTCACAAGGAGGCCTCGTTGCCGGAAAATCCATTCGACCTCAGCGGCAAGATCGCGGTCGCCGTAGGCGGCACCAGTGGCATCGGGCAGGCGATCGCCCTCGGTTTTGCGCGCTCCGGCGCAACGGTCATGGCAAGCAGCCGCCGTCAAGAGTCTGTTGACGAGACGGCCTCCCAACTCGAGGCCTTCGGCTCGAAGACCCTTCGTCTCACCTCTGACGTTCAAGACCGCGCGTCCCTTGAAACCCTGAGGGACCGCGTCGTCGAAGAATTCGGCCGCATCGACATCGTGCTCGTCACCGCGGGCACGCTCAAGAAAGAGCCGTCCGCCGACGTTTCCGAACAAGACTGGATGCGGGTGATCGACATCAACCTCAACGGCAGCTTCCGCGCCAACCAGATTTTCGGGCGCCAGATGATCAAGCAGGGCTCGGGCGTCATCATTAACACCGCGTCAATGACAAGCTTTGTGAGCTTCGCGCAGGTCTGTTCCTACAACTGCAGCAAGGCCGGCGTCAAAATGCTGACGGAGACCCTGGCTACCGAATGGGCGCAGTACGGCGTGCGCGTCAACGGAGTGGCCCCGGGCGTATTTCGCACACCACTTAACACCAAGGTGCTCGACATCCCCGAGCGCATGGAGGCCATCGTCCGCCGCACACCCATGGGACGCATCGGCACTCTCGATGAAATGGTCGGCGCCGCTGTGTTTCTGGCCTCCGATGCCGCGCAGTTCGTCACAGGTGTAACGATTCCCGTGGACGGGGGATTCCTCGCAAAGGGGATCTAGTTGTGATCTTTCAGTAGGTCGTTCACTCGGTCCCGGACCAGGGAAGCTGGAGTTTATCCGACAACGGCAACCTTGGAGAGCCGAATGACCATCCATAAGAGTGCCCGATTGACACCGAAAGGTTCGAGCCCTCTTGGGTCGCGGCATCCTTGGCGGGGAGACAGTACAGACTGCCGCGGCGGCCTGCGTCGCACGGCTGTGCCACACCTAGGCCTGTGGTACGGGCTTCATGGCAATCTCATCGCCCGCTTCCAGGCCCGCTAGGACAATCGCCTCCGTGCCGCTCCTCGGACCCACTTCAATCTCGCGCTCGACGAATTTCTCGCCTTGGCGGACCATTACGATGGGTTTGTCGCCACTGTGTTGAATGGCGGCGTTCGGGATGACCAATGCGCCCTCTTCTTCGGTGAGAACGATGTCGGCGCTTGCTGAAAGATCGGGGATAAGGCGTTTGTCCATGCCGTCGATCGCGATCTGGACGGCCACCGTCCTAACGTAGTTGTCGCGTCCGCTCCGCCAGCGCATGCCGCCCGCCGAACCACCCGCCATCGCACTGATCGATGTGACGGTTCCTGGCAGGACCAAACTCGGATAAGCATCCAGCCGTATTTCCGCCTTTTGTCCAATCCGAACCCGCTGACTGTCGACCTGATTCACGATGCCGTTCACGACCATCTTCGAAAGATCAACCACACGCATGAAGAACGTGCCGGCGTTCACTTGGTCGCCGACCTGAACTTGCTCAAACTGTCCGCTGCCGCGATACAGCGACTCCATGACGATCAGTCCACTGACGGGAGTTTGCGCCTTGAGATGTTCCAAGTCTCGCAGGTGACGGGTCACATGCAGCTCGCGTTTGCTGACGGTAATCTCGAGGCTGCTCAGCTCAGCCTCGTGAACGGCTTGCTTCAGCGCTACTTCCTTGGTGATCTGCTCCAAGGCCGCTCGCATCTCCTCCACGGCCAGCTTGAGCTTCTCTGCTTCAATCTCCGAGCGGACTTCAACGGTTCGCACATCGAGCTCTGCCTTATCAAGATTCGCCTGAGCTACACGGACGCTCTGCTGCTCGGTCTCGATCTCGATCATGACTTCGGCGCGGCGCTTGTCGACGGTCGATTCAGCCTGTGTCAGCGACGATTTCTGATCGTCGATGTGGTCCTCGAGCCAGCGGTTTTCGAATTCCGCGACCACCGTTCCAGCCGGTACTGTCACACCCGCTTCGGCGAGCTTCATCAAAGTCTGTTGCCGCCGGCCCTCGTTCCCGCCCCTCATACGCGGCGAACGGATTGCCGCGAAGCGTTTGGCCGCGACGGTTCCATTGGTCCGGAGAGAGTGCCGGAAGGTCTTGACCTCGGCTTGGACCGTTGGAATCGACCCGATCTCACTCGCCGCTCCGGTGGCAAACATGCTGCCCCGCTGTGACCACAGCCCGAACCCGAGCGCGCCGAGCAGAACCAAAACGAGGCCGAACAAGAACCGGCTGGGTTTCGACGCGGGCGGTTTGGGGACCGCCGGCTCGAGCTGCGGTCCGCTCGGTTGTGGTCGATCCTGGTGAGGAAGGGTCGGACTAGTGCTCAACGAGCGTTGCCAAGGTAGGCTGGTCGATTCCATAGTTTGAATCCTTTGCTGAGTCCTCATTCTCGCCGAATTCAGCCAGTTTAAGTCTATCAAAAGACAGGTGAACCGATTCAATGCTGGAGGCGTTTGGTGCAGGAGAAAAGTTACCGAACAGCCCTTCTCGGAATCTGCTCTCCGGCCGACCATGCGCTCTCATGGCCTTGCCGGTGACGCAACCGGCCGGTGCTAAGATGTATGCTTTGCCGCCGGTGTCCCTGTGGCGTCGCCGCAACAAACGCGGATCTCGCCAGGCAAACGGGGTTTTCCAAGTCCCTGAAAGGCGGAAAGCGGCGGTTTCACGGCACCCGGAGACATTTCAACGACCCAAGGAGAGATTCATGGCCTTCACCCTGCCCGATTTACCCTATGCTTTCGATGCTCTCGAGCCCCACATTGACGCGCGTACCATGGAGATCCATCACGATAAGCACCACAACGCCTACGTGGCGAATCTCAACAAGGCTATCGCCGACCATGCCGACTTGGCCTCGAAATCCATTGATGACCTCGTCCGCGACTTGAACTCGGTTCCCGATGCGATCCGCAACGCTGTTCGCAACAACGGCGGCGGACACGCCAATCACACCCTCTTCTGGCAAGTCATGAAGCAGGGCGGCGGCGGAGCCCCGAGCGGCGAACTCGGCGCGGCGATCGACGGCGCTTTCGGCGACTTCGACACTTTCAAACAAAAAGTCGCCGCGGCGGGCGCGACAAGGTTCGGCAGCGGCTGGGCTTGGCTTTCGGTGGACGGCGGCGGGAACCTCGTCGTCGAGTCCACACCCAACCAAGACAACCCGCTCACCCATGGCAACACGCCGATCCTCGGGCTCGACGTCTGGGAACACGCCTACTATCTGAACTATCAGAATCGGCGTCCAGACTATATCGCGGCCTGGTGGAATGTTGTGAACTGGGACGAAGTCGCCGCCCGCTACGCCGCCGCCAAAGGCTAGTGATGGAGGGCGCGCGAACCGCGCCTATGGCCGAGAGCGGGAAATGGGTAAAGGCTTTGTTGTTGGATAGGAGCCCCCGTCTCGCGCCCGCGTCCGCTCGCTTCCTGGCCGCCATCCCCGACTCGCTATGTCCGACTACACTTTCAAACTCGCTGTTTGCAACGAACTCTACGAGAAGACGGACTTCGCCGCCTCTTGTCGCTCACTCAAGAAGGCCGGCTGGCAGGGAATTGAAATTGCCCCCTTCACGCTCCAAACCGATGCCACAACCCTCCCGGCGGAGCGGCGGCGAGAAGTTCGCGACATCATCCAATCCGAGGGGCTGGAGTTCGTCGGTCTTCATTGGCTGACCGTCGGTCCCACGGGACTGCACGTGACAACGCCCGACGAGGAGATGCGCACACGGAGTTGGGACTTCGTCCACCGTCTCGTCGATCTCTGTGCGGACTTGCGGCAGGGCGACTCAGGCGGAGTGATGGTGTTCGGCTCGCCGAAGCAGCGCGAAACGGCCGGCTGGCTTTCGCCGGAGCAGGCCACGGCTCACTTTGTCGATGGAGTGCATTCGATCGCGAGCCATCTGGAAGACCGCGGTGTCACACTCCTTGTCGAGGCTCTTCCGAGTGAACAGTGCGACGTCATTACCTCACTTGATGAGGCCGTCGAAGTGGTGCGCCAAGTCAATAGCGGGGCGGTTCGGAGCATGTTCGATAGTCACAACGCGATAGAGGAAACGACGCCGCATGGCGAACTCGTGCAAAAGCACTGGGACGTGATTCGGCACATTCACATCAACGAGCTGGACGGCTCTTACGCACGCCCCTCAGGCGGCTACGACTTCAAGCCGGTATTGCAAGTCGCCAAAGACCGCCTGTTCTCCGGCTGGGTTTCGATGGAGGTGTTCGACTTCACACCGGGAGCTGAGAAGATGGTCAACGAGTCGATCGCCTATCTGCGCGACGAGATCGCGAAGCTCAACTGAAGGAGGTAGCGTGTGGAGTCGGTCGGCCTGGTCCTCAACGCGATTCGAGACGGTGACGCCGACGCTGCCCCAATAACACCGAACCGAGCACGCCGGCAAGGGGTCTTGGACAGCGCGGATCAGGGGCTCTTCATCAGATCCGCCTACCGCTTCGACGCGGAGCACACATCGCTCCTGTCAGAAAGAGAACCGTAGCAGAAACCGAAACGTGCGGCCGTCATTGAGGGTGTTGGTGATTTGAGCGAAGCTCGGTGCTGTCAATTGCAGGCTCGGCTCGGCAAACTGGGGTGTGTTGAGAAGATTAATCGACTCCGCTCGAAACGAGACAGTCTTCTCCGCGGCGACCTTCCAGTTGCGCGAGAGCGCGAGGTTGATATTGCGGACACCATCCTTGCGAAACGTGTTTCGCCCGATGTTGCCCGCCGTCTCGCCAGGTTGGATAAAAGCGAATGCGGAGCGAGGAAGCCGTGCGGCCGAAGTGTCCGGATGGTTGATGCTCCGGCCGAGAATCGACGGCTTCAGGATGTGGACCCGGTCAGCGCTCGTTCCGTCCACGTTGCCAAATCCAGGCGCATCAGAACCACTGGATATCGTAAACGGAGTGCCGGATTTGAGAAGTAACACGGAAAACATCTCCCAGCGCCCGAGCATCTTTTGCACCCAACCCGCTGTTCCCTTCAAACCGGGGGTCTGATAGCCAAGACGCCAAAGGAAGGCATGGGATTGGTGAAAGTCGCTCACGGACTTCACGTCACCGTGAACGTCGAATTCGGTTTGGCTGCGCCCGCGGAAGCTATCCCTCGAATTGCCCGTGCTGGAGTAGTTCGCCCCTAAGTCGATCGCTTTGCTGAACCAGTAGGAGCTATCCAAACTGAGTCCGTGCCGGCGCGGAACGGTCAGCGTCACGCGCGCGGCGTCGAAGTAGGCGCGGGAGCCGTTGAGGATGGTCCGGTTCTCAAAGTTTTTGGGGTTAGGCCGCCGGTCGTTGACGGTGCTTGTGATAAGTGGAATACCTGGGACGGGCTGCGCTCGATTTGTGGGCCATATGCTGATCAGCCGATGCGAACGGCTTCCCACGTAACCGAGTCGCAGAGTCCATTCGCGCGCCGGGCTCAGTTCCCAACTGAAGTTGTACTGATGAGAATAGGGCGCGGCCAGGTTGGGCGAGATGACGAACAATGACGCTCTCACATCGGGGTCGGTCGGGTCTACGATCACCCCCTCCAGCGGGTTGAGTAGGTTGGGGGCGGCGAGTCGAAGCTTGAGGTTGCCCGGGGGATTGAAGCGTGCCTGCCCGAAAGTTGCCGAGAAGATTTCCCCGAAATGCATCCCGTAGGCGCCGCGAATCGCTCCCCACTTGTCGCCGAGGCGATAGGCGAAGCCGAATCTCGGAGCCACGTTGTTGCAGTCGCAGCGGTAGGGAAGTTCGTCCAGACCGTTGACCTCGGTCGGCCTGGTGAGAGGTTGGTAGCGCACGCCGAAGTGCAGCGTGAGGTCGGAATTCAATCGCCAATCGTCGCCGGCGTAATACTGAAGATCCCAGTAACGATACCCTCGATGCGTGTTGCCGATGCCCTTCGAATACGATCTCGGGGTCCCCAGGCGAAGATTCGTGATGGCGTCGCGGACCTGCCCAAACTCGTCTTCGAAGTCGTTGCCGAACGAAAAGGTCCCCAAGTGAGACGAGCTCTCGAAACCGTTCACCTGCTTGCGGAAAACGTCAAAGCCGGCTGTTAGAAAGTGCCGGCCCCGCACATGCCTGACACGGGAAGCATACCGGAATCGGTTCTGGGCTCGATCGATAGGGATACTGGAGCTGCTGCCCAGCGTCGCGAGAATCCGCGATGTGTAGATCATCGAGCCGAGACTGGACTCATCGGGAACAATCAGAGAGGTGACGCGGTTGAAGCCCGCCGACACGTCCATCGTCGTCGTCGCGGACCAGGAGCGGTTCCATGTGACGCGCGCATCGTGCGACCGGGTCGTGGTATCGGGGTTCTGCCCGTTCACGAGCTGAAATGCGTCCACCTTTTGAGTCCTAAAGTTGTACCCGAACGAAAAGCGATCGTTGTCTTTCCAAACTTGGTCGAGGCGCGCCCCGATGGCGTCGTTGTTGATGCTTTGCGGCGCATTCGTGTTGAGTGCTCTCGCATCGATGTCCGTGCGATTGGGCAGCTCCGCCGGGAAGCCGTCAATGATCTGCTGGACGAACGCGCGTGTCGCCGGATCCTGGGCAAGCGGCGTCCGCTCATCAGGGGCCAGCACCAGCACGTTACCGTTGACGTTGCCGCGAATGCGCTGTTGGCTTCCGTCGATAGAGATGTGGCCGCCGCGCCACAGGGGAACTCCTAGCTGAAGGCCGTAATCATTCGTTCGCGCCGGCTTGACGTCGCCTACCTGGAAGAACGAACGCGCTGAGAATAGGCTGTTGTTGTGAGCCTCGTACAGCGTGCCACGTACGCGTGAACCCGTCGATTCATCCAAGTGCAACGAAGATGTCGGAGGTCCTCCGAATTCCGCGCCAAAATAGCCGCGTTCGACGTCGAACTCGCTAACGATGGTCGCCGTAGTGCCCATGCGGCGGTTCAATTCGTTGAGGACGTTGTTGTCGATCAGTGTGATCTGAACGTTTTCATTGCGACGGCTCTCGCCGGAATCTGTGTCCACGGTCCCGAGAAGATTGAGGGCGGTGCGCTCTTCAGAGGCGGAAGAGCCTGCTCCATCCGTCGCGGTGGGCTCGGCGGGAGTGGGATTAAGGCTTGCGTCAACGTCAGCTACTTCCGGCGTTGCAGCCACGCCGGCGGCAGAGCCACTCCCTGTGCTACCGCCGCTCGACGCCGTGGACTGGGTCGCCGAAGACGACCCACCGCCGTCAGACCAAACGAGTTTTGGTCCGAGGAAAAGCGCCACGACGAAGACGAGACGCACATACCCTTTGCTCATGCCGTTTCAGAACCCATGGGGCGAAGGCAAACTAACCAACTGTGATCAGCATATACAACCCAGCCACTACCCACAGGTTGAAGTCACTGAAGAGATCGCCTGGCCGAACGTGCCGGTCCGATTCTACCGCGAAAACCTAGACGGCGCTAACCATCGATGTCACAAACAAATGGACTCTTTTCGTCAAGGGCGCTGGGTCCGCCAGGAGTGCTTGGATGAGAAACTGCCTCACTTAGGCGGATTCGCCGATGGGCGTCTTAGGAGACCAGGACCGGGCTGATTCGCCGGCGGGAATCTCGTTCGCGCGGCGCCGGCGGACCATTCGAAGCAGGCTCTCGATGCTTTCCGGTTCCACGCCCGCTCGGCGGTTCCGTCTTCCGATCTCGAAGGCGATTCGCCATTGCTCGAAGAGAGTGCGATACGCGTTGATGACGCTGACCCGTGGGTCGTAGATGTGAGTGGCCTCGGCTGTGACGCCGTTCAGCTCAAGAATGCTGAACCGGCCTTGCTGTAACGCCTTGACCGACGGGGTGCGGATGTCGAATCGTCCGAAGAAGAATCCGGGAAGAACTCGTGCCGACCTATCGATGGCGCGACGAAGAGCTTCCGTTTCGAGATCGGCGCCGTCGAGAAAGATCGTCCCCCGGCAGTGCGCGCCGATCTCGATGAGCTGAACGACCTCGCCCTCCGGAATCACCGCGCCGGGGTCGAGTTGGCACTCTCGCAAATAGTTTGACGCCAGCATGGCCGCCCGAGGATCAGCAAGAATAAGATCCTCCAGCGTGCTCCGGCCGTCGCCGATGACCTGGGGGAACTCCTTGCGAGTGATCGAGAAAATGTGTCCGGTGTCTTCGTTGGGAAAACGGTAGTAGAAGACGCCGAACTCCCGCCCACCGATGTACTCCTGGACGATGATGTCGTCCTGGGCCTCTTCTAGGTAGCGGGCCATTTCAGCCGGCGAGCGGACCACGGCAACCCTGCTGCCTCGCTCGCCGCGATCGGGCTTGCACACGACAGGGAGGTTCAGTCGTTCGGCATCGAGAAACCGTCGGGCGGCTGCTATGCGCCGCGCGGGCGAGAAGTGATGATCGATCGTCGTGAAGCGCCCGGTCGGGGCTCCGCCGTTCCGCAGGCCCGAAAGGATGCCCGATTTGGACTCGCCGACAAAGCCGCTTCCACAAGGGATCCCTGGGTTCGCCGCCGTGAACAGGGTAAGGGAGCGGTAGCGGATTCCAAGCCAAGCGATATAGCCAGGATTTCCATTTTGGCCCTGGCACGGTGAAAGTATACACCCGCGCTGCCCCGAAGACCACGTCTTTCCGCGCTGAACCCTGCACATCACCTCCGGCGGCAGGCCCCAAAGCCCGTCCGTCCGCTCACAGACGTTGATGGAGCGGGCTGAACGGCACACCGGCCGACACTGCTCCCTGCGAAGCCTTTTCGGAGCTAAAAACTGTTGATCCTCGTCCAGGTAACGCTACCCGCTCGGCAGCGGCAGCGCCCAGATCCTGTGCAGCATGTCACCGAACAGCCGCCGGTTCAGATGCCCCTCGGCCAGCAGCAACCAGTAGTAGCGCGCGTGCTTGACCAGCCGGCCGCCGGTCTTCATCAGCCGCTGCTGCAAGCTCGTGAGCGACCAACTCTTGATCCTGTTCGGCAGTCCGAGCCGCCGCCACAAGTTGCCCAGGTTGTAGGCCAGCACGCTGAGTTGCAGTCGCACTTCGTTGGCCCGAAAGCGATGGCACGAAAGCCGCGTCCAGTGCGTGGCCTGTTTGCCTTCTTTAATCCATTGCTCGGCCGTGCCGCGCTTGTTGTAGAAGCGCACCACCGACCGGCTTGGCAAGCTCATGTTGGTCACGATAAATCCGACCTGCGGGAACAGCTCACCGAGATGATGCTCGACCTTGGCCACGATGCGTCGCGGCTTGGACCAACTCTCCGCCTGATAGCGGAAGCTCTTGTAGCGCACCAAGGGCTTGCGACCCGGCCTGCCCGGCGGGCGAAACAAGATGTCTTCGATCGCCAATTCCAAGCTCTTGTTGGCCGGAATGCGAATGGCGTACTGCACTCCGCGTTCCTCCGAAAACTCATAAATCTCCGGCTTGGCAAAGGCCGCATCGCCCCGGAAGGTGACCTGTTTGCCCACAGCCTGTTGGCGCTTGATCTCGGGCAGCAGCAACTCCTTCCAGTCCTCAGCGCTGTGCACGTTGCCTGGACGCAGCTTCGCCGCCAGGCAATCCCCATGCTGGTTGAACAACAACAGCGGGTGGTAGCAGACCGACTCGAAATGGCCGTTGTAGGCGCTGCCCTCTTGCTGGCCGTGGACAGGGCTTTCGGTCGAATCCATGTCGAGCACGACGCGCTCGGAGTCGTCTTGCGTCTCGGCTTGCGCCACCAGCTCGCGGTTCACAGCCATCAGCCCCAGCAAGTTCTCCTCGCTCGCCAGCATCTCCGTCTCGAAGCTCTGCAGTCGCGAGGTCAGTGCCCCGCCGCGATCCCAGTTCCTCTTCGAGCCGATCAAGCGAAACGTCGGGTCAGCCGACACTCGGACGGCGTCATTGAGGTCCTCGTAGCCTGCCAGCCGAGAGTAGACTGACTGCCGCAGCAGATCGGCCAGCGGGAACTTCTTGTTCAAGCCTTGCCGTGGGTCACTGAGGTGTTCGTCGATCAGCTTCCCGAGTCCGAGTCGCTCGTCCAGCTCGCGGACCAGGATCAGCCCGCCGTCGGAAGTGACACGCGATCCTTGGAAATCGACTTTCAATAAGCCGTTGAAGCTTAGCTGGAACGGTTTGTTTTCTTTTTCACCCATTGGGTGTTGATCTCCTCAGCGCCTTGAGTGCTTTCCAACCCGCATAAATAAAGGCGTCCCAGGCCACCCGATGGTTAGCAGAATCGAAACTAAAGTGGGAATCCGGGTTTAGATCCCTTTTAGATCTAGATCGCTTTTAGATCCTTTTAGATCCCCTTTTAGATCAGGGGCCGACAGCCCTTCCGCCGAGTTTTCGGGCGATAGGCGGCATCCGTCGCGACCGGCGGCTGCTATTGAAGCCCGATGCCTCGCGCGCGTAGGGGGTGACAGAATGGGACATAAGGCCGATGATAATATGGGAGGCGAAGCCCCACTTGAATGTCGTTTACGCGACACGCCCGGCACGCAAGGCTGATTACGATCGGCTGCGTCATCGTCTTTTCGACGGCGACACCGGCCGTCGGCCAAGACTTTGAGGGCATCGACATGCGCTCGGGCATCACCGTGGCCGGCGACTGGCCCGTCCTGAATCACTCAGGCCCTCACGGCCTACCCCGGCCTAGCTGTGATCTTTCAATAGGTTGTTCATTCGGTCCCGGACCAAGGAAGCTGGAGTTATCCCACAACAGCAACCTTGGAGAGACCGAATGAACATCCATCAGAATGCACGATTGACACCGAAAGGTCGAGCCCTGTTGGTTCGCCGCGTCCTCGGTGGGGAGAACGCACAGGCCGCCGCGGCGGCCTGTGGCGTCTCAGAGCGAACCGTACGCAAATGGCTCGCGCGGTTTCGGGCTGAGGGTCAGGCCGGTCTCGTCGACCGCTCCTCACGCCCCCTTCGCAGCCCGCGCCGCACTGCTGCGCCCAGCGCGGCCCGTGTCGTTGCTCTGCGCCGACAACGTTGGGCCGGCTACCGCATTGCCACTCGTGTCGGAGTCTCTCAGGCCACCGTCAGCCGCATTTTGCGCCGCGCCGGCCTCAACCGCATCCGCGATCTCGAACCCGCCCCGCCCGTGCGCCGCTACGAACACCCCGCACCCGGCGATCTGTTACATCTCGATATCAAGAAGCTCGGCCGCTTCCAGCGCGCCGGTCATCGCGTCACCTCCGACAAATCCCACCGCTGCCGCGGCGCCGGCTGGGAATTCGTGCACGTCGCCATCGACGACCACTCCCGTGTGGCTTTCTCCCAGATCCTCTCCGATGAGCGGAGCGACTCCGCCGTAGCTTTCCTCAATGCTGCCGTCGGTTACTATCGCTCGCTCGGCGTCCGCATCCGCCGCCTGCTCACCGACAACGGCTCTTGTTACCGCTCCCGGCTCTTCCGCGATGCCTGCCGTCGTCTCGATATCCGTCATCGCTTCACACGGCCTTACACGCCGCGCACCAACGGCAAAGCCGAACGCTTCATCCAGACCGCTCTGAGAGAATGGGCTTACGCTCGCTCCTACTGCTCATCCCAGCAGCGCGCTGCCCATCTGTTACCCTGGCTGCACGACTACAACTGGCATCGCCCTCACGCCGCTCTCCGCTATCGTCCGCCCTTCTCCAGACTCATGCTTCCTATGAACAACCTGTTGACACTCCACACCTAGCCCGTCACGGCAGACGAGAGAGTCTTTGATGAGCTTGACGTCTGCGAGGGCGTCGCGAGAGGCTCGCCGGATGTACGGTCAAGGCCTGCAGGCGCTTGACGGGAGCAAGCCCGCTCTCGAGGCCGCGATTTGGCACTTCGAGCGCGCAGTCCAAATGTACCCCGACTATGCGGCTGCTTGGACGACACTCGGACGTGCCCGCCGCCGGCGTGGGGGCTTGGGCAGCGCGCGCTCGGCCTTGCTTCGGTCGATCCAGATCGACCCCAGCTTTCTGACCCCTTACCAGCAACTGGCTCACATGGCCGTCGCCGCGGGCCGTTTTACCGAGGTGTTGCTTCTGGCCGAGAAGATCATCGAGCTCAACCCGCTCTTTCCGATGGGGCACTACTACAAGGGCGCCGCCTTGTTGAAGCTGGAAGGACCGGAGCCCGCCCGCAAGGCTGTTGTCGAAGCCATGTCGACGCCCGACGCGGATTTCTATCCGGTCACCCACTACCTTTTGGGTGAGGTCTACCGAGCCAACGACGACTACTGGTCGGCGGCGCGGGAATATCGACTCTACCTGGCCTCAAGACCCTCAGACGCCTGGGCGACCAAGGCGTCTGACAGACTCGAAGGGTGGGAACGGCTTGGCCTGATCGAACCGCAAACCAAGAACACCAAACGCAAGAAAAACTGAGATTGAACGGCCGCATCCGATAGAACGCTCTTAAGTAGGAGGAAACCGTCAGGGCTGTTGCGAACCGTGCTGGCGAACGAACCCCACCCACCGAGCCCCGACCGCCAGGGAGGCGGTTCGGCTCACGAGGCCGCCAGGGGCAGGAGCGGTTCCGGGGTCGGCGATCGTTGCCGTGCGGACTCCTTCGTCTAGCTCCGCGGGACTCCTGGTACGGCGTGGCCCACCTGCCATGCTTGCGGCTTTAGCGGCCCAACCGCCTCGCCCGCTACGGCCTGAGAGCAGTCCACACACTCTCGATTCCGACGCTAACCTGCCCCAAAATATACACCCCCATCTTCGCCTCTGGCCGGTCCCGGCATGAACAAGCTCTTGACCTCCAACGTCGGCCCGGCCGAGTCGACACGCGCGCTTGTACTCAACCGCGACCTACGTGCCGTCGGCCGAGCCGCGAAGTTTCCGACCCGAGACCAGAGATCACTGCAAGCCCTTGGCATGTCCGAAGGCAGAGTCGGCGATTCGAGCCTTGACATCAGGGCATCGCCCCTCAAACGCTGCGACCATAGCAGCCTTTGCTCCCGCTACGAACTCACCCCGGCCGATACTCGAAGTGTCAAACTGCAAAAGGGCTGCGTCGTGCATCGGGAGCACAATCGCCCGCGGTCCGAACTTCGCCGCTATTGCCATTAGAGCCTCTTTGAAGATCAAGGACGCCGTGCCTTGAATAACCTGACTTGCGGCCCATCGCCTCTCTTTCGGCGAGAGAGCCCCTGTTGACGTTCGGACGCGACGGTTGCCGAAAGCAGATCGAACTTCGCCATGCCGTTCTAACTGCTCCTCTACCTTTCGCCGAAACGTGATGACACCTGGATATGCGTCAAAGAACGACAATATGCGATCTCTTAGCGACACACGATCCGAAAGATTTAGATCAGCCGGACTAAGCGACTTGACAATATTCTCAGTGCTCATTCCGTAGCAGAACGCGAAGAATATGCGTTTGCAGAGATCTCGCTGGCCATGCGTACCCACTACTGTCCGGCTGATAAGCGGTGGGCGGCCTGCAACTGGTTGTAGAAAAGTGGGTTAGGTGTTGTTTTTTCTTGCCGCGATTTGAGCGGCGGTGCGCCGTTTGAGCGTCATCCGTCCTGAGCCGACAATGGCTCATGAATCTGGGCCGCACCGTATTCGCGCAGTTGATCAGCTTTCTTCCGGATCGCGAGTTCCGGCGCTGTGTGGCCCGCTACGATGGCGAGCGGGGCTCGCGCAGCTTCTCCTGCTGGGATCAGTTCCTCTCGATGTCCTTCGCCCAGTTGACCTACCGCGAAAGCCTCCGCGATATCGAAGCGTGCCTGCGTTCGCTTGGCGGCAAGCTCTACCACATGGGATTCCGCGGCAACGTCGCGCGCTCGACACTGGCCGACGCTAACGAGTCGCGCGACTGGCGGATCTATGCCGATTTCGCTCAGGCCTTGATTCGCATCGCGCGGCCCTTGTATGCCCGCGATCCGATCGGCGTGGATCTCAATCAAAGTCTCTACGCTCTGGACTCGACCACCATCGACCTGTGCCTCTCGCTGTTCCCGTGGGCCAAGTTCCGCCGGCGCAAGGCCGCCGTGAAGATGCACACGCTGTTGGACCTGCACGGTAACATCCCCACGTTTATCCGCATTACCGACGGCAAAACGCACGACGTCAACATCCTCGACGAGTTCCTACCCGAGCCCGGCGCCTTCTACGTTATGGATCGGGCCTACGTGGATTTCGAACGCCTCTTCGTGTTCACCCTCTGCTCGTCGTTCTTCGTCGTGCGAACCAAGAAGAACATCTTGCTCCAACGGCGCTACTCGCATCCCGTCGACAAATCTACGGGCGTGCGCTCGGATCAGACCGTCATACTGACTGCCATCGAATCGGCCAAAGTCTATCCGGACCCGTTGAGGCGCGTCAGCTACGTCGACGCCGCGACGAACAAGCGGCTGAAGTTCCTGACCAACAACTTCGCGCTCCCGGCACTGACCATCGCCGAGATCTACCGTTCGCGCTGGCAGGTGGAGCTGTTCTTCAAGTGGGTCAAGCAGCACTTGCGGATCAAGAAGTTCTACGGCGCCAGCGAGAACGCCGTGAAGACCCAGATTTGGATCGCCGTCTCGGTGTACGTGCTGGTGGCGATCGTGCGGAAGAGGTTGGGCCTGGAGGCGAGTCTCTACCAAATCCTACAGATTCTCAGCGTTACCCTATTTGAGAAAACGCCCAGTGGGGTATCCACTTGACTCAGGTGACCCCAACATCTTGTGTTTGGGGTTCAGAACGGCTCGGCGTCCCAGTGGGCGATGATCGAGCGATACGGCGTCGGCTCCACAGCGACCGCTTGCTGAACCAGCCTGTAGAACAGCTTGCCCCGGCTACGTGAGCTGCGCCGGTTGAACCGGAAGACGAATTCGTCCAGATAGTAGTCCAAATGCTCGTGGCTGACCGCCCCTTGATGCGTACCCAGCAACCAGCGCTTGAGCAGCGAGATCGCTTTGTGCACCAGCGGAAGCAATTCCGACGCCTGCTCGCGGCGACCCTTGAGGAAGACGATGTGGTGCCGATAGCCCTTCTTCTCGAGTGGCTCGTAGCCCAGCCAGCCATCGGTGCGAACCACGCTGCCTGGCTCGATCGACTCCTCCACGAAGGGCATCAAGCTGGCCGCCGAGGCGTTGCGCAGGCGCTGCATACGGATCCGCCCCAGCCCGCTGCCTCTCTCCTCCGCGGCTACTGCAATCAATCCTTTACGCTCGATCTGGCGGCCGCGAACGCCCTCCTCCTCCGCGCCCCAGTAGGTCTCATCCACCTCGACGACGCCCGTCAAACGCTCGCGCCCCGGCCGCACCATCGCCCGCCGCAGCTTGTGCATCCAAGCCCAGGCGGTTTGGTAGCTGCCCAGTCCCAGAACGCGTTGCAAACCCAAGGCGCTGACTCCGTTCTTCTGCGAGACGACGTGCCACATTGCTCGGAACCAAAGCCGCAACGGCTTGCGTGTGTCCTGAAAGATCGTACCGGCCGTGACGGACGTTTGGCGACCGCAGGCAGCACATTCGAACCATACTTTGCGCACCGGCCAAGCTCGCTCAAGCCCACAGTTGGGGCAACGGAACCCGTCCCGCCAGCGCAGCGCGACCAGATAGTCGCGACAGGCCTCTTCGGTGGCGAAGCGCGCCTCGAACTCGAGCAGATCGCGCGGGTAATCCTCCACGAGGCCGCATACTACATCTTGGGGTCACCTGAGTCAAGTGGATACCCCACCAACGCCCATTTTACAGGCCTTGCAGCCATCAGACTCCCATGAAAACTTACTCGATCACCCCAACCAGCTGATTCTATTCGACTTCTAACCGGACAGTAGTGATGCGTACCATAGACATGCTGGCTTAAAGATTCATAAAGATCCGAGGAGTTGTAGCTACTCAGGAACACAGTGTCCGCCGACAGCTGAGCCAGTATGCCGGGCTCGAACTGTGAATAGTCCAGAGTGGGGTATCCACTTCATTCAGGTACACCCTATGGGTTGTGGCCTCGCGGCTCCGGAACAGGAATGTGAGATTGCGAGAATCGTGCGAGTGGCCGCCAAGCCGACCCACACGCGAATTCATTGCGGTGGCAGCCTTCGGGCGGCAACTCCGAGAATCGGACGCGCTACGCAGCCCCACGCCGCGCCAGAGCAGTAACCTCGGGATTCGCTTCTTGGTAGATGCTTTCGCGCGACCACAACATCTTGTGGCTGCCTGAGTCAAATGGATACCCCACTTAGTCCAGATAGACTAGCTCACAACCGGGATCGGGAGCTAGCGCCGCCCTATATTTCTTTCGAAGGTTCTGAAGCCTCGGGTCCGATACCAGTATTCGACCGGTGACACTCCCAAAACACTCGAATACGGGGAACACCCTAGTTGTCCCGCCCATCGCATTCAATGCGATGATATCTCGATCAGCATTTATGAACCTGAGGAAAGTCCGCGCAAATTCCGACGTCTTCTCTGCCAGCTTGAAGTAGTCTTCGAGGTTTGACTGATTCGAGAACTCGCCAAGGTGAGTAGCATCAGTACCGTCCAGGAATGCACCTATGGTGCGAAAGCTCAGGCCGCTAGGTGTGACCTTTCAATAGGTTGTTCATTCGGTCTCGGACCAGGGAAGCTGGAGTTATCCCACAACAGCAACCTTGGAGAGACCGAATGAACATCCATCAGAATGCCCGATTGACACCGAAAGGTCGAGCTGGCTTGGTGCAACGCATCCTCGCCGGGGAGACGGCGTCGGCCGCCGCGGCGGCCGGCGGCGTCTCCGAACGCACCGCGCGCCACTGGCTGCAACGGTACCGCGCCGAGGGGCCTGCCGGTCTGCTCGACCGCTCCTCACGACCCCATCACATCCCACATCGTACTCCTGAGCCCATCGTGGCCCGCGTCATTGCTCTGCGGCGGCAGCGTTGGGCCGGCTACCGCATCGCCGCTCGCGTCGGAGTGTCGCCGACGACCGTCAGCCGCATCTTGCGCCGCGCCGGCCTGAACCACATGCGCGATCTCCAACCCGCCCCGCCCGTGCGACGCTACGAACATCCCTCACCGGGCGATCTGCTGCATCTGGACATCAAGAAGCTCGGCCGCTTCCAGCGAGCTGGTCATCGCGTCACCTCCGACAAATCCCAGCGCTGTCGCGGCGCCGGCTGGGAATTCATGCACGTTGCCATTGATGACCACACCCGCATTGCTTTTTCTCAGATCCTGTCCGATGAGCGCGGTCATTCCGCCGTGGCTTTCCTGCAAGCTGCCGTCGGCTACTACCGCTCGCTCGGCATCCGCATCCGCCGCCTGCTCACCGATAACGGCTCTTGCTACCGCTCCCGCCTCTTCTCCGATGCTTGCCGTCGTCTTGCCATCCGTCACCGCTTTACGCGCCCCTATACGCCGCGCACCAACGGCAAAGCCGAACGCTTCATCCAGACCGCTTTGCGAGAATGGGCTTACGCTCGTTCCTACTGCTCTTCCGAGCAGCGTGCCGTTCATTTGATGCCCTGGCTTCACGATTACAACTGGCATCGCCCTCACGGCGGCATCCACTACCGTCCGCCCTTCTCCCGGCTCCTCATTCCCATGAACAACGTGTTGACACTCCACAGCTAGGGCTGGCACCTATTCTGTTGGCTAGCCAGCGAAAGGCCGAATACTTCTCGGCCCTGGCCGCCTGCACATATTCAGCCATATTCGCGGAGTCAATTGCTATGCCTTCGTGCTGACGATGCCAGAAAATCTGCCGAACTGGGACTTCAACGTCCATGAACCGCGTGAGTTCATGAGTGCCCTCCAGCTTCGGAAGGAGCGCTTGCCAAAGCCGACCCACTGTCGCTGAGAGTTCGGCTAACAGGCGAACGACCTCTTGCGGTTCCGGGCGTTCACAAGCAGCGCTCACCAAACCGAATCCTGCGCGGCAATTCTCCTGACTCAGGCCCTCGATGCTAAGAGCTCTCTTCACATCCCAATAACGCTCGCCCCCCTGATCCTTAGAACGGCCGCTAAGCATCCGTAAGGCATCACGAATGTCAATCAAACACCGCGGCAATGGGGTGTGCGACTCCCGCAGAGCATCTACGAGACGCCACGCCTCGAACGTAACTACCGGGGCCTGGAGGTCTCCCAGTTGCTCACGACGAACGATGCTATGTGCTCCGGCAGCGTCTGTTAGCACACCGATCGGCGGTTCAGCACCGAAAGGGTCCGCAGAAAACGCGAGAAAACCCACCTCACTCATATTCAGTGTCCGCGTCTGCGATCTGGCCTATCCGGACTTCCGGAGGTGAGGTGCAGTACCGGTGTTGACTCTCCTGATTCAATCTTCGATAAACGCCAAGGAGGTCGTCGCGAACATGCAGCTTTACGTGGTCGCGAACGGCCGGTTCGAATGGTAGCTCCTGTAGCGCAATCAGAGCGGACCTCTGCGCCAGGAATGACTTCAAGAATTTGAAGTTACGAGCGATTAACGTCCTCTCATCGTTCCCACCAAGAGCTCCAGCATAAAGGACCGCCCCGGCCTTGTCTGGCTCGTCGGCGTCCGACGCGATAACCTTGGTCGCGTACGGCAAGAGATGTCCATCTGTATATTGCTTCTCCGTAAGGAGTAGCCAGAGCCGGTAATTCTGCCACGGATAGATCGCACGCTCCGGGGACGTCAGGAAGTCTCGTATTACGTCGAGAGCACCGCCTTCGGTAGGGGCGGCACGAAGAAACTGGGTGAACTGGTCAGTAGACGCTGGGAAATCCGCCACACTAGCCGCAACCGCATCGGTGATCGGCCGGTACACCTCGTCTGGCACACTAAACGCAGGGCACAGCGCAAGCTTCTCCCATCGCTTTATGCAGAAGCGAAAGTCTCGACTGTCTATTTGACCGCTCTCGATCAGACGTTCCGTGAGACTCTTCAATACGGGAATAGAGCGTGTGATAACACTTGGGGAGTTCGACGCCCACATGGTGTCCAGTTGTTGCACCTCGGCCGATCCATCGTTGATCAACTCGTCGATTCGGTTCGTATCGTAGCCCGGGCAGATTTCCGTCTTCTTGGAATTTACTGAGAGCCCGAGGGCTCGGAGCGCGACTATAACCGCCTTCACTACTGTCCGGCTGATAAGCGGTGGGCGGCCTGCAACTGGTTGTAGAAAAGTGGGTTAGGTGCAATACTCTTCACGTTAGAACATTCTTGTGGCATTCTGTTTTTAGAGCACAGGAGGCCACAGATGGCACGAACGAGAGCAGCGCTGCCGGCAGGCAGCCGTATTACCGACTACATCAGCCTGGGAGTGATCACGCGCTGGTTCCCGCGTCACAAGATCGATCGTGTGTTGCGGGACTGCGGGCGGGCCTCGCGGCGACAACGGGACTTGCCAGCGCATGTGATGGTCTACTACGTCATCGCTCTGGCGCTGTTCATGCAGTCGTCCTACCGCGAGGTGCTGCGTTGTCTGCTGGAAGGACTACAGTGGCTGCAGGACCCTGCGACGCCCCTCAAGGTGGCGGGCGATTCGGGGATCTCGCAAGCCCGTTCGCGATTGGGGGTGGAGCCGGTCGAGCGGCTGCATGATGAGTTGATACGACCGTTGGCGACGAAAAAGACGCGCGGATCGTTCTATCGGGAATGGCGCTTGGTTTCGCTCGACGGCTCGACGCTCGATGTGGCCGATCAGGCCGCCAACCGCACGGCGTTCGGCTATCCGGGTGCGTCGCGGGGAGCGAGCGCGTTTCCTCAGCTGCGCTTTGTCTCGTTGCTGGAAAACGGCACCCATGTACTGTTCGCCAGCCGCATGGGTCCCTGCGCGAGGGGTGAGATCACGCTCGCCAAACAGGTGTTGCCGGCACTCGAGAAGGATATGTTGTGCTTAGCCGACCGCAACTTCCTCGGCTACCAGCTGTGGCGGCAAGCACGCCAGACGGGCGCGCAACTGCTGTGGCGGGCTAAGAAGCATCTGCGCTTGGAAGTGCTCGAGCGCTTTGCGGACGGCTCCTACCGCAGCGCGATCTACGCTTCGGAAGGCGACTGGCGCAAGCGCCGCAACCCGCTGCCGGTGCGCGTGATCGAGTATCGTCTCGAAGGCGTCGAGCATGCCGAGCCCTTCTATCGACTGGTGACGACGATCCTCGATCCCTCCCAAGCGCCGGCTGTGGAACTGGCGGCGCTGTACTGCGAACGCTGGGAGATCGAAAGCGCGCTTGACGAGCTCAAGACGCATTTGCGCGGGGCGCGCATGGTGTTGCGCAGCAAGACGCCGGAGTTGGTGCGCCAGGAATTTTACGGCTTACTGATGGCGCATTTCGCGATCCGCGGGCTGCTGCACGAAGCCGCCTTGGAGGCCGACGAAGATCCGGATCGCCTCTCCTACCTGCACGCGGTGCGGGTGGTGCGACGCAAGATGGCCCAAGCGGTCGCGATTCCCCCCTCAGGACAAACGCAAGTTTCATAAGGGGGTTTTGGCGGAGCTGCTGCAGGAGCGCGTGCGGTCGAGCCGCGGCATGCAGCGTCCGCGCGGGGTTAAGCGCAAAATGAGTGGCTACAAGCTGCGACCACGCGGCGCGTTGCCGCGCCTCCGCATCGACTTTGCGGCCTGCGTGAGGGTTCTTAAGTGAAGAGTATTGGGGTTAGGTGTTGTTTTTTCTTGCCGCGATTTGAGCGGCGGTGCGCCGTTTGAGCGTCATCCGTCCTGAGCCGACAATGGCTCATGAATCTGGGCCGCACCGTATTCGCGCAGTTGATCAGCTTTCTTCCGGATCGCGAGTTCCGGCGCTGCGTGGCCCGCTACGATGGCGACCGGGGCTCGCGCAGCTTCTCCTGCTGGGATCAGTTCCTCTCGATGTCCTTCGCCCAGTTGACCTACCGCGAAAGCCTCCGCGATATCGAAGCGTGCCTGCGTTCGCTTGGCGGCAAGCTCTACCACATGGGATTCCGCGGCAACGTCGCGCGCTCGACACTGGCCGACGCTAACGAGTCGCGCGACTGGCGGATCTATGCCGATTTCGCTCAGGCCTTGATTCGCATCGCGCGGCCCTTGTATGCCCGCGATCCGATCGGCGTGGATCTCAATCAAAGTCTCTACGCTCTGGACTCGACCACCATCGACCTGTGCCTCTCGCTGTTCCCGTGGGCCAAGTTCCGCCGGCGCAAGGCCGCCGTGAAGATGCACACGCTGTTGGACCTGCACGGTAACATCCCCACGTTTATCCGCATTACCGACGGCAAAACGCACGACGTCAACATCCTCGACGAGTTCCTACCCGAGCCCGGCGCCTTCTACGTTATGGATCGGGCCTACGTGGATTTCGAACGCCTCTTCGTGTTCACCCTCTGCTCGTCGTTCTTCGTCGTGCGAACCAAGAAGAACATCTTGCTCCAACGGCGCTACTCGCATCCCGTCGACAAATCTACGGGCGTGCGCTCGGATCAGACCGTCATACTGACTGCCATCGAATCGGCCAAAGTCTATCCGGACCCGTTGAGGCGCGTCAGCTACGTCGACGCCGCGACGAACAAGCGGCTGAAGTTCCTGACCAACAACTTCGCGCTCCCGGCACTGACCATCGCCGAGATCTACCGTTCGCGCTGGCAGGTGGAGCTGTTCTTCAAGTGGGTCAAGCAGCACTTGCGGATCAAGAAGTTCTACGGCGCCAGCGAGAACGCCGTGAAGACCCAGATTTGGATCGCCGTCTCGGTGTACGTGCTGGTGGCGATCGTGCGGAAGAGGTTGGGCCTGGAGGCGAGTCTCTACCAAATCCTACAGATTCTCAGCGTTACCCTATTTGAGAAAACGCCCATTTTACAGGCCTTGCAGCCATCAGACTCCCATGAAAACTTACTCGATCACCCCAACCAGCTGATTCTATTCGACTTCTAACCGGACAGTAGTGAACCGCCTTCAACGACCTTCGAGCTTGATACACGTCATCACAGACCATCTTGATGTCGTCCATGTATCGAAAGTAGGTGGTCTCGTGGGTCTCACGCATTTCGAGATCGACGGGCCTCAAGTAAACGTTTGCGAGAATTGAGGACGAATCTCGGTTTTGGGGCAAACCACGCTTGCCGTCGAAGCTCCAGGCGCACAGGCACTTGAATAGAAACGACAGGTGGGAACGAATCCTCGATTTTTCGCTCGGAGGGGCGTCGATGCCGGGTAGAAGAGATTCCATTCCGGATTGCAGCTTCGCCAAGTCAACGTGCTCGAAGTAGTTGGACAAATCGGTCGACAGAAGGTATTTCTCTGGCGTCATTGCGCTTCGTACGGCGCCCGTGAAGTCCTTCCACGACTCAACGCCACGTCTGATCAGGTATCGACGCCGGGAGTGCTTGTCAAGGCGGTGGCTAAACGAATTCCAGGGCACACACTGATCGAAAAATGGGGCTAGGTAAGAGCCCAATCCTTGGTATAGGACGCGGTCGCAATAACCGGTCTCCAGCGCGCATCTGAGGGTGAAATTCGCTTTTGGTACATCGAACAGAGAGCGATCAAAGGCCTTGTACTGACCGTGATTGCGAGCGTGGTTCTGCTCTAGCAGCTCGCGCGTTGTTGCGTCTGCCAGTAGATCATCGTAGCCAAGTGGGTCAGGAAACCAGTCATCTGTGATGTCCTGGCGAAAATGTTTCGTCAAGGTGCGGAGATCGAATGTCACTACTGTCCGGTTAGAAGTCGAATAGAATCAGCTGGTTGGGGTGATCGAGTAAGTTTTCATGGGAGTCTGATGGCTGCAAGGCCTGTAAAATGGGCGTTTTCTCAAATAGGGTAACGCTGAGAATCTGTAGGATTTGGTAGAGACTCGCCTCCAGGCCCAACCTCTTCCGCACGATCGCCACCAGCACGTACACCGAGACGGCGATCCAAATCTGGGTCTTCACGGCGTTCTCGCTGGCGCCGTAGAACTTCTTGATCCGCAAGTGCTGCTTGACCCACTTGAAGAACAGCTCCACCTGCCAGCGCGAACGGTAGATCTCGGCGATGGTCAGTGCCGGGAGCGCGAAGTTGTTGGTCAGGAACTTCAGCCGCTTGTTCGTCGCGGCGTCGACGTAGCTGACGCGCCTCAACGGGTCCGGATAGACTTTGGCCGATTCGATGGCAGTCAGTATGACGGTCTGATCCGAGCGCACGCCCGTAGATTTGTCGACGGGATGCGAGTAGCGCCGTTGGAGCAAGATGTTCTTCTTGGTTCGCACGACGAAGAACGACGAGCAGAGGGTGAACACGAAGAGGCGTTCGAAATCCACGTAGGCCCGATCCATAACGTAGAAGGCGCCGGGCTCGGGTAGGAACTCGTCGAGGATGTTGACGTCGTGCGTTTTGCCGTCGGTAATGCGGATAAACGTGGGGATGTTACCGTGCAGGTCCAACAGCGTGTGCATCTTCACGGCGGCCTTGCGCCGGCGGAACTTGGCCCACGGGAACAGCGAGAGGCACAGGTCGATGGTGGTCGAGTCCAGAGCGTAGAGACTTTGATTGAGATCCACGCCGATCGGATCGCGGGCATACAAGGGCCGCGCGATGCGAATCAAGGCCTGAGCGAAATCGGCATAGATCCGCCAGTCGCGCGACTCGTTAGCGTCGGCCAGTGTCGAGCGCGCGACGTTGCCGCGGAATCCCATGTGGTAGAGCTTGCCGCCAAGCGAACGCAGGCACGCTTCGATATCGCGGAGGCTTTCGCGGTAGGTCAACTGGGCGAAGGACATCGAGAGGAACTGATCCCAGCAGGAGAAGCTGCGCGAGCCCCGCTCGCCATCGTAGCGGGCCACACAGCGCCGGAACTCGCGATCCGGAAGAAAGCTGATCAACTGCGCGAATACGGTGCGGCCCAGATTCATGAGCCATTGTCGGCTCAGGACGGATGACGCTCAAACGGCGCACCGCCGCTCAAATCGCGGCAAGAAAAAACAACACCTAACCCACTTTTCTACAACCAGTTGCAGGCCGCCCACCGCTTATCAGCCGGACAGTAGTGATCGAATGTTATCGAACCCAGATCGACCTGGTTGATCGCCGGAGTTGGATGTGGCGCGTTCATCATTAACCATGGAAGCGACGGCGCAAGTCGCTTATCCGCATACTCTTCTGATTTCATTGTAAGTTGTCAGAGGGGCGGGCCAATATTGTCAATCCGACGGCTTGGTCTCCAGGGCGGCAAGGGGTGCGCCAAGCTCGGCGGACTGGGCCGAGTACCTTCAAGGAGGGTCGAAACTGACATCCGGTCCGCGTGAAATGCTGGCAGTTCGGGGGCAGAGCCTACTTCAGTTATATCTGTAAGAACAGAAATAGCCCTGGGGAACAAAGCCCGAGCTCGCGCCGGCGGCGGGCAGGAAAACGAAGGAACCGCTGGCAGACCGGGGTATACTGTCCGCTTATGAAGACTCAAACTTCGCATCGCATGTATCCCCCGTTGAATCGATGGTTGACTCGATTCCGTTTGTATAGCGCCGGTCTTCTGGCGATAGCAACACTCCTCCTCACACTCGGCAACGCTTTCGCGCAGCAGGACTCGCCGCGCAGGTTCAGCCGCAAACCCTACCTCTCCGGTCCCGATGACCCCGAATACCGGGCCGTGCGCGGCACGATCAAAATGGGTGAGACGGTCATCATCGAGTGTCCCGGCGGAGCGGACGCGGAACTGGGCCCCGGAGTGGTCCCGGAGCCGTCGCAAACCAAGCGGCGCTATTCGCGCTATGGCGGCCCATTCCTGCTGGAGGACGTGAAGGTCGGGGATTGGGTCGCGATCAAGATCATCGATGTGAAGCCGGGCCCCTACGGCTACACGAACAACTGGGGTCCGCTGCGTGGTCCGTGGCGGACGATCGCGCCCGTCAAAGACGGCATGTTGCTGTTCGAGCCGGACTTCGCAATTCCGGTGCGCCCGATGATCGGAACGATCTATCTCAAGTCCGCCGCCGCGACGCCGGGCGGGGCGGGAGCGTGGGACCACGGCGGCAACTTCGATTCCAATTCGATTCGCGCCGGCAGCACGGTCTACATCCGCGCGCAGTTTGACGGCGGCTATCTCACGGTGACGGATACACATGCCTACCAAGGCGACGGCGAGATGACGGGCACCGGCATTGAAATTGACGCCGAGGTGACTTTGCGGGTCACCAAGTCGCCGCATCATTTTCCGACCGGCGGCGTCGTCGTCGAAACGGCAGACAAGTGGTATACCAACGGCGTCGGGAGGACGTGGGAAGACGCCGTCAAGATCGCCTGGTCGGAGATGGTGTACCTGCTTTGCCACCTCTATGACACGACACCCGAGTACGCCAACCGCATGGTCGGGGCGTTAGGCGACGCGCTACCGGGCTACACCGCCGGCAACGGGAATATGCGCGGCTTCGACCGTGGAAACCCCTATGTCACGATGCAAATCGGCATTCCCAAGGCACTGAAGCACACCGGCAAGAAGTGGCGTGTCGGGCAGGAGCCGTAGAACTGGCTGGAGCACCGGGGCCGTAAAGAGCCGCAAAGCGGGAGACGTTAATCTCCCCCAAACCCGTCGACCAAGCCGGGCCCATAGATCGTCCAGCCAAAATACGGACACACAGGCAAGCTTTTCTCAGCGAACAGCAACCTGTCCCTTCTTTCCTGGCCTCACGAAACGCCCGCACTCCAGTCCGGAACGATGCCTAATTCGCGACCAGCATCCGGGTCGTGCTGCTCAGCTCCAGCGATTGTTGCGACACGATGAAGCTGCCCGTTACGAGTTCGAACGGATAGGTCACGGTCAGTTCGACGACGCTTCCGCGCGATCGGTCCGGCGTCCACACGGGCGTTGAGACCACGATCTTGGTGCTGTCGAGCCCGATGGCGTTGGCCTTGACGCGATCAGCGATCTCGGTGTCGGTGACGTCATTTTCGCTCTCGTCCAAGACCGGGTTATTGGAGCCATGCAATGTCGCGTAGCGGACGCCGCGCCGGGCTGCGTGCGCTACCGTGGTGTAGGTCCAAACCGCGCGCCCGATTTCCATCAGACCCACGATGAGCACGACGAATACGAGGAACACAAGCGAGAACTCGATCATCGTCACGCCGCATCTTCGCGAGCGCCGACCGCGGCGGGTTTGGGTGACCCCGCGGCGAAGGGAGCCGCCCGGTTCACTCACTATTGCACCCTCATGTAGCCGTGGTGATTGATCACAGGGTTGGCCGGAATGCCCGGGTACTCGGCAACCGTCTGGAAGGTGTACTGCACTTTGGCCCTTACGAAGACGCGCGGTACATCGTAGCCACCAGCGCATTCGGTGGGACCACAATCGACGATGTTGCCGGTATCCTCCGGTCCGTCCGCGGGCGCATCGGGACAGTCGCAATAGTGCTCCGCCGTGGCGGTCACGGAACCGAGATCTTCGGCGCTCGACGACACCATCGCCTCCATACTGTCGTCGTCGTTAGCCTCCCTATTACCCTGGGCCCCGTAGAACGCCCCGGCGTGAGCGGAACTCGCTACGGCGATCCCATGGAAGAAGAGCCGCCCAAAGTCGATCGTTCCGATCGTCAGCAAAACCAGAACAGGAAGCGTCAAAGCCAGTTCCACCGACGCTGTGCCCTTCCTGCCTGCCATGCCACATCTGATTCGCGACATTGTGCGCTCCTTGTCTCGATGATTCACCCAGGCGATCCTATTCAGTGAGCATCGGCCGGGTAATGTCCGGCAGATCGGTTGGGTCAGGCGGCAGGGTGAACTGTGGGTTCGCAAGCGATGCCGTGCCGGTCACGTCGATCGTGTTCGCTATCAGCATTGACCACGCTCCGTTCGTATCGGCCGTGCCGGCCCAGTCGACGTGCTCGTTGGGGAAATACATCAGACCATTGATGGTCGACTGGTGGTTGCCGCGTCCAAGTTTGTTGCCGGGGGGCTTTGCGACCGAACTGCGGCTCGCGAAGAAGAGAATGCCCTTGTAAATGCCGGTTGCGTGCGGGAAGAGCGTTATACTGCCGTTGCCCCCAAGCTCGATGTGGTCATTTCCGGCGATGTTGTAGTTGTAGAACATCAGCTCGCTGCCCGTGATGTCGCCGCCAGTCACGGACAAGCCGGCGAGCAAAGTGTAGATTCCAGGCTGGAAAGTCCAGGTACCATCTGTGATCTTGATCTGGCTATTGAAAACGCATTGCCCGCCCGGACACTCGTAAGTGTTTGTAGTCGTGTTCTCGATGCCCTCGGGCCATCCCGCGAAGTTTGGCTCCGGAATATGCGCCAGGGGGTCCAGAACGGGAGGAATGTTCTCATCCGGTAGGGGGTTATAGCCGCCCCCTGTCGCGTCGCCGGCCGAGCCGATCCATGAGCCGGTCAAGAACCGCCGCCCGTTGTGCGCATATCGGAATTCGAGATGATTCCACAAGAGCTCGACACTGCGCCTCCTCCACGGGCCTGAATCGCGTCGACTCCGTGCGTTCTTTCGAGCCCGATAACGCAGGCATCGCCGTAGGCGACCAAGCCCGCCACGGCCCGTGCCGATACGTCCGAGCTGGTTAGACCGACAATGCGCATGAACGTCGACGGAAAACTTTGAGTGATGACGACCTCGACGGAGCGGTTGTCCGCTTCCGGGGTCACCTGTACATCGACGCCGTCGACGCCATGCTCGAATCCGTTTAGCGTCGTGGCGTCTTTTCCGGCGGTGTCCACCAGACTGAGATTCCGCCTTTGCTGCTCCCAGTTCGCCGCCACCGCGCCGGCATCCGCCGCGCCCTGCATACGCGTCTTCTCGAAATAGAGACGGCCACCATCGAAGACAAGTCCCATCACCGCCAATAGGACCCCCACGCTTACCGCAAACATGATGAGAATCTGTCCGTTCTTCGATCCGTGCCTGTGTTCTCTCATTCGCACCTCACTTGCGGAGCTCCGGGGGAGCGAGCGCCCGGTTATCTCATCGGTCAGGCGCGGGGAATCGTGAGAGGAGAAGCGTGGTTGTTTCGGGTGCCGCAATCGGTGGCTAACGGCGGAGGATGGAATCCGCCTCGACAACAAGCTGCCGCACGATCTCACCCGCCGGCTGGATGCTGTTGACCAGGCCCACCCCCTGGCCCGCGTAGAGGGCCATCGACTCAATGTCTCCACTGGTTTCGCGGTGAGGAGTGAAGCCCATGAAGCGCCGCACTTCGACGGTCTCTGCTCCTACCGTGGTCGCGCCGACGACCGGTTCGTCCGGTCGGCCCTCGTTGCCACGTTCTTCCTGGGGCAGCCACTCTTCTACAAACGGAGTCCGGAGTGTCCGGTGAGGGGCGTTCGGCCAGGTGTAGCCGAACAAGGTTGTACGTACCGTGTCCGTTTCGTCAGCGGCCAGGATTTTCTGTTGATAGATGGGATGAGTTCGAGCCTCCGCCGCCGTCAGGAATCTTGTGCCCAGCACCGCGCCCTGCGCCCCCAACGCCAGAGCCGCCACAAGCCCTCGCGAGCCAGTGATTCCTCCCGAAGCCACGACCGGCGTCGACGGCACGGCGTCCACAACACGAGGTACGAGCGCCAGGGTCGAGACCTCACCGCGTAGATGTCCTCCGCCCTCCACCCCCTGGGCGATGACCACGTCAACCCCGGCCCGTACGGCTTGCTCGGCCTCCGCGACCGACCCCACTTGATGAATTACTTTGAGTCCGGCGTCGTGAGCCGGTCGCACGAACGGTTCCGGGTCGCCCCAGAAGAAGGACAGCAGTGGTACGCGCTCTTCGATGCAGACGGCGACGTGTTCGGTGACGTCCGCCGTCAGCAGCGTGTTAACGCCGAACGGGCGCTTCGTATGGTTTCGCAGTTGGCGAATGTCCTGCCGCAGCAAGTCCGGCGGATTGCGGCCGAACGACATAACACCCAGCCCGCCGGCTTTGCTCACCGCCGCGGCCAGTTCGGGGCCCGTGACGAAACCCATGGGGGCGCATAGGATGGGGTGTTCGATTCCAAGAAGGTCGCAAAGTGGGGTGTGAAGTTTCATTTGTTTCGGGGCCGTTTTCGATTTCTATTGTGGCCTGAATCCAGCGGCGAAGGCGATCCGGCGATCCATCGCTTGCGGGTGCCGCAACAAAAGCAGGTCAAAATGTTTTATCCTTGCATTCGGCCCTGATTATCCGTGCGATCCGCCTGCCAGCTTCGAATTCTCGCCATTCTCGGAATGGTCGCGCTCACTCTTGGGGCTTGCGGCTCCGGCGGCAACGGGGCTACACCCCTTATCGAGATCCCGACCGAAGCCCGCAACAGCGAGGGCCTATACATCTCTTGGGATGAGTATACGATCGACGATGAAAACCGGGCCGGGGGCGTTCCACTGCGCGGCGCCGACGGTCTTCAGATGGCCGATCTCGACAAAGACGGCCACCTCGACGTTGTCTCCGCTCACGAAGACAGCGACCACCTGCGCATTGCCTACGGCGCCGACGACCCGGTTGACTGGTTTCGTCTTTCACTCGCCGAAGGGGCGGAAGTCGACGCCGTTGAAGATGTCGCGCTCGGGGATGTGAACGGTGACGGCTTTGTCGATGCGATAGCCGCTTGCGAAAAGGGCCATCTCATCTACCTCCAAAACCCCGCCAATAAGATTCGAGGCTGGCGCTGGGACCGAGTCATCCCCGAAGTCACGCTCGGACGAGGCTCGTTTATCCGTGTCTTCCTTGCCGACATCGACGGCGACGGCAAGCTGGAGGCCGTGGCAACGAATAAGGGCAGCGGACGGAGCGACCAAGACCAGGCCGCCAAGCCCAAAACGGAAATCTCATGGTTCGATCCGCCGGACGACCCCTTGAGCGCGGACGGTTGGAGCGAGCATGTCCTCACGCTTGTCGACACCCCCATCAACGCGCAGCCGTTTGATCTTGACGGCGACGGCGATTTGGATGTGCTCGCGGGTTCGCGGGGAGAGTCGCGCGTTTTCTGGTTCGAGAACCAGGGTGCGGAGGAGGATGGAGTCACCGTGTTCGCCGAGCACGCGGTCGAGGTTGATCTCGGCCCAGATGCTTCCGCGTTGGGTGGGGCGCGCTTCACGGGATTCAATCTGGCTTTCCACGATTTCAACGCGGACGGACGGGTTGACGTCGTCATTCCCGCGATGCCTCATGCCGTCGGCTGGCTTGAGCAACCCGCCGACCCGGCCCAGCCCTGGGCCTTCCATTTCATTGGGAGCATCGAGCCCGACCATCTCGTCAGCGTGACCCTGGCCGACATCAGCGGCGACGGAGAGCCCGACCTGATGACCGGCGCCTACAGCCGCGGCCCTCGTGAAGAAGACGGCCCTGACGTGGGCCTCGGCGACCCCGTGGGCCGCATCACCTGGTTTGAGAATCCCGGCTCCCCCCAGGGTGCTTGGATGCAACACGACGTTTCCCGCCGCAAGCGGGGCATGTTCGACGCCTTTATCGCCCATGATATGGATGAGGACGGCGACGTGGACTTCGTTGGCACACGCGGCAACAGCGGTGAATACGACGGCGTGTTTTGGCTTAAACAGCTTCACTCGGAAGCGCCGGCTAGGCGGCTTGTACCGGCGCGCGAAGAAGAGAGCGAGTTTCTGCCACTGCCCGAAAGCTAGCCTCATTGCTCGTAGTTACGAGCGCTGATTCCTCCGGCCGCCTCGTCGCCGGCTGGACCGCCAACGAGCCTCATAACAATCGATACTGTTCGCAACCCGTCCGCTACGATAAGCAGGATTTCGGGACCGTTGTGTTCGTACCGGATTCCGTCCAGGACTCGGTTGATACGATCAACGCTCCCGAGAGGCGTTGACTAGCTTCCCCTCGGGCATGGGAATCAAGAAAACACGCTGGTGATGAGAGCCGTAGCTAGCTTGGCGGTCGTTCTGGGATTGTTGTGGCTATCCCCACACATATCGGCGCAACAGCCGAGCGGGGAAGCCATTGCCCACGTCAAGCGTGGTATTCAAGCACGACAAGAACACCGGCTTGACGAGGCTGTGCGCCAATTTCAGGCAGCGCTTGGTCTCGGCCTGAATCTCGCGGAAGTGCATGCCGAGCTCGGCTTAGCCCAGCACCATCAGGGGAATCTGGCGGCCGCTGTCGAATCCTTTCACAAAGCGCTTGCGATCAAACCGAGTCTGACCGGGGTTTTCAGTCTCCTTGGATATGACTTGCTTATGCTGGGTCGAGCCGCCGAGTCGCTTACCTATCTGGAACGGGCCGGCCAAGCGGCCCCCGAAGATCTGAAATTGAAGTCCTGGCTGGGTCTGGCCTCCCTGCAGTCCGGCGATACAAAGCGGGCGATCGAAACACTGGGGGCAGTGCGGGCGTCGCAACCGGAGAATGTTGACGTCCTGTTCTATCTCGCCGAAGCCCATCAGGCTGCTCTCGATGATTCGCGGACGGCGGCATCTCGCCCCGATCCAGCCCATCAAGCGGCTCTCGATGCTCTGCGAGCAGAGGCGTCTCGGCTTGATCCCGAGCGGGCGAAGAAGTTTTTTGAGTCTGAGCGTAAGCCTCTCGATACGGCCCCTCCCACCACGCCGACGGTTCCCGTGGACGTGCAAGCTCGCGAGCATCTCATTCGACAAGAATGCACGCAGTGCCACAAGTGGACGCCCCCCGGAATTCTTCCGACGAAAGCCTGGTTCGGCAAAACGGCAAAGATGTTTGGTCTCGCGAACGATGGTTTGTTGGCTTCGACTGGGCGGCCGATGCGGCAGGTCGAGCTAGGCGAGGTAGCCGCTTACTTTCAGAAGCTCGCCCCGGCCGAACTGGACACGCCAGCACTCGAGCTTTCCCAGGGAGGTAGTATCCGTTTTTCGTCGAGGCAGTTGACGGGCGTCCCTCCAACCGATCGACTGCCGGGAACGGCGAACGTCCGCTTACTCGACCTCTTTGCTGATGTGGCCGGCCCGGTAATCGTGGCCTGCGACATGATTTCCGGATGGGTCTCGTGGGCCGATCCACAGTTGACCGAGTCGCGGCTACGGGGGATTGCGCGGCTCTCCAACCCTGATCACGCCGAAGCCGTGGACCTCGACCAAGACGGCCGGATGGACTTGGTCGTGGCGGATCTCGGCGAGGTCATGCCGTCCGACAAAACGGAAGGGGCCGTGGTGTGGCTACGTCAGATGGCGGACCGGCGGTTCGAAACGCACCGTCTGATCGAGAACATCGGACGTGTAGCGGACGTGCAGGCCGCCGATTTCGATGCTGACGGCGACCTCGACCTGGTTGTCGCGGAGTTCGGCTGGATTACCGTCGGACGCATTCTTTATCTGGAGAATCAATCGAGTGGGCTGGATCCAGCCAAGCCTACTTTCAAGCCGATCACACTGGACAGCCGCACGGGCAGTATCCATGTGCCCGTGGTCGATCTGAACGATGACGGCAAGCCGGATTTTCTGGCCCTCATCTCGCAACATCACGAAGCCGTCGTGGCATTCATCAATCAGGGCGCGGGACGGTTCGAGAAGCAAGACATTTTTGTCGCACCTCACCCGCATTGGGGGACAAGCGGAATCGAGGTCGTGGACTTCGATCAAGACGGCGACTCCGACGTGCTCCTAACGAACGGCGACACGATGGATGACATGATCCGGTTCAAGCCCTATCAGGGAGTCGCCTGGCTTGAGAACCATGGAGAGCTTCAGTTCACTCATCACCTGATTGGCCGCTACTACGGAGCGATGCGCGCAGAGGCAGGCGACCTGGACGGCGACGGCGACCTGGATGTCGTTGCTTCCTCCTGGATTCCTGAACTCAGCGAGCAAGAACGACAGGCCATGAAACTGCCGGGCGTGGTTTGGTTCGAGCGAAAAGCAGACGGTTCTTTTGAGCCGCATCCGCTGGTTGACGATTCGTGTGACCACCCCACCCTCGAAGTTGGCGATGTCAACGGGGATGGCCGGCTCGACGTGATAACGGGCACGGCCTGGCTCGGTAAGCCACCGAGCGGGAGAGAACCGAGCGCCGTCCAGGTTTGGGTTCAACAGGATAAGCCCTGATTCGTCGCCAAGCGGGACATGATTGATCGCGCACCAGAGCATTTTCTCATCGAAGGATGAGCCTGGAGAAGCAGGGGAGCACTGAGTCGCTGGGCTCCTTTCTGGGATTGGTTAAGAAGGGGAGAGAATCGTCGTCGGGGCTGTGGGAATGTGGGAATCGCGGAGCGATTTCCAAGGGCGTTGGGAAACGAGGGAAACCGGTTTTTGGTTTTCCTCGTTTCCCATCGCCCGTCATTTCCGCAGCCCTTCTCCCGTCGCGCGGCGCGGCAGGTTCGCGGATGCGAAACTCGCAAACAGCTTGCTCTTGGCTTGTTGCATCCGCCGCGCCGCCGCAGTGTCGCTTTCGGCCTGAGCAATACGGTCGAGGGCCTTGATCGCCTGCCCGGGCTTGAGATAGTCGGCGGCCCGCGGCAACTTCTGGAAGGTTTCCCAAGGGGTCTGATAGTGGCGATACACGCGCTTCTGCTTGCCTTTGGCGTCGGTCAGCAGTTCGGGTTGTCCGCAGGGCCGGTGGAAGTTCAAATAGGGATTGAAGTGCTGTTGATAGAAGCGCTGGATGCGCGCCGCGTGCGGCGCCGCGATGTGCGTATGCCCCATGTGCTTGCGGATCACGGCGCCGTTTTTCGATTCCACCAAGCCGTTGTCGTTGGTGTGCCTCGGCCGCGACTTGGTCTGTTCGATCAGCAGCTTGTTCAGTAATTTTTCCACCGTGCCGTTGAGGAACTCGCTGCCGTTGTCGGAATGGAAGCCGCGCAGGCGAAAGGGGAACTGCTCCAGCATGGCCTTGAGCAACGGCTCCAGCCAGGCTTCGCTAATGGCCGCCGTGGCGCCGACCACTTGCCACTGGGTCACTTCATCCACCGCGTTGATGTGATAGACGCCCTTCACGCCGTCGCGATCTCCTTGATGTACCGTATCCACTCGCAGGTAGCCGGGTTGGCCCCGCGGGTTGGGCCGCCGCCGCTCGCCGATCGACACCGCGCTGGGCCGAGTCTTGGTGAAATGCAGCCGCCGCTGGCGGTACACCCTGTGCCGCCGCAGTCGATAGATGTGGGCCACCGAGATCTCCGCCAACCGCTCATATTCACTCTGCTGGTACTTGTGATATTCCCGCTGCAGGATCTTGCGCGTGGCCGGGCCGCTGAGGGTTTCGTGTGCTTCATCGACGGCCGCCAGCCGCTCGATATCGGCCGCCGTGTACTTGCCGGCAAAGCGATGCCGCCGATAGCGGGCAGGTACCAGCTCACCCCTCTGCCGATATTGGCGGATCAGTCGGGTGACCTGCGCCCGGCTCAGTCCCGTCATCTTGGCCAGATATTGCCGCAGCAGTCCTTTGGCGGCTCGGTCTTGCCCGCTGTAGCGCTGCCGGCACAGCGTTTGCGCCACCCAGGCGTAGATCTCGGCACGCCCTTTGCCCTTGAATCGTATTTCATCGCTGGCCTCCAGAAACTGCCGTATCTGCTCCAGGCTCAGCGTCTTGCCGTCTTGCATGTGGATGGTCAATCCCCAGCATGCTCACTCCCCCACCCTTCAGGCTCATCTTGTGTGAGAAACTAACTCCTCCTTCAGGCTCATCTTGCATGAGACAAGACTACCAGCTTGGCGGAGCGGTACAATCCAGCATTATGGATACGCCGTACGAATAGTCCCGGAAGAACGAAGCCTTAACCGCCCATCAGAATCGGAGTCCTTTTCTCATGTCCAAAACCCGCACTTGGAAGCGACTGCTTCCCGCTCTTACAATCACTTTCACATTCTTGGCCGGTCCGGCCGCGCGGTCCGCGGCCGCCGAGCAGACCATCACTATCGAAGAGCCGATGGCGCCTCCCGGCTGGGCCCTGATGGAGCAGAGACTCCTCGAGGCCAACGGCGATTTCGCTGAGCTGTTCGCCGACCGCTACATTGACGACCGTGGCTACCTGCTCCACACGATTCGCTGGGGCACGCTCGATGGCCCGGACGACGCTATCGAAAGCTTCTACAACTGGACGCTGGCGCACGCGCTGGGCGGCCCCGATTCGATCCTCGATCTTTTCAAGAAGGCTCTCGACGGACACTACGAGCAATACGGCAAGCTTCGCACCGTCAAGACAAAGCTCGCCGAGAACGGCGCCTACCATCAAGAGTTCATCACGCAATCCGACTGGTTCCACACGGGCGAAGGCATGCGGGGCATCATGGGTCAGGGGCTGTCCGACCCCACGGACTCCAAGCTCCGCAGCCGCATGACGCGCTTCGCCGGGCTGTACATGAACGAAGACCCCGCGGCTGCGAACTATGACCCCGAACACAAACTCATCAGGAGCATCTGGACCGGCACCAAGGGCCCCATGCTTCACAAGGCGACGACCTACGACTGGGTCGGCGACCTGACACCGGGCCGCTTTCATCTGCTGCACGGCACGCATGGCCGCAGCAAGCTGGTGGACATGGCAAGCGTTTACGAAAAGATGCTGGCCCACTGTGCCGAATATCTTGACAGCGTGGGTGATCACCCGCTCAATCTGGCGTCCACGGGGCTGGGGTTGCGGGCCTACGCCCTGACGCACGAAGACAAGTACCGTGACTGGGTCATCGAGTACGTGGACGCCTGGAAGCGGCGCACGGCCGAGGCGGGTGGCATGATCCCCACGAACGTCGGCCTCGACGGCAAGATCGGCGGCGAATACAACGGCCAATGGTGGAAGGGCACCTACGGCTGGAACTTCACGATTTATGACGGCGAGATCGACCAGATCGGCCACCGCAATACGTACAGCGCCGGGAGTTGGCCTGGTTTCAGCAACGCCTATTTGTTGACGGGCGATACGTCGTACATCGATGTTCTCCGCAAGCAGCTCGATCTCATCTACGCGCAAAAGAAAGTCGAGAATGGCAAGGAACTCTTTCCCACGATGTACGGTGATCCACGCGGCTACAAGCACAACGGCGACCCCGAGTGGTACCAGTTCCGCGAGAACGCTTTCCCCTCCGCGCGCGCCCTGGAGACTTACATGTGGTCGATGGACCGCAAGGACCTGCGAGGCGTCCCGGTTCAGGGTTGGCTGGCCTACATCGAAGGCAAGGACCCCGACTATCCCGAGCGGGCGCTGCAAGCCGAATTTGAGCAACTCCGTCGAAAGGTACAGGGTATCCGCGAGGATGACACCACGCCTGATACGCGCCTTGCCGACTACTTGATGAGGCTCTCGTCACTGCAAACCCACGCGCTTACGAATCTCATGTTGGGTGGCTATCTAACCGGCAACATCTGGACTTTGCATAGCCGCCTGCGTTACTTCGATCCTGAAAAGCGCCGCGCCGGTGTGCCGGAGGGTGTCGGCGCTCTTGTCGAGAAGCTCACCGCGGATTCCGTTACCGTCACACTGGTGAACGTGAACCAGACGCAAGCGCGTCCCGTAATTGTGCAAGCCGGCGGCTACGGCGAGCACCAGTTTCTCTCCGCCATGGTTGACGGCAAGTCGGTGGACATTGACGGCCCGACGGTCAATGTTCATCTTGAGCCGGGCACGGGCAGCCGGATTGTGTTCAAGATGAGGCGCTACACGAACCGGCCTACATTGGCGCATCCGTGGGATCGCGGCTGGATGGCAAAGCACTAACTAGATCGTTTCAGAAGTTCGAGAACGTATTCCTCGACGACTTCCGGCGGGCCGGGATCGGCATCGGGTCTTCTATTGCTTATTAGTGATCGTCGGCGATTTCCGCGCCCGGGGGCGCGGGCGGATTGACATCCGCGCGTCTTTTGCTTGGGGGAGGTAGCGGTTAGCGGGTCGGCGATGCGGCCGGCGTGTTGTCCGCTCCCGCTATCTAAACGTCTCAATCGCCAACCCACAGCATTTTCTCATCGAAGGATGAGCCTGGAGAAGCAGGGGAGCACTGAGTCGCTGGGCTCCTTTCTGGGATTGGTTAAGAAGGGGAGAGAATCGTCGTCGGGGCTGTGGGAATGTGGGAATCGCGGAGCGATTTCCAAGGGCGTTGGGAAACGAGGGAAACCGGTTTTTGGTTTTCCTCGTTTCCCATCGCCCGTCATTTCCGCAGCCCTTCTCCCGTCGCGCGGCGCGGCAGGTTCGCGGATGCGAAACTCGCAAACAGCTTGCTCTTGGCTTGTTGCATCCGCCGCGCCGCCGCAGTGTCGCTTTCGGCCTGAGCAATACGGTCGAGGGCCTTGATCGCCTGCCCGGGCTTGAGATAGTCGGCGGCCCGCGGCAACTTCTGGAAGGTTTCCCAAGGGGTCTGATAGTGGCGATACACGCGCTTCTGCTTGCCTTTGGCGTCGGTCAGCAGTTCGGGTTGTCCGCAGGGCCGGTGGAAGTTCAAATAGGGATTGAAGTGCTGTTGATAGAAGCGCTGGATGCGCGCCGCGTGCGGCGCCGCGATGTGCGTATGCCCCATGTGCTTGCGGATCACGGCGCCGTTTTTCGATTCCACCAAGCCGTTGTCGTTGGTGTGCCTCGGCCGCGACTTGGTCTGTTCGATCAGCAGCTTGTTCAGTAATTTTTCCACCGTGCCGTTGAGGAACTCGCTGCCGTTGTCGGAATGGAAGCCGCGCAGGCGAAAGGGGAACTGCTCCAGCATGGCCTTGAGCAACGGCTCCAGCCAGGCTTCGCTAATGGCCGCCGTGGCGCCGACCACTTGCCACTGGGTCACTTCATCCACCGCGTTGATGTGATAGACGCCCTTCACGCCGTCGCGATCTCCTTGATGTACCGTATCCACTCGCAGGTAGCCGGGTTGGCCCCGCGGGTTGGGCCGCCGCCGCTCGCCGATCGACACCGCGCTGGGCCGAGTCTTGGTGAAATGCAGCCGCCGCTGGCGGTACACCCTGTGCCGCCGCAGTCGATAGATGTGGGCCACCGAGATCTCCGCCAACCGCTCATATTCACTCTGCTGGTACTTGTGATATTCCCGCTGCAGGATCTTGCGCGTGGCCGGGCCGCTGAGGGTTTCGTGTGCTTCATCGACGGCCGCCAGCCGCTCGATATCGGCCGCCGTGTACTTGCCGGCAAAGCGATGCCGCCGATAGCGGGCAGGTACCAGCTCACCCCTCTGCCGATATTGGCGGATCAGTCGGGTGACCTGCGCCCGGCTCAGTCCCGTCATCTTGGCCAGATATTGCCGCAGCAGTCCTTTGGCGGCTCGGTCTTGCCCGCTGTAGCGCTGCCGGCACAGCGTTTGCGCCACCCAGGCGTAGATCTCGGCACGCCCTTTGCCCTTGAATCGTATTTCATCGCTGGCCTCCAGAAACTGCCGTATCTGCTCCAGGCTCAGCGTCTTGCCGTCTTGCATGTGGATGGTCAATCCCCAGCATGCTCACTCCCCCACCCTTCAGGCTCATCTTGTGTGAGAAACTAACTCCTCCTTCAGGCTCATCTTGCATGAGACAAGACTCCCACTTACGTGGAAGGGAAAACCAGTCTATAATAGGAATTGCCGCCTGCCTTCTTCGAAGTTAGACCTGCCGGGTTCTCGCATAAGGGGAGCTGATGTCCACCGTTGAAACCGCACCTGTAGGGACAGGTGTACCTATACCCTCCGACCGCATCGTCAACGATTTCAGTATTCAGGTCGCGACCGTAAACGGGTCGGGGAGCCAAACCGCCAACTTGGTCTTACTTCGGGCGCTGTTTCAGATGGGTATTCCCGTTTCGGGGAAGAATCTGTTTCCGTCCAACATCGCCGGATTGCCGACCTGGTACACGATTCGGACGAATAAGAAGGGCTTCATCGCGCGCAAGAAAGAAATCGATTTCCTCGTCGCCATGAACGCCGAGACGGCCCGAGAGGACGTGCTCGATCTGCCCGCGGGTTCCGCCGTTGTTTACGACGAGCCGCTCAACCTCAACGCGGTGCGGACGGACCTGCATTTCTACCCCGTCCCGTTTACCAAACTCGTCACGCCGGTCTGCCCCAACGCGAAGCTGCGCAAGCTCGTCAAGAACATCATCTACGACGGCGTGTTGGCCTGCTTGCTCGGCATCGATCTCGAAGAGATCCGCAAGGCGCTTTACAGGCAGTTCAGCAAAAAGCCGAAAGCGGCGGATTTGAACTGGAATGCCGTCCAGGCCGGCTATGACTGGGCGAAAGAGAATTTGCAGAAAGCGGACCCGTTCTTCGTTGAACGTATGGACGGGACAGCGGGCAAGATCATCATCGAAGGCAACGCGGCCGCGGCTCTAGGTTCCATCTTCGCCGGCGTGAGCGTCGTCACTTGGTATCCCATTACACCTTCGTCCTCGCTCGCCGAGACGTTGATGGACTACGCGCGTAAGTATCGTCTCGATCCCGAAACCGGGAAGGCCACGTTTGCCATCGTGCAAGCCGAGGACGAGCTGGCATCGATCGGCATGGCGCTCGGCGCCGGATGGGCCGGCGCCCGCTCGATGACGGCCACGGCGGGCCCCGGTATCTCCCTCATGTCAGAGTTCGTGGGGCTTGGCTATTTTGCGGAAATACCGGTCGTCATCTTCGACGTACAGCGCATGGGGCCGTCCACGGGACTGCCGACGCGCACGGCGCAAGGCGACTTGCTCGCTTGCGCTCAGCTCTCGCACGGCGATACCTGCCATCCGATGCTTATTCCTTCGTCTCCGGAAGAATGTTTCGAGATGGCCGGACAGGCGTTCGATCTCGCCGAGGAACTTCAGACGCCCGTCTTCGTCATGCTGGATCTCGACCTCGGCATGAACTATTGGATGGCCGACAAGTTCGAGTATCCGACGAAGCCATTCAAGCGCGGCAAGGTATTGAGTTCCGAAGATCTCGACCGGTTAGGATCTTTCGAGCGTTATCGGGACGTGGATGGAGACGGCGTTTGCTACCGCACCCTGCCCGGGACGGAGAACCCGCTGGCCGCTTACTTCACGCGCGGCACAGGTCACAATGAAGCCGCTCAATACAGCGAGCGGCCCGCTGATTGGTCCCGCAACATGGATCGATTGAGCCGCAAGTTCAGGACGTCCGCCGCCATGGTGCCGCGCCCTGTGATCGACGAAGTGCCGGACGCTTCGATCGGACTGGTTGTTTGCGGCACGACAGACTTCGCCGCGGTTGAGAGCCGCGAGCAGTTGATCGATGAGCACGGCCTGAAGACTTCCTACGTGCGTCTCAAGGCGTTCCCTTTCAATGAGGACTTGATCGACTTTATCCGCGGGCACGACCGCGTTTATATCGTTGACCAGAACCGCGACGGCCAGCTCTTCCAAATGATCCGAACCAACTGCCCCGCGGAACTTGTGAACCGTCTGAGAAGCGTTCGATATTACGGCGGGTTGCCGATCGACGCCCGCACCATTACCGATTCGATCGCTGAACAGGAGGGATTGTGAGTACTGCCGCCGCACCGCCACCCCCGAAGACCAACCGCATTGGTCTCGAACTCAAACAATACCGCGGTCTCAAGACCACCCTGTGCGCCGGATGTGGCCACAACTCCATTTCCGAGCGCATCATCGAGTGCTGTTTTGAAATGGGCATCGATCCGAGCCAAGTTATCAAGCTATCCGGCATCGGCTGCTCTTCGAAATCGCCGGCGTACTTTCTAGCTACCTCGCATGGCTTCAACGCCGTCCATGGCCGCATGCCGTCTGTCGCGACGGGCGCTCTGTTGGCGAATCACAAGCTAATCGCTCTTGGCGTCACGGGCGATGGCGATACGGCTTCGATCGGCATCGGACAGTTCATTCACTTGATGCGCCGCAACCTGCCGATCATTTACGTGATCGAAGATAACGGCTGCTATGGGTTGACCAAAGGGCAGTTCTCGGCGACGGCCGACGTCGGTTCCAGGCTGAAGACGGGCGTCGCGAACGATTTGCCCCCGATCGATACCTGTGCCATGGCGATCGAGTTGGGCGCCACTTTTGTCGCACGTTCGTTTTCGGGCGACAAGAAACAGCTTCAGACGATTCTCAAGGCGGCTCTTGCCCACGATGGCACGTCGATGATCGACGTGATTTCCCCCTGTGTCACTTTTAACGATCACGAAGGTTCCACCAAGAGCTACACCTATGTTCGGGACAACCGCCACGACCTCAACGCCGTGGACTTTGTGCCGTTCTTCAATGAGATCCAGGTTGATGACGAGATTCAACCCGGCGAGGTGCGCGAAGTCACTTTGCACGACGGCTCGACGCTAATGATTAAGAAGATCGAGGAAGAATACGAACCGTCGGACACCATGGCCGCTGTAAAGGCGCTGCACGATCATGCCCAGCGTGGTGAAGTGCTGACGGGCGTCTTCTATCTGGACACCAAGAAAAGAAACTTCCTCGAACTGCTGAACCTTCGAGATGCGCCCCTCTGGCAGGTGTCCGAGTCCGATGGAGGCCGTCCGCCCGAATCGGCGCTGAACGAAATCATGGAAGGGCTGACCTAGCCTGCTCCCCTTTCCGGTTGCGTTGCGGGGCCGTGGCTGCCCGCAGGCTACACTGACCATCAGCCCTGATGGACAGCGCTACCGTCAAATCCCTGGCTCACGAAACCGGCTTCGACCTGGTCGGGATAGCCGGCCCGGGCCCTACGATCGAATCCCTTTTCTATCCCGAGTGGATCGAGGCCGGGTTTCACGGAGAGATGAAATATCTGGAAGGGCGTCGCGGTGACTTACGCGCTGACGCCCGGCAACTGCTTCCTGGCGCCAAATCTCTCATTTCGTTGGGCTTGATCTACGACACGCCCCATCCCTCAACATCGGGCATAGAGCCGGCAACACAGGGCTGGATCTCCCGCTACGCCTGGGGCGAGGACTACCACGACGTTGTCCGCAAGTTGCTTTACCAACTGGTCGAACGACTCAGAGCCGAAACCGGCCCGTTCGAATCGAAGGTCTGCGTGGATGCCGCTCCGCTGCTCGAGCGTGCTTACGCCCACCACGCCGGCCTCGGCTGGATCGGCAAGAACACCTGCCTCATCAACGAGCAGGTCGGCTCCTGGGTCTTCCTCGGTGAGATCCTAACCTCGCTCGAATTGGAACCGGATGATCCCGCTCCTTTTCGTTGCGGAACCTGTACTCGCTGCATCGACGCCTGTCCGACGGACGCACTGGTGCCGACAGCACGGGCGGAGGGGCCGTCACATGCGCTCGATTCGACGAAGTGCATCTCGTACTGGACGATCGAATCGCGCGGACCGATCCCCGAAGAAGACCGCGCCGGCATGGGTCCACACGTTTTCGGTTGTGACATCTGCCAGGACGTCTGCCCCTGGAACGGCCGTGCCCCGACGACCGACCGCCCCGAGTTCCAGCCCACGAATATGCTGCCCGAACTCGAAGATTTAGCCGCGCTGACCGAGGGAGAATTCAATGAGCAGTTCAGGCACTCGCCCATCGAGCGAGCGCGCTACAGAGGGTTCCTTCGCAATGTGATTGTGGCGATGGGAAACAGTGGGAATCGCGAGTTCCGGCCTCTTCTCGAAAAACTGGCAGCCAACCCCGACCCTCTTGTCCAAGAACACGCACTCTGGGCCATCGAGCAACTTGGGTCCGGCGGTGAAAAGTTCGGGCAAAACCCGTGAACCATGATTCTTGCGATACTGTTCCCCTATGCGCCCTAACCGAACCGGACAACTTCTTCAACAGGGCAAAGCCGCACTCGGCTGTGCGGTTGTGCAGACGCGCTCGGCGGAGATCCCGAGGATGTTCGCCGCGGCGGGGTTCGACTGGGCTTTTATCGACACTGAACACGGCGGATTCACGATCGAGGCTGTGCAAGAGCTCGTCCGGACCTGTCTGCTCACGTCGATCACACCCATCGTTCGCGTTTCGGACTTGCAGTACACGCTCGTGGCGCGAGCACTCGATCAAGGCGCCGAAGGAGTGCTCTTTCCGCGGGTCGAGGATCCCGAGCGTCTCGCCCAAGCCGTGAGCTGGGCCAAGTTTCCGCCTCAAGGCATTCGCGGGTACGGGTTGATGCCGCAACAGCTCGGGTATGAGGCGACGGGCTTCGCGGACGCGATTGCCCACGCCAACAACGAGACGCTCGTCGTCTCGCAGGTCGAGACCCAGAAAGCGCTCGACTGCTGCGACGAAATGGCGGCGGTTCCCGGCGTGGACGTTCTTCTCGTCGGGCCGGCGGACCTCTCGATCTCGCTCGGCGTGGGCGGCGAGTTCGAACACCCGAAACTGATTGCCGCGATCGAGGGCGTAGTCGAGTGCTGCCGCCGCCACAACAAATCAGCCGGCATTCAAGTTCGCAGCGCGCAACTAGCCAAGATGTGGATGGATAAGGGGATTCAACTCATTGGGTGTATGAGTGAACACGCGTTGTTGTGGAACGCCGTCAAGGGGCTGGCGACCGAGCTGCAAGCGGCGCGCGGAGATGGGTGATCCGGGGATCACCTAAAATGAGATTCTTTCCTTTTCGCCCACTCAATGCTTGATCGCATTACCGTTCGCGGGGCACGTCAGCACAATCTCAAAGACGTGAACGTTGAGATTCCGCGCAACAGCCTGACTGTCATCACCGGGCTCAGCGGCTCTGGCAAGTCCTCCCTCGCCTTCGACACCATTTACGCCGAAGGCCAGCGCCGCTACGTCGAAACCCTATCGCCCTACGCCCGGCAGTTCCTAGACCAGATGGAGCGTCCCGACGTCGATTCCATCGAAGGTCTCAGCCCGGCTCTTTCGATCGAACAGAAGACCACGGGCCGCAGTCCGCGTTCGACCGTCGGTACGATCACGGAAGTCTACGATTACCTGCGCCTGCTTTACTCTTCGATCGGCGCGCCATTCTGTCCCAACTGCGGTGTGCCCATCCGGCGGCAGTCAGCCGAGCAGATTGCGGCCCGCATCCTCGAAGAGCAACTCGGACGCAAGGTCATGATCCTCGCGCCCGTCGTTCGCGGACGCAAGGGCGAATACAAGAAAGAGTTCGACCGCCTCGCGCGGCTCGGCTACGTCAAGGCTCGCGTCGATGGCGAACTTCTTTCGCTGGAAGAAGACATCCATCTCGACCGCCGCCGCAATCACACCATTGAAGTCGTCGTCGACCGCCTCTCGGTTCGGAAAGGGCAGCAAAAACGCGTTGAGAATTCCATCCGAACCGCCACCAAGCTGGCCGACGGACTCGTTGTCGTTGCCGAGATCGACGGCGGCGATAGGCTCTACTCGGAGAAGCTCGCCTGCGTCGAATGCGGAGCCAGTGTGCCCGCTTTCGAGCCCCGCTCGTTCTCTTTCAACAGCCCTTACGGTGCTTGTGGAACATGTAACGGGCTGGGCAGCCGCTGGGATTTCGATCCCGACAAGGTCATCGTCGACCCTGCCAAGCCCTTGCTCGATGGCGGTATCGCGGCCGGCCTGCTTTCTCCACGCGTCGAGCGCAGCCTTGTGGCCGGCGCGAAGAAACTGCGGATTCCGCTCAACAAGTCGTTCGAGGATCTTAGCTTTGAAAAGCAGAAGCGGCTCCTGTTCGGCGAAGACGACGACGCGGCCAAGGTCCGGCGGGGCGCCTTTGGCGGCCTTCTCGGGCTGCTCGACAATTGGCATTCCCGCTACGCCACCGAGAACTTTCGTTCCTGGCTGACGCGATTTATGTCACCCGCGCCTTGCAAGGAGTGCAGTGGTCATCGGCTCCGGCGCGAAAGTCTCGCGGTCAAGATCGCTGATTTGTCGATCGCCGATTTCGCCGCGTTGCCTGTGAAGAATGCGTTGGAGATCGCGAGCAAGCTCGAACTCAGCGATCGCGAGAAGCAAGTGGCGGGCCGGATCGTCGAAGAAGTGCGGCGCCGTCTTCATTTCCTGCTTGCGGTCGGACTCGACTACCTGAGTCTCAATCGTTCCGCCGCGACACTTTCCGGCGGTGAAGCCCAGCGCGTACGCCTTGCGACTCAAATTGGATCCGAGCTGCGCGGAGTGCTCTATGTTCTCGACGAACCTTCGATTGGGTTGCACGCGCGCGACAATGACCGGCTTCTGACGACGCTTTCTCAGCTTCGCGATTTGGGCAACACCGTTATTGTCGTCGAGCACGACTTCGATACCATCCAACGCGCCGACTATGTCGTCGACCTTGGGGTGGGCGCCGGCCGTCTCGGTGGCAACCTTATCGCGCACGGGACACCGGCAGAGGTCGCCCAGACTGCAGGATCGTTAACGGGCCAGTATTTGAGCGGGCGCAAAGTCGTCCCGATGCCTCTCGATCGGCGCGCGCCTGACAAGGAGGCGCTGGTCGTTCGTGGCGCGCGGGAGCACAATCTCAAGGACATCGACGTCACCTTCCCGTTAGGCCGGTTTATCGCCGTCACCGGCGTTTCCGGCAGCGGCAAATCGACCCTCGTAAACGATATTCTCTATCCGGCGCTGGCGCGAAAGATCTACAGGTCGACCGTCGTTCCCGGGGCCCACAGGCGCATCGACGGCATGCAGCACGTCGACAAGGTCATCCGGATCGACCAATCACCCATCGGAAGGACGCCTCGCTCGAACCCCGCCACCTACACCGGAGTCTTCACGCCGATCCGCGCGCTCTTTGCAATGCTTCCCGAGTCCCGCGCGCGAGGTTATGCCCAGGGACGTTTCAGCTTCAACGTCAAGGGAGGGCGTTGCGAGGCGTGTCAGGGCGACGGACAAATGCGCATCGAGATGAATTTCTTGCCGGACGTTTACGTCACGTGCGACTCGTGCCGCGGCCGCCGCTACAACCACGAAACGCTACAGGTGAGATACAAGGGCTGGTCCATTGCCGACTTACTCGAGGCCACCGTGGAGGAGGCAGCGCCGGTGATGGAGAACCTGCCCCTGATCCAACCGAAGCTTCAGACGCTGCTCGACGTCGGTCTGGGCTACGTCCACCTCGGGCAGTCCTCAACCACGCTCTCGGGGGGCGAAGCGCAGCGCATCAAGCTCGCCCGCGAGCTGAGTAAGCGCCAAACAGGCCGCACGCTTTACTTGTTGGATGAGCCCACGACGGGGCTGCACTTCGACGACGTGAGAAAACTACTCGACGTTGTACACCGGCTGGTTGACCACGGCAATACCGTCATTGTGATCGAACACAATCTCGACGTTGTCAAGGCAGCCGACTGGGTTATCGACCTTGGCCCTGAGGGCGGCGACCAAGGCGGAGAAATCGTAGCCAGCGGCACCCCCGAGGACTTGATGCGCTCGAAGAAGAGCTACACCGGGCAAGCGCTGCAAAAGTTCCGCGCTGTGAACGGAAGCACGCCGCCCGCCCGAAGCGCTTAAGGATCGCTATCCGTCATCGCCGGCACGACTCTGACATTCGATGCAATACCGCGCCCACGGAAGGGCCTTGAGTCGCTTCACTGAGATCGCCTCGCCACAAGATTGACACTCGCCAAACTCTCCGTTCTCGACACGGTTCAATGCGTCCTTGATCTGAAAAAGAAGCACGTGGTCAAGATGATCGCGGCTGCTAGCCACCCACTCCCGATGCGCTTGTTCCGCCCAGTCCGCGTCGTCCGACGGGCGCCCGGCCGAGCCGTCGTGCCGTGACGCACCTGCGTCCATCCGGTTCAGAACTTCGGATGCCTTCTCTTCCAGTGCCTCCGCGAACTTTCGCAGGTGTGTTCGATTGAGGACGACAGTCTTGCTTGCAACCATGTTTTTGCCTCTCGTGATGCGTAGCGAAGGCGAGTCATGCTCTCGATTCGCCAAGTCGCAACAGATTATCCGCCGGATTCGCTATGACGTCAATGAATCGGAAGTAATGAATCCGTCGTACCAGGTTTGAATGGGGTATTCCTCTGGACTTGACTAAGGGAACTACTAACGAACGGCGGTAAGGACCCTTATTCGACTGACATTACCCGCGGGCTCAGTCGCAGCCACGTTGGCGTTGCCTGCTCGGCCCTACGAACGAACTCCATAGCACTTCCCCGGAGAAACGCAGCGTGAAATCCGGTTCGCACTCGCTGATGTTCTTGCGATGGATGAACTTCTGTTATCTTGCGTTGGGCCGCGCGCTAGAATGCCTTGCAAGCTCTCGTCATCTGTTTTTGGAGGTCCGAACCATGAAATTCTCACGAAAGTCCGCGAAGCTGTTCAGACTTGCCGTCCTAGTCACGATTGTCGTCGCGACGACAGTTCCTGTTCTCACGAGCCAACAACCCGCCAGAAGGCCTCGTGTTTCGCATCGGCCCCCGGTGCCCGGCGTCCACGGCTTGGTGACTTCCGGGCATCCACTCGGTTCGATGGCGGGGATGCAGATGCTGCTCAAGGGCGGGAATGCCGTGGATGCTTCCGTGGCGGTGCTGGCGGCGCTGAATGTCGTCCGCTACCAGATGTCGGGCGCGGGTGGCAACGGGTTCATGACGATCTACGAGAAGTCGAGCGGCAACGTGTACTCGCTAGGCGCCACTGGAGCCGCTCCAAAGAACTTGAAGGCCGACGAGCTGAGCCCGGATGAACTCTCCCGCGGTATCAAGGCGGGCGTGGTGCCGGGCCTGTTTGGAGGGTGGGTCGCCGCGCTGGACCGCTTCGGAACCATGAGTCTCAAGGAGGTGCTAGCGCCGGGTCTTGATTACGCCGAGAACGGCCATCCGATCGAGCCGTCTGTCGTCGACGCGATTCGCGGTCTGAAAGACCTTTTCGAGCGGTACCCCACGAGTGGCCGTGTCTTCCTGCCCAACGGGCAAGTGCCTAGCCCGGACGAGATGTTCCGCATGAAGGACCTGGCGTCCACCTGGCACAAAGTGGTGGAGGCCGAACAGAAGGCGCTTGCCGCCGGCAAGTCGCGGTCTGAAGCGCTGCAAACCGCCTTCGACCGCTTCTACAAGGGCGACATCGCCGACGAAATGGCCCGCTTCTACGAGGAGAATGGCGGCGACTTCACCAAGGAGGACTTCGCTTCCTACAAACCCATCTGGGCCGACCCCGTGCATACGAACTACCGCGGCTACGACGTGTACAGCAGCCCGTCTACGTCGCGAGGAGGTCTCGAAGTGATCATGCAACTGAACCTCATTGAGGGCTTCGACATAAAAGACCTGGGGCACAACAGTCCGCGCGCACTTCATCTCATCGCGGAATCGATCAAACTCGCCAAGGCTGACATCTATCACTACGTGGCCGATCCAGCCTTGACGGACATGCCGATCGAAGGAATGGTTTCGAAGGAGTACGCCGACCAGCGCCGCAAGCTGATCAAGAAATGGCAGGCACAGCCCTACTTGAAGCCGGGAGCGCCTCCGGGGGCGGCAGGTTCGAGCGCGGTGCGAAAGAGCATGGCGAACTCACGGCGTCCTCATGGATCGGAGCGATCTTACGCGGGGAGCACAGACAGTTTTTCCGTTGTGGACAAGTTCGGCAACGCCGTCGCCTGCACGCCGACACACGGCAGCGGCTTCGGGACCGGGGTCGTCGTCGGCAACACAGGCATGACCTTCAACAACGGTACGCGTCACGGCTCGACGTCCCCCTACTCGGACGACGTCAACTACGTTCGCGGAGGGCAGATCGCCATACTCAACAACTCACCGATCATCGTCCTCAAAGACGGAAAGTTCGTTCTGGCCGTGGGTACACCGGGTGGAGAGGCGATCGGCCAGACACAATTCCAGGTCTTGCTCAATATCTTCGACTTCGAGATGTCGATCCAAGACGCTATCGCGGCGCCCCGTGTGGCATTAGTCGCGGACCCGAACTTCTACAAGCCGGGCGCGGCCACCAAACTGCGAATCGAGAACCGCATCTCGGAACATGTCGCCAGGCGCCTCAAGAAGATGGGACACGACAGCGAGATGATCTCCGGATATAGCCTGGGCAGCATGCAGGGCATTCTCGTGAATCAAAAAACGGGAACCATGGCGGCGGGCGCCGACCCGCGTCGCGTGGCTTACGCAGTCGGTTGGTGATTGACGTGTGGGCCGGCTTCACAGGTCCTTTGTGGATGCCGGTATGAGATCGCGAATCGCGCAACGATGCGGCACCCGAGATAGCTCACGATCGCTCGGAAAAGAACAGAACCCTTGCCAACGCAACGCCCCAGCCAAGCAAACATGTATCTATTTGTGCCAGTGGCGGTTCTCGCCATCTATCGCTCAAGAACTCCGTCTTCATCTCGATCGGCCAGGGGGTTTCGGCGCAGGGCAGCGCGCCGCTAGGCGATCATCACGGTCCGCGGGAGCTGAGCGTTGTGCTCCAGAAACGTCCGCTTGACCTCCAGCTCTTCGGCCGTCGGCTGCACGACACCGTTGACGTCGGTCACACGCGAGGTGATCGTGTGCTCGCCCGGCGTCGCGCCGGCCCACGTGTAGTTGAAGAACTTCCAGGCGTACTTCTCGCGCGTCGTTGCCGGATCGAGTGTCGCGGGCCGCCACGGCCCATCATCGACCCTCACCTCGACCGAGCGGATCGGAGTGCCATCGTGCAAGACGACCCCGAAGACGTTGTGACCCTTCGCGGCGCTGGTCACGCGCGCGATAAACGACTTTAGCTGCATACGCGTAATCGCCGTCTCCTTCCACTTCATCTCGCCGTTGACCATCTCGCCCTTCAGTGTGCGATACCATCGCGCCTGATACTTCCCGAGATACTGGTCTTCCTGAACGTGGATGTCTGCAAGAAACTTGACATTGGGGGCGCCGTACCAGCCGGGGACGAGCAGGCGAAGCGGGCGACCCTGATGAGGGGTGAGCGGCTCGCCGTTCAGGTCGTAGGCGAGTAGAGGCTCGTCCGAGAGCGCCTTGTCACGCGGCAGGCTTCGGCCGTACTGCTGGTCAACTTTGTAGGTCCCTCCCCGGAACTGCACCTCCTCTTCGCCACGGTCGGCGCCGAAGAAGACGAACTCCCGCGCCTCAGCTTTTACTCCGGCGCGATCGAGCACGGCCCGCAGCGGGACGCCGGTCCAGCCGCCGTTGCTCGACAGCCCATTCAGCGGCCCGCGGTTGCCCGAGCACTCGAATCCGAAGACAAGCTCGCGGCTTGGCATCGTGCGGAGGTCAGCGATCGAGAGCGCCAGCGGCTCGTCCACCAGACCGGAGACCTTTAAGCGGTATGTGGCGGTGTCAATTGCGGGGTGGCCGTGGTGCTGCGTCGTGAAGAACTGGTCGATCGGCGTGACGAAACCGTCAATGTGACGTACGTCAATGATCCGGCGATCGGGGCCGCGAATGAGCTTGATTTCGTCCGGTAGATCGGTGAACTCCATGAGCGTTTCGCCCTGCGCGAGGGCCGGAAGCGCCCACTCGGGTATACCGAGGCCTCCGAGTCCCGCCATCGCGAGACTGCGTTTGAGGATGTCACGACGCGTAGTCTGTCTTGTCATGGGGAATCTCCGTTCACGAAAACATCGCTGCGAGCGCCCGAGATCGAAGGTCCCCGAAAACCCCGAGGGCGTGGGACCTCAACCGGGCCGGCCCGACTCGCTTGATGAACACCTGGCACCGACACGATTCGCCGATCCGCAGTGGATGTGGACAGACTAGCATATGACAACATATCAGCGACTTCGCGAAATCGCATGCAACGATCCGCACCGTCGAAAACCAGTTCACCGGTTCCGCGAGCGCGGAAGGGAAGAAGCCTTATGAAACGAATCACATAGAGCTCGTGTGCGGAAAGGAAGATCTCAGTCTTATATGCAGAGCTTGACACACACAGCTAGTAGCCACAGGTATCAGGCGGCCCGCGACGTCTGTCAGCAGTCCTTGCAATCAAGGTGGTGAGCCAGGAACCGCCGGCTCGCTTCCTTACCCATATACCGAGCCAGGGCTCTCGGATCGGTCCGGGTCAAGTCGACCACAATCAGGCCATCCAGCGCATTGCCGAACGCAGGGTCGACGTTGAAGCCGAGCAGCTTTCCACCCAACTTCAAGTATTGGCGCAGCAGCACCGGCAATCCCGGCCGCTCGGAATCGATGTCGCCAAGCATTTGGGTGAGATCCTCCAGGTCGAGTCCGGTGTGGTCGACGTTCTTGATCGAGAGGGGATGTCGTGGTTTCACGAGCGGCGACCACTCCCGCTTCGCCAGGTGCCGAGAAAAGAACGACACCATCAGCTTGCGGCAAATCGGCCGGTACAAAGCACTGATGCTCACGGGGCCAAAGAGCGTCCTGTAGCGAGGGTTGCGATCGACGTAGCATCCGATGCCCTTCCACAGAGTCAGCAGAGCGGCGAACGACGTCTGATACTCGGGTCGCACGAACGATCGGCCGAGCTCAAGACTCGGGCCCATGGCGTCGAGCAAATCGTCCGGGTATCGAAACAGCGTTGCGGTGTAAAGCCCGGACCGGCCGAATCGTCGGCGGATCTCGTCCGTCCGGCAGAATCGATAAGCACCGACGATCTCTCGCTTCCTCTCGTTCCAAACGAACAGATGGAGGTAGTGTTCGTCGAAGCTGTCCCGATCGCGCTCTTTGCCGGTCCCTTCGCCTACTTGGCGAAAGCTCATTTCACGCAGCCGTCCGATCTCGTCCAGGACCGCTGGGATCTTCTCCGCGGGAGCCACGAAGCAGGAGAGTTCCCCGCCCACGAGGCGCGCTTCGGGAGGCAGTGCCTCGATCTCGCGGCTTAGGGTTTCCTCACAAGTAGGAGCCGCGATGCGAGTCGCTCGTCTGCCCGGGCGCGGCGCACCGTCCGTCGAACGCCGCAGGAACGGAACCGAGGTACGAGCCTTGAACACCTGCCGATGCGAGAGCAGGTAAGTTCTCCACCGCAGGTACTCGGCTCGTTCGCGGTCCGAAACCAAGCTTCCCAGCTTTTCCGCTGAGATAGGGGCGCCGATTCGAACGGTCACATGGCACCGCTCTTTGTTCAGCAACTCGCGCGGAAGCAGCGCGGTTCGCAGCCGTGGGTGCAATAGGCCCGCAAGCTGAAACAGCACACTGTTTGCTCCTTCAACATAGATCGGCACAGCAGCCGCTCCACTACGGCGAATCAACCCGCCGACGGAAGGTCGCCAAGCGCGGTCCTCCACTCTGCGGCTGCGGGTTGACCAATGCGATACCTCCCCTGCCGGGAAAACGGTCAACATACCGCCCTCGCGAAGCAGCTTGAGCCCGTTGCGCAGACCGGCTACGCTGGCTGCGGCGCCCCGTGTATCATCGTCTGGATCCACCACAATCAGCCGGTCACTGATCTCAGGGATCGCTTCGAGTAACCGATTCCCCAAGAACTTCACGTCGGGCCTGCGGTTGGGCAGCAGTGCCGCGAGAAGAGCGGCATCGAGGAGTCCGAAAGGGTGGTTGGCAACAGCGACGACGGGCCCGTCGAGCGGGATTCGCGCCAGGTCGTCTTTGCCGAGCGTCACGGATACCTGCAGATGCTCAATCAGCCGTTGGGGCAGCGGCTGCTCTTGCGGACCGGTTCGGAGATCGTCGTAGAGCCGCTCGAAACGGTCGAACGCAAATGCCCTGCTAAGTGGCGCGACGAGTGGCGTCGGGATTTGGTCCGTCATCAGGGCGCGAAGTCGAGCGCCCGCGTTCACTACTTGCGAGGATGGCATCGCGTCTCTCCCTTTGTGACGGCACACTAGCCGCCAAGTCGATGGAATTGATCGGGCTCGGCGTAGAAGAAAAGGCTGTCCCCGGAGCGCATAAGGTTTCCGGTTACGCGTACCGGCTCACCGATCATCCCGAGAAGTTCCTTGTGCAGCGGGCGTCCGTCGCTCCCCGCGAGAATGAGTACAGATTCGCCCCCCGCTTCGTCTCGCACCAAGAGGCCGGGTGGTATGCCGCCACTGATGCAACGGGTCGCGCAGGCCTTGTGTACCTTTCCCTTGCCGGGATTCATCACGCCCAGGTAGCACTTGCTGTCGACGATTTCGCCTTCCACCGTGACCTTGCCCAAGTTTGTTCGTCCTAAAGCGTCGGCGGGTGGCGCTGTGCTCGTCACTTCAAGCGTTCCCTCTTTGATCTCAACAACCGTGTGGCCGTCAAGGTGGATCAGCGACCCTTCCAGGCGAACCTGCTTTCCCTGGAGCCCCGCCGCTACCGAGGCGGCGCCTCGCTTTCCGGGGATCGCCAACAAATAGCGTGAGAATGCGCGATCACCCCCCGCCACTCCCGGACGGCGAACCAGCAGAGCAGGATAGGGAAGCTCTTCCACCACGCCCTGGAAGGTGCGGTAGTCGAGAAACTCGAAGACGCTGGGAACAAAAGACTGCTGGGCGAGTACGATCAAGACCGCTATGAGCAGCGCCGCCACGGTGAAAGCGGCCACCGCGCGCCGCCGGAACAGCGCCAGCCCTCGCGGCGTCACGGGCGCATACCCGACGTAGAATTCAGGTCGGCTCGGCGATACCTTAGACATGGCTTATTTCCTTGTCTTCGACAGCTTCGAGAATCACGGACGGCTGGACGCGCGTTCCCGGGGGCAGCGGCCGAGGGTCGACGAGCACGCGATCCCCCGCAATCCGTGTGCGAAACGTCGGGACCTTTTCCTCGAAAGGCGGCGGCGAGGCGCCGGTCTCAGGTTCATACTGATAGCCGTGCCAGGGGCACGTCACACAGCCGTCGATGATCTTTCCCTCTCCCAGCGGACCATTCTGGTGCTGGCATACGTTCGATATCGCCGATACCCTGCCGCGATGCCGAAAAACAGCCACCCTCTCTCCCGAAAGGCAAACGATCCTGGCTCGGCTTTCCGCGATATCCGCGACTCCACATGCGTCGACGAATCCGTCTTGCTTTGCGGCTGAGCTCGGTCGGTCCGCCTTGCGCTCTCGCTGTCCCGCCGCCAGGTGCAGTCCGATCACGGTTGCCGCGCCTACCAAGAGCAGAGCCGTTAGCAGCGGATTTCTCTCTGACTGCAACGCCCCCAACGCTACGTGTCCCACCAAAAGGACATACGCGACATAGACAAGCATGTGCAGCCGCTTCCAGACCGGCGCGCTCAAGTTGTGCAGCCAGAAATCGTGGCTCGTCGCCGCCATCAGGAAGAGGATCACCAAAGCGCCCAGACCCAGCGCCTCGAAAGGGAATTCGGCCACACTGCTGAACTGTGTATTGCTCGCCAGCAGACTTACCAAGGGGTTGACATCTCCCAGCGCGTGGAACTGAATCGTTCCGAACACGCCATGCGCCAGCGCCAACACAAACATCGTCACGCCCATGTGACGCCGGTTGTAAAGCAGCGGAAGAAATCGCGAGTCCAGGCGGCACAGAGGGCCAATCAAAAGAACCACGTGCAACAGCAGAAAGGCGCCCGTCCCCAGCCCGCGTATCAAATGCGTTTCCGCGGTTTCATCCGGATTCACCGCCACCCCGAGCCCGACGAACAGCGCCAGGTACGCTCCCACCGACACAGCCAACGTCTTGTCGTAACGCTTCTTTTCGGGACTCCAACTGATCGCTCGGTACTCAACGCCCATTGCTCGGGACCTCCGCTGTTGCGAAAACAGATCGATGGGCAAGGCTGTAGAGAATGAACATACCGTCGCGCGGATCGATGCCCGAAGGCATCGCAAACCTTCGTGTCCCGCCCGAGCAAGGTCCGAGCAGGTGAGAAGACTCCGGCAGCACTCCCACCGAGGCCTCATCGGACCAATAAAGCAGCAGATCGGGCTGACCACTGATCTCGACCGCCGACAACTCCACTTCGTACCTGCCACCTTCCGACGCCAGTACACGCGTCACGATTGCTACGGACCGCCACAGCTCGGGCGACTCGAGGACGACGCTAGAACGACTCTCCACGGCAGCCGAGTCATTCGGCAGAGGGCTCGTGCCGGGCTGCGGCGCCCGGCCCGCCAAGGCCGTGACAACGAGCGCCGGAACGACGACTGCACTGCCGGCGAACGCCCGGCGGTGAAGCTTTCTCAGCGCGAGAATCATCTCGAGTCCTCCATGCCGGCGGCATCACGGTGGGCGTTCCGCTCAACCGGGCGGGATGATCCACCGCGCGCCCAGCGAATCGCAAGCAGCGGCCAAAGCGCCGCTGTTCCCGGCAGGATCAGCGCTCGAAAGCCGTAGCTCGACCCTGCAGCCGCCGGGTCGACGCGGCCAACGCCGAAGGCGAGAAACACGAAAGCGAACACAATCCCACAACCGATGTATGCTCCAACAACGGTGACGATCGACTCGGCGATAGCGATAGATGACATAGGCTCGATCTCCTGGTCACTGAGAAAACGAGCCTACCGCCGTGTTTATTCCAGATGGTTCAACGAACCCTGTTATCGAGCGTTGCGCCCGGGGTGAAATCAGAAACGGCGCTCGGCGGAAACCCGCTGAGCGCCGTTGTGTGGTCCGAAAAAGACTATGTGTGGCTAGCCAGTCCTACCTTGAAAGAATACGTGCAGTTCCGGCGTCAACGCTTGCGCGATCCGCAAGTTGTCTTCGCGTGGCAGATTCGAAACGACGAACGCCAAATACTCGCCGGTCTCGAAACCCGCTATCTCAAATTGGCCCGCGCTCGCGGCGTAGACGGGAATGCCCGCCGCTTGTAGCGCCGGCATCAGTTGGTCGCGTCCAAACGACTCGCCATCCTGTTTACGCGTGACGATCACCGAGAGCAATTTGTCCTCACGGCCGAGCGTGAAGTGAACGTACTGCCTGTTGCGGTACTTGCACTGGTGCTCGAGCAGGACCTGATAACCTTCCGGCACCTGCTCGCGGACCCAGGGAGCGAGATCCTTGTACTCTTCATCGAGTGGAACCCTGCTCTGCTTCACCGGAAATTTGCGGTAATGCGTACAGTGGACGTGACCACCCAAGCCTGACCGCATAACGCTCGCTACCTGCGTGTACAACGAATCCACGTACGCCTCTTGCACCTCGACCGACGTCTTCCAGGCTTCTCGCGATCCGAAGCCGATTTCCCAAACGGAAAAGACGCCGATCAAGAGCGTTGCCGCCGCGGCCAACGGGACCGCCCACGCCCGAAACGAATACCTCTCGGACTCTTCACGCAGCCGGCTCCTCAGTCGGGCTTGCACTGCACTCGACTGTTGCGATCCCAAGACCTTCCTCACGCGGTCGCGCAACTCGCTCCGCTCCTCGACCTCTCGTGAGCATTCCGGGCAGCGTTCTACGTGCTCGGCGATGGATTGAGAGGACTCCGCCGAGAGTTCGTTATTCAGAAAGGCATCCAAAAGCTTCGCGGCCTTCTTGCAGCCTTCTTGTCCGAAGTCGATCACGTTCATTTCGCACCTCCCGAAGCCGGGCGGCCGATTCCATAACCTTCCGCTACTCCCGCGAGCGACGTACGTAACTGCTTCCGCGCGCGGCTCAGCCGCGACATGACCGTCCCCATGGGTAGCTTCAACACTTCGGCAATCTCCTTGTAGCTGAACTCTTCGACGTCAGCAAGCAGTACGACTTCGCGATAGTTCGCGGCAAGTCCCTCGACCGCGGCAATAACGTCTTCATCCGTGAGTCCGTCCGGGATCGGGGGAGCGTAGGGAAAATGACCCTCCATCCCCTCATCCGGTTCGCTGACCGTTTTCGTATTGAACCACTGTCTATGGTGGTCGTGAATACAGTTGAACATGATCCGAAACAGCCAAGCCCGACAATCACTGCCCTTGCGGAACTGATGGAACGATTTCGACGCCTTCAGGTAAGCCTCCTGCAGGACATCCTCGGCGCGAGCCTTGTCCTTCAGTTGACTCAGGGCCGTCCGATACAGGTCGTTCCAGTGCGGCAGAGCCTCGGCTTCGAATTCGTCGATGTTCGACTTACGATCGAAGAACACTCTTTATTCCTTGTCAGACCCGACGATCGGCGCGGCCAGACCGCTTCCGACTATTCCAACGGGCGATCGCGAATGTTTATTCCCGATCCCCAAGAAATTTTTCGCCGCTGTCAATCAGACATTCTACGCCGATCTCCGCTCGGCTTCGTTCAGGACCGGGAGCGTCGCACCCACGCAACAACCCAGAGCCTGCAGTGTGACGGCGATGAAAGACGGGGATCGGAAGGCGTGAAAAATCGGGACTGTCACAAGCGCGGTCCGAATCAGTCGCTGATATGCAAGGACCTACACGAAGCGCGGCTGACTGTCCTAGCATTTTTTCACACCTTCCTGACGAACCCCCGAGGCGGCCGAACCCGCCCCAACAGGCTGAAAACAGCGCTGTTTGACGCTCTATCGGCTATCCGCTACTATGAATTCGCGGGGTGGAGCAGTCTGGTAGCTCGTTGGGCTCATAACCCAAAGGTCGAAGGTTCAAATCCTTCCCCCGCAACCAACTCCTTCCTAACATCCTGTCTTTTCAGTCGCTTGGTGCCCGGCGGTCGCGCCAACGCGGCTCTGGCGAGACGCCGAGTCGGCCCTTTACGCGCGCCCTGGAGATGTGCGATGGTGGTGGCCGGAAAAAGAGGTCCTCTTATGGCGAAGAATACGATTTCCCGGCGGACGTTTCTCGGCGCCGCTGTTGCTTCCACCGCCGCCGCTCAGGCCGCCACAACCGGGGCGGAAGCGCTGCCAACTCGTGTTCTCGGGCGCACGGGCGTTCGGGTCTCGATGCTGGCCATTGGTTGCGGCAGTCGCCTCACGATGTATGGCGATGAAGAGAAGGGCGTCGAGGCGCTGGACTTGGCGATCCGATCGGGGATCACTTACATGGACACCGCCCAGTCGTACGGCGGCGGCAAGAGTGAGAGCTGGGTGGGCAAGGCGATCCAGGGTCGTAGGGACGACTTGTTTGTCGCTACGAAGACCTCCGTTCGGACGGCGGATGAGGTTTTCCGAAACGCCGACGAAAGCCTGAAGCGGCTCGGCATCGATCGGCTGGACCTTTTGCACCTGCACAGCCTCCAGGGGCCCGACGACCTCGAAGCCGTCGAGAAGAACAAGGTCATGGAGGCGCTCTATAAGCTCCGCGATCAGGGGATCACGCGCTTTATCGGGATCAGCTCCCACTCCGATCCAGAGACGCTTGCCAAAGCCCTAGGGCGTTACGACGTTGACTGCACACAGATGGCGCTCAACGCGGCGTTGCAGGGAATGAAGAACGGCAAGGGCAAGATGGTCATCAATCCCGTGCTGTCGACCAGTTTCGAGGAAGTGGCTCTTCCCGTCGCCAAGAAGAAGAACCTCGGCGTCATCGCTATGAAGGCCTTTGGGCAGGAGGACATCATTAGTACCGAGACACCGGCTCACAAGCTCCTGCGCTATTCGCTATCGCTGCCGGTCTCGGTCGTCACCGTCGGCGTTCCTAAACACGAATATTTGAAAGAGAACGTCGCCACGGCCCGAGCCTTCACTCCGATGCCCGCCGACGAGATGAAAGAGTTCTCGCACCGAGCCGCCGCCCGCTACAAGATGGCCCTCGATCAAAAATTCGCCACCCACGTCGACGCCTAGCCGGTCCGCGACGCGGCCCTAAACCAAGCCGTCACCGTAGGGGAGCGGTCCAGCACTTACACCGGGAGTACCACCGTCCGCCGCGCCCGCCTGACGCCGCCGACAGGTACCCCCATCACTCGCCACTCGATGCCGACCGCTCGGGAGCCCAGCGACGCCAAGTGCTCGTCGAGCGCTCGTGAAAGGAAATGAACAGGATGCGTCCGTTGAAATAGAGCTTCAGTTCACGCGGCAACCAAAAGCCTTCGTCATTGCGCGCCGTTTCGATGCTACCGTCGACTTGCGTCACTTTCCCGAGCAAGCCCAACCAAAGCTTGACCGGCTCCATCAGATGGAACTCCACGCGGGCGACCCCGTAATCCTCAACATCAATCCAAAGCTTCCCGTTGGATTTGTTCAGGGCGTAGTCGACGCGGCGATTTACCGGCAGCTTCCCATCTCTCGGCTCGAACTCGATCACAAAGACTTCCCGGCCATGAATCGATTCGCTGCCGGCGAGTTTTGTGCGGTACCGCCCGATCAGGTCCCGGTTGAAGTCGACCCGATTGCCCCTGGGGTTCGTGAATGTATCCTTCCCCTTCTCGCGCTCCAACTCCCTGAGAAACTTCTCCTTGCGTCTCTGCTCGGCACTCTGCTCTTTGGCGGTCAGCTTCCGGCCGTTGACACGCACCTTTTCGAAAAAAGGATGAGTATCATGTAAGGTCGTCAGGAAGAGATCTTCCTGGCTCGACTTCACGGCGCCGACGCTATCAAGCTTCTCCGTAACCTCGAACATCTCAGTCGTGAGGACGCGGCCCATAACCCGCTCGTTCTGCCCTTCGGCACGGCGCAGCGCCCTTTCGATGATTTCCGCGGCGGAAGGCGAGGGAGGAAGTTGCGAATCAGCGGCGGTGGCTCTCAGGGTCGCGGCGATTGATGCGACCGCGAGCCTCAGGAATCGACGCCGGCTCGCCTTCGGTGCCGTGGCCGAGCCGGCCTCCGGAAATCTGTCCAATCGTTACTCCTTCTCGTGGCTGAGCGCGCCCCCAGCCCCTTCCGCGGCGACCTCGCCGTCAGTTTCAGCGGCCAAATCGGCGGCCCTTCGCGGGCGCGAAGAACCGTTCCCGCCCAGCAGCGTTCCGCCGGATGTCGAGGCGGGGACCGCCACCACCCTATGTTCCCGCGGGAGCGGCGAATAAAGCCACACCAGTCCCCTGTACATCCACCGGAAGGATCTCCGTATGTCCTCGATAATGAGGTAGCCCGCCGGCACCAGAACCAACGAGATCACAGTTGCAAACAGCACTCCGTAGGCAAGAGCCACCGCCATTGGAATCAAGAACTGTGCTTGCACGCTCTTTTCGAGCATGAGGGGCGTGATACCGGCGGCGGTCGTCAACGACGTGAGCAGAATAGGCCGGAACCGAACCGAACCCGATCTGAGAACCGATTCACGAAGCTGAAGCCCCTCGTCGCGACGACTGTTGATGTGATGCACCAACACGAGGCTGTCGTTCACAACCACGCCGGTAAGAGCCACCACCCCCAGCATCGACATGATGCTGAGTTCATAGCCTGTGATCGCATGCCCCCACACCGCGCCGACAATCCCGAACGGCACCGCCGACATCACAATCAAGGGCTGCACGTACGACTTGAATGCCATTGCCATCAGCACGTAGATCACAAAAAGTGCGACACCGAAGCCCATCGCCAACTCGTTCATCAACTCCATCTGCTCCCGCTGCTGGCCCTCCATCGTGAAACTGACGCCAGGGTAATCCGCTTCGATCAGCGGCACGAGAAATGTTTCGCTCACATCGTCGATGACTGTGTTCTCGTTCGTCACCGACGCATCGACTTCGGCTACCACGTTGATCACCCGTTGGCGATTCACTCGCCGAATGTTGGCGAACCCGCAGCCCAACGAAGCCTCCGCGACGGTGGAGAACGGCACTTCGTTCCCGCCCGGCGTTCGAATCCGCATCGACTCGAGATCGCCAAGCGAACTCCGCTCCCCTTTGGGATACCGCACCATCACCCGGATATCATCGCGGCCGCGCTGAATTCGCTGCGCTTCTTCGCCGTAGAATCCCTGACGTACCTGATTGGCCAAGTCCCGCAGCGTAAGGCCCAACGCCTCGCCCCCGGAATTCAGCGCCAGCTTAACCTCCGGCTTCCCGCCTCGAAACGAGTCCGTGATGTCGAACACACCGGGATATGTCGCCAGCTTCGCCTTCAACTGCTCCGCCACCCGCCGCAACGCCTCCGTGTCCCGGCCGCGAAGCTGAAAATCGATGTCCGCACCACCCGCCAACAGATCCGACGTAAACTTCAACTCAACCGCCCCAGGGATTGGCCCTGTCAGTTCTCGCCAGCGGTTCGCGATCTCCCCACTCGGTATCGATCGGCCTTCGGAGGGTGTGAGCTCGATTCCAACTTCGCCGACATGAGATCCGAGGCTGCCGGCAGTCCGCCCGCCGGCATTCTGGCGGCTCTCGGTGGTCAGCGGTTGGTTTCCCACCGTCGCCAGCACGTGCCGAAACACGTTCTCGCCTGACTCAGCTTCGATCTCGCGTTGCAACTGCTCCGCCCCCGCCTGCATCCGCTTGATCGCCCGCTCCGTCACCGTTGCAGGCGTTTCCAGCGGAAGCGTGACGGTAGCGACGACATAGTCCGCCTCAACCTGTGGAAAAAACGTGAACTGCAGAAAGCCGCCTCCCACCAAGCCGAGCGTCAGCAGCAAAGTCGTCACCGCAATTGACACCGTGACGTAGCGCCAATCCAGCGCCAGCTTGAGCACGGGTCCATAGATCCGCTCGATGAACCAATCGAGTCCGTGCTCGAAAAAATCGAAGAAGCCATTCCACATGCGGACCGGCAAACTTCGTCGCCCGCCGCCGTCAACCCTCTTGGCGGGGCCGTGAGAGAGATGGAAGGGCAAAACAAGCTGCGATTCAACCAGTGAAAACAGCAACGTCGGGATCACTGCCAACGGAATAACGCGCCATATCTTGCCCATGTATCCGGGCAGAAATATCATCGGGGCGAACGCCGCCACCGTCGTCAGAACGCCAAATATGACCGGAATGCCAACCCGCCGTGTCCCGCGAATCGCTGCGTCCACCCCGATATCGCCACGTTTCTGCTCAGCAAAAATGCTCTCACCGACGACGATTGCGTCGTCCACCACGATGCCCAGCACGAGGATCATGGCGAACAAAGAAATCATGTTGATCGACCCGCCGTAAACAGGCATCATCGCCAGCGCGCCCAGGAACGAAATGGGAATCCCGATCGTGACCCAAAATGCCAGCCGCGGCCGCAAAAACAGCGCCAGCACGATGAAGACCAAGATGAGTCCGCTGGCGGCGTTGCGCAGCAGCAATTCCATGCGCCCTTTCAAGAACGCCGAATCGTCCTTCCATACTTCGATCGTGATGCTTTCGGGCAGGTTCTTGCGAGTCTGTGCGACATAGTCTTGGACGATCGATGCCACTGTAATGGCGTTCTGACTACCCACCCGGAACACGCGTACCATCACCGACCTCTTGCCATTGAAGAAGGCCCATTCATCTGTATCCGTAAAGCCGTCCACCACCTCCGCTACGTCCTCTAGGTACAGCTTCGTCCCGTCGGGCTTCGCCAACAGTGTCAGCTTCTCGAAATCCGCGCCGACATAGGCTTGCCCTTTTGTTCGCAGAAGAATCTCACCCGTCTCCGTCTTCAGCGAACCGCCGGGAAGATCAAGCGAAAGCTGCCGCACCATCCGGGCCACGAAATCGAAGGTCAGATTGTGCCTCCGCAGTGCGTTTTCCGATACTTCAAGCGAGATTTCGTAGTCTCGTGCGTTCACCAGGTCCGCGTGGGTGATGCCGGGCAGATCCATGATCTCGTCCCGCGCTCGCTCCCCCAGCCGCTTGAGCGTCTTCTCATCGGCATTGCCCGAGATCGAGACATTGATCACCTGCCGCCGGTTCAGGATCTCTTGTACGACAGGCTTTTCGGTTTCGTCAGGGAATGTGTCGATCGAGTCAACGCGAGACTTGATGTCGTCAAGCAACCTCCGTGAATCGTACCCGGCCATAACTTCGACCGTGACCGTTCCGTTGCCCTCAATTGCGGTCGAAGTGACCTTCTTGATGCCGTCCAGATCGAGAATCGCTTCCTCAATGCGGACGCAGACCGTTTCTTCGATCTCCTCGGGTGTGCCGCCGCGGAAGGGAACCGACACGGTTACCATGTCCATCGCGTACTCGGGGAAGATTTCTTTCTTTAGGCCCGGGATCGTCACCATCCCGAGGACAACGATGACAACCATCAACAGGTTGGCGGCGACGCCGTTGCGGGCAAACCAGGGTATGAGGCCGTGCACCTGTAACTCTTCTCTCCGCTACGCAACAGGAACCGCAGGCGTTTCGACCTCGACGATTCCCACTTTCATCCCATCCACCGGCGTCTCGATAATCGAAACGCAGACGCGCTCCCCCGCCTTCAACCCCGACCGCACCAGAACCTGCTCACGCTCCATCCGAAGGATCTGAACGGGCCGGAACTCCAGCCGTCCGCTCTCGCTCACCACGTACACAGTGTCCGCGTCCCGCAACGCGACGCGCGCCAAAACTGTAACCGACGTCGCCCAGCGACCCTCGATCTCGGCCTGGACGAACATGCCCACCGCCAGCGGGGGACGTCCGAATCGCCCGCCTTGACCGTACGGGTCCGCGACTCGTGCCACTGCCTGCACCATACGGCTCTGCGGATCGATCTCCGCCTCGGTGCGGACAATCCGCCCTTGCCAGGTGTGATCGCGCCCGGCGAACTGCGCGCGCAGGGTTACCTTCGGACCTTCCGCGCTTCCTTCCTGTCCGCGAAACGCCAAAGGCAGATCCACGTACTCCAACTCCGCGTCGGGAATCGGCAGTCGCACCTCGGCGAAGTCCACCGCGTAGATACGCGCCACCGATGCCCCCCGATTGACGAACTGCCCCACATCCACGCTCTTCGTTCGAATCAGGCCGGCGTAGGGAGCCTTAACGACCGTACGCTCCAGATCGTATTCAGCCTGATCGAGAGCTGCCTCGGCTGAAGCGAGCGTTGCCTTCGCCTGCGCGACCTGCGGTTCCCGCAATGTCAGCGGAGTGGGTTCACCCTCTCCCAAACTCTCCCACTCTTTCCTCGCCAGGCTCGCTTCTTCCTGCTCGGTCGCGAGCGTCAACTCCGATTGCGCGACGGCGGACCTCGCTCGCACGACAGCTAACTCGTACTCGCGGCGATCCACTTTCAACAACACTTCATCCTTCTCAAAGAAACCGCCCGAAGCGAGCGAAGGCGACACCCAGACCACGCGCCCGGAAATCTCCGGGACCAACTCCGTCTGTGTCCGCGGCACGACCGTGCCTTCGGCCTTCACGGTTAAGCGCTGCCCGGTCGGTTTGACCTCTATGACCTCGACGAGCGGCGGCGGCGCCTCGACGGCTTGCGTCTCGGGTTCCGCGCGCGCGTCGATCAAAGTCAGGGCGAGATTGGCTCCCACCGCGAGGACTACGATCGGCAGAAAAACCTGAAGGATGATCCTGATCACTCTCATAGATCCTCCTCCGGCCCAGCCCCGGCCGATCGCTGCTGCAGCCCTGTTGGCGGGATAGGCGCCGCCGCTTCAAAACCGCCCCCCAGGGCCAGATGGATATCGACGCGGTTGTCGAGCCGCTGTCGGCGCAACGCCAGCAACTGGCTCTCTGAATCCAGCGCGGTCCGTTGTGCGGAGAGCACGGTAATAATGTCCGCCAAACCCCTCCGGTAGCGGTCGTCAGCAAGATCGCGTGCCGCCAACGATTGCTTTGTGGCGGCTTCGAGCGCTGCTTCACGGCGCGCCAAGATGTCCTCGGCGGCCAGTGCGATCTCAACTTCCCCGTACGCCCGTAGCAGCGAACTCTCATACCGGGACATCGCGTCTCGCACATAGGCCTCGTCGCGGTCGATACCTGCCTTCAAACGTCCGCGGTTGTAAATCGGCTGGATCAACCCGCCAATGAGATTCCACGCCAATAGATTGCCGTCGACCAGATCCCGTAGCTGATTGCTTGCGGTTCCGCCTTGCGATGTCAGGTTGAAGCGTGGCCGCAAGTTCGCGCGCGACTGCGCCACTCTTGCGTCGGAGGCAAGTAACTCCTTCTCGATGGCGGCCAAGTCCGGCCGCCGATGCACGAGTTCAGAAGGCAGTCCCTCCGGAATATGCACCGGCAGATTCGGTAAGTCCTCCGCGAGAGCATATACGCCCGCCGGGTACTGCCCCAGTAGAATCTCGATCTGCCGGACCGCCGCGTCAAGCTGCGCGCGGCGTTGTTCGACAAGCGCCTCGGCGCGATCGACCTCTGTCAAGCCCAGCCGCAAGTCCAGCGACGGTCGTAAACCTCGCTCGAATCGTTCGCGCACGCGCGCGACCGACGTGTTGTAGCTCTCGAGCGTCGCCCGAGCCAGGCCCAACTGCCGTTGCGCCTCGATCGCGGCAAACCACGCCTTCGCCACCTGTCCTGAAAGGGAAAGGCGGGACGCCGCCACATCTGCCTCGCGGGCGCCGACGACCGCCAACGCAGCCGCTTCTCCGCTCTTCATCCGTCCCCAAAAATCGGGCTCCCAACTCAGGGCGAGATTTACACCCGCATTGGAGAAGGTCGTTGCCAGCACGCTGCCCTCGCGGCCCGGAATCGGCAGTCCAACGAAGTTCTGGCGCTGCCTGCCTCGCGTTAGATTCAGATCGAGGGTCGGATGCAGATCGGCGCCCGCGATCCGCGCCTCCGCCTGCGCTACTGCAACGCGAGCCGCCGCCGCCCGCAAATCGTAGTTGTGTTCGAGAGCCGCTCCGATCGCCGTATCCAAGCTCTCGTCTCCGAGGTAGTTCCACCAACGAGCGTCTGAAACGCCGGTGACTGTCTTGCCGCCGGTCCATTCTTCGGGCGCTTTGATGCTCAATGGGTGAGGCGGCGCTTCGAACTTCCTGCCGCAACCTCCAAGCGTCAAGCCGGCCACAGCGATCACCGCCCAAAGGCTGTTTCTCACGCGCCACCTCCGGCCGTGACCTCTAGCGGTTCACCGGCGGAAGGAGTTTCCGGCTTTTCGAGCGGGGCCGGCGTCTTCATCCCCGCCGCCGCGAACCCCACCATACGCTCGGTCACCGCTTCGACGTCACTCGTGTCGCAGGCCCCGCCCGAAATCCGCCGCAGCCGCTCGCTGTCGAGCAATGTATGCACCATCACGCCCACCGAGAAATGAATCCGCCAAAGAAGTTCCACCGGCGGAAGATCAGGGCAGGCCCTCTGAAAAGCCGGCACGAAACGCTCAATAACCTTGCTGAACAGGCGGTCAAAAATCGGCTGCAAATGATCACCCGACTCGGTGTAGAACCTGCCGCAGATCTTCATGAACGTCCGGCCGCGCTCCGGGTCCATCGCGAGCTGAATGGCGGGAGTTACCAATGCCCGCAGGACTTCATCAACCGGCGGGACGCCATCCCACTCTGCTTCAGCCCGGTCGAGCCACTCCAAACGTGCTTCGTTGACGGGGCCTACCCGGCGCTCGAAGACCGCCTCGACGAGGGCCTCTTTTGACCCGAAGTGGTAATGAACCGCCGCCAGGTTCACCTCCGCCGCCGCGATAATCGCCCGGAGCGACACTCCATGGACACCGTCTTCCGCGAACATCCGCTCCGCGACGTCCAAAATCTGTTCCTTTGTCTCCGATGCCATCGCAGCCACCTCGATCCGCCAACGACGAGAGCCAACGGACATTCAAACGTATGTTTCAATCATACGTCCAACTGAATTCAGGGTCAACACCGGATTCACGACCCCGCCGGCCTCCGCTGATCCTGCTTAAGCCCGCAGGTTGTCGTGGCGAAGGAACAGCCCAGGCGTGTACGATCGGGAGCAGGCTTCCCGGCTATGTCCAGACTTATCAGCGTTGCAACGGCCTTGCCCCCATTCGCGCTTGCACAAGAGGAAGTCCTCGCCGCGGCCCGAGCTATCTTCGACGGTCGGGTTCCTCACCTGGACCGACTCCTCAATGTGTTCGAGAACGCAGGGATCGACCGCAGATACTTCGCCGTTCCCCTAGCCTGGTTCCAAGAAGCGCACCCAGCCGAAGAGGTCAATCGCGTCTTCATCGAGACAGCGACCGACCTCAGCGCTCAAGCGATTCGCAAAGCTCTGGACCGCTGCTCTTTGCAACCGGCCGACATCGATTACCTGGTCTTCGTCAACACCACCGGCTTGGCTACGCCCTCAATCGACGCCCGGTTGATCAACGTGCTGGGCTGTCGGACCACGATTGCACGAACGCCGATTTGGGGCCGAGGCTGCGCGGGCGGTGTCGCGGGCCTGGCGCACGTCAACGATTATCTGCGCGGACATCCTGATCAAATCGGCGTGATCGTCGCGGCGGAGTTCTGCGGGCTTACGTTCCTCGCCGATGACGACTCGAAGAGCAACGTCGTGGCGTCAGCGCTGTTTGGAGACGGCGTCGGAGCAGCCGTGCTGGCTGGATCGCATATCCAGAAAGACGGTCTCGAAATCGTGGCTACACGCTCACGACTGTTCCCTGATTCGCTGAACATCATGGGCTGGAACATTACCTCCCGTGGTATGCAGGTTGTGTTCGACCGCAGGATCCCGGCCATTGTCAGCCAACATGCGGCAAGTGAACTCGATGCGCTGCTGGCGTCGGCGGACGTGTGCCGCGAGTCGGTCGAGCACTATCTGTATCACCCGGGCGGAGTGAAAGTGCTGGAAGCCTACGAGAAGGCTTACGGCATCGACCGGGAGGTACTCTCACGCTCGCGCGACGTGCTGCGCTGTTACGGCAACATGTCGTCCGCCACGGTTTTGTTTGTGATCGAGCGGTTTCTCGAAGGCGGTGCGCCCGAGGGGTACGGCGTGATCTCGGCTCTGGGACCGGGTTTCAGCTCTGAATCGGTACTCTTCCGAAAAGCGGAGTAGATTCGGATCTGCTCACGTTTCCGCCGGTTGAGCTTGTTCGATAGGAAAGCGGATGGAGAACCCCGTCCCCTCGCCCAGCTCGCTCTTTACCGAGATTTCTCCGCGATGCTGCCGGATCACACGGTAGGCGTTGAACAACCCCAGCCCCACACCGATACGGGAGCCCTTGGTCGTGAAACTTGAATCGAACAGGCCCTTCACCTGGTGCGATTCCATGCCGCGCCCTGTGTCACTGATGTTCACGTAGATGCTCGTCGGGTCCTGCGATGTCTCCACTCGAATCTCACCGTTGCCTTCGATCGACTGAATCGCGTTCGTCAGAATCGTCATGAACACCTGATTGATCGCGGCCGGCATGCAATAGACACGGGGCACGTTGCCAAATCGCTTGACGAGCGCGATGCCCTCACGCATCTGATGCTGGAGCAGGGCTAGCGTACTCTCGAGCCCCTCTTCCACGCTTGCCTGCTGGAAGTCATTGTCGTCGGGCCGTGCAAACGCTTTGAGGCTCCGCATGATCGTTGCGATCCGCTGACCGGCTTCGACGACAACCTTTGCGTTTTCCCGTACGAGTTGGACGGACTGCTGAAACCCGCGGTCGGAACGAACCTCGTCCAACGTGTGGCCTCGATCCAACGAGTCGAGAATCCTTTGAACGCAGCGAGCCGAGTTGTCCGCGGAACTCGTAACGACGCCGACGGGGTTATTGATTTCGTGAGCAATGCCGGCGGTCAGTTTCCCGAGAGCGGCCATTTTCTCTGACTCGACGAGGTGCGCCTGCGTGTCTTGCAAGTTCTCTAATGCGTCTGATAGCTCCTTTTCCGCTCTCTTGCGTTCAGTGATGTCGTTATAGATAGCGACCGTTCCACCGTCTTCCGTCCTATATTCGTTAATCTGAACCCAGCAATCGCCCCTTCGCTTTTGCACGTGAGGGCCCACGGGATCGAGGTGCCGCCGAAGCCTTTCGGCAACCCATGCATCGACCCGGCCTTCCGCATCGGGGATCAGGCCACGCTCGCAGGCCGACCGAATGATGCTCTCGAATGACTGTTGCGTGCTGAGGTCGTACCCGTCCGCGCGCAGCAGCTCCCGATAGTGAGCGTTGCACAGTACAAGCCGGTCATCTTTGTCATAGAGAGCAAACCCCTCGGAAATGCTCTCGATGGCCTGAAGCATCCGTGCCCGGCTGACACGCGCGGAGACAGCAGCGGCTTGCAGGCGGCGATCTACAATCGCGGCGAATACCGCGAGGACAAGAATGAACGCCGAGGCGAGTCCCACGAGTATGGCGAGAATCAGCGGATCCAGAGCGCCTTCCGGAACCGCCATACCAGGGGCGTCAAAGAACCGAACGGCGGCCATCCCGGTGTAGTGCATGCCGGCGACGGCGAGCCCCATAACGCCCGCCGCCGCAAACTCTCGTGAAGGTCCAACGACGCGGTCCGCGCCTTGCCCGACGAGGCGGCTCATTGCGAGCGCGGCGGAAGCCAAGCCCACTGCCACGGCGATCGAGAGGGCGACAAGCGGGCCGTCGTAGAACATCTCCGCGGCCATCCACATCGCCGCCATACCGGTGTAGTGCATGGTGCCGATGCCAAGCCCCATCAGCGTGCCGCTCAAGAGAACCTGCCCACGGTCCGCATGTTTGAGGGTTAGGAATCGAAGAACGACGAGACTGGCCAAGAACGCCGGCGTGAGGGAAAGCAGCGTCACCCGGACGTCGTACGCAACAGGGACAGGCAGGCGGAACGCCAGCATCCCAATGAAGTGCATCGCCCAAACGCCGACACCCATCGCGGCAGCGCCGCCCAAGAGCCACGCCCTCTTCGCGCGCGCCGTTTCCGCCGCACTGACGCGTCCCGCGAAGCCGAGCCCGGCATACGCGGCCAGCCCCGCGATCAGAATCGAAACGAAGACCAGCGCGGGATCATAGGAACCAACGAGTGGCGTCCCATAATCTTGGGAACTGTCGAGGAGCTGGAACCAATGCATCACATCAACCCTAGGGTGAATTAGTCCGGCTGATAGATTAGCTCACGGCAACCGGCTCGAGGAGCACTTGAGTAAAAACGTAGGGGCCTTCGGGAATCACAACGACGGAGCTGCCGGCCGGCAGGCGAGCGGCCAGATCGTCCACGGCTTCCTGCGGATCGGCGAACGCCGGACCCCAGAGCAGTGCGCGATCTTCCGCGGGTACGCCTGGCACGCAGAACGACAGCTTGGCCTTGCGGGCCACCATCGCCAGCTTCTCGGCCTGCCATTGATCGACGTCCACCGGCGCGCCTTCGAGTTCGTCGAGCAAGGCCTCCCAGTGAAGCCCCCTCCGCATCAAGGTGCTGAATTCGGGACTCCCGACGCCTTCGCGGCAAGCCGCCGCTAACAGAATCGCGCCTCCGGGTCTAACGATGTGAGCAGCCGCCGTGACGCCTTTCACGGCCTGATAGAACGTCAAGTCCAGCGGATACCCGCCCGATGTCGTGATCACCGCGTCCGCCGTTTCGTCTACGGTAGCCAGAGTCGATTCGCGAACGAACTCGACGCCCCGCGCATGCGCGGCATCGGGCTGTCCCGCGAAAACTTCAGCAATTCGTTTGTCGCGCGTCAGCGCCACGTCCACCATGAAATCGTGCCGCGCCCGAGCGGCGATCTCCATCAACTCCCTATGCAAGGGGTTGTCGGGGAACGAGCCTTCCGAGGCGTCGGGATCGCGCATGAAGGGCGGGCTATGGAGCCGCTTGATGGTCTTCTCGCCGGCGAGGCCGATCGAGATCAGTTTGCGTCCGCCGGAAAACCCCGCCATGAGATGCGGCTCGATGAACCCGAGCGTAATGTGCAGATCGGCTTCCACGAATCGGCGGTCGATGTAAATCGGCGTCCCAGTGGCGGTTTCGCCCAGGAAACTCTGTTCGTCCTCGCGTTTGGCGCGATGGGAATGTACCGGGTGGCGGGCTCGGATCTCGGGTCCCACGATCTCGTTCAACTCGCTCTCGGTTGCTTCGCGGTGCAGACCGGTGGCAATCAGGATGCTGATTTCAGAAGCGGGAATCCCGGCTCGCTCCAAGGTGGCGATGAGCGGCGGCAGAACGGTGCGGTTGGGCGCCGGCCGGGTAATGTCACAAACGGAAATCGCGGCCGAACGTTTGCCGGCGGCCAGTTGATCGAGAGAAGCGCAGCCGATCGGATTCCGGAGGGCCGCGTCGATAGCCGCCTCGGGATCGCCAAGCGCATCCGCGAATCGTGACCGCAAAACGCGGATCGCGAGCCCGTCGGGCAGCTCGATCGCAGCGCCGGTCTTATCGAAGGCGAGAGAGATTTTCATGGTCGGAGTGTGAACAACTCAATGACTATGCTACCAATTGACTCTCCGTCGAGGAACTACCTCAATGCCGTGCGAAAAGGGCCGTGCAAAGGCCTTCCGATACAATAGGTCTTGGCAAAGACGAAGGGTCGTATCCTTGCGCTCGACGTCGGTGAACACCGCATCGGCATCGCTCTGACCGACGAACTTCGCTTGACGATACGAGGCCTGTCGACGCTGGCCTGCAAGAACAGACAGACCGATTTGGAGACGCTCGCCACGCTGATTCACGAGAATGAAGCCGGCCTAGTCGTTGTGGGAAACCCGGTTCACATGAGCGGCGAGAAAAGCGAACAATCCAGCCGTGTCGAGCGTTTCGCCGCGCGGCTCCGCACTCGCACAAAGGTTCCCATCGAGCTTTGGGATGAGCGTTTGACATCGGTCGAAGCCGAGCAGACGATCCGCCAACAAGCGCGCCGCCGGACCGGGACCCGAGAAGCACACAGACAAGCAGTGGACCAAGCGGCGGCCGTACTCATTCTCGAAAGCTACTTGAACAGCACAGCTCAGGGCCCCACCTAGCTCCTTCAAACGTATGCGATTTCGAATCGCTGCCCTTGCGACACTCCTGGTGCTAGCCGGTGGCGTGGCCGTGTATGCGTGGCTGCTCATCCCGTTCGGGCCTGCCGCCGAAGAATTCCCCGAGCCCATCAACATCGAAATCGAACGCGGCACAACGACCCGTGCTATAGCGGATGAACTCGAGCGGAAGGGGATCATCTCCTCGAAGTGGCGTTTTCTGACGATCCGGGTGTTGCGGCCAGACGAGATGCTGATGGCGGGTTACTACCGCTTTGGGCGCCCGATGACGGCCTGGGAAGCGTACGAAACGCTCCGTAAGGGCAGCGTACGCTTTTACCCAGTCACGATCCCGGAAGGGTACAACCGCTTCGAAATCGCTGAAGCGGTGGCCGCCACGGGCCTCATGAGCAAGCAGGAATTCGTGGCGGCCACCGAAGATGCGAGCCCTGTCAAAGACCTCTTCCCCGAAGCCGAGAACCTGGAAGGCTTCCTCTTCCCCGACACGTACTATCTCGACGAAACAAGCACGCCCCTCACCGTAATCGCAACGATGACGGAGCAGTTTCGCACCGTCTTCGCCGAAGCAACCAGGGGAACAAAGTCGGACCTGAGGCCCTACGAGCTTCTCATACTCGCTTCGATGATCGAGAAAGAAACGCCCGAGTCGGACGAACATAGTGTCGTCTCTTCCGTCTTTCACAACCGCCTGCGACTCCCCATGCGGATGCAGTGTGACCCCACAGTGATCTACGGCCTTGTGCTGGAAGACCGCTACAAGGGCAGACTGCTGACTCCCGACCTCGAAGATCCACACCCCTACAACACTTATGTACATGCCGGGCTGCCGCCAGGCCCGATTGCCAATCCAGGCCGCAAGGCCCTGACCGCGGCCGCCGCACCGGCCGAAACCGAGTTCCTGTACTTCGTTGCGAAGGGCGACGGAGCGGGGCATTTCTTCTCCAAGAATCTCGTGGCTCACAATCACGCTGTGGCTACCTACCGCCGGAGCCGGGGACGTTGACCACGAACGCGAAGCGCCGTTCCGGCCGGTCACCCTCCATCCGGTCAACCGTGATTCGCTGGCTAGAAGAATCCGCCGCTACCACCATTGACGAGAACCATCTCTCAGGGCTGGAGGCCTTCGTGCGGCGGGAACTCGACCGGGCGAAACCCGTTTCACGCTCCTACCTGCTCGACATCCTCTCCCACACCGAGATTCCGATCGCCCGATCTCTCGGCGGGCTACCCCTCGACCTGCGGCACCGGGTCAAGTTCGTCGACGCCGAGCAAGCGGCAAGATCGCTCGCCGACATGCAGCGTGAGTATGAGAACGCGAAAACCGGCGGCGACCGCGAACGCGCGGACGACTGTCGCCGCGCCGTGCGTCAGGGCAAAGATCGCTTAAAACGACTCCTGAATCGCGGCAATCTGCCTGAAAGAAAACGGGCTGAGAAACAGGAAATCCTGCAATGGTTTCTCGTTTGGCTCGAGTCGCCGAGTCTGTTCTCCGATTGGTTCAACGCCCGTACTCGAACCTCGATAGACAGGCCGCGCTGATACAATTAGGGTTGCTCCGCCGCGCGAGAAGGCCCCCTTCTCAGTCACGTTTTCTTTCCTCGATCGTGATTCTGGTTCTGGCCGGAGTACACGCAGGCTGCTTAGTGCGTACGCGTACGCGTACGCCCGAGCTTCGGCCGAGCATCGTCGAAACCGCTAGCCTTGACGAATTGATTACGAAGCTCGGCGAGTTTGCCGCCATCAAATCGTCGCGCGCCAATGTGCGTCTTCAGCTCTCGATCACAACGGCGGACCGGACGAAGGTCAAGGAGTATGCCGAGGCCGGCGGCGTCATTCTCATCCAGCGGCCGGCTTCGATTCGAGTGAAAGCGTCGTTTCCCGTCGTAGGGACCACGGTTTTCGACATGACATCTGATGGCGAGGACTTCCACGTTTACCTGCCCACCGAAGACCGTTTTCTGACCGGCAAGAACAAGTTCACGGCACGGTCAAAGAAGCGGGTCGAGAACGTCCGGCCGCAGCACATCCTCGAGGCGCTCGTCATTGATCCGCCTCGCGAAGATGAGACAGTCGAATTTATGCGCAACGATACTTACGGCGCGGCCGCCTATCATATCGTGGTGTTGAAGAAGAAAGGCCGGCGGGCGCTCTCGCGCGAACTGTGGTTCGACCGCGCGAGGCTGACCATTGCTCGCCAGAGGATTTACGAGGAAAACGGCGACCTTGCGACCGATGTCTGGTACGGCAGTTGGCTGGAAGGCGACCCGCCTTTTCCGGGCGTGGTTCGCATCGACAGGCCTAGGGATGGCTACCAATTGAGAGTTTCGGTCCTTGAGCCGGGCGTCAATGAAGAGATACCCGCGAAGGGCTTCGTCATTGAGCCCCCCGAAGGTGTCAAGATCGAAGATGTCGGGGCCGCAACCGAGGAAGCGTTGCGCGAGGGCAGTGCGGAATGATCAACCGTCTCGTCGTCAGCAACCTGCGGCACCGCCCGATCCGCACCGGTTTGAGTATCCTTGCGGTCGCCATGGAAGTGGCAATGATGCTGCTTATCGTCGGAGTGGCTGAAGGACTGCTCGAGGAGTCGCAAGGGAGAACACGCAGCGTCGGGGCCGATATCCTGATTCGGCCGTCGGGCAGTGACGCAGCATCGAGCCTGGGAAATGCCGACATCCCGGAGGCGCTCGCGACGGTCCTTCCGGAACGCTATAGCGAGATCGAGATGGCCGTTGGCACGACCCTCAGCCCCCAGGGTGATCTCCAAACCATAACGGGCGTCGATTGGGATAGCTTCGTTCGCATGTGCGGCGGCATTCATTACTTCTCGGGCGGTCCGCCGCGAGGCGATTACGATGTGATCGTCGACGAAATCTACGCACGATATAAGAAGGTGGATGTCGGAGACACTCTCGACCTGCTCAATCACGACTTCCGCGTAGTGGCGGTCGTCGAAACCGGCAAGATGTCGAGAATCTTCATCCCGATCAAGACCATGCAGGAACTGATGGGCTGGGACGGTAAGTTCAGCCAAGTCTTCATCAGGCTACGGAATCGGGAGGACACTCCGCGCATGGTCGAAGAGATCAGTGGCCTGCTGCCCGCGAACCCGGTCTACGACATCGAGGAATTTCTGTCGCTGGCCGCGGCCGATGTGCGCGAAGTATCGTCGCAGTTCACCAACGCCATCGTCGCCATTGCCCTTGTCATCGGTTTCCTGGTCGTGCTGCTCTCGATGTATACGTCGATCCTGGAACGGACGCGTGAGATCGGCATCCTCAAATCACTCGGAGCCACGAACAGCTTCATTCTCACCGTATTGCTACGAGAAGTAGCCGTAGTGTGCGTTGTCGGTATCGCCCTTGGCGTGGCGCTGGGTTACGGGGTTCGCGAAGGCGTGAAGATCGGATTCCCGCTGCTCTCAATCTTGATCTCCGGCGACTGGATTCTTTGGAGCGCCATGCTCGCCGTCGCTGGCGCTTTGTTCGGCGCTCTGTACCCGGCGACCCGCGCCGCTCGGCAAGACCCGATCCGCGCTTTGACCTACGACTAGCTATGTCCCAGGAACCGATTATCGAAGTCCGAGGCCTCAAGAAGACCTACCACATGGGCGGTGTCGGCGTCCCGGCGTTGCGTGGCCTCGACATGGATGTCTATCCCGGCGAGGTTCTGGCGATCCTGGGGCCGTCGGGTTCCGGTAAATCGACGCTCTTCCACGTGATCGGCGGCCTCACTCCGCCAACCGAAGGCACCGTCAAAGTGGCCGGCCGTGACCTGACGGCTATGACCGACCGCGAGCGGACCGACCTGCGCAAGCGGACCGTGGGATTCGTATTTCAAAAGTTCAATCTGCTTCCCACCCTCACCGCTCGAGAGAACATCGAAGTCGCCCGCCACATCGCCGGCGTTCCCCATCGCCCCGATGACGGATTCGACGAGATCGTGAGTATCCTGGGCATCGACCACCGCCTGGATCACAAACCCTACGCGCTCTCGGGTGGAGAGCAACAACGCGTTGCCATCGCACGCGCCATCGTCAGCAACCCGCCGCTCCTTCTGGCCGACGAGCCGACCGGCAACCTCGACACCGAGAACTCGCGGGCCGTCCTCGACACCCTCAAGAAGCTGAACGAGCAACGCGGGCAGACGATTCTGATGATTACCCACAACCCCGAGGCTGCGACCTACTGCGCCCACCGGACACTTGAAATGCGCGATGGCCATATTGTCTCGGGTTAGCGGCCGCTCGTCGCCACCTTACGGCCCGTCGCGGTCGCCGACGCGAGCGACTTCCGATAAAGTGATGGTAGTTGCTCCGGGCGTTCTGTTGTTATCCAGACGAGGAGATATCTGATGGGTTCTGATGTCCTTCACCGCTTGTTGCTCATCACCCTTTGGGTCGCCGTCATCGGCCCCTCAAAACTGCCGGCCCAAGAGGCAGCCGCTGAACAACCCGAGGGGCTCCGAATTTTCACCGCCGAAGCCGTCAGCCGGACGGTAAAGGCGATCAGCTACAAGGAGTCGGGCGGCAAGGCGAAAGTCGTTTTCAGCGGCACCCCTCTTGCAAAGTATGCGTCCGGCCAGGCAACGGTGCAGATCAAAGGAGCAGTCGCGCAAATCGCCTCCAAATTTTTGGGGCTACCTCGCTCTCAGAAGTTCGGTCCGGAATACCTTACGTACGTAGTCTGGGCCATCTCGCCGGAGGGCGGTGCTGTGAACCTCGGCGAGTTGCAGCGCGACAAGACGGGCGAAGCGAAACTGACCACAACCACGGATCTGGAGGTCTTCGGAATGGTTGTGACGGCGGAACCGTACTACGCGGTTCGCAAGCCCAGTGACGTCATTGTTGCCGAGAGCGAACCGGCAAAAGGCGCGAAGGCGCGGGCGGCCCTTGTCGATGTGAAGTACGAGCTGCTCAAGAGAGGAGCCTATGAGGAGCTGGTCAACCCGCTCGGTCTCGTACTTGACCTCAAGAGCAACCCGATCGATATCTACCAAGCGCGGAACGCTCTCACCATCGCGGAGTCGGTCGGCGCGAACGAATACGCACTAGATGCGCTGAAGCGCGCGGAGGCCAGTCTCGAAATGACGAATAGCCCCCTGCTTGTGAAGGGCAGGAGGAAGGATCTCATCAACCTGGCCCGGCAGGCCGTCGAGTTTGCGGAACACGCGCGCGCACTGGCTGTCGAGCGGATTGCGGAAAAGCAGCAGCAATAGCCGCGAACGCCGCCCACTGGAGTCGCCGTAGCAGGCCGGCGCCAGAATGGGACATTTCTATTGGGTCACGACGGGAAGGAACCTTCGTTGCGACCATAAGGACCGTCTGTTATAACTGAAAAGTTCTCCGCTCGCCGGTCCCAGGCTCTATTTAGAGGCGGTTTAGCCGCGAGTCTGGGACGATTTTCCCTAGCAATTCCGCGCGATTTGACTGATGCCCCGCCGGCTTCGGTCCGCGAGAAGGCAGCACTGAATCCGATGGCCCGTTTTCAACCTCCTCGATCAACCCGTGATCTCCCGCCCGAGGAAGCGGCCTTGCGGAAGCATGTCGAAACTGAGTTCAGCCGGGTTGTCGAAACGTACGGATTTCAGCCGATTCAGACGCCGACGTTCGAAAGTGTGGAACTCTTCTCGGCGCGCTCCGGGCCTGAGATCAAGAGTTCGCTGCTGACATTCCATTGCGACCACGAGGAGCTGGCGTTGCGCCCGGAGATGACGGCGCCGGTTTGCCGTCTGATCTCGTCGGGGGCGCTCGACGCGGATGCACCGCCCCACAAGCTTTATTACGTCGCCCCCTGTTTTCGGTATTGTCGGCCCGGGTCGGGTCGCTACCGAGAATTCACTCAAGCCGGCATCGAGTGTATCGGAGAGTCCGGACCGGCTGCTGACGCGGAAATCATCGCGGCGGCGTGCCGCTTTCTGGAGGCGATTGGAATCGAGAAGCCCACTCTTCGGATTGGCAACATCGGCATTTTCGGCCAGTTGCTCCGTGAGGATCTGGACGCGGATGATCGCTCAACCGTCATCGGTCATCTCGACCGACTGATGGGGATCCGCGAACGTTGCCGCGTGCTCGCCGAATCCGAAGACCCGCTACTGTTCGATGAGTTGAAGATCGACCGCATGGACTTGGCTTCGCTACAGGAGCAAGTCGACTACTCCGGTTCCGATCGGATTGAAGACCGCCGAATCTCCGACGCGGCGGAGTTGACGGAAGTCATGCCGCGCGAAGCGGAAGCCACTTACCGCCGCTGCTGGGACGTACAGGACTTGGTCCCAAAACTGACGGCCGATCTACTTATTCGTGTTTCACGACTACAGGGGCCGCTGGCGGACGTTGACCAGGAGGCGCGCTCGCTGCTGAAGGGCACCCGCGCAACCGGCGCGCTCGATGAACTTCTTGCTGTTTGCCGCCAGGTTGAAATGTATGGCTACGGCAAACTGGAAGTCGTACTCGGGATCGCGCGCGGCTTTACGTTCTACACGAGCACGGTTTTCGAGATCTTATCGACGGGCTCGCAGGGCGTTCGCAAGTATTGTGGCGGCGGGCGCTATGACCGCCTGATCGGCGAGTTCGGAGGTCCCGAACTACCGGCGACCGGTTGCGCTTTTCGGTTCGATTCATTGCTGGATGAGGCTCGGGCAACCGGTACTTGGTTGATGCCGCGACCTTTTCAGTTGTTCTTGCTGGCGGCCTCGGAGGCAGCCCTGGGCGAAGCCGTCCGTCTCGCCGAGAGTCTGCGCGCCCGCGGTGTCCGAGCAGGTGTTGCCGTGGGGTCTCAAGACGAACCGACGGCCGCCGATTGCGACGCCCGCAAGACAGACCGGATCGGGCTGGTTTCCGGTCAAGCCGGCGGTGAGATCACAATTAGTGATGGGAGTACGTCCGAGGTTGTGCGGTTTGACGCGGAAGCTCTGCTGCAAAGGCTCACGAGTTCGGCGTGAAGACCCGCCACGTCCCGCGATAAGGTAGAAGACAACGTCATGACCCAGGTCCGTTTCGCGATTCCCAAAGGCAGCCTTGAGACCAAGGCCGCCGCTTTTCTCGACCGCGCGAACCTTCGCCCCGCCGGTTACGCCGACGGCAGCCGCAGCTATCGTCCCGAACTCGATATCCCGGGACTGACAGTCAAGGTGCTGCGGCCGCAGGAAATCCCGTACATGATCGCAGCCGGCTTCTATGACATGGGGATCTCGGGCATTGATTGGTATCTCGAAAGCGAATGCCAGTCGAATGTTGATGATGTGCTCGACTTGGGATTCGGACGCGTGGACATCGTGCTTGCGGTACCTGATCAGTGGGAAGACGTCAACTCGTCGGCCGATCTGTTTCGCAAATTCATTGATTCGACCGGTACGCACCCACTACGCATCTGGACCGAGTACCTGAACTTGACCGAGTCGTTGGTGCGGCATCATACGGATCTGGAGCCATCACTCTATAGCCCGTACTCGCGACTTCACGTCGAGCGGCGTAGCTCGTCGCCCGTCGCGATCTTTCACTCTTTTGGCGCCACCGAATCGAAACCACCGGAAGACGGCGACGCCATCATCGACAACACGGAGACGGGCCGTACGCTGCGGGCGAACGGGCTGAAGATCATCGAGAAAGTCCTGCCGAACTCCACGGCACGCTTGCTTGTGAACCGGCGGTCGTTGCGCAACCACGACAAACAGGTCATCATTCAGCAAGTTACGGATGCGCTTGCCTCGGCGGCCCCCGGCCGGCGCGAAGCCGAGCCGGTCTTTGGTCACATCTAGGACGAACTTGCTCGTTCCGCTCCGGCTGTGACTCGCTGATAGAGGAATCCGCGATGACGCCCGCAAGCCCCCCCAGCCCTGACCCCCTTGGCTACCGGCAGTCTCTGCCGCTGTCAAAGCGGCTGTATCCGCTGGGATGCCCCGTTGATCTGTTCACGAACTCCGACGATGTCGTTAACGCGGCCGAAGCCCGCTGGAGCGGCTGTGATTCCCTTTTCGAGCGAGACGCCATACGGTTTGACGTGGTGGTATCGGAGGGCACGGGAAAGAAAACGCCACCCACCCCCAGCTTTCGCGCACGTGACCACCTCGTGCTGCTGGCGTCCGACGCCGACCATTTCGCCTGTTGTGACCTGGATCGCTCAGCGATCAAGTGCTGGGTCGGGGCGCACACCGCCCGCCGTCACTCTGAGCTAACTTATCGTTTTCTTGACCCGCTTCTTCTGTTGCTGTTGAGCGAGCAAGTTTTCACGCCGATTCACGCCGGCTGCGTGGCGAAGGACGGACGCGGGCTGCTGCTTTCCGGACCGGCGGGGGCGGGTAAGACGTGTCTCTCGTACGCCTGCGCGCGAGTGGGATGGACGCTCATCAGCGACGATGCCGGTTATCTGGATCGAGAGGCGTCAAACAATCGTGCCCTGGGGCGGCCGCGTTTCCTGCGGTTCGAGCATTCCTCCAGCGAATTCTTCCCCGAACTCGAGGGTCTGCTGGCCGTGGAGGCCATTAAGGGGGAAAGGATCGCGGAAGTGGACAGCTCGATCCTTCCCGGCATCGAAACCGCTTCGGAGTGCCTGGTTGAGACCGTCGTCTTCCTGGAGAGAAGCGCCGGCGCCGGGCCAACGTTGACGGCCGTGAGTCCGGAGGAAGCGTTCCTCCGCTTAGCGGCGGAGCTTCCGCATTTCCGAGAAGCAACCCGCGCCGAGCAACTCGCCGGTCTGCGGCGCCTGGTCAGCGAGCGGGCCTATCGCCTGGAATACGACCGACTGGACCCGGCCATCGCGGAGATCGAAACACTGCTCGGAACGTAGTAGGTTCTAACCCTCCCAGTAAAGCGAACAGGTACATCGACGACAAGTGGGGTCGGCCGCGATGTCGAGACTTCGGCGGAACGCAACCGCCTCGGGGCTATTCAAAGCACCGAGCAAACCTTGCTCACAAACGTTCCCGATCGGCTGATGGAAGAAGCAGGGGCGCAGAGTCCCGTCGCTTTCCACGACCGCGGAAGTCCAGGGCGCGTTGCAGCGGGGTGCGGCGGCCTCCTCGGCCCCCAGGTGAACACGGAAAGAGTGGACGATGCGTCTCAGTTTTTCCGGGGTTTCGCGGATGAAGCCCCTCTCGATTTCGGAAGCGTTGTTGCGGATCAGAGCTTCCGTTTCGTCGCTCAGAACGTCCACTTCCTCGGCGCTCAACCGTACGGCGTCTTGCCGGGTTTCTGACCAGCCCCCGGGCCGGTTAAACGCTTCTGACGTGACATCGGCCGCCAGAAATGAGATGGACTCCAAGCCCATCTCGCGGGCGGCCTGAACGGTCTCGCGGAGATGGTTGTGATTCGCGAGCTGGACCGTGCAACGGCCGCTGAGCGGGTAGCCGGGCCGGAGACGTAGCAGCGCCCGGACTCCCTCCCGAAGTGAGTCAAACGCGCCCGCCACGCGGCGAATCTCATCGTGAATGCTCGGTGGGCCGTCGAGTGAAACGATCACGTCGTCAATCGAATCGACGATCTGTTCCGCATGGGGGGCAAGCAGCAGCCCGGTTGTAAGCAGGCTCGTCCGAATGCGCATACTCCGCAGGACCCCTGTGAGCCGGAAGAGATCGCTGTGCATCAAGGGTTCACCGCCGGAGAACACGACCCACTCGACGCCCAGTGCTTCGATGTCGGCGGTGTGGCGGGCGAGTTCTTGGACTGAGATTTCCTCGGCCTCGTTCACCTTCCAGATGTCGCACATCACGCAGCGGCAGTTGCAGCGGCTGTGGGGAAAGAGGATCAGAATCGGGAGCGATTCGAGGTGAGGGGCCGGTGTATCCAAGATGAGATCCTTCGTCAGCCGCGTCCATCCGGCTCTCCGCCCGGCGAATGCTGAGGGGGTCGAATCTCGCCGAAACCGGGTAGGATCGCCGGTTCCGCAACCCCGTCTGGGAGGCACAAGAAGACAGACCTGCCGGCGACATCCGTCGGCATTAGAGACCGTGGGACGCCTGCTCCGAGCCGGCGCGAGCCACGGCCGGCAAGCAACCGCATCTCGCCTCCGACGAACATCATCTCGATTTCACTAGCTGCAGTCCGCAAGAGTGCCTCGCCCGGCTCTCCGCCGCTGTCGGAAACGAGCAGCAAATCCGCGACACCCCCTTCCGCGATCTTCCCCTCCCCGCCCGATAAGCGAAAGATAGTTGCTGCCCCTGTGGTCACCATCTCGAAAAGACGGGCGGCCGGCAGCCCACTTGCTCGTTGAGCCACGCGCAATTCATCGAGCAAACTACCCTCGGCCGTCAAACTGGAATCCGTTCCAAGCGCTAACTTCAGACCCGAGTTCCACATCTCTCGGCCTAATGTCCTGCCCAGTAGGAACAGATTCGAGCTCGGACACCAAACGATCGAGGCGCCGCGCCTCTCGGCGAGTTGAATCTCCTGTGCCCCGAAAGCCACGGCATGCACCAAGATGGTCCGAGCGCCCAGCGCGCCCAGCCGATCCAATTCATGGATTTCGTTCCGGCTCGCCTCGTCCGTGCCTTCGCCGGAGTGGACGAGAAACGGCGCGTGGTGGGCCGTGGCTTCGAATTGTTCCTGAAGGTCGGGAGCCAAACCGAGCGAGTGCGCCCACCCATAATGCTTCACGACGCGTATAGGGAAATCGACGTCAAAAACATGGTGCTCGTAGGGGTTGTGATGAGCGACCGTCGTAACGCCACTGAGCAGGTTCTTGAGGCCGCCCCAGCGGAGCCGCTGCTCTTTGGGAACGCTGAGCTGCTCCCGGATGGGAGGCTTGTCGGGTTGGTAGATGTCCTCGGCCCAGGCTCGTGCGTTGGGGTAATGGCCTCGGCCCAACCGAGGAAACAGAGCGAACTCGAGGTGGTCGTGGGCGTTGATCAGGCCCGGCAATAGCAATAATCCGGCCGCATCGACTTCGTCCAGCCGCCCAACCGAAGAACTCTCTCCTGGCGGAGTCAGGCAGGCAATCCTTCCGTCCCGAATCTCGACATCGAGAGTTGCCGAGTCCGTCGCGCTCAAGGCCACGCGGCCCCCTGAAAGCCGCCACGAAGATCCTCGCCCTATAGTCCGGTCAGCACTTACACCAACGGTTGGAGCGATGGGCATCAAAGGTCTTCGTGCGTAACGATACAGTTCCCGTCCGCGTCGCACGACAAAAATAGCACGCGCGGATGCCGTCGAATCGGGTACGTAAGGCAGTGGGCTGCGTTGCAGCCGGTAGGCTCGTATGGTGCAATAAATCCGTGCTTGCGGAAACAGTCCGCCTCGCAGGCGAAGGTAAAACTATGAAAATCGTCCGAGCAACAGGCTTCATTTTGTTGTGTCTGCTCATCGTAGGTGGTGCAGCCGCCCAGTCATCACTCTTGGTCTCGGAGATCAAGATACACACCGACCCGGAAGACGCGCGCGTCCGACCCTTCGAGAGCATCGCGATCCAGATCCGTGCGTACGGCGAAGTGGAAGACGCCGATGGCAACAAGAAGACGGTGCGCCTGCGTGAAGGTGGAGCCGGCGTCAAGCTGAGCGACAGCAAAGCCGGTTGGGTTTCGAAACCGTTCCGGTTTCAGGGGAGCGACGACGAACCTTTCTATCAAAAGGAAGGTGCCGGGCTTGGCGCCATCTTGCTTGGACAAACGCAAAGCCGCTTTACTCTGCAGGACGCGGTTCTCTTCACGGCCTCCGACCGCGAGGGGACATACACCATCGAGGCGGAACTCAACGGCCAAAAGACAACACGGGAGGTGAAGGTCGACCGAGGCGCGCCCGCCCGGCAGCCCGCGGAGAAGACCCGCTTCAACCGCGAGCCGGCCTCGCGCGACCCATACCGCAAGATCGCCGAGCATTATGCGCCTAAAGTAGCGCAGGAGACTTGGTTTCAACCGAAATCAGATTACCTGGCCCGTATCGATCTCGACGGCGATTGGAAGGGCAACAACAACTGGAAGAACGCGATGGTGGGCAGTTCCCAGGCTTATGTCTACTACGCCGTCATGGAGACAGACACGCACTGGTTTCTCGTTTACAACTTCTTCCACCCGCGCGACTATTCCGACAAGTGCGTCGCGGGGACGTGCCACGAGAACGACAACGAGGGGATGATCCTAACCGTCGTCAAGGGTGGGTCGCCGTTCGGAAATCTCCAGACGATGGAGTCGCTCGCCCACAACAATATCTACTCCTATCGCAATGACCGCGCGGTGAAGAAGGGCATCCACAACATCGACGGCGATATCGAGCTTCATGACAACAGCCACCCGGCGGTCTTTATCGAATCCGGCGGGCACGGCGTGTACGGCTCCGACGGCGGACATTCGCGGTACTCGATCCGGAACGACAGCTTTCAGGTGGGAACAGGCGTTACCTACGTCTACAAGGGCGTCGCCGAAAGGCCCAAGCATCCCGACGACCGCGACGTGGGTTATCAGTTGCTGCCGATCTACGACCATTGGTGGGTGCGGGCTCACGAGGGTAACGGAAAGAAGGACCGAACCTTTGACGCATACTACCGCTACCAACCCTACGGTAACCGCCCGCAGCCGAGACACTCGGAGATCGCAGGCTCCTTTTACGGACGTGAACATGGATCGAACAAAGCGAAGCCCTTTTGGGGTTGGCACGACAACCGCACCCGCAAGAAGAAGGCCTTGGCCACAGGCCAGTGGGGGCTCGATCCCGCCTATGGCGTTTCACAGAATCTGCATATGCCCCAGCCGTTCTCGCTGAACTACAGGTTCAACCCTTATCTCGGCATCGGGGCCGCAGCCGTCTCCGCCACGAGCGCACCGATCAATGAAACGGTGGCGCCACCAAATCTTACCGCTCCCGGCACGACATCCCAGCCGCCCAGCGTCACGAACGCGGTGCCGACCGGAGCCGGCGGGTTGCCGGAACTGCCGACGTTTCAGGCGCGGCCCGGCCGGGGCTTTGACGCTGATTCCCGCAAGGGCGAGTTCGACATCCGGGTTCGTGTGGACGGCGTCGTCGACGCGCTGGTCCAAGGCGATCGAGTCTCCTATCAGGTCGTATCGGACCGCCCGGCCGTTCATGAAAGTTCGGAGTTCACCCAGCCGGTGCCGCGGGCGACTTTCTCGAACTTCGAAGTGGAGAAGAAGGATGGCCGTGGCACTGCTGTCCTGTCCCAACCACCGGGCGCCGGAAACGACTACACCGCCCGTGTGCGCATATCCGATCCGCGAGGCGGGGATGATAGCTATCACATCCGGTTGAAGTGGGATATAAAAGAGCCGGCCCCGCCCGTGGCTCCGGCTGCCCCTACCGCCCCCGAGGGCTCGACGACTTCGGCGGCGTCTCAGTCGGAATCGATTCGGGCTGGTGTCTTTGACCGCCATCCCGGTGGAGGCCGGTCGAGGGTAAGGACATCAAGGGCGTCGACAACATCGGTTCCATCCCGCGGTAGACAGTCGGCTCCGACGGCCCCGGCTTTACCGACCCGACAGGCCGTATCTGTTCCCGGTATCGAGATTTTCTCAGACAAGAACCGACCAGACAAGTACAAGCTCAGCGACAAAGAGGGTCGGTTCGATTTCGAAGGCCGGATCGATGCGACGGCGGTCATCCGGCTGCGCGCCGACCGCGTATTCGTCGAAAGCATAGGCGGCCGGCCGGCGGATGTCCACGGCTTTGACTTCTCCCAACCCTTGCCGGCAGGCCGGCTGTCTCGAATTGAACTCCGCGACAAAGACGGACGAGGCGACATCACCCTGCTAGAGCAACCCTGGGAGGGTAACGGCTATCTGGCCGTGATCCAGATCTCAGACCCCAAAGGGGGCGATTCCAAGTACCGTTTCCGGTTGAACTGGTCTCGCTGAGTACCGTATCCATCTCGTTGGGCAGACAGGATACCGCTCCCGCAACCGGAACACGGAGACGATTGTCCAGCGAGTCCGAGCTGGAATGACACCCGACCACTATGTAGGAGTAACTCGACTATGACTGCCGAAGAAAACCTCAACCGGCTGGGCATCATCCTGCCGGAGCCGCCCGCGGCTGTGGGAAAGTACGTCCCTTGGATTCGCACCGGTTCGATCGTGATGACCTCCGGGCAGCTCCCCTGGGAAGGGTCGGTGATGAAGTATCAAGGCCGCCTTGGGCGGAACCTTACAACGGAGGAGGGTTACGCCGCCGCGCGCCTTGCCGTGATCAACGGCATCGCGCAACTGGAGGACGCAACCGGGGATCTGGAAAAGGTGGTGACGCTGCTCCGCCTTGAGGGAAACGTACTCTGCGACGAGGGATTCACCGAACACCCGCAGGTCCTTAACGGAGCATCAGATTTACTGGCCGAGGTGTTCGAGGAACGAGGTAAGCACACTCGGACCGCACTCGGGATCAGGGACATGCCGCTGAACGCGGCGGTTCAGATCAGCTTGTTCGCCGAAGTGCGGGACTGATCCGCGGGCTTGCGGGGACTAGAACCTCGTTCCAAAGAGGACGTTGACGATGCCCTGACCAAGGTGTATGAGCGGATCGACCAGCCCCCGTGACCATTCCGAGATGAAGCCACCCTTGTTGTAGGCATAGTAGATGATGCCGCACAGCAGGACCGGCAGGATGAAGGTCCAGAATTTATTGTCGCTCTCGCCCTGCATCAAAACCTCGCCAAGGCCGGAATCCGTCGAGGTGGAAACCCATCGTCCCGTGATCTCGACACGTCCTTCTATCCTACCTATCTAGAGGCGATAGGGGAAGGCTTAGTCTTGTCTCATGCAAGATGAGCCTGAAGGAGGAGTTAGTTTCTCACACAAGATGAGCCTGAAGGGTGGGGGAGTGAGCATGCTGGGGATTGACCATCCACATGCAAGACGGCAAGACGCTGAGCCTGGAGCAGATACGGCAGTTTCTGGAGGCCAGCGATGAAATACGATTCAAGGGCAAAGGGCGTGCCGAGATCTACGCCTGGGTGGCGCAAACGCTGTGCCGGCAGCGCTACAGCGGGCAAGACCGAGCCGCCAAAGGACTGCTGCGGCAATATCTGGCCAAGATGACGGGACTGAGCCGGGCGCAGGTCACCCGACTGATCCGCCAATATCGGCAGAGGGGTGAGCTGGTACCTGCCCGCTATCGGCGGCATCGCTTTGCCGGCAAGTACACGGCGGCCGATATCGAGCGGCTGGCGGCCGTCGATGAAGCACACGAAACCCTCAGCGGCCCGGCCACGCGCAAGATCCTGCAGCGGGAATATCACAAGTACCAGCAGAGTGAATATGAGCGGTTGGCGGAGATCTCGGTGGCCCACATCTATCGACTGCGGCGGCACAGGGTGTACCGCCAGCGGCGGCTGCATTTCACCAAGACTCGGCCCAGCGCGGTGTCGATCGGCGAGCGGCGGCGGCCCAACCCGCGGGGCCAACCCGGCTACCTGCGAGTGGATACGGTACATCAAGGAGATCGCGACGGCGTGAAGGGCGTCTATCACATCAACGCGGTGGATGAAGTGACCCAGTGGCAAGTGGTCGGCGCCACGGCGGCCATTAGCGAAGCCTGGCTGGAGCCGTTGCTCAAGGCCATGCTGGAGCAGTTCCCCTTTCGCCTGCGCGGCTTCCATTCCGACAACGGCAGCGAGTTCCTCAACGGCACGGCGGAAAAATTACTGAACAAGCTGCTGATCGAACAGACCAAGTCGCGGCCGAGGCACACCAACGACAACGGCTTGGTGGAATCGAAAAACGGCGCCGTGATCCGCAAGCACATGGGGCATACGCACATCGCGGCGCCGCACGCGGCGCGCATCCAGCGCTTCTATCAACAGCACTTCAATCCCTATTTGAACTTCCACCGGCCCTGCGGACAACCCGAACTGCTGACCGACGCCAAAGGCAAGCAGAAGCGCGTGTATCGCCACTATCAGACCCCTTGGGAAACCTTCCAGAAGTTGCCGCGGGCCGCCGACTATCTCAAGCCCGGGCAGGCGATCAAGGCCCTCGACCGTATTGCTCAGGCCGAAAGCGACACTGCGGCGGCGCGGCGGATGCAACAAGCCAAGAGCAAGCTGTTTGCGAGTTTCGCATCCGCGAACCTGCCGCGCCGCGCGACGGGAGAAGGGCTGCGGAAATGACGGGCGATGGGAAACGAGGAAAACCAAAAACCGGTTTCCCTCGTTTCCCAACGCCCTTGGAAATCGCTCCGCGATTCCCACATTCCCACAGCCCCGACGACGATTCTCTCCCCTTCTTAACCAATCCCAGAAAGGAGCCCAGCGACTCAGTGCTCCCCTGCTTCTCCAGGCTCATCCTTCGATGAGAAAATGCTGGCTTCCCGGAAGAGTTTCGGCGCGATGAGCGTCACGCTGGGGATCAAGGAGCGAGGCGTTGGAAGACTGAGTAGGCCATCATGACGGCCATCAGCACAGAAGTAAGCCAGAGGGCCAAGGTGATCCAGCCTTTGGGGGCAATCGCTTTGGGGAGATGACGGTAGCGGAGATAGATCGTCGAGAAGCCGATGATAGGGAGCATCGCTGCTTCGACCGCACCTGCCATCTTGATCATCATGACCGGCTCTTGAAAGAACATGTAGTAAAGCGACGGTACGATCAGCAGCACAACCACAAATAGCCGCTGAAAGCGAAGGCGCAGGCCGTAGTTGCCCTTGTCGTAGGCCTTGAGGATACCGAGCCAGTCGGCAAGCATACGGGAGCGGGCGGCCGTCCCCGCGAAGACGGTGGAGTAAAGAACAGCGGCCGCTCCGCCAAGAAAGACATAGCGTGACCACTCGCCCAGGGTGGCTGTGTACATGTTCGAGAGCGCCTCGATCATTTCCGCGCCGCGCGGTACGATGCCCATGCCGTTGAGAATGCCCGCGCCGAGCAGGTAGAACGCGATCGTAGCGAACGTATAGATGACCATCGAGTTCACGACGTCGAAGCCGAGAACGCGGATCCAGCCGTGGGCCCGGCGTGTCCAGGCCGGTGTGTCATCGCGGGGTCCGGTGAAACGGGCGTAGCCTTTCTCGAGGCACCAGTAAGGATAGATGCCGAGTTCGCTGGCACCGACACCTGTCAGGCCGACGACGGCGACGGCACTGAAAAGTCCACCTTCAGGCAAGTGGAATGAGAGTCCCTCGGCGACGGCGCCCCAGGAGAAATAGGCAGGGTTGCCGGAGAGGACAAAGGCTGCGCCGACGGTCATGACTGTGAAGCCGGCGACCATAGCCATCGAGACCCGTTCGATCATCTCGTAGCGTCCAACGCTGAGTATGGCGACGGTCCCGAGATTGATGATCCAAACCCAGGCCGTGATGGGGACGGAGGGGACGACCTTATTGAGTACCTGGCCGATGCTCCCGAGCATCCCGCCGACCGCGACGAGCGCCATGGCCAGCGAGAGAAACCACGTCCAGACGACCCACGATGCGCCCAGCCGCGGACCGGGGATGCGGTCGAAGGCTTCGAGAGAGGTCTCGCCGGTGCCGATGGTGTAACGGCCGAGTTCGTTCTGTACGACGATCTTGATGATGCAACTGACGATGATGAGCCACAGCAGGCTGTAGCCGTGTTCAGCGCCGAGGACGGTGGTGGCGACAAGCTCGCCCGACCCTACGATCGTGCTGGCCAGAATGATGCCGGGACCCACGCGAAGCGCGATGGCGGACCAGGCTCGGGGTGGTTCTTCAATACTTTCGGGCCGGAGTTGGTAGGGGTCAGCCAACTCGTGCTGCGCGGTCACGAGTCTTGTTTCTGCAACTCGAGTTTCGCGATGGCTCCTCGGTGGACTTCGTCGGGTCCGTCGGCGAGCCGTAACGTGCGGGCGTGAGCCCACAAAGCAGCGAGTGGAAAGTCGGCCGAAACGCCGGCTCCGCCGTGAGCCTGCACGGCCCGATCGATCACACGCAGAGCCATGTTCGGAGCAACAACCTTGATCATGGCGATCTCAGCCCGGGCGGCTTTGCTGCCGACCGTATCCATCATGTGGGCGGCTTTGAGAGTAAGCAGGCGGGACTGCTCGATCTCAATGCGGGAGTTGGCGATGTCGGCGCGAATGGTTCCTTGTTCCGCGAGAGGCTTGCCGAAGGCGACACGTTCTCTAACGCGCTTGCACATGAGTTCAAGGGCGCGCTCAGCCATGCCGATCAGGCGCATGCAGTGATGGATGCGTCCCGGCCCGAGCCGCCCTTGGGCGATTTCGAAACCCCGGCCCTCACCGAGGAGAAGGTTTGAGGCGGGCACCCGGACACTCTCAAAAAGAACTTCGCCATGGCCGTGCGGCGCCTCGTCGTATCCGTAGACCGAAAGAGTTCGCTCGATCGTCACGCCGGGCGTATCCATCGAGACGAGGATCATGGACTGCTGTTTGTGGCGCGGGCCGTCCGGATCGGTCTTGCCCATGAAGATCCCGATTTCGCACCGCGGATCGCCGGCGCCGGTGGTCCACCACTTCCGCCCGTTGAGGACGTACTCGTCGCCTTCGCGCACGATGCTCGCCTGGATGTTCGTCGCGTCGGAGGAAGCGACTTCGGGCTCGGTCATCAGAAAACACGAGCGCATCTCGCCGCTGAGCAGCGGCTCGAGCCACTGCTTCTTCTGCCGATCCGTTCCATAAAGGATCAGCGTTTCCATATTGCCCACGTCAGGCGCATTGCAGTTGAAGGCGTCGGGCGCGATGAGCGAGCGGCCCATCACTTCGCAAAGCGGAGCGTACTCGAGATTGCTGAGGCCGGGCCCGTAGGCGGGGTCGGAACAGAAGAGGTTCCAGAGGCCCTGCGCACGTGCCTTTGCCGTCAGTTCTTCCATCACAGGCGGAAATCGCCAGCGGCCGTGCTCTGTGAGCTGTTGCTCGAAGACAGGCTCGTTGGGGTAGACGTGCTCCGCCATAAAGGCTTCGAGCTGCGAGCGGAGTGCGAGGATCTTGGGAGAGGGGTCGAGGTTCATGGGGCGGATGCCTATTCTACACTCCGGGAGAATAGTGGAGCGGGACCGCGCCGTGCTGAAACCCGATGCAAGATGGACCTGAAGCGGGGGGCGAGCTAGAAACTGAAACGAAGGAGGAAGCGGAAGGTGCGGCCGTCGTTGAGGGTGTTGGTGATCTTTGCGAAGTTGGGCGAGGTCAGCGCGCGTCCCGGCTCGGCGAACTGCGGTGTGTTGAAGAGATTGATCGACTCGGCGCGCAGGGTGATCAACTTTTCTCCTCCGATCGGCCAGTTGCGGGACAGCGCTGCGTTGATGTTGCTGATGCCATCTTTGCGGAAGGTATTCGAGCCAAGACTGCCTCGGAGCTGGGTTTCGTCGATAAACGCGAAAGCGGACGCGGGCAGCAGATCCAACGATGTATCGGGATGGCCGACCGTGTTGCCCAGGATGGAAGGGTCGAGGAGATTCGGGCGATCGCTGCTGGCCCCGTCGACGTTCCCGAAGCCGGGCGAATCGGAGCCCGAGCGCACGGTGAATGGTGTGCCTTTCTTAAACAGCAAGACACTGGAAACCTGCCAGTCACCAAGCAGGGTCCGAGCCCACCCGTTCCAGCCCTTGGGGGCTGAAGTTTCGTAAGTCATCCGCCACAAAAGGGCATGGGGCTGATCAAACGAACTCAGCGCTTTCATGTCGCCGTGAACATCGAGCTCGGACTGTCCGCGTGAGTTGAAGCCATCGCGGCCCGTACCGGTGCTGGTATACGCTGCGCCCAGGTCGATCGCTTTGCTGAACCAGTAAGAGCCATCCACGGTCCAGCCATGCCAACGAGGCACCGTGAGGGTGACTTTGGCCGCGTCGTAGTAACCACGGGAACCATTAAGAAAACGCCGGACATCCAGGATGGATTGATCCGGGCGCCGTTCGTTGACCGTCCCCGTAGTGAAGGGGATCCCCGGAACGGGGCGACCCCGGTTGAGGTTCCATAGCGCGAGGATTTTGTGGGTGCGGCTGCCGACATATCCCATTCGCAGCGACCATTCGTTCGCTATCGGTAGGTCCCAACTGAAGTTGTACTGGTGCGAATAGGGGGATGCGAGTTCGGGATCGAGTACGAAGCGTGTCGCGGGCCTCGTTGGGTCAATGGGCTCCTGGTCGATGTTGCCCAACGGATTCACAAGATCCGGGGCTTGGACCGTAATACGCAGATTGGAGGGCGCGTTGAAGCGCTCCTGTCCGAACGTGACGGGCAAGAGCGAGCTGTATTGAATCCCGTACGCCCCGCGCAACACACCCCAGCGGCCACTCAAGCGGTGAGCGAAACCGAAACGCGGCGCGAAGTTATTACAGTCGCAACCGTAGGGAATCTCGTCGAGCCCGTTGACCTCGGTAGGCGCGGTCCAGGGCTGATACCGGAGGCCGAAGCTCAGCGTCCATTTCGGGCTTACCCGCCAAGTGTCGCCAGCGTAGTATTGCATGTCCCAATTTCGGTATCCACGATGGACGTCGCCAACCGAGACGATGTATTCGCTGGCGTCGCCGTGCAGGATGTTCTCGATGGCCGTGCGGCCGAAATTGTTTACGAAGAAGAAGAGGCCGATGTGACTGTTGGATTCGAAGCCGTTGACCTGGCGACGGAGGAGTTCGAAGCCGCTGGTAAGGGTGTGCTTTCCCCTGATGTGCCGCAGTCGCCCGGCGTATCGAAAGCGGTTCTGCGCGCGATCGATCGGTACGCTGGAGCCGGCGCCGATGCGTTGGAAGGCGTCACCGGTGGAAACTCGAAGACCGGGGAAGGTGTCGTCGGGAACGAGCAAAGACGTCACGCGGTTGAAGCCGGCAGAGAAATCCGTGACCGTAGCTTCCGACCAAGAACGATTCCAGGTGACGCGGGCGTCGTGAGAGCGCGTCGTGGTATCGGGGTTCTGTCCGCCAACGAGTTGAAAGGCTTCGACGACCTGAGTCGTGAAACGGTGGCTGAACATGAAGCGGTCCTTGGCGCCAAAGTCTTGGTCAAGGCGAGCGCTCAGGTTGTCGTTGTCAATCTTCTGCGGAGCATTGGTGTTGAGGGCGCGTTCATCGATATCGGTACGGTTGGGCAACTCCTCCGGATAGGCCGAAAGAATTCGCTCGACGATGACGCGCTTGGCCGGATCGTCGGTAAGCGGCGTCCGCTCGTCAGGACGCGGCACGAGAACGTTGCCGTTGACATTGCCGCGGATACGCTGCTGTCCGGCATCGATTTGAAATCGTCCGCCTTTCCAAATCGGGAATGTGAACTGCGCGCCGTAATCATTCTCGCGAGCCGGTTTGACATCGCCCGCCTGAAAGAAGGACCGAGCGCTGAAGATGCTGTTGTTGTGGGCCTCCCACAGACTTCCGTGGAAGTTGTCGGCCTGGCTGGGAGCAACATGCAACGGGGAACTGGGGTTGCCCCCGAACTCGGCGCCATAGTAGTTGCGCTCCGGGTCGAACTCTTCGACGACAGTCGCGCTGACCCCTACACGTTTGTTGAGCTCAATCAGAACGTTGTTGTCAATGAGCTGGATCTGGACGTTTTCGTTGCGGCGGCTTTCGCCGGCGTTGACATCGGTTTGGCCAAGCAGGTTGAGCTCGGTGCGGTCGGGTTGCGCGGAGGCAGGATCAGTATCCGCTGGGGCGGGGTCTTCGGCGGCGGGCGGTGTTTCAGCCTGCTCGACAGGAGCGGCTTCGGGGCCGGTTTGTCCCGCGGCAGGGGCGAGACAGAGAACGCACGCAAGAAGGGCGACGGCAAGGGTCTGAGTCGGTCGGATCAAGTCGAGTGTCGCGGGGGAGGGGAGGGGAGGGGAGCGAACGTGCTTCTCTCCGTTCCCCTGAGTTTGAGGCCGGTACGGGTATTTGGCAAGTTAGCGATGGGGCCGACTTGCGGGTCGTTCCGACCGACTGAGCCCGAATGGCGTCATCCTGTAACGTTTACGATGATAATTCCGCTGGATGGTCGCCGTGAAGTTTCTATTGACGAATGATGACGGGATTGCCGCTCCGGGGCTGGAGGCCCTCGTGCGCCTATCGGAAGGTTTCGGAGAGGGGGTTGTGATGGCGCCGAGCGACCCGGCGTCCGGGGTCAGCCATGCCACGACCACGGACGGTCCGTTGCGGGTGAATCGCCTCGGCGAAAAGCGGCACTCGGTTGAGGGGACGCCGGCCGATTGCGTGCGAGTGGCTTTACATCGTCACGCTAACGAGTTTGATTGGGTGTTGGCGGGCGTCAATAACGGTGGGAACCTAGGCGTCGATGTTTATCATTCGGGGACGGTGGCGGCCGTACGGGAAGCGGCGTTCCACCGCTTGCCGGGCATCGCGGTTTCTCAATATCACAATCACCCTCTTGAGGATGCGGATTGGGAGCGGGCGGTGCGTTGGGCGACGCCGGTGATTGAGAATCTGTTGTTGCTGCCCCTAGCCCCTGGCGAGTTCTGGAATATCAATCTTCCGGCGCCGGAGCTGGCTGCCGATGAACCCGAGGTGGTGCACTGCTCGCTCGATCCGTCGCCTCTCGTGCTGAGCTTTCGCGAGGAGCAGGACCTCCTGCATTACAACGGGAGATACTCACTGCGGCCACGCCGCGAGGGGATGGATGTAGATGTGTGCTTCAGCGGCAGGATCGCCGTGACGCGGATGGCAGTGCATAAGTCCGTGGCGCAGACGACGCCCAACGACGGTATCTGACCGCCGCGAAACCCTTCAGAAATAAGAAGGGGCGCGGGAGGATCATCCCGCGCCCCATTTCTCTTATAGGAACGGAACCGCGCCTAGGGCAGAGTCGGTTCCATGATCGTGTAGTCGACGTCGAGCGCCTTGAGGAAAGCGACCAAGTCAGCTTTGTCGTCGTCAGTGAGATTGGCGTTCTTGGCGTCGGCGAGGTTCTCTTCGTCGAGCCATTTGTTAGCCTTGCCGCCGCTGGTCATGATGTCGACGGATTCTTCGAGCGTTGCCACGCTGCCGTTATGCATATAAGGCGCGGACTTGCTGATGTCAAGCAGCGTAGGCGTCTTGAAAGCGCCGGTATCTTTCTCGTCGCCGGAAACCTTGCCGCGGCCGACATCAGGCGTGTCAGCATCCATGCCGATACCGACGTTGTGGTACTGCAGGTCGGTCAGCAAAAGACCGTCGTGGCAGTTGGTGCACTTGGCTTTCTCGCTGAAGACCGCCCAGCCGCGCTTCGCCTGCTCGGAGATGGCGGAATCGTCACCGCCGCGGAAGCGAACCCAGGCTGAGTCCGCCGCAACGATCGTGCGCATGAACGAAGCCACGGCCATTGCCACATTGTCGGGCGTGGCGTCTCCGCCGAAGATGGCGTTGAACTGCTCTTTATAGCCGGCGATCTCGTTCAGCTTGGCCGAGATGTCATCCATGCTGGGCGCGCCGTCTTTACCGGAAGCACCCATGTTGCCTCCGCCCCACGCACCTTGGACCTGTTTCTCGAGCGCCGACGAACGGCCGTCCCAGTAGAACGCCGAGTGGTAGCCGATGTTCCAGAGCGTTGGACTGGAGCGCGTAAGGGTCTTGTCAAAGGCGCCGATGGCGAGCGGCTTGCCATCCGTGAGACCGTTTTCCTTTAGGTGACAGCCATAGCAGGAGCGAGCGCCGTCGCCGCTGAGGCGCTTGTCGTAGTAGAGTTGCTTTCCGAGAGCGACCTTTTCGGCCGTCATCGGATTGTCGGCCGGGACTTCCATTTCCGCGTAGCCGGCGAGTTGAGGGAAGGCCGGGGCTTCTGCTTCAGGCTCCGGGGCTTCGCCGCCTCCACAGCCGACGAGTCCTAGTACTCCTACCGTAACCGCCGCGGCCACGATCATTGCGTGACGGCGTTCTAACCGAAAGGGCAGCATGAGATCTTCTCCTTGTTGACGTCTCCTCGTGGGAGACGTTCTTCGTGTGTGGTCATTGTATCGTTGCTTTTCGCCCCATATCAAGGGCATCCCGGCCGAAAGGCCTGCGGCGCCCTTAGCGGAACTCGGCCTTGAAGCGCTTGATCTGGTCCGCCTCGGGAAGTTTTCGGTAGAACGGGTCCAACGGAAAGCAGCCCGAAACGAGTCCCTTGCGCGGGCCCGTGGTGCAGTCGCTGAACGTGCGGCAGATGCGCTTCGTTTCGAGCGTTCCGTTCTCGAGCACGTCCTGTGGGAGGGTCGGGTAGGAGAGGACTACTCGTCCCAGGCCGACGGAATCAACCCGGCCGGTGCGGACGGCCCATTGCGCGACATGCGGCAGGTACTCCTGTAGATACGAATAGGCCGTGCCCACGATGGCCATGTCGGGAAAGCGTTTCTTCAGCGCCGCGGTGACTTCGATTTGGCGCGCGCAACCGGCGAGCGGGTCCTCGGGTGGCTGGTAACCGTCGGAGGGTGGGAAGAGCGCCGGGCGCTGGATGTGAGGGTTGTAGTAAGGGCTGCCACAACTGATGTTCAGCATCCGAATGCCGAGATCCTGCAGGAGGGTGATAAACCTCTCCGGCTCGCTAAGTTCGTATTCGGTGGGCTCAGTCGTGTTGACGCCGAAGCCGTAGCTGTACGGCATCGCTTCGGCGAAATCATCCGGGATGCCGGGGCCGAGCTTGGTTCCTTCGCTGCGCTCCGGGTCGGGCCGGAAGGGCACCAGATCAAACGCACTCAGACGGACAGCGATCTTCAGGTTGCTCGTGGCGGCGCGAATGCCCTCGACGACTTCGCGCAGGAAGCGCGTGCGATTTTCGAACGAACCGCCGTAGGGACCAGGCCGCGTGTGGGCGCTGAGAAATTCGTGGCCGAGGTATCCGTGGCAGTGCTTGACGTCGACGAACCGGGCGCCGCACTGCTCGGCGATCCTGCCGGCAGCGATGAAGCAGTCGATGACGCCGCGGATGTCGTCATCGCTCAGGATCGGGTAGTCAGGACCCAGGCCGAATTTGCGGTCGAGAAGCGGGTGGCGGTAGAGGATCTTGGGTTCGGGCTTGTCCTTGCGAAAGGGCTTCGAGAAGCGACCCGAGTGGGTGAGTTGGAAGCCGACCAGCAGATCGTCCGTGGAGCCGACCTCGGCTCGATGTGTCTCGAGGAGCTCTTCGAGCAGCCTGGCGAGGTTGTCGCGTGTGTCGTCGTTGATGAGAAGCTGGTTGGGGTTCGCGCGGGCGTCGGGGACAACAGCCATAGCCTCGCCGCCCCAGATCCATTTGGCGCCGCTACGGCCGAAGTTGCGCCAACGGCGGCGCACCAAGTCGCTCGGCTGGCCGTCGGTTTCGGCGTCCCAACCCTCCATGGGGTGGATCGTGAAGCGGTTGCCCACGCTGAAGCCATCGATTTCTAGCGGCTGGGCGAGGGGGGAGGACGGCGCCGTTTCTATGTCGTCCTCGCAGCCGATGTTGACGCCCAGAGAAGCAAGGTGCTCTCGGAACAACTCAGCGGTCTTGAAGGTCGCGACGCGGGGATAGGAAATCATGCCGATGGAGTTCCCAGTATAAAGAAGGTTTGGGAACTTACTCTCGCGAGGCCCGATCGAACACCAGCAGGGTCTGGCACGCACGCACACGAACATCCATCACCGCGTTTTCGACCAGCGGGACCAGTTTCGGAGCCACCGCCACCGCCCCGGCATCACCCGCGAAGGTCGCCGCGTAGGCACGGACCAGCTTGTCTTCGTGGGTCAGATTCCGTTCGAGCGCCTTCAGCCCTTCGGCATCGCCCAGAGCGGCCAGCGCATGCTCGAAGTAGCAGCGCGTCAGATCATCGTTCGAGCGGCGAGCGCCGCTGCGAAGCGCCGGTATGTCGGCCGGACCGCCGATTCGTCCCAGCACCCAAGCCGCGATGCGGCCGGTCTCGAGATCCGGATCGGTAAGTCTCGCGCGCAACATCCGCATGGCGCCTCGGTCACCGTGCTTGGCGAGGGCCCCGGCGGCCATGATCTGGAGGATCGGGTCCCGCCCCTTCCCCATGGCCGCGCGCAGGGCGTTGCCGTCGCCCATCCCGCCGACTTTATAGAGGCTTTCCGCTGCATGGATATGTGCGTAGGGGTCGGGCTTCGAGAGGATCTCCAGCATGACGCCGAGCTTCGACTCGTCACCAGCTCGCACCAGTTCCCTCGCCCAGGCACATTTCTTCCGGTCGTCGGTTTCGTTCGCCAGCCTTTGCGTGAAAGGCCCCGTCACTTCGTGAGCGCGGCCCGCCCGTGTCAGCGCCTCCGCCGCATGGATCGCCGTAGGGAAGTCTTCCGAGTGAATCGCTTCGTTCAAAATCGAGACACAGCGAGACTTCGTTTCCGAAGAAAGTTGGTAGTCCGGGGGCAGCGGCTGCGCCGGCACAGCGGCCGTCACGGAAGCGCAAGCCCACAGCAACACCACGAGAGCGCAACGTTGACGTTGTGAAGCGGCAGAGGGAGGGGGCATGAAAAGTTCTCCAGACGAATAAGTAGGACTCGAACACCGTGGACCATCCTACCAGTGCCCACGGCTCAGCAAGGGTCTTGACCGTAATCCGTCCATAAGCACGTCCGCTCGACAACCCAGGTTTCCCCGAGACGTTGCCTCAGCCTGACAACACACGCGAATCCAGGGGCACGGCATGCCGCGCGGCCCCAGCGGGGCCGTAGAAAATAGCCCACGTCTTCAGACGTGGGTTTCCATGGCTATGCGCGCCGCCCTGGAACGGGCGGATACAGACGCCCCTCAAAACCCACACGGTGAAAGCACCTTCGCCCGCAACCGAGGTTCCAACAGCGGGTCCGCGCCCTAAGCAACCACATTTCCTCAGGAGGGTCCAGCTTACGCACGGATCTGCGTCCTCACTGCGCTGAGAAACGACGAAGCACCGTTACCATAATCCACCCACGCCACGGTACAATCGGACCGCAGTGATCGGCCAGACCATCTCCCATTACAAGATCACCGAGAAGCTCGGTGAGGGCGGGATGGGTGTCGTCTGCAAGGCCGAGGACACCAAGCTGGATCGGCCTGTCGCGCTGAAGTTTCTGGCAGCGCACCTGCTCAACGACGAAGAGGCGAAGGCTCGCTTTCTGCGTGAGGCCAAAGCGGCCGCGGGTCTGCACCATCCCAACATCTGCCCGGTGTACGAGATTGGCGAAGCGGAGGGCAAGACCTTCCTTTCGATGGCTTTCATCGAAGGCGAGCCGCTCGAAGCCAAGATCGAGCGAGGGCCGCTGCCCTTGAAAGAGGTATTGGAGATTGGCCGGCAGATTGCCGAGGGTCTCGAAGCGGCCCATGAGAAGGGCGTTGTCCACCGGGACATCAAACCCGCCAATGTGATGGTGGACGCCAAAGGCCGCGCCACGATCATGGATTTCGGCTTGGCACGGCTGACCGAGGCGTCGCGTCTCACGAAAACCGATCAGACGATGGGCACGGTCGCCTACATGTCGCCCGAGCAGGCGCAGGGTATGGAGGTGGACAATCGTTCTGACATCTGGGCGTTGGGGGTCGTCCTTTACGAGATGGTCCGCGGGCAGCGGCCGTTCCAGGGGGCGTACGACCAGGCGCTGCTGTATGAGATTGTGCACCAGGAGCCGGAGCCGCTGACGGGGGTTCGCGCCGGAGTGCCGATGGAACTCGAGTTCACCGTCGGCAAGTGTTTGGCTAAAGACCGCGACGATCGCCCCTCGTCCGCGGAAGAAATTGCTAGAGACCTGCGCACTCTCGGACAAAAACTCAGGTCCGGGCGATCGACCATCTTGCGGACCGGGATCGTGACCGGCCCTCCCGCCGGTTCCGCGCAGGCCCCAGGACAGGCTGAGGGCCCGCCGCTCCCGCATCCCCTGGTCAAATATCGCGTTATCGAGGACGGGCAGGAGACCGGCGGCGCCATCCGCTACGTTGCGGAAGACACCGAGTTGCGCCGATCTGTGGCGATCCGGGTGTTGCCGCAGTCATCGGAGCAGCAGATCGAGCGGGCGCAACGGCGCCGGCAAATCGTCCTCCTCGGGGCAGCCATACTGGGCGTGCTTTTTGCCCTGGTCTTCGCTTCACTCTGGCTTTCTTCGACAAACACCGTCCCCGAAGCCCCCCTGCTCCGGTTCGCCTTCACGCCGGAGTCGCTCGACGAAATGACGGGCTGGCGAGCCGCGATCTCTCCCGATGGCAGGCACATTGTCTTCGTTGCGGGCGGGGCGGAAAGTAAGCTTTGGATACGCGATCTCGATCGCGAGGAGCCTCGGGAGCTGGATGGCACTGAGGGCGCGGAAAGTCCGTTCTGGTCTCCGGACAGTCAGTTCATCGGTTTTGCCGCGAACCGGGAGTTGAAGAAGATTTCCCCTCAAGGGGGACCTTCCGTCACCCTCTGTCCGCTTCCGGATGCAAGCTTGAAGGGAGGTGGGTGGAGCCCCGACGGCGATCTGATTGCCTTCGCTTCCGGTACGCCCGCAAAGATCTACGAGGTCCCTGCGCGGGGCGGTGAGCCCGGGCTCTTGTTCGAGCCGGAGGGTGGCGTCACCAGCCCGCATTTCTTGCCGTTGGAAGCCGCAGCCCGAAGCATGATCTTCGATTTGGGCGATGCGACTAATCGAGAGATCGTGGTCAAAAACCTGGCGACGGGCGAGCAGGAGGTACTAGGTAAGGGAGCGTATCCGGTCTATTCGCCAAGCGGACACATTGTCTTTCAAACCAATCGCTACGAGAGTAGTCTGTGGGCCTTGCCCTTCTCGATCGAGACGCTGAAGCCCACCGGGGAAGCCTTCCCGATTGTGGAGAATGCCGGCGGGCCGACCGTGGCCGCGAACGGCGCCCTGGTTTCCGTCGATCTGTTTGATAGCGGTCAAAAGCAATTGCTTTGGCGGGATCGAGAGGGAGCGAAACTGGATGTGATCGGCCGACCTCAACAGAACATTGCTTATCCCGCCCTATCTAGGGATGGCCGACGTGTCGCTGTAAGTGCCAACGAAAACGGCAACACCGATGTTTGGGTCTACGTGGTAGATCGGGACATCAAACGGCGTTTGACCTCTGACCCGGCCCAGGATCTTAGACCTGTCTGGTCGCCCTCCGGGAAGGAGATCGCATTCCAGTCCAGTCGCCAGGGGAACACCGACATCTTCAGCCGCCCCGCGGACGGCACGGGCGAGCCGGTATTGCTCGCCGGCACTGATCAGGGTGAGCGTCCCTATGACTGGTCCGCCGATGGGAAGTATCTGCTTTACACGCTCGACGCTCCTGAATACACAAAGGACCTCTGGTATCTGATGCGAAAAGAGGATGGCAGCGGTTTCGAGCCGGCGCCGTTCTTGCAGACGTCGTTCACCGAGAATGCGCCGAGCTTGTCGCCGGACGGCCGCTTTGTCGCCTACTGCTCGAATGAGTCAGGTCAATACGAAGTCTATGCGCAGCCCTTTCCGGAGGGCGGGGGCAGCCTGCAGGTCTCAACGGATGGCGGCTGGCAGCCGCGCTGGAGCAGAGACGGCAAGGAACTGTTCTATGTGCGGGGCAATACACTCATGGCGGTCAGCGTCACAACGACTCCCGATCTTTCGTTCGACTCGCCGATCCCGCTATTCTCGGACCCCAGCCTAGTCACATCTAGTTCCAGTCAAGTCAGATATGACGTCTCGGCTGACGGAAAGCGGTTTCTTCTGGTTGGGATGGTGGAGAGTGAAGAGGACAGAACACCGTCCATCCACGTGGTCCAAAACTGGTATGAACAGTTCCGCGAGCGCGAGCAGAACTGAGTCAAGCGAAACGAGCGACCGGGGGCTCCGGCCGACGTTCCGCTGAGGCTGGCTACCAGCCCGTTCTTGGGCCGGGGTAGGGTTTGATCTGCTGGATGATGGGGAAGGCGCTGACGGTCCCGCCGGATTCGATGACTTCGAGGCAGTCGCGGGCGGCTTGTTCGATAGCCTTCGTATCGACCCCGTCCCACTCGGGGAGGTAGGACTCAATCTTCTTGATGCCTTTGCGGAGTTGCCGGGTGGCGCCGACATAGTTGTTGTTGCCGTGATGGTAAAACCCGACGGCGAAATGGATCAGGCTTTGCACGAACCAGCGGTCGGGTTGCTTCGTTGGTGTCCAGACCTCTTCGAGAACTTCGTGGCATTCGTAGAATTCGCCGCGGTTGAACAGGTCGATGCCCTTCTGGAAAAGGCGTTTCGGATCAGGCTGCATGTTAGACTCAACAGTCTATTTCACGGGGACTTCCAAGTCCTGAATGCAGTTCAACACCGATCGAAAAGAGCTCGAGAAAGCGCGCAGAGAGGACGGACGTTTACCGCCGGGCCAATCCCTCACGCTCAAGTGGCCGGTGCTGCACGAGGGGCCGATACCCGCCTTCGACCCGAAGCGCTGGCGGTTTTCGGTCGGCGGCTTGGCGGCGAGTCCGTTCGAGCTCACGTGGAATGAGTTTCAGCAACTCCCCCGCGCTACAGTCACGGCCGACTTTCACTGCGTCACGACCTGGGGCAAGTTCGATAACCGTTGGCAGGGCGTGCCGTTCCGCATCATTGCCGAGAAGGCGCAACCCAGGGCGGAAGCTCGGTTTGTGATCGTGAGAGCGGAGGGTGGCTACACCACGAACGTCCCTTTGGAAGATTTGATGCGGGATGACGTGCTGTTCGCCGACCAACACGAGCCGGAACCGTTGACTCCGGAGCATGGCGGGCCTCTGCGGTTGGTTGTGCCGCACCTTTATGCATGGAAGAGCGCGAAGTGGGTGCGTGGCTTGGAGTTTGTCGCGGACGACAGGGCAGGCTACTGGGAACGAGTGGGATATCACATGCGGGGCGACCCGTTTCAGGAGCAGCGTTACCGGGAAGGGTCGTGATGTCGTGGTTCCGCCGGCTACTCAACAAGAACAAGCAAGCCCCCTTACGCGGGGCGCGGCCGGTGCGGCGTGAGAAGACCTACTCGGCGGATACGGGATACGTCTACCAGTATTTCTATGAAGGATACCGCGAGACCGAACACGAGTCAGAGCGCGGACACGAGCACGTCTTTAGCGTGACGTCGGACCGGGTATCCCGTTTTCCTCTCAGTGTGTTTTTGGCTCAGCGAACTGTCGATGCCTATCACAGCAAGCATGGCAGGGAACTGAACCCGACCGAGCAATACGCCATCGTGAAAATGCGCTTGTTCGAAGCGTTTGACGAGAGAAGTGATTTGGACGGCTCACCTCGATGCATCACGGTGAGCCTGGCGAATGTCGAAGAACATGCCGAGGCTTTGGATTTGTAAACGGAAACGGGGGTTGGGGGCTTGTGAAGAGTTACGAAAATAAGGGGTTTTTGCAAAGCTCGCATGGGCGGATGATACGGATCCTGGCGGAGTACCTGGAGCCCCAGAGCCGAATCAACTACCACAAGGTTCGCGACACGATCGTGTTTTTCGGCTCGGTGCGGTTCTGTGACGCGGAAACGGCGGAACAGCGCGTGGCGGCGGCCGCGACGGACGAAGAAAAGGTAGCGGCGGGGAAGTGTCTGTCCGGGAGCCGCTACTACGAGCAAGCTCGTGAGTTGGCCTCGAGGCTGACGGTGTGGGCCAAGACCGTATCTGCCAAGGAAGATCGCTACGTGATCTGTTCCGGGGGCGGTCCGGGGATCATGGAGGCGGCCAACCGCGGGGCGCATGAGGCCGGGGGGCGTTCGGTCGGATTGAATATCGACCTGCCGATGGAGCAGGAGCCGAACCCCTACATTACGCCTGAACTTTCGTTCGAGTTCCACTACTTCTTCATGCGGAAGCTTTGGTTCGCCTACCTGGCGAAGGCATTGGTGGTTTTTCCCGGAGGGTTCGGCACGCTCGACGAGATGATGGAGATTCTCACGCTCGCCCAGACCAAGAAATTCCGTAAAAAAATGCTCGTGGTGCTGTATGGAAGCGACTACTGGAACAAGGTAATCAACTTCCAGGCGATGGAAGACCTCGGGACGATTTCTCCCGAGGATCTGTCACTGTTTCGGTGGGCTGATACCCCGGATGCGGCGTTCGACATTTTGACGACCTGGTTGGCGGAGAACTACAGTACAGCCGATCCGCACTAACCCAAATGTACGTTTTTATACAGGCCTGACGGGCGGCGGTGCATGTGTTTTGAGGAGCAGTCGGGCGGTCTCGGGAAGCGCGGCGGGGCGTGGGAACGACCCTTTTCCATCTCCACCGCGTCGCGAGGGCAACCTTTGTGTCGTGGAGTACGCCATGTCAACTGCGGAAACGCGTGATAGCGGTAGGAATCTGTGCTACCTTGGTCACGGTTTTGGCGGACCGGCTCGGGAAATCAAAAGGGGGCGTCTCATGAGACGTGCAACTGTGTTGGCGGTGTCGGCGGTGTTGATCTGCTCGGCGACGGTTTTGGCTCAAGGCGGCGGCGGAAACGCCGGAGGCGGCGGTACCACCAGCGGTACGGCTCCTACACCCGGCGGAGGCCGAGGCGGTCAGCCAGGGAACACGCCTGGAGGTCAGCAGGGCGGCGCACGGAATGACCCCTTCGGCCAGCCCAATCAACAACAGCCTCAATTTCCGAATCAGCAAGTGCAGCGGCCGCTGATCTTGAGCGGCAAAGTCGTACTCGAAGACGGCACCCCACCTCCGGGTCCGGTGAAGATATACCTGGATTGCAACGGCCAACGGCAGCCGGCCGGATACACGAGTGCGAAAGGGACCTTCAGCGTTGATCTGAATGACCGCCATCGGATGGTTTTCGCTGATGCCAGTGTAGGAAGCAATACCAACACGTTCGGGGGCAATCCGGGCGGTTTCGGCGGCATGACGGGAAACATTTCAGATCAGTCCGGTCCTGGCAGAGTCAATCTGTTTGGCTGCCAGTTGACGGCGGAGTTGGGCGGATACCAATCGGAGGCGATTCAACTTGGGACAAGGAGCGTCTTTGACAAACCTGATGTCGGCACAATTCTCCTGCACCGGATGGATGGTGTGGAAGGCACGTCGGTCAGTTTCACGACTCTGTCCGCGCCGAAGAAGGCGCGAAAGTCCTACGACAAGGCATTCAAGGAAGTTCAGAAGGATGAGCCGAATCTAGAGAAGGCTGAGAAGGAACTCGACAAAGCAGTGGCCGAGCATCCCGATTTCGCGATGGCTTGGAACCTACTTGGACGCCTGCGCATGCAGCGGGACGACAAAGACGGCGCGCGAGAAGCTTTTGAGAAAGCCCTTGCGGCTGACGGGAAGTATCTTGATCCCTATCCGGAATTGGCGAGGATGGCCTTGCTGGAAGAGCGCTGGGACGACGCGGTCCAGGTTTCCAACCAGTTGCTACGCCTGAATCCCCATGCGGTTCCCGCCTACTACTACTCAGCCGTGGCGAACTTCCGGATGGACCGGTTCGAGGCCTCGCAAAAGGCTGTGATGGACCTGAAAGACAAAGGCGCCGACAAACATTTCCCGCAGTCGCATCAGATCCTGGGGATGATCCAAGCTAAGCAGGGCCGCTACGAAGAGGCGGCGACGGCGTTCCGTTCGTATCTGGAATTGGATCCGAATGGGCAGGCAGCGCCTCACATTCAGCGGCAACTCGGCGAGTGGGAAGTTCTGGGTGTGATCAAAAAGCAGGAAACGACGGCTGCGGAGGCGGCTCCCGCGGCAAAGTAACGGTCCGCGGCAGTCTCCGGACGCCAACCGGGCACGAACACAAACCCCACGGATAACAGCTTTCCCGCTTACCGGCCGGGTAACCCGCTTGCTGATGGGGCTTGCGGTCGACGGTCGAGTTCGGGGCTTTCTTTGAACTCCAAGGGTACGGAAGCTTGCGCCTCCCGTGTGGCCTGGATGAGCTTGGCCCCTCGCAGCTTGGTCTCGATCTTGGACCGGACTTCGGCGAGAGGCCGTGGCTTACGGTCGGTGGCCTTGAAGATATAGAAGCGGCCGCCATCCTTGACGGGGTCTGAAATGCTGCCGACGGGAAGAGTCAGTACGGCATTCTTTATCGCGTTCGGGAGGGCTGACTCGCTGCTGAAAAGACCCAGGTCCCCCCCCTTTTTCGCCGACACTTTGTCATCGGAGTGCTCTTTGGCGAGCGCGGCGAAGTCTGCGCCGGCTTTGATCTCCACGACGAGCTTGTTGGCTTTTTCCCGAGCCTGAGTCTCGCTCAAACCGTCGCCGGCGGCGGCGGCACCCGATGCAGGGACGTAGTCGATATAGATGCCGGAGACCTGCACCGCACTGTAGATGGCCGTGCTTTCCCGGTAGTCGGCCATAATCTCATCGTCGGAGACCGTCAGTGTTCGATTCAGATCGGTTGTGTAGGCGTTGGCCAGGTCGTTCCAGCGCATGAAGTCGTACTGGGTTTTGTAGGGTTCTTTCTCCAGTACACCCGCCTCTTCAGCGGTCTTGGCTAAGCCCACCATGCCGCGGATCGCGTTGAGAAAGTCGCGGTGGCTCATCCGCGCAACCTGAGGAGCCAAGTTGGGGGGCACGTAAGAGCGGAGCTTCTCGATATCTCGGGCCGTATACTCAACTCCGTCGAGGATGGCGAGGACTTCGTTGCGGGACGTTCTCGGGCGGCTTTTCTCCGCTTGTGCCCAGCCGAACGCAGTCAGACAGATGTTCACGAGAAGGAGCGACGCGAGGGTGCGCGTAGTCATATTAGAAACTCCTATTGCAGTCCGAGGGCTCGCTGCGACACAGACCTAGGCGCTAAAAGCGGGAAAGTGAGATCGCCGCAAAGCATCACCGGGTGGGTCCGCGCGGCTGACTGGATCGGATTGTAGCACGGCCGGGCAATAGACTCTGCAAGATAAGACGCGTCAATCCGATTTCGGATAGTAGCCGCTCCGGGACTGGACTTTCAAGCCTTTGCGGCGGGTTCGTAGCTTGATCTCGCGGAGACCGGGCCGGTCGGGACCGCTTTGCGGACTGAACCCGATGCTGTATTGGCTGCGCAATTCCTCCTGGATCTCGTCGAAGATCTTCTGGAGGGTGCGCTTGCGGGAGACTTCGAATACACTGCCACCGGTGTCGCGGGCCATTTTTTTCATGGCGCCGGAACCGCCCCCGCCGAATCCACCGCCACGATAGTAGAAGCCGCGATCGTAGTAACGAACGCCGTAGACGACGACATCGGATTTGTGAGAGGCCTCAATGGCATCGTCGCGACTGACGCGACTGCCGTAGTCGAGGCCGTCGGAGATGAGAATCACGGCTTTGCGCCCAACCTGGCGACGCATCATTTCGTCGGATGCAAGATAAACAGCGTCGAACATGGCGGTGCCCACGCGCCGGCCGGATGAAGGAACGGGTCCAGGATGAATGCCGCCGCCTGAACCTTGCACCTTCAGTTCACCGAGGGCGTTTTCGAGCAGCCGCTGCGAGGCCGTCAGGTCCTGCAGGAGTTCGATGTCCACATCAAAGCTGATCAGGAACGCCAGATCCTTCTTGAGGCGCAGCACTTGCGAGAAGAACTGGCTCGCGGCTCGCTGTTCATCGCGAATGAGACGTTGCTGACTGACGCTCGTGTCGACCAGGAGGCCCACGGTGAGGGGTAGATCGGTTTGCCGCGAAAAGTAGCGGATCTCCTGCCGGTTTCCGTCCTCTTCGAGGATGAAGTCGTCCTTGACTAGGTCGGTCACCAATCGGTCTTTGCTGTCGCGGACCGTGGCGAGGATGTTCACGACCTCGACATCAACGGATATAACGGCGTCTTCGAAGGGCTCCTTCCCCTGCTCGGGTTCCTGCCCCTGCTCCTGCGCGGAAACGAATTGTCGAATCCACAGGGGACTTGCGGAGCTGAGTACGAGGGAGATGGCTTTTCTGCGGTTCAAAGGCTTGCCTTCTAGGACGTCCCGCCGACCGCCGCGGTTTCGAGCCGAACGGTCGCGGGTCGAACGGTTGCGGGTCGGTCGCGGCGCCCGCCTAACGATTATCGCAGTCATCCACGAGGCTGATTGCTGTCCCGCCGAGCCCACCGCGAGTCTGGACCGGGCACAAATAGTCTGTTGAGACAGAAGTCGCCGCCCTTCAGCGAGGATTTCGCCCATGTGGCGCTGCCGCACAGGACCGCGCCGTTCTGTTCCCCAGCGGCGGATCGAACACCTTTACTCTGCTCGACGCCGAAGATCTAGCCGAAGTCGGGACTCTGACGGGCACATCGACAGCGGGAATCTTCTTGGCCACGCCCAGCGGAAACCGCTACTACATCTTGAGCCGAAGTTCCACCGATGCGCTGGTTATCGCGGACGCCCGGACGTTGGAGGTACTTCGGCGGGTAAGTCTCAGTGTCGGCGTCTCCGATGCGACGCTTTCGCCGAACGGTGAATACTTGCTGATCGCCGCGGGGCAACTGCACATCTTCAACACAACGACGGACGAAATAGTCGTGGATCCGATCCCCGTGGGAGGTGGACCTACGCAGGTGCGTGTCGACCAGCGTTCGCGACGAGCCTACGTGCTGTCCGAGGCCGGCCGGGAAATCCACGTCATTGATCTCGAGACCTTCGAGGAAGTGGGCCTCATCGAAGCGCCAACCCTGAGTTCGATCGGGTTGCTCGAAGCCGCGAACCGGCTGGTCGCCCTGGACGGCGATGGCTTGCGCCTGTACGACATCCGCACCCTCGAGCAGTTGGGGCGGCTGGACTCGCTGTTTTCCATTCTCAACGGAATCATACACCCGGTGCCCGGTTCCACGAAGGTCGCCGTCCACAACCGTGGTTCCTCGCCCAGCAGCACCTCTCAGGTCTTCGATGTTATCTCGGGCAAGATCACGACGATCGGCCTGCCCGCCTCCGCCGCACTACGTCAACTTGTTGTTGTTGACGACGAGAGAGCGTTTGGCGTTCTTACGGAAGAGAGCGATGTGGCGGAGATCGATCTCACAACCAGTCCCTCGGCGACCGTAACGCCGCTAGGGCTCGGAATCGAAGCGCGGGATATAACCGTGTCGCCCAACGGCCGCATCCTCTATGCCACATCGCTCTCAGAATCCCGGGTGATCCGATACGATACCGAAACGTTAATGACTACGGCTGACGCCGAAGTTCCGATATCGCCGAGCGCCGTAGCGGGAGGTTTTGGGCCGTCCGGGAAGTCGCCGGCGATCCTTGAGACGCTCAGCGGGGAGGAGCAGTTCTTTCCACCGGGAAATACTACGCCCTTTGAGATGACTGTGCGAGTCCTAGACGAGGACGGCACGCCTCTATTCGACATACCGGTGGTTTTCGATAGCCCCCTGAGCGACGATGTCGTTTTCGACTCGCCGCAACCTGTAAGGACCAACGCCCAGGGGATCGCCTCGGTCAATGCCACGTTCCTTGCCCCGGCCCCTCTGAGCGCTGAGGACGCCGTTGGATCGGTGCCGGCGGTACTCCCAGCGAGCGCCCGCCCAAATGTGACGGCTACGGTTTCGCCCGACCTTGAGAAAGGGTCCGAGGAACCGATTGATGTGATTCCGGTGACTGCAACGACAAGCGGGGGCCTCTCTACAGTCTTTCTCCTGAACATCATCCGCGTGACGGGAATCAATATCGTATCCGGCAATTTTCAGATCACCGATCCGCGCCGGCCGTTTCCCGAACCTTTTGTCGTACTGGTTACCGATGAGGACGGGAATCCGCTGCCTGCCGGCACGCAGGTCCTGTTCTCGGCGCTCGGCATTAACTGTCAGGTGATCGTTACACCGGTGGATGCGAACGGGTTCGCGGAAGTGAGCTGTGTGGCCGGCGAGCTTCCCTTCGGCATCGCATCTTTCTTCCAGAGCGAGATGACGGCCTCGGTCCTCAACAACATCGGATTGGGGACCGTTACCTTCGACTTCACGATTTCGGTCACCGCCAGCTCGATTGACATGGATATCGTCTCGGGGAACACGCAGACAGGAAGAACAAGCGAAGCGGTGCCGAGTCCGCTGGTTTTCATGCTGACTGCACCCTTTGGCGGGGTCGGCCAAGCTCTCATCGGCGTTGAGATTGAGCAGATCGTGGGAAGCGGCGCCGTCATCACGCCGAGTTTTGTGCCCGTGCGAAGGGACACGCCCGTTCCGGTCGGGGTGATCCTCGGGCCGGCGGCCGGCCCCGTAGTGATTCGTGCACGGGCGCTCTCGCCGGAGTCACCAAGTGTCGATTTCATGATCGAGGCCGAGGGGGGAGTCCCCTCACGATTTGAAATCGAAGGCGACCAACAGAGTGGACGTATTGGCCGCACGATCGAGAATCCCCTCCGCATGCGCGTCTTCAACGAGATCGACCAGGTGATTGCGTTTCCCCTTGTCGAGTGGATGGTCACCTCGGGCGACGCGAGCCTGCTTACGGGCAGTGATCCGGATGGGGCTACGGCGATCGTGAGTCTTGGCACCACTCCCGGCCAAATCCTCATTCAAGCGACGATTGGGTCTCTGGTGGCGATGTTCAACGTGACCGCGACACCGCCGCAGGTCGCAACGATCGACCCCATTGAGGGGTTGGGTCAGGTATTACAGGTCGGCATGGTATCTGAACCGCTTGTCGTCGAAGTCAGGGAGCTGGATGGCCGCGCCGCGTTTGGCGCCTTTATTGATTTCTCGGGCCCGGGGCATGTCGAACTATTATCGGTAGCGGATTCCCCTGTGGTGGGCAATCCTCTCCGGCTCCAAGCCGATCAGAGCGGGCGAGCGGGTGTCAGAGTCGGACTGTTGGATATTCCACTCCCGAAGGGCGTGGCCAACAGCGTCCTCATAACAGCTTCTGTCGGCGGCGGTCCGCTGACCGTGTTTCCCATCAGTGTATTCGGCCGCGACCCCGTCTTCGAAAGCGCGGGCGTGGTCAATGCCGCGACGTTCGCCTCGGGGATCGTTCCAGGCAGCCTCGCTACGATATTCGGCACCGGGTTGTCGGAGGGCGTTGCCGGGACCGTCTCAGCCGGAGGCGCAACCACGTTCGCGGGGACGACCGTGAAGTTCGGCGGTGTCGTGGCGCCCCTGCTCTCGATCACCAACCTCAACGCTGTGGAACAGATCAACCTACAGGTGCCATTCGGCGTGCCCACAGGCCAAACGACGAACGTCGAGATCAGCAACAATGGCAGCAGTCTGGTCATTGGAGGTGTGCCGGTATTCTCCGCCCAACCCGGAGTCTTCGAAGTGCCGTTGGGTGGCGGAGCGACCGGAGGGGCGGTGACCGACGCGTTGTCGTTCGAACTGATAACCCCCAACAATCCGGCGGAAGAAGGCCAACCGGTGTCGGTCTTCTATACCGGAGGAGGCACAGTCATCCCTGACGTCGGAACGGGAGTTCTGGGTCCGGCGCCGCCGGCCGTAACGACGCTCCCGGCCCAGGTGACCGTGAATGGGCAGCAAGCGGAAGTCCTCTTCAGCGGCTACGCACCCGGCTTCTTTGGGCTTTTCCAGATCAATTTCGTTATTCCCGCCGACGTCAATTGCGGGACACGCTCGCTGGTCGTGCGAATCGGGGATTCGAGTAGCCCGGTTAGCACCATCAACCTGGCTTGCCCTTAGCTTCGTTTGATCTCCGTACGTCGGGATCCGGTGGCGGGCCTATGGCGTGTTTCGACCGTCAGCGACTATGTCAAGCGGTCTGGTGGGTATTCAGGGCGGAGTGTCGTTCGCGCAAGGCTCTCGGGGACTTCCCGCGGACCAACGCTTAATTTTGCGCGGGCTGGTTCGCGGGAGCCGACGATTGACGCTCTGGCGCTTGCGCCTGGCCTCCGGCAGGTAGCTTGCGGAAGATCGCCTTAATGGCAAACTTGCGCATGATGGGCAATACGCCGAATGTGACCTTCTTTTCCCCCTCAAGCTGCGCGATCTCAGGCTGGTATCGAAAGATGATCTCCCGACGGCCTCCCGGTTCCAACTTACCTTCTCCCGCGTCCACAACGAGACCCGGGATATCCGGTCCCTGAAGCTCTAGCGTAAGTGGGACCGGGCCGGAGTTGGCAATAGTGACCGTGCGTTCCACAGGTTCATTGTTGTTGGGGGCAGGAAATTTGACCGCCCTGCGGTTCAACGCATACATGTTACTGAATGCCTCGGGCTTGATTCCCCGCAGGCCGCCGGCGAAAGCGCCTTGCACGGTTGCACTCTCGCCCGGGCTACTTTGCTGGCCCTTCATCTCGCCGAAGGGACTCTCATTGCCTCGGGACTCCATGTGAAGAAACCAGTTGTCGCTCACCCAGCGCCATTTCCCCGCGACGGGCACCTTGAAGGGAGTTGCACCCATCAGTGGGAACATCGTGTCGACGTTCACGAGGACATTTGCCTCGGTGAACTCGTCGTTGAAGGTGAGGCTGACGACCTCAAAACCCATGAGCGCTTTCTTCGGAGAGTTGTAGAAGAGGTCCTTTGATTCCTCGGTGACCGAATCCTCGGCTTGACGGAACTTGCCCTCTTTGAACAGCAAGTAGAACCGCTCGACCCGGGCCCGAAGGGCCTCTTCGACTTCTGGCGGAGCCTTGCGAAAAGGGCTGGGCTGCTTCTCGCTAGCGGAAACAATTGATACCGCTAGAAGGATGGATGACGTCCACAGTAACAGCTTCATCGTAGTTCTCCCACGAACTGATTCGATTATATCAACGGATCGTTGAAGGCACCCGAGACGTGAAGACCGGGCCGCCTGGTCAAGCTGTCGGTACTTCTTCGCGGTACCTAGTCTTTGATTAGACGGCCTTCTTGACGTTTTGTTTCGTTCGGCACGGCTTAAGCCTTCCGGATATCGCGGTGGGCAACTTTAACCTCGCAGCCTGCGCTCTCGAGATTACGGCTCACGGCCTCGCCGATCATAACGGAGCGGTGACGTCCGCCTGTACAGCCGAACCCGATTGTAAGATAGCTCTTGCCTTCGCCGACATAATGGGGAATGAGGTAGAGCAGTAGATCGGAAATCCTTCCGATGAACTCTCCTGTCTGGGGGAAGGAGCGTATGTAGTCAACGACCTTGGGGTGTCTGCCGGTGAGGGATTTGCAGCCCTGTTCGTAGTTGGGATTCGGCAGGAATCGCACATCGAAGACCAAGTCGCTCTCGGTGGGAATGCCATGCTTGAAACCGAAGCTGTTGATGGCTATCAGGAGCGGCGGATCCTTGCGTCCACCTCGAAAGCGTGCCACGATGAGCCGGCGCAGGTCATGGATGTTGAACTGTGAGGTATCAAGAATCAGGTCGGCGAGCTTCTCAATGGGTTGCAGGGCTTTCCGTTCAGCTCGGATGCTGCCGAGGACAGACCTACGGCCTCCGATTGGGTGAGGGCGGCGCGTCTCGCTGAAGCGGCGCTGTAGAACCGCGTCGGCGGCTTCAAGAAACAGCAGGAAGACGCGGCCCCGTTTTCTGAGTTGCCGGAAAATCTTCGGGAATTTGCGAAGCGCCTCGCCTTCCCGAATATCGACCACGAGTACCGCCCGTGAGATCTCGGGAGAGTGCCGGCAGAGTTCGGCGAAAGTCGGGATGAGGTCGATCGGAAGGTTGTCGACAGCGTAGAAACCCATATCTTCGAAGGCCTTCAGGACAGAGCCCTTCCCTGACCCGCTGAGGCCTGTGATGATGACGAGGTCGTGCCCCCCTGTTACGCCCGCATCGGACGCCGGCCGCGAAGGGTCGGCGGCGGCTGTCCGCGTTTCTTCGATGGGCCGGGGCTTGCTCATGGTGGCGGCTCCGGCGGCTAGCTGGCTTCCACGAGCTCGAGTTTGCCATCGCGACGCCGCAGCAGGACGCGCAGTTCGCCGCTTTCAGCATCGCGGTAAGTGAGCTGATCACGGTCGAGTTCTTCGATCTGGATCATTGCCTCCTCGACCGTCATAGGTTTGGGCGCAACACCACTGTTGCGGATGAGTTGTGCGCTACCGTCGGAGGCCGCCGGCGGCCTCTCCGCGGGTACGATTTGTGGCCGAATTCGCTGGTTGTGGTGCCGTCGAACATCGATCAGCTTGTGTTTGTTTCGGGCGGCTTGGCGTTCGAGCTTGTCCGTGGCGGATTGTACCGCCAGAAAGGCGTCCACGTTTGACGAGCTGACAACGAACGTATGGTTCAGCGCCCGCAGCGTGATTTCGGCGTCGTAGAGATGCCGCTGGCGGGAAAACTTAACGTGCGCTTCCAAGTTGTGCTTCTCGCCGAGAATCTTGTGGCACTTGCTGAGCTTGACCTTGAGTTTCCGCTCCTGTGTCTCGGTGAAGCGGGTTGGCCTGCCTGTGTAATGGACCTTCATGAAACAAGAAACCTCCTACTGCAACGTAATCTTCTTTCTCCTTCGTTTGTGGGTCGACGCGACACCCAGGTCCTCACGATACTTCGCCACCGTGCGGCGGGTCACCGAGATGCCATTCTCATTGAGTACCTTGCTGATCGTGTCATCAGTAAGAGGATGCGCGGGGTCTTCTTGTTCGATCATCTGCTTGACCTTGCGCTTCAGGAGCATCAAGGGCAACGAGGCGCCCGCCGGGCCTTGCACGGCTTCCGAGAAGAAAAACCTGAGTTCGTAGACGCCGTGCTCGGTATGGGCGTACTTGTTGGCCACGGCACGGCTCACTGTCGAAGGGTGGACGCCGATTTCTTCGGCGACGTCCTTAATCATCATGGGGCGCAAGTGCTCGATGCCATGTGAAAAAAGGCCACTTTGGCGTCGGATGATAGCTTCGCAAACGGAGCGAATGGTTTGACGGCGCTGCTCGATGTTGCGCAGAAGCTGGATGGCTGAGTGGTAGCGCTCGCGAACATAATTGCGAACTTCCTTCGTCGATTGGCCCTTGCCCAGCAGACGTCGGTAGCCTCGGTTGAGCCGCACATCGGGCAGGTCCTCCTCATTGAGCACGACCCGGAAACCATTCGACGACTTAACGAAATAGACATCTGGCTCGACAAGACGGTTTTCCGAGGCGGCATACCGTTGCCCAGGTCTGGGGTCGAGGGTCTTGATGACGGCAACTCCGTGCTCGACGTGTTCCAGGGTCTTCCCGGATTTTTCAGCGATCGCCGCGAGGTCATGGTTCTCGAGATCGTGAAAGTAGTCGCGTACGATGACCATGGCATCACCGTCTTCAGGTTCGCTTTCATTGAGCTGAAGCAGCAGGCACTCGCGCAGGTCGCGCGCGGCGATGCCGGTCGGATCGAATGTCTGAACGAGCAAGATCCCCGCCTCGGCGTCTTCGTGCGAAACATTGGCCGTTTCGCGAATCTCGTCAAGGCTGGCCGTCAGGTAGCCGTCTTGGCTCAGGTTGCCGATAACGGCTTCAGCGGCCGCTGCAACGGCTTCGGAAGCACGGGACATGCTGAGCTGCCACTCAAGGTGATCGCTGAGTGTTGAGGGTTCAGCGAGGAAGGTCTCGAACGACGGTTTTTCGGATACCTCACCGGCCGGCGCCCGGGGTCCGGAATCGAGATAGTCGTCAAAGAACTCGGCGAGATTGATTTCACTAAAAGGGTCGTCCGAAGCCTCTCCAACGTCGGACTCAGGCGTCGCGGTCTCGTCGGCCTCCTGTTCGGAACCGGCCGTCTCGCTCTCTGGGCCGTCGCTCATCTCGCCCCCAATCTCAAGAACGGGGTTCTCTGAGAGTTCCTGATTGATCTCGGCCTTGAGATCAAGCTTATTGAGGGCCAGAAGCTTAACCAACTGGCGGAGGCTTTGCGTGAGGACGGGCTTTTGGGAGAGTTTAAGGCCTAGCCTTTGCTGCATTAACATGGCGAGATCGCCGTGAGCCGGGGCTGATGCAATTAGTATACCAATCGGTGTTTTTGGGCCGACGATGGCTGGGGATGTCGGGGCCGAGATACGGTGAGAGAGTGCCTGGGCGGCGGTGGCGGTGGAAAAAGCCTTGCGCGAGGTTGGCTGATACATGCCGTTTTTTATCAGTTGTTTACCGAAGAAACAAGTGGCTCCGCTGATGCCGGAAGTCAGGTCTGATCTCGGCGGCGGAGTCCTTTTCAGGCCCGCGTCGAACAAGTCGGCCTGGACCGCGAAAGAGGCGCAACCGGCAGGCGCCGGGAGCCCAAAGTTACGACGGAGTTCTCTAGCGGGAGATCGGCTGCTTTTCTTTAGCAGGCTGGCGCATGCCGAAGCTAAAGGATTCGCCGAGATAGACTCGGCGGACTTCGGGGTCGGACTCGAGCTCCTCCGGGGGACCCGATCGGAAAACACTGCCGTTATGGATGATGTAGGCTCGGTCAGTGACGCTCAGCGTCTCGCGGACGTTGTGGTCGGTAATGAGTATGCCAATGCCGGAATCGCGGAGTCGGGAGATGATGCGCTGCAGTTCCATGACCTGCTTGGGGTCGATTCCGGAGAAAGGTTCATCGAGCAGTAGGAAAGTCGGCGAAATTACAAGCGAGCGAGCGATCTCAACTCGGCGGCGCTCACCGCCGGAGAGCTGGTAGCCTCGGCTGCGGCGAACAGTTTCAAGCCCCAGGTCCTCGATCAGGCTGTCTAGGCGCATGCGGCGGTCGCGGCGGCTGAGCTTCAAGGTCTGAAGGATGGAAAGGATATTTTCTTCCACCGTGAGCTTACGGAAGATCGAAGGTTCCTGGGGCAGGTAGCTGATGCCGAGCCGCGCACGCTGGTACATCGGTGCGTTGGTGATGTCATTGCCGTCGAAGAGCACGCGGCCGGAATCGGGGCTTATGAGCCCGACGATCATATGGAACGATGTTGTCTTGCCCGCGCCGTTAGGGCCGAGCAGCCCGACCACTTCACCCGGATGCACGGCCAGGGTAACCTCACGCACGACGCAGCGTCCGCGGTAGCTTTTCGAGATGCTCTCGGTGACTAACTGACTCATAGGAAGGTCAGCGGCCTTTGCGCCGAAGAGTTCGCGCCCTTTCCTCAGGACCGCCCTGAACGAGCAGCCTATCATCGTCGAGATAGTAGGTCAATTGCCGGCCTTCCGTGCCGCCGCGTGTGCCGTCTTGGATGTGCGCGGGATCGCCTTCGATCACGACTTTGGACTCGCCCGGCGAGTATTCGGCTGCCTGCCCGAATGCCGCGCGAGATGCTCCTGCCCCATGTCGCTCCTCCCGGATTCTGACATCGCCCGAGGCAACCGCCCTGTCGAGACGGTTGCTAGAGCCCTCCGCCCCGCCCTCCGGACTCAGGTGCCCCTCGAGGCGATCGGATAGGACCGTCAGATTCGAGCGCTGGAATTCAACCGAGCCCCGGTACAGAGCGAGATGGCGGTTCTCGTCGTATTGCATTTCTGAGGATTTGATTTGCACGAGGTCACCGCCGGGCGGCCCGTGCGGGGAAGTCTTGGTGTTCTCTTCGCGCAGATAGTGGACCACGTTACGCTCGGCCCTTAGGGTCTTTTCAGCGCGGTTGATGTGGATACTGTCGGCTTCGAGGCGGTCCCGACCTTGCCACAGGCGCGCGTCCCCACTGAGTTGGAGCACTCCGGTCTCCCCTTTCGAAATGATCTCGTCGGCCGCGGCAAAGACGGGATCGCCCGGAGCGAAGAGGTCGCCGCCACTTTCCTTGGCCGGTTTCGCGGGTACGGACTCGGTGAAACTGGAGGTGGCGCCGCCGCGGGCGGAGTAGTCGCCGGTATTCTCGTTGAGCAGGATGACATCAGCTCGAACCGTCCCCGATGGGTCCCACACTTCGGCTTCGCCGGTTAGTTCGACTTCGTTGGATGCCGTCCGGAAGAGTGCCTCTGTGGCGCGGCCGTTACGGAGTCCTCGCTCGAAGCGGAAGCTGGACCACTGCTTGACGCTCTGCATAGACCCTGTCTTTGGATCGAAGACGCCCTCGAAGTTTTCGCTCCACGTCTTCAAGGGTGGAGTTTTCTGTTCGCGGCTACCGGAGACGGCGATGCTTTCGATCTCAACCTTGCCCGTGGCCCGGAGCTGTTCAATCCGGTTCCCGGTGGTATAGAGCCCCCGGATGCGGTCGGCTTCGAGACGCCGCTGGACGCCCGATCCAGGCGCGGGTAGCAGGTCGAGACGGCCGCGGCTGAGGGTCGAGAGCGTCTTGAGATCATCGCCGTTCTCAGCCATTTGAAGCTCGATCCAGTCGGCCTGGAGCCGGCGGGCGCTCACCTGCTTTGAGGAGACAGGCCTTTCTTCGACACGGGCCTTGTCACGGAGGTGGACGGTCTGGAGCAGGCTTTCGGTGGCATCCGGGGCCGTTCGGTAGTTGAGGTCGATACGGCCTCCCTCGGCTTCAAGACGCGAGGCGGTGCTGTGCGATGCAAGATGAGCGGCGCCCCATCCGCTGACCTTTTCCAGGGATTGGTGTTCGTTGAGCCATACTTCGAGATGGTCGGAGCTGTAGGAGACAGTGCGGATGGGTTGTGTGTTGGAACCGGACGCCGCCCAGGCTTCGACTCGGCGAGCGGTGCTGCCATCAAGATGCACAACGGCGCGCTGGGCGGTCAACTTCTCCGCACCGCGCTCGAGATCGACGCCACCGTCGAACTCGAGGCGTTCTCCGTCTTCGTAGTGCGTCAACCTTCCTGCATGAACGCGGGCCCTGGGCCGCCTGGAGCCTGCGCCGAAGTACTCGAGGAAGACCTTCGATTCCATGCGGAAGAAGTGGAGGTTGGGATCGTAATACGCGCCCGTGGACGAGCCGCGTCCGCCTTCGAATTCGTATTCCGTGTGCCTTTCGGTCTTGCAAATACCGGTCTTGCTCTCGAACGTCATGCCCGAGCCGTGCACGCGCGTGGGGTGGTTCGAGGGATCGACGTCCGATTCGGATGGGATGCCCAGTGTGATGAAGACGTCGACATCACTGTGAAGCAGTTCCGCCTGCGTGTCGAACAGTGCCGCGGCGGTCTGGATGAGGTCGAAGCTGTTGCGGTCGTCGTGAAAAATGTGCAACTCGACATCATCGAGCTCAAGCCCGACACCGTTGTTCGCCTGCCGATACGCTCCCGCCACAATCTTGATGGCTCGATTGCCACCGACCGATTGGGACCACTCCCACTTGCCGGACTGCGTGTTGATGTTGGAGGGGATCCTGTCCGGCGGGACGACGCGAATACGGAGATTCTCCTCGCGCGTGTCAAGATAGTCGCTGACGACGGCCGCGACCACGGCGCCCAAAACCAGCAGCAGCAGGAATCGGAGGCTCTTCATACTCGGCCGGCGAGCCGAAAACGACCTGGAGTCAAGTGTTTTCGGGGGTCTGGTGGTTCCCCAGCCGGCTCGCTTGCTGGTCTGATGATATCAGACGTGGGGTACGGTGCCTGATCGACCGGTCGAGCACAGGTAGTGGCAAAGTCCGCCTTGTTCCTACCAATTCGTGACTGACCCGTCAGGCCGATGGTAGAGCGGAATCGGCCGCGAGTGTTCGGTGACTTCGGCCAGTAGTTGGGTGCGGCTCGGGTCGAATTCGACGCCGAGTCCGGGGCGGCCGTTCGGCCACAACTTCCCGTTGCGAAAGTCGTAGCACTGCGGCAGGTGCGGCAGGTCGTGGTTGCCGTCCCCGGTCATCTCCATCATGGTGGGGCCGGAGAACGCGCCGCAGCAATGAACGAGAGCCGCTTCGCCGATCGGCCCGGTGAAGTGCGGGATCAGACCGACGTAGTGCGTTTCGCAAAGCGCCGCGATCTTCATGAACTCGGTGATGCCGCCTGAGTTCGGGATGCTGACACGCGAGTAATCCATCCAGTCGTTCTCGATCAGCTCGTTCACGTCCCAGCGGTCGCCGAAGTGCTCGCCCACCGCGATCGGCACGTTGACCTTCTCGCGAATCGTCTTGTAGATCGACACGTTCTCCGAGCGAACCAGGTCTTCAACGAAGTAGGGAGTCAAGTCTTCAATCAGCGAGCTGAGGCGCACCGCATCCGCTACGTCCAGACGAGTATGGTAGTCGATCGCCCAATCACCGTTGTCGCCGACGCCTTCGCGGATCTCCTGGCAGCGGCGATGGGTCTCATTGACCATGCGCTGCGAGATGAACCCTTCATCGGAATCGTTGCCAGGTCCCGCGACGCTGGTGCGAAAGGCCCGGAAGCCGGCTTCCATGCAGGCGCGGGCTGTTTCCTTGAGGCTGCCTTGGTTGGGGTAGCCGGTCGAGTAGCACTCGACGTGATCGCGCGTCAGACCGCCGAGTAGCTCGTAGACCGGGACGCCTAGCGCTTTGCCCTTGATATCCCACAGCGCCAGGTCGAGCCCGCCCAGCGCGTGGATCTTCTCGCGGCCCGGCGGATAGAAATAGCCGCGGTACATTGTCTGCCAGAGATGCTCGATGCGCGTCGGGTCCTCGCCGATGATCATGGCCGCGAGTTGCTCGACCGTGTCTTTCGAGCCGCCTTCGCCGATACCGGTGATGCCCTCGTCGGTTTCGACGGTGATGACGTTGCTGCTCTGGTTGAAGATCGGGCGCCCGCCGGGGTTGTGGTAGTAGCGGACGCGCGTGATCTTCATCTTGGGTATCGCCGCTCGTGCGGGGGTGGGACGGCCGAGCAGGGCTCCGGCGGCGAGAGCGGACGATTTCAGCAGAGAACGGCGTTTCATGTGAGGGATTGTAGCGCTGTGGGAGGGGGTTTGGGGCGACGGTGCGACCCTTATCATGAGGACATGAAGCGTCTCACCGTCTTATTGCCGGATAGGTTTCACGAGCGCCTCAGGAAGGAAGCGGCGGGGCAGGGAATCAGCTTGTCAGCGCTGATTCGGGTGAAGCTAGGGGAGGATCCGCTCCTTGAGGTGGCGGGGATTTGTAGCGACGGCACTCTAACGACCGACCTCGACAAGGACTTGTATGAGCTCTAGCGTGAGGATCAGCCCCGTCGCTCGAAACGTTTTCGGTCTAGTTCCACTAGGTCAGCGAGTGCGGTCTGCTTGAGAACCTGGCGAAGCGCCAGCTTGTGGTGGGTCCTGGGGTTGACGAACTCACGCAGTTCCTCTTCTAGATCGGGCGATACTTCTTCGCCGATCTCCCCCACCCTGTTCAGCCATCGCTTCACCGTCTCCATCATGAGAACGCGGTTGACACAGAGCTCGCCCCGGTTCAGATCGAAGAGTTCAACGGTCAGCCGGACTCTTTCCGCCATGGCGGCGGCTGAATCTGAGAGAGGTTCAATCTCCCCGTTCGCCGGGTTAATCCAGAAGTAGAGTTCCGGATCGTCTTCATCCGGCCGAATTGCTGCATTCGGTTGACGATCTGTCTTCGACCGGTTGCAGTTGCGGCATGCGGGCAGCAGATTTGTCCATTCGAAAGCTAGGCCGACTTCAATTGTCTTCGCGATGAAGTGTTCAATCCCGGATTCCCACTTTAGTTTCGATTCTGCTAACCATCGGGTGGCCTCGGACGCCTTTATTTATGCGGGTTGGAAAGCACTCAAGGCGCTGAGGAGATCAACACCCAATGGGTGAAAAAGAAAACAAACCGTTCCAGCTAAGCTTCAACGGCTTATTGAAAGTCGATTTCCAAGGATCGCGTGTCACTTCCGACGGCGGGCTGATCCTGGTCCGCGAGCTGGACGAGCGACTCGGACTCGGGAAGCTGATCGACGAACACCTCAGTGACCCACGGCAAGGCTTGAACAAGAAGTTCCCGCTGGCCGATCTGCTGCGGCAGTCAGTCTACTCTCGGCTGGCAGGCTACGAGGACCTCAATGACGCCGTCCGAGTGTCGGCTGACCCGACGTTTCGCTTGATCGGCTCGAAGAGGAACTGGGATCGCGGCGGGGCACTGACCTCGCGACTGCAGAGCTTCGAGACGGAGATGCTGGCGAGCGAGGAGAACTTGCTGGGGCTGATGGCTGTGAACCGCGAGCTGGTGGCGCAAGCCGAGACGCAAGACGACTCCGAGCGCGTCGTGCTCGACATGGATTCGACCGAAAGCCCTGTCCACGGCCAGCAAGAGGGCAGCGCCTACAACGGCCATTTCGAGTCGGTCTGCTACCACCCGCTGTTGTTGTTCAACCAGCATGGGGATTGCCTGGCGGCGAAGCTGCGTCCAGGCAACGTGCACAGCGCTGAGGACTGGAAGGAGTTGCTGCTGCCCGAGATCAAGCGCCAACAGGCTGTGGGCAAACAGGTCACCTTCCGGGGCGATGCGGCCTTTGCCAAGCCGGAGATTTATGAGTTTTCGGAGGAACGCGGAGTGCAGTACGCCATTCGCATTCCGGCCAACAAGAGCTTGGAATTGGCGATCGAAGACATCTTGTTTCGCCCGCCGGGCAGGCCGGGTCGCAAGCCCTTGGTGCGCTACAAGAGCTTCCGCTATCAGGCGGAGAGTTGGTCCAAGCCGCGACGCATCGTGGCCAAGGTCGAGCATCATCTCGGTGAGCTGTTCCCGCGGGTCGGATTTATCGTGACCAACATGAGCTTGCCAAGCCGGTCGGTGGTGCGCTTCTACAACAAGCGCGGCACGGCCGAGCAATGGATTAAAGAAGGCAAACAGGCCACGCACTGGACGCGGCTTTCGTGCCATCGCTTTCGGGCCAACGAAGTGCGACTGCAACTCAGCGTGCTGGCCTACAACCTGGGCAACTTGTGGCGGCGGCTCGGACTGCCGAACAGGATCAAGAGTTGGTCGCTCACGAGCTTGCAGCAGCGGCTGATGAAGACCGGCGGCCGGCTGGTCAAGCACGCGCGCTACTACTGGTTGCTGCTGGCCGAGGGGCATCTGAACCGGCGGCTGTTCGGTGACATGCTGCACAGGATCTGGGCGCTGCCGCTGCCGAGCGGGTAGCGTTACCTGGACGAGGATCAACAGTTTTTAGCTCCGAAAAGGCTTCGCAGGGAGCAGTGTCGGCCGGTGTGCCGTTCAGCCCGCTCCATCAACGTCTGTGAGCGGACGGACGGGCTTTGGGGCCTGCCGCCGGAGGTGATGTGCAGGGTTCAGCGCGGAAAGACGTGGTCTTCGGGGCAGCGCGGGTGTATACTTTCACCGTGCCAGGGCCAAAATGGAAATCCTGGTCAATTTCAATATCGCCTGTTGCCTTTGGTCGGCCTTCGCAGAAGGCACACTTCCCGTGAGCGAGTTGTTCGAGCGCCTTCCGCAGGAGTCTCTTGGCTAAGGGCGTAGCCCAATCACCCTTTGCGTCGCGGTTTGCGATACGCTGCCAACGGATCGTCCACTTGGTTTTGTTGCGGGTTAGGCCGTTGGGCGCTGACGGGCGCCGGCCGAGGCGGACCATCGGGCTCTATTTCGCAACTGCTTTCTTCGGCTTGGATCGGCGGGGGGGCTTTTGGGACGCGCCGCCATTGCCGGAATTACCCAGGCTGCCGGTCAGGGACTTCGCCAGCGACTGAGACAGCTTCGGCGGGGACTCGACCATGAAGCGAAGCTCCTCGCCCTTGGCGGACAACGTGTTGGCGAGCTTCCGCAGTTCTGTCTTTTGCTTCCTAGAGAGCTTTCCCGCTGCTTCGATCTTCACCAGTTCGTTCCACTCCTCCAGTTGCCGCTCCGTTTCGACGTCGAATTCGCTGGGAACACCGAAGATGTCTTTGAGCGTTGCGGTTACGCTTTGGCCGACGGGAGCATCTTCAGGAGGTCGCACATGTGCTTTGCCTTTCGTGTCAATTTCCAACACGTGGATGCGGGCACCAGGGCACGACGAGATAACGAACGGGGAGTGCGATGTGACGATGATTTGTACGTCGGGCAGAGCTTCACGCATCGCCGGAAGCAACGTTCGCTGCCATCGGGGGTGGAGGTGAGTGTCGACTTCGTCCAAGAGCAAAATCCCTGGCCTTTTACCTTTTAGACCAGGTTCCCAGTTGGTCAGATCGCCTCTCATAAGAAAGTCCGCGATCCATGCGACACCCGTTCGAATGCCGTCGGGAAGCTGAGAAAAGTTTAGTGTCTGGGAGCCACGTCGAATCCGAGGTTGCAAACGGGGCTCGATCTCTACATCAAAGGAGACGTCTGCGCCGTACACGAGTCTCAGCGCGTTCTCGAAAAGCCCTATAGACCGGGTGTACTCCTCCGTTGCCTGTTTCCGTTCTCTTGCTATCGCGCGCTTGCTGTAGATGCTCAGCAGCCAAGCATGGATCGCTTCATTGTCGACCGTCGCCTGAAACGAAAGACAGTTCTTCTTAGGGTCCTCGGGCAGTTTTGTTTGGTCAGGTCGATCGATAAAGCTCAATACTCGGGAAGGTGCATAAGCGGCGAAATCAACGAAGCCGTCGATGTCAGTTTTGCCGCCGACGCTCAAGCTGATCCAACGAAACGTGCCGTCCATCTCCCGGATTTCAGGAACGCCTGCGCGCAGGGAGACATCTCGTTCCACCACGAGACCCTCCATGACAAGTCGGTCCATCGCCCACAGCGACTTCCTGGGTTGAGGTAAAGCCTCCAGCTTGACCCCGTCAGGTAGTGTTCCCTTCAGGTAGTTCCTTACCCACCGCTCCGTGTCGTCTTTCCACTTTTCGTGGATCTCGGTCGTGACGACTCGTACCACGTCCTCGTTGTCGGTTCTTCGGCACACCACCAAGCTCCGCGATTGTGCGCGACCAGAGACTGAGTGAAGCCACTCCCGGCGCGGAAAGCCGCATTCTCCTTTGTCCAACGCCCATGCTAGCGCGCGCAGCGCGGTAGACTTTCCCGACCCGTTGACCCCGGCCAGGATGTGCGGGCCCAGGTGAGGGTTCCCTTTTCCGTCCGAGAGGTCAAGATTAAGCTCGTCGAACGGACCAACTCCCTCGGCTATCATTCGAACGATCGGCATGAAAGGTTTCGATTCCCAAGGCGATGTTAGCAGACCATCAAAGACTTCGCCTGGTGTCACCGTCATTGGAAAGCGCCGCTTCGCGCCTCACGCTTCCGTTTCCAACTGCTCGGTGAGTTGGCTCCACTCCTGTTCGTGATCCGTGGCGGTGACGCGGAGAGTTTCCATCCGCGTCAGGATCTCGGCTGACTTCTGGTGGTCCCCGGCGTCGCGGACCATGCGTTCTTCAAGCTCGCTGATCTCGTGTTCGAGGCGGCTGATCTCGTCTTCCAGCCCGGCGACACGTTTTCGCAGCTTCTTGGCCTGGATGGGGTTCATGCGGCCCTTTGGTTTGGCTGCGGCGGCATTCCCGTTTTCACGCGCCTGCTCGCCGTCGGTGAACTGCAGCGCGGCTTTGAGCGAATCGCTCACAATCTCTTTGCGGGTACGGTCGCCGTCGCCGTCAACTCGGCCCGCCTGCCAGAGGTAGTCCTCGTAGTTGCCCGGGTAAACGACGACCTTGCCGTCACCGACCGCGAAGACCTTCGTCGCGAGCTTATCCAGAAAATAACGGTCGTGCGAAACGAAGGCGATCGTGCCGGTGAAGTCGAGCAGCGCGGTCAGAAGGACGTCTTTCGCGCGCATGTCGAGGTGGTTGGTAGGCTCGTCAAGCAGCAGGAAGTTGCTCGGCTTAACTAGCACACGGGCCAGGGCGTAACGGTTGCGTTCGCCTCCCGAGAGCACCCCGATCGGCTTGTAGGCGTCGTCACCGGAAAATAGAAAGCAGCCGAGTAAGCCACGCAGTTCGCTATCGTTCGCGCGCGGAACGAGCCGGGTCAGGTCGTCGAGGATTCGCGCGTCAGGGTCAAGGACCTTGTACTGGTCCTGTGCGAAGTGATCGATTTCGACCTTGTGGCCGAAGCTCTTCTTGCCTTCGGTAAGGGCTTCCTCCCCCGCCAGCATCCGGATGAGCGTCGATTTTCCGGCGCCGTTCTCGCCGACCAGGGCGATACGGTCCCCCCGCTCAATGGTGAAGTCGACGTCACGGAACACTTCGAGCGAGCCGTAACTCTTGGCCACGCCGTGAAACTCGGCGACGACCCGTCCGCTAGGCGAGGGCTGGGGAAAGCGGAAGTGAATCGTTCTCTCCTCTTCGGGAACCTCAATGCGTTCGATCTTTTCAAGTTCCTTGACCCGGCTTTGCACCTGTGCCGCTTTCGTGGCCTGATAGCGGAAGCGATTGATGAACGTTTCGAGGTGATGGATGCGGTCCTGCTGGTTCTTGCGGGTGGCCCGGATCTGTTCGAGCCGCTCCTTCTTGAGGGTTTGATACTTGTCGTAGTTACCCGTGTAGAAGTGGACCTTCTTGTTCCAGACCTCGATGATCTTCTTGACGGTCACATCGAGGAAGTAGCGGTCGTGCGAGATGACGATGAAAGCGAAGGGATAGCCGCCGAGATAGTCTTCAAGCCAGTTGCGAGCTTCGAGATCGAGGTGATTGGTGGGCTCGTCGAGCAGTAGCAAGTTCGGTTTCGCGAGCAGCAGCTTCGCGAGCGCGATGCGCATCTGCCAGCCGCCGGAGAATTCGTCGATCTGGCGATCCCAGTCCTTTTTGGGAAACGCCAAGCCGTCGAGCACCGTGCCCACCTGCGCCTCCTTGGTGTAGCCGTCAAGGGCCTGGTAGCGATCGATAACCCATTGGAAGCGGTCGGTGACGGCTTCGTATTCGGGGCTCTCGTGGTCGAGCTCGCCCATCTGGTGAGCGAGATCTTCCTGCTCTTTTTCGAGCGCGATGGCCTCGTCAAAGACGCTGAGACACTCGTCGAAAAGGCTGCGGCCGGCGAGTGTAAGGCCGTCCTGCGGTAGGTAGCCGAGCTTGAGGCCCTTCTGGCGCGTGATGTCGCCCGCATCGAGGTGCTCGATGTCGGCAAGTATCTTCAGCAGCGTGGTTTTGCCGCTGCCGTTGGCCCCGACGATCCCCATGCGGTCCGTGGGGCCGACCAGCCAGTCGAGGCCTTCGAACAGCGTCTGAGCGCCGAAGCGCATCGCGCCGCCGGAGATCTGAATCATATCTCTAGTTTAGCGTTGAGGGTTACGGTACCTTGACTTCAAAGATGGAAACAGTCAGTTCTTGAATGAGGGGGCAAAGATACTTGGTTGCACTCGCATTGGTAGTCTTTTCTGGCTATCTGCCTTGAGTCGGCCGAGGGTGAGAAGACGCCCTATCGCGAGGTACGGTCTGCCGGCCGTAGTCATTCCGTCGTCGTTGTATGGGGGGCATTCGCGCCGCCAGCATTTGCCGGAGCGCGTCCGCGGTGAGGCGGCGAGGGCCATTGTTAACTCTTTCGGGGTTGAATCCGTTGTCGACGATCGTATCGATGTCTCCTGGGGTTCCGATGCCGAGGGTGCGCAGATCGCTCGTCAGGCCGATCTCGTCCATGAGCGATTGGTAACGTTGGGCAGCTTCCGTAGGAGTTTCAGCGTCTAACAGGTTTGCGATCTCGGTCAGAGTACCGCGAACGTGCCGTGGCCCCTTGCTATGGAGGCAGTCCTGGTCGCTAACGCCGCCGTTGTAGATGAAGATGGCGGGTAGTATCAGGCCCACGGCATGGCCATGTGAAACGCCGTAGTGTGCCGTGATTGGGTAGGAGACGGCGTGCGGCGCTGTCGTTCTCGTCACGCTGATCGCTTCGCCCGCCAAGTGTGCCGCGAGCGCCATGCCGAGCCGCGCCGTATCGTCCGGGTGGTTCACGAACCTTGCGAGATGGGTCCAGGCGTTGACAATCGCTTCCCGCGCCTTGGCCTGTGATGCCTCGGTGGAATGGATTGACCAGTAGGACTCGATACCCTGGCTCAGCGCGTCGAGTCCGGCCGACGCCGCCACGTGCGAAGGCAAGCTCTTGAGAAGCGCCGGATCGACTATCGCAACGTTGGGGAGCATGCATGGATGGCCCGCCGAGTGCTTCGTTCGATCGACGTAGACCACCGAGAAGGGCGTCGCCTGACTGCCTGATCCGGCGGTAGTGGGAATCGCGATCAACCTTCGGCCACCCGGGGGTGCTCCACACCCACAAGCGATCCGGGGTGAGTTCAAGACCTACATCTTGGAGAAACACATTCAACCCGAGTTCGGAGAAAAGCAGTTGCGGGATCGAGACGTGCTTTCGGATTCAGCGGGAGGCTTCAGCGGCCGCTCGTCGGCATATCCCGCTGATCGTGGAGAACGTCAAGGGCGCTCAGAAATGGGTGGGCCAGGCTCGGTGGCACTACGGGAGCTACTACCTTTGGGGGGATGTGCCGGCGTTGATGCCGATTGCGCGGAACGGGGCTGGACGGAAGGCCCCAGACTCAAGCTTTGGCGAAGGTCGAACGGGCTGGTTTGGCAAAGAGGGCGGCACAGGCGTCAAGAACAACGGCGACGGGACGTGGTTCGGAGTCTCCCACGGCAAGGAATACCCCGATCAGCCAGGCAACCTCGTCAACGGCATCAAGCAAGGCGGCAACTGGTGGCACGACCCCAACAGCTTCACGCGCCGATTCTCATCGCGCAGCGCAGCCCGCAAGCACGCCTCGGCCATGATAGCCAAGATCCCGTACGTTTCCGGCGGACGGCATCGTTCGAGTGTAAGGTGAACTTCTTAGATTCGGACATCCTGAGAATCCACTAACGGACTGGGGAGGTTACACCGATTACCATCCCCCAACGCAACCTAAGACACCGCCTAAGGCGGATCTGCAATTGAAATCAGGGTGGGTGGGGTATCCACTTGACTCAGGTGACCCCAACATCTTGTGTTTGGGGTTCAGAACGGCTCGGCGTCCCAGTGGGCGATGATCGAGCGATACGGCGTCGGCTCCACAGCGACCGCTTGCTGAACCAGCCTGTAGAACAGCTTGCCCCGGCTACGTGAGCTGCGCCGGTTGAACCGGAAGACGAATTCGTCCAGATAGTAGTCCAAATGCTCGTGGCTGACCGCCCCTTGATGCGTACCCAGCAACCAGCGCTTGAGCAGCGAGATCGCTTTGTGCACCAGCGGAAGCAATTCCGACGCCTGCTCGCGGCGACCCTTGAGGAAGACGATGTGGTGCCGATAGCCCTTCTTCTCGAGTGGCTCGTAGCCCAGCCAGCCATCGGTGCGAACCACGCTGCCTGGCTCGATCGACTCCTCCACGAAGGGCATCAAGCTGGCCGCCGAGGCGTTGCGCAGGCGCTGCATACGGATCCGCCCCAGCCCGCTGCCTCTCTCCTCCGCGGCTACTGCAATCAATCCTTTACGCTCGATCTGGCGGCCGCGAACGCCCTCCTCCTCCGCGCCCCAGTAGGTCTCATCCACCTCGACGACGCCCGTCAAACGCTCGCGCCCCGGCCGCACCATCGCCCGCCGCAGCTTGTGCATCCAAGCCCAGGCGGTTTGGTAGCTGCCCAGTCCCAGAACGCGTTGCAAACCCAAGGCGCTGACTCCGTTCTTCTGCGAGACGACGTGCCACATTGCTCGGAACCAAAGCCGCAACGGCTTGCGTGTGTCCTGAAAGATCGTACCGGCCGTGACGGACGTTTGGCGACCGCAGGCAGCACATTCGAACCATACTTTGCGCACCGGCCAAGCTCGCTCAAGCCCACAGTTGGGGCAACGGAACCCGTCCCGCCAGCGCAGCGCGACCAGATAGTCGCGACAGGCCTCTTCGGTGGCGAAGCGCGCCTCGAACTCGAGCAGATCGCGCGGGTAATCCTCCACGAGGCCGCATACTACATCTTGGGGTCACCTGAGTCAAGTGGATACCCCACCTCAAGGCATTAAGGCGCGGCTAGCTGGGGAAAGCGCTACGGATCGAAGCGAACTGCGCCTCGAACTTCTCCCGGATGTCCGGCAGGGCCTCCTCAAGTCCGATCATTTGAAATGCCGCCTCGGGAGAATCCGGCGGTCGTGCCGAGGAGGAATACAGCGCCAGGCCGTCATAGCAGACGCAGACGTCAGCCGCGTGAACGAGAGTAGCCAGATCGGGTTCTTCGTTTGCCGGAAGGTGCTCTGCCGGGTTCTCGTGGCGGCGGGCTGCGTCGCAAACGGCATCCGGCAATTTCCACTTTTCGAGCACCACGGCCGAAAGCTCCGGGTGCGTGACGTCGAGAAGAGTTTGCTCGGAATCGGTCATCGGCCTGTCACCCGATTCCCAGTGACGGACGATCTCCGGGATCTTCTCGGGAAGGGTCGTCAGGATCAGCAACTGTCCAATATCGTGGAATAGGCCTCCGGCGAACGCGGCGTCGAGTTCCTCCGATCTCACATAGTGCGCCAAGAACTCCGTCATTACGGCGCAGCCGAGGGCATGCTGCGAGTAGAGCGAATACAGGTTCGAGGCCGTCGCCTGGGGACGGACAAGGCGTTTCATCGAGAAAGCGAGCACCAAGTTCCGCACCGTGGCGAAGCCAAGCAGCGTGACGGCCTGCCGGATGGAAGAAATCGGTTGGGCAACACCGTAATAGGCGGAGTTGACGCAGCGCAGCACACTGCCGCTCAATACGCTATCTTTCTCGATGAGTGACGCGATCTGAATTGACGAGCAGCGCTCATCGTTCAGCATCTGCAACAGACGGCTGAGAACGGTCGAGAGCGGGGGCAACTGGTCTACGGCGCCCATGAGCCGGGCACGGTAGTCGCAAGAGTGAGCCCCTAGTGGCTGCTGGGTTCGGACAGGCGGCGCCGACCGCTGGGTGAGCACAATCTTCCCCTCCGCTATTCCATATCGGCTCTATTCGCGGAAAGTCGAGACTGGGATGAGCGGGGATGGCATCAGCGAAGGACCACGGCATGACTGAATCGGCCGCCGCGACGGCCCTAAGGTTCAGAGCCGGTTTCGTCGAGCGCTTGCACCAACACAACCGTCACGTTGTCGGGAGCCCCCTTGGCCAGGGCAGCCTCAACGAGCGCCTCGCAGCGCACCTGAAGCGAACCGGGGCGCCCCAGAGCTTCCAGCAACGCATCCTCTCCCGTCACGCCATGGAGCCCGTCGGAGCACAGCAACAGCGTGTCACCAGGCAGGAAATCGATCTCCTGTGCCTTGACCTCGAGTTCCTCTTCCGCCCCAACCGCTTTTGTGAGGACGTTGCGGTAAGGGTGGACGCGCAACTGTTCTTCTGACAGCCCCAAGCCGCGGCCGACGTCATTGACCCACGAATCGTCCGTCGTAACGCAGAACAACTCACCGCCTGTCCATAGATAGCACCGGCTGTCGCCGACATTGACGAGATAGAGCTTCGAAAGCCGGGATAGGGCCGCTACCATGGTCGTCCCCATGCCTTCGTACGCGGGATTCTGCTCGGCCTCCCATCGCACATTCCGGTTGGCTAGGTTGACAGCGCGCTCGAGAGTAGCGGCCGACGCGTCCGGGCCATCCTGGTCCATTTCGGCGACCAGTGTCTCGATGGCGATACGCGAAGCCGTCTCGCCCGCTTGGGCCCCACCCATGCCGTCGGCAACGGCGAAGAGACCTTGTTCCTGGTCGGCGATGTAGCAGTCCTCATTGTGGGACCGTACCAGTCCGACATCGGACATGCCGTAGCAGTCAATCATTGCGGCGAGCTCGTTGCGTGGCGCTCTGTTTCCGACTTGCGGCGAAAGACGACCTTATCACAAGTCCGAATGGTATATCTTCGGCGCTTTCCAAGCGGGGGCGACGGACTGCACAAGCACGAAGTTCACCGTACTGCATAGTTTGCCATACAACAACCCGAAACCGCATTCCTGTCCCGGCCGATGATCGTCCCAAGACCGGATGTCCCGGCTCAAGTCATCGCGCAGTGCGAGGGACAACGCGGGCCTCATGCGGCCCGATCCGAAGACGACATCCAGGCTGGAGCGCCTCGCGACGCACGATCGAGAAGCCCAGACAACGCCCGCGGCGCGGCGACAATACCGGACTCGTCAGAGCGCCTACCTCTCGGTTTTCCCGCAGCAGTAGTGATCCGGGAGCCGGCGGCTCGGATGCCTCAATCTCGACAGGCACGAGCTCGCGCCGGACCTCTCCGCGGGCTCGAATCCGTTCCACAATCTCCTGACCCAAGTAGCATCCCTTGGTGAAAGAAACGTGATTCATACGTCCGGATTCCTGCGGCAGGGTCTTGGCGAAAAAATCTTCCGTGTGCCTGGGAATGGCATTCTCGACACGTACAACGGTTGCCTCTTCCCGAGAAGCGGGTACGACACCCAATGTCTCCAATCGATGGATCACGTCCGGTTTGTCGGCCGCTCCGGCAAGGAGCCGGCACCCCGGCCCTCCGATCACGGACGTAGCGATCACCGTGACGCCGTGATACGCAGTGTGATGCTCTGGCTGATCGGGAACTCGGCCCCAGACTTCTTCAACGACCCGCCTTGCTTCCGGACCTTCAACCGCAAGCATCGCCAGTGTGTCCGTCACGTCCTCCAGCGAGACGTCGTCCATGATGATGTACTTTTCAAGATGGTCGAGTAAAACCTGACGCGTCTCCGGTTCCGTGTCCACCAAAACGTGGTCGTCGAAGACCCAAATCCGGGCGTCAACCAGGATGTGGCCATGCACGTCCAGGAAGAACGCACGTTCGCCTTGGCCCGGCTCCAAGTCTTCGACCGCATTGCTGGCCAGTGCGTGGAGGAAACGCAAACGGTCATCGCCGGTCACCCTGATCTTGGCTCGATCGGAAAGGTCCAGCCAAGCGGCGCCGCGGTGCAGTGCCTCGTAACCTGACATCGCTAGGTGTGTAGGGTTCGAAGGTAAGCGGCCAGTGCCAGTATGACTAATCCCGAAATGAACGCACCCATCACCAAGCGTGGCCGCTTAGCGTCGCGCTCCGGGTCGCCGCTCGGAGGTGTGGACAAAACGAAAAGCATGCCGAAGACATGCAGCGCCAACAAGAACTTCAGCCCGAAGACCATGTGGTACGCCGTATCGACTCCCGACGACACCACGCGGTAAAAGTTGTAGCTGCCCGAGAGCACCAGCAGCACAATCGATGTCAGCGCCCAGGGACGCAGGTTGGCCGCGATTTCTCCCCGCAGTTTCGCCTGCGAGTCCTCATCCAGCGTGCTCATGGCGGGATAGAACACAAAGCGGGCATAGGCGAAGCCTCCGACCACGACAGCGGCGGCGAATATGTGGGCCCAGCGCGAAAGTAGAGCAATGATGTCGATCATCGTGGAACCTTGGTTTCCCGCGAGTCCCCTTGGTTTCCCCCGAGTACAGGGTAGGGTAGCGGCCCGGGTTGGCCGGAAAGGAGTTGTTATTATACCGGCAATGATTCACGAGATACTGCCGGTGGGGCCGTTGCAATGCAATTGTTCGATCCTGGGAGATGAAGAAACGCGCACGGCGCTGGTCGTCGACCCCGGCGATGAACTGGAGAAGATTCAGGAGATCCTCGATCGCCACAAACTCAAGGTAGAGGGCATCATCATTACGCACTCGCACGTCGATCACGTCGGGGCCGCCGCCGAGTTGCGCCGCCGCACCGGCGCCCCCGTCTACATGAACGAGGATGATATGCGGATGCGCGACTATCTCGGAATCCAGGCCGGTCTGCTCAACATGAAGGCGCCCGAGAAGCCGGAGATCGACGTAATGGTGCGCGACGCTGACACCCTTCAGCTCGCCGATACGAAGCTGATCGTGCTGCACACGCCCGGCCATACGCGCGGCAGCATCAGCCTGCATCTACCCAGCGAGGACAAGCTGCTCGCCGGCGACACCCTGTTTCGCGACAGCATCGGCCGCACCGACATGCCGGGCGGGGATTCTCATCTGATCCTCGTTTCCATTCGTGACAAACTGCTAACGCTCGCCGACGACACGATCGTCATCCCCGGCCACGGTCCTGAGACGACGATCGGGCATGAGCGGGAGTTTAACTATTTTCTAAAGAATCTCTAAGATGTCCGATTCCCGCGGACTACTTTAGGTAGGGCAGCATCTGCTTAAACTCCGGCCGCCGGCTGTCGCCAAGCAGTTCATAGATCGCCATCTCGGTCGACGAGATCACGGCGCCCGCGTCCCGCATGCGTTGCAGTCCAATCTGTGCGTTCTTTGCCGAGCGTGACCCGACCGCGTCGGCCGCGACATGGACGCCGTAGCCCTTGGCGAGCGCGCCTAGCGCGGTCTGGTTGACACAGATGTGAGCCTCAATGCCGCAAAGCAGAACCGTGCCGCCCGAGGGCAAGGCCGCGGCAAGTTGTTCATCGAAAACATCGTCCCTCAGGCTGCCGAAACAGATCTTGTCGGTTGGCTCCGCCTCAATCAGCTCGGCGACCTCTGATACGGTACCTCCCAACCCCTTGCTGTACTGCGTCGTTGCCAGAGTCTTGAGCGGCAGAATCTTGGCGAGCTGAAGCAGCTTCTTCGTATTGGAGAGGACCGACTCAATGCCCTCGATAACGGGCGCCAGTTTCTCTTGTAGGTCGACGACAACCAGGACCGTCGAGTCGGCCTGAATGAGTCCGTTCGTTTTCGCCATGGCCCGATTGTAGCGGACGAGGTAACGCAAAAAGGTCTGCTCGTCAACTGTTGCAAGGGTCTGGAGGGCCGGCTAGTTCCGGTCCACGCGGCGGACGAACACGAACCTTTGGCCGTCATCGGTCACGTCGTACTTGTGAAGCCAGGGCGCTTCGTCCTGGAAGTTGCCCCGGGTGCTGGAAAAGGTGAATAGCTTTTTGGCATCGCCGTGACTAAACTCACCTTCGATCTCCATTGGGACCGAGACGATCGTGTCCTGGTTCATGATGTAGAAGAGTTCTTTGCCGTCGCTGCGCCAGCGGGGTTGCCCGCCGCCGCCGGCCCAGCCGCTGGCAAGCTCGCGTGACACCTTCCACTTCTTGGCTGGGTCCGAGCTGTCGCAGACGTAGACCTCCCACGGCCCGTCCTCGTTCGACGAATAGGCGAAATAGGCGCCATCAGGGGAGAACTTGCCGCCGTCAACCCACACACCCGCCTTCTGGGGAATGAACGGCGTGTTCATGATCTGGTCGCCGTTGGTGTTGAGCTTCCAGAGCGTACGGCCGTCGTCGTCCCTGCGTGTATAGACCACCGTCTTGCCATCTGGCGACACGTCCCGCGGGTATTCGGACGTTCCCTCGCCCGCCAGGATGCGTACCGGCTCTTCGCGCGGGTGCAGGTTGACGCGAAACAAATCGTACTTGGGAATGCGGCTGCTCGTGAAGACGATCGCTCGCCCGTCGGGTGTCCATAACGGGAAGTTATCGTTGCCGCGCACCTTCGTGATTCTGCGCTTCTCGCCCGTGGCGATTTCATGGATGTAGACGTCGCGGTCATTCACTTCACCGTTGCGGGACGAGACGGCGATGTACTTCTCGTCCGGCGAGAGTTCGGGAAAGAAGATGGAATTCTGAACCGCGCCGACCCGCCCGAGCACGTCGCCTTGGCGGTTGACCCAGACCATCTCTTGGGGCATCTCCTTGGCGGAGGGTTGTTGGGCGAGGCAGACGGCGGCTGCGGAGGCGATAAGAATCCACACACAAGTGATCGTTCGGAGCATCTGCCTATCGTAGTAAATTCGGCCGCTCGACTACTCACTCGGAGAGGATTGACTCAGCGTAGAACAGGTCATCGATTTGCACCGAGTTGGCCTGCACGAGATGAGGAGGACGAGGAGGATGAAGAATGCTGAGGTGATTCGCATGGTGTGAGCCGCCGCCCGAGGGCGAGCAAAACGAGAAGCTCGCAGATGCAGCATCAAAGCATCATCTATTGACATCGCAATGTTTCAAGATACAATTAGGGCGTGCGAACTACGGTCAACATCGAAGAACGAGCTCTTGAGCTTTGCAGGCAAAAGGCAACGGAAAGCGGCCAGACGCTGGGCCAGATTATCAGTGTGGCCATTCTGGACACCTACTCAGGGCGGTCCAAAGTACCTGTTCAGCGTAAGTACACAGTCCCGACATCGGGACAAGGCGGACTGCAACCTGGAGTGGACCTGGACAACTCCGCCGACCTGCAAGACATCATGGATGGTCTCGCGTGATTCTGCCGGACGTGAATGTCCTCGTCTACGCTTTTCGGAAGGATGCGGAGCGGCACGGCGAGTATCGAGGCTGGCTTGAGCCCATCCTCAACGGGCATTCCGCGTTCGGAGTCAGTGAGCAAGTTCTGTCTTCGGTCGTCCGTGTTGCTACTCACCCGAAGATCTTCCGTAGACCGTCGACCCCAAAGGCGGCCTTCGATTTTGCGAGAAGTATTCGCGAGCATCCGCTCTGCCGGATTATTCAACCCGGAGGACGTCACTGGTCCCTGTTCGAGAAGCTGTGTCTGACCACAGGGGCAAAGGCAAATCTCGTCACGGACGCTTGGCACGCAAGTTTGGCAATTGAGGCTGGCTGTACTTGGATTACGACGGACCGAAACTTCGCTCGTTTTCCGGGCCTAAGTTGGATGCACCCGCTTGACCACGAAACGGTGATCAGGAATTCCGACTAGCCGTTCACGCCAGCGCATTCAACAGCCGATCCAGATCGTCATCGTTGTTGTAAATCGACGGGCCGATGCGCACACCTTTGATAACACGGGCCTCGCCGGAGGGGTCGGTGAACTCCCAGCGCTTCAAAGCGATCACAAAGTACCCGAACGCCTTATCGAGCTTGGCGCGAACCGTGTCCTGATCGGGCGTGAGGAAGCTGACGATGGGCGTGGGGTTGCCGGGCGGCGTGATCGCCGGGTAGCCCAGCGCCGGCATCTCCTTGAGCAGGCGATCCGTCATCGGTTTCACTTTCTTCCGGATCGTCGGGATGCCCAGCGTCGTGATGTATTTGAGCGCGGCGTGCGCGATCATGCCTTGCGCCCAGGGGAGCGTGCTGCTCGATTCATAGATCACCGCACCCGGCCGTAGATCGAACTTCGAGTCGGCCTGCGCGCGGTTGGGGTTCGAGAACTGCCGTGTGCCGTAGCGAGTCTGTTTGACGACCGTCCCTTGCAAGTCTTCCTTCACATAAAGAAAGCCGAAGCCCATGTCGCCTTGCAGCCACTTGTACGTCCCGGCGCATGCGAAATCGATCCCCAGCGCCTTTACATCGATGGGGATCGCGCCGGCGCCTTGAATGATGTCCGCGTACACATAGGCGCCGTGGGCGTGAGCGGCGTCGCTGGTAGCCTTGGCGTCGTGCAAGAAGCCGTTGATATTCGAGACCAGGGCCATGGACACGAGCAGCGTGTTGTCATCTATCGCCGCGATCATGTCTCGCGAGTCGGTGCGCCAGAAATCGTCTTTGCGGCTGCGGACGACACGCAGTTCGATGCCGCCCTCGCGTTCAAGCATGTGATAGAGGAACTTTGACGCTTGGTAGTGCAGGTCGTCGAGGACGACGTTACCCTTCTTGTGGACGAGGTCCATGCCGGCGGTGACGATGTTCTCGCCCTCGGTGGTGTTGTGCGTGAAGGCGATCTCGCTGGGCTTGGCGTTGATGAGGCTGCCGAACATCTCCTTCGTCTCGCGCTGCATTTCGCCCGTGTAGCGCGAGCCGCCGCCTTTTGGACCGCCGATCCGCCACTTGTAGTAGGTCTCTTCAGCGCGTTGCGAGTAGATGCTGAGCGGATGATAGTCGGATGCGCTGAGCCAGAGTGAGTTTTGAATCCATGGGAAGTCGTTGCGAACGGCGGCCCAATCGACTTGGCCGTTGGCGATTTTGGGGCCGATGTCGGCGGCTTCGGCGGAAGGCGCTGCGGCGAGGGCCGCGGCGGAGGTGAGAAAGCGTCGGCGGTTGGTTTTCATGATTGCTCCTAGGAAACGACACTCACGCGTGTCTTCGGACAGACGCGCCCTAAGTATACGGCTGTTTGAGACCGATCGAGTAAAGGCCGCGGACCTCAAGACCGAGGTCCACGTTACGGGGGCTTCGGGCGGATCGGGCTAGAACTCCGGGCGCACCGTCTCAGCCGTCAAATCCCCCAACAGCTTGTGCCACGGATGCGCTTTGTTCGTTTCCACCTGAGTGACAACCTCGCGCATCTTCTTGAGAACCGCCGGTTCGGCGTCGTCATAGACATCACCCTGCAGCAGCTTCAAAACATCCAGCCGGTAGCGTTCGTCATTGATGAAAGCTGTGAAGAGGACGTTCAGCCGGTAGTAGACCGAGATGAAGTCGTACCAATTGCGCGTGCCACGCCGGATCGTCTCCTCATAGCCGGCAAAGCGCTCCTTGCCGAAATCGTTCGCCTCGACGGCCCGCAGGATGTCGTCGCTGGCGAGGCGTGCGCTGTTGAGGGCGATGCTTACGCCTGTCGAGAATATCGGGTCGACAAACCTCGCCGCGTCGCCGATCATGACCCAGCGGTCATCACAGATTCGGCTCATCGCATAGCTGTAGTCGCCCTCGGCCTTGAGCGGTTTGAGCTGCTTGGCCTGCTTGAGTGCATTGTCAAGTTCCGGGCGGCTGGCAACGCACTCCCAGAAAAACTTGTCGTAGCCGTCCTCGGTCTTGGCAGCCGCCTGGAAGTGCTTTTTTTGGGTCACGACGCCAACGCTTGTGACGTCGTCATTGATAGGAATCTGCCAGACCCAACTGTTTGAGATCGGGAGGAAGTGAATGTAGATGAAGTTGCTGTAGTCGTCGGACTTCGACGCCGCAGCCCGGTCGAGCCCTTCGAACCAGGCGTGCAGCGCGAACTGGTTGAACACCGGATCGGCTGTTTTCAGCTTGAGCTGGTTGCCGAGGAAAGTGTTGCGTCCGCTGGCGTCGACCACCATGCCCGCGCGAACTGACTCTTCGTTCCCGCCCTTCTCGTATCGCAGAACCACGCCGGCGTCATCGAAATCCGCGGATTTGACACGCGTGCCTTGATGCACCGTCGCGCCCAGCTTCTCAGCGTGCTGTAGAAGCAAGTGATCGAACTTGCCGCGATCGACATGGTAAGTGTAGTTCTGATCGACTCCCGGCTGATCGCGCTCCTTGAACTGGATATCGGCGTGGCAGTCAGGCTCGAGCCCTTCCCAATCGTGGTCGTAGAGGTTCGGGTTGCCCGTGGCCGTCCAAACAGCGCCGAACTTGTGCGGGAACCCGGCTTCTTCCATCACCGGTAGGAAATCGAGATCCTTGAAGACGCGCGTTGACGATGGAACAAACGATTCGCCCTCGTGCGGGCGAGGGAACACGTCCGCCTCGAAAATCGCACAGCGCACGCCGGCTTTCGCAAGGTAACAACCCATCGCCGATCCGGCGGGACCGCCACCGATGATGGCGACATCCAGGTCTGATACAGCCATAATTAAGTCCAGTCTAGCGAACAGTACGAACGCCGTTCCCCTGGCCGTAGTCCGTCCATAAGCACGTCCGCCCGACAACCCAGGTTTCCGCGAGACGTTGCCTCAACCTGACACACACACACGAATCCAGGGGCACGGTATGCCGCGCGGCCCCAGCGGGGCCGTAGAAAATAGCCCACGTCTTCAGACGTGGGTTTCGATGGAGCCTATACGTGCCCGCCCTGGAACGGGCGGGCACCAACAGGTACGTCGCAGGCACATGGGTAACAGATTTACCCGAGCACATAGGTAACACATGACCCATCGCCTTGCTATTCAAGGCTTGGGGTTCGTCCCCGAACTTGTCAAGGCTCCCCTATCGGCTCGCTGTCGCAAGGCCCTGACAGAATCTGTGACGAACCCCTTTGATTTCCTCTGGATAGCAAGGCGATGATCCTTCCTCGACGGGTCTGGGCCAGTCCCCTGATTCAACGAGAGGTTACCGCAGGCCGCACACTTACTGGCCCCCAAAAGTGTTACCTATGTGCCTGGGCTAATGTGTTACCCATGTGCCAAGACGTTCAACACCTCAACACCCCACTGGGTGAAAGCACCTTCGTCCGCAACCGAGGTTCCAACAGCCAGTCTGCGCCCTACGCAACCACATTTCCTTAGAAGGTTCCATCCTACGTACGGATCTGGGCCCTGGTGAATTTCGAGCCGGTTGGCTACTATGGCGCATAGAGGAAGCCCGTAGATGGCAGGGATTCGAGCCTAACTTGACGTTTCGAGCCAAACGACGAAGGGGACCCAAAGCGGCGCTGCTTGTCGCCCTTGCACTGGTTCCCTTACGCGGTATCGCGCAGCAGCCGCCCTCTTTGCCGGCGCCCGTCAAGAAGATCATTGAGTTTCAGTCAGACATCGCACCGATTTTGGCCCGCTGCGTCGGCTGCCACGGACCCAATACTCAGAGCGCTGGTTTACGTCTCGACAACCGCGTCGATGCGTTGCGGGGCGGCTCATCCGGGCCGGTCATCCAGCCCGGTGAAAGCGCGAAGAGCCGGCTGATCCACCTGGTTGCGGGGTTCGAACCGAACCGTGTGATGCCAATGGGCGGAGAACCGCTGACGGGCCTCGATATCAGTTTCCTACGTGCCTGGATCGATCAAGGTGCGGAGTGGGACGGCGAGATCGGGACCCGGTCGTCCGGCGCTTCCGAGCAAGCCAAGAAAAAACACTGGGCTTTCATCCCACCTCGAAAGCCTGCTTTACCCGCCGTGAGCAACGAGGAATGGGTCAAGAATCCTATTGATCGCTTCATCCTCGCCCGACTCGAAAAGGAAGAGATCACGCCGTCGCGGGAAGCCGATCGCGAAACACTGCTGCGGCGCCTCAGCCTGGACTTGACTGGCCTGCCTCCCACGCCCGAAGAGATAGATGCTTTTCTCGCGGACGAGCGACCCGACGCCTATGAACGCCAAGTCGATCGGCTTCTCAAGTCACGCCACTACGGCGAGAAGTGGGCGCGCCATTGGCTCGATCTAGCCCGCTACGCCGACAGCGACGGCTATGAGACGGATCAGCTTCGTCCCTGGGCTTGGCGCTGGCGTCATTGGGTCATCAGCGCACTCAATCAGGACATGCCTTTCGATCAATTCACGATCGAACAACTGGCCGGCGACCTGCTGCCCGGCGCGGACATCGAACAGCGTGTTGCAACTGGGTTCCATCGCAACACGGTGAGCAACCGCGAGGGCGGCGCGGACCTGGAAGAGTTCCGCGTCGAGCAGATCGTCGACCGCGCCGCTGCCACCGGCGTGGTTTGGCTGGGGCTGACCGTCGGTTGCGCCCGCTGCCATGACCACAAATACGATCCGGTCACCCAGAAAGAGTTCTACCAGCTCTACGCCTTCTTCAATACAGCGGACGAGGTAAACGTCAATGCTCCGCTTCCCGGCGAGATGGGCCCCTACCTCGCGTCACGCGCCGAGTACGAAGCCCTCAGGAGGGAGCTTCTGGCGCCGGTGAGAGAGGAACTGGCAACGCTGCAGGCCGAGTGGGAACAGCAGATCCTCGAAGCCGACCGAAATCCTGGTCAGGAGCATGTTTGGGACCGAGCCTGGGAAGTGCTCGGGCTCATCTGGGGCGGCAACCGGGGTGAAGGGCAACTCGAAGGGCAGCGGATTGTCAAGCTTGATCCAGCCCAGCGAACCAAGGATCAGCGAGAGCGGCTCTTCGACTATTTCCTCAAGCGGGGATCGAAACTGGCGCCGGAGCGCTTTGAGGAACTCAAGATCAAGGAGCTCAGCGAGAAGATCGAGAAGCTAAAGGACGAGTATCCTAGCCTTTCGCGTGCTCCGGTCTTCGCCGAAAGTTCAGAAGGGCGCACTGCGTACGTCCATATTCGCGGCGATTTTCGTGGGCGTGGCATTGATGTGGCACCACGAATACCCGCGGTCCTCCCGCCGCTGCCCTCAACGAGCGTCAAGAACCGCCTTGAGCTGGCCCGCTGGCTTGTCTCGCCGGAGAACCCGCTGACCGCGCGAGTCGCCGTGAACCGCATGTGGCAGGAGTTTTTGGGGCAGGGACTCGTTGCGACGTCGGGCGATTTCGGCACGCAGGGCGAGAAGCCGTCGCATCCGCGATTGCTCGATTGGCTTGCCACGGAGTTCATCGCGCGTGGCTGGAGCATGAAGCGAATGCACAAGCTGATCGTGATGTCGGCCACCTATCGCCAGGCTTCCAACGCCCGTGTGGAACTGGCGAACAGTGATCCGGAAAACCACTTGCTGGCCCGCCAGGCGCGCCTGCGGCTGCACGCCGAACAAGTCAGGGACGCGGCACTCGCGGTTTCGGGTCTGCTCGACAAAACAGTCGGGGGCCCCAGCGTCCGTCCGCCGCAACCGAAGGCGGCGGCTTCCTATGGATACGACACGCCGTGGCCCGAAAGTACCGGTGGCGACCGTTACCGTCGAGGCCTTTACACTTGGATACAACGTACGTCGCCGTATGCGCAGTCGGTGACGTTCGATCTGCCGGACCCGAATCAGGTCTGTTCGCGGCGTGAGCGGTCGAATACTCCGCTGCAGGCGCTGACGCTGCTGAACGACCCCGTGATTTCGGAGGCCGCTCGCGCGCTCGCGAGGCGGATGGTTGTTGAGGGCGGACCGGCCGGGGCCGATCGCATCACACACGGATTTCGCCTTTGCCTCGCGCGCGGGCCCCGCCCCGATGAAAGCGAGCGCCTGTTGCGGTACTATCGCGATCAGGTCAAGCGGTTCGATCGCCGGCCAGAGGAAGCCGAGCGGTTGATGCCGGCAACGCTGCACCAGACGACCCCTGCCGAAACGGCGGCTTGGGCGGCGGTCAGCAGCGTTCTACTCAATTTGGATGAGTTCATAACGCGGCAGTGATGGAGTCGTGGTAGAAATCGTAACGGACGGCAAGAGATGGCATTGGACTTAGGGAACATCTTGGAAACGGGGTCGCGCCGGCGCTTTCTCGAGCGCTGTGCCAACGGCATCGGCATGACCGCGCTGTCGCACTTGCTCGTGAACGACGGGTTCGCCGCAACCGCGCCTGACCCGAATACAGCTCGCGAGCCGCACTTCGCCCCGAAGGCCAAGAATGTCATTTATCTCTTCATGGCCGGCGCACCGAGCCAACTGGACCTCTACGATCCAAAGCCGGAATTGAAACGGCGCCATGGGGAGCCTGTTCCGGAATCACTGCTCGAAGGGCTGAACGACATCCTCATCAAGAGCACCGCGAACGTCATGGCCAGCCCGCGTACGTTCAGCCGCTACGGCCGGAGCGGAACCGAGGTCTCTGATTACCTGCCTTACCTGGCGCAGCGGGCCGATGACTATTGCCTCATCCGTTCGATGCATACCGACGTGGCGAATCACCATCCCGCGCAGTTGATGATGAACTGCGGCGTGCCGCGGCTGGGACACCCGTCGATGGGCTCGTGGGTCGCTTACGGCCTGGGCAGCGAGTCACGGGACCTGCCGGCGTACATCGTGATGACGTCTTCGTCGGGCAAAGGTATTGAGGGTGGCGCGTCCAACTGGTCGAACGGCTTCCTGCCTTCCACCTATCGCGGTGTCACGTTTCGCAGCCAGGGTGACCCGGTGCTCCATCTTGCGAACCCGCCCGGTGTCGATGCTGAAGCGCAGCGCGAGCGCCTGGATGTGATTCGCGATCTGAACCGGATGAGTGGGCGGCGAAACGGAGATGACGAAGTTGAGTCGCGCATCGCCGCGTATGAGATGGCCTTCCGGATGCAGACCGCCGTTCCCGGCCTTACGGATTTCACCGGCGAGTCGCCGAAGACGCTGGAGGCCTACGGCCTCAACAGTGAAACGACGCGGCCATTTGGCGCGAACTGTTTGCTGGCGCGACGGATGGTCGAGCGCGGCGTCCGATTCGTGCAGCTCTATCACTCCACATGGGACGACCACAGCGACCTCAACAAGAACCTCAAACAGAACTGCGACATGACCGATCAACCGGCGGCATTCTTGCTGCAAGACCTGAAGCAGCGGGGGCTGCTCGACGAAACGCTTGTCGTCTGGGGTGGAGAGTTCGGCCGCACGCCAATGAACGAAGTCCGCCGCGGGAACACGCCCGGCAAGGAAGGCCGCGACCACCACTCCTATGCGTATTCGATGTGGCTGGCGGGCGCGGGCGTCCACACCGGGCAAGTTGTTGGCGCGACCGATGATTTCGGCTATCACATCACCCAAGACCCGGTTCATGTCCACGATCTGCAGGCGACCATTCTTCACTTGCTTGGAATGGACCATACACGGCTTACCTACCGGCGCCAGGGACGTGATTTCCGGTTAACGGATGTGGGCGGGAACGTCGTCAAGAAAGTGCTGGCCTAGGGTTTCGCAAAAGATACAGCATTTTCTCATCGAAGGATGAGCCTGGAGAAGCAGGGGAGCACTGAGTCGCTGGGCTCCTTTCTGGGATTGGTTAAGAAGGGGAGAGAATCGTCGTCGGGGCTGTGGGAATGTGGGAATCGCGGAGCGATTTCCAAGGGCGTTGGGAAACGAGGGAAACCGGTTTTTGGTTTTCCTCGTTTCCCATCGCCCGTCATTTCCGCAGCCCTTCTCCCGTCGCGCGGCGCGGCAGGTTCGCGGATGCGAAACTCGCAAACAGCTTGCTCTTGGCTTGTTGCATCCGCCGCGCCGCCGCAGTGTCGCTTTCGGCCTGAGCAATACGGTCGAGGGCCTTGATCGCCTGCCCGGGCTTGAGATAGTCGGCGGCCCGCGGCAACTTCTGGAAGGTTTCCCAAGGGGTCTGATAGTGGCGATACACGCGCTTCTGCTTGCCTTTGGCGTCGGTCAGCAGTTCGGGTTGTCCGCAGGGCCGGTGGAAGTTCAAATAGGGATTGAAGTGCTGTTGATAGAAGCGCTGGATGCGCGCCGCGTGCGGCGCCGCGATGTGCGTATGCCCCATGTGCTTGCGGATCACGGCGCCGTTTTTCGATTCCACCAAGCCGTTGTCGTTGGTGTGCCTCGGCCGCGACTTGGTCTGTTCGATCAGCAGCTTGTTCAGTAATTTTTCCACCGTGCCGTTGAGGAACTCGCTGCCGTTGTCGGAATGGAAGCCGCGCAGGCGAAAGGGGAACTGCTCCAGCATGGCCTTGAGCAACGGCTCCAGCCAGGCTTCGCTAATGGCCGCCGTGGCGCCGACCACTTGCCACTGGGTCACTTCATCCACCGCGTTGATGTGATAGACGCCCTTCACGCCGTCGCGATCTCCTTGATGTACCGTATCCACTCGCAGGTAGCCGGGTTGGCCCCGCGGGTTGGGCCGCCGCCGCTCGCCGATCGACACCGCGCTGGGCCGAGTCTTGGTGAAATGCAGCCGCCGCTGGCGGTACACCCTGTGCCGCCGCAGTCGATAGATGTGGGCCACCGAGATCTCCGCCAACCGCTCATATTCACTCTGCTGGTACTTGTGATATTCCCGCTGCAGGATCTTGCGCGTGGCCGGGCCGCTGAGGGTTTCGTGTGCTTCATCGACGGCCGCCAGCCGCTCGATATCGGCCGCCGTGTACTTGCCGGCAAAGCGATGCCGCCGATAGCGGGCAGGTACCAGCTCACCCCTCTGCCGATATTGGCGGATCAGTCGGGTGACCTGCGCCCGGCTCAGTCCCGTCATCTTGGCCAGATATTGCCGCAGCAGTCCTTTGGCGGCTCGGTCTTGCCCGCTGTAGCGCTGCCGGCACAGCGTTTGCGCCACCCAGGCGTAGATCTCGGCACGCCCTTTGCCCTTGAATCGTATTTCATCGCTGGCCTCCAGAAACTGCCGTATCTGCTCCAGGCTCAGCGTCTTGCCGTCTTGCATGTGGATGGTCAATCCCCAGCATGCTCACTCCCCCACCCTTCAGGCTCATCTTGTGTGAGAAACTAACTCCTCCTTCAGGCTCATCTTGCATGAGACAAGACTGATACTTTGCGCACGGCCCTGGATCGACTACAATCAAGCCATCAATCTCACGGAGGCTCACAATGATATCTCGCAGATCGTTTCTCTCAGCCGCTGCCGCGGGTAGCGCCCTCGCAGGGTCAACATCAGTCGCGCCGATCATGGCGGCGACGGGCAGACGCTCCTACTCCCATGCGGAGTTGGAGTGGAAGATCAAACGCCACAACTTCTCAGGGCTCACGAAGCACGATCTGCCGACGCCGAACCTCGTCCTCGACAAGGATGTGTTTGACAAGAATCTCAAGACGTTGGCCGACCATTGTAAGAAGACCGGCATCGGCCTGCGGTCGCACGTCAAGGTGCATCGCAGCCCTGAGATCGGCATGCTTCAGATCAAGTCCGGAGCGCATGGTCTGTGCTGCGCGACAATCTCCGAGTGCGAGGTCATGATGGACGCCGGCGCGCCAGGCATTCTGTGGACCTGTCAGCCCGTAGGGCCGAACAAGTTCAGCCGCATCCTGGCGCTGACGAAGAGGGACCCGACGTTCATGTTCGTCGTCGAAGATCCGATGATCGTGGATCAGCTCGAAGAATTCGCCGCCGCCGAGAAGGTGACATTCAACGTGGTCGTCGACAACGACATCGGAATCGGACGCCAGGGCGTAATGCCGGGCCAGGAAGGCCTCGAACTCAGTCAGCGAGTGATGAAAGCCAAGCACCTCAAGCTGCGTGGGCTGATGGGCTACTCGGGCGCCGCTTCACATGCCAAGGGTTGGAAGCATCGCAGCGAAGTCTCAAACGATCAGGTCGGCAGACTCATGGAGTCGGTCAAACTCTGCCGCAAGGCAGGCATTCCGGTCGACATCGTGACCGGTGGCAGCACCGGCAGCTATAACATCGACAGCGAGCGCAAAGATGGCCTCACCGAGTTGCAGGCAGGTTCTTATGCCTGTATGGATTCGAACTATTACCGCATCGGCAGCAAGGACGGGAGCGAGAGCTATAACGATTTCGGAATCGCGCTGACCGTTCTGACGACGGTGATCAGCAAGCACTATCCGAAGAAGGTTGCTGTCGATGCCGGCAACAAGTCGATGACCCAGCCGACCGACATGGTCAAGGGCCGTCCCGACCTGCGGGTGCAGCGGGCGGGTGCCGAGTACGGACGGATTGAGTGGGACGACGCCGACCCGGAACCGAAGCTGGGTGACCAGTTCGAGATCGTGCTGTCGAATCTCGATATGAGCGTGAACTGCTTTGATCGCATGTTCGTCTGCCAAGGCGATCAAGTGGTCGATGTCTATTCCGTGCTGGGCCGCTCGGGGCCGTCACAACATTAGCGACGAGTTGGTTTTCCACTGGGGTCAGTCGAGCTTTCTAACCCGCTGATCCATAGAGCGAGACCTTCGTCGCGTTCAGCTCCTCGCGAAAGTAGCGGTTGCGAATCGCTGACTCCATCACCAAGTCCACTTGCCGACCAAAGACGGATCGAAGATCTTCGAGGAGACCGAAATAGGCATCGGCTAACCGAACATGGGGTGGAGGAGCGAATTCGACAGCGAAATCCAGATCGCTTTCGTCGTCGAAGTTCTGTCCGGTGGCCGAGCCGAAAAGATCGAGTCGACGCACGTGGTGCTTGGCGCAAAGGCTGCGCACGTCGTCCAAACGCGACTGAACCACGTCGGTCATCGAACTCACCTCAAGTATATCGGGCCGGGCCGGGGGCCGCGCTAATCCGTGCCGGGCAGCAAGTGCTGCACCGAGTTGAGCAGCATCGTCTCTGCCAGCAGCAGGCGGCCGCTGCAGCCTCGGGGGCATTGCAGACTGTAGGCGTTCTCCGCTGCGACACGCTCGAAGACAAGTGGGCCTCCGCAGCTTTCGCACGCCTTGTCGTCGAAGGGTTGGCCGAGCTTCTCCGACAGCAATCCATGCATCTTGCGGAGCGCGATCATTTGGTTCGTCTGCGCTTGGAGTTGTGCGCCATGCTGCGTCAGCTCTTTGTGGTGGGCTATGACGACTTTGGCCATGCCCTCTTGATTGTGTGATATGCGCGTCGTCTTCTTCTGAAGGGCGTCAAGGTCGTGCTCGACGAAGTCCAGTCTCGTCGAAAGGCCGCCCGTCAGCCAGTCGACAAGACCGCTGACAAGCTTCGATTCGCGCATATGGGGCATGTTCAGAGGTGCTCCTCTTGGGTACTCATCGGATAAAGCACGTGAACTTTGCGCCCTGTCCGATCACGTGGGCCGCTACTTTACGATTGAGATTGTGTGACACTTGATTCACGGCTTACCGCCGCAACGGGTTGTGCGGATGACTGCGGCGTGTCTCGCCTCTTCACTTGGATAGACCGAGTATGATCTGGGATCTACACGTACACTTCTCGAACTTCGAAGGGCGAACGCCGCACGAAAAAATGGCCGATGCGGTCAAGTTCGCCGACCGCATGGGGATCGAGCGCTTCATGCTCTATCTCGGTTTTCCACCGCACCCGCAAGACCCGACGCCCGAGCAGCTAACGGCCATCAACGATCAAGTGCTCGAAGCTCTACAGCACTGGCATCATCGCGCTTTCGGTTTCGTCTATTTGAATCCGAACCATCTCGACTTCAGTCTGAAGGAGTTCGACCGCTGCGTCCGCGACGGTCCGATGGTGGGCGTCAAGCTCTGGGTCGCGCGCCGTTGCAATACTGCGGAGCTCGATCCCATCATCGAGCGGGCCGCTGCGATGAACGCCGTCATCTTTCAGCACACCTGGATCAAGGTGGGTGGCAACTATCCCGGGGAGTGTACGTCGATGGAACTCTCCGAACTGGCCGCACGGCACCCCGACACGCCGATCATCTGCGGGCATACGGGAGGCGACTGGGAACAGGGCATTCGGGCGATCCGCGCGAACAAAAATGTCTCCATCGGGATCGCGGGCTCCGACCCGACAAACGGATTCGTCGAAATGGCCGTCCGCGAACTGGGCCCGGAGCGCATCATCTACGGCAGTGACGCCGGGGGGCGGAGCTTTGCCTCGCAACTCGCTAAGGTTCATGGCGCGAACATCCCCGAGGCGGACAAGAAGCTGATCTTTCGTGAAAACCTCAAACGCATGCTTGGCCCCATCCTGAAGCGAAAGGGGATGTCGGCATGACCATCGATACGAATATCTATCTCGGTCACTGGCCCTTCCGGCGCTTGCCCGGCGATGAACTGCCGGATCTGATCGCGAAGCTGCGATCGCACGACGTGACGCAGGCCTGGGCGGGCAGTTTCGAAGGCGTCTTGCATGAAGACGTTGCGGGCGTCAACGAGCGCCTCGCCGCGGCCTGCCACGATGCCGGAAACGGATTGCTCATTCCCTTTGGGACCGTCAATCCCACTTTGCCCGACTGGCGTGAGGAAATTCGGCGCTGTCGCGAAGAGCATAAGATGCCCGGCATCCGCCTGCATCCGAGCTACCACGGATACACCCTCAGAGACCCGCGTTTCGCCGAGCTGCTGCTTCTTGCGACCGAGCGCACCATGGTCGTCCAAGTCGTTCTCAACATGGAGGACAGCCGCACACAACACCCCCTGGCGCGAGTCGAGGAAGTCAATACCGCGCCGCTTCTGCGGCTCATCTTTGCCACCCCCGGACTGCGCCTCATGATCCAGAACCGCAAGCGGGAGCCCTCCGGCAAGCTTTTGGGAAGGCTCAGCTACGCCGGCGAAACGTACTTCGACTTCGCAATGCTGGAAGGGGTGGGCGCGATCCCCAAGCTGCTGAAGGAGATCCCCAGCGATCGCTTACTCTTTGGGTCCCACTATCCCTTCTTTTACTTCGAAGCGGCACTGCTCAAGGTGAAAGAAGCGGGCCTGGACGAGTCGCAGGAGAAGGCGATTCTTGCCGAGAACGCCGGCCTGATTTTGGAGCCGTAGCGGACCTGGACACCAGCGCCAAGCCCAGTAGTGACGGACACTCGTGTCTGTCCCTGCTTTCTTGGGGGCGCAAGTGCAGTAGTGACGGACACTCGTGTCTGTCCTTGCCTTTGAGTCCTTACCGAAAAGCAAGGTCGAGCGAGCGTGATCAAACTCGGCCTGGAGTGATGACAGACACGGGTCTTTCCCGATGCCTAAACCCTCTTCGCCAACAGGAGAGGGTCAGATGCACTCGACCAGCGCCAGTCTTCTTCTTGGGCGGCCAGACCGGCCTTGACGGGGTTCGACTCGATATAGCGAAGGATGCGAACAAAGCTGTCGTTGTTTCGAACCCAGTGATCGAACGATTCTCTCTGCCAAAAGTGTTCTCCAGTCCGGCCCAAGAGTCGATTCGCACGTCTTGACGTACCTCCCTTGATTCCTTTGGTGATCTTGGCGAGCGGCACATGGGGGGAGAGCAGTATGTGAACATGGTTCGGCATGACGACATAGGCTTGAAGCTCGTAATGCGAAAGACGGCGTTCACCCCAGTGCAGGGAATCGACGACGATTCTTGAAATACGCTCGTCATTGAGCCAAGTGGGACCGGATTCCGCCCGGTCGAGAACTCGGTCAACTGCGACAAAAGATGATCCGTCGACCGAGGCATCGCGGTCTCGATCGCGCCAGAAGGTACCGGGGAGAGATCGAAACAATCTCCAAGTTACGAAGATGGGGGCTGCCTCAGGATGCCAGTGAGGTAGCTTCCGGCGATAGAACGCCATAAATACGTAGTTTCTAGGATAGCGCGGGTCGGACCGGCTTGAGAGCCGGCCGGTACTACGGACCGGCGAGAGCGCCGGTCGCTACTGCGGCGCGCAGTAGTGACGGACACTCATGTCTGTCCCTGCCTTTGGGTCCTTGCCAAAACAGAACGTCGCCACGCGCCCAGCCGGGACCGGCCCCGACTGCTGACCCACATGCTTGTTTATCCCCGTCGATCGCCCCTCAGCGCCCGATGTGCGTCTGCCCATTGCAAGCTGGGTTTAGGAGTCATGCTGCCGATCATGCGGCTCGCGGGCTGTTGAAGTACCCGGCCTCGTTGACCGGGTAGATGCTCGGTTTCTCCGGGTGACCCAGTCCGAGGTGAGGAAGTAAGCGAATAGCGAGCCCACGAGGCCAGCCAGCACTGGGTGAACTTCGGTGCCGACCCATTGCCGCTGCTGAGCGAAGAACCAGCCCAGCACCGCGATCGCGCCGGCGAGAATTGACGCTGTGACGGGGGCGCGGTGCGCTTGCTTTCGCCAGAGTCCGACGACTAGGGCCGGAAAGAAGCAGCCCCCAAAAAGTGCACCCGAAAAGGCTGTGAGTGGAACAACATCGGCCGGCGGATCGAGGGCAATCCAGGCCGGCAGCGCGGCTACGGCAAAGATCGAAGCGCGTTGGAAGCGCTCCACGGTTTGAAGAGGAACGTCCTTTCTCCACTGCGCCCACAGATCCACGACAAGTGCGGCTCCCGCGACATGAAGTACGGAATCAATCGACGACAACGCCGCGCAAAGAAAGGAGCCCAGAATCACGGCTCCCAACGCGGGCCCGAACATCTCTTCCACGACGAACGGAACAACCTGGTCGGTGTTCTGGAAGAAGAAGGCGGACTGCGACGCGGGGATGACGCCGTGGGCTAAAACACCGAGGGCGAAGAGCATCGGGATCGTCAGGGCCATCAAGCCGAACGAAAGCCACTGCGCGGTCCGTAGCGCGCGTTTCCCGGCATGGCGGAAGAGCAAAAAGCGAACGACGAGACGGGGAGCCACGATCAGCTTAATGCCCGTTCCCAGCGAGAGACCTAGGATGTAGAGCGGAGACATCAGCGCGTCCCAGGAAACAAGATCGGAGCCCAGCGCGCGTCCGTTGCCGTCGAGATCGGGGCTCATGCGGATCGCTTCCCAATCGGCGCTGGAGACAACCGCGCCAAAAAGCACCAGCGCTCCGATCACCATCAGAATGCCCTGAACGGTATCGGTATGAAGAATGGCCCCGATCATCCCCCAAGACGTGTAGAAAACCACCAACACTAGTACGGAGATGACCGCTGTCTCGTAGGAAACATTTAGGATCTCGGCGAAGATGTGGCTGATTCCCTTAAAAACGGCCAGGATGTAGAGCAGCGAGGCGCCAAGAACGATGGTGGCGCTTAGGTAGCCGACCAGGGGACTGTTGTACTTTCGCCGCAAATATCCCGGTACGGTGATCTGGTCAAGTGCGATCTCATCGCCAAGGGTCCTACGGGCATCGAAGATCATGCGTGGAGCGACGACGAACCAGGCGACCCAGCCGCAGAGGACGAATACCAGCCCGCCGAGCATCCAAGCGGCTCCCGCCTTGTAGCCGAACCCGGCCTGGCCAAGGAAGGTATTGGTGCTGAGAAAGGTGGCGTAGAAGGAGAGAGCGATGACAATCGGACCGGGCCGCTGCCCGCGGTGTCTGTTGGCGTACCAGGCCGAGAGAATCATCAGCACGACGAACGCGCTCATGACCCCGGCCGGGACCCAGTTGGCGGCCAACCAATTCTCTGCTTGATTCATGGATTTCCGCGGGCGGAAGAAGCGTTGAAGGGACTAGCGTAGCATCCGTCGTTTTGCTGAAGCCGCCGGAGGGGCGGATGAACGAACACCGCAATCCAGCGAAACCTTTTCCCACCCTGAAGGGTTTTACATAAGTAGGGACCATTGCGCCCCGACGTACTCACCGTTTGGAGATAGAATAAACACGGGAGACAATGCGATGAAACGCTTCGTGGTGGCGGTCTCGATGGTCTTGGCAACCAGCGCGTTGTCTTTTGCACAAGTGGACGCGCCCAAATCCGTGGAGCCCGCTTCGGCTCTGAGGACACGTGAAGCTCCAGAGGACGCCGTCACGGTACCGCGCGGCACGCGAGTTCCGCTGGCGCTGATCAACAGTGTCAGCACAAAGCATGCTTTGCCGGGGGATAAGATCTATCTGGAATCCGTTTATCCCGTAGCCATCGACGGACGTATCCTCATTCCTCCTGGCACTTACATCTCGGGCAGCGTGACCCGCACGAAGCGGCCGGGCCGCGTGAAGGGCAAGGGAGAGATGTTCTTGCGCTTCGAGCAGATGATTCTGCCAAACGGCACGATTCGGGATTTCACGGGACGTATTGGACAACTTGACGGGCGCTCGCCGGAAGGTCTGGAGCGAGAAGAGGGCAAGATCAACAGTGAGGGCAACAAAGGCGAAGACGCGGGAACCGTGGCGCAAACGACCGCCGCGGGTGCATCGATTGGAGTGATTGCCGGAGCCGCCGCCAATAATGCGGGTATGGGGCTCGGTCTGGGAGCCGCAGCCGGTGCGGCAGCCGGATTGGCCGGGGTCTTCCTGACGCGTGGTCCGGACGTGATGCTGGAGCGCGGAACGCAGCTCGATATGGTTCTTGACCGCGACCTGTACTTCACCGAGGCGGAAGTGAATTTCGAGAATCCCGTGTCAGGGCGCTCGGTCGATGTCGGGAACGGTCCTGACCCGAACCGGAATCAGAACAACAGTGGTGGTGGCCGGCTCGGCCGCTTCCCCCTATAGAGGCGAGCCGGCGACACGCAAGCCTGCCGGCTTCGCGCGTACTCACTAAGTCCTGTTGTTATAATCGTTTCCGGGCGGTGTAGGCGTGGGGAAGCGCCCTATTCCCGACCTTCATAGTGGAAAGAAAAAGCCAGCGAAACTCGCTTATTGTGTCCAGCGTACTGCTGCTGCTGCTGGCCACCCTGACTTTCTGGCAGACTTCGCTCGACTTCGGCGATTTCCGGCCCGGCGGTGCGACGGAAACCATCGTACTGTGGGCTACCTCGACGCTGGTCGTGATCGGCGTTCTGGTCCTGGGCTTCATCGTCTTCCGGAATCTGGTGCGGCTGTATGTCGACCGCCAACACAACCGGCTCGGCTCCCGCATCAAGACGAAACTGGTGGCGGGCGCGCTGGCGTTGTCGATTATTCCTGTCGTCTGCTTGGTCATTTTCAACTTCAGCTTCCTCAATCGCACGCTTGACAAGTGGTTCACGCAGCCGACGCGCGAGATTTACGATCACGCCGAAGGGCTCTGGCGGGAAGTTGTTCCGAATAAGTCGGAGGCGGAGGCCCAGCGCATCGCTACGATGCCGGAGGTCGTCGCGGTGTTCTCGGAAGAAAATGTCGGCGAAGAACTTCGGGAACGTCTCGCCGCCTTCGCCGACGGTGAAACAGCCCACTACGTCGCGCTGGTGCCGGCCGGTAAACGCCAACCACTCGCTGAAGCCTACAAGGGCGATATTTTCCAGGGGCCGATGGAATGGAGGGAGCTGAACCGCCCCTTTGACTACGGCAGCGCCGGGATCGTCTATTCGGCTATCCACGACCGATATCTCTATTCGGTGGCTCAGGTCCGCGTTGGCCCGAACGACGTGGGGCACGTCGTCGTCGCGTGGGAGTTTCCACGTGAAGTGGTGGAACGGCTGGCCGTCATGCGCGGCGAATACGAAGCCTACCGCGCGACGCATAGCCATTCCCGCCACTTCCGCTACTTCTATCTGGGCATGCTGTCGCTCATCGCGATCTTTGTGTTGTTTGTCGGAACATGGCTGGCGCTCTTCTTGTCAAAGCAGATCGTTGCTCCCATTGAAGCGTTGGTCGAGGCCACGGGAGAGTTGTCGAGCGGCCATCTTGATTTTCGGATTCAGGCGCCGGCCAACGATGAGCTCGGGGCTCTGGTCGAATCGTTTAACCGCATGACACAGCAGCTCCAAAGCAAGACGCAGGAACTGCAATGGAGCAATGAGGGTCTTGCTCAAGCGAACGTTGAGCTGGAGTCGCGGCGGCGCCTCATCAACGCCATTTTAGAGAGCATCACGCCTGGAGTGATCTCGGTGGCGCCGGACGGCGAGATTCTGAAGGTCAACTCCTCGCTCAGAAAGATGTTTGATCTCCCCGCGGATGCCGTCCCTCAGCGGCTCGGCGAACTCTTCGGCGGTGAGGACCTGCAAGACCTCTCCTATATGCTCAACCGCGCCCGGCGGACCGGCCTGGCGACACGTGAGTTGGTCGTCGAGCGAGACGCGCAGATCCATCATCTTGCCGTGACCGTGTCTTCGATTGAGAAGGACGAACAGACCGGCCGGAAGCCGGCCCGTTTTGTCGTCGTGCTCGAAGACACGACGGAGCTGTTGCGGGCCCAGAAGTCCGCCGCTTGGAACGAAGTGGCCCGCAGGGTCGCGCACGAAATCAAGAACCCTCTCACACCCATCGCTCTTTCCGCCGAGCGCATGAGCCGCCTGCTGAAGCGTTACGGCGGCCTGGACGATTCTCCCGAACGGCGCAAGCTTCGAGAGCGGTTTGAGAAGTGCACCGACACGATCGTTCACGAGGTTGAGACCGTGCGGGCGCTCGTGGACGAGTTCTCGCAGTTTGCGCGCTTCCCAACAGCAAACCCGGAGCGTGCCGACCTGAACGGTGTTGTCGAAAAGGCGTTGGACGTATTCCAGGGACGGCTCGACAGTGTCGTAATCCACCGCAACCTCTCCGACAATCTGCCTGAAGTACTCGTCGACCCCGAGCAGTTCAAGCGGGTCGTGGTGAACCTGATCGACAATGCCGCCGAAGCGATTCAAGAATCGTGGGTCAAGGAAATCTTCATCAACACGGCTCCCGGTCCCTTGCCGGATACCGTTGAGCTCGTCATCGCCGATTCCGGGCCCGGCATCTCGGCGGAGGATAAGGAGAAGCTGTTCCTGCCTTATTTCTCTACCAAGAAGCGCGGGACCGGGCTGGGTCTGGCGATCGTCAGCCGCATCTTAAGCGAACACCAAGTCAGTATTCGCGTGGAGGACAACCGCCCGTCCGGCAGCCGATTCATCATAGAGATGCCTACAGCGGACAGCCGCGCCTCGATTGAACTCGGAGTTCCCGGGTGAGGCGGAGTCGCGTCCTCGTAGTAGATGACGAGCCAGGCATCCGCGAGTCCCTTACCGACATCCTTGAGGATGAGGGATATGAAGCGGTGGCCGCCTCAACCGGCGAGGAGTGTCTCGCACTACTGGATGAGAAGACGTATCACGTCGTCCTTCTGGATATTTGGCTGCCCACCATTGACGGTCTCGAGACGCTCGAACAGATTCAGCGGATCGACCCAAACCGGCGTCCCGTCGTCGTCGTGATTTCAGGTCATGGCACGATTGAAACTGCGGTCCGCGCCACGAAGCTGGGCGCTCTCGACTTTCTCGAAAAGCCCCTATCCCTCGACAAGGTGACGGTTAGCGTCAAGAATGCTATCGATCATCGTCGTTTGCTGATCGAGAACCTTTCGTTGAGAGAGCAGGTCTCGTCGAAGTTCAGCATTATCGGTGAGAGTGTTCCCATGAAGGCCGTGCGCCAACAATTGGGGCTGATGGCCCCGACGAACGGCCGTGTTCTGATTTACGGAGAGAGCGGGACGGGCAAGGAACTGATTGCATCGGCGATCCACGCACAGAGCCAACGAGCGCAGGCGGGGTTCGTGGAAGTGAACTGCGCCGCCATCCCGGAAGAGTTGATCGAAAGCGAACTGCTCGGACACGTTAAGGGATCGTTCACCGGCGCGCACGAGAACAAGATCGGCAAGTTTCAACAGGCGGACGGCGGGACGCTCTTCCTCGATGAAGTCGGCGACATGAGTCTGAATACGCAGGCCAAGGTATTGCGTGTTCTCGAGGAGCAGAGGTTCGAACCGGTCGGCTCCGGGAAAACCGTCCAGGTGGATGTTCGGGTCATTGCCGCCACCAACAAGAATCTGGAGAACGAGATCTTGCGAGGGAATTTCCGCGACGATCTCTTCTACCGCCTCAACGTGATCCCGTTTTACGTCCCACCGTTACGCGAGCGGGCCGAGGATATTCCGCTGCTCGCCGACTATTTTCTGCGCGAGTTCGCCGGCGAGTACGGCCGCAAGCCTAAGGAGTTAACGGATGCCGCCCGCGTGGCTCTGCGCTCCTATTCCTGGCCCGGCAACGTGAGAGAGTTGCGCAATTTGATGGAACGAATCGTTATCATGAACCCGCAGCCGCGGATCGACGCCGCCGACCTACCGCTACCGGATGAGAACACCGCGAGTGGGTTTAGCCGGCAGGGGATGAAACAGTTCGGGTCGCTCGAAGAGGCTCGCAAGGCTTATGAGAAGGACTACGTTCTCAAGACGTTGGAGAGCATGGAAGGGAACATGACACGCACGGCCGCCGCCCTCGGCCTCGAACGAAGCCACCTCTACCGAAAGATGAAAGCATTGGGTATATCTCCGAAGGAGTCATAGCGCGTCCACCGGGTCGTCAACTCCGGGGGGAGCGCAGAAATCGCCTGCTTTTGGACGTGGCAGCGGCGCTGGAAGAAAGGAAAGCTTTATGATTGGTCCCATCGCAACGCTTTTGTTTTGTTTGGTTTTGTTGTCGACCGGTTGTACTTCGACTGGCTCCGAGACGACACCGGTACAGGGGGGTGAGGCGCCCTGGCACACGAATTGGCCGAAGCACGTAATCGCGGAGGGTTACCCCAATCAAACGGCGATTGCCGCCGATTTCACCGGGGACGGATTGCCGGATGTGATCGTCAACGCCGAAGCGGAGACGCGACTGTACGTGGCGCCCGACTGGAAGAAAGTCGTCATCGGCGCGGAGCGACCCGGCGCCACCGCGATTCACAGCGAGGTGATTGACGTCGACGCCGACGGCGACCCGGACTACATCGGCGGAGTCTACAGCCCGGGCCCGGTGTTCTGGCTCGAGCGTCCCGATGATCCGATGCAAACGCCTTGGCCGTATCATTTGGTCGATGATGAAATCGACGGTACGCATGGGCTCATCACGGGCGACGTCAACGGAGACGGGAGACTGGACCTGATCGCGAACAGTGCGCAGCCCAAAGGCCCCTATGCGGAGTCCATCGTTTGGTACGAGATTCCTGAAAATCCGCGCGAAGCCAAGCATTGGATCCGTCACGTTTTCGCAAAGAGCGACGCGCCCGGGCTGAGCCACTACATGGGGGTGGGCGACGTTACGGGCGACGGCAAGGCCGATATCTCAGCCGCGGCGAAGATTCCCGAAGGCGGAAACTGGTTCGCTTGGTGGGAACAACCGTCCGGCGGCGGCGAGCCTTGGAAGAAACACGTCCTCGCCACCGAACAGGAGGGCGCCACCAATATCCTCATTGCCGAGTTGAATGGCGACGGCAAGGCCGACTTCATCGCCTCGCGGGGCCACGGCAAAGGCATTCTATGGTTTGACGCCCCCGAGTTCGAGATCCATGAGATCAACCCCGACCTTGAGGGGCCGCACAGCCTCGCCGTCGGTGATATCGATGGTGACGGTGACACCGACGCCGCTACCTGCGCGAAGGATAGCTTTATCGCGGCCTGGTTCGAGAACGACGGCAAGGGCAACTTTACCACTCATCACATCAATGAAGATCAAGCTGCTTATGACATTCGTCTCGTCGATATGGACCGCGACAGCGACCTCGACGTTCTTATCGCCGGCCAAGCCAGCCAGAATGTGGTGTGGTATGAAAACCGCCGATAACATTCCCGGCTTGGCGGTTGCCGACGGATTCCCGGCCTGGAGGCTCTACCCTGTCTGATCAAAAGCTGCACGTTGTTCCTCTCGGAGGACTTGGCGAGTTCGGCATGAATATGCTTGCCTTGCGCTGCGGCGACGACATCATCATCATCGACGCCGGGATGATGTTCCCCGGCGGTGAACTGCTGGGCGTCGACATCGTCGTTCCCGACATCAGCTATCTGCTGGAACATCGCGAGAGCGTGCGCGGTCTGATCCTGACGCACTGTCACGAAGACCATATCGGGGCTGTCCCCTACATCCTTTCGCAGATCGATGTGCCAATCTACGCGCCGCCGCTGGCCCGGGCACTGGTGCAGCGCCGTCTTCAAGAACATGAACTCGAACAGGAGCCGACCTTTCACGATGTTCCGCCCGGCGAGACGATCAAACTGGGCTGTTTTCAGTTTGAGTTCATTCAGGTAACACACAGCACCGCCGACTCGAACGCCGTTGCGATCCAGACGCCGCTGGGCGCGGTGATCCATACCGGCGATTTCAAGATCGATCTGACGCCGATCGACAACCGCTTGTTCGATCTGCATCGTTTCGCCGACTATGGACGGCGCGGTGTGTTGTTGATGCTGTCCGACTCGACCAATATCGAAGTCGAAGGCTACACGCCGTCGGAACGAACCGTCCGCCCGAGGCTGGAAGACCTTTTGCAACGCAGTGAGGGTACTGTCTTTCTGAGTTGTTTCTCGTCGTCGACGCACCGCATTCAGCAGGTTCTCGATCTGTCGCTCCAGTGCGGACGCAAGGTAGCCCTGGTGGGCCGTAGCCTGCAGAGTACTTCGGAGATCGCTCATGGGCTGGGACTACTGCGCATTCCGGACGGCCTGCTGCTGCGGCCGGGCGACCTGCAAAAACTTCCGCGCCACCAAAGGACGGTGCTGATCGCCGGAAGCCAGGGCGAGCCGCTCTCGTCTCTCTCTCGGGCGTCGGTCGGCAAGCATCGTCATGCCGTGATCGAACCGGGAGACAAAGTGGTGCTGAGCACGCGCGTCATCCCAGGAAACGAGAAGGCGATCTTCCGGATGGTCGACCATGTTTATCGGCGGGGGGCTGAGGTCATGTATGGAGCAATGAATCCTCCCCTACATGTCTCGGGTCATGCCAGCCGTCAGGATCTGCTTTTGCTGCTCAATCTGGTTCGGCCTAAATACTTCGTGCCGGTCCACGGCGAGTACCGCCAACTTTCGCGGCACCTGGGATTGGCCGAAAACCTTCGAGGTTCGGGCATTGAGGAGACGTTTCTGCTCCAAAGCGGGGATGTTCTGGAGATCGACGAGGCCGGCGCGCGTCGCAAGGATTCCGTGCCTGTCGGGCGCGTCTGCATTGACTCGGGAACAGGGGACGAGATCGTCGAAGAGATGGTCATCCGCGACCGGCGGCACCTCTCCGAGTTTGGGGTCGTCGTGCCGATTGTCGCGCTGAATCGGCACACGGGCGAGATCGAAAGCGGGCCTGAGATCATCACACGCGGCTTCGTGATTCGCGAGGATGACCCTTCGCTGCTTGAAGGCGCGCGCGCGGTCGTTGCCAATACGCTCGCCGGCTCGACCGACGAGGAGAAAACCGACTGGGGCGTCATGGAGGAGAAAGTCCGCGTTGATCTGCGCCGATATCTCAGCCGAGAAACCTCAAGCCGACCGCTGATCCTGCCTGTAATACTGGAGACCTAGCCCAGGGCGTGAGCACGGCGAGCAAGCGCAACGAAGCAATGGCGGGCCTATGGCGTGCTTCGACCGTCAGGTGGTGAGAAATGCGGACTAGGGTGTAGCGATATCCGGAGGGTAGTAGCCGGAGCGATGCCGAATATCGAGATCAACGTATTTCGTGAGTTTGAGTTCGACACGAATTTTGCGGAACCGGCCATCGCTGAATGGCGTTGGCGGTACATAGCCGAGAACATACTGCTTTTGAATGCCGCCCGCAACATCCTGGATCGCGTCGAATAACGCTTGCAGTTGCGCTGCGTTGTATTCACCCGTACCAACCGTGTAGACGAAGTTTCCCGCGTCCTGCGGCTTCGAGAGGTATCCCGAGACGTCCTTGTGGACGTTTTCCATGGGTCTTACGATTCTCCCGCCCGTCTCTTTTGCGAGCTTGACCAGGTTCCGTTCTTCCGACTCGTGAAAGCCCCAGGCGACGGTGCTCAGTGCGTGGACCGTCACTTGGTGGCGCTGCGCGGCATAGAGCACTTCGTCGAGAGTTTTCCTGCTGGCGTTATCGTGTCCATCACCGATGATGACGACCACCTTGCGCGGCTCGCCGGGGCCTTGGTATTCCTGGCTCGCGAGCTGATTGGTGCAGGCGTCGTAAACGGCGTCGAGCAGAGCGCTTCCACCGCCGTGCTTGAGTTTCTCCAGCCTCTCTGAGATGAGGTAAGGGTCATTCGTCATTGGGACGAGCATGTCCACTTCGGAGTGGTAGCCCATCAGAAAGCCCCGATCCCGGCCCGCCTCGGGTATCAACTGGAAAGCGAGGTCGCCAATCGAGTCCTTGTAAGTCTTGTAGTACCTGCGTGCGTAACTGCTCTTGTCTACGAGGAAGCCGACACGCAACGGCGGAATATTTTCGATATCGGTCCCTTGTGTGAGGTAACGAATCTCGACCCTCTTGCCGTTCTCCCAGACTTTGAAGTCGTCCTTCGCTAGGTCGACCAGAAAACGACCCGCGTTATCGGTGACCGATACGGGAACGTTCACGACGTTCACGTCGACCTTGATGAGGTCACTCTCGCCCGGCGCGGGTTCCTGCGCGCACAGAGTCCCCATCCCGAACAACACGCTGATGGCAATCAGTTTCCGCATGGCGGCCAAACCCGCATTCATTCTAACCCAACCCCACGAATCAACGTGTCATCTTGCTCACGTTGTCGAGAAGGCTCCCGGATGTCTTGCGCTCGCCCCGGCGCTGCTGTACTCTGCTATCGAAATGAGCAACTTGACACGTATTGGGGTGGCGCTTGACGCCGACTTGCTTGAGCGGTTCGACCAACTCATCGAGCAGCGTGGCTACCCGAACCGCTCGGAGGCGTTCCGCCATCTCATCCGCAACGAACTTGTCGAAGAGACTTGGAAGTCGCCCGATAGCGAGGTCGTGGGCTCCGTCACCCTCGTCTACAACCATCATGTGCGGATGTTGAGTGACAAGCTCCTAGATCTGCAACACGATCATCACAGCGCGATCCTCTCCACCCTGCACGTCCATCTGGATCACGAGAACTGTCTCGAAGTCCTGCTTATCAAAGGCAAGGCCACTGACGTCAATCAGATTGCCAACGCCCTGATCAGCACCAAGGGCGTTAAACACGGGCGGTTGACCCTATCATCGGTTGGCAAGAACCTCGAATGAGGTTACTCCCATCGGGTCGCCGCGAATCAGCGATTCTGTGTCACGTTGGTTTGTGTCACGCTGACACACCCCGTGTCGCTCCCGGGGGGGGCTCCGGTTTTCGTTCCCGCCACCCGCGCGGACAGAATCGTTGCTGAATCAGACGTTTAGGCCTCGTTCTCAAGAGCCGGTTGAGCATTCTAGGGCAATTTTCATGCTGCGGGAAGGGCCCGTCACGTGCATACTAAGGAGGTCGTGATTGTGCGTCTTACCCGAATCCGGCCGTTGCTCTTGTTGCCGCTCCTACTGTCCCTGGTAGCGGGAACGTCTCGGCTGCATGCCCAGCTTGCCGATCAGACGGCCGCCCAAGTCATCAGGGCGGAAGGCAACGTTTCGGTCATGAAGAACGACGAACCTTGGGCGCTCTTCGCGGGACAGTCGGTCAGCACGGGCCAGACCATCGTCACCGGCGACGACGGCTTCGCCGAGTTGCAGGTTTCGGACGGCAGCATGTTCTTCGTGTTCCCAAACTCTCATGTTATTTTCCGCAAGAACCCGGGCAGCTTGGGTGACCTGCTCGATGTGTTTCTCGGGAAGGTCAAGGTCCACATCCAGAAGCTGGGCGGCAACCCGAATCACAACCGCATTTTTACGCCGACGGCCGTTATTTCCGTACGCGGTACGACTTTCGACGTCGAGGTCGATGCAAGTGAGACGACGGTCGTGATCGTCGACGAAGGGCTCGTCGGAGTGACTCACCGGCTCCTGCCGAACTTCGACGAATTGCAGATCGGTGCGGGTGAGAGCATCGTTATCTACCGCGACGCACCTCTCGCCCAAGCGAGAATCGACAAAGCCAGGGCCGTGAACGTAGCAGGTGACATGGCTCGCACCTTGGCCTATATCTGGAATCGCATTGGCCGCAACAACGGAGCGGGGCCTGGTGCACCGGTTCCGGGTGGTGGCGGTACCGCCCCTCTGCCCGGTGACACCGAGGCTCCCGAGCCGCCCCCTCCTCCCCCGGCGCCCTGACGCGAGCACTAAGATAGTCGGGTTCCAGTTCCCCGGAGCCGCTTGCTACAATGGGCTTCCGCGACTCCAGACTTCAGGTGTTCCACAATGCTTCCCGGCTTCCTTGTTCCTGAGACGACGATCGACTCCAACGGCTCCACTGCGGCCATTGAGCTTGGCGATTTCGCCGGCAAGATGTTCCTGCTCACGCTAGGTGTTCTCGATGTCGTCGAGCAAGAGAGCCTCGATATCGCTATCTGGGGCTCGGCCGACGGCGAGGAGTGGGGCGAGAACCCGATCCGGACTTTTCCGCAGAAATTCTATCGCGGGACGTATCAGATCCTCGGTCCTCTCGACGCGCATCCCGATGTACGCTATCTGCGGGTGGACTGGAAAGTCCATCGCTGGGGAGTCGGCTCCAAAACGCCGATGTTCAAACTGTATCTCTTCGCGGAAGCCTTCAGCGCATACGCCTCACAGAAAACGGCGTGAACTCGATCTGTTCCGTGTGGCCCATCGCGGCCCCGGCGAACGGTCAACGAGCGAGCCGCGTCCCTTTCACAGAAGGTATCCTCCTCACCTGATACGCTGTTGTCGACATGCAACTCTACACCAAGATCTTGATCGGCCTAGCCGTTGGAACGGTCACGGGCGCCATCGCCAATGTTGCTGACATTGAGGGTCTCAAGAGCTTTCTGTTGGAGTTGGAGCCGGTCGGGACGGCATTCATCCGTTTGATCACGATGATCGTGATCCCGTTGGTGATCGCGAGTCTCATGGTGGGTACGGCTTCGCTTGGTGACCTGCGCAAGCTAGGACGGATCGGAGGGAAGACGGTCGTCTACTACTTCGTCACGACGGCTTTTGCGGTCTCGGTCGGACTGCTGCTGTCGAACATCATCCAACCGGGAAACGGAGTCGATCCGGCGACGCGAGATCAGTTGGCTTCGCAGTATGAAGGCGAAGCGCAAGGCCGCATGGAGATCGCCGCCCAATCGCCGTCGTTGAAAGAAGTCATCCTGAACATGATCCCGCGGAATCCGGTGCAGGCGGCGGCGGACTTCGAATTATTGCCTCTGATTTTCTTCTCTGTCATCTTCGGCGCCGCGATCAGCATGTTGCCCGAGGCTCAACGTAGCGCCGTCGTGACCTTCTTCGAGGGCATCAATGGAGCGTCCATGGTCGTGATCGGATGGGTGATGAAGCTTGCGCCCTATGCGGTATTTGCGCTGATCGCGTCCGTTGTTGCACAGTTCGGCCTCGACTTACTGCAAAGCTTGCTTGTCTACTCGATCACAGTGATTGCCGGCTTGGCCATTCACACCTTTATTACGCTCGCGTTTCTGGTCCGATTCGCGGCCCGGTTAAACCCCGTCGAATTCTTCCGGCGGATCTTCCCGGTTCAGGTCTTTGGATTTTCCACCTCTTCGTCGAGCGCGACCCTGCCGCTGACGATGAGCCGGGCTCAATCGGAACTCGGCGTTTCGAAGGAAGTGAGCAGCTTTGTGCTGCCGCTCGGCGCTACGATCAACATGGACGGCACGGCCCTCTACCAGGCTGTCGCCGTGATGTTCATCGCGCAGATCTACGGCATACCACTGGATCTCACGGCGCAGATTACCGTGGTGATCACCGCGACTTTAGCCTCGATCGGAGCCGCCGGCGTGCCCAGCGCCGGACTCATCACCTTGATCATCGTTCTACAGTCGGTTGGTCTCGGCGATAAGGTCGAGGCGGGGATTGCTTTGATTCTCGGAGTCGACCGCATCCTCGACATGCTGCGTACGGCCACGAATATCGGTGGCGATCTCTCCTGCGCCTGCTTCATCGCCCGTAGCGAAGGCGAAGTGCTTGCTCCCGAAGTACTGGCACGTCCGGCGGTCTGAGAAATCCGAGAAATCGGCTCTTGCGGTGGAGCTTGCTCACAGCAGTGTCCGGCTGCCATGATCGGTCTCCTTAAGGCCGTCAGCCCCACTTCATCTTACTGCGAAGCACTTCGAAAAACCGTACCCGGCCCGGCTCGATTATGTGGATGCAGTGATCCGCCAGTCGGGTCCGGATACGGTCGTGCAGTTGGAGTTCCAGTCCGACCTGACCGTCGATCGTCAGATAGGAGTCCTTGTCACCCCCCTGCACGACGACTTCGATCGTCGCGGTATCAGGCAACATCACCGGCCGATTCGTTAGCGTGTGCGGGCAGATCGGAGTGAGACAAATCGCGGACACAGAGGGATAGATGACCGGGCCTCCGGCGGAGAGCGAGTAGGCGGTGGAACCGGTTGGCGTGGAAATGATCATGCCGTCGGCGCGATAGCTGGAGACGAATTCTTCATCCACGTAGGCGTCGAGCAGCAAGAGCCGCGCCACGGCGGCTTTATTAATGACGACGTCGTTCAGGGCGCTGTGCCGGCCCAACGATTTGCCGTCCCTGATGATCTCGGTGAACAGTGCGGCACGGCATGATGTGGCATAGTTGCCCGCGATGACGCGTTCCAATTGCGCCAGCAGTTCATCCGGACCGGTGGTCATCATGAACCCGAGTCCGCCTAAGTTGACGGCAAGAATCGGAGTTTCGCGCCGGCCCACGCCACGAGCCGCCGACAGGAGTGTCCCGTCGCCGCCCAGGACGATAAGCAGGTCCACACCATCCGGCAGGTGCTGCCGATCGAACCCGCCTGTGCGCTCAAGGTACCGTGACGTGACGGTGTCGCACTCCGACTCGATGCCATGCTGCTCGAGCCACGAGATGAGTTGCCCGACGAGTCCGGGAATGTCGTCTCGTCCGGGCTTGGAAACGATGCCCGCCCGCCGGATCGGCCTCTCAATCTCGTTCTGTGGCATGAATCAGGAATTCCTTGTTGCCTTCGGCGCCCAGAATCGGGCTGTCCATCGCTTGGATATTCTCAAACCCAAGCTCTTCGATGGCGCTACGCACCCTGTTGATTGCCTTGTCATGGAGAACCGGATCGCGTACGATTCCCCCTTTGCCGACCTCGCCCTTGCCCACCTCGAACTGCGGCTTAACGAGGACCACCATCCCCGCCGCGGGCGTCATGAGTGGAATCAGCGCCGGGAGAATCAGTGTAACCGAGATGAAGCTGACGTCACAGCATACGAAATCGACTTTTTCAGGGATCGTCTCCTTGGTGAGATAGCGGGCGTTGACTTTCTCCCTGACGATGACACGGGGATCCTGCCGCAGGTTCCAGTGGAGTTGAGCCGTGCCGACGTCCACCGCGTAAACTTTGCGGGCGCCGCGTTGTAACAGACAGTCGGTGAAGCCGCCGGTCGAAGACCCTACGTCGAGGCATACAGCGCCGCGGACATCAATGGAGAAATTCTCCAGCGCGGCGTCGACCTTCTCACCGGCCCGGCTCACGAAGCGTTTCTTGACTCCCAGTAGGCGGATCTCCGCTTCGGTGGAAACGTTTTGACCGGCCTTCGTTACTTTTTGACGGTCCGCCAGCACTTCACCCGCGAGGATCATCGCCTGCGCCTTTTCGCGGGATTCCGCGAGGCCACGCTCGACCAGCAGCAGGTCCAGCCTTGTCCGTTGCTTCATGCAGTGCGCGTCACGATCCTCTCGGCGATCTCCCTCAGCCGCGCCGATCCCTCGCTGATCGGATGGAGCGCCTCGACCGCCTTCGTTAGATGTTCGTTCGCCCTCGCGCGGGATGCTTCCAGGCCGTACAGGGCGGGGAAGGTGGCCTTCCGTTGTTCGGCGTCTTTGCCGGCAGTCTTTCCTAACGATTCCGTCGAGCCAACGACATCGAGGATGTCGTCCACAATCTGGAACGCGAGACCGATGTGCATGCCGTACGAACTGAGAGCAGCGAACTGCTGTTGATTCGCGCCGCCGTAAATCGCTCCGATATGAACGGAGGCCCTTAGCAGAGCGCCCGTTTTCGAGCGATGGATGTAGTCGAGATGCGCGGCTTCAATCTGTTTGCCTTCGGCTTCGATATCGGCGACTTGTCCGCCGATCATGCCATCGACCGTGCCGGCAGCCGCGGCAAGCTCGGCGATCATCCGGACTCGCCTCTCACTGGGTACGTCGGGTAGTTCCGCGAGCACACGAAAGGCTAGCGTCAGCAGGGCGTCGCCGGCGAGGATGGCGATCGCCTCGCCGAAAACCTTGTGGCAGGTCGGACGTCCCCGGCGGTAATCGTCGTTGTCGAGGGCGGGCAGGTCGTCGTGGATCAGCGAGTAGGTGTGGACAATTTCCAGTGCGCAAGCCGGCCGTTCGACACCGGCAATATCGGCCCCGACGGCCTCGGCGGAGGCAATCGAGAGAATCGGCCGGATACGTTTCCCGCCCGCGAACAGGCTGTGACGCATCGCCCGGTGAATGGTCTCCGGGTATTCGCGTTGCGAGGGAACGGCCTGTTCGAGAGCAGCGTCGACAAGGCCCCGCCGGTTCGCGAGATACTCATCGAGCGTCACTCTTCGGGCTCGCCGTCGGTGAGGGCAAAGGGCGTGGCCTCGACACGGCCTTCCTTCTTGAGCAAAATCTCGACCTTCGATTCGGCTTCCTGGAGTTGCTTGCGGCAGGAGTCGCTGAGCTTCATGCCCTTTTCAAATAGGATCAGAGATTTCTCCAGCGACAGCTCCCCATCCTCCAACTCTCCGACAATCTTCTCGAGCTCCGCCAAGCCCGCCTCAAACGAGGGCTCTTTCTCCGCCGCTTTCTTCGCCATGTTTACCCCATTGTAGGTTGGCTGTCGGTCCCCCGCCAACCAAACACGCTGCTCGCTCAAGGGACGGTTGGGCATAGACTGGAAGACAGGATGGGGAACCGACCTGTGGCGGCCGTGGTCCTTGCACTATCGGTCAGCCTCGGTTGCGGGTCACTGTGGAACCGGCTCAACCAGTCCGGTCTTGAACAGGACGTACGTTCCCTGCTGGCAAAGCATGGCTTTGAGCCGACGCTCCTCGAATGCGGACTGATAGGAACGACGCGCGACGGCTACTGCTTTGTCACCACAGAGGAAGGTGACTGGGATGTTGTCGTCAACGGTTTGCGGCTCGAGCAGGTGGAAGAATCCGAGTTCACGGCAGCGACTGGCGAACACGCATGTCGCAGCCACAGCACAATTTTCTCAGCGGCTCAGGTCCGTCTTTTCCAGTCAAAGCGACGCGCGCCGGAGTTGCGACTGCCGGACGGCGGGGCGTTCGAATTCTTAGTCCTCTATGAAGATCTGACCACCGGCTTCGCCTGCGTGGAGGTCTCGTACGCCTACGGCTAGCCGCTGGGCGGGAAGCGCCAGCGCGGAGGTTTGATTCCTTTCAGCCGCAGGTAGGTCACGACGGTGCCGCGGTGATGCGCGGTGTGCATGTAGGCTCGAAAGAAAATGTCCTGGGCCGTGTGGTTGCCGGAGTTCGCGTGAAACTTGACATCCCTGCGAAGGAAGTCCGCCTCGGTCAGATCTTTCAGAAGTGCTTCCACATAGCCGAAACTCGCCTTCGAGAAGTCGCGCACCTTGTCTTTCGTCAGTTCTTGCGGCCGTTCGGGTCTCGGCGGGTCCGCCTCTTTCCCGAAGCCCGAAAAGTACGCTGCGTTCGAACTCGCGAAATGGGTTAACTGCTCCGCGAAGGTCATCTGCTCATCCGTTGGCCGGTAGCCGAAATCCCCGGCAGGCATGGCTTCCAGCACTTCGAGCGAGTACTCCGCCGTGCTGCGCCAGTGGCTCAGCATGTCGTCACGCAGCTTTTCGGCAAAGCTGTTCGACCAGCGGGTTGAGGCTCCGGCCAAGGAAACGGCACCTGACGCCCCCAAACCCTGGATCATCGTACGTCGTTTCATCTCTTTCTCCGTTCCAAGGTTCTTCCCGGTGCTTGCAGCGCTAGTTCGCCGCCACGGCAGGGCGTTGCGACATCACGGCATCAGGCGAATAACGCTTGATCATGGCGCACACGAGTTCCGCCCGCCGCACGCGCTCGCGCGACAACCGCTCCACGAGATCCTCAATGTGGGAGCCGCTGGGGTAGATGTCAGGCGAATTGCGGAGGCCTAGCTTCACATACAGTGGCGCGGCGACGCGAATCAGCTCCGGCACTTCGTAATGCCGAATGAATCCGCCAATGTTGTCGGGCGCTTCGACATAGAAATCGATGGGTGTGTCAATCGCGGCTCGGATCGCGGCAAGCTGCGGCAGCGCCAGGTCGGAGGGAACGTTGATGGTCGTCGCGCCAAGATTCTCCAGTACTCGCGCCGAAGCCGGATTCGCCGGTGCCATCATGACCGAAGTCTTGATGATCAGATCCGAAGGCAAGTCGCCAGTCGTTTTGAGCTTGCCCATGATGGCGAGCAGCCCTATGTCGGAAACAAGAATACTATTCACTCCGAGGTCAACCGCCCGCCGAACATCCTCTAAGGCGAAGACAAGCTGGTCGGCCCCGCGCAAGCTAAGTCCGATTGGCTTACCCCCATCCGCCCTCACTTGCGCGCCGATGTCAAACGTCGCGCGCGGTCCGATAAACAGGTTCACTTCGATGTCGTTGGCGCGCCCGATCTCAACCATCTCGCGGATCTCATCGTCCGTCTGAAGCATCACGCCACTGCCCTGGCTAATCCGATGGACGGGTACGGCACGCTTCGCCGCCTCATCGAGCACCGCGCGAAACGAGCGCGGCCCTTCGGTGCTGGGAATCTCGATGCGGTACTGCGCGCCATCAGCAAAACGCTTCGACGAACTCGGGCAGTCCCGCGGATCTTCCGGGGGCCAGCCGTTGTTCGAGAGCCATTGCCGTGCTTCTTTCATCTGATTTCGAGCCCCTTCTCCGAAACGCCGCGCACGACGATCTCACTCGACTTGCCTGCCTTCTCGAATTCGGCGCGAACCAAGTCGAGTACGCCCTCCGAGCCCTCGTCGTAGAAGACGAGTATGGCCGGGCCCGCCCCGCTGAGCGCGCAACCCAGCAGACCCGGCGCGCGCAGCTTGAGGATCCGCTCCATCCCCGGTACGCTTGCCATGCGGTGCGGCTGATGCAGGCGGTCTTCGAACGCTTCCGGAAACGCCTCGCGATTGCCGGTCGCCAGCCCCGCGACGAGCAATGTTGCGCGCTGCAGGTTGAAGATTACATCCTCGCGCGAATAGCAGTCCGGTAGCACGGACCTCATCTGGTTCGTCGACAACACGAAGTTCGGACACACGACGGCCACGCGGAACGCAGCCGGCATCTCTATTCGTACGGCACGCGTTACTCCGTCATCGCCGATCGTTGCCGTGGCGATAGAACCCAGCACGGCCGCCGCGACGTTATCCGGGTGGCCCTCAAGCCGCGCGGCCTCGTCGAGAATCCGATGATCGTCCCAGTCGACACCGAGCGCGCGACTCGCGATTGCGACGCCGGCGACAAGCGCCGTGGCGCTCGATCCGAGACCTTTGCCGATCGGAATATCGTTGCTTATCTCGAGCCGAATCGGAGGCATTTCGCGCTGTTGCGAACGCGCCACGATCAGCGCCGTCCGCCAGATCAGGTTCGTCTCATCAACCGGAATCGCGTCGATATCGCGTCCCTGGGCCGTGATTTCGAGGGCATCGGACAGCTCAAAGGAGCACTCCAGATACAGATTCAGGGCAACGGCGAGAGTGTCGAATCCCGGCCCCAGATTTGCGCTCGATGCCGGGACGCGCACCCTCGTTACAGCGGACATGAGCGGTCATTATAGCCGATCGTATGTCGATCTCTTGCTTCGGAAAGATGGGTGAGCAGCTTCAAACGGCGCTTGCCGGCTGTTGCTGCGTGCTGCAATGAATTGTCCCAAAACCCCACGCGAGGTCCACGCTGTGGATGCCGATGACTTCGCGATCAGGGAAAAGGTCGGCCAGTATCCCCAGCGCGACCCGGTCATTTGGGTCATTGAACGTCGGCACAAGCACAAGCCCGTTCGCGATGTAGAAATTCGCGTAGCTCGCCGGCAGGCGGTAGCCTTCGAATGTGAGGGGACGGGGCATGGGCAGCTCGACGATTTCCACCGGCTTCCCATCTTGGTCGCTCATCTGTTTCAGCCGCCGTAGGTTGTCTCGCAGTGGCTCGTAGTTCACTTCACGGGAGTCGGTTTCGACGACGGTAACAACGGTGCGCGGCCCCACGAATCGCGCTAAGTCGTCAACATGGCCGTGTGTGTCGTCGCCCTCGATTCCTCGTCCCAGCCACAGCACGTTCTCAACGCCGAGATAGTCACGAAAGACCGCCTCGTAGTCTTCGCGGCTCATACCGGAATTGCGGTCCTGCGTGTCGGTGCTGAGCAGGCATTCCTCGGTGGTCAGCAGCGTCCCCCGGCCGTTCACATCGATAGCGCCACCTTCCAGGACAATCCGTCGGCCGGCGTGTTTCGGTTCCCAACCCGTGATTTCGCAGCGCCGTACGATCCGCCGGGCGACGCCAGCATCAAGTTTCCAATTCGGGTACTTCGCCCAGGCCGTAAACCGCCAGCTCGTCGCCCCGACGTCTTTCCCATTCGTGACGAACAACGGCCCCGTATCGCGCACCCAGGAGCGGTCCGTCGGGAAAACATGAAACTCGACCCGTGAGAGGTCTCCGACACCCGAGCGTGCGAGCACACGGCGCGCCCGCTTCTCCTTAGCAGCATCGGGGACAATCAGTCGGACCGTTTCGTGCCGGCACAGGTGCCGAATCATCTCGGCATACACCCACTCGATCGCGGCGAATTTTCCCGGCCAGTCGTCGCGATTGTGAGGCCAAGCGAGCCAAGTCGCCTCGTGCGGCTCCCACTCGGCGGGCATGCGGAAGCCGCGTTCGCGGGGAGTTCCCGTGCTCATTCGTTACCGCGCCGAGCCCAGGTAGCGCGCCTGCAAACCTTCATAGGCGTCGATGCGGCGGTCCCTCAAGAAGGGCCAATGGCGGCGTGTTTCGTCGACGAGGCTCAAGTCGCACTCGGCGACCAGGACTTCATCCGCGTCGCGAGAGCCTTCAGCCAATACGGTCCCCGAGGGATCGCAAACGAATGAACGGCCCCAAAACTCTATGCCCTGATAGTCGGCGGAGCGCTGGGGAGAACCCGCCAGCGGTTCCTCAAGTCCCACCCGATTCGACGCCGCGACGAAGACACCGTTCGCGATGGCGTGGCTGCGCTGGATCGTCCGCCAAGACTCCAATTGCGTTGCCCCATATTGCTCTTTCTCGGCCGGGTGCCAACCGATCGCCGTCGGATAGAACAGAATCTCAGCCCCTTTGAGAGCCGTAAGGCGCGCCGCCTCGGGATACCACTGGTCCCAACAGATCAGCACCCCGATTCGGCCATAGCGCGTGTTGAAGGCCTGAAACCCAAGATCACCCGGCGTGAAGTAGAACTTCTCGTAGTAAAGCGGATCATCGGGAATGTGCATCTTGCGGTAAACGCCGAGCAGCGAACCATCCGCGTCGAGCACGACCGCGGAGTTGTGATAGAGGCCCGGCGCACGCTTCTCGAAGATCGAGCCGACTAGCACGACTTCGAGATCCCGGGCTATGGCGCCGAGCGTCTCGGTCGTCGGGCCGGGAATCGGCTCCGCTGTGTCAAACCACTCAGCATTCTCTTCCTGGCAGAAATAGATAGAGAGAAAAAGCTCTTGGAGGCAAATGACGCGTGCTCCGCGCTGCGCTGCTTCCCGGATGCCCTCGACGGCCCGCTCCAAGTTGTCGTCGCGGTTCCGCGAGCACGACATCTGGACCAATCCGATGATTACTTTTTGAGAGGACGACCCCACGCTCGTCTCATCATTTCAGCCCGTTGCAGGGGTGTCAAACGGCGTACCGTAGGGTGAGCATTCATGACAGCCCGCCACCCGCTCAACCGCGGCTAGGGACTCACGCCGATCGCCTTGCCGAGGCGCCCAATCTCATACTCAGCGCGAACGAGATTGCGCTGCGCCCGGCCCCCGTCCGAGTCCTCCAGACCTGCCATTGCTTCCTGCAAGAAGATCTGGAGACGGGCCAAATAGCCGATCACGTCCGTTCGCAGGCCGCCTTGCTCGGCAAGGCTTCCGTGAAGTTCTTCGGCCGCGTCCCAAACTCGTTGGGCTTTCTGCTCGACGCGGGCATGCCGGCTCCTTACCTCCCCGAGATCGACATCGGACGCCGGGTCGGGAGGATCGCCGAACGCAGCCAGGATCTCTCCGCTTTTGGTTCGCACGACCTCCTGGACCAGGTTTCCTAAGTCGCCTGCGACGCCCGAGCCAATCGCGTTGCCGTAGTTGTTGGCCGCCGCGCCCTCATTGCCCCGCAGAGGCGCACCGGGTTCCCGCCCACCTCCTAGGTCAAGCAGAACGAATACCTCGGGCTCGAACCACGGATAGCGGCTGTAGGCGTAGACGGAGGTCCGCGCCTGGGAAGCCAGCGACCGGCCACGCGCATAGTCGGGCGCCTGCCGCCGGACCCTGGCCAAAATCCGCGTCGCCTTCGCATACGTCGCCGCCGATTCACGCGTTTGCCCCAGATTGCGGTGTGATGGGTGACCCTGAACTTGCGCTACCGCGATATAGGCCGCGGCGACGGACGATACCAGTTCATGGTCGTCGGGATCGATAGCCGCGGCGCGGTCGAGAGTTCCGATCGACCGGCGGATGAATAGGCGATTCGGTCCTGCCGCCGGAGTGACCCCGAGCGGCCCCAGTCCGGTGTCGAAGACCGTCGAAAAACGATCAAGCCGGCGGCCCATGCCTGCTTTCAGTCCGTCCCGCTCAGGCTGTACTGAACCTCCGCGAAGACCATGCCAACGGTTGATGTCGTCGTCGAGATCGGTCAGCAGCGAGACGGCTTCCGCATTCGGATCGGCCGCCGAAAGGGCAGAAGCGCCGGCAGCCAGCGCTAGGGCGATGACCGCCAAACGGGAGCGTTTCTTTTGAAGCTCCATGGGAACGGTGGGCGTTTGTGGGGCTAGGGCGTCTTGACTTGGTAGCCGACCTCGATATTGGCGCCGTCAAAAGCGCCGTACGAGATCGCGTCGGAGACGCGAGTCACCGTCAGGGTGCCCACCTTCTCCGTGATTGTCTCAAGAGCTTCGCCCGTCACGGGGTGTTTCACTTCGTCGATAATCTTGTGGACTTCGAGTTTCTGCCCCTCGTAGACGCCTTGGGGCTTGCCGGCCGTGAAGATGACTTGCCCGGCGGCTACCTTGGCGACGAGAGCGGAGATCTGGATTTCCGCCGGCTGAACTTGGCCGGCCTGCCCGTCAAGAGCCTCACCTAGCTGGTTGACGCACGCGAGGACGGCTTCGCCAATGATCGTCTCACCAAAGTTGGAGCTTTCCATTCCCGCGCCACCGGCGCCGAAGTTACGGCCGCTCGCCCCGCCGAGTGCAAGGCTCTTGCTTTTCCGTGTCGACTCGCCCCGGGCCTCGGACGTTACGATGACCTCGCCGGTCGTCGCATTAATCAAGCGGTAGGCGATAGCGACGACCGCTGTAGAATTCTTCTTCTTCAAACCGAAGCCGCCGATGCCGGCGCCGAGTCGGCCGCCAATGCCGCCGACCTGCCTGGTCTGATCGTCACGGCCGAAAGTGGTAATGTCGCCCATCAGGAAGACATCAGCGCCCTTGATCTGGCCCCACTACTGTCCGGTTAGAAGTCGAATAGAATCAGCTGGTTGGGGTGATCGAGTAAGTTTTCATGGGAGTCTGATGGCTGCAAGGCCTGTAAAATGGGCGTTTTCTCAAATAGGGTAACGCTGAGAATCTGTAGGATTTGGTAGAGACTCGCCTCCAGGCCCAACCTCTTCCGCACGATCGCCACCAGCACGTACACCGAGACGGCGATCCAAATCTGGGTCTTCACGGCGTTCTCGCTGGCGCCGTAGAACTTCTTGATCCGCAAGTGCTGCTTGACCCACTTGAAGAACAGCTCCACCTGCCAGCGCGAACGGTAGATCTCGGCGATGGTCAGTGCCGGGAGCGCGAAGTTGTTGGTCAGGAACTTCAGCCGCTTGTTCGTCGCGGCGTCGACGTAGCTGACGCGCCTCAACGGGTCCGGATAGACTTTGGCCGATTCGATGGCAGTCAGTATGACGGTCTGATCCGAGCGCACGCCCGTAGATTTGTCGACGGGATGCGAGTAGCGCCGTTGGAGCAAGATGTTCTTCTTGGTTCGCACGACGAAGAACGACGAGCAGAGGGTGAACACGAAGAGGCGTTCGAAATCCACGTAGGCCCGATCCATAACGTAGAAGGCGCCGGGCTCGGGTAGGAACTCGTCGAGGATGTTGACGTCGTGCGTTTTGCCGTCGGTAATGCGGATAAACGTGGGGATGTTACCGTGCAGGTCCAACAGCGTGTGCATCTTCACGGCGGCCTTGCGCCGGCGGAACTTGGCCCACGGGAACAGCGAGAGGCACAGGTCGATGGTGGTCGAGTCCAGAGCGTAGAGACTTTGATTGAGATCCACGCCGATCGGATCGCGGGCATACAAGGGCCGCGCGATGCGAATCAAGGCCTGAGCGAAATCGGCATAGATCCGCCAGTCGCGCGACTCGTTAGCGTCGGCCAGTGTCGAGCGCGCGACGTTGCCGCGGAATCCCATGTGGTAGAGCTTGCCGCCAAGCGAACGCAGGCACGCTTCGATATCGCGGAGGCTTTCGCGGTAGGTCAACTGGGCGAAGGACATCGAGAGGAACTGATCCCAGCAGGAGAAGCTGCGCGAGCCCCGGTCGCCATCGTAGCGGGCCACACAGCGCCGGAACTCGCGATCCGGAAGAAAGCTGATCAACTGCGCGAATACGGTGCGGCCCAGATTCATGAGCCATTGTCGGCTCAGGACGGATGACGCTCAAACGGCGCACCGCCGCTCAAATCGCGGCAAGAAAAAACAACACCTAACCCACTTTTCTACAACCAGTTGCAGGCCGCCCACCGCTTATCAGCCGGACAGTAGTGGTTTACTTCCATTTCCGAGATCGATGTCGGTTGGGTCCGGCGCCCGCGACCCCAAGGTAAGTTTTCGATATCTGCGATGGTCAGACCGCACCGGCAACTATGGCCTGGAGAACGCTCAAAACCGTGACTGACGGTGCCTCGTCGGCATCGAGATACGATGGGGGAGGGGCTGCTCCGGCATCTTCGAAAGAGGCTATCTTCCTTCTTCATTGGGCATGAAGCGAGCAGCAAAGCTACTTCTCGGCCTGATTGTCGTAAAGCTCACAGGCACCGGCGTCCCTCGGGAAGGGCGGTGGCGTATCAACGGATTGAGTGGAAAACTCGCCGGTGGGCTGAGTTCGGCGAGTTAGGGTCGACTCGCAGCGCCTGCGCCTATTTTGAGCGAGATCGTCGGGATGCCGGCAGACAGATAACCGCCGGTTTCGACCCGCGCGGTGAGGCCAGTCACGTGCCGACAAAAAAAGTTTGCACACAAAGAAGTGCCGGAAAACCAAGCTTGCCGCGTCGGTCGAGTGGTGGGCGAATACCCATTCCAGCGGAGACTCGCTAGTTATCAATACTACCTAGAGTACCCCTGTTGAATAAGGCCATCCTGAGGCACCTAGCAGCGCCAAGTCCGGGACGAACGCGCAAGGTACTGAATGGCTTGGACGCGCTGTGTAAGATGGAGCCGGGAGGCGCCGGAAAAGGCGCCCCTCTTTTTTGGGGGAACCATCTTGTGAGGGGAAGCATGAAACTGCGTATCTTAATCTGTCTCGTCGTCCTTGGGAGTCAAGCGGCTTCGGCGCAGACCACTATCGATCTTGAGAACCAAGTGCGGGGCGTACTGCCGGTACCCCGGGGTGGAACCGGCGGGACGGATGCGGGGACCGCCCGCACAAATCTCGGCCTCACGTCTGACTACTTAGACGAGGATCACACTTGGCTGGGGAGCCAGGACATCATCAACTTCAACAAAATTCGATATGCACACCTGTTTGCCGCGAGCGGGGCGGGAACAGCGGCGGATCCATGGATTTTCACCGCCGGGCATCCCTGGGCGGACCCGATGGCGGACGGCGGACAAACTATCATCTTTTCTCCCGGCACCTACCAAGTCGACTCCTGCACGGCGATAGTCCCGACGAATACGACGCTTTGGAGCTTCAACCGCGAGCAGGTGGACCTACGAATCAATTGCCACGGCGTGCTGGGTAGACTTGACATCGTTGACGCCGCCAACACAACGCCGATTCAGATTGAAACCGCCGCGGCGCATGGCTTCACCACCGGAGACTCCGTTAACATCGGCGGTGTTCCCGGCAATAACGCCGCGAACGGCGACTGGCAAGTTACCGTCGTCGACTCTACGCATTTCACTCTCGATGGCTCCAGTGGCAACGGAGATTTCGTCAACACGGCGACGGGGTATTGGGCCGGAAGGATCTCCGCCGTCACCAACTATTCCGGCACGAGTCCGGTGGAGATCACTACGGCGACCGCACACGGCCTGGTAACGGGTGACCGTGTGTTGGTCGAGGGCTTCAGCGGCTTTGACTCAGGGCGGATCGGAGGACAGCGGGACGTCACGGTGACAGGTCCCAATACGGTGACCTTGGATTTGACGGCCCCCCCGGGGTTCACTCTGAGCGGTGGCACGTTGCGAGGAATCAGCGCGGTCGACGCTATCGCAACAGCAACGGATGGCCGAGGGATCATGATTAGGGGCCTGACCATCGACCCGGCTTTCACGGGCCGTACGTTCCTGAGGAACGTCATCGGTTTTCGGGCCAGTGAGTCCGTTCTCGAGGAGATTGCGATCGGGCTCACGGGTGGAGACTTCGATCAAATCGTAGGCGGCGTCTTCCGGGCCCAGAGTGCCGCCGTTGCTTTCACTGGAGACGGAAGTTTGGGGCAGACGGTGGTATTGGAGCTGACTGGCGGCGGCTCCCGAGCCAGCGGGAGCTATCCGGCCTACACGGTTGCCCCCCAGGCACTGCCTTCGATCAGCCAGATCGACTCTCCCCTGGGAGGGACGATTGTGGTTCATTTTTCGTCTCCTCACAACTTGGACCGTGACGGAGAGATTGTGACTATCTCGTCAACGGCGGAGACAGACGCCGCTGGAGCTTCCGGGACGTGGAACGTGGGCGGAGTATCATTGGACCGCGTTCTGCTCACCGGATCGAGCGGAACAGGCGCCGACTGCAGCTCCGGCTGCGGCGGCGCAACGGCAACGGAAACCGCGCTGCGGCCCGGCGATCTGGCGAAGAAATTCGCCGCGCATCTGAACGGGGAAGCGGAGTTTTCGAAAGACTATCAAGCCGTAGCTCGAGGTCCCGTCGTCCATCTGGTGGAACGAAAGTTCTCCGGGTCGCCTACGGTGTTCGAGGTGACGTCACCGATCGCCCACAGCAAGACAGGCTGGGTGGAAACACAGAAGGGCGGCAATTCAGGGTTGTTCCTCAACCATGCTGGATTCAGCTCTCACTTTTCGCGCATTATCTGCCCGGGCGCCCATCGGGGATTCCACTGTGTCACGATGCAGGGGATCAATAATCAACACAGTTTCCGCGACATCCGCCTTTCGGGCGGCAACAACGCCGGATGGGGCATGCGCTTCGCGCCGACGTCGGGTATCCAGGACATCAATATCGACACGATGACGGTGGAGTCCTCGTACGGGGGCCTTGAAATCGCGAGCTTGACCGGATCCAACATCAGCGGGCTCTACATGGAGCTGGGCGATGCGTTTGGGGTTCGAATCAACGATACAGCCGGGGCGTCGTTCGGAGCAAGCTTCGTACATGCCAACACGATCTCGAACGGCTTTTTGTTAGGGGATAGCGGACTGATCCTCGAAAAGGGCCGCGACCTGACGGTAGAGAACTCCGTCATTTCGGGGGAGTGCCGTATCGGAACGCGGTGCGAAAATTGCACAATCCGCAGCTCATTCGCGTTTGAAGAATGCGTCAACGAATCGCTCTCGGGGTATCTGGAGAACCACAGCACGGTTCGAAAGCCGCCGAGGCCGATCGACCGGTACGGTGAAATCCTAGCGACGCCGAGAACGGGCCTGCTGGACAAAGCGGTGACAAACCACGTCAGAGAATCAGAGGACCTGACGGTTCCCCCGTGGTTCGACAACGGCAACACGTCTTTGGTTTCAGCAACGAATCCGTTCGGGGATACGCAGTTGATCAGTCGTTCTTCCGTCGCTTCACCTGCCGGAGCGACGATATACATTCTCGGGAAACAAGCGCTAAGCGGATTGGTTCCGGACAGCATGCATACGGTTTCGCACTGGCTGCGCGTCGTGACGCCAGGCGCAACTTGCTCGGTGCAGGGGGCGGCCCTCGTGAACCGAGAACTGCTGATCGAGAAACAGGACGGCTGGGTAAGGGTAGCAGGGAACTTCCGCAGCAGCGCCACGGGCACGCACACGGTGACGATCGGTTGCTTCCTAGCGCAGACCGGACTGCCCGATTTCACGGTGGACAGTTTCGGGGTGATGGTATCGGACCTCCAGAATAGCGGCGCCTTGCCGCCTTACATTCCGACTGAAGATAGCGCCGTTACCGCACCGGCGGGTTTGTACGCCAAGAATGTTGAGTTATCCGGGGATCTGGCGAATCTGCCGCGGTGCCGGACCTTCAGCGTTTCGCACAATGACTTAGCCGCGGCGGCTCCCACAGAAGATGTCGTACTGTTCCAACTGCCGGCGCGGGGTGTGATGACAGGGGTGACGCTGAAACATGACACGGCGTTCGCCGGGGGGACCTTGACGGGAATGGCGGTCACGGTGGGTGATTCGTCCGGCCCGGCTGCGTACAGTGATGCCGATGGACTCGACGTCTTTCAGCCGGTGTCGGACACGGTCTTCGAGGACTACACTTTCTTTAAGTCCACGACGTTTGCCGCACGGGACGTCGTAGCCGGCTTCACGGCCACGGGAGACAATACCGGGGCGGCGACGTCGGGTGATGTTCGGGTGACCGCCTGCTTCGCATTACGACCCTAGCGCGGCCCGCGCAGAGTACCGGCTACGGGCTTAGAATATAAGCAGCCGGCAAGCTGTACGGACAGTGGTCGTCATGGGTCCAACTTGGCCGGCTCCCGCCACCGTAAGTAGCCATTCGCATGCGGCCCGACCCCGGAAGGAAACGACGGCTGACGAACGCGGCTTCCGTTGCTGAGAATGGGATACTGCGGCGGGAGGTATTGTGGTTCTTGTTAGCCGTTGCCTTGTTGAGCCGCTTGGGGCCGGCGGCGGCGAACTACTTTGACCTGACGAACAACATCCACTCGGACACCGAAAGCTACGTGACGATCGCTCAGCAGCTTGCGGCGGGCGAGGAGGCGGACTTCGGGTTCCGCACACCGGGTTATCCGGTCTTTGTTGCGCTGATGGGGCTGGACTTGAAGTTGGTGCTGCTTGCCCAGGCGCTTCTTGGCTTCGCAACCTGCGTGCTCATTTATATTGGCGTGCGATCGCAGTGCGGCGAATTAGCGGCTCGGCTCAGCCTCGCTTTTTTGGGACTAGATGTGGAGTGTCAACAGGTTGTTCATAGGAAGCATGAGTCTGGAGAAGGGCGGACGATAGCGGAGAGCGGCGTGAGGGCGATGCCAGTTGTAGTCGTGCAGCCAGGGTAACAGATGGGCAGCGCGCTGCTGGGATGAGCAGTAGGAGCGAGCGTAAGCCCATTCTCTCAGAGCGGTCTGGATGAAGCGTTCGGCTTTGCCGTTGGTGCGCGGCGTGTAAGGCCGTGTGAAGCGATGACGGATATCGAGACGACGGCAGGCATCGCGGAAGAGCCGGGAGCGGTAACAAGAGCCGTTGTCGGTGAGCAGGCGGCGGATGCGGACGCCGAGCGAGCGATAGTAACCGACGGCAGCATTGAGGAAAGCTACGGCGGAGTCGCTCCGCTCATCGGAGAGGATCTGGGAGAAAGCCACACGGGAGTGGTCGTCGATGGCGACGTGCACGAATTCCCAGCCGGCGCCGCGGCAGCGGTGGGATTTGTCGGAGGTGACGCGATGACCGGCGCGCTGGAAGCGGCCGAGCTTCTTGATATCGAGATGTAACAGATCGCCGGGTGCGGGGTGTTCGTAGCGGCGCACGGGCGGGGCGGGTTCGAGATCGCGGATGCGGTTGAGGCCGGCGCGGCGCAAAATGCGGCTGACGGTGGCCTGAGAGACTCCGACACGAGTGGCAATGCGGTAGCCGGCCCAACGTTGTCGGCGCAGAGCAACGACACGGGCCGCGCTGGGCGCAGCAGTGCGGCGCGGGCTGCGAAGGGGGCGTGAGGAGCGGTCGACGAGACCGGCCTGACCCTCAGCCCGAAACCGCGCGAGCCATTTGCGTACGGTTCGCTCTGAGACGCCACAGGCCGCCGCGGCGGCCTGTGCGTTCTCCCCACCGAGGACGCGGCGAACCAACAGGGCTCGACCTTTCGGTGTCAATCGTGCATTCTGATGGATGTTCATTCGGTCTCTCCAAGGTTGCTGTTGTGGGATAACTCCAGCTTCCTTGGTCCGGGACCGAATGAACAACCTATTGAAAGATCACAGCTAGCCCGCGACGTGGGCATGATCCTGATCGATTGTGGCTTGCGACCTGAAGAGTGCTTCCGCCTCCGATGGGCGAATGTGACGGGAGACTGTCTAGATATTCACTTCGGCAAGACAGGGGCAGCTCGCAGGCGGATACCAATGACTCCCCGAGTAGCGGCGGTCCTGGATATGCGCAGGGGAACGGTGGAATCTGACTGGGTGTTCCCCGCTCCGACAAAGAGCAGTCACATTGAGCCGTCCAGTCTCAAGAAAGGGCACGCGAGAGCGCTACTTCTCGGCAGAGTCTCGCCCTTCCCGCTCTACACGTTTCGCCACACCTGCCTCACCCGATGGGCACCTCACATGGACCCATGGACGCTGGCCTATCTGGCAGGACATCAGGACATGAGCATCACGAAACGCTACATCCATCCGCAGACTGAAACGATTCAGAAAGCGATGGAGAGGGTTTGGGGTGGGCACAATTCTGGGCACACTAGGCCTGAGACTGTTCAAGAGACCGAGACAGAAAGTCCACAAGACACTGACTTCAAAGGGGATAAATGGCGGGCCTGGAGGGACTCGAACCCCCGACCTACTGGTTCGAAGCCAGGCGCTCTATCCAACTGAGCTACAGGCCCGCAGCCTCATTCTAAACGGTTTACTTTCTCCGCGTCTCTGCGTGGGGTAACGTTTAGGGGTAACACTTTGCGCCACGAACTGCTCGATCTGTGCCGCGGCGTGCGTCCGGTCGTCGCCCGCATGAGACTAGATTCCAAGCGTTGTACTGATGTCTATGTGCCCGAGTAGAGCTTGCAGCACCTCAGGAGGCACTCCCGCTCGCCGTGCCCAGGTCGTGCCATGAAACCTCAGGCAGGCCCAACCTCCTGCAGACCGGCTTCACGTGTCTGGCCACCGCATTGTGAAGGTCGATGGGCAGGGTTCCATCCTTGCCGAATTCATTCTTTGCGAACTCCATAAGTCCATAAAGATGGAAGTGGGGCAGGTGGAGTTCGGAAGCCGCCTTTGCTGGCTTTCGACAACTTCTCCACTGTGCATGGGGTTCATTGTTCAAACGGCATTGTCAAATTAACGACGAGGTCGAGGGTCCCGGCGATCAGCTCGTCGGCCACAAGCGCTCGCGCAGTCCCGCGAGTTCGCACAGGCCTTTCGCATCCAGCGCTTTGGTCGGGGGCCGCACGCGCGCGGATTGGATGACGCCGCGCGCAACAAGGTTGTGCTTCACGGCGGAGACGCCCAGGCCCGGCTGTAGCTCAAAACGAACCAGCGGCAGGATTCGGCCGAAGCAATCCCAGGCGGAGGAAACCGCGTTCTCCTGGAGGCGGTCCCAGATGTGGACGTAGAAAGACGTCATATCGGCGGCGGGCATGCAGCCTCTTGCGCCGCGCTGGATCTCTTCGATCATGAACTGGCCATTCAGGCCCCCGAGAACGGTCAGACCGTCGGCGGCTTCCAAAACGCGAGAGATTTTCGGAGCCGTCGGCGGCGCCTCGACTTTGGCGCAGGTTACGTTCGGCGCTTCTTTGGCGAGGCGGGCGAGCAGGGCGGGCGGCATCGGGACCTGCGAGAGCAGAGGAGCGTCCTGCACCATGATCGGTATGTTAACGGCATCGCTGACTGCCTGGAAGAAGGAAACGACGCCGTCGCCGTCTGGGCGCAGGTAATACGGGGGCAAGACCATGAGCGCGTCGGCGCCAAGCTGCTCGGCTTCTTTGCTCAAACTGACGGCAATGTCCGTTCCCGTCGTGCCGATGCCGACGACGACGGGTACGCGGCCGTCGACGCGTTTGACGATCGTTTCGAGAAGGGTCCGGCGCTCGTCACCCAGCAGAGTGTAGCCCTCGGCGGCATTGCCGAAAGCGGCCAGTCCGTGCGCGCCTTGTTCCAAGAGGTGCTCAGCGACTCGCTCTTGGCCCTGGATGTCGATCGAACCGTCGTCGTGAAACGGCGTGGCGAGAATCGGAATGATGCCTTCGAGTTTGCTGTTCATGCGGCCTTCCCGGTAGGAGATCCGGAAACGGCTGCTTCCGGTGTCAAGACCTTGGCCGGTTCTTCGTCCAGTGGTCCCTTAATGATGCTGTGCAGTACGAGTAGCGCGATGGGGTGCAAGAAGGCCATGATCACGAAGACCGCCTCATACGAATACCCTTCGACGACATATCCAGTGATACGGGTAAAGATCGTCCCGCCCAAACCGCTGCCCAGTCCGACGATACCGGCGATCGAACCAACTATCGCGGTCGGATAGATGTCGTTCGTCATTGTCATCAAGTTCGTCTTCCAGGCCATGTGAGCGAACGTAATCAGGCAGATTGTCCCCACCGCGATGATCGACGATTCGCTATAGGCCACTAACAAGCCAAGCGGCATCATCAGAGCACAGGGAAGCATGGTCAGCTTGCGGGCTTTGAGTGGTTCGATACCCTTTTGGACCAAGCGTCCGGACGCCCAGCCACCGAGTATCGAACCGATGTCCGCAGTGAGATAAGGCATCCATGCTACGAGGCCGATCTCGACCATGGTGAATCCACGGTCGTCTCGCAGATACTTCGGCAGCCAAAACAGGTAGAACCACCACACCGGATCGGCGATCACACGCGCCAGGAAAAGTCCCCAGGTCTGCCGGAATCCGAAAAGCTGCCGCCACCGCAGCGGCCGCCGGACCTTCTTCGATGCGCCGGCGAGCAGCTCGCGCTCGTCGTCGGTGATCCGGTGGTGCTTGGCGGGTATCCAGTACCAAGTCAGCCAGAAATAAAGCCACACAAATCCCAGCGCAGCGGTGAGAACAAACGCGAAGCGCCAGCCCCAGTATCCATAGATCCAGACAATCAGCGGCGGAGCCAAGATCGCACCCGTTGCCGCTGCCGCGTTAACAAGACCATTGGCGATGCCGCGTTCTTTGGGCGGGAACCATTCCGAGATCGCCTTCTCCGCCGCCAAGAAGTTGCCGGACTCCCCGACGCCGAGCAATGCACGGAAGATTCCCAGGCTGAGCGCTCCACGTGATAGTGCGTGCAGCGCATTCGCAAGCGACCACCACACCATAGAAACCGCCAGCGCCGTACGAGTCCCCCAGCGGTCGATCAGATACCCCGCCAGCAGATACATGCCTGTGTAGCAGATTAGGAAGGCCTGCAGAACGTTCGAGTAGTCGATGTTCGACAACCCCAGGTCGGCGGTAATTTCGGAAGCCATGACCGACAGGGCCTGCCGGTCGACGTAGTTGATGACGGTCGCCCCGAAGAGCAGCGCCGCCATCCGCCAGCGGAGCTTCTGGATCGGCTTCTTCTCAGCCACTCAGGCGACCCTCACTTTCTCGAACGCCTGTTCATCGAACTCAACGGCACCCAGCGTTACGTTCAGGAAGCACCGCCGCATCGGGGTACTCATCGCTCCGCGGCAGTCCCCGGCGCATCTTTTGCACACCGAAATCCCAGGTTCGGCGTCCGCTGATTCGTACGTACCCAATTGCGAAAGAAGACGGTGATGCGTTGGGGGCCATCGGCCCAGGAGCCGCCTCGGATGATCTTGTACATCCCTTCTTCGGGGCCTTGTGGGTTCTCGGGCGGACTGTGCTCGTAATACGTTCGAGCGAACCAGTCGGAGCACCACTCCGAGACGCTGCCGGCCATCTCGTGGAGGCCGAAGGCGTTGGGCGGATGACTCCCGACCGGACCGGGGCCTAGCGGTGTATTGAAGAGGGCGCGATCGCGGTCGGGTTTGTCGTCACCCCAGGGATAGCGCTTGCCCTCTTCACCGGCGCGCGCCGCGCGCTCCCATTCGGCTTCGGTTGGCAGGTGTTTCCCTTGCCAGGTGCAGTACGCATCGGCGTCGGCCCAATCGACGTTGTGGATGGGATGGTCTTCCTTGCCGTCGGGCGCCGAGTCGTCTTTCCAGTGGTAGGGGCTCCGGTGTCCCGTCGCTTGCACGAAATCTTCGTACTGAGCCTGTGTCACTTCACGGGCGTCCATGAAATAGGCGTCGAGGCGCACCGTGTGCGCCGGACGATCGTCACGCAGGATGCGGGGACGCATACCCTTCTTGTCATCCGGTGTTTCGAACGTGCGGCCCATGGTGAACTCGCCGGCCGGGATCAGCACCATGCCCGCAGGGGCGTCGGACGAGCCCACCTCGTCGGCGAACGCACCGAAGGCGATCACACACAATAGGAGTGCCACTCGTTGCAACATCAGGTCGTTCAGCCTTAGACGAAGAGTTCTTCGATCTCGTCGTCGATACAGGGTTCCGTTGCGCCGAGGGGGTCTACGTATCTGTAGACGCGCTTTGACGGCGTGTTGCTGATTTCTTTTCTCCAATCGATGCCGAGGGCCGAGAAGACGGAGGCGTAGATGTTCTCCGTCTTAGGCTGCATGCCGTACTTCCAACCGGTCTCGATGGCGTTCTCGCCCGTGGCGTCGGTGCGCCCGATGATCCTTCCGCCCTTGACGCCACCGCCGGCGAAGAGGCCAATGTAGCACTTGTTGTAGTGATGCCGGCCGTCGACTCCGTTGAGTGCGCCGGGCACGCGTCCGAACTCTGTCGGGACAGCAATGATGGTCTCGTCGAGGAGAGTTTTACCGGGATTATGCGTTGAGGGGGTTGCCTCGAGGTCCCGTATAAGGTTCGCTACGGCGCTATCGAGCGATGTGCAGTGGTTGTAGTGGTTGCTCTTCTTGGAGTGGTCGAAGATGCTTTTGTGGTGATCCCAACCAGGGTGTTTTACATGGATGTAGCGGGTTCCCGCGTCGGCTTGGATGAGGTTCCGCGCCAGCAGGCAGCCGAGGCCTACGGCGTTTTCTCCATAGCGCTTGCGGTCTTCGTCTTTGAGGTCCAGCGCTCCCGGCCAACGGCCGTCTCCGAGGATGCGATAGGCGTCCTGCTGAAACGAACTGAACGCGGCGAGGTCGCGTCCGCGGCTTCCGTGCTCTTTTGCGACGACCTTTTCCAAGTCGCTCAGCAGACGGAACCGTTCTTCCAAAAGATCGAGGGCTTCGCCCTGCGCCGCGACGCTGCCGACGCCGGCTTGGGCATTGATATCCATCCCAGAAAAACGCGGATGGAGAAAGCCGCTCGGCAGTGACGATGACCCTAGGTTGCAAGACACGAACGTCGGGAACGCGTCGGTCTCGCGGCGCTGCGATTCGAGCTCGTAAGAGACAACGGAACCAACCGGCGGGATCTCCGAAACCTGCGCGGGGTTCAGGGGGCGTCCCGCGCGGGTGTAATATTCGCCTCGGAAGTGAACGACCTCGTGGCTCCAGAAGGAGCGTACGATCGACACCTTGTCCATCTCGGACGACAGTTCGGGAAACAAGCGGTGCGAGAGATAGAGGCCGTTGCGAATCTGGCGAACGTCGAAGTCGGGCTGCGTGCCGGCGTTTTCCTTGAAGTCGAAGGTGTCGGTGTGGCTGACTGCCCCGGCCGCCTCGACGACGATGCAATTACGCGCCGTCCCGCGCGGGTTCGATTTTCCCGCCGCGCGCACCTGGGGGGGCCATAGGCCCTGCTCGACAAAGCCGCCGAGTAGGCTCAGGGTTCCGAATTTCAGCACGTCCCGGCGGGCGGGAAGAATGTCTCGAACGGTCTTCATCATGTTGCCCCTCCTTGGTGCTAGTAGTTGAACAGGAACTCCGGCTTATTCAGCAGCGCCCACTGCAAGTTCTCGAGGCCTCGCTTGCGGCCCTTGTGAAGGGCGCCTAACGCGATATCCATCTCAGCCGGCAGCGGCCGCCGCGACAACGTAGCGAGGTAGATCTTCTCGATCAATCCGCGGTCGAGCACCCGCTCGACTTCCTCGGCTTGCGGTCCGCGCCCGGCGACGGTGCGATAGCTCTGCTCGATCACGATGCGGTCATCGGCCAAGCGGCTGAGCAACTGATCGACGCGGCTATCGCCCTCGGCCTTGATGCGGTCGAGCACGACCTGCGAATTCATCATGAGCATGGCCTGCAAGGATGACGTTGGCGTCTTGGCCGGCAGATTGTCTCGGCTTTGTTGGCCGAACGCCCGCAGGAACTCCGATACCTCGCGATTGACATGCGCCGGGTCCAGTAGCTCCATGGCTGTTGCAACATCGTTGACGCCGCTTTTGTAAGACCCCGGCCGGGCCGTCGCGGTCACGATGGAATCATGAAGCTCGGCGGCGCCCAACATGCGCACGAACTTGCGGGGGTAGTAGTTTGCGTACCGCGGCTCCCAGTCGCCTTCGAACCGCGATGAAAGGCGGTAGGCGTTCGATTTCATGATGGTCCGCACGAGGTGTTTGAAGCTGTAATCGTGAGCCTGGAAGTCGCGCGCCATTGCATCGAGCAGTTCCGGGTTCGAAGGCTGCATCGACCAGCCTTCGGGAAGTTCCTGATCGGGGTAGTAGCGCGCCAGGTCGAAGCCGTCGACGGGTTCTACGATTCCGAAGCCCATGAACTCAGCCCAGATACGGTTTGTGATGGCGCGCGAAAACTGGATGTGCCCGGTGAGCAATCGCGCCAGCTCATCGCGGGGCAGGGCGTCGGGACGAGCCGCTTCGCCGGTCAGGATGAATCGCGGTTCGTTCGATCCGCCTTTGCGCGGCACACGAACGATGCTGTCGCCGGTTGTTGGGTAGCCCGGCTCGACATCATCGACGGTGTACTCAGTGTTTGCCTGGAAGCCGTTCTCCCAGTTCATGACCATGCGGGTTCTGCCGTAGAACGACGCTTGCTGAAAGAACTCTTCGCGGGTTTTTCGGGAGAAGAAGACGTTGACTTTTTCGAGATGGTTCGCGCCGTCGTGGCAAGAGATACAGCCGGGATTCACACCGAGTAGGATCTTGCTGTAAGTGATGGTGAATTCATCTATCGAGTCGGCGCGGTTGACGAGGTCGAGGGCGTCGGGTTCGTCCGGATCGTCTTTGGCCTTGACGAAATCCCGGGCGAAGTACAGGGCGCCTGGTGACGAATGGCTGCTCTTGCCTCCCTGGCTGAGAAGGTCGGTGACCACATCGGCGTACGAGCGGTCGAGCCGCAGCCACTCCTCGACCCAGTAGTGGAAAAGGTTCTTCCCGAAGCCCATGCGGTTGCCGGCGCGGAAAAGATCCTCGAAGTAGTAGGACCAGCGCTCGACGAATTCGTCGCTGTCGACGAGGCGGTCGACGAGCTTGTCGCGCTTGACGGGGTCGGTATCGTCGAGAAACGCCAGTAGGTCGTCCATTGCCGGAATGCGTCCGGTGGCGTCGATGTAGGCGCGGCGGGCGAACTCGCGGTCGGAGGCAAGGCCCGCGTGAGGAATGGCGTCGCGCTCGATACGGCCGAAGATGTGTTCGTCGATGAAGTTTCGCCGCGCTAGCGGGATTGGCTGGGTAGAGTCACCGGGTCGTACGGCGGCGACCTGCTGAGTGAGCTGTTCGGCTACTTCGGAGGCCGGCGCGGTTTCGGGGGCTTGGTGCGCCCGCTCCATGCGTTCTCGGGCTTCCGGAGAAAGTTGCTGAGCGCCCAAAAACCCGAACGCTACGGAGGCACAGACTAGGGTTCGAAGTATGGCTGTCATGGTAGGCGTTACATCCATTATCTCAGGGATCCCGCCGGAACCTTTGGACGCGCTGACCTCTCACCTCCGCAACGTAGAGGTGCCCCGCTGCATCAACCGCCATGATGTGCGGGAGTTGCAACATCTCGGGATCGCCCCACTGGCTCATAAGCGCACCGTCGTTGAGCCGCAGATGGCTGATGCGATGGGCGTCGCCGTCGCTGACAAGCAACTCATCTCCCACGACGAGCAGGTCGAACGGGTTGCCGAAACCCGTACTATCCAAAAACTCGATCGGTTCTCAACCCGCTTTCTTTCAGAGAGTTGCGGCCGGGCACCCCGGGTGCGAAACACGGGTAATTCTGGACGCGCCGGTGGTAGGCTGACGCCTAATGTCGTTCGATCCGCTGCAGTTCGTCGCCGCCCGACTCGCAGCCAGGGCCACCAAGCTCGGCCACAAGTTGCTTTTCCGGCATTTCCTCGCGGACAGCCAGCTCCTTCACGCTCGGCAGCCTGCCCACCGGCGTCTCAATCCGAGGAATCGGATTCTCGCGAGGATCAGGGCCATTGACCGGGCTCACGTCCCGTGCCGCCACCGTCTGGATGAACACTCCTACCCCAGCGAAGAGAGCGTTCAGGCCCCAAACACCGAATCGAAGTTGATATGTCATACTTTCTCCGGTCAAACCTCGCCGTTCAACTCAATTTAGTGCGAACGGCCGACTGCGACTTGCCGCTTACTCTGATCTCAGAAGATATTCGAGCCATTGGAGGCAAGCTCCAGAGATTCGGGGGTGGGGCTGTGACCTTGACGGTGGTTGTAGTAACCGATCTGTTGCGCTGAACACTCGCTCTAGGACGTGCGGAACCTCATTCGTCGCCTTTCTCAAGGGGCCTTCCGCGTGAAAAGCCACAGTTCTACGTCACTGCCGGCTCTTGATGTATTCCTCCATCTCTTTCAGCAGTTCCGGGTCTTTGGGGCGTCCATAGATTTCACTCGATTTGTACTTCTTCTCGTCGAACTTCTTTTTTATCCCACTACTGTCCGGCTGATAAGCGGTGGGCGGCCTGCAACTGGTTGTAGAAAAGTGGGTTAGGTGTTGTTTTTTCTTGCCGCGATTTGAGCGGCGGTGCGCCGTTTGAGCGTCATCCGTCCTGAGCCGACAATGGCTCATGAATCTGGGCCGCACCGTATTCGCGCAGTTGATCAGCTTTCTTCCGGATCGCGAGTTCCGGCGCTGTGTGGCCCGCTACGATGGCGAGCGGGGCTCGCGCAGCTTCTCCTGCTGGGATCAGTTCCTCTCGATGTCCTTCGCCCAGTTGACCTACCGCGAAAGCCTCCGCGATATCGAAGCGTGCCTGCGTTCGCTTGGCGGCAAGCTCTACCACATGGGATTCCGCGGCAACGTCGCGCGCTCGACACTGGCCGACGCTAACGAGTCGCGCGACTGGCGGATCTATGCCGATTTCGCTCAGGCCTTGATTCGCATCGCGCGGCCCTTGTATGCCCGCGATCCGATCGGCGTGGATCTCAATCAAAGTCTCTACGCTCTGGACTCGACCACCATCGACCTGTGCCTCTCGCTGTTCCCGTGGGCCAAGTTCCGCCGGCGCAAGGCCGCCGTGAAGATGCACACGCTGTTGGACCTGCACGGTAACATCCCCACGTTTATCCGCATTACCGACGGCAAAACGCACGACGTCAACATCCTCGACGAGTTCCTACCCGAGCCCGGCGCCTTCTACGTTATGGATCGGGCCTACGTGGATTTCGAACGCCTCTTCGTGTTCACCCTCTGCTCGTCGTTCTTCGTCGTGCGAACCAAGAAGAACATCTTGCTCCAACGGCGCTACTCGCATCCCGTCGACAAATCTACGGGCGTGCGCTCGGATCAGACCGTCATACTGACTGCCATCGAATCGGCCAAAGTCTATCCGGACCCGTTGAGGCGCGTCAGCTACGTCGACGCCGCGACGAACAAGCGGCTGAAGTTCCTGACCAACAACTTCGCGCTCCCGGCACTGACCATCGCCGAGATCTACCGTTCGCGCTGGCAGGTGGAGCTGTTCTTCAAGTGGGTCAAGCAGCACTTGCGGATCAAGAAGTTCTACGGCGCCAGCGAGAACGCCGTGAAGACCCAGATTTGGATCGCCGTCTCGGTGTACGTGCTGGTGGCGATCGTGCGGAAGAGGTTGGGCCTGGAGGCGAGTCTCTACCAAATCCTACAGATTCTCAGCGTTACCCTATTTGAGAAAACGCCCATTTTACAGGCCTTGCAGCCATCAGACTCCCATGAAAACTTACTCGATCACCCCAACCAGCTGATTCTATTCGACTTCTAACCGGACAGTAGTGTTTTTATCCATTCATACCGGGCTTGCCTGTCGGCGAACGAAGTCACAATCTCCTCAACGAGGGCCGGCGGGATGAAGAAAGTGGCCTCACCGTTTCCAAACACCACGTCTCCCGGCATGACCGTAACGTCTCCAATCTGAACGGGTATGTTAGTCCCAGTCAGACTGACTCCTCGCAGCGACGAAGGATGGAAGCCTCGATAGTACGCAGGCATGCCGGTTTTCTGGATATTCTGCACGTAGAACATCGAGCCATCCAGGAGGAGCCGTTCGTATTCGAACATCCACCCTCGATTCGGTACCACCCTCGGTTGGTCGTCTGTATCGCAGTGCAGCGATAGAATCGGCGCCGTACGGATTCTTTTCGGTTTCCGACGTCGGCGCGGGTCTGGACCGAGAGACCTGCTCCAAGATCTTCGATCCGTTCTTCACCTCGAAGTTTCTTGGGCGAGGGCTCGGGTTGGCAGTGGTGCTGGGCATAGTACGTTCGCACCGAGGGGTGATTGCCGTCGACAGCGATGAGGAGTCGGGAACGACGTTCACGACCCTGCTGCCAACAGTCAACGCTGAGCCGAGCGGAGACGATCAACCCCAGGTCGACTCCGATTGGCAGGTGAGCGGCAAAGTCCTAGTGGTGGATGATGATGGCGCCGTCTGCACGACGGCGTGTGCGATGCTGAAGCACCTGGGATTCGAGACAATCGAGGCCTTGGGAGGCCGGGAGGCGATCGACCTGTTCGAACGACTCCATAGCGAGATTCGATTCGTGCTGTTGGACCACGCCATGCCTGAGATGAACGGTACCGAGACGTTATTGCGGCTGCGAGAGATCAACCCGAACGTCCCGGTCATCATCACCAGCGGCTACAGCGAGACGGAGATCGCGATGTCGAGCGTCGAGGCTCGGCCGGCTGGGTTTCTCCAGAAACCCTACAGACTCGCTCATTTCAGAGAAATACTGCGCACGACACTGAACACGGTTTCACAACCGTAGGCGTGCCGGTTCCATCCTTAACCGGACCGCCTTACCGGGCAGGATGACCACCTCTTCGCCCAGTCTCGGAAAGCCGGCCCTACCGGTCTGCTGCGGTTGGCGGCGGAAGGCGCCGCACCCACCCGGTTCGGTTCGCTCGGCTCACTCAGCCCGTCCACAATGGGACCCGGGTAGAATAGACTGAGCCCTGAAAATGAAGCTCTCCTACCTGTTCGTCGCCGCGGTGATCTTCTCCAGCGGGCTTGGAGTCGGCGGCGGCCGTGCGGCCGAGTATGCCCAGCCCGTTGTCGAAGTCCGTCCGCTGCTCAAAGACTACTGCTACTCCTGCCACGGCGCCGAGGTTCAACTGTCCAAGCTGAGGCTCGATAACCTTTCGAACGACATCACCGAGAGCCGGCGCGCCACCGAGATCTGGGGTAACGTCCTCAACAGAATGCAGCGCGGCGAGATGCCGCCCAAGGGCGCTCCCCATCCTAAGCCTGCCCGCAGGGACAGCGCCATCGCCGTGCTGCAAGCCGCCATCAATCGCGTCCGCGAGCAGCGGCGCAGCACCGAGGGCCGGACGGTCCTGCGACGGCTGAATCGCACCGAGTACCAAAACACGATGACCGATCTGCTCGGCTACGAGATGGATTACGCGCGCGACATTCCGCCCGACAGCCTCTCGCGCGACGGTTTCCGCAACAACGCTTCCACCCTCCGCATGACCGCGATCCAGCTCGAGTACCACCTCGAAGCCGCGCGCGAGGCAATGAAGCGCATCATCGTCACCGAGCCCGCCCCCGTCGCCCAGTTCCGCTATACCTTCACCCAGAGCAACCTCGGAAACTGGAAGCTCCAGGAAGAGCAGATTGCGAAAAACGTTGTCAGCCGCACCGACGCGTTCCTGGGCCATATGGACCCCGTGTACCCCGAACGCGGCGAGTTCCTCGTCGAGGTCACGGCCGCGGCCGAGCGCAAGCCCGACAAGGGATTCCCCGTCATGGAAGTATCCGTTGGCTACCGGCCCGACACCGAGATCCTCTTCCGCACCGCGGGCACGGTCGAGCTGACGTCCGAAGAGCCCCGCACATTCACGTTCCGCGGCCAAATGGAAAACTTCCCTCGGCCCGTGCGCGGACAGAGCAAGTTCCCCGGGCTCATTGTTCGCGTCACTAACGCCTACGACGACGGCACGCCGCGTCCAAAACTCGAGATCCGCGATAAAGAGGACGGAAAGAAGGAGAGCTTCTACGCCGAGGAGCCTGACTTTCCGAAAGTCCGGGTCGAGAAGGTGAACTTCACCGGCCCCCTCGCCGACGTCTGGCCTCCCGAGCATCACCGCCGGATACTGTTCGACTCGGAACTTGGCGACACCGACACGAACGCCTACGTTCGCGACGTGCTCACCCGGTTTATGGCCCGTGCGTGGCGCCGTCCGCCCGAGCCCGAAGACGTCGCCCGCTATGCCGGATTCTTCGAGTCTCAGAAGGACGCGTTTCCGATTTTCGAGGAGCGCATGCGTGAGACCCTGGCGATGGTCTTGATCAGCCCCGAGTTCCTCTATCTGATGGAGCCCGACTCAGAGAGAAAGCGGCCACTCGATAGCTGGGAGCTGGCCTCGAGGCTCTCCTACTTCCTGTGGAGCACGATGCCGGACGAGCGCCTTCTTTCTCTCGCGGAAACGCGCGAACTCCAGGATGCAGAGGTTCTTAAGGCGGAAGTTGAACGTATGGTCGCCGACGAGCGCGCTTCTCGATTCGCCGATGAGTTCCTCGGTGCTTGGCTATATCTCGACGCCATGGACCGTATCGTCCTGAACGCCGACTACCACCCGAATTTCACCGACCACCTCAAGACGCAGATGCGCGATGAGACGCGCCATTTCTTCATGGAGCTGCTACGTGGCGACATAAGCGCGACGAATCTCATCGACTCCGACTTCCTGGTTCTCAACGAAACCATCGCGCGGCACTACGGCATCGAAAGCATCCGGGGTTCGACGTTTCGCCGCGTCCCTTTGGATGCCGCATCCCCACGTGGTGGGCTGATAACGCAGGCGTCGCTGCTGATGGGCAACTCGACCGGGGCCGACTCGCATCCGATCAAGCGCGCCGTCTGGGTCCGCAAACGGCTACTCGACGATCCCCCGCCTCCACCACCGGCCAACGTGCCGGAGCTCGACAGCGAGAGCCCCGAGATGGCTTCCCTGCCGGTCAGGGAGCAACTCCGCATCCATCGCGAGGAAGCGAGCTGCGCCTCTTGCCACAGCGATATCGACCCCTGGGGAGTGGCTTTCGAGCACTTCGACGCCGTCGGCCAATGGCGTGACCAGATCCGCCGCATGCGCCCTCGCCCCGAGCCGGTCGAGGACCCGGCCAAGAAGGACGACGAGAAAGAAGGGGAAGAAGAGCCCCCGCCACCCGAGTTCGACCTGCTGCCCGTTGACACACACGAAACCTTGCCGGACGGCACTGAGATTCGCGGCGTCGACGACCTGCGCGCCTATCTGCTCGGCGCCCGGCGCAACGACTTCGCTCGCACGATCGTCAGCCGACTGCTCGCCTTCGCTCTCGGCCGATCACTCGAGTTCACCGATCAACCCGAGCTCGATCGGTTGACCGCACGGTTCATCGAGAACGACTTGAAGCTGCGAACCTTGGTCCGCGAGGTTGTCAACAGCAGCCTGTTTCAGACAAAATAGGATCAACTTAGCTATGAAATCACGCCGCCTGGATCGCCGTACCGTTTTGCGGGGCGCGGGAGTCGCCCTTGCCCTGCCGTTCCTCGACTGCATGGCCGACGCGAAGTCGGAGCAGAAGTTTCCGCGGCGGTTTTGCGCTTTCTATTTTCCCTACGGTGTCTCGCTGCCCGAGAAAGATTCCGAGCATGCCCATTGGCGCTGGTTTCCCGAAGGAGGCGAGAGGGACTTCCGTTTCACCAAGACGCTGGATATCCTTGAGCCGCTGCGCAACGACATCACCATCCTCGAAGGTCTCTCCCACCCCGAGTGCCGCAACATGGGCGCGCATGATACCGGCGATACCTTTCTGACCGGCAGCAAGCTCTCCGGCAAATTCCTCAAGAACACCATCTCGGTCGACCAAGCGGCCGCGGCATCGATCGGCCACCACACACGCTACTCATCGCTGGTCCTTTCCACCGACGGCGGCGTCGGGGAGCCGACCCGTGCCAGCACGCTGTCATTCAATGAAAACGGGCATCCGATGCCCGCCCTCAACTCGCCCCGCACGGTTTTCAACCGCCTCTTCGGCACCGACGACTCCGACCTTGAGCGGGAGCGGCGCAGGCTCCAGAGTTCGGCTAGTATGCTCGACCGGATCGGCGACCACTCGAAGCAAGTGCGGCGTGACCTGGGCGCCCACGACCAAGTAAAGCTTGACGAGTACCTCGAATCGGTGCGCGAGATCGAAAAGCGGGTCGAACGTTCGCAGGCCTGGCTCGATATTCCCCGGCCCCGGCTCACCGACGCCGACCGCGAGATGCTTCATCTCGATGCCGACGACGAGGCTCCGAAACAGCTCATGCGGACCATGTACGACCTCATCTACTTGGCCTTCCGCACGGACTCGACACGCGTCGCGACTTATCAGATCGCCAGCATGGGCGACTTTTCCTCGAAGGCCGGGAAGTTTCCTCAACTTCTGGGTTTCGCCGACACGCTGCACACTCTCGCCCACGACTGGAACAAGCCGGGCGGCGCCGAGAACCTCGGTAAGTGGGATCGCCACATGGCGGGCCAGTTCGGCGCTTTTCTCGAGCGATTGCGCTCCACGCCGGAAGGCGAAGGGACGCTGCTCGACAATACGTTGGGGTTCTACGGAAGCAGCAACAGCCAGACCCACAACAACAGTAACTATCCGATCATCCTCGCCGGCGGCCGTGGCATGGGTATGCAACCGGGCCGCTTCCTCAAGTTCGGCGAAGAGACGCCTCTGTCAAACTTGTTCGTCACGGCGCTTGACCGGCTGGAAGTCCCGACAGAAGGGTTCGCGGACAGCACGGGCGAGATGTCCGAGCTTTACGGCTGACCCGCTCTCGGCTCGCTCCGACGGACTAATTCCTAGTGACTGACCGTCACGACGTCGTCTAGCCAAAGCATGAAAACCATCGATTTCTCCCGCTCCTTCCTTCGCTTTCGCACCGACAACCTGAACAAGCCGTCGCGCACGACGAGCCACAAACCTCCGTACACACTCAACAACTGCGTTATCTCGATCGAATGTCGTTGTCGTATCACCGACCGCGAAACCGGCGCCGTACAGCAATTCGTTCTCGGCGCGAGCTGCAAAACCGAGCACGTGGGTGTGGAGGGGGGCATCTGGTCGGAGCCGAATGGCGATTTCGTCCCGATCTTCAGCGACGACTCCTTCATGCATCTGAAGAGCTTTGCCCACACCGGTATCCAAGTCGACCTCTATCCGCCGGGAAGCGGCAAACAGCCACTCCGGCAGACTGGAAACCGTGCCGAGTTTTTCGACGCGACAGGCGTGGATCTCGTCGAGTGCGAAGGCGAGCTTCTCGATTCGCCGGAAGCGATCGTCGAAGCCTCGCTTGCCGCCGAACCGCTCGTCGCGGTCACGGAACTCTCAAAGGGACGATACAAAGCCGTCATCGAGTACCCCGTCAAGACCATGAACGCCAACGAAAGGGACATGGTCTATCAGACTGATACGGGTCCGGTTCTCTTCCCCGACCTCTCGGCGGAGCCGGAGAACCTTCTGACGACGCTGGAGCTGGCCTACGTGGCGTTCAACCGCCCGGACTGGGTCGAGTTCATCGTGCGCGTCCCCACCGCCATCAGCGACGACCTAAGCGTGTTTCATTTCTCGAAGCCCATCCGTATGGATGCCAACAACCAGGTGATCCGACGGCTTGGCTGAGACGCTCGAAACGAACCTACGAGAATCACTTGAATCCGTGCACCCGGCGCGCCTCACCGAGCGGGCTCGCCGTCGCACCATCGTGACTTCATTTGAGTTTTCAGTGCAGCCTTTTATGAATTCAAGTTGTTGCCGCCTGGCAGTGGTTGCTGCTCTTTTTCTTGCGTCGCTCGGGAGCGCCCAGCAGCTTCACGTCACTGTTGACTTCAATGATGACTATCGCAAGGCGGGAGGACCCGTCACCCGGGAGAACATCGACCAATTGATGGCCCGCTTTGCCGAGTTGGGTGTCGAGAGAGTCTACTGGATTCACAACGCCGAAGACCATTACCTACCGCACCCGCTGATCGATCCGAGCGTCGACTTGTTGGAGGCGGCAGTTGTCTCCGCGCACCGGCGCCAAATGGAACTGTATGCCTTGTACAAACCGTTTGAAACCGGACACGCCGGCACTGTGTTTCCACATAACATTCATCTTCCCAACCGGGATCGCTCGATCGAGAGTATCGGTGGATACCATCCCATCGTGGCGCCCTTTGTCGTGAATCATCCCGAGTATCGCCTTAGGCGACGCAAGTTCGAGGCCACTGAAAACCGCGCGATCGATCAAATCAAACTGGTCAAAGACGACGCTAAGCCAACACGATTGAAGAAGAAACAATTGCGGTTGTTCACTAGTGGAATCAATGGAGACTTTCAGGCTCACGAGGTCGACTTCGGCTTTCGTGATTCGCTCGAATCACGTGACGGCCGGATGGTGCGTGTTTTGACATTATCGGGACTAAGAATTCCGCGCGACGTGCGGTATGTCATGGTGCAGTCGGTGCTTACGGACGGCGAGGGTAACTTCCGGAACGTCGAGAACCGGTTGATCGAGATCTACGATTCCGACGGTAAACGGATGCCGGCGACCGTGGATGAAGGCAGCTATTCCCGAGGTGAATTGACTGCGTGGCTTTCGAGTTACTATTTGCTTCGGCACGGCGAAACCGCGTTTCCCGAAAAGATCCTCCCTGCTGGCTATGGCCGTTCGCCGACCCGATCGGGATTTTATTTCGACGCCGGCAATTCGCCGAAGGTTCGAGTACTGGACGGCGCGTCCGGGCCGAACGACGGTGTCGTCGTGGTGGCGAAGGGAAAGAACGAGTACACTGCCGGCGCGCTGCACCCTATCTACAAGGAAGTGCGAGACTATTGGCGGAATGAAATTCGATCTCGCTGCCTCAGGGCCGGAGTCGACGGAGTTGCCATTCGGATCGCCAATCATAGTAGCTGGACGTCAGAGGGTTCAATGTTCGGCTTTAACCCTCCAGTGATTCAAACATACAAGCAACGCTACGGTGAAAGTCCGCCCGCGGTGGCGGGAGCGAGATGGAAGCAGCTCCAGGGCGAGTATTTCACGCTATTCCTACGAGAGCTAAAGCAGGATCTGGCAAGTCACGACGCGCGACTCCAAGTCAGCGTGAACTACCTCGCGCTTCAGGAGGTTCCGGGTTGGCGAAAGAACAATGTCCCCGATAACTTCACTTACGAGTGGAAGAAGTGGGTTACGGAAGACATCGCCGACAGTGTTGAGTTGAAATATATTCCTTGGCCCTTCGGGGGCCGCCGAGAAACCGGGAGGGAATTGATCGAGCCGGTCGCGCGTCTAGCGCGGGAGTTCGGCAAGCCGGTATTTACGAACGTTCGATTGGGCATTCCCTGGCGGGAGGTCCAGGCGGAGGGCTCGCCTGAAATATCATCGGACGACCCACGCCTTGACGACTTACGCGCGGAGACGCAAGCAGCGTGGAATAACCCGTTGCTCGATGGCATCATCCTGTACGAAGGGGCGGCCTTCACGAAAATGTTTCCTGAAACGGGTGAGACCGTGATGGCGCCGTTTGCAAAAGAGTTGATCGACGAAATCCGAGGAGACGGGTCGAGGTAGAAGCTGATCGATCTCCGACCTCTCGCTAGCTATCCGCGGACCATCACTGTGTAGCGCGTCTCCGGGACCCAGTCCGGCTAACGGTCACCGGTTCGGCTATCGGCGTGACTCTGCCCTGATCTTTCTCGCCAGTGCTTTGGCCTCCGACTGTAGTGCCGAGTCACTGCCGTCGAGGACCGGCTGCAGGCATTCTCGAGCTCGCTTCAGCGTGGCCGATCTTTTCGGGGTGTCGTCCAGCCGGTCCTTCCCGAAAACCGCGGCAGCAACCAGCAGGGTCTTTGCAACCCCGACCAGAACGGCTTCCTTTGCGACGGTAACGGGTGGGGTTTCAAACATGCTTTTCACGGCCGCATCGTCATCCGTACCGACAAAGTCGCGCACTTGAAGATAGATGTGTCGGTCCACCAATCGAGCCGCGGCGGGTTCGAACGCTTTCTCGACCGGCATGGCTCCGGCCCGTGTCCGCCCGATCATCGTATGGCGTCCGAAGGACGCCTTGGGCAGAGGAAAGTCGAGCAGTACGTCGCCGCCAGACCCGGCCTTCGCCTCGAACTCGCTCAAAGCGTCGATCAGGTCCAACGTGCGTGTGCGGGCTCGCCAGCGAAATTGTTCAACACAGTTCTTGTAAGGGCCGGAATCCCACGCCGCAACCCGAGAGGTGCCCTTGTCGCAAGCCTCTTCAATCTCGAGGGAGGAGCGAGCTATACCGCCCAAGATGACGACCTTCCACGCCGCGGCGCGCGCGGTGTAGTCGTTCTCGGTGCGGAGCAGGTCGTTGAGGTAGTTCAGTGTGTCTATATAGTCACCCGACTCGTACTCGCGGTTCACCTGCTTCCAATACTCGTATCCCTCTGGCACCGGAGTACACGCCGGCAGGGCGACTAGGATCGAGTAGACCGCAACAAAGAGCAGGTGGACGGGGCGAGGAGACATGACGGCGATTCTACCTGCCCATATCACAGCACGAACGTCCTTACTCCTGCTCGCGGTCGCGAACTCCTCGTCGCGATTTCGGACTGCGCGGATAGATCGGCTATCTAGGCGTCAGGTTCTGCCGGGACGGATCGGGGCCTCGGAACTCTTCGTACCGTGCTCGACGATGCCGCCAAAAGTTCGGGGCCGCCACTCGCAACGCCTGTCGGATGGCCGGGGCTTCACCTAAACTGAAGCGCGATCACTGATCTTGAACCCGCGCATCTGCCGGTCCATAATGCAGGCACTAGGAGATCCATCATGAGAAAGTTCAGCCGCCGCACCCTGCTCAAAGCCGTTCCTCTGGCCACTTCCGCCTCCTCCGCCGCACCCGGAGCGGCCGCCCAGGCCCCCTCCTCTTCCGAGCAACTGCCGCCGTCGCCCTTTAAGGAGCCGCAGAAACGCTCCAAACGGATCCGATACAACAACGGAGCGTGGAATCCCCTCGTCGATCTTACCGAGATCTTCCCCGGAAACCGGAATGTCGATGACCGAGGTGTCTTCAGGCTGTACGACGGGGCAATCGGGGTCAAGCTACGCGTCGAACAGGCAGAGCGGTCGGAACCGCTGATAGAGGCGGTCGCGCCATGGGAGCAAGGAAGCGGGATCTCGCCGCTGCTCGTCTGGAATGCGGAGGGCCTTTGGCACATGCTGTACGACGTCTCAGCCGCCGAACGCACGGGTTACGCCACCAGCGTGGACGGCTACCAATGGAAACGTCCTGAACTGGGACAAGTGGAGTTTCAAGATTCGAAGAAGAACAATCTGCTCGCCAACGGCATCCGAGGAGCGACCGGCGCGTATGTAGATACGCATGCGCCGCCCCATGAGCGCTTCAAAGCGATGGGCGGTGACATGAACTGGTACGATCCGGCAACCCTGCAGCGGGTGGAAGGCAAAGAAGCCTGGAGACGCTGGACAAAACAAAAGCAAGAGGGCGAAGGCTACAAGGGGCCCCGCGCCGAAATCTGGGGCCGCACCCTGGGATGGATCTCGGCGGACGGCCGTGACTGGAAAATGATCGAAGAGCCGCTCGGCAACCGGCCGGTGAACGGCGGCATTTCCTTTCACTACGATGCGGACATCGGTGAATACATCGCCTACCTGCAGATCATGGGTAACACCGCCGAGGTAATCCCCGGAATCGGCACCGCGCGGATCGAGGAACAGACGCAGCGGCGAGTCATCGGATTCTCACGCACGAAAGACTTCCGCCGCTGGCCGGCGCCCAAGCTGATCCTGGCTCCGGACGGCCAGGACGACCTCGACATATCCTTCTATGGCGCCAACTACTTTCCGTATCCGGGACGCACTGACCTGCACGGTATGATCGTACCGATCTATCACCAGGCAACCGAGGACATGGACAGCCAGATTGCCTTCAGCCGTGACGGCATCTTCTGGACCCGGCCGGAACGCCGCGCGATTCACACGGTGGGCGCGCCCGGTAGCGGCGAAGAGACTTCGGCGCATCCGTGGCGTAGCGGCCTGGTCATCTTGCCCGACGGCCGCTGGGCTGTCGCCTACACCGGGAATTCGACCCGGCACAACGTACGCGAAGAGCATCGGGATCAACTCTTCCCGGACCGACGGCCCCTGCAAATCCGCTTCATGCTCTGGCAGCCACACCGCTTGGTTGGGATCGAAGCGGAGACCGAGGGGCGGTTCACGATCCCGACCATCTTTCGCCACGGGGCCGAGTTGAGGCTGAACTATCGGTGCGCTCCGGGGGGCTGGATCACTGTGGAGCTTGTGCGGGAGCGTTCGGCGGTCTCACCCGACCCGGGCCCCATCGAAGGATTTAGCTTTGGCGACTCCGACCGCCTTATCGGCGATGAAGCCAATCGCGTCGTGACCTGGAACGGCAAGAGCGACATTTCAGGAATCGGGGGTACCGTCGCAATCCGGGTCAGAATGTTTCAGGCGAAACTGTTTGCGTACAAGGTTTGAGCGGCAGACGGTTTTCGTCGTGGATTCCTGGATCAAGTCCCTATAATTGCAACCATGCGAATATTGGCGCTTCTCGTTCTTCTCGCGGCGGCTCCGGGACTCCCGGCCACAGTACTGCACTGCGGAAAGCTCATAGACGTCGAGAGGCTAGAGGTTCGCGAAGAGACGTCGATCGTGGTGCGCGACGGCGAGATTCTACGGGTTGTCTCCGGCTACGTGCAACCGGAGGCCGGCGACGAAGCGATCGACCTTAAGGCTCATACATGCATGCCCGGCTGGATGGACATGCACGTCCATCTGACAGGGGAGATCAGCCCGAAATACTATGAAGAGCGATTTCTACTGAACCCGGCTGATTATGCTTTTCGAGCGGCTGTCTACGCCAGAAAGACGCTCCTGGCTGGGTTTACGACGGTCCGGGACGTTGAAGACTTATCCGATAGCGGTGTGGCAACTGCACTCAAGCGTGCCATTCAACAAGGACTGACCGAAGGACCCACCATCTTTAACGCTGGAAAGGCTCTGGCATCGACCGGCGGACACGCCGACCCAACCAACGGCATGCGAGCAGATCTGATGGGCGACCCCGGGCCCGCCCAAGGTGTTGTCAACGGCGTCGACGATGCCAGAAAGGCCGTCCGGCAACGCTACAAAGAAGGGGCCGACTTGATCAAGATCACGGCCACCGGCGGAGTGTTAAGCGTCGCCAGCAGCGGGCAGAACCCGCAGTTCACCGAAGAAGAAATTCGAGCCATCGTTGAGACAGCGAGGGACTACGACTTTCACGTCGCGGCCCATGCTCATGGCGCCGAGGGCATGAAAAGGGCCATCCGGGCAGGCGTCCATTCCATAGAGCACGGCACGCTGATGGACGACGAAGCGATTCGGCTTTTCAAGCAACACAACACGTGGCTGGTGGCCACCATCTCGGCAGGTCAGTTCGTTGCCGAGAAGGCCGAAGTTGAAGGCTACTTTCCGCCTGTTGTCGTCCCTAAGGCACTTGCGATCGGTTCGAAGATCAAGGAAACCTTTCGAAAGGCCTACAACGAGGGGGTCAAGATTGCTTTCGGCACCGATTGCGGGGTCTGTCCGCACGGGAGCAACGCCAGGGAGTTCATCTTGATGAATGAGGCGGGCATGCCGCCTCTCGAGACAATCCAAAGCGCGACGCTGAGAACCGCGCAGTTGCTCGGCATCGAGGACCGAACGGGCACTCTGTCGGCAGGCAAGGAAGCGGACATTGTGGCGACGCCGGCCGATCCAAGCGAGGAGCTTGATACCGTACTCAATGTTTCGTTTGTAATGAAGGACGGCACAGTGTACAAACGGCCATGACCTGCGAGTCTTCAAGACTTGTCACAGGAGGTCTCTGACCGCTACCCCTAGTGCCACTTTCTGGAATCGGAAGTACGGCGGCAATACGAATCGGGATGTTCGAATCATTCGCCGGCAAGATCTGATAGGCGGGCGTGATTGACGTTTCGCCAATACGAATGTACTAAACTCAACCCAACACAGTATCCCGTCGGTCCATTCTCAGAACTTCATGGCTTCGGAAACTTCCAGGCGTCGGACCTCCGCAATCTTTGAAGAGGCATTGACCATGTCGCCCGAGCGTCGCGAGGATTGGATCGATGATGCCTGTGGCGACGACGATGCGACCCGGCAAGAAGTAGAAAGGCTCCTCGCTGCCCACGACCGCTCCAAGGGAGTTCTGGACGCTCGCCTTTTCGAAACATCGCGCACCGAAAGCACCCGCGCCCAGTTCGCCCTGCCGACCGGCACGCGCATCGGGCCCTATAGCATCGTCGCGGAAAGCGGCCGCGGCGGTATGGGTATCGTCTACGAAGCCGTTGACACCCGACTCGACCGCACCGTTGCGCTCAAGTTCCTCTATCCTTACCTCCTTAGCAACAACGAAATGAAGGCCCGCTTCAAACGTGAAGCTCAGGCAGCCGCTTCCCTCAACCACCCCAATATCTGCCATGTCTACGAAATCGGGGAGACCGAAGAGCAGATCTACATCTCTATGGCCTATATCGAGGGCAAGAACCTCGACCAACGCATAGCCGCCGGCCCTCTCAAGCTCAAACAGGCCCTCGATATCGCGACTCAAACCGCCTGCGGACTCCGAGCCGCCCATGCCAAGAGCATCGTCCACCGCGACATCAAGCCCTCGAACATTATGGTCGGCGATGACGGCCATGTCACAGTCATGGATTTCGGCCTGGCGCAACTTTCGAACGGTTCAACCCTAACGCTCGGCGGCGCGGTCCTCGGCACGCCCTCCTACATGTCTCCTGAGCAGGCGGGCGGGCAGCAGACCGATCGTCGAACCGATATCTGGTCCCTTGGCGTTGTGCTTTACGAAATGCTAGCCGGCCGTCGACCCTTCACCGGCGAGTATGAACAAGCGATAATCTACGAAATCGTTAACGAGGAACCCGAGCCACTAACGGCTGTCCGTACCGGCATTCCGATGGACTTGGAGCGCCTCGTGCAGAAAGCACTGGCAAAGCGGGTGGACGAGCGTTACGCGAGCGCCGCCGGCGTGCTCGTCGATCTCCGTGTACTCAGCCGCAGGGCCGAGAACGAAACCATCATTGGATACCGGAGCAAGAGTTCGCGCACCACCGCGCCTACGAAGAGCATCCTGCAACGCCGTGTGCCCCTCTTCGGAGCGCTCGCGGCCGGAGCCCTTCTAACCGCAGCCGCCGTGGCCACGACTTGGTTCTGGCCGGCAACCGAGCAGCCGGCCGACCTGCTTTCTCAGTCCAAGCTGACTCGACTCACAACCGGCGCCGGCCTCACCACTACACCTGCCCTCTCCTCCGACGGAAACCTGGTGGCTTACGCATGCGATCGAGGCAACGAAGACAACCTTGACATCTGGATGCAGCAAGTTTCAGGCGGCACCGCTGTACGCCTCACCGAAGACCCGGCCGCCGACCATAGCCCTGCCTTTTCGCCCGACGGCAAGACCATCGCTTTTCAGTCCGACCGTGAAGGAGGCGGAGTCTACGTCATTCCTACACTGGGCGGCAAACCGCGACTTGTCGTCCGTGGTGGACAGCGTCCGCGCTTTTCACCCGACGGCCGCGCGATCACCTACTACGCCGGCCCGCCCAGCTCCCTGCAAGGAACCACGGTCCACGTCGTTTCGTCCGACGGAGGCGAACCGCGTGCGCTCGTCAGCGATTTCGAAGTGTCGGCGATGCCCATCTGGTCCCCGGACAGCCGGCACGTCCTCTTCTGGGGTAATCGCCCCGGCGAGCCACTCGACATTTGGACTGTCGGCACCGAAGGGGGCTCCCCCGTCGCCACCGGCGCCGCCGCAAGCTTACGCGACGAAGGTTTGAACCTCGTATCGCTCGATAGTTGGGCGGGCGGCGACTTCGTAGTCTTTTCGGGAATTATGAAAGACAGCGTAAACCTCTGGCGGCTGGCTGTTTCTCCAGGATCGTGGAGCATATCCCGACGGCCTGAGCGGCTCACACTGGGAGCGGATGAACGGGAAGCCTCAGTAGCGCCTGATGGCCGAATCGTCTTCACCACCAGCGTCCGCAAAATCAACATCTGGCGCTTGCCGCTGAATGTCAACGACGGACTCGGCGCCAGAACCATGGAACGTCTTACCGATGGCGCTACGGCGGACTACAGCCCGGACGTAACCCTCGACGGGTCCCGCATCTCGTTCCGCTCGGGCCGCTCCGGCAACGTCGACGCCTGGATTCAAGACGTCCGGACGCGCCGCCAGACGCCCCTTACAACAAACGCCCCGGCCGAAAGCGCCCCCCGGCTCAATCACGATGGTTCACAAGTCGCCTTTTCCATGGTTGAGAACGGCCGGCGCCCGATCTATGCCGTCAGCACCGACAGTGGTCTGGCGCGGAAGATCTGCGCCCATTGTGGTCCGCCACACGGTTGGACTGCGGACGGCGGCCGTATCATCTACCAGCACGTCGAGCAAAAAAAGTCGGCCATCCACTTGCTCGACGTTGCCACCGGGGAACATGGTCCGATCGCCCGGCACACCGATTTCCCGCTCTTTGCCGCGCGCCTTTCCCGTGACGACCAATGGCTCGCCTTCAAGGGAGACGTCACAACCGACCGAACACAGATCTTCGTCGCTCGCATGCCCGGAGGTAAATCGATCCCTCAAGAACCCATCCCTGTCGACGAATGGATTCCCGTCAGCGGTACCGAAACTTGGGACGACCTGCCGCGCTGGTCACCGAACGGAAAACTGATCTATTTCACATCCGACCGTGACGGCTTTCGTTGTATCTGGGCCCAGCGTTTCGACCCGGGGGCCGGACAGATCGTCGGCGAACCCTTCGTCGCGCGGCACTTCCATCGCCGCCGCCTCTCCCTTTCGACCTTGAGACTCTCCGAGTTGGAGCTCGCCGTCTCCCGGTCCGGTCTCTATTTCCCTCTAGAGGAAGTCATCGGCAACATCTGGCTCGCTGAACCCTCCCGACCACGACCGCAACCGTAAAAGGTCCGGCCGCCACACCGTGGCCGAGCGCGCTGATTCGAGTTTCGGATCTCGAGCCTTGCCGCCTTTGGGGCCGCGCTATTCATTCTCGGCCGGCGCGGGCTTGGGGCCCTTTCCCAGCGGCCACAGTTCCCAGCGGCGGACAAAAGCTTCGGCCAGTTCTGTTTGCAACTGCAGACGGCCGTATGTAGGGAACGAGTCGAACCCTTCGTTGACCTTGATGCCGTTCACGAAGACCTGGACGTGGCCGCCGTCGCAGATGACGTCCATTCGTGTCCACTTGCCGTCGGGACTTTCGACGTCTTGCTTGCCGCGGAAGCCGAGCACGTCTTCCCAATCGGGATCGCGGCCGTACCAGTTGATCCGTCTCCGGTTTTCGAGGTTAAACGTTTCGCGCTTGCCGCCTTCTTTCCAGATGACTTCGCCGTCGCGGTCGCGAGCCGTTTCGGCGGTCAGCGCGATCGGAACCGGATTGCCGTCCTCGTCCTTGCCGCTGACGAGGATGAAATCGCCGAAGCCGCCTTCAATGATTTGCGCTTCGATCGATGGCATCCAGGTGCCGTTGTAGCCACCGTCCGCGCCCAGGCTGTGAATCAGCAGGCCGGAATCCTTGGTCCGCTTGGTGCGGTTCGCCCAGGTGCGGGGGCCCCACTTGATTTCCAGAACGCAGTGATAGTCGCGGTACTCTTTGTTGGTCAGCAATCCGCCCAGACCGTCGCCGGTCACGTGTAGCATGCCGTCGGTGACGCGGAACACTTTGCGCGGGTCTTCGCGTTGCGTGTCTTTCATCCAGGTGTAAAAACCGTCCAGCGACTTGCCGTCAAAAAGCCGGATGACCTTCGTGGGCCGCACCGCGCTGCCGCGCGGGTCTTCGGCCATCGCTTGGCCGGCAGTACCGCCGACCGCTATCAGCAGGGCCAGGCATTGCATTAAGATTCTGTTCATGATTCGTCTCTCCGCTCGGAACGCCGCTCGAGCTTCGAACTCAGCCTATTGTGACGCAATTCGACGAGGGACACCAATTTCGCCGAGAGTGACCCAGTGGTATGCTTTGCTCCGAAGTCCTCTTGACGCTCACCGAGACCTGCAATCGATCCCAATCAAAGGAGCCATTACGTGAACGCAACGAAATGCCCCGAACGCCACGCTCACGATCTGCTCGTCCTGGTCATCCCGTTGGCACTCGTCATCATGCCGCTGTCACCCCTGGAGTCCAACGCGCAAACGATCCAGGAAACACAGGCGCGCGCGAACGAGAGACCCCCGGCGCTATTTCTCGACCGGCGGCATGTGGACCAAGGCAGCTTGTCACCGACCCTCGACCCCGCCCGGATCACCGAAGCCGCCAAGGAGAGCATTGCCAACCTGAAGAAGGATTGGAACATCATCGTCGATCAGTCTGGACACGGCATGAAGCAAGTCAAAGTGCCCTTCGGTGTACGCATCACGATGGAGAAGGCACGCAAGACGGAGCCGTGGTTGAGGACAGACCGTCCCTGGGAAGAACGGGTGGTAGCCTACCACACGGTTATCCAGGAGGACGGCAAGTATAAGCTCTGGTACCACATCATGCTGACGGACGCCGCGAAGGAAGTGTTCTTTCCACCGGGTGGCGGTATCGAACCGGTGGAGCAGGTTCTGTCGTACGCGGAAAGCGACGACGGCATCCATTGGACGAAACCCGATCTGGACGTGTACCGCTTCAACGGCCGGCCAACCAACGTCGTCACGCCGTACTGCCGGGAAAGCGGGGTCTTCCGCGACCCTACAGGGCCTTCCTCGGAGCGCTATAAGTGCTTCCACTTCGACAAGCTGCCCGATAGCGAAGGCAAGCCGGTCCGTGAGTCGTACGGTCTTTACGGATATGTCTCACCGGACGGCGTCCACTGGTCGCCGCTGCCGGACCCGCTCCTGCGGTACTTTCACGACACGGAAAACATCGCGGCATGGGATCCGATCCTCAAGAAATACGTGGGCTATTTCCGCGGTCACTTGGATGGCCGCGCTATTTCCCGCAGCGAAACTGACGACTTTCGCAATTGGCCGGCGGCAGAGGTTATCCTCGCTGGAGGGCCGCAAGACTCTCTCGCCGCCGACTACTACACGAACGGCTTCACGACCTACCCTGACGACCCGTCGCTGCGGTTCCTGTTCCCGGCCATCTATCACCACGATACGGACCAGGTGGACGTTCACTTCGCTCTAAGCCGCAACAATCGCGCCTGGAGCTGGATGTCGCCCGAACCGATCCTTGAGCTGGGCGCGCCCGGAGAATGGGATAGCGGAACGATTTATGCGGCGCCCAACCTGGTTCACCTTCCGGACGGCCGACTGGCACTGCCGTTCGCCGGTACAGCGCCGACTCACAATGAAGCCCATCCGGACTACTACGGAGAGGACACACACGCGAAATTCCAGCTCGCCTGGGCAACCTGGGACGACGGGCGGCTGGCCGGCCTGGAGGCGGAGGAGCAAGGGGAGTTCTGGAGTAGCAATCTCGGAACGTTCGACGGAGCGCAGATCGCGATCAATGCACGGACTCCGCGTCACGGAAAGGTCGAGGTCGCGCTTCGCGAACCGTATGGCCGTGGCGTCAAACCGCTGCCCGGCTATACCTTCGCCGATAGCATCCCCTTCAGCGGCGACGCCGTTTGGGAACCGCTGCGGTGGAAAGGCAGCGCTTCCCTCGAAGCGCTCCGGGGCAAGGAGCTGATTCTGCACTTTCGCCTGACCAGCGCGAAAGTATTTGGAGTTCGGTTCATCGAATGAGGGCAACTAGAATCACGGAGGCGCTTCAGTGGCTCTGTTTCGATCTTCTGGTCGGCGTGGCGCGAAGAGTATCCTGAAAATACGGTCGAAGGGACGCACGACGCAATGTGCGACCCATTTACGATAGGTTGGGCGCTGAGTGCGAGTCTCGCAACGGTGCTCCCCGAGCGGAGGTAGAAGCATGTCAAAGATTGTCCACGTGGTGGGCACCGGGACCATTGGAGAGCCGTTGATCGGGCTTCTTGCTGACGACAAGGAAGCCTTTGGCATTGATGAAGTGACGTTTCACAAGCGCACCCCCCTCATCGAGGAGCGCGCCAAAGTGAACGATCTGCTGCGGCGCGGGGCTGTGTTGGCTGTGGACAGCGATCGCCGCGCAGCATTCGAAGACCTGGGCCATAACCCCAAGTACGAGGCTCGAGAGGCGATTGAGCGAGCCACGGTGGTCATCGACTGCACGCCCGCGGGCAACGCCAACAAAGAGAAGTACTACCGGGAGGCCCGAGGACCGCTGGGATTCTTGGCACAGGGATCCGAATTGGGGTTCGGAAAGATGTACGCGCGTGGCATAAATGACGATGCGCTCGTTCGAGGCGACGACCGGTTCATTCAAGTGGTCTCCTGCAACACACATAACATCTCGGTCCTGGTGCATAGCATTGCCTTGGACGGGGGCGTCAATCATCTGGAGTCGGGACGATTTCTCTGCATGCGCCGGACTAACGACATTAGCCAAGAAAGTGGCTTCACGCCCTCGCCTACAGTAGGTACTCATGACGACGCCCGTTTCGGAACGCACCACGCTCGTGATGCCCACAGTTTGTTCGCGACTACTGGGCTGGACCTTCCGCTGTGGTCGTCAGCGGTGGAACTGAACACGCAATACATGCATGCGATATGGTTCAGCCTGACCCTCGACCGCGAGATTACGGTGGCGGAGGCCAGGGACCGGTTCGAGACCAATACCCGTGTCGCGATGACCCACAAAAGGGCTGCTAACGTGGTCTTCTCGTTCGGTCGTGACCACGGCTATTTTGGTCGTATTCTCAGCCAGACGGTCATCCCTGTCGAAACGCTGGCGGTTCGAAACGGCAACGAGTTGATCGGCTTTTGCTTCACACCGCAAGATGGGAACGCGCTTCTGTCTTCGGTGGCCGCGATGCTCTGGTATCTCCACCCCGACGGGTTCGAAGATCGCATCAACGTTATCCGACCTTACCTGTTCCAAGAGATCTAGCTCCACGGACGGGATGGGGAGATCGTGTCAGTTCATCAGCTTCAACGCTTGGCTTCTCCGCCGGCTTGGCTTGTAGGGCTCCGCAAGCAGCCGGACGGTTTTTTTCGTAGTCTGTATGGTCATGAAGAAGATGTCCGACGTGTTTGAGATCAGGGCGGGGGTTCAAGAACGCTACGCCGACGTGGTCACGCCCAAAGCTCTCGATGTTCTGGCCGCACTAGCCGGGCTGGACACCGATCGCAAGGCTGTGATGCAGGCCAGATTGGAACGCCGACGCCGACGAGCTCAAGAGAGTGAAAGGATTCAGTTTCTGGACCCTGAGTCCACCATCCCTCGAACGGGAATCAAAGTTGCCGACGCTCGCGCCGGGCGGTTCACCGGCTCGGCGATTCCCAAAGATCTCAAGTGTCAGTGGGTGCAGGGGACCGGTCCCGGGGCCAAGCCACGGGCGGCGTTGGAAAACAGCATTCGCAACGTGGCGTACGCTCTGCTTTCCGGCGCCGACGGATGGATGTTCGATGGCGAGGACGCCCTGGGTCAGATCGAGACGATGTCTCTCGACAACCAGCGGAACCTTCGCCTGGCGTTCGCGAAAGACCCGGTCTTTATGAAAGCCGCCGAGGTCGTGGCAGCGCAAATGAACTCCTGGTCGGAGGGCTTCTTCGGACGGAGAATCGTGGCGGACTGGCGCAGGCAGCTTGACTTCACAACCAAGATCTTTCGCGCCCGCGGCCTCCACTTAGACGACCGGCAGATTCGAAACGCCGACGGCAGCGGGTTCTCTGCATCGATTGTTGACGCCACCCTGTATGTGGTCGCCAACCACGAGTCATTCAAAGAACAGGGCGCGAGCCTCGTTCTCTACCTGCCGAAGATCCAGACGGCGGAAGAAGCCGCACTCTGGAACGACATTCTCAGCGGCATTGAGGCGTGCCTGGGATTAGCGAACGGAGCCATTAAGACATACGTTCTTGTCGAGCAGATTGAGGCCTCGTTCCAGTTGATGGAAATTCGCGCGGCGCTGGGAAGCCATTTTGTTGGATTCAACACCGGGCGCTGGGACTACATCAACAGCGTTGCCGATGCCATGGCATGGGATCCGGATTTCGTCCACCCGAACATCGATGCCGTAGTCATGACCTACGGCTACATGCGGAATTACGAAGACCGGGTACGGCGGGCGACCAACACGCCCGACGACCAGGGGCAGTGCGCGCTGTGGCAAGGCGGCATGGAGCCGAATATCCCGGTCGGATCGGAGACGGGCGTCTCGGAAAGCATGAAGAAAGCGACTCTGGGCGCCGAACGGGAACAGAGAGAAGGGGCCAGCGGTAAGTGGGTGGCCCACTGGAAGATGGTGCATATCATTCGTCCGGTTTGGGAGAAGGCGGGCGAGCAGAACCAGGCAGGCCGGTCCTTCCCTCCTCTCACCTACACGGGTTCCGACGCCGACGGCTTGGTTCTTCTCGATCCCGCTCCCCGCACGATCCGCGGGGCGAGGGATCTGATCAGTGTTGCTGTCCAGTACGGCAACGCTTTCGAACAAGGGTTCCAAGCGGCCGCCCTGAAGCCGGCGGATTTCTTCGGCAACGACGACGTCCTCTACCTCATGGAAGACATGGCGACCGGCGAGATCCGGCTCAGTATCCTTTGGGAGTGGCTGCACAAGACGGCCGTACTTACGGCCGCGGATGAGGAGACCGGTGCGAAAGAAGGGGATCCGTTTACGGAAGAGCTGTTCTCACGGCTCCTCGCGGAAGAATACACAAAGCTTCAGCAAGCCGGAAACGTGGATGTCCACGACGACTCCAAGAGCACGACGCTCCCTGTCGCAAACGAGGTCGTCGATGCGTACGTGAGATTCGATCAGAAGGCGCCCTGGATCGTTGACCTGCTCAACGTCAATCTAGGGGTCGAGCAGGAAGAAACGGCGCGGCAACGCATAGGCGACTTCCTGAGGCTATTCGCCTCGGAGGGCGTTCGCATAACGAAGAATCTCGATTTCGCCTGACGGTTGCGCCCACTGCTGATCGGCAGAGCGAAGGTTCCGATGCGGAATCACGGCTCAAAGGGTTATTCGATACGGCGGGATCTCGCTTTCGGCGGAGCCCTCACCGGTCTTGCGCCGCGAGGCTCGTCGAAACACGCGGGCTGCGCGAACCATCGGCGTCGAGCCCGGTTTTCTCCTCGAACTCACGAATTCTTCGGTCGAGGGCCTCGCGTGCGCGGCCGGGCATACGGCCAAAGCGGTCTTCGTTGGCCCGAACTTTATCCCGGATGTGACGGAAGGTCCTGAGGGCCCGTCCGTCTTCTCCGGCGTCCTCGTAGAGACCGGCCAATTCGAGATGCATCAGGTAGTTCCGCGGGTAGTCCCGAATCAGGCCCTCGACCACCTTAACGGCTTCCAGCGGACGCCTCTCTCTGCGCAGCAACAAGATCAATAGAGCGCGGGCCCCGTCACGCGCGAGGTTGCCTTCCCGCGCGACACGGGTTACGTACTGTTCTCCCTTCTTCTTGCTCCCGCGAACTCCGCCGATCGCGACCATATAACGCACGGCCCACGGCAGGCTTCCGATGATGTATTCGTGCGTGCCGGCTACGAGATAGCCGTCGACAAAATCGGGCTTCGTCTTAATGAGCCGGCGGCTGTGAGCGTCGGCCCGGTTCCCACTTCTGAGTGCACCGATATAGGCGTTCTTCACCATGAATTTGTAGTTGCCCTCAACGCCGTAGTTGGTGGAGAGGGCATAAAGCGCACGTGGATCACGTGGGTTCTTCTCGATCAGCCCTTCGGCGACCTCTCGCCCGCGCAGCAAGGCTGCCTCGAATTCCTCGGCTGCTTTGGGGTCGGGTTGCGGTTTGTCCCATTGGATGAACTCGTTATCGTCTTTGAAAGCCTTCGTCTCGAGCTTGCCGAGGCGAAGCAGTTCCCGATAAAGGATCGAAGTAGCCAGATCAGTGTGCGCAAGCGGATCGTCGGGGTGCTGCTCGGCGAACCGGCGGTTGGCCTCGATCGATTCGTCGTATTCGAGATTGTAGAAGTGGTCGTGAGCGAGTGCGTAGTCGTCGGGCCGGTCGGCGGCCGACGCGAAAACAGCCAGACCGAGGGTGGCCACCAAGAGTTGCGCGGTACGGGGCAAACGGAAGATCCTACATTCTTAGACGTAGGTTAGCGCACGGCGATTACTTCCCGGATGCTATCTCGTGTCAAAAAGAACTTTACCGAGGCAAAGCCCGCGAACAGTCGCTCGAGGCTTCGATTATTGAAGGTGTGGGGCAGCGGGCGCCGCCGCAGTTGCCGCAAGCGCAGTGTCTCGCCGTCTTCGATCTGATACTGATTTAGGGTGACGAGCTCGCCTCGCGATTGGTTGTGAAAAAAAGTCAACAGCGAGCCCGCCGGGCGCAGGATCTGTCCCAATCGTGACACGGCCAACTCGAGGACTTCCGAGTCCAGATACTCGAGGACGTCCCACACCAGGATCGCGTCGAAGTGCTGAGGAGCGAATCCGAGATACTCTTCGATGAATGCCTCGGCGTCACCCGCGCCGAGACCTCGACCGGGCAAGCTCGACCGGTAGGCATCGAACAGTGCAAGCAAATCCAGCGCGTGGATCTTGCAACCAAGCGCGCTCAGGAAGCTGACGTTCGATTCGCTCAGTCCCCCCAGATCGAGGATCTGAAGAGGCCCGCTTTCCGGCAGCGCCGCCAGGAAGTGCCGCAGACCGCGGCTGGGCCTGCGAAGAGGGTCTTGCGGATAGTTTTGCTGTGCGAAAGCAGACACGTCCCACTCACCGGCCGGCGGGCAAAGTTCAGGCTCCGTCACCTTCCATCGGAAAGTACATTCGCGTCACGCCATCTTACTGTTACGCCCGCCGCAGGCTCTCTAAACGGCCCATCCTAGACTCCGCGGCGGGTCTTACGGCTTCGAATTGCCGGCCGGCCCTCCCGAGGGGACGGCTGTCGGTGCGATCCGAGCCGTCGCGGCCGCGGCCAGCGAAGTCTGCTGGGGTTTCGGCGAAGGGTGCGACTTGTCCTTGATCGCGGCGGGAGCGGACTGTTGAGGTTCAGGTCTCAAAATGTCGATGCTGCCCCGAAACACCGCACCGTCTTCAATCACGACTCTCGGAGTAACGAGATCACCCTCTAGGGAACCGGTTTTGCGGATCTCAATCCGTTCGCCTGCGTTTACATTCCCTTGCAAACGTCCCAATACGGTAATGGAACGAGCTTTGACGTGGGCTCGCACATTGCCGTTCGGGCCGACCGTAAGGCCGTTTTCTCGAAGCTCAATCGTCCCTTCGACCTCGCCGTCAACATAGACATCTTCGCTGCCGGTGATCTCGCCCTTCAGCTTGAGAGCCTTTCCTATTTGGGCATGGGTGCGGCTGGAACGGTCGACTCCGGACGACGGTCGGGCCGCCGCCCCCGCGGCCTGCGATCGGCCGGGCTCGAGCGACGACGCTGGTCGGGCCGCGACCGTATCAGAGTTAGGTGCTGCTGCTGGTTCCTCTTTGCGTCCCCACATAGTAACTCCTCTCAGTGTCCAAAACTCTTATAATACACCCATTTACGCCTTCCGAACCTACCTCATGCCGCCCCCACCTTTTCGAACGATCGACCAGCGGATTGTTTACACGACGCCCTGGTTCCAAGTCGAGCCGGCACGAAGTCGAGAAAGCGAGTGATGGACATCGCTTTACGTATTCCTACTTGGCCTCTTCTCCATCGGTGATGGTTATTGCCGTGACTTCCGAACGTAAAATCGTGCTGGTCAGGCAGTTTCGTTTTCCAGCGCGCGAGTATGCGTTCGAGTTGCCGGGCGGCGGTAGCGGCAAGCAGGGTACTACTGAGGCGGCGGCCAGAGAGTTGCGCGAAGAGACAGGTTACTCGGCCGGCCGGCTGACCCAGCTCGGCGTCTTCTCCGTCTACTGCGGACTCTCCGACGAGGTGTGCCATGTGTTCCTGGCGGAAAACTTGACGCAAGGGCAACAAGCCCTCGATCAAACGGAGCACATCACCGTCCATGCGGTTGGTTACGGCGAGTTGAAGCGGATGATCGGCAATGATGAGTTTCGCGACGGCATGGGACTCGCCGCGCTGCAGATCGCGACCCCGCGTTTGGAGTCGCTCCTACCGCCGGATCGGACGGCAGATTGATCAAGCCCATCCCGAAAGATGGGGGGTTTCGACCGCCGGTTGGTGGATAAGCGCCGGCCGGTTAAGGTGTAGCCGTGCCGCTCGGTGCGCCGGGCGCGGCTGAACTCGTGGCGGCCGCGGCGGGATGCCGCTGATCATACAGTTCAATGATCTCGTTCGTGATGAGCAGTTCGGTCTTGGCGTCCACGACAGGCGTCTGCGGCGAAGAAATGTCGAGAATCAGCGAGTAGCCCTTCTCAAGCATGTAGTCATGAATGATGGTTTTGACTTTGGCGTAGGCCTCCTGCTGAAACGCCTGGATGTCTCTTTGGTACTCCGCCTCCGCGTCCTCCATCATGCGCTGGGCATCCCGCTGCGCTGACTGAATATCGCGCTGCTTCCTGCGTTTGGCGTCGTCGCTCATGAGATTGGCGCCGTCCGCCAACTCCTTCTGAAGCTGCCCGACTTCAGCCTGCTTCGCTTCGAGTTTTTGCTGGGTCGGCTGGTACTTCTCTCGCAACGCCTGCGTCTTCTTCTGCCCTTCCTGCGTCCTGGTGATTGTGTCCTGAATACTGACGAGCGCGATGCGTGTGCCGCTCGGCGCCTGGCCAAAAGCCGGCAAACCGGCCAGGCCGATCAGAAGGCCGAAAGACGCGGCCAAAGCTTGTGTTCGCAACATGTTGGTCCTCGATTCCGATGCGGAAAGCAGTTTTGAGTTTAACACAGGGGTCCGCCCGCTCCGCCTTTAGAACGTGCGACTTACGGTAAAGCGGAAGATCTTCTGCTTCTCGAAGAAAGGCAGCGGCCGGCCAAACGGTGAGATGGCTTGTACGAAAGATGTGCGGTTTGGGAACAACGACCGGTCCGCGATGATCGGAGGTTGCAGGAATTCTTCGACGCGCCTCGGATTGTAAGCCCAATAGAAGCGGAAGGGCGCCTGAACAACCGGCATCATCACCTGCAACTCGAGGCCGGCGGAGGCCCGTGTTTTTTGGGTGGCGGGAATCACCTGTATCCGCCGGTCGATTCCCGCTTGCGGGAACATCGCGTTCAGTTCAGCGACTCGGTCCTGATTCATTCGCACCTGATTCGTCAGCAGAATCTTGTTGAAACCGACATCGAAGAACGGGGCGAGCGTTACCGGCCCGAACAGAGGAATCCGGTACTCAAAGTTGTAGATCATACGCGTGTCGCCGCCCGGAAATGAGAGGCGGTAGATAGGCACGGTCGTGAACTGGGCTACTTCCGCCTCGACTCCGTCAACAATCAGATTCTGTGTTCGAAGAGTGCCGTTGTCGTTCAATATCGGGACGCTCGTCGTGTCGGGGATCCAAATCATCGGACTGATGCCGAAGATCTCAAAGCCTCGCACGTCGGTTTCTCCGCCCATGTAGGCGCGCCGGAATGGAGGCGGCACCTTGCCGCCGTAGCCGCTCAGGATCGACCCGAGAAAGCGCATGGCGATCACATGCCCCCGAGTGCCCACGGATTTGAAGTACTTCCCCTCGATGGTCGGCTGCACGAAACTCGTATTGCCGCCGATTCCAGCAATAGCAACGCTGGCAAACAGACTCCTGCCGCCGGACGGTGTGATCGGATGATTGACGGTGTTATGGAAGAATCCGGGCGTGATCTCGCTCGTCGTAATGCCCTCGAGGGAGTTCGGCCCCGAAACACCCAAGAAGTTCTGGAACCGGAACAGGTTCTCGGCCGATCGGCTGAACGTTGTCAAGTCATCTCGTTGGAAGCGGTACGTCAGGCTGAGACGGTTGAAGCTTCGCTTCAGCGGATAACTCATGAACGTCGTGAAGCCTTGTGTGTTCTGCCGGAAGTCCAGGAAGTTGTCTTGTCCCAACTGGTTGAACAGTGGGATGAGGTTGGAGCCTGAAAAGATCGAGGCTTCGCGACCCTGGTTGAAGTTGAAGCGACTCGTAAAGACTGTGAAGCCCGCTTGAATCGGCTTATCGAACAGATAAGGCTCGGTGAAGCCGAAAGTGAGCGCCCGTTGGCGGCTGCCGAGTTGGGCGTCGAAGCTGAGAGTTTCACCAAGGCCCAGGAAGTTGTTCGTTGCGTAACCGAATCCGACAAAGCTTCCGGCGAAACCCGACACCCCGCCGTTTAAGCTGACCGTGTTCTTGCCGCGCTCTTTTACGTTGAGCGTCAGGTCAACAAGTCCATTACGGGTGTCGCGGCGGATCTCGGTGGCTTCGTCCTCCTCGAGCGGCTCAAAGTAGCCGAGCTGGTTCAGGCGCAGGATGCTCATGTCCCAGACACGGGTATTGAACATGTCGCCTTCGTCCACGAACAGTTCGCGCCGAATGACTTTGTCACGAGTGGACGAGTTGCCGCCGAAGTTGATTCGCCGGACGAAGAACTGTTTCCCCTCGTCGACCGATAAGTTCAGATCAACCTTGGGGGGATCTTCAGCGTCGCGAAACTCGAAGTTCGGCTCGCCTACGAAGTCGATGTAGCCGAACTCACCGTAGAGCTTCTTGAGATTGTCGAGTCCTTCGCGAAGCTTCTTGATATCGAAGATGTCACCGTCCCGCATCTGAAAGACACGCTGGAGAATCGCCGGATCGCGGAATAACTCGACATCCGTGAAGCTTAACTTCCCAAGCTGATACTGACCGCCTTCGTCCAGATGCACTGTAACGTCGGTCCGCTTTCCGCCCCGCTTAAAAAAGAACGGCAGTGGGAACATCGATCGGCCCGTGGCGTCGCGGGTGTCCAATTCATGCTCCGTGACGGTGGCCTTGAAGTGTCCGGCCTCCTGATACATGTTGCGGACACGTTCTTTGTCTTCTTCAAGCTTGCGGATGTCGAACGTCTTCTTGAACAGCTTCTCGAAGATCAAGCTGTGCGGGATGCCCATGGGGTGAAGGTTCTTCATCGCCTTCTTGACATCTTTGTCCGACTTGGCCTCGTTGCCTTCGATACGGATGTTGCCGACCTTCACCTTCGGACCCTCATCCACGTTGAAGATGACTTCAATCGACGAGGGTGGAATCTGGGACACCTGCGGTTGAATACCGGCATACTGCCGGCCGCGCTCGCCGAGCAGTTCGCGAAGCACGACGACGGCACGCTGCACGCGCGTCGGATCATAGCGGGACTCAACACTGAGGCCGACACGACGTTCCTTGAATCGCTCAAGGACGTCGGAGACCGTGGCCGACTTGAGTCCCTCGTACTTGATGCTGCGGATCATCCGGCGTTCGGTGGCCACGAAGCGGACGATCTTGCCTTGCTCACCGTCTTCGAGTTCGAGCCGCAAATCGTCGAAGTAGCCGGTATTCCAAAGAACCATGTAGTCGCGGCGAAGGATGGCGCCGTCAACGAGGTCACCCGGTTTACTGAAAATGCGCGCCAGCAGATTCTCGCGCGGAATCCGCCGTGTTCCTCGAAACTGGATTGCCTCAATGGTTTCGCCGCGGGGGGTGATCGGGGTCGGCTTAGCTTCGCCTTCCGGGACTTCCTCGAAGGGCGAAGGCGGGCGTTGTCCCTCAGGGGTGGCTTCAGGCACTTCCTCGAAGGGAGACGGCGGTGCTTTTTGCTGTCCCTGCGCCTCCGGCACTTCCTCAAAAGGCGATGGTTTCTTCTGCGCCCCCGCCTGCTGGGCGAGCAAGATCCTCGGCCGCCCCTTGGCGGGGGCTCGATCGGCGTTTGATTCTGGTTGAAGGTAGGCCGGCAGGGAGCTCGAATGGGAATCGGCTTCCTTGAGGTCAGATTGCCCGCTGAGCGGTGTTGCTACGACCTGCAGGAACGCCAATAGGAAGGACCCAACGAAGACCGGGCGCCGGACACGGCGGCCTAGCATACGTACTCGATTCCTCGTCTGGCAACGGTCAAGGGGGTAGATACGCACGGCCCAACTCGGTGGTTTCACGCGGTACACCACCCCTGCGCCACAAGCCACCATTGTAGCCGAACTACCGCGCGGTCTACAGCCGAGGGTGTGCGCTATGAAACTTGGACGCATCCGGGAGGGCCCGGTTCGCAGGGGGATCGGCGCCACGTACCCGCCATATTCATCTTTCCGTTCAACTCGGATTTTTCACATGTAACCGGTACAACCGGATGAATTTCGTTTCTCCAATGGATTCCGGAGTAGTGAAATGCTCGCGGAGAAACGGGTGGGAAACAGCGAGACTGCCCACCGCGAAGGTCAGGAATCGACGAAGGGGCGGGTTCTTCTCTTCAACAACGTAGAACGCCGCATCACTGCCGCGGGTCACCGCGGCCCTCACCTCTTTGATCTCCCGGACCGTTCGGGGCGCGAGACCAAGACGACCTACGTGGTAGCGAAGAGGTTCGTTGACCGGTATCGAGGCCACGATAACGTCGCCCTCGCTCATCTCGGCCTTGAGCTTCGCCGCGACGAAGGGAAGGTCATCGAATACCTGCTCCCGGCCGCGCAATTCGACCGTGCTGTGGATTCCCGTCACGAAAACCGCCAAAAACGCCGCCGCCGCGACGAGACGCTTTCCCGTTCCCCCAGCCTGGCCGGGAAAACGCTCGAAGACGGCGCTGAACCCGACCGCCGCCAGGCCGTAGTAAAAGGGTAAGAAGGCGAGGAAGACCCTCTCGTACGGTAAGACACGCTGAATGACCACGATGACGGGAACCGACATCAGTAGAGCCGAATGCAACAGTCGAGCTTCGCGGCCTCTCGATCCCGACGCGAAGAAGGAAATCGCCAACCCCGCCAGCAGCACCACAAGGAGGCCTGTCGCCGGCGCCCAGAAGTCAGCCAGACCCGCGACGAAACCCGGAAGGTTGTCCAGGAAAACAGCGTTCGACAAGGGACTGACGAAACGGTTCGCCACGATGGCGTCCACTCCCACTCTCATGGCAATGGGTGCATAAAGTACGCATGTGAATACCACGACCGCGGAAGCGGCCGCGGATAACTCCCAAAAGACCTCGCGACGTCTCTGTCCCGTCGAAGAAAGCAGCAACCACGTTCCCACCGCGCAGGCGCCGTACAGCATCACCGGCACCGTAAAGAAACCCAGCGTGAGCACAGTCACGAAAAGCGCCCAAGCGAAAACGTTCCGTCGATCCCTCAGTCGCAGGGCCAAGGCGAAGCTGATCAACAGCATCAGGGTCAGGAGTGTATAGCCGCGGCCGCTGGCCGAATACGCGACCAGTGCGGGAGAGGACGCCGTCAGCGCAGCCGCGAACAGTCCTGCCGTGTCACCGAGGGTGCGACGCAGCGACCAGAAGGCGGCCGGTATCACGAGCAGGCCCGCAAGGAAAGCCGGTAGCCGTATCGCAATCGGCGAGTCCCCGAAAAGGAGCGAGCTGCAGCGCATCAGCACACTGTGGAAGACATGATTATTGGGCGTCGTGTAGTCGGAGATGAGATTCAGAAACGGCGTCGAGGCATGAACATTGAACGAGTAGGCCTCGTCAAAACGGATCGGCCCGCCCAACGAAATGGCCCGCAGGATGAATCCCGCTAGGATCACAATCCCGAGAACGATTAGCTTCCATCGATGGGGAGCCGCGGTCAGTTCGCGAACTTCGCTCGCCACATCGCCAAAGAAGCTTTGGGTATCGCGAACCACCACATTGAGGCGCGCGGCGAAGAACGCCTTGCGCCACCACATCACGGCCGGCAATATCAGAAACGCCAAACCGGCGGCCAGACAAAGGCGGCGCAACAGATGGACCAAAGGAAGCTGTAGCACTGACGTCGATCCGTTGTGGTCGACAAGAACAATGGCGTTCTGCACGGATTGAGCCGGAGAGAGGTAAACGGCCCAACCTAAAATCGAGCAGAGCGCCGGCAACACCAACAGCGCGCGCCAAGCTATGTCATCTGGACTACCTTGCCTAAGTGACATTCCCCATCCACGATCCCGGTTGCATAGTGTAGTATTTAGAACGACGATGCTGCGACTGGCGTCACGACGGGTCCATCGGAAGCTCTCCGGAGTTCTATTCGCGGCTTCTTTGTTTTCCTCGGCGGCTCAAGCACAGTCACTCATCGCGACAGCCCCGGCCCCCCCGCCCCTCAACACCCCACACCAACCGCGAGCCGGCGATCCAGGCTCCAATGTTGTCGCCGATCTTCTCGGCTTGATCAAAGAGATCAAGCCGTTGCGCGTGTCCGTGCTTTATGTCGACTACCACGATCAGGCCCTCAGCGCCCAGACAAGACATCAGGTAATGCGTCGCCGGGCAGGGCTTAGAAACTCCAACCGTAGCCGAACTCGCTACAACGGCTCAGCAGGCCGGTCAAGGCGGTCAAGCCTCGCCCGAGGGAAGAAGCACGGTTCGGAATCGAGCCGTGCGGCTCGGCAAAGCTCACCCTGAACCCTCTCGCGCCGAGACCCGCTCTCTCCCCTGATTCGCGCCCCTCAATTCGAACCTCGCTGCATCGCGCCAACAATCGCGTCGACGTCAAAAACACACCCCCCCCAAGGTCCACCGCCGGCAGCCTGCAGCGCCGCCCAGAGGCGTGTGTCATCCGGAAGGTCAGGATGGGCGGACAGGTCAGCGGGAACCTTCCTCGCCGCGAGCACCACCTCGCCTTGCTCCGGACCGAACACAATACCATCCTCGCCAACGAGGTCTACCGTCCCGTGAAGCCGGTTGCGGTCGACCACGATCTGAATCTGGTCCCCTTCGCGCACCTTGCCGATCGGACCGCCCGCCAACGCCTCGGGTCCGACGTGGCCGATGCAAGCGCCTGTCGAGACTCCGGAGAAACGGGCGTCCGTGATCACCGCAACGTGCTTGCCAAACGGCAGATGTTTCAACGCGGACGTAATCTGATAAATCTCTTCCATGCCCGAACCCATCGGGCCCAAGCACGAAAGAACAATGATCTCCCCCTTCTGAATACCCCCCGTTTTGATTGCTTCCATGGCCGTCGTTTCTCGTCGGAAGACTCGCGCCCGCCCCGTAATCCGATAGACGCCGTCGGCGTCAACGACGCTCGGATCAATCGCCGTGCTCTTCACGACGGAACCCTCCGGAGCCAGGTTCCCGCGGCAGAATGTGATGGTGCTCGTCAATCCGGCGATGCGTGCTTTTTCCGGCGAAAGAATCACGTCCTCCGGGTCCACTCCATCCGAATGACGCAGGTGTTTGCGCAAGGCCGCACGCCGCTCGCTTCCCTCCCAGGCATCGAGTACAGCCCCCAGGTTCTTACCGGTTGCCGTTAAGACGCCGAGGTCAAGCAGGCCGAGACGCCGCAAGTGGAGCATCACCTCAGGCACTCCGCCCGCGAGAAAAACGCGGACCGTCGGGTGCATTCGTGGGCCGTTGGGAAGCACATCCACAAGTCGCGGTGTGCTTCGATTGACTTCCGTCCAGTCATTCACTGTGGGCCGGCGCACGCCTGCCGCGTATGCGACAGCCGGCAAGTGAAGCAACAGATTCGTCGAGCCTCCGAACGCCGCATGTATCGTCATCGCGTTCCGGACCGCGGCCTCGGTGACGATGTCTTTGGTCGTGACCCCGGCCGCTTCCATCCGCATCACGGCGCCGGCGCTGCGGCGGGCCGCGTCTTTCCATATCGGTTGCCCGGAAGGCGCTAAAGCGGTGTGAGGGAGCGAGAGCCCAAGCGCCTCGCTCACGACCTGCGCGGTTGCCGCTGTCCCCAGAAATTGGCAACCTCCGCCAGGAGATCCGCAAGCGCGGCACCCGAGATCCTGTGCGTCCGCCAAAGACAGCTCACCGTGTGAGAAGCGGGCGCCGATCGTTTGAACTTTGCCCGCGTCTTCCCCGTCGCTAGCCGGCAGGGTGACGCCGCCGGGAACAAGCACCGTCGCTAGATCGTGCATCGAGGCCAGCGCAATCATCATCGCCGGCAGGCCTTTGTCGCAAGTCGCGACTCCGATGACTCCGCGTCGTGTCGGCAGCGAGCGAATCAACCGCCGGAATACCTGAGCGGCATCGTTGCGATACGCAAGACTGTCCATCATGCCCGTCGTACCCTGAGTCCGGCCGTCGCAGGGGTCGCTGCAGAAGCCGGCAAACGGAATCGCGCCCTGCTGCTTCAGTTCATGGGCGGCCTCTTCCATCAATAGGCCCACTTCGTAATGCCCCGTGTGGTAGCCCAACGCGATGGGACTGCCGTCCGGCGCGCGGATCCCTCCCTGCGTGCTCAGGATGAGAAACTCCCTGGCTCCTAGCTTCGCCGGATCCCATCCCATCCCGGCGTCCTGCGTCCAGCCGAAGATGTCGCCACTCGGCCGGCTTCGGAGCATCTCCTCAGTCAACGGCAAGGCGCCTTTGGGACCTTCGGCGGCTGTCCGTATCTCGTACAGCGACGGATCAGCCGCGGGAAAAATCTCGTTCGCCATAGCTACGAGTATGACGGAATCCGGTTGCGCGACAACTTCGGTTTATAATCCAGTCCGTGCCTACAAAAAAGACTGTCCTGTTCGCCGGCGCCGCGCTAATGGTGGGCTGTATCGTGTTCGCTTCTTGGGCGGCGCCACAGCAGCCCCCTCCAACCGCTGCCTCACCTCCACAGGCTCAAGCGCCGGATCGCGTCTACCACTCGATCACGGCTGAATTCCAAAGGGAGACGAACTCCCTGCCGCCCGCGCAACTAGCTGGTGAAATCGATGCCGCCCGCTTGAGCCCACCCGAAACGACGGCTGATTGGCCCAGCATCGCCGCTGCTTCGGACGGCTCGCTCTGGGCGATCTATATCGAGTGGGATGGCGGGGCGGACAGAGTTGTGGTCCGACGTCGCACTCCCGCCGGCGCCTGGGACAACCCGATTGTCATCGACGACGGAAACGGAGATCACTACATCCCCGCAATCACGCCACGCCCACAAGGCGCCCTAGCCGCCTGGTCCGCACAGGTCGACGAAAACTTCGAAGTGTTCACGGCGGAGATCTCCGATCAGGGTGAAGTCAGCAAGATGTCCCGCCTGACCCACGCCCCGCACAGCGACTTTCATGTCCGCGCGGCCTCCGACAACGACGGCAATGTCACGCTCGTCTGGCAGTCGTTCCGGGATGCACAAGCCGACATCTACGCCCGCCGCCTGACCGGCTCCGAATGGGGACCCGAAGTCCGCATCTCGACGAGCCGCGCCAACGATTGGGAACCCGCGCTCGCGCTCGACCGTTCCGGCCGCGCCTGGATCAGTTGGGATAGCTATCACGGCGGCAACTATGACGTCTTCCTCTCGTCCTTCGACGGACAGGACGCAAGCGAGGCCATCACGATCACCTCCGACCCCAAGGCATCCTTTCACACGAGCGTCGCGATCGACAAAACAGACCGCGTCTGGGTCGCCTGGGACGAAGCGAATCAGAACTGGGGCAAGGATTTCTCCACTTCCAGTTCCGCCGAAGGCAGCGAGGGTCTTCACGCCCGTCGAGCACTAGGAGTCCGTGTTTACGCCAACGGACGCGTCTTCGAGCCCCCCTCCGTCACCGCGGCGCTCTCAGGCCGCATGAAGCGTTTCGCCGAACTCCCGACAATTGCCTTCGACGGCAACAACACACCCTGGCTCGTCTTTCGCCACTGGAAGACGCGGCGCCCCCACGAGATGTTTCACTTCTACGCAACGAAGCTGACGGCCTCCGGTTGGTCGCAACCGTGGTTACTAAAGAACAGCGGGGGCCGTAATACACAGCGCGCTTCCGTCGCGGCGGGCGAGGACGGGGCGCTCAACGCGGCTTACGCAAGCGACCTCCGCGCACCCGACAATCTCCCGAAAGACCAGACCCACGCACTCCACTACAACGTCTTCTCAGCCAAGCTACCCCTCGGCGAGCCGCAAGCTGACCCGCCCCTCCGCGCGGTCACCGTACCGCCCGTAACGGCAGGCTTCAAGCGGCGCGAGCGAGCCACCATGTCCCACGGCGGCAAGATCTACACGCTGCTCCTCGGCGATTGCCACCGCCACACCGACATCCGGGGTCACGGCGCCGTCGACGGTTCCACCGAAGACACGTACCGCTACGCGATCGACGCGGCCCAACTCGACTTCGTCGGCCCCAGCGACCACAACGAAGTTATGGGAGGAAGCTGGCCGGACGGCCTGCGCGATTACCAGTGGTGGGTTACGCAAAAGCTCGTCGATGTGATGACGCACGAGCCGAACTTCTGGGGCATCTACACCTACGAACACAGCATGGCCCGTCCCGGCGGGCACCGCAACGTACTCTTCCTGCGGCGCGGAGCACCGATGCGCGGAATCGATCGGCGCAAAGGCCGAACGGCGCCCGACAATCAGCCTCCTGCAATGTGGTCGTGGATGCGCAATAACGTCTTTGCGCGTACCGATCAAAAGAGCGTCGTCGTACCGCACACCTTCGCCGCCGGCCCGCTCGCGGACTGGAACTGGCCGAACGCCCCCTTCGACTGTTTGCTCGAAATCTATCAGGGCGCGCGCGGCAGCTATGAGCGCTGGCGAATGCCTGCTACGGAAAAGCGGGGCGGTACGCAAACCGACGACCCGGGCCACTTCGCACAAGACGCCTTGAATCGAGGCAACGTCTACGGCTTCGTTTCTTTCAGCGACCACGCCTCGACGCACAACAGTTGGGCCGGCGTGTGGGTTGATGAACTCACCCGCGAGTCGATGTTCGACGCCATGCTCGCGCGCCGCACTTTCGGGGCGACCGACGAAATCGTCGTACGCGCCACCGCCGGCGGACACATTGCCGGCGAGCAGTTCACTGCATCGATGGATTCACCGCCCGAGATTGAGATTTCCGTGGATGCGCCCGATGAGATTCTGCGCGTGGACGTCGTGAAGAACGGCGAGTATGCCTTCACACAACGGCCCGGCGGGCGGACCGCATCGCTACGCTATCGCGACATGAGCCCCGAGCCGGGCGAAACATACTACTACGTCCGAGTGTTCCAGCGAGACCCCGATGACCCGTCGGGCGACCCGGAGATCGCCTGGGCATCACCGTTCTTCGTGAAGTATGAGTGATCGCATAGCAGGCCCTTCATGCCGGCCCGCTATGGGTCAGGTCGAGTCGTCTACAGCGAGTCGCAAGTCACCACATTATCACCGGCCTGGTACGGCAAACCACCCGTCACGTCATCGACACAGAACGTGAAATTCACGTTACCTTTAATGGTATTGCTGGTGTCTATGACGGCCGACCCCGACCCGTTCGTCACGTCGCTTTGAGACTGATTGAAATCGCCTGTGAACGTTCCTGTCACAGTAAAGGAACCGACCGGGCTCCCCAGGTTATCGACGATCACCGCAACGGCGCGCCCGCGTCTTCGGTTTCCCTTCTGCCGGACCGATGAAGCAACGACCGAAGCCACATGCACGCTCGGCGCCGAGCCCGCCACATCCGGGGTCGCCGAAGCCTCGGCGCTCGCGGCGCCTTCGTTACCAGTCGTATCGACAGCGGTTACGAGATAGAAGTACGTCGTCCCGTTAACAACGGTAGTGTCTTGAAAGTCGCTTACACCGATGAGCGCCGGGCCGATCGGAGCATACCCTGCGCCACTCGTTGTGGAGCGGAAGACACGGTACCCATCCAGATCGGGCTCTGTGTTGTCGTCCCAGTCCAGGGCTACGTTGCCCTCGCTGCCGATGGCGTTCAGCCCCGCCGGCGCACCCGGTGGCAAGATATCCGTCCCTCCTGTCACCGTCGTCACCGCCATCGAGTCGACGAAGAAAGTATCGAGTCCACCGTTCCCTTGAGAGTTATTCGTGTCCACGACTCGGATGTACAGGGTTCCGGAAACATCGCCGGGGAACAGGAACGTTTGTTCGACATCGTCGTCCGCCGTCTTCGTCACGGTCAACATGTCAGTAAATGTCGAGTTGTCTGTCGAGTAGGAGACGACGAAGTTATCGCCCTCCGAGTTTGGCGTGTGATACGCATCGAGCTTGAACAGGTAGCTGGAACCCGCCAAAACATTCGCGGTCCAGGTGTGATTGAGACTGCTCCGAACCTTCTTTCTCTTACCTTGCCGCGTCTCGGTCAAAGCCTCGTAGCTATCATCTTGAACGTGGGTGTCGACATGAGAGCCGACAATGGTTCCTTGCACCGTCGAGAAGTCAGCGTTGGTCAAGTTATCGACCATCGGCGGAGGCGGGGGAGTGCCATTCACCGTCACCGTCGCCATCGCCGAATCGTTGGTGTCGTTGTCGTCGGGCAGCCGGTCATGTGTGGCCGTCAGAGTATGGTCCTGGATGGTGGCTCCGCCCGTGTCCCACGTGAAGTTCAATGTGGTTGACGTGCCCGCCGTTAGCGCGATCGTTTGCGTAGGCGAAACCGATCCAGCTGTCGCCCCAAGACTCACTCCCAGGTTCGTCACATCTTGATTGCCGACGTTGCCGACCGTCACCATCACCGTCGGCGTGTCGCCCACGGTCACCGATCCCGGCGCGGTAACACTCGTGATCGCAATGTCCGTCACCGGCACTGCGGTTACCGTTACCAACGCCATCGCTGAATCGTTGGTGTTGTTGTCGTCGGGCAGCAGGTCATGCGTCGCCGTCAGCGTATGGTCCTGGATGGTGGCTCCGCCGGTGTCCCACGTGAAGTTCAACGTTGTGTTCGTTCCCGCCGTCAGCGCAATCACCTGCGGGCTGTTGGTCACCGATCCGCCGCCTGCCGTCGGGGCAAGGCTCACGCTCAGGTTCGTCACGTCTTGATTGCCGACGTTGTTCACCGTCACCATCACCGTCGGTGTATCGCCCACGGTTACCGACGCAGGCGCACTGACGCTGATGATAGCGATGTCGGTCAGCGGGATGAGCGTGAAGTTGAGGCGCACGTTGTCGAGCTGGAAGAAAGCGAAGCCCGTTGCCGGCTCGGGAACGTTCCAGACAAACAGGAGACGGACGTTCTGCCCTCCGTACGCGCTCAGGTCGGCTATGCCATCAGGGTAAGAGGTTACGAAACCCGTGGGATTGTCCGTATCCTCTTCAAATCCGGTTCCCACGGGGCCGGGGTCGGCCGGTGGGCCACCGTTAGTCGCGTTCAGGATTATCTCTGAGAGAAGCGGCGCTCCTCCGCCGGCCGGTTGGATCTCAACCGAAAACGTCCGCGGCTGCGTCGCACCAAATCGATACAGCTCCCAAGCAGCACGATAGTCGAACTCCAGCGTCGTCGTTCCGGCCGGCAGCGTCAGATCCTGGTACAGTTCGCGGCGATTGACCAAAGTTGAGCTGAGCGTCCCTTGGTCGTCGCCATTGAAATCGTGCACCGCCGCCCAGGACCCGTCCGTCGGCTCGCTGTCAAAGTAGTTAAGAAACCAATTCCCGGCTTGAAATTGGCCCGCTGTTGGATACTGGATCCCCGCGCCCCCAAGTGTGGAGCCGGCAATCGCCAGCAGCTGCTGCGGGTTCGATGCCCGGCTCAGTTCCTTGATGTTCCAGCCGTGGAAGCTGCCCCCGTTGTCTTCGAAGCTGCCGTTGACAAGCGGGTTGAGCGGGTCCGAGGATACCACTACCTGGGGTGCCGTGGTCAGGGCGTTATTCGACGGGTGCGCGACACAGAAGTGAAGCGGGAAGGGGGAGGGAATGCGGGCGGCCTTATCTGAGGGTATAATATACTCTCAGAGACCAGGAGGGTCGCATGTCGCTATCATTGCCTGCCTTGGAGCATCGTCGCGCTGGGCTCACTCGCCAACTGGCTGAGCTGGGCGATTTCCGACGAGGCTCTCTGAGCGCTTCGTTCCGACGTTGCGGCAAAGCCGCTTGCGTGTGTATGTCACGGGATCATCCAGGGCATGGTCCTCAGTTGCGTTTGTCCTACAAGGTCAACGGAAAGACGCTTAACGAGACCATCGTCAGTCCGGCTGCTCGCCGTAAGGCGGAGCGCGAGATCGCCGCCTTTCGGCAGTTTCAGCGGCTGAGTCGAGAGCTGCTCGAAGTCAATGAGCAGATCTGCCGGCTGCGTCCCGTGGAAGAAGACGCCGCCTTGAGCCCGCAGGAAAAAAAACGGCTGAAGCGATCGAGCAAGAGGTCGCCGAAGAAGTAAGGCGACTGCTGCAGGTCGTCTTCGCCGATCGGCGCAGGAGCGGCAAGCTCGATCTGGAAGCCGTCGAACAAGCGACCCGCGATGCGTTGCACCAAGCGGGTGCGAGGCTGATCGAGACGCTATTGAACGAGGAGCGAGCGAGCGAATTGCAACCGCTGTGCGCTTGCGGCAAAGCGGCGCGCTCCGCCGGCAAGCGCTCGAAGAAACTCGTCACGATGCTGGGCGCGGTCGTCGTCGAGCGGGAGTACTATCACTGCAAACGTTGCCGCGTCGGCTTTGCGCCGCGCGACCAAGAGTTGGACGTTGACGAGACTCAGTATTCGCCCGGTGTGCGCCGCATGACCGCGTTGGTCGGCTCCGAGACCTCGTTCGATCGCGGCCGCGCGTTGCTCGAAGAGTTGGCCGGCGTGCAGCTGACCGCGAAGGCGGTGGAGCGCGAAGCGGAAGCGATCGGCGCGGACATCGCGACCCGCGAGCAAGCCGAGATCGCACGTGCTGTGCAGCTTGATCTAGCTGAGATCCGCGGGCCGGCAACTCCGCTTCTCTACATCGAGATGGACGGTACGGGAGTGCCGGTCACGGACGCTGACACGGCGGGCCGCAGGGGGAAAACGAGCCCGCAAGCGCGTACCCGCGAGGTCAAGCTGGGCTGTGTCTTCACGCAAACCAGCTGTGACGAGCAAAGCCGCCCTGTCCGCGACGAAGACTCGACCAGCTACAGCGGCGCAATCGAGGACGCCGCCTCTTTCGGCCGGCGCATCTACAGCGAGGCTTGCCGACGGGGCTGGAGCCGGGCGCGCCAGAAGGTCGTCATCGCAGATGGCGCGCCCTGGATCTGGAATATCTCGCACGAATACTTCCCCGGCGCGATCGAGATCGTCGACCTCTATCACGCCCGCGAACACCTGTGGGAGTTGGCGGCGAAGCTGTTTCCGCAGGACGAAAAGCGTCGCCGCAGTTGGGCGCGGCGGCTCAACAAGAAGCTCGACTCAGGGCGCATTGAGCAACTGGTCGCCGCACTCCGCGGGATCGAGGTCGAGGATGCGGAGTTGACGCATCAGTTGGCTTTGGAGGCGGAATACTTCGAGCGCAATGCCAAGCGGATGCGCTACCGCGCGTTTCGGCGCCAAGGATTGTTTGTCGGCTCGGGAGTGATCGAGGCAGGTTGCCGAACCGTAATCGCGTCGAGACTGAAACGCTCGGGCATGTTCTGGAGCGTGCGCGGCGCCAACGCCATCACCGCCCTGCGTTGCGCCCGGCTCTCCAACCGCTTCGACGACTACTGGGAGAATCGCGCCAAAGCCGCCTGAGCGTCACATATTTGTCGCGCACCCTTATTCGACTCGTCATCTTCAGCAATCACGTTTTGGATATCCGCCAGCGCGCCCACGAAATACGTCCCGGGAGCTACCGCGGGCACATCAACGGTTCCATCACATGACCCGCTCGCACCGACTCCCAATCCGCCGATCGAGCAAGTGAATCCCGTGGAAGCGTCGTCGGTGTTGATCGTTGCGTCCGGTGAAAAATAGATGCCCACCTCGAAAGGTGGCGCCGCCGCCGTTCCCATGTTCATGAAGCTTGATGTCACCGCGATCTGTCCACCCAGCGTCGCGCTCGCCGGCGCCGTGGACGCCGTCACCTCAATGTCAACGTTGGAGCTAACAACCGGAACCCAGCAGCCCAGAATGCCGACCGTTCCCAAGTCGACGGTATCGCCCGCCGCGATCGTCGCGACCGAAGCAATATTGTCGAACTCCTGCGTCAGCGCGTTCGGCTCCATCGAGTTGGAATTGATCGTCGTGTTGCTGTATCGAAACGCCGAGTAGAGCCCCGCCGACGACGTGCCATTGTCTTCCAGCGTCCGCGCGTAAATCGTGTAAGGGACCCCGGGCGGTACGTTCAACTTGACCGTGCCGTCGTAGGGATTGCCCGGCGGATCTTGCAACTGGACTTGGAACTGCGATCCGCTAAAGGTCTCGACACGATTCGCTCCATCGATCCCGCCCGAGGTCTCATACGCCCACACCGATACGCCCGTAGCGGGTTCACATGCCGCGCCCTTGCCAAGCGTGAACTGAATCAGCCCACGGCCCCCCGCTGTCTGATTGATAGGCGGCGTCGCGTTTCTGGCGTAGGTCCGGATCAACGAAGCGATATCATCTTGCGCCAAGCTCCGAAGGTCGATATTGTTGCTGCTCCCCGCCGGCACCATAGTCGCGGTTTCAGAATTCAAACCCAGTGCGAGACCAACCGTGCAATGCGACTCTCCCAGTAAGTGGCCGCTTTCGTGGGTGGCTACCGACTGCACATCGAACTGAAACAGAGCCGGGCCGGCGGCTGTGGACCAGCTATCCGCGGCATCAAACTCCATCCAGCAATCGACGGCCGTACCCGGCGGATAGGTCACGTTGGGTGCGCCGGGAAAGGGGATCGTATTGCCTAGACCATCGATCGGCAAGCGCGTCTCTCCGCCGACATCGATCGTCATCGTGTCCGCTGTCAAAAAGTAGCAGGGCGCCCGCGCAAGCAGGCCCCCGGCAGCGTCCGAGAACCAGCCCACCGTATTGATCCCGTCCAACGCGGTTGGGGCCGCGGCGGTCGTCGTGGACCCCTTGTTCACCACGGGAACATCCGGCGCTCCCGGAAGACTGCGGACAGCTTCCCAGTTATTGAACGCCGCTTCAATTTCGGTCTCGAAAGCGCCCTGATTCACTGATCCCGGCTTCCCCGTTGTGTTGTGAAACCATTCAATGAACCCGCCTCCGGCAAACAGCCGCGGATCCCAGCGCAAATCGAAGATCGGCCCTCCTGCGACGGGCTGCATGTCCAGGTTGTCACCCGCTTTGAGGTTGGCTGGCAACGTACCTAGCCAAACAACCAGCAGCGCCAACAGCAGCAGGGAAAGTACCGCCACAAAAGGCTTGTGAGCATTTTCGATCAGTTTTCGGCTCATGGGTCTGTTCCTCGGGCGGAATCTGTTCTACCTTAGCGGCGGCCCCTCTTCGATCGCACTTCTTCCAGGAACTCATCTAGCTTCTCGGGCCGTCCCCGCGGCTTCACGGTCGGGGGACCACCGCCGCCGCGAGGTCCTGGATTGACGGAAACAACACCGGCCCCGAAACCGACCGGCTTAAAGCTCGTCTGTCCCTCGAAAGATTGACCAAAGAAGACAACTTCCTCGCCCACGCTCAAGTTCGGCGCACCTGGCACCGCCAGGCCGATGTTCCCGACCGCTCCGCCGAGTACGGCTGCAGTGACGTTGCTCTGGGCTTGGCCCTGAATCGTCTCCTGAACCACCAGTTCGTATTCCGTATAGATCGCCTGACCGACAAACTTGGACTGTTTGCCGGAGACGATGCCGCGAACGATCACGTCCGATTGCTCCGCGAATCGATCCATATCGAAGACGGGTGCCTCGAACTCACGCCCCGTCCCAGGAGATATGTCCTGGCCGAACACAGAGGTCGCCACGCACAGCAGCACCACGACGATCGCCGGCAATCCTCCCAGCCTGAAGAACCGGTAACGAGTACCCAACGCCAAACTCTTACTGAAGTCATTCACGGGGGCGATTTTCATAGCAGATCTCCAACAATGCGGACCGAGGAAGGCGTGATCACGCGACTTCACAACGACCGACTCAAGCGGGCTACCCTCAAGACTATGCTTACTTCGACGGCAGGTCAAGATACAATTGTCAACCGAGACGAAATTGAACCTAACGTTTTGGGTAGGTAATAGTACGTTCGGTCTAGAGAACCTAAACAACCACCGCCTGAAAGGCGGTGGGTTCATTTACGACTGAAAGTCGGCTTGCGGCTGAAGCCGCCTGAAGAAGCCCCGGCTCAGAGCCGGCTCAAGGCTTGGTGGGCGCTGTGATCTTGAATCCCTCCTCATCCTCGTCCCATTGCTGGCTCTCGATGTACTTCTTGATCGTTTCCTCGTCCACCGCGCCCACCGTCGCGCAGAAATATCCGCGCGCCCACAGGTGTTGCCCCCAGTATCGCTTCCGCAATTCCCCAAACTCATCTTGCAGCCGTCGTGACGACCTGCCTTTTACATACTGCACCAGCTTCGACGGTGCAAGCTGCGGCGGTGCCGATACCAAGACATGCACATGATCCGGCGACACCGCACCCCGAATCACCACGACGTCTCGCGCTTGGCAGCTCTGTCGGATCAGATCCCGTGTCCGCTCCGCCACCCTGCCCCGCAACACCTTGTAGCGATATTTCGTGATCCAGACCAGGTGATACTTGATGTCGTAGACCGCGTGCGCCCCTCGCCGATATTCGCCCATCCTCCTATTGTCATCCAGACCCGCTTGAAGCTGACCGCCTGAAAGGCGGTGGGTTTAGACCTGGTGATGGAACTAAACTCTTGGTCCCCTCACCCGCCATTCTCACGGCATGGCAACGCGATGAGCAGGCTAAATCGTCACCGGCGACAAAGGAATCGCCGAACGGTGGCCCTCGACCACGACAATCCCCGTCTCGCTGACGTGATACTTCTCGCGGTCCGCTTCAAGGTCGTAGCCAATGCGCGCGCCGGCCGGGATCACAGCGTTCTTGTCGAGGATCGCCCGCTTTACACGCGCTCCCGGCCCGACATGACAGTTATCCATCACGACGGATTCCTCTACGAGCGCCCCGTTATCGACGTAGACGCGCCGGCCCAGCACCGAATCCACCACCCGCCCTCCGGCCAGAATGCACCCTTCGCAAATAATCGAATTCAGCGCCTTTCCACGCCGGCCATCCTCGTCAAAAGTAAACTTCGTCGGGCCCACGTGATACTCCGCCGTGCGTAACGGCCATTGCAGGTTGTACAGATTTAGCATCGGCTCGACGGAGCGCAAATCCATGTTCGCGTCGTAGTAGGCCTCAATCGTTCCAACATCACGCCAGTAGCCGCGGCTGTTTTCTTTCTCACCGAGGACAGCGTTGCGATGAAAATCGTACGCGTACAGGTCGTGATTACCCGTCATCCAGGGCAGGATGTCCTTGCCGAAGTCGTGGGAGCTGGTCTCGTCCTCAGCATCCCGCGTCAGTTCCTCTTTCAACACTTCACCATTGAAGACGTAGTTGCCCATTGAAGCCAAGCACCAGCCAGGCCGCCCTGGAATCTCAGGAGGATGCTCGACTTTCTCGAGAAATCGCAGAATCCGCCAATCCTGATCAATCTCCATCGTCCCGAATCGCGCCGCCTCCGTGATCGGAATCGGCAGCGCCGCCACAGTACCCTCGGCACCTTTCTCCTTGTGATACGAAACCATGCGGCTCACGTCCATGCGGTAGATGTGGTCCGCGCCGAAAACCGCGACCAACTCCGGCTGCGCGAGCTCCAGCAGATGAATGTTTTGGTAGATGGCGTCCGACGTCCCCTCGTACCACGTCTCCCCCTTGCGCATCTGTGCCGGCACCGGAATGATGAACTGATCCTTGAGCAGATCAGAGAATTGCCAACCCTCGCGCAGATGCTGCAACAAAGACTGGCTCTTGAACTGCGTCAGGACGTAAATCGAATAGATCCCCGAGTTGATGAAATTGCTCAGGACGAAATCGACAATCCGGTACTTCCCCGCGAATGGCACCGCCGGCTTCGATCGCTGGGTCGTGAGCGGGTAAAGACGCTCACCCTTGCCGCCCGCCAGGATGATGCCGAGAACGGAAATGTGCTCCATAGAGGGACCGCCAGCCGAGTTTCAGTATGCCAGCATTCCCTCGCCGGAGGGCCGTGCCCGCAGCTCCAAGGGTCGTGATCTGCGCTTACGCTTTCCGAATCGCTGCCAGCAACCCCTTCACCGAAAACTCACTGGCCTTGGCTTTGCTGCCGTCTATCGTGAAATGTGTCTCAAGCGAAAGCGTCTCTTTGTATCCGTCGTTGAGCAGTGCCCGCAACTGCCCGACGTGGTCGAACTCACCCTGCCCCACGCCGCACCATTCATACTTGCCGGACGGCATCCGGCGAAAGTCGCGCAGGTGAACATGGAAGATCCGCTTCGGATCGATCAAGCGGTAGCCCTCGGGAAACCCTGTACCGCCCTCGCGGACTGAATTATTCGGCTCCCAGATCGCACCGAAGGCATCGTCCTGCACGCGATCAAGCATCTTCGCAAGTTGTGCCGCCGTGGAAACATGGTTGCCACCCACGTTCTCCAAGGCCAAGCGGAATCCACCGTTTTTAGCGCGCCGCGTTGCTTCCTTTAACAACTCAGAAATCCGCGGATACAGCGACTCATTCGGCCGGGCGCCCCTGGCGTACTGGAAGGCGAACGCGCGAATCTTGTCGGTGCCGAGGATCTTCGCCCGCTCCATCGCGCCGTCAAGCAGCGCCCACTGCTCGTCAATTCTCTTGTTGCCCTCCGCCGTCTCCGGCGGCAGTTGAACCTTGAAGAACCCGGTATCCAGGATGCAGACGTCAATATTGCTTTGATCAAGCAGCTTCTTCGCGTGCCGAACCTTCTCGACGGGCTGCGAGGTGTTGTACTTGCCCCAGAGCCCGCGAATCTCGGCGTACTGCAGTCCAAACCGTTTGATGAACTCGATCGCAACCGCGAGGTCGTCATCAACCTCGTCCGTCGTGATCCCCAACTTGAAAGCGGAGAGCTTCGCCGCCGGTAGCCGAGAAGCCAGACCACCCAGAGCGGCCGTACTCAGCAGGCTTCTACGCGTCATCGACTTCATCGCGCATCACTCCCCAAACGCCGCATCGAAAGCCAAGCTCGAAGGCGCGAAGTCCACGGCCTTAGTAAACTCGCAAGCCTCCTGCGCGCCATGCTCGCGTTCCATCCCGCTGTCTTCCCATTCAATCGACAGCGGACCGGTATACCCAATGTGGTTCAACGTCCGAATGATCTCCTCGAAGTCCACCCCGCCATGCCCCAGCGAGCGGAAATCCCAGCCGCGTTCAGGATGCCCGAAGTTCAGGTGGGAACCGAGAATCCCCGCCCGCCCGTCGAGCTGCAACGCCGCATCCTTCATATGGACGTGATAGATCCGATCAGAAAACTCGGTAAGGAACCGCACCGGGTCGATCTCCTGCCAGTGCAGATGGCTCGGGTCGAAGTTAAACCCAAACGCTTCTCTCCCGTTCACCGCCTCAATCGCGCGCTTGGCCGTCACGATGTCGAACGCAATCTCTGTCGGGTGGACCTCCAACCCGAATCGCACGCCACACTCGTCGTACACATCAAGAATCGGGTTCCACATCTCCGCGAAGTACTCGAAACCACCCTCGATTGTCGCTTCCGACACCGGCGGAAAACTATACAAGTAATGCCAGATCGACGAGCCTGTAAACCCATTGGCGACCTTCAGCCCCAGATTCTTCGCCGCACGAGCCGTGTCCTTCACCGCCTCCACCGCCCACGCCCGTTTCTTCTCGGCGTCGCCCGCGCAATCGGCCGGCGCGAACCCATCGGACCGGCTATCGTTATTCGGGTCACAAACCAACTGCCCCGCCAAGTGATTCGAAATGGCGAAGAGTTGCAAGCCGTGCTTGGCCAAAATCGCCTTCTGCTGCTCGCAGTAAGCCAGATCCTTCGCGGCGCGGCCGACATCCATGTGGTCGCCCCAGCAGGCCAGTTCAAGTCCGTCATAGCCCCAGCTCGCCGCCTTTTCAGCCAACACCTCGAGCGGCAAATCCGCCCACTGCCCCGTGAATAAAGTCACCGCTCGACCCATAAGATGACCCCTTTTCTCAGAATCGCGAGCACATACACCCGCGGACAATCAGGAAGTTTATCAGACGCCGCGGCAAGCCGCCGCGAACCCGCTCAGCGGCATGACCATGAATCCTGACACCCTCAGTGGCGCCCGCATCGCCACCTATCCGCCGGCAATCTGCAGCAACATTTGCTCCGCAAGCCACTCCGCTTCGCGCTTGCTGGGAATGCTACGCCCCACCGCAACCTTGCGTCCCGATTGCCGGTGGATCTCGATATCGTAGTAGGCCTTGGCGGTTTGGGTCATCGTCTGTTGCTGCTGCATGCCGATCTTGAGTTTGATGTCGCTCACGTCCGAACACGGAATCTGCTTCGTGCTTCGCAAACCGAACATTGAGCGCACAACCCTGACCTTGCCGTCCTCAATGACCACGCGCATGCTCGTGAACAGCACGTCCACAACGAAGACCAACATCAACACACAAAAGCACGCGAAGACAATCGGAAACAACAACGGCACGCCAAAATAGAACAGAGCCGCCGTGATGCCCGAAAATACCAGGAAGAAGATCGTGAGCGCCGCCGCCGCACCCTTGTTGCGTGCGGCCGCGAAGTAATACTCCGTGCCCCCCAACGCGCTCGCACGGATCTCAATCGTCGCCTGCTTGGGATCAAACTCCCGCGCCGGGTCCGCCGCAAAACCGTATCCCGATTCCTTGGGAACCTCCGTCGAACTATCCGCCGTCTTGAAAACCGGCACATCGAATCGCGTCTCATAGTCGACGCCCGCCAGGGTCGCCGAGGCCTCGACTCGCCAGATGATCTTGTTGTAGCGGTCGCTCTCGTCCGACGCCTCGCTCTCATGAGGGATCGCGAACTCAACCGGCAGATCCAGCCCCTCGCGTCCCCGATAGACGCGCTCGGCGCCCAACACGTACGATTCCTCCCAGATGAGCCGCTCACTGGCGGAACTGTTCTTGCCGCGGCTCTCTCGTCGCCGCACGCAGTTCAGGCTTACTTTGATTCCGTCCGGCGGCTTATCTTGCAGGCCGCTGTGGATCGTACCACGCAGCTTGCCCCCGATCACGCCCGGAATCGTACTCAGTTCCAGCAACGACACTCCGAACTTCCGGTAGCGGAGCGTCGTTTTGACCGCCCAGTACAGCAGGCCCACCCCGATAACCGGGAACAGCAACCCAACGGCCGCCGCGTGATTCCCCTTCTCAATCTCCGCCGGCAGGAAGAAGACCAGCGGAGCCGAAATCAGATTCCAGAAAATCGCGAAGACCCACGAAAACCACATCGCCGTCTGGCTCGACCCCTTGATTCGCCCCGCCGCCCAATCCGGCTTCCACATCCAAGGAGCATCCGGGTGAAGTTGCTTGCGCTGCTCTTCCTCGCCCGCTTTGCGTTTTCCCCAACGCACGGCAAAGATCAATCCAAAGCCGGCCCCGCCGAACACGAGCGCGAACACGCCCAGCAGAATTGTCTTCTCGATATCTTCCGGGCCTTCGACCAACTGCTTCAAACACAGATAGCCCGTCACCACGCCCACGGCCGCAAACGGCAGCGCAAACAGCGTCAGACAGCCCGACCCGGCTTTGACCTTCCTGTCTTTGGTCGGAGCAATCATGGGAAATCCGCTGAGTCCCACTCTAGTGCAAATAGCGCGACCCTGGGGCCATCATGCGTGCCTTCGTGCGGCTCGGCGAAGTGCTCGCAACACAGCGGGATCTGGCACGCCGTATGGCTGACCGGAAACCGGACCGGAAACACGGCCGGGAGCCAGGCAAGGAGGCCGGGCAGCTTAAGCGATTGCGCGTCTTCGGCTCGCGGACTTCGGCGCCGGCTCTTCCTCGGCGATGCCGGACAAGACAACCGGCGCACGGTCGGGGAATTCGGCCACAAGCGACAGGTTCCCGCCCATGGCCGCGACCGTCTTTCGGAGCGTGGACAGCAAGAGATCGCTCCGCTTTTCGAGGCGCGAAACGCTGTCCTGTGTGACTCCGAGCTTCTTGGCCACCTTGACCTGCGTAAGCTTGCGCGCGTGCCGCAGTTCGCGCAAGGTCATCTCCTCGGCGATCAGTTCAGCGGTGCGGGCCTCGACCTTCTTGCGTTGGGCGGGGCTGAGTTTCTTGATGATGTGATCCACGTTCGTGGCCATAGTTAGTTCCTTTCCTTCTTTAGCCGGGCGAGATGGGCGTCAAAGCGCTCATCCGCTTTACGGATGAGTTCGCGGTAGAACCGCTTTTCGCTGACGCCTGATTTATCCCCCGCAAGGAGCAGCACTGCCTTGCGCTTCGTGTCGAACGCGAAGGCAACCCTCCACTCACCGCCCAGTCGCGCTGAAACGTAGTTCCTTCATATTCGCGTGTCGCGAATCGTTCAGTGTGTCAACACGAGGCCTCCCCAATTGCGGCCCTACTTGCTGAAGGAGGCGCGTCAACGCCAGGATCTCCATCCGCACATCTGCGTGCAGATCATCGAACTCCGGCTCAAATTCGTCGCCAGTCTCAACGATCTAACTCATCTCATATTATGATGTTAAAGACATATGATGTCAAACCCATATACAACGGTAGGATCTTACTAAACACTCCCTACTGCCGCAAATCCTTCAACACCCGCGCCGCCGCGTTATACCCCGCCGCCCCAATCACCCCGCCCCCCGGATGCGCCCCCGAACCGCACAAATACAGCCCCCGAATCGGAGTCGCATACCGCGCCCAGCCCATCACCGGCCGGCTAGAGAACATCTGATCCGCGGCCATCGCGCCATGGAAGATATTGCCGCCCGTGATGCCGTACGTCCGTTCGATATCCAGCGGCGTCAGAACCTGCCGGTCCAGGATGATGTCGCGGATATTCGGCGCATGTTCCGCGATGCAGTCAATCACCCGGTCCGCGAAGCTTTCGCGCAACTCATCCCACGTCCCTTCCCGCAACGTATACGGCGCATACTGCACAAAAACTCCCATGATGTGCTTCCCCGGCGGTGCCAGCGACGGATCATAAACCGTCGGCAGAGTCATCTCGATGATCGGACGCTCCGACGGACGCCCGTACTTCGCGTCGTCCCAGGCGCGCTCCATATACTCGATCGTCGGACAGATATGCATGGTCGCCCCATGATGCGGACCTAACCCCCCGGCGCTTGATCCCGGCGCAGCCGAAAAATCCGGCAACCCATCCAGCGCCAGATTGATCTTCAGCGAAGTCCCCTCAGAACGATAGTTCCCAATCGACCGCCGAAACTCACCGTCCAGATCCGATGGCTCAACCATCCCCAAGAATGTTCGCTTCGGATCAGCATTCGACATCACGCAGCGCGCCCGAATCTCCTCGCCGCCTTCGAGTACAACCCCCTGCGCTTCCCCGCCCCGAACCAATATCCGCTCCACCGCTGCGCCGGTACGGATCCCCGCGCCGCGGCTCCGCGCGCAATCCGCCATTGCCTGCGTCACGGCCCCCATACCGCCCCGCGCGAAACCCCACAGTCCGCGAACACCACCCACGCCCCCCATGTAGTGATGCAACAGCACGTAGGCCGTCCCCGGCGACATCGGTCCGCCGTTAGCCCCAATAACCCCGTCTGTCGCCAGCGTCGCCCGTATCGCTTCCGACTCGAACCACTCGCTCAGAAACTCATGCGCGCTTTGGCTGAAGATCTTGACGAGGCCGTTCCACGCCGCCCGATCAAGATTCCGGAACCGCGCCGCCAACTTCAGCGCCTCCACCATGCCCGTCAACGACTTCAACGGCAGGTCCGGCGGCGTGACGAACAACAGCGGTTCCACCAGCCGCGCCAGCCGGTCCACATACTCGCAATACCGCGGATACACCTCGGCATCCTTTCGCGAAAACCGCGCGATCTCCTCCACCGTCCGCCGCTGGTCCTGCCACATCGTCAGCGTCCGCCCGTCGGGGAAGAGCGAGAAGAACGCGGGGTCCTTCGGATCAACCTGGTAACCGAAGCGGTGAAGCTCCAACTCGTCCACGATCCGTTGCTGAAGCAAGCTCACCAGGTAGGCCGCCGTTGACACCCGGAACCCCGGAAACACCTCCTCCGTAACACACGCGCCGCCCACAATCGACCGGCGCTCCAAAACCAAGACATCGAGTCCCCGACCAGCCAAAACAGCGGCCGAAACCAAGCCGTTGTGGCCGGCCCCGATGATGATCACGTCATATCGATTCGTCATGCAATCCTTGCCGGCTGACCGGCCCCGGAGTTCCGAAGCCCAGCGAAAAGCTCCCTCTCGGCCGGGATTCACCGCGGCAGGGCCGCCGGGGCTTTCTTGACTTTCTCTCCGTGTGTATGCGATGGTTTCGTATTCCTCTGGTGGGAGGCTGCTAGAGTGGGACGAATGTCGCTTCGCATATGTCTTCAGGTCGAGAACTACACCTGAGAGTCGATAGTACTCTTTCGACCGTCGAGGCGGCGGAAATCATCGTTCAGAAACTGGCGCAAGATCACGGGCTCAGCGACGAGGAAATCGAGCAGCTCTCGATGGCGGTCCGTGAGATTGCGGTAAATGCGGTTACCCATGGCAACGGATACAGCAAGGAGAAATCGGTCTACTTTTCAGTAGTTACCAACCAAACTCAATTGTCCATTACGATCCGGGACGAAGGCGAAGGGTTCAACCCCGATGCCGTTCCGGACCCCACGGCCGGCGACAACCTGTTCAAGAACTCAGGTCGGGGGCTGCTGCTCTCGCGGGCATTCGTCGACGAAATCACTTTTCGTCCCGCATTACCGCAAGGCACCGAAGTTGTGATGGTCAAGAAGATACCACAACCCACTACTGTCCGGCTGATAAGCGGTGGGCGGCCTGCAACTGGTTGTAGAAAAGTGGGTTAGGTGTTGTTTTTTCTTGCCGCGATTTGAGCGGCGGTGCGCCGTTTGAGCGTCATCCGTCCTGAGCCGACAATGGCTCATGAATCTGGGCCGCACCGTATTCGCGCAGTTGATCAGCTTTCTTCCGGATCGCGAGTTCCGGCGCTGTGTGGCCCGCTACGATGGCGAGCGGGGCTCGCGCAGCTTCTCCTGCTGGGATCAGTTCCTCTCGATGTCCTTCGCCCAGTTGACCTACCGCGAAAGCCTCCGCGATATCGAAGCGTGCCTGCGTTCGCTTGGCGGCAAGCTCTACCACATGGGATTCCGCGGCAACGTCGCGCGCTCGACACTGGCCGACGCTAACGAGTCGCGCGACTGGCGGATCTATGCCGATTTCGCTCAGGCCTTGATTCGCATCGCGCGGCCCTTGTATGCCCGCGATCCGATCGGCGTGGATCTCAATCAAAGTCTCTACGCTCTGGACTCGACCACCATCGACCTGTGCCTCTCGCTGTTCCCGTGGGCCAAGTTCCGCCGGCGCAAGGCCGCCGTGAAGATGCACACGCTGTTGGACCTGCACGGTAACATCCCCACGTTTATCCGCATTACCGACGGCAAAACGCACGACGTCAACATCCTCGACGAGTTCCTACCCGAGCCCGGCGCCTTCTACGTTATGGATCGGGCCTACGTGGATTTCGAACGCCTCTTCGTGTTCACCCTCTGCTCGTCGTTCTTCGTCGTGCGAACCAAGAAGAACATCTTGCTCCAACGGCGCTACTCGCATCCCGTCGACAAATCTACGGGCGTGCGCTCGGATCAGACCGTCATACTGACTGCCATCGAATCGGCCAAAGTCTATCCGGACCCGTTGAGGCACGTCAGCTACGTCGACGCCGCGACGAACAAGCGGCTGAAGTTCCTGACCAACAACTTCGCGCTCCCGGCACTGACCATCGCCGAGATCTACCGTTCGCGCTGGCAGGTGGAGCTGTTCTTCAAGTGGGTCAAGCAGCACTTGCGGATCAAGAAGTTCTACGGCGCCAGCGAGAACGCCGTGAAGACCCAGATTTGGATCGCCGTCTCGGTGTACGTGCTGGTGGCGATCGTGCGGAAGAGGTTGGGCCTGGAGGCGAGTCTCTACCAAATCCTACAGATTCTCAGCGTTACCCTATTTGAGAAAACGCCCATTTTACAGGCCTTGCAGCCATCAGACTCCCATGAAAACTTACTCGATCACCCCAACCAGCTGATTCTATTCGACTTCTAACCGGACAGTAGTGACCACAACCATTGAGCGACAAGGAGGAGGAAGTGAGCTTAGCAACCAACGTTCGTGACGTGGACGGCGTTACGGTGGTCGATTTGAGCGGACGCATCACACTCGGTGAAGGGTCCGGCACATTGCGTGACACAGTCAGGGAAGTACTCGGCAAGGGACAGAAGAAGATCGTCCTGAACCTCGGGGATGTCGGCTACATCGATAGTTCCGGCCTCGGTGAACTCGTGTCCAGCTATACGACAGCCTCGAATCAGGGAGCCAAAGTAAAGCTGATCAATCTGCAACAGAAAGTGAGCGATCTGCTCCAGATCACCAAACTATATACGGTCTTCGAAACCTTTGAGTCGGAGGCTGATGCGATTCTGAGCTTCTGATCGGGGCCGATACATTACCTTGTCCTGAGTTGTCCGCCGCGCCGAACAGGCGGCAACTCTGGACGTCGGCCTGCCCTTGTTTAATCCCAGCGTTCTTCACATCGGGAAATCGGCCTTGTGAGACAGCACCTCGGAAGGAGATGTAGGGGCGCAGCATGCTGTGCCCGGGGTCTCGGAGCGGGACGAAAGATGGATACCTGGCGCTTCAGCGATGGGTACTAGAACAGAAGCGAAAATGTCGAAGAATACTCGACATTGTGGAAGCGCCCCGACGCTCCCGGCAGATCAAACGGCCTCCCGGTCACATGGTCGCGCACATCGAAGCGAAGCCCAAACTGGTCTGTCAGCTTGAACTTCAATCCGCCCCCGTAGTTGTAGCCAAACTTGTTGTCGCCGCCCCCCGATAGCGACGAGAACCCCGGCGGAAAGAACACCGACACGCCGACCCCCGCCGTCGCAAAAGGCCTCACCACCGTCCCCTCGGGAGTGGCATGGGCTACGAAATTGTAATACATGTTCTGGACCGTCATGCCATTCGAGGGCTGATCACCGATCGCGAGCGACGAGCGCTGATAGGCGTAACTGAATTCGTGCCCCAGGAAGACCCAGCTATTCGTAGCCCAACGAGCCCCGATCCGAACACCATTGCCGATATTGGCGGGCGTCAAGCCTTCTTCAAACGACGTGAGGGAACCAATCCCGCGGTCAGAGAATGCGGACCAACCGACCGTCAGCCCCAGTTCGGCTGATTGCGCCGAGGCGACTGCCGCACTGAGGGCCCAAAGAACGATCGCGCCAACCCATTTCACCATCCGTCTTCCCTCGCAAAGAATATGTATTAGGATGGACGCCCCTCGAACGCATCCGGTTCCTTGTCAGATCTCCGAATAGTGAACGAACTCAATCACATGACCGTCCGGATCTTGACAGAAGAGCTGTTCCATCCCCAAATCGAGATTACCCCCCTCGCGGAACTCGATCCCCGCTTCGGTAAGACGCCTCCGGACCGCCGCGATGTCCCGAACCTCCAACGCCAGATGGTCGGAACGGCTGACTCGCGGCCGTACGTCCGGTTCCGGTTCCGTGGCCTCGATCAAGTGGAGTTGGCGGTCGCCGAGCGCATACCACGCTCCGGGAAAGCGGAATGCCGGCCTTGCGATCTCATCAAGCCCCAAGACATCACCGAAAAAATTCCGCGACCGTTCCAAATCGCGAATCGCAAACGATACGTGATGGAGCTTTACCAGATCAATCATCAGGACTCCTGCCCCAATTCCAAATCATCCCAGCATACCTCCCGCCCATCAAGGAACGCCGTTTGGCTCACACTGCCTCATACATACTCGCCCGGTAGATCAGCTTCTGCTCGGGCTTCTCCGGCAGATAGAGCACCGTGATGGTATCGCCTTCGCGGACTGCCTGCCCTCGCTCGGTTGCCCTCAGGGAGCTTTCGACCCCACCGGCTTCGCAGCGCACAGTATAGACGCATCCCGCGCCCCGGCGGCGTAACATGTCAACCTTGCCTGGCGAGGCGACGCCGAGCCTCGTGAGCTTCTTGTGACGGCGGCGAATCATCTCGAATACCACTAGAAAGAGTGCCATCACTCCGGCGGCAAACCAAACGGCCGGCGGCGCGGACCGCTTCTCTCTGAACTCGGTCACCTCGTGGACCGCGGGGTTGGGCGACAGGTAAAGCACCGTCAATGGATCACCGATGTTGTACCTACCGTAGTCGCTCTCTGACACGCTGATCGAAGCGCGGACTCCTCCTAAGATCGCTGGCGCGTGGAACTGGTAGTAGAGGTAGAATCTCTTACCCCGAACCGATTCTCTGACCGCCTTGTCGTGAATCGTCGCTTCCCCTTCGACGTAGTCGAGAGAGTGGTCGGCGCGCGAGGAACTGCCTCGCTGAGTCACGAAATAAGCGTACACAGGAATCGCCATCAGCAGGACCGACCACCACGCGACCATGCGGCGGCCGGTCCGGCTCAGCCGGACAGCCCTCGGAGGCGCGTCGCGTAACTCAGGTTCGGGAAGCCACACTCCTCGATTGACTGTCGCGGGCGGGGGTGCCGCCGTCCGCTTGCCCCGGTCCACAACACCCCAGAAAATCAGCAGGAAACCAAGGACGACGGCGACCACGCCGACGGCCGCGTCTTCGCCGTAGTCCGGTAGCGTCCTCCAGATAAGGACCGCGCCCGCGAGCTCCAGGCCGAATCCGGCCAGGATCTTCGCTACACCGCCTCGCTTGGAAGTCTGAATTGGCACGGCCGGAAGAATCCGATAGTAGCGTATCGCCGCCGCCTTTTCGAGATCCGCCTCCTCTCGGGGGTCGTGATCAACACCACAGTGCGATCGGGACGCCTATGTTCTTGCCGCTTCCTTTGTGTCATAATCGCGATGATTCCACTCGCCTTCAGGCTCATGCTACGCATTCTGACAGCCGGTCTCGTGGTTCTGTGGGTCGGCGTTCTGGCTGGCGCCGAGCCCCCCGCCTGGTTCACCTCGGAACTGAATGATGTCGTTTTCAAAGCGCGCCTCGTGCGCGACGTGAGTGAAATTCAGTCCCGGTTGGGCGACGACCTCGATCAGGAATTCATCCTCGTTGAACTCGAAGTACGTCCGTTGTACAACTCGGAAGTCATCATCCGAAGAGATGACTTCCTCCTTCGCTCGTACCGCAATAACGAACGGTCACCGGCTCAATCACCGGATCGAATTGCCGGTGAAGCCGTACTCGTACTGGGCGAGGGTGGCACGGCGTCCGGCGGTGTTTTCGCGCAGCGAAACGAGCCCGTCTTAGGCGCCGGCGTTCCCGGCTTAGCAGGTACCGGTGGACCAGGGGGCGTTTTTGGGGGCGGAGGAGGAGGCGGCGGCGGCCTCCCCACGGTCACCGAGGAGAAGCGCGAATCGAGTTCGCTCGCAGGCCGGCTCGCCGATATCGAGTTACCGGTCGGCTCCACCAGAGAGACCGTTCGCGGTTTCCTGTTCTTTCAAGTTAACCCCAAACACAAGCCCAAGCATCTCGTCCTTAACTACGACGGCTCCGCGGGCGAGTGCAAAATCCCTTTCAAGCGCAACTAGCCTGCTTTCTCACCACGCCGCGAGAAAGGCGGGCCGGGACGCTCTCTTTCAGCACGACCCCCACGCGGGCCTAGCCTCCCTTACAATGAATCGCAAAGGGTTTTCGCCTCGCGCATGGATTCCAAAGCACACTTTTCGATCGGTCAGACCATTCACCATCGGCTCTTCGACTACCGGGGAGTGATCGTTGACGTTGACGCCTGTTTCTCCGGAACAGAAGACTGGTACCAAGCCGCTACCAGAACCCAGCCCCCGAAGCGTCAGCCCTGGTATCGGGTTCTCGTTGACGGCGCGGATCACTGGACATACGTAGCTCAGCGAAACCTTGAAGACGATAGTAGCGGCCGCCCGATCCAACATCCCGCGCTCGACAGCTTCTTCCGCGATTTTCAGGACGGCGCGTATATCCCCAACAAACCCACCAACTGAACGCCCGCCCCCACCACTCCCGGTAATCCCTGCATGGCCAAGACGCTCGCTCTCATCCACACGGCGCCGGCGCTGATTCCGGTCTTCCAAAAACTCTGTCAGGAAAACCTCGACGGAACCGACGTTTTCAACATCGTCGACGAAAGCCTGCTCAAAAACACCATCCGCGATGGTGAACTCACCCCCTTGACCGTCCAACGGCTCGTGGGCTACGTTCAATCCGCCAAACAGGCCGGAGCGGACGCCGTGCTGGTTACCTGTTCATCCATCGGACCCGGCGTCGAAGCGGCTCGCGCCGTGGTCGATTTGCCCGTGCTCCGCATCGACGAGGCCATGGCTGACGCTGCCGTCCAAACGGGAAGCCGCATTGGTGTCGCAGCCACACTCACAAGCACCTTGGATCCCACGATCGACTTGATCAAAACCCGAGCGGTGCGCGTCAACAGGTCGTGCGAAGTCGTCGCCCGTCTGTGCGAAGGCGCATTCGAGGCGGTCGCGTCCGGCGACACCTCGACCCACGACAGAATTGTTCAGGAGAATCTTCTGCTTCTGATGAACGAGGTGGACGTTGTAGTACTCGCGCAAGCCTCAATGGCCCGCGTTGTGGAAGCGATGAATCCCGCAGACTTGCGCGTTCCGGTCCTCTCAAGTCCCCGGCGGGCCGTCGAGCAGGCGAACGAAGTGCTCCAGCAACTCCGCTAGTCCGCTTTTCTCGCCACGTGGCGAGGCGAAGTGCGTGAGAGGCCCGTCAGTGCGAGGCGCGCGCCGCTTGGCGCGCGGAGGTGTACTTGAACAGTACATTGAGCACGGCGAGCAAGCGCAACGAAGCAATGAGGGGCCTATGGCGTGCTTCGGCCGTCAGGTGATGAGAAATGCGGACTACCGGACAGCCTCAACCTCGACCCGATCGGGTCGGGTCGGAAGCCGCTTGTAATGCGAAACGACCGCCTCCTCTAGGCTCCGGACCCCCAGCTTGACGATCACCTGATAGATGTGGTCCTTCACTCGATAGACGTTCGTCGACATACGGTCCGCTATCTCGCAGGGCTGGTAACCGTCCGCCGCAAGTGAAAGCAACCTAAGTTCATTCGGGGTGAGGGCATGCTTGCTTCGCGAGTAGCTTGTCATTTCCGTCCCCAGTTTCTCTGGTTCTCCGCGCAACAGCAATGGACCGATACACCCATTTTTCTTCTAGCACTTTCGTACTAAGCACAGCCCTCAGGGGTAGAACGGCAGATGGGCTCCGCCAAGAATCTTCGAACATCAGGGACCGTCTCACCCCTCCCCCCCCCCAACCCACCCAACGAGACATCTTGATTTCACGTCGCTCCATCGGCTAACCTGGACAAGGCGAACAAAAGGAGAATCACCCTGTCCCCCACCAACCTCTCTCTGGAACTCGTCGACGCCGCCCCGCCGACCCCCCGTAATCCACTCTTACGGCAGGATCGCTCGCTCGAAAAGGCCGTCCAACAACTGGAAACCTGGTCTCAGCAGCCCGACTCGCCCATCACTGCTCTCAGGCGGCAGCCGGCCCGCGAAGCCGATTTCCGCGAGATCCCCGCCGACGTCGCCCCGCCCCTCCGCGAGGTGCTCTCAAAGCGGGATATCCAGCGCCTCTACTCCCATCAGTTCGAATCCTGGGAAAAGATCGAGCGAGGCGAAAACGTCGTCATCCCAACGCCCACCGCCAGCGGCAAGACCCTCTGCTACAACCTCCCCGTTCTCAACTCGATCTGCCGCGACCCCAACCTCTGTGCCCTCTATCTCTTCCCAACCAAAGCTCTCGCCGAAGACCAACTCGACGAACTCCAAGGCCTCATCTCCGGCATGGAGAGCGACATCCGCGCCTTCACCTACGACGGCGACACGCCCCAGGACGCCCGCAAGTCCATCCGGCAGCGCGCCAACATCGTCCTCACCAACCCCGACATGCTGCACAGCGGTGTCCTGCCGCATCACACCCGCTGGGCGCGCTTCTTCGAGCACCTCCAGTACATCGTCATCGACGAGCTCCACACCTACCGCGGCGTCTTCGGAAGCCACGTCGCCAACCTCTTCCGCCGACTCAAGAGGATCTGCGATTTCTACGGCTCCAAGCCACGCTTCATCTGCTGCTCGGCGACCATCGCCAATCCCAAAGAGCTCGCCGAGAAGCTCATCGAACAACCCGTATCCGAAATCGAATCCAACGGCGCCCCTCAGGGCGAGCGCTTCTTCGCCTTCTACAACCCGCCGGTCGTCAACCAGCAATTAGGAATTCGCCGCAGCTACATCGCCGAGACGCGCCGCCTCGCGCTCAGTTTCCTCGAACGCGGCCAGCAGACTCTCGTCTTCGCCAACAGCCGCCTCGCCACCGAAATCCTCGTTCGCTATCTAAAGGACGCCACCGAGCGCGGTTCCCTGCCCCCATCTTCCATTCGAGGCTACCGCGGCGGCTACCTGCCCCGCGAACGCCGCGAAATCGAAAAGCAACTCCGCGAAGGCGAGATCCTGGGCGTCGTCGCCACCAACGCGCTTGAACTCGGCATCGACATCGGCTCGCTCGATACCGTGGTCATGGCAGGCTACCCGGGAACTGTTGCCTCGACTTGGCAACGCGCCGGACGTGCCGGACGCCGCCAATCGCTTTCCCTCACCGTCCTCGTCGCCTCCAGCGCGCCGCTCGATCAGTTCATCGTCCAGCACCCCTCGTATTTCTTCGACGCCTCCCCTGAGCATGCCCAGATCAACCCCGACAATCTGGAGATCCTCATCAGCCACGTCCGTTGCGCCGCCTTCGAGCTGCCTATCCAAGACGGCGAAACCTTCGGGCCGCATCCCACGGCCGATCTCTGCGAGTTCCTGAAAGACGACGGCGTACTGCATCACGCCGGCACCGCCTGGCACTGGACCTCGGAGTCCTACCCCGCCAACGCCATCAGCCTGCGGACCATCACAAGCGACAATTTCGTCGTCGTCGACATCACCGGCGAGCCCAACGTCATTGGCGAAGTCGATTTCAGCTCAGCCCTCACCACCCTCTACGAGAAAGCCATCTACCTTCACGAAGGCCGCCTCTTCCACGTCGAGCGGTTCGACTACGAAGAGCGCAAAGCCTACGTCAAGAACGTCGAGTGCAACTACTACACCGACGCCATCGACTACACCCAAGTCAAGGTCATCGACACCTTCGAGAGCGCGCCCCTAGGGCCGGCCCTACGCCGCCACGGCGAAGTCCGCATCAACCGCCAGATCGTCGGTTTCAAGAAGCTCAAGTTCTACACAACCGAAAACGTCGGCGCCGGCAAGCTCTCCATGCCCGAGCAAGAGCTCCACACGACCGCCTTCTGGCTACACTTCCCCGGCGACTTCCTACCAAGCCTCACCAAATACAGTCCCGCCGAAAAACAAGGCGGGCTCGCCGGGCTCGGCAACGTCCTTCGAACCGTCGGCTCGCTGCTTCTGATGTGCGATCCCCGCGACCTCGGCGTCGCCATGAGCAGCGACCCGGATCGAACCGGCCCCGATTCCGAGCCCGAACTCTACCTCTACGACAACTTCTCCGGCGGCATCGGCCAAAGTGAGCCGCTCTACCGCATGCACGCCCAACTTTTGAAGCGCTCCCAGGACCTACTCGCCGCCTGCCCCTGCGACGCCGGTTGCCCCTCTTGCGTAGGCCCCCTAGGCGAAGTCGGCGAAAAATCAAAAGAAGTAGCCGCCCGCCTCCTAAAGGAACTTCTAGAGCCCCGTGGCGCACGGCTAAGCCGTGCCGGGTCGCGCTCAGCGCGACCTAAAACTCATGCCTAAATCCCCCGCGACCCAGCAACCATCTTCAAACCGTGCCGCGCGCGTAAGCAAGCGGTCCGACCTACCGCCGACGCCGCCCGAAAAAATGGGGACTGTACCAAGCGCCGTGATCGCAACTTCTTTAGTCCCGGTCAACCCATGCGGCGCGCCGCGGACTGTCCCCGATTTTTTCGCCCACCAGCAATGAAGCCCATCCAAAAAACCGACCTCGACCGCCTCCGCCGCCAAATCAGCCGCGTCAAAGGCGGCCGCATGGACCCCGGCGGACCGTCCTCATCCCAGATCACCGACGAAACCACTCCCCCTACCGACGACCAGCCCTACTTCAAGCAACCCCAACCCGAGCACTACAACGCCGAACAATACCTCGACGGCCAAGTCATGGAAAACCAGTGGGGCAGCTACTTTCTTTCCGAGCGCTTCTATCCCGGCGACAAACGCCACGGCAACTTCGACGTTTCCTCGCTAACCGACCTGCCCGGCGAACTCCTCAGCGGCATCTCGCGTGACCAGATCCCGCCCCACGATCCCTCGCGCTGGGCATTTCTCGATACCGAAACCACCGGGCTCGCCGGCGGCACCGGTACCTGCGCTTTTCTCGTGGGCGTCGGCACCATCGAAGACGGCGGTTTCCGCGTCCGCCTCTTCTTCATGCGTGACTACGACGAAGAGGCCGCCATGCTCGCCGCCCTCACCGACTTCCTGCAGTGGTACGACGTGCTCGTCACCTACAACGGCAAGTCCTACGACGTCCCGCTGCTCGAAACACGCTATCGCCTCGCCCGCAAGCCCTTCCCCTTCGAGCGTATGCATCACCTCGACCTGCTCCACGGCGCGCGCCAACTATGGAAGCTGCGCATGGAAAGCTGCAAGCTCACACTCCTCGAATACGAAATCCTCGGCTTCATCCGCGAAGGCGACCTGCCCGGTGAGATGATTCCTTACTACTACTTCGAATACCTCCGCACCCGCCAGGCCTTCCGCCTCGCCCCGCTCTTCCACCACAATGTCATGGACATCGTTACGCTCGCCTGCCTCACCGGCGTCGTCCTTCCCGCTTTTGCCGCCCCCGCCGAAGCCGAGCTCCGCCACGGACAAGACATTCTCGGCCTCGCCCGCTGGCTGCAACGTGGACGCGCCCCCGACAACGGCAACAATGACGCCAACGAACTCTACCGCCGCGCCATCGACGCCGGCCTGCCCGACGAGAATCTCTTCCGTGCCCAATGGGAACGGGCCCTCATCGAGAAGAAACAAGGCCGCCGCGACGAAATGATCCGCATCTGCCGCGACCTCGCCGAGGTCCGCAACGACCACCGCATCCCCGCCCTCGAAGAACTAGCGAAACACTACGAACACCACGAAAAGGACATCGATCAGGCGCTCCGTTTTACGATCCAAGCGCTGGACCACAAGCCTTCGGACGAGCTGGAGCATCGCCGCAACCGCCTACAACGAAAACTCGCAAAGCAAGGAGGCGCCAACAATCTTTTACAATCCACTATGACAACCGGTTCATGACCAAGGGCTCGACATACGTACTCACCGCCTCCTGGATCGTCCTAGCCATCTGGCACTACTTTTCCGGCGACGCCGAACCCGGCCCCCTACGAGGCGGCCTCTTCCTCATGTCACTCGGCCTCAGCACCATCGGCTGGGGCTGGCTCGGCATCAAAGAAGGCGAGATTCTCATTAAGCGCAAGATCGCGAGCCGCAAGGAGAATCCCACCATCTTCTGGACCGTCACCATCGTCTTCCACTTCCTGTTCGGCGCCATCCTAACCGCCGCCGGCCTTTGGTACACCCTCCACCAACCCGCCCCCTAGACAACCACAACACAGAAAGGGGCGCGGATTTCAATCCGCGGGACGCGAATGTAAGATCCGCGCGCCCGCGCCAAAGGCGCGGAAAAGTCCAAAGAAGCAACCAACTTACTCGATGACTGTCACCTTTTTCGGGGTGCTGGAGATCGCGCGGAGCGCGACCACGCGCGGATTGAGCAAAAGCCGCGGACCTCAACCCCGAGCTCCGCGCTACGGGTGTGTTTAGACGCGAGTCGGGTGCGCGGTTGGGGTGGGGGTGTTAGTTGGACGAGTTTTGGTTGGTTGTTGGCTGTTTGATTTTGCCTCCTGGGGCTGGGTGCGGGTGATCCGACGAGGGTCAGGCGGTGGATTCGTCGGGGTGGTTTGTGCCGGGCGGATCGGAAGTTGTTGATCTGTTGGACCTTATGCCGTGCCGGCTTTGTTCCGTAATTTCGTCTTCCCGCCACGGAGGCCGGCTGGCGGGTTGTGATGTGGGGTAGCGGCCGTCCTGGTTGACGGCTTCGACGGCTTCTCGATTCCGGCGGCGGTCGCGGTTGTCGAGTTCACGTGCTTCGATCAGTTGCCGGAAAGCGCTCTTGTAGCGTTGGCTGTGCTCGGTGTGGTAGCGGGCGAAGCGGGTGAGGTGGGCGGTGCGGCTTTGCATGATCTTGCCGAGCAGTTTGGTCTCGTCGGGCGCGGGCTCGTTGGGATGGTAGTCCTTGAAGTGCTCCCGCTCGAAGTCGACGGCGTAGGCGAAGAAAGCCGCTTCGAGATGATTGATGCGCAGAAGGCGCCAGTCGGCGTCGGCCATTTGTCGGACGAGGCCGGCCTCGTAAGCGTTCGACGGGTTGAAGGTTTCTTGGAAGCGGGTAAGATGCGCGTCGAATTCGGCGGGATCTTCACCGGGGATGACGGTTCGTTTGGCTAGGAGCCCGTGCTTGAGGGCATTTTGGGAGGAACGTTGTTTGCCTTCGTTGGTGCGCGGACCGGTGGATTTCTGTGCGTTTTGCTGATTGGATTGTTTTTGTTTATCGGTCGTCATTTTGATTGTCCTTTCTGGTTTTGTAGTGACGGAAAAAAAGGGGACAGTCCGCGGCGCGCCGCTTGACAAGGCAGTAAAAGCCGCGGACCTCAAAAGCGAGGTCCTCGCTACGGGTCTTGTGGGCGGCGCTTGGTACAGTCCCCCTTTTTTTCTGGGTGCAGCGGTGACGGTGAAAGCCGCGGACCTGGAAGGAAGGCGACTGTCACCGGTGATGCTTTGGTGCTTGCGGACCGCTGACGGACCGCTCCCTCACGGTCACGGCTCGGATTGGAGCGCGCTACCGATGTGGGGGAATGGCCTGGTTATTTGGTTTCCGTGTTTACTGAGTCCCGCATAATATAGAGTAACCTTTTGTAATGGAGCGACGTCTTTTGGATATGGGTTTTCCAAAAGGCGTGAAGCGAGACTTTGCGGCGCTGGAGAAGCGGCGCATTGAGGCGGTGCGGCTGGTCGTGAAAGAAGGACTGAGCCAAGCCGAGGCGGCGCGTAGAGTCCAAGCCGCCCAACAAAGCGTCAGCGGCTGGGTACAGCGTTACCGCGAAGACGGCCGCGCCGGGTTGGCCAAAGCCGGCCGCGCCGGCCGCAAGCCGTTGCTGAGCACCGCGCAGCTCGCCGAGCTGGAAGGGCTGCTGCTCGAAGGACCCGAAGCGCACGGCTTCCCGACGCCGCTGTGGAGCTGTCCGCGGGTGGCGCGGTTGATCCGCGACCGTTTCGGGGTGCGCTACCACGAAGGCCACGTCTGGAAGCTGCTGCGGGCACTCCACTGGAGCCCGCAACGGCCGGTCGGCAAGGCCCGCGAGCGCAACGAGGAAGCGATCCGCGCCTGGAAGAAACAGACCTGGCCCGCCATTAAAAAAAAGCCCAAAAACAGGGCCGCACGATCGTCTTCATCGACGAAAGCGGACTGAGCCAGAAGCCACATCGCTGCCGTACTTGGGCGCCGCGCGGGCAGACGCCCGTACTGCAGTTCAACTTCAACTGGAAGAAGCTCTCGGCGGCGGCCGGAATCACTTTCCACAACTTCTATTTCCGTCTCTATCCCGACGCCATCCGCGGTCCCGAGGTGATCGATTTCCTCAAGGCGCTGCTGCGCCACATACAACGTCCGTTGCTGATCGTGTGGGATCGCTTGCCGGCGCATCGCAGCGCGTTGGTGCGCGAGTTCATCGCGTTGTCGCAGGGCCACATCGAGACCGAGTACTTGCCGGGCTACGCCCCGGAGCTGAATCCGGTGGAATACATCTGGGCCTACTGGAAGCAGCACGAGTTGCCCAACGTCTGCCCCAACGACTACTGGGAGCTCGACGAGCGGGCACGCACGACCTTGCGCCGCATGCGCCGCAAACGGCGCTTGATCGCCGCCTTTTGGAAGCAATCTTCTTTGTCGTTCGATTAACTGAATATTATGCGGGACTCAGTAGTATGCGCCTGGGGTGGGCGGTTGGCGGGGTGGCTTGGAGCTATGTGGTTGTTAATGGGAGAGATATAAGTTTGTAGGGCTTGTGACTGGTGTTTTGGGCTGGGGCGGTTTTTTGTTTCGGGGCGTGGTGATGCGGCGTTCGGCGGCCCCACTCGGCTACGGAACGGCGGCGAGAAAAAGCTGCGGACCTCAAAACCGAGGTCCGCGCTAGTGTGCCCAGCATGGGCTGAATCTAGTTGGCTGAAAGGAGCCGACCGGGAACTGATGGAGGTAACCGTAGGGAACCGCAAGGCGTAGCCGCGAGGTGAAGCTGAAGGAAGCGGGGAACAAACCTTTGACCGTAGGAACACGAATCGGCAGAGAGGCCGTGTACGGGCGGTAAGCGTGCTAGCCAACGTGAAGCCCGAAGTCCATCCGAAGACGTGCGCGGTAGAGCCGGGCGGTGTGAAGGGAAAGATTCAGCACCTTACCTGGGGAGATCTCCTCGGTGAGAGCGGAGGAGAAGTCAGCAGAGGCCGTAGTAGCGAGGAAGGCGGGTAATAGCGCCGGAGCGAAGGGCCGAAGAACCAAGGAGCAAAGCGAGAGGAGCGACTCGAACCGAGCCGAAAGAAGTCCGGAGTCCCGGACCGAAAGGTCCTTCCCCATCGGGGGAACGCAAGGGGAGCAGGGGCAGGCAGGAACGGTGGAACCGGGATGGGCCTCCCTCCGGCGGCGACGAGGCGAAGTTCGGCGAGACTCATCGAAGAAAGCAATGCACGAAGAACTGATGGAACAGGTGGTCGGAGAGGAGAACCTCGAACGGGCTCTGCGGGCGGTGAAACGCAAGCGGGGCGCGGCGGGGATCGACAAGATGACGACCGAAGAACTCGAACCTCACTTTCGCCGTCACGGCACGGAGATTCGAGCGAAACTCGTGTCCGGGCGTTGGACGCCGAGTCCCGTAAGGCGGGTAGAGATACCGAAGCCGAGCGGGGGGAAGCGACAGCTTGGGATACCGACGGTAATAGATCGGCTGGTGCAGCAAGCGTTGCTGCAAGTTCTGCAGCCGATCTTCGATCCGCGGTTCAGCGAGTCGAGCTACGGGTTCCGGCCGGGACGGAGTGCGCATGACGCAGTGCGAGTGGCGCAAAGATACGTTCGCGAGGGCAAGGACTGGGTGGTGGATATTGACATCGCGCGGTTCTTCGACGTGGTCAATCACGACATTTTGATGCGGCGGGTGGCGGAAGTCATTCGCGACAAGCGAGTGCTGGGGTTGATCGGCCGGTATCTACGGGCCGGAGTGCTGACGGAGGGGGTGGTGGTGCGCAGCACGGAGGGCACGCCGCAAGGCGGGCCGTTGTCACCGTTGCTGGCGAACATCTACCTTGATGCGCTTGATCGGGAGCTGGAGAGACGTGGGCTACGGTTCTGCCGGTACGCGGACGACTGCAACATGTATGTGGGCAGCGAAGCGGCGGCGAAGCGTGTGCTGGCGGGGATCACGGCTTGGATCGAAAAGCATCTGCGACTGAAAGTGAACGAGGCCAAGAGCGGGGCGGGGAGGCCGTGGGAGCGGAAGTTCCTGGGGTTTCGTCTGAACCGCCAGGGGCAGGTGGAAGCAGCGCCGGAAAGTGTCGAGCGATTCAAACGGAAGGTGCGGGAGATCTGGTGCGGCAACCGCTCGGTCACGAGTCGGCAGTTACGCGACGAGTGGCGGCGGTACGTTCGCGGCTGGTGGGGATACTACCGGTTGGCGGAGCGACGGCGTGCGATTTTCCTACTGGAAGGATGGGTGCGGCGGCACATACGGAAATGTTTCTGGCTGCGCTGGCATGGCGCAACGGGACGCCGGCGGGCTTTACGTCGGTTGGGCATTGGGGAACGGTTGTTGAAACTGGTTCCGGCACGTCGCGGCGCTTGGCGCATAGCGGCGAACGGACTGTTGCAGACAGCGTTATCGAATGCAACGTTGCGGCGCTACGGGTTTGTGATGCCATCGGATCTTGCGGCGCGAACGTAAGGCCGCTGGGTTCAACCGCCGGATACGGAAAACCGTATGTCCGGTGGTGTGGGAGGGTGGCGGGGCCTCAATCCCCGTCACCCGACCCGATCGGGTGCCTACGAGCGGGCGGCGCTGGTACAGTCCCGCTTTTTTCGGGGCCGGAGATGCGGCTCCGCCGGCCGTGCTTTTTGCGGACCTGCGCCTCCCTTTAGAAATGAACAGGCTGGGCCAGGGCGCCGTTGCCGGCGGAGTCCCAGGCCGAGAAGCGCACCCACTTCTTGCCTCTCGCGTTGATCGGGATACGGAAGCGTTTGCTCGCCATGGGCGACAGGTCGGTTGCCGAGATCACCTTGCTATCCACGGTTTTTCCGTCTCCCCAAACGATCTCGACGAAATCGAGCGGGAAGGTCCATTCGACTTCCGCCACGACGGTCCGGTCGTCTCCGGAACCCTCGACCTTGTAGTCGCTGATCAACACTTCTCCGCTGGTGACGAAGAATTCACCGGCCCGCATGGCGCGCGTGATGGGGCTCCAATCTTCATCGAAGCGGGGCAGCGGGTCGACCTTGATGTAGTTGACGAGAAATTCGCCATAGATCTCGTCCTCGGGGTACTTCATGTAGGTATCGCCTTCGGCGACCAGGTACTTCGGGCCAGACCAGTTGTTCATGTCGTCGAGCACACCGATGCAACGCGACTCACAGATGCGTTTATCCGACAGATCCGCCGGGAGTGATTGATACGCGCCGCCGAGGTAGCGGTCGCTGTTGAAAAGCTCTGTCCCGCGGAGGGCGTCGGGGTAGGCCGTGGAGCCCTTCGTGCGAGGGTGAGCCTGCCAGACGAGGCCCTGCTCGCGGCGGAGGAGGTCGAGCATCTCTTGGGTCGAGCCGGTGTGGTAAACGCGTCCGAACTTGTCGTGGTTCTTCGTGAACGGCCGTCCGCCCTCACGCACCTTCGTCCAATAGACAGGCTTGGGGAAGACAAGCGTGTAGTGGCCGCCGATGTGGGCATTCGGTTCTTCGCCGGGCATCAGCAGGAAGTCGCGGTCCGAGTGCCGGGCGCAGGCCTTGAAGTAGGCGTCGAGGTCGTTGAAGCGAGCGTCACCGGGGTCCTCGGGCGTGCCGTCTCCGTGGAAGTCGCTCATCATGGCAATGTTGATGCCAAGCGCGCGGAAAGCCGGCAGCCACGGCGGCCGTGTGTCGAGGCTGCCGGCGTCGAGCAGTTGCTCGGTGAAATGAGTATGAAAGTGGCTGACCGCGACCTTGTAGCCGGGAAGCGGTTTGTAGCGGTCACCATGGGTGAGTTTCAGAACGGCTTGCTGGGTGGCGTCCCCGTCAGCGGGGCTCAAGTAGAAATAGGATGCCATGCGCTGCCATGTTCCGGGCGGCGCGTTATACATGGCGAAGTTGCCGAGGGCGAAGCGGCGGGACTGGTTGACGCGCTTGTCCCACACTTCGTCGGATACGCCGTAGGGGCGGAACATCTCCTCGTAGTCGGCGTGACGGACGCCGGCGGAGAACGAACCCTCGTCGTCCATGCGGTACCAAACGTAGCCCAGGTTCGACTCGATCTCGCGGGACCAGAAGAACTTGTGCGGTGGCGGAAAAACAGCGACCGTACCGTTGGGTGTTTCGATGACAGCGAGTCGGTTGCGGGCGCGCAGCGCCACCGGGTCTTCGTTCGGGGCGCCGCCGAATTCATACTTTTGCCAGGCGCGCGATGTGTCGCGCCAACGAACGCGGCTACCTTCTGTTGAGAAGCCCTTCAGGCCCGAGCGGTACTTATAGGCGACGGACGGTTCTTCCGTCTTGGCGATGACCTCTTGGCGGACGAGGTTCGTTCCCCGATAGACGGTGTATTGGAGGCGGCCGGAGAAGATGCCCATCGTCAGACCCGGGAACGAGACTTCGATGCGGGCGCCGTCGGTTGTGACCTTGCACGCGGTTGCGTTGTAGACGGCGGGAGAACGGCGGATCTCGTCGGCTTTGCGCGGCAGGTCGGTGTTGACGCCTTCGAGTCCGGGCACGCGGAGTGGCGCATCCCAGAAGACCTTCCACTTCTCCTTCTCGATGACCTCGGGCGTAATCTCCCAGCCGGCTTCCCGCATCGGATTCAGTTGCTGGTGGGAGATGCGCCGGATACCGCTGGTGACGAGAAACTCAGGTTGCAGGTCGGTGGCGACCGACTTCCACGACCAGTCGGCATCGCGGACGGCCATCCGGCGAACGATGGGTTGGGCATTGTCGATCCCGAAGTCGAGACGGAGGCCGACGCCGCGCTCGCCCGCCCAAACGACGCTGAGAGTGTCGCCGCTAAGGTCGGCACGCAACCCTTCCTGCTCTTGATAGGCGCTCATATCGCAATTGAGCGCGGCGGATGCGGGAGGGAGCAGGGTGAGGGAGATGGCGAGAGAAAGTGATAGACGGTTCATGGTCTTGTCCTAGGTGTCAGTACGCCACAGGCGGAAGACGCTACGCCACGGGTGAGGCGCCGACTCGCTGCCAAGGATGGCTGCCGAATAGGATAGAACGAATCGCTTCGTTCGTACAGGCGCTAACGGGGTTTTCCTTCGCCGGGTTGGGGTTCGTAGCCTGAAGGGCGGTAGGGATTCTTGATGCGGAAGAACTTCTCGGTGAGGATGTCGGTCTTGGATTTGCCGCCCTTCCATAGGTCCCAGCGGGGCTCGGCGTAACGGTCGAAGAACGAGTAGAGCCGCTTTTGGAGTTGCTCCTGGATGGCGGCGTGCTCAGGCGCACCTACTAAGTTCATCCGCTCACCGGGATCGGTTTCGAGGTGATACAGCTCGTTGGGCTTCTGGTAGATACGCTCGATGTACTTCCATTCCCCGGTACGGATGGACCGCACGTTCTCAAACTCGAAGTAGACGGCGTTGTCCCACTGGATACTCCGACCTTCCAGCATCGCGGCAACACTGCGGCCCGGCAGCGGCGGTTCATGGGGCTTCTTCGACCCCAGGCCCAAGTAGTCAAGCAGCGTCGGCAGGACGTCGTAGTTGCTGACGAGATTGTCGCTGCGCTGCCCAGCGGGCATGCGGCCTTTGTGACGGAAGATCATCGGAATCCAGGTCGTCCAATCGAAAGCCGTGAGAGGCCGCGTGTGATCGCCCATGCCCCAGAAGCCTGAGTGCCCCCCCGCCAAGCCCTGATCCCCGAGGAAGATGACGAGTGTATTTTCTTCCAAGTCGTGCCGTTGAAGGGTTTCGAGGATGCGCCCGACGCCGTCGTCAATGCCGCTGACCTCGGCCGCATACTTGCGGCGCACCTGCATGTCAAAGAGCCATTCGCCGTAGTTGAAATTCCACGGATGCGGCACGTCGCGAGGCATTGAAGGCAGGGGATGCGTCGCGTAATGGGAAGCAAAGCGGTTGCGGATCGGCTCGCGCATCGCCCTGCCGAGTCCGTACGGCCCGTTGTAAGCGAGGTAGAGGAAGAAGGGCCGGTCTTTGTTTTGCTCGATGAAGCGGACGCCATGGTCGGTCCAGAACTTCGTGAGGTAAGCCGGTTCCTCGCGCAGCTTCGCATCTTCGATGATTTCCTGATCGTAGAACCCCGGGCTCGCGCCGTGCGGTTTGGTGACCCAGTAGGTAAAGCCCTCCCGCGGGGCCAGGTTCCCGCCGAGATGCCACTTGCCGCTGAGGCCGGCGACGTAGCCCGCCTCAGTCAGGATGCTCGGGATGGTGGCGAACTCTTCGAGCATGTTGTAGGCGTCCGGTCCGATCTGCGCGGCTCCGCCGCCGAGGTAGCGATGGACGCCGTGCTGCGAAGGCATCAGGCCGGTGAGGAGACTAGCGCGTGTCGGCGAACACACCGCGTTGTTGGCGTGGGCGCGTGTGAAGAGAACTCCCTCGTCGGCGAGCCGATCGATGTTGGGGGTGCGGATATCGCGGTTGCCGTAGGCCCCCAGCGTCCACGCACCGTGATTGTCTGTGAGGATTAGGACGACGTTCGGCCGCTCGGGGGTGGCCTGGGCGGGAGCCGACGAGGCCGCGAGAAGTGCGCTCACGAGTAGAACACCGAGCGTTCTCACGAGTCTTTTCCGCTGATCAGTCATCCACACCACGTCCTTGTTCGCCTCGGAACGGAACATTCAATCCAGCCAGGTCGAGCGCTTCCGCCGCATCCGTGGCCACCTGGCAAGCCGCGCGATGCTCATCCCTGGCGAAACGGTGCTCGAAAATGTGCTCGAAAAGGTCGAGCAGCGGATCGAAGTACTGCTTGGAATTCAGCAGCACGACCGGCTTAGTATGCGCGCGTAAGTGGCGCAGGCTCAGGATGTCGAACAGTTCGTCGAACGTGCCGAACCCACCCGGCAGCGCAACGAAACCGTCGGAGCGCTGTTCCATTTTCCGCTTCCTATCACGCAGATCCGCTGTGACGATCAACTCATCGGCTTCCTTATAAACGATACCCTTCTCGACAAACATCTCAGGGATAACGCCGATCACTCTTCCGCCGCCGGCATGAACCGCGCGAGCGAGAACTCCCATCATTCCAACGTTCGCGCCGCCGAAAACGAGGGTGGCTCCGCTCTCGCCCAGGCGCGTTCCGAACTCCCGAGCCGTGTCGAAATAGTGAGAATCGACCGCACTGCTGGACGAACAAAAAACGCAGACGTTGCGTGTTGCTTGCGGAAGAATCATTGTTCGGTGATGAAGCGGAAAACAGTCGTCGGACGCGGCCCAATGCTGCATCATACCCTCGTTTGTGTGTCGGCATAGCACCACCTGTTGGGTGGGGTTAGCCTGTCCGGAGGGTGATGGAATACCTGTAAACATGCGGTTGTGCGCAACTTTACATTTTGGCAGCATTTTCTCATCGAAGGATGAGCCTGGAGAAGCAGGGGAGCACTGAGTCGCTGGGCTCCTTTCTGGGATTGGTTAAGAAGGGGAGAGAATCGTCGTCGGGGCTGTGGGAATGTGGGAATCGCGGAGCGATTTCCAAGGGCGTTGGGAAACGAGGGAAACCGGTTTTTGGTTTTCCTCGTTTCCCATCGCCCGTCATTTCCGCAGCCCTTCTCCCGTCGCGCGGCGCGGCAGGTTCGCGGATGCGAAACTCGCAAACAGCTTGCTCTTGGCTTGTTGCATCCGCCGCGCCGCCGCAGTGTCGCTTTCGGCCTGAGCAATACGGTCGAGGGCCTTGATCGCCTGCCCGGGCTTGAGATAGTCGGCGGCCCGCGGCAACTTCTGGAAGGTTTCCCAAGGGGTCTGATAGTGGCGATACACGCGCTTCTGCTTGCCTTTGGCGTCGGTCAGCAGTTCGGGTTGTCCGCAGGGCCGGTGAAAGTTCAAATAGGGATTGAAGTGCTGTTGATAGAAGCGCTGGATGCGCGCCGCGTGCGGCGCCGCGATGTGCGTATGCCCCATGTGCTTGCGGATCACGGCGCCGTTTTTCGATTCCACCAAGCCGTTGTCGTTGGTGTGCCTCGGCCGCGACTTGGTCTGTTCGATCAGCAGCTTGTTCAGTAATTTTTCCACCGTGCCGTTGAGGAACTCGCTGCCGTTGTCGGAATGGAAGCCGCGCAGGCGAAAGGGGAACTGCTCCAGCATGGCCTTGAGCAACGGCTCCAGCCAGGCTTCGCTAATGGCCGCCGTGGCGCCGACCACTTGCCACTGGGTCACTTCATCCACCGCGTTGATGTGATAGACGCCCTTCACGCCGTCGCGATCTCCTTGATGTACCGTATCCACTCGCAGGTAGCCGGGTTGGCCCCGCGGGTTGGGCCGCCGCCGCTCGCCGATCGACACCGCGCTGGGCCGAGTCTTGGTGAAATGCAGCCGCCGCTGGCGGTACACCCTGTGCCGCCGCAGTCGATAGATGTGGGCCACCGAGATCTCCGCCAACCGCTCATATTCACTCTGCTGGTACTTGTGATATTCCCGCTGCAGGATCTTGCGCGTGGCCGGGCCGCTGAGGGTTTCGTGTGCTTCATCGACGGCCGCCAGCCGCTCGATATCGGCCGCCGTGTACTTGCCGGCAAAGCGATGCCGCCGATAGCGGGCAGGTACCAGCTCACCCCTCTGCCGATATTGGCGGATCAGTCGGGTGACCTGCGCCCGGCTCAGTCCCGTCATCTTGGCCAGATATTGCCGCAGCAGTCCTTTGGCGGCTCGGTCTTGCCCGCTGTAGCGCTGCCGGCACAGCGTTTGCGCCACCCAGGCGTAGATCTCGGCACGCCCTTTGCCCTTGAATCGTATTTCATCGCTGGCCTCCAGAAACTGCCGTATCTGCTCCAGGCTCAGCGTCTTGCCGTCTTGCATGTGGATGGTCAATCCCCAGCATGCTCACTCCCCCACCCTTCAGGCTCATCTTGTGTGAGAAACTAACTCCTCCTTCAGGCTCATCTTGCATGAGACAAGACTTTGGCTTGACATGAGCGAATGACAGGAGTATAAAGAGACTAGCCGTGAGTTGGAGTTGCTACTCACGCCAGTTAGAAACGACCAGAAAGGAGACAACAATCATAGAACCACCGGTCGAGAAGCGGGCGGCCACGAACAAGGACTGATCGGCTGCAAACGAGCCGCGAAAGCGCTCGAATTGCAGGATCTGATGAAAGACGAGGCATATTCGCCTTAGAGCGAATGCCGAGATTAAATATCTCCTATGACGTCAGGCGTGGTCAGTTAGAACGTGGTCGCCCGTATTCCATTTCAGGCCTGCTTTTCCTATTACATGCAAAGTGGGGTATCCATTTGACTCAGGCAGCCACAAGATGTTGTGGTCGCGCGAAAGCATCTACCAAGAAGCGAATCCCGAGGTTACTGCTCTGGCGCGGCGTGGGGCTGCGTAGCGCGTCCGATTCTCGGAGTTGCCGCCCGAAGGCTGCCACCGCAATGAATTCGCGTGTGGGTCGGCTTGGCGGCCACTCGCACGATTCTCGCAATCTCACATTCCTGTTCCGGAGCCGCGAGGCCACAACCCATAGGGTGTACCTGAATGAAGTGGATACCCCACTACATGCAATTCTCTAGCTTTAGGAATACTGTCTTACTCCACCACACTTCCGCTGCATCCTTTCCTGCCGTCCAGCCACGATTCTACTAGCCCTGGGACCGGCTCAAGTGTCGTCAAAACAACCTTCGCAGATCCCACGCACGCCTGACTGCCCGGAGGAGTAAGCAAATTCGCACCGTCCCTCAGCGCGACGCACTATGTAGCTCGTTGCGGAGCAATTAGTCCTGCTCGTGGTCGCGGAACTCTTCGTACCAGTCCTGGACGACGTGGATGCGAAGCGGTTCCACCTCCACGTTTTCCACAAGGAGAAACCGCCGTCCGTCGGACGATACATCGTAGTTGGGGTAACCACCGTTCTGTAGAGACGGCGCGGAGAAAAGACTCGTGGCTTCTCCCGCTGAAAACGCAGGATCGGTTACCACGGCAACGGATACAAGAGTGGCGCCTTCCACGTAGAAAAGCTCCTTGCCATCTTGGCTCCAGCGGGGATCGTCCCCGCCATTGCGCGACACCGGCCACTTGTCATCGCCTTCGGGAAATGGTTTTACATAGATCTCGAACCGGCCCGACTCGTCCGACTGGTACGCAATGAATCGGCCGTCAGGAGATAGTTTGGGATTCAGTTCGGCGAACGGGGTCTGAAGGAAAGGAATCTCCTCAAAGCCTTGGCCGTCATCTTTACGCTTGAGATACCAGATGTCGTCTCCGTCTTCAGGATGGACGCGGTCGAACACCAGGAATCGTCCGTCGGTTGACCAATCGCCCGGCCCTTCCTTAAAGGGGTTCGCCGTCAGGGCCTCGGCGGTTCCGCTGCCGTCGACTGCTCGAACGAAGATGTCGTAGCCGCCGGAGCGCTGTGAAACGAATGTAACCTGTTGGCCTGTTGACGACCAGATCGGCCGGGAGTCTTGGCGTGGATCGTAAGTCAAGCGCGTCCGGATGGAGCCGGCAAGATCCAGGATCCAGATGTCCGACTCGGGGATGCCCTTCTCAAATCCCTTCACGGTAACGTGACGCCCATCCGGCGACAATGAGGGGTATTGGAGTTCCTGCTGCGGCTGCCCGATCTTTTCGACCATCTCACCGAGGCGATCCCGCCAGGCCAGTTGCTGTTGTGGTCGACCGCCGACGTAGACCAATGTCCCGTCCGCGGCCACACTGGGTTCAGACGACTGTCCGTCGATGCCGAAAGGGAAGGCTTCCCCGGCGGTCTCTAGGGTCTCAATCGAAAAAGGCAAAGCCCAAAGCGCTCCTGCCCGGTGCCCTGCTTCATAAACGACGTGTCCGCTCGGAGAATAGACGGGGTTTGAGCCGGTCGCCAGAAACTTCTGCATGCCTGTTTCCAGGTCCCGGAGCATGATCTGGGAATCGAAAACGGTCGAAAACAACAAGATTCGCTTCCCAGCCTCGAGAGGCAAGAAATGCGGTGTATAGAGGTAGTCGGGGCCGCTTGACTCCTCGGGAGCGATCACAAGGCGGGGGTCGCCTCCCCGAGACGGAACTTGGAACAACTCGAAGGAGGCCGCGTAGACGATCAGTTCACCGTCGGGACTCCATGACCCTCCGAAGAAGTGCCCCTTCAGTCGGCAAACAGTAGTCGAGGGCCCTCCTTGCAGAGGAATCTTCTTCAGCACCCCGCCGGATTGGCCGTAGCGAGCTGTGCCGAATCCAATAAGCCGGCTATCAGGCGACCAGAAGGGCGCCGTTGCTCCTTCCGTACCCTCCAGCGGGCGGGACTCCTCGCCGCTCAGGTCTCGCACCCAAAGTTTCGTTTGTTCTCCGCCTGCGACATAGGCGATATGCCTCCCATTGGGAGAGACTTCCGCCCGTCCGAATGGGACACTCGAGTCCAGGGCGCCTGGGGTGAAGCTGAACTTGCGGAGACGCCGTTCCTGCACCGTGTCACGAGTTGCGAGAGTGCCAAGAACGACTGCGACAATTGCGACAATTGCGACAATGGCCAAAAGGGCCTGAAACATGCGCAGAGTACGTTTAGGGACCAGCTCGTCCACCAGCGCCGCTCGCTCCTTCACAATCGTCTGACTGCCCGCTTGGGCCGGGAGGCTGATGGATTTGCCGGACTTAAGCTTGTCACTCAGCGACTCCAGGTCTACCACCATGTCGGCCGTGGATTGGTAGCGCTTCCCAGCATCCTTGGCGAGACACTTGTTCACCAGAAGTTCCAGTTCCATCGGCACGCCGGTCCGCAACGCTGTCATCGGCTCCGGCTCTTCGCTGGTGATGGAGTACATCACCGCCTTGTCGTAGTGGCCCTTGAAAGGCTGCTGGCCCGTGACCATCTCGTAGATCACCACGCCCAGTGACCAAATATCTGATCGATGGTCTATGTCGGCCCCGTACGTTTGTTCCGGAGACATGTAGGTGACGGTCCCCATCGTTTCGTCCAGGCGGGTGAGCTTCGAGCGGTCAGCGAGTTGGGCCAACCCGAAGTCCATGATGGTGACGTGACCTTCCGGGCCCACCATGAGGTTGGCGGGCTTGATATCCCGATGGACGATGCCCTTGCCGTGCGCCGCCTGCAAGCCCTTGGCAGTCTGGATAGCGACATCGAGTGCGTCCTTCAGCTTGAGCGGGCCGGCCTCAATCTTCTTGTCGAGTCCTTCGCCTTCGAGGAAGGCCATGGCGATGAAGGTTTTGCCCTCGAACTCGTCGATCTCGTGAACGATGCAGATGTTCGGATGATTGAGTGCAGCGGCTGCTTTCGCTTCGCGCTCAAAGCGTTTGCGAATGTCCTCGTCGGAGACAAGGTGCGCGGCGAGGAACTTCAGCGCAACGGGCCGGTCTAAGGCAGTGTCCTCAGCCTTATAGACGACACCCATGCCGCCCTCACCGAGCTTCTCTGTGATGCGGTAGTGCGAGATCGTCGTGCCGATCATACCGGTCCGATTCTACCGTGAAAACATAGTCGGCGAAAACAGCGCTTCGCGCCCCACTCGAAATCGTACGGTCCCGCAGCCTCTGATCCCGGCGTTTTTCCACGATCGTCCACCCGCCGATTCGCTGCGGGGAACATTCACGGCGGCGATCCGTATGCATATATGATATCTATCTGATATCATATAGATACCAGGAGGAACCCAATGGAAACTCAAGAGATCAAAACAACAGCCCTCAGCGGCTGGCTCGTCCTTTGTGTACTGCTCGTTGCCGTGGCCGCGATGATCCTAAGCATTGTCGTCACTCTGAACCCAGCCATTCTGATTTTCTACATCTTCTGCCTGCCTTTCCTGATCGTTGTTTGCGTCGGCTTCTTCACGCTGCAACCCAACATGGCGGCTGTTCTTGTGCTCTTCGGCAAGTACAAGGGGACCGTGACCAAGAGCGGCTTCTGCTGGGCGAATCCATTCTTGTCGAAGAACAAGGTTTCACTGCGAGCCCGCAATCTCAACGGCGAGCGGATCAAAGTGAACGACAACCGCGGCAACCCGATCGAGATCGCGGCTGTGGTCGTGTGGAGTGTTGCCGATACAGCCAAAGCCGTCTTCGATGTCGACAGCTATGAGGACTTCGTCACCGTGCAGAGTGAGGCTGCGCTGAGACACCTCGCCAGCACCTACTCCTACGACACCTTCGAGGATGAGGACCGTTCCCTGCGCGGCAACATGGACGAGGTCTCCCAAGCGCTCCGAACCGAACTGCAGGCGCGTATCGCCCGGGCCGGTGTCCTGATCGACGAAGCCCGTCTCAGCCATCTCGCCTACGCACAGGAGATCGCCGGCGCGATGCTGCAGCGCCAGCAGGCCGAAGCCATCGTCGCCGCCCGCACGCGCATCGTTGAAGGCGCCGTCGGCATGGTCGAAATGGCCCTTGAACATCTTGACCGCAAGGGCATGGTTCAACTCGATGACGAGCGCCGCGCCGCCATGGTCAGCAACCTATTGGTTGTACTCTGCGGCGACAGAGCGGCCCAACCCGTCGTCAACACCGGGACCCTATATCAGTAAGGATCCTGGAAGTCCGTCATGGCTGAACGCAAATCGTTCCTGCTACGGCTCCCCCCGGAGCTCTACGAAGACCTCAACCGCTGGGCCAAAGACGAGCTGCGCAGCCTCAACTCGCAGATCGAGTACGTTCTGCGGGAATCCGTCCGCAAACAAAGAGGGGGTTCGAAAAACAGGCAGAAGCCGCGGCCCGAAACCACCTAAGCTGCTATCGACGCCTCTAACGTGCTTCGACCGTCAGGCGGGGTGTAATACAGACAGCGTCGCTCAGTCCAGCCGAGCCGTGGTCGCAGCCTTCTCGGTCACGGTCACCGAACTCAGCGTATCCGCATAGGCAGAGATGCCCGCAAACAGAGCCTCGGCAATCTTGTCGCGGTAGGCGCCGGTCTTCAGAAGCTTCTCATCGTGGGCATTACTTAGGAACGAAACTTCGGCCAAGACCGCCGGCATCTTCGCGCCGATCAAAACCATCAGCGGCGCTTTGCGAACGCCGCGATTCCGCAGACCTTTGCTCTGCTTCGAGAGACTTCCATAGAGCGCCCCTTGCACCTTCGAGGCAAACTCCCGCGACTCGGAGAGGTTTTCGTTGCGCGTGATTTTCGAAACCAAGTTCTCTAACTCGTGTACGGAATGCTCCGACGCCGCGTTTTCGCGAGCCGCCACCGCCATCGCCCACGAATCCGTCGTCAGGTTCAAGTAGAACGTCTCGATTCCCCGCACCGAACGCTGTCTCGCTGAATTGGCATGGACAGAGATGAACAAATCCGCCTGCGCGTTATTCGCGATCTTCGTGCGCTCGCGTAGCGGGATGAAACGGTCGTCCTCACGGGTGTAGACCACCTCGCTGCCCAACCGCTCCTGAATCAGCTTCCCCAGTCGCTGCGAGATATCGTTCACCAAATCCTTCTCGCGCAGCTTGCCCGCGCCGATCGTGCCCGTGTCATGGCCGCCATGGCCGGGATCGATCACAATCCGGCCCACCTTCAGCCCCAGTGAGCGGATTAGGTTGCGATCTCCCCGGCTTGTCGTTTTCGCCGGCTTCGGCGGAGGTAGATCGAGTGCTTTCGGTGGAGGCGGTGTTTCAATGACTGGCAGCGGAGGCGGCTCCAATCTCGCCAACACCATCCGTTCCCGTGCGACGCCGAGGTCCGCCGCGGGATGCCACGTCGACGGACCGGCAAGCCTAGGGGCGTCCCCCGCTAACTTAACTGCCTGGCGCGCCGGCGCGGCCGGCTGAGTCGGCGTCGGCTCGAATCTCTCGAGCAAGGGCGCCGCCCGCCATCCATCCTGTTCCGTGACGAATGGAGGTGGAATCTCCTCAATGGTCACGCTCGGTGCTCGTCGCGGATCGATCGTGCCGGCCGCCTCGGCCATCGTCTGCGCTAAGGGCGGCGCGCTCGGCTCAAGCTTGCCCGGCACACTAGGGTCCCCACCCGCGACAGGAGTGTAGGCATCCCGGGGAGCAGACAGCACGAAGTCCAAGGAAGTCGCCCTCGCGATCAACTTCGCCTCGCGACTCTCCTCGGCGGCGGGCGGGGGATCAGCCGTCCGCGGTTCCGGCAAGGATTTCCGCGCCAAAACTTCGGGCGCCGTTCGCCGTAGCTCGACCACCAGCCGGGGCGGATTCGAAAGCCACGATGTCGTAAAGTGGGCCTGATGATCGAGGTCAAAAACGACGCGCGCTACATCCCGCCGATTCTGCCCCAGCCGAATTCGCTGCAATAATCCGTCACCCACTTCGACCGTTGAAGTCGGTCTCAGTGCCCGAGCCAACCGCGAACCGGCGAAATCGATATACATCCGTTCCGGGTTGTGGATCCGGTCGTAACGGATATCCGTTGCGTCGTCCAACTCGATCACGACGCGCGTATAACCCTGCTGCGTCCAAAACCGCACCTTGCTGAGAAGGGCCGGACCGCCTCGCTGGTCCGGACGCACGAAGTTCGCCGGCCGAAGAATCCCGCCGCGGGTGTCGCTATCCGCCGAAACCTCGGCCGCCTGCGCTCGTTGGGGCTCCCGGGCGGCGCGCTCCGCCAACTCCATCCGCAACCCGCCCAACGACGACGAAGCTTGTGCTCGCAACGGGCTATCCGGAAACCGCTCCGCTAGCGCTCGATACGACTCGACCGCCTTGTCGCGATACGATTTGTCTTTCGAGAGTTCCGCCAGCGCTTCGTATAGTTCACCTCGTACCAGCAAGCCTCGATCCGTTTTCGGGTGCCGCGGGTGTTTCTGGGCGACTTTGTCGAAAGCCCCAATCACTAGCAGATACTGCTTTGGACCCAACTCATACTCGGGAACGGCCCGCAGGTCTTCCAGTAACAACTCCGCATACGAATAGGGGTCAGACGAGCCTCCGCCCGCCTTCGCGGCGAAGGCTGGTAGCGAGAGGCACAAAAGTGCCAGAATTCCCGCTGTCCGGACGTAGTCGCCCGGCCGTTTTTGCCGGAACATCACCATCAAGCCGGCTACTCAGCGCATCTCAATGACGAGCGCCCCGGCCTCATCCACGCGCGAACTCACGCGTGGCTCGACCGCAACCTCATCCGAAACGCCGCCCACGGACCGATACCACCGACTCACGCGATCGACATAGTCGACTGTCTCCCGATACGGTGGCATCCCATCGTATTGATCGACAGCTCCCTCACCGGCGTTATATGCCGCCAAGGTCTTCACGTCATCGTTTTGATAACGGTCCATGAGAAAACGGAGATACTTCACTCCGCCTTCGACATTTTCCGCGGGATCGAAAATGTCGCTCACCCCGAACCGCAAAGCGGTCCCGGGCATCAACTGCATCAGTCCGCATGCTCCTTTTACCGAAACAGCGAACACATCATAGTTACTCTCTTGCCGGATCACCGCGTGAATCATATCCGGATCCACGCTGTGCCGGCGACCGGCATCCTGCACCAGGGCATCAACATCAACATGGCCTGAATCAGCCTGCCGACCTTGGACAACCGTACTCCCTGTTGCACCAGCCGATCCGCCTGCCCGTACCGACCGTCGAACCAGCGACTTGACTCGCGTCAGCCGCCCCGTTTCGGCATCCTCACGGACTTCATACCGGCGAACCAAGGATGACCCGTGAGACATCGGCTCGGCCTCCACCATCGAAGGCGCCAAGAGCACAAGCCCCAAACCGGCCATCCCAATCTTCCAAAATAATATCATAGTGAATGTTCTAGATGCAATCAATTTCTTTTCAACAGCTTAGCTTGCTCCGGGGGTTCGTGGCAACGATTCGGGGTTGGCGGGGGAACAGTAGGCGCGAGATGTCGTGCTGATGTACCGCCGCCTACCTACATGTTGCGGCAAAATGCCGCGCGATGCTGTGTCCGCTCCGAACCCGATGCTTCTATTAGACGCGCGGGCGGGCGATTTGGACGACGAAAAAGCCGCCGGACCTCCTACGGTTTGGATGCGGGTGGCCAGGAATGACCAGCGGTTGGGCTTTTCGTAGACAGCCATGGGGTCGCCTTGGCGGTAGACGACGTAGTGAACGGCGCTGTCGACTTCCCCGGGGGACCACAGGCGGCGCGTGCTGCCGTGCCGGGTCCAGCGCTTTGGATTGTGGCCGCCGCGTCGGTTCAATGCGCGGCTGGTGTACGCCTTGAGCTTGCCCATGACTTGTTCGGGCGGCGGTTCCGCTTCCACGACGACATGGACGTGCGTGGCGCGGACGTGTGCGGCGTAGAGCGTCCAACATTGATGGCGGCATACCTCGCGGATAGTCGCGAGCACGATAGCTCGGAATTGCGCATCGAGCGTCACCGCGGCGCGGGTCCAGCAGTCGTCCGCCGAAGCCGTTGTGCTCGCGGTCGACGGAGCCGTGCTCGCTGCCGTGCAATCGAGAGCCGTAGCAGGCCCAGGTGAGGAAGTACGCCCAGGGCGGGTCGCGGCGGGGCCTGGGCGGGGTGTCGTCGCGAATGGTTGTAGGTTAGCGGGCCGTCGTGGAGAAAGCAACGGGCTTGGTAGGGAACTCGGAGCCGCGGCCGTAAGGCTGCGATGACCAACTTCGCGGGGTCAACGGAACGTCGTTTCGTCCGGAGATCTCGATCAGCGTTTAGGTGGAATCCGACTTGCTTCGCGGCGGATCAACGCAGCCTTACGGCTGCGGCTCCGAGCTTGGGTGGGTATGGATTCAGCGTTCAGAGCGGAAGGGGCCAGAAACCGCGAGCCAAGAACGGTTCTCGCATTGGGATAGATCGCCCAGGCTCGGCTCACACCCCCGGAACAGAATTTCCCAGTGGGTTGAGCTCCAACGCCCTTCCCCGTTGCCGGGCTTGGTAGAATTCCGGCCATGGCCCGACTCCTGCTCTCAGCACTCCTAGCCGTCCTCGCATCCTGCGCCTATCAACCAGAAACCTTCCCCGAACCCCGCCAAGCCACCGGCGTCAAAGTCGGCGAAGTCTCCGATACCTCCGCCATCGTCTGGATGCGCATCACCGAAAGCGCCGCCCGCAACCGCGACGGTATCGAGCGCCGCGGACGCGTCCAACCCCTCGATCCCGCACTCCAGCCTCGCGATCTCGAAGGAAGCGCACCCGGTGCGCCCGGCCAAGTCCGCCTCCGCTACGGCACTACTACCGACCTCACCGGTGCCGTCGAAACCGACTGGATCACCGTCTCCGCCGAAGACGACTATACCCACCACTTCCGGCTCAGCGGCCTCGAACCCGCAACCGAGTACCACTACTCCGCCGAAACCGCCGGCCCCGAAGGCTCCCCGCTCCACCAACCCCTCAAAGGCCGTTTCGAAACCGCTCCGCTCGCCGAGCAGTACGCCGACGTCACCTTCACCGTCATGACCGGCCAAAAATACGTCTCCGCCGACCACCCCGACGGCTACATGTTCTACGACGCCATGGCCGCGCTCAAGCCGAAATTCCTCGTCCCCACCGGAGACACCGTCTACTACGACAGCGACGACCCCCGCGCCACCAGCATCGACCTCGCCCGCTACCACTGGCACCGCATGTACAGCTATCCGAAGGCCATCGCCTTCCACCTGCAAGCCCCCGGCTACTGGGAAAAGGACGACCACGACACCTTCTTCAATGACGGCTGGCCCTCCCAGCAAGTCGACACCATGGGCGCCTTCAACTTCGAACAGGGCCTGCGCATCTACAACGAGCAAGTCCCCATGAGCGACAAACCCTACCGCACCTTCCGCTGGGGCAAAGGCCTTCAAGTCTGGTTCGCCGAGGGACGCGACTTCCGCTCACCCAACATCGACCCCGACGGCCCCGACAAAACCATCTGGGGCGCCGAGCAAAAGCAATGGCTCAAAGACACCCTGCTCGCCTCCGACGCTGACTGGAAAGTTCTCGTCAGCCCCACTCCCATCGTCGGACCCGACCGCGGCAACAAACACGACAATCATTCCAACGACAACTTCACCCACGAAGGCGACGAGTTCCGCAACTTCATCAAAGAGAATATGCCGGACAACTTCTTCGTCGCCTGCGGAGACCGCCATTGGCAATACCATTCCATCCACCCAAAAACCGGCATGCACGAATTCTCCAGTGGACCCGCCAGTGACGACCACGCCGGCGGCTCCCCCGGCCTCGAACCCGAGTACCACCAATTCCACCGCGAGCTAGGCGGCTTCCTAGCTGTCACCACCAGCCGCGAAGGCGATCAGAGCACCATCACTTTCCGCTTTCATGCCGTGGACGGCAACATCGAATACGAATACTCCCGCTCTCAGCCGGCAAACTAACGCTCCGTTCCATCTCACGTGCAACCGTTCGACGCATTCGCCAAACTCCTCGAGGACACCAGCCCCATCCTGCGCATCATCCTCGCGGCCGGATTCGTCTTCTTCGCCATCGGAATCACCACCGGTCTACCCATCATGCTCTTCAGCGGCTGCTCAGCGATGTCCGGAGCCTTAGCCGCCCACAACCTGGCGAACGCCCGCTCATACGAACCTCTCTCCCCATACAAATTGCGCTGGTTGTGGGGCCGGCTCATCGGCGGCCTAATCTGGCTCGCCCTAGCCATATTCCTGCTCTTCTTGGCTGGTGAATCAAGATAACCCGTCCGCGAAGGCAGAGCAGATCATTCACAGTAGGGTGTACTATCATCCGCGGCTGGGCCCCTCGCCCGGTTGATAGTTGCGGCGAGAAGTAGTAGCCTGTCGGCATCTTCACTAGACTTTCGCGCTGGAACGGCATGCGCCGCAACTAAGGACAAAAATAATGGCCGAAACTACTCGCAACAAGTTTGCCGTTGCCACGGGCATCGCCGTTTTAGTGGCCCTGGGAGGCGCGGCCGTCTGGCTCACGATCTCTGAGCTGCCGGCCACCAACAAAAGCAAGCCCAGCCTCGAGGCAGTCGTGCCGCAAGAGGTTTCCGCGATGCGCGCAGGCCCGCTTGTCTTTGAGGAGAACAGGGGGCAGGCTCCCTCTACGGTTCACTTTCTCGCGCGCGGCGCAAACTCAAGTGCATATCTGCTGCCCGATCGCATGCTTGTCTCGGCCACGGTCCCGAACTCAAGTGAGCTCGAGATGGATTACTCGCAAGGGCGAGTTGAGTTCAACGAGCCGCCACAGCAGCATGCAACGTGGGGGATGGAACTCGTGGGCGGCAACCCCGAGGCCCCGTCGGTCGGGCTCGACGAGCAAGCTCGCAAGCTTCACATCCTTGGTGGCGGACGGCACATGGCAGCCTCCTCTTTCGAATCCGTCCGCTTCGAAAAGGTATATCCGGGCATCGACATGCTCTACCACGGCGGCGATGCCAAACTCGAGTACGATTTCGAGATCGCGCCAGGTGCCGACCCGGCGGACATCCAACTGTCATTCGAGGGCGTCGAACAGGTCAAAATTCGCTCCAACGGTGACTTAATCCTGCAAACAGCGGCTGGCGAGGTACTTCATTCCCGGCCCATCGCGTTCCAAGGGGGACCGCGCGGGCGCAGTCCGGTCGAGGCACACTTCGTCGCGAATAACTCCGGCTCCTACGCCTTTGAGCTCGGACCGTACGATCGCGAGAAGCCGCTTGTGATCGACCCCAGGTTGGTGTTCGCCGGCGGCCTCGGCGGACCGGGGAACGATCAGGCTTGGTCGATCAAAGTCGGCAAAGAGGACTTTGCCTACATTGCGGGTAGCACGTCCAACGGATCGTGGACCGCCCTGAATGGGACGCTACCGCCCGGCGGAGTGGCTGGGCTTAACAAAGGATCCACGGCAACAACGGACGCCTTCATCGTCGGACTACAAATGGGCGCCAACAAGTCGGGTGCGGGGCTCATGCTTGACACCGACATCGATCGCTTTGGTTCGATCGTCATCGACGAAGCCTCCGACCCGCCGATGGCCTGTGCAGCCGGTCCCGCTACGACCCCACCCGCCGGGGCAACGGTCTTTGGGACGGCGAGCGGCGAGGGCTATGGCGTTGTGCGGTGCTACAACTGTCAAGGGCGGAGAGAAATTAGACCACTTCGGCGGAGTAAAACTAGACCAGTTGGGGGAGTGGTAGCGGTTTTCGTGGGACGGCTGGAACGGAGCCTGAGGGCGCCCTTTAGGGCGACCCAGGCGTAGTGGAAGGCGGCCCACGAAAACCGGCGCGAGCGGCGGGCGGGTCAGTCGGAAGAGCGAGACCGTTTCTTTTGACTCTGTTTGAGGCGGAAGGTTTCGCCGTTCATCTCCAGGATGTGAACGTGGTGGGTGAGGCGATCGAGCAGAGCGCCGGTCATGCGCTCGGACCCGAGCACCTCTGTCCACTCGGTGAACGGCAAGTTTGAGGTCAGCATCGTGGAGCCTTGTTCATAGCGTTGCGAGAAGATCTCGAACAGCAGCTCAGCGCCGGTCTTCGACAGCGGCACATAGCCCAGTTCATCGACGATCAGCAGATCCTGCTTGGCAAGTTGTTTTTGGAAGCGCAGCAGCCGTCGCTCGTCGCGGGCTTCGAGCAGTTCATTGACCAGTGCCGCAGCCGTGGTGAAGCGTGTTCGATAACCGCTCTGACAAGCGGCCAGGCCTAGCGCCAGGGCGAGATGCGTCTTGCCGGTGCCGGAGTTGCCCAGAGCCAAGACGTTCTCGCGACGGTCGATGAACTCACAGCGCGCCAGCTCCAGCACGAGCTTCTTGTTTAACGAAGGCAACGCTAGGAAGTCGAATGTGTCGAGACTTTTCGTCACGGGAAACTTGGCTGCTTTGATGCGACGTTCAGTCGCCCGCTGATCTCGGTCGAGCAGTTCCAACTCGCAGAGTTGCTTCAGGAAGCTCCTACAGTCCAAGCCCTCGGCGGCGCATTGCCGCGCCACTTTGTCGTACTCGCGCAGGAAAGTCGGCAGCCGCAACGCTTTCAGATGGGCTTCCAGTAAGAGATTCGACTTCGCCATCAGCCCGCTCCTTGCCCCAAGAGCGCGAGATAGGACGCTGCCGAAGTCTGCTCGACTTGAGCCGTCGGCAGGTGAGGATACTTCGTTAAGTCCAGCCGTGGCGGACGTTGTTCGATCGCGCACAGCAACAGATGCTTGACGGCGTCGAAGCCGATCGTTCCCAGTTCGCAGGCTTGGCGCACCGCCGCCGCAACATGCTCCAGCCGAAAGTCCTCCAGCAGACGCAACACCTGCACGTACTCGCGCTTGCCCGCTTTGCCCAAGCGGACTTCGAGCAGGCGTCGTAATCGCGGAAACTCGGGCGGTAGATCCCAACCCACCAACGGCGCGGCTTGATCGAGCGCATTCGTCTTGCGCTCCAGCAACGCCAGATAATGGACGGGATCGAAGATCAACTCTTCGCGTTCGTAACTGCGCCGGTGGCGTGCGATCTCTTCGCTGCCGCAACAGATCACTACTTCGTCCACATAGGCTTTGAGCAACACCTGGCGATGGCCGTAGCGCGTCGGCACCGAGTAGTCGTTGGTCCGATAGCGCACCAGCGACAACGACGTCACCCGGGTCGTACGTTTGTCGCAGGCATCGTAGGGCGCGGACGGCAATGGCAGCAACGCTTTCGCGTCGCGCTCAAAGCGTTCTCCGATCGTTTCGGTGTGTCGCCGCAAGCGCCGCTCACGGTTCTTGCGGCACTTGGCTTCGAGGTGTTCGTTGAAGGCTTCCCAACTCGAGAACCGGGGGATCGGCACCATGAAGTTGCGCCGCCCATAGCCCACCAAGCCTTCCACCTTGCCTTTGTCGTTACCCTTGCCTGGCCGGCCGAAACGATCAGCGAACAAGTAGTGCGACTGCAACTCACTGAACGCTCGTGTGCGTTTGCGCGTACCGTCGCCGAGAATCCTTGCTACCGCCAACTTCGTGTTGTCGTAGACAATGCTGCGCGGCACACCGCCAAAGTAGCGAAACGCGGCGTTGTGTCCTTCGCAAAAGGCTTCCGTCGTCTCGGCGGGAAAGGCTTTTACAAAGGCGTCATCGCTGTGCGGTAGATCGACCACCAAGAAGTGGGCCTTACGCTGCACTCCGTCAATGACAACCAGTGCTTCACCGAAGTCAGCTTGCGCATCGCCAGGAGGATGTGCCAGCGGCACAAACATCTCTTGACCGCCCAGCTTCTTCTCGCGAACGTAGTCCTTGATGATTGTGTAACCGCCCGTGAAGTCGTACTCGTCGCGCAAGCGGTCGAAGATGCGCTGTGCCGTGTGACGCTGTTTCCTCGGCTGCTGCTGATCGTCAAGCAGTATCTGATCAATGATTCCTGTGAACGAATCCAGCTTCGGCCGCTTCACCGGTTGACGCCGCCGATAGCCCGGCGGCGCCTTGTAGCGCAGCATCTTGCGCACCGTCTCCCGCGCCAAACCGAACCGTTTGACGGCCTCGCGTTCACTCAGCCCCTCAACGATGACACTCCGCCGTACTTGAGCGTATAGCTCCACTTGATACATCCCTCCGGTGTTCCACAAAACACCTCGGGGATGCTACGCGGACCACCTGGGCGGTCTAATTTTGCGCCGCCCTCACGCGGCTTAGAATCGCCGCTCTGTGGTCTATTTTGGCTCCGCCGTTCTCAGGTTAGGGCTTTGACCCCGAACTTCACGACCGACAACGCAGTCATCGACCCACATCCCCCCGAACCCAACACCGATCGCCAAGCCGAGCCGCGCGCAAAGCAAGCGGTGCAAGCTCCCACCCCACAAGGGAATCTCCCCAAAAGCCGGCAAAGCCGCGTAACCAAACTCCGAGCCGCAGGCGTCAGCCTGCGATGACCAATCGCGCTACATTGATCCACGACGCAAACGAACCACCCCCCTGCCCAAGGCAGTCAGGCCCATTCACGGGCCTTGGGTTCAACTAGGCCAGGTCGTCGTGCGAGACACTGAAAAACTCGTTTCCCACCAACAATCGTCTACTTCAGAGTCGCCGGCCGGTGGTCCAGGCAGACGTCAGCCGAGTCCTCTCAAGCACCTGTGCGTGAAAGAATGTCAAAGTTCATGACATCGGTTGTTCGCGACAGCTAAGCAGCCGAGCGGATCCTTCCTCCGCAAATCTGCTCTCTAGGTTCGCGGCCGAGCTAGTCTTTGATCGCCGCGTAAACTAGGTTTTCGAATTGATCCCGCACGCGAGTCCTAGCAACGCGAGAGGCCTGCGTCATGAAGATACCTATGAGTTCTTCCTTTGGATCGATCCAGAACATCGTACCGTATGCCCCTGACCAAGAATAGGAGCCGTTTGACCGGTAGGTTTGCCCCTCCGCCTGATCTGTAACAACTTCGAATCCCAATCCGAACTGAAAAGCCGTATAGTTCCAGCCTGGAAGGGCCTTTGCATTTGCCGACGTGGCGATCATTCGCTCAACCGACTTGCGGCTGACTACTTGCTGTCGCGCCAAGTGTCCGCCATTAAGCATCATCTGACAGAACTTCCAATAGTCGATGCCAGTCGAGAACAGCCCTCCCCTGGCGCTGAAGTAGTTGTTGGGGAGATCTCCTCTGGGAAATCGCCCTCGGTACGTCGGGTCGCTCTTACCCTGAACTACGGGAATTGCCTGCCGGTGTCGCTTATCGGAGGGCACACCAAAGTGGGTATCATCCATGCCCAACGGCACAAAGATGCTGTCTTCAAGGAAGGTCTTCAAATCCGAGCCGGAGATGACCTCAATCAACCGGCCGAGAACCTCGTATGACTCGGGGTACTTCCACTGCTCCCCGGGGTGGAAATGGAGTGGCAGACGGGCAACATCACGAATGTGCTCAGCAAGCGTGGGGTACGAGTAACGGTTGCGCTCTGTAGTAGGAAGTCCGGAGGTGTGTGCCAGAAGATGGTGGACAAGAATTGGCTGCTTCGCTGGAACTTCCTCTCCCGACGTCAACCTTACCTTCCGATCAGCAAATTCAGGAAGGTACTCCTCTAGCCGACTGTCTAGCAGCATGCGGCCCTCTTCCACCAGGACCATTGCGGCAACGCTCGCGATTGGTTTTGTCATCGATGTCAGGCCGAAGATGGAATCGATAGCCATTGGCTCCGGCGAATTGAGATCCCTCCTGCCGTGGGCTTCGTAGTGAACCACGGAACCGCGCCGGGCGACGATCGTCACTGCGCCAGCTATTTCCTTTCGGTCCACGTGTTCGGCGATCATCGGGGCGATTCGCTCGAGCCGTTCCGATGACATTCCCACGGCTTCGGGTGCAGTAGTCGTCGCCCCCGCAACAAGCGCAGGGAAAAGAAAGAGGTATATCAACAGGCGCATAATGATTCCGGCTACTTCGTCCGTCTCTTCCCGGTCAGACACGGAAGAGCCCGCATCGACTTTCAGTACGTAGTTACAGGTCCATCGCTTGGCTCAAAGGCTTCTCTGGGAGCCGAGTATTTCATCGACCAAGGAGTCAAGGCCTCTGAATATTGAGGCTGGCGATCTCACCGCCTTCGGTCAGGTCAAGCGTCCGATAAGCGGGCCTCTCCTCGTTCGTCGGGCGCAGATAGCAAACTTCCGCGACACGCTCTCCGAATCTGAAGACCTGCCCTTCCTCCACGCCTTCACAGCCGAGCAGCCGTGATTCGTTGCTTTCTCCGATCTTGGCGCGCCACATTGCTCTCTTCGCTAGGCGCAGTACGGACAGGAAACCCTGTGTCATGGCCGGCACGACGTTGCTGTCGCTTGTAAGCTGATTTCCATCTCTCTAGGTATCCCCTTTGCTTCTTTCGCCCGACGCAGTTGGTCCTAGATTCCCTCTCGGACTGAACCGCTCAGAGCGCGAAGGAACGCGATCAACTGGGCCTTCTCCTGGTCCGATAGGCTGAGTTGCCGGATATCCGGGTCGAGGTTGGGATTAGGACGGCCGCCGTCGCTATAGAACCTGACGACGTCTTTGAGCGTCTCCAGCGAACCGTCGTGCATGTATGGGGCGGTGCGGGCGACCTCACGTAGTGTCGGCGTTTTGAACTTGCCCCGGTCTGTATGATTCCTGGTCGCCAACGCGCGGCCTTCGTCAAGCCACGCGCTGTCTCGCCAGGCGACGCCAGTGTTATGAAATCCCTCGTCGGACAAGGTCGGGCCGGAGTGACAGGCCGTGCAGTTGGCCTTGCCGCGAAAGAGCTTTAGGCCCGCCAGCGCTTCGTTCGGGAGAGCCTCCGGGTCGCCAAACAGGTAGCGGTCGTAGGGTGAGTCACCGGCCAGGATGGTCCGAACGTAAGCAGCCAAGGCGCGTGCAAGATCATCGGAGTTCGGTTCTCGCCCGAAAGCTTTTTGAAACCCCTTCCGGTAGCGGCGCTTTCTTCGCAGCCGGGCGACGGCTTCTTCGAGCGTAAGATCCATCTCGCTCTCGGCAAGAATCGGCTGGACTACTTGCTTCTCGAGCGTTGGAAGACGCCCATCCCAAAAGAAGGATTTTCCCCAGACACGATTGACCAGCGTCGGTACGTTCCGGGGTCCCTGCCGGCCATAGACTCCGACCGCCTTGGCTCGCCCGTCCGTGAAGGCGAGCTTGGGTCGGTGGCAGTCGACGCAGGCGAGTGAACCGTCCCGTGAGAGTTGCCTCTCGCCGAACAGCCGCCGGCCCAGCCGTACTTTCTCCACCGATTGGGGGTTATCCTCGGGGACTGGTCGGTAAAGATCGAGGCCAAGTGGAAGGTTCGAGCCGGCCCGAGCCTCGGCAGATCCAGAGGTGAGCAGTACGCCCAGGACCAGACAAGCAAGCAGCGTTTGAAGCAACTGACGGGGACCGGCAGGATGGTTGAGAATCCCGCTAGCACTGGACAAGACGAGCACCCCTCGGACAAGAGACGACATCCGCACAGATGTGCGTAGTCAATAGGAAGTAACGCATCTACCGCTCCCAAGGGACCACGCGTTGTCGCGGCTCGGCTGTATCAATCCCTCGAGCCTCCGGCACCGAACTTGAAGCCGCCATCGGAGACTCCGCTTGGGGGTAGTTCAGTCCGACCGTGGCTGCCAAGCAGACCAAATAGGTAGTCAGCGTGATAATCAACATCGTTTCGCACGTCAGCTGGCGGAGCATCGTCTAGCCTCCTCAATCGCTCGCCGCAGATGTGGGCAAGAAGTTCTTGAGCACCCACACCTCGTAACGGGTCCTTCCAGCGGAGTACGAGAGCGTCTTCCCGTCTGGATGAATGCTGAGTTCCGGTCCGTCAATCGACCGGGCGACCAGCGCTGTCTGTCGCAGTTCGCGGCCATCAGGCTTCACAGTCCATAAAGTGCTGGTGTCATTGTCCAGGTCCGTCTTCCAAAAAACGACTCTCTTTCCATCACGTGTCCAGGACGGCCGAGAACCGATTCGGGCGGGAGCACGAGCCGTTGCGAGCTCGACTGTTGCTCCGCCCTCCACGTCTTGCACCGACAGGCGGCTTGTCTCCCCTTGGCGGTTTCTCTCCGCAATGGCAAGCTGCCGTCCGTCCGGCGACACAGTGGATTGACCGTCCATGATCGATAGGACGTTTTCCTTTTGCCCGGACTCCATGTCGTACGAAACAAATCGCGGTTTGTCGTTCGGCCAATCTCGGTAAAGCAGCGACCGGCCATCGGGACTCCACTGGGGACGGCCGTAACCTGATGTCTTGGCCGGGACAATGAGTTCCACGGAGCCCTGGGTGGCGTCAATCGCGAAGATCCCTTGATGCCGCTCACGCCGACCACTCACGGCCAACTGTTTGCCATCGGGAGACCAGCTTGGCCGTCCCATACGGCGGAACCCGAGTTGCAGTTCAAGCGGCCGGCCCTCCACGATCGGCTGGATTACCAAGGTAGGCCACGTCTGGCCGGTACGGTGGCGGTTGCTGCGCCGAGACAGGAACGCGATCGAATCCCCGTCAGGCGACCAACTGGGCCACACGTTGTGGCCCACAAAGGCCTGGATTGCAATTCGGGGTTCGGTCAGCAGCTCCCCCGTCTCGAAATCGACGGCGGTCACATAGATGTTATGGTCGCCTGAACGCTGCCCGAAATACAGCGAGCCGTCGGGGCTGAGGCCCATCACCCTCGCGATGGATACGTTCGATCGGATCAGCCTGGCCGACCCAAGCGCTTTCCCTGCGTCAACGTCTGTGATCCAAAGATCTTCGGTGCCGCTGCGGTCACTGCGGAATACCAAGTTTCTACCGTCGGGCGACCAGGCGATGACCTCATCGTGTGCCGGATGCTCGACTAACCGATGCTGCGAGCTGCCGTCGGTTGCGATCACGTAGATGTCGTTGTTTTCGCCATCAGGCGTGGGGGTGCGGTCGAATGCAATCCAGTGCCCATCTGGCGACAGCAGAGCGTTGGTGCCGCTTTGCCAATCAAAGGTCTTGAGTTGCTCGAACGAGCCGTCGGCGATCGTCAGAAACCCTAACGCGCTGGACTTGTCCTTGCGATCGAGGATCACGAGTAGCCTCTTGCCGTCGTCCGTCCACTGGTACGGAGTAGGCCACGCCAACTCTTCGTGGCGATAGAGAGTGCGGGCCGTCGATTCGGGGTCATCAGCCGCAGCGTCGATCAAGCGAAGCTCATAACCAACTTCCTTGTCGTCCCACCAGACGTAGGCCAGAGTGCTTCCGTCAGGCCCGAAGACCGAATAGTGTGCAAACTCGTCGCTCTTCCCCCATGCTCCTCTGTTTGTCAGCAGGCGCTTTTCTCCGGTTTGCAAGTTACGAACTGCCAGGTCACCAGTCTCCCAGTGCACATAGGAAAGCTGTGCGCCATCGGGCGACAACGAGCCGAGGGTGTCGACGTCGGGTTCGGCCCATATTCGGCGTAGCTGCATCGCTGAGACCGCATCCGCTAGTGGATTCGAGGAGTCCAGAATCCGGCCATAAAAACCGAATACGCCGCTGGCAGCCAGGACCGCGATGGCCGCCCAGGGCAGCGGGTGCTTCCAGAGAGATTTCCGTTCCAAGACGGGCTGATGGTGTCGCTTACGCCAAGTCTCGATCTCGCTCGGGTACGCCAGAACGCTCGAACCCCGTCCCGAGGCGCGATGGCGGTGAACTGGCATGCCTTCCTGTTTCTCCCATCGCATCGCCGTGCGCTCGTCGCGGTCGAGATAGGCGGCGATCTCCTTCCAGGACTGTAGAGGCTTCTCATCCGGCTGATTGCGAGTCATTTCTGGAATCTCCTAAGGGCGAGACTAGCATCGCTCCAGGGGGGAATCAAACGGCAAAAGCCGCCAAAAGCGCCTTGTCGGCTCATGCCGGTTACGAGTTTCATTCCGCCCGTACGTCGTCGATCCATATCCGCCGAAGTGTTAATAAGGAGATCGCGACTGCGATTAGGAGTAAATCCCACGAAACAAACGACATAGGGGCATGGTCGCCGTTAAGTGTTGGGATATCGGGTTCCGTCCACCTTGCTATCGGCCTTTGAGGCACAGAGCCCGACATCACTGTAGAAATCGGCATCATCCGCGGATCAACCCGATCCACACCCACCTCAAACCGCGCCATCGCCCAAGCAATACCAAAAGAACCCACCGCCAGCTAACAGCCTTGCCCGAACCCCACCAACTCGTCGCCGGACGTCAACATCAAAGAACTACCAAACGAACTCACGCCGCCCGCGCGACTCCGCGTCCGGCGCAAACAGCTCACCAACTTCGCCGATCACAAGCCCCGCAAATTTCTTTCGCCCCATCCCCACAACAACTTAGCGCCTCATCGCCCCCGCCACCCACCGAAAAACTTGCCACCCCGTGATACCCTCCAGGTAGGCCGGTAAGGATAGTTCACCGTAACAACCCGACCGCGCCTGGCCAGGACAGTTCGAGTTGCTCTGCGCGTGAACATCCCCCGCGGACCCGATTCGCGGCAAGATGACGACGACGAGCCGACGGCACAACCCGTCGCCCCGAAACCACGCAGGCGTAGTCCGCCTGCATCGTCCAGTTCAGCCCAGAATATGATCCGCTCAACGCCACCCGTCGCTTCTGTTGGGGTGGCCCACTGAGGTCAAACGGCGGAAGCCGCTGGGGCGCCCCAGCAACCTTAGTTCGAACAGTTCTTTGACAGCCAAATGTGGTGCACGGCTGCGCCGTGCCGGGTCGCGCTATGCGCGACCTCCGCTTCGAGATCAGCGGGGGTTCCCCGCCACCGGGCCACAAATCCGCCAATCGAGCAGCCAGCATCCGCCCAAAGCGCCCACCGAACCGGGAACGCCAATGACGGGTTGGGCCACCAACAACCTCTCCGACAGCAACCCAACTCCCCCGCCCTACTGCATCCTCTCGGCCCAAAACCCAACCAACATCAAAATCCCCGACCCGTCCGCACTACCCCAGGCAACCCGCCTCATCCGAAAAATGGCACAAAAACCGGCTTCCAGTGTGCCATTCTGTTCCAAAAGCGAACGAACAGCAAAAACGACGGAACCCGCGCCAAGCTGAAAGGAGTTGGCCTGCCCTATATAGCACCACATAATAGTGGTGTTATCTAGGAAAGTGTGATACTATCTTCCGTGGCTGAATACGAAATCCTCGAGCACACCGCGGACATCGGTTTTCGCGCCTGGGGAGCCACACCCGCCGAGCTGTTTCGCAACGCGGCGCGGGCCATGATGGCAATCGCCGTCGACGCGGCGACGTTGAGCGGTGGCGAGGAGAAAGAGGTCAGGGTCACCGGCGACGGCTACCCGGACTTGATGGTGAATTGGCTGAGTGAGGTGCTCTACTTTTTCGACTCCGATGAGTTCGCGGGGAGAGACTTTCGCGTTGACGGGATTGATGGCAATCATCTGCGTGCCACGCTCATCGGCGAGCCACGCGACACGCAACGTCACACCTGGGAGCTCATCATCAAAGCGATCACGTATCACCAGTTGAAAGTGGAAGAAGTACACGGCCGTTGGGAGGCCGAAGTATTTTTAGACATATGAGCGTTTCACATCTTATCGAGCAGATTGACGACTACCGCTGGCGTATCCCACGGGTTGAAGGCGCGGGTATGCTCACGGATGTCCGTGTCTACGCCAGCCGTGCGATTCTCGAGAAAGTCCTCAAAGACCGCTCGCTCGACCAAGCCGCGAACGTGGCCTGCCTGCCCGGGATCGTGGGGTCGAGCTTGGCCATGCCCGATATTCATCAAGGCTACGGCTTCCCGATCGGAGGCGTGGCGGCGACTGACTATTCAAGCGGTGTCGTGTCGCCCGGCGGGGTCGGTTTCGACATCAACTGCGGCGTCCGCTTGCTCGGTTCGAACCTCAATCGTGGCGAGGTACGCACTCGCCTCAAGGAACTGGTCGATCAGATTTTCCGCGATGTGCCCTGTGGTACGGGCAGGTCCGGCTACGTCAAGATCACTCAGAAAGAGCTCGACGACGTGCTCGTTGACGGCGCTCGCTGGATGGTACGCCACGGCTACGGCGAACAGCATGATGCGGACTTCGTTGAAGCCGGTGGCGCCCTAGCCGACGCTGACCCGGACAAGGTTTCCGTGCGCGCGAAGGACCGCGGCCGCCCGCAACTCGGGACGCTTGGCAGCGGCAACCATTTCCTCGAACTGCAATACGTGCAACGGGTCGAGGATGAAGAAGCCGCGGAAGCCTTTGGGCTCTATCAGGGCCAGGTTGTCGTTCTGATTCACTCCGGCTCACGCGGGCTCGGTCATCAAGTTTGTACGGACTTCCTGCGCGACATGGGTCCGGCCATGAAGAAGTACGGAATCGAGCTGCCGGACCGCCAGCTTGCCTGCGTCCCTGTCACGTCAACCGAGGGCCAGAACTATCTCGGCGCGATGCGTGCCGCGGCGAACTTCGCCTGGGCCAACCGCCAGGGGATGACGCACTTTGTGCGCCAGGCTTTCCAGCGCATCTTCAGCGAGGACGCGCGTCTGAAGGTGATCTACGACGTTTGCCACAACATCGCCAAGCACGAGCGCTACGAGGTCGACGGCAAGATGCGGGACGTGCTCGTTCACCGCAAGGGGGCGACGCGCGCCTTCCCACCGGGGCATCCCGACGTCACACCGGCCTACGAAAAAGTTGGCCAGCCCGTTTTCATTCCGGGCAGCATGGGGACGGCCTCCTGGGTGCTCGCCGGCCAGAGTGGGTCGGTCATGGAGACGTTCGGGACCTGTTGCCACGGTGCCGGCCGTCTGCTCAGCCGCACCGCCGCCAAGAAGGGACGCGACGTCAAGCGCGTCGTGCAGGATCTGGAGCAAAAAGGCATCCTCATCCGCAGCGGTAGTAAGAAGGGCATCCTCGAAGAGGTCCCCGAAGCCTACAAAGACGTCGACGAGGTGATCGAAGTCGTCCACAACGCCGGGCTAGCGAAGAAAGTCGCCCGCCTCCGGCCCATGGGTGTCATCAAGGGCTGACTTCGCGCCGCGGGCGCGGCACGCTACATGTACATGCCGCCGTTGACGCTCAGCACCTGACCGGTGATGTAGGCAGCGTCGTCCCCGGCCAGAAAGCAGACAGCCTTGGCGATCTCTTCCGGCTGGCCCAGGCGGCGCAGCGGAATGCGCGCCAGGGTCTGCTCGCGAACTTTCTCGGGCAAAACATCGGTCATCGGCGTCTCGATGAAACCCGGCGCCACCGAGTTGACTGTGATGTTGCGCGACCCGACCTCCAGCGCGAGCGCCTTCGTAAGCCCGATCAAACCGGCCTTGGACGCAACGTAGTTCGCTTGCCCGGCGTTGCCCGACAGGCCGACAACCGAGGTGACATTGATGATCCGTCCCCAACGCTGCTTCATCATTCCCTGGAGCACCTTCTGAATGCAGGTGAATCCACCGGTCAGATTCGTATCGAGCACTGTCTGCCAGCTTTCGCGGGACATCCGAACCGCCAACCCGTCCTGCGTGATGCCCGCGTTGTTCACAAGGATAGAGATGACGCCCGCTTCCTTTACCTTCTCGAACGCCGCGTCGATCGACGCCACTGAAGTGACATCAAGCGCAATGGCATCGCACTGCCCGCCGGCCGCTGTGATCTCATCGACGAGATCGGCGAGCTTATCCTGCTGGCGAGCCGCTGCTAGGACGTGCGCGCCCGAGCGAGCCAGCTCGAGTGCGCAAGCGCGGCCGATCCCCTGGCTGGCGCCGGTTACGAAAGCAATTCGATCTTTCATACTGATAACGCCTCCAGTGATTGCAGGTCCTCGACATTCGAACCCTTGAGTGAGCGGTCGATTCCCCGTAGCAAGCCAGTGAGTACTTTCCCCGGTCCCACCTCAATAAACTGCTCGACACCCCGCGACGTGAGCCGCCGAATCGACTCCTCCCAACGCACCGGATTCGGAACTTGATCCTTCAAACCTTGCCGCGCTTCCGCCCCAGCCCGGACCTCGCGCGCCTCAGCATTGTTCACAAGGGGCGTCTTCAGATCGTTGAACGTAGTCGCGTCGAGGTCTTGGGCGAGACGGTCTTGAGCGGGCTTCATCAAAGCACAGTGAAAAGGTGCGCTCACTGGCAAACGGACCACCTTGCGCGCGCCGGCATCCTTGGCAAGTTCCATGGCGCGCTCGACTGCGCCGACATGCCCGGCGATGACGACTTGCATCGGCGAGTTCAGATTCGCGGCGCTGACGACTTCCCCCCGCGCCGCGCCGGCGAGCACCGTGTCAAGCCTTTCCGGCGGCAGCATCACAAACGCGGCCATGGCGCCAACGCCCTCGGGAACAGCCTCCTGCATGTAGCCGCCCCGCTTCCTTACGAGGCGAACCGCATCCGCAAAGTCGAGCGCCCCCGCCGCGACCAGCGCGGAATACTCGCCCAGGCTGTGGCCGGCAACGTAGTCCGCCACGACGCCGCGCTCGCGCAGCACGGCCAGCACGGCGATCGAACATGTCAAAATCGCCGGCTGCGTGTTCTCGGTCAGCTTAAGATCCTCTTCCGGTCCCTCGAAACAAAGCTTCGAGATAGGGAAGCCTAGCGCTTCATCCGCCTCCGCGAAGACCCGCCGGGCGGCTTCAAAGTGATCGGCCAACTCTCTACCCATACCGACTTTCTGCGAGCCCTGACCGGGGAAGAGGAAAGCGATCGTGGACATTAAGCCTAACCCTATCGCCGCAAGGGGAGCCGACGCAAGCGCTCAGAACGAGTCAGGGTATACGACGGAGTAGCAGCCGCGTGGCCGCTATTGCGTGACTCGCCTGCACGGATTTGAATCAGGAGAGCACTCTATCTTGCGATGACGAAGGCTTCAGATCCACAAGCGTTAATCCCGAAATCCGCTCGAAGTGTCGTCGGTTGCGAGTCAGGAGGTGACCGCCGTGGAAAACTGTGATGCCCGCGATGAGGCTGTCCGCCATTCCGATGGAAGCGCCCTTGCTCTCCAGAGCACGGCGTATTCCCGCCGCCTGGTCGGCCGCGGCCTCATCGAGAGGTAGTGTCTTCAGCGCTGACAACAGCGTAGTGATCGCAAGTAACTGCTTCTTCGTGCGGGCGCCGCTCAACACCTCAAATCGGTTGATCGCTGTTGTATGCAAGTTCCCGGTGCGAAGTTCGATGCCGACCGCCCGCGCACCGGAATCACTTCCCATCAAAAAGTCGATGAGTACATCCGTGTCCGCAACAATCACCGCCACGACTCCCGGATGCGTGAAACCCTCTTGCGAAATCCCTCGCCCTCTCGACGGGTGAGCGATCCCCGTACAGCTAGAGCCTCCCCTAGTTCCTGTTCACGCTTTCCCTGGCGGTCCAGAAAGGATGCGATTGCCTCCGTCACGACAGACGAAAACCCTTTGTCCCCTCTCCTTGCCGCGAGTTCCAGAAGTTTGGCCCGGTGCTCCGGCTTCATCTCGATTGTGGTCCGCACAATCTTATTCTACATGCATGTGCATGCATTACACTGCCTCAATGACACCCCATGCATGCGAAGTTCCTGCCGTGGCAGGGAAGACAGGTCTGCTTGTCGTATTCGATTTTTCCTGTGGAGTGGAGATCAATGAACTCGCGCGTATGACCGGCGGGTCTGAGCGTGGTTCCTTCTAGATGGCATTTCTCACAACTGAACGGGTTGTCGACTTCGGAATGGCATACCAGGCAATCGGGCATGCGAGGAAGGTGCGCCGCCGTCGCTAGGTCCGTCTCCCCGACTCCCCGGTGGCAGGCCTGGCAGGCATCGCTCGTGTTGAGATGTTCGCGGATCTCGCCGGACTTGCCTAGGTATGCGCCGCTGTCAATCGCGGCTGCGATCAGGGGCGCAACGTTTCCGAGTTGGAGATGGAATTGATGGTTGAAGCGGAAGGAGCGTGGCCCGCTCTTGAGGCTGTCAATTCCGGCGGTGTTGATGGGCGTGGCAGCGCCGCCTTCATGGCAAACGGCACACTTCTCTTTCGAAGGAAGCAGGCTATCCGTCGCCGCTTGGCTGTCTCTCGCCGCACTGTGACAGTCGTTGCAGGTTGCATTGGTCTCCTCCAAATGGAGACGGTGCGAGAAGTTCAGTTCCTGCGCGAAAGCATGGCGCTCACCGGCGGACAGCAGCAGCGTCGCGAACATGAGCCCGCGAAACATCGCCAGCCATAGAGAATTACCGGGGCGGTAAACAAGCAACGCGAAGGCTCCGGTTACCCCTCGTAAGAGATGCGCCAGAGCTTCTTGCCGCCGTCGTCGGAAACCAACAAGGAACCGTCGGGCATCTGGAGAAGACCGACGGGCCGTCCCCAAACGCGGCGGTCATCCGGGCTGATCCGCCACCCGGTCAAGAAGTCCTGTGGGCCCGATGTAGGCTTACCATCCTTGAAGGGAATGAACGCAATCTTGTAGCCAACCCGCTCCGATCGATTCCAGGAACCGTGGAAGGCAAGTAAGAGCCCCTCCCTGTACTTGGCCGGAAACTGCTGCCCGGTATAGAAGAGAATGTCCAGCACCGCGACATGTGCGCCCAGCAGGACGTCGGGGTAGAGCGTCTTCTTGACCATATCGGGAGCGACATCTTTGTGGCGCGGCTCCTCGTGAGGACCGGAATACGCGTACGGCCAACCGTAGAAACCGCCTTTTTTGATTTGCACAAGGTAGTCCGACACTAGGTCATCACCCAAGCCGTCGCGCTCTTGCACCGCGGCCCACAGATCATCGCTGCCCGGGCGCCAGCGCAGGCCGATCGTATTCCGCAACCCGCTCGCCACCATCTCGTGGCCGCTGCCATCGGGATTGTAGCGGTGAAGGGCGGCCCGGGCAGGCGGTTCGTCGAGGTCAATATTCGAGCCGGAGCCGACCGTCACGTAGAGCTTCTCGTGGTCATGGTCAAAAAGCAAAGATCGCGTCCAGTGCCCCTTGCCGTAGCCGTGCAGAGGAACGATCTCCTCGCCCGGCGTGGCGACGGTCATCGCCTTCGCGTCGTATTTGTAGCGCTTCACCGACGTGGGCTCGGCGACGTAAAGCCAGTCTTCATGGAAGGCAAGCCCGAACGGCCGGTCAAGGTTTTCGAGGATCGTTCTCTTGGTTTTGTCTTTGAGGACGGAGACGGAACCAGTCGCCTCCTGGCGCAGACCGCTATCACTGATGATAATCTCGTTGCTCGGTCCCAACTGCATGAATCTCGGGCGCTCATCGAAGCCCGTCATGTACTCTTCAATCTTGAATCCGTCTGGAACCTGAAGCGTTGCGTCGACCGGTCTGTCGACGACCTGCGGCCGATTACTCGCCGACGGCGTGTGGAAGGGGTCGGGTAAACCTTTCCAATTCACGGGCAGTTTTCCCGTCTGTGAAAGAGCCGCCGTGGCAAGCAGAATGCCGGCAAAAGCGGCGAGCAGAGTTCGAGGGCGCGTCATAGCTTGCAGTATCGTATATTCACCACCAACACGCCAAGCAGATGTGCAGTTCCGGGCGGCGGCTGGGGCAACACTAGAAACTGCGCGGAGAGGACGGTGAGGCAATGAATGTCGGCCGCTGGTTGATCACGATCGGTCTTGCCTTTGTGGCTGCCGGGGCGTTGGCGATGCTGGGCGCCAAACTCGGCCTCCCGGGCCTCGGGCGCCTCCCCGGGGACATGGTCTATCGCGGCAAGCACACCACCGTCTATTTCCCAATCGTGACCTGCATCCTGGTCAGCGTCGTGCTGACCTTGCTATTCGCGGTGATCCAGCGATTCCGCTAAGCGTCAGGGCGCCCTTACTGAGCAATGAGGACCGGCCCCGCGCCGGCAGTGGCGGCAAAGCGGCGGGCGGCCGGCGGAGGCATCAAGAAGAGCGAGCGCTGGGCCGGAGCGCTCTTTGCGCTCGTATGCAACTCCGGATAATTCGCGAGCAGTTGCGGCGGAACATCCACCGTGTCGCCAGTCATCATTTCGACCAACTCAAGGCCGTTCACGATGGACTTGCCCTGGAAGTGATTATTCGTGACGACATAGGTCGTGCGGGCCTGGCCGGCGATTTGGTCGATGCGCGCTTTCCACTTCTCAAGTTGCTTGCGGGAATAGAGATAGTTGTAGCGCGCATCGACGCGTCGCATGCCGGTTCGGCCGTTTGCATCGCTGTCGAAGCTGAACCACTCCTGGTAGTTGCGCCCATGGAAGCGAACATAGCCGATCGGGGAGGTCACGTGCGCGGTCGGAGGCAGGCAGTGGTCGAGCCGGGGTTGGTCGATGTTGCAGAAGCCGATCCGTTGGGCGATCAGCAGATCGAGCGCGGGATGGGAGTTCCAGCTTGAATGGCGAAACTCGGCGACAAGCGGGAAGTGCCCGAAGGCCCGTTTCAGCCGAACAAGGTAATCGCGATTCTCCTTGTTCAGCCGAAACGACCACGGGAACTGCATAAGAAGACAACCAAGGCGCCCTGTCTCGGCGAGAGGGGCGATGCCGTCGGAGAACGCTTTAACGTCGCTGCGAAGGAGCGTGCGCTCATGGGTAAAACCGCGGTAGAGCTTGGCCGTGAATTGGAAGTCGCGGCGGTGCTCGACTTTGCGGACCCACAATCGCGCCAACTCCGGGCGCAGCGGACGGTAAAACGAGGTGTTGATTTCAATCAGCGGGAAGTAGTTGGCGAGGTAAGAGGCTTCGTGGAATCCCGCGGGACGGGAACGCGGATAGACGATCCGGTTCCAATCTTTGTACGACCAGCCGGCCGGTCCGACGCGAATGTTTGTCCTCACAGAATTGCCCTCTCTTTGATGTTTGTTCGCCTTTTGTTCGATTGTATGTGAATCTTGATAGGGGCGTCAAGTGTTTTTTTTGGTAGTGTCTCAGTTTGGGTTCCGGAAGGTCTGAAAAAATGCTGGGACAGTCAGCCGTGCTTCCCCTAAGCCCCTGCGAATCAACGACTCGTTGGCCCACGCTTGTGACAGGTCCGATTTTTTTCACAGCTTCCCGGTCCCTAGATCGAGGGGCCGAGAGACTTTTTGTGAAGTGGCTAAAGCCGGCCCCGGGAAGGACGCTGAAGCGCCCTCGTGCAAAAGAGGGAGAGCGTTACCCGGCCCTAAAGGACCGGTCTACGACGCGCTTCGCGCGGAAACCGCCTGAAGGCGGTTGGCCAGGCCGGGGCCCCATGGCAGGCGGAAATCGTGCGGCGACTTAAGCGGCGTTCCGAATGGGCTTGTCATAGTTCAAACTGAGACAGGTACCGCTTTTTTCTGGAGGGTGTCTCTCTCTCTTTCCAGAGGTGCTAGCGAGCCTGCTTGACCATCTCGACGAGGACTTCCCGGACCTGCTGTTTATTGGTGGCCTCGTGGGTGAACGCGACACGGGTTCCTCGCATTCCTTCCGCGGTTTTGAGCCGGACGTGGAAACCGAGCCGGTCAACCGCGGTCATCTGTGCCTCGGTAGCTTCTATGTTTGCGTGGACGCGTGCCAGCAGGGCGAGCGCATCGGGATGATCTTCGTTCATGTGACGGATGATGCCCGCTGCCACATCAGCGAGCGGATCCGGCGCGGCCTGACGGTAGTCTTCGGCTGTGACCCAGCCCATCACACCGAATCCGCCGACGAAATAGGTGTCGGCGATGGCCATACGATAGAAGCCCGAAGTCGTCGTAGTCGACCCAGTACTTGGCATTAGGGTAGGCCTCCAGGTAAAGCTCGCGGACCTCGGCTAGGTCTGCTTCCGCTATCGGCGTGGCTTCACCGATCAAGGTGACGCGCGCCGCCCCGAGGACGTCGGCCGCGCCGGGATTCTGCATAACAAGCAACGAAGCGCTCGGGTCTGCCAGCAAGTTTTGGGTGTGCATGGCCATGTTGCTAATCAGGAAAAGCGGCCGGCCGTCGGCGTCAAGCCCGTAGGGCATCACAGACCCAAACGGAAACCCCGGCTGCTTGCGCGACTGAGTTGACAGCGTCCCGACGCGGCCCAGATGTATTAGCGTCCGGGCCTGTTCGGCATGGGTGGGTGTCGGGACGTCGGGTGTCGGGGTGGCGGTAGCGCCATGTTGCCGCTTGGGTGTCGAAGACATGAAGGCTCCTATGCTTCATCGTACAGGGGCGTGGAGGGGAGCGAATGGCAACTGGCGCCACGGCCGCATCCGAACATCCGCGGCAGGCGGGAAACTGGTGAGACGAAAAGTCGGACCTTCGTGGTGCAGGCCCGTTAGCTCCCAAGAGCCCACGTTCCTGGTGAGAGGGGCCGCGGCTGTGGTGTCCCACAAGTCGTAGGTCTCGACCTACGCATCGTAGGTCGAGACCTACGCTGTGAGCTACGACCGTTGGGGTATTGGCCTCCCGTGCTCCCCATGGTACTAATAGTACTCTTTTGCTGTGACGGCTTAAGGTCGGGGGGACCTCAAAGCCGATTTGCTCGCGTAACACCGCGCGGCAATCGGAGAGATGATGGTCAACCGAAACCTCCCCCCAATCGCAACATTTCCCCCTTCCCGAAGTCTCACAGCGAAAGATAGAGCCGCACGAACTCGACACGGTCGGTTCGAACACCGCGCCTGGCTGTTTGGGCTGGCCGTGGCGACTCTGTTCCTGCTTGGAGTGCCCCACGTTCCGGGCTCGGAACCAGCCCATCTCGACGTCGAGAAGACGGTTGAAAGGGTGCAGGACGGGGTTATCGCCTACTACCCCCTCATCGAAGGGGAAGGCGCCACAGCAGCGGACTACAGCGAGTTCGGTGCGCCGCTCAATCTCAGAGTCAGCGACGGAGTCGAGTGGATCGCGGGGCGCAACGGCGTCCGGTTCTCGGGACAAGGTGCGCTCGTCGGTCAGAATGCCGCGAAACTCAACCAGGCGATCCGTTCTTCGCGGGAGTTCACTTTCGAGCTGTGGTGTCGGCGAGATGGCGTTGGAGGGTTCCAGTCTCTGGTCTCTCTCACCAGGACCGGCGCCGAGCGCAACGTCAGACTGAGCAGTTGGCTGGGCCGCTTCATGATTGGGCTGGTTCGCACTACCGAGACTCGGGCTACCGGCGGTCTGGCGGCGATTGCAAATCTGCACAAAAAGCCCCAGGAACATCACTTTGTCCTCCGCTTTGCCGACGAGACGGCGACGCTCTTCAGAGACGGACAAGCCATCTCGGAACGCCAGCTTGTGGGAACGACGGCGAACTGGGGGTTGAATCACAACCTCTTCGTCGGCAACGACTTTAACGGAGAATCTCCCTGGCACGGGGAATTGTATCTGCTAGCGGTCTACAACAGGGCCCTGTCCGACCGCGAAATTCGGCTGAACTTCGAAGCCGGAAACCGAGCCGAAGGGCTCCCGGAGGAGGAGGAACCCGACCCGGCAGCCCGAGTGGACGCGAATCCCCCTGGCGGGCCCGCCGAGCCGCCCGCCGAGAACAAACCGCCGCGCGTGAACGCCGGCCCTGACCGGACCGTCAGCGGCGGTCACGCTGGTATCCTGCTCGCCGCCGCGGTGGCGGACGACGGCTTGCCGAACGGCCAACTCGAGGTCACCTGGGCGCAGCTCAATGGTCCGGGCGAAGCACTCTTCGCCGATCGATACCGGCCCGATACCCGGGTCGAGTGCAACGCCTACGGCCGATACGTGCTCGAACTCACGGCCTCCGACGGTGAATTGACGTCGACGGACACACTGACCCTTGATATAGAGCGAGGTGTCGGCGGTAGCGCCCGGGTCGAGCAAGACTTGATCGCGTTCTATCCCTTTCACGAAGGCGCCGGCCGGGTTGCGCTCGACGAAAGCGGATACGGGAATTCGCTCGATCTCGAGATGACTGAGGGAGTCTCGTGGCTGCCCGGACGCTGGGGCGTGCAACTTGCGAAGTACTCCAAGCTTCAAAGCGCCGCGGCCGAGAAGATTCAGGAAGCCGTCACGTCTGCCAATGCTTTCAGCTTCGAGGTTTGGGCGACACCGCTGAACAACACTCAGGGTGGACCCGCCCGGCTGCTCAGCAACTCCTGGGATGCGCAGAACCGGAACTTTACGATGGGACCACAGCACCAGGAGATGCACGTCAGGCTTCGCACAACTGAATCGACACTCAACGGTAGCCCTTACTTGGTTCAGGCCGAAGCTGTGTTGCCTGAACCCCAGCACTTCCTCGTCACATACGACGGTTCCCTTCTCTCGCTCTATCGCGGGGGTGAACTGCTCAAGCAGAAATCACGTCACGGCGACCTCTCGAATTGGAATCCCGAGTATCCGCTCATCGTAGGCAACGAACAGACCAACGATCGATCGTGGCAGGGCGAGGTCTACCTGGTCGCGGTCTACAGTCGGGCCCTCTCCGCCAGTGAGGTGAGTCGAAACTACCAAGTTGGCGACGACATCTCGACCGGCGGCAACCCGGTTCCGAATACACCACCTATCGTGGACGCAGGGCCCGACCGGACCGTCTTGTGGCCCTTCGATCTGGCAAATCTTAGCGGCTCGGCATCGGACGATGGACTCCCCGGCAATGCGGTCACCGCGAGCTGGAGCAAAGTTGACGGTCCCGGGGACGTCACCTTCGACCCGGCCGATCAGGTAGCGACAACGGCCATGTTCTCCGCGCCGGGCGTGTACACCGTGCGCCTGGCAGCCACTGACGGAGAACTCAACGCCGAAGACGACCTGATCGTACACGTTACCGAAAGCTTACGCGTTCGGACCGACCTCGTTGCGTTTTACCCCCTCAACGAAGGCAGCGCGGACAGAGTTTATGACCAGAGCGGTTACGGCGAACCGTTGCATCTGGAATTGAGCGAGGGCGTCACCTGGCTGCCCGGGCGAAACGGAGTGAATCTCGTCAAGTACAGCAAGCTTCTGAGCGGAGCGGCGGCCAAGGTCCACCAAGCAATTACCTCAGCCAACCAGTTTACCTTCGAGGTGTGGGCCGAGGCCGACAACATCGAGCAAGGCGGCCCTGCTCGGCTGATGAGTTATTCCCACGACGCCGATAACCGCAATCTCACAATCGGCCAGCAACAAACGGAAGCCGAAATCCGCCTCCGAACGACGGAAACAAATAGCAACGGCGGCTGGAAACATCTCGAGGACCCGAACGGCTTCACGACTGAGCTTCGGCACTACGTCGTGACGTTTGACGGGCGCATGCTTTCGCTCTTGCTCGACGGGCAACTCGTGAAATCAGAACTGCGAGAGGGCGACCTCTCAAACTGGGACGCGAGCTACCCCGTCATCATCGGAAACGAGTTCGAAGCAGAGCGCTCTTGGCGAGGCAACGTCTTTGCGGCCGCCATCTACAAGCGGGCGTTGTCAGAGGCGGAGGTGCGCCGTAACTTCCGCGTGGGCGCGAATCTCAACCAGGGAGGCAACGCGATTGGAAACGAGGCGCCCATCGTCGAGGCCGGCGAAGCTCAGACGATCACCGTTCCCAGCACCTACGCGACTCTGGCCGGCGAAGTCTCCGACGACGGCCTGCCGAGCAACACCGTGACCGTTAGCTGGAGCTTGGTGAGCGGCCCGGGAACGGCCACCTTCACCCCCCCGGACGCTGTCGACACGATGGTCGACTTCTCCGTACCGGGCGCCTATCGACTGCGGCTTACGGCGAACGACGGGGATCAGTCGTCGAGCGATGAGGTCGACGTCACACTCAATGAGAGCGACCGCGTGACGCGCGGATTGGTCGCCTACTATCCGATGACCGAAATGAGCGGCGAGGTCGTCCACGATAGAAGCGGAAACGGAACGCCTCTCGATCTCGCGATGGACGGTGAAGTGAACTGGCTGGGCGGCGGCAACGGCGTCTTGCTTGGTGATAGAGCCAAGCTCGTCAGCGGTATCGCATCGAAACTACATCAATCCCTCACAACGGCCAACGCTTTCACGTTCGAGTCGTGGGGCAAGGCGCTCAACACGGAGCAAGGTGGTCCGGCGCGGTTGATGACATACTCACTCGACCCACACAATCGCAACTTCACGCTCGGCCAGCAAACGACCCTTGCGGAAATACGGCTGCGCACGACGGCTTCCACTGAAAACGGCCACCCCTACCTCAAGAACGAACAAGGCTTCACGACGGCTCTGCATCACTACCTTGTCTCGTTCGACGGCAGGATGCTCCGCTTCTATCGCGACGGTCAGCTTTTCCAGACCGAGGCGAGAGAGGGTGACCTTTCCAACTGGGATCCGAACTACTTCTTTCTCATCGGCAACGAGCACGATGGCTGGCGCACGTGGCAGGGCGAGGTCCATCAATCGGCGGTGTACGATCGCGCGTTGTCGGCGCCGGAGGTTCGCCGTAACTTCCTCGTCGGTTCAAATATCCAAGACGGAGGAAACCCTGTCGCCAACCAGGCGCCCGAGGTCGGCGCGGGCGGCGATCGCACGATCACACTCCCCAAAGACACGATTCCACTCGCCGGATTCGCCGCCGACGACGGTCTCCCCGCCGACACTCTCGGCATCGAGTGGTCACAGATCAGCGGCCCCGGAACGGTCGTCTTCAGCAACGCCACACTCCTTAACAGCACGGCCACGTTCCCGGCGGACGGCGACTACGAGCTTCGGCTTACGGTCAACGACGGACAGTTCGAAGTTACCGACGATGTCGTAATCGAAGTCATCAGCGGCGCGATTCCGCGGCTGTTGGAACAAGCCACTTGGGGACCAACGAACGCCGACATGGATTATCTGCGACAGGTTGGCATCGATCAGTTCATCCAGGAGCAGATCAACGCCATCCCCTCCACTTACCCGGATGTCGAAACGAGTTCACTGACCCCGGTCCAGGCGCAGTTCTTCCTAAACGCCATGTACGGCCCCGATCAACTTCGCCAGCGGATGGCCTTCGCGTTGGGACAGATCCTCGTTGTCTCGGGCAACACAGTCGGCAAGAGCTACAAGATGATCCCGTACCTGCGTATCTTGCACCAGCATGCTCTCGGGAACTTTGAAGATCTGTTGCTCGACGTGGCGTTGAGCCCAACCATGGGCGAGTTTCTCGACAACGTCAACAATGGGTACGACCCGACCGGCGAAAACCCTCCGAACGAAAACTTTGGACGTGAGGTCCTGCAGCTCTTCTCTGTCGGTCGAAAGAAGTTGAATATCGACGGTACACCGCAGACCGGCACCGGCGGCGAACCCATTGAGCCGTATACGGAGGAGACGGTCCGTGAGTTGTCGCGAGCCCTCACCGGCTGGACGTATCCCCCGCAGTTGGACAAGCACGGTGGCTGGACGAACTCACCCCATTTCGACGGCCCGATGGTTCCGGTCGAAGAGAAGCATGACCCCGGCGAGAAGATTCTTATGGATGGCTTTGTTCTTCCGGCCGGGCAACCCGCCCAGCTAGACATGTACATGGCGATCGAGCACATTTTCAGCCATCCCAACGTCGGTCCCTTCATCTGCCGGAACCTCATCCAGCACTTGGTGCTGAGCGACCCCAGTCCGGCCTATGTCGCTCGAGTCGCTACGGTCTTCAATGACAACGGACAGGGTGTTAGAGGCGATTTGGCGGCGGTCGCGCGGGCTATCTTGATCGACCCGGAAGCGCAAGCTTCGACCGCTGAAGGCGGCCATCTACGCGAGCCGATTCTCTTCGCTCTCACGCTCATGCGGAATCTCGAGGCCAACGTTCCCATCGAGAATCGCTTGCGAGATCGCACGCGGGCCATGGGACAGGATCTACTCTTCCCACCGAGCGTGTTTAACTTTTACTCGCCTTTCTTCCGTATCCCCGACACCGGAGTCATAGCGCCGGAGTTTCAGCTCCACACTTCATCCAACGCCATCAATCGCGCCAACTTTGTCTACAAGGTGGTCCGCAACTGGATCGGCGGTGAAGTCGCGGTCGACTTTTCAAGATTCGAATCGCTCGCCGCCCAACCCGAGCAGCTTCTCGATGAGATCGATTGGACGCTGTTCCAGGGCCGAATGTCCGAAAAGCTCCGCCAGACCATCATCGGCGCCATTCTCGTGACCGACAACACAGAGACTCGTGTCCAGAACGCCATTTTCATCGCAGCCACTTCATCGGAGTACCAAGTCCAACATTGAACCAGCCGAGCATCGACTCCCTAGGAACCCACGTTATGCAATCATCCACCCGCCGAAACTTCTGTCTCAAGATCAGCCGTACGCTCGCCTCACTCGGATTCACATCCGCGCTGGCCCGGCTCGGCGCGATCAATGCCTTTGCCCAATCGAATGACTACAAAGCCCTCGTCTGTGTGTTTTTGTTCGGAGGGAATGACGCCAATAGTCTAGTTGTCCCGGTCAGCGACCAATACGACAACTACCAAAGTGTCCGAGGGAGTCTGGCAATCCCGCGAGCCAACCTGCTCAGCATGTTCACGGGCACACAAGAGCTGGGCTTGCATCCTCAGATGGCGCCCCTGCATCCCCTGTGGGCACAGGGCAAGATGGCCATCGCCGCGAACGTAGGCATGCTGGTCCGACCCTTAACGCGCGAGCAATACCAGAATCGCACGGAACCGATTCCCGGCAACCTCTTCTCACACTCCGACCAGATCCTTCAATGGCAAACCGCCCCCCCCAACAACCTACCGGGAACAGGTTGGGGCGGCCGCGCCGCCGACATTGTTCAGGCCCTCAACGCTTCCGCCAGTTTTCCGACGGGCATCTCGGTCGCCGGGTCCAGCACATTGCTCGTCGGCCAAAACACACAACCGGCTACGCTCAGCCCCGGCTCGAATTCCCTGCTGGAGGGTTCCAACAGCTCTGAGCCGTCGCAGGCCCGCGACTCCGCCGTGCAGGAGCTGCTCGATTTCCAAAGTGGTTTCGTCCTGGTGCAGGCAGCGAACGCGGTGTTGTCCGACGGACTGCGCGTCGGCGAAATCATCGAGAACGCGATTGAGGGCGACAACGCCCTCCAGACGCAGTTCCCCGGGTCCAGCCTCGGACAGCAGCTTGAGCAGATCGCCCGGATCATCCAGGTACGCAACGAGCTCGGCATGGCTCGGCAGATCTTCTTCTGTTCCGCCGGCGGCTACGACACACATTCCAACCAGCAAGGACGTCAGGACGGTCTGCTGTCGAGCCTCTCCACCGCACTGGCTGCGTTCCATCAGGCGACACAGGAGCTCGGTGTCGAGAACGAAGTCACCACGTTCTCCGAATCGGAGTTCAACAGGACTTTCGAACCCAACGGCAACCTCGGAACCGACCACGCCTGGGCGAGCCATCACCTTGCCATCGGCGGCGCCGTCCGTGGCGGCGACCTCTACGGACGGTTTCCTCAACTCATCCTTGACGGACCTGACGATGCCGACCGGCGAGGCCGTTGGATTCCGACGACATCTCTAGACCAATACGGAGCGACTCTCGCCAAGTGGTTCGGACTCAACGGGCAGGGTCTCCTGTCCGTTTTTCCAAACCTCGACAACTTCCCGGCCGGCTCGCACGATCTCGGATTCATGAGCTAGCCTGCTTATCTCACCGCGTGGCGAGACGAAGTGCGTGGGAGGCCCGTCAGGACGAGGCGCGAGCCGCTTGGCGCGCGCAGGCGTACTTGACAGTACGTTGAGCACGGCAAGCAAGCGCAACGAAGTCATGGCGGGCCTATCGCGTGCTTTGGCCGTCAGGCGGTGAGATAAGCAGGCTAGAGCTGGAAATCATTGACAAACAGCTCGCGCTGATCAGCGATGTCCATGGGTTTCCAGAATCCGGCGATCGATTCAAACGTGTCTTCGCGGTATGAGCGAGGAGTCGGTTGAGCTCAACCCAACAATAATCTTCCGGTCAATAGGAGAATCACCTTTGTCGCGTTATCATCTTCGCGGCTAAGGATTGTCGTGAGGCACGCAGGAATCATCGGGCAAAGCGGAATGAGTAGAGATCAGCATCCTTAATCTCAAAACGAAGCCGGATGGGTCTGCCGGCCAGTTTGCTGGGGTCGCGGTTGCCTTTCCAGGAGACGGCTCGGTCGAGTTCATCGCCGTATTGGAGGTTGCAGTCATCCAGTGTAAAGCCGGGGATGGGGCGGCCGTAGTCTTCCTGGAGTTCGACCCGGATAGTTCCGGCGGCGGACGTGGAAAAGTTGATCCCGAGGCGGTTTCCTTCGAAGCGGATGGTCTTGGTGAGCAGTTCTCCGCCGGAAAGCGGGGCGTTGACGGACACGAAGCCATCGACGCGGAGGGAGTAGCGGCGCAGGCTGTTGCCGTCCTTCTGGCGTCCGGCCTCGCTGAGATAGAACGACAGTTCATTCGCCGCGTCCGGCAGATTGGACTTCGTCTCAACGATGCCCCAGTTCTGATACTTGTCTCCGTAGAACCAGCTTCCGGGGCGCTGCGGGCCGGGACGCACGAACGACTCGGGCCAGATGTCGAAGTGCAGCGCGTCGCGGCTGCTCATGAACATGCTGTCGGTGAAGGCGGTCCCGGAACGCTGTGACGCGCTGGCGACTAATTCGCGGTATTCGCGCTGGGGAAGTTGCTTGGTGGATTCGGCCCAGCCGTAATCGGCGTAGCGTGTTGGGAAGCCGACGAAAATGTGCGGCGCGCGATAGTACGGGATGACGCCGTTGGTGTAAAGCTGACCCATGCGGCCCGGCGAGTAGGTCAGGAAGACGGGCTGGGTCCAGTGGATGAAGTCCTTCGAGGTGCAGGTGCGTATGTCGCGACCTTCACGGAAATCGCGGACGTAGGCGCGATACTCGTTGCGCAGGGAATCCCAGAACGCGAGGTTCTGCGAGTCGAAGGCGCCCTCGGTGATCACGGTGTCGTCACGGGTGAGTTTCCAGTGGACGCCGTCGGGCGATTCGAAGATGTAAAGACCGTGACCGAAGCGGCTTTTGTCGCTCGGATTGAGCGATTTGCCTCGGCCCATGGCCCTATATTTGACAGTGCGGTTGGGATTGGCGTCGAGGAAGGGCGTGAAGTTGTGGGAGCCGACGCCTTCCCAGATGATGTTGTTCTTCTTCGAGCCTTCGAACTCGACGATGCCGAGATCGGGGCGGGTCCACTCGATACCGTCACGGCTCTCCGCATAGCAGACAACCTCAGGGTGGGTCGATGTGCCCTTGCCCTCGGTGTAAACGAGATGCGTGCCGCGATAGTACATGCGGTAGAGGTCGCCGTCTTGGAAAACGGTCGTGTAACCGCTCGCATTGCCTTCCCAGGGCTTAGTTCGTTCGAGCGAAATTTCTCGGGCGACGGGCCGATGAAGAGTACGACGCGCGCCGTGGAGCCGGTCAATGAGGAAGCCGTCGACAAATAGCTCGCGGCGATTAGCGATGTCGATCGCGCCGGAGTCGGCGGCGGTCAGCGGGATGCGGCTTGCCGCGAGGACCGCGGCGAACTGCAAGCATTGACGGCGGGTGGGGAGTGGGTTGTCCATCAAGGTTTCTCCTTATCGGTCTGCCGCACCGCTTCCACGGATGAGACGGCGGGAGAAGTCAGACGAACGCTCAGCCTAACGATTCGGCGGCCGGCACTTCTTCCATTCCCTCGAGGAGGGTGGCTTCGATCTCTTTGTTGACGCCGCCCTCGTAAGATTCCCGGGCGACGCGGACGGCGTTCTTGATGGCGTTGGTGTTAGAGCGCCCGTGGCAGATGATGGAAACGCCTTTGACGCCCAGCAGAGGCGCTCCTCCGTATTCGGAGTAGTCGACTCGCTTTCGAAAGTCTTCGTAGGCTCCACGGGAAAGCGCGTACCCGAGCTGGCGCGTATAGGTGGATTCGAGCGAAGCGCGCAGCATCGATTTGATTGCCTTGACCAGCCCTTCGCTGACTTTCAGGGCGACGTTGCCGGTGAAGCCGTCGCAAACGATGACATCGGCGTGACCGCTGTAGAGATCCTGTCCTTCGACGTTACCGATGAAGTTGATCGGGAGCTTCTTAAGCAGGGGCGTTGCTTCGCGGGTCAGTTCATTGCCCTTGTGCTCTTCCTCGCCAATGGAGAGGATGCCGACGCGCGGATTCTCCCGATGGCAAACGACGCGGGAATAGGCGGCGCCCATCACCGCGAAATCAGCCAGCATATTGGCGTCGCAATCGACGTTCGCGCCCACATCCATCAGGACCGCCAAAGTACCTTTCAGAGTGGGAAAGACTTGCGCGATGGCAGGCCGATGAACGCCGGGGAGCACACCCAGAACGACCTTGGAGATGGCCATGGCCGCACCGGTGTTGCCGGCGGAAATCACTCCTTGGGCAAGGCCGTCGCGCACTAAGCGAGCCGCGACTCGAATTGAACTGTCCTTGGCGCGGACCGCTTTGCCCGCGACATCGTGCATCGAGATCACCTCGCTGGCGTGCGCGATCTCGATCGGCAGTCCACTTGCCTCGTGGCGGGCGAGTTCCGTACGGAGGGCATCCTCGCGGCCCACCAAGATGATGCCGACACCGTACTCGCGGGCGGCAAGGATCGCTCCCTCGACTTCTACACCAGGGGCTTGATCTCCTCCCATCGCGTCAAGGGCAATCTTGATCATCGGTTTCTCGCGTGAAGAAATAGGAGCCTACGAACGCGGTGCTGGTATTTTGGCACCCTGCCTAAAGGCCGTCAAGCGCTCGGTTGCGCGGGGATCGGGACCGGAGGCCGTGCAGGCTACTCGGTTTCGATCTCGATGACTTCGCGGCCGCGGTACTGACCGCACTCAGGGCAGACCCGATGAGGCAGTTTGGTCTCGCCGCAATTCGGGCAGATACCCTGCGTCGCTCGGCTGAGATGATCGTTCGCCCGTCGTTTATGCGTGCGGGCCTTGGAATGTTTGCGTTTTGGGTTCGGCATTGACGGTTCCCTATGATTTTAGCTTCGATCGAAGTTGCCGCAGGGAGTCCCAGCGGGGATCGACAAAATTCTCTCGCCAGCGGCACTCGGCCGAGCCGTGCTTGGTGCCGCAATTCGGGCAAATACCCGGGCAGTTCTCATCGCAGACGGCGCGCATGGGAAGCCACAACAAGAGCTGTTCCCGCACGACGTCACGCAGTTCCAGTCCGCGACCCTCGTAGAAACCCAAATCCGTGTCGTCCCGGTCGATCCGAATCTCTTCGGATCGGGCGATCATCGCCATTGGGTAGTAGAACAGGTCGAAATTCTCGTGGATCTCTTCAGAGACAGGCTCCAAGCAACGACCACAGCGACTGGTGGCGCGACCATCCGTTTTTCCCCTGACCCGAATCGTGCGTGAGCCCTGTCGATCGAGCAATTCCGCTGAACCGACGACATGCAATGGACCGTCCTGTCGCCAATCACTATCGGTCAACACGATCGCGCGTGGGGCGAAATGCCTGTCGAAGTCAATGCTTCGACGCTCCAGTTCCGCGACTTCGATGAACACGGTTCCAGCCTCGCTAAAGGCCACACCAAGCACCATTATAACCAGACCTAAACCCACGCGGCCACGGGAGAGGCCGGAAGTTCTGCTGGATCGGCGGCCGAAAACGACTGCGCCGGCGGGAAGAGGAGATCTTCGCCGCCGGCGCAGGTGGGTTCGTGTGTGGGAAGAGCGAGGATTGCCGAAAACGGGACGGGATTCGGGACGTCCCTCAGCCCAGGAATTCCTGGAACTGCTCCGGTACACCTCTTGTCTATACTATCAAGACGTATGAGAAGGCTTTTTTTGCGGCGGCAAGAATCTCGCAATGGTACGGATTCGCACTCCGCCCCCCGGGGGCAGCCCGTAAGGTCTTGTTTCATAAGACTTTCATACGACCTTTTTCTTCGAGGTAAAATTGACAAGCGTCCCAACCGGCGGCGAAAATAGAAAAGTTCTGCCGTAAGAATGCCTGACTGAAACGTCATAGTACTCTCAGGCATTGCGGCGCCAGGAGCCCTCTGCCCAGGAATGGCCAGCACGAGTCTGCTGTCCGCGAAACCGAAAAGGTGTTCGCGGAGTGCCGTGAGGGTTTGATTCGTTACCTCCGGTACTACATGGATGACAGCTCGGAGGCCGAGGACATTGCACAAGAAGCATTCGTTCGGTTCTACGAGTCGCGCGTCAGGAAAGAGGAAATACTCCAGCCGCGCGCTTGGTTGTTTCGGGTTGCCCACAATCTGATCATCGATCGTGGGCGCAAGAAGAAACCGGAATTGCTGGACGAAGAAGGTTGGATGAGCATCGAGCGGCGGTTGGTTTCGCCCTCGGCTCCGACGGACGCAAAGGTTTACGTTTCGCAGTTGCCATGGCATCGGCTCAGCGCCATGGAGTTGGAATGCATTAGGCTGCGGACGGAGGGCTTGAAGCTCCGAGAGATCGGAGAAGTGTTGGATCTGGCGATTTCAAGCGTCGTCAGCTACTTAGCCAGAGCGACGAAGAAGTTAGGGGCTGTAGAAGTTAGTGAGAATACGTCACCTAAGCACGGAAGAACTCCTACTCCAGTGTGAAGGCGAGTTAGGGTTCGAGCGCGCGACGCACTTGGATGAGTGCGAGGCGTGCCGGTCTGCCCTCGTCCACATGGTGGAGTTGCTCGGCGAAGCCGAACAGGAGTTGCGGTCTACCGTTCCAGCGGAAACTCCGATGGAGCGCGCCGCCGCGTGGGAGTCTCTCGAGCACCGCATCAGCGGACCGGCGACGGTCGTCGCTTTCCCGATGCGCTGGGCGGCGGCCTATGCCGCGGCGGCGGCGCTTGGGTTTGCAGTGCTGAGTGGCGTGGTCGGGAACGACCTCTTCGCTCCCGAAAAGACCGCGGAGATCGCCACCCTCGCGCAGCCCTCGGTTGTCGAATCGCCCGAACCTCCCCAAGCGAACGCGGTCGAGCCGGCTGTCGTGGAGTCGGAAACGGCGAACTCTAACACCTGGCGCCCTGGAAACAGGAACGGCTGCCTCGACCGAGCCGGTTGAGTTTGATACAACGGTTCCGGCGAACGCCATTGCTGCCCGCGCCATCCCGCAGCGGTATCAGCTTGATCCTGTGTTTTCACAACCGGCGGCCCCGTCGGAAACAGTCCCGTTCACACAGGGTCCGGAAATTGCGGCTTCGCGGATCGCACCCATCGCGGTTCAGTTTCTGACGCAAGGCCTGGCGCTTCAAGCACCGGAACCCCGGGTGGAGAGACGTCCGACACAAGAGCTACTCACGCTCGTCGCCGTTCAGACGGTGATCGAAGGCCACTGGACGCTCTACCGAGCTCAGGTTTGGCGGGAAGACATTGCGCCGACCTGGACGGAAGACGGTCTGGTTTTCCGCGGCACTGTTGAAAACGAACAAGTCCGTGAGACCGTAAAGGCCGCCATTCGAGCCGCCCGGAAAGATCGTGACGTCCCGGTCGAGTTGACGTTACGCGACGTGGCGGCGAATGCGATTCCGGCACCGGCTTCTGGGACGGAATACCTCGGCGTGCTCGGCGGCGTGGTTCGAACTTCTTTGCTGGAGCATTTCAACGACGCGGCCCGCCGGTCGTTCGTTTCGACGGAACCGAGCGCGTTGGAAGGCGAACTCGACCGCTTCGTGAATAACGTCTTCGAAAGCCAGTCCCGCCTTCTCGCCCACGCCTACGAGTTGAATGAGTTGGTGCGAGCCGTGCCCGTCGAGTTACTGCCTCAGTTGACATCCTCGAGCCGGCTTTCGGAGTTGGTTTCGACTCATGCGAACGGGGTTCGTCGCGAGCAGTCCCGCATTTACGATCTGTTGTCTGAGACTTTGCCCCGCAAGTATTGGACCTACCAGGCAAAAGAGGACGATACGCCCTCCGGCAGCGCACGAGCCGAGTCGGCAGCATTGCTGCAAGGCGCGTTGGAACTCGACGCCAACCTGACCGCTCTCTTGAGCACTCCCCGGCATCTGCTCGATGCCGGCGACGCCGACATCTCTTGCGGGGAGGCGCTCAGCCGCATCCGCACCCGCTCGAACCGAATCAAGGCCGCTACCCGTTAAACTACGGTAGGCGGCTATGAGCCACCGATTCCACCTTTTGCCTGGGGCAGTTGTGTGCCTGCTGGCCCTGGCTTTACAGGCTGCCGAGCCGGGCTTGATTCGGGGGCGTGTCAGTGCGTCGGACACCGAACCGCTGTTCGACGTCCAAATCGAACTCATTGACTTTTCATCGGGAAAGGTCGTCGTTACCCATAGCGACACTCAGGGAAACTTTGCGTTCGCGGACCTGAAGACGGGGAGGTACTCCGTCTCGTTCTCTCTCGACGAGTATGCTACGCAGCGCCTTGGTCCCTACGAGCTGTTTCCAGGAATTCCTCTGGACCTCTCGGTTCAGCTAAACCCTTTGGCCCCACCGCTGACGCGAGCGAAGGCGGGGCTCGAGGGCATCGCGCTCGAGTATGGACTTGTGCGTGAACAGATCGAGAGCCTGCCCGTTTTAGTGGGAAGTGAGGGCCGTACGGCCGTCGACAAGTTACTACTAATGGTGCCGGGCATGAGCCCGACAGAGTCGCTGGAGATTAACCCCTTTTCCGGACGCGGCGCGGCGGTGTCGGCCAATGGCTCACGCCGTTCGGCCATCAACTACCAGTTTGATGGGGCCCTGAATAATTCGCAGAATCGCCTGACGGGAGCCCAGGCCGCCACGTTCGGGCCCGCACCTGAGGCCGTCGAGACTTTCCGTGTCGTAACCCATACTTTTTCGGCACGTGACGGACGCAATGCGGGCGCTATCGTTGCCCCCTTGACTCGGAGCGGCGGGAACGCCTGGCACGGGCAGATGCGAGGTTTCTGGCGGCCAGGCCAGGGCGATCCGATCGAGACGTTTGACGGCTCGGAGGACTCGATCCGCGGATGGGCCGGCGGCGGGCAGATGGGTGGCCCTCTTTGGCGAAAGAAGGGACTTTTCTTCTTTGCTGACGCCGAAGGCTGGCAGACCGAGCGAGAGCACTTCGAGATTGGAAACGTTTTGAATGCAGCGGAGCGGGGGGGCGATTTTTCGGCGGTTCCGGCGCTGGAGCGGCCGGTTGATCCCGCGACGTTGGAGCCGTATCCGAACGCGCAGCTACCGGCAAGCGCCTTCGACCCATTGATGACGAAATACCTTGAAACGTTCCTGCCGCTTCCTAACGCCGGCTCAGATCTCCATCAGACGCGGAGTTTGCTCGACAGCAGCGGGGAGATGTTGCTCGGCCGCTTGGATTGGCGGCGACGCGATTGGACGCTCAGTTGGAGTCATCACACGTTTCGCAACACGGTACGAGACCCTTTTCTGGAGGGGCTACTGACAGCACCTGGGGTGGCCGAGCGGCGCCGGCAACTGGCAAATAACTCACAGATTTCCCTCACACACTCGCCGACGGCCCGTTTTACCCACTCGGCGCGGCTCGCGGGGCAGCGACTGTCGATCAACCGCTGGCAGGGCTTGCTGAACTATCGAGATGTGACAGCACAGAGTTTCGGATTCGACTTCCAGAGCTTCGGCGCAGACCCCGGGACGGTACCCGACTTAACGCTGCTGAACAGTGCCGGCGCGGTGGACCTGCGGATCGCCCCATTCTTATTCAGCGAGGGCTCGGCCCAAACCACGTTCCAGCTCAGCGAGGATGTGAATTATCGAGCAGGCGGTATGGTTTTGCGCGGGGGCGTTTCGGTGCAACGTGGCATCTGGCCCCTCTCGAACACAGAGAATCCCGCTGGTACTTTCACCTTCGGAATCCCCGCCACCGCGGGAACGAGAAACAGCGTTGCGAATCTGCTCAGCGGTGTTCCCAGCGGATATCGTTTGCAGACACCTCGCAACCTCAACATGCGTTGGACTGAGTGGGCTTTCTACGGCGAAGCAGAGGTGCAGCCCTTTCGCGGAGCGCAGGTAACGTTCGGGCTGCGCTACGAGGCACAGCCACCGGCTGTTGATACCCTCAACCGCATTGCGGCGTTCCGTGAAGAGGTCGAATCACAAGCGTTTCCCGATACGTTGCCGAACTTGATCTTTCCGGGCGATCCGGATGGGGAACGGGGTCCGCTACCTCGCTCGACTATCGGGACGGACGGCAAACACTTCGTGCCTCGCATCGGATTGAGCTACTCTCCCTCGTCCGACAATCGGCTTTCACGCTGGATTTTCGGGGAATCGAGACGCTCAGTCTTCCGGGCCTCCTATGGAGTCTTCTACGACTTCGGCACGTTCGCCGGATCGAGCGCCGCGGCCCTTTTCCAGGCAACGTATCCACCGTTTAGCACCGACAACCGCTTTGACTTCACACCGTTCTCAGGCACACAGGGGAGCTTCGAGGCCCCGCTGTCGATGATCCCGGTGCTCGATACGAACACGATTCGCAATCAGCGGGTGACGTATCCCATCCGGGTGTTCGATCGCAACTTCGACAATGCCTACGCTCACCACTGGACCGCCGGATGGCAACGCCTACTGCCGGGGAGGGTCCTGGTGAGCGGAACCTATCTCGGGACGCGCGCTCTTCGATTGCAACGCCAAAGGGAGCTTAATGTTTTCGAGCGCAACGCCATTCTGCCGTTCGCTTTCATCACACGGATGAGGAGGTTTTCGCAATACACCGACATCCGTCAGTTTGAGAGCACCGGTGGCAGTCGCTACGAGGCGATTCAGATTCGCGCGACACGATACCTAAGCCGGGGACTCGCATTCGACCTCAGCTACAACTGGTCGAAAGCCTACGACAACGGCAGCACGACATTCGGCCAGGAATTCGAAACAGAGCCCTGGGCCCTTTCGAATTTCGACCGGCGCAATACGCTGACGGCAACTTGGTTCTATCAAGTCGGCCTGGCTCCGGGTTTGAGGAATCGAGCTGCTTGGCTCGATGGTCTTCAGGTGAGCGGCACCTGGCGGCATCGATCCGGGCTGCCGCTTGATATCAGGCAGACGCAAGATCCGACGTTCAGCTTCCAGCGCGTGGGACGTCCGGACATCACAGGGCAGTTCCAACGCCTGAACCCAGGTGAGATCCGTACGTTTACCCTGGCCGACGGCCGCCAGATCACGGGACGCTTTGCTTTCGATCCGACAGTATTCGAGCGCGTCGAACCGACCGACTTTGATCAACTTCGGCCGGGCAACGTAGAGAGGAACCAGTTCTCGACGCGAGGCTTTCAGCAGTGGGACATGCGCGTGGCACGGCCATTCAGCCTGAATGAGACACTTACCGCGAGTGTGGGAGTCGACTTCGTGAATATCTTCAACCACAAGAACTGGGACCTGCCGTTCAACAACATTGACCACCCGTTCTTTGGAGTAGCCCGTACCGGCGGACTGAATCGGACCCTTCAGTTGAACATGCGGTTCTTGTTCTAACCCTAAAGTCGGACCTTTTCTTCAGGATTGATCTTGAGGAGCTGTGTGGGAGTGGGGATGCTCTCCGGCACTCGTTCAACGTTGGGGAGGGGAATCTGAATGATTTGGGGGCCCGCGGGCCGCGGGTTTTCGGCGAGGTTGGTTTCCGATACCCAATAGCCGAGCCAGAAGAAGCCGCTGAGCAGCACGGCCAGAAGCACTACGGCAAGGGTGATAGGGCCGACGCCGGCGTCGGAGATTTTGATCGAAGCTCTCACTAACAACTATTGTCGGCCAGAGCCCCAACCAGACCTATCAGCCTCCCGCCGCATTTCGATCTAAGGGATTTCCGTAGGCAAGTAGGAAACTGGTCAGCAGCGTTGTTGAGTGTTCTGTGAAGGTATAAGCCGCGTGGCCCGTCAGCATGCTGCTAACGCACGGCGACGACTTGGACCTGTTCCAGTTGCCGCTGAACCACCTGCAACGTGGTTCGCGCCGGTGGGTTGTTCGGGAAGTATTCCTTGAAGACACCGTTCATCTTGTCCATGTCAGCAAGGTCCTTGAGGTAGACATGTGCGTCAACGACGTGCGCCATGTCCATGCCGGCGAGGTTCAGGGTGTCGCGAATCTTCTCGAGTGAGTCTCGCATCTGCTCTTCAATGGTGTCGCCGGCGCCGGACTTGCCGGAGGTCCAAAGCGTGTCGCCGGCCAACACACCTCCGCCCGATGATGTCGGACTGGTGCCGATGTAAGCGGGGACGACGCGGCCCTTATTTTCGGTGTCACGCGTGGCTACGAAGGTGATCTCGGTCGAAATCGTACCAGGGAGCCTAGTCAAGCAAAAGCTAGCCCGGCTGGGAGCACTGCCGATCGTGAAGAAATTCTTGTAGACGGAGTTGATCTTGCCGTAGGTCGAACCCTGATAGCCCTCGGGATCGAGGAAGTAGAGATTCACAAATACGGCGTCTTCGTGGTCAAGACCGGCCGCGCCGAGGATCGCGCCAATGGTCTTCATTGTCTGATCGGTTTGGCCCTCCATGTCCGCGGGAATCTCGTTCGTCTTGGGATTGCGTCCGCCGCTGCCGGAGACATAGAGCAGGTCACCGGCCCAAACACCGGGACGGTAGGGTCCCATGGCGGCAGGGATAGATCCTGCCGGCGGCGTGACGATCGAGATCTTCGACTTGTCGGCGTAGGCGATGCAGGTGACTTCGAGACTTGCGTTGCCGGGCAGGCCCGGGAATTCCAGCGTTGTACGGGCCGGGAAGTGGTCGGGGCCGAAGTAGCTGCCGTACACCTCATTCATGTCCTTGTAATTGTCCATGTCGTTGAGCTGGACGTGGCATGTGACGACATTCCCGAAATCCATACCGGCCGCGCGCAGAACGTGACCCATGTTGTCCATCGCCATGCGCGTTTGGTTCGCGATGCCTTCGGGCTGCTCGCCGGTCTTCGGATCCTTGTCGATCTGTCCGGAGATATAAAGGTAGTCGCCCACGAGGACGCCGGGCGTGTAGGGCTTGCCGGGGGCGAATTCGTCGGGATAGATGAACTGGCGCTCGACCTTGTGGTGATGCTCGGCGAACGCTCCACCGACCAGCAACGTGAAGAAAACGATAAGGACGCTCAGGGATCGAATGGTCACAAGATACTCTCCTCGGGCTTTTCAGCGTACAGCGATCAACGAAACCTCTTGCCGGACTTTCGCGCGCGGTCCATCCTCAATCACCTGAACCGTGGTCCGTACGGGAGGGTTGCTGGGGAAGTACTCGCGGAAGACCTCCGTCATCTTCGGCATGTCGGCAAGGTCCTTCAGATAGACACTAGCGCTGACTACGTTTTCGAGGTCCATACCCGCCAGCTTGAGCACCCGCTTCCAGTGCTCCATCGATTCACGGAACTGAGACTCGACGTCATCGCCCGCACCAGGAGCCGATTTCGCAGCGAAATACATTGTATTGCCGTCGAGCGTCGCCGGGACGGCCGTGTGCGACGGCCGACGGCCATGTGGCAACACTCGGCCCTTCTTTTGCAGGTTACGCGTGGCGATGAACGTGATCTCCACGCTGATCGTGCCGGGAAGCCGCGACAGGCAAAAGCTGCCTCTCGCCGACGGCCTGCCGAGATCGAAGTAATCGCGGTAGACGGAATTCAGCTTGCCGTAGTTGTCGTGTCCCAAGTAGTAGGGGTTGACCATAACGGTGTTCTCGAAACCCAGACCGGCGGCTTTGAGAACCGTGCCGATATTCTCGAGCGTCTGCTTGGTCTGGCCTTCAATGGTGGGATCGATTTCGTTGGTTTCAGGATTGCGCCCGCCCTGGCCCGAGAGATAAAGGCGGTCGCCGGCCCAGACCGCGGGCGAATAAGGGCCCATGGCCGCGGGCGTCTTGCCCTCGTCGGGGCGGACGACTTCGATCTTCGACTTGTCGGCGTATGCGACGCAGGTGATCTCGAGATGCGAGTCGGCGGGCAGCCCAGGAAATTCAAGAGTCGTGCGGGCGGGGTAGCGGCCCGACGTATAGTAGCCGCCATAGACCTCGTTCATGCCTTTGTAGTTGTCCATGTCGTCGAGTTGCACATGGCAGGTGACGACGTTGTCGTAGTCCATACCAGCGTCGCGCAGGACATAGCCCATGTTCTTCATCGCCATATGGGTTTGGTCTTCGATCGTCGCCGGCTGCTCACGCGTTTGCGGATCGAGACTGACCTGCCCGGCGATGTACAGGGTGTCGCCGACCAGCACGCCGGGGCTGTAGGGTTTGCCCGGGGGAAACTCTTCCGGGTAAATGTACTTACGCTCGACCTTGAATGATGGAGCATCCGCCTCGGGAGCGGCTTCCTCGGATCCACAGCCGAGGCCCAGACTCACCAGAACAGGAACAATCATCCAACGAAGTTTCACGTGCACCCCCAAGGTTGCTCGATTCGATGGACTAGGTTAGCAGAATCGTGGAATCAGTAGTGACCGGCGTCCCTTTGAGCGTCGTAGGGCTGTCTCCCTATACCGCCTGGGGCAACCGAATACGGGGGGGGTTCTCCTGACGATGACGCGATGCTGGTTCTGGATTCAAACCACTCGAAGGCCCATGTACTCGAAGATCTCCGACTTTGTTCGACCTTGTGACGCTCGGCAGCTACCTCGTCGTTGAGGATACGCACTTGAACGGGAACGGCCTGAGCCTAAAACAGAGACGCTTCGCGCTGGGGGAGCCGCGGCTCGGCTAGGACTTGAACTTCGCGGCATCAAGGATCGACCAGAGGTGAATGATCCACCCCAGCATCGCAATCCACAATAGAGCCGCTAGCACGAAATGAACGACAGCCATCAGGAGACGGCCCTGGAGCAACTGACCCAGGCCCGGAATGAAGAAACTGCATAGAGCGGCTAGTACGTTACCCGCCGAACCTTGTCCCGGCATCGACACCTCCCACAAGTAAATACGAAACGAGTGGGTTCACTGTTCCGTTCGAAGGACTCACCCGCCCTGCAACAGTCGCGCCACGAGGTCGGCGATATTCAAATGCGGCCCCCAGTATTCCAGGTAACTACGATCCAACTTCTCGCCCTGGACTTCTCGGATTCCTCGAACGTCGCTCCACTGCCGGTCCGAAACTTCACCACCCGAGCGAAACCAGACAAGCTTCGTGAGGATTACATCCTCCGGGGATACTACCGAGAATCGAAGTCGGCTGTCTCCGATCGGATACTCCACCCCGCCTCGGCGCTCGAACTCCGTTCGGTAGTACGGGCCGTCGGGGAGGGGAAACAAGTCGAACTTGTAGCCACTTTCCATGTCGATCAGATTGAACGACCGTTTGCTTGCCAGCGCCGACCGAATCATTTCCTCGTCGGCGTAAAACGCGTCCCGCAGCTCCGTTACGAAACCGCCGACTTGGTCTTGCGTCATTTCAATGACCAAATCGATGTCCACTGTTGACCGCGGCACGCCATGGACCGAACTGGCGAGTGACCCTCCTACGGCGTACGGGATGCCGTTCTGTTCCAACGCCTGCATCAACCGCTCGAAGCCGGGACGAAGTTCATCCATGCTCGAGTGGGTCCCAACCGTAGGCCCGGATCATCGTCTCACGGTCCAGCCGCCGAGCCGTAGCCCGCAAGAAGACTTCTCGTTCATCGGCATCGGGATACTGCATACGCACCCCGGCCTTGGCTGCCGCCAGCACCATCTCTGTCATCTCAAACACCATGTCGATCTTGCGAGCGGCGGGCATCTTGCGATGAATGTCGAGAAAGACCTCAAGGGCCTTCGGGTCCGTATCCGAGAAGAAGTCAGAGTCCACTCTCGATACTCTAGTCGATTCACGACGACCTTTGTCCGCTTCGTGAGTCCCTACCGTGCACGGCCGAGTGGCTTAGAATCACATGCTAATGGAGCGATTCAGCGGTAAAACCGTCTTCATCACCGGCGCGGGTTCCGGCATCGGCCGTGCGACGGCGCGCGCCTTCGAGGCTGAGGGCGGGCGGGTTATCGCTTACGACCTCTCGGGGAGCGCGGCGGAGGAAACGGCAAACAGTATTCGCGAAGCGGGCGGCGAGGCGATCGCACTTGAGGGGGACGCCGCCGATTCAGCCGCTGTTCGCTCGGCGGTCGAGAAAGCAGTTGCGGCTTTCGAAGTCATCGACGTGCTGTTCAATAACGCCGGGGTCGCCACGCGCGAGCGCGTCACGGAACAAGACGAAGCTGGGTGGGACGAAGTGCTACGAGTCAACCTGCGAGGCGTCTACATCTGCTCGAAGTACGTCATTCCCCACCTGAGAAAACCGGGTGGCGTGGTTGTGAACACCGCTTCCGTCGTTGGTCTCGTCGGGGTCAGAAACCGCGCCGCCTACGCCACGTCCAAAGGAGCGATCATCACCCTTACGAAAAATATGGCGCTCGACTACGCCCCTGAAGGCATTCGCGTCAACGCTGTCTGTCCGGGCTTTGTCGAAACCGGGTTGACCAAGGCGCTATTTGCCGATCCGGTTCGCGGGCCGGCGATCAAAGCCATGCATCCCCTCGGCGAACTCGCAACCGTGGACGACATCGCGCGTGCTGTCCTCTTCCTCGCATCGGATGACGCCCGAATGATTACGGGTCAAGCTCTCGCCGTCGATGGCGGGTTCGCCGTCGGGCGGCCCGAGGATGTCTAGCCGAGGCAGGCTACGGCAGCGCGAAACAGAGAATATTCGGTCCGCTAGCGACCGCCACGTATTGCTTGCCACCCGCGAGGTACGTCATCGGCGACGCGCGCCAACTATGCCCATCGCCCAGCCGGGCGGATGAGTTCGTCCGGATATGCCACAAGCTTTCGCCGGTCTTAGCGTCAGCGGCCCCAAACGCGCCGCTGTCTTCCCCAAAAAACACAACCCCGCCCGCCGTCGAGAGCACACCGCCCCAGCTATCCGCCGTGCCGATCTGTGGCAGCTCCCACACCCGCTTTCCCGTTTCGAGGTCAATGGCGCGCAAGAACATCTGACCGGGTTCCAGCGGGATCGGCTTACGATTCCAGCGCGGCGGCTTCGAGTAGATACCACAGGCCTCACGTGAGTTCACATAGAACAGGTTCGTCACGGGACTGAATGCCACCGAAGGCCAGTTCGCCGCGCCCAGCACATTGGGGCATACCTTCGTCCCGCCCGGAGTCGGCTCCATGCCGGGGACCACGACCGGACGCCCATCCTCGCCGACGCGCTCCGCCCACGTCACGCGGTCAACGAACTTCTCCGCCAACAGCAGTTCGCCGTCCGTGCGATCAAAAACATAGAGAAAACCGTTGCGGTTGGCGTTCACGAGCAGCTTGCGATCGCGCCCGCGATAGCGTGTGTTCAGTACCATCGGCGTTTGGCCGCCGTCCCAGTCGTAGAGGTCGTGCGGCGTGAATTGGTAGTACCATTTCAAATCTCCCGAAGCGGGATTCAACGCTAACACGGAATCGGTGTAGAGGTTGTCCCCGCCTCGTTCATCGCCGTTCATCGATGGATAGGGATTGCCGACGCCCCAAAACAGAGTGTCGGTCTCGGCATCGTACGTTCCCGTCATCCATGTCCCGCCACCGCCGCCATGCTCGGCGAGGGCGCTGCCGATCCACGTTTCCGACAAGGGCTCGCCTGGCTTGGGGACCGTCCAAAACCGCCACACCCGCTCGCCCGTACCGATCTTGTACGCGTCGAGATAGCCGCGCAGAGCGCTGTCACCGCCCGCCATCCCGGCGACGACCAAATCCCTGACGATCAGCGGCGCCGACGTGCTGCCGTAGTTCTTGCGATTCGTGCCTTCGAGAATGTCCGATTCCCAGAGCAACTGACCGGTGACGCGGTGCAAAGCGATCAAGCGCGCGTTGTCGGTTACGGTGAACACGCGATCCCCCAGCACCGCGACGCCGCGGTTCTTCCCGTCAGCGACGATACCGGGAAGATTGGACGAACGGGGCCGCTGATAGTGCCAAATGGTTTGACCCGCGCGGGCATCGAGCGCGAAGACTTCATTCGGACCCGTGACATGCATCACCCCGTCGACCACAACGGGCGTCCCTTGCAACACGAATTGGTCGATCGGGAAGATCCATTCGACCTTGAGGTCTTTCACATTCGCGGTGTTGATTTGATCCAGGTTGCTATGGCGGTCGCCGCCGACCGCACCGTGGTAGGTCGCCCAATCACCGGTCTTCTGTTGGAGAATCTCAGCAAAGCTCAGTCCGCCCGACGAAACGAACGGGTGCGCTTCCGAGTCTAGATCCACTCCTCCGAGCGAACTTAAGTAAGCAACGAGGTCGCGGCACTGCTCCGCGCTGCATCGTGGTTCCGGCATCAGCGAGGCTTCTTCCCTTTCGGCGAAAGTAAACTCATCCGCGGCGAGCATGTGAAAGCGTCCCTCGATATCCTGAACCTGCATGTTGTACTGGCTTTCATTGCGCGCGAATCCGCGCAGTGTGCCACCGGCGGTGAGCCGCAGGTTGACGACTTCGTAACCCGGTTTGATGTTGTCCGACGGTTTGAGAACGGCGGCGCGGATCGCGGTCAAGGTCATCTCCCGGCCGACCCCCGAAAGGTCCGGCCCCACGGCCTTCCCCCTTCCGAACACCATGTGGCATCCCCCGCAGCCACCCTTGCCGAAGAAGAATCGCTCACCGGCGGTGCGGTCGCCCTCCACGTTCGCGTCCATCGCGGGCGCACTGAGTGACCGGACAAACGTGGTGAGCGCATTCAACTCTGTTTGCCGAAGATCGAACGCGGGCATGCCTTTCGCAGGCACACCGTCGCGGATCATGGCGCGGACCTGGTCGACCGATTGACCTCGGATACGCCGGTTATCGGCTAAGTTCGGCCCTCGATCGGTCCCGTAGCCGTCTCCGTGGCACAAGCTGCAGCGCTGGTTGAAAAGTTCTCGGCCATCTTGAGCGAGCGCCCAACACAAGGAGAGTAAGAGGCAAACGATGAATCGCATGATCATGGTGATTGTACTTGGTTCGAGCGTCGCCACTCAGGGGCAGTGAAAAGACTGGGGACAGTCCACGGCGCTGCTTGTGAGCGCTGCGAGCAAAAGGGGTCACGCTGGAGTGCGGACGGAAAATGAGACCAGTAGAGGAGGGACAGCGTACCATCGAATGGAGAGGAGGATGAGATGTCCCAGAGGAGATTCACGAAGGAGTTCAAGGTGGCAGCGGCGCAACGGCTGCTGGGAGGCGAGTCAGGGTCGGCGCTGGCGCGGGAGCTGGATGTCAAGCGCGCCAAGCTCTACGACTGGGCCGCACAGCTGGAGCGCTACGGCGGCGAGGCGTTTCCCGGCTCGGGGCGGCGGCCCGGTGCTGAACCACGCGTCGCACGCGCCCGCGAAGACGAAGCCCGCGTCGCGGCGCTGGAACGCAAGATCGGCCAACAAGCCCTCGAGATCGATTTTTTGCAGCAAGCCTTGCGACGTGTCGAAGATCTACGCCACAAAACACTCGTCAGTGGCGGCGGCGGATCGGCGAACTGATCCGATCCGCGGCGTGGCAGGGCAAGCTGAGCGTTCGCGAAATGTGCAAGCTCAGCGGACTCTCGCGAGCAAGCTTGTATCGCAAGCCGGGGCGCGAGAGCGAGTGGGAGATGAGTCTGCGCGACGCACTGCACGAAGCGGCGTTGGAGAATCCGTTCTACGGCTATCGGAGTTTGACAGGGGAACTGAAACGACGCGGCTGGCAGGTCGGCGAAACACGGATTCGACGGATGATGCGCGAAGACAATCTACTGCGCCTGCGCAAGCGGCGATCGAAGAAAACGACCGATTCCACACATGGTTGGCGAGTCTATCCGAACCGGGCGCGCGATTTCACACCGACGGGTCCGAATCAGTTGTGGGCGGCCGACATCACCTACATTCGACTCGTTCACGAGTTCGTCTACGCGGCGCTGATCTTGGACTTGTTCTCGCGACGTGTCGTGGGTTGGGCGGTGGGCCCCAGCTTGGAGACCGAACTGCCGCTTGCGGCTCTCGAGCAGGCTCTCCGGCAGCGCCGGCCGAAACCAGGCTTGCTGCATCATTCCGACCAGGGTACGCAGTATGCGTCGCACAAATACGTCGACAAGCTGCGCGAAAACGACGTGACGATCTCGATGAGTCGCAAAGGAAACCCCTACGACAACGCCTTCGCCGAGAGCTTCATCAAGACTCTCAAAACCGAGGAAGTTCATTGCAACGAATACGCCACGTTGGCCGAGGCGCAGGCCCAGATCGGCGCTTTCATCGAACGGGTTTACAATCGCAAGCGGCTCCACTCGGCGTTAGGGTACGTGCCGCCCGTGGAGTTCGAAGAAGCGTTCGCGGCGGACGGGACGGCGGCTTAACGCCGCCGGAGTTTTCCAGGCAGGGGCGGATCTATCGATCCGATCCGGTGTTGGCGAAGACGGGATGCGGCACTGAGGCCGCACCCCGCGCTCATCGTTTCGATGAGTCCGCAGCCGGGTATTCCTCGGCGGGGTGCTCTCCAGCAGAGCCCGCCTCCGCTTCCCCGGCTGCTGCCATCGTGCGACGATACGCTCACATAGGCAAGCTTTTCTCAGCGAACAGCAACCTGTCCCTTCTTTCCTGGCCTCACCAAACGACCGCACTCCACGCGGGCGGCGCTTGGTACAGTCCCCGTCTTTTCACAACCGCTCGCTCCGCGGCCATTTGCGACAATCTTGCAGATGTCGCCTGAATCGATTCGCAACGCGCCAAAGGCCGAGCTTCACCTCCACTTGCGGGGATCCATGCCAGCCGCTTTCTTCGCTGAGCTGCTGCGGAAGCATCCTGTCCAACAAGCTCTCGCGGACGCCCCGGACAAGCACTGCGACATCTTCCGTTCCTTCCCCCATCTGAACCCCATTCTGGAAGGCTCGCTGCCCACCGAACAAGCCGCCCCCGCACTGTTCGATTTCGAGAGCTTCCCTGAGTTTCTGGGCAGCTACTTGCTGACGAGTTACTTCTTCCGCGACGTATCGGATTTTCGCAGGCTCATCCTGGCCGTCCGCGACACGCTCATCAACCAGAACATCGTCTACGCGGAGATCACGGTTTCGCTGATCGAGTACGTCCAGCGAGGTTTGAAACTACCCGAAATGCTGGAGGTGCTGGACGAAACCGCCACCTCCGCTGAAATTCGCATCTATTGGATTGTTGATCTGGTCCGCGATGTCGGCGCCGATACGGCGCTCACGATGCTAAAGGAATGCCTCGCGCGGAAGCCAAAGAGCTTGTGCGGCATCACGCTCGGCGGATCGGAGCACAAAGTGCCCGCCCGCGAATTCAAGGAGCACTATCGGCTTGCGAAGGACCATGGCCTCGGCTTGACCGCGCACGCCGGGGAAGCGATGGGCCCCGAGAGCGTATGGGACGCCATTCGCTCTCTGGGAGTGGAGCGAATCGGCCACGGGGTCCGCTCCATCGAAGACCCGAAGCTTGTCGAGTACCTCGCCGAGCACCAAATCCCGCTCGAAGTTTGCCCCACGAGCAATCTCAAAACCGGGGTCTTCCGGTCCTATCAAGAGCACTCTGTCCGCAAGCTCTACAAAGCCGGAGTGTCTATCTCGATTAACACCGACGATCCTTCGTTCTTCGACACAACACTAGCCGACGAGTTTGAGCATCTGCGAAAGATAGGTTTCTCGGAAGAGGAATTGGCCGACCTTCTCGAAAACGGCTTTCGCCACTCTTTTCGGAATGCGGGTCTAGCCTCAATACGCTTCACTTAAGAACCCTCACGCAGGCCGCAAAGTCGATGCGGAGGCGCGGCAACGCGCCGCGTGGTCGCAGCTTGTAGCCACTCATGTTGCGCTTAACCCCGCGCGGACGCTGCATGCCGCGGCTCGACCGCACGCGCTCCTGCAGCAGCTCCGCCAAAACCCCCTTATGAAACTTGCGTTTGTCCTGAGGGGGGAATCGCGACCGCTTGGGCCATCTTGCGTCGCACCACCCGCACCGCGTGCAGGTAGGAGAGGCGATCCGGATCTTCGTCGGCCTCCAAGGCGGCTTCGTGCAGCAGCCCGCGGATCGCGAAATGCGCCATCAGTAAGCCGTAAAATTCCTGGCGCACCAACTCCGGCGTCTTGCTGCGCAACACCATGCGCGCCCCGCGCAAATGCGTCTTGAGCTCGTCAAGCGCGCTTTCGATCTCCCAGCGTTCGCAGTACAGCGCCGCCAGTTCCACAGCCGGCGCTTGGGAGGGATCGAGGATCGTCGTCACCAGTCGATAGAAGGGCTCGGCATGCTCGACGCCTTCGAGACGATACTCGATCACGCGCACCGGCAGCGGGTTGCGGCGCTTGCGCCAGTCGCCTTCCGAAGCGTAGATCGCGCTGCGGTAGGAGCCGTCCGCAAAGCGCTCGAGCACTTCCAAGCGCAGATGCTTCTTAGCCCGCCACAGCAGTTGCGCGCCCGTCTGGCGTGCTTGCCGCCACAGCTGGTAGCCGAGGAAGTTGCGGTCGGCTAAGCACAACATATCCTTCTCGAGTGCCGGCAACACCTGTTTGGCGAGCGTGATCTCACCCCTCGCGCAGGGACCCATGCGGCTGGCGAACAGTACATGGGTGCCGTTTTCCAGCAACGAGACAAAGCGCAGCTGAGGAAACGCGCTCGCTCCCCGCGACGCACCCGGATAGCCGAACGCCGTGCGGTTGGCGGCCTGATCGGCCACATCGAGCGTCGAGCCGTCGAGCGAAACCAAGCGCCATTCCCGATAGAACGATCCGCGCGTCTTTTTCGTCGCCAACGGTCGTATCAACTCATCATGCAGCCGCTCGACCGGCTCCACCCCCAATCGCGAACGGGCTTGCGAGATCCCCGAATCGCCCGCCACCTTGAGGGGCGTCGCAGGGTCCTGCAGCCACTGTAGTCCTTCCAGCAGACAACGCAGCACCTCGCGGTAGGACGACTGCATGAACAGCGCCAGAGCGATGACGTAGTAGACCATCACATGCGCTGGCAAGTCCCGTTGTCGCCGCGAGGCCCGCCCGCAGTCCCGCAAGACACGATCGATCTTGTGACGCGGGAACCAGCGCGTGATCACTCCCAGGCTGATGTAGTCGGTAATACGGCTGCCTGCCGGCAGCGCTGCTCTCGTTCGTGCCATCTGTGGCCTCCTGTGCTCTAAAAACAGAATGCCACAAGAATGTTCTAAACAACCACCGCCTGAAAGGCGGTGGGTTCATTTACGACTGAAAGTCGGCTTGCGGCTGAAGCCGCCTGAAGAAGCCCCGGCTCAGAGCCGGCTCAAGGCTTGGTGGGCGCTGTGATCTTGAATCCCTCCTCATCCTCGTCCCATTGCTGGCTCTCGATGTACTTCTTGATCGTTTCCTCGTCCACCGCGCCCACCGTCGCGCAGAAATATCCGCGCGCCCACAGGTGTTGCCCCCAGTATCGCTTCCGCAATTCCCCAAACTCATCTTGCAGCCGTCGTGACGACCTGCCTTTTACATACTGCACCAGCTTCGACGGTGCAAGCTGCGGCGGTGCCGATACCAAGACATGCACATGATCCGGCGACACCGCACCCCGAATCACCACGACGTCTCGCGCTTGGCAGCTCTGTCGGATCAGATCCCGTGTCCGCTCCGCCACCCTGCCCCGCAACACCTTGTAGCGATATTTCGTGATCCAGACCAGGTGATACTTGATGTCGTAGACCGCGTGCGCCCCTCGCCGATATTCGCCCATCCTCCTATTGTCATCCAGACCCGCTTGAAGCTGACCGCCTGAAAGGCGGTGGGTTTAGACCTGGTGATGGAACTAAAGTGAAGAGTATTGGGGTTAGGGCTGGGTTAGGGCGGGTTAGGGCGCCCCGCCCGTGATCCGCGCATGAATGATCGTGACGCCGGAATCGGCTAGCCCTTCTTGCAGCGCCCGGTCGAGTTCGTCAACGCTCGTGGCTCGAACGCCCTTCGCACCGAGCGCCTCGGCCAGTTTCGCGAAATCGATCGGTCCAAGCTTGCTGGTGATCGCTTCGCCAAACTGTTTGAGATGGCCTTGCTCGGTGATCCCCCACGATTCGTCATCCGCCACCACGGCCACGAATCCCAGCCCTTGCCGGACCGCGCACTCAATCTCGCCCAAGTTAAACGTAAACGAGCCGTCACCCGATAGCAGGACCAACGGCCGATCGGGGTAGGTTGCGCGGGCAGCCATCGCGCCGCCCAGCCCCCAGCCGACAACGCCGCTGCGCCCGCAGGTCAGCCAGTGACCGGGGTACCGATCGGTCAGCATTTGGTGGAACCACTGTCCGATGCTGCCTCCGTCGACGAGCAGCATCCCGTCGTCAGGCACAGCTTTCCGAACCGCGCGCACGACGTGAACCGCGTGCAGCCCCCCGCAGGCCTGCTCTTCTCCTATCTTCTCTACGCGCTCTCGGAATACCACGCGGCGCCGGCGGGCTTCGACGAGCCACTCTGAATGAAACTTACCGTTCGCTTTGCGGTAGACATCGGCGAACTTTTGCCAACCGCGGTCGACCCGTACCACGACTGCATCGTCCCGGATTCGGCCGGCGTGCAGGTAGCCGACTCGATAGTCCGGTTCCGCCCCGGCCATCACGATGCAATCAGCCTCGGATAGGATCGCGGGCCCGCCGGTGGCCGCGCCCACAACGCGCGCAAACGCTTCCAGCGGACGGTCAATCACTCCGCGGTCCCAAATCGGAACGACCACGGGCACAGAAAACTCCCGGGCGAATGCACATAGCGCCTCGCCTTCGCCCGCGTAGTATATCCCTGATCCCGCGATAATCAAGGGCTGCTTCGATGACTTAAGCCGTGCGGCGGCGTTTTCTAGGTCCGCCTCGGCCACCGCCGCGTGGGCGGGTTCCCGCGTCGGCCGGATCATACGCTCCTCTGAAACTTCTGTCTGCTGCATGTCCATCGGAAACGTTATATGCACCGGGCCGCAAGGCGGTTCGGCGGCGGCGCGAAGAGCCTCGTCGAGGATTTGCACAGCTCGGTCGGGCCGGTCGATCACGCGTGCCAACTTCGTCACCGGCTTAGCGAGCGAAACCTGGTCGATATCTTGGAAGTGGCCCAGACCCGAAGTGCGCAAATCCGCCGCCCCGCTGAGAAGCAGCATGGGGGCTTGATCGAGGTAGGCGTCGACCACGCCCGTCATCGCATTGGCATGCGCGACCGCACTCGACACGGCGACGACACCCGGCCGCTTTGTCAGACGTCCATAGACCTCCGCCATGTAGGCGGCCGCCTGCTCATTTCGCGTATCGATCAGCCGCAGTCCACGTTGCTTGCATGCCTTGTCAAACGGATCGAGACCATGTCCGCAAAGGGTTGCGACCCACTCGATGCCCCGTTCCTGCAAGCCCCGCACAAACCATTCCACCGCCGTCACAGCCACCCTCCTCGTATTACTAAGATGGAACAAGGTTAACACCGGGGCCGGCGCTTCAGAGGCCGGCGCCGCGGTTGCTCATTGGAACAATGGAGCCCGTTCTCATTGTTGGTTGCGGCTACACCGGCTCACGCGTTGTTGCGAGACTTCTGAAAGAAGGAGTCGAGGTGCATGCCACCAGCCGCGATCCTTCTCGATTGCGCGAACTTGCGATACTGGGCGCGCACGTATCACAGTTGGATCTCACTGACCCCGGGGCCACGCGCGAATGGGTCAAACAAGTTCCCGCCGGAGCCCGCGTACTGCTGTCGGTACCCACCCTACAGCTAGGCGACCGTGTCTTCGACCCGACCCCGCGGCTTGTCGAGGCGTTGGATGACCGGCCGTCACGCATTGTCTATCTGTCTTCTACGGGAGTTTACGGTGACGCGCGCGACGTCGATGAACGTACACCCGCCGGTCCGCGAACACAGCGCCAACACCTTCGCTTTGAGGCCGATGAAGCCGTGGCACGTGGTCCCCGGCCCTCGTTGGTGCTGAGACTCGCGGCAATCTACGGCCCCGGACGCGGCGTGCATCAAGCCATGAGGGAGGGACGCTACAAGCTGGTCGGTGAGGGCGACAACTACGTGTCGCGCATCCATGTCGATGATTTAGCCACGCACGTCACCGGGGCTCTTTGGAGCGAACTGGAGGGCGCTTATCCCGTCGCCGACGAAGAGCCTTGTACCTCCCGCGAGATCGCTGAGTTTTGCGCCAACCTGTTGAGCCTCCCGCTGCCCGAGTCGGTCAGCCTGGAAGATGTGGATGAGACGCGCCGCTCCGATCGGCGCGTGGACGGTAGCGCGCTCCGAGAAAAGCTGAAAATCGATCTCCTGTACCCCTCCTACCGTTCGGGTATCAAGGCGGCCATGCTCGCCGAATAAGCCGAGGGCTCTCGCCCCACCATCTGGGGAGAAAAGCAGGTTACACTAATCCAGGTGAAACGGTTGGCGCGCGGCCGGTGGAAGCCGCTTCTCTTCGTTCTGGGCATTCTCGGATCGAGTCTGCTCGTACAATTGCGCCTGGCCGGGCAAGCGGAGGACACCGCCGAAGCCCTCTCTGACCACCCGGTCGTCGTGATCGAAACGTCCAAAGGGAAAATGACCGTTGAACTTTGGCCCGAAGATGCCCCCGAGACCGTTGCCAACTTCCTGCACTACGTTGACACCGGTTTCTATGACGACACGATTTTCCACCGTGTGATCGAGGGCACGCTGATTCAGGGCGGCGGAATGACGCCGGAGCTCAGCCGGAAGATCGCCGGCCCTCCGATCAAGATTGAGTCGAACAACGGCAGGCTGAATGTTCGTGGCACGATTGCCATGGCGCGCGGGAACGAGCTCGGCAGCGCCGACTCCGAGTTCTACATCAACCTGCGCGATAACCCGGATTTTGATCGTACTCCCAAGCGGGCCGGCTATACCGTATTCGGGCAAGTGATCGACGGCATCAAGGCCGCCGACCGAATCGGCGGCGTGCAAACGAGCCGGCGCGGGGCCGTCGAAGATATTCCGATCTTGCCCGTGTACGTGAAAGCAATTCGGCGCGCCGAACGGCCGCGGTCGCCCTAAAGGACCTTGCTCGCTTTTGGAGAAAACCGGCTAAAGGGGCCGCTAAGGGCTAACCCGTATTGAGGCGACCCCGAACTATTCCTAGAATGGGGTGCGATTAGGCGTTTTCGATCGCGCATTCTGAAAGTCACAGGCCCACTAGATTCACTGAAGCGAACCTCGCCATGAAAGATTCATGGATCATCGGTATTCTGTCCGCTATCATCGTCGCCTTCATGGTGATGATGCTGTGGTCGCACATGGAGCTGACTCTGAACGGCCGCAATGATTTCGCGGCCTTCTACGGGGGAGCCAAGCTACTCGAAAGCGGGCAACTCTACGACCGTGAAGCCCTCATGGAGCAGGAGCAGAACGTGCTCGGCATGATCTCCGACCAACATGGCTATGTTCGCCTGCCGTTCTACGCGGCCTTCACGTGGCCGCTGACGCTGCTTCCCTACATGACGGCCTATTGTATTTGGGAGGCAGCCCTGATCCTGAGTTGGATAGCGTTTGTCTTTCTGTGGAAGCCGCCCGGCGGCAGCATGAATCTTCTGCTGGCGTCGATGTCGTTCCCGGCGTTCGCGGGAATCGCGAACGGGCAAGACGTGCTATTTCTACTGGTCGTTCTCGCCGTGATGATGATCTTGTACCGGGACGACCGTAAGTTCTGGGCCGGCGCCGCGTACAGCCTTTGCGCCATCAAATTGCACTTGTTCTTCCTGACGCCACTGCTCATTTTCGGCAGGCGTGAATGGAGTTTTGCTCGCGGTTTTCTTAGTGGAGGCGGAGTCTTGGCGGCGATCTCATTCGCTGTGGCCGGGTCGCGCTGGCCGATCGACTTCGTCGAATCCGCGGTCAACCCCGAGTTCTCTCCTAAGCCAGGATTTCCATTTTGGCCCTGGCACGGTGAAAGTATACACCCGCGCTGCCCCGAAGACCACGTCTTTCCGCGCTGAACCCTGCACATCACCTCCGGCGGCAGGCCCCAAAGCCCGTCCGTCCGCTCACAGACGTTGATGGAGCGGGCTGAACGGCACACCGGCCGACACTGCTCCCTGCGAAGCCTTTTCGGAGCTAAAAACTGTTGATCCTCGTCCAGGTAACGCTACCCGCTCGGCAGCGGCAGCGCCCAGATCCTGTGCAGCATGTCACCGAACAGCCGCCGGTTCAGATGCCCCTCGGCCAGCAGCAACCAGTAGTAGCGCGCGTGCTTGACCAGCCGGCCGCCGGTCTTCATCAGCCGCTGCTGCAAGCTCGTGAGCGACCAACTCTTGATCCTGTTCGGCAGTCCGAGCCGCCGCCACAAGTTGCCCAGGTTGTAGGCCAGCACGCTGAGTTGCAGTCGCACTTCGTTGGCCCGAAAGCGATGGCACGAAAGCCGCGTCCAGTGCGTGGCCTGTTTGCCTTCTTTAATCCATTGCTCGGCCGTGCCGCGCTTGTTGTAGAAGCGCACCACCGACCGGCTTGGCAAGCTCATGTTGGTCACGATAAATCCGACCCGCGGGAACAGCTCACCGAGATGATGCTCGACCTTGGCCACGATGCGTCGCGGCTTGGACTAACTCTCCGCCTGATAGCGGAAGCTCTTGTAGCGCACCAAGGGCTTGCGACCCGGCCTGCCCGGCGGGCGAAACAAGATGTCTTCGATCGCCAATTCCAAGCTCTTGTTGGCCGGAATGCGAATGGCGTACTGCACTCCGCGTTCCTCCGAAAACTCATAAATCTCCGGCTTGGCAAAGGCCGCATCGCCCCGGAAGGTGACCTGTTTGCCCACAGCCTGTTGGCGCTTGATCTCGGGCAGCAGCAACTCCTTCCAGTCCTCAGCGCTGTGCACGTTGCCTGGACGCAGCTTCGCCGCCAGGCAATCCCCATGCTGGTTGAACAACAACAGCGGGTGGTAGCAGACCGACTCGAAATGGCCGTTGTAGGCGCTGCCCTCTTGCTGGCCGTGGACAGGGCTTTCGGTCGAATCCATGTCGAGCACGACGCGCTCGGAGTCGTCTTGCGTCTCGGCTTGCGCCACCAGCTCGCGGTTCACAGCCATCAGCCCCAGCAAGTTCTCCTCGCTCGCCAGCATCTCCGTCTCGAAGCTCTGCAGTCGCGAGGTCAGTGCCCCGCCGCGATCCCAGTTCCTCTTCGAGCCGATCAAGCGAAACGTCGGGTCAGCCGACACTCGGACGGCGTCATTGAGGTCCTCGTAGCCTGCCAGCCGAGAGTAGACTGACTGCCGCAGCAGATCGGCCAGCGGGAACTTCTTGTTCAAGCCTTGCCGTGGGTCACTGAGGTGTTCGTCGATCAGCTTCCCGAGTCCGAGTCGCTCGTCCAGCTCGCGGACCAGGATCAGCCCGCCGTCGGAAGTGACACGCGATCCTTGGAAATCGACTTTCAATAAGCCGTTGAAGCTTAGCTGGAACGGTTTGTTTTCTTTTTCACCCATTGGGTGTTGATCTCCTCAGCGCCTTGAGTGCTTTCCAACCCGCATAAATAAAGGCGTCCGAGGCCACCCGATGGTTAGCAGAATCGAAACTAAAGTGGGAATCCGGGCTAAGACCCTCGGCATGACCAATCTCCACGGCGTGATGATGAATCTGCCGGGAGGTTGGGCGCTGGAGATTGTGGTCGCGCTCGCAATCGCGGCAGCGGTGTGGATCATTTGCCGCCGCAAGAGTTTTGAGTACGGTCTGGCCGCAACGTTGATTGGCGGTTACGTTCTGAGCATTCATTCGTATCTGCCGGATCTCGCGATTACGCTCCCGGCCGTGCTGATCTTGATCACCCTATCCAAGAGAAAAAGCGTTCGGACAGTGGCCTTTATCTTGGCCATGCCGCCTCTCCATATGCTGTTCTTTCTCGGTTACCCCGCCTCGGCCGGTGTCATCACCCTGTTCCTGACTTTGATCAGCTTGATGCTCCGCGAGGCGCTCCAAGCGGATACCTTGGAAAATCACGTTTCGCTCGCCACTACGATCGCTCGGGCTTGAAAACCTGGCCTGCTTTTCTCACTACGTGGCGAGGCGAAGTGCGTCAGAAGCCCGTCAGGACGAGGCGCGAGCCGCTCGCGGCCCCTGCCTTTGGTTCAGGGGCGTGCTTTACGATACGTTCGACACGGCAAACAAGCGCAACGAACTCATAGCGGTCTTATCGCGCACTTCCTCCGTCAGGCGGAAAGAAAAGCAGGCGTGCTCAAACAGAAGCCCGCGAAACACTTTCCACCTAGCCGTCGTGCTACGTTGGTGAGACCCTCCTCGCCTCAGATCCCGGTTTGACCTTGGCTACTGTTGTCCACGAATACGGCATGCGCAACCGAATCGGGTTGCTTGTTGGACTGATCTTGTTTTTCGGGATCTTGCTGGCCCCTGAACCCGCCGGGCTGACGCCGACCGCGAAACGTATGGGGGCGGTGGCCGCGTTGATGGCCACATGGTGGATCACCGAGGCAACGCACATCGCCGTGACCGCCCTGCTGCCGGTCGCCCTGCTACCCATGCTGGGAATCATGTCCAGCAGCGCCGTGGCGCCACACTACGCCAATCACATCATATTTCTGTTCATCGGCGGTTTCATCCTGGCGCTGGCCATGGAGAAATGGAACCTCCATCGCCGCATCGCGCTGAACACGATCGCGCGAGTGGGCACCCGCCCTGCGCGGTTGATGCTGGGTTTCATGATCGCCACGGCGTTCCTGTCGATGTGGATCTCGAATACCGCGACGACGATGATGATGCTGCCGATCGCCATGGCCGTCGTCAATCAGCTCGCCGAGATGGCCGAAATCGAGGGCAAGTCGGGGCCCGAAACGCCCGCGCGGGTGCAGCGCACTTTCGGCGTGATGCTGCTTCTCGGGATTGCGTATTCGGCTAGCGTGGGCGGGCTGGGCACGATCATCGGCTCGCCGACGACGGTGGCTTTTCTCGGCTTCGCGCAGACTCGGTTTCCCGATCAGGAGCCGATCGGCTTCGTGGACTGGAGTCTGGTGTGCATCCCGCTCGTCGTCCTATTTATCCCGATCATGTGGGTCTACCTGTGCCGCTTCGGGGCTGACATTCCCTTGAGCCAGATCCGCTTCAAGGGCAGCCAGGATGTCATCCGGGGTGAACTAAGAAAGATGGGGCGGATGAGCGGGCCGGAGAAGATCGTGCTCGCTGCGTCGTCCCTTACGGCGGTTCTGTGGGTGTTTCGCCGGCCCATCGAGTTGGGCGGGTTCACCGTGCCGGGTTGGTCGAGTGTTTTTGAAGCACCCTCTGACATCCATGACGCCACCGTTGCGATGGTGATGGGAATCGTCTTGTGCCTGCTGCCGCTCAACTTCTCCGGCGGCGTTGAACGCAACGGACGGCGCGAGTGGTTTGTGATGGATTGGCAGACGATTCAAACGGGCATCCCGTGGAGCATCGTCATGCTGCTCGGAGGTGGGTTTGCCCTGGCTGCCGGCATCCAGGAGTCGCAACTCGCGCACTGGATCGGCTCGCATATGTCGATCCTCAAAGGCGCCCCGGTCTGGGTGCTCGTTCCCCTGACCTGTGTCCTCGCGGTTACTTTGACGGAGACGACTTCAAACATTGCCACCGTGCTGATGATTTCGCCAATTATCGCCGAGACCGCACTCCAGATCGGCGTCCATCCTTATCTATTGCTGATTCCATCGGCGATCATGGCCTCGTTCGCCTTTATGTTGCCCGTGGCCACTCCGCCGAACGCGATCGTATTCGGCAGCGGCTGGCTGACCATCCCTCAGATGTTCCGCGCCGGCGTTGTGTTGGACGCGATAGCGATCCTGTTGGTCCCGATGCTCGTTTACCTGCTGGGCTCCCTCGTTTTCCCCTTCGGAACTTGAAGATTTCCAGCGGCCTTTTTTCATGAGCGACTCTCGGTCCAGGGCGAGAGAGATGGCGCGCGACGCCGTGGAGCGCGGTGAGCCACTGGAGTGGTTTGAGCAACTCTATGCTGACGCCAATCGGGACCCCGGGAGTGTCCCCTGGGCCGACCTCGCGCCGAATCCGAACTTGATTGAGTGGCTGGATCGCGAACGAGTCACCGGCGAGCAGAAACGCGCACTCGTCGTTGGCTGCGGACTGGGTGACGATGCGGAGGAACTGGCGCGGCGCGGCTTCGAAGTTACCGCCTTCGACCTTTCGAAGACTGCCGTGCGTTGGGCGAAGGCGCGGTTCCCAGGTACATCGGTGAACTATCAACCAGCCGACCTGCTGCAATCCCCTCCGGCTTGGGACGGAAGTTTCAATTTCGTCTTCGAGGCCTACACCCTTCAAGTACTACCGCCAGAGCTACGTCAACAAGCGATCACACGTGTCGCGGCCTGCCTAGAACCTCAAGGGAAGCTGCTTGTCATCACAAGAGGCCGCCAAGAAACCGACGAGAGAGGCTCGATGCCGTGGCCGCTGACTTACGGCGAACTCACTGCGTGTACCGCGGCGGGTCTTGAAGAGGTTCGATTTGAGGACTACGTCGAAAACGAAAACCCGCCGGTGCGACGCTTTCGTGTCGACTATCGGCGGTTACCCTAGTCCTCACGGCAAGCTGGCCCGGAAGTGCTTCAACCCGCGACTTGCGCCCGAGCCGCCAAACTCCGCCCTTCCATCGAGCCGGGAATCGCCACGCCGAGCAGATCGAGTACCGTCGGTGCGACATCCTTCGCGTTCGCGCCTTCGGTATTCCCAAGCTGTGCCTCCGCGCTCCGCAGAATCATGAACCCCTCGGCCGCATGCCCGCCTGTACGCAGATCCTCATGGGTGCCGGAAACGGCCCCATACCCCGGCGAGTAGAGTTCTTGGATCCAAGTCTCCTGGCTCCAAAGCGCCGTCAGGTCGGGGAGCTTATCGAGGTAAGGTCCGTCGTAGAGGTCGTGAATCTTCGATACCTTGTCAACCGCCGGTTTGCCGGTTGCGGTGTTGACGAGTTCCAGCAGCCGCTTTGAGAGCCAGTCGCACAACTCGTCGTACTCGCGTCCCGGGGAAATGAGTCCGCCTGGGTCGCGGCCTTTCAGGTTGATCCGGATGGCGCCAGTGAGATCGTTGTTCGGCACATAGAACGCGCGCCAGGTCGTCGGCAGCCGCTCGGCGCCCATCACGCGGCAGATGATGGCGTTCTCCAGCTTTGACGGCAGCATCTTCTTCACGGCGTACTGCCACTGGATCGGCACGTTGTCCTTGAGCGCGCGCACCCAGTTTTTCTTCCAAGCAACGTGCCGCTCGCGAGACGGGTCCGGCTCAACGTTCTCCGCGCCCGCCATGCCCCACATCTCGAGCAGCATCGGCAACAGATCGCGGCCGTGATACTGGGCCCGCATGCCGTGGCCGGAAAAGACGACGATGCTGGTTTCAGAGCCGACCGCATCGAGCAACCGGCCCACGCCGCGGTCGACGGCTGCATAGACGTCTCGCATCGCATCGTGCAGACCCTCGCGGTCCTCTGGGTCAAAGCGTGGGTGGCTCGGGTCTTGGAAGTGCCAAAGCTGGTGCCCGGAGCAATGCGTCTCCGAGTAGGCGCTGAAAAAAAGATCCCACTCGTCCGAGCCGAGCAAATCAAGCAAGACCTCGGTCCGCCGCTCGACCCCGGCAATAAGCTGATCCCGCAGCTCCCGATACTCTTGCGGCTTCAGCCCGTGCGCGTCGCAACTATGCAGCGGATACTTTCCATGCTTACGGATCACTGCATCCACGAGGCCGGGAGGATGCGACGCCGAGTCGCATCGAGTCGCGTGCGCGCCCCAGTTGGCCAGTTGGATGCCGCGAACCGGCGGACCGAGTCCGATCTTCGGAACATCGACAACAGCGCAATTCCGCCCCGCCTCCGACGCCGTCAGCCAGAACTGCTTGCCGTGGCGCGGGATGTCGTCGATCAGCTCCAGCTCGTTCGTGCCCAACTTCGGCTGGATGTAGTAATACTTGCCGATCTGAGCGGAGTTCGTGCTCGTATAAATCGACGGCCAGACTTCGTCGGGAAACTCCGCCGCGGCGGAGCGCATATGCGTCAACGCGCCTTCGGTGATCAGCCGGCTCAGATGGGGAAGATGACCTTCCGCCGCCCACCGCTCGATGCAGGTGACTTCGGCGGCGTCAAGGCCGATGAGCAGGACTTTCGGGGAAGCAGCCATAGCAGGTTGCGGACTCATTCAATCTTAACGCCGGCGAGCACTTGATTCATCGGCCCCTCGTGGAGTGACGCCCTACCCAGCGCCTATGCTAGAACTGCATCAGTCAGCAGCCCGAAAACCGAGGCAGGATTCCCATGAAGCACACCACTCTCCTTTTCGTTATCACCGCGCTTGTCTTTGTCGCCGCCCATCCACCGGCCCAAAGCGATCCGCTACCCGAGTTCAAGTCCCTGTTCAACGGCGAGAACCTCAACGGCTGGGTCCCGGTCAATGCGGCTCCCGACACCTGGTCGGTTCGCGACGGCCTGCTGATCTGCTCCGGCCACCCGATCGGTGTGATGCGCAGCGAGAAGCAGTACGAGAACTTCATCCTGCACATCGAGTGGAAGCACACCGAGCCCGGCGGCAACTCGGGGGTCTTCGTCTGGAGCAACGCGCAGCCGGTTCCTGAAAAGCGTCTGCCGGACGGCGTCGAGGTACAGATGCTCGACCTCGACTGGGTCAACCTCAACACCCGTGACGGCAAGAAGCCGCCGGTCGCTTACGTTCACGGGGAGTTGTTCGGTGTGAACGGCGTTGAAACCGTTCCCGACAACCCACGCGGCCGGCGCAGCAAGTCCATCGAAAATCGCGCCAAGGGACGCGGCGAATGGAACGTCTATGACGTTGTCGCCATTGACGGCGTGATCAAGTTGGCGGTGAACGGGAAGTTCGTCAACGGCATCAGCCGTTCGACGCAAAAGAAGGGCTATCTCTGCCTCGAGTCCGAAGGGGCGGAGATCCACTTCCGTAACATTCAGATCATGGAGCTGCCGCCCGGCGTCACCGCGCCCGAGCAGATCGCGCCGCTGCTGGACTGAGTTCTCAACACCCGACGGACTCCTGCCGAATTCAGCTCGCATTTCCGTTTAGCGGCCTCGTGTTGTAACTTAGATGCGAACCATGTATCTACGCTCACAGCGCGTGAATCGAAACCCGCCGCTCGGGTTCGGCCTCGTAGTCATCGTGCTCGCCGTCGTCTTGTTGGCGGGCTGCGCTGCTACCGGGGGCGACGCCGAGACGACTGAGATCGAGGCGTTACCGGCCCTTCACCTGGTTGGACTCCTGCACGACGACCAAGCCTTGCTGAGGCCGCACGACGTCGAAGTGCAAGGCAATCTAGCCTTCGTCGCCGGCAAGGGCGGATCGCTGGCGGTCGTGGATATCGCCGATCCGGCGAACCCGCGCGTTATTTCGGCGATCGTCGGCCCGCAGACCATCGAGGACGCCGAGACCGTGCTGCCGATGGGTGACATTCTGTTGCTGGGGACCCGCAGCTTGCACGCGGTCGACATCCGCGACCCGGCTCAACCCGAGTTGATCAAGACGATCACTGACCGCGCGATCATCGACAAGATTAACGGCATGGCGAAGCGCGGCTTGTACGTCTTCACGGCCGACAAGATCGGATTCGTCAATGTTTTCGACGTCAGCAATCCCGCCGACCCCAAGCTCCACGACACGTTGAATACACTCGAACGGGCCGAGCAAAGCAAGCCCCACGACATTGCCGCCTTTGGGGACCGCATCATCGTCGTCGACTCAGCCACCGCCGCACCGGCCGCCGTTCAGGTCTATCGCGTCGCCGATGAAGAGACGCATGAGCTGCTGCCCGCCGATGACTGGGAGATCGAAGGGTCCCTCCCCGCCGGAGACGCCGCGTGGGACATCGGCGGCGCCAACCGAGTCGCGGTCTCGGGGAACTATGCTTACGTCGGCGCCTACCGGCCCGACCGCGTCGGAATCATCGACATCAGCAACCCGAAGAGCATCCGGCAGGTCGGCAATATTCCGGTCTGCGATATTGATGCAACCGGTTTGGAAATAGCGGGCAACGTGCTATTCGTGGCAGGCGGTGAATGCGTCGAGGCGATCGACGTTTCCAATCCCGAAGCACCGGTTTCGATCGCTCAATACCGCGGCGGCGAACTGTTTCCGACCCGGCGCATCCTCTTGGATGGCGAGTGGCGTTTCGACAACGCTCACGATCTCGTCTACCGCGACGGGTACGTCTACGCCACAGCCCAAAACGACAACCGGTTTGGCATCTTCAAGATCGGAGACGAGAGGATTCTCAGCCTCGCGATGCAGTAGCCGCGGCCTATTCCGGCACGACCGCGACGACATCGACCTCGATTAGCAGATTGCCGATCAGCGGCGCTTGCACCAAGGTCGAAGCGGGCGGGTTTTCCATGTTGATGTACTTCGAGCGAATGTCACGTACCTCGGCAAGCTTCTCGACGTCGGTCAGGAAGTAGCCCATCTTCACAACATCTTCGAAGCTCGCCCCCGCCATCTCAAGGCACTTCTGGATGTTCTTGAACGTGTTCTCAGCTTGGGTGGTAAAGTCGTCCGGCAGCTTGCCGTCCTCACCCGCTCCCCCCTGGCCGGAGAGGAAGATGAGCTTTCCGGGAGGCGATGTTACGACGTGCGTGTAGCCGCTCGGTTTGTCGAGATGGGGAAGGTTTAGATATTGCTTTGCCACTTTGGGTTGCTCCTTTGGCTCGTCGCTGTCGACGGCGACGGAACAGGCTGTCACGGCGAGACCGCAAATCAGTGTCGCACGAATGGTGATTGCTGCTGGGGCGCTTGATTTCATGGTTCAGAAGTCCTCTGGGGCGAATTGTAACATCGTGCTTGTGGCGCACGGCTGTGCCGTGCCGGGTCGCGCTGAGCGCGACCTTCCCGGTCGACCGCTCGCGAGCGAACTCAGCCGCCCGGACTCGTTACAGGGCTGCGATCACGCCAATCTCGACGTTGTACTGCGGCGCTGCCAGTTGGGCGTTCACGCAAGCGCGGCACGGCGTGTTCCCGGGAGACACCCAGGCATCCCAGACAGCATTCATTTCGTTGAACTTGCTCATATCGGCGAGCCAGATTGTGGCGGACATTACCTTCGACTTGTCCGTGCCGGCTTCGGCCAGCAGCTTGTCGATCCGGTCGAGAACGTTCTTCGTCTGTTCGGTGACCGTTCCCCCTTGCGCGTCTTGGGCCACCTGCCCGGCTGTATAGACGGTGTCGCCATGGATCACGACTTGGCTCATGCGGGGACCGACTTGCAGTCGTTTGATGCTCATCTAAATGACTCCTTTGAGTGAAATACGAGGTTCTGTTGAATGCCGGGATCAGCCGCTTCGATCGATACCAGGTCCGACTCCACCTTGGGCGCAGAGTGCGCCGCTGATCCAACGCCGAAAGCACCATGATCCCACAGCGGGGACGGAGGCGCGGAAATCATCCCGTGCGCCCGGCCGCTTCCAAGGCCGCGGCGATCGTGGCCAGCGGCAATAGGAGAGTCAGCGGGGCGTCATGGAGCGGCAACGCGCCGTAACGGGCGTACCACGCTGCCACATTTTCGTTCTTGGCGTCGATGACGAGCACAACGCCTCCCACTTCCGCCGCCGCCCGCAGGCAACGACGGCCCGACGCGAGCAGCAACTGTCCGCCAAGCCCCTTGCCCTGAAGCGGGAGGCTCACGGCCAGACGCGCCAAACGGAAGCCGGGCACGTCATAGCGCCCCAGCCCGCGCTTCACAATCTCAGGCGTGCGGGCATACTCGATCGAGGCGGGACTGAGGCTGTAGAAACCTAGAATCGTCTTGCCGTCGGCGTCGTCGATGGCCACGAACGTCTTGGCCCCTCCTACCTCGTGGCTCTTCCGGGCGTAACGCCGCAGGAATTCATTGAGCGGCGCCTCGCCGCAGTCGAAAGCATCCCGGTCGTGTTTCCTGCTGATGGGCTCCTCGTGCCAGGGAGGGATGATCACTTCCGCTTCGGCAGAGCCTTCGCAGCGGCCAGAAGCTTCGCGTTCGGTTCGGGCGGATGCTCAAGCAGTTCGAGCGCACGGAGGCTATCCCGCGCGGAGAGCTTCACATGCTCCTCCGCCTGGATGACGGCCCGGGCGGCTTCCAGACTGTGCTGCCGGACAAAGCCCGTCAGGTCCGTGTGCTTAAGCGCCGCCGCGCGCAGAAGGACCGCTTTCTCCTCGGCGGGAATGCGCAAGGACATCCGGTTGTTGTCTTTGACGGCGACTCTGGGCATGCTGGGCCTCTGTTATCATTGTACGCATTCAAAGCGCACGTGGATTATTGCGGGCCATCAAGAACGGTAGGACGAGAGGTCTTGTTTGGCTGGATTCCGGGACCTAGTCGTGCTCGCGGTCGCGGAACTCTCCGTACCAGTTCTGGACGACGCGGATCGAGGGCGGTGGGGCGTTCTCGTCTTCGGCAGGCGTCGTTGTCAGAAATCTTTGGCCATCGGCGGATACGTCGTATTGAGGGCCCGAGAAAGCAGCCGCCCGCAGATCTTCCGACTCAAAGAGTCTCTGGCGCTGTCCCAGGACGAATCCCTGCTCGGTCGCGACAACCACCCCCATCAGCGTGGATTCCTCGACGTAGAACAGTTCGCGACCGTCGTGCCGCCAGCGCGGTTGCACTCCCCCGTTCACCGAGACCTGCCACTTCCCCGATCCCTCCGGAAACGGTCGTACATAGACCTCCTCGCGCCCCGATTCATCGGAAACATACGCAAGATAACGGCCGTCGGGTGAAAACTTAGCGGCCGCCTCGTTCGCGGGTGTGCTGAGAAAAATCGTTGGTTGGACACCGTCGCCACCGGGTTTCAGGTACCAGATGTTGCGCCGGGTGTCTGCGCTGATTCCGTGGTAAGCCAAATGCTTGCCGTCGTGGGACCAGTCCGGGACGCTCACGAGTGCTTCGGAACCCACCAACACCGTAGCTTCGCCCGTGCCGTCAGTGGCCTTGCTGGCGATACTCCATCCAGAGCCCTGCCGCCGACGGTAGGTGATCTCCCGACCGGAAGGCGACCAGGTGGGCCTCCGTTCAGATCCTTCGTCGAAAGTCAACCGCATCTTGGTGTCGCGGACGGGATCATGAATCCAAATATCCCGATTCCCTCCGTCCACAGCCGAGACCGCCAGCAAACGGCCGTCGGGAGAAACCGTGGGGGACGCGATGCCCTGTTGCGTCTGACCCACGGTTTCCAATACCTCGCCCGAACGGTCCCGCCAGACGAGCTTCTCCAAATTCTCCCCAGGGCTGTCGAGATATACCAGGGTGCCGTCCCGCGCGACAGTGCCATACTCGCCTGCTTCCTCGATGGGGAAAGCCTCGCCGGTCGCCGTCAGGGACTCAAGCGAGAAGGGCAAGGCCCACAACCCGCTATCAGCGCCGTCGCTGGGACCATAGATCAAATGCCCGCTCCTCGAGTAGCGCGGAAAGTCTCCTGGCCCCAACTCCCGGCGCTCGCCGTTGTTGAGATCCAGTAGCTCCACCCTACGGTCACCTGTGCCTAGCGCTGCCGTGTAGACCAGTCCCCCGGAAGCGCCGCTGGACGGCAGAAAATGCGGAGACCAGAAGTACCGAAGGCTCTCGGACTTTTCCTGTTCAAATAGAAGCTTCGGTTCCCCGCCCCGGGCGACTACCTCATGCAACTTCAGCCCTGACGAGAATACGATTCGACTGCCGTCAGGACTCCACGAAGCTCTCAAAAACGCAAAAGCCCCTCCGGCTGCCGGCAACTCGCACAGTGTGATCGGATTGCCGCCGTCGAGTGAGACCCGTTTCAGCTCCCGGTCCGTCCCGAAGACAATGGACTTGCTGTCCGGTGACCAGTCGCCACCCAAAGCGCCCTCCGTCCCTTCCAGCTTGCGGGCGGATTCACTATCCAATGGCCGCACCGACAGGGCGCGTTGTCCTGCCGCTTCGGTCGAATAAACGATGTACTTGCCATCGGGAGAAAGAGAAACAACATTGCCATTGCGGGCGATGCTGAGGTCCTCGGGGGAAAACGAGAACCGCCGTACAGGAGTTTCGTTGACAGGGGCGGGAGAGAACAACGGGAAGAAGGCGAGGACTAGATGTGGAGTGTCAACAGGTTGTTCATAGGAAGCATGAGTCTGGAGAAGGGCGGACGATAGCGGAGAGCGGCGTGAGGGCGATGCCAGTTGTAGTCGTGCAGCCAGGGTAACAGATGGGCAGCGCGCTGCTGGGATGAGCAGTAGGAGCGAGCGTAAGCCCATTCTCTCAGAGCGGTCTGGATGAAGCGTTCGGCTTTGCCGTTGGTGCGCGGCGTGTAAGGCCGTGTGAAGCGATGACGGATATCGAGACGACGGCAGGCATCGCGGAAGAGCCGGGAGCGGTAACAAGAGCCGTTGTCGGTGAGCAGGCGGCGGATGCGGACGCCGAGCGAGCGATAGTAACCGACGGCAGCATTGAGGAAAGCTACGGCGGAGTCGCTCCGCTCATCGGAGAGGATCTGGGAGAAAGCCACACGAGAGTGGTCGTCGATGGCGACGTGCACGAATTCCCAGCCGGCGCCGCGGCAGCGGTGGGATTTGTCGGAGGTGACGCGATGACCGGCGCGCTGGAAGCGGCCGAGCTTCTTGATATCGAGATGTAACAGATCGCCGGGTGCGGGGTGTTCGTAGCGGCGCACGGGCGGGGCGGGTTCGAGATCGCGGATGCGGTTGAGGCCGGCGCGGCGCAAAATGCGGCTAACGGTGGCCTGAGAGACTCCGACACGAGTGGCAATGCGGTAGCCGGCCCAACGTTGTCGGCGCAGAGCAACGACACGGGCCGCGATGGGCGCAGCAGTGCGGCGCGGGCTGCGACGGGGGCGTGAGGAGCGGTCGACGAGACCGGCCTGACCCTCAGCCCGAAACCGCGCGAGCCATTTGCGTACGGTTCGCTCTGAGACGCCACAGGCCGCCGCGGCGGCCTGTGCGTTCTCCCCACCGAGGACGCGGCGAACCAACAGGGCTCGACCTTTCGGTGTCAATCGTGCATTCTGATGGATGTTCATTCGGTCTCTCCAAGGTTGCTGTTGTGGGATAACTCCAGCTTCCTTGGTCCGGGACCGAATGAACAACCTATTGAAAGATCACACCTAGACCGAAAAGCACGGCCAGCGCCGTGGTTCCCAGCAGCATGGATTGATTACGCCGCCGGGTACGCTCGATTTGTTGCTCCGCGGACTGCGGTAAGACCCGGATCGCCACAGACCGTCGCAACTCGGTATCTTCCGCAACATAACGGATGCTGTCACCCGTTTCCTGCCCGTCTTCAATGACGCGGTACTTTGCAAGGGGGCCAGGTAGCGACGGGCTCTCAGCCTGTCCTTGTTTCAGACCGGCGTGAGCGCCGGTCACTACTGATCCGGCCGGGGCAGCTTGCATGATGGTGGACTTCCCCGATTCCAGCTTCTTCCTCAGGGTCTCCAAGTCCACGACCATATCGGCAGTGCTCTGGTATCGCTCCTTCGCCTCCTTCGCCAGGCACTTGCCGACGAGCCACTCCAACTCCATCGGGACACCTGTTCGCAACGCCGTCATGGGCTCGGGCTGTTCGTTGGTGATGGAATACATCACCGCCTTGTCGTAGTGGCCCTTGAACGGCTGCTGGCCTGTGACCATCTCGTAGATCACGACGCCGAGCGACCAGATGTCGGTGCGGCGGTCGAGATCCATCCCATAGGTTTGCTCGGGCGACATATACGTCACCGTGCCCATGGTCTCGTCGGTGCGGGTGAGTTTCGATCGGTCGGCGAGTTGCGCCAAGCCGAAATCCATGATGGTGACGAGCTGCTTGGAGCCCGAGTCAGTGACCATCAGGTTGGCGGGCTTGATGTCCCGATGAACGATCTTCTTTTCGTGGGCCGCCTGCAGACCTTGGGCAACCTGAATGGCGATATCAAGAGCCTCGTTGAGTTTCAACGGACCGGCCTCGATCTTCTTGTCGAGGCCTTCGCCCTCGAGGAAAGCCATCGCGATGAAGGTCTTCCCCTCGAACTCATCAATCTCATGAACGGTGCAGATGTTGGGATGGTTCAACGCGGCGGCGGCTTTCGCTTCGCGCTCAAAGCGCTTGCGAACGTCCGCATCGGAGACAAGGTGAGCCGCGAGAAACTTCAGGGCAACGGCACGGTCGAGTTTGGTGTCGTCGGCCTTGTAGACAACACCCATGCCACCCTCACCGAGCTTCTCGGTGATGCGGTAATGCGAGATGGTGGTGCCGATCATACCCGTCCTGACCCAAGGGAATTGTACCGCCGTTGGGGTCGTCAACGCTTGACCGCACCGCGACCGAACTGATACCTTCCAGTCAAGTGGTTGGGCGGTTTCGGCTGCTCAGTCACGCGTTCGGTGCTCCGTCGAGGTCCATGCGGCGGAGAGAATAGGGAAGCGGGTGTGAGTCCCGCGCGGTCCCGCCACTGTGATCGGCGAGGCCTCGGCCGTCAAACCCACTGCCACTCGTGAAAACGGGGAAGGCGCGACGCCGGGCCGCTGAGCCGTAAGCCAGGAGACCTGCCGAACGCAAACGCCGGACAGTGCCTCGCGGAGCAGGGTGATGTCGGCCGGTCCTCTTTACAGGATTCCGCCACATTCTGCTTCCACGTCGCGCTGGTCCGGCCGGGAGTTGGGTAGATTGCTTGGACTTCAGCGGGCCTGGATCGCGAAGACTCGCGACCCGGCAAGGCTGGAGCCTTGCGCCACGGGACCGTATGGAATTGTTCGAGGAGCTTTGTTTTTAGTGACGGCCGTCCGCAGTCGCCTGGCACTTGCACGCACCGCCCTCCTGGTCGCTGCGATTGCCGCGCCGGCGCTGGGTCAGACGGTCGTATCACCGCAACGCATCATCTCGGCGGCGCCGAGTATTACGGAGATGCTTTACGCGCTCGGCCTCGGCGACCGTGTCGTGGGCGTGACCGAGTTTTGCCACTATCCGCCCGAAGTGCGAGAGAAGCCGAAGATCGGCGAGTACCTTCGTCCCAGCATCGAAACGATGCTTTCCTTGCGGCCCGATCTCGTCGTCTTGCTTAGCGAACATGGTCCTCTTTCCGGCCGCCTCCGTGGTGTGGGCCTCAATGTATTCGAGCTACAACACAACGATCTGGCGGGAATCTACGGGTCCTTGCGGAAGCTCGGTAGCGAAACCGGCGTGCGGGAGACCGCGGAGAGGCGAATCTCCGAAATCAAGGCCGCGTTGGAAAGCGTCCGCGAAAGAGCCGGTCCCCTGCCCCGCCGCACGGTGATGTTCGTTATCGGGAGGACGCCCGGAACGATACAAGACCTGGTCGTAGTGGGCAAAGGGTCGTTTCTCAACGAACTCATCACCACGGCCGGCGGCCGCAACGTATTCGCCGACGCCCTACAGTACTATCCCCGTATCCCGCGAGAGGAAATCTATGCGCGGCGGCCGGATGTCATCATTGACATGGGCGACATGGGCAATACAGACGACGTGACGGAGGAACATCGGCTTTCCGTCACGAAACTCTGGCGCCAGATTCCGTCGCTGCCCGCCGTTCAACAAGACCGAGTGTATTCCGTCGCCAACGACATTTTCGTGGTGCCGGGCCCGCGTGTCGTCGACGCGGCGCAGTCTCTGTTTGAGATGATCCATCCCGAGGCAAGCAAGTGACAACCGTCTATGAGTTGCGAGACATGCGCGTCCGCCTCGGGGACGCCGAGATCCTCAAAGGAATCTCCCTGTGGTTCGGCGAAGGGGAAATGACCGCCATCGTCGGCCCCAACGGCGCGGGGAAGTCGACACTGATGTCGGTGCTCTCGGGCGTGCGGGAAGACTATCGGGGGACCTGCCTTTTGAGGGACCGCGAAGTTCGTAGCTGGCGGAAGCGCGACCTTGGCCGACAACTATCGTTTATCCCCCAGAACGTGAACCTGGAGTTCCCATTTACGGCGGAGCAAGTCGTTTTCATGGGGCGAGTCCCTCACTGTGATGGTTTGTTCGAAGGACCGCACGACCGGGAAGCCGTCCGCCGCGCCATGGAAACAACGGACGTGCTACAGTTCGCCGGCCGTGATTTCCGTGCCCTCAGCGGCGGAGAACGGCAACGCGTCATCATCGCCGGCGCGCTCGCACAAGAACCGAAAATCCTGCTGCTAGACGAGCCTACGACGTACCTCGACCTCAAGCATCAGATCAGCACGTATGTTCTTCTTGAGAAACTCGCGCGCGACGGGATCTCTGTTATCGCGGTGACCCATGACTTGAACTTGGCTGCTAGCTACGCCGACCGGCTTGTGGCCCTCTCGCACGGTGCAGTGGCCGCCGACGGTTCCCCCGAATCGGTTCTCACATCCGAACTGCTCGGCGAGGTGTTCGAAGTGGACGCCGACGTGCGCAACGGCCCCACCGGACGCCCTTGGGTCTCCTATGAGCAGCGCGCGCAGGCCACCCCTCCCGGGGGCGCGACCCCATGGTGAGCCGCCGCCGATTTTGGATCGCCGTCGGCGCATCGGCGCTCTTCTTTTTCGCCACCCTAGCCTTAACGCCGCTGATCGGGTCCAGCGACGCGACGTTGTCTCGTGCCTGGGCGGGGCATTCTCCGGACAAGGAAATCCTATTCCAGGTGCGCCTGCCGCGCGTGCTACTGGCGGCGTTGGCAGGGGGCGCGCTGGCGCTGGCGGGCGTGGTTTTCCAGTCTCTGTTGCGGGATGCGTTGGCGACACCGTACACCCTGGGTGTCCAAAGCGGCGCGGCGCTGGGGGCGGTGATCGCAATCTGTTTTGGCTGGCGCACCATCGGCATTTTCCCGGCTGTCTGGATCTCGGGTTTCATCGGAGCCGCCCTGACCATCGCGGTCGTTGTCGGCATCTCATCGGAGCGGCGGCGCATGTCGTCGTTTACGCTGCTGCTCACCGGTGTCACTATTAACTCGATTTGCATGGCGGCGATTCTCTTTCTGCATTACACCGCCGGCTTTGCCCAATCGTTCGCCATCGTACGCTGGCTGATGGGCGGCATCGACTCAATGGAATACTCCACTCTGGCGATGCTCAGCGTTGGCATCGGCGCCGGCCTCGCATTCTCCATGGTCAAATCGAACGAGTTGAACCTGCTGGCCGTCGGGGAAGACTGGGCCGCGACGCGCGGCGTTCATGTGTCGAGCTTGATGCTGATCTGCTACTTGCTGGGGTCGTTCTTGACGGCGTCGATTACTTCGCTGACTGGGCCCATCGGATTCATCGGCCTCATCGTGCCCCACGCACTGCGTTTGGTGGTTGGCGCCGACCATCGGCTGCTCGTACCGACGTCGTTCTGCGTGGGTGGCACTTTCTTGATGCTCTGCGACACTCTGGCTCGCACGGCTCTGGCGCCAAGCGAGATTCCGGTCGGGGTCATGACAGCGATGCTCGGCGGCCCGTTCTTCATTTGGCTGCTGCGCTCGAATCGGAGAAGTCTGTGGGTGTAACGTTGATCGGCGGAGGGGTGCGAAGCGGCAAGAGCCGGTTTGCTCTTGAACTGGGCGGGAAGCGGTTTGAGAACCGCGCGTTCATCGCAACGGCGGAGGCGCGTGATGAGGAGACGGCGGAACGGATTCGGCGTCACCAAGCGGACCGCGGTTCGGGCTGGACGACGATTGAGGAGCCTCTCGATCTGCCGGGCGTCATTGAGCGTGAGGCGGGTCGCTTTGACGGATACGTCGTCGACTGCCTGACCTTGTGGCTCAGCAACGTAGTGCTCAGTCCTGCGCACGACGAAGATCAGCAAATCGACCGGCTCGTCAACGTCCTGGAAGCCAAGAACGCGCCACCAGCCATCCTGATCACGAATGAAGTTGGCTGCGGAATCGTCCCCGAGAACGCCTTGGCGCGCCGCTATCGCGACCAAGCCGGAACGTTGAATCAGCGCGTGGCGGCGCTGGCTGACGAGGCGTATTGGATGGCCTTCGGCGTCCCGATCGAGTTGAAGGCGCTGCGTCGTCAAAAGCTAACGTAGGGAAGCAACTGCGCCCTGCCGCCCATGCTATCCGCCCTCTTAACGGCCTTTCAGACGCTAACGAGGATACCCGTGCCATCGCCGCGCCGTGCTCCGGACGCAGCCGTGCTGGGCGCTTCGGCGATCTTCTATCCCTTCGTCGGTTCGATCATCGGCCTGGCCGGCTTCGGCCTGTACCGTTTACTGGAAAACCTGCTACCGCGGGACATCATCATGTTGGGCGTACTTGCGCTCTGGGTTCTGCTCACTGGCGCGCTGCACGAAGATGGGCTTGCGGACACGTGCGACGCCTTCGGCAGCCAGTCCCGGCCGGACCAGATCCTGAGGGTCATGAAAGACAGCGCCATCGGCACTTACGGAGCACTGGGGCTCGTGCTGACTGTGCTGTTGCGCTGGCGGGCTCTGGTCGCGATCGAGCCGGAGTATACGCTGCTTGCTTGTGTCCTGAGTCAGACGCTGGCTCGCACGGGCATTGTCCCATTGGCATTCTGGATTGGCCCCGCGACCGGAGGATCCGGCGGCTCGTTCGCTGCTGGTTTGCAGCTCGGTCACGTGATGGGAACAATTGCACTTGGCGGCATTCTTCTGGCGCCGTTGGCGGGCTACGGACTGCCGGTTTTATGGGCCATCGCAATGTGCGCGGTTGTGATTCTGGTTCTCGGGTCGTACTTTCGCCGTCGATTGGGCGGAGTCACCGGAGATTGTCTGGGCACTGTTGTTCAGCTTCAGGAACTCGCCGTTCTGCTCACCGTATTGATCTGGTCTACTCCGGCGACCTAACAGATTCGTCCCAACAACCAATGCGCAAGCTGCTGATAGCCCGCCACGGAGAACCGGAGCTGACCGGAGTCTTACTCGGGCAAGCCGATCCCGGCTTGAGTGAAACGGGTCTCGGCCAAGCAGCCGAGCTAGCCGAGAGGTGGAAGGGACTTCACGTCGAACGGCTCGTCTCGAGCGGGCTGCAGCGGGCTCGCGATACCGCCGAGGTCGCGGGCCGCGCACTCGGGCTGGCGGTTGAGTTGGACGACAGGTTGAACGAGCTTTCCTCGGGCGTCTGGGACGGCCGGATGTGGGCTGACATAGAGGCTTCCGATCCCGAAACCGCGAAACGAAAGCTCGAAGACTGGTGGAGCGCCACGCCCGCGGGTGGCGAGACAGGCGCCGCGTTCTACCAACGAGTCGAGCAAGCCTGGCAGTCGCTTCGGTCACGGCCGGAAGAGGTGGTTGCCGTTGTTGCCCATACCGTCGTCAACGCCGTACTGCTCGACTTGGCGCGGCGATCCGGAGATCCGGCGGCGAGCCCGGACTGGCGCGGGATGCAGGCGTTCGAACAGGAACTCGGTTCATTCCTTTCCGTGGACGCGGACCTCTAATTGACAAGGTCTACAATGACCAGAGACGCCGTGGTGACCAAGAGAAGCACGACCGGGTCCGCACCTGTCCAAGGGCAGCCGCCGGAATTGAGGTCGAGTAGCCTGCGCGAGACGGTCGCGAGGATCGCTTCCCCATCCGACCCGAATCTTGCCCAGCGAGTGCAGCAACGCCTCGACTCCCTTACCAAACCACGCGGCAGTCTGGGCCGACTCGAACGCATTGTGACGGACTACTCTCTGGCGCGTGGCACGATCGACTGGCTTCTCCCCACCAAGTCGCTGTTCGTCTTCTGCGCCGACCACGGCATCACCGTCGAGGGCGTTAGTGCGTACCCCCAGGACGTGACCCATCAGATGGTCGAGAACTTCATCCATGGCGGCGCGGCGATCAATGTCTTGTGCCGGCAGTACGACATCGACCCGGTCATCGTCGACATGGGCGTGAACCACACATTCGACTCCGGGCGCGGGATCGTCGATCGCAAGGTGGCCTTCGGAACGAAGAGTTTCTTGCGTGAAGACGCGATGACGCGCGAGCAGGCGACGGAATCGATCGAAACAGGAATTTCGCTCGCACGAGCGGCTGTGCGCCTCGACTACGGACTGCTGGCCATCGGTGAAATGGGCATCGGCAATACGACCTCGGCGAGCGCGGTCATCGCTGCGCTGACGAATGAGCCAGCCGAGAAGGTCATCGGGCCCGGCGCCGGTTTGAGCGAATCACAGGTCCCTCACAAGACGGAGATTCTGCGGCAAGCCCTCGAAGCTCGACAGGTCGATCGCGAAGACCCGTTGGCAGTTATCTCAGCCGTGGGCGGATTCGAGATCGGCGGCATGTGCGGATTTCTGCTCGGAGCAGCGGCTGAGCGCGTCCCTGTAGCTGTCGATGGATTCATCGCCACGTCGGCCGCGCTCTTGGCCGTCCGCATGGCGCCGTCCGCCAAGGACTATATGTTCTTTTCCCACCGGTCAGCAGAACCGGGTCATCGCGTGGCACTTGAACTTCTCGATACTGAGCCGCTGTTGGCGCTCGATATGCGCCTCGGCGAGGGAACCGGAGCGGCCATGGCCATCGGCGTGATCGAATCGGCGCTGCGGCTCTACAAGGAAATGGCTACCTTTGCGTCCGCCGAGGTCTCGGATATACCATAGATTGACCGCTCTCCGGCTCCTCCCCGTGAGAAAGATCGATCAGGAGGTTGAACTGCTTGACGCGACGTAGCTTGCTCAACCGAGCGGCATTCGGCATTGGTGGCTCTTACGCGATGACCGCATGCCGCGATCAGGAACAGAAAACCTCGACGAAGGGGCGGGACCAATCTTCGTTCGAAATTGCCGAAGTACGGGTGCATCCAATCGAGATGCGGCGTATCTATCGGACTCGCATGGCGCGCGCCGACCCTTTGGGCAAGGAAGCGTCGCTCTACCTTCTGATCGAGCTTGTGTCCAGAGACGGTACCACTGGGATTGGAGAGTTGTCAGACGTGGAGCCTGGCTGGGATGCGCCCGCGGTCAATGAGTTCGAGCGTTTTCTTTCGGAGCAACTAGTTGGAGCCGATACCTTCGATCGCCATCGGTTCAGCGACAACGTGGCCGATGCGATTCCTCGGCACTGGCATGTAGAATTGCGGCGGATGTTCTGGGCCGCGATCGACATGGCCTTACTGGACCTTGCGGGAAATGTGATGGGTGTGCCCGCGTATCAGCTCCTGGGCGGGCGATACCGAACCCATTTGCCGGTTTCGTGGGTGGCCTACGTGCGCCATTCCAATGTGGATGCAGAGGGAATCGAGGAAAAGGTGGCGCAAGGGTTTCGCGCCTTCAAATTGAAAGTTGGGTCGGACATCACCGCCGACAGTGACAACGTGGCGACGATCCGGAAGATCGCCGGTCCCGGGGCATACTTAAAGGTTGATCCCAGTGGCATCTGGGAGGAGGAGCAAGCCATCGAGAATATCAGGAAGCTTGCCGAACTGGGAATCGATGCCGTGGAAACTCCGGTGAAAGCGGCATCACGGGATATCGCAAAAAACCGGCCTCACATTGTCAACGAGAACCCGGACGAGGCGGCGCTTGCGTTGGCCCGTGTGCGGCGCGCGGTCCCCGCCAAGATCATCGAACATGTGGGCGACTTTTCCGACGCGTTCTCCGTAGCCCTGGTGCGGCACCGAGCAGTCGATATATTCAATATCATTCCCAGCCAGACGGGGAGCCTCAGCCGTGCCAGGCGATTAGCCGAGACTGCTGCCGCTGCGGGGCTTCAAGTCCTATTGGGTAGTACGGTCGAGCTTGGTCCTGGAACGGCGGCAGCCTTGCATCTCGGCGTATCGACGAAGGCGCTAACGGTGGCGTCTGACCTCATCGGACCAGGACATCTTGAGGATGATGTGGTCGCCCCCTTGTTCACATATGAATCGGGTGAACTGCCTGTTCCAGAGGGCCCCGGCTTTGGCGTAACCCTTGATCGAACAAAACTCGAGAAATTCCGCCCTCCGATGAGCTAACTCATTAGGCCCTGTCGATCACAGGATCGCGGTGAACCGCACGCTGGAATCCCGTACGAAGAACGGGCCCTCTAGACCCGACCTGAAGCCCTGGTGTGTCAAACTCCTTTTTGGGCTCGTGTTTCCATGCAGGATCGACTCTTCGCATCCCCGATCAAAATCGCGGTCGCCGTCTTTCTCGCGGCCCTCGGCTTCTACGTTGTCGCCGGCTGGGATATCGGCGCGGACGCGCTCGACAGCGATACGCTGAGCCTCGTTCTGCAATGGCAACTCGTTCGCGATGGCGTCGTGCTCGATGACTGGATCCTGTCCACTCCGAAATTCCTGCCGGTCGTGCTTGACGGCCCTCTGTATCAACTCGGCCGGGACGGCGCTGTGCTCGGGCGCTCGCTGCTCACGAGCGCCCTGCTTATCGCTCTGGCAGCGACGTTTGCGCATCTGGCGGTAGGGTGGCGGGCAGGTCTCTTAACAGCCGGGCTACTTCTACTGAATCGCACAACCTTTACTTCCGCCTTCGGGGGTAATTCGACGGCGCTCTACGCGACGTTTCTCGCCGGAGCTGCGTTGTGCTTTCTCAAATGGCCCTCCCGCCGACCCGTCACGGCGGGACTACTGCTGCTTTTTGCCGCGAGTCTTACGAGGATGGAAGGGCTCTCGTATCTAGGGTTGGCGGCGGTAGCGCTGTTTGCCGCAAGCTGGAAAAGCGACAGGAGGTTTTCGCTGCTAAGCGCCATCGCAACCGCGGGACTGATCGCGACCGTCTTCCTTGCGGACCTCTGGGTTCCAACAACGCTCTCCGGCCGGCTACGCTCAGGCCGCTCGGTCACGCTTGAACTTAACGAGCGGGCGAAACAGATCGCGGAAGTGCGCCAGGGCGAGGAGATGTACGCCGAAGCGGTGGCCCGCATCGATCAAGGCTACCCGGAAACGGCGCTTTATCTGATGAGGCGTACTATGCGGCCGATGATTCTATTCGTGGCAATGGGGCTCGCCGGATTGATCCTGTTTCGTGCCCGCGCGCCGCTAGCGGTGCTGATACTCGTCTTGTTGGGTGCGTCGCCGCTGGTCTATTGTGCAGTGTTGCACTTCCTCGAAATCGCTCTTTTCGAGCGTTTCTTTCTTCCGACCGCGGTGGCAATGACCATCGCCGCGTCCTTTACATTTCAAGAGGCCCTGAGCCGTGTGACGATGCTCCGTTCGCGAAAGGAGGCGTGGGCCGGTCTGACCGCGGTCGCTTTGCTGCTCGTTGGGACGCTCGGGATCGGCGGACGCGATGTCTACTATCACAAGAATGGCTACCTGCGGTGGCGGGCCGCCAACCTTCGGGACTATGCAACGGGTCTGGCGCGGCTCAAGGATACGGATCTACGCAGCAAACGACTCCTGGTATACGGGTGGCACCACGGCTATACAAACCTCACGCTCCCGACATACCTGCCGAACGTCAGCCACGACGGCGACGCTCTCATCTCGGACCCGCCTGGTGATGCTCTGTCCGGGTTCGATTACCTCCTTTACGGCGAAGGAGATAGTGATGTCGATCGGCTCTTCCAGGGCATGGTCTGCCGCGACGGCCAATGCATGCTCGAAACGCCCACGGCGCGCTTCGAAACGTTTTGGGTTTCGCCGAGGGGCGAGTTCAAGTTTTTCAGGAAGACGACGTAGTCCGCGCCGCAAGAGGGGACGCGATGTCTTCGCCGCTACGATGGTCCAAACGGCCAATTCGCAGTCGTGGTGTAGCCGCCATCCGATGCGATGACTTGACCCGTGATATAGTCGGCCGCGGGGCTCGACAAGAATACCGAAAGCCCCGCGATATCTTCCGGAGTTCCCAGGCGCGGATTCGGCTGCGCCCCCTTCAACCATTGGGCCATCTCGGACGGTTGCCACATGTGGCGGTTGAGGTCGGTGAGGATGAAACCGGGCGCGATACAGTTGACCTGGATGTTGAACTTGCCCCACTCAGCGGCCAGTACGCGCGTCTGCCCGGCCAGGGCGCTCTTGGTCATGGCGTAGATCGACAGGTACGGCAAGCCGAGCAGAGACATGAGGCTGCCTATGTGGACGACCTTGCCTCCCTGGCCGCGCTCGATCATTTGGCCACCGACCTTCTGCGTTAGGCGGGTGATGCCGTGGAGGTTTGTTTGCATCAGATGATCGTATTCGTCTTGCGTGTATTGCTCGAAGGGCTTGCGGATGTTCGTTCCGGCGACATTGACGAGGATATCGGCGTCGCCATGAGCTGCGGACAGGTCGTCGATGGACTCGCGGCTCGTCACGTCGAGCTGGGCGACATCGGCTGAATTTCCGGCCTCACGGAGAGCGGCGGCCTCTGCTTCGAGGGCTTCCATGGAGCGGGCGGCAAGGATGGTGTTGGCCCCCGCTCCGGCGGTGGCCTGTGCTATGGCTAGGCCGATTCCCCGACTGGCGCCGGCAATGAGGGCCTTCTTGCCCTTAAGCGAAAACATCGATTCTAAGGTCACGAATCCTCCCTGGTTGAGGCGGGTCGGTTGAGATAAGGGCTCATGCTAGCAAGGCCGGCGTGGCCGGTGCCGGGCACGACGAAGAAAAGCCCGCTCCCTGTGAGGGGCTGTGAAAAAACTGGGGACAGTCCACGGCGCGGCGCTAATGAGCGCTACGAGCAAAGCAGTCGCGCGGGCGGCGCTTGGTACAGTCCCCGTTTTTTCACAAAGAAAGGCCCGCCCCCGGTGCGGGAGCGGGCCTTCTTCGAAGCGGAGATTGCGAGTTCGTTAGTCTCCGCTGGTTCCCACCAATTCTTCGCTTGCAGGCTTCGCGGCGCCGTTGGCCATGCCGCCGATTTGAATCAGGCTCGGCTTCGGCGGCTCTTTCAGGACCTGCTCGCGGTACATCTTCATCAACCGTTCCTGTTCGTCTTTCGTCAGGATCTTTTTCTTAGAAGCTTCTGAACTCGGAATCTCACCGTTGGCCTGCGCTTCGGCCAACTTGCGATCGCGTGCCATGATCTTCTCTTCGCGCGCGTTCGCCGGTCCCTCATAGGCCTGAGCACCGCGGCCAGCGTCCTTCTCGTCAATCGAGAGATAGCCGCCGACCTTGACCTCTTCGACCTTCTTGCCGCCGGCGTAAATCTTGTGGCGGCCGTGCTCGTCGTACCACTCGCTGAGCGTGGCCGTCATGTGCATCTTCTCGATGATGTTCCGCCAGCCGATGCCCGTGTTGTAGGCACAGAAGGAAATTTCACCCTCTTGCGTGCCGTAAGGAATGATGCACATTTCCGTTCGGCGGAAATCGTAGTTGAACAGATCTTGGAACCACATACCGGCAACGAACAGGAAGTTCCACGGATCGTTCCGTCGCGCAACACCTTTGCCGTAGTCCTTGCCCGAAAGGCCGAAAGACTTGTCGAACTTCTTGAGCAGCGAGAACAGGCTGAATGACGCGGGCGCCTTCTCCGGACGGTAGTTCCTCAGCAGCGCCAACCCCATCTGTAAGTTGGTCATTTTCGCTGAGCGGGCGCTGTCGGTGATCTTGCGAATGTCCTGTACGAACTGCGGGACATTGATGAACTCCGCGACCGGCGCCATCTCTTTGGTCTCTTTGTTGATCATCAGCGCCGTGCCGACTCCGCAGTTCGGGTGGCAGCCGCAACTCACCTGACCCCAGGTTGCTTCCGGCCCGTGCGCTACATCAGCCGCGTCGGCGAACGACGCCATCACCGAGATGGGGAACCAGTCACGATTCGGCTCGGTGATTCCGACTTGATCCTTCACGTCGCGCGCCAAGTGCGAAAGCGTGTAGCGTTGCCGTAGACGCCGCTCGTCGGTGATCTCTTCGTCGCGGCCCGTGAACGACACCGGCTGGAACGCGATGAAGGCGACCTTTCCGGGGTTGTCCATCGCGAACCGAATGATCGGGCCGACCTCTTCGTTATTGACGTTGTTAACCAACGTTGTTACGAGAACGATCTCGGTTCCCGCCGAGTGCATGTTCTCGATCGCCTTCAGCTTCACGTCGAACAGGTTGCCGACCTTGCGGTGCGAGTTCGGCTCGTTGCCTACGCCGTCAAATTGCAGGTAGGCATAGCGAAGGCCGGCATCGGCCGCCATCTCAGCGAATTCCTTGCTCTTCGCGAACTCGATGCCATTGGTCGCCGCCTGGACCGAGTTGAAGCCTAACTGCCGCGCGTACTGCACGGCCTTGAGGAAGAAGGGCGACATGGTCGGCTCGCCGCCGGAAAACTGTACCGACATTTGCCGCCGCGGCTTGATCTGCATCGCGTTGTCGAGAACGGTCTTGATTTCGTCCCACTCGAGCTCATGCACGAACCCAACCTGGTTGGCGTCCATGAAGCAGGGGTCGCACATCATGTTGCAGCGGTTCGTCAAGTCAACGGTCAGAACCGAGCCGCGGCCGAACTTGACGGTGCTGCTGCCGTGATTGTGCAGATCTTTGTCGTTGTGGGCGCGGATGTCGCGGCCCGGGAAGTTCGACTCGATGTGCTCAAGGAACTTCACGTCAATGGCCATGAGGTCTTCGATGCGGCCGTGAGTCGGACAATCCTTGATCATCCAGATCTCGTTGTCGCGTTCGATGATGGTGGCCTTGATTTCACCGACCTTCTGTGACTTCAGGATGTTGTAGTCGACTTCACCGTTGAGAATCGATTCCCGCGCTTCCCGTACGCACTTGGGGCAGAGCGAATCGGTCTGCCGCGGCCAGCCCAGAGGGGGCTTTGACTTTTCCCAGGTCTTAAGCAGAGGTTTTTCGGACCAGTTGGGGGTGAAAGAGGGATTGGGCGCCTTCTTGTCGTTGAAGTACTGCACGGCGTTCCACATGCTGGCCGCCGCCTTGGTGAGGCCTTTTTCCACGTACTTGATAGGTCGTTGCATGCGAGGTCTCCTTATTCGCTTCGACGCTGTCGTTTGAGGGTCTGTGCGCTTTGTGAGGGCCCCACGCCTGGGAAACCACGCGCACCAAACGGATACACCACGCCGACCTCGATAGCTTAGTCAAATGGCGAGCGAAAGACCAATGGAATAGGTTGAACTGCGTAAAATCGCGGTTGTATGGCGATTCTGTGACCTGAACGGCATCCAGGGGCTACTGAGCGTATTTGGTCCGTAAGACACTGGAAGAAAAAGAGATGAGGTTGTTTGACGGCCGTCTGCCTCACCGACTATGTGCTTGGGGCGCGGACGCGCAGGTTGACACCCGCGCCTCCTTCACTTGGCTCGTGGGTGGATTGAGTGATGTGGCGGGGTGTTGGAGGTCGCGCGGAGCGCGACCAGCCAGGCGTTTTGCGCCTGGTACAACACCGCACAAATGAATCAGGCCCCTTCAGGGGCCTTACCTAAACGTCGGCTTGAGCCACAAACCGACAACCCAGTCATCGACCTAAATCCCGTCGACCTCGGCAACTATCCCCAAGCCGAGCCGCGCGCAAAGCAAGCGGTACAAGCTCCCACCCCACCAAGGAATCCCCACCAGACGCCGCCAAAGTCCCGCGCCCAAACTCAGAGCCGCGGGCGTAAGCCTGCGCTGATCAACCACCCAAACCAACCCCGCGCCGCCGCCACCGCCGGCGCATGACTCGAGGTCAGGATGGTTCCCTACTCTTTTCCTGTGGGGCGCCTTCCTCCCCGGCTTCCCGCCGGTTTATCCCGGCGCTTTCGCTCTGTCCCGAACTCCCCCGAACTGCCCTTGACGCCGAACTCTCCCTTAAGTGCCCGGTCTATGGTGGGGGGGCAGTGACGGCTTGCACTCGTGCGCGGTGCTCAAGCAGTTCAAGCAGAACGGGATTCGGATTGGGATCAACCACGGTAATCTCTCGGACTGACTTGAGGGCGGAAAGCATCTTTTCGAATTCCTCCCGATCTGGTTCCGCCATTCGGAAGCCCACGATAACCAGCTCTGTAGCTGACGATGAGGCGGTTAAGAACTCGGACCAGGTACGTTCGACCCAAGTCAGGTAGTTCCTGAAACGGTTCTGTTCTCCCGGAAGAACGATGTCCGCCACCTGGCGGATCGAAAACAGCTCCGACTTTGGAAGCACTCGAATGGCGCCATCGTAACCGCTGACATGAAGTAGCCGAGGATAGGTCATGGGCTCCGTTGGGTCCCCTGCGTCACCAACGGAAGACAAAGAAAAGCCCTCGGGCGCAAAGTTGCAAGAGCCATGTGGTTTAGCAATCAACGCGGGCCTTCGGCCCAGTGCCTTCTTTGGGCCAAGGACTGGAGAAGAAATCCCAGCATACCGGTATCGCAGTCCAGCGCGATGGAGGAGCCGTTCGACCACGAGGTCGTAGTTCCACGAAAGGACTGCTTGGATTCGGCCTCTATTCCGCTTGCACCAGTCCACGTTGGTGCCATTCCCAGCCACTCATGGCATGGTAGTCGAGCTGAACCTGGAACCACGAGTAGGCAACGGTAAGATAGTGACCTAGGTCGAACATCACCGACTCTTCCCCGTCTGGCAACCCCTTAGGGACGGGAGCGGTCGGATCCAATTGGCTCGTGAATGGGATGATTAAGTCGCGGAAATCGTCTTTCGTTCGATCTGGGTCGTGAACTGAAAGCCAAGCCTTTAGCGCTGGAAGATCATCGATCAGCTTCGACGAACGGGACGGAGTGCCTACGTTCCAGCGAAGCGGGCGGCTGGGATCAAGGGCGAGACCGGCCGAACGAACGCGGGAGATTGAAAGCCCATTACCGCAGATCAACGCGAGCTTGGGTCGGGTAGGCACTATCTTCTCTTAAGATTAGCGCCGAACCTCACTTGGATGAGTCACGCCACGCGCGCGCATTCGAACTATCTTTCCGGCGAAAGTTAGGGCGCGATGGCAAAGAGGCCGCAGATCTCAAAATCGAGATCTGCGCTAGTGTGCCCAGCATGGGCTGAATCTAGTTGGCTGAAAGGAGCCGACCGGGAACTGATGGAGGTAACTGTAGGGAACCGCAAGGCGTAGCCGCGAGGTGAAGCTGAAGGAAGCGGGGAACAAACCTTTGACCGTAGGAACACGAATCGGCAGAGAGGCCGTGTACGGGCGGTAAGCGTGCTAGCCAACGTGAAGCCCGAAGTCCATCCGAAGACGTGCGCGGTAGAGCCGGGCGGTGTGAAGGGAAAGATTCAGCACCTTACCTGGGGAGATCTCCTCGGTGAGAGCGGAGGAGAAGTCAGCAGAGGCCGTAGTAGCGAGGAAGGCGGGTAATAGCGCCGGAGCGAAGGGCCGAAGAACCAAGGAGCAAAGCGAGAGGAGCGACTCGAACCGAGCCGAAAGAAGTCCGGAGTCCCGGACCGAAAGGTCCTTCCCCGTCGGGGGAACGCAAGGGGAGCAGGGGCAGGCAGGAACGGTGGAACCGGGATGGGCCTCCCTCCGGCGGCGACGAGGCGAAGTTCGGCGAGACTCATCGAAGAAAGCAATGCACGAAGAACTGATGGAACAGGTGGTCGGAGAGGAGAACCTCGAACGGGCTCTGCGGGCGGTGAAACGCAAGCGGGGCGCGGCGGGGATCGACAAGATGACGACCGAAGAACTCGAACCTCACTTTCGCCGTCACGGCACGGAGATTCGAGCGAAACTCGTGTCCGGGCGTTGGACGCCGAGTCCCGTAAGGCGGGTAGAGATACCGAAGCCGAGCGGGGGGAAGCGACAGCTTGGGATACCGACGGTAATAGATCGGCTGGTGCAGCAAGCGTTGCTGCAAGTTCTGCAGCCGATCTTCGATCCGCGGTTTAGCGAGTCGAGCTGGGGATTCCGGCCGGGGCGGAGTGCGCACGATGCGGTACGAGCGGCGCAAGGATACGTTCGCGAGGGCAAGGACTGGGTGGTGGATATTGACATCGCGCGGTTCTTCGACGTGGTCAATCACGACATTTTGATGCGGCGGGTGGCGGAAGTCATTCGCGACAAGCGAGTGCTGGGGTTGATCGGCCGGTATCTACGGGCCGGAGTGCTGACGGAGGGGGTGGTGGTGCGCAGCGCGGAGGGCACGCCGCAAGGCGGGCCGTTGTCACCGTTGCTGGCGAACATCTACCTTGATGCGCTTGATCGGGAGCTGGAGAGACGTGGGCTACGGTTCTGCCGGTACGCGGATGACTGCAACATCTATGTGGGCAGTGAAGCGGCGGCGAAGCGTGTGCTGGCGGGGATCACGGCTTGGATCGAAAAGCATCTGCGACTGAAAGTGAACGAGGCCAAGAGCGGGGCGGGGAGGCCGTGGGAGCGGAAGTTCCTGGGGTTTCGTCTGAACCGCCAGGGGCAGGTGGAAGCAGCGCCGGAAAGTGTCGAGCGATTCAAACGGAAGGTGCGGGAGATCTGGTGCGGCAACCGCTCGGTCACGAGTCGGCAGTTACGCGACGAGTGGCGGCGGTACGTTCGCGGCTGGTGGGGATACTACCGGTTGGCGGAGCGACGGCGTGCGATTTTCCTACTGGAAGGATGGGTGCGGCGGCACATACGGAAATGTTTCTGGCTGCGCTGGCATGGCGCAACGGGACGCCGGCGGGCTTTACGTCGGTTGGGCATTGGGGAACGGTTGTTGAAACTGGTTCCGGCACGTCGCGGCGCTTGGCGCATAGCGGCGAACGGACTGTTGCAGACAGCGTTATCGAATGCAACGTTGCGGCGCTACGGGTTTGTGATGCCATCGGATCTTGCGGCGCGAACGTAAGGCCGCTGGGTTCAACCGCCGGATACGGAAAACCGTATGTCCGGTGGTGTGGGAGGGTGGCGGGGCCTCAATCCCCGTCACCCGACCCGATCAGGTCTTCCACTAGCCAGTTCTGTCGGTTTTCAAGTCCTCGATCCAGCTTCGAACGAGCCTAAGAATAAACCCCCGCGCGTCGGGCGGGGACATGGCTTTGCTGGGAGGATTCGAACGGAAACGAAAACGGGACAGCCTCAACTACAGCCTCGGGAACGAGCCATCGGTCCCGCCGGTTCTCACCGAGAGGGACTACGCGAGGGAGTTTCTTTGCGAAACTTCTGATGCGTTCATTGTGACTGTTTCGGAAGCCTTTGGAGAAGCCTTTGAGGAGGCCTTTGAGGGCCTTTGAGGGCCATTGGGGCCATTGAGGGCCATTGAGGGCCATTGATGAGGGACAGGGCGAAACGAGGGGCGAAACGGCGAAACGGGACAGCCTCAATTGCGCTGACCGATTGAGCCGACAATCTCGATAAGCCCCTATAGTTCAATCATTTACACCCAGATATAGCCTCTGGCTCGTCAATGGTTGCGCTTTGCGTAACCTAGTCAACCCATGTGTAATCAATGACTTAGCGTCATGATCGGCTCGCCGTCTATTATAATTGAGGCTGTCCCGATTTTCCCCTTGAGGGCCTTTGAGGGCCTTTGAGGGACAGGGCCTTTGAGAGGGCCTTTGAGGACGCCTTTGAGGACAGCCTTTGAGAGCCTTTGAGAGCCTTTGAAGCCTTTGAGAAGCCTTTTTGAGAAGCCTTTGAGAAGCCTTTGAGGAAGCCTTTGAGGGACAAAGCCTTTGAGGAAAGCCTTTGAGGAGCCTTTGAGGAGCCTTTTGAGGAGCCTTTGAGGGACAGGAGCCTTTGAGAGCCTTTGAGGGACAGAGCCCGATAGCGCGATGCCTTTGAGGGACAGAGCCCGATAGCGCGATAGCGGGTCAGCCCGATAGCGGGTCGCCTAATCAGCCGAGGGTGGCCGGGGAGGACCGACCCCGAACCTGGGAGCCGTGTTCACACGGCTTCCCCCGCCGGCGGGCTGGTCGTAGTCCGACCCAACTACCCACCGCCCCCATCTGCGTGAATCTGTGTAATCTGCGGACCACGCCTTTCCACCCGCCCTTTCCAGAAATCCAGTCACAGCCAAATCAAACTTTCTCGCACTCATTCCAAACCACTTAGCCACACCCTACCCCCGCGGAAAAACCCTTGACACTACAGCCACACTAGAGGCGGGAGACCTGTTTCCTAAACCCTCCCGACTCAGGCCGCGGGTGCGTCCCGACGCAAATCAAACCTCCGGCCCAGCAAAGGACCTAGCGTCATGATTACCGATAAACAAAGAGACGCCAGACCCGTAGCGAGGACCTAGCTTCTGAGGTCCGCGGCTTCAACCGTTACCGCTGCACCCAGAAAAAAAGAGGGACTGTACCAAGCGCCGCCCACAAGACCCGATCGGGTCGGGTGACGGGGATTGAGGCCCCGCCACCCTCCCACACCACCGGACATACGGTTTTCCGTATCCGGCGGTTGAACCCAGCGGCCTTACGTTCGCGCCGCAAGATCCGATGGCATCACAAACCCGTAGCGCCGCAACGTTGCATTCGATAACGCTGTCTGCAACAGTCCGTTCGCCGCTATGCGCCAAGCGCCGCGACGTGCCGGAACCAGTTTCAACAACCGTTCCCCAATGCCCAACCGACGTAAAGCCCGCCGGCGTCCCGTTGCGCCATGCCAGCGCAGCCAGAAACATTTCCGTATGTGCCGCCGCACCCATCCTTCCAGTAGGAAAATCGCACGCCGTCGCTCCGCCAACCGGTAGTATCCCCAGCAGCCGCGAACGTACCGCCGCCACTCGTCGCGTAACTGCCGACTCGTGACCGAGCGGTTGCCGCACCAGATCTCCCGCACCTTCCGTTTGAATCGCTCGACACTTTCCGGCGCTGCTTCCACCTGCCCCTGGCGGTTCAGACGAAACCCCAGGAACTTCCGCTCCCACGGCCTCCCCGCCCCGCTCTTGGCCTCGTTCACTTTCAGTCGCAGATGCTTTTCGATCCAAGCCGTGATCCCCGCCAGCACACGCTTCGCCGCCGCTTCACTGCCCACATAGATGTTGCAGTCATCCGCGTACCGGCAGAACCGTAGCCCACGTCTCTCCAGCTCCCGATCAAGCGCATCAAGGTAGATGTTCGCCAGCAACGGTGACAACGGCCCGCCTTGCGGCGTGCCCTCCGCGCTGCGCACCACCACCCCCTCCGTCAGCACTCCGGCCCGTAGATACCGGCCGATCAACCCCAGCACTCGCTTGTCGCGAATGACTTCCGCCACCCGCCGCATCAAAATGTCGTGATTGACCACGTCGAAGAACCGCGCGATGTCAATATCCACCACCCAGTCCTTGCCCTCGCGAACGTATCCTTGCGCCGCTCGTACCGCATCGTGCGCACTCCGCCCCGGCCGGAATCCCCAGCTCGACTCGCTAAACCGCGGATCGAAGATCGGCTGCAGAACTTGCAGCAACGCTTGCTGCACCAGCCGATCTATTACCGTCGGTATCCCAAGCTGTCGCTTCCCCCCGCTCGGCTTCGGTATCTCTACCCGCCTTACGGGACTCGGCGTCCAACGCCCGGACACGAGTTTCGCTCGAATCTCCGTGCCGTGACGGCGAAAGTGAGGTTCGAGTTCTTCGGTCGTCATCTTGTCGATCCCCGCCGCGCCCCGCTTGCGTTTCACCGCCCGCAGAGCCCGTTCGAGGTTCTCCTCTCCGACCACCTGTTCCATCAGTTCTTCGTGCATTGCTTTCTTCGATGAGTCTCGCCGAACTTCGCCTCGTCGCCGCCGGAGGGAGGCCCATCCCGGTTCCACCGTTCCTGCCTGCCCCTGCTCCCCTTGCGTTCCCCCGACGGGGAAGGACCTTTCGGTCCGGGACTCCGGACTTCTTTCGGCTCGGTTCGAGTCGCTCCTCTCGCTTTGCTCCTTGGTTCTTCGGCCCTTCGCTCCGGCGCTATTACCCGCCTTCCTCGCTACTACGGCCTCTGCTGACTTCTCCTCCGCTCTCACCGAGGAGATCTCCCCAGGTAAGGTGCTGAATCTTTCCCTTCACACCGCCCGGCTCTACCGCGCACGTCTTCGGATGGACTTCGGGCTTCACGTTGGCTAGCACGCTTACCGCCCGTACACGGCCTCTCTGCCGATTCGTGTTCCTACGGTCAAAGGTTTGTTCCCCGCTTCCTTCAGCTTCACCTCGCGGCTACGCCTTGCGGTTCCCTACAGTTACCTCCATCAGTTCCCGGTCGGCTCCTTTCAGCCAACTAGATTCAGCCCATGCTGGGCACACTAGCGAGGACCTCGCTTCTGAGGTCCGCGGCTTCTACCGCCTCGTCAAGCGGCGCGCCGTGGACTGTCCCCTTTTTTTCGCACTACAACCACCGGGCCCAAAAGCCCGTCATCAGAAAACGAAAGGACAATCAAAATGATCACCGATAAACAAAGACAAGCAAGCCGCGAGAACGCAAAACATTCCACCGGCCCCCGCACCGAAGAAGGCAAACAACGTTCCTCCCAAAATGCCCTCAAGCACGGACTCCTAGCCAAACGAACCGTTATCCCCGGCGAAGATCCCGCCGAATTCGACGCGCACCTCACCCGCTTCCAGGAAACCTTCAACCCGTCCAACGCTTACGAGGCCGGCCTCGTTCGCCAAATGGCCGACGCCGACTGGCGCCTCCTGCGCATCAATCACCTCGAAGCGGCTTTCTTCGCCTACGCCGTCGGCGTCGAGCGCGAGCACTTCAAGGACGACCATCCCAACCAGCCCGCGCCCGACGAGACCAAACTGCTCGGCAAGATCATGCAAAGCGGCAGCGCCGACCTCACCCGTTTCGCCCGTTACCACACCGAGCACAGCCAACGTTACAAGAGCGCTTTCCGGCAACTGATCGAGGCGCGCGAACTCGACAACCGCGACCGCCGCCGCAATCGGGAAGCCGTAGAAGCCGCCAATCAGCCTGGCCGCGACCACGACCGTTACCCCACATCACAACCCGCCAGCCGGCCTCCATGGCGCGAAGACGAAATGACGGAACAAAGCCGGCACGGCATAAGATCCAACAGATCAACAACTTCCGATCCACCCGGCGTCCGGCCCTCCGACGAATCCACCGCCTAACCCTCGTCGGATCCCCGGCACCCAGCCCCAGGGAGAGAAAACGAAGAGCCAACAACCAACCAAAACTCGTCCAACTAACACCCCAACCCCAACCGCGCACCCGACCCGCGCCGTGGCGCACGGCTGCGCCGTGCCGGGTCGCGCTCCGCGCGACCAACCAGGCGTAAAACGCCTGGTTGGCACGGCATGCCGTGCCCCTACGGAAAAAAATGCGGACAGTCCACGGCGCGCCGCTTGCCAAGGCAGTAAAAGCCGCGGACCTCAAAAGCGAGGTCCACGCTACGGGTCTTGCGGGCGGCGCTTGGTACTCTCCCCGTTCACGCGGGTGGTCGTTGGGACCGCTCCCTTACGGTCACGGCTCAGATTGCCGCATCAGATGAACGCGATCGAGCCGTCGGCGCGATAGCCAGTGCCGCGCTTCCACGGCCGCGGCGGCATGCTCGCGAAAGCTTCTTCGTTGAGCTCGACGCCCCAGCCGGGCTTGGTCGGGATGTCGACGTGGCCGTCCTTGACCATGATGGGCTCTTTGAGGACGTCCTTGGACGCGCCGGAGACGGGAGCGCGGTATTCCAAGATCAGGAAGTTCGGCGTCGAAGCCGCGAAGTGTACGTTCACGGCAGTCGCGAGCGGGCTCATGGGGTTGTGCGGCGCGACCATCAGGTACTGCGCCTCGGCCATGGCGGCGATCTTCTTCATCTCCATGATGCCGCCGCAGACGCAGATGTCGGGCTGCACGATGTCAACTGCCTGAATGTTAATCAGGTCCCGGAACTCGTACTTCGTGTAGTTGCACTCGCCACTTGCCAGCGGGATGTTGACGTGATCGGCCAGCTTCTTCATCGCATCGAAGTTCTCGGGCCGGATGGGCTCCTCCAGCCAGAAGGGATAGAAGGGCTCGATCTCCTTCGCGACACGGATTGCCCGCTGGACTTCGAAGTAGCGTGCGTGGATGTCGACGCCGATGTCCACATCGGGCCCGACCGCCTCGCGCACGGCGCCGACGCGTTGCCCGGCAATGCGGGTGACCATGTTGTACGGCATCTGGTTATCGCCGCGATTGTGGGGTGACATTTTCACCGCGGTGTAGCCGTGCTCTTCGATCAAGCGTTGGGCGTTCTCGGCGGCTTCTTGAGCATTGCTGCCGCCGATGCTCTGGTAGACACGGACCTTTTGGCGAACGCGCCCGCCAAGCAATGCCCAGCACGGTAGCCCGGCAGCCTTGCCGGCAATGTCCCAGAGGGCGTGCTCGATACCGCTGATCGCTGAGTTGACAACCGATCCGCCCGGAAAGCGCGTCGTGTTGTACATCAGGTCCCACAGGTATTGGATGTTGCGCGGGTCCTGTCCAACGAGCCAGAGCTTGTAGTCTTCGATGACTTTGACCGTCGCCTCGTCGGGACCGCAGGAGTAGGCCTCGCCGATGCCCTCGATGCCTTGATCGGTGAGCACTTTGACGTAGATCCAGTTGCGCCCGCCGCTCCAGACGAGGAAGGTCTTGATGTCGGTGATCTTGATGGCGGGCTGATCGCCCATCGGCGCGGGCGCCTGGAAGGGTGCGGCGGCCATGGGGGCCGCTGCCGCGGTGGCTACGCCGGCGTCACGAAGAAACTGTCGTCGTTTCATGTGTGTTGCTTCCTTTCGTTCGAACCAGGTCTACAAAGTATGCAGCGTGTGTCCGCGATGCTTGAGCGGCAGATCCATCCGCGCCCCGGCCTTCTGCGATGCGTAGACGGAGGTGATCATCTCGACGGTCCAGCGGCCATCGTTCTCGCTGCAGACCGGCTTGCGGTCCTTTTCGATCGCCTCGAATAGATCTTCGACCAGCAGCGCATTCGCCATGGCGCGCCCTTCCGCCTTGAAGTTCCCGCCCACAGGCTTGGTGAGCTTGACCTCTTCCCATTGGGCTTCCTTGCCCGGCAGCCACCCGGGTGAGCGCAGAATGTAGGGCTGTCCATTGGGATAGATCGCATTCGGAAAATAGATCACGCCTTTGTTTCCGTAGATCGTCGTCCCAAAGCGCCAGGGGTGGGTCTTGTCGCTGGCCTTCGAACTAAAATAGCTATGGACACCGTTGTCGAACGCGAACATGGCCGCGATCTGATTTCCCGCGATCGGCCCGATCGGCTCACTCGGCTGCCGGACGTCGGACGCCCCGACGTCGCGGCCATCGTGTGTCACATGCGCGAAGACCCACTTCGGATCGCCGAGGTAGTAGCGCATCATGTCGCAAATGTGCGATCCGAGAACGACGAGATCTTCGCCGCCGGCGCGCCGGTCTTCCTTGCCGCGACCGCGCACTTCCTGGATCGTGCCAATCTCGCCGGCCTCGACCATGTCGCGTACCCGCTCCACGAATGGAGACTTGCGCATCTGGTGGGCCATCTGAACTTTCACGCCCGCGCGCTCAATGGCCTCGACCATCTTGTCGGCATCCACGAGATCTTTCGCGAACGGCTTCTCTGAGAAGATATGACAGCCGGCTTGGGCGGCGGCGGTGATCATCTCCACCCGTTGATCGAGCCAGCGTGGGCCGACGGCGACGATGTCGAGTTTCTCTTTTTCGAGCATCTCGTGGTAGTCGGCGTAGGCCTTACGGGCGCCGGTACGTTCCAACCCTTTGGCCCGGCCGACATCATCAGCATCGGCGACCGCGGCCACTTCGACGAAGTCAAATGCCTGCCACACGGTATCGAGTCCGTGACCATAATTGCCATGACCGGTGTGCCCGATGACTCCGACTCGATACTTCTTCGGCTTCGCGGCCGCCGACGAGGTCGTAGCCAATCCAGCCAAACTGCTTTGAATGAAGGAACGTCTATTCATCGTCGCCTCCGAGAAAGAACCGCCAAGTTCGGGCTAAGCAAGGAAACACGCTCGCTGTGCCGCCCAGTGGATTCTAGCAACATTCCCCGCCGCGGGTGATTCCCGCGGCCTCTCAGACCTTCTCCAGCACACCCTGATAAACCGTAATGCGCTCTTCGGTCAGGTTCCTGGCAACGTTCGCCATCTTGTCAGGAGCTGTGTCTCCTAGAAGCAAGTGCAGTCCCAGTCGCGGAGCCTCGGTCTCTTGGAGGCGCTGGAGCCCCGCTAAGAACCATTCGCGAGAGATTGTTGTCGTGTCTCTCCAGGTCAGAATCCGAAACCCGCTCTGCTCCAGTAAAGTCCGCAACGCGTCGGGCGCGATGAGGAAACTCATCTCCGGCACGCTCGCCCAAGGGACCGGGAAGTGCGCCGACCCGCCTGGGCCGGCCAGAATGTCGTGGAATGCGAACCGCCCGCCCGGCCTCAGAAGGCGCGCGACCTCGCGGTAGAGTCCCTGCTTGTCGGCGATGTTCATCTGGACATGCTGGGTCCAAGCCAAGTCAAACGCGGCATCCTCGAAATGCATCTCCGTCGCTGACTGACAATGAAACTCAGTTAGCTCCTCCAGGCCGACGAGTTTCGATAGCGCCTCGGCCGCTTCGCAATAATCCGGAGTCAGGTCGACCCCCGCAACGCGGCAACCAAACCGGCCCGCGAGAAAACGCGTGGAACCGCCCAACCCCGACCCGACATCGAGCACCTTCCAGGCTTGTTGGACCGCGGCCATTTCGGCCAACTCAACCGTCGCTTCCCGGCCACGAATGTGAAACTCATCGACCGCCGCCAGATCATCGGCGGTTAGGTCGTCAAGGCTCTTACCTTGCGCTTGCAGCGCTTCTAGAATCGCGTCGAGAAGGCCGGAAGAGCTGTAATCCCGGATTCCCACTTTAGTTTCGATTCTGCTAACCATCGGGTGGCCTCGGACGCCTTTATTTATGCGGGTTGGAAAGCACTCAAGGCGCTGAGGAGATCAACACCCAATGGGTGAAAAAGAAAACAAACCGTTCCAGCTAAGCTTCAACGGCTTATTGAAAGTCGATTTCCAAGGATCGCGTGTCACTTCCGACGGCGGGCTGATCCTGGTCCGCGAGCTGGACGAGCGACTCGGACTCGGGAAGCTGATCGACGAACACCTCAGTGACCCACGGCAAGGCTTGAACAAGAAGTTCCCGCTGGCCGATCTGCTGCGGCAGTCAGTCTACTCTCGGCTGGCAGGCTACGAGGACCTCAATGACGCCGTCCGAGTGTCGGCTGACCCGACGTTTCGCTTGATCGGCTCGAAGAGGAACTGGGATCGCGGCGGGGCACTGACCTCGCGACTGCAGAGCTTCGAGACGGAGATGCTGGCGAGCGAGGAGAACTTGCTGGGGCTGATGGCTGTGAACCGCGAGCTGGTGGCGCAAGCCGAGACGCAAGACGACTCCGAGCGCGTCGTGCTCGACATGGATTCGACCGAAAGCCCTGTCCACGGCCAGCAAGAGGGCAGCGCCTACAACGGCCATTTCGAGTCGGTCTGCTACCACCCGCTGTTGTTGTTCAACCAGCATGGGGATTGCCTGGCGGCGAAGCTGCGTCCAGGCAACGTGCACAGCGCTGAGGACTGGAAGGAGTTGCTGCTGCCCGAGATCAAGCGCCAACAGGCTGTGGGCAAACAGGTCACCTTCCGGGGCGATGCGGCCTTTGCCAAGCCGGAGATTTATGAGTTTTCGGAGGAACGCGGAGTGCAGTACGCCATTCGCATTCCGGCCAACAAGAGCTTGGAATTGGCGATCGAAGACATCTTGTTTCGCCCGCCGGGCAGGCCGGGTCGCAAGCCCTTGGTGCGCTACAAGAGCTTCCGCTATCAGGCGGAGAGTTGGTCCAAGCCGCGACGCATCGTGGCCAAGGTCGAGCATCATCTCGGTGAGCTGTTCCCGCGGGTCGGATTTATCGTGACCAACATGAGCTTGCCAAGCCGGTCGGTGGTGCGCTTCTACAACAAGCGCGGCACGGCCGAGCAATGGATTAAAGAAGGCAAACAGGCCACGCACTGGACGCGGCTTTCGTGCCATCGCTTTCGGGCCAACGAAGTGCGACTGCAACTCAGCGTGCTGGCCTACAACCTGGGCAACTTGTGGCGGCGGCTCGGACTGCCGAACAGGATCAAGAGTTGGTCGCTCACGAGCTTGCAGCAGCGGCTGATGAAGACCGGCGGCCGGCTGGTCAAGCACGCGCGCTACTACTGGTTGCTGCTGGCCGAGGGGCATCTGAACCGGCGGCTGTTCGGTGACATGCTGCACAGGATCTGGGCGCTGCCGCTGCCGAGCGGGTAGCGTTACCTGGACGAGGATCAACAGTTTTTAGCTCCGAAAAGGCTTCGCAGGGAGCAGTGTCGGCCGGTGTGCCGTTCAGCCCGCTCCATCAACGTCTGTGAGCGGACGGACGGGCTTTGGGGCCTGCCGCCGGAGGTGATGTGCAGGGTTCAGCGCGGAAAGACGTGGTCTTCGGGGCAGCGCGGGTGTATACTTTCACCGTGCCAGGGCCAAAATGGAAATCCTGGGTAATGAGCCGCAACGGACGACATGCGGCCATCATACCGTGGTGAAGCAGCTTTGCCTGTGGGCGTCGATCTCCATGAGCCCCGCAAACCAAGTAAGCTGTCGGAAGTGACGAAGGGGCCCGAAACCAGCCGCAGGACGTTTCTCGCTCTTGCGGCGACGGCGCTTGGGTGCGGCCGGCCACCCACCTCGGACAACCAAGCGCCCGCGTTTCTGGCGGACTACGCGGCAACCTACTCCCGGAGCCCGCGCGACGCTTGCCTTGAGTGGTTTGCGGAATCGGGCATCGGGGTGTCATTTCAGTACGGCGTTTTTAGCCGGATAGCGCCTGATCCGTGGGTCCGTTTCAACAAGAGCATCTCCGCCACGGACTATGACAAGCTGCAGGAGAGTTTCACGGCCGAGGGCTTCGACGCGGACGCGCTCGTTGCGTTTGCCCGAGAACTCGGCGCGAAGTACGTACGTTTCCCGGCGCGGCTTTGGGATGGGTTCAGCTTGTTTCGCACGAATCAAACGTCGTTCACGAGCCTCAACGCGCCGGCCAACCGCGATCTCGTCGGCGAGATGACTGATGCGTGCCGGCGGGCGGGAATCGGGTTGTTTCTCGAATACGCGTACGGACTTGACTGGCGGCATCCATACTTCTATCCGGCTGAGTCTGTCCAATTGGACTGGGCCGAGGCGCACCTGCCGAACAACGAGGGCTTTGTGCGGCGATTCGAGAAGGACGAGGATTTTCTCCAGTACATCAAGTGCGCGCACCTCCAACTCAAGGAAATTCTCTATCGCTATGAACCCCTTGCCGGTATCGCCCTCACACCTGTAATGGGCTACCATGCCCGACCGGACCTGTTCCCTTTGGCAACCGCCTACGAGATCATCCATGAGGCTCAGCCGCAGGTTTTGCTCTCGTTCGAGGAAGGCGCGAGTGGCGAGGAAGACTTCGTGTCGTTGCGTGGTGATGCCGGGACGCGGGGCGGGGAGACGGCCGAGCGGGCTCGGCGGCTGAACGAGCAAAAGCCCCGTGAGCAACTGAGGAACGCGGCGGGAGGTTTCGGCGGAAATCTCGTCCACGAAGTAGGGCTGGAAGCCGACGGTTCCGTACCGCGGGGATTGCGGGAGGCGCTGTCGAAAGCTTGATAGACTTGGTGGCTCGGCTTGCTCGCGGGCCGAGGTTGCGGTACAACGAATGGACCCTGCGACGGGGTTGGGAAGGTGTGAAAAAATGCTGGGACAGTCAGCCGCGCTTGGTCTAGGTGCTTGCATAGCAGTGACTGATTCGGTCCGCGCTTGTGACAGTCCCGATTTTTTCACACCTTCTGGACCCCATGACGGCACTACCCCATAACGGGGCCTGGAGGCTTCGATGATTCGAGTCAGCGACTACTCTTTGAACTACTCGCGGCAAATCGCCGACGGCAAGCTCACGATTTTCGATTTTCTTAAGCAATGCCGCAAGTACGACCTCGAAGCGGCGAGCCTTCACGTTAGGAATCTCGCGTCGGTGTCGACAGGCTACTTGAAGCAAGTGCGCCGGGCGTACCTCGACAACGGCTTATCGATGTCGATGTTTACGGTTTCGACGAACTTCGGCAACCCGCGTGATGGAGAGAGGGCTGAGCTCGAAAAAGCGTACCAGGCGATTGAGGTCGGGATGTTCCTCGGCGCGCCGATTCTTCGTGTCTTTGCCGGCTCGCCGAAAGAAGAAGCCGATCGCGAGGATGCCTTCAAGCGGGCGACGGCAAGCCTTCGCAAGGTCTGTGAGGAAGCGGCGGAACAAGGCATGACGGTGGGTCTGCAGAATCACAACCATGGTGCTCTGGCTCGCACCGGCGAGGAGATGCTACGCTTCATCCGCGACGTCAACCACCGGAACTTCACGATCTTGCTCGACACGGGGCAGTTCGCGGGCTCGCGGGGCGCCAGCGGTCCGGTGCCTGAGGCCTTGAAGGGTACCGACTTTATGGAGAGCATCCGCATGTGCGCGCCGCTCGCGCGTCATGTGCGCACGAAGTTCTACAACCCGGGAGCGGATGGGTCGGAGCCCTACATCGACTATCCGAAGGTGTTTGATATTCTGCGGGGCGTTCACTACGGCGGGATCATCGACATCGTCTACGAGCCCAACTCTCATGGCGGCGATCCGATCGATCAGGCGATGCCGCGCATCGTCAAGTACCTAAAGAGCTTGGTGCAGTGCGCCCCGTAGACAGTCCGCCCGACGACGAACCGCCGCCGTTGCTGGGTTCCTGGCGGCGGGTATATACGGCCGTGCTTCTACACTTGGCTTTTTGGATCCTCGTCTTCTACCTATTTACGGTGCGCTTTGACCAGCCTGTATGAGACCGGTTGATTGGGTCGTACTGATCGCCTCTCTGGCGGGCATCATCGGCTACGGGCTCTACCGCGCCCGCGGCAGCAAGACCGTCGAATCGTACCTGCTGGCTGGTCGGACGATGCGCTGGTGGGTGATCGGCCTCTCGATCATGGCCACACAGGCCAGCGCGATTACCTTCATCGGCACGACCGGGCAAGGCTACGTCGACGGGCTGCGCTTCGTGCAGTTTTACTTTGGGCTTCCCATCGCGATGGTCATCATCTCCGCGATCGTTGTTCCGCGATTCTTCCGCGCGAATGTGTACACGGCCTACGAGTATCTCGAGACGAAGTTCGACTCGAAGACCCGCACGCTGGCTAGCCTGATCTTCTTGATCCAGAGAGGATTGGGTGTGGGGATCGCGCTATATGCTCCTTCCGTCGTGCTGTCGGTGATTATGGGTTGGCCGGAACCTGTGACGATCGCGACGATGGGCGTTTTGGTCATCGTTTACACCGTAATCGGCGGCATCAAAGCCGTGATGTGGACCGACGCGCAGCAGATGATGGTGATGTTCGCCGGGATCGTCGCCGCGTTCCTCGCGGCGGTGTGGGGACTGCCGTCGGGCGTCTCGTTTCTCGATGCGATTCATCTGGCCGGTATCTCGGGCAAGATGCAGGCGGTTGATCTCGATTTCGATTGGCAGAACCGCTACAACCTTTGGTCGGGGCTGATCGGCGGCTCGTTCCTGGCGCTTTCTTACTTTGGAACGGATCAATCCCAGGTGCAGCGCTACCTAACCGGCAAATCGATCCTCCACATGCGGATCAGTTTGCTATTCAACGCCGTCGTCAAAGTGCCGTTGCAGTTCGTAATCTTGCTCACCGGCGCGCTCGTGTTTGCCTTCTTCGTATTCGTTGAACCGCCGCTGCTATTCAACCCGGTAGAGAGAGCGCAAGTTGAAGCACATCACGACGGCGACTATGCCGCAATCGAAGATCGATATCGAACCGCTTGGTCGGAGCGTAGCGAAGCGGCGAGGCGAGTAACGAACGGGCGAAGCGCCGCAGCGGAACGAGACTTCGTTCGCGCCAACGCGGAACTGAGCATCGTTCGAAAAGACGCGATTGCGTACGTTGAAAAGAAGAACGACGGTGCGACATACAACGACACGAACTACATCTTCCTGAATTTCGTGCTCGGCTACCTGCCGGCGGGATTGATCGGTCTCGTCATCGCCGCCGTATTCGCTGCCGCAATGTCGACGATTTCGGCGGAACTGAATTCCCTGGCAACGGTGACCGTGATCGATCACTACCGCCGGTACATGAGGCCGAATCGCGCGGACGCGCATTATACGCGGGTCGCTAAGGTCTCGACGGCGTTTTGGGGAGTCTATGCAACCGTCTTCGCGAGCTTTGGCGGCCAACTCGGGTCTCTGATCGAAGCGGTGAACATTGTCGGCTCACTGTTCTACGGCTCGATGCTCGGCGTATTTGTACTCGCGTTCGCACCATGGAGCGTCTCGGGGCGCGGCGCCTTCACAGGTATGCTCGCCGGACTGGCGGCGGTCGCTTGGACCGCCTGGGCGACCGACATCTCTTTTCTCTGGTTCAACCTCGTCGGCTGCGTTGTTACCGTCGTTGTCGGCTTAGTGGTCGGGCGAAGAACGGGACCGGCCGCCGCGTGAGTCCGGGCCTAGGAACCCAAGCTTAGGCGCTGCTCACCACGGGCCGCGATCTGGATCGTATATCCTCCTTCCGTCTGTTTCCCTTGGGTCTGAACCAGATGCAGGCTGTAAACCTCTTTGGGGTTCCATCGTTTCGAATGAACCCAGACCACAACTCGCACCGGGCCCTTGCCGGAGGGCTTCGCTGTTCCCAGAGAAATCTTCCGGCCCGCCCTTACATCCCGCACGATGATGTTTTGAAGATCGTAGCGATTGAACTCTTTCGGGTGCCCGCGAAAGTTCAGGAAGGTCTCGCGAACCTTCTGTGCGTTGCGTGAGAGGCGTGGTTCTCGCGGGATAGGGCCTAGCGTCAATACTCTTCACTTCAGAACATTCTTGTGGCATTCTGTTTTTAGAGCACAGGAGGCCACAGATGGCACGAACGAGAGCAGCGCTGCCGGCAGGCAGCCGTATTACCGACTACATCAGCCTGGGAGTGATCACGCGCTGGTTCCCGCGTCACAAGATCGATCGTGTGTTGCGGGACCGCGGGCGGGCCTCGCGGCGACAACGGGACTTGCCAGCGCATGTGATGGTCTACTACGTCATCGCTCTGGCGCTGTTCATGCAGTCGTCCTACCGCGAGGTGCTGCGTTGTCTGCTGGAAGGACTACAGTGGCTGCAGGACCCTGCGACGCCCCTCAAGGTGGCGGGCGATTCGGGGATCTCGCAAGCCCGTTCGCGATTGGGGGTGGAGCCGGTCGAGCGGCTGCATGATGAGTTGATACGACCGTTGGCGACGAAAAAGACGCGCGGATCGTTCTATCGGGAATGGCGCTTGGTTTCGCTCGACGGCTCGACGCTCGATGTGGCCGATCAGGCCGCCAACCGCACGGCGTTCGGCTATCCGGGTGCGTCGCGGGGAGCGAGCGCGTTTCCTCAGCTGCGCTTTGTCTCGTTGCTGGAAAACGGCACCCATGTACTGTTCGCCAGCCGCATGGGTCCCTGCGCGAGGGGTGAGATCACGCTCGCCAAACAGGTGTTGCCGGCACTCGAGAAGGATATGTTGTGCTTAGCCGACCGCAACTTCCTCGGCTACCAGCTGTGGCGGCAAGCACGCCAGACGGGCGCGCAACTGCTGTGGCGGGCTAAGAAGCATCTGCGCTTGGAAGTGCTCGAGCGCTTTGCGGACGGCTCCTACCGCAGCGCGATCTACGCTTCGGAAGGCGACTGGCGCAAGCGCCGCAACCCGCTGCCGGTGCGCGTGATCGAGTATCGTCTCGAAGGCGTCGAGCATGCCGAGCCCTTCTATCGACTGGTGACGACGATCCTCGATCCCTCCCAAGCGCCGGCTGTGGAACTGGCGGCGCTGTACTGCGAACGCTGGGAGATCGAAAGCGCGCTTGACGAGCTCAAGACGCATTTGCGCGGGGCGCGCATGGTGTTGCGCAGCAAGACGCCGGAGTTGGTGCGCCAGGAATTTTACGGCTTACTGATGGCGCATTTCGCGATCCGCGGGCTGCTGCACGAAGCCGCCTTGGAGGCCGACGAAGATCCGGATCGCCTCTCCTACCTGCACGCGGTGCGGGTGGTGCGACGCAAGATGGCCCAAGCGGTCGCGATTCCCCCCTCAGGACAAACGCAAGTTTCATAAGGGGGTTTTGGCGGAGCTGCTGCAGGAGCGCGTGCGGTCGAGCCGCGGCATGCAGCGTCCGCGCGGGGTTAAGCGCAAAATGAGTGGCTACAAGCTGCGACCACGCGGCGCGTTGCCGCGCCTCCGCATCGACTTTGCGGCCTGCGTGAGGGTTCTTAAGTGAAGAGTATTGAGGCTAGCGCAGGCCCGGCTCTGTGGTCGTTCCGTCCAGTGTCCAGAGCATCAGTGAGGTGACGTCCTTGACGAACACTCGATTGCCTGATATCGCCGGCTGAGCCCAGGTGGCGCTGTCGGCGACGGTGTACCGTCTTAGCGGTTCGAATCCGTTTCGGCTGCTTCTCGCTACGATCAGTTCCGCGTCGTCGTTCAGAAGAAAGAGAAGGTCGCCGGCCTTTACGACGGCGGTGTTCTTCGCTTCGCGTGGCTCGCCGAGCCACAAGGTTTTTCCGGTCGCCGCGTCGAGCGCGAAGAATTGGCCGCTCGCGAGATACGACAAGCCGAATAGAGTGTCGGCTATGACGACGGGGTTGCTGATGTACATCGAGACGTCTTTTGTTTCCCAAAGGGTCTTGGTCTTCCACTCGCCATCGCGCTTGGCCGGTTGGAAAGCAGTCACGCCCTGTTGATGACCGCTGACGATTACGGTTTCGCCATTCAGGACCGGCATCGTTCCACCGTTGCCTCCGGGCCACGGATGCTGCCACAGGACTCCGCCGTCGGTTATCGACACGCCGATGACACTCTTCCCCGTCACGGTGACAACCTGGCGAGTGCCCGCGAGATCGGCGATGAGGGGTGAAGCAAAGAAACCGCTTTCGCCGGCGGTCCATTTGACATCACCTGTGTCGGCATCGAAGGCGGTCAGCGGGCCGTAGTTGCCGGGGTGGGCAATGACGACACCTTGCTCGGCGACTGGCGACGAAGCGGCGTTAAAAAAGGGAGGTTCTGATGGAGCGGGCGTGCGCCACAGCAGTTCTCCGCTGGAGGCATCGAAGGCGGCCACGATGCCGCTGACGCCGAGCGTGAAGAGCTTGCCATCGTAGAACACCGGTGTCGCCTTCGGGCCCGCGCCATGAGCAGCCGCGGGCCGGCCGGGCGTGTAGGGCGCTTCATAGCTCGTGTGCCATAGCTCTTCACCAGTGCCGGCGTCGAGCGCCGCCATGACCTCGTCGTCCCCGCGTCGCGTGAATGAGTAGACGGTGTTCCGAATCACGAGGGGCGTCGCGTAACCCTCTCCAACATCGACCTTCCATCTATGCGTCAGGGTTTCGGGCCACGATTTGGGCTCGGTGAAGGCACTTGCCGAGCCGTCGCGATTGCGCCCGCGCCACTGCGGGTAGTCTTGCTCGGAAATTTGGCCTATGGCGCAGGCCGAGGACCCGATCAGCACCGCAATCGCCATGAAAGATGAGGTCTGTATTCGCATGAGACTGACTCCTTCGACAACGGCGTGGGCAGCCGAGGAAGGGTGGCGAGGATGGCTCGCCGTGCCGTAGGGAGCCTCCTTTATCAAACCGGTGTTGACATCTTGTCTCGTCTACGCCGAGAGATTGCGGCCACGACGAGGTACAGAGCCGGCCAGACCAACACCAAGTGGCGAAGCAATCGTGTTGGCCAGTCTATGCCCCTCCCCTGGTACGCCCCTTCGCTCCAGGCTTCGAGCGCGGCCTGATGCCAAGTTCCGGTCCAGGTCGCCAGTGCAGTTAGGGACAAGACTGTTACCGCCAGCAAGACGGTCTGGCCCATTCCGAAGGCGCCTCGCCGGACGGCCCAGCGAGCGCCCCAGATCGCGGGGACCAGCAAGAAAGCTGCATGCCATACGAGCAACAGAAATCCCACCCACGGATGCCGTCCTAGTTCTCTGACCGCGTGATACTTGGTCTTTCATAGCCGAACTTGCGGCGTGCGGTTTTGCGGTCGAAGCGCCAGTCGATCTTCACCCGCTCACGGTTGACTCGGCGGTTCCAGGCAGCCGCCTCGCGTCGCAGTGTTGCCAGGTCCGGGATGCGTCGCTTGCCCAAACATTGCCTCGAGAACAGACCAATCTCGATCTCCGCCTGGTTCAGCCAACTGCCGTGCTTCGGCGTGTAGTGCGGCGTGAAGCAGTCCCAAATCTCACCGCCGAACTCCTCGCCGCAGAGATCGGTCAGCGACTTGCGGCTGTGCGTCGAGAGATTGTCCATCACCAAGTGAATCGTCTCGGCCTCGGGATAGGCGAGCGCCACCTCAAACAGCGCCTTGGCGAACTCAACGCCCGAACGGTCCGGCGTCACGAACGTGAAATGGCGACCGGCTTTGGGCTCGACCGCGCAAAAGACATTCGCCGTCCCGCGGCGTTCATACTCGCTGTCCCGACGAGACTCGCGGCCCGGCTCGGCCGGCGTCGGCGCACGAACGTCGGCATGCAGCGTGACCGGCTTCTCGTCGAAACAAATCATCGGCTGCGTCGGATCGTAGGGCCGTTCGTAAGTTTCGAGCACGTCTTCCATGCAGGCGATGTAGGCTTCATTGAGCTCCGCCACGCACCACATTTTTTTCCCGCCACGGCTTGAGGTCGTGGCTGAGGAGCAAAACACGAATCGTTTCTCGGCCCGCCCGCGGGACCAGTCGTCGCTTGACAGCTTCTTCGGCGACCAGTCGCACCGTCCAGCGGGCGCGGCCCTTGGGCGGGTCGCTGCAAACCATTGCGATGATGCGCTGACGTTGTTGTGCCGAAAGCAAACTGGCCGCGCCCGGCCGCTGCTTGTCGTAGAGTGCGCGCTCGAGGCCGCCTTGCTGATAGCGCCGCGCGAGATTACGAACCGATTGCCGCGTCAGTGGCAGCACAGCGGCAATCAGTGGCGCGCTCATTCCTTCTCCGAGCCTTTGCAACGCCACTGCTCGTAGCGTCACGCGAACCTGTTCGACTCCGCCAGTAAGAAGTTTCTTCAACGCCGTTTGATCCCTCTTGGAAACCTTCACACGCAGAGCGGGGCGACCCATGCCTCAAGTATGCCCCAAAACATTTCCACCCAAACATGTTTGTTTGTAAACTCTTCAGGCGGTCACAGAACTAGGAGCATCCAAATAGGAAATGTTCCGATTAGGCCGAACAGCGCGCCTTGCACCCAAACCGTACGTCTTGACAACGATCCCAGAGCAAAGCCGCTCATCCAAGAGCAGGCAACCAACGCCGCGGCCAGGCTGACGAAGACCGTGATGTCCTCGGCAAGGGTGAGGCCCGTTCGATAGCGCACGCCGAACTGCCACGGTATCGCCAAGTAGTTCAGGAGTGAGCCGTGGAGCGAATATGACAACTGTCTAAGGATCACAGCAATTGGCACGGCGATCGCAATTAGAGCCAGCCAGGGTTGCCAGTCCTTCCACAACGCCGCCTGTCGCCTTGCGATCAGGCCTAGCAGATCGCGCAGCGCCTGTCCGCCGGTCAATTTCGATTCGGCGAAGTCGCCGCGTACGGCGTTGCGGTCGTCGGGCTCCAGTGTTCGCGAGAGCTTATCCACGAGCCACCAGCAGACTTGCTTCATAGCTCGCCTCCGGCGCGGGTTGCTTCCCAGGAAACGCCACGACTTGCCCGCATGACGGTTTTGTAGAAGGAGGCGGCTTCGCGGTTGCCGTTCGCTGTTACCTGGACCATCCGTTTCGGCCGGCCGCCCCGTTGCGGAGTGGCGTCGCCCATCCAGGTCCTGACTAAACCTTTCGATTCGAGACGGTCGAGCGTCGTGTAGAGAGCTCCCGTTGAGCAGCGGCGTCCAGTGACTTGCTCGATCTCGCGCCGGATCGAGACACCGTAGGCGTTGTCACCGAGGCGGGCCGCAGCCGAGAGGAGCAAGTATTCGAATTCACCCAGCACAATTACTTATACATTGTGTTAGTAATGACGGCGGATGTCAACCGGCGATTGCTAAGCTACTCCTTGCAGGCCTTTCCGCCGCTAGCGTAGCCACGGCCCTCTCACACAGGCAACTCGATGGAAAGTCACGTCAAGATTCTCGGCATCATTCACATCGTGTTCGGTCTCCTGGGTATCTGTATCGCGCTCATGTTCTTTGTCATCTTTGGCCTGGGGGCGTTGGGAGTGGCCGGAGTGGCGGCACAAGAGGAGCCCGAAGCGTTGTTGGCCCTGCCGGTCATTGCGGTCATAGGAACGTTCCTCCTGGTCTTGATCGCTGTCTTGTCGCTTCCCGGGATCGTAGCGGGCTATGGGCTTTTGAACTACAAGCCTTGGGCGCGCATCCTGGCGATTGTCCTGTCGGCCATGAACCTGTTGAGTATGCCCGTTGGGACCGCGATCGGCGTCTACGGGTTGTGGGTTCTGTTGAACAAAGAAACGGAGCTCATGTTCCTCGATCCGGCGGCGAGGCCCGCTCCACCCACTGTGCCTTGAGGGTCTGAAGCCCACCCCTGCGGTGCTATCGTAGTTACGGTCTCATGTCGTTTGCGGTCGCTCGTTCTTTACTCATCGCGGTGCTCCTGCTGGGGCTGGCGGCAGGCCAGAATCGCCAGAGCCGCAACCCGCTCGCTCACGATCCCAAAGCTGCCGCTGCCGGGCGGCCGCTGTTCGTCGAGAAGTGCAGCCCGTGCCATGGACCGAACGGCGAAGGCGGCCACGGTCCGAGCTTGGTACGAGGCCGCGAAGTCCGGCGGGCGTCGGACCAGCAACTCTACGATTCCGTCAAGAACGGCGTGCCCGGGACCGACATGCCCGGCCTTCCACTGCCTAAAGAGAAAATCTGGCAGCTTGTCGCCTTCACCCGCAGTCTGACTGCACCGGTTGCCGCGAGCCCCATGCCAGGCGACGTTCAGGTCGGCAGTGATATTTTCTGGGGACGCGGCGGCTGCTCCAACTGCCATTCCATCCGCGGGCAGGGCGGCGTCCTCGGACCCGACCTGACCGATATCGCAACTTTGCGGAGGGCCGACCAACTCACCGCGGCGATCGCCAAGCCGAGCGAGGCCGTAGCGGACGGATTCCGAGCCGTCGAAGTCACGCTTCCCGACGGGAAGAACGTGAGCGGGGTCGCGAAGTTCGAAAACAATTACACGCTCAGAATCCTCGACCGCACCGGCCGTCTGCACTTCCTGCGGAAGAAAGAGCTGAAGCGGATCGATTTCCGAGAGGATTCGCTGATGCCCGCGGATTACGGAGAGCGGCTGTCCGAGAAGGAGCTGGGGGACCTGCTGGCGTTCTTGAGCCGGCAGACCCTGCGAGAGTGGGAGTGAAGATGAAGTTGCTGATTCTGATGCTTCTTTGCCTGTTGCCGGCGGCAGGCCAGGTGACGTACGAAGACATTCTCAAGGGCCCCACCGAGAACTGGCTCACCTATGCCGGCGACTACGCGTCGCAGCGCTTTAGTCCGCTTGACCAGATCACGACCGGCAACGTGAAATCGGTGGTCCCGAAATGGGTTTACTACTTTCGGGGCGCGCGCCGGCTCGAAACGACGCCGATTGTCTACGACGGCATCATGTACGTCACGAACACGAATGAGGTGCATGCGCTTGACGCCCGCACGGGCCGCAGGCTGTGGGGTTATGCCGCCGAGAATGTGAAGCGCAGCCGTGCGAATCGTGGAGTGGCCATCCTTGGGGATCGCATCTATCTGGTGACCAGCGATTGTCACCTGGTAGCTTTGCATCGCGTGACGGGTTTGCTGATCTGGGACATGGAATTCGCCGACACGGACGAGGGCTACCACTCCTCCGTTGCACCGATGGCGCTCAAGAACCAGGTCATGGTTGGAGTCGGCGGCGGCGGTTCGGGGCAGAGGGGTTTTGTGGCGTCGATCGACGCGGGTACCGGTGAGGAGCTTTGGCGGACGTGGACTGTGCCCGAGAAGGGCGAACCCGGCTACGAAACGTGGGGCGGCTTCCCTGCGAAGTGGGGCGGTGCTCCCACCTGGACGACGGGCTCGTTCGACCCGGAGTTGAATCTGATCTATTGGCCGACGGGCAACCCGTGGCCTGATTTCTACGGCGGCCGGCGCGAGGGCGACAACCTCTATTCCGACAGTGTGCTGGCGCTCGACGCCGACACGGGCGAGATGAAATGGTATTTCCAATTCACCCCTCACGACGTTTGGGATTGGGATGCCAATGAAACGCCGGTGCTTGTCGACATGAAGTTTCGCGGCAAGATGCGCAAGGTGATGCTGCAGGCGAACCGCAACGGCTTCTTCTATGTCCTCGACCGCGAGACGGGTGAATATCTACTGGGCGAGCCGTTCGTCGAACGACTGAATTGGGCGGATGGTCTCGACGAGACCGGCCGTCCGATGGTGCGCCCGAATATGACGCCGACGGCGGCGGGTGTGAAGGTCTGTCCGGCGGTGCGAGGAGCCGCGAATTGGATGTCACCCAGCTATGTCGCCGAAACCGGGTTGATCTACATCGTGACCCTCGAGCAGTGCGACATTTACTACTCTTCCTCGAAAGAGCCGGTGCCCGATAGCGGCTTTCGAGGAACCGGTGGGGCACAGATCCCCGCCGAGCCGGGCGAGTTCTATTTGCGCGCCATTGATCCCGAGACGGCGGACATCAAGTGGGAGCACCCGATGCCGGGTCCGGGGCGAGCCTGGGCGGGCACGGTAGCGACGGCCGGCGGTTTGATCTTCGCCGGGGACGACGACGGCAATCTCGTCGCGCTCGATGCGAAGACCGGAGAAGACCTGTGGCACTTCAACATGGGCCACATGATTTATTCCTCACCGATGACGTGGGCCGTTGACGGCAAGCAGTACGTGACTATCGCGAATGAAACGGATGTAGTGACGTTCGGGTTGTTTGAAGCCGAATAGGAATTTTTCGCAAGACGCTTCCTCTCACAGGGTCGCCGTACCGGAGTTTAATTCAACCGTTTCACCGCGATGTTGCGGTGGCGGTGGAACCCACCCTCCACCCAACGGTCGCCGCCGTGGACCTGCAGACCGATCATGCCGTCGATGGCACCGCCGGCGGCGTGGTTGGCGGTGTCCTGAAACTCGGTGATCTTATTCCCGTTCAGCCAGACTGTGATTCGCGGCGCCTCGCCTTCCATGCGCACGCGGAGTTCATTCCAGTCATCTTTGCGCCAAGCGTCTTTCCAGCCCTTTGGTTCCATCGTCTCGACCCCTTCCAGCCGCTCACCATAGACGCCCCCAACGCTTCCGCCCTCCAGGTAATCGAGCATCACTTGATAGGCCTGGCCGTTGGAGTTAGAGCGTAGGAAGAGCCCGCCGTCGCATCCATAGTCGGGTTTGATTTCTAGATAAAGCTCAAAGTCCGTGTAGCGATCGTCAGTGAGCAGGATGCCGCCGTTGCCCGCGGGTTTTTGCCGCGATGTCAACGCTCCGTCGATCACGCGCCATTCGGTCGTGCTGCCATGGTGGTTCGTCATGCTGACGTGCCATCCCGCGATATTGGAGTGGTTAAAGATAGACGTGAAGCCCGCTGGAATGCCGTCCGCTCGTACTGGACCCGACGTCACGAAGAGTGTCAAGAGAAGACAGAGACAGAACGTTCGCATCGAATGCATCCTCCGGCCGCGAGCCCACCCATCTCACCAACTGGCGAGATATGCAGGCTAGGCTATCACAGACCGGCAAATAGGGCGGCTCGGATCTACGGTCTGGGCAGCAGCGACGAAATCCCTCTCACGCCGGGCAGCTTCAGACGATACACGCGGCCCGCGGCTCGCGAGCGATGCCCGATGCTGCCCGACACGTGTAGCGTGTCGAGCGTGGGTCCGCCAAAAACGAAGTTGCTGGCGTCGTAGTTACCGGCGGGAAGAGTACGAATCAACTTTCCCCCCGGGCTCAGCACCTGGACGGCTGTCATACCCAGGTGCGCCACATACAGGTTGCCTCGGGTATCGACCGCCAAGCCGTCGGGCTCGGCTTGGTGGCCTTCACGGGAAGGGAGGTCCGCGAAGAACTCCATCGGCGCGAGCTTCCCGCTGGGAAGCACGGGGAACTTGACGATGCGATTCGGAACGGTCTCGGAAACGTAGAGGAGGGTGCCGTCAGGGTTGAGCACGAGGCCGTTCGGCACCCGCATGCCGCCGGCGACAAGATGCGTTTTCCATTCGCTATCGACGTAGTGGACAGTTCCAACGGGAGCCTCTCGCGAGCCTCCCGGATCGCTAAAGTAGAAGCCCGCTTTGCGGTCCAGCGTGAGATCGTTCGGCGCGCGCAACGGTTCCCCACGGCCGCCCGACGTCACCTTCCGGAGAACGCGCCCCTCCGCGTCGAGATGCAGTACCGCGGGCTCTCCCGGAACGCACAGCAGGTGGGTTCCATCGGGCCGCACTTTGTGACCGTTAGCGCCCGTTGTTTCCAACCAGATGGATCGCTCATCTTGAGGAGTAACGCGGCTGACGAACTTACCGTGCGTAAAGAACAGATTGCCTTGGTAGTCGAAGACGGGGCCTTCGGAGAATTCGCTGCTGCGGGCGAATTCCGTCGGTTGAAGCCCCTGGGGAAGTGCCGCCTGCGCGACCACGGCCAACAACAACAGGCATCTAACAAGCGGTAGATCCATGCAGGGAATCGGTGGGGGCTGTATCAGCTTTTCTAAGGCACGGGATAACTTCGCAGTTGTAACCGGGAGGGGGAAAGTATGTGACCTATTTTTCGGGACAGGCGTCGAGGGCCAGGTCAACCTCGACCATGACGGCCGCCAACTGAGCTTCGTTGACCAACAAGTGTCTCAGCAGCCGCTCGACCGCCCGCGTTCGCGTCAGAGCGCTGTCGCGGGTTGCCGGATCCGCCTCCGCGTCAGGCCTGGCGCTCCAGCCCGGATTTGCCCACTCCACGATGACGTCGTTAGGGTACCCCTCGATCCCTCGAAGAATGAATCCGCTTTCGGATGCAGTGCATGTTACGCTCATATGGCCGAGCATAGCAGCTTGAGGCCGGACCATCTTCCGATCCAGCGCAAAAAGCGCTTCCCTCCCGTGTCGGCTATCAGAAAGCTGGCTTTCCTTGAGGCGATGTTATTCTAGCGGAGCCCCGATGGCATACCCGCCGACGCGACGCACTTTGCTGCTCCAACTTTTCGGAGCAACGGGTGCATTGTTCTTCTGCAGCCAGCCGGGGGTGGGGCCGCGGCGGCCGATAGAAAGCGCCATGGATCATCTACTTCTCGGCGTCGCGGACCTCGATCAGGGGATTGAATGGGTGGAGGAGAAGACGGGCGTGCGGGCTATCGTCGGGGGAAGCCATCCGGGGGCCGGAACACGGAATGCATTGCTCTCTCTGGGCGGTCGGCGGTATCTCGAAATCATTGCGCCCGACCCCGCCCAGACCAACTACCGGTCACAACACGATGTCCGCTTGCTGATCGAGCCCCGCTTGATCACGTGGGCGGCCGCGACAGGAGATGTCGAGGCCGTCGCGGCACGGGCCCGTCAGGAGGGTTGCCGCCTCGCGGGGCCCAACGACGGCTCGCGGGCGCGTCCCGACGGTAAATTGCTGAAGTGGAAGACGCTCGGTGTGGTAAATGAGCTGGGGCGAGGGGAGATACAGCCGATTCCATTCTTCATCGAATGGGCTACTGACTCGGTGCATCCGTCGGAGGACTCGCCGGCGGGATGTGAACTTCAGACGCTGGAAATCCAACATCCGGACACGGAGGCGGTAGAAGATCTACTGGGGAAGCTCGGCGTTCGAACAACGGTCAAACCGTTGCAACAAGCGCGCCTCGTCGCGACGCTTCGTACACCCAAAGGCGAAGTCCAACTAAGCTAAGCCGCTTTCGTTGCCGCCCTTCTCTAAACAATCTCGGGAATCACGCGTCCATGCACCTGCGTCAGGCGTTCTTTACGGCCCATGTGGAGGTAGCTCAGATCGTTCTGGTTGAGTCCGAGTTGGTGGAGCATCGTGGTGTGAATGTCGCGGAAGTGATACGGTTTCTCGATCGCGCGGAGACCGATGTCATCAGTGGCGCCAACGGCCTGCCCGCCCTTAATCCCGCCGCCGGCCATCCACATTGAGAACCCCAGGTTGTGATGGTCGCGCCCCTTGTCGCTCTGCGCTTCGGGTGAGCGCCCGAATTCGCCGCCCCAGACCACCAGCGTCTCGTCGAGCAGACCGCGGCGTTTAAGGTCCTTCAAAAGGCCCGCGACCGGCTTGTCGGTTTCAGACGCCATGCGGAGGTGGTTTTCTTCGATGTCGCTATGCGCGTCCCACTGGAGATTGCCGGGACCGCCGCCGGAGACTACGCACACAAATCGCACACCTTCTTCGACCAACCGGCGGGCCATCAAGCAACGGCGTCCGTAGTCGTTCGTGGGCTCGACGCCAACTCCGTAGAGGTCGAGCGATTCTTGGGGCTCGTTGCTCAGATCGAGAACATCCGGCGCCTCCATCTGCATCTTGAAAGCCAAGTCGTAGGCCTTAATGCGCGCGCCGTATTCGTCGTCATCTTCAGCCAGCGTCGCTTCGTTGAGGTTGCGAATCAGATCGAGAGTTTTTCGGCGGTCCTCGAGCGATACGTCCTCGGGAAGGCCCAGATTGAGTACCGGCCGGTCGCCCGGACGAAACATGGTCGGCTGATAGACGGCCGGAAGAAAGCCATTCATGTACATCGGCTGGCCGGCTTCCAAAGCGCCGTCCGGATCAGGCATCACTACGTAGGAGGGCAACGACTCAGCCTCGGAGCCGAGTCCGTAAACTGTCCACGAGCCCATGCTCGGGAAGCCGGGTACAATTCGTCCCGTAAATAGCTCGTACTGCGCCGCCGAGTGGACGACCATATTGCCGTGGCAGCTTCGGAGCACGGCCATGTCGTCAACGCACTCGGCCATCTGCGGGAACAGGTCCGATACCTCGATCCCCGCTTGGCCGTATTTCTTGAACGTGCGCTGGGTTCCGAGCAGCTTGGCGTCTTCTTTGACGAACTGGTACTTCGCTTCTCCGAACTCTTTGGGACGCGGCTGGCCATCCAATTCGTTCAGTAGCGGTTTCGGGTCGAAGGTTTCGACTTGACTCGGGCCGCCCGCCATGAAGAGAAAGATCACCGCCTTGGCCTTGGCCTCGTGGTGCGGCGGTTTGGGAGCGAGCGAGTTGAGCGAGGCCCCTCGCGCGCGCTCGCGCTGCAACATCGAGGCCATGGCCAAGGTACCGAAGCCGCAAAAACCATCGCGGATGAATTCTCTCCGGTTACGGGTGAAACGAACGTGTTCCGGCATGTCAGTTCACGTGGAGGAAAGCGTTGAGGTTAAACATCGCGAGCGCGAATTCGCGCGCAGGCTGCTTCTCGATGAAATCGACCGCCAGCCGCTTCTCTTCCTGGGTTGGTAACCGTCCGACAGCAAGTAGGTACGCCCGCTCGGCTTGCTGTTCGGGACTCGTCCCGACTTCGCGCCGCAGCCGCTTGGCGAACGCTTCCGCGAGTTCGTTTGAGGTTCGGCCATTGAGCAACTCCAACGCCTGTGGAGCATGCGTGCTTGACTCCCTGCGCGCGCAAGCCGTTAGCAGCGCCGGCTGATCGAACACCTCCATGAACGGCAGCCGGAGGTTGCGCTTCGCAATCAAGTAGACCGAGCGGCGGTAGTGGTCGCTGGGGTCGGCGGCGACCTGCCACTGATGTGGTTTGTAGAGCGAGTCAATCAGTTCTTGCTCGACGGGAATCATAACGCTCTCGCCGCCCGGCTTGAGATTCAGCTTGCCGGACACGGCCAGCATCGTATCGCGAATCTCTTCCGCTTCCAGCCGGCGCCGGTTGAACTTCCAGAGCAAACGATTCTCCGGGTCGGCGTCGCCGGCTCGTGCGCCGTCGGGCGACACAGACGACTGCCGGTATGTGCTGCTGAGCACCATCATGCGGTGTATAGGCTTCATGCGCCACCCACCGGCGACAAATTCGTTAGCCAGATGATCGAGAAGCTCGGGATGACTGGGACGGTCTCCCATAAACCCGAAATCGTTCGGTGTGTTGACAATCCCGTTTCCGAAGTGAAAGGCCCACATGCGGTTGACGGCGACACGCGCTGTCAGCGGATGGTCCGGGTTGGTCAGCCATTTGGCAAGGTGGGTTCTCGGATTCAGAGTATCGACCGGAAGCTCGGGCGCACCGTCGGGCAGCAAAACGCCGAGGGGCCGCATGCCGACCTTTTCCCCTTTATGCTCGTGGTCCCCACGGTTGAGCACGTGAATGGGAGTCCGCTTTTCCGCGTCGTTCTTGATGCTCGCGATCGCCGGTAATGGCTCGGGGATCCGCGCCTCCAGCTCTTTGATTTGGGCTTGGATCTTTTTCTGCGCCTCTTTCTTCTCGTCCCCCTCCAGACCCTTGGTCGCTCCCCTCAACTCCTTGATCTTCTTCTCGAGCTCCTCGGTCGTAGCATTGACGTAGTCCTGCTCTTCTTGCGGTGCGACGACGATCTGATGCTCCTGCGTTCCCGCAAGGAAGGCCTGCAAGCGGTAGTAGTCCTTCTGCCGAATCGGGTCGAACATGTGATCGTGGCAGCGGGCGCAGCCTACGGTCAGACCAAGGAAAGCCGATCCGATGATGTCGGTACGCTCGGTGAGAACTTCGTTGCGGCTGCTCGCCACTTCCTGGTTCCCGGCGTTGCGCCGAACCGCACCGAGACGATGGAAGCCGGCCGCGATTTGCATGTCCCGATTGTCGGGCCCGATCTCGTCGCCGGCTACCTGCTCACGAATGAACTGATCGAAAGGCTTGTCTTCGTTGAACGACTTGATCACGTAGTCGCGGAAGCGCCATGAGCCGTGCATGGTGCGATCGTATTCGAACCCTTCTGTCTCGGCATAGCGAACGACATCAAGCCAACGTTGTCCCCAACGCTCCCCGTATTGCGGGCTCTCGAGCAGCCGGTCCACGACTTTTTCGTAGGCTTCGGGCGAGGTATCGATGACAAAGTCGGCGATATCCGAAGGGGAGGGAGGAAGACCTGTCAGATCAAACGTGACCCGCCGAATCAGAATCGCTCGGTCGGTTTCCGGGGCGGGGCGGAGGCTTTTTTCGTTCAGGCCCTTGAGGACGAACGCGTCGATCGAATTGCGAATCCAGGCCTGTTCCGGCCCGCTTTCGAATTCCGGAACCCGCGGTTCACTGCGCGGCTGGAGCGACCAGAAACTGCGTTCCGAATCCCTGAATTCCTCCTCGACCCGTGCCGCGCCGGCGAGCAACAGCGAAGCCGCCAACACTAACGCGCAACCCATGGTGATCCAACGGCCTTGACTGAGCATGGCAGCGTCCTTCGTAGAGCATCTCTGTCAGAGGGCGCGGGGACCCACCCGCTGACAATTCACAGAATCCCACACTGATAATAACGCAGCTTCACAACACCCGCCTTGCGCCTCACCATCCCCTCGTCCACTACAAAGGAATCCCACAGTCAAACAACAGAGGCGCGGATGTAAAATCCGCCCGCCCGCGCCCTATCAGGGTCCCTTCAGGGGCCTTCCCCAAAACCGGCTTGAGCCACGAACCGAGAACGCATTCATCGACCCGAACCCCCTGCCTCCTCCGACCCCAAATCACCCGAACCCCGCCGAGCCTCCACCAACGACTTCGGCGGACGCCCACGGCGCTTCAACCCGCTAGTACCTAAAGCCCCCCAACTCGTCCGACCAACCACTAGCCGAGCCGCGCCCAAAGGAAGCGGTGCAAGCTCCCATCCCACAAAGGAATCCCCCCAAAAGCCGCCAAAGCCAGGCGGCTTTTAGCGCGGGATGGTTGGCACGGGTTTGGACCGGTCCGCGAGGGGCTGTGAAAAAACGGGGACTGTACCCAGTTTTCTCACAGCCCACTCGCGGTCACGGCTCCGAGCTGCCTGTGCATCCTTTTGCAACGATTTGCAACGTTTACGAGATCTTTTCTTGCCATGAAAGCCGATCAGGGTACTCGGTTCTGTTATACACCACGAGTGACACGCCGGCGGAGTAACAAAGATGGAAGTTGTTGATTCTTAGGGAGATTTAGTTCGTAAGTTGGTGTGACCACTTTGCGGGGAAAGGAGCGAAAATGGACCACCGAAAATAGTTATCGCTATTTCTTCGCCTTTCAATTTCGTTAAGTGTTTGTGTATCAGTCGCTTACAGTGCATCAGTGTTCGCGGTACCTTCGTCCGCCCGGCGGCATGTCAACGTGCGATGGAAGCCTCTGAGCGCCTGAACGGGGCTTGTGGGCAGTTGCCTGAGGACGCGCACATTGACATGCGCGCCTCCGTCGCTGAGCTGGGAGGCAAGGTCAGGTGATCGAGTGGGCGGATGTCATTGACGCCCCCAACTATCGCTCGGCGCAAGAGTCGACGCTCGGCGACGGCCTTGCGTCTTGATCAATCAAACGCTGAGAATCGACGATCGGGGTCCCCGCTGCGACTTGGTCGGCTGGATCGCAGGTGGAGCCGAGCCCCGAGCGGTTGCCTCGGATGGCATCGTTCAGGGACTATGGGAATCCCACCGGTAGAATGTTGACCGATCTCTGGAGCTTCCCCGCCGGCGCGTCGGGAAGCCGTCACCGTAGATGTGGCACGCCGATCCGGGCGAACAACTCCCGCAATTCGTCACGTTCTTCCGGGTTGAATGAACGGTTCGGGAGACGGCTAGGTCCGCCGGGACGGCCACAAAGTTCGAGCGCCGCTTTGATGACCGGACTCTCGGCACCTGTCCGCTTCCACATCTTGCCGCGGAAATCCGACCAGGGCCAGTTCACGGCGTTGATTTTCCGTTGCGCCGCTTCGTAGTCGGCGGTCTCCAGCAACCGCCACACCTCCAGATCGTGTTCCGGCCAGATCGTCGCCAAGTGCGTGATGTAGCCCGTCCCACCCAACAGACGGTTCATCACGTGCATGCCCGCGTTATCCACAACGGCCAGTTGGTCCGCGAATCGCGCCACACCCCGTAGATACGCTCCGCTCCCCTCCGCTGACGACCACTTCAGCGCGACACAGCGCGGCAGCTCGGCCAGCCGCGCGACCTGGTCGAGGGACATGTTGTACCCCTCCCAGTAGGTGTTGTAGATGATGATGCCGATGTGGCTTGTCGCTTCGTGGACCGCCTGAAACACCCGCAGGCAGTCTTCGTCCGACGACGCATAGTAGAAGCCGGCAGACATCTGAATGGCGTACGCGCCGATCTGCTCGGCCCACTGGGCCATCTCGATGACCGTATCGACGTTCGTATCTTGCGCGCCGACCACCACCGGGGCGCGTCTGTCCGCGGTCTTGGCGATTGTTTCCGAGACGGCCTTGCGCTCGGCGACGGTGAGCATCGGGAAGTCGCCACCGGCGCCCGCCGCCAGCAGTACGCCGTGACCGGTCGTGATGCCCCGCTCGACGACATAGCGCACGTTCTCGGAGATGGCGGCGTGGTCGATCGAAAGATCGTCGTTTAGATTCGTTATGACCGGGATCATCGGCCCGCGAAGGGTACGTTTGACTTCTGCAAGATCCATTTTGAATTTCCTTTCTCAGCTTCCCGCGTTGCGAAGCGCCGGTCGACATACTTACAGGCTCATCTCCCGCCGGACAATCAACCATCCTTGGAACGCGAGTCTCGAACTCTAATCAATCCCCAGTCGTCTCTGAATCTCTTCCAGGGGTATCCCCTTCGTTTCCGGCATCACACGCAGCACCCAGATCAATTGCAGCACCATCATAACGGCATAGAACGCAAACGTGTGCCCACCCGAGACCTCGGCGATGATCGGAAAGGTCCACGAAATCAGGGCGGCGAAGAACCAATGAGTAAAGCTCCCCAACGCCTGTCCGCGGGCGCGGACCCGGTTCGGGAACGTCTCGCTCAAGAAGACCCAGATCACCGCCCCCTGCCCCAGGCCGTGCGCCGCGATGAAGACCAGCAAGCTCGCCAGAACCACCGTGCTGCCGAAGTCATCGAAGTCCGTGCCGTAGGAATAGAAAGCCGCGGCAACGGCGGCAAGGCTCACGATGTAGCCGATCGAGCCGATGATCATCAACATCCGCCGCCCGATGTGATCGATTACCGCCAGCCCGCCCAGCGTGAAGACGAGCATCGTCCCACCGACGGCGACCGCTTGCAGCAACGCTGAGTCCTCACCCGCGCCGGCCATCTGGAAGATGTGCGGGGCGTAGTACATCAAGGCGTTGATCCCCGAAAGCTGATTGAACGTGGCGATTGCGATGGCCAACAGGATAGGCTCCTTGTAAGCCTTCTGGAAGAGCGGTTCCCGCAAGCTATGGCGTTCGAGGGCGAGTGATTCTTCGATCTCCCCGACTAGCTGCTCGACCGACTCCGCGCCCAGCGACTGGAGTACGCCGATGGCTTCGCCGCGGCGTTGTTGGGCGACCAGCCAGCGCGGGCTCAGCGGCGTCGCGAACAGCAGTACGAAGAAAAGCGCGGCCGGCAACGCTTCCACGCCGAACATCATGCGCCACTCGGCCGCCCCAAGTTGGAGCTGAGCAATCAGGTAGTTCGACAGATACGCAACCAAAATACCCGACACGATATTCAACTGCGTAATCGCGACCAGGCGCCCCCGAAAGCGCGCCGGTGAAATTTCTGCGATGTACATCGGGGCGACGACGGATGAGCCGCCCACGGCGAGGCCTCCGATCAGCCGGAAGATCAGAAATGAGTACCAGTCCCAGGCGAAGGCGCTGCCGACGGCGGAGAAGAAGTAAAGAGCCGCGATCCAGCTCAGCGTCTTGCGGCGGCCAAGAGTATCGGCCGGTTTACCCGCCAAAATAGCGCCCAGGATCGTGCCGATGAGGGCGCTAGCGACAGTGAACCCGAGGGTGTTGGGCGACAGGCCGAAGACCCCACGTAATTGGTCGGTCGTGCCGGAGATGACTGCTGTGTCGAAGCCGAAGAGCAGGCCTCCGAGAGCAGCGATGATCGAGGCGCGAAAGAGGACGGGGTTCATGGTCGTGGTCTATTTGTGAGTTCGCAAGGCTGTACCCTCAGCCCCGCTGTGAACTCCTCATCGCACGGGATCCGGCGTTCCCGAAGCCACGGAGGGGCGGCAAGACAGAGTGCGCCCGATCGACATCCACAAACCCGGCAGCAGTCCATACCGGATGACTGCCTGCCCCGAGTACTCTGAACACGTCGGCCGGTAGCGGCATCGTACGTACGATCGCAACCCGGGGCTGATGTCTGACTGATAGATCCCCACCAAACCGACATAGGCGCGGGCCGAAACCTGCTGCTCTGGCGGCCGCAGTGAGTCGGCCGCCACCGCGATCACTAAAATCGCGGCAAGCGCCAGGTAGGTTTCCGGCCTTCTCAGGCGTTCCCGCAACTCGGGCATTTGGCGCTCAATTGCAGTCTCTTATTCCCGCAGTTCGCACACGCTACCAATTCGCCCTTCGGCCTCGATGACAGGTAGATCACCAACCCGAGCAGGCTGAATACCATGACCACGACCATCCAAACAACCGCGTTATCAAGCCCTCTCGCCTTGGCGTCCTTTGCCACCCAGATCAGCAGATAGATATTGAGCGCCAGTATGGCAATAGGGATCAGGAGCATAACGCCGCTGCAGGTCGCGCATGCGCCCAGAGCGGCGGCATCCTCCATTTCACTCTGCGCAAATGCGCTTTGAGCCGGGAGCAGTAGAAATGCCGCGGGCGTCGAGGCCCATACGATTCTCAAAGTCTGGAGGTAGTCGATAGCTCTTCTCATCATTTTCATCACGCCCTGATGCCTTGCTCGGTGGTTCGATGATGCCCGCAACAACCACAACGTCTTCGCGAGCCCGATCGCGATATTGTAACTCAGCCCACGCAAGGAAAACCGAACTAGGGCTTGAAGATCCGGTTGAGCAACTCGTTTTCCTTCGGGAGAAACTTGTCGCCGGGGTCGATCTCGTTTCTGATTTCCAGGAAGGTGTCCCAGTCCGCACCGTAGGTTTTCTTCATGTCGTCGAACGAGACCGATGTCTTCTTGCCGAGATGAGGGCGGCCCTTGTATGTGTCGCCGCGCAAGAGTGTGTCGAAGGCGTGAAAGACCTGCACGATCCGCGCCCGGGAATACTCGCCCATGGGTGGGGCCAGCTCGATATAGCAGGTCGGCCCGCCTGTGCCCGGCCCGAGCATGGCTTCGGAGTTGTCAGGAGTGAAGCGCACTTCGATCACGGTCCGCATCTCTTCTTCGAGCAGCAGGTTCTGAACATCAACCATGGCGTCCCGAAAGATCTGATAGTCTCGCTTGCCGTTCTTGAGGAGGATGTGAAGACCCGACTCGATCTCGTCGTGCTGGAAGTAAAGCTTGCGTGCGAATGCGTCCTTCGCGGCCAGAACCAGCGGTTTCCGATTGTTGAGCGCCTTGACGATAGGGTCGGCGCCGGCAGTGCTCTCGCCGGGGATCGTCGACTTCATGTGGGCCAGCCGTAACAGCGAGCCCGGAAGAAAGCTCGAGCCGATGTGGTCGAGAATCTCGCGCGCTGAATTCACTGGATCGGCCGCCCCGGAAACGGCTCTTATTGTGCGCTTCCAACTATTGAGCCGGACGGTCTCCAGTTCCGGACCGCCTCCGCCGGCGTAGTAGAAACTGACGTGATCATAGTCGAAGATTTCGTTGGGCTGACGTGACTCCAGGAACTCAGTGATATTTGTCTCAGCCCATTCCCTCGGAACTAGAGTCTGATCAGTCTCGAGGTTAAAGGTCCTATCAAGCTTGAGAACGACTTCGGCGACCACACCAAGAAGGCCCAGCGCTCCCGCGACTGGGAGTTTCGTGAGCGCGCGTGATGACCCGTCCGGCTTGGTCCACGTCCAGCGCCCGTTGTGGCCGCGCGCGATGCTCTCATCCTTAGCGAACGAATGCAGGTCTCCCTTGGCGTCAATGACCATCGTCTCGAGCACTTGTTCGGATAGGAATCCGGACGTGCGGCCGGTCGAATGTAGGTCAGTCGCGATGAGCCCGCCAAGACTCTGTGCATCTGTCGAGCCTGCCACGGGCAGCGCCATGCCGGCTTCCGCGACGGCCGCCGCGAAATCGCGAAGCCGCATGCCGGCCGAGGCACGTACGACCCGCGTAGCTTGATCCGCCGAGACGTTGTATTTGGCGGCGTCGGTGACCGGTTTCCACTGTTTCTTGCGCTCGACTTTGTACTCATCGAGAGTGACCAGCGTTCCGATAAGCTTGTCTTTCTTGCCTCCCATCGATGACGCGATATTGAAGTTGTGGCCCCCGGCGACGATGCGGAGCGGGTGGTTCCTTTTCACGTGCGCTGCCAGTTGGGTGAGCTTCTTCGCCTCTTTGTAGCGTTTGGGATAGACCGTGATGTCGCGGTTCCAGTTCAGCCACTTCTTACCTGTCCACTTCGCCTCGTGCGAGGTCTTGCCGAATGGCCGGCTCAGCAAGTTGGCCAGGTTCCGAAGATGCGCTTTGCGGCCCGCGCGTCCGGGCTTGTCGACATCACTCAAAGAGAGGTCGTCGATGAAATCGCAGAGCTTCTCGGCCAGACGATTGACTTCTCGAATGAGGGTCGGGTCGAAGGTGTCGTGCTGCCGGTAGAATTTCTCGCTGGCCCGAAGTGCCTGGGCTAGAGTGTCGATCGATCGCAGGAAGGCCGTGCCGTTCTTGTCGCGGAAGTACGCGATGGGCGCCATGCCAATGAGGCCGTCCATGAAATCGTTCTTGCGGGCCTTGTTTATTTCCTCGTGGCGGTCGGCGAACTTTGTAAGGCGGTCGATCTGCGCCTGGCTAGGGAAGTAATCCGGATGACGGTTGATGAGTCGGCGAATGAAGCCGATTTCGAGTTTGTGTACCGCGCCCAGATCTTCGGCCAAGCGCATGAGTTCGGTGATATCGGCGGGCGCGAATTTGCCGCCGGGCCGCTTGTCGCGGTTGTGCTCGAAGATTGCCACGTAGTCCTTCATGCTTTTCGCGGCGTGAAGGTGAGCTGGGTCTTGGAAGTAACGATCGGGAAAAGGGAAGGGTTGAACGCTGTTGGGCATGATTTTCTCGCTTATCCAACGAAAATAGGTTTGCGCGAGCGCTTTGGTCTTTAATCTCGCGTCGTCAGTGTACCTTTGCCTTCAGCCGGCCCGCAATCCGGCTTCGGATGCCAGCAAGCTTTGATGGCTTCCAACCCCGAACCGCGGCCCGACCGTGCACCCGACTCGCACCTGCGCTCGGCGCGTTACATGAGAACCGCAATACAAATCACGTTCCCGCCAACGCTTTGTCGACCACCATCCGCAGCGACTCCGGCAACGGCAGATCCAAAGCTGCTTTGTGGCCCCGCTCGGACATCTTGTTCCAAGTGCGCCGAACTATGTTCAGAAGTTTTTCTTCGTCATGTTGCCGTGCAAACTCCTCGAAGTGGTTCTCGAGGAAGACGAGGCAGATGACGTCTTCGAGGAGTTGGCACTCGGGGTCGGTTTTCAACTGCTCTTTTCGCAACAGTGACCGGACGCGGGCAATGGTTGGTTCGTCGTAGCCGACTTGGGTGAGGATGGCGGCGGCTGTTCGTGCGTGGAATCGGCCGAGGTCCGTGCGCCAAGCCCGGTAGCCTGCGCGGTCGTTGGGGTAGGTGTCGCGAGGAATCTCCCAACGGCGGATGTGTTGGGCGCGAGCGGCAATGCGGAGAGGCGCGGAGGCGTCCGGATCGAGGCGCTGGAGCCACTCGGTCATACGCTGCCCGTAGAGGAGTTCTTTGGGGCAGGATTCTCCGTCGCGGATTTCCTGATTCGGATCAGCCGCGTTAGCCTGGTCGATCTGCCGGATGGCTTGTTCGAAACGGTCCACGGTTACTTCGAGGGAACGCGGAGATGGATGGTCTGTCCCACGCGCAGACGGAACTCACGGTTCCATTCGTGGCCGTCGCGATGCTTGGCCTGGAGCGTGTGTGGCCCGGCGATCAGCGGCATCTCAATCGGACAGAGGCCGAAGTAAGCGCTGTCGACATAGATGGGTGTGGGCTTCTCGCAGGAGACGACGAAGCGGCCGGTTCCCAGCGGTTCGCCCGCGCCGCCGGTCAATCGGACCGATCGCGCGATGGCCTTCGCCGTGGGCAAGTGCCACAACGGGGCCTTGATGCGGGGCATGCCGTTTTCAGCAACACGAGGTACGGGGCCGATGCGGGGCGCGTCGGTCGGGATGGGCGGCTCGTCGTAGGTTCCGATCGGCTTGTCCCTGGGACGGAAGCCGAAAATAGTGAACGGGAGTTGGCGTCCGCGGATGACAATGCGGAGATCCCTGTCTTTGACTTCCAGGGAAAAGGTTTGTCCGGGAGCGACGTCGCCGCAGTCTCGACGGGTGGCTTCGGCGGCCTGTTTCCGCTGCTCTTCAGCGGCTTTCTCTCGGGCGGTTCCGAGCTCTGTGGGGAGATTGCGGTTGGCTCGTTCTTCGGAACGCTCCTCGATCTTTTCCAGTTGGTCGAGCGATGGGCAGCCCGCGAGGTAGATGCTTTCGTCGAGGTCGCGGAAGAGCGCCAGGGAAATTTCCACGGATTCAGGGACGCTATCACCGTCAAAGTGGCGGAGTTCGGCGGGGGCCGGAGGGCAGGTTAGTTGGTAGAGAGCTCCGCCGGGAACAATTCGGCAGCGCCGGACCCAGTCTTCAACTTGGCTGTTGATAGGGGCAGCGGCCCCGAAGAAAAAACTCTCGCTTTGGGTGCCGAGGGTAAACGCGGCGGTGGGGTGAGGAGCCTGGGCAAGCGCGGCAGGCAGGCCCGCGATCAACAAAACCGTGAGGGTGACTCGGGCCGCGAGCAATGCTCTAGTCTCCCGCCGCCACGCCGACGCTTTGACAGACCTCCGACATGATGTGCATGGCGCGCTCGCACTGTTCCCGTGTGACGTCGAAGTGCGTAAGCATGCGCATACGGTCGGGGGCGATCGCGTTGGAGAGGACACCGTTCGCTCGGAGTTTGGCGGACAATTCCCTCCCGGACATGCCGGTGCCGCGAACGTCGAGGATGACGATATTGGTCTGAACGTCGTCAGGATTGACGCTGATGCCCGGTATTTGAGCAAGTGATTCGGCAATGAATCGGGCGTTCTCGTGGTCGCGGGCAAGACCGGCGGGGGAGTTTTCAAGCGCGACCAGTCCGGCGGCCGCTAAGACGCCGGCTTGGCGCATGCTACCGCCCAGGACTTTGCGGGCGAGGCGGGCGCGTTCGATGAAGTCCGCGCTCCCGGCGAGCATCGAGCCAACGGGCGCGCCGAGACCCTTCGAAAGGCAGAACATCACCGAGTCGACTTTGGCGGCGACCTGGTGGACGGGCGTGCCGAGGTAGGTGGCGGCGTTGAATACGCGTGCACCATCCATGTGGACCTTGAGACCACGGTCGTGTGCCTGATCACAGATTTCGTTGAGCACCTGTTGAGGATAGACGTGTCCGCCGAGGATATTGTGGGAGTTTTCTACCGCGATGAGGCTGGTTCCGCAGAAATGGTCGCTGGCGGGCCGCACAAGCGGCTCGATCTGGTCCCAGGTGAGAATGCCGTCGGGAGAAGGAAGCGTACGGGTGACACAGCCGGCTAGTTGTGCTACCCCGCCCATTTCGTACAGCACGATATGGCAGCGTTCGTGAGCGATGATCTCCTCGCCACGCTGGGTATGGGCGCGGATGGCGGATTGGTTCCCCATCGTGCCGGTGGGGACGAAGACGGCGGCCTCTTTGCCGGCCATTTCGGCGGCTCGCTGCTCGAGGCGATTGATACTGGGGTCTTCGTGGTAGACGTCGTCACCGACTTCGGCTTCGAACATGGCCTGACGCATTTGGGGCGTCGGCCGGGTGACGGTGTCGCTTCTCAGGTCGATGAACTCGCTCATAGCTTTCCTCGCTGTGAATTAGAGGATAGCGTTTGAGCGGCGAAAAGGAAAACAAGTCCGACGATCGAGGACTAACTGGTCGGGTCGTTCGGCTCCCTAAAGGGCTTGTCGCGGTCTGGCCTATCGTCTCCGGCGGCTTGCGTGGTTAGCGATTGGGCCTTGCTGATAATCTCACCGATCGGTTCGGCTATAGGGGAAATCGCAGCCGTGGAAGCAACGGCGATGAAGCCGGCCAGTAAAGAGTACTCGACGAAATCCTGGCCCCGGCAGTCGCGAAAGAGACGCTCGATGAAGTGACTTGTGCGACGGATCATAATTTGGGCGGGGAGCCGCTCCCCCTGGTATGGAGTATTGGGCCCAATGTCCTGGTGCTCAATGGACCATCGGTATCTTTCCGGGTTAAGCGGAAAGACCGGATTGAGACGCGGAATCCTACTTAGATGCTTGCGGCGAGAGGAACTCGGCGAAGATCTCGTTGGAGAACAGGAGGCCTGTTTTCGTTAGTGCTAAACGTCCTCTGTCGTTGCGGAGCAAGCCGCGATCGAGCATGCGCCGCAGAGGTTCTTGGAAGAAGCGTATATCGCGGGCCGAGGGTTCAAAGCCGGAGATCTGTCTTAAGCCTGTGATGAAACAATCTTCAGCCAGGCGACGCTCGTCGAGGGTTTCGATGGAAGCGCGAACGGACTCGCCCTGCCGGGAGCGGTCGAGGTATTCCGGGACCGAGGAGACGTTACTCCAGCGGCGACTTCCGTCAAAGGAGTGCGCATCGACACCGAAGCCGATATAGGGTTGCATACGCCAGTACTTGAGATTGTGTCGGGACTCGCGACCGGCTCGGGCGAAGTTGGAGATCTCATACTGCGAAAGGGAGTTGCTTTCGAGTTCGCGGGTGGCGTGGAGGTAGAACTCGGTGATCGCGTCTTCGGGCGGGACCGAGGTGGCGCCGAACCGAGAGCCTCCGGTTTGGAGTTCCCGGCCCAGGTTGCTTTCGTCGTCGACGTCGAGCATGTAGACGGACACGTGAGATGGGTTGAGCCGGATGGTCCAGTCGAGCGAAGTGCGCCAGGTTCGTTCCGTCTGGTGGGCGAGTCCGGCGAGGATGTCGATGTTGATGTCTGAGATACCGGCTTGGCGCAGAATTTCGATGTCATCGGCCACGCACTCGGGAGTGTGCTTGCGCCCGGCGGCGGAGGCCACTTCGGGCACGAAGGATTGAACGCCGAGGCTGACGCGATTGATGCCGAGTTCAGCCCAGCCCTGTGCCTTCTCTTGTGAGATCGTGCCGGGCGCTGCCTCGATTGTGGCTTCGCGCCATCCGGAAACAGGCAAGGATGCCAGCAGGCGCTGTAGCTGGGGGATTTCGATGAGGCTGGGGGTTCCTCCGCCGAGATAGAGCGTGTCGGGCGGAGAAGGATAGGTAGCCGCACGGATTTCGGTCGACAGCGCGTCGAGATAGACAGGCATCCACTCGGATGGGAAGACCCCGGAAGCAAAGTGGCAGTAGGTACACTTCTGCCTACAAAAAGGGAAGGAGATGTAAACTCCGGTCATCGGCGGCGGAAACGAGTATTCGTATGCGCCTTAGGAGGCTGAGCAGGCATGTGTGTGAGTGGGTTCCCGCATTCTCCCATGTGGCTGATGACAGCGGGGCGGGACAGGCTCGCGTTTGGACCGATCTGTTATTCTGAGCCTTCGGAGCGGAGGAGTATTTCATCAGGCCGCAGACGTCGCTCCTTTCATGAACCGCAAACTGGCCTTCCGGCCGCAATCTGTTTGCTCTAAGGTAAGTCATTGAGCGAGACTCAGAGCGGCTGTCTGAAGCAGACCCAGATACCGGGCGCAACCTCCCTTTTCACGGATTTCCTCTATCAGTTTGATCGAGTCAGCCGCTTCTATCGTCATCCTCCGGATGTGGCAAGGGTGGAGGAGGTGGCTCAGGATGTGAGGCTGCCGGCGGAGCACCGGAAGGCCCTGGTGGCGGCACTACGAGCCCAGAACGCAAACGGCGGAGACGCGACGGCCCAGCACCTGGATCTTCTGGCGGGGCCGGAAACGGTGGTGGTAGCGACGGGTCAGCAAGTGGGTTTGTACGGCGGCCCCGTTTTTGCTCTCTACAAGGCCTTGACGGCGATTGAACTTGCCAAGAACCTGCGTGGCGGCGGCCAACCCGCCGTGGCTGTGTTTTGGATGGCCACCGAAGATCACGATCTAGCGGAGATCGATCACGCCTGGCTGCTTGACGCCGGGGGGAAGTCGGTCCGAGTTCAAGCGGCGACGGGTCATCGTGAGGGTCAGCCGGTTGGTCCTATCCCGATCGAAGACAGCGGGCTGCAGGAGTTGAGGGCGCATCTCGGCGGACTCGCTTACGCTGACGAAGCGATCGATCTCGCTGAACAGAGCTATCCGGCCGGAGTATCATTTCGCGATGGTTTTCGCGGTCTTCTGAACCGGCTCGTCCACGATGACGGGTTGATCTTTCTGGATCCGATGGATCCGGCGCTTCGGCGCTTGGCCGCGCCGCTATTTGAGCGGGCTCTAGATGAGGCAGGCGACCTGAATCGGCTCCTGCTGGAGCGTTGCACGGCTCTCGAGGAAGCCGGATACCACACTCAAGTCCGTGTTACCGCCGAGACGTCATTGCTGTTTCGGGTCGACGAGGATCGGCGGATCGCGATGAAGCGTACGTCGAATGGCTACGAAGAAGCCGGCGGAACGCGCTCGGTGCTGGAGCTGCGCGAAGAACTGGCGGCGGAGCCACAGCGATTTTCTCCGAACGCTTTACTGCGTCCGGTTACCCAGGACCTCCTGTTGCCAACAGCCGCCTACGTAGCCGGTCCGGCGGAGATCGCCTATCTGGCTCAGGCAGGAGTTCTCTATGAACGGTTGCTGGGCCGAATGCCGGTCGTGCTGCCCCGCGCATCCCTGACGATTCTCGATAGTAAGGCCACTCGGCTATTCAGCAAGTACGGTCTGGCGCCCCTGGATTGCTTTCAGGCGGAGAGTGACCTCGGGAACCGAATTGCGGGGCAGTTGGTGCCCGAGGGTCTCGACAGGCAACTGGCAGCAAGCGAGGCTCAGATTGAAAAGGCGCTGGGAGACGCGCACGGCTCGCTCGCTGCGTTCGACCCAACTTTAGGACAGGCGCTCGACAACACCAGCAAGAAGATGCTCTATCAGTTCGGCAAGATCCGATCGAAGGCAGCGGCGGAATCGCTGCGTAAGGATTCCCGCGCGGAAGGGGACGCTTCCTACCTGACGAATCTGGTCTACCCGGGACGCAGCCCGCAGGAACGTAAGTACTCAGTGCTTTCGTTCGTCGCGCGGTACGGAGATGGTTTCGTGGATTCGGTGCGGGCTGCGATCCAGCCCGCGTGCCGCGACCATCAAGTACTAACCCTCTAGCCGTGCCGCAAAGAGATTTGCGCCGGCGGCGCGGCATTGCACCCCGACAAATATGGAAGGTGGGGGGAACATACCCGCTAAGCGTGCGTATGCCCTGGTAGGAGAGATCAGCTCGTTGCCTTTTTGTACTCGATGTGGCGCCAAAGCCCAGCCGGCGGATCACTTTTGTAGAAAGTGTGGTGTGAAACAACCGGTTTCGGACGCTCCTGACGCGGGCCTCTACCTCTCCTCGGGATTGAGCCCGCGGGCGGCTTCCATCCTCAGCTATGTGCCGTGGTTGGGTTGGATCGCGGCCATTTACGTTCTGGCTTCGGTCAGGTTTCGCACTGATCGGGATACACGCTTCCACGCCTATCAAGGTCTGTATCTGTTTGTGGCATGGCTTGTCGTGGATTGGGCGTTCACCCCGTGGTTTCTATGGCTGCCGGGCCCCGACCTGCCGATTGACGGACTGCTGCAACTCTGCCTGTTCGTGTTGTGGGTGTTTATGCTGATCAAGACCTGGGGAGGGGAGCGCTATTCGCTGCCCGTCGTCGGTGAGTTAGCGGAGCGGTCACTTTAGGTATGCTCCCCGCTACGATTGCGTGCACGAGAGCGGCGGGCGAGGCGGACTAACTGGTGCGCCAAGCGGCTGGAGTCGTGCCGGACAGACGGCCCGCTCGCGGCAAGATCTTCTTCGATAACCCTGATACCTAGGTTCTTGAGTCTCACGCGGTCTTTTTTTACCGGGCGTGCGGCCTCCGCAGCGTAGCGCTTCCGCGAGGCGGCGGGAATCCGTGATGAGCTGAGGACGGCGACGTCGACTAGCGGCGCTCCGGCGTGTTCGTGAATGGCTCTCACATGGTCCGACGCCGTGTAGCCATCGGTCTCTCCCGGTTGAGACATCAAGTTGGATATGTAAACGACAGAAACGCCGGAACGCTCGATCGCCTCCGGGATGCCTTCGACGAGCAGATTGGGAATGACGCTGGTGTAGAGCGAACCGGGCCCCAGGGTAATCAGGTCCGCTTCCGCGACGGCCGCGAGTGTTTCCGGGACAGGTGGGCAGCGCCGCGGGCTGAGACTAACCTTTCGGATCTGGTCAGCAACGCGGGAAATTCGGGTTTCCCCTTGTACGCGGCGACCTGTCTTCAGCTCAGCTTGAAGCCGCACGTTCTCTAGGGTCGAAGGGAAAATGCGACCTCGAATGGCGAGAACCTCGCTCGAGAGCTGAATGGCCTGATGGAAATCGCCCGTCACTTTGGTGAGAGCTGTGAGGAACAAGTTCCCGAAGCTGTGCCCATCAAGCCCTCTGGCGCTGGGAAAACGGTACTGGAAGAGCCGGGAGAGAAGCGTCTCATCTTCGGCCAGTGCAACCATGCTATTTCGAATATCACCCGGCGCGAGCATGTCAAACGCGCGGCGGAGCTTGCCGGAACTACCACCGTCATCGCTGACGGTAACCACAGCCGTGATATCGACAAGCGGGTCGGCGGTTCTTTGTACTCCCCAAGGCGCAGCGTAGCTCTTCAGGCCTTTGAGAACGGCGGATAGGCCGGTGCCGCCTCCTAGCGCAACGATTCGTAGAGGTGCGGTAGCCGGCGCCGGCGGCGCCGTATTCGGCACGCCGCTATTTTGGGCGGGTACGGTGGGTGGGGTGGCCGGGATTTGTAAATGTCGAGGCAAACGGAGGTTAGCCCGTCTAAGGGCCGGCACCGGGTTTAATGTTGCCATGAAGAAGCTGAGAGATCGTCGGATCCCTAGCGGCAACAGCCAGATCGGCGTCGTTGAGAGCCAGCACCCGGTTGCGAGGGTCGAGTTCGATCGCTTTCTTTAGGCTTTTGTACGTGCCCGCTGTGTCCCGAGTCAAGGCGCCGAGAACGGCGACCGCGAAATGGATGTGCGCACCGCGCGGCTGGATCCTGAGAGCTTGATTGAAGCTCTTTTGGGCTTCTTCGAAACGACGCTCGTTGATCAGACGAATACCGTAGTCGTAGAATTCATCGGCGGTTTTGAGCTTTATCTTAGTTGGCTTGACCTGACGTGTACAGATGGCAACGTGGACGCGGGCCCGGTCTGTGCGAGTCCAGTCGGGGCCCTCAACTGCTTTCTCAAACAGGGAGAGAGCTCGCTGAAAATGGCGGCTCTGAAAGGCCTTTATTGCCTTGTCATAGTAATCTGCCTGGCGCTCTAGGGCTTTCCGATGTTCTTTGGCAATGCGCAGCTCCTCCACCTGCGCGGGAGAGCGCTTGGGCGGCCTCGGCGGGGCTTTGGCGGGGGTCGGCTTGCCCCGCATCGATTTCGGAGCTTTCGTCCTTGGCCGAGCAGCCTTCTTCGTGGAGGCGGCTTTCTTGGGTACCGCCTTCCTTTGCACCGCTTTCGACTTGGCGGTCTTCTTCGCTTTCCGCGGTGCAGGCTTCGTCTTCTTGGCGGTTTTCTTGCGCACCTTCGCCGGCGGTTTGGACTTACGTGCGGGGACCTTCACCGCCTTCTTGCGGACAGGCGCCGCCTTCTTCGATGCCTTCTTTACGCGCCGCGCCATCGGATGTTACCGCTCGCGAATCGGCCCGCGCCCCGGTTGAACTCCAACTCCGGGAATAGGGGGCCAAGCTTGCTTGACTCATTGTGCGAAGTCGATTTGAATGAGCGTTATACCAGATCCGGTACCATGAATCAAGCTTTTTGTTCTTGAGTCTCAGGCTGCGTATCCAGGCCGACCTAAGGATCCTGTTTTCGTAAGTCCTTGATTCTATTTGGGAAAATGGCGAAAGACTGGCAGACGCAGCCCTCAGGTCTTCGTTTGAGCCGGCTGCGGATATACAATGCAGCACTATTCGTATGAGCGTGTTAGGGGAAAAGATGTCGTATGCCGGGGAGTAATTGTACAGCCAGGGCTTTGAGCGAGTTGGAAGCCAGAGTCGTGGGGTGTGAGCGCTGTCCGCGGTTGCGACAGCACTGCATTGAGGTAGCTCGCGTCAAACGCCGGGCCTTTCGAGATTGGGACTACTGGGGCAGGCCAGTCCCCTCGTTCGGCGATCCCCAAGCACGGCTGCTGATTATCGGGTTAGCGCCGGCGGCTCATGGGGCCAACCGCACCGGACGTATGTTCACCGGCGATAGCTCGGGCGATTTCCTCTACCGAGCCCTTCATGAAACGGGCTTTGCGTCGCAGCCAGATGCGACGCACCGCGGGGACGGACTTGTGCTGCGGGACGCGTATATTGCGGCGGCGGCCCACTGTGCGCCACCCGGGAACAAACCGACCCGAGCGGAGTTTGAACTGTGCCGGCCCTACCTGGTGGAAGAGATCGACATCCTCCCGAACGTCGAGGTTGTGATCGTTCTCGGCCGGCTGGCATTAGACACGTACCTGACGATTCTGCTCGACAAGGGCCTGATCGCGAAGCGCTCTGTGTACCCATTCGGACACGCCGTACAACACCGGCTTCCCACCGGGTTACCGAATCTGCTATGCTCCTACCATCCGAGCCGTCAGAATACGCAGACCGGGCGGCTAACTCCGTCGATGTTCTTGCGAGTATTCCGCCGGGCAAGACGGCTTATCGAGCGAGAACCCCAAACGTAAACCAATTAGAATGTGCTGGTTGTGGCTCTGGTAGAGCTGCAGCCCGAGGAACGAAAAAAATCTGAAAAAAGATGCAACCACCGGTCGGTGGAGGGCATCTAAATTCCCTTGAACGAATAGAGGGTGTTAAGCCATGACAAAACGACAGACACAAAAGATTCGCCAACGGCTCCAAGAGAAGCTGACTGATATTACCGGTAATGGTGCATTGCGCCAGGAACTCGTGACCGAATGGTCGAGCGATCCCATGGATCAGGTCCAGGCTCGGCAGGATCTTGACCTGACGGTACATACGATCGATTCGACATACAAGACCCGCAAGGCGATCGAGACGGCGATCGAACTACTTGAATCGGGCGAGTACGGCATCTGCTTGGATTGCGGGGAGAATATCAACCCCAAGCGTCTTGAAGCGATTCCTTGGACGACACTGTGCGTCTCGTGCCAAGAGGAGCATGACCACGCGGCGAGCGAGAACCCCGAGGGTTCCAGCTTCAAGCGGGCTGCGTAAATACCTCTTTCACAAGTTCGGAGATTTGAGAACGGTCGTGCCTAAGGGTGCGGCCGTTTTGGTTTCAAGGCACGACCGCCGCCGGCCGAGCGAAGTCGACCCTACCAGGGTCGCGTCTACGCTGATTTCTGTCTGGCGCCTTCGGTCAGCTTCACGCCGTCGCGGCCCATCTGCTCGATCTCCGAAAAGTAGACCTTGCGCTCTTCATCCATGCAGTGGTTGGCGAGCATGACTGCGATTGAGTCCTGGAGTCCGACTTCGATGTCCGACCGGGGCGTACCACCGTCACGAACGTCGATCAGGAAGCTTTCAAGCTCCTTGTATTCGGGGTTTTTGTCTTCGGTTGGAACCATGATGCCTTTGTTGTAAAGCCAACGTTTGGCAAACTCAACTTCTTTCTCGATGAAACCGACATCGCCTGAGCTAAGATCCTGTTCACTCGGAACGATCGGCAGCCCCTCGCCTTGTCCGACCATGTCCGCCACGGTGGCGCCCGCGACCCAGGCTTGGTCTACTTCCTTCTGTTCGCCCATCTTCTCGGGCATCGGATCGCGGAACCACATGCCTTCGCCACCGGGGATGAGTGTGATCTCGATCGCGCCGTCGGTGCCCATGATGATCTCGCGGCAGCCATCGCCCCGTGTGCGGCGTCCCTCAATGTGACGGTTTGTCATGATCGAGCTGTACTGGAGTTTTTCGCCCTTGGGGTACTCGAAAATGAGCTGAATGTTGTCAAAGATGTCACGGCCGTCTTTCCAGTAGTCAATCCCGCCGACGCCCATAACGGACTTCGGCGCTGAGCCGATCATCCAGTCGGCAACGTCGACTTGGTGCGACATCAATTCGGCGCAGAGCCCGCCGGAGTACTTGCGGTACAAGCGCCAGTTGATCTGCTCTTCGCGGCTTGGGTCCTTAACGCCGCGCCGCCAACTTTTGTTGCGGTGCCATTGTGCCTGAACGTGAGTGATCCTGCCGATGACGCCCTTGTCTATCATCTCCTTGGCGGTGCGGTAGAAGGAGCTGTAGCGGCGCTGCAAGCCGACCTGAATCACCTGGTTCGGGCGCTGCTCGTGCACTTCACGCAGGCCGAGAACCTCTTGAGGCGTGAAGACAAGCGACTTCTCGCAGAAGACGTGTTTTCCCGCTTCGAGCGCGTCGATCATGATCGGGTAGTGCATGAAGAGCGGCGTCGTGATGAAGACAGCTTCGATGTCCTTGTTCTCGAGCAGCTTGCGGTAATCGGTATAGGGCGTTGGTTTACCGCCGAACAGATCGATTGCCTTCTGAAGGTTGGGCTCGTAGATGTCGCAGATGCCCGCGCAGTGGCCGACATCAATGTGCTGCAGGTGACGCTGTAGCAGACGGAATCCGCGGGAGCCGGGGCCAATGAACCCGTAGGTGACCTGCTTGCCGGCCGCCTGCGCCGTGCGGACCAGCGGGGCGCTCTGAGCGCGCGGCAGCATGGCGGCAGCAGCCGTCGCCGTCCCGGCGGCCTTGACGAACTTACGGCGATTGACGCCATCGCCGTTTCCAGTGTTCGCGGTTTTCGTTTCCGACATGTGCAAGCCTCTCGAAAGTCCGGAATGAGGGGGATGTTGAGTCCTGGGACTATTCTATGGACCCGCCAAACAGTACGCAAGCCCGCTTGGCGCCGACGCGAGGGCTTATTCCCCGGTGAGGTGTCAGGCGGGGCCCCGGCGGTACCGTTTGGCGGTTGTAGATCTGGCGGGCGGTCAGCTTTCCGCGGCTAGCGCTCACGGCGCTTCTCGGCGGGCAGCGAGCGCTACGGTGCTTCGACGGTCTCGACACTGGCGACGCGAATGACGTTGCCCTTCATGTCACCGGTCACTTTGACGAGCAGTTCGTCTTGCTTGCCGGTGCCCTCGAGGGCGTTGAGGGCCTTGATGTTGCCCGCTTCGTTGAACTTGATGTACTTGCCTTCCTTCGTAACGAGGCCGAAGCCGCTTTGCTTGCAGCTTTTCATGCACTCGGTAGTGTGCGATGCGGCTTTATCGAGGCGGCTGGCGGCGCACATCGTGTCCATCAGGTAGCCGGTCCACTCCGCGGCCGAAAGGGGCGTTGCGAGCATGACGCACAGAACAAACAGAAGGCTCTTCATGGGAGATTCCTCGGATCTGATTGTACGACGGAATCGCGGCGGGGGGGGGAACCATCCACGCCTCCGGCGGCTACCGGGCGAAGTAGAGCTCCACGGCGCGGTCGACATCCTCGTTGTTCAAGCTGGGTTCGCGCCCTTCATACTTGGCGATGTTTTGAAGGATGCTAACGACATCGCGCGGATAGCACGCCCGCAGAACGGGTTTCCGCGCGTCCGCCGAACAACGGTCGCGGATGTAGCTTGAGGCCTCTTCCGTCCACTCAATCTCGGCGGCCTCGCAGATGCGCTGCAGAATCCGGTCGAAAATCTCAGGCGAGATGGTCTCGACTTTGACCTTGTTCTGAATGCGGCGAAGGAACGCTTCGTCAGCCAACTGACGCGGGTCAAGGTTGGTCGAGAAAACGACCATCGTCTCAAACGGAATCGGGAACTTGACGCCGGTCCGCAGTGAAAGGAAGTCGATCCCGCGATCGAGAGGCACGATCCAGCGGTTGAGTAAGTCACGCGGGTTGATCATCTGGCGACCGAAGTCGTCGATAATGAACAAGCCGTTGTTGGCCTTCATCTGAAGAGGCGAGGTGTAGTAGCCGAGTGTCTCTTCATAGCGGAGTTCCAGCATCTCCTGGACCATCTCGCCGCCAACCGCGATACAAGGCCGCTCGCAACGGATCCAGCGTGCGTCGACACCATCCTCCTGCTCCAGCGGCTGGTGGACCACTGAGTCGTAGAAGTTGATGATTTGGCCCTGCACCTCGATCGCATGGGGCATGTAGACGCTGTCGTCGTAGATCCGCACCAGGCGCTCGGCAATGCTGGTTTTGCCATTGCCCGTGGATCCGTAGAGGAAGATCTGAGAGTTCGCGATGATCGCCGGACCCAACTGGTCAAGCATCTCATCGGGCAGAACCAAGTCGTAGAAAACCTTCTGCAAATACTCCCGCGTGATGTGGTACCGGACGGCCTGCTGGCGAACGGCGTCAACGTACGCGTCTAGCGGAACAGGAACGGGGCCGACGTATTGGCTGATCGAGTAACGGTCCTGAGCAACCTTGCGTCCGGTGGCCGACAGGCTGAACTCGTAATCGTTGCCCCGCATGCCCTTAACTTCCACAAACTGCTCTTTGCGCAGATGGTGGAAGACGGCGTCGCAGATGGGGCTGCTGACCTTCATGATCTGTGACAGCCTGCCCAAGCCCGTGGTCCCTTCCAGCATGGCCACTTTGAGCATCAAATCGACGAGTATGTTGTAGGGGACCCCCAGGTCCAGGGGAGCCTGCGGAGCCGCCGGGAAGAAACCTTGTGCTTCCGCCGCCGTTTGCGGAGGCACGCCTGCTTGCGAAATCGGAGTTCCAGCCATCGAAAAACCTCGATTAACCGCGATTTTAGCAGAGCTTGCGGCGTAGAACCATGAGCAACTCCCCTTATTGACTTCCGAGGAAACTCTAGTGCCAGGGGCGAAGAGAGTTTCACTCCCTCACCCACCCGCCCGCCCGTCCCGCTCAGATTCAACGGTACAATGAACCTCTCGCTGGCGATTTCTTGTTGAGATGCCATTTCTTGAACGTTCCGCCCTCGTAGAGTTACGCCGAGAATGGCATGAAGCGGCCAAGACAGTGGTCTTCACCAACGGCTGTTTCGACCTGCTGCATCCGGGTCATATCCGGCTTTTTGAAGCGGCGCGCCAGTATGGCGACGTGCTCGTTGTCGCGATGAACGGGGACGATTGCGTGCGCCGTCTCAAAGGCGACGCCAGGCCCATTCTGCCCGCCGTTGAACGGGCGGCGACTTTGAGTGCGTTGGCAGCAGTGGACGCGGTGACGGTCTTCAACGAGGATACTCCGTGCGAACTGCTCGAAGCTTTACTTCCCGACGTGCTCGTCAAGGGATCGGATTGGTCGCACTGGATCGCCGGCCAGGAAATTGTAGAGGAAGCGGGCGGCCAGGTCTTCCCGATTCCCATCGAGCCCGGCTATTCAACAACCGATCTCGTCCAGACGATCCTTGATCGAAACCCTTGATTCTCGCCAGCCTCCGAGATTTCTTTGATGTCGCGGCACGCCATCCGGCGTTCCTAGCCCTCGCCGAGGCGGTGCGTGGGGCGGCGCCTCGCCGAGTGCGATTCTCAGGGCTGAACTCGACCGCTAAAGCCCTTTACCTGATCCTTCTCTACAAGCTGACCGATCGGCCGATGGTCTTGCTGGTCGAGTCGAACACTGTCGCGGAAACGCTGGCCGAGACACTAACGGCCTTTCACGACCTGCTCGATTTCTCGAAGCATCGAGTGGCTCCTTTCGTCTTGCCGGCGCATGAGGTCCTGCCTTACCAGCGCCAGTCTCCTCACCCCGAGGTCAGCGAGAGACGCGGCATCGGCCTGTGGTGGATCGCGGAGGGAAGGGCGTCGATCGCGGTCGTCCCCATCCGGTCCGCCCTCATGAAAGTGCCGCGTAGAGAGTTCCTCCGCAACCTCGCCTGGAAGATCGAGACCGGAGACGAGTTTTTTGTCGAAGATCTGTTGGAAGGTCTGGCCTCGGTGGGGTACGAAAAACGCGATCCGGTTGAAATGGTCGGCCAGTTTTCTCTCCGAGGCGGGATCATTGACGCCTACTCGCCGGAGGCGCCTTATCCCGTGCGGATCGAGATGCTCGGCGACCAGGTGGAGTCCATCCGGCAGTTCAACCCGGAGAATCAAAAGTCGATTCAGCGCGTGGACCAAACGCTGCTGTTGCCCCTGACCGAGTACCCCGTCGCTGCGTCCCGGCTCCCCCAGAATGGCGACGGCGGGCTCTCCGACGAGCGCGAAGTGCTGCAACCGGGCTGGGAGTTTAGCGCCGAAACGGCAGCCGCGCGGACCGGTTCCGTGCTCGATCTGTTTGACGATCCGCTGGTCATCTGGTCGGAGCGGTCAGCGATCAGAGAGGACGGCCGGAAGCTCTGGAGCAAACTCCATGACAGTTACAGAGCGGGTGGAGAGGTCGGTCCCGGGCCCCAGGATTTCTACTTGACGCCCGAGGGATTGCAAAACCAGGCCGGGCGGGGTCCGGAAATCGTCCTTGAGGAACTGGACGTGGCCGAAGAAGGTGGCGAGGGGCTTCATCTCTCAACGCAACCCACGCCGAGCTTCCGGGGCAACGTCGCAAACTTCGTGCGCGAACTGCGAGCGCAAGTGAGTAGCGGCCGCCGCGCTTTGATCGCGGGGCATTCGCCCGGAGACGTCGAAAGACTGGCCGACATCCTCGGGGAAAACGAGCTCACCTACCAGCTCAGCCTGAAAGATCCCTCCAAGGCGGCCAGCCCCTATCTCGAAGAAAAAGCCTACATGGCGGGCCCTGTCGCGAACGTTCTTGTCGTGGAATCACCGATCCGGCGGGGCGTTACGCTGCCCGACGCCAACTTGGTGCTCTACGGGCACGAGGATCTGTTCGCGGCTTCCGATCTCGTCGCCCGTCCCAAGAAAAACAGGTCGACCCGATCGACCTTCCTCTCCGATTTGCAAGACCTCAAGGAAGGCGACTTGGTCGTACATGCCGAGCACGGCATTGGACGGTTCGCCGGCATCCGCCAGGTCGAGCACAGTGGCCGGCACGAGGACCTGATGTCGATCGAGTACGCCGACCGGGCGCGGCTCTTTCTGCCGCTGCAACGGCTCGACCTGATCCAGAAGTATCACGGCGCGGGCGGTCGAGCGCCGGCGCTCGACCGGATGGGCGGCCAAACCTGGTCTCGGACGCGCGCGAAGGTGAAGGCGCGGCTGCTCGACATGGCAGACGACTTGGTCAAGTTGTACGCCGAGCGTAAGAAGGCCGGCGGCTTCGCCTTTTCACCCGACAGCAACTGGCAACGTGAGTTCGAGGAGTCATTCGAATTTACCGAAACACCCGATCAGATTCAATCGATTCGTGACATCAAGAAGGACATGGAGTCGGACCGCCCGATGGATCGCCTCGTCTGCGGCGACGTCGGTTTCGGCAAGACCGAGGTGGCCATGCGCGCGGCGTTCAAAGCTCTGGGTGATGGCAAGCAGGTGGCAGTGCTTGCCCCGACAACGGTTCTGGCGTTTCAGCACTACGAGACGTTCCTGCAGCGGTTCGCGTCGTTCCCGATCGAGATCGAGATGCTGACGCGCTTCCGCACACGTCAACAGCAGCAAGTAATCCTCGAAAAACTTGCGGCCGGGAAGATGGACATGGTTGTTGGCACGCACCGCTTGCTTTCCAAGGACGTGGTGTTCTCCGACCTGGGTTTGCTGGTCGTCGACGAAGAGCAGCGCTTCGGCGTACGGCACAAAGAGCGACTCAAACAGATCACGAAGAATGTCGATGTGCTCACCCTGACCGCGACTCCGATTCCGAGGACGCTGCACATGTCGCTCGTGGGCCTGCGGGATATCTCGATCATCCAGACGCCGCCGCGGGATCGGCTGGCGATCCAGACGGTCGTTGCCCCATCGAGCGACGCAATCATTCGAGACGCGATCGAGCGCGAACTCGCGCGCAAGGGCCAAGTCTACTTCATCTATAACCGCGTCGAAACGATATGGCGAATCGCCGCCTATTTGAAGAAGCTTGTGCCCGATGCCCGTATCGGCGTCGGCCACGGACAGATGCCCGAGAAGGAACTGGAACAGGTTATTTCCAAGTTTATGCGGCACGAGTACGACGTACTGCTGTCGACGACGATCGTCGAGAATGGACTGGACATTCCGCTCGCCAACACGATGTTGATTCATCGCGCTGATCGATGCGGTTTGTCGGAGCTCTACCAACTGCGCGGCCGTGTGGGCCGGTCAAACCGCCGGGCCTATGCTTATCTTTTGGTGGATGAAGACGTCGATCTGTCGTCAACGGCTCGCAAGCGGCTGGCGGCTCTGCGCGAATTCAGTGAACTTGGGTCCGGCTTCAAGATCGCCGCGCTCGATCTCGAACTTCGCGGCGCGGGCAACCTACTGGGCTCCGAACAGCACGGACAGATCGCGGCTGTGGGGTTCGAAACCTACTGCCGCCTGCTCGACGAGGCCGTCCGCAAACTCGAGGGAGAAGAAGTCGAGGAGGAAGTTCGCACTTCACTCAAACTGCAACTGGACCTGCACATTCCAACCGATTTCATCGTCGACGAAACACAACGGCTTCAAGCCTACAAGCGACTGGCTGAGGTCAATACAGGCGAGCAACGAGAGCAGTTATTGGAGGAACTACGAGACCGCTACGGCCCAGTCCCCGGTCCCGTTCGCAGTCTGGCCTACTACTCAGTCGTGACGTCACGGGCCGAACGCATGCGGATCCAGTCGATCGAGCGCAGACGCGATCGATGGACACTCACCTTCCGCGAAGACTCCCGCGTCGATACGGACCTGCTGACGCGCTTCGTCGCCGAGACGAAGGGGGTAACCTTCACCCCGGATGGCCGGCTGGAATGGCAGAACCGTAGCGCGGATACATCGACGGCCGCCGGAGTCTTAAACGATGTCGATGGGCTGCTCGACAAACTCGAACCGAAGCTCGACCCTTCGCCGACCTCGGTTTCAACCTGAACCCCTTTGATCTTTTTGATGCGAAGATATTAGAGTGGAAGTGGAACATGAGCCTCCGAATACCGGGCCGAGCCGGCCTTGGGCCCTGGCGATCTTACCTATGCGAATCCCGTCTATCCTGTTGATCATTCTGAGCCTGGGGACGCTCCCCGGCGCCGAAGTCGTCATCATCGAAGAAATCGTCGCGAAAGTGAACGGCGAGGTCGTTACCCGATCCGAGTACACCTCGGCGATCAACGAGACTAGGCAATCCGTCGGAGCCAACCCCGAACTCACTGAAGAGCAAAGAAAGGAGCGTATCGAGGCAGTCGAACGCGAGACGCTGCGGAATCTGATCGATGAGTTACTGCTCTTTCAGAAGGGAACGGATCTCGAGTACAACATCGAAAGTCAAGTTCTGCAACAGAGGGACACGGTCATGAAGCAGTACGAGCTCAATACCCTCGAGGAGTTCGAGACCTGGGCTTCGGACCGTTTCGGTACGCCAATCGAAGACTTGATGGACCAGATGCGCCGCAACGTCATGTCCAATACCGTACTTCAGCAGGAAGTAAGTCCGCGGATCGTCATTCCGCGCGAGGAGATGGAACAGTACTACCAGGAGCACAAGGCCGAGTTCATCCGCAAGGAAAGCGTCCAACTAAGCCAGATCGTGATCTTGACGGGCAAGGAAGGCGAAACGGATGAGGCGGCCAAGACTCGCGCCGAGGAAGTGCGGGATCGCGTTCATCGCCGCGAGCCCTTCGCCGAGATGGCCAAGCGGTTCTCTGACGACAAGCAGACCGCCGAGCGGGGCGGGGCGCTGGGAACTTACGAGAAAGGGGTGCTGCGGAAAGAGTTCGAGGATCTGGTGTTCAACAACAATCCCGGCTTCATCACTGATCTGCTCGAAGTTCCCAATGGCTACCTCATCCTCAAAATCGATCAGCGCTTTGAGGAAGGCCAGGCCGAGTTCGACGATGTGCAGGACGAGATCCGCGCCCGGCTCTCAGGACCACTGTGGAACCCGGCCGTGCGCAGCTACCTGAGCGATCTTCGCAAAGATGCCTACATCGAAATTCGCCCCGGCTATGTGGATTCCGGCGCGGTCACCGGCATAAGCACCGACTGGAGCGATCCGGCCAGGCTGACCCCTGTGACCACCACCAAGGAAGAGCTGCTGAGAAAGAAGAAGAACCCAAAGATCCTGTGGATGATTCCCGTACCGGGCGGCGGCGGAGACGACGGGGAGGAACCGGGCGGCGGCATCGTCCTCAGCCGCTGATGGATCCGCAACATTTATTGTGAAGACACGATACGTCTCCGATCTCCAGCCGAACGAGGCGGTGACGTCCCATTTTCTCGTCCTCACCAAAGACGTCCGACTCAAGAAATCCGGCGAGCCCTACCTCTCGCTCGTTCTCTCCGATCGCACTGGCCAGTTCGAGGCCAAGATGTGGGACGGCATCTCGGAAGTCGTCGACACGTTTGACCGAGACGACTTCGTCAAGGCGGAAGGCCTGGTCCAGATCTACCGCGACCGGCCCCAGATGACGATCCGGCGAATCCGGAGGTTAGATGAGTCCGAGATTGATATCAGTCAGTATCTTCCCCACACCGAGCGCGACATTGACGAGATGTGGCGGGAACTCACCGACGCTGTGGCGGGGATTGAGAATTTCCACCTGAAGCAACTGCTTGAGACTTTCATCGCTGATGAAGAAATCGCTTCACGCTTTAAGGTCGCGCCGGCGGCGAAGACGATGCATCATGCGTTTGTCGGCGGGCTGCTCGAACACGTTACGTCCCTGCTGCGGCTGGCGCGCTTGACGGCCGGCAACTATGATTTCATTGATGTCGATCTGGTCACCGCCGGTGTTGTGTTGCACGACATGGGCAAGATTTACGAATTGAGCTACAAGCGGACGTTCGGCTATACCGATGAAGGACAGCTCTTGGGCCACATGATCATCGTCCTGAGGATGCTCGACCGCAAGTGCTCGGAAATTCCTGACTTTCCGTCGCGGTTGAAGACACTGTTGGAGCACCTGATCCTGAGTCATCACGGGCATTACGAGTTTGGATCGCCGAAGCTTCCCATGTTCCCCGAGGCTCTGCTACTGCACTATATCGATGACCTCGATTCGAAACTCGAAAGCATGCGGGCGTCGATTTCTGGTGAAGTACTCGGCGAGGAAGGCTGGACTCGATACAATCCTTCGCTCGAGCGGCGCTTGTTGAAGAAAGAGGCCTTTCTTTCGGGTTCGAGCGCCGTGGCGCAATCCACTCCTGGGAAGGCAGCCACGGATCAAAGGGACAGCAACGGACCCGGTCCTCAACCCCGCAGCCTGTTTGGCGAGAAGCTTCGCGGCGCGCTCACCGAGAGCGGAGGGGACAAACACTAACAGATTCATGCCGAACACAAGCACCACGAGCGAAGCTGTCGCCGGGCAATTTGGGCGCCCTTCCCCTCTTGAATTGCAGGCCCTCAAAGTGTTGTGGACCCTTCAAAGCGGCACAGTCGCTGACGTTCGCGCCGCGATGGAACCCGAGCGCGAACTGGCGTACACGACGGTTCTCACCTTGCTCGATCGGCTCGAAACGAAGGGTGCGGTGCAACGTCGAAAGAAAGGGCGCGTATACGTCTATAGCCCGGCGTTGAGCCGTGAGACGGCCTTGGAACGTGCGCTTGAGAGAATCGCATCGGACTTCTTTCAGGGATCGCGCGAGCGGCTGATAGCCTACCTTCAGAACGCCTCGGACTCCGGACCGCGCCATGCATCAGGTTTTTCCCGGAGCGCCGGGCTCGATTCCGCCTTGCTCTGAGTCGCCTTAGGAGCCGCCGAACAGGTGCTCCAAGACCACATCTCGAACACCGCTGGCTGGGATTTCTTCCGCGTCGCTCGATATGTCGGTCTTCGTGATGAGCACCGGCCTTCGTTCCCGGGGCTGATCAACCCTGCCGTGGGACCCCTTTACGAGTGATGGATCGAGAGGAATTACGTCGAGCAGGGTTCGGAAGCCGAGCCTTCGCTTAAGCAGTTTCCAGCCGATGGTGGACTTCGGCAATCGGATCGACGGGTCAATGAAGAGCTCGGCCGGATCATAACCCGGCTTGCGGTGGATGTCGACGGTTCGGGCGAAGTCGGGCGCCCGGGCGTCGTCGAGCCAGTAGTCGTAGCTAAACCAGCGTCCACTCTCGGCAACGAGCACAAGGTCTCCCGAGCGGGCGTGATCGAGGCCCATTTGAGCTTGCGCGGCGCGATCCAGCACTTGTTCGACGCCGGGAATCCCGCGACACAGGCCGGCGTACCGCTGAACTTCCTCGGGCTGCTTGACATAGATGTGGGCTACCTGATGATCGGCGACGGCAAACGCTCCGGATGCCCCGGCGTCCAGCAGTTCCAAATCCTGCTCGTCGCGCACTCGGAGCGCCCCTTCCGCCCTTAAAACTCGATTGATCCGCACCACGGCCTCAACCGGCTCGATTCCGTACTCGCTTGCCACGACGACCCGCACGCCCTGGCCTTCGCAGAAGTCGATCAGATCACCGGCGACCTCGTCGATCTCCGTGACGGCCTCGGGTACGCCGGGATGATCCGGCCCGAACTTCTGGAGGGCATAGTCGAGGTGAGGCAGGTAGACCAGCGTCAAGGTGGGTTGATGCTCTTCAAAAACCAGCCGTGACGCCTGGGCGATCCAGCGGCTCGATTCGATCGACGAACCCGGTCCCCAAAACTGGAACAGCGGAAACGTCCCTAGTTGTTGCTGAAGCCGATCGCGCAGTTCAGGCGGCTCGCTGTAGCAGTCGGGAATTTTCCTCCCGTCTGCCTTATAAATCGGCCGCGGCGTCACTGAGTAATCGACCGACGAGTACATGTTGTACCACCAACAAATATTCGCTGTCGTGACCGTTGGGTCCCGGCGCCGAGCGGTCTCCCAGATCTTCTCTCCTTGAACCAGATGATTGGACTGCTTCCAGAATTGGACTTCCGCCAGTTCCCGGTTGTACCAGCCGTTGCCAACAATTCCGTGCCGGCTCGGGGGAAGACCCGTCAGCATGGTCGACTGCACACTACAGGTGACAGCCGGCATGGGAGGGACGACGGTACGGGTGGTTCCTTGGCGCGCGAAGGCTTTTAGCCGAGGCGCGTGGCCGTTTAGAAGCTGCCGATTGAGGCCGACGACCAGGAGAACCGCGGTGCGGTGGGCCATCGCCTCAGGTTCCTTGGAAGCGGCGCTGCAAAAGCAGAGTCAGCCCGAAGCAAACAAGCGCCGCGCCGGCGAGAATGGTGCTGCCGACGAAGCTCAGGAAAAACGCATCGATCAGGCAGAAACCGCTCAGCCAGATATGAACAGCTTTCTTCGTCTCGGGCGGGATTTGGAACATCTTAAAGACAGCTCGAGCCTGCCAGACGAGCATCAAGACCCCCACGCACGCGGCGGCCGCTGCCGTGGCCACGGTGATCCAGACGCCGGGCACCAAGACAATCAAAGGAATCCCAGCCGCGATCCAGCGGCGGCGGTCGATTTGCTTCCGGTTTTCCGCGCGGGCGACGATCGTAAATGCCGTCGTGTAGGCTAACAGCGTGACGATGAACCACACCGGTTTGGTCGAGCCCAACGGCCAACCCACCGCGGCGGCTGCCGTCAAGTACACCATCCCGCGCGCGGCTCCCATGAGCAGAACCGTCGAGGCGAAGCGTTTGTGCAGGAAATCGTAGGCGCCGATGATTCCAACCAAGAGCGCCCCCATCCCGAGGGCAGCGCCGCTGATCAAGCCTAAGAGCGCCAAGCCGAGACAGAAAGTGACAATCGTGACTCGGTAAGCTTGCCTCCGAGAAAGTCGCCCCGACGGTATAGGGCGCTCCAGCCGCTCGGCTTGGTCCACTTCCGCGTCAACAGCATCGTTCAAGGCTACACCGCCCAAGTAGATAAACGCGACCGCCACCGCGCAGCGGAGCGTGGATTCGAGCGGGATTTGGCCGCCGCCCGCTCCGAGCGCAGTGCCCACAAGGACGTTCGAGAAGACCGATGGAAGATTGGAAATCCGCAGCAGCTCAAGGTACGCCGACATTCGGGCACGCGCGACACTCCGGCTCGGCGAAACCGTATTCGTGTCGGGGGAATCGCTCATGCAGTCGAAGGAACGAGAAAGCGTTGTCGAAGCCAAGTCAGCTCGCGGGCAATACCCACGGCCAGTTCGTCCACGAGAAGATCGGATGGTAGCACGCTCCAGGCATACGTCTCCGCTTCGAAATGACGCACGGATGAAACCTGCTGTACGGCCGCCACACACTCTTCTATCTGAGACTGCGTCGTTTCCAGCAGCCCGAAGCCTTCAAGGTAAAGCGGCACGTGGAAATGGATTCGCCACTCGCCTTTCGGGTCCCGCGCCGCATCTTGCGAAAGAAGCGCCGGCAAGTCGTCGTGGAAATTCCGGCGTCCGTCGGCCGTCCGCGTCACCGTTTGATGCAGGTAGCGGTCTTCGGCAAACTCGCGCAGTTGCAGGATCATCTCCTGCTTGCCAGCCCCATCGAGTGAATCGAACCGCGCGCGAACCGCGGAAGAAATTTGCAGTTTCCCGACCAGGATTTCAGCCCGTGCATAGTTCCGGAGGGCGACGTCATGCGACTCAAACATCACGGCGGCGTGGCAAATGTCGTGACACACGCGGAGGTGGCGCCGGATTCGATCTTCGTTGCCATCCCTCACTAGGTGCTGCTCGAAGAAGTCCACGACGTCTGACGACTTGTCGAGATAACAGCCTGGTTCCGGTTCCAGGTCCACGTGGATCAGCCGGCCCTGCTCGTCTTCTATTTGGGCGAGCCGATCGGCCAGGTTCCGTAGGTGCTCCGCTGCTCGTTCGGCACCCGAAGGGTCCGAAGCGATCGAAGGTCGCCAGCCCACCGGTAACGTTGAGATGCTGCTCTCCGCGTCTTCAGGCTGAAGTACTGCCTGGATTCGTGCCAGGTCCAGTGTGTACCGCAGACGTTCGGGGTCCCGCCAATCCGGCTCGTAAACCCGGTACTTGACTTCGGGACCGTGAAAGTCGCCGTGCGGGAAGCCGTTTAACGTAAAGGCTTCCAGACCTTGATCGCCCAACCAGTCGCGGAACCGTGACAGTTCTCCCGGCTCGGCAAGCAAGTCCCGCGCCGCGCCTGCCGAGAGCCATAGGCCCACACCCATCGGGTCATCCGGACTGACTTGTCGCTTGACCGCAAGAGTATGGCGTTCCAGGTTTCGAACGGTTTCCCGCAGGCTGGTGCCGGGGTGAACGTTGGTGCAATAGCCGAGCGTCGTTCCCGGGCCGAGAACGTCACGCATCTTGAACCTTAAACTTCGCGCATTGTCCTAGAAACGTCAGCGGGTTGTAGAAAGAAATCTTGCCGAACAACTCGGGGCCGTGACCTCGCAACTTCAACTCCATCGCTGTTTGCGGAACCGTCATGGGGTCACTGTGTCCCCAGTCGCCGGCCGAGTTTACCCAAAGGCGCTCGTTGCCGTAGGTTTCGATAATGTCCACGGACCGCTGCACCGTGCATTTCGAGTTCGGATAGAGCGTCATCCCGGCCCAGAAGCCCTCATCGAGCACCATGCTCACCGTGTGCTCTTCGACATGGTCGATCAAGACCCGTCCCGGATCAATCTTCCCGTTCCGCTTGATCGCGTCGAGTGTCATGCGCGTCCCCTTGCGCTTGTCTTCGAGGTGGGGCGTGTGAACGAGAATCAACTGCTCGTGTTCAGCGGCCAGTCCGATCTGTTCCTCGAGGATCGTCAATTCGTTGCGCGTATTCTTGTTCAGGCCGATCTCGCCTACACCCAAGACATTGTCGTGTTCGAGGAACTCGGGGATAATCTCGATTACGTCGCGCGCCAGGGCGAGATCCTCCGCCTCCTTCGGGTTCATACAGATCCAGGTATAGTGCTCGATCCCGTACAAGGCGGCACGCTTCGGCTCGAATCCGGTGAGCAGGCGGAAATAGTCGTAAAACCCCTGTGCCGACGAACGGTCGTACCCCGCCCAAAAGGCAGGTTCCGTTACAGCCACGCATCCGGCTTCGGCCATTCGCTGATAGTCGTCCGTGGTCCGCGAGACCATGTGGATGTGAGGATCGATGTACCTCAAGACGTTGGCTCCACGCCTGACTTACCCGCATACGCACCGGCCGCACCCTTGCCGGGCGACACCGCAATCGGGTCCGGCGACGGATCGCTCAAAACGTCGAGAATGCGTTTGGCGCGTTCGCCGGCGCCATCGCTGAGCAGGCCCAGGGCCTCGATCAGAGCCCGAACGCGGTAGTCATCACCGGTCCCCTCAGGCTGCGCCCGGTCCAAACGATCGAGAAACGCCGCGATGTCGATCATCTTGGCGCGATGTTCCAGAAAGTACTGATCGATAACCTGTTCGCGGGTCATCGGACAAGTGTACGAAGAGCTACCCATGGCAACATCAGTTTACTTCAGCGACAAAGTTGAAGGACTGCCCTATCCTCGTTGCGCAAGGTACTCAATCGACTCCCTGACCCACGCGGCTTCGATCTCGTGGAGGTCAACCGAGTCGCCTATGCCCCGCAGCATCGCGAGCGTCAATACTCCCCCCAGATGCTCACGAAACTCATCGAGCCCTTGAAGCAGGGTGTCGCTATCGGCCATGGCATCGTCGTAAAGCCGGAACCCTAAAGCCGACAGGCAACGGAGTATCCGATCACCTTCCGCCGGATCCAGTAAACCGATCTTGACGGAGTAAGTCGCATCGAGTGCGAGCCCGATCGCAACGGCCTCGCCATGCCGCAGTTCGAACCCTGTCATCTGTTCCAACTTGTGCGCCGCCCAGTGCCCGAAATCTAACGGCCGCGCTGAGATGAGCTCGAACGGATCTCCACCCTCGGTTATATGTCGCAGGTGCATTTCGGCCGACTCACGGATGACTGGCAGGGCCGCTCGAGCGTCGCGACGTTGAATCTTCGCCGCTTTCACCTCGATCGATTCAAACAGCGCCGCGTCTTTCACCAAGCCGACTTTCACCGCTTCCGCGAAACCGCACCGCCAATCACGGTCTGACAACGTGGAGAGGAACGCTTCGTCATTCAAGATGGCCCAGGGCGGGCTGAACGTTCCCAGATAGTTCTTCTTACCAAATGCGTTGATTCCATTCTTCACGCCGATGCCGGAGTCGGCCTGCGACAACGTCGTGGTCGGGAGCCGGACGAGCCGCACCCCACGGTGCGCGATGGCTGCGGCGTAACCAACGACGTCAAGAGCAGCTCCGCCCCCTACCGCGATGACGAATGACTGCCGGTCAATCTTCGCGTCGTGAATCGCCCGCAGCGCCTGTTCCAAAACGGCCGGGTCGTTCTTCGATTCTTCCCCGCCCGGCAAGGTTTCGATCGGTGGATCCTCCCAGCCGTGCACGGCTGCGTACTCGCGGGCCGCCGTCGCAATGCCCGGCCAGGCTTCAATCATCGCCCGGTCGAAGAACACGATGGCCCGCGGCGAGCGGCCCGTCCCCTCGCGGACAACCTCGTCAAGCGTGTGATTCTCTGGAGCGAAAGCGTCCCGAGTGAAGTGCAGCCGGTGAACGAATGGGACGGAGAAGGGAGCCTGGATTCTGCGGAATTCCTCTTGCACGGGTTACGGACGGGCGGATGCAAGCGTGGGCGCCCATTCAAGCGCCGAGAACGCACTGCCGAGCCCGGCATTATAGCCGACGGCACGAATCGGACGAACCTACTTATTCTCGGTTGTCTCGACGGTAGTGCCAATCGGACGCACGGCGCCGTTCACTCCTTCTTCGAAGGATTGCGTCTCAATCGTTTCACCCTGGGCTGTCGGACGGGTGGAACGCCGGCGCACGAGTTTGGCGCCGAAGCGGCTGGGGTCCGCGACGCTACGGCCTTGGGATGTCGTTGTTTCCTGCTTGCCGCCGCCGGGCGCCGTCGTTGTCTCGCGGTTAATCCGCTCCTGCAGGTCGAACGAACCGGTGTTATTGAGGTTCGTCGCGCCGCCCCCCGATGAGGCCGCGTAGACTTCGACCGTCTCGCTCGTGCTGCCGTCGGGCCTCTCGACCAGTTTGCCCACGGTGCGCTCGGCCAGCTCAAATCGTTCTTGATTGACGACGCTGCGCTTCCAGACCTTGGTTTCCGTTGTCGCGGCGTCCTCTGACCGGGTCATGACCGATTCGGAGCGCTCAACATCCATCAGGCGCCCCATCCCGTTATCAGCTTGGCGGAGGGTCTTCACAGTCCCCGTCTCGTCGTTATGCTGCGTCCGATCCGATTCAGTGCGCTCATAAGTCTTGAAGCGCCGATTGATATCGGGCCGTTCGGCGGTCACGACGGTACGGGTGACGTTGCCCGTTTTCTTCTCCGTCTGGACTACGCGCTCCACCGGGTTCATGCGTCCGTTGATGTCGGATTCATAGGTCGTGATGGTCTTCTGAATCGAACCGTCCGGCATCCGGCGTTGCTCCTCGCGCACCAGTTGCTGGCTCACTGGGTTACCGTTGGTGTCGTAACGATGCAGTCTCTTCTCGACGGCTTCGTCGCCGGGGGTCGACTTGAGAACATTCGACGACTCTGTCAGATACGGAACCGAACGGCCGTGGGCATTCGTCAGTGTCCGCGTTGTCTGGCTGGAGTTGGCGTCCGACGATCCCGACGACTGGATCGTTGCCGCCTGTTTTTGGCCGTCAGGACCATAGGTATAGCCGGAAACGTTCTTCGATTTCGGTTCCGCCGCGGCCGGGGCGGCGGGGCTCTCATTCTCTACGGCCTTGTCCTCGGCGGCGGCCTCGTCCTTCTTCTCGGTCGCCTCCACCTTGACGGGCGGCGAACCCGAACCGACGCCCGTGACCACGATGATGCCGCCCGTTGACCGCGTTACCGTAGGAGCGGCCGGCGGAAGCGGCTGAGCCGGCTGCTCGACCTGTGCTTCCTCATTCTCCGACTCGCCCTTTGCTTGGGCCGAGGCCGGCCCGACGTCCCACATCAGAATGGCGGTAGCCAGGAGGATCAACGGAAGTCGTTTTCTCATTGCGGTTCTCCCGAACATAGCTCCTTTCAGTCTAGCGAGGTTTGCCGATTCGACAATGGGAAAAGTCTTGACTCGGCAACGGCAATTCACCTTATAGCCCCCGGCAAACCCGCTACTTGCTTCGGCGTACCGTGACGAACGACCCCTCCGGCGTTGAAACTCCATGCACCGTCGCCTTGACAGGCAGGTCGCCGTCGCGGGCGTCGGCATGGATTCGTGCGACGAGTTGAACCAGACCCGCGCAACACGGCGCCGCCCCCGCATACGACAGATCTTCCGGCGGAACGGTAACACCGTCGATCTCCAGCGTCACTTCATGAACGAGGTTCGTGACGCCGGCCGTTTGAGGCAGCGCAACGGAAGCGATCTCGCCAGCATCGAGTGCCGACTCAAACTCCCCGAAGCCCGTCGCAAAGAAACTGACGAATTCGTCCTGCTCCGCGGGCGTAAACTCGCCTCCCGGCAAAAGACCCGGCTCACCAACGAGCCCCGGCCCGCCTCCGTGCAAGGTGGCGATCGGGTTAACGCCCTCAATGGTGTTTACGAAGTGAAAAAAGCCCGGCGACACTTCCTTGACCATCGCCTGCCCGGCGGCGCTGCGCACCTCGTCGATCGCGTCACAGTCGCGAATCAAGAACACATCGTGCAGTCCGGGAGTCAATAGGTGGTGGGCCTGAGCGTTGACCTGTCCCGGGGTAGCGGCAAACATTGGGGACCGGAAGCCCCCGATTTCAAGGCACGTGTTCGCCAAGTTCACGGCAACGCGGCCGCTATCGTCGAGCATCGTCCCCGCGAACGTGTCGGGGCCGGTAAAGTTTACACCGGCAACGGTCACGATCGAGTTCGGTGAAATCTCCGGGATCAGCGGGGTTTGTGTAGCGAGAGCCACTCCTCCTTCAAAGATAGCCGGAACCAGCGCGTCGCCCGTCACCTGAGTCGTGAGAGTGACGTTTGCATAGCTCTCAACAGCCTGCATGTTGAGGTACCAGGTTCCCGGCGGGGGATCCGTAATCGTAATGTTCTCTTCATTGTCGAGCTCAATGGAGAGCTCATCGAACACACAGGGCCCGAACCCTGCCAACGGGCACGTCGGCACGATCCCTTGCGAGAGGAGTAGATCGACATCTCCGCTGCCCCCGGTGGTCGACAACGTAAAAGTTTCGGCTCCCTCGGGAATCTCGATTTCGAAATACACCTCGTCGCTCAACCCCCCGGCAAGATCATCGATGGTGGTGTTTCTCGAAATCTGGTTGGGCGTGGGGAAAGCGATTTCAAGGCTGACATCGGAATACGCCTCGAACGAGACGATGATCATCGGCCACAAGCCCGCTGCGGGGAACGGGAACGACAGCGTTTCAGTACTTCCATCGGCCGCCGAGAAAGCAAGCGCCCCGGCCGGGGACGCGATCAGCACGTCTGGGTCCCCCGTCCCGCCGCGCAGTCGCAACTGCATCACAAGCACGTCATCGGGGATGAGAACTTGTGCCAATCCGGGACGGAACAGCGGAGAAGAGATCGTGACCGGCTGATTCGGGGTTAAGTCCGTCAGGACCGGAATCTGAAATCCATGGACGACACGCCCACCGTTCCCGTCCGTCAGCGCGACCTTCGCAATCTCTGCCGTGAAGCCTGCCGTCCACTCGACGGCGCCCGTCCGCGCGTCCACCGTCATCCCCTCGGGTCCAGCGGCCAGTTCGTATCCGAGCACGTCTCCGTCCGGGTCCGAGGCGCTGATCTCGTACATATACCGGTCCCCCAAGCCCGGAATCAAAGTCGGCCTACTTGTTACGAGAGGGCTCCGATTGCCGGGTAGCAGGTCCGGGGGCAGGTCAAAGGCTGCGTTGAAAAGCGTACCCTCGAGCACACTCCCATCGAATCCGCCGGCGGAGTTCCCCATTCCGTGGCGCGCGAATACGCTCCAAAGCACGGGGCGAAGGGTGGCCCCTTTCGTAACCTGCGCGGCGGCGAAAATGTCATCGCGTGATTCGATCATGTCAGGTGAGCAACCGGCGATCTTGAGCGCGTCGAAGACGAGCTGATCGACAAGCTCGGCCCCAAGTTCGCTTCTCAGGTCCCAAAGCGTGCCGGCCCAAATCTCCCCTTCGTCATGAACATCGATGAAATCGCGATTGCCCAGGTCTTCGTAGGTCAGCGGGTAGTTCTCGTACGAGAACCGCCGGATTCCCCGATCGAGCCGGTCCACCAGATAGGCGCCCTGAACAGGGTCATCCGTAAAGCTGTTCGAAAAGTAGTCAGCCCAGCCTTCGTCGGTACCATCCGACTGCGTACCATTCAGGCAGTTCGTATTCTGAAGGCCACCCGCGAGCCGGTTCGTCACGCCGTGGCTGTACTCGTGGAAGATGATTTGTGCCGAGTAGGCCGCGTCACGTCCTATTGCGACGACATCAAAGAGCCCGAGCTCCAGCCGGCTTGGCATTCCGTCTGGAAGGGTGCTGAACGAGGCATTGTTCTGAGAGAAGCCATCCTGCACTTCAACCAGCACGGGATCGCCCTCGGCTCCGCCCAAACCAAAGTTGTCCATCTGGAAATTACCGGCTGCCTCATCGAACCCAAAACCCTCGAACAGATCGTGGGCCTGGTTGGCGAAATAGAAAGCGTTCGCCACAGCCGCCGCCGGCGCATCGGCCGGGTCCGCGCCGAGTGTGCCGTCACCAAACGGGAAGTCGAAAACTTGGGATTCGCTTGCGGCCCTGCCGTCTATGATGTCCGGCGGATCGGATTCATCCGGCTCGTCGTCGCCGTCCGTATCGAGATACGCGTCCACATTGTTCCCCGTCGTCGCTGTTCCGTCAGCCGGAATCCAGCCTTCACCGAAGTCGCGCAGTTCCCGTTCTCCCTCGAGAGGAGATTTAGGCCAAACGCGGGCCTGCCCCATTGAATTGCCGAGGTTTTGTCGGTACAGCAGATTCCCGCTCGATGCATCGATGACCATCTCATACGCCGCTGTGCCGTCGTCAGCGAGGTGAAGCCGATAGGCCTTCACTGCTTCGGTGGCGGCCATCGGGAAAAGCACCAGCTCAACCGAAATGGGGCTAGCCGACTTGCTGAGCAGGTTGCGAAAGTAGCGGGTCGCCCGCGCGCTCCGGCCGGCGCTTCGATCGCGAAGGGCGGTTCTCCACCTAACAGCCGCAGGGCCGCCTCCAGAGACTCGCTATAAGTGAGCTTCGCCGTCGCGCCCTGCGTCAGACCGGGAACAATGTTGCCGGCCCCTGCCTGCACGACCGCGGCCTCGCTATCCAGCAAGATCCGAAGGGTTCCGTGAACCACGTCGAGCCCGCCCGCGGTTTGGTTGAAACGCACGAGCGTTCCAGACCCCACAGGCAATTCAGATACCAGACGGAGAGCGTCGACTTCCCGGGCGGAAAGGTAGAACAACTCTGGATAAGCCCGCACAAAAGCACGGGCGGCGCTCTCCGGCGGTACATTCGATGGCCCCGAAAGACCAGACCCCTCGTGAAAAATCATTCGCGGCAGGCCGAAGGGATTGAACTTGATTCGAGCGTCCGCGAGAGACCCTCGTGCTTGGTCTCTCTGAAATTGAAGGATCGAAGCCTTGCGATTCTCGATGAAATTCTTAGTGGCGAGTGAAACATGACTCGCGATCCACTGCCGAACATCAAAGCTGTGGGGCGCACTGAGCAGCCTGCCGCCGCCGCGCTTGGCCACCGTCCGAAGAGGCCTATCAATAGACTGACCGTTTGCCAGGACGGCCGCAGCCGACAAAAGAACGACGAGACGCCGTATTTTCAAGTGATGACCCCGTTTCCCGATTCGATACTCTAGCTTTACGCAGGCGGGGCGCTTTCACAAGAGACAATCGGGCATTCCATCTGAGCCGGCGGACACAACACGATGCGGCGGGGCTCGCCTGCGGTAGGATTTGTTCATGCCTCAACAAGCAGGCTGCTCATCCCGACGGCGATTTCTCCAATCTTCGGGTCTGCTGACTTCCGGCTTACTGCTCTCCCAACACCTTCCGGGAGCCACACAGAAACAACCGAACATTCTGCGGATCAGTGCCGAGGACATCAGCGCTGACCTCGGCTGCTACGGCGACGTCTACGCCACGAGCCCCAACATCGACAAGCTGGCGACTGAAGGGGCACGGTTCACGCGCTGTTTCTCGGTGTCGGGCGTGTGCGCACCGAGCCGCTCGACGATCATCACGGGGATGTATCAGACAACGATCGGCACGATGCACATGCGGTCCCGTGCCGTGCCGCCGCCAGAGGTCCATTGCTTTCCCGAGTACATACGGGCTGCCGGTTACTACTGCACCAACAATGTGAAGACCGACTATCAGTTCGAGGCGCCCTTCACGGCGTGGGATGAATCGAGCGACGAAGCTCATTGGCGTGGCCGCGAGAAAGATCAGCCGTTCTTTGCTGTTTTCAATCTCACGGTTTCACACGAAAGCTCCATTCGTATGCCCGACAAACGGCAGGAACGCGGCGGTGACCGCGTCCCACCCCAGATGCGCCACGACCCGGCTCAGGCCGAGTTGCCGCCCTACTATCCCGACACGCCCCTTGTTCGCAAGGACTGGGCAATGTACCACGACAACATCACGGCCATGGACATGCAGGTGGCCGACATCCTCCAGCAACTCGAGGATGACGGCTTGGCCGATGACACCATCGTCTTCTTTTGGGGCGATCACGGCCGGGGCCTGCCGCGGGCGAAGCGCTGGATCTATGACTCAGGCATCCATGTACCGCTCGTCGTCCGATGGCCGGGTGTGCTCGAACCGGAGTCGACGGCTGACGACCTCGTCAGCTTCGTAGACTTCGGCCCCACCGTGCTCTCACTCGCCGGTGTTGATGTGCCGTCGCACATGCAAGGCCGGCCGTTCCTGGGCGATCAGAAAGCAACGCCTCGCGAGTACATCTACGCTTCGCGCGATCGAATGGACGAGGCCTACGACCTGATCCGAGCCGTGCGAGACAAGCGTTACAAGTACCTCCGCAACTACATGCCCGAGGTCACCTACGCCCAACACATCAACTACATGGACGAGATGCCGACGATGAAGGAGTGGCGGCGCCTTCACGCCGAAGGCAAGCTGGAGGGCCCGCAGAAGATCTTCTTCAGCGAAACAAAGCCGGTCGAAGAACTCTACGACACCCAGGCCGATCCGCACGAGGTAAACAACCTCGCCGACTCGCCCGAGCACCAGGAGATCTTGTTGCGGCTGCGCGCCGAGCACGAGCGCTGGCGCAGGGACACAAACGACCTGGGATTGATCCCCGAGCCGGAGTTGATGGAGCGAATGCGGCCCGGCAGCAAGTACGAGACGACGGCCCCGCCGGAGATTGTGCAGGACGGCGCAAGCGTCAAGATCACCTGCGCCACCGAAGGCGCCTCCATCGGCTTACACCACCGAGCTCGGCGACAAAGCTCACTGGCTGCTCTACAGCGGCGAGTTGAGCCTCAAACGCGGAACCACTCTACGCGCCAAAGCCATCCGCATCGGCTGCCACGAGAGTGCGGAAGCGGGCGCGGCAATACCATAGGAGTGATACTGAACGGGGTACGCCATGGGACTTGACATCGTCGAGTTGGTCACGGATGTCGAGAAGCGATTCGGCGTAAGATTCGCCAACAGCGAGCTCGAGAAACTACGCACTGTTGGTGATCTTCACGACATGGTATTACGCGAGCTTCCGAACAGACCGGAGCGCGCTGTCTGCCATACCAGCCGGACGTTCTACAAGGTTCGCCGCGTCCTCGGCGATATGCTCGGCCTCGCTCGAAAGGACGTGCGGCCGTCCACGAAGTTGGGCGACCTCGCCAGTCACGGGCAATGCCAAGACCTCTGGGAGGATTTGCCCGCCATCATTGAACTCGATCTCCCGTGGCTCGACGCCTGGAAGAGGATCCGGTTAGCGGCTCTGGTACTTGCAATGGGTACCGCGACTACACCCCTTGTGCTCGGATGGGTAGAACCATGGTCAATGGGATTCGTTTTTCCTCTAACGCTGTTCGGGGTCATCGTCTACCGGTCAACGCTGAAGCTGTCAGCCCCAGTGATCTGGAAGTTCGGTTTCGCTAGCAAGACTGTCGGAGATCTAGCGAAGGGGGTCGTGGCCCTCAACCACGAACGACTTGCCAATCAGCACCGCCAATGGCTCGAACAAGACGTCTGGAACAGCCTCCGTTTGATTGTTGCGTCCTACGCTACCCTCGCAGCCGAAGAAATCCGACCGGAAATGTCCTTTGTCGAGGACCTCGGGCTTGATTGACCCGTCTCCCAAATAATTCGCTTCGGGCCAAAACAGCCGCCACCCTGCGATCTGTGGTGCAACAGAATTACCCAGACTGTTGCAACATCCAGACCGCTCAAGCCAGATTCCGCACGATGCTGCCAACGTCGGTGAGGTCTGACGACCAACGCACAGCAGCCGGTCGCACCGGCCCGCCGAAAACCTCACGCGGGATGAGAACCTGGCCTGGCTTCATGGGGATCAGGGATGTGCCGGCACCTCTTCAACCACCGCACGCGGGTGAACGTCGATCTGCACATCTACGTTCTGACCGAGCTTGCTGAGCACCATCATCAGCCGATCGATCGTGAAGCGGCCAAGCTTGGTGTTGCGGATGCGGGTAAAGTCGGCATGGTTGATGCCGGTCTTCTCCTGCGCCTTGCGCGTTGAAAGCCCTTCATCATCAAGAATGCCAATGATGCGTGCAGCCAAAAGTGCCTTGGTCTGCTGCACGTCGGCGTCAGCGCGGCCGAAGTCGCGGAAGACATTGCCGCTGCCATGCACCAGCTCAAAATCGTCGTCGTTCTTGCTCATTGCCGTAACTCCTTCTTCAATCGTTTCAGCCGCTCAGCTATCAGATCGAGTTCCTTCTTCGGGGTCTTGATGCCCTGCTTCGCCTTCTTCTGGAAGGCGTGCAACACCCAGATCCGTTCCCGAGCTGCAGAGCGTAGACGGTCCGATACGCATCGGTGCGGTACTTCAGCGCCACCTCGAAAACCCCGGAGCCCAAACCCCTTCATCGGCTTGGCGATGTCGGCCTTACGGCCTTCGGCGGCGACTGTCAGGGCATGATTTCATCCTGTGCCCCTTCAGGAAAGCCGTTGAAAGCCTTTCGGGCAGCCTTGATCCACGAAATGGGCCGTGTATCTCTGCTTCTCATAAGCTATGGTGACATATCTGCCACCATGCGTCAAGAGGAACGAATACCCATTCTGTTTCAGCGGTCCGTGTCAGGCTACCAGGAAGGCTCGGCGGTCCGCGGCAGTAGGTCGACGAGCTCCGCCGGCGCCGCCACGGTGTCCCATTGATTCCCGGCCGAGTCGAAATCGACCTCCAGGTCGCCGAGCTGATAGAAGCCCGTCTTGGAGTCCCACCGCGCGAAGTTGAAGAGACGGTAGTTCTCCGGCAGAGCGGCCTCGAGGTCTGCTCGACTCTTGAACAGATCGCCCCCATCGGGATGAACCCTAATCTCAAGCACAACAACGGGGCGGCATCTCTCAAGCGTCTTCCGGAGACCCAGCAAAACGGGCTTCTCGAACCCTTCCACGTCGACCTTCATGATGTCCACTCGATCAATGCCACGTTCAGCGAAGTAGTCATCACCAACAACGATCTCAAGTTCCAACCGGGCCTCTTCCCCGCCATGCTTCACCTCTCCCATGAACGACCCCACACCCTGGTTCGACTCAGGGGGTTCGATGAAGGGCAGCCGCGCGGCGCGGTCGCCCAAGCCCACCGCGTGGATCATGACGTTCTCCAGCCCATTGCGATCGACATTGTGGCGCATCTTGGCGACAACGGGCGGGTATGGATCGAAGGCATGAACCTGAGCGACGCGCTGTGACATATAGAGACTGTGCAGCCCGGTATTGGCTCCTACGTCTACGAACACTTGGTCGTCCGCCCCCTTCGCTTGCTGCAGAGCCTCCGCGGTCTGTCCCAGGAAGTGCAGAACGTGCTTCTCCCAGGCACCCAGGCATAACACTCGCTGATCGACCAGATTGCTCGTATTACCGGTATAGATGAGCCCGTAGTACTCGACTCCGAACTGCCGATCCGGCGGCACTTCACAGACCGGCTGGTACAGCCAAGCTCCGACCGCGCGGCCGTATCCCGCCTCGGGGCGGAAGTACTCGATCGCGCTTCCTAGTAGGATCGCGATCGCAATGGCAACGTAAATGGGGTCGATACGGCGCATGACGATTACGAAGGCTAATCCGAACGATAAGCCTCTGGTCCGCAACCGGCTACGCGCTCCCGGCCCTAGGGCGGCAAAGGAAAGGCCTTAGCCACAATACCCGTCGCTTGCCTGTGGGAACGAACACGTGCGTGATGCGCGGCTGTGCGGTGTGGGGTCGCACTGTGTGGGACCTCCGCATTCTCTCCAAGCGGGTTAGCCCAATACCGGTTGCGGAACTCTTCCGTCTTCCTGGAATGCGGCCCAACACGCTTGTGGTATCGTCACCTCGATGAAACTGAACCCGGCCAGCAACACCTCCCGCCGCAACTTCCTGCGCTCCACCGCCGTCGCCTCCGCCGGTTTTGCCGCGGGCTATGGACCCACCGGTGAAGAATCCACCCGCCAAGCCGCCACAAAGCGTCCCAACGTAGTCCTCATCATGTCCGACGACCTCGGCTACGAATGTCTCGGCTGCTACGGCGGCACTTCCTACAAGACCCCGCGCCTCGACGCACTCGCCGCCTCCGGCCTGCGCTTCGATCACGCCTACGCGCAGCCTCTGTGCACCCCGACCCGCGTTCAGCTTATGACCGGCGCCTACAACTTCCGCAACTGGCAAGCGTTCGGCATCATGCCGCCCGAGGAGAAGACGATCGGCCACATGATGACCGCCGCGGGCTATAAGACCTGCATCTCGGGCAAGTGGCAGCTCTACAGCTACAATCCCCCGGACTTTGAACCCGAGTGGCGCGGCAAGGGCATGCATCCCAAGGACGCCGGTTTCGACGAGTATTTCCTGTGGCACTCCGAGCATACCGAGGACAAAGGCTCGCGCTACGCCGATCCGGTCGTCCTCGACAACGGCGAACTGCGTACCTTCGAGGGCAAATATGGCCCCGATGTTTATACCGACTACATCAACGACTTCATGGGCCGGAACGCCGGCGGCGACGACCCGTTCTTCGTCTACTATCCGATGGCCTTGCCGCACGGGCCCTTTACGCCCACACCCGAAAGCGAGGCGTGGGCCGAGGGAGATCGTCACAAGGGCAACCGCAAATACTATGCCGACATGGTCGAGCACATGGACAAGGTTATCGGCCGAATCGTCGACAAGATCGACGAGCTCGGCATCGCCGAGAACACCCTGATCATGTACTACTCCGACAACGGTACGCCGCGCGAAGTAGAGTCGCGCCTGGGCGACAAAGTCATCAAAGGCGGAAAGGGACACACCACCGACGCCGGCACCCACGTACCGATGATTGCCAGTTGGAAAGGCGTCATCCCCGAAGGCCGGGTGAACAACGACCTGATCGATTCCACTGACTTCATTCCGACAATCATGGATGCGACCGGCGCCAAAGCGCTCCCCGAGATGACGCTCGACGGCCGCAGCTTCCTTGCCCAGTTGCAGGGGGAAACCGGCGACCCCCGCGAGTGGGTCATGTTCCACTTCGACCCGCTGCCGGGAACCGGCAAAGTCGGCTACAAGCTAGTCCGCTTTGCGCGCGACAAGCGCTACAAGCTCTACGAAGAAACCGGCGACCTCTTCGACGTCCCCAACGACGAACTTGAGGAACACCCCATCTCCCCTGACCGGGACACCCGCGAATCCGCCGCCGCGCGCCGCAATCTCAAAGCAGTCCTCGATCAAATGAAGCTCTAGCCTGCTTATCTCACCACCTGACGGCCCTGAAACCCTGCCAACCACGGTAGGTCCAGCCTGCGTGCTCGTTATAATAAAGGGGCTATGCCGATCTTCGAGTACTACTGTTCCGACTGTGATAGCCGTTTCGAACAACTTGTCATGAGCCGCAAAACAGTGGCAGCGGCGACCTGCACCGATTGCGGTGGTTCCGCTGTCGAGAAGGTCCACTCAACATTCGCAGCCCAGGCGTCGAATGGGTCAAGCGTACAGGCGGGCGGCGGCCCGTCGGAGGGGTTGTGCGGTACCTGTGGTGTTCCCGGCCCTTGCGCAATGAACTAAGGCCGCCGGGTCGCTCCCGCCGCGCTCACTGCTCTCAACAGGCAAGGTGTTCGCGGCCCATCTTGAACCCGTCCAAGTTACCCAGTACCGCAAGCGCGATCCGGTCCTGATGGAACCACTCGTTGGCCAGGTCCTGGATATCGGTGTCCTCCACCGCTTCGATGTGCTGACCCACTTCGTCGAGGGTCAGAAAGCGGCCCAGGTATTTCTCTTGACGCGCCAAGTTCGACATGCGACTCGATGAGGATTCCAGGTTGAGGAGCAGACTGCCCTTGAGGTGGTCCTTGGCTCGCCGCAATTCGTCAGCAGTTACGCGGTTGTCCTTCAAATTCCGGAACTCCGCCATCACGTGCTCGACGACCTGGTGGGCCGTGTCGAGCGACGTTCCCGCGTAGACCGTCAGACTGCCTGCGTCGGCATACAGACTGAAGTCGGAAAAGACTGCATAGGCCAAGCCCTCACGCTCCCGGATCTTCAGAAACAGCCTCGAGCTGACGCCACCTCCCAAAATGGTATTCAATACGAAGCTCGCGTATCGTCGGGGGTCGGCCATAGGATGGGTCGGCACGCCGAGACACACATGCACCTGCTCGAGCGAAGGCTTGTCACGCATAACGAGCGATGACGCCGGCGATGGCGGATCGGCGGGCCTGCTTTTCCGCCGCGGCTCGATTCCCGTGAAGCGCTCCTCGATCATCCGGACGAGGGCATCGTGGTCGACGTGACCGGCCGCCGTCACGATCAGGTTGGCGGGGTTGTACGTCTCCAAGAAAAATTCCCTCAACTGCCTCCGACTGAAGCTGTTGATCGTATCCTTGGATCCGATGATCGGCCGCCCCAAGGAGTGTCCTTTCCAGAAGTTCTTCGAGAACATCTCGTGGAGAAGGTAGTCGGGATTGTCCTCGTCCATTTTGAGTTCTTCAAGCACGACCCCTTTCTCTTTGACGATGTCGTCATCTCGAAAAACGGGATCGAGCACGAGATCAGAAACGACATCGAGCGCCCGCGGCAGGTGTTCGTCAAGCACCTTTACGGTGAAAGCTACGCTTTCTTTGGTCGTGAACGCGTCGAGGTTGCCGCCGATGGCGTCCACCGAACACGCGATGTCTTCGGCGGAACGGGTCGAAGTTCCCTTGAACACCATGTGTTCAATAAAATGGGAAATGCCGCTTTCGGGGTCGCTTTCGTGGCGAGACCCCGAGTCAACCCAGTACCCTACGGAGACGGAACGGACGTGGGGCATGTACTCGCTGACCACACGTAACCCGCTGGCTAGTACCGTCTTATTTACTTGTAGACTGGAGTCTTCGCGAGATGTCACTTTCATTTCAGGCGAAATTCGGTGGCCGCCGGGGTCACGATCCTTGGGGATTATAACACGCAGCGGGCGACTTCTCCGCGAAGCCGGGCAGTTGACATAGGCCGATGGAACCTCTTTTAGGTAAAGAACTTAGCGAGATTGGGCTACTGGTCGCAGAGCGCGGCGAAGCCGCGTTTCGGTCGCGGCAGATCTACGAAGGACTCTACCGTCGCCGCGTCTCAAATCTGAACGAAATTCACAACCTGCCAGGCCGCTTTCGGCGGGATCTCGCCGAAAGCTGCTGCGTTGGCCGGCCTCGAATTGATCAACGATTCATCTCGGAGGACGGCACGGTACGGTACTTACTAAACCTCGCTGATGAGAAGACCATCGAGGCAGTGTTCATCCCGGAAGACCAGCGCGACACGCTCTGCATTTCCACCCAGGTTGGCTGCCCGGTCGACTGCCGGTTCTGCCTCACCGCGCTCATGGGGCTGGAGCGAAATCTCTCCGCCGGAGAAATCGTGGGCCAGGTCTTGGCACTCTCGGAAGATCAGCAGCTCGGCCAGCGCGGCCGTCCGCTGAACATCGTCATGATGGGTATGGGTGAGCCGTTGCTTAACTTACCGGCAGTGCTCAAAGCCACCCGGCTCTTGGCTGACCCGAAAGGGATAGCAATTCCGCAACGCCGAATCACGGTCTCGACGTCAGGCATCATTCCTCAGATCGACGAACTCGCAATGGAACAGATACGGCCGCGTTTGGCGGTATCTCTCAACGCCTCCGATGAGGAGTCGCGCCAGGAGTTGATGCCGATTACACGCAAATACTCCCTAGCAGACTTGCTGGAGGCCTGCGCCCGCTATCCGCTGCGGCCCTGGGAGACGCTTACATTCGAATACGTGCTCCTAGGTGGCGTCAACGACTCCGATGCGGATGCCCGCCGCGTGCGCAGGCTCCTCGCAAACATGAAGTGCAAGGTGAATTTGATTCCGCTGAATCCGGGGCCGGGGATTCCTTACAAAACGCCGGACCCCGCACAGGTGGATTCTTTTCAGGCAATCTTGCGAAAGAGCTTTCCTTGCTTCGTCCGCAAACCAAGGGGCCGCGATATCTTTGCCGCCTGCGGACAGCTTAAGCGCTCGCTACCTGACGACAGCGCGGCGGCGAAAGCGAGAGAGGCCTAGGATAGTCGATTCCTTGCCGCAAATTCCAACTATGCAAAAAGTTCGATGGGGATTGATCGGCTGCGGCGACATCTCGCAGAAGCGCGTTGCGCCCGCCTTACGAGATGCCGATCGTAGCGATCTGTCCGCCGTGGCGCGGGCGCAAGCTGACCGGGCCGCGGAGTTCGCACGAGAGTTCGGCGCCCGCAAACATTACGCCGACTGGCGGGATCTGATCGCCGACCCTGAGATCGACGCCGTCTACGTCGCCACGCCGGTTGACCTGCACGCAGAGCAAACGATCGCGGTGGCCGGCGCCGGTAAGCATGTGCTGTGTGAAAAGCCGATGGCCTTGACTGTCGCCGACTGCGACCGGGCCGCGGCTGCCTGTCGGGAAGCCGGTGTCAGGTTGGGCATCGCGTACTACCGGCGCTTCTACCCGGTACTCGACCGGATCAAGCAGCTCATCGCGTCAGGCGAAATCGGGCAACCCGTCATGGCACGGATCAACGCCTTCGAGCAATTCAACCCCGAGCCGGGTGAGCCACGGCATTGGTTGATCGAGAAGGTGCGCTCCGGGGGCGGACCGATGATGGACTTCGGCTGCCACCGGATCGAAGTTCTCACAAACCTCCTGGGACCGATCGTTCGAACTCAGGCGTTCACCGACCAAGTCCGGCTCAAGCGCGACGTCGAAGACACAGCCGGCGCGTTCTTTCGTTTCGAGAGTGGCGCACACGCCACTTTGCTGGTATCGCACGCGACGTTCGAATCGCAGGATACCTTGGACGTCTTCGGCAGCGAAGGCACTTTGCGAGTGCCGGTTCTCAATGAGGGTCAGCTTCATATCAAGACGCACGAGGGCGAGCGCGTCGAATCGCATCCTCCTCACGCCAACCTGCATCAGCCCCTGATTGAGGATTTCGTCGATGCTGTTATCGAGGATCGCGATCCGGCCGTGGGCGCGGAGATCGGACGCGAAGTCCAGCGGATCGAAGAGTTGATCTACGAAGCCTGAACGCGGCTTGTGCCGATGATTGTGTCCAGCCGGGAAATCCAGCCGGGAAATGTTGACAGCGATTGAGGCTGACCGTTAGCCTTGAGAGGCTGTCTGAGTCAGCTTCGGTGCTGGCACGTCAGCGCTTTCCAACTTGCAGGTGCCCACAGGGGCGTAACAGGGAAGTCCGGTGCGAATCCGGCGCGGTCCCGCCACTGTAAGTGGGGAGCGGCTCCCAGAAAACCACTCGGCGGTGTCGCCGGGGAAGGCTGGAAGCCGCGCCGAAGGTGAATACCTTCGAGACCCACGAGCCAGGAGACCTACCCGCGAGTTTTTGCTAGCTCGTAATTCCGCGAGGAGACGGAATGGTCGGTATTCTGGAAAACCACCAACTTCAGTCCCGTCTCCCTTTGCGGAGAAAGGGACTTTGATGCGTAAGAAGGAAGGCCGCCGGGCGCGGGGTACGTCCGGACGGTATCAGATCGTTTTCGCTCTCGTGGTGGGAGCGTTGTGGCTATGGTGTCTGCCCGCGGCGTCGGCGCGAGGTTCCCAAACGCTCAGCGGCACTGTCACCGACCCTTCGGGCGCGGTGATCGCAAGGGCGACGGTTTCATTGCACGCCCGGGACGGAAGTTCCCGGCGTTCGACCTCAACCGACGAGCAGGGGGCGTATTTCATTGGCGCCGTAGCGCCGGGCGAGTATGTCCTGGAAACCGCGGGCCCGAATCTGTTTCAGGTCGTATCGCAGCCGGTTGTGATCGACGGTGAGATTGCCGCGCGCGCCGACGTCACTTTACCGCTCGATCAACTGCGGACAGAGGTCGTCGTGACGGCCTCCACCACGCCGTTGACGGTCGACCAAACGTCGAAAGTTCTTTCCACCGTGGACCGCGCCCATATCGATGCGCGGAACGAGTACTCGATCACGGAAAGTCTTCGCGCCGTGCCGGGCCTGCGCGTACTTCAGCAGCGCGGGCCGGGGGGGAACACCACGATGCAGATCCGCGGTATGCGGTCCGAAGACACGGCGGTGCTCCTCGACGGCTTTCGCCTTCGGGACGCGGCCGCGACGGACGGTTCAGGAAGCGGCCTGCTTCAAGACTTGATGGTCGTCAACACAGGGCGTGTCGAAGTGCTACGCGGAAGCGGCTCAACGATGTACGGCTCGGGCTCGACCGGGGGAACTGTCAATGTGGTGACCGACTATGGCGGAGGGCGTCCGCACGGCGAGATTCGGGGCGAGGGCGGTGGATTGGGGTTCGCGCGGGGATTGGCCCGTTTTGGGGGCGGGGCGCTCGAAGAACGGCTCAACTACAGCTTGGGGCTGGCGCAGCTGAACGTCAGGGAAGGAATCGATGGCCAGGATGCCTACCGCAACTCGTCGGCTCACGGCGCGGTGCAGTATTCCTTGAGCCCGTCGGCGACTCTGAGCGGGCGTGTCATGGCGTCGGATAGCTTCCTGCAACTCAACGACAGCGGGTTCATTCCGGCCGAGGCCGAAGCAGGCCTGCCGGCGACTGGTTCGCCTCGGGCGATCGGGCTCCCGGTCGAGCAGCAACGGCGCGCCGAGAGGGGCGAGCCGTTTCAACTCGGCAGTGCCAACTTTATCTCGGACCCCAATGACCCGGATAACCGCCGCTCTTCGTCGTTCTTTGCCGGCTCGCTTCGGTACACCCAACAACTCGGTCCGCGCGGCTCTTTTCGCGTGGGATACCAAGGGCTCGACACGCAGCGAACCTTCAGCGATGGTCCGGCGGGGATTCAGTTCGAGCCCTCATTCAACAACTCAAGCGGCTTCAATTCGCGGGTCCACACATTGCAGGCTCGGACGGACTGGGCGCTAAGTCCGAGCCAGCTCTTTTCGGTCGGCTATGAGTTCGAGCACGAGTCCTACGACTCGCCCTCCGCCGACGAAAACCCGAATGAGGCGTCGCGGGTCGATGTGCGCGCCGAAGGCGAGCAGCGCCACCACGCGGTTTTCGCCCAAGATCAATTCCGGTGGCTCGACAGCCGTTTGCAGCTTTCCCTCGGCGGACGGATACAGGCCTTTCGATTGGCCCAGCCCGGATTCTTTGGTGGAGATTCCCCCTACGGCGAGATCAAGCTCGAAGCGCCTAAGACGGCGTATACGGGAGATGCGGCGGTCTCCTATCATTTTTCCGGGCCGGGAACGAAGATCCGGGCACATGTCGGGAACGCGTTCAAGGCACCCTCATTGTTTCAACGCTTCGGGTCGTCTTTCTTCTTCGGATCATTCAGTGCATTTGGCGACCCGAGGCTGAGCCCCGAGCGCACGGTCGCTTTCGACGCGGGGGTGGACCAATGGCTCGCGGGGGGCCGCGCCCGCCTGAGCGCAACATACTTCTACACGCGTCTGCAAGAAGTGGTCATCTTCGATTTCAGCGGTGCGATCAACCCTGCCACCGACCCCTTCGGGCGATTCGGCGGGTATCGCAATACGGGCGGCGGCTTGGCGCGCGGCGCGGAGATCAGCCTTTCGGCGGCGCCGTCGCGCAGCACCGATATCACGACTTCGTACACCTACACGAATGCGGACGAAGCAACCTCGTCGGTGGCGGCGGGGGACTTCTTCAAGACATTCAATGTGTCGGATCACATGTTCACGCTGAATGTGCTGCAGCAGTTGGGGAAGCGAGTGGATCTTGCATTTGACCTGTTTGCCGCGTCGGGCTACGCTTCGCCGTTCTTCACATCGATGGGGACGCGGGCGTTCCTGTTTGACGGACCCCTGAAGACCGACCTGACGGCGAGCTACACCTGGCCGGTTTCGGATCGCAAGAGCGTGAAGCTGTTCGGAAAGCTGGAGAACGTGTTCGACCGTGAATACTTCGAAGCAGGGTTCAGGTCGCCCGGCATGTGGGGGACGGTCGGCTTGTCCTTCGGCTTCTAGCCGGCTCGCGCTACACTGGTCGGGTTGCCGGATGGCAGCGGTGATCGGGAGGGTACAGCATGACTGGGAGAACCTTGGGACTGTGTTTGCTGATAGCCGGTTTGATGGGGTGTTCGCCCGCCGAGGAAGCGGCCGGCGACGGAGAGGCTGAGATGGCGGCCTCACCGATGGTGGATTCCCTCAAACAGGCTTTGACGTTTCACGTTTCTTTTGAAGACGGGCCGAATGCCGCGTTCGCGAAGGGCGACAGGCGCATCTATACAGCGCCCAACTACAAAGAGCAGGCGGCGGCGCTGCCAGGCATCGGGAATCCCGATGTCGAGATCGTGGACGGCGGCGTCTTTGGGCGGGCACTGAAGTTCAGCAAGAAGAACGAGCATGCGATCTTCTATCGCGGCGCGGACAACGCGGGCTTCCAGGAAGGCAACTGGACCGGGTCAGTTTCGTTCTGGCTGAACCTGAATCCCGACGAGGACTTGGCGCCGGGGTTTTGCGACCCGATCCAGATTACCGATTCGGCCTACAACGACGCCGCTGTGTGGACCGACTTCACGAAGGACGACACGCCACGCCACTTCCGGCTTGGCGTTTTCGGAGACCTCGATTCATGGAACCCGGACAATGAGCCGACTGGCGAGCACCCCGTTTTTCTGAACCGCCTGGTGGCCGTTGAGCAGCCTCCTTTCGCGCGCGGCACATGGACGCACGTTGTCGCTACGTATTCGGGGCTGGGAACGGGGGCGGGCGTCGCGAAGTTGTACCTCGACGCGAAGCTTCAGGGAACGGCGGAGGGGATCGCTGAAGGGATTACATGGGACATGGAAAAAGCGGCGTTCCGAATCGGCGTGAACTACGTGGGACTGTTCGACGAGGCGGCGCTTTTCAACCGTGCGCTCAGCCAGGAAGAGGTGACGGCGCTCCATGAGCTCGAAGGCGGCGTCGCCTCGATTCACCCCTAGCACCGATTCGGAGATAAAGAAGGAGTTGCAGCCTTGGCACAGCAGGAAAAACGATTCAAGCACGTAATGATTTGTGATTGCGGCGCGAAGCTCGAGATGGTCGCGGTGACGCTTTATGAAGAGGGCGGCTTCGGCAAGACGGAGCAGTCGATCGAAGGCGAGGAGTTCTGGCAGCACATGCTGCATTGCGTCGGCGAGTAGCGAAGTTGGGAGGAATCCGAATGGTCAAAGTAGGGGCACGGCATGCCGTGCCCGCGTCCCCTCTGCCGCTGACGCTTCCCATATGGCCTGCCGAAAGTGACAGTATTAGCATGAAGCCGCCTTCAGGCGGCATTCCCCGCCAAAGGCGGGTTGTAGCCCGGTCGTTCACGGCCGGGTTCACAGTCCCAACTCATCTCCAGCCTGTTTCAACGGGCTTAACGCAACCGGCTTCAGCCCCGGCCCGCCACAAGAATAACCAAACGGACCCACCCTTCCGGCCTCCTCGCCAGGGGTCGTGACCGGGGTGGGGCGGAGCGGGCGCCGGATGCGGCTTGCGCGGCACAACATCATTGCGCCGGAGCGGGATGTCGGTTAGCCTAGCGGTGACAAGCACAACGGGAACTCCGGAGGGCGGCTATGACGTTGAGCACTCGGTTGGTTGCCGGCGCGTTTTTGGCCTTGCTGACGGTACAGGGGGCCGCCGCCCAGAGCGGAAAAGGCGAGACCAGCGTCATCGTCACCGGCGGCGGCAGTTGGTTCCTCGACGACGACTCTCCAACTCACGGGACGGTGGGAGGCTCGGTGCGAGCCTATCTAACCGATCGCATCGCCATTGAGCCCGAGCTGCTCTACCTGCGAGCGTCGCCGACGGATCAAGACTACGTTTTCGCCGGAAGTGTGGTGTACCACCTCAGGGACTCGTCGCGGCGAGCCAAACCGTTCGTAGCAGGTGGAGTGGGGGCGCTGCACCACAAGGGGCCATTCCGCTCATCGACGGACCTCACTGGGATTGCGGGCGGGGGTGTAAGGATCGATCTCACCGACCGCATCTTCTTCGAACCCCGCTTTCGCATGGGGATTGAGCCGAATTTCTATTGGCTGCTGACTGGCAGCGTGGGGTTTGTTTTGACGGGCCGATAGGTGATGAGTTAGCGGGGAGCTGCTGGGAGGGGCAAGGGTTGACGGGGATGTGGGTCGGTTATCCGCCGATTGCGCGGATGGGTACGGATGGGCCTAGCCGACGTAGATCACGGGTCGTGCGTGGGAGCATACTAGACTGTGAGAGATTGTAGTCATGCCTACATCGGAACAGATAAAGGCAATGATCCGCTCACACTTCGAGGGAGACGCCGAGCGTTTCCTGACAGTGGCGTTACAGATCGCCGCCCACGAGGCGAAGTTGGGGCACTCATCACTGGCCCACGACATCCGCACCTACGTGGATCGAGCAAAGAGTCGGAATGGGCTGCGTCCCGTTGTCAGCGTCACCCGTGACCTGAGCGAGATGTTGCTTCAGTCCCGTCCGGCAGCACATCTGTCCGACTTGATCGTGCGAGATGAATTACGAACTCGCATCGCAAGGATTTTGGACGAGTATCGCCATCGCCAAAAGCTCAAGCAGCACGGTATGACAAACCGGCGCCGAATTCTGCTAGCCGGACCGCCCGGCACCGGGAAGACGATGACGGCCATGGCAATCGCCGGCGAAATTGGGCTGCCGCTGCACACTGTATTGATGCACAAGCTTGTCACGAAGTACATGGGCGAGACGGCGGCCAAGCTACGGCAGATTTTCGACATCATCCAAGAAGAACCGGGCATCTACCTGTTCGATGAGTTCGACGCCATCGGCGCTCAACGCGGCCGGGAACACGAGGTTGGCGAGATGCGTCGCGTGCTGAACTCGTTCCTACAGTTCATTGAGCAGGACGAGTCGCAAAGCATAATCACCGCGGCTACTAACACGTTCGATGTGCTCGACTCGGCCCTGTTTCGGCGTTTCGACGATGTACTCTATTACGACCTCCCCGACGCTTCACAGCGAGCGCAGCTCATCAGGAATCGCATGTGCCGTTTCGTATCGAAGACCTTCAACGTAGACAAGCTAGCGGAAGATGCTGATTCGCTGAGCCACGCCGAGATTACACGAGCCTGCGACGATGCGATCAAGCAGGTCCTGCTAACAACCAAGGGGGGGAAAGTCTCAAAGAAGATGCTGACCAGCATGCTGGAGCACCGCCGCGAGATCTATAGCAGGAACAGGGGCTAACGCTTGGCCGGCTATAAGCACATCTTCCTGGGTCAGGAGTATTTCGAGCGCCTGGACTACACGAGCCCGCCGGGGCGCGGCAGCGGAAAAATACCCCGCCGCGATGATGTCACTTCTCACGGCGAGTGGCTGAGAAGTCAGCTGGATGCGGCGTGGCAAGAAGCGGGGAAAGAGGCTGCGAAGCGGAAGGCGGTCTCATTGCCAACCCGATCGGGCGTGTACTTGGAATTTCGTAGCGACCCAGGAGCGAAGTTGGTCATCAAGAGCTTGGAAGATCTCCGACAAGGCATCCGGCTGCTCTCTGTCGCTGAGGAGGACGACAACAAACCGGCGATCGCGACTGTCTTCGTACCCGCCAACAAACAGGGTCACTTCTTACGAAAAGTCCAGGCTTACGAGACCGAGCGAACTGAGAACGGCGAGCCGAAGAACCGCCAGCTTATCGATAGCATCGCAGAGATCGAGCTGGCCATGACCAAGTCACTCTGGACTGATTCGGAAGACATGCCTACGGATGAGGCTCAATGGTGCGAGGTCTGGATTCGGACCCAACCAGGATCCGTCCCCGAGACCGAACAACGATTCCGCGAGTTGTTGCGGCAGTTGGAGATCGAATCGACCGTGGGGGCCTTGATGTTCCCCGAACGGACTGTCATTCAGGTCAGCGCCAACGGTCCGCAATTAGCGGAGATTCTCAGTTCCAGTGACGACATCGCAGAATTCCGCCTGGCCAAGGAGACGGCGGCGTTCTGGCTGGACTTGGGGAATGCAGAACAGGCGGAGGCCGTGCGGGACCTACTGGGACGTCTGGACGTGGATGATAGGGGCATCGCGGTGTGCGTTCTGGATACGGGTGTGAACAACGGCCACCCGCTGCTGGAACCAGTCCTGCAGACTCGCGACTGCCACACCACTCGGACGGAATGGGGAATCGATGATAGGAACGGCCACGGTACGCGGATGGCGGGTGTCGCTGCGTTTGGGGACCTGCAGGATGCTCTGGCCTCCGGGCAAAAGATTCGTGTCACTCACGTCTTAGAATCATCCAAGATCCTTCAGCGCCCTGGCGATGAGAATCCACATGAGCTGTACGGCTATCTCACGGCACAAGGCATCAGCCGGGCGGAAATCGAGGCCCCTGACCGCAAGAGGATCATTTGCATGGCTGTCTCGTCGGTGGACGATCGGGACCGCGGTCGTCCGTCCTCGTGGTCCGGAGAGATCGATGCCTTGGCGGCAGGAGCGGATGACGACACGCGACGACTGATTCTCGTTGCCGCCGGCAACACCGGCGATCCCGCCGAGTGGCGGAATTTTCCCGACGGGACAGTAACCAACGCAGTGCATGACCCGGGTCAGGCATGGAACGCACTGACAGTAGGCGCTTGGACGCAGAAGACCCTCATCCGGGACCCAGACTACGCTGGCTACGAGCCCGTTGCCGCGGCGGGTGCCATCTCCCCGTTTACGAGCACGTCGTCAACGTGGGAGAAAACGTGGCCGGCCAAGCCCGAAATTCTAATGGAGGGTGGAAACGTGGCATATGAGGTTGGTGGCGAGTATGTAGCTATTGGCGATCTGGCACTAGTCTCGACCCATCATCAGCCATTCATACGCCACTTGGCTGCTCACAACATGACCAGTGCTGCGACCGGCTTGGCAGCCCGGATGGCGGCCCGACTGCAGGCTGCCTACCCTGACGCGTGGCCGGAGACAATCCGAGCACTAATGGTTCACTCGGCTGAGTGGACGCAGGCCATGCGCGATGCCTTCTTAAACGATGAATCGAAGGGCAGCTACGAATACCTGCTCAGGGTTTGTGGGTACGGAGTACCCAACTTCGAGCGTGCCATCCGCTGTGCGCAGAATAGTCTGACGCTCGTCGCCGAAAGCGAGATTCAGCCTTATCAGAAAGAGGATGGTCGCTACAAAACCAAGGACATGCACATCCACGAGCTGCCGTGGCCACGCGATGTACTGCTCGGTCTTGGTGAGACGGCGGTTAGTTTGCGCATAACCCTGTCCTACTTCGTGGAGCCCGGTCCTGGCCAGATTGGATGGAGAGATCGGTACCGGTACGCATCCCATGGCCTTAGATTTGAACTAAGCACGGCCGAAGAGAACAGAGAAGAACTTCTGATTAGGCTGAACCAGGCGGCACGCGAAGAAGGCCAATCGCCAGAGACTACAAGCGACAGCGGCCGATGGACCATCGGATCCGCCACTCGCCACCGTGGCTCCATTCATTCAGATATCTGGCGGGGTAATGCTGCCGCTATCGCCCAGACCAATCTGATTGGGGTCTATCCCATCGTGGGTTGGTGGCGAGAGCGCCCCCATATCGAGAGGTGGAATCGAAAGACTCGGTACTCACTTGTAGTCTCGCTGTATACGCCCGCCGAGAATATCGACAAGTGGGGTATCCACTTCATTCAGGTACACCCTATGGGTTGTGGCCTCGCGGCTCCGGAACAGGAATGTGAGATTGCGAGAATCGTGCGAGTGGCCGCCAAGCCGACCCACACGCGAATTCATTGCGGTGGCAGCCTTCGGGCGGCAACTCCGAGAATCGGACGCGCTACGCAGCCCCACGCCGCGCCAGAGCAGTAACCTCGGGATTCGCTTCTTGGTAGATGCTTTCGCGCGACCACAACATCTTGTGGCTGCCTGAGTCAAATGGATACCCCACTTATCGACATCTATACCCCCGTGGCGGCACAAGTCGGAATCGCGACACCCGTTGAGATTGAGATCGACGACATACTCGGATAAGTGGCCGGAGCTCCTGCCGATACTCACGTCCTGGTTGTATCGCCCGGCTGATATTGGTGTCGTTGGGCTTTGGTACCCAGCGATGAATCGCTGGGCTGGCGTTGTTTTGGCCCCGTTAGGGCTTTCCGCGGGCTGGGCCCTTGGGCGCGCAGGTTGACACGCGCGGGTCTGTTGCTTGGTTGTCCGCCGATGGAGTGGGTCGAAAGGAATGGCCGCGGACTTTAGGACCGGGGTCTTCCGGCGAAGAAGTCAAAAGTAAGGACAGACACGAGTGTCCGTCACTACTGTGGTTCCGGCGCTACGGGGGTTTTGTTCGGTTTGACCGAAGCTACTCGACGCCGATGATCGGTGACTGTGTTGACCTAGGAAGTCGGTGACAGGCTACTACTTCCGAGGGCCGGTCCCAAGACGAGTCACGTGACCAGACATCCATGTGCGCGCATCGTGTCGCCTGACCTTGCCTCTGAACGCAGCGACGGAGGCGCGAACGTCAATGCGCGCATCCGCGGGCAACCGCCCAAAAGCCCTTTACTCGTTTTTTCGTGCCTGCTGCAGGCCCCTTTCAGGTGCTCAGAGGCTTCCACCACACGTTGACATGCCGTCGGGTGGACGAAGGTACCGAGAACACTGATGCACTGCAAGCAACTGATAAACAAACACTTAACGAAATTGAAGGGCGAAGAAATAGCGATAACTATTTTCGGTGGTCCATTTTCGCCCCCTGCTCGGCAAAGCGGTCACACCAACTTGCGAACTAAATCTCCCTAAGAATCAACAACTTGCATTTTTGTCGCTCCGCCGGCGTGTCACTCGTGGGTTATAACAGAACCGAGTACCCTGATCGGCTTTCACGGCAAGAAAAGATCCCGTAAACGTTGCAAATCGTTGCAAAAGGTTGCACACACGCAGCTCGGAGCCGTGACCGCGAGGGGCTGTGAAAAAACGGGGACTGTACCAAGCGCCGCCCGAGCAAATCCTTTGCTCGCAGCGCTCACAAGCGGCGCGCCGTGGACTGTCCCCAGTTTTTTGACAGCCCCCTTTTGGGCGCGGCTCGGGTGGGGGATTTGTGCCGGGGTCGGGGGGATTTAGGTGGTGAGGGTTTCCGCGCCTGGCGGCGCGGGCCGCCGGATTGACATCCGGCGCTCTGATCTTGGAAAACTTGAGCCTTGGTTCGTAGTGGACTATGCTGTCGGGTTATGTCCCCGTGGGGCTCTACTCGCCGAAGTGCCTTGATCCCGCTGATTGTTGTAGCCGCGCTCGCCCTCGTTTCCTGCCGGCAAGAAGAAGGCCCCTACCCCTCTAAGGAACTGAAGCTGATTGTGCAGGCTTCGCCGGGCGGGATCTCGGATACGGTGTCCCGCTTTATGGGCAGCCTGATTGAGAAGGACCTCGGCGTGCCGGTGGTCTGCGAGAACAAGCCGGGCGCGAGCGGTGCGCTGGCGTTCTCGTACGTGGCGCGGCGGGCGCCGGACGGCTATACGCTGGGGCATGCGCCGGTCGAGATCGCGGTTGTGCGGGCGCTGGGTTATGCCGACGTCGGTCCGGACAACATGGGACTGATCTGTTTGGTTTCGAAAACGCCCGCGGTGCTGGTGGTTCGGGAAGATGCGCCTTGGAATTCGTTCGAAGAGTTCCTCGCCGCCGCGAAAAGCGAGCGGGGGCGGCTCATCATGGCGCACTCGGGGACGGGCTCGATCTGGCATTTCAATGCGTTGTTGATGGAGCAAGCGGCGGACGTGCGGGTCACGTACGTCCCTTACGGGGGCTCGTCGCCGTCGTTAGCGTCGTTGCTGGGCGGCCACGTGGACGCGGCGATCGTCGGGACGGGCGAAGCCATTGCGAACGTGAAGGCGGGACGCTTGAAAGTGCTGGCGGTGCTGGATAAGTCGCGATCGCAGCTTTATCCCGAGGCGCCGACGAGTTATGAGCTGGGATACGAATTCGGCGCACCCGCTTGGAGCGGGTTCTTCACCCCGGCCGGCGTTCCGGTGGAGATCCTGGATCGGCTCGAAAAGGCGTTTCGCACGGGTTTCGAGTCGGCCGAATGGGCGAAGCTTTGCGAGGAGCGCGGCATGGAAGCGGTCTTCATGGGCCGCGATGAGTTCAAGGAATTCGCGTTGGGGCAAGCGGAGTTTTTCGGCGGCGAGATCCCTCGACTGCTGACGCTGGAACGATAGCGGGGATAGAGAACGGGGAACCATGAGCCAACCCGCGAGCGCGACACCCAATCGCACCGACCTGATTCTCGGTGGACTGTTCCTCGCGTTGGGCATTTATCTGACCGTCAGCGCAAGCCTGCTTCCCTCAGGGTTGGGCGGCCTGCCGGGGGCCGGTTTCTTCCCGCGCGCTGTCGGCGTGGTAACAACTTTGCTGAGCGCGATGCTGCTTTTCAACGCGCTAAGGGGAACGGGGAGTAGCCACTTCGCTCTCGAGCACGGACGCATCATCGGCGGCGTCGTGGGGCTGACGTTTGTGTATCTGCTGCTTTGGGGCACAGGGATGTTCGCGCTGCGGACGTTCGTGTTTCTGGTGTTGTTTCTGCGGTTTCTGGTGCAGTCGTGGCGCGCGAGTTTGGGCGTTGCGGGCGCGCTGACGGCGGCGATCGCGGCTGCTTTCCAATACGGCCTGCGGGTGTCACTCGAGTAGACGATGGCGGCCGACCTGCTCACGGGACTGATGGCGATCCTCCAATGGGAGGTGTTGGGTTTTCTCGTCGTGGGCGTTTTACTGGGCGCGGTGTTTGGCGCGCTTCCCGGCCTGACGGCGACGATGGGCGTCGCTGTGTTGACGCCGCTGACGTTTTGGGTGTCGGCGGAACAGGGTTTGGCGATGCTGCTGGGGATCTACTGTGGGGCCATCCCGGCGGGCGGCATTCCGGCGATTCTGATTAACGTGCCGGGGACGCCCGCGTCGATCGCAACGTCGTGGGACGGGTACGCCTTGGCGCAGAAGGGCCAGGCTGGACTGGCGCTGGGCGTGAACGCGCTGCTCTCGGCGGTGGGGCAGTTGACGAGCATCTTCTTTCTCGCGGTGGCGGCGTTTCCGATTGCGACGTTCGCGTTGCGGTTCGGACCGGCGGAGTACTTCGGGCTCGCGCTGTTTGGTATCAGCTTGATGGCGGGGGTTTCGGGTGGCCGCGTCGTCAAGGGCATGCTGGCAGGGATGTTGGGGCTGGCGCTGGCGACGGTCGGGCTGGATCCGATGACGGCATATCCGCGCTATACGTTCGGGATGTCGGAGTTTCTGGACGGTATTTCGTTCGTGCCGGTGATGATCGGGCTGTTTGGGTTGGCGGAAGTGCTGGTACAGATCTCGGAGCGTTGGGGGAAGGTGGAGCCGCCGCCGGGCAAGCTGGGGCGCATCTGGCCGAGTGCCGGGCAATGGAAGCGGATGCTGGCGCCGATGGCGACCGGCGCGGGCATTGGGACGTTCGTGGGCGCGGTGCCGGCGGCGGGCGGTGACATCGGGTCAGTGATCGCGTGGGAACAGGCGCGGCGGACTTCACGCAAGAAGGAAGAATTCGGGAAGGGTTCGCTCGAAGGGCTGGCGGCGAGTTGTTCGGCCTGCAATGGGGCGATCGGCGGCGCGATGACGACGATGTTGACGCTGGGGATTCCAGGTGATGCGCCCTCGGCGGTGCTGATCGGCGCCCTGTTGATTCATGGGATTCAGCCCGGGCCACTGCTCTTCCGCGACCACCGCTCGTTCATTTTCAGCATCGTGTTCCTGATGGCGTTCGCGGCGATCACGGTGATGGTGGTCGGGTTGTTGGGCGCGAAGCCGCTGGCGCGGGCGCTGCGAATTCCGAACCCCTGGCTGTGGGGAGGGATCGTTTTATTCGGGACGGTCGGCTCGTATGCGCTGAACAACGCGGTGGTCGACGTGTGGGCGATGTTTTTCGCGGGGATCGTGGGGTTTCTTCTTCGAAAGGCCGATGTGCCCTTGGGGCCGCTGGTGCTGGGGCTGATCTTAGGTCCTATGATGGAATCGAACCTGCGGCGCGCCTTGATTCTTGGCCGCGGCGACTGGCTCGGGACGTTCGTCAGCAGCCCCATCGTGGTGTTTTTCCTGGTTGCGACCCTGCTGAGCCTGCTGCTGCCGCTGATCAAGAAACGCCGCGCGACGTAAACCGATGCGGACCGGCCTCATTGTTTCGATCGCTCTGTTGACGGCGGTGTTTCCGGCCTCCGCCCAGAAGGGGAGACTGGAGCTTCGAGGGCGGATTATTCCTCCGCTGAAGTCGGCTTGGGTCGGCCTGCAATCGGCCACCGAGCCGTTTCGCTCCCAAACGCTGAGCAACCTTAAGGGGCGCTTCAAGTTCAAGGATCTGCGGCCCGGCGGATACGCATTGATCCTTTTTCATCCGCACTGGGGCGAGCAGCGCCGCTCGGTAGAGGTTACGCCGAGTTTCGCCGACAAACAGAATCGCATTGAGGTCAACTTCATCGTCAAACGCTCGAAGCAAGCGAGCGAACGCTACGTCGAGGAAAGACATAGCGTCTCGGTGCGTGAGCTTTCGGTCAGTCAGAAAGCGCGTGATGAATTCTTGAAGGCGAATGAACGAGTCGGGAGACACGACATCGCAGGCGCCGCCAGACACCTCAAGAAGGCTGTTGCGATTTCTCCGCAGTATGTCGAGGCTTGGAATCAACTCGGCACCATCGCTTATCAGAGCGGGGAGTACGAACAATCAGAGGAATATTTCCAGGAAGCGTTGCTGCTTCAATCCGACGCTTTCGGCCCGGTCGTCAACATGGGGGCTGCGTTGCTCGCCCTTGGCCGGCATACCGAGGCACTTAGTTACAACCGCTACGCGACGACGCTGCGGCCGGGCGACGCACTTGCGAATTCGCAACTGGGGCGCAATCACTTTCTGCTAGGAAGTTACGAGCAGGCGATCAAGTATTTGCGGAAAGCGAAGGGCATCGACCCCGACCATTTCAGCTTGCCGCAAGTGACGTTGGCCGAGATCTACGGCGGGCAGGGTAACATTGATGCCGCCATTCGTGAACTGGAAGACTACATCGCCCGCCACCCCGACTCGCAGCGTGCGGAGACAACGCGTAAGACACTGGCTCGCTTGAAGGCCGCCGCCGAGAACACCACAGAGAAGAAATAGAGACTACCCATGGCTGATTCCTCGGGAGATTCTCTCGTACAACTTTGTCTCGATTTGCAGGCAGGCCGCCGGACGGCCACGGACGTCGTTGACAGCTATCTGGACCGGATCGAAGCCATGGACTCCGGCATTCACGCCTGGGCCTATGTCGCGCGGGAGGAAGCGCGGGCAGAAGCCCGCAACCTTGACCAGGAGTTTGCCTCGCGCGGCTGCCGGGGGCCGCTGCATGCCATTCCGGTCGGCGTGAAAGACATCTTCGACACGGCCGGTATGCCGACCGAATGGGGTACGCCGACCCAGCGGGGGCGGGTACCGGATCAGGACGCTGACCTGATTGCGCAGTTGCGGAAAGCGGGCGCTATCGTACTCGGCAAAACTCACACGACGGCTTTTGCCTACTTCGATCCCGGGCCGACACGCAATCCTCACAACACGGACTTCAGCCCAGGCGGATCGTCGAGCGGCTCGGCGGCCGCCGTTGCGGCGGGGATGGTTCCGTTCGCGATTGGGAGTCAAACGATGGGTTCGGTGTTGCGGCCGGCGTCATTCTGTGGGGTCGTGGGGTTGAAGCCGACGTTCGGGCGCCTGCCCCTGGGTGGCGTGATGGCGTTTGCGAAGAGCCTCGATCATGCAGGCTTCTTCACGAAGAGTATCGAAGACATGCGCCATTTGTGGTCGGCCTACGACGGGGAAGATATCACGGTGATGGCGGCTCCGCCGGCTCGGTTCATCACCGTACCCTGGCCGATCGAGGACGGTCTCGAGCCTGAGATGGAAGAGGCGTTCGGGGCGTTGATCGAGCGTCTTCGAACGGACGGGCTCAAGATCGAGGAGCGGCCGCTTCCTGAAACGTTTCGAGGTCTTCTACGCGCTGCCCGGACGATCAACAATTTCGAGGGTGCCCGTGCTAATCGTGAGCGCTACGAGGAACATGGTGCGGCGATCGGCGTCAAGCTGGCGGCGTTGGTCGAGGACGGGCTTGCGATCGACGAGAGAATCTATCGCGAGGCGCTTGAGACAGTAGCCGAGGCGCGGGCGGAGTTTGAGGCATCCACGGCGGATGGTTCGGTGTGGATTGTGCCGGCGGCGCCCGGCCCGGCGCCCGAAGGAATCAGTTCCACGGGCGATCCACGCTGCAACGCGCCGTTCACGGCGATGGGGGTCCCGGCGCTTTCCGTGCCGTTCGCGCGAACCGGGTGGGGGCTGCCTTTGGGATGCCAGATCGTCGCTCACAGCGGCCGGGAAGACCTGCTGTTGGCGGCGGGTCGGGATTGTGAGGGGCTGATGGAGAGCTCTGGTGCTTAGCCCCAATGCTTCTGACTTGGTACGTCGTTCCAGACGTTCGCTCACATATTGGAGAGCGCATCCGGTGGCAACGGGACGTCTGCCTGGCTCATGCCGAGTTTATTCATGGTCCGCGGAGTTGCTGAGAGGGGTGTTGCGGGTGGGTGTGGCGGGCTGTGAATGTACCCTGGCCGACAAGCACTAACGACAAGGCAGGCTTCAGCCATACTTCGCGGTCTTCGAACGCGTTGAAGGAACAGGGCGACACTTGTCCCGGATTGCGTACCTCACAGCCAAGTGAGCCAGGGATTTGACCTAAGCCTTTTTTTGCCAAGAGTTAGACGGCTGCGTGGCAGGTTCTTCACGCGATCCGGATTTCGCAACACCTTTCCGCGAACGAGTCCTATGTGGTTCGTTCTTGGAGACTTACTCTTCAACCGGCTCGGCGAGCCAGATGTTGCTAGTGCGCTCTTCGACGCTGAGATAGATTCTGTCGGGCCCCAAACCATACGGCCAGCGCTGTTCGACCCGGCTCGGTTCGTGAGATCCAAAGACGTGCTTAGCTTCACCCACAGGCTGCTTCGATTCCGGGTGGAGACGCTGCGCCCATATGCAGGGGTGACCGTGCTTGCGCGAGCTGAAGTACAAGACTTCCCCGTTGGGTGACCACCGATTTCTGCCGACACCTGGTTGGCGCGAGATCTCAATCCACTCGCTTCGAGGTGATGCAGCCCCGTCCCGGACGGGGGCAACAAAGAGAGCCCTGGTTGGCTCTCTAGACGTAAAGGACACCCAGCTTCCATCGGGTGACAGCGCAGCTACGCCGTTGTCTTCGGGCAACAGGCCGACAGCTTCTTTGGTGAAAACGTCGATCGTCACCAACTCATACCCCTGCGCCTCCTTGTTTAGACCGCACACGATTCTTCTGCTGTCCCCCGCCCAGGAGAAGAGCGTCGCCACCCCATCGGCGACCTTTTGTTCCGCACCACCCGCGCTCGGGACGATCAACAACTCGGAGTTCATGTAAGGCCACCGCACAAACGCGACTGTTTCGCCGTCGGGAGAAATGAACGCTCGATGCTCGTTCTCCGGTGTCACGACCAACGGGGTTTCACGCCTCGTTTCAGTGTCCCGAACGAAGAGATCTAACTTGTTCTGCGGCCCGCGAAGGAAGGCGACTTTCCTTCCGTCAGAGGAAACTGTGGGATACCATTCGTGGAGGGCGCTCGTGAACAAGGGCTCTGGTTCGCCCTTTATTTCCGGACGGTTCGGATCCATCGCCATCGACCAGATGTCTTTGTTTCCGGTGAGTGTAGCGAACGCGATTCGGCCCTCCGCCGCAGCGGAGGGCTGGGCATACACGGTCCCTTGCATCAGCCGAACGGGCGTGCCGGCGGGTTCCCACGTCCCGGGTGAGAGCGGCAATTCATAGACGTTCTCGGTGTCTCCTGATCGAGTGCTGAAAACCAAGCGGTCCGGATCACCGAGCCAATGAGGAGGAGCATCTCGGAATGGCCGCCACGTCAGTCCGGCCTCGTCCAGAACCGCCCGCGCACCAGTCTGGACCGCTGCGCCGCCTTCCGCCGGCACGACCCACCAGTCCATATTCGCCTGCGTGGGAGCCACGCCTTCCGGACCTGTGTTGAATAGAATATGTCGTCCGTCTGGTGACCACACCGGATAGTTGGCCGACGTCGTGCCAGTCTCTACTTTGCGTAGGGAGCCGCCGCTCATTTCAGCGATGTAGACGCTCCATCCTGATGGTGCGGACTCACTGTAAGCCACAGACTGCCCGTCGGGCGAGAAACGCGGGCGGCCGCCTTCGGCAGCCACTCTTCGGGGAGCAGACCCACCGAAGGCCGGGGCCACAAAGATGCCGCCGCCGTCACGATCGGATCCGAAAACAATCTGGCTGCCGTCGGGTGAGAAATCAGGCCATTCGTCGTTTGCCTCGTGATCCGTAACCTGAATCGGATCGGCCCCCGCCACTTGTTGCACCCAGATGTCGAGGTTGCCTTCGCCGGCCCGGTCCGAGGCGTAGGCCACCATGGTTCCGTCCTTTGAGATCGCTGGCTGGTGGGTCAGGCCAGTGTCGTGGGTTAGCTGCCGGAGGCTGTACTCAGGAACAGAGGTCTGCCTCTCCCTAATTCCTCCGAACCACCATGTAGTAGCCGCCACGGCAACAATCACGGCGGTGACAATCCCCCAGCCGGCACCCGACATCCGCCGGGCGGGCGCAGGCGAAGGGACCCCCTTCTCTGTCCCGGAGTCCAGGACGCGACGGCACGATTGCAAATCCACAAGCAGATCGGTGACGTGCTGGTAGCGCTCCTCGACATCTTTCGCCAGGCACTTGTCAACAATCCGTTCGAGTTCCTTTGGCACTCCCGTGCGGACCGCGGTCAGCGGTTCGGGCTGCTCGTTGGCAATCGAATAGATGACGGCTTGATCGACCTCGCCTTGGAACGGTGGCCGCCCTGCCACCATCTCGTAGAGAACGACACCGAGTCCCCAGACGTCCGAGCGCCGGTCGGTGGGCTCTCCCAGCGCCTGCTCAGGAGACATGTAGATCGGCGTCCCTAGCGTCGTGCCCTCGCGTGTGAACTTCGAGCTACCGGCAAGCTGCGCAAGGCCGAAGTCCATGAGCTTGACGAGCCCCCGCGAGCCCGCCATCAGCATCACGTTGTCCGGCTTGATGTCGCGGTGGGTGATTCCCTTCTCGTGCGCCGCCTCCAAACCCTCGGCCATCTGAATGGCAACGGAGAGTGCTTCGGGCAGCTTGAGCGGACCGTCCTTGATGCGCTCACCGAGAGGTTGACCTTCGAGGAAGGCCATGACGATGAACGTGCGCCCGTCCACCTCATCGATTTCGTGGACAGTGCAGATGTTCGGGTGATCGAGCTTAGCAGCCGATTTCGCTTCGCGCTCGAAACGCTTGCGGCCCTCTTCGTCGCGTAGAAGATGCGGCGCGAGGAACTTGAGCGCCACCGGACGGTCGAGCTTCGTGTCGTCGGCCTTGTAGACCACCCCCATGCCGCCTTCACCGAGCTTGTCGGTGATCTTGTAGTGGCTGATGGTTTGGCCGATCACGACACGCCGATTCTAGCGCGATTCAGTTACCTGTCGCGAACAACCGATGTCACTCGCTCTCGGTCCAGGGTCTCGGTAGCCGGCTGACGTGACACGATTTGGGTCCGCTCGGCGACTCGGTGAGGAAGCTCTGCCCCTTGCATCTTCAGCGGGAAATCATTTCTCGGTACCTATGCCAGGGTGACGCCCTTGCGCCCGGGATTCTAGCGCGGGCGGGCGGTACGAGGGCCTGGGTCCTTTTGCTCACGGCACCCTAATCCTGAGTAACGGCGGAGCATTGATCGATCCCATCCCACGTGCCCGTATTCGCGAGCCGGGAAACGTTGTACGCGCACTCCCTGCCGCACCCGGAGTCGTTGCGTGATACGTTGGCGAACTTCTGAAACGATGTGCTGAGGAAGTCCGAGTGTCTCGCGGACGCGACGGGAGCGGCGTTCCGTGGCGCATCGGCGTTTGGCGGAGCCGGAGGTCGCGCGCAACGCGAGCCGGCATGGCTGAGCCGTGCGCCACAATGTGTCAAGCCGAGCAGATAGTGAACGGTTTGATCCAATCACACCCTGAACACTTTTAGGGAGTGACCGAACGGGCCTTGCCGGCGGCTGCCGTTGGTGGACGATCTCTTGACGGTTCTGGTCAGCCCCTGACGGCCGTCGCTTCGGCACGGTTTCAGGCTGAAAATGCTGTGCTAGTCTCGTAGTTTGGTGGTCCTGAAATATGAGAGTTGTCATCGCGGGCGGCGGCCAAGTTGCCACGCTCATTGCCCGCCGCCTGGTACGTGAAGGCAACGAAGTCGTCGTTGTTGAAGAGAAGGCCGAGCGCTGCGACCAGCTCCAAGATCTACTCGACGCAAAGATCGTCCAGGGTAACGCCACCCGTGTCGCGACTTTGCGGCGTTGCGGGCTGGGCGAAACCGGGATGTTCATCGCGGCGACGAACTCGGACGAGTCGAACCTGCTGTCGTGCATGATTGCGCAGGCCGAAGCCGCGCAACTGGTCAAGATCGCCCGCATCCGCACGCACGAAGTCGAACAGTGGCGTCGCGTATGTCAGCAGGTCGGCCTGAAGATCGACCTCATCGTCCATCCGGAGAGCCGCCTTACCGAGCGCATCATGCGCGTGGTCGGCGTGCCGGGCGTTTCCGACATTTACGATTTTGCCGGCGGAGAAGTAAAACTCTTCGGCATGAATGTCGACGCGGCGAGTTGGTTCAACGGCAAGACGCTCGAGGAACTCGATGCCGCCGGCCCACCGAAAGACTCACTGATCGCGCTCATCTTCCGAGGCCAGCAAGTGATCATTCCTCACGGCGAAGAGCGGCTGCGGACGGGTGACCATATCTATGTGATGGCGACGCGCGCAAATCTAGCGGCCGTACTCGGCTTCATGGGTTTGGAACACCGTGATTCGGTTTCGCGGGTGTTCATTGTCGGCGGAAAACAACTTGGCATTGGCGTCGCGCAGGCACTTGAGAAGAGAGGCGTCAGCGTGAAGCTTTTCGAGCAGGATGCCGCCCGCTGCGCAAAGATCTCGACGATCCTCAACAAGACCGTCGTCATCCACGGAGACGGCACGGATCAGACGACCCTGGAAGAAGAGAATGTTGACGGCGTTGACGCTTTTCTCGCGCTGAGCACTCACGATGAAGACAACATCATTGCTTCGCTCCTTGCGCGGCGGCTGGGGGCGAAAAAGGTCGTTCCGCTGATCAATCGGCTGAACTATTTGCCGATGGTGCAGCGGCTGGGCATCAACACGTCGGTCAGTCCTCGTCTCGAAGCGGTCGACCGCGCGCTGCAGTTTGTTCGTAAGGGTCGCGTCCTTTCGGTGACGACTTTCCGCGAAGAGGAAGCGGAGGCCATCGAGCTGATCGCATCGCCGGGTTCGAAATACGTCGGGAAGCATTTGCGCGACATCCGATTCCCGCGCGGAGCGATTGTAGGCGCCATTGCCCGCCCGACGGGGCAGGTGACTATTCCACGGGGTGAGGCGACGATTCAGGCCGGCGACCGCGTCATTTTCTTCACGCTCGAAAGCGTCGTCTCTGAACTCGAGGGCGCCTTCCTCAACGAGCCGACTCGACCCAGGAAGATCGGTTGATTCACTCCTCGGCGATTTCCTATGTCCTCGGCCAGTTCGTACTGGCTTTCTCGGGGACGATGCTGATACCACTCGTCTACGGGTTGCTGACCGGGGCGCCGGACACGTCCACAATGACGTGGTCGTTCGTGGTAACGCTGATTTCCGGCGGCGGAATGCTTGCCGTCACGCGACGTCCCGAGCGCGAACTGAGCCAGCGAGAAGGGTTACTTTTGGTCGTGGCCATCTGGTCATCGGTATCGCTGTTCGGCAGCCTCCCGTTCCTCTTCTCGCCGCACTTCGCGACCTTCACGGACGCGGTATTCGAGGCGACCTCGGGGTTCACCACTACGGGAGCTACCGTGCTTGCCAATGTCGAGGTGCTGGGGCCGACGGTTCAGCTTTGGCGTTGCTTCTCTCACTGGCTGGGCGGCATGGGTATTGTGCTGCTTGGGGTCGCCATTTTGCCCTTGGTCGGACACGGCGGCATGCATCTCTACCGGGCCGAGTTCTCCGGAGCTTCGTCGGAGAAGCTCAAGCCCCGCATTACCGAGACGGTGTTGTCGCTTTACAAAATCTACCTCAGTCTTTCGGTGGTCTTATTCATCGCCTTGCGATGGGCCGGCATGGATGCGTACGAGGCGATGTGCCATACGTTCTCGACGCTGGGCACCGGAGGTTTCTCGACCCGCTCGGCGAGCATCGCGGGTTTTGGGAGCCCGTTGATCGAGTATCTGCTCGTCGTATTCATGCTGTTGGCCGGCATCAGCTTCGTGCAACACCATCGCCTCTGGGTGGAGCGGCGGCCCGGGCGGGTCTTCTCTGACGTTGAGATCCGCTGGTACCTGCTGTTGGTCGCGGGGTCCACCCTTGTGATCAGCGCGGTACTGATCTTGGACAAGGGTTACGGGCTCGAAAAAGCGTTTCGTAGTGCACTCTTCCAGGTCAGCTCGATCATGACGACCACGGGGTTTGTTACCGACAACTTCGAGATCTGGCACCCGCTGCCTCAGCTCATGCTACTCGCGTTGATGTTTGTCGGCGGATGCACCGGCTCAACGGCGGGAGGGTTGAAGGTCTCGCGTATTGTGCTGCTTGCCCGCGTCGTCGACCGCGAGTTCAAGAGGATGGTGGAACGCCGTGGTGTGTTCGCCGTGCGACTCGGCGGCGATGTGATTCCCGAAGGGACGATCCAGAGCCTGCTCAACCTGATCTACCTGGCGTTCGTGGTCAATTTCGTGTCTTGTTTGTTGCTGGCCGCGATGGGCGTCGACGTGCTTACTTCGATCGCCGCGGTCGCAGCGTCGATGTTCAATATAGGTCCGGGGCTGGGCGGAGTCGGGCCGGCCGACAACTACGGATCCCTGCCCGCACTCGCTAAATGGGTCTTAAGCGCCTGCATGATTGCGGGCCGTCTGGAGTTCTATACGGTGCTTGTGATTCTGACCCCGGCTTTTTGGCGTAAGTAGCGGGTGGAACACGTTCTCCCGACTCGCGGCGAACCAAGGATATACTCTATCTGAGATGAGTGAAAGGACCAATACGGAGTTGGTTCAGCGGGCCATCATGTGGAGCCTATCGGCTCTGGTGGTCTATTTTCTGTATCTCGTCAGCGAACCATTCTTGGCGCCGCTCGTTTCGGCGGCGATTCTCGCTATTTTCGCGTTCCCGATCCATCGGGCCACGTGCCGCAAGATCGATAGCGCCAACGTAGCGGCCGCGATATCAGTTTGTATCGTGACGCTAGTCATTCTGCTCCCGCTCGCCTGGCTCGTACCCGCGTTTGTCACCGAAGCTCTCGCGGTGGCCCGCAGAGTGCCTACGGTTGAACTTCTTCCCAAGGCCAAGAGTTTCATTGATCACTACCTGAGCCAGTCACCGGTTCCCCTCGGCGACTTCGACGGCATGGTTCGCGACCTGTCGCAGAGGGCCGGCTCGATCGTGGCTGCCGGGTCGGCGCGCCTGGCAGGCAACGTCGCGGGCTGGATCGTGAATCTGATTGTGATCGTGCTCGCCTTGTTCTATCTGTTCCGCGACGGGCGGGAGGTGCTGCAAATGGTCAAGGAGATCGCGCCGATGCGTGCTCTGCACCGCGAGCGGATGATGCGAGAAGTTGGGGAGCTGATCGGTGTCACGATTTCGAGCGGCTTGGTCGTCGCGGTTGTCCAGGGAGTCCTGGCAGGCTTTATTTTCTGGGCTCTGGGTTTGCGGTCTCCCATTTTTTGGGGTGTTATCTCCGGCTTCCTGGCGTTCCTGCCCGTGGTCGGCCCGTGGCTTGTGTGGGGACCGGCGGGTATCGGGCTGATGATGACGGGACAGACGGGGCGCGGCATCGGGCTTTTGATCCTGGGGTTCGTTGTGGTGAGCGGAGCTGACAACCTGATTCGGCCGATGCTGATCGCCGGACGATCACAGTTGAACGGGCTGCTGGTTTTCGTGAGTGTGCTGGGCGGCCTACATGCTTTCGGTTTCATCGGTGTCGTCGTGGGCCCACTCGTTGTAGCCACCGCCGTGGGTCTGTTAAAGGGCTATTGCGACAGCCTCCGGGAACAACGTGCGCAGCCGAGCGAGACGTCCGACCAAGCTTCAGAAGCCGCTTGAACCCCGGGACACCACGCGTGAGCTGCCGCACACAGGGCTCGTTGACATCGAATCAGGCGTTGGCTATAGTGATCCGACAGAGGTTAGAAACTCGAATTTGGCGCGTTTTCAGGGGACTTCGCGCGAGTACGAGACCTGAACCGGGACCCGAGTTTGGTGGTGCCGCGTTTTTCTAGAAGGCTCTTGACATTCAGCCGAGTCGGCTTTCAAGCGGACCGGCATTAAACCGTGTCCTGGTGGCGTGCGAGATCCCCCGCGCCGTCGAAGAGGGCCAGGAAGATTGGGGAGAAATGGCCAGCGAATCGAACGTCGTGTACGACGGCACAACGTCGCAGGCGGAAACCCCGCCGTTGGCGGGGACAACAGTCACCGCGCTGCCTCCGCCGAAACCGGCGGGGTCCAGTGCCGATACCGGCAGTCAGGATGACGCCGCGGTAGCGCCCCTCGATCCAACCCCCCTCCAAGACACCAGTTCCCAGCCCGCCGTCAGCGCACCGGCCGCCGAGGGGTCCTCAACCGAAGACACCCAAGAGTCGGCTCCGCCTCAAGCGCCGGCCAAAGCGGATCTCCCTCAGGATCCGCCAACCGCTGGCGAGGCCGGCGACCCTCCCAGCCTGACCGACGCCGAACCAGCGGTCAGAGCTGAAACAGCTTCCGAGTCTTCGACCTCAGCCGGGCCCGGCGACTCTTCCGGGCGGGAGGCGCCGGGCATGCCGGCGAGTGATGGCGGCCCCGACCTTGCTGACGAAGAAGTTCCCGATCCCGACGAGGTGGAAACTCTCACAGAAGGATACGGTCATCTCCCCTACGTGCAACCGGGTGAGATCTGTAGCGGCATCGTCGTTAGTATCGGACCGGGAGGGGTTGTTATTGACGTCGGCGGCAAGACGGAGGGTCTTGCTCCGATCGAGGACTTTCACGATCGAGCGGGTGATGTCGTCGTTAAAGAAGGCGAGGAGATTGAAGTTTTCGTCGAGAGCCGCGGCGCGGCCGGCGAATACGCGGCGCTCTCTTATCGCCGCGCGCAACAGTCCCGTATCTGGAGCCTGCTTGAGGAAGCGGAATCGACCCGCGAGCCGATCCAGGCCGAAGTGACCGGGCGCGTGAAGGGCGGTCTTGCTGTCGACGTCGGGGTTTCAGCGTTCCTACCGGGATCGCAAGTGGATCTGAAACCCGTTCGCGACCTGGATGCGCTGATCGGCCAATCACTGCCGGTGCGGGTCGTCAAGACCAACAGACGCCGCGGCAACGTGGTCGTCTCGCGGCGCAACCTGCTCGAAGAAGAGCGGGATCGGATTAAGAAGCAGACCATCGAGAAAATCGAAGAGGGAGCGGTCATCACCGGCACGGTCAAGAACGTCACTGAATACGGGGCGTTCGTCGATCTCGGCGGCATTGATGGGTTGATTCACGTCACCGATATTTCCTACGGCCGGATTAAGGGGCCATCCGAAGTTCTCAAGAAAGGGCAGGAGGTCACGGCCAAGATTCTTCAGTTCGACCGCGAGAAAGAGAAGGTTTCCCTGAGCCTGAAGCACTTGCAGCCGGACCCGTGGGAAGGCATCGCGGATCGCTACAAGGTCGGCGAGAAGGTGACGGGCAAGGTCGCGAGTCTGAGCGACTACGGCGTCTTCGTGGAACTGGAAACCGGAGTCGAGGGTTTGGTACACTCGTCGGAACTTACCTGGTCGCGCCGCCGAGGTCATCCTTCCAAGCTCTACAAGGCGGGTGATCCGATCGAGGTGATAGTGCTGGCTGTCAAGCCGGACGAGCGCCGCATCTCGATTAGCGTCAAGCAACTTCGGCCGGATCCCTGGTTTCAACTCGAGGAACGCCTTCCTCCCGGCACAATCGTCGAGGGGCGTGTCCGCAATCTCGCTTCTTACGGCGCTTTCCTTGAGATCGAGGAGGGTGTCGACGGCTTGATCCACGTGTCCGACCTTTCTTGGGATCTGAAGCCCAAGAATCCCCAGGAGGTTCTTAAGAAAGGCCAAACGGTAAAAGCCGTTGTGCTCCACGCCGACAAGGAGAACCACCGGCTATCGCTGGGTCTGAAGCAACTTCAGCCGAACGTCTGGGAAACATTCTTTAGCTCCTGCGTGATGGGCGATATCGTGAAGGGCCGGGTAACGCGCAAGGCGAAGTTTGGCTGCTTTGTCGAGCTGGCGGAAGGCGTCGAGGGTCTTTGTCACAATATGGAAATTCCGAAAGTCTCCGGGCGAAAGAGGAAAGACCTTCAAGTGGGTCAGACCCACTCGTTCCGCGTGATCAAGCTGGAAGAGTTCGAACGCCGGATCGGGTTGAGCCGCCGCAATATCGAGGATTCAGCCGATGATTCCATCACGGCCGAAGCCGCCGCGTCGGTTTAGCAGGTTACCGGCTCCACCCCTCAAGTTCTGCTGGTACTAGTCGAAAAGACAGGGACACCGAGGTACCGCCTTGGAACGGGGTCATGGTAGGATGCTTTCCGTAGGGTCGCCGTGGGCGCCGGGCTGCAAAGGGGGAGAGTTTTCAAAGATGACCAAAGCGGATCTGATCGAGGAAGTTTCCCGCGTGGTTGAGGTCACGCGCAAGGAATCCGAGATCATCGTCGAGACGATTTTCGACAGCGTCGTGAAATCCCTTCGTCAGGGAGAGAAGGTTGAGATTCGCGGCTTCGGCAGTTTCCGAACGCGCGAGCGGCAAGGGCGCATTGGGCGCAACCCGAAATCCGGTGAGAAAGTCACCGTGCCTCCGAAGACGATCCCTTTCTTCAAGCCCAGCAAAGAGCTGCGCGATGTCGTCAATGGGGGAGCAGTCCCGCCGGCTGAGCCGATCAACGCTGCGGTCCCGAAGATCTCGTTCGGAGCACCCGACCCGATTCTTTGAGCCACCACACGGCCGCCGGGGCTGCGGGCGATAACCTCCATGGATCATATCTGGAGTCCCTGGCGCTACGAATATCTGAAGCAGGGCTCGGGCGGTGAAGGCGGCTGCGTCTTCTGCCGCATCCTCGCATCGGAAGACGACGAAGCCAACTATGTCGTGCATCGTGGCCGCGAAAACTTCGTGGTTCTGAATCGATACCCCTATACGAACGGCCACGCGATGGTGGTTCCCAACCAGCACATCGCAACGCTCGAGAACTCACCTCGATCGACCCTGGAAGAGATGATCGGGCTGACTCAGCAGCTCGAAGCCGCACTGCGCAAACTGTATTCGGCGGCGGGCATCAACATCGGGATGAACATCGGAGAAGCCGCGGGCGCCGGCGTCGCCGGGCACATTCACATGCATGCTCTTCCCCGCTGGCCGGCCGATTCGAATTTCATGACCGTCGTGGGCGAGACAAGGGTTCTGCCGGAAGAGCTGTCCGTCACCTGGCGGCGACTGCGCGGCGAGTTCTAGATTGCGTCTTGTACCGCCTGACGGCCAGCGGCAAACTCGCATGCTAAGCTTGAAATCGGCGTTTTACGTAAGACCGCCCGTAGTCGGAGATACCACATGAATTCGATCGATCGCCGCCGCTTTTTCAAATCCACAGGCAAGGCCGTTGCGGCTATCAGCGCCGCCTCCTACTCACGCGTCAAAGGGGCCAACGACCGCATCAGTGTCGGCGTCATCGGGTTGCGGGGCCGGGGCAAAAGCCACATTCAGGCCTATACGGATAACGCCGAAGCCGAGGTGACGGCGCTGGTCGATATCGACCAAGCTGTTCTGGAACGTGCCGCGGCCTCAACACGCAAGGTCCAGAATCGCAAACCCGCTGAGTACAGCGACTTTCGCAAGATGCTCGAAGACAAGTCGATCGATGCGGTGTCGATCGCGACGCCGAATCACTGGCACGCGTTGATGACAATCATGGCTTGCCAGGCCGGCAAAGATGTTTACGTCGAGAAGCCCGCCAGCCACAACATTTTCGAAGGCCGCAAGATGATTGAGGCCGCGCGCAAATACAAGCGCATGGTGCAGGTGGGCACGCAAAGCCGCACCATCCAACACAAGATAAAAGCCATCGAGCTGCTTCGCGACGGCGTCATCGGCAAGATCTACCAAGCCAAGGGGCTGTGCTTCAAGCGGCGTAAAACCATTGGGGACATGAACCCAACCGAAATACCGGCAGGCGTCGAATACGACCTGTGGACCGGCCCCGCCGAGAAGGTTGACTTCCAGGAAAACCGCTTCCACTACAACTGGCACTGGTATTGGGCGTATGGCAACGGCGATATCGGCAACCAGGGCGTTCACGAAATGGACATCGCGCGCTGGGGGCTCGGCAAGCAGGAGCTTCCCCCGGTTGCTTTCTCATCCGGCGGACACTTCGTCTACGACGACGACCAGGAAACGCCGAACACGCAGCAGGCGATTTTCGACTACGGGGATTCGCAGCTTGTCTTCGAGGTGCGCGGGATTCTGACGGGCGGCGAGGCCGGCATGCAGCACGGCACGAATACCATCGGAAACATCTTCCTTGGCAGTAAGGGGTATATGACGGTCGACGTCAACGGCTTCCGCACTTACCTCGGTGAGGGGCACGAACTTGGCCCCTCGATGTTCTATGTCGAGGAGAAGCGCTGGTCATACGGTCCGCACTTCGCGAACTTCCTCCAGGCCGTGAAGAGCCGCCGGCACACGGATCTGCACGCCGACATTGTCGAAGGACATCTGTCCGCCGCGCTTTGCCACCTGGCGAACATCTCCTACCGCACGAAACAGCGCCTGGAATTCGATCCGAAGACGGAAAAGTTCACCAACAGCTCCGTGGCGAATAAGCTTCTCACGCGTGAGTATCGGGAGCCTTTCGTGGTCCCCGAGGAAGTCTAGCGAGCAGCCTTGGGATAGCGGCGCGGCACTCCGTGCCAACCCACGAGGCCCGTGCCGCCCGATGCCGAGATGACAAGCCTGGCATCGAAGGCTGCCGCGAGAGGAGGCGTGTTTCTCGCCGCCGCGGCATGCACCTCTTTACTTTTCATCAACGTCTGCGACCTGTTCTATCAGTGCGGCTGCGAAGCTTGGTGGGCCGGGGCCGCCGCGCACTGCAACATCCACAATGGATCGGGGCCGCACTGCCCTTGGTGCCTTGACGGCGGCGTTCGCGGGTACATTGTCTACGGCTTGGTCCTTGCGGTGCAGGCCGCGGTTGCTTTCCGGCCGGCGGAGGCGGGTTGGTTGATGCGGCTTGCCTTGGCCTTGGCGGCTTTCCCGTTGGTAGGGGGATTGGCCGCGCTTGGGTTCGGATTGACGACGGGCTATTGGTCTTAAGCCGGTATATCTTGCAGCACTGTAGGAGCACGACCCTTCACCGAAAGGATGACAGGCCGATGCTATCATTGAACCGGCGACCAACCCGGGAGGATAACCATGCAACGACGCAGCTTCTTCGGCAGCGCTTTCGCGGGACTGAGTTTGGCGGCGGGCGGCGCCAAGGCCGGCGCTGTCAAGGCGGGCGATGTCCCCAGGCGAACCTTCGGTAAGACGGGGGAGAAGGTTTCGCTCGTCGGTCAGGCGGGCGGGCGCTTCCCGCTCTGTACGTTCGAGCAGGCGAAGGCGATTACCCGCCGCGCCTACGAGCTGGGCCTGAACTACTTCGATAACGCCCACGCTTACTGGGACGGGCGCTCCGAGATCGTCTACGGCGAGGCGCTGGCCGATGTTAGGAAAGAGGTCTTCCTCACGACCAAGAGTACCCAGCGAACCCGCAAGGGCGCCGAAGAGGACCTGCACAAATCGCTAAAGAACCTCAAGACGGACTATCTCGACCTGTGGCAGATTCACTCCGTCAAGTCGGACGAGGACCTCAAGGCTATCTTTGCCCCCGGCGGCGCGATGGAAGCGTTCGAAGCGGCGAAGAAAGCCGGCAAGTGCCGTTTCATCGGCTTCACCGGGCATCACGATCCGGAGGCGCATCTCGAGATGCTGCGGCTCTACAAGAGCTTCGACACGATCCTGATGCCGCTCAACCCGGCTGATCCTTCCTACCTCAGCTTCGAGCAGAAAGTGCTCCCGGAAGCGCGGAAGCAAAACCTGGGCATCCAAGGAATGAAGAGCACGGCGAACGCCAAGTTGTTGCAGTCGTTCGGTGTGGGGCAATGCATCAACTATGTGTTGAGCCTGCCGATCCACTGCCTGGCGGTCGGCTGCACGACGATTGGGCAGATTGAAGACGATGTCCGCATCGCGCAACAGTTTTCTCAGTACGGAAAAAGCGTTATGGCCGAGATGCGAGAGCAGGCCGAGACGCTTTCCGGTCCGGATCTGGAAGATTGGAAACGTGATACGCGCACCGCGCTCCAAGGCCGCCGCGTGAGCGAGTATCAGGGAAGCTAGTCAGGCAGCGACCAGCGCGCCACACCCATGTGGTAGCGGCGGTGTTGCGGAATCCCCTTGCTGTAATAGGCCGTCACAAGGCTACCGTCTTCAAGCTGTACGCTCGACGGATAGCCGCTATCTGTGCTGCCTTCCAGATTGACGATGCGGGTGGGCGCCTTCCATGTCTTGCCTTCGTCCTCGCTGACGCGCATTCCGACACCTTGGTGTCCGCGTTCCCGCAAACCGTAGGTCAGCAGTATGCGGCCGTCCCGCAAGCGGAGCAGGTGGGCCGGGTGGTGGCTTGGGAGGGTAAGCGGACCGGCGTTCTTCCAGGTGCGTCCCTCGTCATTCGAAGTGAACAACTCGAGATGTCCGTCCCCGTACGTCCGCACAGCCGCCAGCCAGCGGTCGGCGCGAATCCGAAGCACGGACGTCTCGTTGTAATCGTCGGGGCCGATGACGACTGCGTCCCCCCACGTACGCCCGTCATCCCTGCTGAAGAGCAAATAGGAACTGCCCTTCCGAGTTGCGGGCTGAGCGTCCGTTGACCAGTCACGGTCTTCTAAATAGAACGGCGCGGCGAGCATGCGGCCCTCCATCCGTACGATGTCACCGAACGGGATTAGGTAGGGGACGCCTCGCGGCAGTTGCACATCGAGCGAGCGCTGCCACGTTCGGCCGCCATCACCCGAGCGACTCACCATGACGGGCAGGATCTTCTTGCGGAACCCCAACCCGCCCCAGCCCGACGCGAGCACGACAAGATCTCCGTTGTGCGCCCGGCCGGCCGCGACATTCATGCGGTTGGTTCCCGGATCGTGCGTGGTGGCCGTGCCGCGAAGCTCCCACAGCTTGCCGCCGTCGGCGCTGGCCCAGATTTCGACGTCGCCCTCGGCAAGTCCATGGCTGGGATGGTTGAAGATCGCGGCCGCCAGGTCGCCGTTGGGAAGCACAGTGAGATTCGGCCAGGCGCAGACGTTATCAACGGCGACATAGCGCTCCGGTTCCTGCGCGGCCAATCCGGACGAAAACGAAAGCAGCAGAACGACCATCCAAGCGAACATGCTATGCCCCCACCCAATCTTCCAGAACTTCGCGCATCTTCATCGAACTGATCTTCGTTTCCATCCGAAGCTCGTCGGGCGCTCCGTTGAGTTCGTAGACCTGACGGGCCCAATCAAGCTGCTCCCAGGCCTCGACCGGGGTCACGGGACGCCGCTGCGAGCTCATCGGATTCACGGCCAGAACCCGCCGCGGCGCCAACGCCGCGTACAACTCCCTCACATCGTACGCCCGGACGACGCCCGGAAGGTAGCTACCCAGAGATTCCTTATTGAGAGGGTCGGCGACGAGCGACCGGTAGGATAACAGCCCGCCCACCGTTACCAGCTTTTCGATGCGCGGTTCGACGACGGCGGCGTGCAACGCCACCAACGCCCCCGCGCCGACACCGACGACGAGCCACTTGCGGTGCGTCGTACGTTTCGGCGCTGCGCCCAGCAGATCTTTCATGCGCTGACCCAGCAGCGGCCGGCCGATCTCGAGAGAGCGATACGCGAAAAAATCTTCCCAGTCGAAACTGACGTGATATCCGGGGTGATCGGGCTTCGTCTCACCCCAGCCGCGAAGGTCCATTGCTACGACGCGGTAGCCCGCCGAGATCAACGGGTGTATGATGCTGCGGCGAATGATGCCGTCATTCCGGCCCGTGTCGGACACGACGATGGCGTCACCGCGAGGGAATGAGACGGGATCGAATACACTGTCCGGCACATGGATTCCCGGCTCGCGCCGAAACGGGCCCACCTTCGTGATGAATTGGACTTGGCGCGCAATCTCGGTCCGGAAAAGCACATTCTCTTCTTGGGTTCGCGGGACATCCCGGTTCGGCGCTACCGCCTGTGCGTAGGCTTGGTTCATTGCGAGCACGTTGCTCGGGTCCAATGAGGTTGCTACCTGCCCCGTTCTCGTGCAGCGCAGATCGTCCTCCGGCAGCACGTCGTCCGCCTTCTGAGAGCTTACTCGGCCGTCGTTGAGCCAGCGGGCCAGCCAGCCGGTTGTCGCTTCGCGCAACTGCTCGTTCAGGCCGTGCGTGTCGTCGGTTTCAGTGAGTATGATCCTTTCGGAAGCACCCGCCAGACGGTAAGCGTCGGCCACCTCGCGAAATGTATTGCGAGCCGCCGCGATCGGAACGTAGTCGCGGATCGCGGACCCGATCATTAACGGTTTCGGCGCGAAGGCGGCCAGCAGTTCAGGGTGATCGATGCCGTGTCGCAACGACCCGTGAAGGATTTGCTCGGGGTCCGCGATCAGCAGCGCCTCCGTTTTCGCGCGAAAGCTCGCGACCGCGCACATCGGCGCCGCGGCTTTGATCCGATCGTCGAAGCCCGCGAACTGCAGGGTTTCCATGCCCCCGCCGGAGTTGCCGGCCATCGCGATGCGTTCGCCATCCACATCGCGCCGCGTGACAAGGTAATCGATGGCACGAGTTGCATCCCAAACGCGGTACTGCATGAGATTGATCCCGAGCAGATAGCATGGCCGCCCTAGAGCGCCGTGCTCACTGGAACTGACGCCTGCTCTAGGCTCGTCTCGCTCCGCGTCCCATAGTTGCACGCGTTCACCTTGTCCGATGGGATCCCAGATCAATGCCACAAACCCCGACCGCGCCAAGTGGATGCAGAACTTTTGGTAGTCGGGATAGGCCTTCCCTTCCGCGGCATGGCCGGGCGGAACGATGACTGCCGGAAACGGCCCGTCGCCGCTTGCCGGGCGGTACAGGTTGGCGGTGACGAAGAACCGTGGCCGGCTCTCGTAGATGATTTTCTCGACGCGGTACTCACCGCGGTCGATGGCGCCCAACGCCTGGGGGTTCAGCGGTGTTCTCTCTTGGGGAAACGGCCCCCACATCTCGGCGAGCTTGTTGCGTACGCGGACCCGCAAGGCGTCCACGTCCGCCGCCGTTTCCATAGCGGCGAATCGTTCCCGGCGCTCTTCATCGAGCAGCCGGATGTACTCGGTCATGAAATCCCACATCATGCTGCCGCCCATGCCGTTGGCCCGGGCAGGGCGAGACAAGGCCGTACCACCGGCCAGCAAGGCGGCGAAGAACTCTCCGCGTGTGATGGGATATCGCACAGTGGGATAAGCGGTGGGGCTTGGGCGTGCGGGAGAAGCTACCCCCTCATTGTATGATTCCCGCGACCCACGTGGCATGGCCGCTGGAAGAGAGAGCGGCCCTTCCCGAGGCAAAGGAGGACCCAAAAGAGTTCCCGCAGCCCTCCTGATGCTTACTCTCACGTCCCTCACCGCAATACCTTTCGAGGGCGGCGGGGACGGTCACAACGTTTTGGAGACTTTATTTCCTTTCGTGTCAGTAACTTCCACTTTTCGGTCCGCCCGAATCGGCCTGACTCGGGGTATAAAGGGATGAGGCGAGGGTGGCACAAAAAGAGCGCCTTAGTGTGCCATTTTGTTCCACCGTTGCTCTTCGGCCTGCGGGACCGCAACATCGCCGCGGGTGATCCGCGCTCATGGGTGGGACGAAACGCCCTGAACAGAGTGTGTTTCACCCGCGATAACTGGTGCTGCGACGCTGGGACGAACCACTTCGCGTGCGATAATGAGGGCTTCCCTCGGAGAATGAGTATGTCGGAACTGCGTCTGGGCGACTTGATCGACGATCACTGCACGAAGTGCAAGATGCTCACGAACCACTCCGTCGTGTCGATCGTCGACGGTGTCGCCGCCAAAGTTGAATGCCGTACGTGCTACACCACCCATAACTTCCGTCACGGCAAGGGCGGCACGAAAAAGCCGCCCAGCAAGAAAGCGGCGTTATTCGACGAAGTGTTGTCGAAAATCACGGGCGACCTGCCTGACTAGCCGACCCTTTCCGCCGGCGCATTTCAACCGGTGGCTCGCAGTTTCACAGTTGAAGCACCGCGCCATCAAGCCTCAGAGTGAAGTTGGGGTCGAAACCGAGGTAGAATGCAGCCATCATGTTTGACCGCCGAGAATTTCTAGCCGCTTCCCTGGCCGCCGCGACGGCGGCTTGTCAACAGAAAATCAGCGAGCGCCAAGACCCCCCGACCGGGGGAGATTCGCAGGCCGGCATACCGGGCCCTTATCCCGGGCGGGTTGTCGCCGTGGATCACCCGGGAAGCATCGTTGCGGATGAGTATCAGCGCGAGCCTGTCCGCAACATGATCGAGCGCGGCCTGACCGAGCTGACGCACACGGAAAGCCTGGTCGATTCGCTGCGTGAGTTCTTCGAGCCGGGCGACGTTGTCGGCATCAAGGTCAACGGTGTCGGCCGGCCCTACGTGATCTCCGATCCCACGGTTCTCCATACCCTTGTCGATGGATTGAACGAAGTCGGCATCCCCAACAAAGATATCGTTGTCTACGAACGCACCGAAGCTTCGTTCATGGGCGCCGGCTTCGACAAATGGCTTCCGGAGGGCGTCCGCTTCATGAACGCCACCGAGAAGTACCATGCCATCCAACTCGACATGGGCGGCTACGACCGCGATGTTTACATGGAGATGCCGCTCGTCCATCCCGACTACAAAGAGGAATTTAGCGTGGATGACCCACATGTGCGGCGGTCGTACGTGTGCAACTGGCTGTCGCGGGAGGTCAACAAGGTCATCAACATCTGCGTCCTCAAGCATCACCAGTCGGCGGGAGTGACCCTGGCTCTCAAGAACATGTCGCATGGTTTCGTCAACAATGTGAACCGCAGCCACGCGTCAACAACCGCGAACGCCTGCGGCATCTTTATTCCCGCCGTGGTCGAATTGCCGATCATTCGTGAGAAGGTGAAGCTGCACGTCCTCGATGGCGTGAAGGGCGCCTACCACGGCGGCCCCGGCGGCAAGGTGGGCAAATACACCTGGGAGCACAAGACGATGTATTTCGCCACCGATCCGGTCGCGCTCGACAAGACCGGCTGGAAGGTGATCGACGAAAAGCGTGCGGAAGTGGGTGTGCCGTCGATTGCTTTGCTCAAACCGGACGAGGACAGCCAATGGCTCAACTGTCAGGTGGAGCACATCGAACTGGCGGGAAACATGGGGCTCGGTGTCTACGACGACGAGGAGATTCGGGTGAAGCGCATCAGCCTGACCTGAAGCTAGCTGTTCGGATCCGCTGCGTTCGGCGGCTGAAACAGTTCGATCGTGTAGCCATCCGGGTCGGCGAGATAAACAACCAATCCTCCTTCGTTCGGGCCGCTCGTGACTGTGACCGGTTCGGAATTGAAGCGAACGCCCTTGGCACTCAGCGCGGCATAACAGGCGCGAAGGTCGGTCACGACAAGGCACAGATGCGAGTTACCCGCTTGATTCGTCGCAGTGGCGGTGGAGCCCCCTGCATGATTGAGGTACTGCGCCAGCTCGATAGAGGGGCCGCCCTGATGGGTCCGGAGTGAAGCGACGCTGAGCTGAACGCCGGGATAGCCTGTCTGCCGGGCGACGTAGTCGGCATCGACCCTCGAACGCCGGCCGACGAGATCCAATCCGAGAACGTCGTGATAGAAGGCAATCGATTGCTCGATGTCAGAGACGGTGATCCCGACATGATGAGCACGTTGGAGTCGCCAAGCCGCGGGCAGAGTCGATTCAGAGGTCATGCGGCGTTCCGCCCGCCATCGACCGGGGTCTTCCTGACGGAAGCACTAGGGGACAAATGGACCGTATCAAACTGCGTCGGGGGGCTGTAGAGGGCCAGAGCTTCCGGGGCCGCACCCAGTTCCGGGCAATGGTCACAAAGGAATCTCTTGGGACAGCGGGAGACCCAACACGCGATGTCGGTCACTTGCGCAAAAAGAATGCGGGCGAGGTGGGAGCTGAAGCGCCCCTTTAGCAGGACGAGGTCGCTGTTCCGAATCTCGGTGCGCAGGAAGTCAGCCGTCTGGCGCATGGTCTTGAACCGGTGCGCGTTTTCGGGAGAAACTCCGTGCTGGATGGCGGTACGGCACGCTTCCTTCCCGTTTTGACCAAAAAACACCACCACATCCGCCGATGCGGCCGCCAGTTCTCCCAGGTGAGCGAGCCTACGGCGATCATCAAGCTCATCTTCTGTATAGCCATTCGAGACAAAGACTCGCCGTACGCCGCGGGCATCTTTCAAGACTGCCAAGGAGGCCTTGAAGGCTTCCAGGAAGCTGTTCGTGTCGTCGCGCAAGATCACGGCGCCGTTCGGTAGTGGTACAGGCTGGGTTCGACCCGGCAAGGGGGTGATGCTTGCGATGGCCTGGGAGGCTTCCGCGAGCGGTACGCCTGCTTGGGACGCCACCGTCAGCGCAGCGAGCATTGATGGCAACCAGTGCGCGCCGACAAGCTTCGTCTGGCAAAAGGCGGAGTCATCGTCGGTTCGGGCTGTGAACGACAGTCTGTCCGGCCATTGAGCTTTGATGTTATGCGCCGTCGTACCCGAGGAGGGAGAAGAACCGAACCAAGCGACTCTGCGGCCTTTCGGCAAAGCCTGCCGGGCCGCCGCAACCACTCGCGGGTCATCTCCGTTCAGTACAGCCAACCCGCCGGGCCTCAAACCTCTGAGTAGAGAAGCCTTCTCCTCGGCAATTGCCTCTAAGCTCGGGAAGCTCAAGGCATGCGCACCACCCACGCTGAGAATCACTGCGATATCGGGGCTGACGACGCGGGACCAGTGGCGGATCATCCCCGGCCGCTCGGTGCCGACTTCAATCACGGCAAAACGGTGCCACGGCCGGACCGCAAAGATGGTTCGGCAGATTCGGTCGAACCCATTCCCGTTCCTGAGGGTTTTCACGATGGGCCAACGGGTGCTTAGGGCGGCCGCCAAGCACTCCTTCGTGGTCGTCTTCCCGAAGCTGCCGGTGATCGCTATGAACGTTGTGCGACGCAGGCAGCGGCGCCACAGGGCCGCGAAGAAGTCATAAACCATAACCCTCACGAACCAGAGCCTTCTGCCTTTGGTGGCGCTAATGATCTCAGCAATCATTTGTGGTCTCCGGAGGTTTTGTCTCTCGATTGCGGTCAAGGCGCTACGGGCGCGTCGTGAAGTTGCTGGTAGACCTGGCGGGCTTCGGCCAAGGCGGACCGCAATTCCACCGCGCCCGCTCGAAAGGCTGCAACGTTCTCCCAATTGCCCCGGCGGCCCTCGCCGATGCCCTGGCCCGCGGCGTCGAGCAGCGCCTCGACTTCGCCGAGACCGCGGAGCCGCTTCTCGATGAGAGTGGGTACCAGTTCGCGGTTCCAGTGGCGGTCGTGACCTACGGTGACGTACACAGGTGTTGTGTGTGAGCCGATTTCGCCTGCATCTGTTGTTCGTGCCGCGATCCAGAGGCCATGTTCGAGGGGGAGGTCGAACTCAAGGGCGGTCTGGTCCGCGGTTCGCGAGACCGCACGAATCACTTTTCCGTTGGCGATGACTTCCAGCTTCTCGAAAGGGATGAGGGCGTCACCGGCGCGTGCTGTTGCCCGAACCTTCAGCTTGTCTCCCTTGTCGCGCCTGAGCCGTACACCGGGAAGTTCATCGTCGACGGTGAAATCAAGCATGGGGCCAACCGTGACAAACGTTCGTCCCTTCCTGAGTGCGTCAAACCATTGGTCGGGGTCGAAAGGCTTGCCGGTGTACGCGTAAACGCGCGAATCGCCGACGGTTGCACCGATGCGCGCTCCCCACGGGACGTCGCTGCCGGCCGCAGCCGTCAAGCGGAAGCCGAGGTTCAAGAACTCGTAATAGAGATCGACACCGATCTTTCCGAATTCGCAAATCTCGACGAAATCAACCTTGCCCCGCGCGATGTTGAGGCTCATGTCACGGTCGACGAGGAAGTTGCCGTCATGTACGTGCGCGTAGCCAGTCAAGCCGCCGATGCGGCGGACTTCCTCGAAGACTTTACCGTAGTGGTAGTAGCTTGGTTCGAAACGGACCGGCCGCGGAAGATTGAGGCTGATGGTGTGCCCCACGACGCCGGTGCGAGGGTCTTCCTGGCCCGGAACGAGCGAGAGGCCGGGCCAGTTTGCCCGGCCCTTCTTGCCCCAAGCGCGTTGCGGGAAGAAAGTTTCTCGGGCGTCCCCCATGCGGAGGATGTTGCCCATGCGCAGGTCTTCCGCTTGCGTCCAAAGACGCAGGCGCTCCTCGGCCGCGGCATCCAGGCGCTCGTAATGGATGTGGCAGTCACCCGAGTGCCAGCCCCTCGATGACATGTCTGTCCAGCGCTTCAGACGGATCGTGTGCGGCGTATCGGTGTCCCCGCTGACCGAAAGGCGCTGGTCGACGGGCAGGTATTCGGGGCCTTTGGAAGCGAGCACTCGGTAGTCGCCCCGCGGCAGGTCGATCTCGAAGTCACCGCGCACAAAGAAGGCGCGATCGAAGCCTTCATCGCCCGGCCAGTACTTGGCGTTCTCGAGGTTGCGGAACTTGTTTGGCACGTAGCCGAAGCCGCCGGGAGAAAAGTCGAGGGCGGATTCAGGGACGAGCAGGCGTCCGTTAGACGAGTAGATCGCGACCGTGGCCTCGGTAGCTTTGCCGTCATCGCCGAGCACACGAAATCGGCGGGAGTGGGTTGGCGGGGCCGAGATTCGGACCTGCAGATCGAGTTGGCTGGCCCCTGACCGAAGGGTCACCGAGCGGCGAGTGGTCCCGGCGGGGATGCGGTTGAGGGCGATGAGGCCGAAAAAGCTTTCCTCAGGGAGGTCGATAGCGGGCGCGGATTCGTCCGGGAGCTGCATAGCAGGGGTCAAGAACGTGGGTGGCTCGCGGAGATCATCCCCTTGCCGACGGATGATGACGATAGTGTTGCCGAAGGGTGCGGTGGTCTCAAGCGCTTTGTCGGCCGATTGGTCCCAGCGCACGACGTTAGGCAATTCATCGAGAGCCCCGGCAATCTCCCGGGCTGCTTCAGTGCGGATGCGGTCGGCCTCGGCCAATCCTGATTTCATCTCAGCCTTTGACACCCGCGAACGGAAACGAAGAAGACGTCCTCCGTGGCGGCGCGCGGCCTCGAACTCAGCGATGGCGGCACGAAGGCGAGCTTTCGTTACTGAGTCGATCGTTTCGGGATAGTCATCGAGCAACAACCGCGCGAAGGACACGGCCTTGGGGGCAATCCGCAACCAAGCGGGATCGACTTTCGCCGGCGTTTCTGAAGCGCTCGCCGGCAGCAGACGCCAGGGTTGCCAATTCGTAACGGCCCAGATCGTCGCGGCGGCGAAAATCACGCTCCGCAAGACGAACGCTTTGTTTGGCAGCCGAGGCACGGCTCCTAGCATGACCGAGCACAGGATCGAAAGACAAGTCGGCTCTGGGGATCAGCGAATCGTTCCCTGGCGAATGTCCTGAATTCAGCGCAGCTTGACGACATCGCCGCCGCGGTCTTTACTGCGCAGAGCGGCATCCATAAACGCGAATATCTCCACGGTGACGTCGTTCGGAACCGGGGGTTTGCCGGTACGGAAGAAATCCACGATGCGAACGAGGAGCCGCGAATACGCGCCGCCGGCCTTGCTGGATTGTTTGATGGCGTCATCGCCAAAGACCATCGCGCCGTATCCGCTCTTACCGCCGCGGATACCGCGAACGGTGCCGATGCGGCCGTCGTCCCAGAGCCCGACGATGACGTCGGCTTCTTCGGTAAAGGTGCGATGCACCGAGACGCAGCCGGGTCCCATGATGGTGTAGAGCAGCTCAATGGGGTGGACGGCGTACCAGGAGAGGTCGAGGTGATGGGTGGGGTGAATGGAGGCGGGCCCCCATGTGATGACGCCTCTCTGCCCTTTGACCCGCGTTTCCTCCACGGCGTCGACGTAGCGCAGGCTCGACGAGCTGAACCACGGAACGTTGTGCTGCTTGCCGAGGCGGGCGATTTCGCGCACATCTTCGAGGCTGGCAGCCAGAGGCTTATCGATGAAAACCCGTTTCCCGGCGGCGAAGACCTGCTTGGCCTGTTCGAGGTGAACGCGGCCGTCGACGCTTTCGAGCAGCACGGCGTCGACCTTGGAGCAAAGGGTTGGGATGTCACTGACGATTTCCACACCCCAATCTTTCTGTAGTTCAGCGGCGATCTTGTCGACCCGGTTCCGGCTGTTCTCGATGTCGGGGCTGCCACCTTTGAAGGCGGCGATCACCTTCGCCCCTGGGACATGATCGGGCCTTGCCGGATCGTTCAAAATCCGGGTGAAAGCCAAAGCGTGGGAGGTGTCGGTTCCGATGATGCCGACTCGAATGACTTGGGCCTGGAGAGGGAGAAGCAGTACCGAAGCAAGCAGCAGGAAGCGAAGTTTCATGCAGGCATTCTAGCTGAGTCTACGGAGATTAGGGGGAAACGACTCGGCCGCAATGGTGACTACGTTGCGACGCTACTCAATAGCGATCGTGACGACATTCGATTGCACGCCGCCAATGGAAAGGATTACGTCGATAGAATTGCCGCTCGGTGCATCTTCGGGGACTTTGATGTTCACTTGATAGAGCCCGACGAATGCCAGCGCCAGCCCCGAGAAAAAGACCGGCGCCTGTACGCCTCCGAGGGTCACTTCAGGCAAGCTTGTCGTGTGAGAAATGGGGTCGTCGGAGGAGGCGGCTCCCGTTTCGGGCGTGTTTGTGACCGGGCCCAAGCCGGTGGCCCAGATCGTAAGGAACTCACACTTCTTGGCGGGTCGTGCGACTGAGAACGGACTTGCCGGCCCGGCTATCACTCCATCTCCCACGATCTGAATGATGCCCTGCCCGGTGCCCTGAGAGTTTGAGGTAAAGATGCCCGGGTTGTGGGGTACGACGTCCACCCCAACGGGCGGGCTCTGCTCCTCACCAAGGGTTGCGGAGATGAGAGCACCGCTAAACCCCTCCATTTCCCACGGGATCTGGACATTCTGCTGGCCGGGTGAGGAGAAGAACTGCGGCACCGCCACCTGGCCGTTGAAGCGAAGAGCCAGGCTCTGCGGTGTCATGTGGAGCATGCCACCACCGAGGGAGGTCGGCAGCGGCGCCACGTGCGCATCCACTGACTCGGTCGAGAGGTTGAGTCCAAAGACCGCCGCGATACTGCCGGCGGCGACTCCGCCGATGCTCGTGACGCCGGCGCCATTGCCGACACCGCCCTCGAATATCTCGGGCACGATGACGGGTGGCGCGGCAATGGTCATGCTGACGGCGCTGGAAGTTCTGCCGCCGGGCTGCGGATTGCGGACCGCGACGGAAACCATGGCGGCTTCGGCGATGTCGGCCGCGGAGATCTGAGCTTGCAGAGTTGAAGCGTTGATGAGAGTTGCTGGCCGCACGGCGCCGTTCCAGAGGACCTCTGAGAAGGACGAAAACTTTGTGCCGGTCAGGGTCATCATGAAGTCCGGTCCGGCGGCCATCACTTCGTCGGGAACGATGGTCTGAAGCGTCGGGCGCGGGTGATCGGCCTCGATGCGGAAGATTGCTTCCCCAAAGTAGGCGGCAATGTAGAGTTCGCCGTGTTCGTTCTCTCCAAAGGCGCTGATTCGGTGGGGCGTGTCGACGGTGCCCATCTGATTCCAGACGCCGCTGCTTTTGCGGGCGAAGAACAGTTCTCTTGTCATCCAGTCGCCATAGAAGTAAAGGCCGTCGAGTTGCGGAAAATCGATTCCTCGGTAGACGTATCCACCCGTGACGGAACGGCCGTCGTCGTCATGCTGGTATTCGAGGACGGGTGATACAAGACTGGGGTCCCCGCAGTCCTCAGGCGGGTTAAAGCACTGGCTTGCTTCCTTGAGGCGCCAGCCGTAGTTCTCTCCTCCGTCGCTGCTTGCGGGTTGGAAGTTGATCTCTTCCACGGCATCCTGTCCGACGTCGCCGATGAGCAGATCTCCGGTCTCGCGGTCGAAACCGAATCGCCAGGGGTTACGAAGTCCGTAGGCCCAGATCTCGTCTCGCGCGCCGGGCTCAGACCGGAACGGATTGTCTGATGGAATACGAAACGGAGAGCCGCCATCCACGTCAATCCGCAGAATCTTGCCTAACAGGGACGAGAGGTCTTGAGCGTTATTGTCGGGGTCTCCTGTACCGCCTCCATCGCCCAAACCGATGTAGAGGAAACCGTCCGGGCCAAACTGGAGCGCTCCGCCGTTGTGTCGGGAACGCGGTTGTTGGGCGCCGAAGACAAACGTCTCCGAAGTCGGGAGGGCTAGATCGGGATCACCGGACACCTCGAACCTCGAGACGAACGAGTCGCCTTGAGCATCCGTATAGAAGGCGTAGAAGTAACCGTTCTCTCCGTATTCAGGGTGGAAGGCGACGTTCAGCAAACCGCGCTCGGGGCCGTTCGCGACACGGTTGCGGATATCGAGGAACGGAGTGGGCAAGACCTTGCCGTCCTTGATAATCCAGACCCTTCCTTCCTGGGTCGTCACGAACAGACGTCCGGAGCCGTCGCCCGCGTTGGTAATGGAGGTGGGAACGCCGCTCAAGCGCGCTACTTCGCTGAGCCGAATTTGGCCGGCTATACCTTGGGCGGAAAGCGGCTGGATCGTGCCGGGTGCGATGAATAACCCAACCGACAGTGCACTTGCGAACAGGATTTGACGTAGCACTGGATGTTGCCCCGGAAAAGAAAGGCCAGATGCCCTCAACCCCTCATAGCCCGGGGATCCAAAACTGACTTTACTCAATGATATAAGACCGACTATCAGCCGCGGAACCGCTGTCAGATGGCACCAGCGTTGATCTTGATGACTCGGGTTGTGTCGCCGTCGAGATTGTCGAGGGTTGCTTGTACGCGCGTGAGGTCTTCTTCGGCCTGCTGGATCTGTTCCTCTACCCGTTCGCCCATGTGAGCGAGGAGGTCGAAGCCGGTGAGGCGAGCGGCTTCGGCTTGTTGTATGAGCTGTGCCATGACTGAGTTTTCCGCCGCATGGATCTTGGCCTTGACTTCACGAATGTCGTTCTGTAGCTGGGTGACGCGGCGCATGGCCCACAGCATCTCGGATGAGGTATCGATGGGATGGATGCGGTCGGGGTTGGACTCCCATTGTTCGAGTAGCGATTGGAGACGGTCGGTATCCTGCGACCGGTAAGCTCTGCCGGCTTCGGCCATGAACTCGTGGCAGCGGTGTTGCTCTTCCGGACTCGATGACAGGTCGGGATGGATGTGCCGGACGAGTTCGCGATAGAGTGACCGCAACTCAGCGTTTGGACGGAACAGGGGAGAGTCGGCCACAGGCCGGGCCTGAAGCACGAGAGCAAGCGGCTCAGGTTCACCGGCGTCGATGCGGTGCTTGTGTTCGCGAAGGGTCCGCCAGGCGGCTTCGACCTTGCGACGTAGATCTTCGAGGTCGGAGTAGCGGGAGCCGATGAGCGGGATGTAACGGCACTCAAAAACCCGGATGCGGGCCGCGATTTTGCTGCGCCTCTCTTCGATCTGCTTAAGCTGAAAGACCAGCGCATCGACTTGCGCGAGGTAGCGGTTGATCTGGTCGCGCGAAGGAGGCTCGTAGATGACCAAGCCGTTGGACATTCTGTCGGGGATGAGCCTTCGAGGCGGGAAGGCCAACGTCTACCGCTGGGTAGCAAAGCGTTCTTCCAAGGTAACTCTTTGAACCTCAGATCGAGATCCGCTCTACAGCACAGGTTTGTAGCGCTCCATGAGCGACTCGATCTCTTTGACCTCTTCTGGCCTGACTTCAGGCAGTGGGGGGCGTACCGGGCCGGCCGGCTTGCCGAGGATCTCCATCGCCTTCTTCATGACGGAAACTTCATAGCCCTTGCGGCGCGCGCGGAGGGCATAAAGCGGAATGACGTAGTTCGACATCAGTCGCGCCAGGCTTGCCTGATCGAGCATGGCCGCGCGCTCGTGAAGCTGCAAAGAGAGACGCGGCGCAACGACAGCGACGCTCGACGTGTAGGTGCGGATGCCGAGGGAATAGTAGCCGGGCACCATGTCGTCACCAATGCCGCCGATCCAGTGCAGACGGTCGCCGCACCGCTGCATGATCCGCTGGCAACCCCGCAGGTCGGCTTGCCCTTCCTTCCAGGCGATGAGATTGGGAATCGCCTCGCACAGCCGCCAGACCTCGCCGGCGCTGAAAGTGGCCCAGTCGCGGCTGTAAATGAACAGACCCAGCTTCGTGGCCTCGCCGATAGCCTTGTAGTAGTTGAGCAGGCCTTCGCGGTCGGCATTCGGATAGTAGGGCGGGAAGCAAAGGATGCCCTGTGCGCCGGCGGCCTCGGCCTTCTTGGCCATCTCGGTCGCGAGAGGAAGGTTGAAGCCCACCCCGGCCAGGACCGGGATCTTACCCTTGACTTCATCGATGGTCGCTTTGATGACGTCGAAATGCTCTTCGGGCGTCATCGAATACATCTCGCCGGTCCCGCCGGCCGCGACGATCGCGCAAAGCGGGAAATTGCACATCTCGGCCACGTTCGTGCGATAGCCGTCGAGGTCGAGGGAAAGATCCTCTTTGAAGATCGTGACCGGGAAGGTGATGACACCTCCGAGTTGACCTTTCAGTTCTTCGGGAGTCAAGGCGGACGCTCCTTCCGCGCACGTAGGCGCAAACTGTCTAGCTTAGCGAGTCCGTGCGGGACCTGCACGCGGCTCGCGCCGTGCTTCTGACGGGAGATTTGTCAAACGACCCACCCTTCAGGCGTCAGTCCCTCGCTATTAACGCCACTGCCTGGGCCTCAGCCATCTGCCCTTCACCCACCGGCCCGATGCCTTCGGCTGTCTTTGCCTTCAACCCCACCCGTTCCGTCTCGATCTCCAATACGTCAGCGACGTTCTTCCGAATCGCATCGCGGTAGGGGCCGATCTTGGGTTGCTCCAGGATGATGACTGCATCTACGTTCACAACGTGATAGCCGCTCTTTTGAATCAGCTTGTGAGCATGCTCTAGGAAGACACGGCTATTCACATCCTTCCATTTCGGATCCGAGGGGGGAAAGTACTGACCGATGTCGCCGAGTGCGGCGGCACCCAGCAAAGCATCCGTCAATGCATGAAAGAGGATATCCCCATCGGAATGCCCACTGAGTCCCTTCTCAAAAGGGATCTCCACGCCACCCACGATCAACTTTCGGTTCTCGACGAGACGATGGGAGTCATAGCCGATGCCGACCCGAAACTCGCCGTTCATGATGTCGGCGCGGTCCCCGCCTTGGGTGATTCCTCGACCTCTTCCTGATAGAAAAGGTGCGCCAGAGCCATGTCACTGGGGCGCGTGATCTTGATATTGCGATCGCTGCCGAGAATCACGCGGACCGATTCGCCTAGGTGCTCCACCAGACTCGCCTCATCCGTCCCGACAAATTGATCGCTCTCGGCGCGCTCGAAAGCGTCGCGCAACAAAGATGTCCGAAACACCTGCGGCGTCTGCGCCAGCACGATCCGCTCCCGGAGCAACGTCGAATGGACCACCGCTTTGTCGACCTGCTTGATCGTATCCACCGGGGGAATGCCGAGAATCACCGCTCCCTGCTCGGTGGCCGCCGCGATACATTCCTCGATCTGCTCCACCGTGACGAACGGCCGCACGGCATCGTGAACGGCGACAATATCGGTGTCCGGGGAAACCTGTTCCAGGGAATTGCCCACTGATTCCTGCCGATTGCGTCCGCCCTCGACGAGCCGAACCGGCTTGGGATAGTTCTCCCCCCGCAATTGCTCCTCCAGCGAAGCCATGTCGTCCTGTCGCACCGCGACCAGGATTTCCGACACGCTCGGAGCCGCAACGAACTTACGAATCGTATGCAGCAGAATGGGCGCGCCTTCCAGCAGCATGAACTGCTTGCGGCTTGTCCCCGTCGACTCCGGGGAGTACTTTCCCATGCGCGTCCCAAGCCCGGCCGCCGGGAGAATGGCTGCTACTTTCATGGATTACCGTCCCGCTGTCTGCTCGACCCCATGCGGGGAATGGCTTCCCTTGCCGACCGAGACCGGCCGGTTGTCACCGTCGCCGGCTTGCGGCTTCTCGTCGTAGCGCCCAAAGATCATCTTTCCGGCTGTTGTCTGAAGCACGCTGGTTACCGACACGTCGATGGTCTTCGAGATCTTGCGGCGGGCGTTGTCAACGACGACCATTGTGCCGTCGTCAAGGTAAGCGACGCCTTGATTATATTCCTTGCCTTCTTTCAGGATGAAGACCTTCATTGTCTCGCCGGGCAACACGACGGGCTTGAGGGAATTCGCCAGCTCGTTGATGTTGAGCACGGCCACGCCTTGGAGCTGGGCGACCTTGTTGAGATTGAAGTCGTTGGTAACGATCTTGCCGCCGAGTTCTTTCGCTAACTCGATGAGTTTCAGATCGACTTCCTTTGTCTGGGGATAGTCGTTGTCGACGATCCGTACCTCGAGGTTCGACATCTTCTGGATGCGTTGCAGGACATCAAGACCGCGCTGGCCACGGTTTCGCTTCAGCGCGTCCGCCGAATCCGCCACGAGCTGCAATTCCCACAAGACAAATTGTGGAACGACGATAACGCCGTCGGCAAAACCAGTTTCGGCAACGTCAGCGATGCGGCCGTCGATGATTACGCTCGTATCGAGAATCTTGTAAGAATTTTGGGGGCTCTTGTCACCACCGAATAGTCCGCCCATGGCACTGAGGTTCAGCATCTCGCCTTTGGCGGCCCCGACAACCAACCCCACGTACCACATCAAGAGCAGAATGGCCAATTCCAGAAACGCGAGACTTTCGGTCCGGAGTCCTCCATCCATCACTTGGCTCATCAGGAATGCCCCGACAATTCCCAGAATGGAGCCCGCCGCCGCGCCGATCAGCCGCTTCAAGCTGATGCGGCGAAGCCGGATCTCGAAGATAATGATCGCGACACCGCTGAGCAGTCCGACAGCCGCCGCGGGGATCGGCTCAAGTGCGAACGGACGCAAATGGTGGGCGAGAAGCGCGAATACGGCCAAGAAAGCGCCCCTCACGATCCATAGGTCAGGCAATCCATCACCCCCTGGATTTAGTCACGAGCCGATGAGTTTCCCCGCGTCGAAGAAGGCAAGCTGACGAAACCGCAACGAGTATATCACCAGTGAAATATGGGCACAAACGCAGGGGCGCTTCCACCGCCCGGTCTGTTACGATGACCGCCGAGGAAAACAAACCGCAATGACGGCCAAAGGGCTTTGCTTTTTGCTGATCGCCGGCTGCGTTAACTCGGCCGGTCTCATTCAGGCGGCCGAACGGCCAGTCGATCCGACCTTTCTCTACCGAAAGCTCGCTGATGCCGACGCAAGGCCATCGGATCTGTCCAGCGACACATGCCGCTATCGTCCTCTGTTCGGTGCGGGCGATCAAGCCAGCTCGATCGTCAAAGGCGTAGCCCGCTACGGCGTCATGGAAATCGATCCGCACGGGCGCAGCGCCGCGGTTCGACATCCACGGGAAGAACGGATTTATTTCGTGATGGAGGGAACCGGAAAGATTCAATACGGAGGCAAGTCCTACCCGGTCAAGCCGCGGGATTTCATGTATCTCGCCGCCGGCGTCGAGTACACCACGATGAACACATCCAGCGAACCATTGCGTATCGTCGTGATCGGCTATCACCTCCCCGAAGGCACGGGCTCAAAGGACGGCGGCGCCACGCTGCAAATCAGGAATGCGTCCGAGGCCGAGAAGCAGGTCCTCCCCGGCCACCCGGCTTCGACCAAGTACCTGCTCTTGATGGGCGGCAAGGACAGTAAGCGCGACTTGATCGCCGCGGGAGAGATCTTGACCAGTCTTTTCATCATGGAGTTCGACGCCGGCGGCACCAACCACCCCCATCACCACATCAAGGAAGAAGAAATCTACCTCCTGCTTGAGGGAGATGGTGAAATGGTCGCCGGCGGTGGCGCGAGTGGAATCGAAGGCCGTCACCCAGCGACTCCCGGCGACGCCTATTTCTACCGCCTCAACTGCACCGTCGGCTTCTATGCCTCTCGCGGTCTGGGCCAGAAGAAGGCGTATATTCTGGCGGCTCGTTCACTCTATCCCGGTATGCGCAAGTAGAGCCCGGATGCCTCGGTAAACTGGCGTCAATGGTCCCGATCACCGCGCTCATCAGCCGCGTCCCTCGTAGATACGTTCCCGGATCTCGGACCACTCAAGGTCCTCCACGAGACCCTTGCCCCCGACGGTGTGCTTTCTGAGATGGAAAATCTTCCGCGGCTTCTTGGCAGCGATCACTTGCCGCAAACCCATTTCCATGAGCTGTTTCAAGGTGAAGCCTTGTTGTGCAGCGATACGCTTCGCTTCTTTCAGCAGAGCATCCGGTAGTTCGACGGTCGTCTTCACAATCTGATTCTTTGGACCCATACCTACCAGTCAGAACAGATAGGTACATGGCTTACCAACGCGGCAACACCCTCTTCCACTCGGGATCCACGTGTTTCCGAATCTCGGCTTCGTCGTCGCGCTTCCGATAGGGGACTTTCTTGAACAGCTCCTTGCCCCGTGCAATCTGGTCGTAGTCCAGGTCAACACCAAGCCCCGGTTTGTCGGGAATCCTGACGCAACCGTTCACGATGGGAACTCGCCCTCCCGCGACGATCTCGTCTTTTTCGGACTGCCACGGGTAGTGGGTGTCGCAGGCGTAGGTGAGGTGCTTCGTCGCCGCCGCGACGTGCGCCATTGCCATCAGCGAAACTCCCAGGTGGCTGTTCGAGTGCATCGAAAGCCCGATGCCGAAGACTTGACAGATCTTGGCGAGATGCTGCACCTGGCGCATTCCGCCCCAATAGTGGTGATCACACAGAATGATCTGCACGGCGTCCGTGCGAACCGATTCAGGGATATGCGCAAACGACGTGACGGCCACATTGCTCGCCAGCGGCGTGTCGATACCCTCGGCGAGCAAGCCCGCGCGGACGGCCGCCATGCCATCGATGCCCATGGCGGGGTCTTCCAGGTAGCCGCCACTCGATAGTTCTTCCCTCAAGTCGCGGCCGACTTTGATGGAAGTGTCGACCGTCCAGGCGCTGTTCGGGTCGATGCGCAGCGGGACGCTCGGGCCGAATTCCCGGCGAAGTTGCCGAATCGTTTCGACTTCGATTTCAGGCGCCAGGACGCCGCCCTTGAACTTGACCGACCCGAACCCGTATTCGTCGAACATCTGCTTCACTTGCCGAACCAGAGCCTCGGGTGACAACGCCTCGCCGTACTTGTCGTCGCGTTTGTCGTCACCCTCGCCGCCGCCGCCGGCGTGCTTATAGAAGGGATAGGCCGAAAACCGAACTTCGTCGCGCACCCGCCCGCCGATCAGATCGCACACAGGCTGTCCGACCGAACGGCCGATCAGATCGAGGCTGGCCGTTTCCAGGGCCGAGTAGGTGCGGCTGCTTGCGTCCAGAGGGTTCTCGCCGGGGACATGATGGGTCTGCGAGCGATCGAGACCGTCGCCCTCACCCTCGACAAAACCGAGCAGATCGCCGGTTAGGCGGTAGGCGTCGGCGCCGACAACCTGATCCCGAGCTTCCAGCAGGGCCGCTGCCGGCTTCTCGCCGCCGTAAGTCTCGGCGATACCCACGATGCCGTCTTCACTTTCGAGTTCCAAAACGTTTCGCAGTGCGTAGGGAGCGTGCAATCCGTAGGAGCTTCTCAGCGGCGGGTCGGCCATCGCGATCGAATGGACCCGCATGTCCACGATTTTCATAGTATTTCTCGACGACCGGCGCGCGGAAAGACACGCCACCGGCCGTGCCGGGACGAAGATTCTGAGAATATCAGACGCCGCCTTTTCAAGACCTTCGGATATGATGAGTCATTCCGTAGAGAGCCCCTCCTTGAGTACCTCGACCGTAGAGCCTCCGGTGCAAGCCCCCGTGGCGACGCAGCCTTCTCCTCTCACGCAGGCGGGCGTAGGGCTCCTGACCGGGCCGTTTCTGCTGCTTTGCTTCGGCCATTTCGCAATCGATTTCTACGCTAGCTCGGTCGCCACGCTGCAGCCCCTTCTCGCGGACAAGTATTCGCTCTCTTTGACGCAAGTGGGGACGCTGAGCGGGGTGTTCATGTTCGGTTCGGCGGTGCTTCAGCTCTTCTTCGGGCTGTTGTCCGACCGCATCCATTCGCGGCTGTTCGTGGTGCTGGGATTAGCCACGGCCGGCATATTTCTTTCGAGTCTGGGCGTGGCGCCGGGCTACAACAGCCTGCTCTTGATCGCTTTGCTGGGAGGCATGGGAGTCGCTTCTTTCCACCCGCAGAGCACGTCGCAGGCGGCTACACTTGCCAGGACCCGGCGGGGCCTGGGCGTGGCGATCTTCATTACGGCGGGTATGATCGGCCTATCGTTGGGGCCGACGTATTTCTCCACCATGGTTGAGCAGGTGGGGCTCGAAGGGTTGCCGCTGGCGGCGCTGCCGGCACTCGTCATCGCGGCGTTTCTGATGTGGATGCTCCCGGCGCCGGGCAACGGCGTCGAAGCCGGCCACACGCGTTTCGAGTGGGCGCCGTTTCACCGTGAATGGAAGCCTCTGCTGTTGCAGTATCTGCTCGTTGTACTGCGCTCGGTCGTTCATTTGGGCATTGCGCAATTCTTGACGGTGTACCTCTATCAGAACCGCGGCTTCAGTCTGCAAGAGACGAGCATATGGCTGACTGTGTTCTTCATCAGTTCCGCCATCGCCTCGTTGACCGGTGGAAGCTTGGCGGACCGCATCGGCGGTCGGCGTGTCGTTCTAATATCGATGGTCGCTTGCTGCCCATTCTTCGCGCTGTTTCTCGGAACGACCGGCTGGCTATCGCTGACGGGTCTGTTTCTGGGCGCCCTGATTCTGCTGCTAACGAACCCCGTGATGATCGTCATGGCGCAGGATCTCGTGCCGGAGCAGGCGGGCACGGCGAGCGCGTTGGTCATGGGATTCGGCTGGGGCATGGCGGGCATTACTTTCATCCCGCTGCTCGGCTGGATCGCTGACCGCGTCGGCCTGGAGACGGTCTTCTGGGGCGTCATCACGTTGCCGATCCTGGGCTTCTTGATGGCGCTAAAGCTGCCCAAGGAAAAGCCCGCAACCGCGGGGTAAATGCTTATCTGCGTAAACTACCCGACGCGCCGGGCCTTCCAGGTCGCCCTGCCGTACTCGCCCAAACCCAGGCGACCGCTCATCTCGTCCCCGCGCAGTGTCCCCGTGAAGAAGTACCGCATATCGGCGGCTTCATACTTACCGCGGCTTGCGAAATCCACTTTGTCGCCGTCAATCTCGCCCTTCACCCGGCCCTGCGAAATCCGGCCACGGTGTAGGCCGCTGATTTCGTTCCCTTTGTTCTGTAGGTACATTGTGTGGCGCACCGTCTTGCCTGTATAGGCAACATCCACTTCCCAATGTCCGTCCAAACTTCCCGCCGGCGTCGCCAGCTTGCGCGGTGCTTTCTTGCCCGGCGCGTTCTTGAAGATCTCGTAGAGCCGCTCGGCAACAACCTTGTAATCCTCCGGCCACATAGCCATCGGGCGGATTAGGAAGTTGTTGCCCTCGGCCATCTTGGGGTCCAGCTCTTTCGGATACGCCGGGCTCATAATGCGCGGCTTGCCGTTCAGTAACTGCTCGCCGATCTCTCGCGCCACATAGCCGATTTTGTCCTGATCCCACTCGACCTTCATCTCCGGGTAGTACCCCGCGCGCGGTGCGTCTGTGATCTCCGTCGTCACTCCCGGCACCTGCGTGATGCGGTCGCTGATATGGCGGTACCAGAACTTGAACTGGTTGTGCTCCTCTTCCAGGTTGCGCTTCGTGACCAGGTATTCCACGGCCACCAGCGCGCCGATCACTTCCTCTTTGCTCACCTTCATCGGGCGCGCGAACGTATGATGCGGCGCGCTCGACCAGAAGGCGATCTCCGTCAGGTCTTTGCGGCCCAGCATGAGGCCGGCGCTTTGCGGCCCTTTCAGGCTTTTTCCGCCGCTGTAGACAACCAGATCGGCGCCGCGCGAAAGCAACGGGTCGGGCTTATGCGGCAGTTCGTTCGCGGCGTCAATCAGCAACGGCACACCGTGATCGTGCGCCGCTTTGGCGAAGGCTTCCAGTGGGATGTTGCTCTTCGAGTCCTGGATGGCCGCCCCTGCGAAGGCCATGCATGTTCTCGGGCCGAAGGCTTTCTTGAGATCGGCGACCGTCGCAACGTTCACCATCTTGGCGCCCGTCATCCGGATGGCGTGGTCGTAGATCGAGCTGGTTTCGCGAAAAGCGACCACTTCGTCGTTGAGTCCGTCGGTGTTGGGAAGCTGCTGCAGAGCTTCGACATCACCGCCGCACATGCAAGCTAGGGTCGCACTAGTCAGGCAACCGGCCGCGCCCGAACCGATGAACGCCCCCGGCACTTCGAGCAATTCGGCAATGCGCGGCGAAACTTTTTGGAGCAGCTCTTCGAGGTTGACGTGGTAGAACGAGGCCTCGTGAATCGCGTCGGACACCTCCGGCAGTTGCGCCGCACCGCCGTTGATCGTGCGTGTCGACGTAAGGTTGATAAACGGCTCAACCCCCACCCGCTGATAGACGGTAGGTCCTTTCGCTCGCATCGGCAGCCGCGCCGCCGCAGGCGAAGCCCCAGGCGATCCCGAAGCCCCCGGAGCCATCAAACCCGCCGCCGCAAGAAAAGAACCGGCTTGGAAAACCTCACGCCGGCTAACCGCCTTAGAAGAACGCTTGATCGTTGACATAGCACTCACTCCCACTGTCGAGATTGTACACGCCAAACAACGGCACTGCGACGACCACCCCCGCATTTAACACGATCCAACATCCGATCCAAAGCCGAAGGCTATGCCAGAGCGTGCGGTCGTACATGGATGCACCCCTTGACGGAACATCGTAACGGCCACCTTCAAACCAAACCCTCACACCATCGATGCCACCTCCCCGCCACGTGATGCACGTCCGGGTGAAAGAACGGTTCGAGCAGTGACCAATCGTCGGTCAAGTTGGAGGCTTCGAAGGCGCGAACGTAGCCGTAGAAATGTTCGAGATCGGAGGGCTGTGGGCTCGCTCTTTGGACTGACTCCATGAGCACCCAGGCGGAGCGGCGAGAAGCCACCCAGCGAGCCCTCGTGGCGTCCGGTCGGCGTCTATTCGCAGAGCGTGGCTACGCGAAAGTCTCGATCGACGAAATCGCGGCGGACGCCGGGGTCACCCGCGGCGCGCTCTATCACCACTTCGCGGGCAAAGAAGAACTGTTCGAAACCGTCTTTCGAGCGGAGGAAGCGAGGCTTCGGGACGAGGTCATCGCCCGAGTCGCACCCGTCGCCGACCCGAGAGAACAACTCTTGATGGGTTGCCGCTCATTCATCGAATTCGCCGCGCGTCCATCGAGCCTGCAGGTGATCCTCGTCGATGGTCCTGCAGTCCTGGGTTGGGCTCGCTATCGGAAAATCGACGAAGAACACTTCCTCGAACTTCTGGTTGGCGCGATCGCGCAGCTCTGGCCAGGCGATGCGACCGAAGACAACATCATGGTGGGGCGAGCGTTGATCGCCGCTTGTTGCGAACTCGCTTGTCGACATGCGGAAAAGCCGGGCGACATGGAAGCGATGATGCGAGTCCTTGAAAGACTGATCGCTCGTCGCTGAAGTCGGCCCGAAATCAAAAACGTGGCGCCGCAGTGATGCGTGAGTCCGCTACTAGAACGTCAGTGCGCCTGGCGGGTTCATGTAGCTCGGCACTGCAAGTCCAAAGTGGTCCAGCAGACATGGCGCGACGTCGGTGACCTGGATCTGCTTGCGTCCCGCGGATGTCGACGGCTTGGTCGGATCGTAAGTGAGCAGGATGCCTTCCGGGATGTGATAGCCGGTGCTCCCGCCTTCGTCCTCGACTTCGATGATCTCGAATCCGAATTCCGCATGAGAAACCGCCTCGCCGCGCAGCGTGAGGAAGTCGCTCTTTGGGTCGAGGTCGGTCTGGCCAAAGTGTAGATCGAAGAATCCACCTTCCTTCGCGGACATCCGAAAAGGTGTGCCCGCGATGAGCAAGTCCTGCAAATACTGATCGAAGCCCGCGACCTTGTCCTCGTCGACGACGACGCTGACGGTCGGGTCCATCGCCGGTCGTCGCGACCACTGCGCATCCGAAAGACCTGCAGACGCCATAAATACAGGCAAGTCGCGCAAGTAGAGCTGCGTATCGACCTTGTTCCCGAAGGCTGCAGTCTGTCCCATGCTCGAAGCGACGACAATCACGTATTCGGGGTTCTTGTCGGCGAACTCCACGAGGCGTTAAAAGAGGTCGCTGAACCAACTCATCGCGAAATCGATCTCACCAGAAAAGCACTGTTGCCAGTCTTCGCCCAACTCGAGGTCGTCGTAGTCGCCCGGGAAAAAGCGCGGCCCAGTAGCGATGCATGGCGGAGGCTACGTGATTGCTGAAGAAGTTGCTGAACTGTGGCTTATGCTTCTTCAATTGCTTCATGTAGAGATCGAAGGCCAGAACTGGCTGGAAAGTTCGGCGGCGAGTTCGCTTCCACGGACTCACGCGTTCGTCACGGAGTTGCCGCGCAACCGCGAGCAGCGTCTTCGCGCGCAATCCGAGGCCCGGTGCTCGCCACATGAAATCGAGCAGCGAACGGGTGTCGAAGCTCGTCGACACGTTGCGTGCTGACTCGCGAGACATCACGAGGTTGAAGTTCTGGAAGCTCGTCAGCGCATCGGGGTAGCTCTCGGGCGTCGCGGCAAACGTGTCTGGTAGAAAGAAGCAGTATTGCTCGGCGTTCTCGGGCAGCGGCCATGAATGCAGCGGCCCGAACACACCCGTCGAAACTCCGGACTCAACAAGGATCTTCCAGATGGGCGGAAACTCCTTGTCGGGGCGATCTATGTTCTGGCCGAGGTGCATGATGTCGTGCTGTTCATTGTTGACACCGCGATGGAACGAAGGCCATGTGATCCAGGGCGCCAGACTGCAATTGTCTGTCGTCACGGTTTCGTATTGCGTGGTCTTCCCGAGCAATCGGGCCAGCGCCGACTCGGGATGCTGCGATACGAAATGATCCAGCACCCGGTAGGGAACCTCGTTCATTTCGAGCATCACGATCTTGCGGGTCATGCAAACTTCCCCAGTGCAACCATCCAACCGGCTCCGCGTCCCTTGAATTGTCGTTTCGCTCCGCCGTGTGGACATGTTGAGCCAAACCGCGCAGCTGCTCGAAACCGGTTTTCGATTATAGAGGAAGGCGCAATGCTGTGGCCTGATTGCACAAATCCACCACGACAATCGACTTCGGGTGAGCCCGCACGAGCAAGCAACATGCATTGCGGGGGCGAACCCGTTGCAACTAAAAGCACTTCCCGCGGGGTTCCTGACTTCGTGTAAAGGGCGTGAACACGGACAAGCGCAGCCGAATACGATGGCTCGCCGGACCGGTGGGGCAGCACCAGGCTTTCGCTTGTTCGAACGACAGGCGTGACCCGGAAGCGATAAATGCGGCCTACGTTTGGCAGGGCTAGCCTAGGCGGCGCACGGCAATGGTGGGTCCGGTGAAGCCGCTGTCGCAGTTCCTCAATTCATCCCAGAGAAGTTACGAAACCCAACCTCCCCTTTCGGGTCGACGCAATGTTGCCTCGGCGCGTAGTTTCCCTCGAATCCGGTTTCGCTTTCGACATCCGGCACCCAGGTGAATCGTCTCAACATGGTGAACGCGAACGGCCAGGGAGCGTGGGCGATCATTCCCGCAAGAGGGGGTTCCAAGGGAATCCCCGGCAAGAACATCGCGCTCGTCGCGGGAAAGCCGCTGTTCGCTTGGATGATCGAGGCCGCCCAGGCAGCGAACATCGATCGATCGGATCATTGTCTCGACCGATGACCCTCGTCGATGCCAGCGGCGCCGCAGCGCGGTATGGGGTGCTATATTACGCCTTTGTTTCTCCACTGATGGCGCAGTTCGTTCCCAATCGCTACAAAGGAAAGCTCATCGTCGTCGAAGGGATTGACGGCTCGGGTAAGTCCACCCAACTGGCTCTGCTGAGCCAGTGGTTGCGCTCGAAGGAGGTCGCCGTTGCCTTCAGCGAGTGGAATTCTTCCGAATTGGTGCGGGGCACGACCCGCCGGGGCAAGAAGAAGCAAATGTTCACCCCGACGACGTTCAGCCTCATCCACGCAACGGATTTCGCCGACCGCATGGAGCGCTATCTGCTGCCGATGCTCAAGGCCGGGGCCATCGTCTGCGCCGACCGTTACGCCTACACCGCCTTCGCGCGCGACGTTGCTCGCGGGGTAAGCCGCCGCTGGGTACGTAACCTTTACCGCTTCGCCGTGAAGCCGAGCTTGGCCTTCTACTTCCGGGTTCCCCTCGACGTAGCCCTCAATCGCATCTTGGGCGGCCGGGCCGCCCTGAAATACTACGAAGCCGGCATGGACCTCGGCCTGAGCAGCGACGTCGAAGAGAGCTTCCGGCTTTTCCAAAGCCGCATCCTGGACGAGTACGAGGCGATGGCGAAAGAGGTCGGATTCCACGTCATCGACGCCACGCAATCCATCGAAGCCCAGCAGCGGCAGATGCGCGAGGTCGTGTTGCAACAGATCGGGGACAGCTTGAAGAACGGCGTTCTTCGCGTCCCCCTGAGAGGAGAGTATGCCCCGAAGAACACCGCTCGAGTTCTATGACGAGCCGTTAGCGGGCGTCGATTACTCGGAACTGCAGGGCAAGCTGATCGCCATCGAGGGGCCGGACTCCGTCGGCCGCTCCACCCAAATCGCGCAACTCCGGTTCTGGCTCGAGCAGCAAGGCCATGCCGTGATCGACACCGGCATGGCGCGCTCGGCGCTCACGAAGAAGGGCATTCAGGAGGCGAAGGAAGGCCACACGCTCGGACCCACGACGATGACGTTGTTCTATACGACCGACTTCGCCGATCGTTTGGAGAACGAAATCATTCCCGCGCTCCGAGCGGGCTTCGTCGTTCTAACGGACCGCTACATCTTCTCGATCATGGCCCGCGCCATCGCACGTGGGCAAGACCGTAAATGGATCGAGCAGGTCGCGGGTATCGCGCTGGTCCCCCACAAGATCTACTACCTGCGGGCCGAGGTCAATGATCTGGTCGCGCGCGTCGTGGTAGGCCGCGGAGCGTTTGAGTACTGGGAAAGCGGCATGGACGTCCCGATCGGGCGTGACCGCTACGAAAGTTTCGTCAAATACCAGGGGCGTGTCATCAAGGTGCTCGACGACATGGCGGAACACTACAACTTCACGCGCATCGACGCAAGCAAACCACCGGATCAGATCTTCCGGAAGCTGCAAAGATCCATCAAAGGGATCATCGGACGCAGGGATAAGGCCGGTTTGGCCGACTTAGAAATCGCCTGACCGAGCCTGCTTTTCTCCCCACCCGGTGAGAAAGCAGGCTAGTTGGCGAAGGCCGGCTGTACCCACGCAAACTCGTTGTCCGAGCGGGTCACGGTTGCCCGCACGTAGGTTTCTCCAGGGAGAAACTTGTAAGCCGACGCCAATGCGTGGGACGTCGCGAGCAGTTTGCCGCCCTTACCCGTGTACCGCGTGGTGTATTCGAAGTCTTTCTGTTGCTCGATTGCGATCTCAAGCCCGTCGGAGGTGCGCATCACTTTGTCGAGTTCAACGCCGGTCGAGGCGTAGAACTGCCCCGCTTCCAGCGCCTGGATGATGGCGTTCTCGGAGAGTTCGGGTGCCTGGACCGATACCCATCCCCGGCCCGGATTCGAGAGATCGGGGCGGAACTCCTTGAAGCTGTGTGCGTCATCGACGGCGATGCCGTAGACTTCGCGGCCCGCGCTCAACACGACGTCCCACATCTGTTCAAGGCTTGCCAGGCCGCCTCCGCCGAAGTTGTGGACAGTCGGGTGGCCGTTGTAGACCTCGAAGAGCTTCAAATCGTTGACCTGCCGCAGCTCGTCCGGAGTAATCGACCAGCGGAAGTTCGGATGATTGAGCGACGGTAAGGCGCCCGCTTGGCGGATGATGTCAACGTTCTTCTGGATCGTGTCGAGCAGGCTGTGCCCGAACACGGGGGGAATCGTCTTGCGAACCTGGAACGCATTTACGTGGACCGACTTGTCCTCGTACCGGGAGGTGACTTCTTCGCCTGAGATGAGTAGGAAACGCTCGTCCGCCGCAAGCAGCGTGTTCAAAGGCGCCGCCTCGGTGAGGTAGTTGTGGTCGGTCAGGACCAGGAAGTGGTAGCGGTGCTCTTTGTACCAGCGAGCCACGGTGTCGGGCGAGCTGTCTCCGTCGCTATTGATCGTATGGGTATGAAGGTTTCCCTTGTACCAATTGAGCTCCGCGGGTGGGGATGCAACGGGAGCATCCGGTAGGAATGCCCACGCCCAGGCTACGGCAAATAGCAAACCGCTTCGTACATACCAACTAGATCGGCGAGTCATCGCCACTAAAGCTAGCACACCAATAGGAAGCGACGAGGTCTGCGGGTAGGCGTAGCTCTCGGCGCCGATGGATACCGGTAAACTGGGGATTCGTATGTTGGATCTGGCTTATCTCAGGCAAAACTTGGCTCACGTCGAGGAGCGGCTCAAGGCGCGGGGCGCGACGGAATCACTGGGCCGATTTGTCGACGTGGATACGGAACGGCGCGGAGCCGTCACCGAAATCGAAAACCTCAAGGCACGCCGCAATACGCTCAGCGCCGAGGTCGCCGCGGCCAAGCGCGCCGGCGAAGACGCCGCGGCCGCGATGCGCCAAAGCCGCGAAGTCGGGCAACAGATCAAAGGGCTCGAAGACAACGTCAAGGCGCTTGACGAATCGCTGGCGGACATCCTAGGTGGCGTGCCGAATCTGCCGCACGAAACCGTCCCTTCCGGTGGCGAAGCCGACAACGTTGAAGTGCGCCGCTGGGGGACGCATCGGGACTTCGACTTCGAGCCGAAAGCCCATTGGGATCTCGGACCGGAAATGGGCATCCTCGATTTCGAGCAGGCCGCGAAAATCACCGGCGCGCGGTTCGCCGTGTATTGGAATGCCGGCGCGAAACTCGAGCGGGCGCTGATGAATTTCATGCTCGACGTTCATACCCGGGAACACGGCTACACCGAGGTGTTGCCGCCCTTCATTGTGAACTCCGCGAGCCTGTTTGGCACCGGCCAATTGCCGAAGTTTTCTCAGGATTTGTTCAAGCTGGAAGGCACCGACTATTGGCTCATCCCGACCGCCGAGGTGCCGCTGACGAATCTCTTCGCCGGCGACGCGGTTGACATCGGCCGGCTGCCCATCAAGCTTGCGGCGTTTACCCCTTGTTTCCGCAGCGAAGCAGGCTCCTACGGACGCGACGTTCGCGGCATCATCCGGCAGCACCAGTTTCAGAAAGTCGAGATGGTGAAGTTCGTGCTCCCCGAGCTTAGCTACGACGAACTGGAATCGCTCACGCGTGACGCCGAGGACATTCTGGAACGGCTCGGCCTGCCCTATCGTACGGTCGTGCTGGCAACGGGTGATCTCGGTTTCTCGAGCGCCAAGACGTACGACATCGAGGTTTGGCTGCCCGGAGTCAATGAGTTCAAGGAAATCTCCTCATGCAGCAACTTCGAGGATTTCCAGGCGCGGCGGGCCAAGATCCGCTACCGCGACGCGGCCGCCAAGAAGGGCAAGTCGCAGTTGGTTCATACCTTGAACGGCAGCGGGCTTGCCGTCGGGCGGACCTGGGTGGCGATCGTCGAAAACTATCAGCAGAAAGACGGTAGCGTGACCATTCCCGACGCGCTGCGGCCCTATCTGAACGCCGAGCGCATTCTTCCCGGCGGGACGCTCGAGTAGAGCAGACCCCATGTCTTCCCCGCAATCGGTTGTTGCCCCGCGCCGGGTGATCATCGACACGGACCCGGGTATTGATGACGCACTGGCGTTGATCCTGGCGTTGCGGTCGCCTGAGTTGAGGGTCGAGGCGGTCACAACCGTAAATGGGAACGTCGAACTGGAGCCCGCAACTCGCAACGCGCTGCGCGTCCTTGAGGTTCTCGATCTCGCGGAACCGCCCATCGTGGCCCGCGGCGCAAAACAGCCGCTAGTGAGAGAACCTCTCGCCGCGCGTCATGTTCATGGCGAGGATGGGTTGGGCGATATCGGCGAACTGACGAACGCCAATGGCGGGCCGCGCTACCCTGAGCCGACCCTTTCGCCCGATCCCGCGAGCGCGGTGGAGGTGATCCTCGGGTTGCTTCGCGCCCACCCGGGTGAGATTTCCATCGTGGCCCTCGGGCCGCTGACGAACATCGCGTTGGCGCTGGAGGCGAATCCGGCGGTGTTCGCTCGGGTCAAGGAAGTGATTGTGATGGGCGGCGCGGTGAACGGCATCGGGAACGTGACCGCGACAGCGGAATTCAACTTCCATGCCGACCCTCATGCGGCTTCCCGAGTGATGCGGAGCGGAGTTCCCATCACGGCCGTCGGACTCGATGTAACTTGGCGCACCCTGTTGATGCAAACGGATCTGGAAGCCCGTCTCGAAGGCCGAAGCGATCGCGTCGCCGGGTTCATCAAGGATATCTCGGCCAAGTATTTCGAAGTGAATCTCAAGCGCCGCGGACTCCTCGGGTGCCCTTTGCACGACCCGCTCACCGTGGGCGTGGCGGTCGACCCGAGCTTCGTCGCAGTGGAGCGCTTTTACGCGGATGTCGAAACAGAGGGGCGGCTCACCAGCGGTATGCTCGTTGCCGACCGCCGGGAAGGGATACGCCGGGGTGGTCGCGAGCCGACGATCAACGCCGGCGTTGACGTGGATGCGGAGCGGTTCGTGAGGTTTTTTCTGGGGAGGGTTCTTCCGGAGCCGGCGGATCCAACGTAACTTCGCCGTGTGTTTCGACGCGCACAAAGCATGGGATGGGGAGAGCGGTGTGCTGTGATATCATGGCCGCAAAATCGGTTCCTACGGGTTGGCGGAAGGGATGGGGCGCATGACGTTCTCACGAGGGCATAGAGGGCTTTTCTTGGTGGCCGCGGTGGCGCTTCTGGCGGGTATTGCCGCCTCTTTACCGGCCGTTGGTCCCGAAGACTATTGGCCGCAGTGGCGGGGGCCGAACCTCGATGGGACGAGTTCGACGGCATCGAAGCTGCCGGCCGAATGGAGCGAAACGAAGAACGTCAAGTGGCGCATCAAGCTCCCGAGTTGGAGTGCGGCGACACCCATCATCTGGGGAGACACGGTCTACGTGACGTCGGCGCAAGAAGGTTTTCAGGTTCTTCAGCGACAGTACCACCGAGGAGAGGAGAGGCCGTCGAACCCCGGAGCCGAGAACGACGAGATGTATCTGTTAGCGATTCGCCGTAGCAGCGGTGAGGTCAAGTGGACGCGGGAGATGGGGAGCGGGAATCGCCTTTACCGCAAACAAAATCTCGCGTCGCCCTCGCCCGTTACCGACGGTCATCACATCTGGACATTTACCGGCGCCGGTACGCTCACCTGCTTCGACATGGAAGGGAAGCAACTTTGGCGCCGTGAGATTGAGAAGGAGTACGGACAGTTCGGCCTGAACCACGGCTATGGCTCGTCATCGATGCTGCACGAGGGACGGCTGTACATCCAGGTCCTCCACGGCATGAAGACCGATGAGCCGTCTTACGTGTTCGCGGTCGACGCCAAGACCGGTAAAACCGTCTGGAAGGTGGATCGTTGGACCGATGCGCAATCGGAGTCGCCGGACGATTACTCGACGCCGATTCTGGTGACCGTGGACGGGAAACTGCAGTTGGTGGTCTCCGGTGGTGATTACGTGACCGGGCACGACCTCGACACGGGGAAAGAGCTGTGGCGGATGGGCGGCCTCAACCCCGAGAACGGCCGCGCGTATCGCACCATCGCTTCGTCGATCACGACCGGCGGTGTAATCTTCACAACGAGTACGAGGGGCAAGCCGTTTATCGCGTTCCGGCCGGGTGGCTCGGGAGATATCACCGAGTCCCATCTCATTTGGAAGAACGATCTCGGCTCCGATGTGCCGACCCCCACTACGGACGGGAAACGCATCTTCGTTGTCAACGACCGCGGCATCATGGTTGCGCTCGACGCCAAAACCGGCGACATCCTGTGGGACAGGCAGAGGCTTGAGCCCGGTACCTACAGTTCATCGCCCATTTTGGCGGACGGCAAGATCTACGCAACGAGCGAAGACGGCACGACGACAGTTGTCAGCGCCGGGGATGAGTTCGAAATTTTGGCTGTGAACAAACTGAACAGTCACACGCTGGCAACGCCCGCGCCCGCTGGGAACGAGCTATACATTCGCACCGCGGACTATCTCTATTGCATCTCGATGCAATAGGTTTCGCTCGCCGACAGCTTCAAACCACTTGCTCAACATCGCCCGTGTCGATCAGTTCCAGAAACGCTTGCGCCGCGTGGGATAGCTGTCGCTTGGAGGCGTAGATCAAGTTGATCTGACGCTCCATCTTGACTTCTTTCACCGGCACCTCGACGAGCGTGCCCGCGGCGATCTCGGCTTCGACGCACATCTTCGGCATAAATGTGACTCCGAGGTTCGCCTGCACCATGCGGCGGATCGTTTCGATCGTCGGCAGCTCGAGCTTCATATTGAGGTGGACGTTGTGGCGGCGGAAAGCATCGACGACATTTTTGCGATACGGACTCACGACATTGTGCGCAATAAACGATTCCATGCCGAGTTCCGTGATGCTAATCTGCTCGCGCCCAGCGAAGCGGTGCTTCGGCGAGACGATGAAGGCCAGGCTGTCGTTGTAGATGACTTCGCTGACGAGTTTGGGATCCTCGGGATCGTAACTGATGGCGCCGAGCTCCAGTGAACCATCGAGCACGGCGGCCGGCATGCGGCTCGAAAGACTACGCCGTATTTCGACTTTCACGCCGGGATAAAGGGCCCGGTACTCCTCAATGTGTCGCAGCAGGTAGAGTGCTGTTGACTCATTGGCGCCGATCGTCAGGCTGCCGGTGCGTTTGTCCTTCAGTTCGACCAAGCGGTTGCGCAGCTCTTTCTTGAGGCCGTCAAATCTCTTGGCGTACTCGTAAACGGCCTTGCCGGAGTCCGTCAAGACGACGCTCTTCGAAGAGCGGTCAATCAACTTCTCGCCGAGCTCGGCCTCAAGCCGCTTGAGCGCCAGCGAGATCGCCGGTTGCGTGCGAAAGAGCCGCTGTCCGGCGGCGGAAAAGCTGCCCTCTTCAACGACGGCCTTGAAGGTATCAAGAAGTTGAAGGTCCATGCAGGCTCGGGCCACTAATGATGCTTGGCGGGTTGATAAGATCTTTTTATTACATTAGCACACAATATGTAAATCACGAATATTATCAATTTGCATTATGATCCTGACCCTGCTTTACTGATGGGACGGGAGATTCCTATGTCAGAACAAGTCTACATCTTCGACACAACTTTGCGCGATGGCGAGCAGTCCCCGGGCTGCAGCATGACGACGCCCGAGAAGCTTCAGATGGCGCGAAAGCTTGTGGACATGGGAGTCGATCTGCTTGAAGCCGGGTTCCCGATCGCGTCCGACGGTGACTATGAGGCGGTTCGCCAGGTTTCGCGGGAGTTCCCCGAAGCCCGCGTCGCGGCGCTTGCGCGGACCGTTCCCAAGGATATCGACCGGGCGCTGGAAGCGCTGGACAAGGCAAAAAACCCGCGCCTGCACTGCTTCATCGCGACGAGCGAGATCCACCTCAAGTACAAGCTGAATAAGACAGAGGATGAAGTGCTCGAAGCAGCCGTGAGGGGGGTCGAGCAGGCCAAAAAACACGTGGACGACGTGGAGTTCTCCGCCGAAGACGGCACCCGCACGAATCTGGACTATCTGCGGCGCATTTCGAAAGCAGCCGTCGATGCCGGGGCGACCACCATCAACATCCCCGACACGGTGGGCTTCATGCTGCCGGAAGAGTACGCCGAAATGATTGGCAGCATTGTCGAGGAGGTCGGTGACAGGGCGATTGTGAGCGTCCATACACATAATGATCTCGGCTTGGCGGTCGCGAACACGATGGCGGCCGTCAACGCGGGCGCGCGGCAGATCGAGTGTACGATCAACGGCATCGGCGAACGTTCGGGCAACTGTTCGCTGGAAGAATGCGCGGTGATCATGAAAGTGCGTTCGGACCACGTGCCGTTCTACACCAACATCAAGACCGAGCACCTCTACCCGGCAAGCCAACTTCTCACGAGCATGATTGCGTTCGGACCGCAGCCGAACAAAGCGATCGTCGGCGCAAATGCTTTCGCGCACGAGGCCGGTATTCATCAAGACGGCTACTTGAAGAATCCGCTCTGCTACGAGATCATGCCGCCGGAGATGGTCGGAGTGCCGGCTTCAAACCTGGTACTCGGCAAGCACAGCGGGCGTCACGCGCTGAACGACCGTGTGAAGGACCTCGGATACGAGGATCTGTCGCGGGATCAGCTCAACCGGCTCTACGACGCTTTCACGACCCTCGCCGATAACCGAAAGGGTTTGACGAACGACGACATTAGCGCTCTCGTTGACCAGTTCCAGATCCCGAAGCGGGGAGCGCGGCAAGAGGTCGAGGCGCTCGCACCGGGCGCCTGACCGCAGCGTCCTACAATTACAGAGACCCGGCGAGCGGCGGAACTTCTTCCCGCCCGCAGGCTGCGGCGATTCCAAAAAATGAAACTCCATATCCTCGTTCTACCGGGGGACGGCATCGGTCCCGAAGTCACCCGCGAAGCCCTCCGCGTGCTTGAGCACGTCGCCGCCAAGTGGAACCATGAGTTGCACCTGGAAGAAGGGCTTCTCGGGGGCATCGCCATTCATAAGACAGGCGGCCCTTTCCCGGACGAGACCCGGGAGCTCGCGCTCGCAACAGATGCGACGCTGCTCGGCGCTGTCGGCTTGCCCGAGTTCGATCACCTGCCCCCGGAGAAGCGCCCCGAGAAGGGTTTGCTAGGTATTCGGAAGGTGCTCGACGTGTTTGCCAATCTACGGCCGATCGTCGCTTACGAGACCTTGCTCGGCTCGTCACCGCTCAAAGATGAGATCGTGCGGGGTACCGACATGCTGATCGTGCGCGAGTTGACGGCCGGACTCTACTTTGGGTCGCCGCGCGGCATCAGCGGCAAACCGGGTGAGCGTGTGGCGGTGAATTCGATGGTTTATCGCGAATCCGAAGTCGAACGGGTCGCGCGCATGGCTTTCGAGTTGGCCCGCAAACGCCGCAAGAAGCTGACGTCCGCCGACAAAGCGAATGTGTTGGAGAACTCCCAGATGTGGCGCGAGATCGTGACCACGGTGGCGAAAGACTATGACGATGTCGAGATCGACCACATTCTTGTCGACAACTGCGCCATGCAGTTGGTTCTGAATCCGACTCGCTTCGACGTGGTCGTCACCGAGAACCTTTTCGGGGACATCCTCAGCGATGAAGGGGCGGTTTTGGCGGGCTCCATCGGCATGCTGCAATCCGCCTCCATCGGCGACCGACTGCCGAGCGGTGTTTGGCGGGGGCTGTACGAGCCGGTCCATGGCTCCGCACCGGATATCGCGGGTCAAAACAAGGCGAACCCGTTCGCGGCGATTGGCTCGGCCGCGGCCATGCTCAATTACAGCTTCGGACTCAAGGAAGAAGGGGCGGCCGTCGACGCCGCCATCCAGACCGTGCTCGAGCACGGCCCGCTTACGGCTGATCTAAAACCTCAAGGCGTAGCGGGTACCACGGAAGAAGTCGGTGCGGCTGTATGTGAGGCGATTGGCTGAGCGTTGCCTTTGAGTGGCGCGCCTTCGCCTAGGCCGCAGGCTGCCAGGCGCGCGGGGGTCCGCACTCATCTGCTCAGCCCAACGGACGCAGATCGTTGACCAACCCCGATTGCAGAATGAACTCTCGGACCGGCTTGGCTTCCTCTCCTTCGACACTCATCGTGAGAGCGACGTCGGCGGAGGGACCCAGCAACCGGATGTCGATACGGTCAGATTCTTCGTAGAAGCGAAAGTAGGACACCGCGGCAAGGTTAATGACCCGGCTGCGGATACGGATGAACTGTGGCTGCATCGAACGTCTCCCGTGATAGACTCGGGTCCGGGTGCGAGCCCAAAACCGAGAGCGATTCATTCTAGCTTCCGCTCTCGGTCGAGGGCTACCTGGCGAGTTTGCCGGCCGAGTCCGGAGGTACACGGAGCGCCGCCCGCGCACAACGTAGAGAGGAGTCTTGGCGTGCAGAAACAAGTTCTTCGTGCTGTTGCCGTGCTGGGCTCGTTTACGCTGGCCTACGTCGGTAGCGTTCCCTTAGACGCGCAGGTTTCCGACGAAATCCCGTTCCGCAAGCATGTCCTCGACCTCGGACGCAACGAAGCGTGCGCCGTCAGCGACCTCAACGGTGACGGGAGGCTTGACATCGTATCCGGGGAAAACTGGTACGAAGCTCCTTCATGGCGCAAGCACCGTTTCCGCGGCTTTCCCACACGGAACAACTATATTGACGACTTCAGTGACCTGCCCTTGGATGTCGATCGCGATGGACGCGTCGATATCATCAGCGTCAGCTACATGAGCCGCAAGATCACGTGGTTTCGCAATCCGGGGAAGTCGAGTGGGGTCTGGGAAGAGGCCGTCATCGATTCGGGGGCGCCCGTCGAGTTCGCCTTACTCGTCGATATGGACAACGACGGCAAGGCAGAGGAGATCTTGCCGCAGTTCGGCGGGGCTGACAACGGGACCGCCTGGTATGAGGTTGTCAGGAAAGCAGGCTCATTCTCCTGGGTCAAGCACCAGGTCAGCGACAAGGGCTTTGGCCACGGCATCGGCGCCGGCGACGTTGATGGAGACGGACGAAACGACATCCTCACACCGAAGGGCTGGCTCAAAGGACCCGACGATCCTCGCGTCGGATCCTGGGACTACCGGGCGGAGTACAATGTCGAGGAACGCGCCGGCTTTCTCTACGTGCACGATGTCAATGCGGACGGCGTGAACGATATTGTGTCGACAATGGCCCATGACTACGGAATCTTCTGGCTGGAGCAGGCGTCTTCGAATGCCGCCCAGCCGCGATGGACAAAGCATTTGATCGATGACGCCTGGTCGCAAGCGCACGCGATGACCATGTCTGACTTGACTGGCGATGGGCATCCGGAGCTCGTCACCGGCAAGCGCTTGTACGCCCACAACGGACACGACAATGGCGGCCGCGAAGTCCTCGGGCTCTATTGGTACGAGCAGGTGCTCTCGGTGCCCGGGAGGCCCTGGATACGGCATATCATCCACTATGGAGGCCGGGTCGGCGGCGGCATGCAGATCCCGGTCGTCGACCTGGATGGGGACGGGGATCGCGATGTTGTGGTGGCAGGCAAGGGTGGCGTTTTTCTCTTCGAGAACCTGTCGCGTGATTAAGGCGGAGCCCGGAGACATTAGGTAGACCGGGAACACCCGGCCATAGGCAGCATTAAGTAATGAACGTTATAGAACTTTAGTACTACTAACGATAGTACGGATACGTCAAAGACGGCCCTACGGACGTCCCCTTACGAAAAGTTGGTACTAAAGCTACATTGCATGTAGGGGAGAATGGGTACTAAAATCTGACCAGTGGTGCTTTTCCTCGGAGTGGGAGAGCGCGCGCACGTCGCTATGAGTGTCGACAAGAGCAAAGAGAGAGAGCGCCCCGGCGAACCGAGGAATCCCTTTCTGCCGAATCCCAGGGAAGCACGCCTCGCTTCCCGAGGAGGGCGGGGCGAGGGGCGGGTGCCGCTGGGGAGCACGAAGAAACGTCCTGGCGATCCCGGTGTTGGATCCGCACGCCCGACGGATTTCGCAAGTCACAACGTGATTGTTCCCAACGCCCGTCTGACCGCCGCCAAGATGACCGCCGCGGAGAGAGTGAAGCGGGAGCGCGAGGACATACCGAAATTCGAGAGAGCTTCACCTGGCGGCTCTCGACGCCCGTTGAAGGAAGTTTCGGACGCCGACCGCCCATCCTGGACCGAGGTCGTCAGCCTGGAGATCGCTTCGAAGCACAACGCAGGCGCAAACGACCCATCGCGAGAGTGGGAGCGGTCTGAGTTGGCAGGCGACGGAGCAGGAGGCAAGCAGAAGTCTCGCAAGCGTGACGACGACCCCTCGGAGGACTGGGAGATCGATAGCCCGCTCCACTACCGACGTGTCAACGATTCGCGTCCATCGACCGTCGCTTTTCTGAGGGAAACCCTCCGCGACCGGAGGGCTTCTCAAGCGGCCTTCGCCGCGATCGTTTTGATTCTTGTGGCCACTTTTGATGTTCCATGGAGCCGGCTCTTGGATCTGAAGTCGGCCGTGGAGCAGAAGTTCGTCGCCGTCGTCAACACGCTCAGCAGACCGATCGAAGAACGCGCTGCTTTCTTCATTGCCGACGACTTTCAGAATGATGTCGAGCAGTGGCTTAGCCGGGGGACGGCGTCGTTAGCCGAGGGCTCGGTTGCTCGGGTCCCGCCGGATAGCATGTTCCTACGCCGGGATACACTCCAGCTCGGCAGCTACCGTATGGATTTCGATACCAAGATTCAGTCGGGAGGAGTGGGTTGGGCTGTCCGGGCATCCAACTTCGAGAACTTTTACGGGTTCAAGCTCGTTGAGTCGCGAACGCGCCGACGGAGCGGGTTTCATTTGGAACGCTTCACTCAGACCGCCGGAAACAAGCTCGCTTCCGGCCAGTCTTACCGTATCGACTTGCCTCAGGATTTGGCCAGGTCCGGAGCGTTCAATCGCGTTTCGGTGCGTGTCCGTGGAGAGCACATCACCACGTTGATCAATGGATTCGGCGTGGACTACTGGCAGGATTCACAGTTCAGTCGGGGTGGAGTCGGATTGTTCGCGGATGGGGGCGAAGAAGCGCTTATCAGACGCATGACGGTATCCGGGAACGACGATAACTGGGGGTTGTTCCTCTACGGAACGATCGAAACCTTGCGGTCCGTCAGAGAGCGAGTTTCACCAAACGCCGCGGTGATGCTCATTCCCAGCCCATTCGTGACAGCCAACCGCGACCCCTATGCGGTCTACCACGCCGCCTTCGCTTCCCGCTAGAGTGGTCTCTTTAGTCGTCCCGGCCGCCCAGCAGTCCGGCGCGCATCAAGAAATACAGCAACGTCAGCAGCGAACTGACCGCGGCCGCAACGTAGGTTAGCGCGGCTGCATTCAGCACCTTGTCCATGCCGGCACGCTCGTGGGATGTGATGATGCCGTGGGCCAGCACCAGCCGCTTGGCGCGTGCCGTGGCGTCAAACTCGACCGGCAGCGTAACAAGTTGGAAGAAGATCACCATTGAAAACAGCGCTACGCCGATCATGAATACTTCCATGCCGGCAAACATCAGTCCGACCATCATCACGATGTAACCCAGCGACGAGCCGATGTTGGCCGTGGGGACCAGCATTGACCGCACCCCAAGCGGTTTGTAGTCGTGGGCATGCTGAATCGCGTGTCCTGCCTCGTGCGTGGCCACCCCAATCGCCGCGATCGAATTCGACTGGTAAACAGTCTCCGACAGCCCGAGGCTCTTCGTCGCGGGGTTGTAGTGGTCGGAAAGGAAACCGTGGGAGCGAGTGATCTTCACGTGGTGCAGGCCTTCGCGGTCGAGCATCTCACGGGCTGCTTCGGCCCCCGTCAGCCCCCTGGCCGACCGCACCTGAGAGAACTTCTTGAAGGCGGACTTGGTTCGAAAGCTCGCCCAAAGGGACAAAGCCAGTCCCGGCAAAAGGAAGACGAAATACATGGGATCGAAGTAGAACATGCCACACCTCAGCCGCGACTCTCAGCCGCGCACTCTCATCTTAGGAGACGAGGCGAAGTGACCCCATCGTTACTTCTTCTTGCCGGCCAACTGATACTGCGTGAACGGCGACCGCGCCCCGACGATATCGACGTTGATCAAGTAAGGCTTGTCACTCTTGAGCGCCCGGTCCAGCGCCGGACGAATCTGATCCGGGCGTTCGACATACTCGCCGTCGCCTCCGAATCCTTTCATGACAAGGTCGTAGCGCGTCCGCAACAGCTCGCAGGCAACCGTGTGGTCGTCATCGTAGGTGCCGCGCTGCAACTCACGCTCAATGCCCCATCCGCCGTCGTTCCCAACGATAATGATGACCGGCAACCCGAGCCGCACGGCCGTATCCATCTCGGCCGCGTAGAACCCTAAAGAGCCGTCGCCGCTCACGATGATCGCTTTCGAGTTCGGGCGCAGAATCTGGGCCGTCAGCCCGATCGGGAAACACGCGCCCAGACCCGCCAGCGCGCCCAGCCGCAACCAATGCATCGGCCGGCGGGCAGGTAGGCTGCAGCGGCCCCAGTGAACAAAATCACCGCCGTCAAAGCAGAGCGTTGAATCCTCGGGAAGCCAATCCCTCATCTCCTTGAAAAGGTGCAACGGATGCATCGGGTCGGAGGGCGTCGCCGCGATCGACTCGAGTTCCTGCTGCCATTCGTCGTCGGCTTTCTTGACCGCGGCAAGCCAAGACGAGCGATCCGGTGCGGCGCGGTCGCCCAAGGCGTCGTTCAAGTCCTGGAGCGCCAGCTTTACGTCGGAGAACATTGCCACCTCGAGCCGCCGGTTAAGTCCCAGTTCCTCGGGGTGGATGTCCACTTGTGTGAACTTCGCATCCGGCGAGAAAAGCTGGGCCCCGCCGAGCCGCAGACGATAGTCGAGTTTCTTCCCAAGCACCACGACAAGGTCTGCTTCCTTGAAAGCCTTGCCGGCCGCCCTGCTCAGCGTCGGATCGGCATAACCGAAACACAACGGATGATCGTCCGACACCACTCCGCGAGCCAGGCAAACCGTAAACAATGGGACAGACGTCTTCTCGATGAATGTCTGCAGCTCCGCGCCCGCATCCGACCACCACGTCCCACTGCCGCCAATGACAATCGGACGCTCGGCTCCGTCGAGCAGGTCGATGAGGCGGCTGACCTCACTCGAATCGGGGCCGGGCCGGTTGACCTTGATAGGCCCTTCGGGCAACGGATAGTGATTCTCCACCTTCGCGGTGAGCAGATCCACGGGCACACTCAGATGAGAGGCGCCATTGCGGCCCGAGAGAGCCTCCAGGAAGGCCTTGCGCACATGAAAGGGGATCTGGCCCGCGTCAGCCGGCAGGGCGGCGTATTTGGTGATCGTCTGCACCATTCCGAGCTGTTCCATGTCCTGAAAAGCGTAGCGGTCCCGCAGCTTCGAGCTGCTCATGCCGCTCATCGCGAGAATCGGCGCGCCGGTCGTGTGAGCGGTTGCGATGCCGCTCAGCGAGTTGGTGTGACCCGGAGCGCCTGTCACCATCGACACGCCGGGCTGGCGCGTGATCCGGCCCCAACCATCGGCCATATGGACGGCGGCCGATTCGTGGCGTGTGTCGACGATCTTGAGCCCCTCGCGTTCGGCGACGCGGAGAATCTCATTCAGGTGATCGCCCACCAGCGTAAAAATATGTGAGGTGCCAAGCTTCTTAAGGCTGGCGACAAAGAGTTCTGCTCCGTTTGGCATATGTGTGGGTTTCGATCGCTTCCCGCCGCCGGGACGAACACAAAAGAGGCGTTCCGTGACAATGCGCGGCGGATCGATCGAACTAAGCAATATACCGCGTTTTCGGCCGGCCCACTTGCGTCCGGTCTAATACGGGTGCGCGACACAGAAGTGAAGCGGGAAGGGGGAGGGAATGCGGGCGGCCTTATCTGAGGGTATAATATACTCTCAGAGACCAGGAGGGTCGCATGTCGCTATCATTGCCTGCCTTGGAGCATCGTCGCGCTGGGCTCACTCGCCAACTGGCTGAGCTGGGCGATTTCCGACGAGGCTCTCTGAGCGCTTCGTTCCGACGTTGCGGCAAAGCCGCTTGCGTGTGTATGTCACGGGATCATCCAGGGCATGGTCCTCAGTTGCGTTTGTCCTACAAGGTCAACGGAAAGACGCTTAACGAGACCATCGTCAGTCCGGCTGCTCGCCGTAAGGCGGAGCGCGAGATCGCCGCCTTTCGGCAGTTTCAGCGGCTGAGTCGAGAGCTGCTCGAAGTCAATGAGCAGATCTGCCGGCTGCGTCCCGTGGAAGAAGACGCCGCCTTGAGCCCGCAGGAAAAAAAACGGCTGAAGCGATCGAGCAAGAGGTCGCCGAAGAAGTAAGGCGACTGCTGCAGGTCGTCTTCGCCGATCGGCGCAGGAGCGGCAAGCTCGATCTGGAAGCCGTCGAACAAGCGACCCGCGATGCGTTGCACCAAGCGGGTGCGAGGCTGATCGAGACGCTATTGAACGAGGAGCGAGCGAGCGAATTGCAACCGCTGTGCGCTTGCGGCAAAGCGGCGCGCTCCGCCGGCAAGCGCTCGAAGAAACTCGTCACGATGCTGGGCGCGGTCGTCGTCGAGCGGGAGTACTATCACTGCAAACGTTGCCGCGTCGGCTTTGCGCCGCGCGACCAAGAGTTGGACGTTGACGAGACTCAGTATTCGCCCGGTGTGCGCCGCATGACCGCGTTGGTCGGCTCCGAGACCTCGTTCGATCGCGGCCGCGCGTTGCTCGAAGAGTTGGCCGGCGTGCAGCTGACCGCGAAGGCGGTGGAGCGCGAAGCGGAAGCGATCGGCGCGGACATCGCGACCCGCGAGCAAGCCGAGATCGCACGTGCTGTGCAGCTTGATCTAGCTGAGATCCGCGGGCCGGCAACTCCGCTTCTCTACATCGAGATGGACGGTACGGGAGTGCCGGTCACGGACGCTGACACGGCGGGCCGCAGGGGGAAAACGAGCCCGCAAGCGCGTACCCGCGAGGTCAAGCTGGGCTGTGTCTTCACGCAAACCAGCTGTGACGAGCAAAGCCGCCCTGTCCGCGACGAAGACTCGACCAGCTACAGCGGCGCAATCGAGGACGCCGCCTCTTTCGGCCGGCGCATCTACAGCGAGGCTTGCCGACGGGGCTGGAGCCGGGCGCGCCAGAAGGTCGTCATCGCAGATGGCGCGCCCTGGATCTGGAATATCTCGCACGAATACTTCCCCGGCGCGATCGAGATCGTCGACCTCTATCACGCCCGCGAACACCTGTGGGAGTTGGCGGCGAAGCTGTTTCCGCAGGACGAAAAGCGTCGCCGCAGTTGGGCGCGGCGGCTCAACAAGAAGCTCGACTCAGGGCGCATTGAGCAACTGGTCGCCGCACTCCGCGGGATCGAGGTCGAGGATGCGGAGTTGACGCATCAGTTGGCTTTGGAGGCGGAATACTTCGAGCGCAATGCCAAGCGGATGCGCTACCGCGCGTTTCGGCGCCAAGGATTGTTTGTCGGCTCGGGAGTGATCGAGGCAGGTTGCCGAACCGTAATCGCGTCGAGACTGAAACGCTCGGGCATGTTCTGGAGCGTGCGCGGCGCCAACGCCATCACCGCCCTGCGTTGCGCCCGGCTCTCCAACCGCTTCGACGACTACTGGGAGAATCGCGCCAAAGCCGCCTGAGCGTCACATATTTGTCGCGCACCCGTCTAATACGAGGATGAGTTTGGCCAACGGCTCCGCTCCCGCGGAACTCGCTGATCCAGAAAACTCGCTTGCACGATCGCCGCGCTCTGACCGGACCTGAGAATCAGAGAGTCCGCAACCGTCGAGGCGCGTTGAATCCCAAGCTGGAAAAGCGTATGATTCTCGCAGGTCGAGGAACTGGGCCCGCAGTCCATTCCGAGGAGCCGATCACAATGCGTCGACGTTTTCCGTTGGGTTTCTGCTGCGTCTCCCTCTTTCTTCTGATGACCGCGGCGCTGGTCGTACTCTCTCCCCCGCCCCCTCGCGGACAGGCCCAGCCCGAAACGCCTGGGCCTCCCCAACACCCGCTAGCGACGTACCCCAAGGCCGCGGAGGTGAATTTTGAGCCCAATTTCGGGCAGACCGATCCTCGGGTGAGATACATCTCGCACGGCGCGGGGAGCCCCATGTTCTTGATGCCGGATGGGCTGGTTGCCCGCTTGACCCAACCATCATCCGATGTGGACCACGTTGTGGAGATGAAAATCATCGGGGCAAATCCTCAAGCCGAGTCGGAGGAACTCAATCCACAGCCCGGGCTGTCCAACTACTTCATCGGCAATGACCCGGATCGCTGGCAGCGAGGGATCCGCCGTTTCGGAAGCGTGAAGTTCAAGGGCGTTTATCCCGGCATCGATCTGCTGTATCGCGGTTCGACGGAACCCCTGTCCGGCGGAGCGCAGGCTCTCGAGTACGACTTCGTGGTGAATCCCGGCGCCGACCCCGCCCGGATTCGGCTTCAGTTCACTGGGGTTGAGGATGTTCGACTTAGCGATGAGGGCGACCTGACCTTGCAAACAGTTGTCGGTGACCTGCGACAGCGCCGCCCGGTCGTCTATCAACAGATGGCAGAAGTCCGAAGGCCCGTCGACGGCCGATTCGACCTGAGTCCCGACGGCCAGGTTGGCTTCTCGGTTGGCGCTTACGACACCAAGCTGCCGCTCGTTATCGATCCGAAGGTTGAGTACTCGACCTATCTGGGCGGCAGCGGCGACGACCAGTCGTTCGGCATCAAGGTCGGCCCCGACGGCAGTGTCTACGTGACTGGCTGGACTGAGTCGGTCGACTTCCCTGACGTGACCGCCAAAGGGGGCGGGGGGAATCGCGATGTCTTCCTGGCGCGCATCGCGGAGTTTTCTCCCGGCCTGATTACCTATTCGGTAACGCTCGGCGGCTTCATGGTTGAGCAGGGCCAATCACTCGCGGTTGATTCGGACGGCAACGCCTACATCGTCGGCTGGACGGAATCACCCAACTTCCCGACGACTGACGGCAGCGGCGTTACAGGGGGGCGCGACAGTTTTACCGCTGCTTTTGATACCGCCGGGAATCTCGTCTTCGCACGGCGCTTCGGCGGGAGCGGCGCCGACGAGGGTTGGGCGATCGATGTCACCGAGGTCGAGAATCTTCAGATCGAGAGCAAGGGCGATCCTGGTCGCCAGCGGATCGTCGTCACGGGTTCGAGAATCGCCTCAAACGACGCGCCGACAACACCGGTTTCGGCGCCCCAGCCCGAGTACGGAGGAGGGGACTCCGACGGCTATATCGAGGCCTTGCTGCTCGACACCACAACGAGCCCGACGTTCACGGTGAAGAACCAAGCAGCGTCTCACCTCGGTGGGAACCGAGCCGACGCCGTCGACTCGATCGGCCTTGGCAACTTGACGATCAATACCGGCTCTGGTGAGGAGAACTATAACTTCTTTGTCGCATCGACAACGAATTCGACAAGCGGCATACTCGTGAACGGGTGCGATCCATGTAGCAATTTTGCCGGGGGGACAGACGTCCACTTTACCGCTCTGCGGCTCGACCCCACGTTTGGAGACACTTTCGGTGGAGCGGACCCGGTCGGCATGTATCTGCCGAGTGGCTCCGGAAACGAAAGCGAAGTGCGTTTCAAGATCGCCGAGAATACGAGCCCCATCCCGAGAGACAGAGTGATCTTCTCCTACAACAGCTTTTCGAACAACGTCCCCACGGACGAGAACGCCGCCATGCCCAACAATCCGGGCGAGCAGAGTCCCGTATTGACAATTCTAGAGCCCGACTCCGAGACCGGAAAGCCGGTCTTCGTTGGCACGACATACGCTGGAGGAAGCCAGTTCGACCAGGCGGCGGACATGGCACTCGATCCCAACGGCGCCCCGGCGGTTGTTGGCTTGACATTCTCGCAACTGCCTACCACGCCGAACGCGATCTTCCGAAACCGCAACGGAGTCTTCGGTGGTTGGCTCGCCTTGTACAGCTCTGACCTTTCCACGATTACCTATCAGACCTACATGTGGGGTAACGCGAACTCGAATGTGACGGCGATCGACTTCGACCCCTTCGGCCAATTCTACATTGCGGGGATCAACGGAACCGGCGCGCTGACAACGCCCAATGCATTCCAAACGAACTTCGGCGGCGGCCCGTGGGATGTCACGATCGGCGGCTTTACGCGGCCCTTCCTTTTTGACAATGGGGTCGGCAATGCGGCAAGTTTCGACCCCGGCATATCCCATCAGCAAATCAGTGTCGGCGTGGGAGGGAATATCGGGCCCAACGAACCTATCGGGCTGACGCTTGACCAAGCAGGTCGCGTGCTCGACGGGCTGGGAGACACGGGCGTCAACATTAACGGTCAGCCGGCCTTTCTCACGTTTGTTTCCCGGTTCCAAGACAACTTCATTCCGGCGACTGACGCGATTCAAATCTTCCTGCGACCCAAAGGGGCGGAAACACAGACGGCCGCTATTCAGATCGTTGTTGCCGGTGACCCCTCCAACATCGTTGAGGTGCCCGTACTCGCGGCGAATCCGGGTCTCTTCGCTCTCGACGGATCGGGGCAAGGCCAGGGGGCAATCCTGAATCCTGACTTCACGACAAACGGCCCGGCCAACCCCGCTCCCAGTAACGGATTCATCATTGTCTACGGCACCGGAGGGGGGATCACCGACCCGCTCTGCCCCGACGGCGGGTTCGGACCGTTCGCGGAACCTTTGCCACGGCTGGAATTGCCGGTGCAAGTGTTCGTCGACGGAGACGAGGTCAACCAGAACTATGCCGGTTCGGCGCCGGGGCTGGTCTGCGGCGTGAATCAGTTCAACGTCATCCCAACGAATAGCCCGTCTGGACCCGCCGTGCCGATTCAGGTTTGTGTGAATGAGGTCTGCAGCAACATCGTGACCGCGGCGTTTGAGTGAGGTTTGCTCACCGACACGGCGGCAGCAGGAGTGGATCACGGTGGAGAAGCGTTTCTCCTCGCGGTCTGAAACGGAGTAAACTAGCTTCACATGGCTCCTGACCGGCACCGGCTTATCCAAGGGATGCTTCAGCACTATCCCTTCGTCATCAAAAACTTCCGCGCCTACTTCCAAAACCTGTACCGCCGCAACATCCTCAAGACCAGTGTGGTCACTCCCTACTCGGCCATTTTCTACGCCACCCACAAGTGCAATCTCGATTGCAGCTACTGCACGCAGAAGAACCCGGAGGTCTTCAGCGAAGAGCTCGACACCGAAACCACCATTCGGCTGCTCCACAACCTTCGCAAGGATGTCGACACGCTGCTCATCACCGGCGGGGAATGCACCATCCGTCCCGATATCGAGGAGCTTGTTCGCGCCGCACGCGAGGAGGTGAAGTTCCGCTCCGTTCTGATGGTCACCAACGGTGTCTTGCTCGACAAACGCAAGGCGATGTTGAAGTATCTCAACGGCATCGTCTGTAGCCTTGACGCGATCACACACGATCCCTCCGAACCGATGTCCAAGTCCGCGGCCGTTCCCAAGGTGAAGGAAAACCTGATCATGGCCAAGGAGTTGCTCCCGCCCGGTTCGATCACGGTGAGTTGCGTTCTCGAGCTGTGGAATATCGAGGAGGCCGAGAAGATCCTCGCCTTCTGTCAAGAGCACGACTTTCAGTTCTCGGTCCAATCTGCCCAGAACAACGGCAAGTATCCCAACTTCACCTTCATCAAAGACCAGCGCTACCAACGCTTCGTCGACAAGCTCATCGACATGCGCAAAAGGGGCGCGGCCAAAATCAACGGAACTCCCAAGCTGCTCTCAACGATGCTGCGCTTCGAGGAGTTCAAGTGCTATCCAACGATGTTTCCCCGCGTCTACCCGAACGGCGATATTTTCTACCCGTGCGAGGTTCTCCGGAAGATTGCCGGCAACGTGCTGGAAGAGGGCTCCATCTCCGCTGCCTTCGAGCGCGGCCGCCGCATTTACGGCGAGGCGCCGCAGTGTAAAAACAACTGTTTCCTGTTTGGGAACGTCCTATCGTCCTACTATGTGGAAGACTTCTGGGGACTGGCCGCCGACACCATCCGCGCTCAATAGCTTCCGGACGCTGTAGATGGCGTGGGCGGCTGTTTCAGCGAGGTGCTTGTGGAAGGCGCCTGTGTAGGCAAGCTCGATCACATCTCCGCCTTCGAGGACGAGTTCCGTGGTCGTTGTCGCGGACTGATCGACGCGCTCTTCGCGGACAGGCGGGTCCTTGGCTTCGGAGACATAGACCGGAACGTAGCGTTCGCCGCCGACCAGAATATCGTCAATCCGCGAAACGGCCAGCGTTGCCGCCAATTCGCCTGTTTCCACGGGCACGAACAGAACCTCTTCATCTCGGAGCAAAAGATATAGCGGCTCGTTGACCGGAACCGCCTGATCGTTCGGAAGCCGGCCCGCGATCAGCTTCCCGCCGTTGAGCAAATACGTCGCTCCGTAGCGGGCCTGCAGCTTGCGCTCGTGATCGGGGTCGCGCAGACGGCGCACCGCTACGGAAAAAACCAGCAGTACACACCCGGCCGCCGCCGGCCAGACCTCTGATAGAGCGATCCCCAGCCCGATCGCGGCCAATGCCACGCCCGCTGCCGCGAACTGAACCCGCCGCCATTCCCGCCGCCTCCGCTGTTTTCTCAGCCGCGGCAAAAGAAGAAGAACCCAGAAAAAACCGTACAGCAGTGCGCCGCTTACCCTTCCCAACCCCGACGGCCGGTTCGCGTCCCCCCCCGGCTTGCTCAAGCTCCCAACTCCCGCTCGAAAACCTCGACCAGCCGATGCGTATGGCGATCGACCAAGTCGCGTGTTTCGGCTTCCACCATGATGCGCGCGAGAGGTTCCGTTCCCGAGTAGCGAACGACGACACGGCCGAGTCCATTCAGCTCACGCCCGCTTCGCTCAACCGCTTCGGCGAGCACGGGTACACCTTCGATCGGCGGCTTGCGTGCGACTCGCACGTTCTCAAGCGCCTGAGGAAACACTTTGAGCCGCTGTTTGAGCTCGCTTAGTGGTTTGTTCTCCGCGGCCAGTATCCGAAGCATCATCAGCGCCGTCAACAACCCGTCTCCTGTAGAGGCGTAGTCCCGGAAAATGATGTGGCCCGATTGCTCCCCGCCTAGCGTCGCACCGCTGCGCACCATCTCTTCCAAGACATACTTGTCACCAACAGGCGTGCGTACCATCGAGATATCGTCATCCGCCAGCGCTTTTTCGAGGCCCATGTTGGCCATGATCGTTGTGACGACGCGATTCTCTCGGAGTTGACCGGAAGCGGCCAGGTGACGGGCAGCTAACAATAGGATCGTATCCCCATCGACCAGCGAGCCGTCTTCGGCGACGAACAGAGCCCGGTCGGCGTCCCCGTCAAAAGCGACGCCAATGGACCCCCCACTTCGCGCGACTCGATCTTGAAGATCTTCCATGTGGAGCGAGCCGCACGCCTCGTTGATATTCCGGCCGTCCGGCTCGTTCGCAATGATCCGCGCGTTAACGCCCAACCGCTCAAACAGCTTCGGCGCAAGGACCGATGCAGCTCCATTCGCACAATCGACGATCACAGCTCTGTCAGTGAATCCCGGACAGCTCTCAGCCACCGCGGCAAGATGATCGAGATACCCTTCATCCAGACTCGGATCCGGCGAAAGTTCAGCGGCGGAAGGCGTCTCGCCCCGGTCCCGAAGGCGCAGGATCTCGGTCTCGATGCTCGTCTCCCGGGCGTCGTCCAGTTTGGTTCCCGCACCCGCGAATACCTTGATCCCGTTATCACGAAAAGGATTGTGAGATGCCGAAATCATGATGCCGGCCGCGAACTTGCCGGTGCGAGTCAGGTAGGCGACACCGGGTGTAGTGATCACGCCGACGAAACTCGTGGTGACATTCCTGTTCTGTAGACCACCGGCGAGAAGCCCCGCGATCTTGGGACCCGACTCTCGGGTATCCATGCCGATGAGGACCGTGGCTTGTTCATTGTGTTCCCGCAAACTCTCACCGAGGGCCAGACCAACCGCAAACACCGTGCGGTCGTCGAGGGGAGGCTCTCCGGCCACCCCGCGGATTCCGTCTGTTCCAAAAAGTTGTTTCGCCATGAACGAATTCTCTTACGGAGATTTCCTCATCTCGACTTTCACGATAACCTTTGCTTCCCCTTCGAACCGCACGTAAGGATCCGAAACGAAGGCAGCCGCCGGAAAGCTCTTCGCTCCCACGGCCTTGCTGAGATCAATACGATCCGTTGCCACGGCTCCCAGCAGCCCGATCCGGCTCTCCGGGCCCACCACGGTCAGAACGGGAGGTGTCACGGTGTAGGAATCGAGAGCATAGCCGCTGGCCGCCGCTCCTACGAAGTTGGGCTGCACCTGCAGTTCTCGGCGGACCCGCCGCTCCTGCCGAAGGTGAATCTGCGACGGAATCGCCTTGACCAACTCGACACCTCGCGGCAGGTGCAAGTTTGAGTCCATGACCGTGAATGTGTGTTCGCCCGTCGTCTCGACTTCCGACAGGTCTACTTCAGCGTTGACCGCGCTACTGCTAAGTTCATCAAGCTTCCGGCCGGCTCCACGAATCACGACTGTCACGCGATGCGCCTGGTCAGGATCGATTTCAAGCCCCTCCGGCACGTTGACGTACTGAAGCTCAGCCTCCAGGACTCGCTCGATCTTCGGCCGCGTCACCGAGAACGTCCAAATCGTAACGGCAACGGCAAGGGCCGCTACCTTGAGCCAGAAGTTCGGCTGTAGCGCATTGCGAATCTTTCGCATCGCTTCTTTCGCTAGCTTCCCGAGGACGCGGATGGGTTGGTTTCCGGCATTTCCGAGACATTCTCCGCATCGGCCTCTTTCGTGCGCCTGTCGCCCAGCGGAACGGGTGTCCCGCTGGGCGCTGTCACGACCGGTCCCAAGTGCTGAATCATTTGCAGGCGTAACCGATCAAGCGATACGTCCTGATCGATGTTGCCGCCCAAGGCGATCAAGATCCGGCCGGTCGTTTCGGATACAACGATCGCCATGCAGTCACTTTCCTCCGTAATGCCGATGGCCGCGCGGTGCCGCGTGCCGAGTGAGCGCGCAAGTTCCGGGCTTGTTGTCAGCGGGAGGAAGCACGCCGCGGCCGCCACTCGGCCCCGGCGGATGATCACCGCTCCATCGTGCAATGGCGCCTGACGCTGAAAGATTGTGATCAAAAGATCGGAAGTCAATTCCGCATCTAAGACGATGCCGCTTTGGACAAATGTCCTTAGTCCGGTCTCACGCTCCAGAACGAATAGGGCTCCCACCTTCTCCTCGGCGAGCTGCGCCACGGCGAACACTACATCCTCATACTCGAAGCGCGCAACCGGTTTAGCGCGCCCGCGCGGGAGCAGATTGAGAGCAAGCTGCCGCAGGGTGCGGCGGATTTCAGCTTGAAAAATTACGACGATCGCGAGCGCCGCGTACGGCAGCACGCTCTCGATCAGCCAACGAATCGCTTCGAACCCCAGCCACCCCGACACCTGGTAGAGCGCTGCTACGATTACCATCCCGAGAAACACCGGCGCCGCGCGCGTCCCCCTGATCACGAGCAGCAATTGGTACAGCAAGTACGTGAGAACGAGGATCTCCGCGATGGCCCGCGCAGCGGCCAGAATCGCAGGTGTCAGCATGTCTCCGAACATCCGGGGCAACCCGCCAAAAAAGTCTTCCTAAGTGTAACGAACCATCCGAAATATCCCCGCGCAAGGCATCCTACGTGCTGGACCGGCGCCGGCCCCCCTCTCTCAAGACGTCGCGATCCCCGCCATTTCCGCTACCCTGCTAAGGCAGCCATGACACCTCGGCCGAGCTTTTGCATTCTCACCATTTGGCTCCTCTCCGCTACCCTCCCTTCCTTCGGCCAAAACCCTTCGGAGGAAGCCTCCCAACCAACGCTCACCTTTCGCGGCGAACCGCTCGTCTTGCCGCTCGAATGCCGTGAGGATCACCTCTTGCGCGCCGGCCTGGTGTGCAACGACGTCACACCCTGCATCCTTATCCTGGAACTTGTGGCGATCGGCAGTCTCGGCGACCGGATCTTCATCATGGGAAACGTCCACTCCTCCGCCGGTACAGTGTCTTCGGTCTTGCTCGCTAGCGACGATGGCGGGACGACATGGTCCGAACCCACCAAGCGCATCTCCGGCGGTAGTCTCGAGATCTTCCGCTCCGTCGGCTCGGAACGTGGTTGGATCAGTGGACAGCAATGGGAAGCCGACACCTCTCCCATCCCGTTCCTACTAACCACCCGCAACGGCGGCGAGCGTTGGTCCCGCTACGACGTCTGGGAACGAGACGATCGAAACGGAATCATACTCGAACTGGATTTCGACACGGAAACCCACGGCTTCCTGGTCATCGAGCGGGCCAACACCGACGTCGATCCTTTCGAACTCTACGAGACGATGACGGCCGCCAGTTCCTGGAGCATCCGCGAGCTGGCAAGCGACGAGCCTGACATTCCGTTCGACCCCGCGGAAGTCCCAGACCTCCGGCGTCTTCGAGGCGACGCGGCCAACGGCGTCTATTGGGTCGAGCAGAAACAAGGCGAGGCCTGGAAGCCTCTCGCCGCCTTCGCCCCACATGTCGGCACCTGCAACAACATGGAGAGAGAGAATGGGAATCCGCCTCTTCTCCGAGGCTTCAAGTGAAACAATGGTCTCGATTGCACCCCCTTCACCCCCGTGCTAGCATCAAATCTGTTGGAGGCTCAGCGCTTCCACCAAGCACTTGTTGTTGTCCTCACGGGGGCGTAGTTCAGTTGGTTAGAACGCCGGCCTGTCACGCCGGAGGCCGCGGGTTCGAGTCCCGTCGCTCCCGCCATTTCCCCTCACCCATCAGTAGCCCATTCGAGTTTCGGCTAGGTGCTTTTCGGAAGAACGCCGCCTAGCGGTCCCTGGAGTTTCTTATGGCGAATGTCTATCCCTTCCGAGCGTTGCGCTACGCGGAGAGGGCAGGCCTGATCGGCGATCTTGTCACCCAACCGTACGACAAGATTCCACCCGACTTGCAGCGGAGGTATTACCATGCGAGCCCCTACAACTTCGTCCGCTTGACGAAAGGCCTTCCCGAGCCCGGCGACAACGAAAGCAACAACGTCTACACCCGCGCCGCGGCCGACATGGAAGCCTGGATTCGTGATGGGATTCTCGCTCAAGACGCCGCCCCGGCTTTCTATCCGTACTTCCAAGAATTCGACCACCCCGAGACAGGTGAGAAGCTCGTTCGCCAGGGATTCATCGGCCTCACCGAGGCCCTGCCGTACGAAAGGAAAGTCGTCTTCGGACATGAACTGACGCACTCCGGCCCGAAGCTCGACCGCCTTCAGCTCACACGCCACACCAAGGCCCACTTCGGGCAGCTATTCATGTTGTATGACGACCCGGCGCGCTCCGTCGAAGCTCACCTCGACGAGGCCGCGCAAGCGCCCCCGCTCATTGATGTCACCGACCACTTCGATGTCCGGCACCGCGTTTGGAAGATCGATGACCCCGCCACGACGACTCGAATCCAGGCCGCCTTGAGCGACAAGAGTATCCTCATCGCCGACGGTCATCACCGCTATGAAACTTCGCTAGCCTACGCCCAAGAGAATGCCGGCGTTCCCGGCGCCGGCCGCGTCATGATGACCTTCGTCAACATGCGAGCCGACGGCTTGGTGGTTCTCGCGACCCACCGCGTGCTGACCGGCCTTGACGGTTTCCCCGCCGAGGCCTTCCGTCAGAAAGCCGGCCAGTGGTTCGAAACCGAGGCCTGCGCAACGCCCGAGGAACTCCAACAGCGGCTCGACTCCTCACCCCCCGGCCAATCGGCCATCGGAGTGAGCCTGCAAGGGGCGGCCAAGAATTACCTGTTGCGAGCTCGTCCCGATGCCCTCGACGCCGCCTTGGCCGATGCGACTCCCGAAGAGCGCAGCCTCGACGTCGTCGTACTTCATAAGCTGCTCTTAGCGGAAACGCTCGGCATCTCTGAGGAAGATGTCCGTGAACTCAAGAACATTAGCTACGTCCGAGGCTTCGAGGCGGCTGTCGGCGAGGTCCGCTCCGGCACCGCCGATGTCGCGTTCCTTCTTCGCCCGGTCGACGTCCAGAAGGTCGGTCGGATCTCATTCGCGGGCGGAGTCATGCCCCAGAAGTCGACCGACTTCTATCCGAAGCTCCTCTCGGGACTCACGGTCTATCGAATAGGCTAAGTACAACCCAGGTCAGCGCGGCGGCCGTGAGGGCAGCCCCCAAACCCGCCCAAACAAGAGTTTTTCCGCGTGACGGTTCCCGTCGGCTTTCCAGTCGCTCGTAGGCGGCCTGATTGGCGATGTATATTGTCTGACTCTTCGGTCCTTCCAACGCCTTCTTGATCTCGCGCTTTAGATCCGCCGGAACCTCATGCATCGAGCGAAACGTTGCTTCTCCCCGCTCCTTCGCAACGTGAACGGCCGACGTTTTCAGGACCCACTTCATGAGGCTCTCGTCGCCTTGCGGGGGCCTCGCGATGCAGTTTCTTCGAGCGCCATTTTCCCGCCGGCAAACTCCGCCACGATTTGAATGAAGCCAAGCGCCGCCCGCGAGAACGCCTTGTCATTTCGGTAGATCAATCCCAGCGTGCGGATCATCGGCAGCGGAGCCAGTGGGACCGCCACCAGAGCTCCTCTCCCCACTTCCGATTTCGCGTTCGTCACCGCCATGAAGCCGATGCCCAAGCCGGCGATGATGAATTGCTTAATCATCTCGCTCGACTCCAGCTCCATCGAGACGTCCATCTCATCTTCATACAGGTCGAGGTACTCGTTGATTCGGGTTCGAGTACGGCCCCGCTTCGGCAGCAAGAGCGGAAACTTGACGATTTGCTCCGCCGATACACTTTCGCATTCGGCTAGGGGGTGCGACGGTGGCGCCAACAGACGAATCTCATCGGTATGGATCTGGGCCGTCTTGAGCCGCCGCTCGCGGACCGGAAGGTGTGTGATCCCGAAATCCACCGAATTATCGAGCACCGCATCCACGATGGTCGATCCGTAAGAGCGGATGATCTGCAACCGCACATTCGGAAACTGCGACTTGTAGGTCGAGAACACCCGCGGCAGGACGTTCACGCAGGTCGCCTCGTTCGCCGCGATCATTACTTCGCCCCGCGGAACCCGCTCCAACTCGCGCACCGTGTCAAAGGCTTCCCGCTTTGTGTCGAGGATCTTCTCGGCGTAGCCCGCGAAGATCTTTCCCGCCGCGGTCAGGGAGATACGGTTCCCGAAACGCTCGAAGAGCTGCGTGTCCAGGTCCTGTTCCATCTGCCGGATCTGGGCGCTAATCGCCGGCTGGGTCCGGAAGCAGGACCGCGCCGCCTTCGAAAAGCTCTTCAGGCGCACAATCTCTAGAAAAGCGTGTAACTGGTCGAAATCCATCGAATGCGCGCCCCGGCAACTCCACCCCGCGGGCAGAGTGCCAATCCTGGCTAGACTATAACATCGTCTTCGAAACGCCCCACCGCACAGGAGCGGCGAGCTGTTCCACGGATGGAGCCCCCGTCTCGGAAGGGCATCGAAGGGTCCGCCGCTTGTGGGCATCGACACCCGCCCATTAGAATGTGGGTTTCTCCGCACCGCTTCCGTACCAAACCCTCTCATGAAGAAGCGAATCTTTTCGGGGATGCAGCCGACCGGCAATTTGCATATCGGCAACTACCTCGGCGCTCTGAAAACCTGGTCGCGGATGCAGTATGACTACGAGCCCGTCTTCTGCATCGTCGACCAGCACGCAATCACTGTCTATCAAGAACCCAGCGAGCTCCAGCGTAAGACTGAGGACGTGGCGGCCCTCTACATCGCTGCGGGCATCGATCCCAAGCACTCGGCCATCTTCGTCCAGTCCACTGTCCCCGCGCACGTCGAACTGGCCTGGGTCTTCACCTGCATCACACCCTTCGGCTGGCTCAACCGCATGACCCAGTTCAAAGCCAAGTCAGGCCGGCAGGAATCCGTTGGCACGGGCCTTCTCTGCTACCCGGCGTTGATGGCCGCCGACATCCTGCTGTATCAAGCCGCTATCGTGCCGGTCGGAGAAGACCAAGCCCAGCACCTCGAGCTGGCCCGCGACATCTCGCAGCGTTTCAACACGCTCTACGGAGAGACCTTTGTCGTCCCGGAAACAAAGTTGCCAGTCGTAGGCGCGCGCGTCATGGGCCTCGACGAGCCCACTGAAAAGATGAGTAAATCCGCTCCAGGGGTTAACCACGCGGTCGGCATGCTCGATCCGCCGAACCGCATCCGAAAGCTCATCGCCCGAGCCGTCACCGATTCCAAACCCAGCGTTGATTTCAATGATCCCGGCGCCGGCGTCCACAACCTGCTCAACATCTATCAGGCTTTCTCCGAAGCAACGAACGCCGAGATGAAAGAGAAGTTCGCCGCTATGCGATACGGTGACTTGAAGAAAACCGTCGCTGAGATGGTGGTGTCCCATCTGGAGCCGATCCAGAAGAAGTACGAGGAGTTGACGGCTGACCGTGCCGTCATCCGAGGCATTCTCAAAGAGGGGGCGGAACGGGTTACCCCGATAGCTGAAGCAACAATGGACTTGGTGCGGGAGCGAACCGGCCTCTATCGTGGCTAGTCAGCATGCTTTCTCGCGGGATGCGCCTCCACGACACCCAAACCGGACCCCGAGGTGAACGACGACACCAGCATCACTCTACCCGGCTACTACCAGCTGCTGCGCCGCAACGTCAGCTTCCGTCGGCTCTGGCTTGCGCAACTCATTAGCGGTACGGGCGACTGGTTCTATTCAGTCGCGATCTACGACCTCTTACTGAGGCTCACGGGTTCGGCCCAGACCGTTGCGCTGGCGGCGGTGCTTCAGATTCTGCCGATGTTCATCGCCGGTCCGACGGCGGGCGCCGTCAACGATCGCGTCAGCCGCCGTCGCGTGATGCTCATCACCGATCTGGTGCGCTCCGTCGTCGTCCTTGGCATGCTCTTCGTCGAGACCCGCGAGCAGATCTGGTTTCTCTACTTACTGCTGGCCTGCGAAGTCTCTACCGCTGCTTTCTTCGAATCCGCCCGCAACGCGGTGCTCCCCAATGTCGTTGAACGCAAAGACATCCCGGCCGCCAACGCCGTCGCCGCTACCACTTGGTCCGTTACAGTCACTGCCGGCGCGGCCCTGGGGGGCTTCGCCGTTGCCTACCTCGGGCGGCAGTCGGTCTTCCTGCTCAACTCCAGCTCGTTCTTGCTTTCGGCCTGGTGCATCTACCGGATGTCCGTTCGCGAAACTCATATCGAACCGGGCGTCCGGCTTCGCTGGAACGAGATTCTGGGCTTCGGACCCATCGTCGAAGGCCTGCGGTACGTTTTCCGCGACCTAAAACTCGCGTCGCTCCTCACTCTGAAGTTCGGGCTCGGCATTTTGGGCGCGCGCCTCGTCCTCGTTAGCGTCATTGGCAGCCGCGAGTTTGCGGTGGGCGGCCAAACAGCGCTTGGCATGAGTTTGCTGCTCGTATTTCAAGGCATCGGTTCGCTGATCGGACCCCTCATTGCCGGCCCTCTCGTGAAGAATAGCCACAGCCGCATGCGCTACGGTGTTCTCGTCGGGTATCTCGCCGCGGCCCTCTCCTACATCGCTTTCAGCCAGGCGTACACGCTTGGCGCGGCGGCGCTCACCATGGTCGTCGCCCATGCCGGCGGCTCACTGGTTTGGGTTTTCTCCACGACTCTGCTGCACTTCAATACCGACGACCGGTTTCGAGGCCGCGTGTTCGCGGCGGACTTGGCGCTGTTCATGATCACAGCGTCCGTCGCGAGTTACAGTTGCGGCTGGGCCATCGACCACGCCATCGCCGCCCGCACAGCCGCCCTCGGCGTCGGCTTGGCGATGCTCCTGCCGGCCGCCGCCTGGACCCTCGGTTTGCGCACGCTGTGGTCAAACAGCCGAAAAATCTCTTAACGACTGTCGATTCCAGGCAGGGTCGCCCGTCGTCCATGTAGAGAGCCAAAAAACAGGACACTGTTCCTGGCTGGGTTCTCGACCTGAGTATGCTGCAATGGGCCACGGTTCGATACGATGCGGGGGATTTCCTCGTGGGAGTCTTCACTCAAAAGCGTGAACACGACGGACCGGAGCAAAGACCAGGTCCCCATTTCTCATCAGGTGGTGAGAAATGCGGACCAAGGAGCGTTGACGATGCGGTTCATGCTGATTGTTTACCTGGACGAGGAAGTCGAAGCCAAGAAGAGCACCGCCGAACGTGATGAAATGTTTGCGCGCTGCTTCACTCATTCCTCCGAATGGAAACGTCAGGGGGTGATGGAGGCAGGCGAGCCCCTGCATCCCACCTCAACTTCGACAACTGTCCGAGTGCGGAACGGCAAGACGATTCTCACCGACGGTCCTTTCGCCGAAACCAAGGAACAGTTGGGCGGGTACTACATCGTTGATTGCGCGAACGAAGAAGTGGCCCTGCGTCTCGCCGCCGAGGTCGGTGAGATTCATCGCAACCCTTCGAGCGCAATCGAGGTGCGGCCGATTCTGGAGTTCAGCGCGTCTTGACCGAGGGCCATCCGGCAGACTCATTCATAAGGAAGATCGATCAAGGAGAGTAACTCACCATGCGATATATGTTGTTGATTTATGACGTGGAGGCCGATAACGCCAAGCGGACGCCCGAGGAACAGAAAGAGATATTTGCAGCCTGGATGGCTTATTCGGCCGAACTGAATGAGAAGGGCGTCAAGCTGGCGGGTGAGGCTCTACAGCCGACCGCGACGGCCAAGACGGCATGGGTGCGGGATGGAAAGGTCCTCGCGACGGACGGCCCTTTCGCCGAGACCAAGGAACAGCTCGGCGGTTTCTACATTCTCGACTGCAAGGATCTGGACGAAGCGGTCAAGTGGGCGTCGAAGGCCCCGAACGCGCCTTTCGGGTCCGTCGAAGTGCGTCCTGTGTGGGAATTCGAAGGCTAGACGGAACTGACTCAGCGGTAGAATCTGGCGGGGGCGCGTTCGCCCCCGCCGAAGGGAGGTTCAACATCAGTGGCGAAACAGACGACTTTCGCGGGCTTCTCCCGCGACTTGATTTCATTCTTCCAGGACTTGGACGCCAACAACGAAAAGTCCTGGCTCGACCAGCATCGCAAGGAGTATCAAGGACTTTTGATGGAGCCGGCCAAACAGTTCGTAGCGGCAATGGGTGCGAAGCTTCAAGGGATATCAAAGGATATTCACGCGGAGCCGCGCGTCAATGGCTCCATCATGCGCATCAACCGCGACGTCCGCTTCTCGAAGGACAAACGCCCCTACAAGACGAATTTGGCGATGATCTTTCCCGAAGGTCCCGAGTTCGACAGGGCCCGGCCCTCGTTCCTGATGCAGATCGACTCTGAATCGCTTTGCATCGGCGCCGGCCTTTGTGGGTTCTCGCCAAGGCAACTTGAGCAATATCGTGGCGCGACCGCGAATCCGGGCACCGGCAAAGCACTCACAAAAGCTATCGCTCAAGCAGCCGAGGCAGGTTTCGATCGAGTCGGCGGAAAGCATTACAAGCGGGTTCCTCGCGGGTTTGACGCGGAGCATCCTCGCGGCGAGCTGCTCAAGCACACAGGTCTTGATGTGGGGACCCGACGCCCCCTGCCGGACGAGCTTTTTGCCCCCGACGCGGTGGATTACTGCGTGGAATGTTTCCGCGAGGTGCGGCCCGTACAGAAGTGGTTAGTCTCGGCTTTGAAGTAGCGGGCCGGAGCTCAAACCCCTTAGTCCCCCTTCTCAGCTACCTTGTTAGTTGAGATGTCGGACGATGGTCAAACGACAGTGGAGGCGACTTTCCGGCAAGAGTCGGGGATCATCATCGCGGGTCTGATTCGGCAGTTCGGGGATTTCGATATCGCTGAGGAAGCCATGCAGGACGCCATGGTGTCTGCTCTCAAGCATTGGGCGGCCAACGGAGTTCCACGCAGACCAGCGGCCTGGATCACCACGACAGCGAAGCGCAAGGCAATCGACCGTCTGCGGCGAAAGCAGACACGGGATCAATATCAGTCGACTGAGGAGAGCGCCCCCGCCCCACACGATGAGATGGAGGAAGATTCGCCATTTCAGGACGACCGCTTGCCCCTGATTTTCACCTGCTGCCATCCGGCGCTTCGGCTTGATGCCCAAGTCGTCCTCACGCTCCGGACGCTTGGAGGGCTGGCTACGCCGGAGATAGCCCGGGCCTTCCTGGTTCCCGAGGCGACGCTAGCACAGCGGCTCGTGCGCGCCAAGGGAAAGATCCGGGAAGCTAGGATCCCTTACCGCGTACCCGCGGTCGATCAGTTGCCGGAGAGGTTGGAGGCAGTACTTTCGGTTCTCTATTTGATCTTCAACGAAGGGTATTCGGCGACTTCCGGCGACGCTCTCGTGAGGCGGGATTTGGCTTCGGAAGCGATTCGGCTGGTGAGGCTGCTGTACGAGCTCATGCCTGAGCAGTGGGATGTGGCCGGGCTACTGGCGTTGATGTTGCTGCAAGACTCCCGACGGGCGGCGCGGCTCAATGCTCAGGGCGACCTCGTTGTCTTGGAAGAACAGGATCGTGGTAAGTGGGACCACGGGCAGATCGCGGAAGCAAAGCGTCTGTTGGAGGGGTTGGGTCAAATCGTGGATCCGGGTCCCTACTTGTTGCAAGCCGCCATCGCGGCCGAGCATGCCCGGGCGGCGACACCGGATGAAACGAACTGGGCCCGTATCGCGGATCTTTATGGCGCATTGCAAAGGATTCAGCCTTCGGCGGTGATCGCGTTGAACCGTGCGGCCGCGGTTGCGATGGCCGAGGGCTGCGAGCAGGGCTTGGCTCTGATGGATGGGCTGGGCGGCTCGGGTGAACTGGATCGCTATCACCTTTATCACGCGGCGCGTGCGGATCTGCTTCGCCGGCTGGGACGGAACGATCAGGCGGCGGAAGCTTATCGCACGGCGTTGCGCTTAGTGACGAACCAGGCCGAGCGGCGGTATTTGGAGCGGCGGCTCTCGGAGGTGTCGGATTAGGTGCGAACTTAACGAGTAGCTGGGGAAAAGGTACGCACTGCAGAGGGAACCGTGTGGTCTTTGCGGCGTCAGGTTAGGGATGATAGGCTCTTTCACGGTATCCCTCAAGACATGGACAACAAGGAGATCCGGCGGCTCTATATCGAGCAGATCTCGCAAATTGCTGAGAAAGATGTGGAATGGATGAGAGACGGACTCTCGGCCGAGGATCGCGCACGGCGTTGCTGGCGAATACCAGCGGTCACAACCCCAGAGAATATTCTAAAGCACTTAAAGTCATCCGCTTCCGGCGACCCCGTGGCCGTGGATGTGTGAATTCCATACGGGTCATTGATACCATCGCAACAAAGGGCAATCCTCGCCTGATTCAAGTTCCGAGCATGGCGTTGTTTCTGGTCATCGCGCCGGTTCGCTCCCTAAAGGCCTGGGTTTGTTCTGTCGACCGATGAGTTGTCGGGCCGACCGCTGAGGCGGTGTTATTATGCCTATAGAGAAGTCGTTGATGGAAACTGGGACTAAACAACCACCGCCTGAAAGGCGGTGGGTTCATTTACGACTGAAAGTCGGCTTGCGGCTGAAGCCGCCTGAAGAAGCCCCGGCTCAGAGCCGGCTCAAGGCTTGGTGGGCGTTGTGATCTTGAAGCCCTGGTCGTCTTCGTCCCATTGCTGCCTCTCAATGTAATTCTTAATCGTTTCCTCGTCCACTGCGCCCACCGTCGCGCAGAAATATCCCCGCGCCCACAGGTATTGCCCCCAGTATCGCTTCCGCAATTCCCCAAACTCATCTTGCAGCCGTCGCGACGACCTGCCTTTCACATACTGCACCAGCTTCGACGGCGCCAACTGTGGCGGTGCCGATACCAATACATGCACATGATCCGGCGACACAGCGCCCCGAATCACCACCACTTCTCGCGCTTGACAGCTCTGCCGGATCAGATCCCGTGTCCGCTCCGCCACCCTGCCCCGCAAGACTTTGTAGCGATATTTCGTGATCCAGACCAAGTGATACTTGATGTCGTAGACTGCATGCGCCCCTCGCCGATATTCGCCCATCTCCCTATTGTCATCCAGACCCGCTCGAAGCTGACCGCCTGAAAGGCGGTGGGTTTAGACCTGGTGATGGAACTAAATCTGCCGTTTCCTTGGACGCATGCATTCGGACGCGTGTCGAATGGGTGACTACGGACGACGCCGAATACCCCTACCAATCGAGAGTGGGGGCGGTACTGTGGTCGGTTCGAGTGAACGATTTTCCGGCTGAGCCGCTGTATACGCTGTTTGTGGATCGTGCTCTGATTGGAGACCTGGAAGATTGGCCGGAATCGTGGAAGCGTCCTGGTTCCTAGGTTTCGATCTCGCGTGGGCGGTCTCGCTCGGCGGTTGAGCTACTTGAAGTCTTTCTCCTCCCCAAATCTCTCGCGCATCCGGGCATTGAACTCCTCGGTCTTCCCTCGCGGGATGCTCAACGCTTGCCAACCGCTCGACCGGCAATGCTTGGCAAGGAAGACGATCTGACCGACATGGTAGGCAGTGTGAGTGAGCTGCCTTTGGATGGCTTTGAAGACCGTGTGTCGTTCGGCCCGGATGAGAACCGTCGTCTCGAGATCAGCCGGGGTAAGGCTTTCCATCGTATCGAAGACCAGGCTCCAGCCTCGCTCCCATCGTTCAGTCAGAGCTTCACGGGTTTCCGTGTCGGTTGCCTTGAACTCCTGATCCCGGTGGCGAGCGGGTTTCTCGCCGTCTGTCGTGAGGAAGTCGGTCCAGCGGGAGCGGAGGTTGCCGGCGATGTGTTTGACGATCAGGGCGATCGAGTTCGACTCGGGGTCAAGCGCACGGAAGAAATCCGGGTCGGCGACTTGTGCCATCGCGTCATCCGCGAGTTTCTTGAGACGGCGGAATTCGCGAGTGGCGTCCTCAAGGTAGCTGGCTTCGAGCAGATTCGGCATGAGTTCGGTCGGTCGTAGTAACGGGCAGGTCTAGATGGTAGCCTTTCCTCGGTCGCGTCGCAGCATTTTCTCATCGAAGGATGAGCCTGGAGAAGCAGGGGAGCACTGAGTCGCTGGGCTCCTTTCTGGGATTGGTTAAGAAGGGGAGAGAATCGTCGTCGGGGCTGTGGGAATGTGGGAATCGCGGAGCGATTTCCAAGGGCGTTGGGAAACGAGGGAAACCGGTTTTTGGTTTTCCTCGTTTCCCATCGCCCGTCATTTCCGCAGCCCTTCTCCCGTCGCGCGGCGCGGCAGGTTCGCGGATGCGAAACTCGCAAACAGCTTGCTCTTGGCTTGTTGCATCCGCCGCGCCGCCGCAGTGTCGCTTTCGGCCTGAGCAATACGGTCGAGGGCCTTGATCGCCTGCCCGGGCTTGAGATAGTCGGCGGCCCGCGGCAACTTCTGGAAGGTTTCCCAAGGGGTCTGATAGTGGCGATACACGCGCTTCTGCTTGCCTTTGGCGTCGGTCAGCAGTTCGGGTTGTCCGCAGGGCCGGTGGAAGTTCAAATAGGGATTGAAGTGCTGTTGATAGAAGCGCTGGATGCGCGCCGCGTGCGGCGCCGCGATGTGCGTATGCCCCATGTGCTTGCGGATCACGGCGCCGTTTTTCGATTCCACCAAGCCGTTGTCGTTGGTGTGCCTCGGCCGCGACTTGGTCTGTTCGATCAGCAGCTTGTTCAGTAATTTTTCCACCGTGCCGTTGAGGAACTCGCTGCCGTTGTCGGAATGGAAGCCGCGCAGGCGAAAGGGGAACTGCTCCAGCATGGCCTTGAGCAACGGCTCCAGCCAGGCTTCGCTAATGGCCGCCGTGGCGCCGACCACTTGCCACTGGGTCACTTCATCCACCGCGTTGATGTGATAGACGCCCTTCACGCCGTCGCGATCTCCTTGATGTACCGTATCCACTCGCAGGTAGCCGGGTTGGCCCCGCGGGTTGGGCCGCCGCCGCTCGCCGATCGACACCGCGCTGGGCCGAGTCTTGGTGAAATGCAGCCGCCGCTGGCGGTACACCCTGTGCCGCCGCAGTCGATAGATGTGGGCCACCGAGATCTCCGCCAACCGCTCATATTCACTCTGCTGGTACTTGTGATATTCCCGCTGCAGGATCTTGCGCGTGGCCGGGCCGCTGAGGGTTTCGTGTGCTTCATCGACGGCCGCCAGCCGCTCGATATCGGCCGCCGTGTACTTGCCGGCAAAGCGATGCCGCCGATAGCGGGCAGGTACCAGCTCACCCCTCTGCCGATATTGGCGGATCAGTCGGGTGACCTGCGCCCGGCTCAGTCCCGTCATCTTGGCCAGATATTGCCGCAGCAGTCCTTTGGCGGCTCGGTCTTGCCCGCTGTAGCGCTGCCGGCACAGCGTTTGCGCCACCCAGGCGTAGATCTCGGCACGCCCTTTGCCCTTGAATCGTATTTCATCGCTGGCCTCCAGAAACTGCCGTATCTGCTCCAGGCTCAGCGTCTTGCCGTCTTGCATGTGGATGGTCAATCCCCAGCATGCTCACTCCCCCACCCTTCAGGCTCATCTTGTGTGAGAAACTAACTCCTCCTTCAGGCTCATCTTGCATGAGACAAGACTTCGCTTGCGCACTTTGCCCCGCACCGCTAGCATCTAGTGAAGTTGGATTCTCGGTTATGGCTGCTACCGTCTGGAAGGGCTACATCACCTTTGGTCTCATCTCGATTCCCGTGCGTCTCCACACGGCTGCCCGCGGCGAACGAATCAGCTTCAACCAGCTCCACAAAGAATGCCACACTCGCGTTCGCCAACAACTTCACTGCCCCGCCTGCGAAACCAAAGTCGAGCGCTCCGAACTCGTCAAAGGCTACCAGGACGCCAAAGAGCAGTACATCCTCGTCGAGGACCAAGAGATCAAGAGCGTCCAGCCCCAGTCAGCGTCTGGAATGGAGATCATCGAATTCGTGCAACTCGATGAAATCGACCCGATTTTTTTCGAGAGCTCGTACTACCTGATGCCCGAGGACGCCGGCCGCAAAGCTTACCATCTGCTCGTCGCGACGATGGCGGATGCCGGCTACGCGGCGCTTGCCAAGCTCGCCATGCACCAGCGCGAGTATACCGTCGTTGTCCGGCCGCACAACAAAGGGCTTGCGCTGCACACGATGTACTACGCGAACGAGATCCGGCAGGTCGACGGCTACGGGCAGGATACGGACATCGAAGTCCGCCCACAGGAAGTCGAACTTGCCCGCCAACTGATCGATTCCCTAGTCGCCCCCTTCGAGCCCAAGAAATACGCCGACTCCTACCAGCAGCGTCTACATGAACTCATTGACGCTAAGCGCGAAGGCAAGGAAGCCACGGCTACCGATGTCCCCAAACTCGCCCCTGTCATCGATTTGATGGAGGCCCTGCAACAGAGTTTGAAAAATCGAGGCGCCGCCCGCACGAACCAATCGCGGCAAGAAAGTCGTTCCACGAATAAAAGAGTCCGCCGCGCCGGCTAGTTAGCGGTGCTCCGGCATATCCCGCGCTTCAAGGCCTGGGATCGGAAGTTGGCGATCCGGGTGACGATCGAGCAGTCCCTGGGCGCGCAAGGCTCGCCGCTTGGCTGTTGCTTGCCTCTTCGCTTCCCGCGCTGCCTGTCGCACCTCGTAGCCAACGAGTCGATCGCGGATCATCGCGAGCAGGTCGGCCCTGCGGGGAGCCGGCAAAGCGAGCTTGAGCTGTAGGTCAGTTGGTCTCATTGCCCCGCTAGAACATTTTTGCACAAATCTGATTCACGCTACACGCGACAAAAGATCGCGGGGGGTGAGGGAAATGCTCTCCGCACACTCTCGACGCCAACTGGGCTAAAATGGCCCCCGGGATTCAGGCAAAGGCTGAGCTAGGCGGCAGGAAGGTTGCGAATGGACAGAGAGTACGCAGTCGAGTTGGCGACATCCAACTTGCGTTATGGGAGCGGAGTTACCCGCGAGATCGGCATGGATCTGGCGGATCGCAAGATTGGTTCGGTGCTGCTGTTGACAGACCCCAATTTGACGGAATTGCCGCCGGTTGTGGCGGTGCGTGAATCGCTGCAGGCGAATGGCATTTCGTACACATTGTTTGATCGAGTGCGGGTGGAACCGACTGATGCATCTTTTCGAGATGCGATCGAGGTTGCCTCAGCGAAGCGGTTCGAGGCGTTTGTGGCGGTGGGCGGCGGCTCCGTGATGGATACCGCCAAGGCGGCAAACCTTTACTCAACGTATCCTCCGGCCGATTTCCTGGACTACGTGAACCCGCCAATTGGCAAAGGGCTTCCAGTGCCGGGTCCGCTGAAGCCGCTGTTCGCGGTGCCGACTACGGCAGGGACGGGAAGCGAGACAACGGGCGTCGCGATCTTCGACTACGAAGAGATGCATGCCAAGACTGGGATCGCGCATCGGATGCTGAAGCCGACCCTGGGGATTCTTGATCCCGAGAACACACGGACTTTGCCGTCGGAGGTGGCGGCATCGACGGGGCTTGACGTGCTCAGTCACGCGATCGAGTCGTATACAGCGATGCCCTACACGGAACGGCCGCGGCCCGAGCGTCCGCTGGTACGCCCGGCGTATCAGGGCTCGAATCCGATCAGCGATGTTTGGTCGCTCGAGGCGCTGCGGATGGTGCGCGATTATCTACCACGCGCGGTCGAGGATACCAGCGACGACGAAGCGCGCGGGATGATGCTACTGGCGGCGGCGTATGCGGGCGTGGGGTTCGGGAACGCGGGCGTGCATTTGCCGCATGGTATGTCGTATCCGGTGTCAGGGATGGTGAAGGATTATCGGCCGCCGGGCTATCAAGTGGAGCATTCCTTGGTGCCGCATGGGGTCTCGGTGATTCTAAATGCGCCGGCTGTCTTTCGGTTCACTGCTTCGGCGAACCCGGAGAGGCACTTGCGGGCGGCAGAGGCTCTTGGGGCTGACGTATCAAGAGCGAATCCAGAAGACGCCGGGAATATTCTCGCCGACACGATCACCTCTTTTATGCAGCGGTTGAAAGTCCCAAACGGGCTACGAGCCCTGGGCTACGACAGCTCGCATATTCCGGCCCTGGTCGAGGGCACGCTACCTCAACACCGGGTTACGAAACTTTCGCCTCGGCCGGCGGATCGGGAGGATTTGGCGCGGTTGTTCGAGGATGCGATGGTGGCTTGGTAGGCGGTTACTCGTCGGTCACAAGCCGGAAGACGCGCAGGAGATTGCCGCCGAGGAACTTGCGCATGCGTTCTTCCGACCAGCCGCGGCGCAGCATAGCTTCGGTGATGGCGGGCATGTCGCTGATGTCGTCCATTTCGCGGGGCGGTGTCGGGCCGCCGTCGAAGTCGCTGCCGATGGCGACGTGATCTTCTCCGACGAGGTCGATGGCGTATTCGACTACGCCGAGCCAGTCATCGACCGATTTGCGCACTTCGTCCGGTGGGACCGGGCCGACGGAGGGGTAGCCTTTCGCGGCCACCCGATCCAGCTCGAAGATCGACATCTCGGCTTCCTTGCGGCCAATCTCGGTTGTATCCCAGAACGCTTTGCCGGCGCGTTTGGTTCGCCAAGCATGGTAGTCGGGGAAGTGGAACGAGTGTCCGATGTGGAAGCCGATCACGCCACCCTTTGCCGCGAGTTTCTTAAGCAGATGGTCAGGCATGACGCGCGGGATGTCGTTGAAATGTCGCAGGCCGTGATGCGTGGCGACGACCGGGTCGCTGCTGGCCTCGATCGCCTGTTCAAGCGTTTCATCGGATGAATGTGAGACGTTGATGACCATGCCGAGACGGTTCATTTCGCCGATAACGGTGCGACCGTGATCGTTGAGGCCTCCCCACTTCGGCTTGGCGCAGCAGGAGTCGGCGAATTCGTTGGCCCAGTTGTGCGCGGGAAGTTGGACGACTCGCAATCCAAGCCGATACAGGCTCCGCAAAACGGCCAAGTCGCCGTCGAGGTCGAAGCCGCCTTCAAGATCAAGAATCGCGGCCGTCTTACCTTGGCGGTTGATGGTTTCAATATCCGAAGCGCTGAGGGCCAGCTCGATCTTGTCGCTGTTTCTTTCGATTTGGCGGTGAGCGAGATCGATAAGGCGCAGGGCCTGCTTGGTTTCGAAGCGCGGCGGATAGTATTGCTCCGAAACGAAGATGACGAAGAAGAAGGCGTCAACACCACCTTCACGGATGCGTGGTAGGTCAACCTGGCCGTCGGCGTAGCGCTCACCGATGTCGCCTCCGATATAGAACTGGCGGTTGATGATGTGAACGTGTCCGTCGAGGACGAAGGCGTCGTCGTGGAACTGCCGGGCTTGGTCGGATACCTGGGCCGTCGCGGGAATGATGATGACAAGGCCGATCAGGAAAAATCGGTAAAGCATGCCGTCAGGATAGCTGAAGCGGCAATCCATCAGTCAGCGTTCGCTGACCGATCGCGGGCCCCGAATGCGGAACGCAAACTTACTTCGTGTCGGCTGTTCCGATGGATGAGTCGGCCTCGGGGAGAAGGCAGCTTCCCCGGCGGCCTCCGCGACTGCTGCCCCTTCGAGTGCGAACCCGTGGCCGTGGCGCCATCACGACGGGAGGGGCCGTGATGATCGGGCCGCCTTGGCCTCCGCGCGGCGTAGCGATGCCGGGGCCGGTTCCGAGGCGTGGAGCGGGTCTCGCCGTCTGCTGCGCGCCCGAGGACGAGCCATTGAAGGTGGGCGTTGTGGCGTTCGTTTGCCCGAAGCCACCGAATTGAGCAAGCGCCAAGCTCGGCAGGAACAATAGGGAACAGCTAAGGATGAGAAGTCGCATAGGACGCCCTTTCCGCTGGTTGGGTTCGTTGGGTACCCAGAACCACCGTCTGCATAGTGGCACGCCGAGGGCCAGCCGGCAAGTCATTGAAGGCACACGATGTAACTTATCATCCATGAATCCTGGTGGTGGCCCAAAACCACCGTACGCGGTCGATTAGAGCCCATCGGGTCGTTACAATAAGCCGTTCGTGGCAACCGCCGTGATGGATCGCGAACGATTCGAATTGCTTGTCGAGGAAGCCTGGGAGACGATCCCGGACGAGTTCCGTGACCGCTTCGCCAACGTCGCGATCTTCGTCGAAGATGAGCCCTCGGCCGAGCAGCTCGAGTCGGCGAGGGCAGCTCCGGGACATACCCTGCTAGGCCTCTACCAGGGGGTGCCGCTGTCACGGCGTGGGATCGGCTACACGCTCGCCATGCCGGATCGCGTCACGTTGTTCCAGGGGCCCATTGAACGGGCAGCTCCGTCGTATCGCGATATTCCGCAGGTGATCTACGACACGCTATGGCATGAGTTGGCCCATCACCTGGGGATGAATGAGAAGGAAGTTCGGGCGGCGGAGCGAAGGCGGCGACGATGGTTGCAATAGCCTTGGCGTCCAGGGCACTGACCGCGGAACCGAGGGCTGAACCTGTTTGTCGACGCTTTGAGAACAGGGTTTTCGTCGACAGGAGTCCCGGAGAGCTTTTGTTGCCAAACGGTCGGCGCCGGGCGCTATGATTGAAGGAACTTGGAGGCGGGCGTTTAGACCCGTGAACTGTGCTAAGAGCCGTCATTCTCGGACCTGACCAGGAACTTGCCGAAGAGCTGTACACCGTCTCAACCCGTTGCGCGGACTTCGCTGTTTACGGGTCGCATTATGAGCTGCCGCCGTTCGACCGCTTGCTTCGAATCGTCAACCATACGGACCCGAACGTGATGCTGGTTGAGATCGACCAGAACCTGGAGTCACTGGTCACGATGCAGGAAATCCGCGAGACAAGTCCGCATGTGGCGGTCGTCGGCTACGCGCCCGACCGCGTCGATGACGCGTCACCCGCCCGAGAGTTGTGCGAGATCATAACGCGGCCTTTTCAGCCCCAGCAGATCCAGGACGCTGTGGTACGCGCCATTGAGGCGAAAACTGCGAAGCTCGGAAACAACATTTTCGCTTTCCTGCCCGCTAAGGGGGGAAACGGGGCGACACTCACGGCCATGAACTGCGCCGCCGCACTCGCGCACTACTGGAAACGCAAAGTGTTAGTGGTTGAGGCCGATTTGCACTCCGGCTATATGGGTATCGCGCTCAAGGTAGAGCCGAAGCAAACCGTGGTGGAGGCATTGAGGGAATCCGAAACATTGTCGGAGCGTATTTGGAAACGTTTGGTCTACCAGACGAACGGTGTGGATTGGCTGCTCACGGCCAGAGGGAAGCAGACCCCCCTGATTGCTCCGTGGGAGTACCAACGGTTGCTGACGTTTGCCGCCCCGCTGTACGACACCGTCATTGTGGACCTGCCGGAGGTTGTCAACGATGCAACCGAGATGGTGGTTCGGCGCGCCTCGCAGGTGTTCGTTGTGAGCACGCCCGAGGCGCCGTCGTTGTTCCTTGCTCGCCGGCGGTTGCTCGACCTGAAGTCGCGCCGCGTGGCCGATCAGAACAGAAGAGTCGTACTGAATCGCTTCACTGCGGGAGACCGTACGGTGAGCCAGTACGAGGAGATTCTTGGTCACCCGGTCTCCGTTGTAGTCAGCAACGACTACGAAGAGGTTCAGCGCGCTGCCTGGGATTCGGGTTTCGTGAATCGAGATTCCAGGCTGGGGCGGGACTACTTCGCTCTTGCGAAGCAGATTGCGCAAGAGGAACCGGTCGAACCTTCTCCCGAGGTGATCGAGGAAAAGGGTGGTTTGAGTCAGGGAATGAGAAGGTTATTCGGGAAGAGGAGTTAGCCGACAGCTAGGCCTGATAGCCCAGCACGAGCAGCGTGACGTCGTCGTCCTGCTCCGCGCCTGAGGTAAACGCCGCTAGCTCGCGGCGTAATGTCGTGTAGAGTTCGTCGGCATTGAGAGAAGCGTTTGCCTTGAGAACTTCTTCCAAGCGCTCCTCACCGAACTGCTCACTGTCCCCGTCGGTCGCCTCGGAGACGCCATCGCTGTAAACGACGAGTTTGTCTCCCGCCCGGAGTTGACTATCGAGCACGGGAAACTCCGACTCGACGAAAAGTCCGAGCGGTACGGTGCTGGCCTTAAGCTGCTCAACTTCCCCTGAGGGGCGCACCAACATCGCCGGGCAGTGGCCGGCGTTGATCCAGCTTGTCGATCCATCACGGCCGATTAAGCCGCAAAAGACGGTAGCGAAGCGGGCGCTGCGGGAGCGCTCGCAGACGTAGCGATTGATGCGTGATACCGTCGCGGAAAGGTGATCCTCCAGGTTGACGGCCGCGAAGAAAGCTCCCTGGATCAGCGACGCAAGGAGCGCGGCGGAGACGCCCTTGCCCGAGACATCGGCCAGCACGACGCCCCAGTGGGTGTCTTCATAGGGCGTGACGTCGAAGTAATCGCCGCCAACCTGATAGCACGGCTCGCTACTGCCCGAGGCGACGAGCCAGCCCTCCTTCGGCAGGTCGGCGGGCAACATGGAGACCTGAATATCGCGGGCGATGGCCAATTGCTGCTCGAGGCCCTTTTTCTTTCGCTCTTCATCAAGAAGTCGCGCGTTCTCGAGAACGGCTGAGATCTCGATCGCCAATGTCTGCAGGAGTTCGCGGTTGTCGGCCGTGAGGTCGAGGGCCTGGGTCTTTGAGTCCATGTAGAGGACCCCCAAGGTGTCCTCCTTCGGGGAGAGTAGACTCGTCTCGTGCTCCTGCCCCATGCGGATCTTTATAAGAGGGACACAGACAACGCGACGCAACTCGAGCGCTCGAACGGTGTGCCCCGCGCCTTCCGCCCCAGCCTCGGCCTGCAGCGGATCGAAGCTCATGGAGAGCAGGTCCCGGCGCCCGAGCAAAGCTTTATCGATCACACGGCTCGGTACACGGAGTTCCTCCCCAGAAAGGCTCTCATGGCCGCGGTTGCGGGCCGCGCGCACGTCGAGTTCGCCCTTCTTGCCCTTGAGCATGAGGAAGCCGCGCTCGCAATCGGTAACGAGCAGGGCCGCGTCGACGGCGGCTATCAAGATATCTTCCAGAGCCATGGAAGACTGCAGAGCGCGGGCCACATTCAGAACGGCACTGAGCCGTCCAAGATCACCTGTGGGGCCGGCAGCGGGCAGTTCGGCGACTTTCTGGATCAGAAGAGCGGGCACCGGTTCGGCGCCCACAATGAGGTGATAGGAGTCTTCAACACCGAACTCGATACGGTCGCCTACCGCCAATTCTTGGCGCTCGACTTTCTCGTTGTTGACGAAGACGCCGTGGCGGCTGCCGCAGTCCTCGACGAAGTACTTGCCATCCTCGACAAGGATCTGCGCGTGTTTGCGGGAGATACGGCTGTCTTGCAGGGTGACTTCACACCCCGGGAGCCGACCCATCCGGAAGGGGCTGCGGTTGATATCGAGGACCTTCTTGCCCCCGGTGGTGTCCACGAGAGTTAGCTGCAAAGTGTCTTTACCGGCCGGAGCCTGGGAGCGAGGGCGGGGAGTCACAGTTGCCATCACCGAACCCGAGAGGGGGTTTCGCCCCACTATTTCTTGGAACCGGCACTTTGGCCTGAGCCGAGCACTTTACGGCGCGAAGGGCCGGTTTCGAGTGTTTCTTGGGTGGGAAAAGTGTTCTGGCAATCAGCGCAATAACCGCCCACCTCGGTGCGGTTTACGAGAATCTGAAAACCGAAACCGGATTCGATCTGCTCCCGCAAACGCTGGAGCGGATCGCCGAAGAATTCCTGTACGGAACCGCAACGCAAACATACGATGTGAGCGTGCTCCTGTTTGAGACGCGTTTCGTAGTAGTGTTGCTCGCCATCGAAGTGCATCAGATCGAGCTCGTCAATCAGACCTTCGGTCTTGAGCAGCTTGAGAGTGCGGTAAACGGTGACTCTATTGATCTTCGGATCCTGCTTCTTGGCGAGTTCGTACAGTTGGTCAGCGTTGAGGTGATCGTGGGAATTGTTGATGATCTCGAACAGCAGCTCGCGCTGCCGCGTCAGGCGGATGCCGCGCTTGCGAAGCGGCGATCTGACCGTTGCTGCACGCGCGTTGGAATTCCCCTCCACGAGATCATCATGTTATCACAACGGTGGCCGCGGAACGAGCCTATGGCTTGCCTGAAACGGGCCGTTCGAAAGACTGCCGCGCACACAGCGGACAGGATCCGCCGATAAGGAAATGAGACTCGGAAAGGAAAATCGGGGCAACCGACAATGGCCCTTCGCCCGTCCAACTCATTGCAACACGCGGCGGGTGGTAAGCATTTTCTCATCGAAGGATGAGCCTGGAGAAGCAGGGGAGCACTGAGTCGCTGGGCTCCTTTCTGGGATTGGTTAAGAAGGGGAGAGAATCGTCGTCGGGGCTGTGGGAATGTGGGAATCGCGGAGCGATTTCCAAGGGCGTTGGGAAACGAGGGAAACCGGTTTTTGGTTTTCCTCGTTTCCCATCGCCCGTCATTTCCGCAGCCCTTCTCCCGTCGCGCGGCGCGGCAGGTTCGCGGATGCGAAACTCGCAAACAGCTTGCTCTTGGCTTGTTGCATCCGCCGCGCCGCCGCAGTGTCGCTTTCGGCCTGAGCAATACGGTCGAGGGCCTTGATCGCCTGCCCGGGCTTGAGATAGTCGGCGGCCCGCGGCAACTTCTGGAAGGTTTCCCAAGGGGTCTGATAGTGGCGATACACGCGCTTCTGCTTGCCTTTGGCGTCGGTCAGCAGTTCGGGTTGTCCGCAGGGCCGGTGGAAGTTCAAATAGGGATTGAAGTGCTGTTGATAGAAGCGCTGGATGCGCGCCGCGTGCGGCGCCGCGATGTGCGTATGCCCCATGTGCTTGCGGATCACGGCGCCGTTTTTCGATTCCACCAAGCCGTTGTCGTTGGTGTGCCTCGGCCGCGACTTGGTCTGTTCGATCAGCAGCTTGTTCAGTAATTTTTCCACCGTGCCGTTGAGGAACTCGCTGCCGTTGTCGGAATGGAAGCCGCGCAGGCGAAAGGGGAACTGCTCCAGCATGGCCTTGAGCAACGGCTCCAGCCAGGCTTCGCTAATGGCCGCCGTGGCGCCGACCACTTGCCACTGGGTCACTTCATCCACCGCGTTGATGTGATAGACGCCCTTCACGCCGTCGCGATCTCCTTGATGTACCGTATCCACTCGCAGGTAGCCGGGTTGGCCCCGCGGGTTGGGCCGCCGCCGCTCGCCGATCGACACCGCGCTGGGCCGAGTCTTGGTGAAATGCAGCCGCCGCTGGCGGTACACCCTGTGCCGCCGCAGTCGATAGATGTGGGCCACCGAGATCTCCGCCAACCGCTCATATTCACTCTGCTGGTACTTGTGATATTCCCGCTGCAGGATCTTGCGCGTGGCCGGGCCGCTGAGGGTTTCGTGTGCTTCATCGACGGCCGCCAGCCGCTCGATATCGGCCGCCGTGTACTTGCCGGCAAAGCGATGCCGCCGATAGCGGGCAGGTACCAGCTCACCCCTCTGCCGATATTGGCGGATCAGTCGGGTGACCTGCGCCCGGCTCAGTCCCGTCATCTTGGCCAGATATTGCCGCAGCAGTCCTTTGGCGGCTCGGTCTTGCCCGCTGTAGCGCTGCCGGCACAGCGTTTGCGCCACCCAGGCGTAGATCTCGGCACGCCCTTTGCCCTTGAATCGTATTTCATCGCTGGCCTCCAGAAACTGCCGTATCTGCTCCAGGCTCAGCGTCTTGCCGTCTTGCATGTGGATGGTCAATCCCCAGCATGCTCACTCCCCCACCCTTCAGGCTCATCTTGTGTGAGAAACTAACTCCTCCTTCAGGCTCATCTTGCATGAGACAAGACTTGGTATGGACTTCGCCGAGGTCTGCGTTTATAGTATTGGTTCTAGCCAAAGATAAGCATGCAACGAAAAGGCGGCCCAAAAAATCCAAGTGCCGAGCGGATCATTGACCCTCAGGTGCTCACTTCGGCTCGCGAGGAAATATTCCGGCCAATCCCCCTTACAACGTTTCCTTGCAAAGTGTGCGGCGAGGAAGGGGCGACAGAGCAGTCCGACAGTTTGTGTTGGGTATGTCGGCGGCTGAAGATCAGCGCCTGGCGCGAGATCGAGCAGCAAATTCCTCTCTCTGAATAAAAGTCGTCGATCCGAGCCCTGAATTTCGGGTTGCGGCGGGCAGGGGTTTGCTGCTACCCTAATCCCTAGTATATCGATAGGGATTAGGACGAATGAGTTTAGGGACATCATTGGCCGTGACGCCGCCACCCGTAGGTGCGTCCGCGCGGAACGTACTCGCGTGGGGTTTCTCGGTCTTTGGCCAACGAATCGCCGTTTGCACGAGTTTCCAGGCTGCGGGCATGGTGATTCTTGACATGGCCGCGGAGCTAGCCGGCCCTGATCTAAAGGTTTTCACCATCGACACGGGACGGTTGCCGGCCGAAACAGATGAACTACTGAGCAAGGTTCGGAGCCGCTACGGGTTCGAGATTGAAATCATCTCGCCGGACGATTCGGAAGTGGACGAGATGGTTTCGCTTTACGGGCCGGATCTGTTTCGCGACTCGGTATCGAAGCGCAAAATGTGCTGCGAGGTCCGCAAGGTCCGCCCGCTCAAGCGCAAGTTGCGCGAGCTGGATGCTTGGGTGGTAGGACTACGGAACGGGCAGTCGGAGACCCGGATCGATATAGCCAAGGCGGCGCCGGATGAGCAGCATACAGGCGTTTACAAGCTGTGTCCGCTGGCGGACTGGACCGACGCGCAGGTTTGGAATTATATCCGCCGCCACGATCTGCCCTATCATGAACTTTACGATCAGGGCTATACGAGTATCGGCTGCGCACCTTGCACGAGGCCGACGTCGGGCGGTGAGCACTCACGCGCGGGTCGGTGGTGGTGGGAAACCGGCACGCCCAAGGAGTGCGGGATCCACCACAGCGCGACCCAGGGGACCGGCCGCGAACTCGACGTCTTGCTCGACGAGGTACTCGTCCGGGCCGGATAGCTCTCTCTTGCGGTACTCTGTTCTTTCGTACTCAAGTTCGCGATGAGGCGATGGGGGGCATCGCCACGGCGGTCAGCTCTCTCGTAGTGCCCCAAGAAATCACGGGAGAGTCTAAGCAGAATTATGTCTAAGGATCTTGTTCCTGTTCACGGCGGCCTCGTCGAGCCGGTGGACCGCATTGTTTCGTTAAATGGGCGCAAAGCCCTACTGGAAGAAGCGGCGGGCTTGCCGCCGGTTTCGGTAAGCCGCGCTGACATTTCGACGGTCCATCGGATTGCGGATGGAACGCTTTCGCCCCTTGAGGGCTTCATGGGGGAAGCTACCTGGAATCGCGTGCTTGATGAGACCGTGATCGTCTCGAACGGCCGCCCGTACGCTTGGGGCATTCCGCTGTCGTTGCCGCTGGCCGACGCTGAGGCGCAGGCTCTGACGCCGGGCGGTTCAGCGGCGTTACGGAACGAGGAAGGCGAGCTGATCGGCATCTTGGATCAGGCGGAACTCTTTGATTGGGACAAGGCCAAGTACGTCCAGGGCGTTTACGGTACGGAGCGGTTCGACCACCCGGGGGGGCGTATGGTGGAAGGCGATCCGCGCACCCGCCTGCTGGGCGGAAAGCTGCGGGTACTGCCTCAAAAGTCGCGTCCGGAGTGGGGTGCGCCGCTATCGAGTCCGAACGTGACGAGGGCCCTGATCCGGGACCGGAAGTGGGAGCGCGCGTTGGCTTTTCAGACACGCAATCCGCTGCATCGCGCTCATGAATATGCGCTCGTGGCCGGTATCGAACGTCTCACGCGAGAAGGGCACTTCGCGGGCGCCGTGTTGAATCCTCTGGTGGGAGAGCTCAAGGGTGACGATGTCAATGCCGGAGTGCGGATGCGCTGCTACCGAACGCTCCACAACCTGGGTCTGCTCGGTGAGGGCGATAAGGACGAGGCACTTTGGGACTCGGCTGGATACGATCTTGCGGACGTGTTCGAGGTGATCCCACTCGACATCAAGATGTTCTACGGCGGGCCGAAAGAGGCTCTCATGCACGCCGTGTACCGTCAGAATCACGGGTTCTCAGACCTTGTGATCGGCCGCAAGCACGCCGATGCGCCGTTCGAGGACGGAACTCCGATTTGGGGCGATTTCGACGCACAGACGATTTTCGAGTCCCTGCCGGGCGAGCTGCATCTACGGCCGTGCAAGATCGGATTCGCGGCGTTCTACGAATCACTCGGGCGGGTCGATTTGATGGAGAATCACAAGGACGAGAAGCCGTTCGGGATCAGTGGTACAAAGATCCGCGAGCAACTCAAGAGTGGCGAACGGCCTGATCCACGAATCCTGCGGCCTGAGATTGCGCAGATCCTGATTGACTCGTACGGCGGCGCCGGCTAGGGCCGGCAACGGCTCGGGCCCTGGCGCCCGGCGGATTGCAAAACTTCTAAATCCGAATTTCATAGGTACTCGTAAGAATGACTCACAAAGGATTTACACTCTGGTTCACCGGCCTCTCGGGCGCGGGCAAGTCAACGGTCACCGACATTCTGGAAGCGCGGCTGCGCGAGCACGGTGCGAAAGTCGAGGTACTCGACGGCGACATAGTGCGGACGAACCTGTCCAAAGGTCTGGGTTTCAGCAAAGAAGACCGCGACACGAACATCCGCCGCATCGGATTCGTGTGCGAGATGCTGTCGCGTAACGGCGTCATCGCGATTGCCGCCGCTATATCGCCCTATCGGAGCGTGCGCGATGAGATCCGAGGGAAGATCGAGAATTTCATCGAGGTCCACGCACATTGCCCTCTCGACACACTTGTCGAGAGGGACGTAAAGGGTCTCTACAAGAAGGCACTGGCCGGTGAGATCAAAGAATTCACAGGCGTTTCGGACCCCTACGAAGAACCGCTGAATCCCGAAGTGCAGTTCAATTCGAGTGAAGAGGGACCCCAACAGAGTGCTGAAAGGATTTGGGCTAAGCTAGTAGATCTTCAGCTTCTTTCTCCGGATGGTTGACCTGCATGCCCACACGGACTGCTCCGACGGGGCCCTGAGCCCTCGGCGGTTGGTCGATCTGGCAGTCCGCAACGGGCTGTCAGCGCTGGCTATCACCGATCACGACACGCTTGACGGCTACGAGGCGGCCGTGCCTCATGCGATGCAGCGAGGGCTTGAGTTGGTCTGTGGCGTCGAGTTGAGCGCTTCCTTTCTTGGCCGGCCCATCCACATTCTGGGGTATTTCCTGGGAGATCGTCCGACCACCAGTTTCCGTGGACATCTCGCCCGTATTCAACAAAGCCGCCAGGACCGGAATCGGCGTCTCGCGGTGAAGCTAAAAGGCCTGGGGCTCGATGTCACCGCCGAGGAGGCCGAGGCTTGGGGAAGGGGGCAGACGGGCCGGCCCCATTTCGCGCGGGTGCTGGTTGAGAAGGGTTATGTAGCGAGCACACGGGCGGCCTTCGACGCGTACCTGGACGAGCGCGCGCCGGGCTTCGTGCCGCGGCGAGACGCCTCGGCGGAGGAGGTTCTCGGCTGGATCGAGGAAGCAGGCGGTATCTCGTCGTGGGCCCACCCGGGCCGGTTTCTGCGAGACAGCGGGTACGGTTCGGTGGCGGCCGTCGGGGAACTGGCGGCGATGGGGCTTCGGGCGGTCGAGGTCTTCCACGGCGATCATGACGCCGGGGAGCGGCAATCGCTTCAGGCGGCGGCGGACAACGCCCGGCTGGCGGTCACGGGAGGTAGCGACTTTCACGACCCGGATACGGCGAGGGTTCCTTTGGGTGGATTGAAGTTACCGGATTCGCTTCTGGATCGACTGAGGGACCGATGTCCAGTCCCGCGCGACCACTAGCATGACCGGCGTTGAGGCGGATGGGGCGCGGTGAATCTTCACGACCGGTACAAGGGAGCGCTTGTCGGCTTGGCGGTCGGCGACGCTCTAAGCACCGGTCGCAAGTCGAAGAGTTCCGGCCGGTTCGAGCCATCGGGGGATCTGACCGGGGGAAGGGCGCCCGAGATCGAGGCCGGCCAATGGAGCGGCGGTACGTCGATGGCACTCTGCCTGGCGACGAGCCTGCTGGAGTGCAGGGGGTTCGACCCGCGCGACCAGATGGATCGCTACGTTCGGTGGCTGCGCGAGGGATATCTAAGCAGCAACGGCCGGGCATTCGGCGTTGGCCGCGAGGCGTTGGCCGCACTGGAGCGCTACGAATCGACAGGCGAACCGTATGCCGCCGGCGGCGATGCTGGAACGGCCGGCAACGCGTCGTTGATGCGGGTGGCCGCGATTTCCATGTACTTGCTCCATGACGGAGCCAGGGCCAAAGAGCTTGCGGCCCGGATGTCGCAAACAACACACGCGGCCGTGGAAGCGGTCGATGCGTGCCGCTACATGACGGGGCTGATTACCGGCGCTTTACGTGGTGAATCGAAGGAGGCCCTTCTCTCAGACCTTTACTCGCCGGTGTACAACTACTGGCTTTTCCAGCAGGTCGCTCTGTGTCCAAGAATCGATAGAGTCGCTCGTGGTGTTTACAAGCGCAAGAGCGCGTCGGATCTTCCCGCGGGCGAGCACGCAGTCGATACCCTGGAGGCCGCCTTGTGGGCTTTCTTCAAGACTGATGATTTCGCGCGCGGCGCTCTGCGCGCGGTGAGTCTTGAGAATGACACGGGCGCAGCCGCGGCGGTTTACGCTCAGCTCGCGGGAGCCTATTATGGATATACGGCCATACCCGAGGAATGGCGTGCTAACATCGCGCGGCGGCGCGAAATTGAAGACTTGGCGGTCACGCTCCTGCACGAGACAAAGCAAAGCATACGGCACTTCACATAACAATGCCGCGAAACACACTCAGCAACATCGATTGGCTGACGGGAGGCCGGGAGAGATCTATTCTCAGCCAGGCTCTGTCGGTGCCGAACCAGCTCACTCTGCTGCGCATGCTGTTGCTGCCCTTTGTGCTCATCTCGATGATCTACGGCCACCACGAGGCGAGCCTTTGGCTCTTCTTTTTCGCGGCGGTGACGGATGCGATCGACGGTATTGTCGCGCGACGTTTCAACCAAAAGACCCGGCTGGGTCAGTATCTGGACCCGATCGCGGACAAACTGCTCCTCAGTTCGTGCTTCGTTGCCCAGGCGGTCATCGGGACGCTCCCCTGGTGGATCACCATCTTTGTGCTGCTGCGGGATGTGATGATCATTGCCACGGCGCTCGTCGTCGTGCTGACGACCTCGGTACGAAGTTTCCCGCCTAGCCGGGTCGGGAAAGCGAACACAGGGGTTCAGATTGTGACCTTGCTTACGGTTCTTGTAAACAACGTCTGGCCGGCTTTGTGCCCTCAGGCGATCGTGGATATCTTGATCTGGCTCACCGCCGTGACAACCGTTCTGAGTTCCGGGCACTACGCCCTGGCAACTTCCCACCGTTTGCAGGAGTATCACGATGTCGAGAGTTCCGAGTAGCGCCGCGATGGCTCAGCTCCGTCGGCTCCGCCATACGGTTGACGGCCCTAGGGGGGAGCGGTAGGCTTAAGGGGTGCTGCTATGAGCTGTTATCGGCCGGCTCGACACTATCTGTCCGCCGCTGGCGTGGCCGCCGCTTTCGCGGTGTTTTCCGCGTGGTGTGGGTCTCACTGGTGGGCGGCGCTGATCCCGGCTGTTCTGTTCGTCATCAGCTCATTCGTGTTGTGCTACTTGGGCACTCGCCCGGCCATCGAAGTGGACGACCGGCAACTTCGCATGGGTTCGCACGTGATTTCCTGGGAAGACGTGGTCCGAATCGATTCGACGGCTTGGACGTCACCGTTGGTACTGGAAATCAGCCTACGCGACGGCAGCCAGGTGCGGCTCGTCTATCCGGGTGACGTCGAGTCAGCGGGACGCCTGTTGCGGCAGATGCGGCGTTCAGCGCGGGAGGCGTTGATCGACGGCTTGTCGTACAGTCAGTACTGGGGTGAGGTTTTGACTGTCAACGAGCAGCCCAAACAAATGACTCCCCCTCAGTACCGGCTGCTGCGGCCCGAGGATGAGTCCGAGGTTGAGGAGCTGTACCAACGTCTCAAGACCGTTGGGGGTCTCGACCGGCAGCAATCCCAGGACGAATACCAGGACTAACACTCTCCGAACCTCGATTCCGCCGTAGCGCGGGCGGCGAACCCTCGTCCGGGAGATGCAAACCGAGCCGATGCAGCAAGCGCAAAGCCGGATCCAACCGCCGGCCCAAACGCGACCGGGAAGATCCATGCGCCGGCGGGTGACATTCGCGGCCGCACTCTTGGCGTTCGGTTTGGCACTTTACTCTCAGAGGGCGGTCGTGTTGACCGCGGCGGGAAATTACCTGGTCCGGGTGGACCCCCTCGAAGCGGCCGAGATCATCGTCGTTCTAGCGGGAGATGGGGCAGGGTATCGCATCATGAAGGCGGTGGATCTGGCGCGGCGCGGCTTTGCTCCGACGATCCTCGTTGACGGCCCGCCGGGACACTACGGACACTACGAGTCGGAGCTAGCGATTGATTTCGCCGTCAGGAAGGGCGCACGCAAGGAAATCTTTGATGCCCTGCCGATGCACGTATCGTCCACGATCGAGGAAGCTGCAGTCGTGTGCGCCGAGATACGCCGGCGAGGACTCGACAAGGCAATCCTTCTTACCTCGAACTTTCACACCCGCCGGGCGGGGGAGATTTTTCGCAAGGCGGCCGGCGAGGACATTCAATTCATCGTTGTAGCAGCGCCTTACCCGCCCTTCGATCCGGAGCGATGGTGGAAGACACGAGCGGGGAAGAAGATCTTCGTGCAGGAGAGTATGAAGACCGTCAACTCCTGGATGGAGTAAGATCACCGGTGTCGGAAGTGACCGCCCTGGAGTTTGAAACTCCAGTAGAACGTTTTAGCTCCTGTGTTACATCGAAGGTTGAGCCCGCGGGGAACGCTTGATCTAGGCTACAGAGTGGACACTTTCATAGAATTCGGTTGTACCCGTAGTATCTTTGAGGCGGAGGGACCCGATGGCAGATTCAATGCAACAAACGGCACGAAGCTTTTTTGAGGCCTGTGAGGCCGGAAAGGGTTGGCAGGCGTGTGCGCCCTACTGCCAGACGGACGCGTCTTTCTCAGCCCAGGCCGAGCCTCTCGCCGATATCACGACCCTTGAGGCCTACGCCGACTGGATGAAGGCGTTGGTCGGCTTCATGCCCGACGCGAGCTACGAGCTCAAGTCCTGGGCCGTGGACGCCGAGCGTAACAACGTGTCGGCCTACGCGATTTTCTCGGCGACGCACACTGGCGAGGGGGGACCGTGTCCGCCTACCGGCAAGAGCGTCAAGTCCGACTATGTGTACGTGATGTTCTTCGAAGGGAACAAGATCAGTCACATGACGAAGATCTGGCACTCGGGGCTTGCGATGATGGATCTCGGCTGGGTGTAGCTTTCTTCATCTGAATGCGCGGGAGACTTTGCCGCGGCTCGTCTGAACTCCAGAACCTGGTTGTCAGGCCTTCAGGCTCGCGTACGGTGAACAGATGTCTAGCGATCTGTTCACCAGCGAATGATTTCCCGGCCAATCACGCCGCGCCCTGCGACGTCATTTCCGACATGTCGGTTGTCGCAAGCGCACCCGCGTCAGCGCGATTCGAGATCGGCAACGGCGATGGGCGGCTACGAGGTGCAGTTCCTTGGCTTCGCCCTGAGATTTGGTGTAGTGAGGGAGACGGCGGCTGGCGTTGATCTTGCCGCGCGATTCACTCTGCACTACGAGGACGTAGTTTCGGGTCGTCTCTTCAGCTTGAGCCCCTGATTCGTGTATTCGGAAGTTCAGCCGGAATGTCGGCACGTGCGCTTCTTGGGCGAGGACAACAGAGGCGACGCTGGAGGCGATGACAAGGCACAAGGTCATGACCTTCATGCCAAGTCAGACGGTTAACGACGCTAAAGCGTGCAGGCAAACGATGGGAGGGGCCCCTGCCAACAAGTCCCGCTTTACAGAGCTGGGATTCGAACCGCCGTTTCCTCGATTCCCCCAAGTAGGAAGTGGTACATTCTGGAGAACATTCTGCTGCTGGTTGGTGTCTATGGATTCTACGATGTTTCGCCCGATCGGCCGCATTAAGAAAGCCCTGCTTGGCATCACGGGGCTGCTAGTGATCGCTGCGCTGGCCGGCACGTCGTATGGTTTGCTTGCGGATCGCAGCGATTTCGCGCCGACCCCTCCGCCGGGAAGACTCGTGGATATCGGCGGACACCGCCTTCACATCTGGTGCACTGATTCGGTCGAACCCAATGCGCCGACCATAGTTTTCGATTCCGGGCTGGGCGGCGGGGCCTTCAGTTGGGCCCACATCACGCCGGAGGTATCGAAGTTCACGCAGGTCTGCACATACGACCGGGCGGGAATGGGCTACAGCGATCCGGGGCCGACACCGCGCACGAGCGGACAGATTGCGAATGAGCTCGCCGCACTTATCGAGAACAGCGCGATTGCCAGCCCGGTCATCTTGGTTGGGCTTTCGTTCGGCGGTTACAACACACGGATCGTGGCGTCGGAACGCCCCGATCTGGTCGCCGGCCTCGTCCTCGTAAGTGCATCCCACGAGGACCAAGGTGAGCGCTACGCTGCAGCTGGACTGTCCTCCGGCAAGCCTCCCGATGTCATACTCAAGCTAGCCCCGATCGCGGCGTCTCTGGGAATCCTGCGCTTGGCGGGCGTGACGTTCGCGAGTCCGCCGGAGCGGGCCCACCCTGACGTGCGCCGGTTCGTCCGCGCGACAATCTACCGAACCAGCCGCTACCACGCGATGGCGGATGAACTCTTCCACACGCGGGAAAGCGGACGCGAAGTCGCTGCGGCGCGGCGGCAGCTATCCATCCCACTTGTGGTCCTGTCGGATGGCAAGGGTTCGGGCCCTGGTGCCGAGATCAAGCGGGAATTGCAGGCTGACATGGTGACGCTCTCCACTCGCGCGTGCCAAGACATCGCCGAGGATTCAGGCCATGGCATTGGGAATCAACCGGAGCTTGTCGTCAAGGCGATTCGCGACGTTCTGCAAGCAGCCGGCGACGAAATCTCGAAACCTGGCTGCTAGGTCCACTCGCGAGTACTGTCAAGCAAGTCCAGTCTCTCGGCGGATGGGTGGCTAGTCTCAGTCAGTAAGATTCTGTAACCATTGCGTGTTCTATTGATGTATAGGGAGCCGACCCTTCGTTTCTGAACAAACTCTTAGGTAAACCATGCTTGAACTCAGATCTGTTTCCAAGCGCTTCTCGGGCATCGTCGCTGTCGATGACGTGAGTTTGTCGGCCGCTGCCGGCGAAGTCACCGGTTACTTGGGGCCAAACGGCTCGGGAAAGTCCACAACGATCAAGATGATCACCGGTCTGATCGAGCCGACATCGGGCGAGATATTGTTCGATGGCGAGCTGATTCGGCACGACCCCATCGGGTTCAAACAGCGCATGGGCTACGTTCCCGAAGAACCGCACCTATACCCCCATCTGTCGGGAAACGAGTATCTAACGATGGTGGCTCAGTTGCGCGACCTGCCCACCGGGTCGACGGCGACGCGCATCGATGAGTTGCTTCGATTGTTTGAGCTTCGCGGCGACCGCCATGCGCCGATTTCCGCCTACTCCAAGGGCATGCGGCAGAAGGTACTTCTGATCGCCGCACTTCTCCACAATCCCGACCTGGTCCTCTTGGACGAGCCGTTCTCCGGGTTGGATGTCAGCTCCGCCCTGGTGCTCCGCAGCTTGATTGAGGAGCTAGCCGCCCGAGGCAAGGTCGTACTGTTCAGCTCGCATGAGCTCGAAACCGTGGAGCGCCTGTGTTCGCGGGTGGTCATCCTCCATCGCGGGAAGATCGTGGCCGACGATTCGGTCGAGCGGCTCCGCATGCTGATGGCCTTGCCGACCTTGGAAGATATCTTTTCGCAGTTGGCAGTGGAACAGGACACGGCTGCTATCTCCCGCCAGATAGCGGACCTCATTGAGGCCTAGGTGTGGAGTGTCAACAGGTTGTTCATAGGAAGCATGAGTCTGGAGAAGGGCGGACGGTAGCGGAGAGCGGCGTGAGGGCGATGCCAGTTGTAGTCGTGCAGCCAGGGTAACAGATGAGCAGCGCGCTGCTGGGATGAGCAGTAGGAGCGAGCGTAAGCCCATTCTCTCAGAGCGGTCTGGATGAAGCGTTCGGCTTTGCCGTTGGTGCGCGGCGTGTAAGGCCGTGTGAAGCGATGACGAATACCGAGACGACGGCAAGCATCGCGGAAGAGCCGGGAGCGGTAACAAGAGCCGTTGTCAGTGAGCAGGCGGCGGATGCGGACGCCGAGCGAGCGATAGTAACCGACGGCAGCATTGAGGAAAGCTACGGCGGAGTCGCTCCGCTCATCGGAGAGGATCTGGGAGAAAGCCACACGGGAGTGGTCGTCGATGGCGACGTGCACGAATTCCCAGCCGGCGCTGCGGCAGCGGTGGGATTTGTCGGAGGTGACGCGATGACCGGCGCGCTGGAAGCGGCCGAGCTTCTTGATATCGAGATGTAACAGATCGCCGGGTGCGGGGTGTTCGTAGCGGCGCACGGGCGGGGCGGGTTCGAGATCGCGGATGCGGTTGAGGCCGGCGCGGCGCAAAATGCGGCTGACGGTGGCCTGAGAGACTCCGACACGAGTGGCAATGCGGTAGCCGGCCCAACGTTGTCGGCGCAGAGCAACGACACGGGCCGCGCTGGGCGCAGCAGTGCGGCGCGGGCTGCGAAGGGGGCGTGAGGAGCGGTCGACGAGACCGGCCTGACCCTCAGCCCGAAACCGCGCGAGCCATTTGCGTACGGTTCGCTCTGAGACGCCACAGGCCGCCGCGGCGGCCTGTGCGTTCTCCCCACCGAGGACGCGGCGAACCAACAGGGCTCGACCTTTCGGTGTCAATCGTGCATTCTGATGGATGTTCATTCGGTCTCTCCAAGGTTGCTGTTGTGGGATAACTCCAGCTTCCTTGGTCCGGGACCGAATGAACAACCTATTGAAAGATCACACCTAGGGCGCCCAGCATGGAGAGCCGAGCCGAAACACATTTTCGTGTGCTCTATCGCCAGTTCCTGTTCCGGATCGTCGATCTGGACATCCTCTCGGACCGCGCGGACGTCGTGAAGCTCCTCGGGCAGTTCGCCGCGATGCTTGCGGCGCTGAGCCTCATGGTCGCCGGTGCCGCGTTACGCATCATCCAGAGCAACGCGCCGGTGCCGGAGATCCTCGTCAGCGCCTGGGTCGACGAGCACTCCCTGATCGCAACCACGATGGCGGTAGTCGGGCTGTTCGCGGTGCTGTCGTGGGAGTCCGCGCTTCCCAATCGACGCGATGTGCTGGTGCTGGCTCCCCTGCCCGTGAGGATGCGGACGGTCTGCCTGGCGAAGCTGGCGGCAATGGGCTCCGCCCTCGGGTTGGCCGTCCTCGTCCTGAATGTCTTTACCGGCATCAGCTACCCATTTGCTATAGGTCTCATGAAAGGTGGTTTTCTCGGCGTCGTTCGATCGTTCGCGGCGTATTGGATAACGATCTTGGCAGCGACGGCCTTCATGTTTGGTGGGGTCTTAGCAATGCAAGGGATCGCAGCACAAGTGGTTTCCCGGCAGCGATTCTTGCGGCTTTCGTCGTACCTACAAGTGGCCGCCGTAGGCCTGATCCTGGCGACCTACTTTCTTCAGCCGCCTTTGGCAACGCCGGTCGCTCTCAGCAGCCCGGCGAACGCGAAGTTGGTAATGTGGCTGCCGTCCTATTGGTTCGTTGGCCTGTTCCAACAATTGAACGGCTCGCCGCATGAAGCACTCGGGCCGTTAGCGGCTCAAGCATGGTTCGGACTAGCAGTCTCCGTCGGCGTCGCGCTCATCGCTCTGCTGCTGTCTTATTCCCGCACAACGCGGAAACTCGTCGAGGAGCCGGATATCGAGCCCGGCCGTCATAGAGCACGTTGGTCTCCGCCACTAGGTAGCACGTTGCGCACGGCGATCGTCCACTTTTGCGCTCGAACGCTATCACGAAGCCGCCAACATCGGATCATCCTCGCTTGTTACCTAGGCATTGGATTGGCCCTTGCTTTGGCATATGGAAGAACCCTGTTGTACGGATACTACGGTTACGCGGGCTACCCCTGGTACGAGGTGAATCGGCCGATTCTCGTCGCGACGGTCGTCATGTTGTGCTTCGCGGTCGTAGGGATGCGCGTGGTCTTCTCAATGCCAACGACGCTACCGGCTAATTGGATATTCCGAACTGCCGTCACACGCGATGCCCCGGAGTACCTGGGCGCCACTCGCTGGACCTTGCTGTTGCTGGCGGTAGCGCCGGCGTGGATTCTCTCGGCCATGATCCTGCTTTCCATTTGGCCGCCGTGGCCCGTGATCGGTCACTTGTTATTGCTGGGCCCGTTAGGCTTCATCATCACAGATCTCTGCCTCCTCCGCTTCGACAAGATTCCTTTCACTTGCTCCTATCTGCCCGGCAAGGCGCAGATTCACGTCACCGCGGGAGCTTGCATCCTGGTGCTCATGGCCTTGACCGACGTGGGCGTACAGTTCGAGCTGTACGCCTTACAGCATCCGGTCCGCTACGTACCCCTGCTCGCGCTACTGCTTGTCATCGCCTCACTTCTCCGATGGAGAGCTTCGGAGCAGATGACCTCCCCCTACACGATGCTCAAGTTTGAGGAGGCACCTCCTCCGACAGTTCTTGAGCTCGGCCTCCAGCCGGACCGAGCACTATCGCAGGGGAACTCCCCGGGGTTGGGCGTTTTACCCCGCAACTCGATCGATTCGGCCGGCAGCGGCCAGCCGCCCCGAAGGGAACCCGCCAACGTCCTGCGATGGACGATGCGCCTAGGGACAGCCACCTTCGCGCTCTTTGCCGTCCTGCTGTTGGGCGGAGTTGCCTATCAGAGTGTCGCGGGCCGGCTGGACTTGTCGAAGTATCCGCGCCCGGGACGCTTGATCGACGTCGGCGGCCATCGGCTACACCTCCACTGCACGGGCGGCGGATCACCTACCGTTGTGCTCGAGTCCGGTGGCGGAAGCGGCATGCTGGCGTGGCGCAAGGTGCAACCGAAAGTGAGCCGGTGGACACGCGTATGCTCCTACGACCGGGCGGGATTCGGTTGGAGCGAACCGAATTCCCAACCGCGAATGATTCGTCGAGTAGTGGAGGAACTCCGGGTCTTGTTGGACGAGGGCGGAATCGATGGCCCGCTTGTACTCGTCGGCCATTCGCTTGGGGGCGTGTACGCTCAGTTTTTCGCTATGACGTATCCCGATGCGGTTGCCGGTGTGGTCCTAGTCGATGCCACGCATGAGGAGACCCTCGAACGATTGCCGAACTACGCTGGTTGGGTCGACGGGATCGTCGCGCTGACGCGGAAGCTTCGCGTGGCGGGCGTTAGTCGTCTATTCTCACAGAATGCCGACCCAACGGTGCGAGCTTTCCGCAATAGCAACAAGCAACTCAAGGCACTGGGGAGCGAAGAAGAAACGGTCGCTAGGAATCTTGCGGAACTCAAGGAGGTGGGCGTTTCATTAGAAGACCGGCCGCTCATCGTGCTCACCAGCGAGCAGACCAACCGGTACGACTTCGTGCGGCCGCTCCAGGCCGAACTAGCCAAGCGATCGCGCCGAAGCAAGCATATCATCGTGGAGGACAGCGGTCACTCGATCCACCTCGACCAGCCAAAAGCTGTTGTTGCGGCGATCCGAGAAGTTGTTGAGACAAGCCGACATGAATAGCTTGAAAATTTCTCGGAATGGCCGGGCCGGCCTGCAACGCGCCGCCGTTTGCCCACTTCCGACATGTCCGGTCCGCGGAAACGTCCGCTGCGGCCCGACACACCGGCTCCGTTTGGCCAAACTCCCTCTGTTTCTGTTTCGGCCACGGGAGCCTATGGGCCCCAGCGCGCGACTCCTAGTAGCGCAATCGTCGGGGCACCCACTTCGCTCCCCGACAGTCCGCTCCCCCCGTGGTTGACGCGCTCTTTCACCCGCCGCTATGATCAGATTGGCCTGTTGCAGGCCTTTGGGAACAGGAAAACTCGAATGTTGGGACCCCTTGGCATACAGGAGATGATTTTCATCTTCGTGTTGGCTCTCCTGGTTTTCGGGCCCAAGAAGTTGCCGGAACTCGGTAAGACCTTCGGGAAAGGGATGGCGGAGTTTCGGCGGGCCTCCAACGAGTTGAAGTCCACCTTCCAGACGGAAATGGACAACATCGAGCGGGAAACGAAGATCAAGGAAACGGCCGACGAGATCAAGACCGAAGTCAACAAGCAGATCAGCACCAACTACGACGACAGCGAAGACGACTATTACGAGTACGACGACACGCCCTCCGATAGCGGGGCCTCGGCTACGAAATCTGAAACTGGATCTTCAACAGCCGAGACCAGCGCAAGCCCCACCGTCGATGGCGATTCGAGCGTCGGGTCAAGCAACGGCCAAAGCGCCCCGGCCGTTGCTAGCAGTGAACCGAAGCCGGCGGAATCGAGCGCCAACGCTAGCTCCGAAACCAAAGCCAGTTAGTTAAGGCTGAATGAGTTCCGACGATCAAGACTCGCGGGAGAGCCGCGACGGGACAACTCCGCCCGGCGACGAGCCCCGCCCGGATGCCGAGGATCAAACCTCGGACGAAACCGTTGCGCCCGCGGATACGGGAGAGGGGACCGAACCCTCCACGCCGGAACCCGCCCCGCCGGCCTCTACGCCGGAAGCTGCTGACGACACGGGGGCGACCCCGGATGAGCCCCAGCCCGAAAGCCCCGAGTCTCCGTCTCCGGACGAAGACGCCGTAGCCGACACGGGTGCGCACGAGGACGATCCTCCTACCGCCACGTACTACGACGATCCCTACGAAGAGTACGAGTACGACTACAAGGAGCCGCCGGCCGAGGAGACAGCCGTCGCCACAGCGCAGCCCAAACCCGAAAAGGCGTCCCCTCCGCCTCCACCGCCCCCTGACGAAGACGAAGATGTCGAGGACTCGGACGAAGATGGCATGAAGCGCATGTCGTTCCTCGAACACCTCGAGGAACTGCGCACCCGCATCATTCGTGCGCTCGTCGGGCTCATCGCGGCCTACGCCCTCGCGCTCGCCGCGAAGGACTACCTTTTCCTCATCATGCGGCATCCGTTTGATGAGGCTGTCGAGGCGATCAAGGTCACGTCGCCTGACGTGGTGATACAGCTCGTCGCGCTTACCCCTATCGAGCAGTTTCACCTGATCTGGTTTAAGCTCCCAATCGTCGCATCCCTCTTCCTTGCCGCGCCCTGGTGGATGTTGCAACTCTGGTCGTTCGTCGCGCCGGGCCTTTACAGGAAGGAACGCCGCTGGGCCCTGCCGTTCATCCTGTCCGGCGGCATCCTCTTCATCCTGGGCGGCGTGTTCGGCTACTTCGTGGCGCTCCGGTTCGCCTTGGCCTTCTTGCTCGATGTGGGCACGGGGGGGGGTGTAGTGCCCATGATTGGCATCAGCTCGTACTCCGACATGTTCATCGGCATCCTGCTCGGCCTGGGCGTCGTGTTCCAAATGCCCATCGTCATCTTTGTCTTGACGGCGTTGCGCATCGCCAGCCCCGCTTTCTTGATGAACAACGTCCGCTACGCGATCTTGATCATCTTCGTGTTGGCTGCCGTGATCACCCCCACGCCGGATATCTTCAACATGGTCACCTTCGCCACGCCGATGATTTTGCTGTTCTACGTCGGTATCGCGGTCAGCTACGTCTTCCTGCTGAAACGCGAAGGCAAGAGCCTCCCGTGGGGCAAGATCTTGCTGGCGATCTTCATCGTGCTGGCGATCCTTGCTGGGATCATCTTCTACATGTACTCGGAGCTCGGATACCAGTTCGTACGCGCATTCCCTTGGTTCGTGCCTCCCGGCTCGTAGCGGGCTGTGAAAAAATGGGGACTGGAAGGTGTGAAAAAATCGGGACTGTCACAAGCGCGGCCCGAATCAGTCACTGATATGCAAGGACTTACACGAAGCGCGGCTGACTGTCCCAGCATTTTTTCACACCTTCCTGTACCAAGCGCCGCCTACGGTCCTTCTCAGATGTCTCCTGGCTACGAGCGGCGCGAAGCGGACTGTCCCCATTTTTTCACAGCCCGCTAACGGCCCCGGTCTCAATGTCACCCCCCTTCACGCACCGCGAGTCAACCGGGCTCCTGCACGTCGAACCCTGGCTCGACAAGTCTTGGCTCATTCACGGCTTCACGACCCGCCCCGCAGGTGACTTCACACGCCTCGAAGCCGCCGCCGCCGCGATGCCGTCCTGGGGAGCGGGCGGCATGACCCTGGAATCCGTCCGCCAGATTCACTCCAGCACCGTACATATCCGCGCGGCCGGCGCACCTTCAAATGTACGTCCGAGGGCTGACGCGCTGCTCACCGGCGACGCCGGACGCCTGCTTACGATTCGAACCGCCGATTGCGTGCCCTTGCTCTTCATCGACGAACAACGCCGTGCCGTCGGCGCCGTTCACGCCGGCTGGCGCGGAACCGCCCGGAAAATCGCTCAGCACACCGTGGCCCGAATGCACGACAATTTCGGTTCCCTACCCGAAGACCTCGAAGTCGCAATCGGCCCTGCCATCGGCGTCTGCTGCTACGAAGTCGGACCCGAGGTCGCCGTTCAGTTCCCCCCGATCAGCATCCAGGACCGGCAGCCACACCCCCACGTCGATCTCATCGCCGAGAACCTCCGTCAGCTTCTCGATTCCGGACTGCGGCGTGATCACATTCATGCCGCCGAACGGTGTACCCACTGCGACCCTGCACTCTTCCATTCCTACCGCCGCGAGGGTGCAGCTTCGGGAAGAATGCTGGCCCTGGTAGGTATTCGCGCTGTGTAGGCGAGGGGAACACAGGCTAACCGTGGAGTCCATCATCCCTTTTTGTCTGATCTAACGGCCGACTTCAGCCGACTCGACGCGCAGGTAGCGTGTCAGCTTGAACCTGGTGAAGCTGTTCCATGACCCACAGGCAGCGGATAGGTACGAACCGCGAAGAACGATCACACCTCTTACGACGATTTATCGCCTTGTATACCAATCACTTACGTTTTCTAACACGTTCAGATGAAGGGCGGCGGTGTATAACAGTAGTGAGCGAGGTGGCACAAAAACGGGCTGTATGTGTGCCATTTTGTTCCAAAGGCGAACAAACAACGAACATCACCGGCCCGGACTGAAACAATACCGACGCTATGTTGGGCCAACCCTGTTAGTTTGGACAAGTCAGCCTTGCCCGTTCGCCCTCATCCACCAGACAAAAGGAACCACGACAAGCGCCTTGTCGCCGCACTGATCCGGTGGTACCGCCGTCATCGGCGCGACCTCCCGTGGCGCAAAACCACTGACCCCTATTCGATCTGGGTCTCGGAGATCATGCTCCAGCAGACTCGCGTCACGGCGGCGCTGCCGTACTACGAGCGCTTCCTCACCGTCTTTCCCGACGTGGACTCGCTCGCGGCATCGGAGGAAGCGAAGCTGCTCGAAGTGTGGAGCGGCCTGGGCTATTACCGCCGGGCACGCCAGATGCGGCAGGCCGCCCGGATCGTTGTCGAGGAACGAGGTGGCCGCTTCCCCGACACGTACGAGGGGCTCCTTGCCCTCCCGGGGATCGGTCCTTACACGGCCGCCGCCATCGCCAGTATCGCCTTTGGGAAGAGGCGCGCCGTGGTCGACGGCAACGTGATCCGTGTCATCAGCCGGCTCGTGAACGAAAAACGTGACGTGACACGTTCCCAGGTGAAAGAAGCTCTACAAGTCAAGGCCCAGTCGCTCGGAGAGACCGGTGCGCCGCGTCGTTTCGGTGAGTTCAATCAAGCGGTGATGGAACTCGGTGCGATGCTCTGTCTTCCCCGAAACCCCCGCTGTCCGCTTTGCCCCTTCTCGAGCGGCTGTGTGGCCTACAAGAAAGGGGTGCAGGAATCGCGCCCCGTCAAATCGCGCAAAGAGAAGACGATCGAGCTCGAAATGGCGGTCGCGCTCGTCCGTCGAGGGAAGAATTATCTGATGCGGCAGCGTCCCGCCGACGCGATGGTCATGCCCGGTTTTTGGGAGCTGCCGGAACGGGCCGCCGAAAAGCTAGACGACAACTGCCTCCAAGATCTCGATATTCAACTTCTCGAAGAGCTCGGCCGGTTCCGCCATGGAATCACTTTTCGCTCCTACCGCGGGCGTGTCTACCGCGCTAAACTCAGTGGACGCATTCCCTCCGGCTACCGTTGGATCTCCGCCGAGCGTGTCGAGACCATACCGGTAACCACGGTAACCCGCAAGGCTATGACGGCGGCGCTAAATGCGTAGGGCCGGCAACAAACGCAACATTTCTCGGGGTCGTGAGTTTGTACATGAGAGAGATGGGCCGCCGGCCGCGATTCCATCGGCAGGCTGATAACACATGCATTTTCGAAACGCGACGATCGCCATTCTGGTGAGCACGCTTCTCTACGCCCCTCTGTTCTTGTTTTCCAAACCGGAGGGAGTCGAGATTGACGCTCGTGTTACGGGCTTTCCGTTCCCCGGCGAAGGCTCTTGCGCCCAATCCGATTGCCACGAGGACGGCTTGGGCCCCAACACCGGAGCAGGCAATATCGGCATCTCGATTGATGGACAGCCGGCGAATGAGTATTCCTATAGCCCGGGGGAAACGGTTCCGGTCCAGGTCACGGTCGACGAGCCCAGCGCACAGCAACAGCGCTTCGGTTTCCAGATAACCTCTCGAACGCCTGACGGCTGCTCACAAGCGGGAATGTTCTCTATGGCGGGCAATCCGAACCTGTTGCTCTTCCTGGATAACGAAGCGACCGCTCCCTGCGCGCCGGAGCCAATCCAGTTCGCGACTCATGGCCTGGCCGCGACCCGCGAACCTCCCAGCATGGAGTCTGTGAGCTTCGAGATGAACTGGACCGCGCCGACTACGGATATCGGCCCGATAATCTTCGCGGCGGCCGGCAATGCCGCCAACGGCGACACAGAGGAGACCGGTGACAACATTTACACGACCAGTGCGATGATCGAGGCGGCCGCCGGGGGCGGCGGCGAGCAGCCGATCATTACCGGGGTGCTGAACAACGCGACGAATCTACTCGAAAGCGAGCCGGGAAGCGCGGTGGCGCCGGGCGCGGGAATCTCGGTTTTCGGAGAGGGATTCGCATCTCGCCTTCCCGTTCCGCCCGCGACACCGTTGACCTCGGCGCAAATCCCGTTGGACACAACGTTAGGTGACTTGACGGTGACGATCGACGGCGCTCCGATGCCGATCTTTGGCATCTTCCGCGGTGAGGACACGGGGGCCGGGTTCGACCAGATCAATGGCCAGCTTCCCTGGGAAGTGATCGCGAACGGCAAGAGCACCGCGACGGTGGTGATTACCAGCGCGGGGGTGATAAGCGAGCCGCGTGAGATTTCGGTCGCGCCGGCGTCGCCCGGGATCTATTCGTGGGGCTTCGGTCCGGGCCCGGGCATCGTTACGAACTTCGTGGCGAGTGACCCCGCCCGAGTCGAATTCGCACAGGTGCCCGGCACGTTTTGTGCTTCGTTCGGTCTGGCGCCTGAACAGTGCGTGCCCACGAGTCCCGAGCAGCAGCCCGTCGTCAATGAGAAGCCATCTGAGATCGGCGGCGTCATCACCGTGTGGGCGAACGGCCTTGGGCCGCTGAACGGCGTTGTGCCGAGTGGTGACATACCGGAGGGACTTCTCTTCGCGACCAAGACCGTCAGGCTCTTCATCGGCGGGGTTGAAGCGCAAGTCATCGCCGCCATTTTGCAGCCCGAGTTTGTCGGACTCAGCCAGATCAACGCTTTCGTTCCCGAAGGCGTCACTCCCGGCGATGCAGTCCCGATCGTGATTGAAGTCGACTGTGGGGATGGCAAAGTTTTCCGCAGCCGTGAAGATGTGACTATTGCCGTCGCCGCCCCCTAGCCTTCCCTAGCCGCCTCGGAAACAGCTAACCTAGTGGCGTCCACAGACCACCGGAGGCCCACATGACCCGACGTGAATACCTCGCTCTCTCCGCGGCCGGTGCGCTCGCCAACGCCGGCTCCGCGGCTGCTGCAGCAGACGACGCTCCCATCATCAACGGCGCCGAGCACGCCTGGGTCCTTCATGATGAGCGCTTTCCTATCAACTCGCGGCTCTCGAATTGCCCGAACAGCAAGCCGACTCGCGAGTACTCGATGGAGCACCTGCTTTCTCAGATGGGGACCTACGGTATCGACAAAGTCGTCATCAGCCACGTCTGCAACTACGGCACTGACAATTCCTACCCGATCCACATGCTCGAGAGACACCCCGATCGTTTCGCTGCGATCGGCCTCTTAGTCGGCGACCGGCTTTACCGTCCCGGCGACCCGGAAAATCCGGCGCGCCTCGAACGCCTGATCAAAGACCACGGCTTCTCGGGACTGCGACTGAGCTGCATTTACGACAAAGATGTAGTGTGGATGAACGATCCCGTCGTCTACCCGCTTTGGAAGAAGGCTGAGGAGCTCGGTGCTGTTTTCAATATCTTCCTCGCGCCCCAGCAGATCCCGCAGGTCGCCCACATGGCCGAGCGATTTCCAGGTGTGAAGATCGTCATCGATCACTTCGCGATGATCGACATCAATCGGCCTGATGATGAAGGGATCACCCCGATCTTGAATCTCGAGAAGTTCCCGAACGTCTATATCCGGACGTCACTGCACAATCCTTCGAACGAGGACATCCCCTACCGTGACATGTGGCCCTACCTGCGGCGCGTTTACGACCGCTTCGGCCCACGGCGCATGCTGTATGCCAATTTCTACGAGCTGCTCATCATGAAAGACATCATTCCGTTCTTCACGCCCGAGGACAAAAAGTGGATACTAGGAAAAACCGCCGCGGGAATCTACCGCTTCGGAGCCTAGCCCGAATACTCTTCACCTTGGATTTGCACCCGCTCATGGCGCTGCCTGCGCTTCGGCCTATGGTGAAAAGTGCGGGTAAGGCGCTTTCGCCAGCGAGATAAGCGGATAAAAATGCCCACGGCGGACTGGTTTGGGCGTACTCTTATGAGAGAAGTCTACTCTGAGGCGGAGGTTGGGGTTTGCGCCACAGGGTTGGGATGGGCAACACGAATCGCGTGATTTTGAACGTCTCGCAGACCGGCCGGCTCCCCCTGAAAGTCGTACTCCTACCGCTTTCAGCGATCACGTTGGCGCTTATCGTAGCGGGCTGCGTCTACCTATCCCCCTTGCTCACGATTTACGCCGCTTACTACCTGGGAGCCTTCGCCACGGCGATCGTGCTGCCCACTTTCTTGATTCCGCGGTTGTGGCAATCGGCAGCGCAGGCCCCCGGCCCACGTATTGGTTGGGCTTTCCGGCTGAATGCGCTGCGGGGTGGACTGATGGCACTGAGCGCATTGGCGTTCGTGTTGCTCCCAATCGATTTCCAAGCCGGCCTGCTCTTCAAGGCGCTGGTCGTCACCGTGCCGACATTGGTCATCGCGATCCCCCTGACAGGAGTCGCCACCAAGTGGCTCCTCGCATCGGAACCACAGGCGGTGACCTACGAAAACGACCGCTATGTCGAGATTTCTAAGCTAGTCACGATCGTGTCGTGGATCGGCGCTGTGTTGTTGGTTGCCCTTGTCATCCGTGTCTTCGAATACTGGCCGGTTTCTCTCAAGTACGGGCCCGACACCGAACACGCCCGTTCCGGATTCGAGGCGCACTTCGGGTTCGACCCTACGGAGTCGACCGACCAGCTCTACTTTCGCAAATTTCTTTTCTGGCAAACGAACGAAACTCACGCGGTTTTTCACTATCGCGACCGCGCAGTCGTGGACAGGATCTTGCAGTCATTCGAGATGGAGCGGGGGTCCGACCCGCAGAGCTACGGAATGCTCCGCTTGCAGTTCCCAACCAGGTGGCTGGACGATGGGAGGGACGATGCCTTCTTGCTCGACGAGTACTACCGCGCCCCCTACGCACACGTCGCCTGGGTTGATACCCGCAGTCAGGTCTTCTACTACCTGGCTTTCCTCGATTAGCCTGAGCGTTGTAGCCGGGACTCGACCTGCAGGTTTCCGCCGCCAAATCCCTTTGTTAGAATGAGGTTCGCCCGAGAAGCGGTCCCGCATGCCCTCAACCGACAAGGTTCCCGTTCATATGCTTGTTGCGCAGTGCGACGGGCATATGGTGCCGATCAACAAGTCTTTCAGCTACTTCACCGCGATGCCCGTCGAGGAAGGCGATCTGCGCCGCTGGCTGTTTGACCCGATCGCGGCCGTGCCTCCGAAAGTGGGAGAGGTCCTCCCGCACCTGCGGTTTGTGCTCGTACCGTACTTGGAAAGTCCGGCTTCTCGGAGCACCCGCAAGAGCGTGGCCAAGAGCAAGCCGTCTACCGGCGGCCCCAAGGGCGAGATGGTCACCTTCCGGCGCCCGACCGCGAAGCGACAACTGCTCGCGCACTACCTGAGCGAGGCGGACGAGACGTTTCTGTTCCTCGCCGTCAAGAACCAAGACTTAGCCGACTACCACTACGTTTTCTACAATGGGCTCGCCAGCCTCATCACGCAAGGTCTCACAGCGAAGCAGAGGGTGCGCTTCGATGAGCTCGCGCGGGAGGAGTTGATCAGCGAGACACACGGAGAGGTGGATGAAGCCAGTTGGATCCTCAAAGAAGAGGTTCTGCGGAGAGGACTTGACCCAACCCGCAACTCAAAGGCCATGCGGGATTATCTGAGTCAAGCGCTTGTCGATACGCTGACGCTCTACCTGCACGGGCTGTGCTGCGACATCGATATCGAAGCCGGTCCGCGCCAACTAGCGAGTCGGCCCCTGAGACGCAGGCTTGTGCTGCTGAGAGAAATCCTTCCCCCTCCCAAAGGTATTCCTCTCTTCCCTGAAGAGCTGTAAAGAAAGGCCTGGTTGGATCCATGCCTGCAACCTCTCGCGCGGAAGTCCCCGCCCTCGAAACGGAAGAACAGCTCGAGGAAGCGCTCTCGCGTCCCACGCAGGAGGATGTCGCCGCCGTCTCCAAGATGGCCGGCGACTTGCTCATCCTGGGCGTCTCGGGAAAGATGGGACCGACAATGGTGCGCCTCGCCCGGCGTGCCTGCGAAAAGGCGGGAGTCAGCAAGCGAGTCGTGGGGGTGGCCCGCTTCTCGATCTCCGGCAGCCGCCAGGAACTGGAGAAGGAAGGCGTCGAAACGATCGCCTGCGATCTGCTCGACCGTTCCGCTGTCGATCAACTCCCGGACTGCGAAAATGTCTTGTTCATGGTCGGCCAGAAATTCGGCACCCACGACAACCAACCCCTCACCTGGGCAATTAACTCCTATGTGCCGGCCATCGTGGCTGAGCGTTTCCGGGATTCAAGGATCGTCAGCTTCTCCACCGGCAACGTCTACCCGCTTACGACCGCCGCGCGCGGCGGCCCCGTTGAATCCGACCCGACCGGCCCTGTCGGTGAGTATGCGCAGTCCGCCTTGGCCCGCGAGCGCATCTGGGAGTTTTTCTCCGCCCGTCACGGAACCGAATTGGCGATCCTGCGGCTCAACTATGCCATCGATCTGCGTTACGGAGTCCTGCGTGATGTCGCCGAGCGGGTTTTTGCGCGAAAGCCGGTCTCGCTTTCGATGGGGCACGTCAACGTCATCTGGCAGCGTGACGCGAACTCGGTGGCTCTTCGCTCGTTCGCTCATTGCGCGTCGCCTCCCTTCGTCCTCAACCTAACCGGAGCCGAGACGCTCTCCGTCCGAAAACTAGCCGACGCATTCGGGAAGCTATGGGGCATCGCCCCGATTTTTGAAGGCCAGGACAGCGAGACTGCCTTGCTGAGCAATGCGAAACGCTGCGGCGAATTGTTCGACCCTGAAACCGTCTCAATCGATCAAATGATTTTCTGGGTCGCGGGATGGGTAGAACGCGGCGGCCGAGGTCTCGGCAAACCTACCCATTTCGAAGCCCGCGACGGCTCCTTCTAGGCACCCTAAAATGGCCACATCAACCACGCCGCGACCGGTCCTGCGGCGTCTGCGCAAGGGCGTCGTCATCCCTGCTCACCCTCTCGCGTTGACGAAAGGGCGCAAACTCGACGAACGCCGCCAACGTGCTTTGACCCGCTACTACATGGCGGCGGGGGCGGGCGGCGTCGCGGTTGGCGTCCACACGACACAGTTCGAAATCCGGGATCCGAAGATTGGCTTATTTCAACCGGTCCTGGAACTCGCTGCCGAAACGATGAAACGCGAAGAAGCGAAGTACGAAGCCGGCTTCATCCGCGTAGCGGGAATTTGCGGGGGTACCAAGCAGGCCGTCAGGGAAGCCGCAACGGCCGGCGATCTCGGTTACCACGCCGGCCTGCTGAGTCTCGGCGCGATGGCGAAAGCGAGCGTCGACGCGCTGATTAAGCACGCCCAAGAGGTTGCCAAGGTTATTCCCGTCTTCGGCTTTTACTTGCAACCGTCCGTCGGCGGACGCATCCTCCCCTACGAATTCTGGCGTCGTTTCGCGGAGATTGAGAACGTCGTGGCAATCAAGGTCGCCCCTTTCAACCGCTATCAAACACTCGATGTTGTCCGCGCCGTGAAAGAGGCAGGCCGCGTGAAGGACATTTCGCTCTACACGGGCAACGACGATACGATCATCGCGGACCTGCTCACAACGTTCCGTTTCTCCCAGAACAACGCAATCGGAATCCGCTTCGTCGGCGGCCTGCTCGGGCAGTGGGCCTTCTGGACGCGGCGGGCCGTCCTACAACTTGAAGAATGTCGCCGCCTCGTCGTTGAGCAGAAGCTGCCCATCCCGCAACGGATGCTCACTCTCGGGGCTCAAATCACCGACGTCAACGCCGCTGCCTTCGATCCCCGGCACCAGTTCGCCGGGTGCATTCCCGGTATCCACGAGATCCTGCGCCGTCAAGGTTTGCTCGGTGGGCTGTTGTGCTTGAACCCGAAGGAGACCCTTTCACCGGGACAGTTTGAAGAGATCGATCGAGTCTACGAAGCCTATCCGCAACTCAACGACGACGCCTTCGTGGCGCATCACTTGGACGATTGGCTTCGGTAGCGATCACTTGCCGACCGGTGCCTCACCATGGAAACACGCCCCTACTTTCTGTTCGGTGACATGCTCTCGAGTGCATTGGCGGGCTTGGTGGTGGGCGCCGCGGCCGCGCTCGTGACCCAACCCGGCTGGCCCATGCCCGCAGTGATGCCTCTGGGAATGCTTTTCGGCATGATCCTCGCGGTTCCCGTACAAATCGTATGCAGCATGTTCTTCGGCGCGTTCGAAGTGATGATCCCGATGATGCTCACGGGCATGGCGGCCGGTATGGTCGTGCCGATGAAAGCCGCCGCCACGGCGCTAACGCCGATGGATGGAGGTCTCTGGGGCGCCGGTATCGGGATAGCGGTTCTTTGCTTCACTTACGCTGCCAATTGTTTTATCGCGGGTGATACAGAGTGAGTAGCGCCTCCACACGTGAGAAATGGGATGCGGCTGCCCGTGGATTCGACTTCGTCAATTCCCGCGGTCCGGAACAACGATGGAGCCCGGTCAAGCGGAAACTCTATGCCGCGATGTCCGGCAGAGTTCTCTTTCTGGCCGTCGGCACGGGCCTCGACATTCAGTCTTTTCCCCCGGGCCAAGACATCGTGGGCATCGACATCAGTCCCCGTATGCTCAAGAAAGCAGCCGCGCGAGCGGCGGCCTACGAGGGCCGGATGGAACTCCGCGAGATGGACGCCGAAGGTTTGGACTTCCCTGACAACTCATTCGACCAAGTCTACACAGCCTGCACGTTCTGTTCCGTCCCCAACCCGGTGAAGGGTCTTCGGGAACTTTGGCGCGTCCTCAAAGCGGGCGGGGAGCTTCGGATGTTTGAACACACAGGCAGCCGGTGGTTTCCGTTCAACGCCCTGCTTCACATGATGAATCCGATTGCCAGAAAATTCGGCCCCGAAGTCATCCGAGATACTGTCGGTAATGTCGAAAAAGCGGGTTTCCAGGTCGTCCGGGTGCACAACGTCTACCTCGATATTGTGCGAACGATCCTCGCGGTCTCACCGACTGTTCCGACCAGAGACAGATCGAGTGCTCCGATCCGGACAGAGATTAGGTGAGGGCGCTCGTCATCGGGAGTTGAGCTTCGCCCTGGAGGGGCCTCACCTCAAGATGTTGGGCACAAGGGAGATGGGACTCGCTGCGGGATGAAAGCGGTGAAACGGTGAAGCGGGAAGCATTGTCGTAGGACATTCCCCTAGGGCAAGCTTCTACGAATAATAGAAGCAATTCACCCAAAGAATCGGTGAAACGGGTGATGGTTTAGGGCCGGGTGCATGGCTACTATCAACGAGGCGTTCCCGGTTCCGAAGAAAGAAGGACTCTGTGACAAAAACCGAACATTGGACGGTCGGCGGCCTCGTTGTCTCGTTCCTGTTTGCGTGCGTATACGGCCTGACCCTGCTGGTTGTGGCCGCGCATTGGTTCGACGAGCTACTCCGGCAGCCGTCGTGGGTCGTTATCGTAGGCATCTTGGCCGCGCTATACGTCCCGCTGCGCGTCTTGCGGTCGACGCGCCGACTTAGGAATGCCTGGCGCAGGAAGTTCCACAACCCACACGGGGAACGAGCCGGCATCTAGGATCTGATTACCCGGCTTCCGGAGTCGCCTTCCAGCGGGCGCGCCCGACCGCGGCCGTAAGACGCGAGGCGCGTTTTCGACGGCATCTCCTCACAACCCAATTGCCCATGCCAGAGGTGCGCGTTGGTTCTTGGCATCTCGCTGTCACGACGCAGCTCCACTTGCGTTAGAATCTTGCTGAAGTTCCGGAGGATTGATCATGAAACGCATAATCTTGATCCTGGCAGTGTTTGCCCTGACGGCGGGCGCGCAGACAAAAACGATTCTCGTGGCGAACCGGTCGCCTGAAGACATCGCGGAGTGGCAGAAGGCCTCATCGAAGGTAAAGCTTGTCCGAGTGACTCGCGGTACGGTTATGGACCACATTGCCGATGCGGACGCCTACGTCGGCACGATCACGCCCGAGCAGGTACGTGCCGGCAAGAAGCTCAAGTGGGTTCAGAGCATGAGTGCCGGTGTCGAGCGAGTGCTGCATTTGTCCGGCGGCAATGAACTACGAGAGAGCGACATCGTTCTGACGAACAATCAGATCGTACAGGGTCCTGAGATCGCCGATCACGCGATGGCCATGTTGCTCACGCTGACGCGCCGCATTCCGCGCTACATTGCGGCTCGTGAGAAGCAGACATGGCGGGAAGGGCCTCGCTATGACGGCATCGAACTTACGGGCAAAACGGCGGTTGTGATCGGTGTCGGTGGTATCGGTTCGCAGATCGCTCTTCGCGCCTGGGCGCACGGCATGAAGGTAATCGGCGTCGACCCGGAAGACATCCCCTATTCACCGTTCATTCAAGAGGTTGTTAAGCCCGACCGGTTGGACGATGTCGTTCCAAAGGCCGACGTGGTTTTCGTATCGGCGCCCTGGACGCGAGAGAGCGAGAAGATGATGGGTCCAAGCCAGTTCGAAAGCATGAAGCGAGGATCCTACTTTATCGTGGTCAGCCGCGGCGGCCTTTATGACCTGGACGCGCTTGTGAAGGCTCTTGACAGCAAGCGCCTCGCGGGCGCCGGCGTCGACGTCACCGACCCCGAACCGTTGCCAAAAGGGCATTCGCTGTGGGGCTTCGAGAATGCGATCATCACGCCGCATGTCGCCGGCAGGTCTGATCTTGACCAGGCGCGCATGGTCGGCACTATCAAGGAGAACATCCGACGCTTCGGAGAGGGACTGCCGTTGCTCAACGTAGTCGACAAAGCCAAGGGTTACTGACGGCTCGGCTCCGGGGAAGCTTGACCGTGAAAAGCGAAAGGCCCTGGATCACTCCAGGGCCTTTCAAAGTTTAATCGGGCGGCGTCCTACTCTCCCACACAGTTACCCGTGCAGTACCATCGGGGCTGAGGGGCTTAACTGCTGTGTTCGGGATGGGAACAGGTGTGACCCCCTCGCTAGAACCACCCGAAAGTCGTTGACCGATTGATCAAGAGGTTCGGGATCAATCTTTGCCGAATATCGTAGGGTCTTTGAGTTATCGCTTCGAGCAACAACGTCACGACATCATGATGATGAGCATGATATCGCCTCGCACAATTCAGTGACGAGTCAATTTTATGGTCAAGCCGAACGGGCGATTAGTAACGGTTAGCTGAACGTGTTACCACGCTTACACATCCGTCCTATCAAACTCGTAGTCTTCGAGTGCCCTTATTAGCTTACGCTTGGGAGATCTAATCTTGGAGAAAGTTTCGCGCTTATATGCTTTCAGCGCTTATCTCGTCCGAACTTCGCTACCCAGCTATGCCACTGGCGTGACAACTGGATCACAAGAGGTTCGTCCGCCTCGGTCCTCTCGTACTAGAGGCAGCCCTCCTCAAATCTCCTCCGCCCACCACAGATAGGGACCGAACTGTCTCGCGACGTTCTGAACCCAGCTCACGTACCGCTTTAATGGGCGAACAGCCCAACCCTTGGGAGCTTCTTCACCCCCAGGATGCGATGAGCCGACATCGAGGTGCCAAACCCAAGCGTCGATGTGAACTCTTGGCTTGGATCAGCCTGTTATCCCCGGCGTACCTTTTATCCGTTGAGCGACGGCCCTTCCATGCGGAACCGCCGGATCACTATAGCCTGCTTTCGCACCTGCTCGACTTGTAGGTCTCGCAGTCAACCCGGCTTATGCTATTGCACTCTGCGGCTGATTTCCAAACAGCCTGAGCCGAGCATCGCGCGCCTCCGTTACATTTTGGGAGGCGACCGCCCCAGTCAAACTACCCACCAACCAGTGTCCCTCTCCCCGATAAGGGGAGTAGGTTAGAACCGCAATACGATCAGGGTGGTATCTCACCGATGGCTCCTCCGAATCCAAGAACCCGGATTCAAAGCCTCCCACCTATTCTGCGCAAAACGCACCGCGATTCACTGATAAGTTGTAGTAAAGGTGCACGGGGTCTTTCCGTCTTGTGGCGGGTACCCGGCGTCTTCACCGGGACCACAACTTCGCCGGGCAGGTTGTTAAGACAGTGCTCAGATCGTTACGCCATTCGTGCAGGTCGGAACTTACCCGACAAGGAATTTCGCTACCTTAGGACCGTTATAGTTACGGCCGCCGTTCACCGGGGCTTCAATTCAAAGCTTCGCCGAAGCTAACCTCTCCTCTTAACCTTCCGGCACCGGGCAGGCGTCAGCCCCTATACGTCGTTTTCGACTTTGCAGAGACCTGTGTTTTTGTTAAACAGTCGCCTGAGCCATTTCACTGCGGCCTCCCAGAGGGAGGCGCCCCTTCTCCCGAAGTTACGGGGCTAATTTGCCGAGTTCCTGAACAACCTTTCACCCGAGCGCCTGAGAATACTCATCTCGTCTACGTGTGTCCGTTTACGGTACGGGTACCTTGACTTCTCCTTAGAGGTTTTTCCTGGCAGTGTAGCGTCGTGACTAAATCGGGTTGCCCCTTCGCGTCCGCCTTCAGTGATAACTTCCGGGTGGATTTGCCTGCCCGGAACACCTAATGACGACCAAAGTGCTATTCCATCAGCACTCTCACTTAGCTTCCTGCGTCACCCCATCGTCAAACGAAGCAAGGTAGTCGCGGAATGTTTACCGCATATCCATCGGCTACGCCTTTCGGCCTCACCTTAGGACCCGACTAACCCTGAGCGGATGAACCTTGCTCAGGAAACCTTAGACTTTCGGCGACCAGGATTCTTACCTGGTTTCTCGCTACTAATGCTGGCAGAGTCTCTTCCAAACCGTCCACCAGTCCTTACGATCTGGCTTCGATCAGTTTAGAATGCTCTCCTACCGTCCGAACAAGTTCGGACCCGCGGCTTCGGTAGAGTGCTTGAGCCCCGATACATTTTCGGTGCCGAGAGGCTTGACCAGTGAGCTATTACGCTTTCTTTAAAGGATGGCTGCTTCTAAGCCAACCTCCTGGCTGTCTGGGCCTCTTGACTTCCTTACCCACTTAGCACTCATTTCGGGACCTTAGCCGGCGATCTGGGTTGTTTCCCTCTCGACCATGAAGCTTAGCCCCCACAGTCTGACTCCCGTGCTCGATGTCAACGGCATTTGCAGTTTAGTTGGATTCGGTAAGCTTGGAAGCCCCCTAGTCCATCCAGAGCCCTACCACCGTTGCAGATACACGAGGCTAGCCCTAAAGCTATTTCGGAGAGAACGAGCCATAACGGAATTTGATTGGCCTTTCACCCCTACCCTCAGCTCATCCAAGCCGTTTTCAACCGACACTGGTTCGGGCCTCCGGTTGCTGTTACACAACTTTCACCCTGGCCAAGGGTAGATCATCCCGTTTCGCGTCTATTCCCAGCGACTCAACGCCCTATTCAGACTCGCTTTCGCTGCGGCTCGCTGATGCTTAACCTTGCCACTGAGAATAACTAGCCAGCTCATTAAGCAAAAGGCACGCGGTCAGGCGTGACTGTTCCGAAGAACGGCCATAGCCCTCCCACTGCTTGTAGGCATACGGTTTCAGGTACTTTTAACTCCCCTAGCAGGGGTACTTTTCACCTTTCCCTCACGGTACTAGTTCACTATCGGTCACAAGCGAGTATTTAGCCTTACCGGATGGTCCCGGCGGATTCCCACAAGGTTTCACGTGCCCCGCGGTACTCAGGATCCCACTAAGCCGTTCCGATTTTCGCCTACAGGACTTTCACCTTCTATGGTTGAATTTTCCAAATGCATTCGGCTAATCTTCCCGGTCTACGTTGTGGTCCTACAACCCCGGCCTCGCCTTACGGCTCAGCCGGTTTGGGCTATTCCGCGTTCGCTCGCCGCTACTGACGGAATCACTATTGTTTTCTCTTCCTCTGGGTACTGAGATGGTTCACTTCCCCAGGTTCGCCTCCATGTCCTATGTATTCAGACAAGGATGACCGGTGTTCACACCGGCCGGGTTTCCCCATTCGGACATCCCCGGTTCAAATGCTTGCTCGCAGCTAACCGAGGCTTATCGCAGCCTGCCACGTCCTTCATCGCCTGCTTGTGCCAAGGCATCCCCCGTACGCCCTTAGTAGCTTGACCATAAAATTGACCCGGAACTGAATTCCGGATCCGTTTCAGAGACGTGCGCTCGTCGAATTTCCACCGTCACTGTTACTACACAGCTCCAGCGAAAACCCGGCGATAACTAAAGATGCCCTACGATATTCAGTTGTCAAAGATCACCCGGAACCACCAACGGTCCCAGATGTCAGAGTTCCCATTCCAAGAGAACCGGAAGCCTGACACCTATAACCGTTCTCGAACAAGTGCGTGGTGGGCCTGGCTGGAGTTGAACCAGCGACCTCATCCTTATCAGGGATGCGCTCTAACCAACTGAGCTACAGGCCCCCCGATTCCGTCGCGCCGGGCTCGGCGCCAACGCTACGGACTGATGTGGTGGAGCTGATCGGAATCGAACCGACGACCTCCTGAATGCAAATCAGGCGCTCTCCCATCTGAGCTACAGCCCCGGAAGCCACCACTGTTAGGCTTGTCACTTCCGAGAAAGTTTATTGAGGCCGGTTGGACGTGCCTACGATCCGAAGACCGCAGGAACAGTCTACTTAGATCTAACCCGAGTTCGGGTCGCTTGACGAAATGAGGTTCGTGACCGCTTCGTACTTCCACGACACTTACCTGATTTCCTTTAGAAAGGAGGTGATCCAGCCGCAGGTTCTCCTACGGCTACCTTGTTACGACTTCACCCCAATCGTGAATCATACCTTGGGCCGCTGCCTCCCGAAGGTTGGCTCACGGACTTCTAGTACAATCCACTTTCGTGATGTGACGGGCGGTGTGTACAAGGCCCGGGAACGTATTCACGGCGCCGTTCTGATGCGCCATTACTAGCGATTCCAGCTTCACGCAGGCGAATTGCAGCCTGCGATCCGAACTGAGGACGGTTTTTAGGGATTAGCTCCACCTCGCGGCTTAGCAACCCGTTGTACCGCCCATTGTAGCACGTGTGTCGCCCTGGACATAAAGGCCATGATGACTTGACGTCGTCCCCACCTTCCTCCAACTTATCGCTGGCGGTCTCCCGTGAGTGCACCGATTAAAGTTAGCAACACGGGACGAGGGTTGCGCTCGTTGCGGGACTTAACCCAACATCTCACGACACGAGCTGACGACAGCCATGCAGCACCTCTACTAGGGTCCCCGAAGGGAAAACGATGTTTCTACCGCAGTCCCTAGCAGTTCAAGCCCAGGTAAGGTTCTTCGCGTTGCGTCGAATTAAACCACATGCTCCACCGCTTGTGCGGGCCCCCGTCAATTCCTTTGAGTTTCAGCCTTGCGACCGTACTCCCCAGGCGGCATACTTAACGCGTTAGCTCCGGCACGGACTCAGTGAAGAGCCCACACCAAGTATGCATCGTTTAGGGCGTGGACTACCAGGGTATCTAATCCTGTTTGCTCCCCACGCTTTCGAGTCTCAGCGTCAGTCGCGATCCAGAGAGCCGTCTTCACCTCCGGTGTTCCTCCTGATATCTACGCATTTCACCGCTACACCAGGAATTCCACTCTCCCCTCTCGCACTCTAGCCCACCAGTTTCCGCCGCACCCTCCCAGTTGAGCCGGGAGATTTCACAACAGACTTGGTGAGCCGCCTACACTCGCTTTACGCCCAGTAATTCCGAACAACGCTTGCTGCCTACGTATTACCGCGGCTGCTGGCACGTAGTTAGCCGCAGCTGCTTGTGCGGGTACCATCATTATTGTCCCCGCTGAAAGAGCTTTACACCCCGAAAGGCGTCATCACTCACGCGGCGTCGCTGGATCAGGGTTTCCCCCATTGTCCAAGATTCCTCACTGCTGCCTCCCGTAGGAGTCTGGCCCGTGTCTCAGTGCCAGTGTGACCGTGCGCCCTCTCAGGCCGGCTACCGATCTTAGCCTTGGTGGGCTTTTACCCCACCAACAAGCTAATCGGCCGCGGACCCCTCCTCGAGCGTCCGAAGACTTTCATCCCGAAAGATCGTATGCGGTATTATCCCCAGTTTCCCGGAGTTATTCCCCACTCGAGGGCAGGTAATCCACGTGTTACTCACCCGTTCGCCACTTTACTCACCCCCCGAAAGGGGCTTTCTCGTTCGACTTGCATGTGTTAAGCGCGCCGCCAGCGTTGATTCTGAGCCGGGATCAAACTCTCGAGTAAGTTACTGCCTCCTCAGTCGCCCCGAAGGGCGCCAAGGATAACTCATGGAGTTTCGTACGACTCAGAACTCGAAATTAGTTCGTTCGCAGACTTCACGTCCAACCAGATTTTCAAAGATCTGGACCACCGAAGATCGTCTCCTCCATTTCCCGAGGGAGTGGAGAATCCCTTCCGCGACCGGCCTCAAACTTGTTTGACGATAAACCACCCGGCAGAACATTTCTGCTCAGGCCGACTTTAGCTCGTCAAGATGTCAAAGGGTCGGATGTCGGAGCTCATCAGCTTACCCGACTCAACTCCTACCGGAGACACTTCTCCGGCACATCGTCAACGAAGTGTATCACCTCGCCCAAAGCGATGCAAGGGAGAAAAGCACCTTCGATCAATCTTTTTTCCTGAGGGACATCCATCCGCACCACCGAACGGTAGGTAATCCCCGTCAGGTACCGCCTCAGGGGCTCTGCTAGACTGTGGAGTCTTAAACATGGACAACCTCGTGGCTACGCCTCGATGAGCAGACGAGCGGTCTATCTTCTGCTGATCGTCCTTGCGCTCCTGCACCAGGATTTCTGGCTCTGGGGCAACCCCGAACTCGTCTTCGGATTCCTCCCTTCAGGCCTTGTCTACCACGCGCTATATTCGCTCGTTACAGCGGTCGTCTGGTACCTAGTCCTGCAGTATGCCTGGCCTTCCGATGCGGAGGCATTCGCGGAGGGACAAGACGGGGACTTGCCGTCTCAATGACCTCGCTCGTCGTCATGGCGGGCTACCTTTGCCTGCTCGTTGGACTCGGAGTGGTTGCCAACCGGTTCTTTCGCGGAACCGCTACGGACTACTTTCTCGCCAGCCATTCGATCGGTCCCATCTTGCTTCTGATGTCGCTCTTTGGCACAACGATGACCGCCTTCGCTCTCGTTGGGAGCACAGGCGAAGCCTACCGTGTCGGCATCGGAGTCTACGGTATGTTGGCGTCGTGGTCGGGACTTGTCCACACGGCGGTGTTCTTCTTTATTGGCATTCGGCTTTGGGCAATCGGCAAGCGATACGGTTACGTCACCCAGATACAGTACTTCCGCGATCGCTTTGACAGTGACCTGTTGGGCTTGATCTTGTTCCCGATTCTGGTGGCGCTTGTAATCCCCTACTTGTTGATAGGTCTGCTCGGCGCGGGCGGTGTCGTCCAGTCGCTGACGCGGGGCGCGTTCCCGCAAACCTTCGCTGCGACGAACGGTGGACTGCCGCCTTGGCTCACCGGGCTTATCATTTGCGGTGTCGTTCTGTCGTACGTCTTTTTCGGTGGACTGCGCGGCGCGGCCTGGGCCAACACGTTTCAAACGATCGTCTTCATCATCACCGGCCTTGTGGCCTTTTGGCTCATCTCGTCGAAACTCGGTGGGTTGGCGGCCGCCGGGCGGCAAGTAGTCGAGGCTCATCCGGAACGCCTCGTACGCACCGGAAGTGTCACTCAACTCCAGTTCTTCACCTACTTCTTCATTCCTCTTTCAGTCGGCATGTATCCGCACGTGTTCCAGCACTGGCTGACCGCTCGCTCGGCCAAGGCGTTCCGGCTGAGCATCCTGATGCATCCGATCTTCATCCTGATTGTCTGGGTGCCCTGCGTGCTGATCGGTGTCTGGGCGACATCCGCGACACTTTCGGATGGCTCGCTGATCGTTCCCGCGGGTTCACCTCCGAACACCGAGCTGGCCACGATGGTGCATAAACTGACGACACCGTTCATCGGCGGGCTACTGGGAGCAGGCATCCTGGCGGCCATAATGTCATCGCTCGACTCGCAGTTTTTCTGCCTGGGGACGATGTTCACCACCGACATCGTCACCCACTATTTCGGTGAGGATCGTTTCGGAGACCGGCAGCGGGTTCTGCTCGCCCGAGGATTCATCGTCATCATCGTTGCCCTCACCTACTTGCTTTCTCTCGCTGAACCGAGGCAGGTGTTTCCTATCGGAATCTGGTGCTTTACGGGGTTCTCGAGCCTCTTCCCGCTCGTCTGCGCGTCGATCTACTGGAAGCGTTGTACGAAGGCGGGTGCTATTGCCTCCGTCGCCGTGATGGTGATTTCGTGGTCGTTGCTCTTCCGCGCATCGGACTACGGTTCGGATGGCTCCTATCTCTTCCTGGGCGTGCTACCGGTCGCCACCGTCTTCATCGCATCGCTCATCACGCTCGTGGGTGTTTCGCTCGTAACCGACGCTCCTTCCGAAGCCACGCTCAAGAAGTTCTTCCCCCGCAGCAGCGTGGCCGCCCCCCTCGAAGCCGGTATGGCCGCAGCGGACTGAGGCCGGCTCCGGTGAAAATCGCATACATCACCGCCGGCGCCGGGGGGACCATCTGCGGCAATTGTCTGCGCGACAACACCCTCGCGGGCGCGCTTATCGAGCTCGGCCACGACATCCAACTGATTCCGACCTACACGCCCATCCGCACGGACGAGAAGGATGTCAGCTCAGAGCGCGTCTTCATCGGTGGATTACGAATCTACCTTCAGCAGGTGCTGCCCATAACGCGTCGCCTTCCGCGCTCGGTCGGTGCATTGCTCGACCGGCCGGCCCTGCTGCGGTGGATCTCAAAGTTTGCTGTGAACACCCAACCAGACAAGCTCGGCGCCCTCACCGTGGGTGTGCTCGAAGGAGAAAACGGCCCGTTCCGGAGCGAGCTACAGCCGCTGGTTTCCTGGCTCAAGGAGTGGCGGCCTGACGTGATCCACATCACGAACTCGATGCTGTCGAGTCTGGCCCCGATGTTCAAGAAACAAGTCGGGGCGCCGGTCGTTTGCTCATTGCAGGGTGAGGACTTCTTCCTCTCGAATCTTCCATCCCCCTACAGCGAAAGGGCCTTCGCTCTGCTACCCAAGCTGGCACGATCGGTCGACGTCTTCGTCTCGCCCAGTCGCGACCATTCCGAAGCCATGGCCGGCCATTTTGGCTTGCGGCCTGAACAGATCCCGGTCGTCCATCCAGGTCTTGATCTCGCGGGATACGAAGCGCGTCATCCTCGCGATCCAGACGAGTTTGTTGTGGGATACCTGGCCCGCGTGGCGCCGGAGAAGGGCCTGGCGACTCTCGCAGAGGCGCTCGGGCATTTACGTGCCAGCCAGAGTGACGGCCGGAGAATCCGGCTGCGCGTGGCCGGCTGGCTTAGCGCCGAGCACCGCCCCTTCCTCGCTGAGGTGGAGAAGCAACTGCTCACATCAGACGTTATCGAAGACTATGAGTACCTCGGAGAGATCGATCACGAGCAGAAGATTGAGTTCCTCCGTGGTCTCGACGTTCTCTCGGTGCCGACATCCTACCGAGCGCCCAAGGGGCTATACGTGCTCGAAGCACTGGCTTGCGGAGTGCCGGTTGTGCAGCCCCGGATCGGCATCTTCCCGGAATTGATCGACGCCACCGGCGGCGGTTTGCTCTGCGAACCTAACGACCCGCGGGATCAGGCCAACAGTATCGCGAAGCTCATGACCCATCCCGCGGAGGCCGACCAGATGGGGACCAGGGGCCGCGCAAGGGTCCGGGCCCATTTCAACAGCAAGCGCATGGCCGAGCAGACACTGGCCGTCTATGAGAACCTTGCGAGATACCGAGTGAGGAAATACTGACCCATCATGGCCTACGAATTTCACTACCGCCGCCGCATCTATTGGCAGGACACCGACATGGCGGGCATCATCCACTTCACCAACTACTTCCGTTATATGGAGGAAGTCGAACTCGAGTTTCTGCTCTCCCTGGGACTCGATTCCCTCAAGATCGCCCGCGAGTACAACGTCTGGCGTCCGCGCGTCGCGGCGCAATGCGATTTTAAGAAAACCGTCACCTTCGGCGACGAACTCGACATCCATCTATGGGTCATCAAGAAAGGGCGCTCATCAATCCATTACGAAATCGCTTTCAATCACGACGGTGAGGAGGTTGCCCATGGTCGACTAAGCGTCGCCTGCGTCAGCAGAGATGCTGACGGGAACATGACAGCCACGCCGATCCCCCCCATCCTCGACGAAGCGCTCCAGGTGGCGCCATTTGCCCAGGCATCGGCTTGACAAGCTTGACCCGTTCGCTTGCGAGGCGTATGACAAGATGCTAAGTTGTCAGACAGAGAGAGCGCAGATTCATGACGACGAGGCTTTCCATCCGAATCACAGACAAGCTTCGAGACCAACTCGCGGCGGCAGCCGAGGCGTCCGGCAGGCGTGAATCCGAGGTCGTGCGCGAAGCACTCAAGCAGTACCTTGCGCCCCTCGAGGCCAAAGAAAGCGCCTATGAAATGGCCAAGCGATTGAAGCTGATCGGTTGTATTAAAGACGCTCCACCAGACCTCAGCACCAATCCTGACTATTTCGAGGGGTTCGGAGATCCGTGATGCGCCGTGTACTCGTGCTGGTCGATACCGGGCCGCTGGTCGCCCTCTTCTCGGCGCGGGACGCGTATCACGAGGTCTGCTCACGCGCCCTGACCGAGATCAACCCGCCTTTCCTTACGACGTGGCCCGTCATCACAGAGGCCGCATGGCTGCTGCGGGATCAGCCGATCGGGCTGCAACGCCTATTCGAGGCCCTCGCGGAGGGGTTCTGCCAGGTCGCGGATCTGGACGCTGCCGCCTTCCCGTGGCTGTCTGGGTTTCTGCGCCGGTACCGAAAGCTCGGCCCGGATGTAGCGGACGGCAGCCTCGTTTACTCGGCTGAGCGTCAGGGACTTGACACGATTTTCACACTTGACCGAAGGCATTTTTCCGTCTACAGATTCGGCCGCAATCAGGCCTTCAACCTGCTACCCCAATCGGTAGGGCAATGAGTACATCCGCCACACTCGTTGTTCGAGACATCTATAAGGAGTACCCGACCCCGACTGACCCGCTAGTGGTCATCAACGAGGTTTCCTTCGAGATGAACCGCGGCGAGTCGCTGGTCATCATGGGGCCCTCAGGCTCAGGGAAGAGTACCCTGCTCTACATGCTCGGCACCTTGGAGATCCCGACTCGCGGCTCGATGGAGGTCAACTCCCGCAACCCGCTCACCCTCAACGAAACCGACCTCGCCGCCTTCCGCAACGAGCAAGTCGGCTTCATCTTCCAAGAGCACCATCTGCTGCCGCAGTGTTCGGCGCTCGAGAACGTGCTGATCCCGACCATGGCCCCCTGCTCCGCGCAAAGCCCGACTGAAGCCAAGCAACGCGCCCTGAGCCTACTGGAGCGCGTCGGCCTCAGCGAGCGCATCGACCACCGGCCGGCGGAACTCTCAGGCGGCGAGCGTCAGCGTATCGCCATTGCCCGCGCTCTCGTAAACAAGGCGCCGCTCATCCTCGCCGACGAGCCGACTGGCAACCTCGACCGCCACACGGCCGATGCGGTTGCCGACCTGATGCTTGAGCTTCACAGTGAGGAGAACACGATCCTCATAGCGGTCACGCATAGCCTTGAGCTGGCGGCTCGCTTTCCACAAAAGGCCGAACTCACCGATGGCAAGCTGGTCTTTACCCCGGGCGGCTGACTCAAGCCGCAACGGCTGTCTTCTTCTCAAACCGCATGCCCGACGAATCGGTGTCGCGGTCGACGATCACCACATCGTCTTCTCCGAAGTCGGCGTTCAGGATTGCCAAAGCAAGCGGGTCCTGGATCAGCCGCTGGATCGCCCGCTTCAGCGGACGCGCGCCGAACTGCTCGTCGTAACCGTCCGAGAGAAGCAGGCCCTTTGCCGCCTCCGTGATCTCGATCTGGATCTTCTTGTCGGCAAGCAGCTCCCGTAGGTGTCCAAGTTGTAGCTCAATGATCCGGCTGAGATGCTCCCTGGCCAAGCTATTGAACACAATGATGTCGTCGATGCGGTTGAGGAATTCCGGCCGGAATGTACGCCGCAACTCCTCCATCAGACGTCTCCGTATTTCCTGATCACCTTTGTGCCCATCGTGCGTCAAGGAGAAGCCAATCTTCGCCGACTGGATCTCACTTGACCCCACATTCGACGTCATGATAATAACCGTGTTGTTGAAATTCACCGTGCGGCCCTTGCCGTCCGTGAGCCGGCCATCGTCGAGCACCTGCAGTAGGACATTAAAAACGTCCGGGTGCGCTTTCTCGATCTCATCGAGCAGCACCACCGAGTACGGCTTGCGCCGCACGTGCTCGGTCAACTGGCCACCCTCTTCATAGCCCACGTATCCCGGAGGCGCGCCAATCATCCGCGACACGGCATGCTTCTCCATGTACTCCGACATGTCGATGCGCACCATGGCTTTCTCGTCGTCAAACATGAACTCGGCTAGCGCTCGCGCCAATTCCGTCTTGCCAACACCGGTCGGCCCTAGGAATACGAACGTCCCGATCGGCTGACTCGGATCACTCAACCCCGCACGATTGCGCCGCACCGCGTTCGCGACATGCAACACCGCTTCGTCTTGCCCGATCAGGCGCTCATGCAACCGGTCTTCCATGTGGACCAGCTTCTGGACCTCGCCTTCGAGCATGCGCATAACCGGAATGCCGGTCCACTTCGCGACGATTCTTGCGATGTCTTCCTCGTTGACCTCGCCTCGGAGTAGACTGCTGTCGGTGTGCTGTTCTTCGAGCTTCGCTGTCGCGAGTTCAATCTCCTTCTCGACGGCTGTCTTCTCTCCATAGCGAATCTCGGCGGCGCGTTGCAGGTCGCCCTTGCGGCTAGCTTCCTCTTCTTCAGTCCGCAAGTGCTCCTGTTTCTCTTTGAGCGCTTTCACTTGATCGATGAGCTGCTTCTCAGACTGCCAGCGCTCACGAAGCTGCGATGCCTGGGACCGCAGCTCTTCGAGTTCGCTCTCGATCACCCGCAATCGATCCTTGGACGCTCGATCCGCTTCCTTCTGCAGCGCCTGCTTCTCGATCTCGAGCTGCATCACGCGCCGCTCGAGCTGGTCGACCTCCACCGGCACCGAGTCGATCTGCATGCGCAACGCCGCCCCGGCCTCGTCAATCAAATCGATCGCCTTGTCGGGCAGGAAGCGGTCACTGATGTAGCGGTGAGATAGGGTCGCCGCCGCGATGATCGCCGGGTCCGTATACCGCACGCTGTGGTGAATCTCGTAGGTTTCCTTCAAGCCTCGCAGAATCGAGATCGTATCCTCCACGCTCGGTTCCTGGACAAGAACGGTCTGGAAACGCCGTTCGAGGGCAGGGTCTTTCTCGACGTACTTGCGGTACTCGTTGAGGGTGGTCGCGCCAATGCAACGCAAGACGCCTCGCGCGAGCGCGGGCTTGAGCATGTTGGCGGCGTCAATCGAACCCTCCGCGGCGCCGGCTCCGACCAAGGTGTGCAACTCGTCGATGAAGCAGATCACCTTTCCCTGCGATTCTTCGATCTCTTTCAACACCGCCTTGAGCCGATCTTCGAATTCCCCGCGGAACTTCGTCCCCGCAACCATCGAGGACAAGTCGATGGATACAAGCCGCTTTTCCTTGAGCGTCTCGGGCACATCGCCGTTGACGATCCGCTGCGCGAGACCCTCAACGATAGCCGTCTTGCCGACGCCGGGTTCGCCGATGAGAACTGGATTGTTCTTTGTCCGGCGCGAGAGTACCTGAATGACGCGCCGTATCTCCTCGTCGCGGCCGATCACGGGGTCGAGCTTGCTCTGCTCGGCCAGCTTGGTCATGTCGGCCGCATATCGCTCAAGGGCCTGATACTTGGCCTCGGGGTTCTGGTCGGTGACCCGCTGTGAGCCGCGAACGGTTACGAGGGCTTGCAGGATCGCCTCATGCGAGGCCCCCATCTTGTTCAGCAGTTCGCCGGCGGGATCGCGCTTCATACCGCACATAGCAAGCAGCAAATGCTCGGTCGAGACGTACTCGTCCTTGAAGCGCGCCGTCTCTTTCTGTGCCTTCTGGAAAATCTCGTTGAGTGAAGGCGCCAAGTGGGACCCGCCTTCGGCCCCGGTCACCTTTGGTATCGCATCGAGTAGCCGCCGTGCTTCTTGGGCGACGGCGTCCGGATGGATGCCGCACTTCGAAAAGACGGCCTGGACGACACCCTCTTCCTGCTCGGCCAAGGTGACGAGCAAGTGTGCCGCCTGGATCTGCTGGTGGCTCGACTCCGCCGCTAAGCCCTGCGCTTGCTGCACTGCCTCTTGGGCCTTTTGTGTGAACTTGTCGAAGCGAATCATGTCAGTCTGTCTCCCTTGCTAGACGGCGAATCTGCTCGTTGGGAGCGGATCGGGAATCCATGACGATGGAAGTACAGCACTCTCGCTCCCATCTTATCTCTGGTTCCTCCTGCGAAGGCGGCGGGTGGACCACCTGCGTGCGAGACGGCCCACCCGCCTTCGTACGCGCATCAACTGATCTCGATGACCTTGGCCGTCTTCGGCTTGGTCTCCACCTTGGGGATGCTGATGTTCAGAACGCCCTTGTCGTACTTCGCCGAGATCTTCTCAGTGTCAACGGTTTCCGGAAGCGTAAAACTGCGGGCAAACGAGCCGTAGGTGCGCTCGACCCGATGAAAGTTCTCTTCGTCGGTTTCCTTCTCCAACTTGCGCTCCCCGGTCAGTGTCAGAACGTTGTCTTCTACCTTCACCGACACGTCCTTTTCGTCGACGCCGGGTAGATCGGCTTTGACAACAATCTTTCCGTCGTCTTCGCTGATATCGACTTTCGGCGCCCAAGCATCCTCACGCGCCTGTCGGCGCGTCGGGAGAAAGGCTTCGTCGAGGAATCGGTCGATGTCATCAAACCAGGGTGTCATTACACGGTGTGTATGTTGAATCAGGCTCATCGTTTTCTCCTTGTCATTTCTCAGGCAGGGGCCTCGCTCGGCGTGAAATCAATTCACGCTCACCACCTTCACCTTCTTCTCCTTGGACTCGGTCTTCGGCAACGTCACCTCGAGGACACCCTTCTTGTAGCTGGCCGAAATCTTCGCTGTGTCAACGGCTTCAGGAATCGCGAAGCTGCGCGTAAACGAGCCGTAACGCCGTTCGACGCGGTGGAAATTCTCTTCCTTCGTCTCCTTCTCGAACTTCCGCTCGCCGCTCAGTGTCAACGTCCCGTCATCAGCGGTCACCTTGATGTCTTTCTCCTTGACGCCCGGCAGATCGGTTTTGAGAGTGATCTTCCTGCCATCCTCGGCGATGTCCACGCTCGGATAAAACGAATCCTTGGCCCTCGCAGGTGCCGTCGGCACGCGGAAGAAGTCCTCAAACAAACGATCGGCGTCGCGGAACCAGGGGTTCAACGACCGGGGTGTGAATCGAACCAAACTCATCTCATTTCCTCCTCGGGTCACGTACAGAATTACTGTAATTACAGTAAGTACAGTATAAAACTTTAGTATATTACTGTCAAGTACAAAAACATATTAATATCTTGCTTGGTTACAATAACTTACAATTAATATAGCAGAGATCTTAGTGGATGACACTGAGATATTATGACTTACACGAATGACGCTGATCCGCTTTCGGCCCGATGGGTGCCGGCGCTACCCGGCGGAGCCGAGATAGGCGAACCGCAGCACGAACAGGGCGGTCAAGAGGTAGACCAGCCAACTGATCTGCCGATACTCCCCGTGCAGCACCTTGAGCAACGTAAACGCGATGAATCCGATCGCCAACCCGCTGGCGATGCTGTAGCTCAGAGGAATCGTTATCAGCGTTAGGAACGCCGGAATGCCGACCGTTGCGTCGTCCCATTCGATCTCGCTAACCGCTGACAGCATCAGCGAGCCCACCACGATCAGCGCAGGAGCGGTTGCCGCCCCCGGGATGACCCCAATCAACGGTGTGATCGCCAGCGAGAGCAGAAACAGGACCCCCACCACAACGGCCGTAAACCCCGACCGGCCGCCCGCCGCCACCCCCGCCGCGCTCTCGACGTAGCTGACAACCGTGGAGGTGCCCAACAGCGAGCCCGCTGTGCTCGCCACCCCGTCCGCGAAGAGAATCCGCCCCAATCGCGGAATTCGGGTCTCACTCTCGAACAGCCGCGCCTTCTTGCCCACAGCGACTAGCGTTCCTACGTTGTCGAAGAGATCAACAAACCAAAACACGAAGACGATCTCGAGTAATCCCAAACTCAGCGCCCCGCCCACATCCAGCTCAAATGCCGTTGCGGAGATCTCGCGCCACGCATACGCCGTCGGACTCCACTGCACGAGACCAAACGGAATCGCCCCGATCGTCGTCATAACGATCCCTAACACCATCGCAGCCCGCACGCCCCAGGCCATCAATGCGCCGATCAGCGTTATGCCCAGCAGCGCGAGCACAGTCGAGGGGCGCGTCAGGTCCCCTAACGAAACCATCGTCACTTCGTGAGCCACGATAATGCCGGCCTTCTGCATACCGATCAGCGCCAAGAACAGCCCGATCCCCGCCGCTACCGCCGCATGTAAACTCGCCGGAATCGCCCGCACGATTGCCTGCTGCACACCAACGGCCGTCAACACGAGAAACAGAATCCCCGACAAGAACACGGCCCCGAGCGCCGTCTGCCAGGGCACGCCCATCCCGAGCACAACCGTATACGTGAAGTAAGCGTTGATACCCATCCCGGGCGCCAACCCGATTGGATAACGGGCCACCAAACCCATCAACAGGCTGCCCAACCCCGCGGCGAGACACGTCGCCACACCGACGCCCGTCACCGGCATCCCCGCTTCGCGCAAGATTGAAGGATTTACAAAGACGATGTACGACATCGTCAGGAACGTCGTCACACCGGCGAGAATCTCGGTGCGCCAGTTTGTATCCAGGGCAGCGAATTCGAAGTAGCGCTCTGCCCGCTCAATCAACGGCTTCATGGACGGGCGACGCGGCTATGCGTCCCGCCACGAAGGAGGAATACCGGTGTCATCGCTGATCAAACGTTCACAGCAACCGCTTCCGACACCATATCCGACACCGGGTTGATCAAAGGCTCGCGCGAAACCTGCGCCGGCAAAGTCGTCAACATCACGAACGTCAGCTTCGAAGCCGGGTCCGCCCAGAAGAGCGTCCCTGTTGCCCCCGAATGCCCAAACGTTCGATCCGAGCAACCCTTGGCGAACGACCCCGGCTCAACTCCGAATCCTATACCCCAAGACTTGTTCAAACCCTGGTTGTGATCGACAATCATCGACTGCGCCGTCGCGGGCTTGAGCACGCGGTCATCCGGATCGAGGAAGTAGTTCAACAAGTTGGTCAGATCCGCGCCCGTCGAATGTGCCCCGCCCCAGGGCGCACCCAGATCGCGCCAATACTGGCTATTCCAATCCCAACTGCTGTTGTCGCCGCCGCCATAGAGGGCCGGAGACTTATCCACTTGACTCTGCGCCGTTTCCGGAATCCTGAAGTCGCCAAGACCGAGCGCCGTGTGATTCATGCCCAGCGGCGAGAAAACAACATCCTTCAAGAACTCGCGGAACGGTCGCTTCGTGATTCGCTGCGCCACCTCTGACGCCAGCAGCAGCCCCATACTTTGGTATTTGACTTCCGTCCCTGGCTTGAACAGCAATGGTGTCTTGATCGCCCGCTCGACGAACTCCTCCAGAGGTGCAAAGCGCTTCCTCAGTCCAACGTTCTCCGGCAATTGATCCGGCAAGCCCGATGTGTGCGACAGGATGTCCTTGATCGTGATGTCCTTGCGGTCGCCTTCGGTGAACTCAGGAATGAACTTGTGAACCGGATCTTCTAGCTTCAACTCGCCTCTGTCCGCCAACACCATCATTCCCACCGCCGTCATCGGCTTCGTGATCGACGCCAGCAGAAAGATCGTATTCGGGTCCTTGGCTTCGCCGAACCCGCCCGCGAAGTCGGCGCTCGCGCGCCCGACGGTCAAACTCGCGGCGCGCAGGTTGCCGTCATCCACCCACTTCTGAATGTGAGCCGACGCTTCTTCCAGCTTCCCTACGTTCAGCATGACCGCGGCCGATTCCACCTCCGCCTCGGACTCCGGCCCGGAACAGGCCGCACTCAGCCCCAAAGCGCCCAGCGTCTGATAGAGAAACAAGCGTCTTCGCATCAAGTAATCCCTCCCGTTCAGCGACCGAGGGAGATGATAACACGCGACCCCAGTCCCTCAGGCTACGTTCCAGCAGATCTGCCGGGAGGAAGTTCGCGAGCAGGGGTCGGCGGCCAAGCGCGATGCCCGGTAGCCGAAGTATTTCGCGCCCTCGGTGGTCACCTATTCCGACTCAAAAATGGGATCATCTCGTACCCAAAAACATTCTCCCTACAAAATGTTGTACGCGATACGAAAGCTTCTGGCCGCGCTCGACTGTAAGCTGCAAGTCTAATCCTTGCAATCACTTCCGTATATGGTATAGCATTCTAGACAACGACCCCCCGAGCCCGCTCACCGCCCCGCACGGTGCCTTGGGCTACTCCCAACAAGGACATTCCCTCATGGCTGCCACTGTCTGGAAGGGTTACATCACCTTCGGTCTGATCTCGGTTCCTGTGCGCCTCTTCACCGCGGCGCGAAGCGAGCGCATCAGCTTCAACCAACTTCACGGAAAGTGTCACACCCGTGTCAAGCAGCAGCTCTATTGCCCAACTTGTGACTGCACCGTAGAGCGCTCGGAGCTTGTCAAGGGGTACGCGTACACGAAGGACCAATACATTCTCGTTGAAGACGCCGAGATCAAGAAAGTCCAACCCGAGTCAGCCGGCGGGATGGAGATCCTCGAGTTCGTGAAGATCGACGAGGTCGACCCGCTCTACTTCGACAGCTCCTACTACATCGTCCCCGAAGAAGCCGGGCAAAAAGCCTACCAGTTGCTCGTCGAAACGATGGACAAGGCGGGATACGCCGCCATCGCCAAGCTAGCCATGCACCAGCGCGAGTACACCGTGCTTGTTCGCGCCCGTAAGAAGGGGCTCACACTGCACACGATGTACTACCCAAATGAGATTCGAGAACTATCGGACTACGGCAAGGGGACTGCCATCGAAGTCAAGCCTCAGGAGTTGCAGCTCGCCCAGCAACTTATCGAAAGTCTTGCTACGGCCTTTGAACCGAGCAAGTACCACGACCAGTATCAAGCGCGCCTCAACGAACTCATCGAAGACAAGCGTGCCGGCCAGGAAACCACGGCCACCGAGGGTCCCAAACTCGCGCCCGTCATCGACCTGATGGAAGCGCTCCAGAAGAGTCTGCAGACCAAGCCGCCCAAGAAGGCTCCCGCACGCAGCACCCAGGCGACCGCGGAGGCAACGCCCTCCAAAAAGCCGCGCGCTATTCGCAAGCGAACCCGTAAGGCCGGCTAAGCCGACACGCCACGAGCGAACTTCTTCTTTTCTCGTATCCTGCGGTGATGCTGACACCGTAGGATGATGCCCTACCGGCCCCAGTTCATCAATCGTTCTTCAGACCAGTAGAGGTCATGGAAGGGGACATTGTCGACGGGTGGTTTGGGATGGTCGAAGACCTGTTTGACAGCCCCGGCGATAGCTTCAGCGTCTGCTTCGTCCATGACGCGAAGCGTAATCGCCAGGCTGTGCGCGTCCGGGCCATCGTGCGCACCGCGCACCCAAACGGCGGGATCACCCTCTCGTAGGACGTTGGCAACCTGGCGAGCAGTCAAGCCGGTGCCCTGCGGGACTTCCACATGGGCGACGGGATCGCCGGCCGTGTGACAGACCTGCAACTGCCGGCCAAGGATTCCCGCGAGCGTGTCCCAGCGTTGCCGCTCGGCATCCAAATCGCGCGCGTACCAGCTCTCGACGGCGGCCATGCAGCCGGCGATGCCTTCCTTGCCGACTTTCATGGCGCGCCCAATACCCCAGTTTTGGAGGTATGCGGCCTGAATCATGTCCCGTTTACCGCAAATCATTCCCGAAGTGGGAGCCCCCATCATCTTGTGCGCGCTCGTGATCACGGCGTCCGCGCCGGCCTGAACGAACGGCCGCACGTCCGGTTCACCGGCCGCGTCGACGATAACCGAAACGTCGCGTGTTCCCGCGATCCCGACGCAGTCTTCAAGCGAAACAAAATTCCCCTCAGGGTGTACGACGCCGTTTTCGACGAACAATACAGCGGCTGTGTTCGGACCAATCGCGTTTCGCAGGTGGAACGCATCACAATGATTCACCGTGCCGAGAAGTTTCAGCTTGGCGCCCGTGAGCCGAACCATCTGCGCCACCTCGCCTCCGAAATTCACGTTGTGCCCGAGTTGCATGACGACTTCGTTCTTCATGCCTTCGGTGTCGGGCAGTTGCAGGACGCGTCCTAGGTCCGTGCCCGTCATCGCGGCGGCTGTGGTTTCTGCGATGCCCGAAGCACAACAGGCGGTAACGCAACCCGCTTCGGCTCCTGTCGCCTTCGCGATGGTTCGTCCGGCGGCGGCCTGCAATTTATCGATGTCGAAACTCATCGACATGGCTTCGTCGGCAATCCGGCGAATCTCCGGCGGAACTACATTGGCGCCGACGATCGTCGACATCCCCATGGCGTTAAGAAGGCGTCTGACGCCGTACTTGGATTCGAGTTCAGTCATAACTGGTTATTATGGGCTGTGTGATCAAGATTGGTGCAACATTGGAACGAAAACTCATCGTACGCGAAGAAGACTGCATCTCGTTCCTCGGCGGCTCAGTGAAACCGTCGCTCGCATCACCGCAGATGATCGGCCACATGGAGTACACAGCTCGCGACGCGGTGCTTTCGCATCTCGATGAAGGGCAGGATACGGTCGGCACCCGGGTTGACGTCGCGCATCTCGGAGCTACGCCATCAGGTGACGAAGTCACATACAAGGCAGTGGTGACCGCAGTTGACGGCAATAAAGTAACGTTTGACGTGGAGGCGGTCGACTCGCAAGAAACGGTAGGGCGAGGAACCCACGAGCGCTACGTGATCGATGTCGAGCGCTTCGCGCGTGGACTTCGGAAGAAGTTTGGTCAGGAGTAGCGGATCAGTTGGCCGCGAGTCGGCTGGTTGCGCCGCGTCTCCGCGAAAGGATGGTCAAGACTTCTTCGCCGCCGAAGGCTGTCTTGGCGACCGTCACGCCTTTAACATTGAAGCCCTGACCGGCGAGTTCGTTCAGTTCTTTCTGCATGGTGGAGGTACGATTCGTGGCCAGCAGTCGGTAGTCGTACTGGCTGTCGCGGTCGTTGTCATCTCGCTCGAGGATGACGATGGTCTCGAGCCCGCCGAAGGTCGTCTTCGCTACCGATTGGCCCTTGTAGCAGTAGCCGAAAGCGCCGAGTGCATCGAGTTCGCGCTGCATGGTGGAAGTCTTGTTTGTCGCGAGAATCTTGTAGCGGAAACGGGGGGTCTCTGGCGATTCAGGCCGAGTCACGACGACGACGATCTCGTTCCCGCCGAGCGTATCTCCGGCCATCATTGCCTCGAAGACATAGCCGTTGTCGGCGGCCTCGTTAAGCTCTTTTTCGATCGAGGATGTCTTGTTTGTGGCGAGGACGCGAAACGTGTCGGAGGATAGCTCCGGCGCGATCGGCGTTCGGGCCGGAAGATCCACAGCCGGCGCCGATATCGCCATCACGGCAGTCAACAAAACGAGTCTGTTCGTGATTCTCGGCATAAACTGTACCTCACTTGGACTTACGCGCCGGAGTCCGGGCGCGTTTCATCGTTCTGCGCGCCGGGCGCGTGGAGCGAGGCAGTGCCGAGGGCTACTTGAGGCCTAGGAACTTCGCCGGGTTCACTTTTGTCATGCGGTCAATCTGTTGCTGGGACAAACCCCGTTCGCGGAGTTGCGGCAGAAAGGCGACCAAGCCGTCGGTGTGGATTGGGTTCAGGACTTGCCCGAGGTCACTCGTGAGAATCACATGTTGTGGGCCCACGTCGAGGATGGCTTGCGCGAACCGTTCCATCGTCAGGTCGGTTGTCGGGAGGGCGAGGGCGATGGGGTACTCCAGAAAAGCGCCGAGCTGGGCCGCTTCACGCTGAAGATCGAGCGACATACTGACCTCAGGTAGGAGCGGGTGAGTGACGATGATGCGGCGAATTCCGGCCTGCTTGGCGGCGCGAATCAGTAGCAGCGACTCTTGGGGAGTCGAGTGGCCGGTTGCGAGGGCGAGATCAAGTTCCGCCATCAAGGCGAGAACCTGTTCGACCTCCGGAAGCAGCTTGCCGTCGCGAGATATCGGCACGAATCCCGGATTCGGTGTGACGGTGCGATGGTAGTGTTCCGAGTCGAACGTTGGCATCCAGACTACACGTCCGAAACCGCCGGTGGTCTTCGCCATGTGCTCGACGGCCGCCGAGTTGATGCCGCCGACCGAACGATTGAGCGCAATACCGCCGTAGGACTCGATTCCCGGCACAGCGCGCGACACGAGGTAGGCCAACGGTGCGGTTGAAGTGTAGTGGTTCTTAAAGAGCAGCGCGCGCATGCCGTGCCTCTCGGCAATGCCCGCGATCTCGATCGCGTCGATAGAGCGAGGTCCACTGTCCGGAGACGAGTGGACGTGAAGATCGATGACACCCTCAAGCTGCGCGAACCCAGAAACACCGCAAAGCAGGAAAGCAAAAGCGATGCGAGTCGTCATGCGCTGACTCCCTAACAGCATTCCAGTGATGTCGTTCATGAATCTTCTAAGTTCATACAAGATTGATCGGCTTGCCGGCAACGAACGCTTCTACGTTGCCGATGCTGAGGTCGAGGAGGCGTTGTATGGCGTCGTCAGTGCCCCAGGCAACATGCGGACTGACGAGAACTTTGGGGTGGCTGAGTAACGGTTCGTCGGGCAGCGGGGGCTCGGGGGCGAAGACATCGGTGGCGTATGCGGCGAGGTGACCGCTGTCGAGCGCGCTGATGAGGTCGGGGCCATTCACCAAAGCGGCGCGGCTGACGTTGATGAGCACGGCATGGGTCTTCATTCGCGAGAAAGCGTCTGCATTGAAGATGCCCATGGTCTGAGCTGTGACCGGGGCCGCAAGGACGATGAAGTCACTGCCGGTGAGGAGTTCCTTGAACGGAACGACAGCGACGTTGCGCGGCTTGGCCGTATCGCGCACGGTCGCATGGACGTTCATGCCGAAGGCCCGTCCGATCTCCCCGATGCGGGCGCCGATCTTGCCGCAACCGAACAAGCCGAGCGTTTTGCCGCGAAGACCGACGGTCGAGTAGGCGAGAGCGGTCGTCCAGCGGCCCTCGCGAAGGAGTGGAGGACCCGCGGCCAGTTTCTTCGCGACGCCGAGCAGCAGCGCGAAGGCATGTTCGGCTACGGCGTCGGAGCAGAAGTCGGGAACGTTGGAGATAACAATGCCTTTCTCCTTTGCGGCGGCGATATTGAGGGCATCAAGTCCCGCCGCCTGCACGGAAACGAAGCGGCATGCGTCGAGGTACGGAACAATGTCGACGGAAAGCCGCGGGGTGATGACAAGGAGTTCACCACCCTGACAAAGCCGGCCCACGTCCGGGGCGCCGAGAACGGCATCGTGATAATGTAGGTCGCCGAGAGCGCGAAGCCGGTCCTTTTGCTGCTCCGACATCGGCGTCAGAGAAATGACGTGGATACGCATGGCGATCCCGAGTCAACGAGCATATCGCATCCAGCCAACCCGGATGGATCACCAGCGGCTGATTCGTGTAAGCTTCTGAGAACATCTCGCCGCAAGGGCGGCGCTCACGAAATAGATGGGGTTCTCGATGAGCAGGCTGCGCAAGAAGGGTCAGAGCAAGAAGAACAAAACCGCCTCACGCTCGAAACATATGCACCGGCCGGCGTCGGCTGGCAGCGAGACCGAGCCCTTGGCACTCGATGTGCGGGCCGATGATATGGCGTTGCCGAGTAGAATCAATATGGAGCGAACATTTTCCGGCCTGCATGACCTTCTCAGTGGACAGAACATTACTTCTTCCGATCAAGCGAACGACCTCTTGGATGACCTGGTCGGGAAGAGTATCGACGACCTTGCCGACCCTGAGAATAGTGATCCACAGCATCTGGCTCAGCAACTTGCCTATGACGCGATGGACGCACCTTCCAACAAGCAAGCGTCGCGCCTGGCCCATGAAGCTCTCGAACTCGATCCCGGCTGCGTCGACGCCCTCACCATCGTCGCTGACCTAACCCGGTCGCCGAAAAAGCGTCTTGTCCTATATGAAGAGGCGGTAAAGACGGGTGAAGAACGGTTGGGAGTAGACTACTTCTCTGAAAACAAGGGGCGCTTCTGGGGCATCCTCGAGACGCGGCCTTACATGAGAGCGAAGAGGGGCCTCGTAGACGCATTGGTCGATTGCCGGCGCCATGTCGAAGCGATGCGGCATCTCGAAGAGCTTCTGGAACTCTGTCCAGGCGACAACATGGGGGTCCGCTTCGACCTCCTGTCGACGTATCTTATGGCGGACCAACCTGAGCAGGCGTTGGATCTACTGAATCGTTACGCCGACGAGGGCGGCCCAACCTGGTACTGGGGCGCCGTCTTAATTCACTATCTCCTGCGCGACTTCGATGCAGCCGGCCGGTCTCTCGAGGAGGCACGGAAACGGAATCCCTACGTTGAACCTTACCTCACGGGAACTAAGAAAATTCCGGATGAGCAACCCGAGTTCTATCGCTTTGGGGAGGATTCCGAGGCGATCATTTGCGCAAACCACTTAGTTGCCCCTTGGTCCCTTCAGCCGGTCGCCTTGGCTTGGCTGCTCTTCGGAGGACGTCCTGGCGATGGCCGCTACTGCGGAGTCCTGACATGATGCCAAGGGCTGGGTACCTGTGTTGTTAGCGCTACTTTCCAACACCCGTGCCGTGCTTGAAATGATCAAGTTCGAGCACTCGGTGTTCGCTCTGCCGTTCGCTCTGACCGGGGCGGTGCTTGCCGCACAGGGCAGCGGGTTGGCGTGGGAAGCTCTCGGCGCGAAGTTCGCTTGGATTGCCGTCGCGATGGTAGCGGCGCGGTCCGCCGCAATGGCGTTCAACCGCGTGGCTGACGCCGAGATCGACGCCGCCAACCCGCGAACCCGCATGCGGGAGATTCCAGCCGGCGTTGTCTCGAAGTCGTTCACCTGGGCGTTCATCGCGTTCTGGTCCGGCGTGCTGGTACTGGCGGCTTACATGTTGAATCCGCTTTGCTTCAAGCTGGCGCCGGTGGCGCTGGGCATCGTTCTCGGCTATTCCTACACGAAGCGCTTCACGGCTTTGTCGCACCTCGTGCTTGGGTTCGCGCTCGGCATCGCGCCGGCGGCCGCCTGGATCGCCATCCGGGGGGCGTTGGATTGGCGGATCCTGCTGCTGACCACGGCGGTGACGCTTTGGACCGCGGGGTTCGACATCATTTACTCCTGCCAGGATCATGACTTCGACCGCCAAGCAGGTCTCCACAGCATCCCCGCGGCCTTAGGCATCAAGAACTCCCTGTTGCTATCGCGCATGTTGCACGTGGCGATGGTCGGCCTGTTGATCTGGTTGCTGCGCCTGCTCGACCTAGGCATTCTGAGCGGGGCGGGAATCGCCGTCGTCGCGGCCCTGCTGATCTACGAACACAGCCTCGTGAAACCGAACGACCTCTCCCGTGTCAACGCAGCCTTCTTCACCGTGAACGGATGCGTGAGCGTTTTGTTTTTCGTGTTTTGGGCGGCTGATGTGCTTTGGGCTTGAGCCGTAACTGAGAGTATGCAGGGTGGCTGAGAATCACGCTGAGGTGAAGATGAAATCCCTACAAGACTCGCTCCGGTGCATCGTGTTGACCGCTGCCTGCCTTCTTCTTTTCGTTACACCACTGGCTGCCGCCGACCGCTTCGATGTTTTGATCCGTAACGGCCGGATTGTCGATGGTGCGGGGAACCCCTGGTTTCGCGGCGACGTCGGCATTCGCGGCGACTCGATCGCGGCGGTCGGACATCTACCCAGTGCGAAGGCCAAGCGAGTGATCGACGCCAACGGACACATCGTCGCGCCCGGGTTCATCGACATGCACAACCACGGTCGTCGTGGCGTCTTCAAAGTGCCGACGGCGGAGAACTACATTCGGCAGGGTGTGACAACGATCATCGAAGGCAACGACGGCGGATCGCCGATCCCACTGCATGAGCTTTTCGACAAGCTGAGTGGATCTCAGATCGCGGTCAACGTGGGGTCTTTCGTCGGACACGGCTCTATCCGGCGGGAAGTGATCGGCCGCGAAGACCGTAAAGCGACACCCGAAGAACTCGATCAGATGCGCTCCATGGCGAGGCGCGCCATGGAGCAGGGCGCGTTGGGATTGAGCACGGGGCTGTTCTACGTTCCTGGAGCTTTCGCTCCGACCGAGGAAGTCATCGAACTCGCCAAGGTCGCGTCGGAGTATGGCGGCATGCACATCTCGCACATGCGTGATGAAGCCGATGGCTTACTCGACAGCGTGCGGGAAACCATCGAGATCGGCGAAAAGGGCGGCCTACCGACGCAGCTCACTCACCACAAGGCGCTCGGACCACCGAACTGGGGAGCGAGCCGGCAATCGCTGGAACTCGTCGAACAGGCGCGGACGCGCGGCGTCGACGTATCGATCGATCAGTACCCCTATACGGCATCAAGCACCGGCAGCGCGGCGCTCTATCCGGCGTGGGCTCAGGAAGGCGGAAGGGACGAGCTCGTGAATCGCCTCAAGAACCCGGAACTCAGAGACCGTATCCATAAGGAAGCCATGCATCTCATCGAGACGAACCGCGGAGGCGGCGACCCGAAGAATGTGCAGTACGCGTTTTGCAGTTGGGACACCAGCCTAAACGGCAAAACGCTGGCGGACGTGACCCGCGACCGGGGGCGGGATGTCAACTTCGAGAACGCCGCCGACACTGCGATGGAGATCGAGATCGCCGGCGGCTGCAAGACCGTCTATCACGCCATGAAAGAAGAGGACGTTGAGCGGATCATGCGGTATCCGGGGACAATGATTTCCTCCGACGGCGAGATTCCGGTTTTCGGTGAAGGCGTGCTCCATCCGAGAAGCTACGGCACGTACGCACGGGTGCTGGGCCGCTACGTTCGTGAGCGAAAGCTGCTGCGATTGGAGGATGCGATTCGCAAAATGACATCGCTGCCCGCACAGCGAATTCAGCAGTTTGACCGTGGCTTGCTGCGGCCGGGCATGAAGGCGGATGTAACGATTTTCGATGAAAAGAAGATTATCGACCGCGCCGAGTTCGGCGATCCGCATCAGTACGCGGAAGGCGTGTTGTATGTGCTCGTGAATGGCGAGGTCGTGCTTGACGGCGGGAAGATGACGGCGGCCCGTCCGGGGGGCGTTCTGTACGGGCGGGGAATGAAGCGCTGAAGGGCGGGTTAACGAAACAGATCGCTCTCCGGACCGCGAACGAGATCGCGGGCGGTTCCTGAGCCATTCGGAGGCTTGCAGCCTTCAACCAAGACAACGGGACATCCGGCATCCTTTTGCATGAGTAGACCCGCGGCGCCGGCGATTTCGTCGGCTATAGCGATGCACGTCGCCGTCAGGGTTCGACCGTGGCGGTCGCTGGAGCCCCGGCGGTCATCGAGTGGGGCGATGCCGGCAACGCCGATAGCGACATCGACTTGCCCCACACGCCAGGGCCGGCCGAAAGAATCGCTGATGATAACCCCGCAACCGAGACCCGCAAGAGTGCGGAGTTCTTCGCGGATGGAGCGGGCCGAGGCATCGGGGTCCGCAGGTAGCAGGGTCGCTGATGCTTGATCTTCGACGTTCGATCGATCGATCCCGGCGTTGGCGCAGACAAAGCCGTGGCGTGTTTCGCTGATGATGACTCCGCGCTCCATGCGTACAATGCGCCGGGATTCCCGGAGAACAAGCTCGACAAGACGCGCGTCTTTGTCGAACTCTTCGGCGAAGCGAAGAGCCTTGGGAGAAGGCTCGATGGTTCTCAAATCGATGACCTGCCCCTCGACTTTGGAAACGACCTTTTGTGCGATGACAACGATCGTGTCGTCGCTCCAAACATGGTTTTCGCGCTGGGTGGCGGCGAGGATCTTGTCCGCCAGATTGTCGCCGGGACGAAACTCGGGAAGGGTCGCGAGCGGTTTGAGTGTGATCTGAGGCGATGTCTCCACGGTGTGTTACGCGAGCGGCGTAGCACCGACGGTTCGGGCCCGACCGAAGGCGTCGATGCTGCCGAGGTAGTCGAGGACGTCGTTGTTCCGATCCGCGTGTCTGTCGATCTCGAGCAAGTCTTGCGGTGTGTCGAGGTCCAAGGTGATGCCGTTAGGGCGTGATACGTGGACTTCCGCACCGGCGGCCTGTCCCGACCCCAGATGCTTCTCGAAACTGCCGGGCCCGAATTGGCTCGCGATGACGCCGGGAGGTTTGCGGACCAGGGCGTTGGTGCCTGTGCCGTCGAACGACGGAATGATGATCAGCCCCGGCGCAGGAATCCCGCGGGCTGTTTCGAGCAGAGCTGCGTAGTCGGCGGCGGTCGCCAGAGGAACGTCAATGGGAGCCGAGAGCACCGTCTCCGTGCCGAGGCCCAGGGCCATCTCGACGCCGCACTCCGCGGACTGGCTGTGGCTCACTTGGTCTGCTTCCTCCAACACGCAAGCGCCCCGGTGGCGGGCGGCTTCGATAAAACTCGGCTCCTTCGCGACAACGATAAGCACGTCAAGCCCCGAGACCACGCTCAGCGTCGCGAGCGCTTGGTGAAACAGTTTGCGTGCCAACTCCTCTCGCTCGCCGGGCGAGAACAGAGCGCTGAGGCGGTGCATCGAATCGGCCGGCGATTTTACCGGCAGCACTCCGGCTATCACGCTTCCGCCGTCTCCAAGACGGCTTGCGCGAGCGCGACTTTTTCGGGCAAGCCTTTCATCATCGTCCGGCACACTACGGGTCGCATCCCGAGTTGCTTGACGGCGGGAGCGAGGCCGGCGTCTGCCTGGTCTAAAACGAATACGTTCACGAAATCACGGTACAGGCTCGCGACCCCGGCTGCAGAGGCCTCGTGGCCCAGGCTTCGCATCATCGCGGCAGCGGGCCCCTTCACCGCTTGTCCGTCGACGATCGGACTGACAGCCAAAACCGGGGTCGAGATCTCGCGCAAGGTTTCACGGACCCCCGGTACCGCCAAAATGGGGCCGATGCTGATGATCGGGTTACTCGGCGCCAAAATCACGGCTTCCGCCTGCGTGATCGCTTCGAGTACGCCCGGAGCGGGAGCAGCCTGGTCGGCACCGACGAACTCGATGCGTCGGACAGCAGGTTCGGCGCGATGCTTCACAAAGTACGTCTGGAAGTCGAGCTGTCCTAAGTCAGTCTCGAGCCAGGTCCGCACGGAATTGTCACTCATCGGCAGGATCGCCGATCGGACACCGAGAGCTCGGATGATACGTGACGTGACCTCCGATAGCGGGAAGCCACTCCGCAGCAGCGATGTGCGAAAGATGTGAGTCGCGAGATCGCGATCGCCGAGTTGAAACCAAGTTTCCTTGCCGAATCGATCGAGGGCCTCAAGGGCGTGGAACGTTTCGTCCGTAAGTCCCCAGCCGCGTTCGGGGTCGGCGAGGCCCGCCAGAGTATAGGTGACAGTGTCGAGGTCGGGACAAATGGTCAGCCCGTGCAGCTCCAGATCGTCGGCGGTATTCCCAATAACCGTGATGTTCTCGGGAGGGACGACTTCGGTCAACCCTTCGAGAAGGCGTGCCGCGCCGACACCGCCCGCCAACACGGCGATGCGAGGCGGCATCTAAGCGTCGTCCTCGAACCCCGGCAGGCCGGTGAATCGAACGCCGCTGGAATGAGCTTCGTGACGAAGGTTCAACGAAATCAGCAGGGCCGCGAGATGCTCGGCGTAGCGGGCGTTCTCCAGGAGGCCGCCGTCAATCGCGCCCGCACCCGGTATTTTCTGTATCCAATGCGCGGTGATCCGGCGGGCTTCACGGTCGTCACCCACAACAAGTACGTCCGAGTTCAAAGGTCGCTCAAGATCGTGGAGCGACTTGGCGCTCACGCTATGCAACGCCGCCGTAACGCGTACGGTATCCGGAACGTAGCGGGCCGTTTGCTGCGCGGCGGAACCTTCCCACAGGGGCAGGATATGCGAGAGCCGTCCGCCGACGGAGCGCTCCAACGGCACGGTCGTTTCAATCAGAACGGCATCAGGCTGCCAGTAGTTCCGAAGCAGCTTGAGCACCCCGATCCGCGCCGTCAGCGGAAGCGAGAGAACAACGACCTTCGATTGCTGAACGGCATCGGCGTAGAGGTGCGATTCGACGTCGCAACCGGGCACGGCGTTCCTCACGCGGTCCGCGGCGGAGCGTGCTTTATCGAGCGTTCGGGAGCCGACCAGGACTTTCTCGCCCGCCTGCGCCAAACGCAGGGCAAGGCCTAGCCCGAGATTCCCCGTACCAGCGATGATTGCGATGGATGACGGCATTGTCAGTTCTTTCGTGGCGAGCGTATTCTACAATGTTTGACTCGTGTCATCACCGGTCACGGGCCAGGGCCCGCAACGTACGGGGTTGCTTCTTGTGGCTCTGGGGGCAAGTCTTTGGGGGCTCGATACAGTCCTGCGCAGGCCGCTGACCGGTACTCTCGACAGCAATAGCATTGTTTTCTACGAGCACGCACTGCTCTCGGCCGTGCTCATCCCGTACGTCATCTTCAACCGGCGGCGGCTTTCAGGGCTTGGCCTGGCATCGTGGGCGGCCGTGCTCTGGATTGCCTGGGGCGGATCGGCGCTGGGTACGATCTGTTATACGCAGGCCGTTAAGCTTGGGAACCCGACAAGCGCGGTCTTTCTGCAGAAGCTACAACCTTTGTTTGCCGTGGCGTTGGCGCGCTGGTGGCTGGGCGAGCGCGAGGCTCTGCGGGGTATCTTCTGGCTTCGTTTAGGCGTCGCCCTCTTTGCCGCTTATCTGATTTCTTTCGGTGGCAATTTGGACCTTCGAAGATCAGGCGGAGGTGACGGGGCCGCCGCGTTGTGGGCGGTCGGGGCGGCGGGCATATGGGGCTCCTGCACGGTTGTCGGACGCTACGTGATGCCAGGCGTTTCTCCCACAATGCTGACGGCCCTGCGAGTGACGATCGCGCTGCCCCTTCTGTGGATCTTGACGCTGCCGGGCGACTCGGGCGCGAGTGTCGGCTTGCTGGAAACGAGTCACTGGGGAACGCTGGCACTGATGGCCTTTCTCCCCGGGTTTGTAGCTTTGTTGGTTTACTACCGCGGTTTGGCTCGCACGCCCGCGTCGCTGGCGACAGTGGGGGAGCTGTGCTTCCCGGCGGCGGCGGCCATTTTGAATTGGCTTGTCCTGGGGACGGAGACAACGATCACTCAGGGCTTTGGCGTGGCGTTGCTCTGGCTCGCTGTGTTGTGGCCTCGCACCACGGCTGCCGTTGGTGGCGTTGACACTTAGGTGCGTCCAGCGCGATCGTGAGGGTAGTGGCGGCCGCAACGAACGGTGCGCAATCCGGCGTCGTCTTCGAGGCGCGAAGACTCGCCAAGATCTATGACATGGGGGAGGTGCAGGTCCATGCCTTGCGCGGCGTCGACTTGGAGCTTTACTCCGGCGAGTTGGTAGTACTGCTTGGGCCGTCAGGCAGCGGGAAGTCAACGCTGTTGAATATCCTTGGTGGACTCGATACCGCCACAAGCGGGCGCGTCACCTACCACGACAAAGACCTCACCCGCGCCAGCGACCGCGAACTCACCGAGTACCGCCGCTATCACGTCGGTTTCGTCTTCCAGTTTTACAACTTGATCCCCAGCCTGACCGCGCTCGAAAACGTGGCGGCGGTTACCGAAATCGCGCGCGATCCCATGAAGCCCGAAGAAGCACTCGCCGTCGTTGATCTGGCGGACCGCATGAACCATTTTCCCGCGCAGCTTTCCGGCGGGGAGCAGCAGCGAGTGGCCATCGCCCGCGCGGTCGCGAAAAATCCGGCCGTGCTCCTATGCGACGAACCCACGGGCGCGCTGGATTCGAAAACAGGCATCGTCGTCCTCGAAGCCCTGGAACGGGCAAACCGGGATCTGGGCACCACGACAGCCGTGATCACGCACAACGCCGACATCGCGGCGATGGCCGACCGCGTCATCCATCTAAGTGACGGGCACATCTCGAACGTCGAGCGCAACGCTCATAAGAAGCCCGCGAGGGATTTGCACTGGTAGCGCCATGACGGCCCTCAACCACAAGCTGGTTCGCGACCTGTGGACGCTGAAGGGGCAAGCTCTCGCGATTGCGCTCGTCATCACGAGCGGCGGAGCGACGTTCGTCATGTCGCTCAGCACGCTCGACTCGCTACGGACAACGCAAGCCGAGTACTACGGCAACTACCGTTTTGCCGAAGCCTTCGCCTCAATGAAGCGCGCCCCGGAAAGTGTGCGCTCGAGACTGGAGGAGATTCCGGGAATCGATCTGGTTCAGACCCGCGTCGTCGCGCCGGCCAATATCGAGGTGGACGGCTATCCGGACCCGATCCGGGGGCAGCTCGTGTCCGTCCCCGACCACGGACAGCCACTGCTGAATCAACTGTATCTACGGCGGGGCCGTGTTGTGGACTCGATCCGTGACGACGAGGTTGTCGTCCACGAGTCGTTCGCCAACGCCCACGGATTTGTGCCGGGCGACCGCATTGCCACCATCGTGAACGGCCGTCGCAAGCGGCTCAAGATCGTGGGCGTCGCTCTATCGCCGGAGCACATCTTCCCGATTGCTCCGGGTGATTTCATTCCGGATTTCGCCAGCTACGGCATCATGTGGATGGCGCGCACGCCGCTCGAGGCCGCCTACGACATGGAGGAAGCGTTCAATGACGCGGCCTTCATTTTGACGGCCGAGGCGCAACTCGACGAGGTGCTCGACCGCGTGGACGATGTGATCAGGCGCTACGGAGGTTTAGGCGCCTACGGCCGCAAGGATCAGGTTTCCCACCGCTATCTGTCGGAAGAGTTTCGACAGCTCGAGCAGATGGCGACCATCTATCCGGTGATTTTTCTCGGCGTAGCGGCGTTCCTGTTGAACGTCGTTATCACGCGGCTCGTCCGCACGGAACGGGAGCAGGTCGCGACGCTCAAGGCTTTCGGCTACAGCAATGCGGCTATCGGTTACCACTACGTCAAGCTCGTGTTGGCCATCGTCGGGATCGGCGTGGTCGGGGGCGTCGTGGCGGGCGAGCGCTTTGGGCGCGGGCTGAGCGGAATGTATATGGAGTTCTACCGCTTCCCGTTCTTGCACTATGTGCTGCAACCGTACGTCGTGATCTCCACCGCTCTCGTGAGCGTTGTGGCCGGCCTCACGGGGACGTGGTACTCAGTTTGGCAAGCGGCGCGGCAACCGCCCGCGCAGGCGATGCGTCCCGAGCCGCCGACAAAGTACAGGGTGAGCGTGGTCGAGCGGTTCGGGATGCGCGGATGGCTTTCGCAACCCACCCGCATGATCGTTCGAAGTATCGAGCGTAGGCCGGTGAAGTCGCTGCTCGCGTCGACCGGCATCGCGATGGCGTGTGCCATCTTGATGGTGGGATTCTTCTTTAGTGACACGGTCGCGATGATGGTGCAGCTCCAGTTCGGGCTCATGCAGCGCGACGACCTGACCGTGACCTTCGTCGAGCCCACGTCGCGACGGATCATTCATGAGCTCGAGAGCCTGCCCGGCGTTGAGCACGGTCAGGTCTTTCGCGCCGTGCCGGTTCGTCTTCGCGCCCGACATTACGACTACCGGACCGCGATTCAGGGCGTGGAGTCCGGGGGCGACCTCAGCCGCGCGCTCGATATCAATTTGCGGCCGATTACCATGCCGCCGGCGGGTATTCTGCTGACGGACTTTCTGGCCAAACTGCTGCACGTGCGTCCGGGAGACCGACTGACCATCGAAGTGCTCGAAGGCGCGCGCCCCGTTCGCGAAGTGACGGTCGCCGGCCTAGTGACACAGTACGTCGGGGTCGGGGCCTACATGGATATCGAGGCGTTGAATCGACTCATGAGGGAAGGCCGAGCGATTTCAGGCGTATACCTGGCGGCCGATTCGTTGTATGAGACTGATATCTATTCGTCCTTGAAAGAAGCGCCGCGGGTGGCCGGCGTGAGCGTTCGCAAGAAGATGCTCAAGAACTTCAATGAGACGATGGCGGAACAGTTGTTGACGTTCACATTCTTCTTGACGTTCTTCGCGGGAACGATCGCGTTCGGGGTTGTCTATAACAGTGCGCGGATCGCCCTATCGGAGAAGAGCCGCGAGCTGGCGAGCTTGCGCGTGCTGGGTTTCACGCGCGGCGAGATCTCGTTCATCTTGCTCGGCGAGCTGGCGGTCTTGACCCTTGTTGCGATTCCGTTGGGTTACGCGATCGGCGGTGTGTTCTGCTGGTACGTTGTGACGTCGCTTGAGACCGACCTGTTCCGTTTCCCATTTGTCATCGAGCCGAGCACCTATGCTTTCGCGGCGACAGTTGTGCTAGTAGCGTCGATCATCTCGGCGCTGCTCGTAAGGCGTAAGCTGGACCGTCTGGATCTGGTGGCGGTGTTGAAGACGAAAGAGTAGGAGATGAAACTGAAGCGCATTCTGACTTGGCTCGTCGTGGGCGGCGCCGTTGTGGCGGCGGTCGTGTGGGGTTTCATGCCGCGCCCAATTCTGGTCGAGACGGCGTTGGTCGAGCGTGGTCCGTTGCAGGTGACGATCGAGGAGGAGGGGAAGACGCGGGTGGTGGACCGCTTCGTCGTCTCGGCGCCCGTGGCGGGTTTTGCGCGACGTCTGCAGTGGGATGTGGGAGACATCGTAAAGCGAGGCCAGCCGCTACTGAATCTCGACCCGCTACGGGCGACTGTGCTCGACCCGCGCAGCCGCGCCGAAGCGCAAGCTCGCGTGGCGGCAGCCGAAGCATCCCTGAAAGCCTCGCTAGAAGACCTGGAGGCGGCCCGCGCGGAGGCGAACCGCTGGGACACGCAACTCAAACGACGGCAAGAGCTGCACGCGGCGGGGACCATCTCTGACGAGAACCTCAACGAGACGGAATCCGCCGCGAAACGAAGCCGGGCGCAGGCCCGCGCAGCCCAGTATGCCGTCGAGGTGGCGCAGCATCAGCTAGAGGCGGCACGGACAGCCTTGCAGCACTCCGCCGCACAGCAGTCTCAGCAACCTGCTGAAACCGTCGCGGTCCGTGCGCCGGTCGCGGGCAGGATTCTGAAGATTGTTCGCGAGAGTGAGGGCGTGGTGAATCCCGGTGACCCCTTGGTTGAGATCGGCAACCCGAACGGGCTCGAGGTCGTCGTGGAACTGCTCTCGGCCGACGCTGTGAAAGTCGCACCTGGTACACGCGTGCTGTTCGAACGTTGGGGAGGAGACGCCCCCCTGAGCGGTCGTGTGCGCGTCGTCGAGCCGACCGGCTTTACGAAGATCTCCGCACTCGGCGTGGAAGAACAACGGGTGCTTGTGATCATCGACATCACATCGCCTCCCGAGGAATGGGAGCGTCTGGGTGATGGCTACCGCGTCGAGGCGCGGTTCATCCTGTGGGAAGGGGGGAAAGTGCTTCAGGTTCCGAGTAGTACACTGTTTCGCGAGGGCGACGGCTGGGCGGTCTTCGCCGTCGAGGGCGGCGTCGCGGTACGGACGTCGGTTGAGCTGGGAAAGCGGAATGGTTTGATCGCCGAGGTTGTGTCGGGATTGCAAGAGCACGAAGTCGTGATTACCCATCCCGACGATGCCATTGCGGACCGGGTGCAGGTAGAATCACGCGACAGCGAATAGGAGGAGTTTTTTGGCAGACCAGGAGTTCGCGGGAAGGACGGCCTTGATCACTGGTGGTTCCCGGGGCATCGGCAGGGCCACAGCCCTCAAGCTTGCGCGGCACGGGGCGGATATCGCCATCAACTATCTCAGCCGTAACCAGGAGGCGGAAGAGGCTAAATCGCTTGTCGAACAGGAAGGTGTTCGTTGCGCCCTCGTCAAGGCAGACGTTTCCAGCCCCGATGCGGTGGCCGACATGGCGGCCCGCGCCCGGGAAGCGCTGGGGCCGATCGACTTGCTTGTCGCGAACGCCGGCATCAGCATCCTCGAGTCCCACGAGCAGATCTCTTTTGAGACCTGGCGCAAGACGATGTCGATCAATCTCGATGGCGCGTTCCTGACTCTGATGGCCGTCAAGGATGAAATGATTCGCCGCGGGTACGGCCGCATCGTTTGCATCTCGTCGGTAGCGGCGCTACGGCCCCGTAGGATGCAGATTCACTATGCCGCGAGCAAAGCGGCCTTGCACGCGATGGTGCGATGCTGCGCGGAAGGGTTCGCTCCTCATGTGCGGGTCAATTGCATTGCGCCCGGGTTGATCGAAACCGAAATGGGCGCCACGCTGGGTCCCGAACGCTCAGCAGAGATCGTCACCCAAACGCCCCTGGCCCGCTTGGGCCAACCGGAAGAGATTGCGGACGTCGCGTACTTCTTGCTCTCCGACCTTTCCCGATTCATGACCGGCCAGACGATCCCCGTAAGCGGCGGACGTACCATGATCGGCGCGTAGCCCAACAAGAGCCGATTCCTGGGACGGCTGAGTTCGGGGGAGTTGCTGTGTTAGCGCTCAACCTGGTAGTTGGGCGCTTCCTGCGTAATCAGCACATCGTGGACGTGTGCCTCCCGCAGCCCCGCGGGCGAGATCTTCACGAAGCGGGCTTTCTCCTTTAAGTCCTCGATCGTAGCCGCCCCGCAGTACCCCATGCCGGCCCTGAGCCCGCCAACGAGTTGGTGGACCATGTCGCCGAGCGGGCCTTTGTACGGGACACGCCCTTCGACACCTTCGGGAACGAGCTTGCCGGACACGGACTCCTGAGAATAGCGATCCTTGCTTCCTTCGGCCATCGCGCCCAGCGATCCCATGCCGCGGTACGACTTGTAGGTTCGGCCTTGGTAGAGAACCGTGTCGCCCGGGCTCTCTTCGGTACCTGCGAGTAGACTGCCGATCATGACCGTGTCAGCCCCAGCGGCGATCGCTTTCGTGATGTCGCCCGAGTACTTGACCCCGCCATCGGCGATAAGCGGCACTCCACCTTCCTTGGCCGCCTTCGCGCCCTCGCTCACCGCCGTAATCTGTGGTATGCCGGCGCCGGAGATGATACGGGTCGTGCAGATCGAACCGGGGCCGATGCCGACCTTGACGGCGTCAACATCGAGTCGGACCAGATCTCTCACGGCCTCCTCCGTCGCAACGTTCCCCGCAATAAGCTGAACATCGGGAATCGTGCGGCGGACTTTCTTTACGGCGTCCAGTACACGCTGCGTATGGCCGTGGGCGGTATCGATGACGAGCACGTCGACCTTCTTGGCGAAGAGAGCCTGGGCGCGTTCGATGAAGTCGCCGGTTGCTCCAATGGCGGCGCCCACGAGAAGGCGGCCCTGATCGTCTTTGGCGGAGTGCGGATATTCACGCCGCTTCTGAATGTCTTTGACAGTGATCAGGCCCTTGAGCATGTAGTCGTCGTCGACGACGAGCAGTTTTTCGATGCGATGTTCGTGGAGAATTCGCTCGGCCTCATCAAGGGTTGTGCCGACAGCGACCGTAACGAGGTCGTCTTTCGTCATGACTTCCGAAATCGGAAGTTCGAATCGGGTCTCGAAACGCAAGTCTCGATTCGTAAGAATACCGACAAGTTTTCCGTCTTCGGTGACCGGAACGCCCGAGATTCGGTATCGCCCCATCAGCTCTTGCGCCTGAAAGATCTTGTCTTCGGGCGACACCGTGATCGGATCGACGATCATACCGCTCTCACTGCGTTTTACACGATCGACCTCTTCGGCCTGCCGCTCGATCGGCATGTTGCGGTGGATGAACCCTAAGCCGCCCTGCCGCGCCAAGGCAATTGCCAAGCGGGACTCGGACACCGTATCCATGGCCGCGCTGACAAGGGGGATATTCAAACGCACCTTGCGCGTCAAGTCCGTACGAGTATCGGTTTCCGCGGGTAGAACCGTGCTAAAGGAGGGAACGAGGAGAACGTCGTCGAAAGTAAGCGCTTCAGCAAGCGGCGGACTGACCATACACGATGATAGGAGAGTTGCTAAAGCTCATGCAAGCCGTAGTTAAGATGCGGCCGGCCTTCCGGTGTTGCTGGCCGGCGCTGAAGAACCGTCAGGCACCGCGGCCTTCTCGGTTTCAGCCGCGGTTTCGGCGACCGCTTGACCTGCATCCGCTGCCCCCGGTTGTTGGTTTTCCTGCTCCCGATACTGCAAGTGGTAGAGCTTGGCATAGATGCCGCCCTTCCGTCGCAACTCTCGGTGCGTGCCGAGTTCTCGGACTTGCCCTTTGTGCATCACAAGGATGCGATCGGCGTGTTTGATCGTGGAGAGCCGGTGAGCGATTACGATTGACGTGTGACCCTTCATGAGCCGCGGCACGGCGTCTCGAATCTGAAACTCCGTCTGGGTATCGACGCTCGATGTGGCCTCATCCAGAATCAGCAACCGCGGCCGGTGAGCCAAAGCGCGCGCGAAGCTTACGAGTTGCCGCTGACCCCACGAAAGCGACCCCCCTTGCTCGCTGAGTATCGTCCGGTAGCCCTCGGGCAGAGATTCGATAAACTCCGCCAGGTTAACCTGGCGCGCGACTTCCCGGACGGCTTCCGGAGTCACCGCGGCATCGTACATGCGGATGTTGTCCTCGAGACTCCCAGTAAACAGATAGGGCTCCTGCAGCACGACCCCGAATTGGCGCCGCAACTCGTCTGTCGGCCACTCATCGATACTTTTCCCCGCGACAAGAATCTCACCCTTTCGCAGCCGGTAAAACCGCAATAGCAGGTTGATGAGCGTTGTTTTGCCCGCGCCGGTATGCCCAACCACAGCCAAAGTCTTGCCGGGGGCAATCGTGAAACTCACGTCCCGCAGGACCCAGTCTTCGTCCTGATAGGCAAACCATACATTGCGGAATTCCACTCCTAGCGGCGAACGAGAGGCGGCATTCGCCGCTACGTTCACGCGGTCCGCGCTTAGCTGTGTACCTGCGCCGGAGGAGGAGGCAACAAGTTCGCTCATTGCCTCTTCTTGCGATTTCGTGTCAAGTAGACCGAAAATGCGTTCGCAGCTCGCCATCGCCGACTGGAGAATGTTGTACTTCTCGCTGAGATCCTGGATCGGGCGGAAGACCCGAGTGCCGTATTGCAGGAAAGCCACGACAACACCAAGGGTCAGCGCCCCCTCGGTTACGAGGTAGCCGCCGTAGAACAGAAGAATCGCGGTACCCAGCACCCCCAGCCATTCGATGATCGGATAGAAATACGAATGAGCGCGTATCGCCTGACGGTGCGCGTTGCGGTGGACTGTATTGATCTCATCGAATTCCTTCAGGCTCTCCCGCTCGTGCGCGAAAAGCTGAACCACCTTCATCCCCGAGACATGTTCTTGTAGGAAGGTATTGGTGGCCGCCACCGCTTGACGGACGGATCGATACGCGGCGCGGGCATATTTGCGGAATACGACAACCACCACAAGGACAGGCGGCGTCAGCAGCACGATGGCCAAAGTAAGTATCGGACTCAGGTACAGCATGGCCAAGAAGATCGCAACCAGCGTCAGCACATCGCCAAACACGGCCACAACTCCCGATGTGAACATTTCGTTCAGCGCGTCCACGTCGGTCGTCACTCGCGTAACCAGGCGACCGACCGGGTTTCGGTCAAGGAACCGAGTGTCCATTCTTTGGAGGTGTTTGAAGATATCCAGCCGCAGGTCGCGCATCACCCGCTGCCCCGTGTAGTGCATCACATAAGTTTGAAAGTAGCGTGCCACGAAGGCGATAAGAAGCGTAGCGATGTAGAGAAGCGCCAGAAAATCAAGGCCGGCCAGTGGGTCCTGCGGCAACCAGGCATCTAACGGCGATGGCGACGCGTCGGCCCGCAGGTAGCGGTCGACCGCTACCTTGGTGAGATACGGTCCCGCGACCCCCAGCAGCGAATGAACGATCAACAGGACGACTGAGAATGCAACGGCCGGCCGATAGGGACTGAGATAGCCCGCAAGCCGCGCGATGAGTAGGGTGTCCCGGATCCGCGCGGACTTCCCGCCCGTCGTCTCTTTGTCGCCGGGGCCTGCGTTTCCGATTAAGGGATCAGGCAAGCTCGAGTTCCTCCTCGATCTCTTGCTTGCGGCTCAGATCCCAATAGCGTCCCCTGCCTTGAAGAAGCTCGTCGTGGCACCCATCCTCAACGATGCGCCCACCATCGAGCACGATGATGCGGCCGGCGAGCCGTGCGGCGGAGACGCGATGCGTGATCAGCAGTGTGGTGCGATTCCGCATCACGGCCTGGAGCTTGTGAAGAATCTGTCCCTCGGTTTCGGCGTCCACACTGGAAGCCGCGTCGTCAAGGATCAAGATGCGGGGATTGGTCAACAGAGCCCGCGCGATCGAAAGGCGCTGCCTCTGCCCGCCGGAAAGGTTGACTCCTTTCTCGCCTAAGACGGTGTCGTACCGATCGGGGAACGAATCGACCTCGGCGGCGATTTGGGCGATCTCGGCGGCTTCGGCGATCTCCCAGTCCTCCGAACCCACCGCACCGAACGCGATGTTGTCACGAATTGTCCGGCCGAACAGAAAGGTGTCTTGAGGCACGAAGCCCACCGCATGGCGGAGGGAGCGGAGGGGAAGCTCGCGCGCGTCCGAACCGTCTATCAATACCCGGCCCTTCCGTGGGTCGTATAGGCGCGCGACGAGGCCGGCGAGAGTCGTTTTTCCGCTCCCCGTCGATCCCAAAATCGCCACCGTTTGCCCCGCCGGGATGACGAGGTTGATGTCGGTGACCGCGGGATGAGAGGCGCCGGGGTAGGAGTAGGTGACTTCCTCAAACGCGAGGTCTCCGCGAATCTCAGTGAACTCGTCATCCGCTTCGCCGGCGCGATCAATGTCGGGGCGTTGCTTGAGGATTTCGTTGAGCCTTGCCAACGAGGCCGTTCCGCGCTGAACGAGGTTCACGACCCACCCGAATCCGATCAGCGGCCACGTTAGCACGGTCATATAGCTCATGAACATGACGAACGAGCCGAACGTCATCGATCCGTCCAGCACCCTCCGGCCGCCGAGCCACATCACGATCACGTACGTCAGCCCAATCAAAACTTCCAGGAGAGGGTAGAACCGGCCCCAAAGGCGGATGAGCTTCACATTCTCGCCCACGACCTGATCGTTCCGAGCGCCGAAACGTTCGGCGCCGATTTTTTCCTTGGCGAAAGCGCGAATGATCCGGATGTTGCCCAACTGCTCTTGCACCGCCGAGCTCAGCTCGGCGTTGGATTCCTGCACGCGCTGAAAGCGATCGTGAATGCGCTTACCGTAGAAGCTCACTGTCAACGAGATAGCAGGTATGGGAATGAAAACGAAACAAGTTAGGCGCCAATCGGTCAGGCTCATCACGGCGAGCACGCCTAGAAAGACAACGGCAAACTCCGCCGTATACATGATCCCGGGGCCCACTAGCAAGCGAACGGCCTCCATGTCGTTCGTGGCCCGCGACATGAGGTCTCCGGTGCGATAGGAATGGTAGAAACGCTGCGAAAACGAGAGCAAACGCGTAACAAAGTCCTTGCGGAGGTCGTATTCGATGTCGCGGGAGATCCCGATAAGGATCCATCTCATCCAGTACTGAAACACTCCCTTAGCAAGAGCGATCGCAAGCAACAGACCGACCCATTGACCCAAGACGGCGAGTTGAAAATCGACATCCAGTTCGTCGATGCTGAGTTTGATCGCCATCGGAATACCGACCGTTGCAACGCTCTTCGCCACGAGAGCGGCGAAGCCGGCCGCAAAGCGCCAACGATATCGAATCAGATACGGAACGAGGGTGCGCAAGGTGGAAATCATGCCGCTTCCAAAAGGGTGCGGGCTCAACCGGTCGATGCCACACAAGCGTTAAAACGTTCTGCGGGCGTTTCGAACTCTAAGATCTGGCGTGGCCGTCCGTTGAGCTTGCGAGCGATCTTGTCCAGATGCTCTTGTGAGTGTACAGAGAAGTCGGTTCCCTTGGGGAAGTACTGCAGCAGCAGGCCATTGGTGTTCTCATTGGAACCGCGTTGCCAAGGGGCTCTTGGGATCGCGGAAGTAGACGGCGGGGCCACTAGATGGTGAGGCTTACGTTCCCGTTTCCGGGTCAACCCACAGCACACTGTGGTCGCCGGAGACCGCCAGGGTTTCCGGGGGTGAGTCGATCTTGAAGATCGACCACGGCCCTGGTTGATAGGGGTAGCGCTCGATCACCCTCTCGTCCACGGTGATACCCAGGCCGGGCCCGTTGGGGACGATGAGGTCACCGTTTTCGATGGGTAGCGGCTCGCTGAGAACGTCGTCCGCTAGCAGGAACGGATACATGCCCGGCTTGCCACGGTTGGCGTGGCAGGGGTACTCGAGCCACTCGACGACATCTGCATCCCAGCAGATGCCGAGATGGCCGGCGGCAATGACTTCGAGCAGTGTTCCCCAGCAGTGGAAGGCAAAGCGCAGGCCTTTGCGGCGGGTCGCCTCGAAGACTCGGCGGCCCATTTCGAACCCGCCCTGGCAGCAGACGTCCATTTGAACGAAGTCGACGGAGTCTGTATTGATGAGGTCCATGAACGAGGGCTCGTCGGGTTCATGCTCGCCGGAAGCCACCGGCACGAGGCCGCTGTCACGCAGTTGCCGCAGGGCAGCGTGGTCGTCCGGTGGCACGGGCTCTTCAAACCAATACGGCTTATAAGGTTGGGCGTCACGGGCAAGCTGCTCAACGATTTCCTGGGAGTAGCTCTTGTCGCCCATGCGCCACCAAGCGTGGGCGTCGATCATGAGTCCGACATCGGGGCCGACCGCCTCGCGCATGTTGGCGATGGTTTCGAGATCCTTCTCCGGTCCGCGTGCCGGACGCATCTTGTAAGCGGTAAAGCCCAGATCGGCGATCGCTTTGGCTTCGGTGGCGTAGTCCTCGGGGCTCATGTACATGCCGGCGCTGCCGTAGAGCTTGATACGATCACGCTTGCGGCCGCCGACGAGTTCGGAGACGGGTGCGCCCTCGAAACGCGCGGCGAGATCGATCACGGCGACTTCGACGGCGAGGTAGGTCTTCCGCAGTTCGAGGCCGCCGGGGAAGTCCCATGTCTTCCATTCGCGCGGGTCGCGGCCGTCTAGAAACTTGGCAATGATCTCGTTGATCTCGCGTTCGGCGCGCTCGTGGGCCGGGCCGGGGCCGAAACCCTTCAAGCCGTTGTCCGCGGTGACGCGGATGAGCATGGCGTCGCGTTTGAGGATGGTTCGCTCACCACCGTAAAACGGGAGAAGCAATGGTTCATCAAGAGGTGAAGTGAGCAGAAAGGCTTCGACTTTGGTGATTTTCATTTTTCTGGAGTCAGTCTACGTGGGCGCCGACCACGTCTTGCAAGCTCGCCGGTTCTAGATGTGCCGGACGGCGAGGACGCGATCGATGCCCGCTAGGTCCGTGCGAACGATCGGCAGGTGCCAGTCGCCATCCGAGAGCATCTCTTCGACGGCGGACCGGCCATTATAGCCTAACTCCAGTAGCAGCCAGCCCCCAGGCCTGAGCACCCTTCCCACCGTGGCCAAGAGCCGGCGGTAGACCTCCAGACCGTCCTGACCCCCGAACAGCGCCTCGCCGGGCTCGTAACGCAGCTCCTGCTGCAAGCCGGGCAGATCCTTCAGCGGTACGTGCGGTACGTACGGTGGGTTGCAGACGACCATGCCGAAGCTTAGCGTCCGAAACGCGGTGTCGAGATCTGCGTTGACAAATTCGATGTGAAAGCCGTGTTGGGTGGCATTGCGGCGGGCAACCCGCAAGGCGGGCCCCGAGATGTCGGCAGCCACGACGCGTGTCGCCGGTGCGTTTGCCTTGATCGCAACCGCGATGCAGCCGGAACCCGTCCCCAGGTCGAGAATAGCCTCGCTCGCTGAGGCGCGGGACAAAGCTTCCTCCACCAGGAACTCGGTTTCCGGCCGCGGAATCAGCGCGTCTTGGTCGACGCGGAACCGGATGCCGTAGAATTCTTGGACGCCCGTGATGTACTGCGTTGGCCTGCCGGCAATGCGTTGCCTGAGGCAGTCATCGAGTTGTTCGGTTTGCGCAGGGCTGAGTACTTTCTCGGGATACGCGTACAGATGGGGTTTCTCGACGCCCATAACGAAGCTCAGGAGCACTTCGGCGGTCAATCGCGGAACGCCGACCCGATGGTCCGTGAGAAGACCGGTGGCTTGCCGCAGAGCCTGGGAAATCGAGCGTTGCGGCGTCGACGGAACCTTAGGCGCCATCCTGATCGCCGTTGAGCCGCTCGGCTTGAAAGTGCGCGATGACCGGATCGATGAGAGCGTCCATCGAGCCGTCCGTGATGAGGTCGAGCTTGTAGAGCGTCAAGCTGGGCACCCGGTGGTCGGTGACGCGGTTTTGCGGGAAGTTGTAGGTGCGGATCTTCTCGCTGCGGTCGCCGCTACGGACCATACTCTTTCGCTGCTCGGCCTGTTCGGAATGCTGCTTTTCCATCTCGATCTCATAGAGACGGGAACGGAGCACTTGCAGCGCTTTGTTCTTGTTTTTGATCTGCGATTTCTCGTCCTGGCAGGTGACAACTAAGTTTGTCGGCAGATGGGTGATGCGGACAGCGGAGTAGGTGGTGTTTACGGACTGTCCGCCGGGCCCGGAAGAGCAATAGGTGTCGATTCGCAGATCTTTGGCTTCGATGGCGACTTCCACATCGTCCACCTGCGGCATGACAGCGACTGTAACGGCGGAGGTGTGGACGCGGCCTTGTGTTTCGGTTTGCGGAACGCGCTGGACGCGGTGGACGCCGCTTTCGAACTTCAACTTGCTGTAGACCTGATCGCCGGTGATCATCGCGATGATTTCCTTGAATCCACCGACGCCCGTCTCATTCGACGAGATAATCTCGACCTTCCAGCGCTGCGACTCGGCGTACCGCGTGTACATGCGGAAGATTTCGGCGGCGAAGAGCGTGGCTTCGTCACCACCCGTACCCGCCCGTACCTCCAAAACGACGCCCTTGTCGTCGTTCGGGTCCTTGGGCAGCAGAAGCACCATCATCTCTTCGTCGAGAGTAGCGAGTCGCTCCTCGGCCTGGGTCAACTCTTCGCGGGCAAGTTCGGCCATTTCAGGGTCGGGCTCCGAGAGCATGGAACGGGCCGACTCTGCGTCGTCCTTGATCTTCTTCCACAGATGGAACTTATCAACGACGGGCGCCATGTCCGAAGTCCGCTTGGCCAACTGCTGGTAACGGGACTGGTCCGCGAGCACGGATGGGTCGGCCATCTGTTCGGAAAGCTCGTTATAGCGAGCCTCGACCTCTTCGAGTTTGTTCAACCACTCCATGAGAGGACTCCGGACTTAAGCGACGATCAGTTCGCCGCCTTGCTCTTGTTCGAGGTCCATGGCGCCTTTGAGGGCGCGGATGGAGATTTCAATTTGATCGTCGGAGGGACTCTTCGTCGTGATGCGCTGTAGCCAAAGCCCGGGTGCGACGAGCCAACCCATCACGCGGTTGCCGCGGCGGGAGGCAAACCGGATTACTTCGTAGCTCACCCCGGCGATCACAGGCAGCATGACGATTCGCGATAGGAACCTCAGAGCAAAGCCTTCAAAGGGGACGAGCGCGTAGACAACGATGCTGACGATCATCACGACCATCAGGAAACTGGTGCCGCAGCGCGGGTGGAAAGTCGTGAACGCCTGTGCGTTAGCAACTTCAACCGGCTTACCGGATTCGTAGTTAAAAACCACTTTGTGCTCGGCGCCGTGATATTGAAAGACGCGCCGGATGTCCTTCATCTGAGAAACCAACGTCAGAAATGTCAGGAAGATGGCCAGCCGAATCACGCCGTCCACAAGACTGAAAGCGAAGTTCCCCTGGAGCCCGCCGGTGCTGTTCTGAATCTGGGTCGTCGCCACAAGCGGCACGAACTTGTACAAGAAGATGAAAAACCCGAGCGAGAAGGCAATATTCAGCGCCATCATCCAGCCGGGAATCTCTGAAGATTTCTTGCCGTCGGACTTGCCCTTGGAATTCTTGTTAGCCGCTTCTTCCTCTTCATCGATAGCGTGGGCGGCAGAGAATTGGAGCGCCTTGAACCCCAGCTTCATGGCCTGGCCCAATGTAGCCAGCCCGCGAAAACCGAACCAACCCCAGAACTTGTGTTGCTCCGACGGACGGCTGAGGGTCTGCTCTTGTGTCACCACCTCGCCGTTAGGCTTGCGAACAGCCGTGCAGTAGCTATGGGGGGCGCGCATCATGACGCCTTCGATCACGGCTTGGCCGCCGATGAGCGGGTCGTCGCCGCTCTCGAGCACGGGCATGAGCTGGAGGTGGGTCGCCACTCTCCAGAATTGGCGCAGTCTGACTTGGAAGGCTGTCATTGTCCGGTACACATCACCACAACGGTTGCCGAGGGGCATGAGTCGATCTCATTCTACGATAAGTGGGGTATCCATTTGACTCAGGCAGCCACAAGATGTTGTGGTCGCGCGAAAGCATCTACCAAGAAGCGAATCCCGAGGTTACTGCTCTGGCGCGGCGTGGGGCTGCGTAGCGCGTCCGATTCTCGGAGTTGCCGCCCGAAGGCTGCCACCGCAATGAATTCGCGTGTGGGTCGGCTTGGCGGCCACTCGCACGATTCTCGCAATCTCACATTCCTGTTCCGGAGCCGCGAGGCCACAACCCATAGGGTGTACCTGAATGAAGTGGATACCCCACTCTACGATAAACTAACGGCGTGCTCGGAAAGCTATGGGCGGCCGTCCGGTCGGTATTGTTTTGGGGATACCGGCGCGGCTCGTGGCAGTATGACTTGATCGTCGTTGCGATTCTCGCCTTCATCTTCCTGACGCCGCGACGCGTCTTCAACGATCAGCCACGGCTGCCGAACATCCGGGAGGTGCAAACGCTGAGCGACGAGCAGCGCACACGGGTCTTCCTGGTGGAGTCGGGCGCCGTGGAGGGCAAGCAGGGCGATGAGCGGGAAACGGCACTGAGGGACATGCTGCGCCATCGAATGGGCCGCGATCTGCAAGTCGTTGAAACGCGTCCGACGACCAACGAGCAGGGTGAAGTCACCGCCTACCTGGTCTACGCTCGTCCGTAGTGATTCTTGTTCGTCGTAACCCGCAGCGTTTCCGGGCCGTACTTCTCATGTAGGGTTTCGTATGTTCACGAAAATACTTTGTCTGGCGGTGCTTGCCGTGCTGCCGCTCACCGTGTCCGCGGCCGACCTCGACGACGTCCTGGCGAAAATGGATCGGGCTGCTGACAGCTTCACGGGGATGCAGGCCAAGATCACCCGTTTGAAGTACATGGCCCTGCTCGATTCGAAAGACACTGAGTCGGGCACGATTTACGTCAGGCGAGAAGACAAAGGCAAGGTTCGGATGGCGATCCACTTCACGGAACCCTACGAATACTATTTGGCCGTTAACGGTGATAAGGCAGAGATCTACCGTCCCCGGATCGCGACGGTCGAGGAATATAATCTCTCGAAGCACGGCGACAGGTTTCAGGAGGCCTTCCTGCTGGGGTTCGGCACCACGGCGAAGTATCTGCGTGAAAACTATGAGCTGCGGGTCGTAGGGGAAGAGAGTGTAGCCGGTCAGCCCACGGTTCGGATGGAATTAATTCCGAAATCGGAAGGAACTCGCAAGCAGGTACCGAAGATCGAGATGTGGATCTCGACCGAGACCTGGCAGGCCGTCCAACAGAAGCCGCACCAACCGGGCGGCGAGGACTATCGCATCTTCACCTACGACGATGTCAAGCTGAACGCGAAGCTGAACAACAAGGTTTTCAAACTCGACGTCCCCAGGAAGACCAAGCGGATTTCCCCTTAGAAGTAGGGTTCTCGCTAGAGATTCCCCGCGAGCGAACTTTCTTGTATCCCTGCGTCCTTTAGTGTGCGGACGTTGGGCGGCTTGCTCCCTGCTGCCGGGTCAGGCCCGGTTTTCGAACGCCCTCTTGGGACTCTCTTGACTCTATAGTCGACTACAGACTATATACTAAGGTCATGAAGACAGCAGCGCAGCAAGCCGTGGGTTCTCTCCGAAAGATCGGCGAGGTCGCCAAGAGGAGCGGCGTGGCGGTCGAGACGCTGCGATTCTATGAAAGCCGCGGGTTGATCGAGCCTGCGGGGCGGACGCAATCGGGTTACCGGTTCTACGACGAATCCGTGTTCGAGCGGTTGGCCTTTATCAAGAAATCGCAAGCCGTCGGTTTCACTCTCGATCAGGTTGCGTGGATTATCGTGGAGGCGCGGGAAGGCCGGCGGCCCTGCCACGAGGTGCGGCGGATGGCCCGCGAGCGGCTGGAAGAATTGGATCGGAAGCTGGCGGAACTCCGACAGTTCCGCCGCGAGCTGAAACAGACCGTTGAGGCCTGGGACTGTGTCGGCGAACAGGAGGGCATGATCTGCGGTTTGATCGAGGGCCTAGACGCTGTCTCGCAGGCTGGACGACGCAAGGGCCCGGCAAGGAGGCGAACGTGACATCAAGAAGCACAACGAAGTCCCGCGTCCCGAAAGGCGCCGAAACTATCGAGCTGCGTGTCACAGGCATGACTTGTCAGGGATGCGCGCAAACGGTGGAGAAGAGCTTGGCGTCTGTTGCAGGAGCCCTGCGGGCAAACGTCGACTTGGAGCAGGGTCTGGCAAGAGTAACCGTCGACCCCGAGCAGACAACCGCTGCTCAACTCGAGAGCGCCGTCGAGGCAACCGGGTATGGCATCGGTCCCAGCCATGGCAGTTCCCGTCACACGGCGACCGTCTCTCTCGTTGACATCAATAAGAAGGCAGAGCGACCCTCACAGATCCAGAGAGCGGACTTAGTCATCCGTGGAATGACGTGCGCGGGTTGCGTCCGAACCATCGAACGGGCTGTGGAAGCATTTCCCGGAGTTCTGAAGGCGGAAGTCAATCTGGCTACGGGTACGGCCTTGATCGAATACGATTCTTCGAAGGCGAACGTGGGGAGAATCCGTGAGGCGGTCGATCGCGCCGGCTATGAGGCCCGCGAAACATCAGCGGAAAGCACGCAAGCCGCAGGGCAAGAAGAACAGCAGGAAGCCGCCGAGTGGAAGCGCAAGTTCATTCTCGCAGCGGTGTTCACCCTGCCGCTGCTCGTGCTGGCGATGTCACACGGCGCTTTAGCGTTTCCGGGCAGCCACTGGCTCCAACTCGCCCTCGCCTTGCCTGTGGTCCTCTATTCGGGCCGGCAGTTCTATCTGCTGGCCTGGAAAGCACTGAAGCGGTTTTCGGCCGACATGAACACTTTGATTGCGGTCGGAACCGGTGCGGCGTTTCTCTACTCGGCAGCCGCGACGGTGGCGCCGCAATGGATCCATCCGCGGGCTGCCGCGCATCAAGTCCCGGTCTATTTCGAGACAGCGGCCGCCATTATTACCTTGATTCTGCTCGGCCGTTTTCTGGAAGCCAGAGCCCGCGGCAGAACGTCTTCGGCCATTCGTGGGTTGCTGGATCTACAAGTGCGGACGGCGCGAGTCATGCGGGATGGGCGGGAAACCGACATCCCGGTCGAAGACCTGCAAGTCGGGGACGTCGTGCTTGTGCGGCCCGGCGAGAAAATTCCGGTGGATGGCGAAGTCGTGGACGGAGAGTCAGCGGTGAATGAGGCCGCTCTGACGGGCGAGAGCGTGCCTGTCGAGAAGGTGTCCGGCGACAGAGTGTTGGGAGGGACTCTCAACACTTCGGGCAGTTTTCGGTTCCGCACAACGAAAGTCGGGGCGGAGACGATGTTGGCCCGGATCATCGAGTTGGTCAGGAAGGCGCAAGGTTCGAAAGCGCCCATCGCCCGGCTCGCCGACGTCATCAGCGGCTACTTCACGCCCATCGTGATTGGAATCGCGGTTGTGACTTTCGCGGCGTGGTACACACTGGCGCCGCCCGAAGATGCGTTGCGGCTCGCCGTCCTGAACGCTGTGGCGGTGTTGATCATCGCCTGCCCCTGCGCGATGGGCCTGGCGACGCCGACGGCGGTGATAGTCGGCATGGGCCGTGGCGCGGAGAACGGCATTCTCATCAAGAACGCCGAGGTATTAGAGACGCTACACAAAGTGCGGGCGATCGTCTTTGACAAGACGGGGACGCTAACGACGGGAGAACCCGGCGTGACGGATGTCGTCCCGACCGGCTCGCTTTCGGAAGACGAGTTTCTAGCGGCGGTCGCCTCCGTGGAAAGGGCATCCGAGCATCCGCTGGCCGAAGCGATCGTCGCGGAATCGGAATCGCGCAAGCTGAAAACGTCACCGGCGGAAAAGTTTCAGGCATCAGCCGGTGTGGGTGTCGAAGCCACTGTAGGAACCCAGAGGTGGCTCGTCGGCAGAGAGGCGCTTCTCCGGCAACAGGGAGTCGAAACGGCAGCCGCGGCAAAGATGCGCGACCGGCTCGAACTCGGCGGCAAAACCGTGGTTTTCGCGGCTGTGGACGGGAAACTTGCGGGGCTCATTGCGTTGGCGGATTCCCTCAAGCCGGAAGCTGTTGCGGCAGTTCTCCGTCTGCGGGAACAGGGGTTCCGGGTGGCCCTCATCACGGGAGACAACCAGCAGACAGCCAAGGCCGTCGCGTACGAACTGGGCATTGACGATGTGCTGGCGGAAGTCTTGCCCGACCGAAAAGCCGACGAAGTGGGGCGTCTGCAATCGAAGTTCGGGGTCGTGGCGATGGTCGGTGACGGCATCAACGACGCACCGGCCCTGGCCCAGGCGGATGTGGGTATCGCTATCGGGAGCGGAACAGATGTCGCAATCGAGAGCGCGGATGCCGTCCTCGTCAGAAACGACTTGCGGGCTGTCGTCGGCGCCATCGAACTCTCCCACAAGACGATGAAGACCATCCGGCAGAATCTCTTCTGGGCCTTTGGATACAACGCGATCGGCATCCCCGTGGCGGCCGGCTTGCTTTACCCGTGGACGGGCTGGCTGCTGTCGCCGATCATTGCCTCGGCGGCGATGGCCTTGTCGAGCATTTCGGTGGTAACGAACAGCTTGCGGCTTAAGGGATTTAGGCCGAGTACGTGATAGGATTTGGGTGGAGCTTCGACCATGGCGACCCAAACGCTCTTGACGACCGAGCAGTTCCTGGGCTTGCCCGAGGAAGAGGGCAAAATTCGCGAACTTGACGAAGGCAGGCTCGCTGAAATGGCCCCACCCAACTTTGTTCATGCTGTTCTCACGGCTCGCATCGCCCGCTTGATTGGCAACTACATCGAAGAGTCGGATTCGAAACTTTGGGTTGCGGAAGGATCGGGTTTCCGACTCGCGGTGGACACCCATCGGATTCCCGATGTATTCGTGATTCGGGACGACACCGCCCGCTCGATGCAGGCCAATGCCGGGTGGTACGCGGCGACACCCGACTTGGCGATTGAAGTCGTCTCGCCTTCGGACAAAGCCGAGGATCTCGATCGCCGTGTTTATCAGTACCTCGGGGCCGGCTCTCATGCGGTTTGGGTGGTCTATCCTGAAACCCGTCATGTCATGGTTTATCAAGCTGGTGGGACGGCGCTCGATCTCAGGGAAGGTGACGCCCTCACGGTTCCCGGGCTGCTGCCCGAACTGAGCATCGCAGTCAGCGGCCTCTTCGTCGACCTGTAGAAGTCCGGGCCGGAAAATATCCCCATGAACATCCCGAAGTTGTTTCTCTGCTCCCTGACGTCTATCGCCCTTTTCCTCAGCGCCCTGGCGGCGTCGCAGTTCCCGCCGCTCCCCTATGATGTCGATCCCGATTGGCCACAGCTACCCGCGGGGCGCAATTTTCTGGAAGTCTCCGCCGTCACCATCGACGACGAAGGTCAGGTCTACGTATTCCATCGTGGGAACGACCCCATCACGGTCTTCGACAAAAACGGCAAGTTCCTGCGCGCGTTCGGAGAAGGGCTTTTCAGCAGCCCGCACGGCCTGAAGATCGACCCGGAGGGCTTTCTCTGGGCCGTCGACAATGGCTCACACGTGATTCTTAAGCTCGACCCCAACGGCCGCGTCCACATGGTACTCGGCAGAAGGGGAGTGAGCGGCGAAACCGATAAGCTCTTCAATCGGCCTGCCGACATTGCGTTCGGAGCGAACGGCGACCTCTATATCGCCGACGGCTATGGGAACAACCGGGTCGCTCAATTCTCAGCCGACGGAACGTTCATCCGGTCTTGGGGCAAACGGGGAGTCGGCGAAGGCGAGTTCAATCTGCCCCATGGCATCGCCGTCGATTCCCGCGGCCGAGTTCTCGTGGCCGACCGCGAAAACTTCCGCGTCCAGATCTTCGATGCTGAGGGACGCTACCTGGATCAATGGAACAAAGTCGGTTCGCCCTTCGGTTTCGCCCTCACCGACGACGGGCATGTCTTCATCGCCGATGGATATCACGACCGGGTCGTCAAAGCGACTCTCGACGGTAGAATCGTCGGAGCCCTTGGCGGGCACGGCCGCGCACCGGGCCGTTTCGACGTAGCGCACCACCTTGCCCTAGGCCCCGCGGGCGATCTCTTCGTAGCGGAGATCGTAACGCTCCGGGTGCAGCGATTCGTTCCCCGTTAGCTCGCGACGAGGGAGCGAAACCTAGCGCGCTCTTTCCGCTACTCGTTGCGATGGCCTTCGGAGACCTGGACCTTGTCGATCCTGAAACTGGCCCCGAGCACGGCGTAAATAAGCTTTCCATTGCGCCCGCGAGGCGGCCGTGATGTGGGCTACTGGTTAGCAGGTTCCTGTGATGGGGGCTCTGTTTCCGCAACGCTGAGAGCGCCGCGTTCGTCCTATGCTAAGGTGACGATTATGTTGAAGAGATTGGGTTTCGGGGTCTTGATGCTGTCAGTTTTTACGACGGCCTGGGCCGCGAATGAGCTATCGAGCCGCCGCGCGCCGGGGTTCTCGTTGCCGGACGTGAACCTCAAGCAGCACGACCTGGCCGATTACCGGGGCAAGGTTGTTTTGCTGAACATCATGAAGACGGATTGCCCGCACTGCGGCTCATTTTCGAAGGTGCTGGCGGCGGCACAAGAAAAGTATAGCGACCGGCTTCAAGTTCTGTCGATCGTGAACACACCGCCGGAGACCCAGAACACGGTGAAAGCCTACCTGGCCGAACACGGTATCGACCTCGTGGTGCTCTTCGATTGCCGTCAAGTCGCCATCTCCTACTTCAAGCTCAGCCCGATGCGGCCGTCGTTCGAGGTGCCCCACCTTTTTGTTATCGATCAGCGGGGATGGATTCGTGAAGACTACGGACACAACGTTCTGAATCGCGGCATATTCGAGGAAGACGACCTGTTTCCGATCATTGAGCGCTACATCTCAAAACCCGGTCGCGCGGACTAATCCGCCACCTTTTTGACGAGCGGAAAGACAGCGCGGAGGCATTGATCCTGCCGGTGGATCCACTCCATTGCGTAAGATGGCGACCAAGCTGATGCGATTGCCGGTCCCGCGATGGCTGGCCTTGATTGCGCTGCTCGCCGCCCCGATCACGGGGTTCGCTCAGCTTCCTTCGCCAGCCTCCCATTTTGGGCACCCGATGGGAGAAGCGAGGACCCTCATCGAATGGGACGATGTCGTCAGCTATTTCAAGCGTTTGGCTGTAGCGAGCGATCGCGTACGTGTGGATGAGTTGGGTCGCACGACCGAAGGGCGCCCGTTTATTCTGGTAACCCTGGCGGAACCGAAGGCACTGGCGAATCTGAACCGCTACAAGCAAATTCAGGAGGAGCTGGCGGACCCCCGGCGCACAAGCACACGCGCGGCCGAAGCGTTGATTGAGCAAGGCAAGACGGTCGTGCTGATCACGTGCTCGATCCACTCGAACGAAGTTGCTTCCACGCACGCAGCGGTCGAGTTTGTACACAAACTGTTGACGGAGGATACTCCCCGACACCGGGCGATTTTCCGGGACACAATTTTCTTGCTTGTCCCCTCTCTCAACCCCGACGGCGTCGACAAGGTTGCGAGTTGGTACAAGCGTTACCTCGGCACGCCGTATGAGGGCGGGCCCATGATCGAGCTGTACCAGAAGTACGTTGGGCACGACAACAACCGCGATTGGTACATCTTCAGTCAGCAGGAGACACGGTTGGCGATCGAGAAGATTCACAATGTTTGGCGCCCGCAAATCGTCTACGACGTACACCAGATGGGCAGCAACGGCGCACGAATGTTCGTGCCGCCCTGGAGGGATCCCATCGACCCGAATATCGACCCGCTGATCGTGCAGCAGGTGAACCAGATCGGTACAGCGATGGCGGCGGATCTGACGGCGGCCGGCAAGACGGGTGTTGTCGTCAACGCCATCTACGACTATTTCACGCCGGCGCGCCACTATCAGAGCTACCATGGCGGGCTGCGGCTGCTGAGCGAGGCAGCGAGCGTGCGCTACGCAACGTCGATCGAAACACCGTTCTCGTCGTTAACAACGAACGGGCGGGGCTACAATGCTCAGGCGCGGGGTTGGAACTTCCCCGAGCCTTGGCCGGGCGGCAGGTGGACGTTGCGCGACATCATCGACTACCAACTGATCACCTTCGAGACCTGCCTTTACCAGGCTGCTCTGCAGCGCCGCGATCTGCTACGAAACTTCCATCGTATTTCGCAGCGCGTTATGGCCCGCAACCGCAATCGGTCATTCATTCTTCCACGTGACCAGCACGACCCGAGCGCCCTAAACCGTTTGCTTCAAACGCTGGAGTTCGGCATGGTCGAGATTCAGCGGGCGAGCCGGCGTTTCCGCGCCCTCGACCGCACGTTTCAGGAAGGTGATTATGTCGTATCGCTTGACCAGCCTTACGGCGGGTTCGCCAGGACGTTGCTGGAGAGGCAGGATTATCCGGAGCGGCGAGAGTACCCCGGGGGGCCGCCTGTACGGCCCTACGACGTCACCGCACACAGCCTGCCGCTGCTGATGGGTGTAGAAGCGTACGAATCGCAAGAGGCTCTGAAGACGGAGCTACAGCCGGTCGAGCGAGTCAGGGTCAGGCGCGGGCGGGTTGCGACGAGTTCCATCGTGGCGCTTTCTCCGGACGTGACCGACTCCTGGATTGCCGTCAACCGCCTACTCAAGGCGGGAGCCGATATCTTTCGCGACACGATGAGCGGCACGTTCTACATCACGCGCCGCGATTCGCTTGTCCCCTTGTTGGAAGAGCTATCGAACGAATACGGTCTTGACTTCCGCCCGGCGAGCCCGAACTCGACGCGCCGCAGGCGCATGCAGACGGCGCGGGTCGGCCTTTATGCCGGGTTCGTGCCTATCATGGACGAGGGCTGGACGCGCTGGGTTCTGGAGCAGTACGAGTTCCCGTACGAATCGGTCGGCAACGCGCGTCTGCAAGCGGGCGATCTCACTAGCGACTTCGACGTGATCATACTTCCTGACGCCCGCCCGCGAACACTGCACGGGGGCTATCTGCCGGGGGCGCTGTACGGAGGAGCGCCCGCGCCGCCGGAGTTCACCGGAGGGATCGACACGGAGGGGGCGACCGCGCTTAGGGATTTCGTCACACGGGGAGGCACGCTGCTGGCTTTGAATCGGGCATCGCAGTATGCGATCGACCGGCTTCGCGTGCCCGTCCGCAACGCACTTGGAGGGCTCGACTCATCGCGTTTCTACGCGCCGGGAAGTCTGGTCAAAGTGAACGTGGAGACCTCGCATCCGTTGGCTTTTGGGCTGCGGGAAGAAGAGTCGGTGTGGTTTGAGTCGGGGCCCGCGTTTGACACCTCGAGTGTGCCGAGCGAGGAGGCGGTGGCGGTGATGCGCTATCCACTGAAGGAGATTCTAGCGTCGGGTTGGCTGCTGGGCGAGGGGTACTTGGCGAACCAGGCGGCGGTGCTGGATACTCCCATCGGCAACGGACACCTCGTTTTGTTCGGGATTCGGCCGCAGTACCGGGGTCAGCCGAATGCTACATTCAAGATGCTTTTCAACGGCCTCTATTACACGGCGCCGTGAACTACTTCAACTACTTCACTGAGATCGAAGAGCACTTCCAGCAGGCAAGGGGCTCGGGATTCTTCCTTCTCTCGCCGCTGGATTGGGCCATGATCGAAACCTGGAAGGAGTCGGGGATTCCGCTTGACGCCGTTCATAAGGGGATCGAGCGTGCTTTCGAGAAGTGGCATGCGCGCAAACGCAAGATGCGCATGGTGAACTCGCTAGCCTACTGCTCTCAGGAAGTTCTCACGGCCGCGCGCGAAATGGAGGAGCCCGGCTCACAGACGAAGAGCGCGGACACCCAGCCCGCGTTCGACGCGAAAGAGTTAGAGGCCTACTTCCGACGCAATGCGGAAGCGGTTCGGACTGCCGGGGAACGGTCTTCGAAAGCGCTCGAAGCCGTACACGGTGAAACGGCCGAATCGCTGTTCTCGCTCGCCGAGGCGGCTGGACGCGACGAACTCGGTGACATCGAGGCCGTCGAACAGCGGCTGACGGTTCTCGAAGAGCGCCTGACAGCGGCCGCCCGACAGCAACTTACCGAAGGCCAGCTTCTTGAAGCGCGGCAGGAAATGGAGCGCCAACTTACCCCCTACCGGAGTAAGATGACCGCCGACCAACTCGCTCTGTTCGAAAAGCAATACCTCGACCGCAAGTGCCTGGAGACCTGCGGCCTGCCACGCTTAAGCTTGTTCTACATGTAAGCTTCCGCGAAGCAGTCCAGCCGATAGACGGAGCGATCTCACGTTGTCGACGACGATAACCGCTCATAACCATCTCGACTCAGGCGTCGTCGTCGTCGGTTGACCCATCCGTGGAGCAGGCAGGAGCAAATCACCAACCCGGACCAACCCGCCAGCGGTAGATCGTGCCACATGACGTTTGGATGGTAGATCCAGGCCGGACCGAGATAGCCCAAACCCAGCAATGCGGCCAGCCCCATGCCTAAAGGACGTCCGATCCAGCCATATATGCCGGCCAACAAGCCCAGCGTCAGCACAAGGGCTGTCCATGGGTCGCTCAGACCCGGCGAGATCGAGGCTTGCCACCACGAAAGTTGGAACAGGCCTACGACAATAAAAAGACGCAGAAGGATGCTCATCTTGCAGCCAGGGCTGGTGCGGCCCTATGGTTTCTATCGGCGCGAAACGAAGATTACTGAGGCATCACAGCGCCTGTTAGGGAGTGGCCAGGCCTACTCTGAGCCCGTCTCGGGAGCAGGGGGCACGTTCCGATGAGCTTTGACAGCGGTCCCGGCCGGCGGCCCAGCACTAACCCCTAAACTTCGCTAAAATAAGGGCTTACCATCCCCACCCGAGGACCCTTTCTTTGGCTGAAAAACCTCCTTCCGATCCCTCCCAGTTACCCCTGGGCGGCGGCGATAACGGCCCGCCCGAAAACCTGATCCCTATCGACATCGAAGTCGAGATGAAGAAGTCATATCTCGACTACGCGATGAGCGTCATCATCGGGCGGGCGCTGCCCGACGTGCGCGACGGCCTCAAACCCGTCCAGCGCCGCATCCTCTACGGCATGCTCGAAGCCGGCCTAAGGGCGAACCGCGGCTACCGTAAGTCCGCCAAGATCGTCGGCGAGGTGATGGGCAACTACCATCCGCACGGCGACTCGTCGATCTACGACACTCTCGTTCGCATGGCGCAGCCGTTTTCGATGCGCGCCATCCTCGTCGATGGCCAGGGCAACTTCGGCTCCGTCGACAATGACCCGCCGGCCGCCATGCGTTACACCGAGGCGCGCCTTACCGCCTTCGCCGAAGAACTGCTCAACGAGCTCGACCAAGACACTGTCGACTTCCGCGCCAACTACGACGACACCTCCGAGGAACCCGAATACCTCCCCGCCGGCGCTCCGAACCTTTTCGTCAACGGCGCCAGCGGCATCGCCGTCGGCATGGCGACCAACATCCCGCCGCACAACTTGACGGAGATGCTCGACGCCGCCATCCATCTCGTCAAGAAGCCCAAAGCTACCCTCGAAGAGATGACCGAGATCGTCCAGGGACCTGACTTCCCGACTGGCGGCCTCATCTGCGGCAACGAAGGCATTCTCAACGCCTACCGCACCGGACGCGGACACATGACCATCCGCGCCCGTGCCAAGTTCGAAGACATCGGCAAGGACCGCAAGGCCATTATCGTCAACCAGATCCCCTACCAGGTCAACAAGGCCCGCCTCATCGAGCACGCCGCCCACCTCGTCAACGACAAAAAGATCGAAGGTATCTCCGACATTCGCGACGAAAGCGACCGCGACGGGATGCGCATCGTTTTCGACCTCAAGCGCGGCGAAGAGCCCGAGATCATCCTCAACAACCTCTACAAGCATACGCAGCTCCAGACCGGTTACGGCATCATCATGCTGGCCATCGTCGCGGGCCAGCCGCGCGAGTTGGGCCTGCTCCAGTACCTGAACCATTTTGTCGACCACCGCATCGACGTCGTTCGCCGGCGCACGAACTTCCTGTTGCGCAAGGCCCGCGAGCGCGAGCACCTGTTGCTCGGCTTCCAGAAGGCCTTGGATCGCATCGACGAAGTTATCGCCCTGATCCGGGCGTCTGACAGCCCTTCCATGGCCCGCGACGGCCTTATGGGCGTGCAGCAAATCGAGTACCGCGAATTCCTCCGCGAGGGCGGCCAAGCCACGTTCGCCGTCTTTGACTTCACGCAACGCCAGGCGCAGGCCATCATTGAGATGCAACTCCAGCGCCTCACCGGCATGGAGCGCCAGAAGATCATCGACGAACTGGCGGAAATTCAGGTGAAGATCGCCGGATATCTCGAGATCCTCGAGTCCGATAAAGTCCTCCGCAAGCTGATCGTCAGCGAGCTGGAGGCCGTCAGGAAAAAGTTCGGCGACGAACGCCGCACAGAGATTGTTGGGCCGGTAAGCCAGATCTCGATCGAAGACCTCATCGCCGATGAGGACATGGTCCTCACCGTTACCCACAACGGCTTCCTCAAACGCACAGCCGAGGACACCTACCGCAAGCAGACGCGCGGCGGCCGTGGCCGCATCGGTATGGGGACGCGTACCGACGACTTTGTCGAGCAGCTCTTTATCGGTTCGACGCACTCCTACGTCCTGGTCTTCACGAGCCTTGGACGCGTCTACTGGGTGAAGGTCTACAACATCCCCGACGCTGGCACCACGGGCAAAGGCAAACACATCGCTAGCCTCGCGAACCTCCAGCCCGACGAAAAAGTCCAGGCCTTTTTGCCCGTCAAGAAATTCGAAGAGGGCCGCTATGTCGTCATGGCGACCCGCAAGGGCGTCATCAAGAAGTGCGATCTCACGGTCTTCAAGAACCCGTTGTTACGAGGCATCATCGCACTGGGGCTCGACGATGGTGATGAGCTTATTTCCGCGCGGCTTACGGACAAGGGCGACGCCCAGGAAAGCGAAATCTTCATAGCCACTTACCAGGGCAAAGCGATTCGCTTCCATATGAATGACGTTCGAGCCATGGGCCGGCCCGCTCGCGGCGTGCGTGGCATCCGCCTCAAAGGGGACGATCTAGTCGTCGGCATGCGCTGCGTCTCGCCCGAGGACCTCGTCCTCTCGATCACCGAGGAAGGCTACGGCAAACGCACGAAGCTGCGTGAATACCGCAATACCGCACGTGGCGGCCAGGGTGTCATCAACATCAAGACCACCAAGCGCAATGGCAATGTCGTCGCCATCATGAAGGTTACGCCAGAGGACAACGTGATGATCATCACCCGCAACGGCAAGATCATCCGCATCGACTCAGACAAGATTCGCGCCACCGGCCGCGCCGCCCAGGGCGTTCGCCTCGTCAAACTGGAAGGCGGCGACCAGATCGCCGCCGCAGCCGTGGTCGGGGACAACGGGGACGAGGAAGAAGATGGGGCTAACGGTCAGGGCGAACTGATTCAGTAGGCTGGCGGTACGACTACCACAAAAGTGACGTCGGTGACGTTGCTACTTCGCGCCTCCCGTCCGTTTCACGAACTCATCCACTTTCTCGGCAATCGTCTCCTCGACCGCTGCTCGAAATGGGCCCGGTAGAGTTCCAAACAACATTGCGCCGCCACCTTCGTAGCCACCCTCATTTAGAACTCTCAAGCTCGGCACGTAGCTGAAAACATCGTTGTTGTAGGACGACACCCAGGTGTCTTCCCAGCCGTACGCTTTCTTGAATCGTAGCGAGTAGTCAACAACAACTTCACCCGCCAGTGCGATGAAGGTAAGATCCTTGCCGAACTGCCACACCTGAATCGGGTAGGGATACTCCTTCATCAACTCACCACCGCCTTCGAGAATGGCTAGTAAGCGCTCGGCGTGCTCGCGGATGCGCCGGTTCTTATTACTGAGGCGTCCCTTCAACTCGTCTTTCGTCGGCACTCGAAACGGCAAGGGGGTCGCTTCGTAAACAGCTCGCAGAGGACCTCCCAGCGTTCGCATCTTGCGCTTTAACACGTCATCAATCACGATCGCGATCGTGTCCCCATAGCGCTGGGCCAACTCGACCAAGCGGCGCGGCAGTGGATTTTGGTCGGCACTGCATCCGTTGACGAACATCGCGACAGCCTCCGGGTAGCGCTTCTCAACGGCCTCCTGCGCGTATCCGGGCCAGTCCCCGTTGATTTGGTAGTCGCTGAGAACCGTCGCGTGGCAGGAGTAACCGAATGCGATCGCTAGGAGCGAGCCATCCGTCTTCTTGACCGCCAAAACCGGCACATCGTGATCGGTCGGTCCCGGATACTCACGATGGCTCGCACGCCGGCGGTTCACGGCGAATCCCGCCAAACCCTGCTCGTACGAGAGTGTCGCCGGCACCCGATTCTCCAGAGCCACCCCAATCACTTCGACCACGTTGTCCATGAGCTGGGCTTGATACCTCAGCACGGCATCCTTGTGAGCGGCGTTCATCGGATAAGTCGAGTAACGCCTCACCGTGGTCACCGGACCGCTATGCGTGTGCGATGCGTTGAGCACGAGCCTTTCGCGAGCCAAGCCGTACTTTCCCGTCACGCGTGCGGCAATCTTCTCCGACACGTCGCGTCGGAACCCACCCAGGTCGGCTGTAACGAGCACCGACACGACTCCGGCGCTGTCCTCGAGCGCCAGCGCCTTGGCATGAAGCTGCTGCCGGACGCCCTCGGAAGGCTTCGTCCGCGACGCGTAGCCGGCCATCCAAATCGACTCCTTCGGCGTAATGTCGATCCGCGATACACCTGCCTTCCAGCCCTCGGCCCCTTGCAGAATAGGCAGAGCCGCAAGCGCCAGCAGGCAGATACACCGAATCGAACTCCCGGCAGCGTCAACTCGTCTCACACTAAACCTCCCCCGCGACTCTGTCGCGCTGCAAAGTTTACCATCCGAAGGCGGTTCCAGGCCGGACCCAACACGCAGGTCCCCGGGCGCGTCGTGCTCCCAAGCGACCCTGTAGGGGCCACATGGAAGGACGCTCATGAGAGAATCTATACTCTCAACCAATGCGAGGAACCCATGCAACACTCCGAAAAATTTCTAGCCATCGTCAACGACGCCAAGACCCGCATCCGCGAAGCCACCGTAGACGACGTCAAACAGGACCGTGAATCAGGCGCCGAGCAGGTGCTCGTAGACACGCGCGAAGAATCCGAATGGAATGCCGCGCACGCCGCCGGAGCGATCCACCTCGGCAAAGGCATCATCGAACGCGATGTCGAATCCGCAATCCCTGACACCGGCAAGAAGATCGTCCTCTACTGCGGCGGCGGCTACCGTTCCGCGCTGGCGGCCGACACGTTACAGAAAATGGGCTACACGAATGTCTTCTCTCTGGCCGGCGGTTGGCGGGCCTGGAAAGACTCAAACATGCCGGTCGAGAACTCCTGAGGCTTCGGAATGCTGGCCGAAATCTATTGGATTGAGGGTGCCACTGAAGCCAAGATCGCCATCATGCCTCGGCCACGGGGAGGAGATTGGCTGCCCGATGAGATCAAATCGCTACGCGATCAAGGCGTCGACGTCCTGGTCTCCTTGCTCACTCCGGACGAGGTGCAAGAACTCGACCTATCCGACGAGCCACAACTCTGCGGCGAGTACGATATCGATTACCATTCCTTCCCCATCCCGGATCGCCAACCACCCCGGTCCTGGATCGAAATCGATCAGTTCATGGACAAGCTGTACACCGAAAGCGAAGCCGGAAAAGGGATCGCGGTCCACTGTCGCATGGGGCTGGGAAGATCAGCGATCATCACCGCTGCCTTACTAATCCGGGGCGGCACGTCAGCCGATAGTGCCCTGGCATGTATCGCCGAAGCTCGCGGACAGCGGGTTCCCGACACCGACGAACAGGTAGCTTGGCTCAGAACCTTCGCGAGGCAAAAGGAGGGCTTATGAAACCTTGGACGAGCGCGATTACGACCGCCATCCTCGTACTCCAGACTCTCTTCCTGTCGCCCGCACCAGGTTTTTCTCAGGCGCCGGCGGAACGCGAGGAATTCTCAATCCCTAACCTCGTCACCATCCGATCCAACGTCCCCGTAAGCCCGCCCGCGTGGGCCGTTATGGAACGCCAGCTCATCGACACCATGAGCGAGGCCGCTCTGCGTTACGCCGACCGCTACACACGTAGCGGCGGCACCCTCATCTGGAAAACGACCGGTGGCGCATCACCGGACGACCTACCCGAGGCCTTCTACAACTTCCCTCTTCTTTATGCGCTCGGGGGTGATGAACGACTCAAAGACCTCTCGTTCCATCTATGGAGCGCCACCGCCCGCCAGCTCACCTACGACTTCCCCGTGTTCCACCGCGAGTTCCCCAAGCACGCCGACTGGATGCATCTCGGCGAAGGCCTGCTCTTCTTCTACTTCCTGCCCCTCGCCGATCCGACCGACCACGAAACGGTCTCCCGCGCCAAACGTTTCGCCGGGCTCTACATGAACGAAGAACCTGAAGCCCCCAACTACGATTCCAAGCACAAGATCATTCGCTCGCCACACACCGGAAGCCTCGGCCCACGCTACGGCTCGGTCGACGAGGCGCGCCCCTACGGCTGGAGCAAAGGCATGTCCGTCTACGGACTGCCGCTCCAAGACATCGAAGGCCTCGACGACGTCGAAGACCTGAAGATCGAAGAGAATGCTGTCAAGATGGGCCGCGCCATGGCCGAGCGCATGCGCCGTGGCGACACGCCGCCAAACCTCGCCGCAACCAGCCTCGCCGCCAACGCCTATCTCTTCACCGGCGAAAAAAAGTACGCCGACTGGATCACCGAGTACACCGGCGCCTGGCTCGAGCGCACTCGCGCTAACAACGGCATCTCACCCGACAACGTCGGCCTCTCGGGCAAAGTCGGCGAATACCACGACGGCAAATGGTGGGGCGGCAACTACGGCTGGCAATGGCCGCACGGCTTCCTGACGCTCGGCATGCCGTTTCTGATCTCATCTTCGAACGCCATGCTCGTGACACGAGGCGACGCGAGCTACCTCGAACTGGTCCGCTCCAACATGGACCAACTCATCGCCAAAGGTAAGAACTACAACGGCAGCTTCCTGGTGCCCTACAAATACGGCGACCGAGGCTGGTTTTCCTTTCGCCCGCTGGCGCGCACTTATCCGGTCTCGCTGTGGTACCTGTCGATGCTCGGCGCCGACTGGCAACGCATCGAAAAGCTCCGCCAGGCGAGCACGGTCGACTGGCATATCGCCACGAAATCCAGCTACCCCAGCAACGGATACGCCACTCTCCCCGAACCCATGGGAGACTGCGAAGGCTGCGACATCGGCGGTCTCCACGACTGGAATCGCGTCGCCGACATCCGCAACAAAACCGACAGCGGCCACGACGGCCCCTGGGTGCGTTTCCTCGCCGGCGCCAACCCCGACTACCCGCGGCGCATCCTCCGCCAAGCATACGGGCAGGTCAACTACCGCATGAAGATGATCCGCGAAGATGTTCTGCTGCTTGAATACGACCCGCGTGGCACCGAGAAGATCGATCCCGCCCGAGTCGATCTCAAGAACGTCCACGAACACCACTGGATGACCGTCAATCCCGTCACCACCGAAGCACTCATCCAGCTCACCCTCGGCGGCCCGCAGATCCAATACAACGGCGGACTGCTCCACGCCCGTGTCCGCTACTTCGACCCCGACAAAAAGCGCCCCGGCTTGCCGCCCGATGTGGCCGCGCTTGTCACGAAGGTCTCGGCGGATCGCACCGAGCTTGAGCTCGTTAATCTGAGCCCCTTCGAGACGCGCCGCGTTATCGTCCAAGGCGGGATGTTCGGCGAGCATCGCTTCGGCCGCGTCACCTTCCGCAAACGCACCGATAAAGGCCCGATCCAACCCGACTTCTTCGCGCGCGCCGACCCTGAGCTAACCGACGAAAGTGTCGAGGTCAATCGCAAGTTCTTCCAGGTCGAACTGCCGCCGGGAACCGGACAGACTCTGGAGATCGAGACGAAGAGATTCGCCAACAAGCCGACGTACTCCTTCCCCTGGCACGGAGACAAAATTCCGGTTGAATAGCGACCACAAGAGACGGAGAGAGACCCATCCCAGTCCTGATTCCAACCCAACAGCCGGCAACCCGCACCGTCGAGCAACGGACGGACGAGGTCGGCCTGATTACTACTCTTAACATCGAATCGGCCGGCGATGAGGTCCGTTGGGCGCTGCTGTCCGATCCTCATTTCCCGGCGGATCCTAGCGAAGGGCCCCCACTTCACAAACCGGCCCGGAATTTTCCGGGCGGCGCATCGGACGTCGTCAAGGCCGCGCCACAAGCCGCGATGATCCTGGGGGACATCGCTTACCGATTCGGCCTCCCGGAAGACTACGCCGCCGTCAAACCCACTATCACCGCGATGGCCAAATACTTTCCCGTATGCCTCACGATGGGCAACCATGACGTCCGTGAGAACTTCCTCAGCGCCTTCGCCTCAACGCCGCCAACCGACCCTCCGCCACCAAAATCAATCGTCGTCGTTCACCATCCACCCGTCCGGTTCATCATCCTCGACTCCAACTACCGCGTTGATGTCGTGCCCGGCCTGCTCGGCTTCCGGCAACGCGAATGGCTTGCCCAGTTTCTCGACGGCACGGATGCGATCCCCACGATCATCTGTTTCCATCACGCGCTCGACGATAACGATAAGTCTCTGTTCGATGCCGACCGGCTGCTCCGCGTCCTACTCCCACGCACGCAGGTCAAAGCCATCATTCACGGCCACTGGCACAAACTCCTCCACTACGAGGTGGAGGGTCTGCACGTGCTCCAACTCCCGTCTATCGGCCTGCCCCTCGCGGACGGCGTCCCCATCGGCTGGCTGACCGCCGCATTCAACGCATCTGGCGCCACGTTCGAAATGCACCCGGTCGCCGCCCCTGCCGGCGAGACCCCAGGCGCATTTTCCCTAGAATGGCGCTAGCTGTGTCGCTTACCGTGGAGATACGCGCGGCCGGCGGCGGTTGGAGCCGGCGGATTCCATCTGAAGCGTCTTCTTCTCGCGGTCACGCACGACTTCGATCTCCATGGTTTCTTCATCAGTGGAGCGAATGACGCGGCGGAACTGGCGCGGTGTACGGATGGTTTCCCCGGCGGTGGAGATGATGACATCACCGGCCCGCAGGCCCGCCCGGCCCGCGGTGGAGTTCGGGTCGACGGAGCGCACGAGCACTCCCTCTTCCACGCCGAAATGTTCCGCGAGTTGATCTTCGAGGGATTCGAGCTCGGCGCCCAGCACTCGAGTCCGCATGACGACGTGAGGGACCGGAACTTCTACATTGAATGTCGGCATCCTGACGTCGACAGCCTGCTTCTCGCAATCTTCGCCTTCTTTGCAACGCAACTGGAACTTGAACTGTGTGGGCTTGCGTTCTCCGATCTTGGCGGTCAGAGTGGTTTGGCTGGTGTTTCGCCAAACCGTAACGGGCACTTCACGCCCGACCGGCGTCTCGCGGACCAGCCGCATAAAGTGTTCGACGCCCGCGACCTTCTCGTTGCGAAACTCCACAATCACATCGCCGGGCTCGATTTCGCCGTCCTCGGCCGGACTGCCTTTAAGGACGCTGGTAATTTCAACGCCGTGGGTTGCGAGCATCTTGAGCTCCCCCGCCCTCTGGTCGTCGACTTCGACGATATGAACGCCGAGGAAGCTGCCGCTTGGTGTGAGTTGAGCGGCCCAAATACCAACCGGCGGCGCCGGAGGTTCTGGCGGAGTCGGCTGGGCTGAAGCCGTCATCAGCGGAATCAGGCAGCCCAACATGATTTGTGTCACCTGTTTCATTGCTTCACTCCGTGTGCTGTGCAGCCATTATTCGAGTTTGCGGATCTTGATGTGTCCGGCGGTGTTAAGAATACGCAAGACAGGGCCGCCGCCGTTAAGCGCACCTTCGGCGGTGATAGAAACCGGGCCGAAACTATCGCCGTCGCGGCGGACGCGGATGCCCGCGAAGTCGCTCTGAATGCGGTTCGGATTGCCGGCCAGTTCCACGATCGCGTCGATAGTGACCTTAAGGTCGGCGGGCAACCAGACGTCGATCGACCCCACATTGGTTTCGAGCACGGAATCGAGTAGCGGCCGGCCGGAAAGGAAGTAGACCTGAATACTGCCCGTGGCGTTAGCGGCCATCACGGCGCCTGAGACGCCACGCAGATAAATCCTGCCGCCGGCCGTCTCGGCTCGAACGCCGTGCGGAGCGGACGTGATGTTGACCGAACCGCCCGCGCTTTCAGCCCGGACGCGTCCGCCGACATCGTTGATCTTGATCGAACCGCCGGATGTGCCTGCGATCAGGTTGCCGGAGATCTTTTCGGCTGTGATGCCGCCTCCGGCCGTCTCGGCTCGGACCGTCCCCTCTACATTCACCGCGGTGATGCTACCGCCGCTGCTAGTCAGCGTCGCGTCAGCGCGGCCTCCATGGAGAGTGATCGAACCTCCGGCGGTTTCGCACAGGATTTCGCCGCCGATGGAAGTCAATGCGATGTTGCCACCGGCCGTGTTCGCGCGAACTGCGCCGGTTACCTTTTCGACAGCGATCGATCCGCCCTGCGTGTTGGCATTCACCCGGCCGGCAAGAGACCGTACCGAAAGCGATCCTCCCTCGGAATCCACAACGGTGCGACGGGTCCGGCGCGGCGCGCGAATCTCTATTTCTGCCGAGAAGCCGCAGCGCCGACAGTTCGGGCCTTCGTTTGAAATGACCGCGGTTTCGTTTTGCAGTGCGGCGATGAGGCGCGCCTGCTCGAAGAGCCGTTGCGCCCCTTCGAGGTTCGCGGCTCTCACTTTTCTCGTGACCTTGTAGCGGACGTCGTTTCCCGCATCTCCCTGCACCGAAATGGGTCCGACGGAAGTAATGCGGAGGCGTGTGCCGGCGGGGATTGCGCCCTCCTTGACTTCAACCCAGTAACGCCCTTCTTTGTGAATGGCGGCGGTGGCTGGCAGAATCAGCCCTAGGGTCAGGAGGATCAGAAACAGGCTACGGTCTCTCATGGCGGAATTCATTGGGCTCAGAAACGGTCGACGGAAGCGTTCAGATCCTGGAGTGTTCGGCTCGACCGGAGACGCACGTAATCGTTCGCTTCCGTCTCGACAAGCTCTTGCAGCACGCCGACCAGGCCACGGTCGGGTTGTTCCGTCAGCATGTCGATGGCGGAGACGCGCATGCCGGAATTGTCATCTCGGCGCAATACTTCGACGAGCGCGTTGCGAACTTCCGGGTCGGCCATGTGGGGCCTGAGGGCGCCCAGGGCCTTCAGGCGCACGCCCGGATTGCGGTCGCTGAGCATGGACCCGAGGAGCGTACGGCGGACTTCTTGATTTTCCACGTGCCCCGTCAAAACATCCAGAGAGTCGAGCCGGACTCCCGAATTGGGGGCGCTACGAATCGTGGACAGCAGGAGGCTGTGAATCTCGGGATCGCTGCGGCGGCCGGTGATGGTACGGCGGCTGATCTCCTCGACGACGATCTCGACGCGGTCGCCCTGGGGATCGAGGGCGATGGACTCGATGCCGGTGTCAGTGGCTCCGGGTTGGAAGGAGACATTCGTTCCCTGGATTGCGGGGCCGGCACGCCCGATGAATGGGTTCGGGTCGCTGGAGCTTGTTACGCGGCCGACGAAGAACGCCACCGCCACGGATGCGGCTACCAAGCCGGCCCGCCAGGACAGGCCGCTGCCGCCCGCGGGAAACCACGCGCTCAGGCGGCCCCAGAACGTGACCGGCTCGGGCTCGGTGCGGTAGACGCGGCGCATCAAGTCGTGCCGGCATTCGGCGAGCAGGGAGTGGCCGACTTCGGCCGATGCCCGGGCATTCATCGTGGCGAAGAAACGCCGCTCGTCTTCGAGAATTTCGGCACATGAAGCGCAGGTTTCGATGTGTTCCTCGGCCGTCTCGGTCTCGTTGGGCGGCAATTCGCCGTAGAGGTAGAGGCTGACTTGAGATTGGATGCGTTCGCAGTTCATCGTGGCACGTCCTGCAAGGCCGCTCTCAGCTTGCGGTGAGCCCGGAAGAGGCAGTTTTTGGTTGCTTCCTCACTGATCGAGAGCATTTCACCGATCGCCCGCAGCCGCAGCCCTTCGTAGTGTCTGAATTCGAAAACGGTGCGCTCCTTGGGGGTGAGCAAGTCGAGCGCGTCACCGATGCGTCCGGCCATCTCAAGGCGGGCCAGTTCTTGATCCGGGTTGCTGGCCGCACGGCCGTCGGACGCCAGATCGAGCGGACTCGGCCCATCGCCGCCCGTATCCCCAGTGGCCCATTGATCCTTGCGAACGCTCTTGCGCCGCAGCAGATCGAGGCAAACGTTGGTGGCGATGCGATAGAGCCATGTGTGGAAGCTGCATTGGAAACGGAAGCGATTGAGGCTTTTGTACGCTCGTAGGAAGGCCTCCTGGTAGGCATCGCGGGCATCCTCTTCCGAGCGCAATATGTTGAGCGCGACCCGGAGCACGCTGCGGTCGTAGAGCCGCACGAGGTGCTCAAACGCATCGTGGTCCTGCCGCTGAGCGGCCTGGATCAGCGCTTTTTCGCTGACCATGTCTGCTCGCGGCCGGCTCGCCACACTGACCGATTCCACCCTGGCTACCTGCAATTCATTAAGACGCACCCGGGCGAAAAAGGTTAGGCGGAGTCTCGGAGAGCCTGGGCACGAGTCGTCCTCTCAGCGAATCCCAAGATGCTCCTTCGTCCAAGCGAGGTGGCGTTGGGCTACGTCGAGCAGGAACTTCGGCTCGCGGGGGCCGTGGGGGGTGCGGGGGTAGACGACCATCTTGGTTTCGACGCCGCGACGCTTCAGGGCGTTGTAGAACTCATAGCCCTGCGAGATGGGCACACGGAGATCTCGTTCGCCATGCAGGACGAGTGCCGGCGTCTTGACGTTTTGGACGTAGCTCATCGGAGAGTGTTTTCGGTAGCCCTCGAAGTTTTCCCAGGGTTCGCCATGAAAATAGCCCGGCAGGAAGTCGAGGATGTCGGACGTGCCCGTGAAGCTCCATAGGTTGGTGACGGCAGCTCCGACACAGGCGGCTTTGAAGCGATCGGTCTGGCCGACGACCCAACTGGTCATGAATCCGCCGTAGCTCCAGCCCATGACAGCCATCTGGTCCGGGTCGGCAACACCCATCTCGATGACGTGATCCACACCGGACATGATGTCTTCGTAGTCGCCGCCGCCCCAGTCGTTTATGTTGGCGGTGCGAAACTTGAGTCCATAGCCGGAGGAGCCTCGGGGGTTAGGTCGAAGGACGGCATAACCTTCGGCGGCAAAGGCTGCAATGGGATAAAGGCCGCGGGCGCCGATGAAGGTCTCGGTGAAGACGCCCATCGGTCCGCCGTGGATCACGAGCGCGAGCGGTACGCGCGTGCCGGCCTTGTATCCAACGGGGTAGGTGAGAAGGCCTTCGATCTCCATGCCGTCTTTCGACTTCCAATGAATGATTTCGGTTGTTCCGAGTGGGGACGAGGGGACCTTGTGGTGGGCGTCGCTTGACTCGGTTGCTTTTCCGCTTCTGACATCGAAGACGTAGGCTTCGACCGGCTCGGTCGGCCGCTCGGCGGCGGCCCCGATGTGCGTGCCGGCGGTGTTGAGGCGCGCTCCGCCGCCATACGAGGACAGCGTGCCTGTTTCGGGGAATCCGAGATTCCGGGGCTGGCCGCCGAGGTCCATACCGACAAGGACATTGCGGACGCCCTGTGTTTCGGTGAAGAGCACGCGCTTTGAGTCGGATGAGAAACCCAGCAGGTTCGTGCCGCGGCCTGACTCGTCTTGGGTGAGCGCAAGGGTGCGGTTCTCGCCGGCGGCAATATTTCGAACGACAAGACGCCCTTCGCCCGCCCAATTTCTAACCGTGCTGCTGCGAACGAACGCGAGCAAGCGGCCGTCGGGCGAATACTTCGGGGAGCGCTCGGAAACGTCCTCGGCCGCCACCTTCTTGACGGTCCCGCTTTGGACGTCGATTTCGGAGATGTCCGCTTGCAACCAGTAGTCCGGCTCGTTTCGTGGCCGATGCTCAAAGACAATGCTCTTGCCATTGGGTGACCACTCGAAGGTTTGGATGTGACCACCATCGTCAAGAAGCTGCCGCGGCTTCGCATCCTCCGCATGGGGGTCCGAGGGGATGAGCCACAAAGCGTGATTCTTTGTATCGTCGTCGATGATGCGGAAGTCACGTTTCTGCTTCTTGGCTTTCTCGATGTCGGGGTTCTTCTTTCTGGCGGCGAAGGCGAGCCATTCGCCGTCGGGGGAGATGCGGAATGCGCCGATCGAGCCATCCCAATCGGTGATGCGCTCGGCTTCACCGCCTGTGACGGGTATACGCCAAATGTTCCGTTTTCCGGAACGGTCGGACACGAAATAGACAGCTTCGCCGTCGGGGGCGAAGGCGGGCGAGCGTGCGCCTTTTTCTCCTCCGGTGAGCCGGAAGCGGCGTGTGCCGTCGTTACGAGCGAGATGGATGTGCGTCAGCATCTCGCTTTTCTCTTTCTTCATGACCGCTTGGGTACGCGTGTAGGCGACCCAGCGGCCGTCGGGCGAGGGGACGACCTCTCCGATGGTGTCGACTTGCATCGAGAGTTCGGGCGTCCAAGCGCTGTTTGTTTGGCCCCAGCAAAGAGGCAGGGTGAGCAGGACGATTAGAAGGAGGCGGGTTTGCATGGAGGTATTTTAGACTGCTGTCGGCGCCGGCGTCGGTCGGTCGGTTTCACGGCACCTGGCGCCGCGGAGAAACATTTAAACTGCCGTTCGGCGCTCTGCTGTGCCTAGGTCAGCAGACGATGAACCAGTCGTTGTGGAGGTCGGGCTTGTTGTAGCGGAGCTCCTCTTCGCTGTTGTGGCGGATGACTTTGCGGCCGGCGGCGTTCGCGATAGCGTGGCCTGCGGCGGTGTCCCACTCCATGGTGGGGCCGAAGCGTGGGTAGACGTCGGCCGTGCCTTCGGCGACGAGACAGATCTTGAGCGAGCTGCCCATCGCCATGAATTCCACTTTGCCGTGCGCGCGGCGTTGTTCGTCGATGAATGCGTCCATTTCGGGTGTGGGGTGAGAGAGGCTGCCGGCGATGATCACGCCGTCGCTTTCGTCTCCCTTGCGCAGTGGCAGAGACGCTTGCTCGCCGGCTTCCGTCTTCCATGCGCCGCGGCCCACGACACCGTGATAGAGATGGTCAAGCACGGGCGCGTAGATCACGCCGAACGTCGGTTGTGAATCTTCGATGAGTGCGATGTTCACGGTGAATTGGCCGTTGCGCTTAACGAATTCTTTCGTGCCGTCGAGCGGATCAACGAGCCAGAAGCGCGTCCAGGCGCGGCGCAGCTCATAAGGAGTTTGTTCAGTGCCTTCCTCGGAGAGGATGGGAATGTCGGGAAAACGGTCGCGAAGGCGGCTGGTGATGACGCGGTGGGCGCTCAGGTCGGCTTCCGTGAGGGGCGAAGAGTCGTCCTTTCTTTGGACATCGAAGTCGGTTCCGTAGACTTCCAGAATGGCGTCCCCGGCCTGTCGGGCGGTGTCGAGGAGGTATTGCGTTTCCGAGGCGCTTGTTGGATTCATGGGTTTGTCGTACGTGGCCGCCGGCTCTGAATTGCGACATCGGCCGAGTCAGCCTGCCGCGCGGCGGTGGCTCTTCAAGATTTCCTGGGCGTGCTCGACGGCGGAGGCAGTGACGCTTTCCCCCGACAGCATGCGCGCCAGCTCTGCGACACGCTCGGGTTCGGAGAGTTCGGCGATCGTCGCAAAGGTTTTCTTCTTGTCTTCCCGTTTCTCGACGAAGTAGTGTGCGTCGGCGAAACCGGCGACCTGTGGCAGGTGCGTGACGCACAGTACTTGATGGCTGCGTGCCAGCTCCTGCAGGCGGCGGCCGACGGATTCAGCGACGCGGCCCCCGACGCCGGTGTCGATCTCATCGAATACGAGCGTTCGCTGGATGGCGCCCTGCTTCGGGGAAAGCGCGGGGAGCAGGCAGGTCTTGAGCGCCAAGGTGACCCTCGATAGTTCACCGCCCGAGGCCACGGTCGCCAGAGGACGGGCCGGCTGGCCCGGGTTCGCGGATATGAGGAAGCGGATCTTGTCGACACCGGAAGCGGACCAAGCGGCTTGGTCGCCGTCATCGAAATCCACTTCGAAAACCGATTTCTCCATCGCCAGCGACGACAGCTCTTTCTCAACGAGCGATTTCAGTCGCTTGCCCGCCTCGCCGCGTTTCTTGGACAGAGTCCCCGCCAAGCCTTCATAGCGGCGGCCTAGCTCTTTTTTTCTCTGCTCGGCCTGCTCAATCTGTTCGTCGTTGGACTCTATGCCGGCGAGACGCTGCTCGACTTCGGCGCCGTAGGCGATGACCTCGGCTAGGCTGGGGCCGTACTTACGTTTGAGCTTCTCGATGACAGCGAGACGGTCTTCGATGTCGGCGAGACGTTGGGGGTTCGGTTCGAGCCGCTCAAGGTACGAGCGCAGTTCGAACGAGACGTCTTCCACCGAAGCCCGAGCGCCGGCGAGCGGCTCGGCCCAAGAGGCCGCGTCGCTGTCGTATCCCGAAAGCTCCTCAATGTCGCGCTTGGCGGCGGCGAGCTGCGCGGTGACTGAACTTGTCGAGTCGTAAAGCGCGTCGTAGGCGCGGGCGGCCGCTTCCTTGACGCGCTCGATGTTGTTCAGAACGCTACTCTCGCGGATCAGCTCGTCTTCCTGGTCCGGTTCCAGGTTGGACTCGGAGATCTCGCGGTGCTGGAAGCGGTAGAGATCGAGCAAACGGAGCCGTTCCTGCTCGTTGCCCCGCAACTTTTCCAGCCGGGTTTGTGCCGCGCGCCATTCCTTATAGATCTCGCCGACTTGACGCACCTCGGGGAGGGTGCCGGCGAAGGCGTCGAGCATTTCAAGTTGCGCCTTTGGGGAGAAGAGACTTTGCTGCTCGTGCTGGCCGTGGATATCGCCAAGGGTCTCGGCGAGGTCACGCAAGGCTGCCAGCGTCACAACACGACCGTTGATGTAGGCCCGGGATTTACCGCTTTCGAGAATTTCTCGTTCGACAATCAGTTCGGAGTCTTCGATCTCGATGGGCGTATCGGGTGATTCCGGCGGAACATCCAATTCGAAGATGCCACCGATGCGGGTGCGTTCGCAGCCGGGCCGAATCAGGTCAGACGAAGCGCGGGCGCCGAGCAGCAACGACAAGGCGTCCACGACGATCGACTTCCCGCTGCCGGTTTCGCCGGTCAGAAGATTGAGGCCGGGCCGAAAGCGGACCCGTAGTTGGTCAACCACGGCGAAGTTCTCGATGTTGAGTTCGAGCAGCATCGGAAGGAAACCGAAACTTTGGCTGGTGAAATGTCCGCGTGGTCGAATGGATGTGAAAAAGTTGTAACCAGAGAGCAGCGGTCCCGCGTCCAAGCAACAACGTACGTAGTTTAGTATGTGTTACATTTTGGGTGTTGAGTCGCCGGAAGGTGATTCGAAGGCGTTCCCTGATTGGTCGTCGACACTGAGGAGAACCGACTTGGTTTCAGAGGCCGGTTTGTGTAAGCGGCGACAGGCGAGCGGACGAGTCTGCCGCTAAGATTGTTTTGGACGGCCGAGAACCGCCCGAGGAGACGTCTTGATAGCACCAACTCTTGCACTCCTATTGCAAGCTGTAGATCCCGCCAACACCACTGAGACAGGAGTCGAATCCGCCGAAGCGGTGGAAGCGGCCCTGGACGCAGCCGCTCTGGAAGAGAGTGGTTTCTTTGACCTGGTCCTTCAAGGGTCGCCGCTGTCGATGGCCGTACTCGCGGTCCTACTGGTGTTTTCGGTGGCATCGTGGGCCATAGCCTTCTCGAAATATAGCCTGCTGAAAACGTCACGACGCAACGACGGGAACTTTCTCAAGACATTCCGGCGTGTCGGCCAACTGGCCGATCTGAACGCGGCCAGCGAGCAATTTCGTCCGGCCCCGTTGGTGACCGTTTTCGAGTTCGGGTACGAGGAGGTGGCGCGCCAAGTGAATCAGATGGGCCAGCTGAAAAACGGCTCCGCGCTTGAGCGCTGCCTGCAACTCGGCATCAACGAAGAAGTTGCCCACCTACAGAAGAACATGGGCTGGCTGGCAACGACCGCTTCGGCCGCCCCGTTTATCGGGCTGTTCGGAACGGTGTGGGGCGTGCTCGAAGCGTTCCAAGGTCTGGGAGAAGCGGGCGGTGCTACGCTTCGGGCGGTCGCGCCCGGCATCGCCGAAGCACTCGTTGCGACGGCCTTTGGGCTGTTCGCCGCCATTCCGGCGCTGATTTTTTTCAACTGGTTTTCGCAGCGCATCCGCGAAATGCGCGCTCGCATGCAAGACTTCGGCCTGGAGTTCTACAACCTCGCCGAACGCAGTTACGGAGAAACCGATGGCGTTTACGAACCAGAGCGAGCCGGAAGAGCCGATCGCTGAAATCAACATTACTCCATTCGTCGACGTGGTGTTGGTGCTGCTGATCATCTTCATGATCACGGCGGGCGTCGTCGAATTCGGCCTCGAGATTGACGTGCCGCAAACACGGGAAGTCGCCAGTTCCAGCGAAGACTACGACTTCGTCAATATCACCTCCAACGGCGAACTCTACCTCAACACTGAGCCGATCAGCGTTTACGACATCGTGCCCCGTATCAAGGAGCGGCAGGGCGACGAGGGCACTGGCATCTATGTGCGGGCCCACAAGGAAACACCGTGGGAAGTCGTGGCGCAGGTCGTCGCTGAATGTGGTGTGGGCAAGGTGCAGGTCAACATGGTGACCAAGCCGCTGGAGCGAAATCCTCGACGGAAACGATGAGCACACGCGTCGATCCTCTGGAGCAAGTCGAGCCTCTCAGCAAGCCGCTGATGCTCTCGGTCACGTGCCATGTGGCGCTGTTCGCGTCGACGCTGGTGTGGTCGCTGTTCTATACGCCGATTTCGCTGGGCGATCCGACCGGCGAGCCGGGCGGCGCGGTCGTCGTGAATCCGATCAACGGGATACCACTGCCGCGGGCGCGTTCACGGAACGAAAACCCGGTTGCGAACGACGTCGAGCACAATGTTCCCTCTCTTCCCGAGCCGCGGGCCGAACCGACTCCGCCGGAACCCATTCCGGACGCCGAAGCTGTTCCGATTGAGAAGGAGCGCAAACGGCGCAAGGCGCAGGCGGCCAATCAGCAGAAGTACCAGGCGGAGATCAAGGAGAACCAGGTCGCATCGTCGACCGGTGCGGCCGTGAGCTCGCCGCTTTACACCGGCAGTCAGCAGCCCAGCGGCGGCGGTGGGGTCGGCTTTGGAAGCGGCAGCCCATTCGGGGCGCGCTTCGGATGGTACGCTGACGCTTTGCAGCGGCGACTCGCCGACGAGTGGCGCAAGTCGTTGGGTCAATCGCGGGGCGCGAGCTCCAAGCCGGCTGTGATGACGTTTTCTATCATGAGTAACGGCACAATTCGAGATGTCCGTGTCGCGCGAACCAGCGGTAACCGCTCAGTAGACTACTCCGCTTTGCGGGCCGTGACCAATACCAATCCGTTTCAGCCGCTACCGCGGGGGCTATCGAGGCGTTCCATCAAAGTCGAAATGTGGTTCCAACTGCGATGAAACAAAAAAACTTGCGTTTTACCTTCCTTCCCTTATTCGGATTTCTGACGGTGTGGGGGCTGTTCGGGCAACGAGCCGACGTGCAGGGCGTTATCACCGAGAATGCCCAGGCGCTGCGGATCGCTGTCCCCGACATACCCGGGCCGGGAAGCTTGTCTCGTGAAGTCGCGGCATTCAATAACACGTTGTGGAACGACCTTGAGAGTTCCGCGCAATTCGACATGGTATCCAAGAGCTTCTACCCCCGCCCGGTCCCGCGACGTCCCGAGGACCTCAAAGCGAACGACCAACGTCTTCCGGAAGACAAGGGCGAGCAAGGCTTGTGGTTACGCGGGTGGGCGGACCCGCCCGTGACAACCCGTTACTTGACATTCGGTTCCGTCGAGACGAGCGGTGACCGCATGGTTCTTTCCGGGTATCTGTACGACGCAACAGCGGAAGAGATTCGTAGCGCGCACATTTTTGGCAAGCGCTATTTCTCAACCGGCGACGTGGCGGGAGCGAGGCAGCTTGCGCATGAGTTCGCGCGCGACATCCTTCAGAACCTGGGCCTCGGTACCGGCCTAGCAGGCACGCGCATCTACTTCACGTCCGACCGCACCGGCTTCAAGGAAATCTGGGCGATGGACTACGACGGTTCAAACGAGCAGCAGATCACACGTTACGAAAATCTGAGCATGCTGCCGGCGGTATCTCCCGATGGCTCACGGATCGCGTTTACGACCTACGTCGAAGGGCTGCCGAGCATTTACATGCATTCGCTCGAGACAGGCCGACGGTTGACCTTCTACAACCAGAAGGCCTCGCTGAACCTAACGGCCAGCTTTCATCCCAACGGACAGCAACTCGTATTTGCTTCGTCGGCGACCGGGCATTCGCAGATCTACCAGGCCGACTTGGATGGCAGGAACTTCCGGCGCATCTCCTATACACGGGCGCTGGAAGTCGACCCGGCGATCAACCCTAAGACAGGAGCACAGATTGCTTTCACCTCGGGACGGTCGGGTCTGCCGCAGGTCTATGTGATGGATATGGACGGCGCCAACGTGAGGCAGCTTTCCTTGGGCGGCGGTGACGCGGTGCAGCCCGCCTGGGACCCGCAAGGTGAGAACATCACCTTCGCTTGGACACGCGGATTCGAGCCCGGCAATTACAACATTTTCATCACGAACGTGGCGACGCAGAAGCTCGTACAGTTGACCTACGGCGCCGGCCGCAACGAGAGCCCGTACTTCTCACCGAGCGGCACGCACCTCGTGTTCTCATCGGACCGCCTGGGTGATACGCAAATCTGGACCATGCGCGCCGACGGCTCCGATCTGAAGCGCCTGACGACTGCGGGGCGCAACGAATCGCCGGTTTGGGGCGTCCGCTAGACGCGACAATCTTGTCCAAGATTCGCCGGGGTCGCTTGCAATCGCTTGCAGACCTGCTATCATTGCGTTCTGCACTGTAAAGTCTCACTGCTGTGAGCTGAAAAAAACCTCGGAGGAGGCGTAAGGAGTTCTTATGTTACGGAAGCGTCAAATCGCGCTGATTTTGCTCAGCATATTCTTAGCTGTATTCGTGGTCGGCTGTAAAAAAGAGCCACCGCCACCGCCACCGCCGCCGCCACCGGCCAAAGTTGAGCCGCCGGCACCGGCCCGACCGACCGTGAGCCTTAGCGCTGAACCGAGTTCGATCGAGAGCGGCAAGTCCTCGACCTTGAAGTGGTCGTCGACAGGCGCGACCAGTGCTTCGATCAACCAGGGCATCGGAGCGGTGCGAACGAGTGGCAGCCGCGAAGTCTTCCCGACCCAGACCACGAGCTACGTGATTACAGTCAAGGGTCAGGGTGGCGAAGCAACGGCATCGGCGAATGTTACGGTGCGTACACCACCGCCGCCGCCGCCGCCGCCGCCGCCAAGTGCGGACCTCCGCACACTGTTGAGCCGCGTACGGGATGCCTATTTCGACTACGACAAGAGCGATATCCGGTCGGATGCGGAATCGACCCTGCGCTCCAACTCGAGCACGCTGAAAGACATCTTTCAGCAGATTCCTGATGCTCGTGTCGTGATCGAAGGCCATTGTGATGAGCGCGGGACCAACGAATACAACCTGGCTCTGGGTGATAGCCGGGCGACCGCCGCGCGCGATTACCTCATGAACCAGGGAGTTCCCGCCGGCAAGCTGACCACCATCAGCTACGGCGAAGAACGCGGGCAATGTAGCTCAGCCGATGAGAGCTGCTTCCAACGCAACCGGCGCGCCCACTTCTCGCCGGCACAGTAGTATTGGTCCGCGAAGTTTTCATGCGGGGTGGATCGAGGAGAGTTTCCTTCTCGGTACACCCCGCTTGTTTTTGCGTTTGAGGTAAACTGTGTTGAACGCGTCTGGAGTGGAACCTACGTGGGCGCGAAAACGTCTTTGAGCATATGTGGGGAGGGTTAGTGAACGGTCAAAGGAGGTTCGTTTTGTCGATACGACAGCGACTCATTCGGTCCGCCGCGCCTCTTGCTGTGCTCGCGCTCATCGCAAGCTCGCCGGCGTTCTCGGCTTCGAAAGAAATCCTTTCACTGCAGCGCGACCTATCGATGATGCTGATCGAAGTCCGTCAGCTTAAGAGTCAATCCGGCGAGCGGATGGCCGTGATCGAGGAACTCACCAAGCAGAACCTCGAATCCACCAACAAGATCAATCAGGCCATGGCGGTGCTGGAACGCCAGATGGCGAAGCAGAGCGAGGCCCTCGAGCAGCCCGTGACGTCAATGAGCACGCGGGTGGAGACGATGGCGGGTCAATTCGGAGCCCTGCGCGAAGCCGTGGAAGCTCTCAACACTCGCATGTCCCGGCTCGAGCAGCAGGTTGACGACGTTAAGAATCACTTGACGACCTTGCCGCCGCCGTCCTTTGACGGAGAACAACCGCCGGGAGAGGTTACGGATCTGTCGTCCGCCGGGCCGCTGTTTGACGCGGCGCTTGGGGATTTCCACCGCGGGAATTATGAGCTTTCGAAGATCCAGTTCGATGACTATCTGCGAGACTACGGCAGCAGCCTTCGCGCCATTGAGGCCCAATATTACCTCGGTGCGATTGCTTACTCCGGCGACGACTACATTGAGGCGATCCGCAATTTCGACCTTGTGCTCGAACGATACCAAATAGCCACGATCACCCCGGACGCGCAATATAAAAAGGCTCTTTCGTTGATGAAGCTCAACCGGCTGGATGAAGCGGGCACGGAGTTGCGGAGCTTGATCGAGAAATTTCCAAACAGCACGGTAGCTCCGAACGCCGAGGCTCAACTTGAGGAGTTGCGAAGCTTCGCCGACAAACCTTCGCCGACGCGGCGTTCGGCCCTTACGAATTGACGCTGTTTCGTTCAACCCGATTCGGCGGCCAGGAGTTCCAGCCGAACGGGCTCAATCCCACGTTCGACGACACCGAGTTCTTGAGCGGCGGCAAGACTGAGGTCGATGACCCTACTTGCCACGAAGGGTCCCCGATCATTCAATCGGACGGTAACGGTCTGACCGGTTCGCAGGCTGGTGACTCTGACCCTGGAGCCGAGCGGCCAAGTGGGGTGCGCCGCCGTGAGCCGGGCCATTCGGAACACTTCGCCGCTCGCTGTCTCGCGCCCTTCGTGCCAGGGTCCGTACCAACTCGCTTCCCCGATCTCCACAAATGGCGCTATCGGTTCGAGACGAGTTTCCAAGCTGGGTTGGGCCAACGAGCCGGGTAGGCAAAGTAGTATGCAGATTCGTGCTAGCCAGGTGCTCATAGGAGAGACCTCGGGGCAACAAGACGACGCGACGATACCGGGAATGAGCGAGAGGAACGGGAGCCGCGGACGAAACTTGCGATCTGTCCTCAAGGGCGAAACGGACTGCCCTAAGCATAACACCACTGTAAAGAGGTGTATAAGGGTGTTTCGGCGTCACAGGCCTCCTTGGGGGTCTTATCGGCAGCTTTCGCCCGCGAGTTAGGATGATGGTCGAACCTACTCCCTCCGCCGCCGGAAACCTGTTCACGCGGGCTCCCGCTCTGTTCCAAGTCGGATTGATCTTTGGCCTCGCGATCGCCGCTTTTGATATTTCGGCGGTCATCTTGTTCGGTAAGCCGGGTGCCATGCAAGACCTGTTGCCGGTCCTGCTTCATCTGGCGGGCTCGATGGTTTCGGTTTGGGTGGTGTACGCGGGATTGTGGCTGTTGGTGGGGCTGCCGGTCGTTCTTTTCAGTCGCCCCTCGGCATTGCCGGTCGCGATCGCGGTGGCCGGGGCGCTGTCTCCGCTGCTGGTTCTGCGGGCCATCAGTATTCCGGTGACGACCATTTCGCTTGCCGGCAATCCGTATCGGTCGGCCATGTGGTTGGCCCTAAGCCTGCTCGTGGGCGCGCTGACATTCGTAGGCGCTCGAGCGGTGCAGGCGCACAGCCGCAAACCGGCGCTGTGCCAAGCCGCTGCATTAGCTCTGCCCCTGCTGCTCTTCGAGCTGTTGGCGGTGGCCTGGGTACGGATGTATCGCATGCCGGGGGGACTGCATTCGACTGCAATCGTAATGTACGGTGTGGCCCTGCTGGTCATGGCGGCGACCGTTGCGGCGATGTGGTTCCCGGCGGTGCGGCGGCGGGCGCCGCTGCTACTCGGGATCACGGTGGCGGGGCTGCTCGTGGTACTGGGTGGCTTTCGAACCTGGACCGCACCCGAGATCCGCGAGCACGCATCGACGTTCAGCAAACCGCATGACATACCACGAGTGATCCTGATTACGGTAGATACCCTGCGGCGCGATTCCCTCAGCACCTACTCTCCTGACACCGAAATCGGGACCGAAATCGGTGCGTTAGCACGGGATTCCGTCGTCTTTGAAGATGCTTACACCTCCGCGCCCTGGACGCTGCCCTCTCTGGCATCGATCATGACCGGTCTGTCGCCACAGGTGCATAACGTCAACCGCAAGGCGCCCGGCTTTCCGATGCTGCCGCCAACGATCGCCGATGTCTTGCTCGAAGACGGTTATGTAACGGCCGCCTTTGGGGCCAACGGTCTATTGTCGCGCCAGGGGTCGCTCGAACGCGGCTTTCAGGAATACGACTTCCCGCTGGGCACGCCTGGATCATCGCTCGGAAGGCAGTTCCTCACGATGATCGTCGGCCGTGAAACCATGCTCGGCCAGGGCCTGACCGAACACATCACGGATCTCGGTGAACGCTGGGTCCTGGCCAACCGCAACCGGGACTTTTTCCTTTGGTTGCACTACATGGATCCTCACGACCCGTATATTCCCCCGCGGGAGTTCGTTGCTGACACGGGAAAGGCGCCTTCGAACCGCATCGGCTTGACTTTTGACCGCCGGGCCATTCGCAACGGCGAGACGGCATTCACCGAACGGCAAAAGGAGTGGACGCGTGAGCTCTACCGCAGCGAAGTCCGCTACGTCGATGACCGTATCGGGCGCTTTATCCGCACCTTGAAATCACTCGATCTGTACGATGACTCGCTCATCATCTTCACGACGGACCACGGCGAGGAGTTCTGGGAGCACGAGAACGTCGATCACGGCCATACTCTCTACAACGAATTGATTGCCGCACCGCTTTTCGTCAAGTTGCCCTCTTCGATGAAGCCGGAGCGCACCCGCGTGCAAGCCTTGGCCGGCAACGTCAGCGTCATGCCGACGATCCTCGATCTCTGCGGAATTTCCTACGAGGAGGAGCAATTCTCCGCCCTATCGTTAGTCCCCCTTTGGGCCTCGAAAGAGCAACCGCGGGAGGACCGGGCCGCCTTCAGCTCAAAGCTGGTCTACTACGACGAGCGCGTATCCGTCGTTCACAAAGGCTGGAAATACATTCGCTTCGTCGATCGCCCCACCGAAGAGCTCTACAATCTCAGCGAGGACCCCGCCGAGAAGACCAACCTCGTTGACTTATCCCATACGCGGCGCGAGGAACTCCGCGCCTTGCTCGAGAGCCACCGCGAAAAAAGCCGGGAGCTGGCGAAGCGCTATCGAATCGGGCAGGCAGTCAGCGCGGCTGAGCAGGAAGCCATCCGCCGGGATCTACGGTCACTGGGCTACATCCAATAGAAATTTCCGCCGGCGATGGGTTCAGGTTCGGCCCCCGCATCACCGCAACTCGCCGGTGGCCGGATCAAACGACAAGGTGCGGCCGTCGGTGGTCTTGACGTCGAAAACCGCCTTGTTACCACTCAACCAGCGATAGCCGAGGACTTCCTCGAAGACGGTGTAGTGGGAGACGCTGGCGCTGACGTTCTCGGGGCTGCCGGCAATGTCGAGCGTGGAGTACTCCTTCAGCTTCTTCTCTTTGAAGTAGAAGCCAATGGCCAAGTGGCTGGCGGAGGCCGTGTGGCCCCGTGCCCAGGGGCCGAATCGAACGACCGAGATGCCGGTCGGCGTAAGGTCGTCGGACACGTTACAAGCGATGTGGATCGTTTGGCTAAACCAATCGTAGGAGTGTGCAAGCGTGTCCCGCGAATCGGTGACCCGCAACACGTGAGTGGTTCCTTTGCCGCCGTACGACTCGGCGGGAATGGACTTTGGCGTAGCAGCGCCCAAACTGACTCGCGACAACATGGGTCGTGTTCGATGCCTCTTGATCACCGTGGGCCGACCCGGCGACGGCAATCGCCGTCACCACCAGGGCGGCAACTTGCGCTCTCATGGTCACGTTCTCTCGTGTAACTAGTGAAATGACGATTCTCCCCGGCGATCCGGGCAGACTTTGTGTCAGGTGAACCCGGTACGCGCCGAGGCTAGCTTGACCAGCTATCCGGCCGCTTCGTCGCTTCGGGTAGAATCGTACCCGCATCACCCTTGGTTTCGGCCAATTGTTCGAGGGTCAGGTCTTCGGCTGTCCGAAGGTCGGCGCCTTCAAGGTTGGCGCCTTCGATATCAACGCCGATGAGCCGGGCGCCCACGAGATTGGCGTTGGAAAGATCGGCGTCACGCAGATCGGCCCCCTGAAGATCCGCCATAACGAGGCTCGCCTTCCTGAGGCCGGCGCTGTTGAGGTTGGCCATGCGGAGATCGGCGTTCGACAGGTCCGCACCGGAAAGGTCGGGAATGACGTCGCGGTTGTTTTCACGCCAGGTGTTCCACTTGTCCACGTCTTTGAGATGTCCGATGTGTTCCGCGTTTGCCATGCTCAGCTCACTTGCCTCACGAAGCTCCGAAGAGGTTCGAATGTTATGTCTCTTGGTAAAAGGTCTCGACCCATTGTGATCCGGTTTGGGCCGTGGCCGCAACAAAAGCACGCTAGGCGGCTGGAAAATACCGTTCCCGCAGGCTGTCTGGCCCCGGAGCGGTCGCCGAGCTGACTCCGATGACGGAAACGCAAGAGACGATCATCGACCACACAAAGGGGTCGAAGCCTCCAAAGCTGATTCTTCCCAAAGCGATGTACTGCAGCAGGAAAGAACCGAATCCACCGAGGATCCCCGCCATGCAACCGGCCCTATTCATGCGGGGCCAATAGATGCCGAGGATGGTCGGGAAGAAGAAAGTCGCCGCGAGACCCGTGCCGGCGAAAACGACGATGTACTGCAGGAAGTCCGGCGGATGCAGCGCGAAGACCAAAGCCGCTCCGGCGACCCCAAATGTCGCCAGGTGGGTCAGATTCCGGGCCCGCTTCTCGCTCATCGGCTTGGGGAGATTGCGCTCGTAAAGATCCCGTACAATCGCGCTGCTCGTGACAAGCAGAAACGAGCTGATCGTCGACATGATGGCCGCCAGCGGCGCGGCGAGAACGAAACCGGCGAGCACCGGCGGCACAACAGCGAGGATCGTGGCGGGTGTGGCGTGGTCGGCGGCTTCGAGTTCCGGGACCAGGACCCGGCCCATGATCCCGATACCGATCACGCAAGGATACAGCAGCGTAATGTAGATCCCGATCAGGAAACAAGCGCGCTTGATCGCGCGGCTGTCGCGGCAGGCCAGGAAGCGCGTAATCGTCGACGGCTGAGCGGGACCCGCCAGCGCCCACACACAGAAGAACGAGATGGCACTCGGGATGGACAAGAAGCCTTCCGGGCCGGGTGCCGTCAGCAGATCCGGGGATTGCGTCTGAAGGCCGTCGTACACCGCTTGTAGTCCCCCCAGCTTGCGAACCGCGAAGAAGACCGTGACAAGCACCCCTACGAGCATCACGACAGCCTGGAAAGCGTCGGTCCAGGCCACGGCTCGGAAGCCTCCGTAGGCTGTGTAGAGGCTTACCGTCAGGGCGAAACCAAGCACGCCCCAGTGATACGGCACGCCGAGGACCACTTCGATGACGCGCGCTCCGGCCACGTATTGCGCGACAAGGTAGGCGATGTAGAGGATGATGATCGCCACGCCTGAGATCGTGCCGATGGCCTGGCTCTCGAAGCGGTCACGCAGTAGATCGGGGAATGTGAGCGCGCCCGTACGTCGGCCAAGCTCCGCGACACGCCTACCGAAAAGGCCGAAGCCGGTGGTAGCGACGACCATGTAGGCGCAGATCCAGAGCATGACCGACCAGCCGAACGTATGGCCCAGCGCCGGTGATCCAATGAACGTGCCGCCGCTCGCCGCGGTAGCAATCCACGTCAAGCCAAGGACCCACGGTCCGATCGAGCGCCCGGCCACGAAGAAGTCTTCCATGAAGCCCTTCTTCGCGGCCTTGCGATGGGCCAGATAGGCGAAGTAGAAGGTAGCGGCGAGGTATATCGCGAACGCGAACCAGACTGGGGTGCCGGCACCGGACATGAGCCTTACTCGCGGTCCCCGCCGGAGGGCGGCTCATTCGGCCCGTCATCATCGCCCATGTAGATGAGCGAATACCAAACATTTGCGATGAGGCAGCCAAGCCAGGGGAGAAAAATTCCCCAGACCGCCCAGTTGGGAATGCCACCGATGGAGTGGATAGGCTTGCCATACGTCAGCAGCGAGCAGACCCCGATCACCCACACGCAGGTAACGGCAAAAATGACGCCGGCAACGATGGCTTCGCGCCGGCTACTGCGATAGGCGGGTTCCATACAGGATTCGAGAGAAGCAGAGATGATAGCAAAGGCGCATACGATTGCGACAACGTGAAGAGTAGGCCGCCACGCTCCCGGGCTTCTCTGCCCCTTGTCAAGAAGGATCGACGACGGGTTCGGCCTTCTGCTTGCGTCGGACCTTGAGATCAATCCTGCGATCACAAGCCACGCAGACGGTATAGTCCAACGGAAACTCAGCCCCCAATTGAATCGTCTGGCCGCATTCACAGCGGAACGCTTCCCAACCCTCTTCGCGGCGCTCGTATTGGAGAGCGCCCCCCTCCGCGTTCCCGGCCCTGGCGGATCCGGTCTTATCGGATACGGCGTCACCTGCCGCTATCGGCTGAGCGCTCTGGGCGTGGGGTATGACGTGGACGCGGTCGCAACGCGAGCAACTGATCTCGTTCCGATCGAGGTCGGGTGGAACTTTGATCCGAATGCCGCAGGCGCACGGCAGGATGAGATAGTTCGCGAAGCGGTCGAGCAGGTCATTGACCTTCCGGGCGCGTTCGATGGATTTCTTGCGCGGCTCCGGCTCAAAGGATGGTCCCCGGGCATCGACGCTCTCATCCGTCCGCGCCGCGGCTTCCAGCGCGGCCAGACGAAGCTTTTGGCCCTCGACTTTGCGCAATGCCGCTTCGTAGTCCACATAGCCCGCGCGCCCACCCATACTGCGCAGGATCAGCACCCGGTTCTCGGTCGGAGGATGGGTAGCAAACAGTCCGGCGAGTGATAGCTTTTCAAGCGGATTGATGATGTAGAGCGGAGCGAGCGCGCCTGCAGTCTTCTCCGATCCAACACTGGACGTATCCACGGAAATCTTTTCGAGCGCCGAGGCAAGCCCATCCGGATAGCGTGTGAAGCGGGCCGCGCAGGCGTCAGCTAGATACTCCCTCCAACGCGAACAGGCCAGGTAAAGCAGCCGCACGGCAACAGGCGCAAGTATCGCGAAGACGACGACAATGACCAGCAAAGGCAGGCCGCCTCCCTTTCGCGACCCCCCAGTCCGGCGTCCTCCGCCCCCGCGAGCAAGGCCGCGCAAAACACCTCGGGACATCAACTCGACGCCCGCCACGAGTACCGACGCCATGGTCATGAAGCGCACATCAAGGTTGCGAATGTGAGCGATTTCGTGGGCAACCACGCCCTGTAATTCGTCACGGTTCAAAACCCGCAGAAGGCCCGACGTGACCGCCACGGCTGCATTCTCGGGCTCGCGGCCCACCGCGAAGGCGTTCGGGCTAGGGTCTTCGATCAAGTAAACCTTCGGCTTTTGCGGAAGCTGTGCCGCGATGGTCATCTCGTCAACAACGTTCCAGAGACGGCGGTCATCCCAGTCGCGCATCTCGTGGGCTCCGGCGGAACGCAGGAGAATGCGGTCCCCCTGAAAGACCGCTGTCAACCACAGGGCCACCCAGAGCACAAGCGCGGCGAGCGTTCCCACGCCGATACCTGTGAGGATCTCGCTCCGAGAGACCGCTTCCCGCCCGCCTCCGCCCTGGACAGCGATGAACATTCCCAAACAGGCGCCAAAGGTCAGCAGGATAAGCCCGATCAGAGTGATGAGTAGCAGAGACCGACGCCGATTGGCTGCGATGGCTTCCCACATGGCGGAGGGGCGCGAGCTGGCGGAGAAACGGCTACACGGCTAGAAACTGACCCGCGGTACTTCGCGCACAGCTTCTTCCTGGACCTCGAAGAACTCTTCTTCCTTGAAGTTGAAGACGCCGGCCACGATGTTCGAGGGGACGGTTTGGATCTTCGTGTTGAACTGCATGACGGAGTCGTTGTAGGCCTGTCGTGCGAAGCCGATCTTGTTCTCCGTGGACGTCAGTTCTTCCTGGAGCGCCAGGAAATTCTGGTTGGCCTTTAGGTCCGGATATTCTTCGACAACCAGCATCAGCCGTCCGAGCGCGCCGCCGAGCATCTGCTCCGCTTGCGATTGAGCGCCGACGCCCTCGGCGGAGACGGCTGCGGCCCGCGCACGGGTGACGTTCTCGAGCGTGTCTTTTTCGTGGGCGGCGTAGCCTTTGACGGTTTCGACGAGGTTCGGGATCAGGTCGTGACGGCGTTTGAGTTGCACGTCAATCTGCGCCCAGGCATTCTTGACGATGTTGCGCAGGGCGACGAGGCCGTTGTACATCACAACAAACCCAATCACGATTACCAGAAGAACTCCGCCGAACACCAGGGCGGCCAGAAGTAGAGTTGCCATGAATAGATCCTTTCTTACGACTCAATCGGCGCGGTAGCCGGTTAGACCTGAGAGGAATTGCGCCACGGCTCCCTCTTCACCAGTATCGAATGATGCAATCAACATCTCCATCTCGCCCTGGTCGAACCACAGGCCATCTCCTCGCGGACAGTGATCGATCTCCATCGCTTCCCGATGCCCGACGTGAACGGTTCGCAGACGCCGTTGGCAGCGCGGGCATCTCCGCTCACCATGCTTTTCCCCTTTGGCTGCCCGCACGGCCTCGGTTAAACCGCCGGGCAAGACGCCGGCCGCTTCGGCGATCGCTTCCAGCTCACCTGGATCAAGCCATATGCCGCGGCAGTCGATACAGCGATCGAGCTCAATGCCGTCGAGTTCAAAACCTACGAGAGGAATGCGGCAAACGGGACACATACAGACTTACGCTAAGAGTGTATCGCCGGTTCCCCGGTTTCGTACGGGTTTTCGGGGGCGACGCCCGCGGCGATAAGGCAAGATGAGCCGGCGGCTGCGGTCATCGCCTTAGGCGGGGATCCGTTTCCAGGCAACATTTGCGTCCTTTTCGCGAGTTGCCCGTCTTCATGGATAGAGCAGTCAGCCGGACTGCACAGGAGACTTGAGATGCCATTTACCATGTCTGAGGACGCCGTTCCCGCCACCCGTATTCATGTCGCCCTTCCCGTGAGCGACATAGACCGATCCGTTACGTTCTATCGGGTTCTTTTCAACGGGAATCCAACAAAGCTGCGTGCGGGCTTCGCGCGTTTCGAAGTTGCCGACCCGCCTCTGAACTTGACGCTCCACGCGAGACAAGGCCAAATCGGACCTACTTCTGATGCCTCCCACTTTGGGATCCAAGTTGTGTCCGGAGAGGCTGTGCGGCTGCGTGCCCGTCAGCTTGCGGAGGCGGGCTTGACGCCGAGGAGCGAGGAGCAGGTAACCTGTTGCTACGCCGTCCAGGACAAGGCGTGGGTCAGCGACCCCGACGGCAACGAGTGGGAGGTCTTCGCGGTGACGAACGACAACGCCCCACTTTACGAGAAAACGAAAACGGATGCTTGCTGCGAAGATACGTGTTGCGCGGAGCCTGGCGCGTGATGCTGACGACCGAACAAGTATGGGAAGACTTTCGCTCGCGGTTGCGAGGCCTTCTGCTGCGCCGCGTTCGTGACGAGGCGCTGGCGGATGATTTGCTGCAAGAGACCTTTATTCGCATCCACCGCGGTCTAGGGGCGGTGCGGGACCCCAACCGTCTGCTGCCTTGGCTATCCCGCGTCGCGCGCAGTGTCGTCGCCGACCACTTTCGCTCTTCGCCCGCGGGGAGGTCCCTGCTAGCGGGAATGCCTGAACAGACCTCAGAGGCGGAGGTGAATCACAACGAGGAACTCGGCCAGTGCCTGTCGGGTATGGCAAAGAGCCTTCCGGATAAGTACCGGCGGGCCTTCGAGTTGGTGGAGGTCCGGGGCTACAAGCAGCGTGAGGCCGCGGCGGAGCTGGGTCTGTCGATTTCCGGAGCCAAATCGCGCATTCAGCGCGCCCGCAAGATGCTCAGGGAGTCGCTCCTGAAATGCTGTGAGATCGAGTTTGACCGCCGAGGCAACGCGATTGATTATCACGTGCGCACCGTTTGCGGTGACTGCCCGGCCGTGCCGCTTGACCATCTGATGAGCACAGCTTCCGAGTCTCGGTGAGTTGCCTCGTCAACCTTCTCACGGGTCCTTGTAGCAGGCGAGCGCCCTACCACGGCAATATGCAGTAACCTAGTCGTCTGTCCGCGCGCCATATTCGAGTAAGGGCCGGAAGCATACGACAACAACGTCGAGTCGTTGTCCCGGTTGGGCGCCATGTTCAGAATCGAGATCAGCGATTCAGATGCTCGTCGAACTAGAGACGATCAAACGCGCCCAGGCTGGAGATGCTTCGGCGTTCAACGAGGTGGTCACATCCTACCGGTCGCGCATCCTAGGCACAGTGTTTCGCCTGATTGGCCGGCCGGGAGATGTGGAGGACGTGACGCAGGATGTCTTCGTTCGTCTCTACTACTCGCTGGACCAGTTGCGCGCGCCCGAGGTTTTCGAGCCGTGGTTGCATCGTCTGACGGTGAACACGACGTACGATTACCTGCGCAAGCGACGCCGGTCGCGCGGCATGCCGATGGCCGACTTGAGCGAGGAGCAGGTTGTGGCGGCCGATGCCGCCGAGAGCGGCAAGAGACATGGAGACGACGTTCAGCACGACAAGGTTCGGCAGGTAGTTGGGGCCCTGTTTGAGAACATTTCCGACGAGGACCGCATCCTACTGACGCTCAAGGAGATTGAGGGACTTTCGCTGAAGGAATTGCAGAAGATATACAAGGTCAAAGAGAACGCCCTTAAAGTCCGGCTTTTCCGGGCGCGGAAACGAGCTTTAAAGGCTCTTGAAGATTTGAAGGACCAAGGCAAGATCTGATAAACTTTCGACGGAGCGCGCACTATGAACCGCATACTCGAGGAAAGACTAGAGTGGCTGTTTAGGGCTTACCGGGCGGCTTGTCCAGCACCGGAGCCGTCAGCGAACTTCATGCCCAATTTGTGGGCGAAAATCGACTCGCATCGAAGTGTGAGTTGGATTGTGCCGTTGCGGACATGGGCAACACGCGTGGCGGCTGTGTCCGGCCTCGCGGCTGCTCTCTTGGCCGGAGCGGTCGGGCTTTGGCAGGAACCCCATTCATCGGAAGTGCTGGAAGTCAGCTACGTAGACGTTCTCGCCGAGGACGCCGCCGACGAGTCTGACGGAGATCTGTGGCTTCTCGTGGGGAACAGCAAATGAACGGCCAACCCAAGAAGGTTGCTGCTCTCTACCTGGGGCTTGTGTTCGTCGCGGGCTCGATTCTCGGGGCGGCGGCGCATCGCTTCTACGCCGTGCAAAGCGCCGACGCGCGGCTGACCACGACTCGCAAGACCTCCAAGGAGTATCGCGAGGAGTTGATGGTCGTTCTCAGGACCGAATTGAAGCTGACATCGGAACAGGTCGAGGAAGTCGACCGGATCTATGATGACGTCGGAGAACGCTACAAAGAGGTTCGTAAGACGATCGATCCCGAGGTCAAACAGTTGCGCGTCGAGCGCACCGAACGCATCATGGGTCTTCTCGACGATCAACAGAAGGTCAAGTATCAGGAAATACTCGACGAGCGCGAGCGCAAGAGGCAGGAAAGAAAGAGCAAATCTTCTTCCCACGCCGTGAAGGGCGCGTAAGCCTGAGCCACCGTTGAGTTTCTGCGAGAACTGACTTTGGCCACGATGGCCTGATCAATCGCGCGAAAGAAGGCTGCCAGATAGGCCCGTTCGGGCGCCGCCATCCGGGCGGACGTGAGCTGAAATACCGTCCGCTGATGTGGGGACTCGCGCTAACGTCCCCGCCCGCATTGCCTTCCGGAAGGCCAACGCGACCGCCAAGCAGCACCCACTGAGCGGTTTAGGACCTGCGGCGTCGCTGGGGGCGGGGACAGTCAGTAGGTTATCGACGCTTGCTGTGTATACCCAGCTCGCCCGTGCCTGAAGTCAACGCTTCACCCGCGATGTCGCCACCACCGGCGCATGACTCGAGGTCAACGTGGTTCGCTACTCCTTTCCTGTGGGGCTCTTTCATCCCCGACTGCCTGCCGGTTTATCCTGGCGCTTTCGCTCCGACCCCTTTTCAATCCTAGTCAGGGATGGTTGGCCAACGAACTGCGGTTTACTACGCGCCCGCGGACTCTCCTTGAATGCCACTAAATCTCACCACCCGTAGCGAGGACCCCGGTTTTGGGGTCCGCGGCCTTTCCCCTCGACCCACCACATCGGCGGACTGTTCGCAACAGGTATCGGCGAAGAGGTAGAATCGGGCCAGCATGGTCGGCCAAACCATCAGCCACTACAAGATCACCGAGAAGCTCGGTGAAGGTGGGATGGGTCTCGTTTACAAGGCCGAGGACACGAAGCTGAAACGGGACGTTGCTCTAAACAACCACCGCCTGAAAGGCGGTGGGTTCATTTACGACTGAAAGTCGGCTTGCGGCTGAAGCCGCCTGAAGAAGCCCCGGCTCAGAGCCGGCTCAAGGCTTGGTGGGCGTTGTGATCTTGAAGCCCTGGTCGTCTTCGTCCCATTGCTGCCTCTCAATGTAATTCTTAATCGTTTCCTCGTCCACTGCGCCCACCGTCGCGCAGAAATATCCCCGCGCCCACAGGTATTGCCCCCAGTATCGCTTCCGCAATTCCCCAAACTCATCTTGCAGCCGTCGCGACGACCTGCCTTTCACATACTGCACCAGCTTCGACGGCGCCAACTGTGGCGGTGCCGATACCAATACATGCACATGATCCGGCGACACAGCGCCCCGAATCACCACCACTTCTCGCGCTTGACAGCTCTGCCGGATCAGATCCCGTGTCCGCTCCGCCACCCTGCCCCGCAAGACTTTGTAGCGATATTTCGTGATCCAGACCAAGTGATACTTGATGTCGTAGACTGCATGCGCCCCTCGCCGATATTCGCCCATCTCCCTATTGTCATCCAGACCCGCTCGAAGCTGACCGCCTGAAAGGCGGTGGGTTTAGACCTGGTGATGGAACTAAAAGTTCTTCCCGCTCACACCTTGGATCACGCGCAGGTTAAGGCTCGTTTCCTGCAAGAGGCGCAAGCGGCGGCTGCCCTCAACCATCCCAACATCTGCACTATTCACGAAATCGATGAAGTCGACAACCAGCTGTTCATCGCTATGGAGTACATCGAGGGCGCGACCCTCAAAGAGAAGATTGAGGCCCGTCCGCTGAAGCTCGATCAAGCCCTCGATACCGCCGTTCAGATCGGCAGCGGGCTCAAGGCCGCCCACGACAAAGGCGTCGTCCATCGCGATATCAAGAGCGCCAATGTGATGGTGATCGACGACGGACAGGTGAAGCTCATGGACTTCGGTCTGGCCCGGCTTGGGGGTCGCGCCGGTCTGACAAGGAACGGCGTGACCCTCGGAACACCTTCCTATATGTCTCCCGAGCAAGCTCTCGGGGAAACAGTTGATCACCGCACCGATGTCTGGGCACTGGGTGTTGTGGTCTATGAGATGGTGAGTGGGCAGTTGCCGTTTTCGGGAGACTTTGAAGCCGCCATTCTCTATGCCATCGCGCATGAAGAACCGGAGCCTCTGACTGCCCTCCGGACAGGCGTTCCCGCTGCACTCGACAACGTTATCGCCAAAGCTCTTGCTAAATCCGCAGAGGGGCGCTACCAGGACATGGACGAGTTGCTGGCCGATCTCCAGGCGATTCAAGTTTCGGTTGCGGAGAGCTCAAAACAGGGGCCGAAGGCGACGAGTCGTAGACATCGAGCCGGAAGGCCTGTGTCCACTGCTCGAAACCGCCGAACTTCCTCGCGAGCAGCGAAACTCTTCGGCGGAATCGCACTCCTGGGTATCGCCGTCGCTGGCCTCGGTTGGTGGCTTGCGCGGGCTCGGGAAGAGAGGCCAGACACGACACCTCGGTCGTACCTGCTCACGCAAGTCACTGAAGATCCCGGGCTCACTCATAATCCAGTCATTTCACCGGATGGGAAGCTGTTGGCGTACGTATCGGACAGAGGACAAGACGGTAATGTCGACATTTGGTTGCAGCACGTCGGCAGCGGCGACGCTGTCCAGTTGACGAACGACGAGGCTTACGAAGAGCATCTGACCTTTTCACACGACGGAACGCGGATCGCGTTTTCTTCCGCGGGCGGAATTTATGTCATCTCAACCCTGGGTGGCGTGGCCAGACTCGTTGCCGAGGAAGTTCGTTATCCTCGTTTTTCACCCGACGGCCAATGGATTGTGTGTTCGTCGCCCGTTACCCAATTCACCAGAATCTACATTGTTCCGGTTAATGGCGGTGCATTGCGGCGGCTGCAAGAGGACTTTCGTTCAGCCGCCTACCCAACGTGGTCGCCCGATGGGCGGAGCATCCTTTTCCATGGCGTCAAGATCCCTGCCGGAGGTGGTATCGGTGATGGTATCGCGGATTGGTGGGTTACGCCGGCCGAAGGTGGGGAGGCGATCAGGACCAACGCTGCCGCCGCCTGGAGCCAACACAAGCTCCGGCGTACCGGTCAGTTCGAGCCGATCCATCCCACGGCGTGGCTGGCCGAAGGCAACTACGTTCCCTTCGCGGCCCGCCGCAGTGATAGCGTCAATATCTGGGGAATCGCTATCTCTCCGGATACCGGCAAGGTCCTGGGCGCGCCTGAACAACTGACCTTCGGAAGCGGCATGGAAAAGCATCCGTCGGTGGCGGCTGATGGGCGAATGGTCTTCGCCGGCCTTTCCACGAATCACGATATCTGGAGCCTCCCGATCGACGGCGATCGAGGCGCGGTCACCGGAGAAGCGCAACGGCTGACCCACGATCTTTCGTTTAACGGCGAGCCTTACGTCTCCGCGGATGGGAAGAAAATCGTATATCGGTCCGACAGGAGAGGCGGCAGAGGCATCTGGCTCATCGACATCGAAACGGGGCGGGAGACAAACATCCTCGAGCGTGTCAGCCGGGCCGTAATCAGCCGTGATGGCTCGAAGGTTGCCTTCGTAAGACGGGGCGCCCACTACATACTCGATCTCAATGGCGGCACTCCTAAGCTCGTCTGCGAGGACTGCAGAAACCTTATGGATTGGTCCGGAGATTCCCAAAAGCTACTTAGTGGCGGCCATAACCGCGGTGGTGGCTCAACCTATCAGGTCCTTGACATTGTGACGGGGGTGAAGAAAGACGTGCTGCATAGCGATCAGGATTTGCTCTGGCGCGCGCGCCTTTCGCCCGACGATCGTTGGATTGGCTTCAATGTGGGAGGCGGAGAAAGCAGGGGCAGTTACATGTACGTCGCTCCGGTTCGGGAGGATGGCCCGGCCGACAGGAGTGAGTGGATTCGGGTCTCTGATGAGGAGTCGGTGTTTGATCACTACTGCTTTTGGGCGCCGAATAGCAACGCCATTTACTTTGCCTCGTTCCGCGATGGCTTTCTTGACATTTGGGGACGGCGCCTCGACCCACACACGAAGCAGCCCGTCGGTCCCATGATGAAAGTGCATCATTTCAAACCGGGCCGCCGCTGGTCGCTGCGTGGGTCCAACCCCTCTTGGGGTCTATCGATGGCACGCGACAAGCTTGTTATCGGTTTGCACGAAATGACAGGCAACATTTGGATGGCGGAACCGCGGAGTGACTCAGAGATGCGAGAAGAATCGCCGGAAAAACTCTGAACTCGGTCGGGGCAGAGTGTGTCAACGCAATTTAGAAAGATCCCCTGATTGAGCAAAGTAGAAAGATCCCCCTAGCGCTAGAATCATGGGCCGCTGCCCGCGACGGAAGGAGCCCGTAGGGCGACTGGAGTTGCGGGCAATGGCTCGCAGCGCTTGGCCGGATCGGCTAGGACGAAGCCGTCCATCCAACGCCCCTGGCGTTTCTTTGGTTGTTTGGTATGGGTTGGCGTCTTGCGGGCCGCCTTGGCGGTGGGCCGGGCTGGAGTGCCGTCGGCTTCCAGGCATTCTTGAAGCAGCAACGCTCCCTGTTGCCAACGCAGCCATAATTCCCCGTTAAGCCGTTGCTCGATCCGCACCGCCGTCTTCCTCATCCGAGGTTTGGCCTTCTCAGCCGGGATCTGATACAAACGTCCGTGCCACGAAATCGTGTAGTCGTTGCCGACCACACGCCGATCGACGCGACTGAGAATCGAGGCCAGATTCTGGTCGCGGCGCAAGCGCCGGTGGGCGTCGGCCTGTCCGGCTGGGTGACGCTTGAACCGTCCGTTCCACTGCGGCACAAACTCCTGCTGCAGATAACGGTTGGCGTCCTCAATGCTGCTCGCCGCGGCTCGCCGCAACCCCTTCACCATGCGGTCTTGCATCGTCTGGAAACTGCGCTCGATCCGTCCCTTCGCCTGCGGCGAGTGCGCCGGAATCTTTCCGATTCCCAACTCGGCCAGCGCCCTCTCGATCTGTGTCGGCGGTGGAGCCGCGTCCAAATGCTTGTTGTGGTGCAACGGCCGGTTGAGTTGAAACAGGCTGGCCTTGTCGGTGTAGACCTCCACGGGACGCCCGTGTAACTCCACATACCGCCACAACAACCGCATGTTCTCGGCCGTCGAGTCCGACACGGCAAAGTGCGCCGTCAGCTCGCTCGTGGCGTCGTCCATCATCGCCACCAGATACAACCGCGGGCCGCGCCCTTCCAACCAGTCGTGGTCGGACGTATCCCATTGCACGAGTTCGCCCCGGCAACGCCGTCGCCGCCGCCACACATGCACCTTCTTCAACTTGGCCCGGCGCGGCTTCCACAGCCCTTGGCCGCTCATCCACTGCCGCAGCGTCTCGCGGTTGACCACGATCTGATGCTCGCTCGCCAGCATCTCGCTCGCCAGCGTCGGCCCGTAATCGTCGTAGCGCTCGCGGATCAGAGCCAGCGCTCGCCGCCGCAGCTCGTTGTCGTACGCGCGGTTCGAGGGCCGGCCTCGCAGCCGATGCGCCAGCCCGCGATCGCCCTCTTTGCGGAGTCGCTTCACCAGCTTACGGACCCAACGGGCGCTCAGCTTCAACTGCTGTGCCGCCGTTGCCTGCGTCAGCTTCCCCTCCTTGACTTGCCTCAGAACAATCAACCGGTCCCGCTCCACTTTGCTCAATGCCACGATTTCGTTCACCCCCTAGCGTCTCTCGCCCGAAGGGGATCTTTCTACTTTGCTCTGTAGGGGATCTTTTCACATTGCGCCGACACGGTCTCCGGCTTGGTTGACACACTTGACATCCGCTCTTAGAATTCTATGAGCGGACCGGCGGAGCTGTAGCGGCTCATTCTGACGGCACAATGGACAAAAGGCGGCGCGAGCAATATCGGCGTAAGCTTGAGCAGAAGCAGAAGGACTTAGTGGCTCTTGTTTCCCGTACTGAAGAAGCGGGACGGACGACCGACGTAGCGTCGCCGGAAGATTCGGCTGAGATGGCCGCGAACTCGTATGCCAAGGAGTTTCTGTTCCGGCAGAGTGATTCGGAACGTGGAACGCTGCATTTAGTCGAAGAGGCGATCGAGAGGACGGCTTCGTCCGGTTTTGGACGCTGCCAATCCTGCGGTGAAGTTATCGACAAGAAGCGGCTGGACGCCGTCCCTTGGGCGCGGAATTGCCGGGCCTGTCAAGAGGCAGAGGAAGAAGAGGGGCTCCCGTCCCCGGACGAGAGCTTGTAACATAAAGCGTTAGGTTGTCTTTCCGCGAGATGAGGTGAGCCTTCTCGAGTACGGACGGAAGTTGGAAATCGATCGTAAAGGGGGCTATTCCCAGGAACCCGCTCCAGGCGTGGTTGTCCGTCCTCATCCCCGATCAGTGTCGGCTGTGTGAACGCCCGCTGATGCGCTTTGGCCCCGTGCCGGTTTGTTCTCTCTGCCTGCATTCTCCGGTGCCCCTTCCCGAAGATCATAGTTGCGACTTGTGCGGGCTGCCTTTTGAGGGAGCGGCGGCGATTCAAGGCACCCAACGATGTGGGGCTTGCCTAGCCGAGTCTCCTGTTTTCGACCGGGCACGCGGGTTCGGAGTTTATGAAGGTGGGTTGCGGCGGCTCATCCACCTGCTCAAGTATGACCGGATGCGCCCGCTCGCGAAGCCTTTGGCTGGGATGATGGCTACGGTGCTGGAGTCACTTCCGGCCCCCGATCTGGTCATTCCGGTTCCGCTGTATCGCGCTCGCCGCTGGCGTCGGGGCTTCAATCAGGCACTCGCTCTGAGTGAAGAACTCGGGCGCGAAGCGGGGATTCGCTGCGAGCCGCGCGTTTCTGCGGCGTACACGGGCCACACAGCCGCAGGCCGGGCTTTCGTATGCTGAGAGGAAGCGCAACGTCTCTGGAGCATTCGTTGTTCGCAAGCGCGACGAGGTGGAGGGCAGGACAGTCCTCGTCATTGACGACGTGATGACGACGGGGGCGACACTGGATGCTTGCGCGCGGGCCCTGAAGAAGGCGGGCGCGCGATCGGTCTTGGCGCTGACGGCGGCGCGGGCAAAACGGCGGATACGACCGGTTCATGTAGGGCGCGTACCAGGAGTGAAAGTAAGGGCAGCGACATGATGATGACCAGCAGCCTGCTGACAAATCCTGTCCTCGTACTGAACGCCAGCTACGAGCCGATCCACGTGTGTGTGGCGCGGCGGGCGCTCGTGCTGTTGCTGAAAGGTGTGGCGTCAGCCGAAGAGCTTTCCGCAGATGAGGTCCACTCTCCGTCGCGCGCCGTTACCGTGCCGTCGGTGATTCGTCTGCTGGAGTATCGGCGGATTCCTCGGCAGACACGGGCGCTGTCCCGCAAGAACATTTTGGTCCGGGACCGCTACACATGTCAGTACTGCAGTAAGGTTTTCTCGCCGGGTGAATTGACGCTTGACCATGTGATGCCGCGTTCCCGCGGGGGAGCGAGCAGTTGGGAGAACCTGGTGACTTCTTGCCGGCGATGCAACAACCATAAAGGCGATCGGCTACCCGACGAGGTCGGGATGAAACTGAAACGCCGCCCTCGACCATTCAACTTGCACACAAGCCGCGGTCTGATGCGATTGCTCGGCAACCATCAGGAAACTTGGCGGAAGTATCTTTTCTACTAGGGCTAGCTACTTTCTAGGTTGGAAAGCTTACCTCGCGTTCCGTGAAAAACGCCGATAATCTTGCTATGTCGCATTGCGAGGTGGACCACGGTGCGGGATTCGCTCCCTCCTTGCAACCCGTCTTGGTCTCTCGGCCCGAGGAGCGGTTTCGGTCGCTCCTTCTCTCGTTTGGCCTACACGTGGCGTTGGTGGCAGTGCTGGTTTCGGTGGATCTTTCGGGTCGCCCGGCCGGGTTTAAGTCGGTGAGCGCGGAGGATCTACTTGCAAGTGAACAGGTCCGAATCACGTTCTACGCGCCGCGAGAAGAGCTTCCGGCTGTTAAACCGGCGAGCGCGGCCCCGAAGCGAGAAGGTGCGAAACGGGCGAGGGAGCGGTTCCGGCAGAAGATTGTCGCCGACGATCCGAATCCCCAGAGCACGCGGCAGAAGATTATTGGCGCGGCGCCCGAAATCGAGATCGAGCAGGACATCCCGTCACCGAATTTACTGGCGTGGAATGCCCCCAAAGTAAGCCGGCCGCGGTTTCAAATGGAGCAGCGTCGGGAGGCGACACCGGAGAACGAGGTGTTACGGGCGGCGTCGGCGCCGGAGATCCAATCGGCACGGCAGGCCATTCCTGACTTGCCCACTCCTGCCGGCCCTCGTCTGCGGTTCCAACGAGAGCGCAAGGCCGAATCCGCTCCGGCTCGTCAGGCACTGGCGCCCGAGGCAGCGCCGGAGCTTCGCGCGGCTGCGGCGAAGGTCGATTTGGCGGCTTTGACTGAGCCGACACGGCTGCGCTACTGGACGCCGGAGGCGGGCCCGCAGGCCGCTCCTGAGCGGCGCGCCATTCAGAGTGACAGCGCTCCTGACATCGGCGTAGGGCAGCAGGCATTGGATCTGGCGGCGATCCAGGAAAACCCACGGTTACGGTATTGGGTGCCGGAGACGAACCGCGTTGCCCCGGACCCGGAGAAGATCACGGGCGGGAAGGCGCCGTCCATTCAGGCCAAACAGAGTGGTGTCCCACAATGGGGATCCCTTCAGCAGCAGCCGCGGATTCGCTATCGAAGCTGGGGTGACAAGCCTGCCGCGCCGAAGCAGGGTGCGCTGACACCGGGTGAAGCGGCGCCGAAGATCAAAAGTTCCGAAGGCGTCGGCGGCAGCGGTTCCGGAGTTGGAGTGGCGGCGCTGCTGGGCCGTGAATCTCTGGCGAACGCCGTGAAAGCGGGCTATGCCAAGGGAGGACTCGCGTCCCCAGGCGCTAGCCAAGGGGGGCCGCTGGAGGGGCCCGGCGGCGACGGCCCGAGTGCGCTGGTCGTGGGACTCGATCCGGATCCAAACGCGGTGGGGGCGATATCTCTCGGTTCGCGGCGAGGCCGCTTTTCGGCATCGCCCGATGGCGGCCCGGGTGGCGGAGATCTAATGATTGCGTCGGCCGGTACGGCTTCGCTACGAGCGCCGAATCTGTCGATTGAAGGGGGCGCGATCGCGGAATCGCGCGCGGTGATTCAGCGGAAGCGGCAAGAAAGGCCGAGTTCGCTCGGCGCCGGCATTTTGCCTAGTCCTCCGCGCGGCAGTGGAGTGGCGGCGCTCTCGCTGTTCGAGCGCCGAAAGAATGTGCGCGGCATCGGCCCGCCGCCGGTGATCGATCCTGATATCGACGTACGATCGAAAAACCCCGAGATCCTCTTTCTTAACCGCGAAGTATTCGTGATGGCGGTGAACACACCGAACGTGACGAGCTATAGCGGAAGCTGGGTCATCAGGTTCGCCGAGCGACGTCTGGGCACGAGGAGGCGTGACGGAACGATAGAGTCCGATGTAGCGGATGATCCTTCTCGGGGGCGGCTGAGCGCCCCGGGGCCCAAGCTGAAGGTTGATCCCAAGTACGTCCGCACTGCCGCCGATGAGGGGGTCGAAGGCACGGTCACTCTTTATGCGTTGATTCAGATGGATGGCACTGTCAGGGACATCGAGTTAATCAAGAGCGTCGATGAGCGGCTCGATGCGAGCGCGATGGAGGCGCTAGCGCAGTGGCGGTTCCACCCGGCGACGAGACTAGGGGTTCCGGTCGAGGTCGATGTCCTCATCGATATTCCTTTCCGGGCTGGCTCCTCCCGAGGAGCGGGCAAGGCGGGTGGTTCAACGCTTTTAAGGTTCCAGCGGGGGTCACCCTCCCCAACAATTCGTGAACGCAAAGTGGCTTCTGATCGACGCCGATGACACGCTCTGGGAGAACGGCGTGTACTTCGAGCAGGCGTTCGATGAATTCGTTGCATTGCTGGACCATTCGCATCTTTCGCCGGAGCAGGTACGGGTTGTCCTTGATGAGATCGAGTTGGAAGCGATTCGCGCTCACGGCTACGGCACACTGAACTTCGGACGTAACCTGCGCAACTGCTACCAAGCGTTGGCCGAAGCGCCTGTCAGCGACGGGGAACTAGATCAAGTAATGGCCCTGGCACACAAGATCCTCGCCCGGCCGATTGACTTGCTCGACGGCGTCGTCGACACGCTTGAATACCTCAGCGGCCGCTACCACCTGACCCTGTTCAGCAAGGGACAACACGACGAACAGCACGCCAAAGTCGACCGCTCGGGCGTGATGCGGTACTTCCATGCGTGTCGCATCGTGCCGGAGAAGCACGCAGAGGCCTACCGAGAGGTCGTCGCCCAGGAAAGGATGGACGCCGGGCACACCTGGATGGTTGGCAACAGCCCCAAGTCCGACATCAACCCGGCGTTGGAGGCCGGTTTGGGCGCGGTGCTCGTGCCGCACGCGATGACCTGGAGTCTGGAGCACGAGGACCTACCCGAGCACTCGGATCGTTTTCGAGTAGTCGACGGGTTTTCAGACCTGCGGAAGATTTTTTGAGGTGTACCGGAAGCGGCCGCAACTTTTGGCGCGCCGAATGGTTTTACATACGTAACGGAGGTTGTATCGTGATGAAGAGATTTCTTGCAGCGATTGCGATAGGAGCACTGCTCTCCACCGGTGGCGGTTTGGCCGGACAGATCAAGAAGCGTGAGAAGCGCCAGCAGAAGCGCGTCAACCAGGGAGTCAAAAGCGGAGAGCTAACCAAAAAGGAAGCTCTGAAGATTGAGAAGGAGGAAGCGAAGCTCCACAGGAAGATCGAAAAGAACCGCAAAGACGGCCCTGGGCTGACGCCGAAAGAGCGCGCCAAGGCACATCAAGAGCAGGACAAGCTCAGCAGGCAAATCTACAAACAGAAGCACGACGGCCAGCAACAGGGCGGCAAGACCTCGGGCGAGAATACCGAGACCCAAGGCGCCTCGCCCGAGAGCACCGAGGTGGTGGCGCCGACCCCGTAGAGAACGAACCCGCCGATCCCTGCTTGAGTTGCACGTCCGGTCTCAGGAGCTATTCCAGAATGTGCTCGGATTCCCGTTCCCCGGCGATGCTCCAATGAAGTCCTGGCGTTAGAGAATTGTGCGGTCCACCAGCCAGTAGGCGCCCGCGAGTGCGATACAGAGCGAGCAGGCTTGCGCGTAGCGGGCAGTGAAGGTGCTGCGGCGCTGCCACGTCCATACCAGCGGCAGGACGAGCGCGGCGATGGCGAGTTGGCCCAGTTCGACGCCGAGGTTGAACGAGAGTAGAGGCAGTAGGATTTGGTCACCCGCGGTCAGAAGTTCTTCGAGAACCGAGGCGAAACCGAGTCCATGGATGAGCCCGAAACCAAAGGTCAGCAGCCATCGATGCCGGCCGTGGCCGCGCCAAAGGTTTTCAACGCCCACATAGACGATCGACGCGGCGATGAGAGGTTCGACCACCTCGGCTGGTAGCCGTACCCAACCGAACGCTGCCAGCGCGAGCGTGACCGAGTGGGCGACGGTGAACGATGTGATAATGCCTGCGGCCGCGCGCACGCCGCTCCCGACGATCAACAGCGCCAACAGGAACAGCAGATGGTCGTAACCGCCGGCGATATGTTCGACACCAAGGACGAGGAACGACCGGAATGTTTGCATCGCGCTGCCGGCTTGCGGAGCAGTCGAAATCTCGATCTCGAATGCTGGTTCAGACTTGTCGAGCATCTCCCGAACCAGTAGCGCGCCCTCGGTGTCTCGAACAGTCGCATACTGGCGGTGTCCATATGGGAGCCGCTCGAGCCAGGCTGAACGCACGTTGAAGGCGCCCGTGGCTTCGATCGGGAAAGAGAGCTTTAACTGAATGTTGTCGTTTCCAGGCAGGGCGACCCGGGCGACGGAAACGAAGGTTGGGACGATTCGGCGATCGGATAGTTCGAGCACGGCGGCGCCATCCGCTATCTGCTCGATTCTCGGTAGGACTTGCTCGAGTTCAGGATCGCTGAACGAGCCGTCTTCGTTTGGATCCGCCCGTGTCAGTGCCGCAAGGTCCGCCGGCGCGAACGTCATCAGAGCGTCGAGGCGGCTTCCGTTGTGCCGGACCGCAAAGCTGCTCAAACCGGGGTCATGAGCCGCCGCCGGAGCCGCGAGGATGGCGGCCAGAACTGTTAGGAACAAAACTCGCATCATCTTCATACCTCCTCTGAGTTTGGTGCGGCAGGCGGCTCCTTCAAGCCGCCCGCCGCACTGCGGACCACTGGTTAGTGATGAGAGTGATTGCGGCCGTTCAACGGCGTCGCCGCATACGGAAACACCTTGTTGTAGGTGATGTCATTGGACGCGACCCTATCGATACCGACGTCCAGATCGATCCCGGAGATGTCAGCGCCGCCGAAGGCCAAAATGGCAAGCACCGCAAGGTCCACTACGTCGTCGCCAAAACGGCGGCCGTTCGGGAAACCACCGGGAGCCACGTCGGAACCGAGAAAACTCCCGATCGTGCTTGGTACGGTGTCACCGCCAAAGAGGCTCAGGCGGTGAAAGTTGGAATCGTCAGGATCACCCGCCAGCGGGACGGGCCCTGTCGAAAGATCAACGTTGATCAGGTCGGGAATGAAGATCCCCGACAGATCAGGGTTCACGCCCAGCAACCCGGCCAGCTCGATGGATATCGCGTACTTGGAGAATAGTACGGCATCGTTGGTCGGGCTTGTGCGGTTGTACAGGTCCTTATCCTCAATGGCCACCAGCGCCTCGCAGAACAGCGGGTTGCCCTGACGTCCCACCTGGACGAAATTCTTCGAGTGGACCGGTCCACCGTTTCCAAACGTACGCAGCACTGTGACCCGCGGCCGGCTCGTCGTGGCATATACACCCACGACCTGCTGATCGCCGCCGATCTCCGACAGAGGAACGTTCAGAACAATCGTGTGAACGTTGAAACCACCCTGGCTGTCAAACGGCTTATTCGGGCCGCCGAAAGAGAGATCGAGATCGAAGATCGACTGAATGTCGGCATAGAAACCGTCATCCCGTTGACCAGCGAACACAGTGTAGCCATCGTTCAAGTCGTAGACGGTCTGGCTTGTGTACGAGTCAAGCATGGCCGCTGAGTTGACACCCGGTTTCGCCGGCATGTCGCCATCATCGCCCTGGTTGTAGAGAGGAGTAACGAGTCCCTGGTTGTTCGGAGGAACGATCAGCTCCGCACCGGGATTCACGCTCTCAAGGCTTGTCTTCTTGTTTTTGACAAGCTTCGTCACCGTGTATTTCTGGGTGAGGTTTTGGCAGTCATCATCGACGGCGGCGACCGCACACGTGTAGGACTGAAGAATCGTCTGTTCGTTCTTGAAGCTCGTCTCGAAGCGGAATTGGTAGCTGATCGCCTTACGCCCTTTCGCCCGGTCGTCGCCCAGGGCGAGATGGATTTCGTACAACACGTTGTCATCAAAGTTGTACTTATTGGGGCCGATGCCGGGTTCCTCGAACGGATACACGGCTACGGCCGTCGTCAAGTAGTCCAGGCCGCCGCGTTGGCTGCGGAATGCGTAGACGTCGGTCGTATTGGCGGCGTCGTCGAGAGTGATCAACGGCGCGTCCATGTGGCTGGAAGCCCAGAGAGGACTCCCGGCCAGACTGATTAAGGCAAGTGCGACTCCGAGTCGCAGTGATTTAGATACACGCATGGTGTTCTCCTTTATGGTGAGTAGCAAGAGTTAGGTTGTTACGAGTTGTTCGCCGAGGCGCGCGCGCCTAGAGCGAAGGTGGGGACGCCCTGAGCGATACGCTCAAGGCGACAAGATGTTTTCGTTCCGAGGGCAATAAAGTTTGCTGAACGGTCTCCGCCCGCCGGAGCCAGCCGCTCGCCTCTTTTCTCTTTCCGCGCGCAGCCGCGATCACACCCGCGTGGAGAAAGAGTCGGGCATCCTCGGTTTGCTCGCGAAGGGCGAGTTCCATGGCCTCGGCGGCACGGTTCGGCTGTCCGTTCCGGTACAGCGCCCAGGCAAGGGCGTCATGAGTGAATACGTCCGCGCGGCTTTCCATTTCCTGTTGAGCCAGTTCGACGGACCGCTCCTCGGCAACTCCGCGCGTGGCCAGGTACAGCGAAAACGTGCGTGGGTCCTCGGACGCCCCGTCTCGCTCGAGCCGCCGTTCCCATCGCGTGGCTTCTTCGATGTGGCCCGATTCCCGAAGGGCATCCGCGAGGACCCAAAGCGATTCCGGCGCCGGGCTCAGAGCCACCGCGCGCTCGAGCGTTTCAACCGCTTCTTCCATTTCGTTGAGCGCCATCAGAACACGTCCCTTGGCAGCGAGCGCCGCCGCGTAGTGCGGTTCCGAGGCAAGCGCCATCTCCGCCGCGGACATCGCCTCATCGGGTTCGCCTGCCTGAAGCCGGTAGTTGGCAAGTCGTGTATATACCCACGCCGCCGCGCCGGTGTCGCGGGGCGAGGAGGCACGGGCGGCCATTTCCATTGCTTCGATCGCACCCTCCAAATCGCCTTTGAGCCACCGCAGATGAGAAGCCCGGCTATATGAATGGAGGCTCGGTTTGAGATCCAACATTTTCTGATAGGCGTCGGCCGCCTCATCCAAACGGCCCTGTTCCATCAAGGCCTCACCGAGCAAACCGTAGTCAAACGGTGCTTCGCGCCGCGCAACAAGTTGCCGCGCGGCTGCTTCCGCCTCGTGAAAGCGGTGAAGATTGTGCAGGACGTGGCCTTTGAGCAAGAGAGCAGACGCGCTCCCCGGACTTTTCGTGTCGACGCAGTCCGCCGTTTCGCCCGCTAGGCGCCAGAAGCCGGCGTCGTTCGTCGAACGCGCCTTGGCTACGTACAGCCACCCGAGTTGTTCGATGATGCGGGCCGGTTCGGCGGACTGCGCCGCACGCCCCTGGAGCTTACGGATACGCTCATCCATGGTGGTATCGCCGCCGCGATGCAGCGTCAGCGCGACCTCACACGGCTCAGGCGCCGCGCTCATGTCAAACCCGGAACCAGTGGGGTTGTCATTCCCGCAGCCGAGAGCGGCAGTGAAGAACCATAGGCAGGCAATGGCCATCCGCCGCGTCCCTTTCGATGTGCCCTCGCCGTTCTTTCCAAGTGTGGTCATCGCGTGCTTCCTCTCGTTTTTTGCGGGTCTCATGTAGCTCTACGAAAACTTGGCTCGATCGGATTGCTTCGTTGTTCGGTCGCCCGATCAGCGCGCCTTCGTGCTCTTGGGATGGAATACGAGAGAAATCAAGAATCGGATTTAGCCGATGAGCTGAGGCCGGACAAACTTCCTGGCTCGGCGGGGATAGAACATCCGGTACGTCGGTTGTCTGACTTGAGAAAAAGAGACGAATCCAGGTCTGGTCCTGTCCGATTGGGGCAGCGAATTTCGCCGCCGCCCGGTGGCGGCGCGGCCTGTCGAAGGCCCATTCTCCCCATGCGAAGAGCATCGCGGCCCGCCCGCGAACGGCTGTGCTAGAGTCTACGTTCAACCTGGGAGGAACGGAGAAACGGTGAGTTCAATATCCCTGGGAGGCCACGTGGCGGTCATCACCGGCGCGAGCAAGGGTCTCGGTCGGCAGATGGCGGAATCGCTTGCCGCCGCGGGTGCGGCTGTGGGTCTTGTGGCGCGCAACAAAGCCCTCCTCGATAAGGTGGCCGAAGGCATCCGCGACAGGGGAGGCACGGTAGCGGTCGCCGCGGCGGACGTCAGTCAAGAAGCTGCCGTGGCCGACGTTGCGGAACAGATTTCCGAGCGGATTGGAACCTGCGACATTCTTATCAACAACGCCGGCATCAACAACCGCAAGGCCGTAGATGAATTCTCCCTTACGGAATGGAACGAGATTCTCGGGATCAATTTGACGGGACCTTTTCTGATGTGCCGCGCGCTGGTCCCGGGGATGAAGGAAAAGAAGTGGGGCCGCATCATCAACATGACGTCGATCATGTCGCACGTGTCAATTCCGTTGCGCACAGGCTATAGCGCCACGAAGGCGGGTCTGCTGGGTATGACGAAAGCACTGGCGCTGGAGTTGGCTCCCCATAGCATCACGGCCAACGGGATCAGTCCTGGACCGTTCGCGACCGAAATGAACAAACCCATCCTCGATGACCCGGAAAAGAACGCCCAGTTCCTTTCGCGGATACCCGCGGGGCGATGGGGCAAGGTGGAAGAGATCGGTGCGCTGGCGGTATATCTTTGTTCGGAAGAAGCAGGGTTCATCAGCGGCACAGACATCGTGATTGACGGCGGCTGGATCGCCCAATAGACGAGGGAGCAACGGATCCACGGTCCCGGTTATGTCAGCCTTTCTCGACAATGTGGTAGCGCTCGCGCGCCTTGCGGCAAAGCGCATCGTCTTCCCTGAAGGTAATGACGAGCGGGTTGTCGAAGCCGCTGAGCGGCTTGCGGCGGACGGCGTTGTGACTCCGGTGCTGGTGGGCCGCGGTCCCGTGACCGGCGGCATCGAGTGGGTGGACCCGGAATCCAGCCCGAAGCTGCAGACATACATCGATCTCTACTACGAACAGCGAAAAGCGAAGGGTATCACGCGTCAGGAGGCGGGCGAGGCTGTAAGACAGCCACTCTACTTCAGCTCGCTGATGCTGGCCAACGGCGAGGTCGACGGCTTGGTGGGCGGCGCGAACAACACCACGGCCGAAACGCTGCGGGCCGCGATCCGGTGCTTGGGTCTCAAACCCGAGTATCAGCGCGTTTCGAGTTTTATGTTGCTCGTCCATCCTGATCTGAGTTTCGGTAGCCGGGGCGTGATGGTGTTCGCGGACCCTGCTGTTATTCCCGATCCGAACCCGAATCAGTTGGCCGACATCGCGATCGCAACGGCTGAAAACAGCCGCTGTTTTCTCGACGACGAGCCCCGGGTGGCGCTGCTGTCGTTCTCGACGAAGGGCAGCGCCGAGCATGCGCTCGTGGCGAAAATGGCTGAGGCGCTTCGCATCATCGAGCAACGCGCTCCGGACCTCATTGTCGACGGTGAATTGCAGCTTGACGCCGCGCTCGTTGCAAGCGTGGCGGCGCGCAAGGCTCCGGGCTCGCCAGTCGCCGGCCGCGCCAACGTGCTCATCTTTCCCGACCTCAACTGCGCGAACATCGGCTACAAGCTGGCCGAGCGTCTGGGCGGCGCAAAGTCTCTCGGTCCCTTTCTCCAGGGGCTCACAAAGCCGGCCAACGACCTATCGCGCGGCTGTTCCGCCGACGACATCTACTACATCGCCGCCACAACCGCGCTCCAAACGTGAGAAGGTAAGGACGCAGCACGTGCGGCATGCCGCATCCGTCTATTGAATTCTCCCGCAGCGATTGCGGGACGAACGCTGCGACCCAACTTTTTCGAGGAGAGACGGGCAGGGAGTTTGAGTATGAATCGTCGAGAAATGCTGAGTGTGGCGGGCGGGGCCATGGTGGCGGGCGCTTGCGGAAGCGAGGAATCCCAGGAATCGGCGGCGCCTCCACCGCCTCCCGGAGCGATAGCGGCCGCTGGGACCGAGTTTCCCGTGGCCGTGGGCAAAGACGTCCTGTGCTGCAAGAACGGCAATGCCGTCGATGCGGCCGTAAGCGCGGCTCTCACTGCGGGAGTCACCGAACTCTCGGGCACCGGCATCGCCGGCTATGGCGGACATATGGTCATTGCGATGGCCGACGGGCGCGTCACGGCCATCGACTACAACTCGACAGCCCCGGCAGCCATGCGGGGCGACACCTTCGCACCGGACGAAAACGGCGTCGTGCCGGAAGCCCATGACCATGGTTGGCTCTCGGCGGGCGTTCCCGGCGTGCTTTCCGGAATGCAACTGGCCCTGGAAAAGTTCGGCACGATGTCATTCGCCGATGCTTTGGCGCCGGCCATTGAGGCCGCTCGTGAGGGATTCCAGCTTTCTGAGTATCAGGCTGGGACCATGGTCGGGCAGCAAGACATTCTGGCGAAGGATCCGGGCTCGACCGCTCTGCTGTTTCAAGGCGGCAAGCCGTTCGTCAGCGGTGTCGTTTTTCGCAATCGCGATCTGGCTGCTGTACTCGAAACGCTTGCTGAAGCCGGCTCGGCCGAGCCTTTCTATCGCGGGGAGATTGCGGATAAGATCGCTCAGGCCTTCGAGCAGAATGGCGGAATCCTAACGCGGGATGACCTCGCTGCGTACGAGGCGACGGAAGTGGAGACGGTCTCGCTGGAATGGCGGGGCTACGAGATCCATACGGCTCCGCTGACCGCCGGCGGCGTGACGACGCTCGAGGCGATCAATATTGTCAAGGCTCTGGGATGGGAACACTTGGGCGACGAGGATGAGCAGACGCACGCCCGGCTGGAAGCTCTCCGCATCGCGTGGCGCGACAGGCTGACATTGTTGGGTGACCCGTCGAAGGTTGACGTCCCGCTTGACCGCTTGACATCGAAGCGGTACGCGGAAGAGATGGCCGATCGCGTACGGCAGGCAGTGGTTCGACGTGAGCCGCAGCAGATTGCGACTCGCTCGCGCGACCAGAACGGAACGATCCATATCAGCGCGGTCGACGGCGAGGGCAATGTCGTGTCCTTGACATTGACGCACGGCGTGAATTTCGGGGCACGCGTCGTGGTACCGGGTCTCGGGCTCATCCTGGGGCACGGCATGTCGCGATTCGACCCCAATCCGAATCACCCCAACTCACCCGGATCCGGCAAGAAACCGCTTCACAATATGTGCCCGACCATCGTGCTTAAAGATGGCCGGCCCGTATTGGCGGTGGGCGGCCGCGGTGGGCGGCGGATACCGAATGCTCTTTTCGACATTCTGATGAACTACGCCGGCCAGGATCGCTCGATGGAGGAATCGATCGAGGCGCCGCGCATGCACACCGAGGGCGGACTCAAGGTCGATTGCGAGCCGCATTGGAGCGATGAGCGTAAAGAATACCTGCGCCGCGTGGGATACGAAGTGAACGATGCCGCCAACGCGCGCATGAGTGCCGCTTCATTCGATCCGGAGTCCGGAGAATCGGCAGCGGCTAGGCGCTAGGATCAGTAGCCGAGGAATACACGTGAAACGAGCCGACCGTAGAGTTCCCGCACAGATGTGTAGGGGCGCGGCATGCCGTGCCCGTCTTATCGCCGCGGTCTTTGTTGCCCTCTTGGGTTTTTCCTCCCCCGTCGTCGGGGAGCCTCAGGCCTCGGGTGATGCCGACCTCATTCTCTACAACGGCAAGATCGTCACGGTCGACGAGGATTTCCGTATTGCGCAGGCTGTCGGGGTCAAGGGCGATCGTATCGTCGCCGTGGGCAGCGACGCCGATGTGCGGAAGCTCGCGGGCGACGGCGCAAAGACGATCGACCTGAAGGGGAAGACGGTCCTGCCGGGGCTGATGGATTCTCACGTCCACTCGACGGGCGCTTCGATGTATGAGTTCGACCACGAAGTTCCCGAGATGGAAACCATGGCGGACGTGCTTGCCTATGTGAAGGCCCGCGCTGAGTTGCTTGAGGACGGGGAATGGATTCGCGTGCGCCAGGTGTTCATCACGAGACTCCGGGAACAGCGTTATCCAACGCGCGAGGAATTGGGCCGGGCGGCGCCGAAGAATCCGGTTTACTTCAGTACGGGGCCCGACGCCTCGCTGAATTCGCTCGCGCTGAAGTTGAGCGGCATCGACAAGGATTTCAAGATCACCGACGGCAAACCGGGACGGATCGAGCGGGACGCGCGGACGGGTGAGCCGACCGGCATCATCCGCAGCGCGGGGCGATTCGTCGCTTACAAATCCAGCGAGAAATCGCCAACGAAAGCGGACCGGCGACGACGCCTGAAGGAGTTGCTGGCGGACTACAACAAGGTCGGCATCACGAGTGTTGCCGACCGCAATGCGAGCGACGGGGGCGTCGAGTTGTACAGCGAGTTGCGCGACCGCAAAGAGCTGACTTGCCGGGTGTTTCTGTCGCTGGCTGTGGATGCACAGGATTCGATGGAGGACATTGGAGCGCGAATTCGAAAGGCCGCCGCAAGCCCGCTGCATGAATACAACAACATGCTGTGGCTGCGCGGGATCAAGACGTTTCTTGACGGAGGCATGCTCACCGGCAGCGCCTACATGCTCGACCCCTGGGGGGTGAGCAAGGTCTATTCGATCGACGACCCCGAGTATCGCGGCATGCGTTACATCGAGCCCGGCAAGCTGTACCGGATTGCGAAGCTGGCGCTTGAGAACGGTCTCCAGCCTACTTCGCACTCGGTCGGGAACGGTGCGGTTCATGCACTGATCGAGGCCTATGAAGAGATCAACAATTCGATGCCAATCAGGGACAAGCGCCCTTGTATCACGCACTGCAATTTCATGACGCGGGAAGCCGTCGAGAGGATGGCGAAGCTCGGCATCGTGGCCGATCTGCAACCGGCGTGGCTGGAGCGCGACGGAGCCACCCTCACGAAGCATTTCGGCGACGAGCGGCTCACCTACTTCCAGCCCTACAAGTCACTGTTCGAGCAGGGCGTTGTCGTCGGCGGGGGCTCGGATCATATGCAAAAGATTGGCGGACTGCGGTCGATCAACCCCTACAATCCGTTCTTTGGCATGTGGATCACGTTGGCGAGGCAGCCGCGCTGGACGGATGACGTGCTGCATCCGGAGCAGCGAATTACGCGGGAGCAGGCGATTCGGCTGTACAGCATCAACAACGCCCACCTGATGTTCCAGGAGAAGGAAAAAGGTTCACTGGAAGCGGGAAAACTGGCTGACTTGATCGTGCTGGACCGCGACATCCTGACTTGCCCCGTGGAGCAGGTGAAGGACATTCAGGTGGAGCAGACTTACCTGGGCGGCAAACTAGTCTACGAAGCGGACTAGGTTCCCCGCTCTCAGCGCCGCACAAGCCGGGCGTCGAACGGCTGCTTGTATATCTTGATGACTTTGATCGCCTCGCATTCCGAGTGAAGCGGATTCATCAACACATTCCAGGTTTCGGGAACCAGCGCACATGGCACTCGCAACAAGGCTGTATTGCCGCCGCCACTCCATGCGTCGCCCAATCGGCGCGTTGTCGCGATACGGTGCCTCCAGCCTTTTGGTAGGGTTCCCGGATCGATGTGGCTCGATGAGATATCCCCAGGTGCTTCAACTTTGAGCAGAGTGTAACCGGCAGGAACGTCCTCAATGTCCGCATTGAGGTTCGCCAGGACCTCAAGAAGAGATGTTGCCGGGTTTTCGGAGCAGTAAACAATCCTCCGACCGTGTGTATGCCAGCGGCCGGACGCGCGCAGGCCTCCCGTCCCGTTGAGGTTTCGATGAGTACTGATCCGCCAGAGGATCATCCGTCGAACTAGACGAAAATGCCGTCGTCGATCTGATAGAGGGCCTCTTCGACTAGGCGGGCGCCGGTTTCCGTAGCGAGAAGACCGAGCGGTGATCGGTGTTCAAAGCGGCGATTAGGTTTTCTGAGCCAGCGGAGTGCCCGGTCCTTTTCGCCAAAGACGTTCCCAGCAAGCGTCAGGATGCGCGCGACTCTCATAGCCCGGTCCGATTCGTCCTGGGTGAGTCTTTCACGACGCGCCTTTCGATGTGAAAGGGTGCGACGGGGAATCACCAACTCGTGTACGTCGGATTCGTCGAGGCCGTGCCGGACGAGTGATTTGAGAACGCTCGTCGACAGGCGCGCCTCGACGAGCCGGGCTGCGTCCTGATCAGAGTGTAGGTTCTTGATCCCTAATGTGATCCCGATGCGGCCGTAGATCGAAATCGGCGAGGTGGTCGAAACAGCGGCAGTGGCATTCTCCGGCATCTGCCCCTATTATAGCGGCAATCTGCCGATCAGGTCTTCGGGGAGTCTTGTCTCATGCAAGATGAGCCTGAAGGAGGAGTTAGTTTCTCACACAAGATGAGCCTGAAGGGTGGGGGAGTGAGCATGCTGGGGATTGACCATCCACATGCAAGACGGCAAGACGCTGAGCCTGGAGCAGATACGGCAGTTTCTGGAGGCCAGCGATGAAATACGATTCAAGGGCAAAGGGCGTGCCGAGATCTACGCCTGGGTGGCGCAAACGCTGTGCCGGCAGCGCTACAGCGGGCAAGACCGAGCCGCCAAAGGACTGCTGCGGCAATATCTGGCCAAGATGACGGGACTGAGCCGGGCGCAGGTCACCCGACTGATCCGCCAATATCGGCAGAGGGGTGAGCTGGTACCTGCCCGCTATCGGCGGCATCGCTTTGCCGGCAAGTACACGGCGGCCGATATCGAGCGGCTGGCGGCCGTCGATGAAGCACACGAAACCCTCAGCGGCCCGGCCACGCGCAAGATCCTGCAGCGGGAATATCACAAGTACCAGCAGAGTGAATATGAGCGGTTGGCGGAGATCTCGGTGGCCCACATCTATCGACTGCGGCGGCACAGGGTGTACCGCCAGCGGCGGCTGCATTTCACCAAGACTCGGCCCAGCGCGGTGTCGATCGGCGAGCGGCGGCGGCCCAACCCGCGGGGCCAACCCGGCTACCTGCGAGTGGATACGGTACATCAAGGAGATCGCGACGGCGTGAAGGGCGTCTATCACATCAACGCGGTGGATGAAGTGACCCAGTGGCAAGTGGTCGGCGCCACGGCGGCCATTAGCGAAGCCTGGCTGGAGCCGTTGCTCAAGGCCATGCTGGAGCAGTTCCCCTTTCGCCTGCGCGGCTTCCATTCCGACAACGGCAGCGAGTTCCTCAACGGCACGGTGGAAAAATTACTGAACAAGCTGCTGATCGAACAGACCAAGTCGCGGCCGAGGCACACCAACGACAACGGCTTGGTGGAATCGAAAAACGGCGCCGTGATCCGCAAGCACATGGGGCATACGCACATCGCGGCGCCGCACGCGGCGCGCATCCAGCGCTTCTATCAACAGCACTTCAATCCCTATTTGAACTTCCACCGGCCCTGCGGACAACCCGAACTGCTGACCGACGCCAAAGGCAAGCAGAAGCGCGTGTATCGCCACTATCAGACCCCTTGGGAAACCTTCCAGAAGTTGCCGCGGGCCGCCGACTATCTCAAGCCCGGGCAGGCGATCAAGGCCCTCGACCGTATTGCTCAGGCCGAAAGCGACACTGCGGCGGCGCGGCGGATGCAACAAGCCAAGAGCAAGCTGTTTGCGAGTTTCGCATCCGCGAACCTGCCGCGCCGCGCGACGGGAGAAGGGCTGCGGAAATGACGGGCGATGGGAAACGAGGAAAACCAAAAACCGGTTTCCCTCGTTTCCCAACGCCCTTGGAAATCGCTCCGCGATTCCCACATTCCCACAGCCCCGACGACGATTCTCTCCCCTTCTTAACCAATCCCAGAAAGGAGCCCAGCGACTCAGTGCTCCCCTGCTTCTCCAGGCTCATCCTTCGATGAGAAAATGCTCGGGGTGACTGCTCCCCGCGGGTCGATCTGCCGAAAGTTCTTCTCCGCCAATTCCCAGTAGCAATCGGGCAGATCGAACGTTTTAAGCACATCCGGCACAAACGCCGACAGCGGCCAAGTGTATTGATTCGCCTCGGCGATATGGGTGTAAGACTTCGGGTTGTTCTTGAGCGTCACCTGCACAACCGAATCCGACAGCAGGGCGGCGAACGTTGCCGGGATCGTCCCCCAACCTTTTGCGGCGAGATGAATTTCGCGGTGCCCGAGGCTACCGAGCCAATCCAGGACGCGCAAGAGGTCGTAGGTCTTCTGTCCGACATAAGGGTAGTCGAGCATGATGGAGTGGATGGCGTAAAAGTAGTCGCTTCCGTAAGGGTTCAGGAAGCTGTCAACGCCGCAGGTGTCGGGGCGGGAATCGCCGATCCCGCGAACGTCACACGTGAAGAAAGCGGCCGCTGATTCGGCGGCCAGCAACTCGCGAACGAGTGGTTCCTCACGGAGTTCGACATCGGCGGAGTGATGCGAGACGTACAGCACGGCGCGCGCTCCCCCTTGCGGCGGGCGGGAGTGATGAGCCTCTTCCGAAAGCATGTACACAAGCGCATGGACGCCGGGCTCGGTATCGACCGCGTAGGAAATCGAGTGCGGTGTGGGGTACTCGCGCTGCTTGCGGGTACGCAGAATACGATAGTCGGGCACGCCCCGCTCCTCGGGCATCTTGAGCGCGCCAAGCACAGCTTGCCTCAGCGAGTCACCGCGAAGCCCTTTGCGATCCTCGGTCAGGGATTCCGACTTCTCTTCTGTGAACAAATAGATGGGTCGTGACTCGATGCCGGCAACTTGCCCTTTGGGCGTACACTGCAGCGTGGCGTCTTCTTCCATCGTCAGCGCCGGTTCTGTTTGAATGTCGGAGACTTTGGTGACGCCGTTGAACCAGCGGTACATCGCTTCGCGGTTTTCCTGTGAATAGCCGTGATAGGTGGGTCCGCGGAGGCGATCGATGTTGTCTTCGGCGCCGAGCAGCTTGTAGAGGCGCTTGAGCCGCAGATAGGCTTCTTCGTTGCCGCGGGCGTCGAAGTAGTCTTTTTCTTTACCGAGCACGATGATGGGTTTGGGCGCCATGGCCGCCAGAAAATCGTCGTGGTCGAGGCCCAGCCCCAGCGCCCGTGGCGGACATTGCTCCGTGTCGGCGGGCAGCTCGTTCTCGAGATTGCGCCGGAAGGTGGTGACGAAACAACTGGGAGCGGCCATGGTCCAACGCTGCTCGACGCCGCAAAGCCAGGTCGTCATCGTGCCACCACCGGAGTTGCCGGTTACGCCGACGTGCTTGGGGTCGACTTCTTCGCGCGTGAGCAGGTAGTCGAGGGCCCGGATGCCGTCCCACGCCCGCCATGTACCGATGAACTCGCCGACGAGAAATTGCTGATTGCCGGCGTACAGGTGCTCGCGGGTGCCGACGCCGACGCGCGGCTTCAAGTCGGCGTCGGTGTATTGCAGGCGCTCACCTTGACCGATCGGGTCGTAGAGCAAAACGACGTAGCCCATGCGGGCCAGCCCTTGCGCGAAGGACTGATAGGCTTCGGCGGCCTTGCCGTTCACCGAGTGGCCGCACGTTCCAACGACGCCGGGCAGCGGAAAGCTCCTGCCCTTGGGAATGTAGAGGTTGGCGGTGACCAGGAATTTCGGACGGCTCTCGAAGATCACTTTCTCGATCTTGTAGGTATCTCGATCGACCTCTCCCGTGATGCGGGGGTTGAGCGGCGTTCGCTCGGGTAGAGGGCCGAAGCACCGGCTGATCTTCTCTTGCACCGTGCGGACGTAAGCCTCGGCGTCAGCCTTGGTCTTGAGGTTGTTCTTCACCTGGAGGGAGTTCCGCTCGATCTCGCGCACGCGATCGACGAAGTACTCCTGGACCATGCGCGGAAAGCGGTTCCAGGGCTCGATGGCCGTCGCCTCGGCAGCGGAAAGTGGCGAACGGAACGCAGGGGATAAGGCGGACAGACCCATCCCGCAGACGGCGGAAGTCCGCAACAGATCGCGGCGGCTGATAGATGAGGCTTGTGAAGGGCGGCGCGGCATAATGCTCTCCTGAAGTGAAACGTTCGACCAGGATAGCATCGCCTTGTTGCGCCGCATTCGGTTCTTGTCGGGCCGAGGGCCATGCCGGCGGTGAACTCGGTCTACAATAGGCCGCATGAAGGGTACACCATGATTTCTTATTCGATTGCGATACGACTTACGGCTCTTGCCTTGCCACTGCTAGCCGCTGCGAACTTGTTCGGGCTCGATGTTACTTCGGGGCTGGTTGATCATCAGGTTCTGCAACAAGGCGCCGATGGAACAGCGTCGGTCACTGTCAAGGGGCGGTCCGAGCGCGCCGGAATGCTTCGAGCGCGTGTTACGAAGGGCGACCACGGACTTCGTGTGGCGGGCTTCGCGGACCGCGAAGTGACCCGTGTCGGCACCGGTGATTGGACTGTCCGCCTAGAGGGTCTGCCCACGGGCGGACCCTATCGTGTCGAGTTTGCCGTTGTGAGCGATCGAGGCGAGAAAACGGCGGCGGTCGAAGACGTACTCGTCGGCGATTTATGGATTCTCGCGGGCCAGTCCAACATGGTGGGCCGTGCCGAGCTGAAGGATGTCGAGCAGCCGGATGAGTGCATCCACGTTCTTAAGCCGAAGAGCAGTGATTGGGACTTGGCGAAAGAGCCCGTCCATGAACGCCGCGAGCGCAACGATATGGTCATCGGCGCGGGTCTCGGCCTGCCGTTTGCCAAGGACATGGTGCGCCGGACGGGCGTGCCGATCGGGTTGATTCCGACAGCCGTGGGCGGGACATCGTTGTGGCAGTGGGACCCGGCCCTGAAGACGAAGGGGCGCGAGTCGCTCTACGGAAACATGCTCATGCAGTTCGAGGAGGCAGGGGGACGGGTGCGCGGGATGCTGTGGTATCAGGGCGAGGCGGATACGCGACCGGACCGGGTTGCGCAGTATACGGAGCGGTTTCGGGATTTCGTAGCGGCGGTCCGCTCTGACTTACAGAGTCCCGATCTGCCGATCTACACGACGCAGCTTGCGCGGTACGTGATCACACCTACTGATCGTACGGACGGCACATGGAGCGCGATGCGCGAGGTTCAGCGGCAGGCGGCGCGGCAGATTCAAGGTGTTCACGTTGTATCCGGCATCGACTTGGGGCTCGTCGATTTGATCCATGTCGACACGGACGGTCTGAAGACGCTTGGAATGCGATTCGCCAAGCAGGTTTGTGGTGATCTGTACTCCGGCGAGCGCGCCTGCGCGGACTTGAAACCAGGGCCGGACTTTGAAAGCGTCGCGTGGGAGGGGCCGTTTCGCTTGCGGGTCAAGTTCTCGGGTGTCAACGGGAGGATTGGAGCGCCGGGGCGAGTATTGGGTTTCGATATCAGGGATCGCGAGGAGCAGTACAAGCCGTTGGTATTTCGGGCCGAGATTTCGGAAGCCGGGGACGAAGTCGTGCTCTCTCTCGTGCGCCGTGAGGAAGTGCCGGAACCGGCCTTCCTCTCGTACGGCTATGGAATGGATCCCACAGCCAACCTCGTTGATGCCGAAGGGCTGGCGGCGCCGGGATTCGGGCCGATCCGGTTGCCTACTCGGCCCGCGCTTCCGGCAACGAAATAATGCGGGCTACTTGCCAGGCACCTTGTTGCCGGCGACGTAGACGCTATCGACGCTGCGTGTATTCTTGATGTCCGCGAGCGGGTCCTCGTTCAGGACAATCATGTCTGCCCACTTCCCCTTCGCGAGTGTGCCGACACGGTGCAGGTTCAGGCAATCCGCTGCTTGACCGGTGGCGGACATGATTGCCTGCATGGGCGTGAGGCCGGCCTTGACCATCAGCTCGAGTTCCATGTGCTCGAAGTAGCCCTGGAAGCGAGCGGGCGGACCGCTGTCCGTGCCGAAGGCGATCGTCACGCCGTTATCCGCGAGTTTCTTCAGGTTGCCGGATGCCATTTCGAGCGCCTTCTTGTAGTGCTGAGCACTTTTGCTTTCCTGAATTCCCTTCTGGCGCTCGGGGTCCTTGAGCTGTTCGAGGACGGCCGGGTCGGCGTCTTTCAGGAAGAACGGGTCTTTGAAGAAGTCGGGTTCGCTTTCGTAAACGAACGTAGAGACCTCGCGTGTGAGAGTCGGGCAGAGACAGATTTCGTTTGAAATCAAGGCGTCGATGAATTCCTGATCCACTTCCTGATCGCGGACGCTATGCACGATGAAATCGACCTCTTTGTCGATCAAACCTTTGGCATCTTCGAGGTAGTAGAGATGGGCGGCGACGCGAAGACCCTTGCTGTGCGCTCGTTTAATGACCGCCTCGTACACATTCGGCGGCATCTTGCGGCCTGAACCAAGATTGTCGTCTACACGAATTTTGATCCAGTTCACTTTCGAGGCTACGTTGTCGTCGACCATCTTGGTTGCGGCGTCGGGCGTCCGCCCCTCGACGACCGCACCGGCGACATAGATGCGGGCGCGGTCGAGATCGGCTGTGTCTTGCGCGTCGCGGAGTTCAACGGCTGCGGGGCCGTCGCCCCCCAGGCTGATGACGGTCGTCACGCCGTAGCGAGCGTAGAGCTGGAGTTGGGAGAGAACATTGTCCTTGGTGTAGACCTCGGGGCCGGCTTCGAGTCCGCGAGCCTGACCAACGTGGCCGTGCGCGTTGATGAGACCGGGGATGATTGTCTTGCCGGTGACGTCCACCTGATTCGCGGTGGGCGGCGGCGGCATATCGGCGCGGGAGGCGAGGGCTTCGATGCGTCCGTCGCGGACGACAAGAACAGCGTCTTCGACCGGGGATTGCCTGTGCCGTCAATGACCGTGGCGCCGACGTAAGCGTAGAGTCCCGCTTCGGGCTCGGGCGGCGGGCCGCCGCAGTGGGCGATGAGGATCGTGATGGTAAGAATGGCGAGAGTGCGAGTTGAGCGCATGTTGGATTCCCTGGCACGGACGGTAGCACAGCGCGGCTGGATTTGGAAGGATGCTGAGCGGGCAGCCGGCCTGTCTCACGTTTCTTCGGTCGTCAGAAGCCTGAACGGCGAGGACTATCGACGCCCGTAGTCGCAGCGGCTGGAAACCTTGCATCCGACGCCTTCTAGGGCGTACACTTTGGCACGCGAGGATTCGTATCGGGATCCTCATTCAGATCGCAAACTTGACCTCTGGTTCGAATATGGCTATGTACTCCTTCCGAGCTCTGTGCGCCCCTGTCCTCCTGATCTGCCTGACTTCATCAGCTATCGGCGGTGAAACGCCCGAGCCCGGCCTCTCTCGCCTGGGTACGGCGTTTGACTCGGGTCCTCGACTCAAGCCGTGGAAGATGAATGGCTTGGGAAAAGTCGATTTCCCCATCACAACGGCGAACCCCGAGGCTCAGAAATGGTTCAACCAGGGCGTTGCATTGCTCCACGTGTATTTTCGAAGCGAGGCGGAACGAAGCTTTCGGTGGGTCGTGAAGCTCGATCCTGATTGCGCGATGGCGTACTGGGGGCTTTCGATGGCAACCTTCGGGAAGCGCTCGCGCGAGTTTCTCGACTTGGCTCTCGAGCACAGCGACAAGGTCAGCGAGCGGGAGCGCCGCTGGATTGAGGTCTGGGATGCGCGCACAATTCCGGACAGTCCAGAGGAACTATCTGAGCGTGTGAGGACCTACCCGCTACGTGAAAGGGAGTTCACCAGACGCATGGAACGGCTGCTGTTCGACTACCCCGATGAAGTCGAGTTCCGCGTTTTCTACGGACATGAGTGCTACCGCAGGGCGCGGCAAGGCCGACACTCGGACGACGGCCGCGCACCCGATCGCCTCGCCTGTGAAACGGTGCTCCAGCAGGTGCTTGAAGCCAACCCCGACCATCCCGGAGGGCATCACTACCGCATTCACAATTGGGACGGGCCCGACGCGACCGTCGTTCTCGACAGCGCTCGCCGGCTGAGCCAACTCACTACCGATTCCGGTCACGGGCTGCACATGCCAGGTCATATCTTCAGCGGTCTCGGCATGTGGCACGAGGCCGCCATCGCCCAGGACACCGCGAACCGGACCGAGCTCGCCTACCAGCGCGAGCACAACATGCTGCCTTCAAGCGCCTGGAATTATCGTCACAACCGTGACTACCTGTGCTACGTGCAGGAGCAGCTTGGCATGGCCGAAGAAGCTTTGCGGGGCGCTCGAGAGTTGGCCGATTCCGTCGCCCTAGGTCGCGCGGCGAGCTCTTTGCAGCGGGGTCTTATCAAGTTTGAGCGCTGGGAAGAGCTCCTCGGAGACAGCTCACCTCCGTGGGACGAGAAGGGTTTGTCGGCCCGGATTAACAAGTTCTACGCCCGCACGCTGGCTCAGATTGGCCTGGGCAATCGGAAGGAGGTGCGGGAAGAATTCGAGCGGTTTCAGAAGCTCAGCACTGAGGTCGAGGAGAGTCATCCGTCGGACAAGCAGCTCTACAACTTTCAGTCGCTTGAACTACGCTCCCGGCTAGCTCTCGCCGCCGACGACGTTCACCGCGGCTTGCGGCTCCTCACCGAAGCGGCTGAAGCGGAAGCGGCGTTTCGCAAGGTACACAATGACCCTCCTCACGATCAGCACTTCCTCTATAACGCTCTCGGCTGGGAGTATCTCGGCCTTCAGAGCCCTGTGCTGGCGGTGCTCGCGTTTGAAAGAACGCTGGAGACGGTTCGCAATGACGGATTTGCCCTTGCGGGTCTGGTCGAGGCCTATATAGGCGTCGGCGAGCGTGACAAGGCGCAGCACGCCTACTCCCGTTTGCTGCACGTCTGGTCGAGGGCCGACCCCGGCCTGAAATGGTTTGAGCGCGCCAAGTCCGCGGCGGAGCAGGCGGGCCTTGCCCCAACGCCCGAGGATGATTCGCCGGCCCCGCAGCGGACGTATGATCCGGCCGGCCTCACGGACGCCGGTCCGAATGAGTGGAGACCCAATACGGCTCCTCATCTCAGCGTCGTGGACTCCGAGAAGAACGATGTGACGCTCGCCGATTATCGCGGCAAGACGGTGGTGCTGGTCTTCGTCGCAGGCGCCGAATGTGATTCTTGCCTGGCCGGACTCGAGAAGCTGGCCACAAAGCGCGAAAAATTTAATGAGAAGAACACGGTCGTCATAGCCGTGGCGCCGGTGGAGCCGGCTCGGCTTGCTCAAATCAAAGAAGAAAAGAAACTCGCGATTGGCCTATGCTCCGACACTGAATGGGTCAACGGCAAGCGCTTCCAGTCCTACGACGAGTTTGAAGAGATACGGCTGAACTCAACGATACTGATCGACACTGAAGGCCTGGTCCACTGGGCGAGATACGGGGGTGAAGCCTTCGAAGACGTAGAGATGCTACTAGAGATGATCGACACCGTTAACCGCTTCGGTGATTCGTCGTAGCATTGAGGACATAGTGCGAATAGGCCCGCAGCAACGAAAGGGTCCGTAGAGAACCGAGATGCGATCGGAGCGTGTTGAGTTTCCGGGTTCCCAGGGCTTCGCCTTGGCGGGCCGGCTCGACCAGCCGGATGATTCGCCGCGGGCCTGTGCGCTTTTCGCCCACTGTTTCACCTGCTCGAAGGACATCGCGGCCGCGTCGCGGATTGCAAAGGGGCTCGTCGAACCGGGTTTAGCCGTATTGCGCTTCGACTTCACCGGATTGGGGCGCCCAGGGGCACACTTCGGCTTGCCACGCGACGACAAGTGGAAACCGGCTACCGGGCAAAGCGTTGAGGGATCGTTAACTCTTTCCGGTAGGCTGGCCGTGTTAGTCCGGTTGGTATAATCGGCCTGCTCGGAATAGGACGCTTGAAGAGGACGGAAAGCATGAACAGACTAGGATCCCCTATCGCCTTACTCGTGCTGGCTTGTCTTTCGCTGCCCGGCGCCGCGGCCCAAACCCGTACGGATACTTTGTTTCTACGGTTTGGAATCGGTGTAGAGGAAGATCAGGGTTGGGACGGCTCCATCGACGTTTCGGGGGGTGAGATCGCCGGGATCGAGGGCTGGCAGTTTTCCGAGGGTGACAGCATCACGGGCGCGAACTCGTGGCATTTGAGGAACCGGCGCGATGAGGTTGCCGGCTTCGCGCGTGTCAACTACACGGAGATGAGCCCGGCGGAGCGGCCGCGAGTACTGCATTTCCCGGGCGGGGTGTTTGTAACGATCAAGCACTCGGGGGGTGCACAGGCCTCCGTACGGACGGCGCAGGGGAGCTTCGCGTTTGCGCTATCGGATGTGGGTATCCACCCGAGTGAGTTTCTTGGGGGGAGGGCTTCGGTCGCCTGGAGCCCGCATGTCCAGAAGCTCACGACAGAGGAGTTCGAGGACGACGAGGCAGCAGTTACGCGGTTGCCGGACGGTTCGATTGCGGTGGCGTGGATAGCCTACAAAGACCGGGAAGACAGGGTCGTGGTCCGGCGGCGGCAGGGTGGCGAGTGGCTGGCTCCGGAGGAAGTGACACCGGCGCCTGGCGACCTGTTCCGCTGTTCGCTGGCAGTGGACGGCCAGGGCGGACTGTGGGCTTTCTGGAGTCAACGTGAAGGCACGAGTTGGACCATTTGGGGGCGAAGAAAGCACAACGGTTCCTGGCAAGCTCCCGTGAAGGTTAGTGATCAAGGGACGAATACGTTTCACCGCGCGGCTGCTTCTAAGGACGGCGTTGTTTTCGTGACGTGGCAGAGCTCTCGAGGTGAGCGTCGACAGGCACAAAGCGATATCTATCTCAGAAGTTTCTCGAACGGCGAGTGGTCCGGTGAGCTGCGGGTCTCCGAGTCGCCGGCCAATGACTGGGAGCCGCAGGTAGCAGCCGGCCCTAACGGATCGGCCTACGTTGCCTGGGACAGCTACGACGCGGGCAACTATGACGTTTTCTTCCGTGCGTTCGAGAACGGGAGGCAGGGACCGATTCAAGCAGTGACGTCAAGCAAGCGGTTTCAGGCTCATGCCTCGGTGGCCGTGGACACGGAAGGTCGTCCGTGGTTGGCTTGGGATGAGTCGGGCTCGAATTGGGGCAAGGACCAGGGTTTCCTGATTAACCCTCCGATGTCAGCACCGCTGCACCAGGAGCGGTCGATCCGGGTGGCGAAGTGGGACGGCAAGGCTTGGCGGCAGCCGACAAGCGACATCGATCCCTTCTATGTCTACCAGCTTCATCCCAACTTCGAAAACCCGCAGATCATTTTTGACGGACGGGGTACGCTCAACCTGGTCTTCCGGCATTGGACGCGCCAGCGGGCACGCTCGATCGGGAGCAAGCTGGGCTGGGAAAACTATCTAACGCGCTATGACGGTGAGTCATGGACGCAACCGGTTCCTCTGGCGCATAGCCGCGGGTCGATTGAGAAGCGTCCGGCGCTGACGACGGACAACGCCGGCAGTGTTTGGGCGGCATGGATGACCGACAATCGGGCGTTCAGCGATATGATTCCGCGCAACGCGGAAATCTACGCCGCGAACATGGGGCGGTCGTCGAGGCCGCCGACCTACGATGGCTCGGCGTTGCGGGAGTTCGAGGACCCGTTTGCCGAGGAAGTGCCGATTCATTTGAATGAAGAGGAGGATATTCGCGCGATTCGGGACTACACGATCGAGTCGGGAGATACAAAGTACAAGATCTACCGCGGCGACATGCACCGGCATACGGACGTCTCGGCGGATTTCAAGTACGATGGCTCGTTGATCGAGGTGTACCGGTATGCGCTCGACGCGGCGGGCTTCGACTACATTGTGCCGACCGATCACCAGTTGGGCTTCGACCAGGAGTTCACTTGGTGGCAGGACGAGAAGCTGACGGACCTTTTCCACGTAGCGGGGACATTCACTCCGATGTTCGGCTATGAGCGGAGCCTCGGCTTTCCCAACGGTCACCGCAACGTGATCTTCGCGAAACGCGGAACACGGACGCTTCCGATTCCGGACGACGAAAGGCGCGGCGAGGTGGGCGCCGCCAAGCTCTATGAATACCTACATAAGAATGACGGGATCTCAATGCCGCACTCCTCCGGCACGGCCCAGGGGACGGATTTCCGCGACAACGATCCAGAAGTAGAGCCGCTGATCGAAATTTTCCAGGGCTACCGGGCCAGCTATGAGTACAAAGGAGCTCCGAAGGCAGCCAGCGATGAGAAGCTAGTCGCGCAGCGGAGCGGCTACAACCCGAACGGCTATTGGTGGGACGCACTGGCGAAGGGATTGAAGCTGGGCGTACAAGCGAGCTCCGATCACTGGTCGACACATATCTCGTATGCCTGCATATTGAGCCCGGATTCCACGCGGGAGGCAATGTTCGACGCGCTGAAGAAGCGCCATGCCTACGCCGCCACGGATAACATCGTTCTTGATTTTCAGGCGGAGGTGGGCGGCGAGTCGTACATCATGGGCGACATCATCAAGTCGAACGAGGCACCGAAGCTGAAGATCCGCGCGCTGGGGACGGACACGATCAAGCAGGTGATCATCGTGAAGAACCAGACCTTCGTGTATTCCGGGCGGCCCGGCACGAAGGAGGTGTATCTGGAGTTTCTGGACCGGGACTTTGAACCGGGGGCAAACTACTACTACGTGCGTGTGCTTCAGAACAACGAGCAGATGGCTTGGAGTTCGCCGATCTGGGTGGAGTGATTGTTGATTTCAGAACGCGTGGTCAGGCGCATCGACACCCCATACAAGAATGGAGGCGCGCTGCTCGCCTTTGCGCTGCTCGCTCTTGCTTGCTCTTGTAGAACGAGCGGCGAGCCGGCCGAAGATCAGCCGCACAGGCCAACCCCGGAAGAGGCGTTTAGCGCGACGCGACGCCCCGTTCACTGGACGCCGCTCGGCTCCGACGCCGACGCCGCGCGGCTCGTGAGTGGATTTTTCGAATCCGATGACCCGTTTTGGCGTTGGACGGAGCCGCGATTTCAGCTTTACCTGGATCCCCTCTTCGAATCGGAAAAGAACTACCTGGTGCTTGAGTTCGATGTCCCCGCCGAGCGTATCGAGCAAAGCGGCACGGTGAGTCTGACGGGCTTCGTCGAGGGGGAAGAGGTTGGGAAACAGGAGTATACAAAGGAGGGACGCCACGAGTTCAGTGTCGAAGTCCCTCGACGTCTGACGAACAACAAGGCACATGTGCCGATCGAGTTTCGTGTTCATCCTCCCCTGAGGCTCGCCGGTTCTGGGAGTAAACCGAAAGGAGTCATCGTCTTTGGCGCCGGGTTTCGGGACTACCATTCGACTCCCGAGCTTCGCGCTAAGCAGAAGGAGCGAGCGAGGAAAGCATATGCCGGCTTGGTCAGCCAGTACGCAGACCGAATCCCGGCCGCGGACCGAGATCGCTTACAGCGGCTTTTTCACGAGTTCGATATCTGGCGTTCGATCTGGTTCCAGGGCGTTGAGATCATTAAAAACCCTCTCGATCTTTGGATGGCTCAGCAGATCATCCACGAACTGCAACCCGACTACATTGTGGAAACGGGAACCTTCAAGGGAGGTTCGGCGCTGTACTGGGCTCACACGCTCCAGGGCATGGGACTGCACAGCTCTCGGGTCCTGACAGTCGACATTCAGAACCTGCTCACTGAGGCTCCAAAGAACCGACTTTGGGACGAGTACGTAGAGTTCTTTCTCGGTAGTTCGACCTCGGAAAGCGTAGTCTCAGAGATTGCGCGACGCGTGGAAGGCAAGACTACGCTGGTCTTTCTCGACAGCGATCATCGGGCGCACCACGTTCGTCGAGAGCTCGAGATGTACGCGCCCTTGGTCAGTCCGGGCAGTTATTTGATCGTCGAGGATACGCACATTGATGCGTTAGGGACGCAGCCTGGCATCGAGGCCGGCCCGACGGCCACAATAGAAGAGTTCCTCGATAGCGAGCCTGGAAAGGACTTCGAGCGAGATCTCACCCGCGAGGCTTTCGTACTCACATTCAACCCCGGGGGATGGCTGCAACGGCGTTCCAACTGACGGTTCGCTGTCTGAACCTCTCTGTATTTCAATCCCCGGTAGCGGCCTTAGCGAGCCTTCGGCGCCCGTTGCGCGCCATGTATCGGTCTTGACACGGGAAAGGCACTGTGGGTAGGCTCACTTTGCGGATGTTTTCAGTTACGCTGTCTGTTTCCGCTACCAAGCGAAGTCGCTCGGCCGAGTTCCGAAGCCCCGCGGGTGCTCGGGCCTGCTGCGACTTCGCAATGAATCATGAAGGGGCAATCCGATGAATAGATCTCTTCTTGCTGTTCTTCCGCTGGCGGGTACGTTGTTGCTATCCGCTCAGCCCGTTGAGCTGACGATCGAAACGGCGGCCGGAATTGCCGGAGTGGGAGACGGTCACACCGCGCCGCAGGTATTGTTGTTTGATCCGCAGGCGATGGTCTTCGATAGCAATGGGAACATGTTTGTTGCGGACCGTTCCCACAACCGCATCCGCCGGATCGGCATTGTCGCCACTACGGTCGCTGGAACCGGAATTCCGGGGAGTTCGGGCGATGGCGAACAGGCTCAGTCCGCACGGCTGGATAGCCCGTCGGACGTGGCCGTCGATCGAGAGGGAAATATCGATATCGCGGACACTAACAACCACAAGGTAAGAAGGGTAAGCTCGTCCGGGGTCATCACGACGATTGCCGGGACCGGTAGCGTCGGTTCGACTGGAGATGGCGGTCCGGCTGTCGATGCCGAACTGGGCCGGATTGAGGGGATTGTGCGTGACGCGGCGGGCAACCTGTACATCGCGGATACGTCGAACCACCGCATTCGCAAGGTTGATCAGGCGGGTGAGATCACGACGGTGGCGGGAACTGGAACTCCCGGGTTTAGTGGCGACGGGGGGCCGGCGACGGAGGCGCAACTGGATTCGCCGGTAGATGTGGCTGTCGGCCGGGCCGGTACGCTTCTCGCCGGCGCGGTCCTATTCGCCGATTTCGGGAACCATCGGATTCGCGCGATCACCGACGGTGTGATCACGACGGTGGCGGGGAACGGGGTCGTCGGGTTCGGTGGGGACGGAGGGCAGGCTACGGCGGCGGAACTCGGGCAGCCGCGGCGTATTGGGCTCGATCAGGGCGGGAGTCTTTTCGTAACACAGTGGACGGGCCACCGGGTCAGGCGGATCAACGCGTCCGGTGTGATCGCGACGGTGGCGGGTGCGGGATTCGGCCTGGAAGGCGATGGGGGGCCGGCCGTCGACGCATTGATGAGAAGTCCGGAAGGGATCGCCGCGGGTACGTCGGGAACGTTCTTCATTTCGGACGCGGGCAACCATCGCATTCGGCGGGTAGCAGTGGGCAAGATCAATACTTTCGCCGGAAGGAGTCATCATGGTGGCGACGGCGGGCCGGGGACCGAGGCCCGCGTATTCATGCCGTACGGAATTGAAGCCGACGTGCAGGCCAATCTCTACGTAGCTGACGCCCTGAATTTTCGGGTACGTAAGCTCACATTCAGCGGCTTGGATGTATCGAAAGGTGCCCCGGCCTCAACGATCACAACCATCGCGGGGACGGGTGTCAGTGGTTTCAGCGGCGATGGCGGCGACGGCGACGGCGACGCTGCTCAGCTCGGCGAGCCCAGAGATGTCGCCATCGATAGCGAGGGCAGCGTGTACATCGCTGATCGCGTCAATCACCGCATCCGCCGTCTGGGGGCGAATGGGGTTATCACGACTTACGGCGGCAACGGGAGCCAGGGATTCAGCGGCGACGGCGGCGCTGCGACGGCGGCTTCACTCAACAACCCATCGGCCGTGGCCGTGGATTCCCAGAGGAACGTGTTTGTAGCGGATACGGGAAACGACCGAATTCGTAGGATCACGCCGCAGGGCACGATTACGACCATTGTCGGAACCGGCGTGGGGGGGTTCGGCGGCGATGGCGGCGCTGCTACACAGGCACGAATCGATAGCCCCACGGGCGTCGAAGTTGACGGTTCGGGCAATCTATTCATCTCGGATACGTCGAACCGGCGAGTGCGTATGGTGAGCGCGGGTGGTTTCATTACAACGGTCGCCGGCAATGGGGAAATGAGCGACGGGGGCGGCGACGGCGGTCCGGCGACGGAGGCAGGGATCGAGCCTTGGGACATTGCGCTGGATGGGGAGGGAGATCTCTTTATTGCCGACGGGTTGGCGCTCGTCCGGAAGGTGACAAATCCGAGCGGTGCGGGCATCATCACGACGGCGGTGGGGAGCGGTTTGCCGGGCTTTGGCGGCGACGGGCTGAAGCCGACCGAAGCGCGGATCCACCAGCCGCGCGGCGTTGCCGTGGATGTTCTCGGCACGCTGTATGTTTCGGATTCGGCGAACAATTTGATCCGCGCCGTTCTGTCGGAGAGTCCCGGATCGCCGTTGATCACGACCGAGGGGGTGGTTGATGCGGCGGGCTTTGGACCGCGGGTAGCGCCGGATTCGATTGCCACGGCCTTCGTTCTCAATGGTAGCGGGGGCAGACTTGAAATCATCGACAACGATGGAGTGACGCGCGAGCCCGACATTTTCTTCAATGACGGCAGACAGATCAACTTCTACATTGACCCCGGTACGGTGTTGGGGATGGCGGAGATTACGTTGCGGAGGTCGAATGCTGCCTCCTCGGCGGAAATCATGATCTCGAACACAGGCGCGGGAATCTTCTTCGTATCGGGCTTCGGAGGCCAAGCCGTTGCGTTGGCTCAGTATTTGCGCATCTCAAACGGCGTTGGGTTCCCGCTGCAGCTTACATTCGATCCGGCGGATTTTTCGCTGGTCCCGATTGACCTAGGCCCACCGGGCGATCAGATCTTCCTGGTGCTGTATTGCACGGGGCTGCGGCGGGCGGCGAGCATTCAAGTGACGATCGCGGGCGAGCCGGTACCGCTGTTCGCGTCCGTGCCGGCACCGGGATTCGACGGGCTCGATCAGTTGAACGTGGGGCCAATCCCGCGGTCGTTCGTGAACGCCGGGGCAGTCAAAGTTCAGCTCATCGTGGATGGTGTCGCGACGAACATCGCGGATGTCTCTTTCGACTAGGCCTCTCCGTTTCGACCTGCATGCGCGCAGCCGGGGAGGCAACGGAGGCGTGTGCTATCCTTTCGGCGATGCAAACCCGGCCATTGAATCGAAGAGATCTGTTACGGGTCGGAGGAGGCGCGGCCCTGGCCTTAACAGCCTCATCGCAGACACGAGTGCTTGGCGCGGCCGATCGGGTTCGTCTCGGCGTCATCGGCTGTGGCGGCCGGGGCCGAAGCGTGATGGGGGCCTTCCAGAAGAACCCATCTGTCGAAGTGACTGCCCTTTGTGACGTTTACAGCGCCCGCATCGACCAGGCAATGCAGAGCGCTCCGAGCGCCAAGGGGTTTTCCGATCACCGGAAGCTTCTCGATTCCCAGGACGTGGATGCGGTACTGGTCGCGACGCCGGACCACTGGCACGCGGGTGTCGTGATTGATGCCGCGCGTGCCGGAAAAGACATCTATGTCGAGAAGCCGCTGACGCTGAAGATTGAAGAGGGGCCGCGGATCGTCAAGGAAGTACGCCTGCATGAGCGGGTGTGCCAGGTCGGCATGCAACAGCGGTCAAGCCGTCACTATCTGCGCGCGAAGGAGGAGTATTTCGACAATGGGCGGCTCGGCAAAGTCACTCTTGCCCGCACCTGGTGGCACGGCAACTCCGCTCATCTGAGGAAATCTCCTTCGGAGCTACAAACGAAACCGTCCAACCTTGATTGGGCCCGCTATCTGGGGCCGATAAAGTGGCGTGAGTATGACCCGCCCCAATACTTCAACTTTCGGGCCTACCTTGATTTTGGCGGGGGGCAGATCACCGACCTGTTTACCCACTGGATCGATGCCATTCACATGCTCATGGGGCAAGACGACCCCGTTTCGGCTGTTTCCGCAGGCGGCATCTATCACTACAAAGACGGGCGGACAGCGCCCGACACGATCAACACGCTACTTGAGTATCGCGGCGACTGGACCGCGACGTTTGAGGCGACCCTGGCGCCCGGTAAGCGCGGGGCCGGAATCGAGATCGTCGGCACCGAAGGCCGCCTGTTGATCGACCGCGGCAAGTATGAGTTCTATCCACCGGGCCGCGACGTAACACCGACCATCGTTCACGCCGAGGGGGAGATGACTGTCGATCACGTCAACAACTTTCTCGAGTGCGTGCGAACGCGCAAGCGCCCCAACGGCGACGTGTGGGTCGGCCACCGTTCTGCTCAGGCGTCACACCTCGGTAATATCGCCTACCTCCAAAAGCGGCGACTGAAGTTCGATCCCGACCGTGAGGAAATTCTTCCGCTTTAACAGGCGACTTGTGGGGTCGCCGGAGGGCGCCCTCAGGTAAGAGACGTCGGTTTCAGTGCTGCGTTCTCGCGTCCTGGCAAGTTCCAGGTCAGGAAGAGAAGTTCAGGAATCCCTTCCACTTCTTGCCGCTCTTTCCCTCTTTGTCCTTGTCTTCCAGTACCGCGTCGGCGCCGACGATCTGGGTCGCCAAGTGAGTGATCTGATTCCCCAGCCGAGTCTCATCTGGAATGAGCCCGCCCTTGAGCGAAGCATCACTGACAGCGCCGTAGTCGTTCGGCAAACTGCTGAACACGGGGATTCCAACAACCTCAGCCACATCCTCGACGTTGAGTGTTTTCTTGCTGCCTACACGATTCAGGATGAGGTGGATGTCCTTGTTGGCAAGGCCGAGATTGAGCAGTTCATTCACGCGCCTCCGGGCCAGATGGAGGGAGACGACCTCAGGCGTCGAGATGAGATACACGGCGTCGGCAAGAGTCAGGACGTCGCGGCACGACGCGTGTAAAGCGGAAGGGAAGTCGACAAGCGTGAACGAGTATGTTCGCCGAGCGGATGCGAAAATAGCAGCGACGCTGCGTAGGGCCTCTCCGGGGATGGCGGTACCGGGGGGAGGAGCGGACAGGACGTCAATGCTGCCACTCGCACTCGTGAGACGCTCCCACAATTCGTCGATGTCCCCGATTCGCGCGACCGCATCGGCGAAGCTGAAATCGGGCTTCAGGCGTAGCCGGAACGCCACCGTTCCGCAATGAAAGTCGTAGTCGATCAACAACACCTTTTTGCGGATCATTCGGGCCATGGAGGCCGCCAAGTGAGTCGCCAGGGTGGAGGCGCCGTTACCCCCTTGAGCGGGTAGAAAGCACATCAGGCGGCCTCGCACGGCGGGGCCGGCCGGGGAGCCGGCGAGGGTCCTTTTCTGCTTCTCAAGTGTGTTCCTGAGATGGGCAGGCTCGAAGGGCGGTACGAGAAACTCGGAAGCGCCGGCTCGCATGGCGCCCAAGATGGCATCTGCCGAAGACACCGCCGCCGCCGCAACGACTAATGAATCGCTGTAGGAGGACCTCAGGTCTCGAATCAGTGATAGAGCCCGTTCCTGATCGGAGAGGACTACGACAAAGGCTGTGACCGGTTCCGGTTTTGACTCGACGAGCTGACTGAGCTGGGCATCCGTGGGATACTCGCTCACAAGAGTAGCGTCGGCGTTCGCACCCTCGGAACCGAGAGCATCGCGGAGTCTCCCCGCGAGTTCCGCGTCGGGAGAAATGAGTATGACTCGAAACGTCATACGTTTCTCATTCTAAGCCTGTTAGGAGGGTACGAGAGAGTAGCTGGACCGCCATCCGTTCAGCGGAAACCGGACTCCATGCTCTCTCGTCGAGGGATATCCTTCTCCTCAACAATTCTAGCACTGCTTAGAAGCCTTGGATTCCCGGCGAGAGCGATGTTGATCCCTGCGAGGTCGTCCCCTCGACGAGGAGGGGAAACGTTTATGGTCGCTACGGATTAGAATTCTTTGCCCGTGTAAAGGCTCGCCACGTACTCTTCGTAACCGTTGTAGAGAAGGGTGGGGCGCACTTTCATATCCGGAAGCACCTTCTCCTGTGCCTGAGACCACCGCGCATGAGGCCGCTTGGGATCGACGTTTGAGTACCAGCCATATTCGAGCCCCCCGACCTTGTTCCAGAGAGTTGGGGGCCGCTTGGCGGTGAACTCGATTTTCACAATGGACTTGATCGACTTTAGGCCATACTTCCACGGTGTGATTAATCGGATGGGTGCGCCGTTCTGTTTAGGGAGCGGCTTTCCGTAGATCCCCGTGACGAATAGGGCCAGTTCATTCATTGCCTCGTCGAGTCGTAGCGCCTCGAAATACGGCCATGGATAGTGGGACTGGCTGCGGATGCCCGGCATCTGCCCAGGCCGGTTGACAGTGACCAGCCGCATGAACTTTGCGTTGGGCTTCGGGTCCACCTCCTTAATGAGCGCGGAAATGGGGAATCCCGTCCATGGAACGGCCATCGACCATGCCTCTACGCATCGAAAACGGTAGAGGCGTTCCTCAAGCGGAAACCGCTTGATCAAGTCATCGAAGTCGTACTTCTTAGGATTGTTGACGAGGCCTTTGACCTCGACCGTCCAGGGGTCGATCTTGAAAGCACCGACCATGTCCTTGACCCGCTGCTTGTCGAGAGTAAACTCGTAGAAGTTGTTGAAACCTGTCGCGACCGCTTCGGGCGTGATTTCTCGGTCTAAGATGTATTTCGTGTTTCGCTTGGCCGGGTAGAGCGATTCGCCGGCGGCTCGCAGTCCATTCTCGAACAGCGTGCCCAGCCCCGCGAAACCGACACCGGTTAAGAGTTTACGTCGAGATAGATAGACGGATTCCGGGGTGGCTTCGCTTTCAGGAATTTCCCAACTTGGTGGCGTTTTGATAAGCATGAATATCCTGCCGGCGGTATCCCCTCGGCCAGCATAATTATAGACCGAAGCGGGCCGGGCCGTGGTTGCCACGAGAGTCCGGGCGGATCAGCAGCAATGTCAACTTTCCACGTTCGTCGCCTCAGCGAGACCGATATCCCCGCGGTACTGTCGATAGGACGGAGATCGCCCGGCAGCGCCCAATGGACGGCCCGGCAGTACGCAACGGTTGTTGCCGACGACAGCAACGCGGAGGGACTCGTCATTGAGGCAGACGGTTCGGTGGTCGGTTTCTTGACCTACCTGTCCGCCGTCGCCGATGAGGTGGAACTGACGAATCTGGCGGTCGATCCAGCCTACCGTCGCCGGGGAGTGGCGCAGCAGCTACTAAGCGACTTGCGTCGGAAAGTCACAGCGGACATCTTCCTGGAGGTTCGGGCCGCCAACGACGAGGCCCAGGCGCTATATCGGAAAGCCGGCTTCGTCACGATTAGGCGCAGGAAGAACTACTATCAAGACCCTCTCGACGACGCTGTGATCATGAAGAGCACACGTCGTTCCGAAGACTCTGCGGAGCCCGCCAGTAGCCGGACTTGAGCGTATCGCGGAATCGGTGCAATTGTGGTCCGGGACGATGTCGATCGACGTCTACCCGGTTGCCTCGGACGAAGACATCGTTCGGGTCATTGGCTACCGGGCTCAGCACTCGTCAAGTGTCAGGCTACGTTTGGAGCTGCTGTAAACCCTTATAGAGATCCAAGGCCTCTGGATTGGCCAGAGCTTCGCGGTTCCGAACGGGCCTGTTTTCGATGACGTTCCGTACCGCGAGTTCGGCGATCTTGCCGTTCAGGGTGCGGGGAATGTCCGCGACATGGATGACTTTCGCGGGGACGTGGCGGGGACTTGCCGCGGCGCGAATCTTCTTGCGAATGGTCTGGACGAGCGCTTCGTCGAGATCGATTCCTTCGCGGAGCTTCACAAAAAGGATGACGCGGACGTCGTCCTCCCAGTTCTGGCCGACAACAACAGCTTCGACGACCCCTGGTATTTTCTCGACGGGCCGATAGATCTCCGCCGTGCCGATGCGCACGCCGCCGGGGTTGAGGACGGCGTCGGAGCGGCCCCAAATGATCATGCCGCCTTCCGGGGTTAGTTCGCAATAGTCGCCGTGATGCCAAATGTTTGGAAACGTTTCGAAGTAAGCGGCGCGGTACTTCGCGTCGTCGGGGTCATTCCAAAACCCAACCGGCATTGAAGGGAACGGCTGCGTGCAGACGAGCTCGCCTTTTTCGCCGGCCGGAAGAGAGCGGCCGCCGCTGTCAAAGACCTCGACCTTCATGCCGAGTCCGCGCGTTTGTATTTGACCGCGGTAGACGGGCTCCACCGGGTTCCCGAGCGCGAAGCAAGAGATCAGGTCGGTGCCGCCTGAGATGGAAGAGAGCCGGACGTCTGGCTTGATTTTCTCGTAGACGTAGTCAAAACCTTCTTCGACCAAGGGAGAGCCGGTCGAAAGGATTGCTTTCAGCGAGGAGAGGTCGTGGCTGGTGTTCGGCGCGATTCCGGCCCGTTCGGAGGCCGCGAGATACTTGGCGCTGGTGCCGAAGATCGTGAGCTTCTCCTGCTCTGCCATATCCCAGAGGCGTTCCGGGCCGGGATGGAACGGAGAGCCGTCGTACAGGACAACGGTCGCGCCCACGGCAAGGCTGCTGACTAACCAGTTCCACATCATCCAGCCGCACGTCGTGAAGTAAAAGATACGGTCGCCGCGCCCGAGATCGTTGTGTAGGATGAGTTCCTTGAGGTGCTGCAGCAGCGTTCCGCCCGCACCGTGGACGATGCACTTGGGCTTGCCCGTCGTCCCCGACGAGTACATGATGTAAACCGGGTGATCGAAGGGGAGACAAGTGAACTCCGGAGGCCCATCGCTTCCTCGGGCTAGAAAATCAGAATAGAGCGTCGCAGCCCGAATCTGGCTGATATCGGGTTCGGATGCGACATAAGGAACCACGACGACCTTCTCGATCGACGGAATCACGCGGGCGATCTCGGCGGTTCGCTCCAGGCAGTCGAAGACCTTGCCGTTGTACTGATAAGCGGCCGCCGTGACGATGACCTTCGGTTCAATCTGTCCAAAACGGTCGAGAACACCCTGCAGACCAAAATCAGGAGAACACGCCGACCAAACCGCGCCAATACTTGCGGCGGCGAGCATCGAGACGACCGTCTCGGGTAGGTTGGGCAGGTAGCCGGCGATTCGATCGCCCGCTTGAACATCCATGCTCTTGAAGGCCGCGGCGAGCTGAGCTGTCTCTCGATTCAGCTCGGAGTACGTGAGTACTTTCCGCCGTCCGTTCTCGTTCCAGAAAACCAGGGCTTCGTGGTCGTCGTCGTAGCGCAGCAGGTTTGCCGCGAAGTTGAGACGCGCATCGGGAAACCAGCACGCACCGGGCATCTTGTCAAAGTCACGGACAACCTCGTCGCCCCGCCGCTCCGCAACAACACCGCAGAAGTCCCAAATGGCGCGCCAGAAGTCGGCAGAATGGTCGATCGACCAGCGATAGAGTCCCGAGTAGTCGGGGATGCTTCCCCCCGCGTTCTCTCGGACCCGCTTGCGAAATCGAGTGATGTTGGCGGCCGCGACTTGTTCCTGGGAAGGGCGCCACAGGAGTTGAGCCATCAAGAGTTCCTCTGCGCTGTCGACGAGGCGGCGGGGCGCACTATTGGCCCTGAATCCAGTTACAGATCTTGTCGATTGCCTGGAGAACCGATCCGCAATAGACTTCGACGAAGGAATCGTCGAGTTGCTGATCGAGCGGACTTTGCCGCGAAGCCGCCAGAACTTGTGCGCCGTCAAAATCCACGTAAGCTAGGCGAGCTGTCAATTCCTCCGCGGGCCGGCCGAAGTGGCTTCCCGGCAGAATCGCGACGCCCGTGTCCTCGAGGAGTTTTTCGCAGAGTGCGGCGCTACTCGTAATGCCCCTTCGTTCGAGCGTTTCGCGATGGACTTTGAAGCACGGGAAGAGATAAAACCCCCCCTGCGGAGAATCGGCATTGATACCAGCTTCACGGAGACGCCCGGCCAGCCGCATGCCGAGAGCCCGCAGAACCCGCCGCGAATGGGTTAGGTAGTTCTCGATCTCCATACCACCTTGAAAAGCGCGAACCGCTGCGTATTGGATGGGAGCGCAGGTCGAGGTGTAGGTTTCGCTCGCTACGATCGACATGGCATCGAGAAGCCAGCGCAGGCCGGCCGGGGAAATGAATGTGCCCAGCCTCCAGCCGCCCGCGCCGCACCACTTGCTCAGCCCGCTGCTGCTGATCGTCCCTTCGGGATAGAAGCGTGCGATCGAAACATGCCTGCCTTCGTGATGCAGCTCTCCGTAGATCTCGTCTGACAACAGGACGCATCTGTGGCGGCGGGCGACGGCGGCCAATTCTTCCAGTTCTCCGCGCTCATACGTCCCGCCCGTTGGGTTCGAAGGATAGTTGAGAACGACGATGCGAGGTCGGCCCGAGTCCTGTGAGCACAGACGCTCAAGTTCATCAGGAGTCAAACGCCAGCCATTCGACTCCTTGGTTTCGAGCCGGCGAACGTGGCGTCCGATGATGTGCGCTTGGGGTGCGTAGGAGACCCAGCTTGGTGTCGGTACGACGAGGTCGCCGTAGTACACCAACTGCAGAAGGAACATCAATTCCTTCGAGCCGGGTCCGATCAGCACGTCGTCGCCGCCGCAATCGGTCCCGTGACGGCGGCGGCGATAAGCCGCGACAGTATCGCGCAGCTCACGCAAGCCCTTGACGGGCAAGTAGTCCTTCTGGAAGGCGTTGTTGCGAAGGGCTTCGACAACGGGGTCGGGCACGGGGAATGGAGATTGCCCCAGCCCGAGTTTGTGAATCGTCCGGCCTTCCTCACGGAGACGGTTCGAACGCTCGTTGACGGCCAGCGTTGCCGAAGGTTCGAGGCCTCGAACATTGAGGTTGAGATGAACGGGCAGTGAATTCTGATCGGTGATGGGCGCCATAGTGGCTTCGTTGGGCGATACCAGTGGGTGGTGCTGTACCCGCAGGCGTGGCGTACGGTGCCCGCTCTAGCGGTCGTCTTAACTATCGTCTTCGTCGCTGCCACCCGCTAGGTTTCTGTCATGGCTAGAAGTTTACCTTAAGCGCGAACTAGATCAGACGAGGGTTGGATCGGGCCTGGCGCAGCGTAGGTTCGGGGAGGTTGCGGCGGTTGATCGGGACGAATTCCGTGATCTGCTCCGAAGGCGGTCACAAGCGAATCAAAAATATTTACCGTTTGTTTTCAGTCAATTGACGGTTGCGCCGGACGTTAGGCGTCTCACTGGAGCCTAGACTAGACCTGAGAGCATTCATTGCGCGGTCCGCAGCGCGCTGGAGGGAAGCCTCCGGCAAGGCCGTGCGGTTACAGAAGCCGCCATTGGCGGCCGATATGTGAGGGGTGAGGTCGTGAAACCTCCGCGTGACGGGCGGGAGCAAATCGTGGGACAGACAGCAACGGTTCGCAGAAAGCTCAACCCCGGGTTGACCGGGCGCGATGCCGAGAAGCTTGAGCAAGATCTGCGCAAGCGGATCATTGGCCAAGACGAAGCGGTCAAGCAAATCATCAATGTTTACCAGATGTTTCTGGCGGGGATGAATAGCCCCGGCCAACCCGTGGGAAACTTTCTCTTTCTTGGGCCTACGGGCACCGGTAAGACCCGAGTGGTTGAAGCGACGGCCGAGTCGCTGCTGGGCGATTCGCGGGCGGTGATTAAGATTGACTGCGCTGAGTTTCAGCACAGCCACGAAATCGCGAAGCTGATCGGCTCACCCCCCGGGTACCTCGGTCACCGGGAAACACATCCACTGTTAAGCCAGGAAGTCCTCGACCAGCACTTAGTTATTTACTGTAAGTTATTTTTTATCAGTGATATGCTAGCTAACTTGTTTTCTGAGTCTTCTTCATGTCTACAGCAGCGCGCCCCGCCGGAAACGCCATCGAGGTGAAAACGTCGCCGAAAGTAGCGCCCCAGCCATGGGATGCTCTCTTCAAGTAGCTTCCTGAGGCTCCACAGCGACGGAGGGCTGCCGTGGGGCTGAGCGGGCGCTCCGAGAGCTTCCGGGGAACGCCCTAGGCCCGCTTGCAGGGGCTTCGTTGGCCCGAGGTATGGCCCCGCTGGAGCGGCGGCCCTGGGCGGTTCTCATGCCGCGCCGTTTGTGCCAGACGCTGAAGTGGCTAGCGGACGCCCGGAAGAGCAAACAGTTGCCGGGCCCGGTAATACTGAACGAATCCATGGACGTTCACAAAATTGTCGCCGAGCTGTACGAAGAGCGCCGACTCATCGACGAAGCTATTGCAGCGATCGAAGGCTTGGTAGCTGCGGGGCAACGGAGACGCGGACGCCCGCCAAAGTGGTTGACCGAGGCCCGGAAGAAGGTCGAGGGCGACCCGAAGGACAAGTCAACACCGCGCAAGAAGTAGTTGTGCTTGGCCTTCTCTTCCGAGAAACGCCGCTTTTCTGGTTGAGGGTCAAGCACACCAGAAGGGGCAGAGGGCGCCTGGCCTTCAAGTCGTGGCCTGCCACCTCTGAGATGTGCCCGGCCGCCGCTGCGCCCTCAAGCCGGATCTGGCCGCACTTGCGCTCGGCCTCGGTGTTCAGAGCCTGTTTGGCGTAGGTTTTCCAGGGCCTTTGCATTAGCCCGGATTTCCTTGACTTCATCGAACATACTTGTCTGAGAAACATATTTCCCACCATCAATCGCCCATCTCCGAGGCGCTGGCCAGCGGTCCAGGCGGCCCAAGCCGGGTCGTCTCAAGCACCTGGAGACGAAAAAATGTCATAGTTCATGACATCGGTTGTTCGCAACAGGTATCCTGCAGCGGTACAATTCCCTCAGGTTAGGGACAGGCCATGATCGGCGAGACCATCTCGCATTACCGCATCACCGACAAGCTGGGTGAGGGTGGAATGGGGGTGGTCTATCGGGCTGAAGACACCAAGCTCGAACGCACTGTCGCGCTAAAGTTCCTAGCATCCCATCTCGTCGGAGACGACGAGGGTCGCGAACGCTTCCTGCGCGAAGCGAAAGCGGCGGCTGCACTCGACCACAACAACATCTGCACCGTCTACGAAATCGATAAAGCCGAAGGGCAGACCTTCTTGGCAATGGCTTTCATCGCAGGCCAGAGCCTGAAGGACAAGATTGCCGAGCGCCCGCTGAAGCTCGACGAAGCGCTGGACTTGGCCATTCAAACAGCTCGGGGCCTTGAGGCTGCGCACAAGAAAGGAATCGTCCACCGGGATATCAAGCCGGCCAACTTGATGCTGACTGAAGAGGACACGGTCAAGATTATGGACTTCGGCTTGGCGCAATTAGCCGGCCGTACCAAGCTCACGAAGTCGGGTTCGAGTCTCGGGACACCGGCCTACATGTCGCCGGAGCAGACGCTAGGCGACAAGACTGATCATCGCAGCGATATCTGGTCGCTGGGAGTCGTTCTCTACGAGGCGGTGACGGGCCAACTTCCGTTCAAGGGTGATGTCGAGGCGGCGCTCGCGTACTCGATCGTGAACGAAGAGCCAGAACCGCTGACAGCCTTGCGGACTGGTTTGCCCGTCGAGTTGGACCGTATCGTGGGCAAAGCGCTTGCAAAGGATCCCAACGATCGCTACCAGCACGTGGATGAGCTACTGGTGGATCTCCGGAGCCTGCGCAAGGGCCTGGAGTCAGGGAGTGTAAAGAGTGTCTCAGCGACTGCTGCTCCGCCCTCTCGCAGACCGGGGTCGATGACGCAAGCTGTCGCTGTTCTTGGTATCGCTACGGCCGTCGCCGGTCTCACGTGGTGGGTGACGCGATCCGGCGAGCAGGCAGGCCCAGCGGAACCGCTCACTTTGACCCGGCTTACCACAGACGCGGGCCTCTCGTACCATCCGGCCATTTCGTCGAACGGAGAGTTCGTCGCCTATGCCTCCGACCGTGCCGGCGAGGACAACCTCGACATCTGGGTGGAGCAACTTGGCGGCGAGGAGCCGATTCGCCTCACGAGCAATCCGGCGAACGATCATCAGCCCAGTTTCTCGCCGGATGGCAGAACCATCGCTTTCCGATCGGAGCGGAAGCCTAGCGGGGTTTACATCGTCTCGACGCTAGGAGGAACGGAACGCTTTATCGGAACAGGCGGCAACTCTCCCCGCTTTTCGCCCGACGGAACGCAGTTGGCGTACTACGTGTTTGGTCATGGCTTTCGTTTTCAGCTGTTTGTCACACCCGCAACCGGGGGAGAGCCACGGCGGTTGGCGCCTGAGTTTGCCAGTGCACGACGACCGGTCTGGTCTCCCGATGGGGAGTACGTCTACTTCAAAGGGAGTGGCCCTCCTGGATCTCGGGGACAAGGAGACCTATTCCGCGTCCCGGTCGCCGGGGGCACCCCAACACCGACAGGCCACAGAGAGTTTGGAGCGGCCGACGATGTTGATTTCAATCTCGGTCTCTGGGATTCCCCGTTTACCTTCCTCGACGCCGAGACGTTGCTTTTCTCCGGTCGTATCGGGAACAACCAGAACCTTTGGGAGGTTCGCATCGACCCGGCCTCCGGTAAAGCGATCGGCCACACCAGAAAGACGTTCGGCACGGCAATCGAGCAAGACCCAAGTGCTTCGAGGACCGGGCGGTTCGTCTTTTCGAGTCTAGTCCGTAACACGGACGTCTGGAGCCTGCCGTTTGACCCGTCGTCTGCCGAGGTGCTAGGAAGACCTGAACGCTTGACGAGCGATCTGGGCGAAGACCAGGCACCCTCGGTCTCCTGGAATGGCGAGAAAGCAGTTTTCACTTCTGATCGCTCAGGCAATAGGGATATTTGGGTCAAGAATCTGGAGACCGATCACCTTGTGGCTCTGACTGCAACCCCGCAGCACGAGAAACGCGGAATCATGAGTCCAGATGGGACGCAGGTTGCTTTCACCAGGGGCAGCGAAATGTATCTCGCGCCAGTGAACGGCGGATTGCCGAAGAAGCTGTGCACTGATTGTGAAGGCGCGGCGACCCTCAATCACTGGCTTCGCGATGGAAGGCGGTTGCTCTACTACAGCGCTGCACATGACAGTGGCCCTCCACGCGTCCGTTACTACACGCTCGACGTCCGATCCGGAGAACGCAAGGAGATGCTGCCCAAGCGCTGGCGACCGGGACTGGTGAACGTTCCTGAGATTTCTCCGGACGGCCGCTGGCTAGCGTTTTCCATGTCGTCCGGTCAGGGCAGCCCCATTTTTATCGCTGCCCTAGAGGATGATGATCGGGCCGAAAGCAGCCCCTGGATCCAAGTCACCGACGGAAGCCTCTTCGACTTCAAGCCATTCTGGTCTCCTGACGGCGACTGGGTTTACTTTGTCACGGGGGGACAAGGAACGTTTCAAGGCCTGCGAGGTCAACGCCTGCATCCCGACACGAAGAAACCTCTTGGAGATCCGAAGGAGATTTATCCCCTATTCCAGGGCCGCTATTCTATCCTCGGCGGAATCGGGGGACTCGGCATGTCGCTAGCGCGCGATCGGATCATCTTTTCGAGAGTGGAGACCACCGGCAACGTCTGGCTGGCCGAGCCACAAGAGGAAGCCGAATGATCGGCCAAACCATCTCGCACTACCGCATCACCGAGAAGCTCGGTGAGGGCGGGATGGGAGTGGTCTACAAGGCCGAGGACACCAAGCTCGATCGCCCTGTCGCCCTCAAGTTCCTAGCCGCGCACGCCATCGAAGACCCCGAACACAAGGCCCGCTTCGTGCGGGAAGCGAAGGCAGCCGCACGCCTGGATCACCAGAACATTTGCCCTGTCCATGAAATTGACGAGGCTGACGGGCATACCTTCCTGGCGATGGCCTACCTCGAAGGCCGCACCGTGAAGGACGAGATCGCCGAACGTCCCCTCAAGCTCGACCAGGCACTCGACGTCGCCGTCCAAACCGCGCAGGGCCTTCAGGCGGCGCATGAGAAGGACATCGTCCATCGCGACATCAAGAGCGCCAACCTGATGGTCACGCCCCAGGGACAGGTCAAAATCATGGACTTTGGTCTGGCCCAACTCGCCGAGCGCTCAAAGCTCACCGAGACGACGGCAATCCTGGGTACTCCGTCTTACATGTCTCCGGAACAAGCGGTGGGGGATAAGACAGACCGCCGCACGGACATCTGGTCCCTCGGGGTGGTGTTGTACGAGATGGTCGCCGGGAGGCTGCCGTTCGCGGGAGAACGCCAAGAGGCAATTCTGTACGGGATCACTGACGGGGAGCCGGAGCCCGTGACGGCTCTGCGGGCAGGTCTGCCGCTGGAACTGGAATGGATCATCGGCAAAGCACTGGCGAAGGACCGCGACGAGCGCTACCAACACGCCGAGGACTTGTTTGTTGACCTGCACAGCTTGCAGAAGAAGCTGGTTTCGGGCAAGTCCACCCTGTCGCGCTCTGGAGGAGCAACCGCCGCGAGTTCCGCTCGGCCGCAGCATCTACTGCGTAACGGCTTGATCGCAGTATCGATCCTTCTGGCCGTGACCGTCGGGCTGTTAGTGTTTCAATGGTTCTTCCAACCCCCGGCCGGCGACGCCGGGCCCCTGCGCAAGTTCTCGTTCACGCCGCCCGAGAACTTGAGTCAACTGTACACTTACTCATCCGTCGCAGTGTCGCCTGACGGCCGACATGTCGCGTTTGTTGCAGGCAATTCGCGAACGGTTTGGATCCGCGGTCTGGCCAACGAGCAACCGCGTGAGATCCAAGGGACCGAGGACGCGAGGTTTCCATTCTGGTCGCCCGACAGCAAGTTCATCGGTTTCGGCATGCATGAGGAACTGAGGAAGATCTCTATCGAAGGTGGGGCCACGATCACTCTCTGCGAGCTGCCACAGCGCTTGTATCTCTCCGGCGCCTGGAGCCCGGACGGCGACTCGATTGTCTTCTCGTCGGGTACCCCTCCGGGTGCCCCCCAAAAGCTCTATCAGGTGCCCGCTCGCGGCGGAACCCCGAAGGTGCTCTTCGAGCCAGAAAAGTCGGACAAGGGGCCGCACGCAATGTTTCCGTATTTCCTGTCCGCCGAGGCTGCGGCTCGAAGTGTGCTTTTTGCCCATGGTATGTTCGGCGATACGGAGATCGTTCTCAAGAACCTCGAAACTGACGAGCGTTTGTCTTTAGGAACCGGTTCGTTTCCTTGGTATTCCCCAACTGGACATGTTGTTTACCAGACCAATGACTCAGACAGCGGGCTCTGGGCGCTACCCTTCTCGATCGAGACGCTACAACCGACCGGCGAAGCGTTTCCGATTGCGCAGAATGCGGGTTTCCCCAGCGTAGCCGACGACGGGACGCTGGTGTACGCCGACTATGCGGGTGGAGGAGGCCGCCAACAACTCATCTGGACGGATCGAGAGGGAAAGAAGCTCGGAGAGATCGGCCAATCACAGGAGTTGATCGACTATCCAGACCTCTCTTCGGATGAGCGGTACGTCGTCGCTCAGGGGAGGGAGGATGGCAACGAAGACATCTGGATCCACCACACGGATCGTCCCGTCAAGATCCGCTTTACATTCGATCCGGCCCGAGAAGAAAATGTCTCCTGGACTCCTTCGGGTAAGGAGATTACCTTTGCCTCGGGGCGGAGTGGGAACATGGACCTTTTCATGAAGCCCGCCGACGGCAGCAGCGAGGCCGAAGTATTGGTAGGCACTCAGGTGCAAGAAGATACGCCCGAGTGGTCGCTGGACGGCAGGTATCTGATTTATAACTTGACTCGGCCAGGAACCCGGCGCGACCTGGTGTATCACGAGCGACAGCAGAACGGAAGCCTGGGAGAGGCCGTCATGTTCCTGCAGACCGAGTTCGCAGAGGCCGCCCCGAAGTTCTCCCCGGACAGCCGGTTTGTCGTGTATACGTCCGATGAGTCAGGGCGCTTTGAAGTCTATGTGGGAAGTTTCCCGGACGGCATCGGAAAGCGGCAGATCTCGAGCGGCGGCGGTACCCAGCCGCGCTGGAGTCGAGACGGGAAAGAGATCTTCTACGTCGAGCGGGACACCTTGATGGCGGTTGCCGTGACAACGACGCCAAGCTTTTCATCGGAATCCCCACAGGTCTTGTTTGAGCACCCCGGCATTCTTACGGACACCGGGGTGGACCCCCGCTACGATGTGGCCAACGATGGCCGACGGTTCGTGCTAAAAGAGACGCTTCAACGCGAAAACCCGATCTCAATTCACGTGATGCAAAACTGGTTCGCCGAGTTCAAGGGACGGTAAGAGATCGCACCACCAATCGGGCGCGACTTATCTTCAGCTCAAGGAGTTCTTGAAGTGCGGCATCTGGCTAAACTGCAGCCCAACCAGGAAGCCTTGCCCGTTGGGCACGCAGTACCGAACCGAACCGACACACTGATATTCCGCGCCCGTCAAGTGGGCTGCCGCTCCGACCCTCACATACTCCGAAATACGTAGTTGCACCCCGTTGTCGCTGATGTTGAGGACCTCGACTCTGGACTGCTTTGTCTGGGTGTCGTGATCCCAGATGAGTTCCCCCGCGCCGCACACTCGATCGCGGTTTGCGGAGCGCGTGTAGCTTTTTTGCAACAGTGCCATACGGAGTCGGTCGAGCTACTCTATGGCCATCCTGCCGGGTTTCGCGGAGTCAGCGCAATCGGGGAAGCCCCAATTTCGGCCTACAGCTTTCCACCTACCCCTGTTATAAGACCGATGTGAGGGGAAGGTTAGTCCGACGAACACTTCGAGCTTCACTGTGAGCGGGGGTGGGGAGCGGCGAGGCCGCCTGTCAGGGCGTCCGGAATCGTACAGTGGACTGCGCCACCGCACGTAGGACTAAGTTAGTAGGACCAGAGGATGAGATCACAGGAAACACGTCGGGGGCAAAAGCGAAAACGAGGGGCCCTGCCGAAAACCTGGCCAGGGGAGTTGATCGACGCCGCACCGGGACGGCGAAGATAGACACTGAGAAATTTCTTTCCTACCATCAATCGTCCATCCCAGGAGCCTCGCCCGGTGGTCGCAGCAGACGCAAACCGAGCCGGGTCGAGCACCTGGAAGAGAAAAAATGTCATAGTTCATGACATCGGTTGCGAGCTCAACCGGTTGATGCAACACAAGCGTTAAACCGCTCTGCGGGCGTTTCAAACTGTAGCGTCTGACGGGGCCGGCCGTTGAGCTGCCGAGCGACCGCGTCGAGAAGCTCGGCGAGGGCGGGATGGGTTTGTCTAGACGACAGAGGGCACGCGCCAGGGGCGCACTACCTCGACTCGTTTCGACCTGCCCCAGCGAATCAGGAGCTGGGCGCTAACGAGTTCGCAGAATCGTTTGACGAAGACGGGCGGTCGTGTGGTCAAGCACGCGCGGTATTACTGGCTACTGCTGGCCGAGGGGCATCTGAACCGCAAGCTGTTTGGGGCGATATTAGGCCGGATCTGGGCACTGTCTGTGCCCGGAGGATAACGTCAACGACCCGGAACAGCCAGCGTACGCGGGTTGCCGAGGGTCGGCGCGGGAGGTGTTGCTAAAGAGCCCTCCGGCTTCGCCGGAACACCATGATCGGCAGCATTCGAAGGCCGGAGCGGCAGCAGCCAAAAAGGAAATCCTGGCTTAATCGTGACCGAAGGGCCATACTCGATAGGTTCTTGTGATGGCGGCGGGTTCGACGCTGTTTTAGCCCGAGCGCCCGAGAGAGTGCAGAAACCAAAATGGAGGGAGTTTCGTATGGAGCCTTTGTATGATCCGGAAGCAGTGCGGCCGATGTGGGAGGAGCTGGCGCAATGTGGCGTCACACCGCTCAAGACCGCTGCCGATGTTGATGAGGCTCTTGGCAAGCCTGGAACCACGCTTATTGTCGTAAACTCCGTCTGCGGCTGTGCGGCCGGAGGCGCCCGACCCGGGGTCACCCAGGCGCTGCAGGCCGCTGTCATCCCGGATCACTTGACCACGGTTTTTGCGGGGGTCGATATGGAGGCGACCCAACGCGCGCGCGAGCGCATGCCGGAGGTTGCGCCATCGTCGCCGTCCGTCGCCCTGTTCAAGGACGGCGCGCTTGTCTACACGCTGGAGCGTCAGCACATCGAGCGCATGATGCCTGATGAGATCGCCGGAGAGCTTGAGAAGGCTTACCGTCAGCATTGCACCCGCAATGGGCCGTCCGTACCCGCCGATGTGTACGGACAGGTAGTGCACGCGCGGCAGTGTGGATCGCAGATCCCGAGCTTTAGAGGCTGATACGGGACCGTCGGAAAAGAAAAAAGACGCAAGATGCTGCGTCCGGCTTCTCTCATCTCATGCGTGATCATCGCCGCCGCTTGCACTGTGTTGAGTATGACGATGCGCGTTCAGAGGCCACGACCGCTATGTCTTTGAGTTTCGGATCGGCTTTGAGCTTCCCAATAACTTGGATCACCTTGCGGCTCTCGGCATTTAAGTCCAGAATGATCAGTGCTGGCGAATCGGTTGAAATCAACGCAAGCTACGTCGATTGCCGGACAGTTCCAGGACGACAAGTATCAGCCAGCATGATCCATGTCGCGTGGTTTGTGTAGCGGCGTGACAAAGTGCTGTTTGGGTTGATGCTGCATAGCAGGAGCAGGTTCGACAGACAACGGAGGATCCGCGATGCCAGGCAAGAGATGGACGCAGCCTGAAAGGACATCTCTCATCCGTCAAGTCAAACAAGGCAAACGTTTGCCTCAGATCCGCATCCGAGCCAGATCCCAAGCAGCGGTCAATCAGCACCGGCAGCGACTCCGTGAGGCAGGGCTGCTCGGTCAGGACTCAAAGCGAAGCCTGCGGCTGTGGACAATGAGAGAGATCCGCTCGCTGCGTGACTACACGAACGGCTATCGATTGAGCGCCACTCAGATTGTACGGGCGGGACTGCTGACAGGCCGCAGCAAGGATTCCATCAGCCAGCAGATGAGGCGTCAGGGTCTGGGAGATCCCAGGCGTCGGGAAGCCTCCCGCGCAGCCCGCCGGCTGGATGCTGAGGAAAAAGCAGCCCTTGAAGAGTTAATTCAGACAGAAGGAAGCAAACTGGCGAGTGCGGAAGTGGCTGAGAAGTTCAAGATTTCCCCGAAGACGGTCACAGCGTATCGCCGTCGCATGAAGCTGCAACTGTCGTGGCACGAGGCGAGAAACTCGGAGCGTTATCGGCAACGTGCGGAGGAACTCCGTCAGGAATTCATTCGCCGAACCCGTGCACGTTGGAAGAGGTGGCGGGTGGAACGGGGGAGGACACTCAAGAAGCTGCAGTGGCGGATGAAGCGGCAAGGAGTGAATGGCAAGAAGCGTCACTGCATCCGTTGCGGAGAGGCCTGGCTTGAACTCAAGGAGTTCTTTCCTCTCACGAAGCGAAGGCGGAGAGGAATCGTGACCTACACAATGTCTCGAAGCTGTCGAGCGTGCCGCGCGCAGCAACAATAATGTCCCGATTGCGACCAACAACGATTGAGGACCGCAGCAGCAACAGCATCTCGGCCGGGTTGAAGGAACCGGTAGGAATGCCTCGGCCCTTGGTCGGAACTAGGGAAGTGTGTGTGTGCGCCCATCTGAGATCTTCTTGCGATTCGGCCTCTTGACCCGTCGCGACTTACTCCAATTGCTAGGAAGTTTTTCGTTGGCAATGTCTGGGAAGCTATCGGATCCGATATAGATACAGGTCCCAAGAAGCGGTTTTTGACTTGCCCTTGAGCTGCTTCTTCTCGACAACTTGCCAGTCTGGAATCGGATCATTCACAGAGACGACCCTGACGCCTTTTCTGAGTTGTCTCTCCAAGATGGGTGCGAGCCGCTCCCATGACTTCGGCAGCAGATACCCTGTCAGCACAGTAGCCGGGCTTACGTCCTGATCGAAGATGTCCCCCTGTATCACCTTGACTCTGCCTTCCAATCCAAGCCGCTGGATGGCCGAGGAGGTCTTTTGGCACAACGCCTGGTTCCACTCTATCCCTACCGACCTTGCCTGGAACCTTTGGGCTGCCGCAAGGATGATCCGCCCGTCACCGGAGCCTAGGTCATAGACCAGATCGTTCTCGCCGACCTTCGCAAGTTCTAAGGCGGCGTCCACCACCGTGGCCGGAGTGGGGATGAAGGGGCCTAGCCAGTTCGGATGATCGAGGTGCTCCTTGCTGTCAACGGCTTGAAGGGACTGCTGGGCTAACAGCCGGGAATCGCCGGGAGTCTGCGTTGTTTGGGCAGCAGCCACGCCCGCAAGAGCCAACCCAACCAGGCAAGTCCAGATCGGATGCATCGATCTCCTCTACTGATGCCCCCACGTCAAACGTGACGGTTCGGGCCGGATCGCCCCCGTCTAGTGCTTGGCAGCCATCAAGGCCCGCAGCCGGCGAGCGCGGTCAGGACCGCGCAAGGCCCGCAACGCTTTCGCCTCGATTTGCCGGATGCGTTCACGAGTGAGGGCGAACTCCTGACCGATGTCTTCGAGCGTATGCTCGCGGTCGCAGCCAATACCGAACCGCATGCGGATGACTTTTTCTTCTCTCGGCGAGAGGGTCTTGAGCACGTCGGCTGTTTCTTCTTGAACGTTCGACTCGATAACCGCGTCCACGGGGGACCTGACCCAGCGGTCTTCGAGTAGGTTTCCCAGGGCGGCTTCGCCATCACGGCCCACCGGTGTTTCCAGCGAGACCGGATTGCGCGAAATGGTTTTGAGTTGCTGCACCTTCTCGGCGGAGATCTCTATCCGTTCGCCGATCTCTACGTTCGTCGGCGTGCGACCCAGTTCCTTCTCGAGCTCCCGTAGGGCTCGCAGGAACTTGTATATGCGTTCGTTCATGTGGACCGGGACGCGGATGGTGCGGGACTGATCGGCGATAGCACGGGTGATAGCCTGACGAATCCACCAATGGGCGTAGGTCGAGAACTTGTAGCCCCGGCGGTACTCGAACTTCTCAGCCGCAATAATCAGGCCGATACTGCCTTCCTGGATAAGGTCGAGGAGGTGCAGCCCGCGGTTGACGTATTTCTTCGCGATGGAGACGACCAAGCGAAGGTTGGCCTCCACGAGAGCTTTCTTGGCCCTTTCGGACTCGCACAAGCCATCGTGGATGCGGCGGGTGGTGTGCCGCACGTCCTTGAGTGTCAGATTGTAGGAAGCTTCGGCCTTTCGAATCTCGCGGCGGATCTCGCGCTGGGCGGCGGCGCTGGAGTTTGTTTTGCGTGCGCTCTGAGCTTTGAGGCGGTCGAGTTCGGAGTAGAGTGGCGCGAGATTGGCTTGGACCGTCTCAAGTTCCTCGCTGAACTTGTCCCAGTAGGCTTGCGAGAACGGCACGTCCTGGATGGTTCGGGATAGTTTCACCAGCAGCCGCTTGCGCTTCCATTTGAGGCGCCGGGCGACGTGCACGTTCCTCTTCGGCGTGCGGTTCAGCTTCTGCTGGGTAGAGACGACCTGCTTGTGAGCCCGCGTGACACGCGTGAACCTCTGCTTGGCTCCGGCGCGTTTCTTGTTCCGTTCCACATCCGTATCGTCTCGGTGAGCAATATCGACAACCGATTCCAACTCCAGGTCGCCCCGCTTGATGCGGTCGTAGATTACAAGGATTTCGGCGAGGATGAGAGGCGAGCGCGAGATGGCGGTCAGCATCCGGTCCCTGCCCCGTTCCATCCGGCGGGCCAAATCGAGCTCGCTCTGCCTGGTCAGCAGCGGTATGGCGCCCATTTCCCGGAGGTAGACCCGGACGGGGTCGCCCGTGTAGAGCACCTCTTCGCTAGCGCCCCGGCTCTGGTTGCCGTCGCTCGAGTCTAGGTCCTGGTTCCGTCCGGCCAGCAAATCGGAACCTTCTTCCAGATCGACTTTGATCTGGTCTCTCGACTCTGATACGAACCAGGAATTCCATGTCGGCCCTGCACGGCGACAGTATACACCCACACCGCTCCGAACAAAACATCTTTTCGTGCTGAACCCAGGTACATCACCTCCGCTGGCAGGCGCCACGGCCGGTCGGTCGGCTCACAGACGTGAATTGAGCGGGCTAAACGGCGCTTCGGCCCGACCTTCTGCTGAACGGGTGCGAATAGTTCCGCGACCGTGAGCAGGACCCAAGTATCCAGAAACACAGGGGTTAAAGCTCCTTCGCGAGAAAGATGTTGGTATATCGGGTACGCACTCGGTTCCGTCCTCTGGAGCGCCCGGCGATAGCTATCGAGAAATGATTTCGCACTCAAGAAGGGGCGTTCAGGAATCCCCCAACAGGAGGTCCGCTAACGCGAAACCGAGTCGTTTCAGGCACCCGAGGACGAAAAAATATCATCGTTCATGACATCGGTTGTTACCGCCACCTATGTTTTCGGGGTAGAATCGGACCGGCATGATCGGCCAAACCATCTCGCATTACCGCATCACCGAGAAGCTCGGTGAAGGCGGGATGGGGGTCGTCTATAAGGCCGAGGACATCAAGCTCAAGCGTCCGGTAGCGCTGAAGTTCCTGGCTCCTCATCTGTTACGCGACGACGAAGGCCGCAAGCGTTTTCTTCGTGAGGCACAGGCTGCCGCCGCCCTTGATCATCCCAACATCTGCGCGGTTCATGGAATCGACGCGGCCGACGATCGCACCTTCATCGTCATGGCCTTCCTCGACGGCCGGACGCTGAGCAAGAAGATTGCTGACGGCCCTCTCAAGCTGCCCGAAACTCTCTCGATCGCCATTCAGATGGCCGACGGGCTCGAAGCCGCGCACGAGAAAGGCATTGTCCATCGCGACATCAAGCCTGACAACGTGATGCTCATGAAGGGTTCTCGCGGGCTGGTGAAGCTGATGGACTTCGGGCTGGCTCAACTCGCGGAAAGCTCGAAGCTGACCCGCGAGGGCACCACGTTAGGGACTCCGATCTACATGTCCCCTGAGCAGGCACTGGGTGAGCCTACCGACCGGCGCTCGGATGTCTGGGGACTCGGTGTCGTTCTCTACGAGATGGTCGCCGGACGGCCTCCGTTCCAGGGTGAGGTCGATCAGGCGGTCATCTATTCCATTGCCAACGAGCAGCACGAACCGCTGACCGCCCTGCGCACGGGAGTGCCAAAGGAACTTGAACGGATCGCTGACAAGTGCCTGGCGAAAGACGCCGAGGAGCGCTACCAGCACGTCACCGATTTGCTTGTAGATCTGCAATCGGCCCGCCGGGGTCTGGAGCCACAAGCTCAGAAAACTCCCCCAGGTCTGACGCGCGCCAAGCCCGTGACGCCGATTGTCATTGGTGCTGCCACTGCGGTCCTGCTCGTGGCAGTTGGCCTTACTTGGTGGCTCACCCGCTCATCGGAAACAGCCGCTCCCCCCCAATACAAACTGACTCAGATTACGCGTGATACGGGTTCCACCGCCGATCCGGCTCTGTCTCCCAACGGGCAGCTTCTGGCTTATGCCTCGGATCGTCAAGGTGACGGCAACCTTGACATCTGGGTGCAGCAACTGACCGGCGGGGGAAATCCGGTCCGCCTGACGCAGCACGAGGCCGATGACTACAGGCCGTCATTCTCGCCCGACGGCAGCCGCATCGTCTTTATCTCGAACCGCGATGATAGCGGAGTTTACGTGGTTCCGGCGCTCGGCGGCAGTCCGACACGCATTGGACGTGGCGGGGCAGGGGGGAGGATATCGACACCCCGTTTCTCTCCAGATGGGAAGTGGGTCAGTTATTCTCGCTTGAGTGTAGATAGCAATTTTCAAACCTTCGTCCATATTGAGATCGTCTCGGCTTCAGGCGGTTCACCTCGGATCGTGGAAATAGACCTGCCAATTGCCAGGGCACCGATCTGGTCACCCGACGGACAGCATCTGCTGTTTATAGGGAGCGAGGAGCCGGGTGGAATTGGCAAGTCCGCACAGCTCGACTGGTGGCTTGTGCCCGCCGCGGGGGGCGAGCCCGTTCGACTAGGAGCTAGAGAGCTATTCGAAAAACATGGAATCGCACGAACGGGAACCGCCGGGAAGAGTTTCCCGGCTCCTCGCACTTGGATTGCTGACGGTAACCGAGTGGTCTTCGGCGGAGCGATCGTTGGTGCGGCCGCCAATCTGTGGCAGGTTCGAATCTCACCCAGCGACGGAAGACTTTTCGGTGAGCCCCAGCGACTCACCTCGGGGACAGGCGAGGAAGACCCTTCCGCTTCCCAAGACGGCAGGATCGCGTTCGTCAACCCAGCCCGCGATTGGGATATCTGGAGCCTGCCGCTCGACGCCAATCGCGCCGAGGTGCGGGGAGAACCGGAGAGGGTCGTCTCAGGACTGAGCGACGAGCTGTCCCCATCGATCTCGTCCGACGGGCAAAAGCTTTCCTACGTGTCAGACCGCGCCGGTAATCTCGATATCTGGCTTCATGACCTGGAAACCGGTGAGGACACGCCCATTACGATCGCGCCCGAGAGGGAAGAGCGGGCAACGATTTCACCCGACGGCTCGATGGTCTCCTTCCTGCGTCGGGAGCAAGGCAAAGTCAACCTATACGTCATGGACCTCCTCCAAAGGAGACCGAAGCGGCTGATCGAGGGAGTTGGCAGCACGTTTGGCTGGATGCCGGGAGGCAAACGAATCCTGTACTACACGCCTCCACCTCTACTGTTCAAGACCGTGAATGCGGAGACGGGCGAACAGGCCGATCTCAATCTCTCGCACCCCGACTACCAACCGGCAATGCCTCGATTCTCTCCTGATGGTGAGTGGCTTGCGTTCACCCTTGCGATCCAACCCGAATGGCCGCTCTTCATTTCCGATGTCGAGCAGGGCCAACCAGCCGCACACGACGAATGGATTCCGATCACCAAGGATTCGATCGCTGCCCACCCTTGGCCCGGATTCCCACTTTAGTTTCGATTCTGCTAACCATCGGGTGGCCTCGGACGCCTTTATTTATGCGGGTTGGAAAGCACTCAAGGCGCTGAGGAGATCAACACCCAATGGGTGAAAAAGAAAACAAACCGTTCCAGCTAAGCTTCAACGGCTTATTGAAAGTCGATTTCCAAGGATCGCGTGTCACTTCCGACGGCGGGCTGATCCTGGTCCGCGAGCTGGACGAGCGACTCGGACTCGGGAAGCTGATCGACGAACACCTCAGTGACCCACGGCAAGGCTTGAACAAGAAGTTCCCGCTGGCCGATCTGCTGCGGCAGTCAGTCTACTCTCGGCTGGCAGGCTACGAGGACCTCAATGACGCCGTCCGAGTGTCGGCTGACCCGACGTTTCGCTTGATCGGCTCGAAGAGGAACTGGGATCGCGGCGGGGCACTGACCTCGCGACTGCAGAGCTTCGAGACGGAGATGCTGGCGAGCGAGGAGAACTTGCTGGGGCTGATGGCTGTGAACCGCGAGCTGGTGGCGCAAGCCGAGACGCAAGACGACTCCGAGCGCGTCGTGCTCGACATGGATTCGACCGAAAGCCCTGTCCACGGCCAGCAAGAGGGCAGCGCCTACAACGGCCATTTCGAGTCGGTCTGCTACCACCCGCTGTTGTTGTTCAACCAGCATGGGGATTGCCTGGCGGCGAAGCTGCGTCCAGGCAACGTGCACAGCGCTGAGGACTGGAAGGAGTTGCTGCTGCCCGAGATCAAGCGCCAACAGGCTGTGGGCAAACAGGTCACCTTCCGGGGCGATGCGGCCTTTGCCAAGCCGGAGATTTATGAGTTTTCGGAGGAACGCGGAGTGCAGTACGCCATTCGCATTCCGGCCAACAAGAGCTTGGAATTGGCGATCGAAGACATCTTGTTTCGCCCGCCGGGCAGGCCGGGTCGCAAGCCCTTGGTGCGCTACAAGAGCTTCCGCTATCAGGCGGAGAGTTGGTCCAAGCCGCGACGCATCGTGGCCAAGGTCGAGCATCATCTCGGTGAGCTGTTCCCGCGGGTCGGATTTATCGTGACCAACATGAGCTTGCCAAGCCGGTCGGTGGTGCGCTTCTACAACAAGCGCGGCACGGCCGAGCAATGGATTAAAGAAGGCAAACAGGCCACGCACTGGACGCGGCTTTCGTGCCATCGCTTTCGGGCCAACGAAGTGCGACTGCAACTCAGCGTGCTGGCCTACAACCTGGGCAACTTGTGGCGGCGGCTCGGACTGCCGAACAGGATCAAGAGTTGGTCGCTCACGAGCTTGCAGCAGCGGCTGATGAAGACCGGCGGCCGGCTGGTCAAGCACGCGCGCTACTACTGGTTGCTGCTGGCCGAGGGGCATCTGAACCGGCGGCTGTTCGGTGACATGCTGCACAGGATCTGGGCGCTGCCGCTGCCGAGCGGGTAGCGTTACCTGGACGAGGATCAACAGTTTTTAGCTCCGAAAAGGCTTCGCAGGGAGCAGTGTCGGCCGGTGTGCCGTTCAGCCCGCTCCATCAACGTCTGTGAGCGGACGGACGGGCTTTGGGGCCTGCCGCCGGAGGTGATGTGCAGGGTTCAGCGCGGAAAGACGTGGTCTTCGGGGCAGCGCGGGTGTATACTTTCACCGTGCCAGGGCCAAAATGGAAATCCTGGCTAAAAGGGGACGGAGCCCTATAGCGCTCTAAGCGCTCTCGCCTGCGTTTCCTCAAGCTCCACGAACCGTTCGAGCAACCGCTAGCTGAGCCGCGAGCGAGAGATAACGAGCGGTGCGGACGGACGCATGATCGATGATCTACGATGTGCAGCAACAAAACCCCGCCGTACACGTCGTGTGGGTCGGCGCGCGAGGCTCCAGGCGCAGACTCGGCAACTCCCTGAAGGTTTGCACCGCTCGTTGTCTCTCGCGGCTCGGCTAGAGGTTGTGTTGGCTCTTGTCGCGGGTTCGCGCCGATCAGCGCGACGGCTTGGCCTAGCAATACGACCAGATCCGCGACCGGCTCCCGAGACGGGATTTAGGTCGATGATTGAGTTATCGGTTCGTGGCTTAGGCCGGTTTTGGGGAAGGCCCCTGAAGGGGCCTGATTTGTCCGTTGGGGTTGGTACAGTCCCCGTTTTTTCACAGGCCCTGACGGGCGCTCTGAGTTTGGTTGTGGGGAGCGGTGGCGTTTGGGTGGGTCCGTGGATGGGTGAGGGCTTGCACCGCTTACTATCGTGCGCGGCGCGGCTTGTGGTTGGTCGGACGGGTCGGGGAGGGATTGGGCGCTAGCGGGTGAAACGGCGGCGGGTTATCCTATAGTCTCTTTCGGTGACGATGGATGTTTGTTGATAACGCGATGCTTGGCCGGACCCGATACCGAGGGAGGAGACGTCCCCTCGGGATGTGGCCGCTCGTGGCGGGGTTTGCGCTGCTGTTTGTGCTCGCGGGCGCGCCCGGGCTGGCGCAGCAAGCGGCCGGTGACGGAGACAAACCCTACGGCATCCCGGAACGGGTCAAGTGGACGACCTCGCGGGTGGTGGGTTCGCCGGATCCGCCTCGGCCGTATCGGATGGTGAGGGCCTTTCCGCAGTTCATCTTCGATGAACCGGTCTTCATCGCCCAAGACCCGCTTTCCGAGAGATTCATCATCGCCGAGTACGATGGCATGGTCTACAGTTTTGACCCGGCTGATCTTGGCGGTTCGAAGGATCTGTTTCTGAACATGGGCCGTAACGTTTCGGCCTTCTCATTCCATCCGGAATACGAGCGAAACGGACAGGTCTTCGTCTTCAGCGCGCACGACCCGAAGATCGAAGACCGCTCGAAAAGTTTCAGCCGGGTGTCGCGATTCACGCTGGTTTCCGGCAGCAGCCCGCCGCGGCTCGACCGTGATTCGGAGCAGATCATCATCGAGTGGCCCGGCGGCGGACATAACGGCGGCGAAGCGATCGTCGGCCCGGACGGCTACCTCTACATCACAACCGGTGACGGCACCGGCGGTTCCGACCGCGACAATACCGGCCAGGGCGTCAACGATTTGATGGCCGTGATGATGCGGCTCGAGGTCGAAAACCCCGACCCCGGCCGGAATTACTCGATCCCGAAGGACAACCCGTTCGTCGATATGCCGGGGGCGCGGGGGGAAATCTGGGCGTACGGGTTTCGGAATCCATGGCGGTTCAGCTTCGATCCGGTGTCGGGCCAGCCCTGGGTGGGCGATGTCGGCCAGGATTTATGGGAGTACATCGAACTCGTCAGCCGGGGCAGCAATCACGGCTGGAGCGTCACGGAAGGCTCGCACCCCTTCCATCCGAACTCCGAGCTCGGACCGACGCCGATCGTTCCGCCCGTCGCCGAGCATCACCACACCGAGTGCCGCTCGATCACGGGCGGCTATGTCTACCAGGGCGACAAATTTCCCGAGCTGCGCGGCGTCTATATTTACGGCGATTATCAATACGGCAAGGTGTGGGGATTCCGCTATGACCACGAGTCTCAAAAAAAGACATGGCACGAAGAATTAGCCGATACGGCGGTGAAGATTTCGAGCTTCGGCCTGGGCCGCGACGGGTCGTTCTATGCGCTCGATTACGACCGCGGTGAGATCTACCAACTCGACCAGAACCCACCTCCGAAAAAACAACGGCAGCCGTTTCCACGCAAGCTGAGCGAAACCGGCCTATTCACTTCGGTGAAGAATCACACGATCGCGCCCGGAGTGATTCCCTATTCGATCAATGCGGCGTTTTGGTCGGATGGCGCGCACAAAGAGCGGTTCTTCGCGGTGCCGGGTGGATTGGGTATCGACTTCAAAGAGGACAGCGCCTGGGCGTTCGACGACGGCTCGGTGACCGTCAAGTCGTTCACGCTTGATATGGAGGAGGGCAACCCCGAGTCTGGCCGCCGCATCGAGACGCGCATTGTCGTCAAGCAAGACGATCATTGGGTCGGCTACACCTATCTTTGGAATGACGAGCAGACGGACGCCACCCTTGTCGAAGCCAACGGCTTGGATAAGACTTACGAGATCAAGGACGCCGCCGCTCCGGGTGGCGTCCGCAAGCAAGTCTGGCATTACCCGAGCCGCAAAGAGTGCATGTTCTGTCACTCGCGGGCGGCCGGGTTTGTACTGGGGCTGAAAACCCACCAGATGAACCGGTCGCAAGACTATGGCGCCGTATCCGACAACCAATTGCGAACGCTCAATCACGTCGGGCTGTTTAAGACTCCTTTAGAGAAGGCGCCCGCCGAGTATGCGGCGTTCCCCGACCCTTTCGATGAGCAGGCCGACTTGAGCGAGCGCGTCAAGACGTATCTCAATGTGAACTGCGCGATGTGCCACGTCAACGACGGCGGCGGCAATTCGAAACTGCACTTCGGCCTCAAGACGCCGCTCGACGAGGCGAACCTCATCAATGAGGTCCCGCTTCACGACAGCATGGGCGCGAGCGATGCCCGCGTCGTCACGCCGGGTGACCCGCACCGTTCGACCCTCTACAAGCGGGTCGTGGTTCGCGGCACGAATCAAATGCCTCCCACGAGTACGAATCGGGTGGATGAGCGAGGCGCCCAACTGCTTTTCGATTGGATCAAGCAGTTGGAAGCCAAATCGGCGGCTCCCGCCGAGTGAACTTCGACTCCTGCCGGCTACCCAACCCGATAAGCTGAAAGGCAGACCCGGCCTCTCCTTTCCGCTATTCCCATGAAGAAAATCCTGGCCGCCAATCGCGGCGAAATCGCTATCCGTATCATGCGGGCCGCCACCGAACTTGGGCTGCGCACCGCCACGATCTATTCCGACGCGGATCGCCTGAGCCTGCATCGCTTCAAGGCCGATGAGGCGTATGCGATCGGACACGGCAAAGGCCCTGTCGCGGCGTACCTCGATATAGAAGGGATCATCGCTCTCGCGAAAGAGCGGGAGATCGACGCGATTCATCCCGGTTACGGCTTCCTGTCCGAGAATCGGCTCCTCGCCGATGCCTGCCACGATGCGGGCATTACTTTCGTCGGCCCACCGCCCGCGTTACTGACGTTACTCGGAAACAAGGTGGAAGCGCGTCGCTTGGCCGAACAGGCGGGCGTGCCGGTTGTGCCGGGCCTCGATAGTCCAGTGAGCGACGTAGACGAGGCCTGCGAAGCGGCGAAGAAGATCGGGTTCCCGATCATCATCAAAGCGGCGTTCGGCGGCGGCGGACGCGGCATGCGGGTCGTCGATTCGGAAGCGGAGTTTCGAGTAAAACTGGAAGAGGCGCGGAAAGAAGCGCAGGTGGCGTTCGGCGACGGAGCGGTTTTCCTCGAACGTTACATCGCGCGTGCGCGGCACATCGAAGTGCAGATCCTGGCTGACGCACATGGCAACGTGCTGCATCTGTACGAGAGGGATTGCTCAGTGCAGCGTCGGCATCAGAAGGTCGTCGAGGTAGCACCCGCCGCGAATCTTTCGGCGGAGTTGCGCGATGCTCTTTGCGATGCTGCGGTCAAATTGGCGCGGGAGGCCGGTTACGTCAACGCGGGGACGGTTGAATTCCTGCTGGATGTCGACAAGGGCGAGTGGTTCTTTATCGAGGTCAACCCGAGGGTCCAGGTCGAGCACACGGTCACGGAAACGGTTGTCGGGGTTGACATCGTGCAGGCGCAGATTCTTATTGCACAGGGACATCGCCTGCATGAGCCGCCGCTCTCGCTGCCAAAGCAGGAAGATGTGCAGGTCCGCGGGTTTGCCTTGCAGTGCCGCATCACGACCGAGGACCCCGAGAATCAATTCGCTCCCGACTACGGACGGATTACAACCTATCGCTCGCCCGCAGGGTTAGGGATTCGACTCGATGGCGCGACCGCCTACACAGGCTCGGTCATCAATCCCTATTACGACTCCCTCTTGGTCAAGATGACTGCCTGGGATAACACGCTGGCCGGCGCTTGCCACCGCGCCGACCGGGCGTTGCGCGAGTTTCGGATTCGGGGAGTCAAAACGAATATCCCGTTTCTCGAAAACGTCGTCAATCATCCCTCGTTCCAGGCGGGCGAGGTCACAACAAGTTTTCTCGATCAGCACCCCGAACTATTCGAGTTCACGAAACGGAGGGATCGCGCGACGCGCCTGCTGAGCTACATCGCGGGTGTGATCGTGAACGGCAACGCGACCGTCAAGGGGAAACCGCGGCCAGAGCGATTCGAAGAGCCGCCAGAGATTCTGTTCGAGCACGGCGTGACACCGCCGTCGGGGACAAGGCATCGATTGCAGGAGCTGGGGCCCGAGAAATTCGCGGCCTGGGTGCGTGATCAGAAACCACTGTTGATGACGGACACTACGTTCCGCGATGCGCATCAGTCGCTGCTTGCAACGCGCGTTCGGACGTTCGACCTGTTGCAGACTTCCGACGCGATTGCACACCGCTTGCCGAATCTGTTCAGCCTGGAAATGTGGGGCGGGGCGACGTTCGACGCTTCCATGCGTTTCCTACATGAGGATCCTTGGCAGCGGTTGCGGGATCTTCGGAAGCGGGTTCCGAACATTTGTTTTCAGATGTTGCTGAGGGCATCGAATGCGGTCGGATATACAAGCTATCCCGATAACGTCGTGCGCGAATTCGTCCTGGAAGCGGCTCGGCAGGGGATTGATGTGTTTCGGATTTTCGATTCGCTCAACTGCATCGACAACATGCAGGTTGCCATCGACGCCGTTCACGAAACCGGAGCGATTTGCGAGCCGGCGATCTGCTACACGGGCGATATTCTCGACCCCGGCAGGCCGAAGTACAACCTCGCCTATTACGTGGACCTCGCCAAACGGCTGGAACGGATGGGCGCGCATATACTCGCGATCAAGGATATGGCGGGGCTCTGTAAGCCCTATGCGGCGTTTGAGCTTGTCGGCGCGTTGAAGCAGGAGATCGGGATACCCATTCATTTCCACACACATGACTCCAGCGGGCTCAACGCGGCCACGCTGCTGAAGGCGGCGGAAGCAGGCGTTGATATTGTCGATGGCGCGGCCGCCGCGCTGAGCGGACAGACCAGCCAGCCGAATCTGAACTCGATGGTCGAGTCGCTGCGCAATACAGCGCGCGATACGGGGCTGGATATTGATGCGCTGAATGATTGTTCGCGGTATTGGGAGACGGTGCGGACGTACTATGCGCCCTTCGACGATAGTCCGGCGGCGGGAAGCGCGAGCGTATATCAGCACGAAATTCCGGGCGGGCAGTATACGAACTTGAAGCAGCAAGCATCGGCGATGGGTTTAGGGCAGCGCTGGCAGGAAGTGGAGCGGATGTACGCCCAGGTGAATCAGCTTTTCGGGGACATCGTGAAGGTGACGCCTTCCAGCAAGGTCGTCGGTGATATGACGTTGTTCCTGATCGTGAAAGGGATGACGCCGGAAGACGTGCTGAAGCTGTCGGACGACCACGATGTCGCATTCCCGGATTCGGTTGTCGATCTGTTTACCGGGTCGCTTGGGACGCCGCCGGGCGGCTGGCCGGAGAAGGTGCAGAAGATTCTCCTGCGAGGAGAAGAACCGATGGAAGGCCGACCGGGCGAGAGTTTGCCGTCGGCCGATTTCGAAGCGGTGCGAGAGCTTCTGAAGCAGACGTCGGCGAATCCTGTCGGACAGGATGACGTGCTCAGTTCTATCCTCTACCCGGAGGTATTTGAAAAGTTCAAAGATATCCGGCGCAACGCGGGGGATGTGAGCGTGCTGCCGACACCGATCTTCTTCTATGGGATGGAGCCCGGTCGGGAGTACACCGTCGACATCGAGCCGGGCAAGACTCTTGTGATCAAGTTCTTGACGATCGGCGATCCGCATCCCGACGGAACGCGGACGGTGTTCTTCGAACTAAACGGGCAGCCTCGCGAGGTCGCGGTTCGGGACGAGTCGTTGGAGGTGAAGGAGCGAACGCACCCGAAGGCCGAGGCCGCGGAAGCGGGCCACATCGGAGCGCCGACGCCGGGTTTGACTACCGGCCTTTATGTGCAGGTGGGCGCCCAAGTGAAGCGCAATGACAAGCTGTTGAGCCTTGAGGCGATGAAGATGCAGAGCACGATCTATGCGCCGGCCGACGGATGTGTCGCGGAGGTTCTCGTTGCGCCGGGCGATCAGGTCGAGGCGAAGGATTTGCTCATGGTGTTGGACGTAGCGGCGTCGAGTTGATCGTTGCAACGGCTGCGAATCTTTTGAGGGCGCGGGCCATCTAAACAGGTGTGAATCCAGCAGACCGCGGTGCATGCAAAGGTAAAGACAGCTCCGCCAAAGAGATAGTTGAGAACAAATGCCACCGAAAATGTACACGACGACATGGTGCCCCGATTGTTGGCGCGCCAAGAGATTCCTCAAGTCAAACAAGGTCGAGTTCGAGGAAATCAACATCGATCGAAGCCGGGAGGCAGCGCGGCTCGTTATGGACCACAATCAAGGGAAGCGGAGCGTCCCGACGTTTGAGATCGATGGAGCTTTTTACGGGAACCCGCCGTTGCGTGAACTGGCACGACTTGTAGGTGTCGAGTCATAGTAAGCGATGGGTCGCCGTTTTCGGTGATCTGCGACGAAATGGAGCGGCAAAGATGTCACAGGTAAGTAATGGCGGTAGCAAGGGCACACCCGATCTGTCCGCGTTCGACGGTAAGGATTTTTCCGGCGCCGAACACGGCAATCTGATTATCATCGGGTCCGGGCCGGCCGGCTTCACGGCGGCGTTGTACTCCGCGCGGGCGAATCTTGAGCCTTTGTTGTTTCAAGGACTGGAAATCGGGGGGCAGCTCGTAACCACGACTGACGTTGAAAACTATCCTGGCTTTCCCGATGGCATTATGGGACCGGAGATGATGGAGAAATTCGAGGCGCAAGCCAAGCGCTTTGGGACCGATGTCCGCTACGGCACGGTTACGGCGGTGGATTTCTCTCAGCGACCTTTCCGCTTGTTGGTCGATGGCGCCAAACCCTTCGTTGCCGAGGCGGTTGTCATTTCAACCGGCGCATCGGCCAGATACCTCGGTTTAGAGAATGAAAAGCGCCTGCTCGGTCACGGAGTGTCGGCTTGTGCAACCTGCGACGGAGCGTTCTTCCGCGATCAGAAACTTGCGCTTGTCGGCGGCGGTGATACGGCGATGGAGGAGTCGCTCTTCCTCACACGCTTCGCGACGGAAGTGCATGTGATCCACCGGCGCGACTCGCTGCGCGCATCGAAGATCATGCAGGACCGCGCGAAGGCCAATGAGAAGATCCACTTTATTTGGAACACTGCTGTTGAGGACGTCTTGGGCGAGAAAGAAGTAGAAGGGATCGTCGTCAAGAACCTCAAAACGGATGAGACCTCGAAGATGGATGTTGGCGGCCTGTTTGTAGCGATCGGGCACAAGCCGAACACGGACATCTTCAAAGGCTGGCTGGATATGAACGAGTTGGGTTACATCCAGACAAAGCCCGACTCAACGTACACGAATATCGAGGGTGTGTTCGCCAGTGGAGACGCCCAAGACCACATCTACCGCCAAGCTGTCACCGCCGCCGGGACCGGCTGCATGGCAGCCATCGACGCCGAGCGCTGGTTGGCCGAGAACCCGCGGGTCCAGGAGCCCGCGGCCGCTGAAACGGCTGGTTGACGCATTCCGACTTGATACAATCATGACTTCGCGGCTCTTTGGCGAGCCCGACCCCTGTACAAGGAGATACCGAAAACTATGCGCCGATTCGTTGTTTGGAGCACTCTGCTAGCGGCTCTGCTTATTTCTAGTGGTAACAGCCTGAAGGCGGCGGAGAAGAAGTTGATGCATTGCTTCTACTTCACCGAAATCGCCGAGGCAACCGATGCTGATTGGGAAGCCTTCAAGAAGGCGACCAACGAGCTACCCGGCAAGATCCCCGGCCTCAATGACGTCTGGCACGGTAAGCTGCGCCGGCCGTTCAGCGCCTTCAATTCGAGCGGCGACAAGAGTGTGCGCCAGTATGGCGTTTGCATGGAAATGGACGACCAGGAAGCACTGGGAGTTTACGCCGACCATCCGGCGCACGCCGAGTGGGTCGCCGTGTACGAGAAGGTGCGCGTGAGGGGCACCACCACGTTAGACATACTCGGCGAGTAGACCAGCTCGAAGTTGACGCTGACTTCCGGGAATCGGTAGGGCGGGTACACCGTGCTGTGCCCCGCACTTCGGGTTGCACTGACCTTACCCGATGAAATCTCCGTTGCGCATTGCTAGCGGGCAGGGCTTCTGGGGCGATTGGCTGGAAGCCCCTATCCGCCAAGTAGAAGGCGGACCCATCGACTACCTCGTGCTGGATTATCTGGCCGAGGTGACGATGTCGATCCTTCAAAAGCTGAAGGCGCGAGACCCTTCGCAGGGTTACGCACGGGATTTCGTGGACTTAGCCGCCCGCCTGCTCCCTCAGCTCATCTCCAAAGACATCAAGATTGTCTCGAATGCCGGCGGCGTGAATCCGCGTGCTTGCGCCGAGGCAGTGATTGACGCCGCGCGGGCCGCGGGCATCAAGGGCGCGAAGGTGGCGGTGGTCGCGGGTGACGACATCTTCGGGCGCCTGGATGAGATGCTCAGCCGCGGTGTGCCGTTCAACGACATGGATTCGGGGGGGCCGATCTCTACTGTTCGCGACCGGATTCTGAGCGCGAATGTTTATCTCGGGGCGTTCCCCCTGGTCGAAGCTTTGGAGACGGGGGCGCAGATTGTCATAGCGGGGCGTTCGACTGACACGGCGTTGACGCTGGCGCCGATGGTACATGAGTTTGGATGGCGGGCCGAGGATTGGGACCGGCTTGCGGCGGGGACCATCGCCGGGCACATCCTTGAATGCGGCGCGCAGGCAAGCGGGGGGAACTGCCAACTCGATTGGCAGTCCATTCCGGACTTCGCAAACATCGGGTTCCCGATCGCGGAGGCGTCTCCGGATGGCTCGTTCGTTGTGACGAAGCATCCGGGCACGGGGGGGCGGGTGAGCCTCGCAACCGTGAAAGAGCAGCTTGTCTACGAGTTGGGTGACCCCACGAACTACATTACGCCGGATTGTGTGGCCGACTTCACGAGCCTTCAACTCAGCGACGCCGGGCCCGATCGCGTCCGTGTCAGCGGAATTCAGGGCGGCCCGCGGCCCCCGACTCTAAAAACATCGATTACCTACTCGGCGGGATGGAAGGCGATCGGCATGCTGGTTTACAGTTGGCCCGACGCGGTGCAAAAGGCGCAGGCGGCGGACCGGATCGTGCGGGAGCGGCTTGCCGACCTCGGATTGGCCTTCGATGAAATTCACACGGAATTGCTGGGCGTAAACGCCTGCCATGCCGGAGTGGCCGCGGCGAACCCCGATCCGCCGGAGGTGCAGCTTCGTATCGGAGTGCGCGGGCAGGATCGCAATGCGGTGGACCGCTTCACGCGCGAGTTGATCCCCTTGATCTTGACAGGACCTCCGACGGGCACCGGGTTTGGCGAAGGGCGTCCGCCGGTGCGGGGGGTGGTGGCCTATTGGTCTTCGCTGCTGCCGCGAGAGGAGATACGAACAAGCATTGAGACATTCACTGTCTAAGCTGAAGCTTGACGTGGCGCGAGGCTGCGCCAGTATTGCCGAGTCGCGAGCCTTCGGGATCCAGGTCGGCGGATTCACCTATCGTTGCCTCCAGAGGATCCAGAAAAGGAACGATCCATGAACAACACGGTGGAAGTCGGCCGTTTCAACTTTCGGTTTGAGTGTCAGCCGGGATGTACGAATTGCTGTACGCAGCCGGGCGAGGTATACCTCACCGAAGAAGACGTGGCGCGGGCGGCGACGTATTTAGCGACCGACGTGGAAGAGTTTCGGGAGACGTATTGCGAGGTCGACGCCTCGGGTGATCTAAGACTAACGACGCCGGCGGATAAGGCCTGCCACTTCCTGCTGAAAGGCGCTTGCTCGATTCATGAGGCGAAGCCCCTGCAATGCCGGGCATTTCCATTCTGGCCTGAGCACGTGCGGCACAAGCGCGCTTGGAAGAGGTTGAGTGCGAATTGCCCCGGCATCGGGGTCGGAGCGATCGTACCGCTCGACGAAGTGCGCGCCGCCGCCCAGGCCTGTGAGGACGCCTTTCCGAACGGCTGAGCGCTAGCGACGCTTGCGGTTTAAGTAACTGGGGTCTTGCGCGGGGCCTTCGGCCTTCTTGGGGGGCGGGGCGTTGAAGATGTCTGTGTTGTGGGACGAGTTCTCGGTGATGCTGATGACGCGGCCATTGAGAGAACGCAAGAACACCATCAGGTCGGACTTGTCTTCTTCGCTCAGGTCGGTCGCTACGATCTCGGTTGCGAGGCCGTCAGGAGCCGAGCCGCCCCGCGCGTAATGGTCGATAACGTGCCGTAGCTTGAGGTAGTGGCCGTTGTGCATGTACGACGAGCGGCGGTTGACGTCGCGCAGAGATTGCGTCTTGTGCTTCGTGCCGTTGGGCGTGCCACCGGAGATCTCGGGGACGCCTGTGTAGTGGAATAGGTGGTCGGTGAGAAGCGGCCCGTGATGGCAGCGAATACAGCCGGCTTTGCCTTCGAATAGCTGCATGCCGCGGACGGCTTCCGGTTTAAGGGCCGTCTTGTCACCGAGCAAGTAGCGGTCGAAGTCGCTGTCGTACGAGACGAGTGTGCGCTCGTAGGCGGCGATGGCCTTTGCGATCAAGGCAAAAGTGATCGGTTCGCCGGGGAAAACCTTCTCGAACAGTTGCGGATAGACCGGGTCACGGCGGATCTTCTCAGCCGCCTCCGCGGGATCGATATCCATCTCGAGGTGGTTTTCGAGCGGCTTCGAGGCTTGCTCTTCGAGCGTCTTGGAGCGGCCGTCGGAGAATAGCGAACGCTGCCAACCGACGTTGAGCAGGCCAGGCGTCTTGCGTCGCAACTCCATGTCGTGGAGGCCCCAGGCGCGGCTCAGTCCATCCATGAAGAGGAGCTCGGACTTGTGGCAAGTACCGCAACTGCGGCGGTTGCCGCCTGAGAGCAGATTCTCGAAGAACAGCATCTCGCCGAGCTTAATCTTCTCGGCGGTGCCGGGGTTGTCGGCGGGGTGCGCCGGGTTGCCCGTCAGCGGTTCAAGACGCGGACGGTCTTCCGCCGCCGCGAGCGACGCAATGAGGAGAGCTAGCCCTATCCAACGCATGTCGGTATCAAACTTAGCATAGGCCTAGCGGGAACTCACCGCGTCGGGACCGGGAAAGTCTTGGGGGACCGCCTGAGTGACTTCCCCTGTCGCCGCCCATTCCGCGCCGCGTTGCAATGTGGTGATGAACCCGGCGCATTGCATCGCGACGGCGTCGTGGCCGAGCGTCGTGTGGAAGACGCGGCCCTTGCCGTATTTAATCGTCATGAGCATCGGTTCGTGCTCGCCGGTGCCGCGCGTAGCCGGGTCCGAGTAAGCCGTCGCGAGGACAGCGAGATGCTCGGCCGGTCCGCGCAGACGGTCGTAGAGTTCATCTTGGGCATGCATCCACTTTTTTGGCAGCCCGCGAGTGATCGGGTGGGACGCATCCCGGATGACGACGGGGAACTCGTGTCGAGCGCCGTGGCTGCCGCCGCGTCCCGCTGTCGCGTCCTGAATGATTTCGCCGCCGCGGAAACGAACGTAGGGGCCCCAGTTCTCGTCGCGTCCGCCCCAGCCGCCAAGCGCGATGATGCGGTTGTATTCCGTCCACTCCGGAAAGGCATTGTTGGCCGCGTGGACCGAGACGAATCCGCCTCCCCCGCGAACGTAGGCTTCGAACGAGGACTTCGTCGCTAGCGCCCACGGTTCCCCGTTGTAGTTCGAGACCACAACATCGTAGGCGGCGAAGTCGGGCTTGAAGCCGCTCAGATCCTCTCCGGTGGCGGGCGAGGTCGCGATGTCGACGATGAACAGGCCGCTGCTTTCCAGCGCCCGCTTGATGTGCGGCGTCGTTTCCCGCCAGTTGTGATTATTCTGCCCGTCGATAATTAGGGCCTTGTGCTGGGCCGCCAGCGAAGGCTCGCAAGTCAACAGAGTAGAGGTTAGGACAGCGAGGGCTGGGAGGGTCCGCACGCGAGTATTCTAGCCGATTCGAACGCCAGTGCCGCCATCGGCAAGCAAGAGGGCGAAATCCGCGTCGAGTTTGTTCCGCCGCCCCATGGCTACCTGAAATCCGGGCTAAACTAGGACGATGAACGCGCAATACACCGCCGTCGTCAAGCAACAGGGCGACTGCTGGATCGGATGGATCGAAGAAGTCCCCGGAGTGAATTGCCAGGAACCGACCCGTGACACGCTGCTCCATACGTTGAAGATCACCCTTCGGGAAGCCTTGGAGTTGAATCGCACGGATGCCATCGATGCCGCCGGTGCTGATTTCGAAGAACTCGAAATCGCAGTGTGAAACGTCGCGACCTGATTCGAGCTCTCGAAGTCATAGTCACCCACTTGGGCCGATCGAGAGGGGAGGCCCGGCTAATCTGATAGAGTTTGTCGGCCGGAATGGAGCATCCATGAAGATCGAAAGCTTTGTCACCCACGTCGTGACGTTGCCACGCGAGGTCGGCTCGCTCGATGAAGCGCCGGCCCAGGTTTCGACGGATTTCGTCACGTTGCGATTCAGAACCGACGACGGCGCTGAAGGCATTGGCTACGCGGGTTTCGCGGCACCGGTATTGACCAAGGCCCTCAAAGAAGCGGTGGATGCGTTGGCCGAGCAGGTCATAGGTGATGATCCGATGCGGGTCGAAGCGATCGGTGAAAAATTGCTGGAAATCGGCGGGCGCGGGGCGCCGGCGGGCCTCGTGACGCGCGCGGTTTCAGCGATTGACGTTGCCCTCTGGGACCTCAAGGGCAAAGTTCTCGGGCAGCCTGTCTGGAAGCTGCTCGGAGGATTTCGCGACCGCGTACCCGCTTACGCCAGCGGGCACCTGTGGCGAACGTACGACGCGGATGCCCTAGCCCGGAAGGGCGCGGAGCTTGTCGAGCAGGGTTTCCTGGCGATGAAGTTCCGCATGGGCGCCGAGGCCAACAACTCCACCGAGGCTGAACGCATGAACGCGTTGCGGGATGCCGTGGGCGACGACATCGACCTGATGGTAGACATCAATCAAGGCTGGGACGTGAATCGCTCGATCGCCATGGGCCGTGAGATGGAGGAGTGCGGCCTCTACTGGCTGGAAGACCCGACCAACTATGAGGATTTTGATGGGCTGGCTCGCATCGCGGATGCGCTTGACACGCCGATCGCGGCCGGTGAATATCTGTGGGGCGTGGCGCCCTTCCGCTCGTTTCTCGAACACCGCTCCGTAGACATCGTGATGGTCGACATCATGCGCGTCGGCGGCCTGACGCAGTGGATGAAGGTCGCCCACATGGCTCAGGTGTGGAATCTGCCCGTGGTCAGCCACTTGGCGCCGGACATCCTGGCGCATGCCGTGGCCGCTGTCCCGAACGGCCTAATGGTGGAGCACATGCCCTGGTCGCTACCGCTTTTCCAGCAGGAATTGCGGATGGAAAACGGCGAGATTGTGCTGGGAGACGAGCCGGGGCTGGGGCTGGAGTTCGATGAACGCTGGTTCGCCTCTTGACTTGAACCCCGCCGGCGCGATACAACGCTCGCCATGGACCGCCGACAGATTCTCAAAACCTTGGGCCTCGGCGCGGCCGCGGCCTTGGCTTCCGATGAACTCAAAGCCACTCCGCCGCCATTGCCTCCGCCGCCGGAAACGGACCTTAAGATCAGCTCGGTCCGAATCGTTAGAACACGCCCGAAGCGGCCGGTGCCGAGCTACACGGCGACGCCGGGGTCATGGTCCACGGGCGGGGTCGAGGTCGCGAATCCGGTATCGATCTACCCCAAGTACAAGGCAACGCGCAGTCTGTTTCAGCCTGATCGGGGCGGCGTGTCGAGCTTCACGGTAGAGATCGGCACCGATAAGGGCCTTACGGGCCTCGGCCGGGGCGGTCCGGGTGGTGGGCCGATCATTGAAGGCCATCTCACGAAGCTGTTGATGGGTGAGAATCCGCTCAACATCGAACGCATCTGGGATATTCTCTGGCGCGCGACGATGTCGTACGGGCGCAAGGGCGTCGTGTCGAATGCGATCAGCGGCGTCGATCTGGCTCTTTGGGATCTGGCGGGTAAGGCCTGGGGTCTTCCCGTCTATCGCTTGCTCGGGGGCGAAACCAAGGCGCGTATCCCCTCGTATTGCACCGGCAATGACATTGAGCAGCACGTCGAATTCGGCTATACGAAACTCAAGCTTGCATTGCCTTACGGGCCGGCTGACGGCCTGGAGGGCATTCGCAAGAACGTTGAACTGGTCAAACGCGCCCGCGCCGCTGTCGGCCCCGATGGCGTGGTCGCCATGGACTGCTGGATGGCGCTGACCGAGAGATATACCCTCGAGCTGTGCGAGGCATTCGAGCCCTACGACGTCTACTGGATGGAAGAGTGCCTGCCCCCGGATGACTACGAAGGTTTCGGGCGGCTGCGGGAGCAGATTAAGTCAACCCGGATCGTGACGGGCGAGCATGTATACAATCGCTACGGCTTCCGGCAACTGCTTCGCACGAGGGGCGCGGAGATCTGGCAGCCCGACATCCACTGGTGCGGCGGGATGACGGAATTGCGGCGCATCGGCGCACTGGCCTCGGCGTACGCCATCCCGGTGATTCCGCACGGCGGTGGACAGCGTGACGCGATCCACTACGTGATGGCGACACCGAACAGTCCGTGGGCGGAAATGTTTATGCCCGCGCCGGGTGGTCCCGATGTCGTATATGAGCGATATGAGCAGGACAACAATCTGACTCGTGGACCGGAAGGGATCTACACGCGCCCTTCGGATGAGCCTGGGTTCGGCTGGAATGTTGAGGTGGTGTGAGGGCGCCCGGTGTGTTTTGAGGAGGTCGTGCTGATTTCCGCACCGGCCGCGGACTTAGAAAGAGCACAGACCGGCGTTGACAAGGTCGGCCGGCGGCAGTATCCTTCAGCGGTGGTCCGTTCGCTCCCTCTGATACTGCTCGTTGTCTCGGTGTGCGCGGCGCAGCAAGGGCGCGAGAACCCCTTCCACGGCAGTGCCGAGGATATCGACGCGGGACGTGCTACCTTCCGCATTTATTGTTCCCCCTGTCATGGGATTGGCGCGGAAGGCGCCACCGGCCCGGATCTGACGCGCGGCGTATACGAAGGGGGCGACAGCGATGCCGACCTGTTCGATGCCATTTCAGACGGGGTCGCCGGCACCGAGATGACCGGGTTCGGCGGACGCATGAATGACAACACGATCTGGCGGCTCGTTGCCTACGTCCGGTCGGTTGCGCGGAAAGAAACGGCCGGGGTGCCGGGTGACGCCTCGCGCGGACGGGCAATCTACGAAGGCAGGGGTTGCGGGGGCTGCCATCGCATCAAGGGGAAAGGCGGACGCCTCGGTCCCGATCTAAGCCGGGTCGGCCGGACACTCAGTCTGGCACGGCTTCGTGAATCCGTTGTGGCCCCTGGTGAACACATCACGAAGGGCTTTGACAAAGTCACGGTCGTGACGAGCGCCGGCGAAACCATCCAGGGACGGCAGATCAACATCGATAACTTCTCGGCGCAATTAATGGATTCCCAAGAACAGATTCATTCGTACCTGCGAGAAGAAGCACGATCGATTGAAAGTAAGCGAGATTCGTTGATGCCTTCGTACGCCGATGTGCTCAGCGCTTCGGAGATCGACGATCTATTGGCTTACCTGGTAAGCCTTCGAGGAAACTAGATGGAGAGGAAGAGCCGGAGGAGATCGACGATGAAGGCCGGCGTTATCGTGACTCTGTGCCTGGCTGCCGCGACAGCGAGCTTCGCGGCGGATGTTACCAACGAAGCCCTGCTTGACGCGCAAGGCGATCCGGATTCCTGGCTGATGTATGGCCGGAACTATTCGGGCTGGCGTTACAGCGAGCTTGACGAGATCAATACCTCCACGGTCAAGCGCCTCGCTCCCGAGTGGATCTTCCAAACCGGTGTCTCGGGCCGTTTCCAAACGACGCCGCTCGTCAAAGACGGCGTCATGTACATCACCGGTCACGGCAACAATGCCTGGGCGCTCGATCTGCTGACGGGCCGCGAGCTATGGCACTACTCGAAGCAGCCTGAAAAGGAAGCGCAGGGGTGTTGCGGGCGGCCCAACCGCGGCTTCGGGATTCTCGGCGACACGCTTTTCAAGGTCAACTTCGGCGGCACACTCGTAGCGCTCGACGCCAAAACCGGCGACGCGCTCTGGGAAACGACGGTCGCGGACTACAGAGACGGATACTCCGCTACCGCCGCGCCGCTGATCGTCAAGAACCTCGTGCTTGTGGGAATTGCGGGCGCCGAGTTTGGGACGCGTGATTTCTTGGATGCCTACGACGCCAAAACCGGCAAGCGGGTCTGGCGTTTTTGGACCGTCCCCGGCCCCGGCGAACCGGGCAACGAGACTTGGGGCGGCGATTCCTGGAAGCGCGGCGGCGGGTCAACCTGGGTGACGGGCACCTATGATCCCGAGCTGAACTTGATCTATTGGGGCACCGGGAATCCCGGGCCCGATATGAACGGCGATGTGCGGCCGGGCGACAACCTCTACACATGCAGCGTCGTTGCGCTCGACGCCGACACGGGCGAGCTCAAATGGCATTTCCAATTCACGCCGCATGACGTGCATGATTGGGACGCCGTGGCAGACCCCGTGCTCGTGGATCTCACCATCAAGGGCGAGAAGCGCAAGGTGCTGATGCAAGCGAATCGCAACGGCTACTTCTACACTCTCGACCGCGTAACGGGCGAGTTTCTTTCGGCGCGGGCCTACACGGAAGTCACCTGGGCCGACGGCATCGACTCGAAGGGTCGTCCGATCTTGATACCCGGCAAGGATCCAACCGAGGAAGGCAACGTCGCCTGTCCGGGGCTGGGCGGTGGACACAACTGGCACCCCACCGCGTACAGCCCGCAAACCGGCCTCTATTACTTCGACTCAACCGATGGCTGCCAAATTTACTACATGACGACACAGGGTTACATTGAGGGACAGTGGTATCAGGCGAGTACGGTCGGGCGCATCGCCGATGAGCCGTCAAAGGGATCGATCGTAGCCGTCGACCCAACGACGGGCGAGACGAAGTGGCGCTATGAGATGGTCTCGTCGCCGAGCAGCGGCCTACTCGCGACGGCCGGCGGCCTGCTTTTCGGCGGAGATTCGCAGGGTTACGTCACGGCGTTCGACGCAAAGACCGGAAAGGTACTGTGGAAGTTCCAGGCCGGAGGGACCGTGGCGGCGGCGCCGATCTCTTATCGCTTTCGCGGTAGGCAATACGTGGCCGTAGCGGCTGGCGGTTCGTTGATGACCTTTCACTTGCAGGACTAGCGCGGACTGTTCGGCGGACGTTACCCGCGGGCTCGCCCTTTTGCGATCGCGGCTCCTCTTATTCTCGCGTCGGACTCCGGGCTGGGGTGGAACTCAGTAATCCAACAGGTAGTTGAACTTGACAAACAATGCACGAGAGAGCGTGCGCCGCTGCACCTCGTGTGGATCGAGGTAGTCGGTAGTAAGGCTCGCCGTATTGAACACGATGAAAAGCCCCGTGCTCGATGTCGACAGCAAGCCGAGCCGGATGTTGTGACCGATCTGTTCGGTCCGGCTGTTGTACTGGCTGAAGGTCTGGAAAAAACTCTTCGGAGTGAGCGCCCAGTTGAAGCGCAACCCCACGAGATCCGTATTGAAATCCGCCACGGGCAGATCGATGAAGTTCCGAACCCAACTCCCTGTCCACGTTAGATTCTTGCCCTTGCGGTAGCCGAGGGTGCCCCTGAGAGTGCGAATTGATCCGTTATAGAAATCGCCGAACGCCGTGTTGCCGCCGAAGAAAAGCGGTGCGCTCGAGTCGGTCTGAAAGTTGGCGATTAGTTCACTGAATTGATAGCGGCCAACAGGAATGAAGATGTCGGGATGCACTTCGAACGGCACATCCAGGCGCTCGAAGTTGCGGTTGAAAGCGACGCCGAGCCGTCCGCCATTCTGCCAGCGGGAATCGAGGTGGTAGTGCTCAAAGCCGGACTCCTTCTCATTCGACCCAAGCGTGAACCAATTGTCGCCAAGGGCGTGCGGCTCGATGCTGCGAATGGGGCCGCCGTCAAGGTAGTGCGTATAGCGGTAGAAGTACTCGGGCTTCTTGAACCCAGCTCGCTGAACAAATCCAACCTCGGGGTTGAAGTTGTGGCCGACTTCCAGGTAGCCGAGATGGAACTCGTGGCGGGAATCGTCATACTCGAACCGACTTGAGTAGGCGTGATCGCTGTCGCTAATGCCCGGTGTCTGGGTCTTGGCAACGTAGTTGAACCAATTGCCGAACTGACCGATTCCGATATTAGCGTCGGCGCCGAATGTGCGGTTGTAAGGGCGCCTGTCCCCCAGATCGGTGGTCGCCTGCCGGTTCACGCCGATGACGCCAATCGAAGAACGGTTGGGCAATTCGCGGCTGAAGCGAGCCACGCTATAGTTGTTCGCCGGGGCGGCGCCGTCAACCGAGCGTGTTTGCATGTTGAGCAGACCGATTTGGTAGGGGCCGGCCTTGCCGCTGATTCGCGCTCCGACGTCAATGGGTACAGGGTTACGATCGTCGTCGAGGCCAATGCGCCGGGAGAAGAAGATCTCGACCTCCTGCGCGGTGCCGAACTCGAAGAAGCCGGAGTTCTCGAGAAAGAAAGTACGCTTCTCGGGGAAGAAGAGATCGAAGCGCGTGAGATTGACCTGCTCGTCGTCGACTTCGACTTGAGCGAAGTCGGTGTTCACTGTGGCGTCGAGCGTCAGGCTGGGCGTGAGGCTGTATTTGACGTCGAGACCCGCATCGCGCTCGATCTTGGTTTGGTCGCCCACGCGCGCGTAGTCGGACGAAAAGCCGCCCAACACGTAGGGCAGCAGCTTCAGGTTGCGAAGTGTGCGCGTCTCGAGACCCGACAACGACCCCGCCATGCTCACCTGCGTCAACCGGAACGCGCGCGAGATCGGCGCCCAGTAAGAAAGCTCATTCCGGCGGCGCAGGTTGCGCATCACGTTCATGCCCCAAACCGAAGCGCCCGGCCGGTAGCGCAAGGTACGAAACGGGATGACGATCTCGCTCTCCCAACCACGCTCGGTGATTTGCGAGCGGACGGTCCAGACCCCGTCCCAGTTGAGATTGAACGCCGCCGCGCCGCCGCGTTGGGCGCCGCCGCCGCCCCCGGCACGAGCAGGGCCGCCGCCTCCACCACGACTCTGCCCGGCCTTCGACACTTGCGCGTCGAACTCGATGCCGGTCGGACTCGTCCCGAAGATGAATGCGTTTTGATCGTCGTTGAATGTATCGAGAAGAATCTGTACCGAGTCGGTGTCCTGGAGTTCCGCGTCGCGGCGGTTTTGCGTGACGACTATGTTCTCCGGCTGCGAGTCGAAACAGATGATACCGATGTAGAAGTTGCGGTCGTCAAAGGCGATGCGAACTTCGGTACGTTCCGCTGAGATTTCGCCTTCATCGGGGTTCTGCTGGATGAAGTCAGTCGCGACGTCGAGGTCCTGCCAGAGGGCTTCGGTGACAAGGCCGTCGATCGTGGGCAGTTCAGCGAGGCGCGTGGCGCGGAGTTCGCGCGTGGGCAGGGCGCTGTTCTGCTGACCAACAGCGAATGGGGCGATGGCCAGCATCCCGGCCAGCCACGGCAGGATCGTGACAGATTTCATTTGACGGAAGACAAGTGATAGGGTGGGCGGGGGCCTCCGCTGACACGGCCAGCCCCGTTCACCATTGTAAGGAAGTCGGCTGACGTAGGGAACAAACGGGTCGGCAGGAACCGCGATTCAGGCCGGCTGAGGGTAGTGCGGCGAGTAAAGAAACCCCTCCGGCCGGGGCATGAGTCGCCCATTCTTGATGAACGGCTCCCCGCGCTCGGCAAGGTGCTCGATCATCCGATCCCGCCAAAGCCGCAACGCACTCTCATGGGATACTTCGCCTGCTAGATCGTCGCGCTCATGAGGATCATTCGTTAGATCAAAGAGTTGCTCCTCTCCATCCAGCGTGTGAAAAATGTACTTTGTCCGTCCGTCGGTCAAGGCGGTCCAATGGTTCTTCGGGCTGTAGCAGATGTTGTGCTCCAAGTCGATGTACTCCCTCCATGAGGACTCGCCGCTTCGCAACAGGCCGAGCATGCTGCGCCCATCCATGGCATCCCTTTCGCCTTGCCCGGCCGCATCGAGCAAAGTCGGCAGCACGTCGCGAATCTCCACGGGATTGTCGAGCACCTGTCCGCGCTCAGCCGCGACGAGCCCCGTTGGCCAACGGATCAGCATCGGAATGCGTGCTGACGGTTCGTAGGCGTAGCACTTGCGCCAGAGGTGGTGGTCACCGGTCATGTCGCCGTGGTCGGAGAAATACAGAATGAGCGTCTCGTCCAGCTCGCCCCGTTGATCCAGCGCTTCCACTATGCGTCCGACCTGTTCATCGATGAAGCTGACCGAGCCGTGGTAGCCCTGCCGAGAATGACGAACTTGCTCGGCGCCCAGGTCGCCGTGCCAGATATTGAAGCTATCGTCACTACGTTCGCGATACCGCTCGGCCCACTTGCCGACCTGGGCCTCGGGCAATGCCTCATCGGCGTATTGATCCATGAAACGCTGCGGCGGATCGTAAGGGCTGTGGGGGCGCGCGAACGAGACCTTCAAGAAGAACGGTTCGGGTTGAGTGTAGTCCCGCAGGAAGTCGACAGCGCGGTCAGCGGTCCATGTCGTGGGATGAAGACGCTCAGGGAGGACGTAGGGCTTTGCACGGTAGTCATTCCAGCCGATGCCGGTTGCGTCGGGATCGAGATCAGGCGCTTCTTGCGCGAACCACTGGCGGTAATCGCTTACGAAGCCAGGATCCCGCACTCGGCCCGATTCATCAAGCTGCACGCTGTGGAAGCCGTGAAGGTTGCGTTGCGGATGCCAGTGCATCTTGCCGATCCCGGCGGTATGATAGCCCGCCTCGCGCAACGCTCTCGGCTTCTCCACCGGATAGTGTTCAGCGACGCGCCCATAGCCGAGCATCCCATGACGCCACGGAGACTGACCGGTCAGCAGGGCCGCTCGGGCCGGCGTACAACTTGGCGTCGACGAATACGCGCAGCGGAAACGAGCCCCTTCCGCTGCCAACCGGTCGAGGTTCGGTGTCGAGATCCGCGGATTCCCGTCTGCTCCAAAGCAATCACCCCGATGTTGATCGGACATCAGCATCAAAATGTTCGGGCGCTTCCTGGCCACGGGCGACGAGCAAGCGAAAGCGGCGGCCCCTAACGAAGCGGTGCGGAGCACGTTTCTGCGGGTCATCTGGCGGCGTGAATTGTGATTCTTCATGACATGGGATTCAAGCCACTACATCTCGGCGGTACAGGGCGTTAGACATTGTCCTACATCTTGCCCCCGGCCATCGCTTGGGCGTAGACTGCCACCATGGCTGGAAATTCCCACGGCGTCCGCACGCTGGCCATCGACATCGGCGGCTCGGGACTAAAGATGATTGTTCTCGACGAACGTGGGGACCCGATTACGGAGCGCTCGCGCAAACCCACCCCCAAGAAAGGGACGCCAAGCAAGGTGCTGGCAACGCTTAGCGAGCAGATTGCCGAACAGGGGGAGTTCGATCGGGTATCCGTTGGCTTCCCTGGAATTATCGTTGACGGCGTGTCACGTAAGGCAGTGAATCTTGATCCGGCCTGGGAGGGTTTCGATATCGCCAAGGCACTACGTGACATCACCGGCAAGCCGGTTCGCGTAGCAAACGACGCGGATGTGCAGGGCCTGGGCGTGATTGAAGGCAGGGGTGTGGAACTGGTGATCACCTTGGGCACGGGCATCGGCACGGCGCTCTACGTGGACGGGCACTCCGTGCCGAACTTGGAGTTCGGTCATCATCCGTTTTCGAAGGGGCGCACCTACGAGGAATGTTTGGGCAATGCCGCGATGAAAAAGGCCGGCGACGAGAAGTGGAACCGGCGTCTAAAGAACGCCATTGGGATCTGGGACCGCGTGTTTAACTATCGGGTGCTCTACCTGGGTGGAGGCAACGCGCGCAAGATCGCCTTTGAACTCCCCGACAACGTCCGGAAGGTGCCGAACATTGCGGGCTTACTTGGTGGGATTGCGTTATGGCGCGACTAGCCTTCGTGTCGGCTTGCAGAGTAGCGCGCCCAGGGAGCTTCATTATGGACCGCCGACGATTCGTACAACTCCTCGCGAGGACAGGTGTTGCGCTCTCCGTTCCTCAGCTCGCATCAGGTAGGGAGCAGTCGTTTCGGTACGTCCTCTCGTCGTGTATGTACGGCACCATCGACCTCGGTGTCATCGTGCCCGAGGTCCGCAAGATCGGTGCTGAGTTCATCGACATCTGGCCGCGCGTCCACGGCAACCAACGCGAACAGATGGAACAGATGGGACATGACGCCTTCTCTGCCATGCTCGGTCGTCACAACGTCAAGCTGGGCGTGTTAACGCACTACGACCTCGGGCCGTTCGCTCTCGAAGAGGAAATGCAGGTCGCCCGCAAATTCGGGGCTGAGCTATTGATCTGCGGCGGCAAGGGGCCAAAAGATCTCGTTGGCAGTGAATTGAGGGCGGCCGTAAGGAACTTCGCCGAGCAGATGAAGCCGCATGTCGAAGCGGCCGAGGAAGCGGGGGTAACGATCGGTATCGAGAATCACGGCAACAATCTGATCGATTCGCCCGACTCGGTGAAGTGGCTTGTCGAGTTCGAACCGTCGCCCCATCTCGGGATCGCGCTCGCCCCCTACCACCTAGACCAGGATGCCGCCCTGCTTGCGAAGCTCATCCGCGATCTCGGTGATCGAATGGTGATGTTCTATGCATGGCAGCATAGCAAGGGTTCGGGCAAGTTGGCGAAACAGGACGAACTGCTTCAGATGCCGGGAAGAGGGCCGCTCGATTTCACCGCAATGATGCAGGCTCTCAAAGAGACGAATTATGCAGGCTTCGTTTCCATTTTCATGCACCCGTATCCGCGGGGGATTCCGATTCTGCCCACGGCGGCCGAGGTAACGGCGGAGATCAACGTCGCCAGACGGTACTTGGAGTCGCGCGGTTAGGAAGGCCTCACGTCGGCCACGGGGTGGGAGCCCTGAGAAGACCACGGAGGCAAGGCAAGACAGCCGGCTTTCCCCGGCTTTCCCCTGCGGCTTTCCCCCGCGGCTTTCCCCCGCGGCTTTGCCCCGAAGCATTTTCTCATCGAAGGATGAGCCTGGAGAAGCAGGGGAGCACTGAGTCGCTGGGCTCCTTTCTGGGATTGGTTAAGAAGGGGAGAGAATCGTCGTCGGGGCTGTGGGAATGTGGGAATCGCGGAGCGATTTCCAAGGGCGTTGGGAAACGAGGGAAACCGGTTTTTGGTTTTCCTCGTTTCCCATCGCCCGTCATTTCCGCAGCCCTTCTCCCGTCGCGCGGCGCGGCAGGTTCGCGGATGCGAAACTCGCAAACAGCTTGCTCTTGGCTTGTTGCATCCGCCGCGCCGCCGCAGTGTCGCTTTCGGCCTGAGCAATACGGTCGAGGGCCTTGATCGCCTGCCCGGGCTTGAGATAGTCGGCGGCCCGCGGCAACTTCTGGAAGGTTTCCCAAGGGGTCTGATAGTGGCGATACACGCGCTTCTGCTTGCCTTTGGCGTCGGTCAGCAGTTCGGGTTGTCCGCAGGGCCGGTGGAAGTTCAAATAGGGATTGAAGTGCTGTTGATAGAAGCGCTGGATGCGCGCCGCGTGCGGCGCCGCGATGTGCGTATGCCCCATGTGCTTGCGGATCACGGCGCCGTTTTTCGATTCCACCAAGCCGTTGTCGTTGGTGTGCCTCGGCCGCGACTTGGTCTGTTCGATCAGCAGCTTGTTCAGTAATTTTTCCACCGTGCCGTTGAGGAACTCGCTGCCGTTGTCGGAATGGAAGCCGCGCAGGCGAAAGGGGAACTGCTCCAGCATGGCCTTGAGCAACGGCTCCAGCCAGGCTTCGCTAATGGCCGCCGTGGCGCCGACCACTTGCCACTGGGTCACTTCATCCACCGCGTTGATGTGATAGACGCCCTTCACGCCGTCGCGATCTCCTTGATGTACCGTATCCACTCGCAGGTAGCCGGGTTGGCCCCGCGGGTTGGGCCGCCGCCGCTCGCCGATCGACACCGCGCTGGGCCGAGTCTTGGTGAAATGCAGCCGCCGCTGGCGGTACACCCTGTGCCGCCGCAGTCGATAGATGTGGGCCACCGAGATCTCCGCCAACCGCTCATATTCACTCTGCTGGTACTTGTGATATTCCCGCTGCAGGATCTTGCGCGTGGCCGGGCCGCTGAGGGTTTCGTGTGCTTCATCGACGGCCGCCAGCCGCTCGATATCGGCCGCCGTGTACTTGCCGGCAAAGCGATGCCGCCGATAGCGGGCAGGTACCAGCTCACCCCTCTGCCGATATTGGCGGATCAGTCGGGTGACCTGCGCCCGGCTCAGTCCCGTCATCTTGGCCAGATATTGCCGCAGCAGTCCTTTGGCGGCTCGGTCTTGCCCGCTGTAGCGCTGCCGGCACAGCGTTTGCGCCACCCAGGCGTAGATCTCGGCACGCCCTTTGCCCTTGAATCGTATTTCATCGCTGGCCTCCAGAAACTGCCGTATCTGCTCCAGGCTCAGCGTCTTGCCGTCTTGCATGTGGATGGTCAATCCCCAGCATGCTCACTCCCCCACCCTTCAGGCTCATCTTGTGTGAGAAACTAACTCCTCCTTCAGGCTCATCTTGCATGAGACAAGACTGGCCTTCGCACTGATCGTTGCTATGTCCGACAATGAGGATTCGTGTTCGGCCTACTTGCTCTCACCATCGCCGCCATTGCAATCGTCATGTTCGCGATGGCGATCGGTGTCGTGATGAAGCGGCCCTGTCTGCGGGGCTCTTGCGGGGGCCCTGAAGTGCTCGATCCGAACGGCGACGCGGTTTCCTGTGAGACCTGCCCGAACCGCAATAAGTCCGAGCACGCGTCCGCGGCCTGAACCTGCCTCCGCCCTTGCTGAAATCGACTCTTCAAAAGTAAAAAGGATCTCTTCATGACTCGCAAACGTCTCCTTCTCGCCATTGCCATCGTGCCGGCTGTCGTACTCTTCTGGCCCACGGACAACAACCATACAATGGCCAATACAGGCGATCCGCTCGTTGACGGATTTCTGATGGTCGAAGTCGCTTCCGTGGCCGATGCCGTCGAGCAAGTGCTCGGCCAACGTGCCCACATGTCGAGCGACATCCAGCCTCTGTTCCCGGTGAAGATCGCGGGGCCAGCGGTGACCGTCAAATTCAGGAAGGAAGAACATAAGGACGGCAGCAAGGACTTCCAAGGCGCGCTCGATGCGATCGATAACGCCCCGCCCGGCTCGATCTACGTCATCACCTTCGAGGACGGCAAGGATGTGGCCGGCATCGGCGGATTGATGGGGACGGCGATGAAAGTGCGGGGCCTCGCAGGGGCAATCATTGATGCGGGTCTGCGCGATACGCCGCAACTCCGCAAGATCCAATTCCCGACGTTTGGTCGCCGACCCGTCCCATCAACGTCGATCAATCACTATCGCTTCGCGGGGGCAAATGTGGAGATCATGTGCGCGGGTGTCAAGGTTCGCCCGAGCGACATCATCGTGGCGGACGAAGACGGCGTGGCGGTGGTTCCGCGTGACCACGCCAAGGAAATTCTCGACAAGGCGTTCGACAACGACCAGACCGAGCACGCCATGTACCCCTTCATCGAGAAGTTCAAGTCAATCAAGAAGGCGGTTGCCGAGTTCGGGCGGATCTAAGATTCAAGTGCCGCCACTTCACCCTAAAAATGTAGGGGCCCAAAGAGTGCACAAACGTCACTCGGTGACTGTCACCCTTTTTCGCCGTCAACTTCCGTCCGCTCGACGATAAACCCTAACCGGCGAAAAACGGGCTGACTGTCACCCGATCCACAAACCGTCCGACAACCTCGGACCAGTAGCGAGCCGGATTTCTATCAACAGGCCGGTTCCTAGATACTGGTCTTGGACACGGGCGCCTCCTCCGCAACATCGTTACCGATGCCGAGACGTTGCTCTCCGCTCGCCGTTCCCTTATTCTTGACAGTGTTCCGATCGCTTCCCTTGGAGGGTTTCCCAATGCCGTTGTTTTCACGTCGCTCGATCCGCTGCCTGTTCGCGAGTATCGCTGTTTGTCTGTTGTGGAGCAGCGTCGCCGCGGCTCAATCGGTACCGCTGCAGCCTTTCGCCCAGCAAGTTCGCCGCCTGGAAGACGCGCTGAACTACATCGGTCAACCCCTCCCCGCCGCTGACCATGCCGAGATCAATCGCGCCCTCGGTGCTTCGGATGAAGCGCGGGCCGCCGCCCGTATCCAAGAGATTCTCGACCAATACGTGCTCGCCGAGGTCGACATCAACGCCGAGAGCCGCGTCAAAGTCCGCCAGGGAAAAGCGAAGCCCGAACTCGTCGAAGGCGGCGCGCGCATGTTCCTGGTGAAGGTCTTGAACGGCGCCGGCGTCACCGCGCCCCTCGTCGTCGAAAGCCCCAACAGTGGCCCGACCTCGCTGCGCTCCCGCGGTGAGAAAGAGCCCCCCATGGAGCTTACCCAGGAGCACGTTAAGGAGCGCTGGGCGAATTTCGAAATCTACAACGACCCGCCGATGGCCAAGCGACTCTCGGGGCTCGGCATCGAATACCAGATCCTGCAGGTTTACAGCCGCGACCGTGGACAGCGCTCCGCGAAGATCGCCTTCAACGTCGGCCAAGGGACGCAGGACATCGGCTTCCGTAACGACATGCTGGTGCTCTTCAACATTGGCCCCGCGCGCCCCATCCAGTTCCACGTGAAGGATGAAAACGGTGAGCCGACGATCGCATCGTTCACGATCAAAGACCTGCAGGGCCGCGTCTATCCGAATCCGTCGAAGCGTCTCGCCCCAGACTTTCCCTTCCAGACGCAGGTCTATCGGGCGGACGGCGAAGAAGTTCGTCTTCCGGACGGCTATTACACCATCGCCTACGATGGAGGCCCTGAATTCTATACGCGAACGAAAGAGCTGCCCATCACTGAGAGTGCGCCGAAGGATCTCTCCTTCCAGCTTCAGCGCTGGATCGACCCGTCAAAGTGGGGCTGGTGGTCCGGCGATCACCACGTTCACGCCTCGGGCTGCTCGCACTATAAGAACCCGACGGAAGGGGTTCTGCCGCAGGACATGATCCGCCAGATTTTGGGTGAGAACCTCAACATCGGCGCTGTGCTCACTTGGGGGCCTTCCTGGTACTACCAAAAGCAATTCTTCAGCAGCCAAGACCACGAGCTTTCGAAGAAAGAGCGTGTGATGCACTACGACGTCGAGGTCTCAGGCTTCCCGTCCAGCCACGCCGGCCATCTCGTCTTGCTGGGGTTGAATGAAGACGACTATCCCGGAACAACGCGCGTTGACGAGTGGCCCTCGTGGGATTTGCCGGTTCTACAGTGGGGCCAGAAGCAAGGGGGAATCGTGGGCTTCTCGCATTCCGGTTGGGGCCTCCAAGTTCGCACCTCTCAGCTACCCAACCACGAGATGCCGGGCTTCGACGGTATCGGAGCCAACGAATATATCGTCGACGTCGCACATGATGCCGTCGATTTCATCTCAACCGTCGACACACCTTCTGTTTGGGAGCTGAACATCTGGTACCACACGCTGAACGTCGGTTTCCGCGCGCGCGTCAGTGGCGAAACCGACTTCCCCTGCATCTACGACGAAAAGGTAGGACTCGGCCGCAGCTACATCAAGCTCGACAAGCTCACCTACCGCGGTTGGATCGAAGGAGTGAAAGCCGGCCGCTGCTATGTTAGCGAAGGCAAAAGCCACCTCATGGACTTCGCTGTAAACGGCGTCGAAGTCGGTACGCAGCAAAGCGAGATCCGCCTCGACGCACCTCAAAAGGTACGAGTGACGGCCAAGGTAGCGGCCTTCCTTGATCGTTATCCCAACCCGAAGTTTCACAATCTCGGCTACGAGCAAAAGCCCTACTGGGACGTAGAGCGCGCACGTATCCCCGACACACGGGAAGTCCCCGTGGAGTTAATCGTGAACGGGGAGTCCGTCGCAACGCAGAATCTACTCGCCGATGGCCAAGTCCGCGAGATGGCCTTCGACGTCTCGATCGATAAGAGCAGTTGGATCGCCCTGCGGATACTGCCGTCTTCCCATACGAATCCGATCTTCGCGCTGGTGGATGGAAAGCCGATCCGCGCCTCGCGCCGCAGCGCCGAGTGGTGTCTGGCGGCGGTGGATCAATGTTGGAGCCAGAAGGCGCCGCGCATTCGAGAGTCGGAACGCGAGACAGCCCGGAAAGCCTACGATTACGCCCGCGAAGTTTACCGCAAGCGCATCGCTGAATCGGGCAGGTGAGCGGGCTACGGCGCCTGGTTTCGCTGCCGCCCATCGACCCCGCGCCGGTAAACGCACAGCGCCAGCGGCGGGATGCGGCTTGTTTCTCCCCTCGGCCGCAACAACCGATCTCCGTGCCGGTGGCCTGTATCGAGAATGCGCTCCCAGCAATGTTCGGGTCCCGGCGACGGCAGGTGAAAGTTCGTGGGTGTCGATCCTCCGTTGAGGACGATGAATAGATCGCAGTTCGCCAAGCCGTTTTCTTGATTCTCCTCGGCAGGCCCGGCCAGCCAAGCGCCAAGACACCTTGAATCGTGCCGTCCCCAATCCTCTGACGACAGTTCCTTCCCCGACGGGCCAAACCATGCCCCGTCTTTGCGGCCACTCGGCGTCGGCCCATCCCCTGTCAAGAAAGTCTCGCGCCGGAGAGCGGCATAGCGCCGGCGTAGAGCCGCCAACCGCCTCGTGAATGCCAACAGAGACTCACGCCGCCTGTCGAGCTTCCAGTCGAGCCAAGTTAGATCGTTGTCATGGCAATAGGCATTGTTGTTGCCCTGCTGGGTGCGGCCCATCTCATCACCGGCGGTGATCATAGGAACACCCAGCGAAAGCATCATTGTCGCGAGCAGATTTCGCTTCTGCTGTTCGCGAACAGCGATGATCTCGACGTCCTCCGTCGGCCCCTCGACGCCATAGTTCGAGCTATCGCCGGCGTCATCTCCGTCACGGTTTTGCTCGCCGTTGGCCTCGTTGTGTTTCTCGTTATGGGAGACGAGGTCGTGCAACGTGAAGCCGTCGTGCGCCGTGATGAAATTGATCGACGCGCGCGTCCCGCGACGCGCGGGCCGCAACAGGTCGCTGCTGCCGGCGAGCCGGGTTGCCATCGCGCCGATCGCCCCTTCGCCCTTCCAGAAGCGGCGCACTTCGTCGCGGTAGTGACCGTTCCACTCCGACCAACCCGGCGGGAAACCGCCGACCTGATATCCGTTCTCACCTACATCCCACGGTTCGGCGATCAGCTTTACGCGCGACAAAATGGGATCCTGACGAACGGCCGCGAAGAAGGCGGCTCGCGGATTGAAGGCGTGCGGAGACCGCGCCAGCGCGACCGCCAAGTCGAACCGAAAGCCATCGACGTGCATCTCCTCGACCCAATACCGCAGACTGTCCATCACGAGTTGCAGCACACGTGGCTTCGTCACATCGAGCGTATTTCCCGTCCCCGCGTAGTCGACGTATCGGCTCCGGTCGTTCGGATCGAGCCGGTAGTAGACGCTATTGTCGAGACCACGCAAGGATAGGGTCGGTCCGTTCGGGCCGCCTTCCGCCGTGTGATTGTAGACGACGTCGAGAATCACCTCGATCCCGGCTGCATGCAGACCGCGGACCATCGTTTTGAACTCACGAACCGTGCTCGCCGGCGCGGTGTTGCTCGCGTATCGCGTATCGGGCGCGAAGAACCCCAGCGTGTTGTAGCCCCAGTAGTTCGTTGATCCCAGTTGGACAAGCCGCTGCTCATCAACGTGATGATGAACAGGCAACAACTCAACCGCCGTCACGCCCAACTTCCGAAAATGGTCAATTGCGGCATCCGAGCAAAGCCCGAGATATGTGCCGCGGATCGACTCCGGCACGCCCGGGTGTTGGCGTGTAAAACCCTTCACGTGCAGCTCGTAGATCACCGTGGCCGACCAAGCAATGTCCGGCCGCTCATCCCCGGCCCAATCAAAAGACGGATCGATAACCGCCCCCAGCGGTGCAAACGATGCGCTGTCGTGAGGGTCCGCGACGGACTCCCCCCCGCGATCCCCCGGGAAATAACCATAAAGCGTCTCGTGCCAGGTCAGGTCGCGTCCCACCGCCTTGGCGTAAGGGTCGAAGAGGAGCTTCTGTGGATTAAACCGGTGCCCGTTGTGAGGCTCGTTCGGCCCGGCCAGGCGATAGCCGTAGAGCTGGCCCGGCCGCAAACCAGGCAAGTAGCCATGCCAGACATCGTCAGTCCGGCTGGGAAGCGGAATGAGTTGAGTCTCCCGCTCTGCATCCGGATCGGCAAACAGGCACAGCCCCACATGCGTTGCGTGACGCGAGAAGACCGCGAAGTTGACACCGCTGCTGTCCCAAGTGGCGCCGAGCGGATACGGCCGGCCCGCCACGATCGGTGCTGAACTCGATTCGTCTCGTACAGTCAAGAGATTTGATTCTCGCAGAACCGTACCGCGCCGCCTCACTGTGCCGGGTCCGCTCGCGCTGAAAACCGCGATCCCGGCAAGACAACCCTACAAACCCGTTATCGTGTGATACTGATTCCCTGATCGGCGAATCATGCTAAAGAAACCACGAAGTAAGCTGCGATCCACGTCATCGTATTCCGGTGGACACGGGTTCGGCACGGCGCCCGTGTTTCTCGCGTCGGTCAGCACCATTCTCGGTGCGATCATGTTTCTGCGCTTCGGCTACGCCGTCGGCAACCTCGGTCTCACGGGCGCTCTCCTGCTGATTCTACTCGGTCACCTGGTCACAATCCCGACAGCCTTGGCGATCGCCGAAATCGCCACCAACCGCCGCGTCGAAGGCGGCGGCGAATACTACATCATTAGCCGCTCGTTTGGGACGAAGATCGGCGGCGCCATCGGCATTTCTCTCTATCTCTCACAAGCAATCTCAGTCGCGTTCTACATGATCGCGTTCGCCGAAGCGTTCACTCCTGTCCTCGCGTGGGTTCAGGCGAGCTACGGTATTGCGCTCGTCTCGCGTGCGATTAGCCTCCCGGCGGCCATGCTCCTGGTTGCGCTCATCCTGTACAAGGGCGCAAGTCTGGGTGTCCGAACTCTATGGGTCGTCAGCGTGGTGCTCGCGGTCACCCTGGCGCTCTTCTTCGCGGGAAACCCAACGGAAGCCGCGCTGCAGGGCGCTCTGATCAGTGAGAAGGTCGGCAACCCCGACTCGTTCATCTACGTTTTCGCGATCTGCTTCCCAGCCTTCACGGGTATGACAGCCGGGGTCGGCCTCTCGGGCGATCTCAAGAATCCACGCCGCTCCATTCCGCTCGGGACCCTTGCCGGCACGCTCACTGGAATGGTCATCTATCTGCTTCTCGTCGCCAAGCTTGCGAGTAGCGCGACGCCCGAACAGCTCACAGACCAGATGGTGATGGCGCAGATCGCTCTGTGGCCACCCATCATTCCGATCGGCCTAGCCGCCGCCAGCCTCTCGTCCGCCGTCGGCTCGATCTTGATCGCCCCACGCACGCTGCAAGCGCTGGCGCGCGACCGTGTCTTACCAACCGGCATTCTCAATCGACTGCTGTCTCAGGGCCGCGGCGCCCAGCAAGAGCCCGTCAATGCCACTCTCGCCTCGGGCGTGATCGCTCTGCTCTGCATCGCGATGGGAGATGTCGACTCGGTCTCTCAGATCATCAGCATGTTCTTCATGGTCACCTACGGGGCGCTCTGTACGGTCTCGTTCCTAGAGCATTTCGCCGGCAATCCCTCCTACCGGCCATCGTTTCGCTCCCGTTGGTACGTCTCGCTGCTGGGCGCCATCATGTGCTTCATGATGATGTTCCAGATGGACCCGTTCTACGCAACGGTCGCCCTCGTTATCATGGCCGGCATCTACGTCGGCCTCAACTATGCTCACCGCGACGAGCGGGGCTTCTCGGCCATCCTGCAGGGCGTCATGTTCCAGCTCACCCGGCGGCTCCAGATCGCGCTTCAACAGAGCCGCGCCGGCAGCCGCGTTCAGGATTGGCGGCCGTCGGTTCTCGCCGTCACGCGGCATTCACTTGACCGCTTGGCGCATTTCGACCTGCTGCGCTGGATCTGCCACCGCCACGGCTTCGGGCAGTTCATCCAATACATCGAAGGCAAGCTCTCGGTTGATTCCGAGGTTTACTCGCGCATTGTCGAAGAAAAAATGATCCGCCGCACCGAGGCTAGTCACGCTGGTGTCTTCGTCGAAACAATCGTCGCACCCAAGTTCGAACAAGCCGTCGCCCAAGCCGTCCAGATGCCGGGCGTTTCCGGCCTGCCGAACAATACGACGCTACTGGAATTCTCAGCCCATCACCCTGAAGAGATCGAGGAAATCGTCGCGGCCGCCCGTGTAGTGACGCCCCTTGGCTTCAACGTTTGCATCCTGCGCTCAACAGAAATGCGCTTCGGATACTGCGGCGAGCTGCACATCTGGCTCACCGACCGCGACTTCCAAAACGCCGCGCTCATGATCCTGCTGGCGTACATCATCATCGGCCACCCCGAGTGGGCGCAGGCCGAAATCAAAGTTTTCGCATGTTATCCGGCTGAGACGATCGATCAAGAACTCGACAAGCTCAACGAAATGATCACACAGGGCCGCCTGCCAATCTCGAAGCAAAACCTGACACCCATCCCTTACGCCGATCAGGTCAGCTTCAACCGCGCCCTGGAGAAAAACTCGACCGATGCTGACCTCGTGATTCTCGGCTTCCGCTACTCACAACTCGAAGATGATCCGTCGACCTGCTTGTTGGCCCACAAGAGTCTCAGCGAGGTCCTCTTCGTCAGCGCGAATGAGCAGATCTCTATCTTTTGACAGGAGGTTTGGGAAGAGAATTAGCAACCCGATGGTAAGATGGGGGGGCGTATGAGAATCTTGCAAGCCGGTGATCGAAAACTTATCGGCCTCGAGCCGGAGAAGGAGATTCTCCAGAACCTCGTGGCGCAGGCAGGTTTCGACTGTGAACTGAACGAGAGTGGCCGGCAAGTCGTGCTGGAAGTGAAACCGACAGCGCCAAGCGACCCCATTTTGTTGTTCGATGCCGGACATGCGGCTAACCTCGGTTGGTTCTCTCGCTGCCAGTTTTACGTCGACGGTTTTTCCGGGGCTGTGCTGCAAACTCCTCTCACCATCGCGAACTGCCGCGACGCCGAAGGTCTTCCTCTGCATCGAGTTCGCATCGCGCTCTCGAAGGAACTTCCTACCTCCTTCCGGGTCCCAGGCCATGAGCAGGTCAGCGAACAGATCGTCTACACCGTTCTCTACAACCTCCTTGTCGCGCTCCGGGAAACCGGCGTAGCCGTCTGCGGCGGCCCCGGCATCGAACCCTTGGCCGGCCCCCGCGCCGACGCCTAGCTGCCGTCGCCAACCGAGTTTCTGAGCCTCTGGGCGCGACGATTCCAACACCCGTCCTAGTACTTTAGTCCGCCTCTGATCCTCGGGTAGTCAAGGAGTTAGGGTTTGTGGGAGAGGTCTGGAACGGACATTTACCCCACATTTAGGTACTCAAGTACCGTCTCAAAATGAAACCAAACGACTATTGTTGAGGACCCCCCATCGTGGGAAAATTCAGTTGTACCAGGGACGATTCGCTGGAGTAGCCGGGGGGACACACTTCAGTGAAGTCCGGGCTGGCCTGAGAAATCAGGCCAGCTTTTTTTTGTGCGCTACACGCGCCGCCGCGCGGCATGTTCCGCCCGCCCTCAACCTCAATTTGCAGTATTCGGGACGCGCACGGTCGAGCGATGTTGAGCTGGCCGCGATGGCTTCGGCGCGGCGCATCTCGCGCCTCCCGTTCGACGAGAGCTATCGAAGCGACAGCAGAATCGAATCCGTCGCCATGTTGATGAAGGGTTCGGGATAGAGCCCAATCACCAGCGTGAATACGCCGCTTGCTACCAGCGCAACTTTCGTTCCCAGCCCCGGCGAAATTACGGCCGGCTCGAGCCCATCGCTCAGGAACATAGCCCGGATGATGCGGAAATAATAGTACGTCGCAACAGCGACGTAGAGCGCGGCGACGATTGCCAGCATATACTGCCCCGCTTGCAGCAACGCCAGGAAGATGAAGTACTTCCCATAGAAGCCCCCGGTGGGAGGAATCCCCGCCAGGGACAACAGCAAGATCAGCATCAAGATCGCATACCCCGGATGGCGTCCCATCAATCCGGCAAGGTCGTCGATATCTTCCGCCGCATGACCTTCGCGTCGCATCGCCGCGATCAAGGCAAACACACCGAAGTTCATGAAGATGTAAACAAGGATGTAGACGGAAATCCCCTTGAGGCCGGTTTCGTTGCCCGCCGCTAAGCCAAGCAGCATGTAACCCGCGTGCGAGATCGAGCTATACGCCAACAGCCGTTTCAGATTGTTCTGCGTGATAGCGGCGATGTTGCCCAGCGTCATCGTCGCCAGCGCCACACCGCCAAAAAGCGGCATCCAGATTTCCTGGACGCTCCCGAGCGGCACCAGGAAGATGCGCATCAACAGAGCGAACGACGCCGCTTTCGATGCCACGGAAACATATGCCGTGACGGGGGTCGGAGCGCCTTCATAAACATCCGGGGCCCACATGTGGAAGGGGACAACCGAGATCTTGAAGAACAAGCCGACCGATGTCGTTACCATCGCCAGCAACAGAATGGGATCGTAGAGATCGCGGCTCGCGACGGCATCGGCGATCTCTTGGAGGTTCGTCGAGCCGCTCATCCCATAGAGAATCGAGAATCCGTAGGCCAAAAAGCCGCTCGACAGCGCGCCCAGAATCAAGTACTTCATGGCGGCTTCGTTGGCCCGCAACTCGTCCCGCAGGAAGCCGACCATCACATAGAAGCTGAGCGCCATCAGTTCCAGGCCGATGAAGAGCGTGACCAGGTCGTAGCCTTGCGCCATGACGGTCATGCCCGCCTGCGCGAAGAGCATCAAGGCATAGAACTCCCCGCGATTCGACTTCTCATCCTCCATGTAGCGTGCGGAAATAAGGATGGCCAAGATCGCCGATACAACGAACACATAACCGAAGAAGACCGAAAAGCCGTCAATCGTCATCGAATTGCTGAGTGCGAACCTCGGCCCGTTCGCCGTCACATCGGCACAGTGAACCCAAAGGGCGTACGCCGCCAGGAGTTCCCCGAACAACGCAACCCAGGCGGCGGCGCGGCGCGATCGAAACGCCCATTCAGCAAAGAGGACAATGCATCCGACCGAGCACAGGGCGATCACCGGCTTGAGGGTGAAAAAATCAGCCTCGGTAAAAAGCGGAGTCATCAATCCTGCACCAGCTTGGCGACCTGCGCACCTTCATTCAGCGGGTTGGGAATACCGTTCCGGCTGTAGTATTCAGGATCCACGCGCTCGACAATCTTAGCGACGGGCTTGTCGAGAATCTCGAAGTGCTGCTGCGGGTAGAGTCCGATCCAGAAGCACCACAGCACGAGCGGCAACATCACGCAGATCTCACGCACGTTCATGTCGCGCAGAGTTTCGTTCTTCGGATTCGTGATCGGACCCAGCATTGTCCGCTGGAACAGCCACAACAGATAAGCCGCGCCCAGCACGATGCCCAGCACGGCGAACGCTGCCCATGTCGGATCCTTCTCGAATGCCCCGCGCAGGATCGTAAACTCACCGATAAACCCGTTCAGCCCCGGCATGCCCATCGACGCCAGCATCGAAATCAGGAAGATGACCGTGTAGACCGGCATACGATTCGCTAAACCGCCATAGTCAGCGATCTCCAGCGCGTGCCGTTGTTCATAGACAATCCCGATGACCAAGAAGAGGAGAGGTGTCGAGAGACCGTGATTGATGCCCTGGAGGATTCCCCCTGCGATGCCGTTCGGGTTCAAGGCGATGATCCCCAGCGTGCAGAAGCCCAAGTGGCTCACCGACGAGTACGCGATCAGCTTCTTCCAATTCTTCTGCATCAGCGAGACAAGCGCGCCGTAGACGATCCCGATGATCGAAAGCGCCGCGATGATCTGCACGGTCGTGGCGTCGCTGGCCGCTTCCGGCAGCAGCGGAATCGAGAACCGCACCATGCCGTAGATCCCCATCTTCAGCAGAACGCCCGCCAGAATAACCGACCCCGCTGTCGGGGCCTCGGTATGCGCGTCCGGCAGCCAAGTATGGAGCGGGAACATTGGTACCTTGATCGCGAACGCTATGAAGAAGCCCCAGAACATCCAGATCTGCATGTCGAGCGGAATCTGCGTCCGCATCAGATCTTCAATCGCGAATGTGTACACCCCGAACTGCTCGGCGTGCTTGAAGTAAAGCGCCAACATCGCCAGCAGCAACAACACCGAGCCGGTCAACGTATACAGGAAGAACTTGATCGCCGCGTAGAGCCGCCGCGCGTGTCCCCATATGCCGATGATGAAGTACATCGGCACCAGCATCACTTCCCAGAAAACGTAGAACAAGAACAGGTCGAGCGCCATGAAGACGGCCAGCATCGCCGCCTGTAGGAACAGGAAGAATGCGTAGTATTCCTTCACACGGTCTTCGATCGCCGTCCACGACGACAGGATCGAGAGAAACCCGACCACGGTCGTCAGCATGATGAGCAACAACGAGATGCCGTCGATGCCCATGTAATACTCGACGCCGAGCGACGGTATCCACGACATGCGTTCAACGAACTGGTAGTCCGCCGTGCTGCTGTCAAACCAAAACACCAGCGGCAGCGAGACCAGGAAGCCGACAAACGCCATTACATTCGCGACGAGGCGAATCAGGCTTTTGGCCTCCTTGGGCAACAGAAGCAGAATAAACATCCCCACAAGCGGGGTTAGCCAGACGATGCTGAGTATGTGCTCTTTCATGGCTCTTCTTTGGTTTCAGTCGAGCGAGGCCCTTTGCCCCCCAACTCACTGAAACATGTAGTAACCGAAAATCACTAGTACACCGGCGACCGTGAACAAGGCGTAGGTCTGTACCATACCCGTCTCCAACATGCGCATCGGGTATGAAGCAAACTTCACGAGAAACGCCGTCAGGCGCACCGTACCGTCCACGATCCAGGTATCCCACCAAATGGTGAGGGTCGACGTAAACCGCGTCAGCCGGCCCGCGCCGTTGACGCCTCCGTCAATCACTTTGCTGTCGAAACTCGAAAGGGCCGTACCACCGCCCTTCGCAAAACCGTCGACAAACAACGCTCCGTAAATCTCGTCAACGAAATACTTGTTATAGAGAAGCCGATGCAAGCCCGATCCCAGCCGTTTTTCCATGGCGTCGCCGTCGCGCCTGCGGTCGAACATCGTCTTCGCCAGGAAGATGCCGGCGAGCGCCAAACCCACCGAGGCCGCCATCAGCATCCATTCCATTCCGGTGCCGTGGTGCTCGCCCTCGCCGTGCGCGTTCGGCATGGCGACAGCCGGCTCGAGCATGTGCTCGAAAGCCGTGTTGTAGAGTCCGATATCGGCGAACGCCGCAGGTGTGGCCGCCCAACCGCCCACGATGCTCAGGAATGCGAGAACCATCAGCGGAACCGTCATCGTGGCCGGCGATTCGTGGACATGCGTATCCGGGTCGACACGATCGTCGCCGTGGAACGTAAGGTAGATCAGCCGGAACATGTAAAACGCCGTGAAACCGGCAGTGATAAACCCAAGAACCCACAAGCCTTGATGATGGGTCGCCCAAACCTGCCAGAGGATTTCGTCCTTCGAGAAGAAGCCCGCGAGACCAGGGACGCCGGCGATCGCGATCGCGCCGATAAGCATCGTCCAGTACGTCCTGGGGATCTTGTTCTTGAGGGCGCCCATCTTGCGCATGTCCTGCTCGCCACCCACCGCGTGGATCACCGAGCCCGAACCAAGGAACAGCAGCGCCTTGAAGAACGCGTGCGTGTAGAGATGGAACACCGCCACCCAAAACGCGCCCACGCCGCATGCCAGGAACATATAGCCGAGCTGGCTGACCGTGGAGTAGGCGAGGACGCGCTTAATATCGTGCTGCACGAGACCGATGGTCGCAGCGAAAATCGCTGTCAGCCCGCCGACAACCGCGACGATCATCATCGTCTGCGGAGCGAGCACATAGATGGCGCTCGACCGCGCCACCATATAGACGCCCGCGGTCACCATCGTTGCGGCGTGAATCAGCGCAGAGACTGGCGTCGGGCCTTCCATTGCGTCCGGCAGCCAAACAAACAGCGGAAGCTGCGCCGACTTGCCCGTCGCTCCGATAAAGAACAGGAGCGTCATCACGCTGAGCACGCCGAACGTGGCCGTCTCAGCCTCGAAACCTCCGGCCGCCAGCGCCGGCCCGATTTCGCGGAACGTAATCGTCCCCAGCGTCGAGAACATCAGCAGCATCCCCAATACAAATGCCGCGTCACCGATGCGGTTGACGAGAAACGCTTTGTTCGCCGCGTTCGAGGCCGACTGTTTGTGGAAATAGAAACCGATCAGCAGATAGCTGCACAGACCAACTCCCTCCCACCCGACGAACAGCAACAGGTAGTTGTTCGCCAGCACCAGCGTGAGCATGAAGAAGATGAACAGATTCAGGTAGCCGAAGAAGCGGTAGTAACCACCATCGTGCGCCATGTATCCGATCGAGTAGACATGGATCAGAAAACCAACGCCCGTCACGACGAGGATCATCACGCTGCTCAGCGGATCGAGCAGGTAACCCCACTCAGCGGTAAAGTCAACCAGCGTGCCCGATGACATGGCGGTCGGGAGGCCCGCCAACCACGTAAACTTGACCACCTCGTGCGCGTGCCCTTCAACGCCTTGTAACTGCACGATCGCGCCCGCCGAGAAGATGAACGAAAGCAGCACCATCCCCGGACAAATCAAGTTGATCAGCTTCTTGCCCGGCGAGTCGTGGTGTTCTCCGTGCCCGTCATGCCCATGCGCATTCTGCGGATCCAGCCGCTGCCCGAAGAACAGCATCAACGCCGCTCCAACAAGCGGGAACATGGGAATCAGCCAGATGCTATCGAGGAAAAACATTCGTCTTTACTTTTGCTTCAAACTCTTCGAGACACTACCACCGCAAGATGTCGATCTCATCCGCATGGACGGTCTCCTTATTTCGGAACAATGCGATTAAGATCCCCAGACCCACCGCGGCCTCGGCCGCCGCATCCGTGATCACGAAAATCGTGAACACCTGGCCGTTGACGTTCTGCAGATAGTCGGAAAACGCCACCAGGTTGATGTTCACGGCATTGAGGATCAACTCAATCGACATCAAGATCACGATGATGTTGCGCCGCGTCAGGACACCGACCGTGCCAATGATCAAGAGCGCCATGCTGAGCACCAGATAGTGTGCTGTCGTTACGGGCATCATTCGGCTCGCGGCCTCGCTTTCGCCATGACAACCGCCCCGATCATCGCGACAAGCAACAATATCGAAGCTAGCTCGAACGGCAGCAAGTATTCGGAAAACAAGACCTGGCCCACCTGCTCGGAGTTCGTCGTCACAACACCGATCTCCGGCGGGGCCGAGGGTTCGCCCATCTGGAACTCCGCGGCGCCCTTTGAGAAAAAGTAGCCCAGCTCACCCGCGAGCAGCACGGCGGCGATCAACACCACCCACTTCTGCGAACCGAACCGGCGCTGCTTGCTCTCCTCACTCACCGGTACCAGCATGATCACGAACAGAAACAGCACCATGATCCCGCCGATGTAGACGATCACCTGCACGCCCGCAAGGAATTCGGCGCCTTGAAGCAGGTAGATGCCCGCCACGCCGACCAGCGTGCTAATCAGCCAGACTGCTGAATGCACAACGTTCCGGCGCGTGATGGTCATCAACGCGCTGAACAGAATCTGTGTAGCGAACAGATAAAAGAGAATGCTGTCGAGATGCATGAATGAATCGACGCTGTGCGGCGTCTCGAAAAACAAGTTACCCAGGATACATCAAAACCCAACGCCGACGGGCTGGAAACTTCGCCGCCTCAACAAACCGACACGATCTTCAAACCTAGTGCTTGTACTCCGTGGGGAGGGGGCCCTCTTCGAGCATCTGGCGATCCCAGATCGCGCCATCCCGAGTGTAAGAGGCCAACTCGAAATCCTGAGTTAGCTCAAGCGCGTCCACCGGACAGGCATCCTCGCACAGACCGCAAAACATGCAGCGCGAGGTGTCGTAGATAAACGTAGTCAATTCCTTGCGCCGAGTTTCCTTGTTACGCTCAGCGCCCACGACGATCAATTCCTCAGGACAGGCTAACGCACACAGGTTGCACGCGATGCAGAGCGTCTCGTTCGTGTCCGGATGGACGTTCAAACGCGGCGCGCCACGATACCGCTCGGCCACGGAAGGCCGCTCTTTCGGGTACTGCTCGGTGTAAATCAGCGAAGGTTTCTGATTCCGAAACGTCACGCACAGCCCTTGCAGCAGGTCGACGAGAAAGATAGTCTTCAGAAACTGCTTCATGTCTCCATTATCCCCCGCATTCACGAAGTCAACAATAATACGACGCCGTTGACAATCAGAGACCCCATGCTAATGGGGATCAAGTATTTCCAGCCCACCTGCATCAACTGGTCGTAACGGAAGCGCGGAAAAGTTCCGCGGAACCAAATGAACATATAGATAAGAACGAGAACCTTGAACAGGAACCAGAAGAAGCCGATGATCAACTCGTTGATGGCCGGGATCGCGAACAGCCCCGCGACAAGGAACATCCCGAGCGTCAGCACGGCCATGATCCCCTTCTCGTAACCCAGCGACACCCGCATCGTACCGACCGCGCAGCCGCCACCGATCAGGGCAAACAACAAAATCGGAAAGACGATGTTCAGAGGCACTTCCAGAAACGCCACGTTCGCGAACGGCCGCAGCCACCCGCCGAAGAAGACCGTCACCGCCACCCCGCAGAGAACAAAGATGCTCGCATACTCGGCCAGGAAGTAGAGCGCGAATCGAAAGCCGCTGTACTCGGTATGGAACCCCGCAACGATCTCCGACTCCGCTTCCGGCAGGTCAAACGGCGCTCGGTTCGTCTCCGCGACCCCGGCGATGATGAACAGCACGGTCGGCACCAGCATCAGGCCATAGTTCGAAAATGCGATCCAGATGCCCTTGTCGTACTGCGTCTGCACAATGCCCTGCATGCTCAGCGTCTCAGCCACCATGAGTGCGGTGACGATCGCGAATCCCAGCGGCACCTCGTAACTCACCATCTGCGCCGCCGAACGCAGCGCGCCGAGCAGCGAGTATTTGCTGTTCGACGACCAACCACCCAAGATCAACCCCAGGATTCCGATCGACGACATCGCCAGGATGAACAGGATTCCAATGTTGACGTCCGCAACGTAAAACTTGTCGCTGAACGGCATCACGGCGAAAGCCGTCAGCGCAGTGAACGTCGAGAGGACCGGTGCGCCCCAGAAGATCCACTTGTCCGCCGCCGCCGGAATGATGTCCTCTTTCAACAGCAGCTTTAAAGCATCAGCGAGCGGCTGTAGGAACCCGTACGGCCCAACACGCATCGGCCCCAGGCGTACCTGGAAATCCGCCAGCACTTTGCGCTCAGCCAGCACAATGTAGCCTGCGACCAGCGGAAACAGCGCGATGATCAACATCGTCGCGATGACCGGAAATACATACGGGTTATTGAGGATCTCTTCCATCGGAGTTGTCTCGCCCGAGCCTCAGCGGTCGACCTCGCCCAGCACGATATCAATCGTACCGATAATCGCAACCACGTCGGCGATCAACGCACCGCGACACATTTCGTCAAGCGCCTGAAGGTTCACGAACGAAGGGGGGCGTACGCGTATACGGTAGGGCTGCGTCGATCCGTCGGAAACGATGTAGTAGCCCAGTTCACCCTTTGGCGCCTCGATCGAAACGTACGCTTCACCGATCGGCGGTTTGAAGACTTTCGAAACCTTGCCCTTGATCGGGCCGCTCGGCAGGCTGTCCACCGCCTGGCGAATGATGCGCGCCGACTGCCGGAACTCCTGCATGCGCACAAGATATCTGTCGTAGGTATCGCCGTTCTGGCAGGTCGGGATGTCGAAGTCGTACTTTTCGTAACCGCAATAGGGCTGCGCCTTACGCAAATCCCACTCGACGCCCGCGGCGCGAAGTACCGGACCGGTGACGCCGTACGCCTTGCAGGCCTCGGCATCCAGAATCCCGACACCCTTCGTCCGTCCGATCCAAATGCGATTCGTCGTCAGCAGTTCTTCGTATTCGTCGACCTTCTTTTCGAACCAATCGCAGAACGCTTGGCAGTCCTTCTCAAACGTGTCATACGTTTCGTACTGAAGGCCGCCGATGCGGAACGAATGCGTCGTCAGCCGGGCGCCACAGTATTTCTCAAAGATCTTGAGCACTTCCTCGCGTTCGCGGAAGCAGTAGAACACGGGCGTCATAGCGCCGATGTCCAGAGCATGGGTACCGAGCCAAAGCAGATGGCTCGCAATACGGTTCAGCTCCGTCAGGATGACCCGGACACACTGAGCGCGCTCGGGCACTTCGACTCCGCCCAGCACTTCCACCGCCATGCAGTAACCAAGTCCGTTCGAGACTGCGGCGACATAGTCCATCCGGTCGACGTATGGCGCGAACTGCTGATAAGTCCGGTTCTCCGCAATCTTTTCGACACCGCGGTGCAGATAACCGATCACACACTCTGTGCCCAACACCCTCTCGCCGTCGAGCTTCAGGATGACCCGTAGCACGCCATGTGTCGACGGGTGCTGCGGCCCCATGTTGAGGACCAACTCATTCGTGTCGAGGAACGTTGCCTGTGTCGCCATTACTGACCGCTCTCGATCTGAAGATTCTCGCGGACCCAATCCTCGTCCTGCTGGATGATGGAGTATTCCTTACGCAGCGGATACCCCTTCCAGTCTTCCGGAAGCAGAATCCGCGTCATGTTCGGATGCCCCTCGAACTCAACGCCGAACATGTCGAATACTTCCCGCTCGAGCCAGTCCGCCGCTTTGTATACCGTGCAGGCCGTTAAGGGCTTCTCGCCATCCGCTAGCGATGTCTTGACTCGCACCCGAACGTTCTTCTCGAACGAGTAGAGAATCCACACCACCTCGAAGCGCTTTTCCTTTTCCGGATAGTCCACCGCCGTGATATCGACGAGGTAGTCGAAGTCCTCTTCCAACTTCAGGAACTCGAGGATGGGAATCACCGAGGGGGCATCGCTAACCAAGAAATTCTGGCCGCGGTAGCTGGTGAACTGCTTGATCTCTTCCGCGAAACGCGCCTTGAGTGAATCGACGAGCGGGCCTTCCCAGGGCTCGACTTCCATCTCGGTCGGAACCTTCTTGGGCGGTGGCTTCGCGGCTGCCGGCTTCGCCGCGGGCTTCTCAGCCACAGGTTTGGCCTCGGCGGCGGGTGGGGCCGCCACGGGCTTCTCGGCGGGTGGGGCCGCAGGCACGTCACCGGCGGGCGCGACAGGTTTCGCCGCCTCCGCGGACTCAGCCTCGGCCGGAGCAGCACTCTCTACCGGCGCCGCGGCCGGCTCCGACTTAGGCTGGTCTATTTCGGGTGGAGCTTCACCCTCGGGCTTCTTCTCTTCGTCCATCTTATGCGGGTCCCGAAGCCTGTGGAAGAGACAACGGAGGGCGCTCCCTCAGGAAGCGAACCTAAGTGTTATCACAGGGCTCAATTGAGTGTCAACAAAACTCGCCGGCAGCCTGGCCGGCGGGTCCGCACTTCCGCTGAATGCGTGAAGCGACTGAGAAGCTCTTCATGACGACAAAGGTTCCCGGACGGGCATTGCTTTCGGCACGGTGTACTGAAATAATAGCCACGTCGAGAACATACCCTTTCCCGGGATACGTCGGTCATGTCCAACACCGTTTTCATGGGGAATCTTCCGAGCTGGGTTTCAGGCGACGAAATTGAAGGTTGGCTAAACAACGAAGGAATCGTCTTCGACGAAGTCAAGGTGATCCGCGACTTCGAGACACAGGAATCAAAAGGATTCGCTTTCATCGAAGCAGCCACCGACGAGGACGTTCAGGCCACCATCAAGCGCTTCAACCGCGCGCCCATCGGCGACAAAGTGCTGCGCGTCAACCAAGCCCGAGCCCCTGAAACCGGCAAGGGCCGTCGCCGCTAACTCGTAACTACATTTGTCGGCCTCAATCCTCCCCCACCCGGCAACCACCTTCTAGCCGAGCCGCGACCAAGACCAAAGGGAGCGGTGCAAACCTTCCCTGCGGCAAGAGGCTCCCGCTGACGAATCCGACCTCCCGGTTGAGCATCCAACCCTGTCCGAGTCCCGCTAACCCTTACTCGACATCAACGAACACTTCGTTGCTCGTGAGCCCACCCACCCGGATCACAAGCACATAGCGCCCCGGGGTCAGATCCGGGGGCAGCACGATATTGACCTGATAAAGCCCCGCGAATCCCGGCGCCAGACCGCTGAAAAGCACCGTCACAGACTGTCCGTTGATCTCCGCTTCGACCGGCAGTACGGTCTCCGACAGCGGATTAGACGGCGCAGGGAAGGCTGTACTCACCGCCGGTGCGACCGGCCCCAAACCGGCGCAAAACACCGCTGCCGCCGCGCCGACGGGAAGCGGTTGCTCCCACAGCGAGACGCCGTTTGCCGCATTGCGCATCGCTCCCAGCCCTGTCTCGGGATCAAAGAAAATTCCCGGCTGTACTTCCCCCAGCGCGACCACGATGGCCTCACTGGTTCCCGCCGGTGTCGTTATTACGATTTCCGCCTCGTCCCCTTCGATCCCAAACGGGATGAGCAAGTTGATCTGTTTGGGCGACACATAGAGCAGCAAAGCTCGTACGCCGTTCACGGTAACCACGGTGCCGGCTAGGCCTGTCGGCAACGGAAACGCAGTCGCGGACGCTGTATCCACCGCCAGACCAATCCCGAAAACCGTCACGATCCCGCCTCCGGGTAGCGCCATATTGGCAGCCGAGGGCCCCAGGTTGAACCCAGCCGCCCCCACCACCGCATCCTGTGTGAACACTGGAATCGGGCCGATTGACTGAGCCACCACAACCGCCCGGACCAAAGCCGCGTCGGCGAGCCGCACGATCAGCGTGTTCGTCTCGCCGGCTGATGCCAGCCTCCAAGACACTCGAATCTCACCTCGCGCGTCGGTTACGCTTGGCATGGGCGCGGCGACCCCATCACCGCTAGCGGTGAGGTTAACCGCCAAGCCGGGGTAAGGCAGATCGTTCGCGTCGCTCACCCGCAGCACCACCGGCTCTGACAAAATCCCGCCCAGGCCTCCCTTCTGATTAGCGCCGGAAACAATGCGAAGTCGCAGCCCGCTCGCTTCTTCTCTGACATCGATCAAAGTGCGTGCCGTGTCGAAACCCGGTGCCGCCGCCACCGCGGAAAAGCGCGTCACGCCCGCCGTAACACCTTCAATCGCAAAAGCCGCATTCGTCGAGCCGGCCGGAATCGTCACAACAGGCAGAAAAGTAACGCCACCGTTGTCGGACGTGAGCATAACGTCGAGATCCGCCGGGAGTGGCTCCGCAATCTCCACCGTCGCCGTGCTGGGCGATCCCACAATCAGCCCCGACGCCGGAAAAGTAGAAAGACGTAGTTCCTTGACCAACTCTGTGTGCGCATCGGTTCGGAGGTCGGCGGCCTCCTCGAAAAACTGCTCCCATGCCGCGCGAATGCCGTCGAGTTTCTGAAGGTCGGTGACCGACGGCTCAGCCCCCGCATCGACTAGCAGGATGAACGCGAAGTTGAAGTCACGCTGCGCAACGGACGCGTCGGGGACCCGCTCGCCCTCCGCAGCGATCACCATCTCAACGGAAACCTCCTTGCGGTCGCCATCGAAGCTGATGCCGGTCTGCGGAGCGCTCGAAGCCGAGCGCGTCCCCTGCTGAAAATTGCTGGGCTGATCAACAAGGAATGTGGGCGCGACCTCATCGGCGAACCGCAAACCCATCAGGTATTGATCCAGATCGCTGAAGTGCTCAACCGTCGCCGCCGTGAGAAAACGCGGTGTCAGCATCGCGCGGTCATCAATACGGTTCCCTTCGAGAACCGAGGCGTCGGAGTTGAAAAAGAAGCTCCAGTGAGCCCCCTGGCGTCCCAGGAGCGCTGGGGAAGGCAGCCCCGTCACAGGGTCAATGAAATCAACATACGCGAGAAAACGATGGCCGGCCTCATGGCTGAGAACCGAAAGGGTGCTGTTCTCACCGAGCGCCAGAATCCGCGCGGTAGCGTCCGAGGGGTAATTCGTAAGCGGCCCCATGTTCATGAAGCTCTGCAGACGCCGCTCGGAGCCAAACTGTAGCCCGAAATCGACAACAGCGCTTCCCCCAAGCAAGTCCCCGATCCCCAACACCTCGTTTCGCACATTCAATTCGAACGCAAACGCACTGCCGCCGACGCCCAAGCCCAACGAGTTGAAGACAACGAGGAAATCATAAGCGTCGTCGTGGTTCTGATAGAACTTCTGACCCGCCGCGAAAGTATCCAGACTGCGGCTGCTCGAGAAGATTTCAGCGAGAGCCCCGCCAGCCGGCTCGTCCGTGCCCTCAGAGAGATCGATAGCCGCCGTGCTCCCTTCGAGCCGCCCCGGCATGATCCCAACAACGGCGTCGCTCAGCAAGATCGACCTGTAGTGGAAGTCGATGCGCCCGTCGCGGTGGAGTACAAGCTGAAACGTCTGGCGCACGCCGATCGCACCGGACGTGAAAATCGGCACGGCATCCCACGTCACGATGAACCGGTCGGCTGTCGAGTAGGCGCTGATCGGAGCTGTCACCCGGCTTGGGTCGAGATCACTGAACAACGGTGCGATTCGTGGCGGACCACTCGCCGCCCGAGACAGCGAACGGCTCGTGCTCGACGTTTCCGCTTCCTCGAACGTCACATTGCCGTCCGAGTGCACGAACGCCTGCGTACGTTCCCGTCCGAAGTAGGGGAAGCTGAACGGCAACAGGACCGGCTGCGCATCGTCGTCGCCGAGCTGAACAGGCGTCCCATCATCCCGCGCCTGTTCCTGAAAACCCGTTGCGGCAACGCTCGACGTGTACTCCCCATCGGTCGGCGTGAAACTGACAGCGAGGTTGGCGAGATCAAAGGCATTGGGCTCGATGACAACTCCACCCAAGCTATCGATGACCGCGATGTTCCCCACGTCCTCCCGCAACACCGCCGGGGTCTCGGAAGATGCCTTCGCCTTCGATCGCCGAGCACGCGACTGCTCGTGCAGAAACCGCTCCGTCAGAATCCGCCCCCGATAAGTTCCGCTCCGTAAACCGTGATCGTCAGAAGCTGCCGAAAGGCGGCCGCTGGCCCCAAAGAAGACCGCGCCGAGGACAGCCAGGCAGACGAGGTAACGGAGTTGTCTAAATGTCGTCATTACGAGCCGTGGCAGTCCCAGTAGCCTCTCAGAGCCGCAAGCGTGAGCTTGCGTTGATGGCCGTTGCCAAAGCTCGGTCTTTCGTTGGAAGACTCCGCGACCGGATCCGTGCTGACGTCCCGTCGGCGGTTATCCTCGAACCTACTCAAACAATCACAACATAAACCTCACGCGGGCCGTGTACCCCCAGTGTGAGGCACATCTCTATATCGCCCGTCCGGCTCGGCCCGCCGATCAGAACCATCGAGCTACTCTCCAGCGCCGGGTCAGGAACAACTGTGAAGAGTTCATCGAGACTCGTAAGGACCCGATCCGCGGAGACCACCGCCACATGCCGCGGCGGGACCAGCGAGATCAGCCGCTCCTCTTCCTCACCCGCCAGCACAACGAGCGCCCCCGGATCCGCAACCGCGTACGCCGCGCCTGTGAGACCCACCCCGGCCGAGACACATGCCGAGCGCAACGCCTCACGGTCCGCGAAACCAGTCTGAACATCGGGAAGCCCGGTCAGACCAAGTTCGCGCAAGACGGGGCTGTTCGAAGCAACCGCTGTCAGGCCTTCCATCTTGGAAGCAACGAACTGCCGAGCCTCTTCGCCGTTAGCGGCAACGAACGTCTCGCCGCGAAAGTTTTCGCTGAAACGCCGAATCCCTTCTTCTCGATCCCACGTTGGGACCACAAGACGGGGCGGCGGTGCGACGGCAGCCGCCTGTCCGGCGCTACGACCCAGTGCCGAACGCACTCTGCTCAGAATTTGTTCTCGATCCGGCATGTTTCCAGCTACGCGCCCGAGCCTTCGCGGACCTGAGCCTTACGCTCGCGCCATTGCCGCCGAAAGCTCCGCGCGGCTTGCGGTGGGAAATCGCGCGTATCCGTCCACGCCCGGAGCGGACCCGGCCCCGAGCGAATCCAAGCATCTCCTCCCTGAGGCGGCAGGAACGCCTGCGCCAACAATCCTGCTCTTTCGAATACCCAGGGATGCCGCATCACCCAGCTCCAGCCTTGAAAGGCGATCTTCTCCGGCAACCAGCGGTTCTCCCGTGCTTCTCCCCGTTTGACGTCGCGCCGCAGCGCCAGCAGCATGCGCGGGATGTCGATCTTGACCGGACACACCTCGCCGCACGCCCCGCACAGACTCGACGCGAACGGCAACTCCGGCTCGTGCCCTACCCCCGCGAACTGCGGCGTAAGAATCGCGCCGATCGGCCCCGAATAAGTCCCCGGGTAACTATGCCCTCCGATCCGCCGGTACACCGGACACACATTCGAACACGCCCCACACCGAATGCAATGCAACGTCTCCCGCTTTTCCTCGTCAGCCAGTACCTTAGTCCGGCCGTTGTCTAGCAGCAGCAGATAGAACGCGTCCGGTCCGTTGATCTCGCCCGCCCGCCGCGGCCCCGAAAGAAACGACGTGTAGCTCGTGATCGGCTGGCCCGAGCCGCTACGGCCGAGTAGCTTCAGGAAGACCGCCAAGTCCGCGGCCCGAGGAATCAGCTTCTCGATCCCCGCCACCGCCACATGCACCTGCGGCGCCGACGTCGTCATCCGGATATTACCCTCGTTCTCGACCAGCACCACCGCGCCACTCTCCGCAATCACGAAGTTGGCGCCGCTGATGCCCATGTCGGCGTTCAAGAACTTCTCCCGCAGAATCCGGCGTGCGATCTGCGTCAACTCTTCCGGCTCCTCCGTCCGCTCAACACCCAACCGTTCGACAAACAGATCCGCCACATCGCCGCGTGTCTTATGCAAAGCCGGCGCGACGATGTGGTACGGCCGCTCCCGCGCGAGCTGCATGATGTACTCGCCCAGGTCCGTCTCCACCGGCTCGATTCCGTTTTCCTCCAGAGCCTCATTCAGGTGGATTTCCTCGGTAGTCATCGACTTCGACTTCACGGCCAGCTTGACGTTGTGCTCGCGCGCGATCGAAACCACCGCCTCCACCGCTGCCTCGGCGTCCGAACACCAAACCACGTGTCCGCCCCGCTCTTGAACGCGCGCCTCCACGGTTTCCAGATAGTGGTCCAGGTGATTCAACGTGTGCTGTTTCACGCGGGCGGCGTGATCGCGCAGCTCTTGATACTCGGGCAAGACCTCGAAAGCGACCGCCTCCCGCCGCGTCTCCCCGAATCGCGCCGTAGCGCTCTGAATCGCGCCCTGCAACTTGATGTCGCTCAGTGCGACGTGAATCTCTTGTTGGAATGCCGTCGCCATCGTCAGGTCTTGGCCAACACCTCAGCTAGATGAAGCGCGCGGATCGGAAGTCCGCGGCGGCGAAGCCCGCCCTCGATGTGCATCAGGCAACTCGGGTCGATCGAGACGACGTTCCGGGCTCCCGTGGCCACGATCGACTGAATCTTTCCGTCCAGCATGTCGCTCGACAACTCGCTCATCTTCACCGAGAACGTTCCCCCGAAACCGCAGCACTCTTCGGCGGGCGCCATCTCGCGAATCTCAAGCCCCCGCACCTTGTCGAGCAACCGCCGCGGCTGCGATTTGATCGCCAGCTCCCGTAGCGCATGGCACGAATCGTGGTACGTCACAACATTCTCGTACCGCGCCCCCACGTCGTCCACCTTAGCGATAGCCGTCAAGAACTCGCTGAACTCGTAAACCCGGCCACCCACCTCAGCCGCCACCTTCCGCGCAGCGGTGTCTTTCGAAAACAGGTCCCCGAAATGATGCCGAATCATCGCGCTGCAAGAGCCCGACGGAACCACAACATACTCGGCCCCTTCGAAAGTCTTCAGGAAGTGTCGTGCAACGCCCTCTGCCTCAGCCGTGAAACCGGAATTAAAGGCCGGCTGCCCGCAGCAAGTCTGGTCTTCTCGGAACTCGCATTCATAGCCGACGCGTTCCAGCACGTCAGCCATGGCAAGCCCCACACGAGGAAAAAGCTGGTCAACCAAACAAGTGACAAAAAGCGAGACGCGTTGTGCCATGGGCCGCCCAGAGGCGATGCGGAGATTTTACCGCAACAACGGAGCGGCACATGCAAATGGGCCGGCCCGCACCGCCAGGCGCGGAAAACCTGTCAACCCCGCACCCCCCGACACCACCGCCCATCCCCAAGCCGAGCCGCGCGCAAAGCAAGCGGTGCAAACTCGCACCGAACAACAAAACCACCCAACCCTTCGCCAATCCCGACCCACGCAGCCAGTCCAGGGGTCTTCGCTATAACTAGGCTAAGCGTTTTGCGCCTGCTATGCCATGCCCCCAACAGAATGAATCAGGCTCCAACGGTGCCCAAACAGAAATAGCCACGGCTTCAGCCCCCGGCCCAATGGCGAACATCCTCCGCCAAGCAAACTCTCTCGCTTGACATTCGGTGTCGTCCTCATGGAAGCCGGAAGAGACAGCAACCGGTCCGAGGGTCTGCTTGCCTCATTTGAACCAACGCGCTAGACTCGCCCCGTCCCCTGAAATTCCACCATCATTTCCACTAGAGGCTTAGATGGCTGTTAAAATCCCCACTCGCATTGCCACTCGCATCTCCGCTGGCCTTCGTAAATACCAAAAAGCACTACTGTCCGGTTAGAAGTCGAATAGAATCAGCTGGTTGGGGTGATCGAGTAAGTTTTCATGGGAGTCTGATGGCTGCAAGGCCTGTAAAATGGGCGTTTTCTCAAATAGGGTAACGCTGAGAATCTGTAGGATTTGGTAGAGACTCGCCTCCAGGCCCAACCTCTTCCGCACGATCGCCACCAGCACGTACACCGAGACGGCGATCCAAATCTGGGTCTTCACGGCGTTCTCGCTGGCGGCGTAGAACTTCTTGATCCGCAAGTGCTGCTTGACCCACTTGAAGAACAGCTCCACCTGCCAGCGCGAACGGTAGATCTCGGCGATGGTCAGTGCCGGGAGCGCGAAGTTGTTGGTCAGGAACTTCAGCCGCTTGTTCGTCGCGGCGTCGACGTAGCTGACGCGCCTCAACGGGTCCGGATAGACTTTGGCCGATTCGATGGCAGTCAGTATGACGGTCTGATCCGAGCGCACGCCCGTAGATTTGTCGACGGGATGCGAGTAGCGCCGTTGGAGCAAGATGTTCTTCTTGGTTCGCACGACGAAGAACGACGAGCAGAGGGTGAACACGAAGAGGCGTTCGAAATCCACGTAGGCCCGATCCATAACGTAGAAGGCGCCGGGCTCGGGTAGGAACTCGTCGAGGATGTTGACGTCGTGCGTTTTGCCGTCGGTAATGCGGATAAACGTGGGGATGTTACCGTGCAGGTCCAACAGCGTGTGCATCTTCACGGCGGCCTTGCGCCGGCGGAACTTGGCCCACGGGAACAGCGAGAGGCACAGGTCGATGGTGGTCGAGTCCAGAGCGTAGAGACTTTGATTGAGATCCACGCCGATCGGATCGCGGGCATACAAGGGCCGCGCGATGCGAATCAAGGCCTGAGCGAAATCGGCATAGATCCGCCAGTCGCGCGACTCGTTAGCGTCGGCCAGTGTCGAGCGCGCGACGTTGCCGCGGAATCCCATGTGGTAGAGCTTGCCGCCAAGCGAACGCAGGCACGCTTCGATATCGCGGAGGCTTTCGCGGTAGGTCAACTGGGCGAAGGACATCGAGAGGAACTGATCCCAGCAGGAGAAGCTGTGCGAGCCCCGGTCGCCATCGTAGCGGGCCACACAGCGCCGGAACTCGCGATCCGGAAGAAAGCTGATCAACTGCGCGAATACGGTGCGGCCCAGATTCATGAGCCATTGTCGGCTCAGGACGGATGACGCTCAAACGGCGCACCGCCGCTCAAATCGCGGCAAGAAAAAACAACACCTAACCCACTTTTCTACAACCAGTTGCAGGCCGCCCACCGCTTATCAGCCGGACAGTAGTGACCAAAAAGTATTCCAGCAGGCACTTGACCGCGACATCAATGAGTCCGACACCGTCGTAATCATCGCCGATTTCCTGAGCGAAGTCCTCGGATTCGATAAGTACAGCGAGATCACGACGGAGTTCGCCATCCGTGGTACCTATTGCGATCTCGCTGTCAAGGTCGGAACTCAGGTCCGCTATCTGATCGAAGTAAAGGCGATCGGGATTAGGCTCAACGAATCCCACCTCCGCCAGGCCATCCAATACGCGGCGACGCACGGTGTCGATTGGGTCATCCTCACGAACGGGAGGACTTGGCAAGTACACCGTATGCGGTTCGAGCAGCCCGTCTCAGCCGACCTCGTTTTCGATGTCGATCTGCTTACTGCCACCCCGCGATCGAAAGAAGTAATTGAGCGGCTGTTCGTACTCACACGGGAAGGCGTGTCGAAATCGGCCATTCAGGAATTCCAACAACAGAAGGACGCATCGAGCCCGTTTCTGATCGCCGCCGTGCTCCGGAGCGACTCGCTAGTTGGGGTCTTGCGGCGAGAACTTCGCCGCATCTCACCCGGTGCCAAGCTCAATGAAGAGGAACTCCGAGCCGTCCTGACTGACGAGGTCCTCAAGCGCGAGGTCGTCTTCGGCGACGACGCTAAGGTTGCGGCAAGCCGGGTGCGGCGAGCGGCAAACCGTGCTTTGCGCAACCGTACGAAATCGCGGGCACCGAGCACCGAGCCATCCGACAATACCGACCCAGCGGAGTCGCCCACTTCCTAACCCGTCGGTCAGAACTAGAGCGTAGGGGCTGAGAATGGAACACAATGGACTGCACCCCAAGCATGAGACCGGTTTCCGCCAATGGTGAAAGTTGGTGACGGCTACTACTTCCAGGGGCTCGGAGGAGCCTCAGAGAAGACAGAGCCTGAACTTCACCACCCGCTGGCGTACAGGCGTGGCCCAACCCAGTCACAAGCCCACTCCACCAATAAAATCAACAACATAACCAGCCCGGCCGCCAAGAAATCAACATCCATGGTGTATCCTTCTACCGGGGTGCTCACGCCCGGCCACACCCAACCGCTCCAGCGAACGAAGACAAGCAATGCACGAGAATCGACACAACTCCCGCCAACAGCCAGAAGAACACCCGAAAATAATGCGCGCCAAACGGAGGCGTGACCGTGACGGGCTGTGAACAAACGGGGACTGTACCAAGCGCCGCCCGCGTAACTGCTTTGTTCGCTGCGCTCACAAACGGCGCGCCGTGGACTGTCCCCAGTTTTTTCACAGCCCCTGAGGGAGCGGTCCAAACCCGCCGGAACCAACCCGTCTCAACAGCCACATCTCAACCGGCTTCAGCCTCAGTCCCACCGCCCAAGAACACCACAAACAACGGCCTCAAAGTGTCCTATTCTGTTCCAAAAGAGCGGCCAACCGGGGCAAGTCAAACTCGCCAACAACCGCTTTACCAAACGAACCAACCACCTTCAACCGACTCAAACAAAAACACTTACACCGCCGCACCCAGCACCACTCACCAACCTTGATGCCCACGGGATGTCTCAAAACCAACCCCGTGGGACATTTTGGGACATTCGAATCAAACAAAACGCGAACAACCGTCCCGGCCTCACCAATTACCAAACGGACCCAGCCACGCCCGAAGCCGCAAGGCGACTCGACCAAATCTCAAAAATACGAAACCAAGCCACAAGAACGGCCCTGAGGAAAAATCGGTGTACCTGGTAAAGCGAGGATGCCGCGCGCAGTCCACTCTACCGTTACCAAACGAACCCACCGCCGGGGGCAGCACCAAGTTCCACCAAGACAGGCTACCGAAGACCACGTCAAAAAATACGGAACGAACTCACCCGGTCCGCGCGACTCCCCCTCCGGCTCGCCCAGCTTTCAAAATTCCAAGCGAAGCCAAGCTGCGGCCTCCCCGAATGGGACTCGATCTGTTCCGGCAAGCTACCATGGCAGAACATCGGTGCTCCGCCGATGAGAGTTCATGAGCGACAAAGCGATCGATTCGCTGCGAAAGCTGGCCCGTCTGTATCGTGTCAGCACAGTTTTCAAAGACGGCTTCGGCGTCTTGCGCCGCACTGAACCGGAAGCGATCGGTGCAGTATTGCGATCGCTCGGCGCACCTCTGGCGTCGCTCGACGATGTGCCCGACGCCATTCGCGCGCGGCAGCACGAACGGTGGGCGCGAATCGTCGAGCCCGTTGTCGTTTCGTGGAGTTCCGATCAACCCACGTTCGTAGTGCGAGTTGATCCGGGTGAGAGCCAGCTTGAGTGCGAGATCGAACAAGAGGACGGAACGCAAGAGGCTTGGACCGTTAGACTCGACGGCGTTGCGTCCCGACGCTCTGTCGAAGTCAAAGGCCGAACTTACATCGTCAAGAGACTCACTCTTCCGAGCGACGTTCCACTCGGATACCACCGGCTGCACCTTCGAACGGAACAGCGAAGGTCGGATGCGTGGGTGTTTCGGGCGCCCCGCCGGACCCATCCACTGGGACAAATATCAAAGTCGGGTTGGGGACTCTTCCTCCCGGCCTATGCGCTGCACACGAGGAGAAGCTGGGGCGCCGGCGATTTCACAGATCTAGCCGACCTGGCGGCGTGGACCGCATCGATGGGCGGTCAGGTAGTCGGGACGCTCCCGCTGCTCGCCGCCTTCCTCGATCAGCCGTTCCACCCGTCGCCGTACGCCCCGGTCAGCCGGCTGTTTTGGAACGAGCTGTTTCTGGACGTGACAGCCGCGCCCGAGTTCGAGGAATCCAGCAAAGCAAAGGAGTTGGTTTCGTCGAGCGCATTCCAGACGGAAGTCGCTGCTCTCCGCACGGGCGCCCTCGTCGATTACCGGCGTCAAGCAGCCTTAAAGAGAAGAGTCCTTGAGGTGCTTTCTTCAACGCTTGTAGACGCTGCATCGCAACGCGAAGACGACCTTCAGGCGTACGTGGAAGCCCGGCCGAGCCTCCAAGCCTACGCCCGGTTCCGGGCGACGACCGAGCGCCGAGGCAAGACCTGGCCTGCCTGGCCGGAACGCCAGCGTAACGGCCACCTCACCGGCGGCGACTATGATGAGCAAGCGCGCCGCTATCACCTCTACGTCCAATGGCTGGCTGACGGCCAACTGGGGAAACTAGCGCGGGACGACAGCAGCGCGGACCTCTATCTCGATCTTCCGCTCGGAGTCCATCGCGGTGGATTTGATGTCTGGCGCGAGCCTGATTCCTTCGCCCTCGCTGTAGCGGGCGGCGCACCCCCGGACCGTTTCTTTACCAAGGGGCAGAACTGGGGGTTTGCCCCCGTACACCCTGAGAAGATCCGTCTGGACGGATACCGTCACTACATCGAGTGCTTGCGTCATCACATGCGGTACGCGCGTGTCCTACGGATCGATCATGTGATGAACCTTCACCGGCTGTACTGGGTTCCGGCGGGCTTCGAGGCGTCGCAGGGGGCGTACGTGGGGTACCGCGCCGATGAGTCCTACGCGGTGTTGGCCATTGAGTCCCAGCGGCACGGAGCGGCGATTGTCGGAGAGGATCTGGGCACGGTTCCGGACCGCGTGCGAGAAAACATGAGAGACCACGCAGTGAGCGGAATGTATGTGGCCCAGCTCCAGTTCCGCTCGGACGCAAGTACCGCCATCCGGCCGACGCCGAAGGACTCTCTGGCGAGTCTGAATACGCACGACATGCGGCCCTTCGCCGGCTTCTGGAAGGGTAGGGATATTGCGGATCGAGAGGATCTGGGGCTGATCACCCCCGAGGAAGCGCAACAGGGCCGGAAGCGCCGTGCCGCGGTGAGGAAAGCGGTGGTCCGGTACTTGCTGGAGCGCGACCTCGCTACGAACAATGATCCTACGCTTCAGCAGACTCTAGAGGGGTGTTTGGCGGAGTTAGCGGCACGGCCCGGGCCGATGATGTTGATCAATCTGGAAGACCTGTGGCTGGAACAGGCGGCCCAGAATACGCCGGGAACCGTCGCTGAAAGACCGAACTGGCGTCCACGGGCGCGCTACGGCTTGGACGAAGTCAAGGCGATGCGAGAGATTGCAGAGCTACTCAGGCGAGTGCGTCGGCTCAGGATGAAGTCGTCGTAGCGAGCGGGGTCAGGTTGGGCGCGCGCGCGTCGCGTATACCAGTCCGGGGTCGGCGTCTATCCGGTACGATCGGAAGTACAGGCCCGATCTTTTGTATCCCCCTATGGATGGCCCCTCACTCACTGAGTTCGATCTTCACCTGTTGGCCGAGGGGACCCACTACGACAACTACAAGAAGCTCGGCGCCCACCTGACGGAGGTTGACGGGACGAAGGGGACGCGCTTCGCGGTTTGGGCGCCGAACGCGGAGGCGGTGGCGGTGATCGGCGACTTCAACGGATGGAATCGGGAATCGCACCCCATGCGCAACCGGCCCGAGGCCGGTGTTTGGGAGACATTCATTCCCGATGTAGGGTCGGGGACGCTCTACAAGTACTTCATCCGCTCGCGCGAAAGGGGCTATCAAGTCGAGAAGTCCGACCCCTACGCTTTCGCGGCGGAGATTCGGCCCCGCACGGCATCGAAGGTTTGGGACCTGGGAGGGTACGAGTGGCGCGATGCGGAGTGGATGGCGTCGCGTGGCCCCAAGAATGCGCACGACGCCCCGATCTCGATCTACGAGATGCATCTTGGCTCGTGGATGAGGGTGCCTGACGAAGGCGGCTGGCTTACGTATCGGGACGTGGCGCCACGGCTTGCCGAGTACGTCGCCAAGATGGGATTCACGCATGTCGAGCTGATGCCGGTGACGGAGCATCCATTTGATGCTTCGTGGGGCTATCAGACGGTCGGCTACTACGCGCCAACCTCGCGGTTCGGTACGCCGCAGGAGTTCATGTTCCTTATTGATACGTTGCACCAAGCAGGGATCGGGGTGCTGGTCGATTGGGTGCCGGCGCATTTCCCGAAAGACGAACACGGCCTGGGTTACTTCGACGGGACGCACCTTTACGAACACGCCGATGAAAGGCAGGGCCTTCATCCCGACTGGGACACGCTGATCTTCAACTACGGCCGGGCGGAAGTCAATAATTTCCTGATCGGAAGCGCGTTATTTTGGCTCGACCGATATCACATCGATGGACTGCGTGTCGACGCCGTGGCATCAATGCTCTATCTCGACTATGGGCGCAAAGAGGGCGAGTGGATTCCGAATCGTTACGGCGGGAGAGAGAACCTGGAAGCGGTCGATTTTCTGCGCCGGTTGAACGAGCGCGTCTACGCCGAGCACCCGGATACGATGACCGTCGCAGAGGAATCGACGTCGTGGCCGATGGTGTCCCACCCTACCGATACGGGCGGACTTGGCTTTGGCTACAAATGGAATATGGGATGGATGAACGACATCCTCGGCTATATGGAGCGGGATCCCGTCCATCGGCGGCACCACCATGAAAAGATCACCTTCAGCCTACTCTACGCCTTCACGGAAAACTTCGTCCTGCCCTTCTCGCATGACGAAGTGGTTCACATGAAGAAGGCCATGCTTGACAAGATGCCGGGGGACGAATGGCAGAAGTTCGCGAACCTGCGAGCCCTCTACGGGTACATGTTCACGCATCCGGGCAAGAAGTTGCTCTTCATGGGAAGCGAGTTCGGACAGTGGCGCGAGTGGACACACGAGGAGAGCATGGATTGGCACCTGCTCGAGAAGGCTCCGCACCAGGGCTTGCAGCGCTGGGTACGAGATCTCAATCATTTCTATCGGTCCGAAGGCGCGCTCTTTGAAATCGATTCTGACTCACACGGCTTTGAATGGATTGATTGCAACAACAGCCAATCGAGCGTGATCAGTTTCTTGCGGCGTGGAAAAACGCCGGGTGATGAGTTGATCGTGGTGTGTAATTTCACTCCGGTCCCCCGCGAGGAATATCAAGTCGGCGTTCCCGATGGCGGCTACTGGAGGGAGATCCTGAATAGTGACGCCGCGATCTACGGTGGGGGGAACGTCGGGAACCGCGGAGGTTTAGAGACGCGGGAGGAGTCGACTCACGGCCGACCGTATTATTTGAACTTACGAGTACCGCCGCTGGGTTGCTTGATCTTCAAGAGAGCGGCGGCTGAGGGAGGACCTACTACCGACAGCCGTTAGATGGGCCGGTCCTGGTCGACGAACGCCCGCAGGCGTCCGCTACGGCTAGGGTGCCGCAGTTTGCGCAAGGCTTTCGCTTCGATCTGCCGGATCCGCTCACGTGTCACCGCAAAGCTCTGTCCGACCTCTTCGAGCGTGCGCTCGCTGCCGTCATCCAGACCGAATCGCATCTTGATGACCTTTTCCTCGCGCGGTGTCAGGCTCTTAAGTACTTGTGCCGTCTGGGCCCGCAGGTTCAGATTGATGACGGCGTCGGCGGGTGAAACCTGATCTTGATCCTCGATGAAGTCACCCAAGTGAGAATCTTCTTCCTCACCTACGGGAGTTTCGATCGAGATGGGTTCCTGGGCTACTTTCAGAACCTTTCGAATCTTGGCCACCGGAAGTTCGAGGTGTTGCGCCAGCTCTTCGCTTGTCGGTTCACGGCCCAGTTCCTGAACCAACTGCCGAGATGCACAGATGACCTTGTTGATCGTCTCGATCATGTGGACCGGAATCCGAATCGTTCGGGCCTGGTCGGCGATAGCTCGCGTGATTGCCTGACGAATCCACCAAGTGGCATAGGTCGAAAACTTATAACCACGCTGGTACTCAAACTTGTCGACAGCCTTCATCAGGCCGATGTTGCCCTCTTGAATCAAATCAAGGAACTGCAGGCCGCGGTTGACATAGCGCTTCGCTATGGAAACAACAAGCCGTAGGTTGGCCTCGACCAGTTCGCGCTTGGCCACTTCCGAGACCCGATCCCCTTCGCGGATCAACTGCAGCGTTGCCCGCAGCTCACTCGAGGTCGCCCCGACGCCGTCCTCGATCGAGGCAATCTGGCGCCGGGCCGCCCGAATTTGGGCGCGTAGACTTCGACGCTCATCCGAGTTCGCAGCGGCTGACTGCTCAAGCTGACGCTGTGCCTGGGCCAGCGGCATCTCGATAGCCTTCAGCTCTTGGACCACGGCCTCAATACAGCCGACCAGCCGCTCATGAACCTGGGGTGTGAGTTCGAACCCACGCAGCAAACGCGCAATACGAATCCGAGCGCGGGCGAGCCGCATCGATAGCCGACGGAATTCCGCCGGCTTTTGTGAGCGGGATGTGGCTCGCAACCTGCCGCGGCACTGCTCGCACGTGTTCAAGTCCCGCGAGACATCCCGTATCGCCCGCAAGAACTCCTCGGTCTTTTGCACCAACAAGTCGTCGCTGATCTCGTCGAGATTCAGCGCGACAATCTCACGAACCGACAATTCGGGTTCGGCCACGTGTCGACTTAGGACAATGAGTTCCTTCGCGACGGCCGGGCAGCGCGATACTTCCTTCTGGACGCGTAGACGGCCACGCTCGATCCGCTTGGCGATCTCGACCTCACCTTCACGAGTTAGCAGCGGCGCCGCACCCATCTCTCGCAGGTAGACCCGTACCGGGTCAGCGGTCTTATCGTTCGCGCTTGGCGTGAGGTCGAGTTCGGCCGGGCGGTCCTCGGAACCCTTAGCAGCGCCATTTTTCTGGTCGTCGGACGACTCAAGCTCCTCCATCTCAGAGGAACTGACATCGTTGAGAAGTCGATCGACTTGCTGGGCCGCGCGCTTCTCTTTTTCGGTTTCTTGATTCACTACTCTACCCGAGACCTCTTACGACGATAGCCCTTAAGGCCACTACTCTGTAAAGTGCAATCTTCACCTACGAAGGGCCACGGCCACCCCTATAGGCTGTCCCTCAACCTCCCGCCGATGTCAGCCCCTCATCGTGTCGGCCGCGAATCACAACCCTAATTCGCGGAGCGACGGGCACCACGTTTCGTGCCCGAACAACGGCTCCATCATTCTACAATGCGTAACATCAATTACGCAGACCGAGAGTTGTCCAATGCAAGATGATCCTGAAAAGGGGGAGTGTTTCCAATACAAGATGATCCTGAAGATGCATCGGTCGGAGCAGGCGACATTGCAGGTGAATGCAAGTCACCATGCAGAATGCTCAAAGTCTCACGCTGGAGCAGATGCGGCGGTTTGTGGCCGCCAGCGACGGGCTCAGCTTTGCGGGCGCGAGCCGGGCCGAGATCTACGGCTTCGTCGAGGGCGTGCTGCGCCGGCAGCGCTATCTGGGGCTGTCCAAGAAAGACAAAGGGGTCGTGCGGCGCTACCTGGTCAAGGTCAGCGGCCTGAGTCTGCCGCAGATCACGCGTCTGATCCGACGCTACCGGCAGCGGGGGAAGATCCAGCCGACCATGTCGCGCCGGCATCGCTTCGCGCGCCGCTACACGGCCGAGGACATCGCCCTGCTGGCGGCCGCCGATGCCGCCCACGAGGGGCTGTCGGGACCGGCGATGCGCCGCATCCTGTGGCGCGAGTACCACGTCTACGGCCGCAGCCAGTACGCGCGGCTGGCCTCGATCTCGGCCTCGCATATCTACAATCTGCGGCAGACCGCGACCTACCGCCGTCATCATGTTCATCTCACCAAGACGCGCAGCCGCGTGGTTGCGATCGGCGAGCGAAGGCGTCCGGACCCGCGCGGCCGACCTGGCTACCTGCGTGTCGACACGGTGCATCAGGGCGACACCCAGACCCGCAAGGGGCTCTATCACATCAATGCTGTCGATACTCTCACGCAGTGGCAGATCGTGGGCTGTTGCGAGACGATCTCGGAAGCTCATTTGCTGCCGGTCTTGGAAGCCATCCTGCACCAGTTTCCCTTTCGCATTCGTGGTTTCCATTCCGACAACGGCTCGGAGTTTCTCAACAAGCGCGTCGCCGCCTTGCTCAACAAGCTGCTGGTTGCCGAGTTCACCAAATCGCGGGCGTACCGTACGACCGACAACGCGCTGGTCGAGGGCAAGAATGGCGCAGTCGTGCGCAAGCACATCGGACACGAGCCGATCGGGGCCCAGCATGCCGCCGAGTTGCAACGTTTCTACACGGCCTATTTCAACCCTTATTTGAACCACCATCGCCCCTGCGGGTTTGCCACCATCGAGCAGGCCGACAACGGACGCCGGCGGCGCCACTATCGGCTCGACGACTACCGCACACCTTACGAAAAGCTGCTTTCACTCGACCAGTGGGAGACCCACTTAAAGGAAGGTATCAGCGCCGCCGCCCTCGAGCAGCAAACGCGGCGCTTCAGCGACACCGAATGCGCCCTGCGCATGCAGGCCGCCAAGAGAAAGCTCCTGGCCGCGTGCCGCTCGCGGTGGTGAGTTCGAGCGATCGTCACGCCGCACCGCCGGCGGGTCGCGCCGCCGAGCCGGGCCTGCGCTTCACAACCCTGCCCCTCCCACCACCAAGGAAAGGAGTTCCACACGGTTCCACACCCTATTTCGTCCCAGCCTCGACCAACCTCATTTCAGGATCATTCTTGGATTGGAAAATGCAGACCGTCCGGTAACTGCGTTAGGGCAACAAAAGACCAACACTACTTTAGAAGGCGCCCGCGCCGGGCGCCCTTCCGCGATGCCCTCGCTCTACAATCGGTGCGGCCATCTCTTTCTTGCGGCGCAGCAGATCCAGCAGCTTCTCGTTATCCCCTGATTTCTCCGCACGCGCAATTTCATTCAGGACCGCTTGATACTCGCTCTTGTAAACTTCCCGCTGGAGTGCATCCACCGCGCTCCGCCCGGTCTCAATGGTAGGCTCCGGCCCTTCTCCCGCCAAAAGCAGTTTGTCGAAAAGAAGACGGTCCTCGCTATCGAGTCGCCCCTCAAGTGCCGCGTACTGAAACTGTCCATCCTGTTCCTCCACGGACTCGATCGCCTCGAACATCTTCCGGCTGGGCAGATCCTGCTTTGCGGCTAGCTTGACTACATCGGAGAGAAACTCTCCGCGGGCCGCGGGCGATTCGGCCATCAGTCGCAATAGAATCCGCTCGCTTTCGCTAAGCCGGGTCTCATGGATAATCTTCCGCGCCCGGCTCGTGGATTCCGCGAATAACTGAACGAACTTGCTCAAGAGCAAACGGTCCAAGCCCATTCGATGCCCGACATCCTCGGCCCTCAGAGCCCGTTCAAACCCTTTGGGCATCCAACGGATCTTGGGCTCTACGAACTCAATCGCCGCCGACTGACCTTCGGCGCTTTTCGTGTCGAAGCGCTTGCGGGCGTGGTCGGCAAGCCAGTCAAAATAGCTCGGAGCTTCGGCCAGCTTCAGTCGGTAGGATTCGCCGCCCTCTTGCTTGCAGTAGTCATAGGGATCAAGTCCATTCGGCAATCGCAGGACACGTACCCAGAGTCCTTCGCGAATCAAAACCTCGATCGATCTGTGAACGGCTTCCTGCCCGGCGGTATCCGGATCAAAGTTGACGACTACGGCGTCCACATGGCGGCGCAATGTTCGTGCGTGCTGTTCGGTGAGAGCCGTTCCGCAACTCGCGACCACGTTCCGCACACCAGCTTCGTCCGCTCCAATCACGTCCATATACCCTTCGACCAGCACCGCCAGACGCTCCTGGCGCATCGCTTCCCGCGCCCGGTGCAGGTTATAAAGCACATTCTGTTTTCTATAGATCACCGTTTCCGGCGAGTTGAGGTACTTCGCCTGCTGCCCTTCCCGGAGCGCGCGTCCCGCGAAGGCGATAATCTTCCCTCTTTCATTGTGCAGGGGGAACATCAAGCGGTCACGAAAACGATCGTAGAAACCCTCACCTTCCGTCCGCTTACCTACGAGCCCGGAAGCTTCCATGGCTTCGGGCCGAAAGCCTTCCCGCTCAAAACCGGCGGCGAGGCCCCGGGCCGGGGCATAGCCAAGCCCAAACCGCTCTTCAGCGGCCGGCGATAGACCTCTACCCTTAATGTACTCCCGGGCGCAAGTCCCAGCCGGGCTTTTGATCTGTTCGCGGAACCACGCCTGGGCATTCTCATGCATGCGGTCCAGCGACTCACGCAAACGGCTGTCCGCATCGTTGAATGAGCCGCCATCCGATGCCGGCATCGGGATGCCATGCCGCTCCGCGAGTGAGCGCAGAGCCTCGTAGAACGTCAGGCCCTGCGTCTCCATCACAAAGTTGAAAACGTCACCACCCTTGCCGCAGCCGAAACACTTAAAGATTTGAAGGCCGTGATGGACAGAAAACGACGGAGTTTTTTCGGTGTGGAAGGGACACAGACCAACAAACCGAACCGAGCCCTGCTTGCGGAGACGAACCGACTCACCCACGACATTGACAATGTCCACGGAAGACTTGACGTGCGCAGCGAAGTCCATTCGCCACTTATCCTAGCGCAGCGACGACGGGACGGACTGTTAGGAAGGATGCCCGCTGAAAGCACCGTTCAGCAGCGCTTCCAGCGGGCGAAAGAAGAAACTACTTATTGGGCGTGGGTGCTTCGGAGGGCACGTCTTCAGAGAACCCCGGCGGGTAATCCATCGGCATCTCTTCGCCGAATCCCGGAACGCCGCTGAGATACTCGACTTCCGGAATGATCTCCTCAGGCGCATCCTCGCCTTCGATCTTGAGTTTTCGGTGGACAGCGAGGCCCGTACCCGCCGGAATGAGCCGACCGACGATAACGTTCTCCTTGAGGCCGCGCAAGTAATCGACCTTGCCGCTGATCGAAGCTTCGGTGAGCACGCGCGTCGTTTCCTGGAACGAAGCCGCCGAAATAAACGAGTCCGTCGCCAGAGAGGCCTTGGTAATACCCATCAGCAACGGCCGCCCGATCGCGGCTTTGAGGTCTTTCTCACGCAACCCCTCGTTCGTCTTCTGGAACCGGAATTTATCGACGACTTCCTCAAGCAGGAATTCAGAATCACTGACTTCCTCGACCTTGATCCAGCGCATCATCTGCCGCACGATCACTTCCAGATGCTTATCGTTGATGTTCACACCCTGCAAGCGGTAGACTTCCTGGATCTCGTTGACGAGATACTTCTGCAACTCTTTCTCGCCCAGCACGGCCAGGATGTCATGCGGGTCGCGCGGACCATCCATCAACGGCTCGCCGGCTTTCACCTTCTCACCTTGCTGCACGTTGATGTGAACACCGCGAGGCAGCGAATACTCGCGCTCCTCGTTGTTGTCCGCGACGACGTAGATCTTGCGCTGGCCTTTTACGATCTCGCCGTAGCAGACGGCGCCGTCGATTTCTGAGATCACGGCCGTTTCCTTGGGACGCCGCGCTTCAAACAGCTCCACGACACGCGGCAAACCGCCGGTGATGTCTTTTGTCTTTGTGGTCTCGCGGGGGATCTTCGCGACCACGTCGCCGCCATGAATCTCGTCGCCGTCGCGCACCATCAAGTGAGCGTTGGTGGGGATGAGATACTTGCGTTGCATCTTGCCCTTTTCGTCGCGAATCTCGACCTGCGGCTGGCGTTTCTCGTCCGGCGAGTCGGTCACAACCCACTGCGACATGCCCGTCACTTCGTCCACCTGCTCCTGCAGCGTAACGCCCTCCTGCAGGTCAATGAAGTGGCAGTGCCCGCTGACCTCGGTCAGGATCGAAAAGGTATACGGATCCCATTCCAGCAGGATCTGATTGCTCGAAACCGGGTCGCCATCGGCGATACACAGCTTGGCGCCGTAAACAACCTGATAGCGTTCCTTCTCACGTCCCTTGTCATCCACTACGGCCACAATGCCGTTGCGGTTCATCGCGATCAAGTTCCCGTCCTTGTTGCGGACGTTGGCTATGCTGACGAACTTCGCGAAACCCTCGGACTTGGCGTCCTGCGTCGATTGTTCACTGATCCGCGAAGCGGTGCCGCCGATGTGGAAGGTCCGCATCGTCAATTGCGTGCCTGGTTCGCCGATCGACTGCGCGGCGATCACGCCGACCGCCTCACCGCCTTCCACCAGACGGCCCGTCGCAAGGTTGCGGCCGTAACACAGGCGGCAAACACCGCGTTCCGATTCGCAAGTCAGCACCGATCGAATCTTAACCCTCTCGATGCCAGCGGCCTGAATGGCGCCCGCCACCTCTTCAGAGATCTCCTGGTTCACTGTGAGAATAACGTTGCCTTCGTAATCCTTGATTTTTTCCTGGGCAACCCGGCCCACAATACGGTCACGCAACGGCTCGATCACTTCGCCTGATTCGACGATCGGCTCCACGTAGATGCCGTCACCCGTTCCACAGTCCGGATCCATGACGATGACGTCTTGGGCCACGTCGACGAGGCGGCGTGTCAGATAACCCGAGTCCGCGGTCTTAAGGGCCGTGTCAGCCAGGCCTTTCCGCGCCCCGTGCGTCGAGATGAAGTACTGCAGCACGTTCAGGCCTTCGCGGAAGTTCGCGGTGATCGGCGTCTCGATGATCTCGCCGCTCGGCTTGGCCATCAGGCCGCGCATGCCGGAAAGTTGACGAATCTGTTGTTTCGATCCGCGAGCGCCGGAGTCGGCCATGATGTAAATGGGATTGATGTCGGCCCCGGAGGCATCGCTCGATTCCAGGCCCGAGAACATTTCGTCCGACACGCGTTCGGTTACCTTCGACCAAATCTCGATGATCTTGTTGTATCGCTCACCGTGAGTGATGGCGCCGTCTAGATACTGCTGCTCGACCGCCATGACTTCCTTCTGCGCGCCTTTGACCAAGCGCTGCTTCTCGGCCGGTACGAGCATGTCGTCGATACCGATCGAAAGCCCCGCCTTGGTGGCATAGTTGAAGCCCAAGTTCTTCAGGTCGTCGATCAACTCGACCGTCTCGGCCCGCCCGAACCGCAAGTAGCAATACTGCACCAACTGCGTCAGGCCCTTCTTCTTGATCAAGCCGTTGACGAAGGGCATTCCCGCCGGCATGCAATCGTTGAAGATGACCCGGCCGACCGTCGTCTCCATGTGCTGCTTGCTGTACTGAACCGGTTCGGAGTGGAGCACGTTCTGGTTGTCAAAGCTCGTGGCCAGATCAATGACCGGACCCGAATAGTACAGTCTGATCGGGGTGAGCGTTGCGACTTCGCCCATCTCAAGAGCAAGCAACACTTCTTCCGAGCTTGCGAACGTGCGTCCCTCGCCTTTGGACTTCGCCTTCGACTTCGTTAGGTAGTAAATGCCCAACACCATATCCTGCGTTGGCGTCGTAATCGGAGCGCCGTTCGCGGGAGACAGAATGTTGTTCGAACTCAACATCAATACTTCAGCTTCTATCTGCGCTTCGGGAGAGAGCGGAACGTGCACGGCCATCTGGTCGCCGTCGAAGTCAGCGTTGAACGCTGTGCAAACCAAGGGGTGAATCTTGATCGCCTTGCCTTCGACCAGAACGGGTTCAAATGCCTGGATACCCAAGCGGTGGAGCGTCGGGGCACGGTTCAGCAGGATCGGGTGGTGTTTAATCACCTCTTCCAGAATGTCCCAAACCACCGGGTCCTGTTGTTCGACGAGTTCTTTCGCCTGCTTGATCGTCGTACAGTGCCCTCGCTGCTCGAGCCGTTGATAGATGAACGGCTTGAATAACTCAAGCGCCATCTGCTTCGGCAACCCGCACTGGTGCAACTTCAGGTCAGGACCGACAACGATCACCGAACGCCCTGAATAATCGACGCGCTTGCCGAGCAGGTTCTGCCGGAAACGTCCCTGCTTGCCCTTCAACGTGTCCGAGAGCGACTTCAGTGGGCGGTTGTTAGCGCCCCGCAGGACGTGCCCGCGTCGGCCGTTGTCGAACAAAGCGTCGACGGCTTCCTGCAACATCCGCTTCTCATTCCGAACGATCACATCCGGAGCGCTCAATTCCATCAGCTTCTTGAGCCGGTTGTTGCGGTTGATGACCCTTCGATACAGATCGTTCAGATCGGACGTGGCAAAGCGGCCGCCATCGAGCGGCACCAACGGCCGCAGTTCCGGTGGGATAACCGGAATCACATCGAGGATCATCCATTCCGGCTTGTTGCCCGACCTGCGGAACGATGCGACGACTTTGAGGCGGCGGGCGAACTTGAGTTTCTTCTGAAGGGAAGTCTCGGTTTTCATCTTCTCGCGAAGTTCATCCGCCATGGGGTTGAGATCGATCTTCTTGAGCAGTTCCTTGACACCTTCGGCGCCCATCATGGCCACGAACTTGCCGGCCATCTCTGCGTCTTGGTCAAGCTGACGTTTCTTCTCGTCAGTGAGAACGTCGCCTTGATTCAGATCGATGCCCTCGTCGGCCTGGACGACGACGAATGCCTCGAAGTAGAGAACCCTCTCGAGTTCACGCAACGTGATATCGAGTAGCTGGCCGATGCGCGACGGCAATCCCTTGAAGAACCAGACATGCGAACACGGAGACGCCAACTCAATGTGTCCCATGCGCTCGCGACGGACACGGCTCAACGTCACTTCGACGCCACATTTGTCGCAAATGACGCCGCGGTGCTTCATCCGCTTGTACTTACCGCACAGGCATTCCCAGTCCGTGACGGGGCCGAAAATCTTCGCACAGAAAAGCCCGTCTCGCTCGGGCTTGAAGGTCCGATAGTTAATCGTCTCCGGCTTCGTGACCTCTCCGTGGGACCAGCTTCGAATCTTCTCCGGCGAGGCCAGAGCAATGCGAATACTGTCGAAATCGGAAATCAGGCTGACACGATCATAAGGACTGGATCGAAACAAGGCGGCCTCCGTGGGTCCATCAACAGCTCGCCCCCGCGAGAACGAGGGCGATTCAATATTGCTATTCAGTCCGCTGCCAGGGCGGTTTCCATCACATCTTGTTGTCTCTTGATCAACTCGACATCAAGGCACAGCGACTGCAACTCGCGAATCAACACATTGAACGACTCGGGAATACCCGGCTCCATCGCGGCTTCGCCCTTTACGATGGCTTCGTAGATTTTGGCGCGGCCGTAGACGTCGTCCGACTTGGCGGTCAGCAATTCCTGAAGGATGTGCGCCGCACCGTATGCTTCGAGCGCCCAGACCTCCATCTCGCCGAACCGCTGTCCGCCGAATTGAGCTTTACCGCCCAAGGGCTGCTGCGTGATGAGCGAGTACGGTCCGATCGAACGCGCGTGAATCTTGTCGTCCACGAGGTGCGAAAGCTTCAACATGTATATGTAGCCGACTGTGACCTCGTTTTCGAACGCCTCACCCGTCAGCCCATCGTGCAAGATCGCCTTGCCCGATTCGGGCAGGCCCGCATCCCTAAGATACTTCTTAATCATCGTCTCGCCGGGACCCTCGAAAACAGGACAGGCGAATTTCAGGCCGAGGGCCTGGGCCGCCCAGCCAAGGTGGGTTTCCAGAATCTGTCCGACGTTCATTCGCGATGGAACGCCCAGCGGATTCAGAACAATCTCAACGGGCGTGCCGTCCGGAAGGAAGGGCATGTCCTCGTCGGGCAAGATGCGCGCGATCACGCCCTTATTGCCGTGGCGTCCCGCCATCTTATCGCCTACCGAAAGCTTGCGCTTCATGGCGATGTATACCTTCACCATTTTGATTACGCCCGGTGAAAGCTCATCGCCCTTCTTCAGCTTCGCAACGCGCTCGTCGGTCAGCTTTTCGAGCACCTGGATCTGGCGAACCGTCATCTCCTCGATGTCATCAATGCGGGCGTTCATGTCGGGCGCCTTGGTCTTGATCCGCATACGCTTGAGGTCGCGCGCCCTGAGGTCGTCGTAAACGTCTCGCCGCAGCAAATCGCCCTTGGCGAGCAGCCTCTTATTCGTGCGCTCGTCGTGGAGATCCGCTTGGACTTCCTTGCCGTCCAGGAAGTCACTCAGCCGCTTCGCCCGCTCGTCATAGAGGATACGTTTCTCGTCATCCAAGTTCCGCTGCAAGCGCGCAATCGTCGTTGACTCGATTGACTTCGCCCGCTCATCCTTCTCCTGGCCCTTTCGCGAGAAAACCTTGGCGTCGACCACGATGCCGGTTATGCCCGGCGGGCAGTAAAGCGAAGCATCCTTTACATCGCCCGCCTTCTCGCCGAAAATCGCGCGCAGCAGTTTCTCTTCCGGCGTGAGCTGTGTTTCGCCCTTCGGCGTTACCTTCCCGACCAGAATGTCACCCGGTCGCACCGTAGCCCCGATACGAATGATGCCGCTCTCATCAAGGTTCCGCAGGAAGCTCTCCGCGATGTTCGGGATGTCGCGCGTGATCTCTTCCGGACCCAGCTTCGTGTCGCGCCCTTCTACCTCGAACTCTTCGATGTGAATGGACGTGTAGTAATCGTCCTTCACCAGCCGCTCGCTAACGAGAATCGCGTCCTCGAAGTTGTACCCGCGCCAGGGCATGAACGCGACCAGCACGTTTCGTCCCAAAGCCAATTCGCCAAGTTCCGTGCAGGGGCCGTCGGCCAGAACCTGCCCCGTCTTCACCAGATCGTCCTTACGCACAATCGGCTTCTGGTTCACGCACGTGTTCTGGTTCGACCGTTTGAACTTCACAAGCTGATAGATGTCCGCGCCCACTTCACGTGACATCTGTCCCTCGTGGGAGCCGCCCTCGACCCGTACGATGATCCGTTCGGAGTCGACTGAGTCAACGACTCCGTCCCGGCGGCAGAGCACAACCGCGCCCGAATCGTGAGCCGCCACCTTCTCCATGCCGGTACCCACGAGCGGAGAATCGGCCCGCAAGAGAGGCACCGCCTGGCGCTGCATGTTCGAACCCATCAGTGCCCGGTTGGCGTCGTCGTTCTCAAGGAACGGAATCAAACTCGCCGCCACCGACACGAGCTGCTTGGGACTCACGTCAACATATTGAATCTCTTCGCGGCGCTTCAACTGGAAGTCGCCGGCCACCCGGCAGTTCGCCAACTCCGGAACAATCCGTCCCTTCGTATCCACTTCGATGTTGGCCTGCGCGATTACGTACAGATCCTCTTCCCAAGCCGAAAGATAGTGACAGAACGGATCGAACAGCGGCGCCCGCTGCTTGGCGCCAAGGCCCTTCAGAACCTTATTGAGTTCGGCGCGCGGAACCACCTGCCCCGCTTCAAAGTCGGCGTCGCCGGGATTCAAGATCCGCGCCTCGTCGACCACCACGCCGTTCTCAACGCGCCGGTACGGGCTCTCGATGAACCCGTACTCGTTGATCCGCGCGAAGCACGACAGCGAACTAATCAACCCGATGTTCGGCCCTTCCGGCGTCTCAATCGGGCAGATGCGGCCATAGTGGGTCGGATGTACGTCGCGCACTTCGAAGCCCGCGCGCTCCCGTGAAAGTCCGCCCGGCCCCAAGGCCGACAGGCGCCGCTTGTGGGTAATTTCGGAGAGCGGGTTCGTCTGGTCCATGAACTGCGAAAGCTGGCTCGAACCGAAAAACTCCCGAATCGCCGCCATCACCGGCTTCGCGTTCACCAGGTCGTGCGGCATCGCCGTCGACATCTCCTGGTAGACCGACATCTTTTCCTTCATGGCCCGCTCCATGCGGACCAAGCCGATGCGGAACTGGTTCTCCAGCAACTCCCCCACCGCGCGAACGCGACGGTTACCCAGATGATCGATATCGTCGACTTCGCCCAACCCGCGCCTCAAACGCAGCAGGTAGCCGATCGTCGAATAGAAATCCTCGGCGTCGAGCGTCCTGTGATCCAGGGGAGACGCATCCATCGAGCCGTGCAGCTTGATGTTGAACTTCATCCGGCCGACGCGAGAGAAGTCGTACTTGCGCGAATCAAAGAACATGCCCTGAAAGAGCTGAGTCGCCGTTTCGAGAGTCGGTGGGTCGCCCGGACGCAACTTGCGGTAAATCTCGATTAGGGATTCCTGTTGGGTGCTAATGGCGTCTTTCTTGAGCGTTTCCGACAATACGATGCCAACTTCGTCGCGCTCCGGGAAGAATACATCGAAGCTTGTCACGCCCGCCTCGATCAGCTTGTCCACCAGGGCGGCCGTCAGCTCGGTATTCGCTTCGGCGAGCACTTCGCCCGTTGACGCATCCGATACATCGGCAACGAAGAAAGCACCTTCCAGGTCAGAAGCGGATGTCGCTAAACGTTCGATTTTCGCCTTCTGGATTTCCTTCAGAACGTGGGGCGTCACCTTGCGGCCCCGCGGCACAACGGTCTCGCCCTTCTTCGTCTCCACGGCTTCCGACAGACGGGTGCCGATCAGGTTCGCGGACACCTGCCGGAAGAGCCGGTTATTGTCGACGGTGATTGAATCCGCGCGGTAGAATCGCCGCAGAATCTCCTCGTCGGTCTTCAGCCCGAGAGCCCGCAGGAAGACCGTGCCGAGGAATTTCCGCTTGCGGTCGATGCGTACGTAGAGCAGATTCTTGTGGTCGTACTCGAACTCGACCCAACTGCCCCGGTAGGGAATGATCTTTCCGAGGAAGTACGTGCGCCGGTTCGCCGACTCAAAGAACACGCCGGGTGAGCGGTGTAACTGCGAAACAATTACGCGCTCAGTGCCGCTGATGATGAACGTTCCATTCTGCGTCATCAACGGGATCTCACCGAAGAACACCTCCTGTTCCTTGATGTCGCGGATGTTCTTCTCGCCCGTCTCGGCGTCCTTCTCGTAAATCGTGAGGCGTATTGTTACCTTCAGCGGAGCAGCGTATGTCATGCCTCGCTCTTGGCACTCGTCAACGTCGTACTTCAGCTTGAGGGCGACCGGATCACCGCATTTGGAGCAAAACGTGACCTTGTTTTCGTTGTAGGTCCCGCAACTCAAGCAGGCTAGCTCCCGAGGGCCGTAGGGATCCGTCCTGATGGATGTCCCGCACTTCTTGCAATTCGAGCGCCGGTGATGGAGCCCTCGTAGATGACCGCATTTGCAGTCCCAATCGCCAATCGAGTAGTCCACGAACTCAAGTTGGCTCAACCCGCGGAAGTCGGAGATCGGAAAGACTGAGTTGAACACTGCCTCCAGGCCAATGTCGTCCCGCTCAACGGGCAGCAGATCCATCTGTAGAAATCGTTCGTACGAATCTTTCTGGACCTCGATCAGATTCGGAATCGGGATGGTCGCCCGGATTTTCGAAAAGTCGCGCCGCTCCGCGATCGAACCGTTGACACTAGATGCCATCTGTGAAATCTCCCGCGCTACCATCCGGCCCATTCACCGGCCGTTTCAAACCGCCGGGTTTACCCCGAGAACGAGGCTACCCGGCCTTCCTGTCGCACCAAGGCCGTAGCCGAACGTACTCCGCCACAAGAGCACGGGCACGCTGGAAGCATATTGGCCTCTGCTACGAACTGAAATCCACGTAAACCGGATCTGAAAGCCCTCAAGTTGCAAAATCCATCAGCAGAGCCGGAACCGCTCCGCTACGTGGTTCGAAAGACTAACGTTTCTCTTTGACTAGGGTGCAAACTTCCCGATGTGACAGCCAACCACGCCGGGCACAGATCTTCCTGCCGTCTCAGGAACTCAGAAAAAAGGATTGACGGAAGCGCCCACTCCGACCCACATAGTATATCAGCCAACGCTGTCCACTTACAACTCCTCCCCAACAGCCACCGGAAAGGCCAGCCGGCGGACAGCCGGCCCCGCCACCGGTCGGTCGAGCAAACCTACTTGATTTCGACCGTTGCTCCAGCATCGGAAAGCTTCTGCTGGAGTGCTTCGGCTTCGTCCCTGGGAATGTTTTCCTTAACAGGCTTAGGAGCCTCGTCGACCAGCGCCTTGGCTTCCTTGAGTCCAAGACTGGTGGCCTCGCGAACGGCCTTGATGACCTGGATTTTGTTGCCGCCCACGCCTGTGAGTACGACAGAGAACTCTGTCTGCTCTTCCTCTGCTTCCGCTGCCGGCGCGCCGCCGCCGGCCGGCGCGGCCATCATCGCCGCGGCCGCCGAAACGCCTAGCTTTTCCTCAAGAGTCTTAACGAGTTCGGAGGCCTCCAAGAGGGTGAGACCTTCTATTTGTTCCGCGATTACGTTTACGTCTGCCATTGTCCTTCCAACTCCTTCTGACTTTTTTTCGCCTTGGCGCCTCGACGCCACACGCCGGATTCGATTATTCGGCCGCGAACTTCTTTTCCTCGACAGCCTGATTGATGACCACTGTGAGGTCACGGCCCACCCCGTTCAGCACGCTCACGAGCCGCTGCGCCGGTGAATTGATCAAGAACAGAATCTTTGCCTGCAATCCTTCGCGCCCAGGCAGTTTGGCCAGCGCGTTTAATCCATCAAGATCGAGCACCCGCCCTTCCACGACCCCGGCTTTGAACTCAAATACAGCGTGCTCTTTGCCGTAGGCCACAAGCGCCTTGACCAACGAAACAGGATCGTCTCCGCCAAACGCGATGGATGTCATACCTGTCAGCGTGCCCAGAGCCGGCTCGTAAGCCGTACCTTTCGAGGCCAGCCGCGCCATGCGGTTTTGGACGACGCGATAGTTGGCTCCGGCGGCGCGCACTTGCTTGCGCAGCTCGAAATCTTCAGCCACCTTCAAGCCTTCAAAGGCGCATATGAACATCGTCGGCGAGGCCGCCAGATCTTCTTGGAGCTGTTCGAGGTCGGATACTTTTCTGCTCTTGACTTTCATAAAAAGCTCTTTCCTCAGTTCGTCAACTCGCCGACATTCAACTCGAGCGAGGGGCTCATGGTCGAGCAAAGCGTTACGCCCTTGACGTATTTGCCCTTGGAAGCTGAGGGCTTCGCTTTCACGACCGCCGTAATCAGAGTCGTTGCGTTCTCCTCCAATTTGGCCGTGTCGAAGCTCAATCTCCCGACGGGCGCATGAATGACGCCGCCCTTGTCCACCCGGAACTCGACCTTGCCGGCCTTGATCTCCTCAACGGCACCCGCTACGTCCATGGTCACCGTCCCGATCTTGGGGTTCGGCATCAAGCCCCGGGGCCCGAGAACTTTGCCGAGCCGGCCAACGAATTTCATCATGTCGGGGGTGGAAACCACGGCGTCAAAATCAAGCCAACCGTCGTTCTGAATCCTCTTGACCATTTCCTCGCCGCCGACGAAATCGGCGCCGGCCTCCTCGGCTTCCTTCACCTTCTCGCCGCTTGCGATTACCAGCACCCGCTTCGTCTTTCCCAGCCCATGCGGCAGCACGACGGTACCCCTTACCATCTGGTCCGCATGCTTCGGATCGACACCTAGATTCATGTGGAGTTCGACAGTTTCGTCGAAGCGTGACACCTTGTTTTCCTGCAGAAACGGAATCGCCTCGTCGAGCGTGTAACCGCGCTTTTCGATCTTCTCCGTCGCTGCTGTGTGCTTCTTGCCTCTTTTTCCCGCCATCGCTTCCCCTCAGGCCACAACTCTCGGGAACCGCTTCCCGCCGAGCGGTAGTCTATAGCTGAACGTTTCTGAAACCTACTCCACCCGCACGCCCATGCTTCGGGCCGTTCCCTCAATCGACCGAGTCGCCGCCGCCAGATCGTGAACATTGAGGTCAGGCATCTTCTGCTTGGCGATTTCTTCCGCCTGCTTCTTGGTGATCATCCCCACCTTGTTGCGATTTGGCTCGCCGGACCCTTTCGCCAGGTTCGCCACCCGCTTGATGAGCACGGCCGCCGGCGGCGTCTTGGTAATAAAGGTGTACGAGCGATCTTGATACACAGAAATCACGACAGGCACGATCAGCCCGTCCAGATCGGGCGTCGCCGTCTTGGCATTGAACGCCTTGCAGAAATCCATGATGTTCACGCCGGCCTGACCTAATGCCGGACCGACCGGAGGAGCGGGCGTCGCCTTGCCCGCCATGATCTGCAACTTGATTTGCGACGTGATCTTCTTCGCCATGGAACTGTCCGCCTAAACCTTTTCTTTTTCGACCTGGAAATACTCGAGCTCTACCGGCGTACCACGGCCGAAGATCGTGACCATCACCTTTAAGGTGCTGCGGTCCTCGTTGACTTCTTCGATCGTGCCCGTGAAGTTCGAAAACGGCCCGTCGACAATCTTGACTCGGTCGTTCCGCTCGAACTTCATCTTCGGACGCGGCTTCTCGGCCGACGTCGTTTGCCGATACAGAATCTGATTGACCTCGTCCGCCGACAGCGGCGTCGGGGTCTGCCCGCTCCCGACGAAACTCGTCACCCGCGGCGTATTCTTCACCACGTGCCAAAGCTCGTCGTCCATCTTTAGTTGGATGAGCACATAGCCGGGGTACAGCAGCCGCTTCGACGTTACTTTCTTCCCGTTGCGCATCTCGACAACGTCTTCGGTCGGGATCAGAATCTCGCCAATCCTGTCCCCCAACCCGAAGGCATCTCCACGCGTGAGTAGGCTCTCCTTAACCTTGTTCTCGAAGCCCGAGTACGTGTGGATGATGTACCAATCCATCCCCGGCACGCCGGCAGATGGAGCAGCCTCTCCGTTGTCGGATCCAGCCACCGCCTCGCTTTCCGGCTCCTCAGCGGTGCTTTCCTCTTCAACCGTCTCCGGCTCACCGGCTTCCTCGACGCTCTCGGCCTCCACCGCGTCGTCAAGCGTCTCGGCCGCGACGGGTGCTTCTTCATCGGGCTCAACGGCCGCCTCTTCCATTGTGGGCTCCTCCACGGCAGGCTCGGTGCTCTCATCCTCGCCCTCGGGTGAGACATCATCGGGGGCTCTCACCGCTTCCGGCTCGGCGGACGCCGCCTCCGGCGCTTCAGCGGGTGCGACGTCTATCGCCACCGCTTCGCTAACGGGCTCCTCTTGCCGGGTGGGCTCAATCTGTTCGTTTTCGCTCATAACCAAGACTACTGAGTCATTGTGAAAAGCGTTCGTAGAGGTTCGTCTGCGCCAACAACAGGATCGAGTCCACTACGAAGAAAAATACCGCGAAGACGAGTACCGTCAACAGAACGACACCGGTCGTCGACTGCACTTGCGCCCGGCTGGGCCATGTCACCAGCCGCATCTCCCGCTCCAGGCCGTCGATGTAGCTCCGCAGACGCCCGGGCCACGATTGCACCTTTTCCAAGAGACCCGACACACCGGTCTTCGAGGCGGACTTCGCCCCGGCCCTTGATGCGCGCCGTCCCTGCGACGTTTGTTTAGCTACTGTCGCCATCACTCAAATCCTTCCCGCACCAACCCCGCTCTTTCTCCGCCAGCCACAAGCTACTCGAAAGGATTGGCAGGGGCGGAGGGAATCGAACCCCCATTGGCGGTTTTGGAGACCGCTGGTTTACCGTTAACCGACGCCCCTATACGCAGACAAACCGCATTTTATTGTCGCATCTGGCGGCTCGTTGCGCTACCCGAAGTCTTGTCTCATGCAAGATGAGCCTGAAGGAGGAGTTAGTTTCTCACACAAGATGAGCCTGAAGGGTGGGGGAGTGAGCATGCTGGGGATTGACCATCCACATGCAAGACGGCAAGACGCTGAGCCTGGAGCAGATACGGCAGTTTCTGGAGGCCAGCGATGAAATACGATTCAAGGGCAAAGGGCGTGCCGAGATCTACGCCTGGGTGGCGCAAACGCTGTGCCGGCAGCGCTACAGCGGGCAAGACCGAGCCGCCAAAGGACTGCTGCGGCAATATCTGGCCAAGATGACGGGACTGAGCCGGGCGCAGGTCACCCGACTGATCCGCCAATATCGGCAGAGGGGTGAGCTGGTACCTGCCCGCTATCGGCGGCATCGCTTTGCCGGCAAGTACACGGCGGCCGATATCGAGCGGCTGGCGGCCGTCGATGAAGCACACGAAACCCTCAGCGGCCCGGCCACGCGCAAGATCCTGCAGCGGGAATATCACAAGTACCAGCAGAGTGAATATGAGCGGTTGGCGGAGATCTCGGTGGCCCACATCTATCGACTGCGGCGGCACAGGGTGTACCGCCAGCGGCGGCTGCATTTCACCAAGACTCGGCCCAGCGCGGTGTCGATCGGCGAGCGGCGGCGGCCCAACCCGCGGGGCCAACCCGGCTACCTGCGAGTGGATACGGTACATCAAGGAGATCGCGACGGCGTGAAGGGCGTCTATCACATCAACGCGGTGGATGAAGTGACCCAGTGGCAAGTGGTCGGCGCCACGGCGGCCATTAGCGAAGCCTGGCTGGAGCCGTTGCTCAAGGCCATGCTGGAGCAGTTCCCCTTTCGCCTGCGCGGCTTCCATTCCGACAACGGCAGCGAGTTCCTCAACGGCACGGTGGAAAAATTACTGAACAAGCTGCTGATCGAACAGACCAAGTCGCGGCCGAGGCACACCAACGACAACGGCTTGGTGGAATCGAAAAACGGCGCCGTGATCCGCAAGCACATGGGGCATACGCACATCGCGGCGCCGCACGCGGCGCGCATCCAGCGCTTCTATCAACAGCACTTCAATCCCTATTTGAACTTCCACCGGCCCTGCGGACAACCCGAACTGCTGACCGACGCCAAAGGCAAGCAGAAGCGCGTGTATCGCCACTATCAGACCCCTTGGGAAACCTTCCAGAAGTTGCCGCGGGCCGCCGACTATCTCAAGCCCGGGCAGGCGATCAAGGCCCTCGACCGTATTGCTCAGGCCGAAAGCGACACTGCGGCGGCGCGGCGGATGCAACAAGCCAAGAGCAAGCTGTTTGCGAGTTTCGCATCCGCGAACCTGCCGCGCCGCGCGACGGGAGAAGGGCTGCGGAAATGACGGGCGATGGGAAACGAGGAAAACCAAAAACCGGTTTCCCTCGTTTCCCAACGCCCTTGGAAATCGCTCCGCGATTCCCACATTCCCACAGCCCCGACGACGATTCTCTCCCCTTCTTAACCAATCCCAGAAAGGAGCCCAGCGACTCAGTGCTCCCCTGCTTCTCCAGGCTCATCCTTCGATGAGAAAATGCTCCCGAGGGCCGGCAAAAGGATTGGACCAGTCCAAGCCTCTTCCGCACAGCTACTGAGCCTGCCCTATCCGCTCGCGGTCAGTGGACGTCTTTCCGCTCTTTCGGCCCCAGCCCCTATTTTACTTCCCTGTGGACGGTATGCCTCCTCAGCCGCGGCGAGTATTTTTTCAACTCCAGCCGCCCTGTCGAGGTCTTCTTGTTCTTGGTCGTCGTATAGTTTCGGTCCTTGGTTTCCGTGCATTCCAAGGTGATCTGTTCGCGCGCCATCCGTTCCTCCTGTGTACAGTCGTGTCCTTCTTCGAGATTACTCAACGATCTCGCTGACGGTACCGGCGCCGATCGTCCGCGAGCCTTCCCGGATCGCGAATCGCAGCCCCTTCTCCATCGCCACCGGCGAGATCAACTCTACTTCCATTTGCACGTTGTCTCCCGGCATCACCATCTCCGTCCCTTCCGGCAACTGCGCCACTCCCGTCACGTCCGTTGTCCGAAAGTAAAACTGCGGCCGGTACCCCTTGAAGAACGGCGTGTGCCGCCCTCCTTCGTCCTTCTTCAGCACGTACACTTCGCCCTTGAACTTCGTGTGCGGCTTGATCGAGCCCGGCTTCGCCACTACCTGTCCGCGCTCGGCTTCATCCTTCTCGAGTCCGCGCACCAGCAGTCCTACGTTGTCGCCCGCTTCGCCCTGGTCCAACAGCTTCTTGAACATCTCGACGCCCGTGATCACTTTCTTCTGCGTCTCGCGGAACCCGACGATCTCCATCTCCTCGCCCACCTTCACCGTCCCGCGCTCCACCCGGCCCGTTACCACCGTGCCGCGGCCCGAAATCGAAAAGATGTCCTCAATCGGCATCAGGAAAGGCTTATCCTTCTCCCGCGCCGGCGTCGGGATGTAGCTATCGACCGCCTCCATCAGCTCGTCGATGCCCTTCTCCCACTGCTCTTCGCCGTTCAGCGCTCCCAGCGCCGACACCTGCACTACAGGCAGATCGTCGCCCGGGAATCCGTACCTCGTCAGCAACTCTCTGACTTCCAACTCCACCAACTCGATCAGTTCCGGATCGTCGACCGCATCCACTTTATTCAGCGCCACAACCACGAACGGCACGCCTACCTGCCGCGCCAGCAAGATGTGCTCCCTGGTCTGCGGCATCGGTCCATCCGTCGCCGCCACCACCAGAATCGCGCCATCCATCTGCGCCGCGCCCGTGATCATGTTCTTGATGTAGTCGGCGTGACCTGGGCAGTCAACGTGCGCGTAGTGGCGGTTCTGCGTCCGATACTCCACGTGCGCCACCGCGATCGTGATCCCGCGCGCCTTCTCTTCCGGGGCGTTGTCAATCGAATCGAACGAGCGGAACGACACCGTCGCATCGTTCTTCTGCAGCACCTTCGTAATCGCCGCCGTCAGCGTCGTCTTGCCGTGATCGATGTGCCCGATCGTCCCAACGTTTACATGCGGCTTCGATCGATCAAATTTCTCTTTCGCCATTGTTATCGCTCTCCCCGCTTGCGTACAAGCGTGAATTCAAATGGTGGACGGGGAAGGGTTCGAACCTTCGTAGGACTGAGTCCGGCAGATTTACAGTCTGCTGCCTTTAACCACTCGGCCACCCGTCCGAAATGTTATCTACTCCGCACTCCTCTTCTTCCGCGCGGCCGCTTCTGGCGCGCTTCTCATCCGCCAAGCTCAAACCCAATATGCTGAATCCGGCAATCGACGAGTGGTGGAGCCGATGACCGGGCTTGAACCGGTGACCTCGTCCTTACCAAGGACGCGCTCTACCTACTGAGCTACATCGGCGCTTCGCTAAACTCTTTCCTTGAACTTCTTTCAGAGGAGACTTCTGGAGCGGGAGACGGGAATCGAACCCGCAACCAACAGCTTGGAAGGCTGTGACTCTACCATTGAGTTACTCCCGCCGAACCCTTGCTCCGACTGCTTTTCCCGGCCAAGCTCGGCCCTTCCGGCGAATCCAGGTGGAGCTGGCGGAGGGACTCGAACCCCCGACCGTCTGATTACAAATCAGATGCTCTACCAACTGAGCTACGCCAGCCGAAACCATCCCTCACGAAAACGCCTCCGCGCTTTCGCCGGTTAACTCCGGCTCTGGGGAAGACTACCGACTCCAGATTCCAGTATAAAGCCGTTCGCGCCCGCCGTCAAAGAACCCCTTTCCCGCGCTAGAACGGCTCATCACCCGGAAGCAAAAGCGAGCACGTCGGCGTACTTGTTGGGCTCGGCTCGGGCGAGGCCGCGGGCGACGCACTAGGGTGATGGGAGCCCGTCAACGTGCTACATTGTCCAGTAGTCGGCGGGGCCCACCAGCCGTCACGAGCCACCTTGAGCGCCTGGGAAATCAGACTCCTTTCCTAGGCCAATCGGGGACGAAGCGGCCGTCTGTAGTGAGTGTTGAGTCTTCCACCGCGCTGACGGAGAACCGGCAGCAAGTGATGCCCAAGTATTTCACATTGCAAGAGGCAGAGGATTGCCTTCCAAACCTGGAGGACTGGCTACGAACGGCCATCGATTCCAGAAAAGGGGCGGCCCAGACAGAGCGCGAACTGCAAGCTATAAGCGAGCGCATCCATCTGCTCGGTGGGGTCGAGATCAACCCGGTCAAGGTCGCCGAAAAGAAGGCCGTCCACCGGGTCTGCGCGCAGCGGCTCAAGTCTTCCATCGAGAACATCGAGAAGGTTGGTTGCCTGGTAAAAGACCTCGAAATGGGGCTGGTCGACTTCCCGGCCTGGCTGGAGGGGGATGAAGTGTATCTATGCTGGAAACTCGGCGAATCGCGCATCGAGTTCTGGCACCGGCCCGAAGAGGGCTTCACGGGGCGCAAGCGAATCGGCTCCGAGTTCGGGGAACCGCGAGGGCCGACGCGGACGCAGTAGGGCTTGCGAGGAGGACCGGAACCGCCTCCCCATACCGCGGTCACCCATCGGTGGCGAATCATCGGTGGCGAAAGACGCGCGTTCCGCCTTAGACTGGGACCATGGAGTTCACTCGACGACAGTGGTCCTACCTTGTGGCTGCAGCGGCTCTCTCGCCCTGGCCCTCACCATCTCAGGAGTTGCCCGTGATTGACAATCCCAAAGGGAATTTCAAGTTCGCCAAGGGAAGCGGACCGTACTCATCCGGCGCCGTAGCCCACGACGGCTACGAGGTCGTGCATGTGATCTTCAATCCGCTTCCCAAGCTTTGGGACGCTTTCGGCCTCATCGAAGGGCATATGAAGTCGTTGGGGCGGCCGCTCAACGCCCTTTGCGGCATGGAGCTGCGCATCCCGAAGGCGCTCTCAATCGAGGCCTTCAATAAGTTCAATCAACCCTACATCGACCGCCTGAAAGAGTGGGGTACGCACGTCGACGGCCTGAACCCGGTGGCCCGTACCAACGTCGCAATCGAGGTCAATCCCGTGCCCGAGCCGTCGGTCTATGGCTTTTCGTACACGATCCCCTCTGACAACAAGGTCAAAACGTTCGTTGTTGCCGGAGCGGGTGAGTTGCGGTCGAGCAAGCTGGAAGGCTCAGAGATCGTGAGCCGCGGTGACACTTCGACGGAAGGCTTGCGCGCGAAGACCAAACAGGTGCTGAGCATTATGGATCGACGTCTGGAAGCGATGGGCCTAACCTACGCTCATGTCACGCAGTCGAACATCTACACCGTCTTCGACATCGCCGAACTCATGGAGTCGACGATCATGCCGGCCTTGGGCGAAGCCGGCAAACACGGCGTTCGTTGGCATTTCGCGCGGCCTCCCGTCTTGGAAATCGACTACGAAATGGATATGCGCGGCGTCCGGCAGGAGATTACGCTTGCCGGCTGACAACGGGCGCCAAGTACACTTAGGGTCAGAATGGAGAAAGTGATTGCGCTGGGTGTCGAGGTGACCGCATGACGCTGACGATTGATCTACCGCTTGAAGCGGAAGAGGCACTCAGGGAGCGCGCGCAAGCAGAAGGTTTGTCAGTCGAGCGATACGCGACTAAGCTACTGGAGCGTGATCTGGAGGCCAACGGAGATCGAGCCGCCGAAGTCTCGCAACAGGAGACGCCGATTTCTCAGGTTATTGCGGAGATCATGTCCGACGTACCTGCTGAGGAGATGGCCAAGTTGCCGAAGGACGGGGCGAGCCAACACGATCACTACATCTATGGTTGGCCCAAGAGGCGAGAATGAGCGGGGCGGTCTTCGCCGACACGTTCTACCGGATCGCTCTCTGTGCAACTGACGACACTGCTCACATGCCGGCGCTGAACTTCGACGCAGCTCCCCGCAAGCCACCGATCGTGACTACTGACGAAGTACTGGCGGAGTTCCTCACCTTCTTCGGAGGCCAAGGGTCTCACCTGCGATCGCGGGGAGTCTCCGTTGTGCGCCGCCTCACCACGGACAGACGGATCGAAGTCCTACCCCAAACCCGTGAGTCTTTTCAAGCTGGATTCGAACTCTACGCAGCCCGATCCGACAAGAGCTATGGTTTCACCGATTGTGTTTCCATGCAGGTGATGCGCCGTGAAGGTACCTCTGAGGCGCTCACAGATGACCGGCACTTTGAATAGGAAGGCTTCATGGCTCTGTTCCGTACCTGACCGCAATCACATCTGATAAAGCATCAAGTAGATCACGACGCCGGTCACGGAAACATACATCCAAATCGGCCACGTCCAGCGGGCGATACGGCGGTGTTTGTCGAACCGCTTACGCCAGGCGTTGTACAGAGTGATCAGCGCCAGGGGCACGATCGCCGCCGCCAACACGATATGGGTGATCAGGATCGTGAAATAGACCGGCCGCACCCAGCCCTGTTTGGTGAACGGCACCGACCCCGCGTTGTAGTGGTAGGTCAGGTAGCTGACCAGGAACAGGCAGGACGTTACAAACGCCGCCGTCATCGCCAAGCGGTGGCGCTCAACCTGCCTGCGGCGGATGAAGAAGTAACCTGCCGTCAGCAGCAAGGTACTAATTGAATTCAGACAGGCGTTAAGAGCGGGAAGATCAGTGATTCCCATCGGAGAATGCGCCGCCCGAGCGGCCTATCCCAAACTCTCCGGTGACGAGCGATTCGCTTGTTGGAACGCCGCCCCCAGCGTCAGTAGGGCGAAGATCACGGCCACAGCCCAGCAGGTTGCCAGAGGCGGCCCGGCGACCTCCACTCCGGGCGGTGCAAGGTAGTGTCGAAAGGCGGTAATGCCGTAAGTCAGAGGGTTCACCACCATGACCCAGCGCACCCAACTCGCCGCCCCCTCGGCTGGAAAGACAGCGCCGGAGAGCATCCACATCGGCATCAGCACAATGTTCATTACCGAGTGAAAGCTCTGCACCGAGTTCAGCCACCAGGCAAAGAAGAATCCGAGCCCCGTAAGACCGAACGACATGACTAGCAGCAGCACCACGATCAAAGGAATCCGCTCGATCGATATCGAAACCCCCGTCAGCGGCGCCAACGGTAGAAACAGCAGCCCTTGCAAGACTCCGATCGATGTGGCCCCCGCAATTTTGCCCAGCACCAGCGCCCACCGCGAAACCGGCGCTACCAGCACGGATAGCAGAAAACCCTCCCGCCGGTCTTCAATGATCGAGATGTTCGAAAAGATCGCCGTGAACAGTACGACAAGCGCCACCGTTCCCGGGTAGAAAAACTGCAGGTAGTTATCGCCGGCGGCCGATGTTTGCAGCGAGGTGCCGAACCCAGATCCCAACAAGAGCCAGAACACCAATGGCGTTGCCAGCCCGACGATCACACGGCTTTTCTGCCGATAAAAGCTCCTCACCTCGCGCCACCAAAGAGTGGCCGCACTCAGGAGAAAGCCAGGTTGGGGTGCGAGCGTCTTCCGATCAGCGGAAGTTAGCGGAACCACTACCGTACTTTGATCGTGGACTGCTCCGGTCGGCGGATTAGCCATAAGCAAGAACCGCGCGCGCGCCGCAGCCGATCCTCATTATCCCTGATCGCTCGCGGCTTCTGTGTCGCCGAACTGGCGGCCCGTCATATGAATGAATACGTCTTCGAGGTTGGGATGGGAAACCGTAACGGAATCGATCTGCTCCGGCAGGGCCTGCATGAGCCGGGCAACGAGCTCGGCCCCTTGGGGGTGTTCGAACCGGACGCTGCCGTTGACAATCGTGGGGTCCAGCCCGAACTGCTTTGAGATGTCCCCCGAGAGGCGGTCGCTGTTTCGCGATGTGAGAATGACGACGACGTCGCCCCCAATCTGCTCCTTCAGCCCGCCCGGGGTGCCCTCCGCAACGAGCGAGCCTTGATCGAGGATCGCCAAACGGTCGCACTTGTCGGCCTCTTCTAGTAGGTGCGTTGTGAGCAACACGGTGATTCCCTCTTGACGCCGCAAGAGTTGCAAGTAATCCCAAAAATCCAGTCGCGCGCGAGGGTCCACCCCCGTGCTGGGCTCATCGAGCAAGAGCAGCTCCGGCTGATGCATCAGCCCTTTGGCAAGCTCGACCCGCCGCCGCAATCCGCCCGAGAGCGAGTCGACTACGTCGCCGCGCCGATCGCTTAGCCCAAGCCGGTCAAGCAGCGAATCGATTCGGCTCTGTAAAGCCGCGCCTCGCAACCCGTAAAGATGCCCTTGGTGAACGAGGTTCTCCGATGCGGTCAGCTTGCGGTCAAGGCTCTGGTTTTGAAACACGACGCCGATGCGGCCTCTGACCGCGAACGGTTCGCGGGCAACATCAAGTCCCATCACCCGGGCCGCGCCCGCGTCGGGTTTCAAGAGCGTTGATAGGATGCGAAAGAGCGTTGTCTTGCCGCCGCCATTGGGACCAAGAAGGCCAAAAACCTCACCTTTTTCAACCGAGAAGCTAATTTTGTCGAGGGCCGTGCGGTCCCCATAACGAAAGACGAGATCCCGAACTTCGACTGCCGGAGCACTGGGCATACACTTACTTCCGCCACATTAACACAGGCTTGAGAAGCTATCGAAAAGCCCCATCAGCGGTCGTTCGGCACTCCCGGCTCGACGCGCCGAATCGCCGGTGCCGCGCGGTGGAAACCGTCTGATAAAGTGAGGCCGGAATGGGAACAAACGGTGTCGGCGCCTCTTGCCGGCGAGACTTCGTGTTGTCGGCGCTTCTCGTGGTTCTTGGCACTCACCCACCTCTCGGCGCGTCGGAAATCCTATTGGTCGGTGCCGGAGATATCGCCAAGTGTGGCTCCCGCCTGAAAGACGCCGAGGCGACGGCGAAGCTGCTCGACGAGATCTTTGAACCGCGTAACGGCGACGCCCCTGACGGTGTGATCTTCACTCTCGGTGACAACGTCTACCCCAAGGGACGAGCCCAAGAATTCCGCGATTGCTACGACACGACGTGGGGCCGCCACAAGTACCGCACCCGGCCCAGCATCGGCAATCACGAGTACAAAACGAGGCGCGGCAAGGCTTACTTTGATTACTTCGGCGACAAGGCCGGAGAGCGCGACAAGGGTTACTACAGCTACGAACTCGGCGGCTGGAAGATCATCGCTCTCAACACCCTCTGCAACCAGGTGGGCGGCTGCGGGCTCAACTCCTCACAATACGAATGGTTAAGCGTCGAGCTCGATGGCGCCGGTCCCTGCACCGTTGCCTACGGACATCACCCCCGATTCAGCTCCGGCAAGCACGGCGAAAGGAGCAAAGTTGGCCCGCTGTTTGAGCTGCTCTACGATCACGGCGCTGATCTTTACATCGCGGGTCACGACCACAACTACGAACGCTTCGCACCTCAAGATCCTTCAGGCCGCTTAGACGAAGTGCGCGGAGTCCGTCAGTTCGTCGTCGGCACCGGCGGACGCGAGCATCGAAGAGTCGGCAAGCCCGCGAAGAATTCCGAGACCATCGACCGTACCGCCTACGGAGTCCTCAAACTGACCCTTCGCGAACGAACGTACGATTGGGAATTCGTCTCGGTCGCCGGCGCTTCCTTCCACGACTCCGGCAGCGGTAAATGTCACTAAGACTCTTCGCTCATTTTGGCGCCCCTCCGCTCCGTTACACTGAACCCTGCTCAGATCGGCCCGAGTAGATTCATCGAACTCTCATGTGTGGAATTGCCGGAATCTATGACGCCCGTATCGCCGAGGAAGCCTATCCGGAAATCCTCGAGCAAATGGCCGACGCCATCATTCACAGGGGGCCCGACGACAGCGGCTATCTCGTTCGGCCGGACCTTGGCGCCGGTCTTGCCAGCCGCCGCCTGAGTATCGTTGATCTGGACGGCGGGCGCCAGCCCATCGCCAACGAGGACGACTCCGTCCACGTTGTGTTCAACGGTGAGATCTACAACCACGCCGAGTTGAGGCGTAATTTAGAATCCGGCGGGCACCGCTTCCGTACGAGATGCGACACGGAGGTGATTGTTCACGCCTATGAAGAATGGGGCCTCGACGGCCTCGATCGCCTCAACGGAATGTTCGCTCTTGCCGTGCTCGATGCGGGACGGCGACGCTTGTTGCTGGCCCGGGACGGCCCGGGGATGAAGCACCTGTACTGGGCGCGGACCCCGTCAGGGCTCATTTTCGGTTCGGAGGTCAAAGCTTTGCTCGCTTCGGGCTTGATCGAGCCCGAGGTTGACCCTGAGGCGATTCGACTTTATTTGGCGGCAGGTTTCATCCCCGCTCCCTTCACGGGCTTCCGGGATATCAGAAAACTGCCACCCGGCGGTTATGTGGTCGCCGAGTCGGGGAACATACGGGAAGGGCGCTTCTGGGTCCCCCGGTACGTGACCGAGCAGCGCGAGAAGAGTGAAGCGGAGTATGCCGAGGAGCTGGAGCATTTGCTCCGCCAAGCCGTTGCCCGACACCTCGCGGCCGACGTGCCCGTTGGCGCCTTCCTCAGCGGCGGTTGGGACTCTTCACTTGTCACAACCTTCGCCGCGCAGCAATCTTCACGCTCCCTCAAGACGTTCTCGATCGTGTTTCCCGACCATCCGAAAAGCGACGAAAGCCGGTACTCAAGACTCCTCGCCCAAAAGCTCGGGACCGACCACGAGGAGACCGAGTTTCGCGCCTCCGAGACGCCACGAATGGTCTCTCACGTCATCCGGCACATGGAGGAGCCGAACATCCGCGCGCCGATTCTTTTGATCTACCAGCTTTGCCGGCTCGGCGGCTCCCGTCTCAAGGCCGTGCTCGCCGGCGAGGGGTCTGACGAGCTGTTCGGGGGATACCCCTGGTTCCGGAGTCTCGTGGGCCGAGCCGGGTACGCACAGCGTCCCGTGACACCGAGCAGTGTTGCTCGTCTGATCTCGCCTACGTTGCTCCCCGCTCGCCTGCGGCTTGCGCTAGGGCTACTGGCCGCGCCGGACTTGGCGGCGGCCGACGCCGCGTGGCTCGTCGGCTTCAGCCCTTATCTAGATCCTTGCGTCATTTCACCGAGGTTCCGGTCCTCGAGCACGGATCTCGGCGCACTGGTTCCCGACCCCTCTACCATGGCGTCGGCCCGGGGCTTTCTGCACAGGGTTCTGAGCCTAGAACAGCATGGACGTTTGGCGGACGCGATTCTGCTGGAATCCGACAAGATGAGCATGGCCTTTTCCCTTGAGCTTCGGATGCCGTTCCTCGATCGAACGATCGTCGAGTTCGCGCTTCGCCTACCGGCTCGCTACAAACTGCGGGGCCGTCAAGAGAAGTTCATCCTAAAGCCGCTGACGCGGCACCTGCCTCCCGAGATCGCGCGGCGGAAGAAATACGGCCTTCAGTATCCGAAGAACTTCTTGGGCAGCGGTATCGGCGGAGAGTACGCGCGCGAGATCCTGCTGGATGACTCAACAACGGGGGGGCTGCTGAACCGCCCCCAGGTCGAGCGCCTGCTTTGCGAGCAAGAGGGGAAAAGACCCCCTCACGAGCCTGCCGCAATCGGGTCTCTTGTTATGCTCCAGGCGTGGTGGAACGAATTCTTCCGTGGTTAGCGGACGCCTTAGAATTTCGCGAGTTCAGTGATCAGCGCGTCGACGCCGCGGCTGCCATAGAGACGCGAGAGTCTTTCTTCTTCCACCGAAACGGCGGCGGCATTTTCGAGCGGTGAGGCGTCGAGTTCACTTCGAGGCGGTATCCAAACACTGCCATCTTCAAATTCGGCGTTGCGAAGGTAACCACTCATTCCGCTGATCACGAACCCGTCCGCACCGGCACGGTTGAAGACGAATTGGCGGTCGGACCGCGTCGAAACCTCAGCACCCGGCGCGAGCCGTGATTGACCTCTCGGGACGGGCATGAGCGCGGCGGTGTAGTTCGTTCCATTGCCATCGCTGACGAGCCATCCAAGCTCGTAGTAGCGCACCGGCTTTTCGGAACGGTTCTTTACCCGGATCTCGGGCGAACTGACACGCGTGCCCGCGACAAAGGCGCTGCCTGACAAGATCTCGAGTGGCGCCCCCCTCAAGTTATGGCGCGACACCTGGATGAGTTGCCCACCTTGGGCCGGCGGCCGGGTGGACGCGAGCAGCTTGCGCAATTGCTGCTCCAATGTGGCCTTCAGTCGTGGCCGTCGCCGCTGTCGCTGAACGCTGGCGCGCATCGCCTTCTCGAGCTGCCCGGGTCCGCCGGATGCAAGCAGCGACTTGAAGTGCCTGCGGTCGCGCTCAGCCTCCATCTCCCAGACAAGAAGCTTCCGGCGCGAGTCGAGCTGGTTGGGTCCCCGGAAAGTCAGATTCGTGAACAAAGCGCCGTCGAGATCCAGATTGACAGCGTGGCTGCTATTGGGCGGAAAGGGCCGCACGAGCTTCAGTGCGATGTCGAGTTGCGTCGTGCTGTCAGGCGGAACGTTCAAGCTGGGGACCGCCACCGAGGCCTTACCGCCAGGCGCGTGTTCGTCGGTTACAACGCCTACGGCCACACCCCGCAGGAACCGCGCACTGTCGTTGCGGACCTCCAAGCGACACTTCAAGTCGATGACCATGACCGCGCCCAGTACCTCGATGCTGGTCTTACTCAGATCCTTGGAGACGAGCGAGAGCGGGACATCGGGGGCAATGCCAACCCGTACGGCACGCTCCGGCTCCTGCCAAAGCGCGGCGGGGCCGCGTGCCTGCGTCTGGCCCTGAGCTGAGGGCTGCAGGGCTGGACTTAGCAATGCCGGCAGCACCAGCCAGGTTGCAATTTTAAGGCGCATAGACATCCGTAATCGTGATTCGGCCGGTTGCCGCGTCGACAGTTCGGTAACGCAAGCCACCATCCATTTTGACGTCGACCTCGACATCCTGCCCGGCACTGGAAGGGGGCGCGATCGACGTTTGTGCGACTGCGGCCCGCATCGCGAAGCCGCCGCCTTCTTGCCCAGCCTGGATCTTCTGTCCCGAAACTTGTCCTCTGATGGACCCTACCGAGCGCACCTCGGCCAAGGTCATCTCGTCCGCCGAAGCTTCCGCCTTATCACCCACGGCCCGCTCTATTTCCGGCGCGGGAGCATCGGCTCGTCCTCGAATCTGGTCAACAAGTGCGAGCTGCACCGCATCGGCTTCGCCCACCGCAACCTGCTGCCTGGCCGGCGCTGTGGAAGGGGCCGGGGCATTCGCGACAGTGACGTCTTTCGGTTCCAAGTTGGCCTCGCGGTCTGCACCTCGTCGGGCCCCGACATTCGCTCGGAGATCGGAAGCGGCCCGGAATGACTCGCTATCGGACTTTTTCGCCGCCGCGGTCGGCGCGAAGGCCCGCACATAGTCGCCGGGCAAAGGTTGCTCAGTCGTCACCGCCAATTCCTTCTGCTTGTTCTGGGCATCGCGGAGCTGTGCCTTCTCTTGCGGGGCGGTCTTTAGCCGCGCGTTCTCTACTCGGAGCAGAGCAGTGCTCTCCTCGACCTTCGACAGCCCTTCAATCATCGACTTCCGGTCTCCATCCGTGAACTCATAGCTCGCTTTCGAGCTGGAGAGCAATCCTTTCGGTTCGGGCGCTTCCGCTTCTACCGCCAGACGATCTCCGCCCAAAATCCCAACGGGTTCCTTCCGGTCCGTCATGACGGATTCAGGCGGTTGTCCCAGAGGCCACTGCTGAACCACGACAAAACCGCACAGCACGGTTGCCGTCGCTAGACCGAAACGCAAAACCAAGGGCCTGCTGAAAAATCCCGGCGTGGACTCGCGCTGTGCCTCGCCGGCCTCAGCGACGGCTTGGCCGATGCGCAGCGCCATGCTGTCCCAGTCCACCGACGAGGGCAGCTCGCTCAGCTCTGTCAAGTCGCCCTGCAAGTGGAAGAAATCGGAAACCGTGGTCTGACAGGACTCGCATTTCTGTAAGTGCCTCTCGATCCGCCAACGCGCCAGGGGGCCTAGCTCGCCGCCCGCGAAGAGCGCCAAGTGAGTTTCCTTCGGATGGTCGATGAAAAACACGCTCATCGTTTCCGCCCCTTCGCATACTTGCGAAACTTCACGCGAGCGTTCGCAATGTGCGAGCGCACCGTTGCCGGCGAGCAATTCAACTGTCGAGCGACCTCGACCGCCGGCAGTCCCTCAATATCTCTCAAAATCAGCGCCGCCCGCTCTCTCGCCGAGAGCAATCTGAGCCCGTCCTCAATGTAGGCGCGCTTCTCGCTCCGTAGGACGCCCTGCTCGGGAGTCTCGGTCGAGATCTCCGGAGCCTTGTCCAATTCCTCGAAGGTGACCCGTTTGCGCTTTCGCACGAAGTCCAGCGCCGTGTTGACGGCGATGCGCCCGAGCCAGTGCGCGGCCTTTTTGGGGTCCTTGAGTTGCGAACGGCGCGAGAGGGCCTTGACGAAGGTCTCTTGCGTCAGATCCTGCGCGTCGGGTACGTTACCGACGACACGGTAGATGACGCGGAACACGCGGCGCATATTCGCCTCAATGAACTCGGCGTCCGTCGAGACTTCCACTGCCGTCTCTACCGAGGCGTAGGGTTCCGCTTCCATTACACTCGAGGCCGCCTGATACGCCATGCCCGCAACTTAGTCCTCCTAGTACTCAAGACGGCAAGGCGTTCCAAACGTGCAACAATAATGTGCCCCGAAATGTACCCTGGGGCTCCCAAACGGATGCGATCGGTCTCCATCGTCGGAACGGGCATGACACCTTTCGGAGTCCACTCCGAGCTTACCATCCGCGATTTGGCCCGGAATGCGGGACGCCAGTGCTTGGCGGACGCGAGAGCCGAGCCGGGGCAGGTCGAGGCGCTCTATCTGGGCAATTTCGCGGGGCCGTCGTTCGTCGGCCAGAACCACCTGGCGCCCTATGTGGGGTCGGCTTTGGGCCTGGAAGCGGTGCCTTGCACGCGTTTCGAGGCCGCTTGCGCATCGAGCGGATCGGCATTTTTTCATGCCTATGGCGCCGTAGCGGGCGGACTCTACGACCTTGTGCTGGTCATAGGTGTCGAGTTGATGACCACGCAATCCACAGCTCGAACGACCGACATTCTGGCCTCAGCCGGCGATCTGAGGGGAGAAGTGAAGGCTGGCGCCACCTTCCCGTCACTGTTTGCGATGATCGCCCAACGGCATATGTACAGGTTCGGCACGACCCGCGAGCACCTTGCCGCCGTGGCTGTCAAGAACCACGCCAACGGCGCGAAGAACCCATTGGCTCACCTCCGCAAGCAGATCACCCTCGAAAAAGCCCTCTCAGCGCGAATGATCTCGGAACCTCTAAGCCTCTACGACTGCTCGCTTATCAGCGACGGCGCGGCGGCGGTGCTGCTCTGCGCATCGGAAAGGGCCGGCGAGTTCAGCGACAAACCTGTCACTGTCCGGGGCGTTGCCCAAGCCTCCGACCATGTCGCCCTGGATGAAAAGGAAGACATCACAACCTTCAGCGCGGTCAAAACGGCGTCCCAGAAGGTCTACCAAATGGCGGGGATCACGCCGGATGACATCAATTTCTCCGAGATCCACGACTGCTTCACGATTGCCGAAATCATCGCCATCGAAGACCTCGGCTTCGTGCCACAGGGTCAGGGAGGACCGGCTACGGCCGACGGATTCACATCCTCGGGCGGCCAAAAACCCGTCAATACCAGTGGAGGTCTCAAATCCAAGGGGCACCCAGTCGGTGCGACAGGCGTGGCGCAGATCCGCGAAGTAGTGGAACAAATCCGGGGCAACTGCGGCGAGCGTCAGCTCAAGAAGACCAACATTGGTCTCACCGAGAACTTGGGCGGATCGGGCGCAACCTGCGTCGTGGGCATCTTCTCAGCATGAAAGCCTATCGCTCGAAGACCACTGGGCGAATCACACTCGATCCCGCCGCCGAGGTCTCGGGGACCGAATGTGAGGAAATCGACCTGAGCGGCGAGGGAACCGTCTACTCACACACGACCCTGCACGCCGCTGCCCAGCCCTTCGAGAAAGACCTTCCTTTTCAGATCGCGATCATTCAGCTCGATGACGGACCCCGGCTAACAGCCCGTATCGAAGGCGATAGGGCCGCAATCGACGACCACGTGCATCTTCTTCGGCAAGCGGACGGAGTAAGCTACTTCTCAAAGTAGGAATTTGTTTCCGATGACGAGACGACAGATGCTAGGCTCGGCGGCGGTGGCCACTTTGGCGACCGCAGCCAAACCCGACAGGCTTAACGCCGCCCCTGCCATCACGGGTCTGCTCGATACAACGGTCGAGCGCGTCGAGCGCATCACGATCACAGTTCCTTTCCGCGATACCCCCGCGCCCCATATGCACCGCAACCGCGCGGGCAACTGGACCTACAACGAGATCGTCAGGGTTCACCTCAAGTGCGGCGTCAGCGGCTTCGGCGAGAACATCCAGTACTTCCTAGAGAACTCGGGCGACGATAGCCACATAATCGGCAAAGAAGCTGCCGAGGAGATGTGGGACGACTCCCACGGTACGGGCCTACAACAAGCGATGTTCGATGCCGTCGCGCGCGCAAACGATGTCCCCATTCATCGGCTCTTGGGGCGGAAAGTGCGCGACCGGGCCTTCATGAGTTGGTGGGCGATCGACATGCCCCCGGAAGACTGGGTCACAGAGTGCCGACTTGCGGTAAGCGAAGGCTATACGGCATTTAAGGCTAAAGCCCGCCCGTGGTTCGATCTCGAAAAACAGTGCGAGGCGTTGACCCAAATCCTTCCTCCCCATTTCGAGATCGATTTCGACTTCAATCGCATGCTGCTCGACTCGGGGCACGCCGTGCCTTACTGCGTCGGCCTGGAACGCTTCCCCCATGTCGCCGCCTATGAGACGCCGATTCCCCAGAGCGATGTCGAGGGCAATAAACTCCTACGGCGCAAGACGCGCGTTCCCATCGCGATGCACTACGGCGACCCGCCGATCATGACGGCTTTGCGCCAAGAGATCTGCGACGTGCTCATCATCGGCTATGGAGCAACGAATATCGTCCAGCAGGCCGCCGTAGCGGCCATGGCCAACATTCCGTTCTGGCTTCAGTACGTGGGAACAGGCATCACCGCTGCCTACACACTGCACCTTGCCGCCGTATTGAGCCATGCCCGCTGGCCGGCCGTCACTTGTGAGCGCATCTACTCGGAACCATTGATCAAGCCGGCCATCAAAGTGGAAAACGGCTCCGCACCGGTTCCCGACTCACCGGGATACGGCTTCGATCTCGACGAAGATGCCGTGGAACGCCTTCGGACGCCCCGCCTCGCAGCGAACCCCTACCCGCCGCCGGGGCTCCTGCATGCCATCCGGTGGCCCTCCGGGGCAACGAGCTACTACGCTGTCGCCCAGAATTTCTACAAGGATTTCGAGGGCGGGAAGCTTCCGGTGTTCGTGCCTGGCATCCACATGGAAACCATTCCTGACGACGGCAGCCGTGAATGGCGGGAATTGCAAGCCCGCGCGCGGACCCGCGGAGTCCATGTCGGCGGCCGGCCGCTGTGATCGACTCACTTCGTCGCGAGTGTAGTATCATCACCAGCGAGTTCTCCAAGCATGGCTGACCTCCTGCAGGTTCTCGAACAAAACTGGCGTGGGGTAGTCGTCCTCGTTTTCCTGATCGCGGTTCTTGCCGTGATGTTTCGCTGGTTGTTCTGGCTCATGGGCTGGGGGCGCTTCGCACCCCGGTCTGATAACCCCGCACAGGCCGGCGTCTGGTCCTATTTTGGAACCCAGTTCGTCGCCAAGACGGTCAACGAGTTCCGTCATCTTCTCGCCCTCTTGATTTTTCTACTCTTCTCAGCGGCCGTCATTCTTTCGATGTTGCCCGGTCTGGTCGCTTGGGACGCTGCGCGAATGACCGACGGATTACAGGGGGTCGCAGCTTCTTTAGGCGGATTGATCGGATCAATTATCGGCTACTACTTCGGCGAACAGGCGGGCGCGTCATCCAGCCGGGCGGCCGACGAAGCCGCAAGCCCGGGAGAGGCTGAACAGGATACAACCTCGACAGGCGACGGGATTCAGCCTGCCCGCATCGCGGAAACACCGCCTTCATCCGAAGATGGCGCCCCCGTGACAGAGGACCTCGAAACGCCTCATAATGAGAAGACATGAGATCTCCTGATCTGCAAATCGAGATCCGTGATTCGGTGTTCGAACCGGATTCGAAGAATTGCAAAATTCTGAAGAAGTCCGGGAACGGTACAGGACGCGATCTTTACCGCGTTTTCTTGTATCTGGACGGCTTAGACCTCCCACTCGTTCGGAGTGTTGTCTATCATCTCCACTCAAGCTTCAAGCAAGACACACACCGCATCACCCGCACGCCGAGCAATCCGAACTGCAAGTTCATCATCTGGACCTGGGGTACCTTCGTCGTGCGAGCCGAGATTGAAGACCTCGAAGGCCGAACACACAAGATTTCCCGTGAGCTTTCGTGGGATCGCGAGGTCAAGCGCGACTTGGTTGAGGCCGTCTAAGGCCTCCAAGAAGCCAAAAACCTTTGTCTCAAACAGCCCCTGGTGGTTGTGCCGGCGTCGGCTGACACGATACGTTGTCAGCAATCCACGATCATGAAACGCAGAAACTTCCTACAGACCCTGGGCGCCGGGGCGCCGGCTACATTGGCGGCCAACGCAGCCCCGAATCCGGCGGGCCCATCCACGGGAGCCGAACCCAAGGTCTTCTTCTACGATGACGGTCGGCACGCCTCGGGCCTCTATCAATTCGCGCCGCCGCTAGCCCCCGGTGATCTGACCTTCGCTGTCGACCAACTCGTCGCAAGCGGAGTCGACACTCTGATCTATTCCGCCGGGCTCGAAGGCGGCGTCGTGCAGTACGACAGCCGGACCGGCCAAAAGTGGGGCGACAACGTCGAGCTCTGGAGCCACCCGATCTTCTACCGCGCCGGCCGAAACCTCAAGCAGCTCGTTGATGACGGCCACGATCCGATGAAGATCCTCTGCGACCGCGCACACGAGAAAGGCCTTTGGTTCGTTCCGACTTTGCCGCTCTGCATCGTCGGGGGCGATCGCTCCGAAGATCAGGGGTATGGCCGCAAGAGCGACTTCGCGTACGACCATACCGAATACTACGTCGGCCCGGATAACCACCCGAATGCGCGCCACCTGGGCCGCTTTTTCGGGCCGAAGCGACTCAGCCTCCTGCGGCCGGAAGTGAGGGAAGAACGCTTCCACCTGTTTGAGGAACTGCTGTCGCGCTACGAATCCGACGGCGTGGAAGTCGATCTATCGATTGACAACGAATTCGGACCCTTCTGCCGCTTTAGTGAAGTCGACCGCCTTGCCCCAGTCCTCACCGAATGGCTCGGGACACTCCGCCGAGTCGCCGATAGAGCACAAGCCGGTCAAAGCCGCCGCAAGCGCATCTACGTCCGCATCCCGGCGGGAGACGAAAATGCTTGGAGGATCCCCGGCTTCGATGTCGCGCGCTGGGTTTCCGAAGGGCTCGTAGATGGGCTGATCTGCATCACCGCGAGCAAGAAGGAAACTCCGACCAACCGCAGGCTGCTGATGGATCAGGCCCTCGAACTGCGGCCGGCCGTTGCCGCGACTCGCGGAACGGGTTGCCGCGTCCTGATGGGCTTCCGCGGTAACCTCGGACGGCAACTCGAAAACAGCGCGACAGCACCCATGATCCACGCCGCCGCCGCCCTGGCCTACGAGCAGGGCGTCGACGGGTTCGGACTGTGCGACGGGATGTGGGCCCCCAACGGCTGGCCCTGGACCGACGAGGATTACGAAACCCTGCGGCCGCTCGGGCATCCCGACCTGCTCGCAACCGCCGACAAACGCTACGTCGCGCGGTCGCTGACGCGGGGCGCCGACGGAACAGAGGGTCTGTTCCCTGTCGAGGGGCCGATTTTGCCCCAGGTGCTCGACGAGGGCAAACCCGTGCGGGTAAAACTCCGCGTCGCCGATGATCTCGCGCGTTGGAACAGTGAAGGCCGGGTCGAACACGTCCGGTTGGCGGTACGCCTGACAAACATCGAGCTCGACCTTGATGAGGTGGAGATTCGTTGGAACGGCGAGATGTTGGCCGAGGCCGGCCGCCGAGACTCGGACCTGCACTTCCGCGCGCTCGAGAACACGATTGTCGGCCCCTACGGATACATCCTCGAATATGAACTTCCACCCCGGCGACACCCCCAACGCGGCGAAAACACGGTTGAGGTCACACTCGTCAAGCGTGATCCGAAAATCAGCGCCGTCGTTGAGGTCTACGATGTCGACCTACACATCGCCTACCGGCGACACCGCCATTTCCAGAGTGAACCGATCCGGTTTTGAGTATTCAGCATGGCCACTCAAAAGTTTGATCCCGGCCGACCCCAGCCGCGACTTTCGCGGCGAGGCTTTTTAGCATTTGCGACCGTTGGGGCGGCGCTGGGGGCGGCGAAATGCTCCGCGCCTCCCGCCAAGGGCGAGCTTGTGCAATTCGGCTCGACGGACCTCTACGTGTCACGCCTCTGTCAGGGCACGGCGTTTCGGCAGATCGACCGATCGCCTGATGCTCCAGAGGGGCAGGCGATCCTGCAACGCTGTCTTGACCTGGAGGTCAACTTCTTCGATTCATCGAACGCCTATGGTTGGGGCGGCGCCGAACTCTCACTGGGGAAGGCGATCCGCGGTCATCCGCGCGACAAGCTGGTGATCTGCACGAAAGTGCATCCAGGGTCGAAGCCCGAAGGCGACGAGCCCTCGAAGCCGATGGCTTTTACGCGAGAGTTCGCTTTCCAGGAGTGCGAAGGTAGCCTGGGCCGCTTGGGAACGGATTACGTTGACCTCTACCTGCTTCACAATCCCGATGAGATGACGTCCATCGACCAAGTTGCGGATACAATGGACGCGCTCGTGAAGTCAGGCAAGGTTCGCTACTGGGGATTGTCAAATCATACGCCGGATGCCGTTAGCCGCGCCATCGAACACGCCCACGATTCCGGGCAATCCGGCCCGGCCGGACTCCAGCACTACTTCAATATCATCGGACGCCAGGCCCCCGAGCAAACCGTGCCGAGCCTGGAGCGGGAGCTGTTCCCAGTGATCCGCGAGCATAAGCTCGGCCTCATGGCGTTCAGTCCCTTGGCGGCCGGAGAACTCGCCCCGGGCAGAGACGTCGAGCCAGGCTCGCCCCTCGAAAAAGTACTCAAGGTGATGGACGAAGTTGCCGGTGACCTCGGTGCGACCCGGCCTCAGGTCGCGATTGCCTGGGTCCTCACTCATCCCGAAGTGACATCGTCTCTCGCGGGGGCCGAAAAGCCCGAACACGTCGAAGACAACGTTGCCGGGTCGCACCTCGTTCTTCCGGGCGAAGCATTGGCCGCTCTGAACGAGGCTAGCGATCAATACATTCGAGCAACAGCGGCAGCCTGACAGGCCTGCTACATCGCGAGGAAATTCTTGAGGAGTTGTTTGCCCGTCTCAGTCAAGATCGACTCTGGGTGGAACTGCACTCCCTCGATGGCGTGATCCTTATGCCTCAGCCCCATGATAATGCCGTCAGCGGTTTCGGCCGATACCGCCAGCTCGGGTGGCAGCGTTTCCTTTTCCACAATCAAGGAGTGGTAGCGCGTCGCCGTGAAGTCTTGCGGTAGGCCGTGGAACACCGTTTGGCGATCGTGGTGGATCTGGCTTGTCTTGCCGTGCATCAGGTACGGCGCCCTAACAACTTTCGCGCCGAAGGCCGCCGCAATCGACTGATGCCCGAGACACACACCGAGGATCGGGATCTTACCCGCCAGGCGCTTTACGAGCCGGACACAAATCCCCGCCTCTTTTGGTGTGCATGGACCCGGCGACAGCACGACCCGCCCCGGCTTGAGGTGTTCAACGTCGTCGACGGTTACCTCGTCATTGCGGCGAACAACCGTTTCCGCACCCAGTTCCCCCAAGTACTGCACCAAGTTGTACGTAAACGAATCGTAGTTGTCGATGACGAGCAGCATCGTTGCGCAACCTAGCGTGCTTTTCACTATAACTTCCGTCGCCACCGGCCAGGCGAGTATGTCACCATAAACAGCCGTGAGTAAACGATTCCTGGGCGTCACCGTTCTTCCCGAATACATCCAAAGAGAAGGTATCGACGGAGTGCTCGATAACCTCGTCAATAAGGTCGGCGCGAACGCCGTCGCGACGTCTCCGTACCTGATGGAGGAGGCCGACAAGCAGACCGGCAATCGCGAACCACCCGCCGACGCCGGCGCCGGGGCCGTGCGGCTGCTCGATCGTCCGCTCTTCGGAAAACGGGAAGTCTGGGTCACAACCGCGCCAAGCTTCGTCCCCAACAAAGCGCTTTACGAAGGGCTACGCTATCAGCCCGCCGAACCCACCAGCCTCACCGAGCGGCAAGGCCACCTCATCCACGATTTCATTCGCGCCGCGCACCGCGCCGGACTCAAAGCCTACTTCCAGGTGCAAGCGGCGATTCCGCCCGGCTACCGCGTGCAGTTCGGTGGCCCGGTTGACGATGACCGCGCCCGCTTACCCGACGGCCGCATCCCTCCAAAGCGGCTCGCCAAAAACGGAAGCCTCGCCAGTCCCGAGATTCTGGGGTACGAGCACGCGCTCATCCGGGATCTCATCAAGCAATACCCCGACCTCGACGGTCTGCGCTTCGACTGGCCCGAGTACCCGCCCTATTTTCTTGACTCTGTGTTCCTCGATTTCAGCGAGCACGCACGTCTCGCCGCCGAGCGCCTGGGATTCGATTTCGGCGTCATGCGCCGCGATGTCGGCGGCTTCTACGAACGTTTGCACGGCGCTCTTACGGACGAGCAGCTCGCAGGCTGGGCCGAGGGCGACGGCGGGCGCTATGGGCTGCTGCGCCTGCTTTCCGACCATCCCGGGATCGGCGAGTGCGTCCGCTTCAAAGCCGCACTCGTTGCGGACATGCTCGCCGGCTTCCGCCGCGTGATGAATGACGCCGGGGGCGAGCACATGGAGATGCTACCGAACGCTTTTCCACCGCCGTTTACGATCGCATCAGGAATGGACTTCAAGCGTGTCGCCCAACACTCCACCGCGATTAGCGTGAAGCTCTACACGATGCATTGGCCGATGATCCTGCGTTTTTACGGCGACCAGATTCGAGAGGCGAATCCGGGCCTTTCCGACGGGCCTCTCGTTCGCGCATTGGTCAACTTGCTTGACATCGCCGACGACGGCGGCCTGCCAACCCTGAACGATTACCGCTACCCACCACCCGACGTTCCTCACTCCGTCGGACCCGAAGCACAAGCCCGCAAGATCGCGCAGGCACAGCGCGACGCGGGCGACACGCCCATCTACGTGCTGGCCCACGGATACGGGCCGCTCGCCGATTACCGCGCACGAATGCAGGTTGCTTGGCAAGCCGCCACGCACGGCATGTGGGTCAACCGCTACGCCTACTTGACGGACGAAAAACTCGCTGCTCTTGGAGAAGTGACAGCGTAGGCCATCCCGACACTCTTCATGTAGCGGCTCTTGCCCGAGAAAAAAAGCCAATCCTCCGAATCGGAAGAGTATGGAGACTACGGCTGCGGCGGCACGGGCGGCGTCTGGCCCTGTTCCTTCGTCTCGTCGACGATATCTCCAAACTTGATATCGGTGTCGCTCTTGAACTGCTTGTAATCTTCGTACTTGATGATCATGCGGATACGCTGATCGCCGCTCTTGAAGTGCAGTACGTCGTCAGCACGTGTGTAAACGGGGAACCAGTACTTGCCGTCGATCTGATCGCGGTAGGTTTCGAACCGCGGGAACTGGTTGTCTTCGTTCTTTCTGAGCCGGCCAACGCCCTTGCCATAGGTTTTGACGATCTGAAGATCCTCTTGATCCACCCAGATCTGCCCTTCGAAGTAGCGTTTGCCTTTCACGAGTTGCTTCGGTTTCACAGCAAATAGGTAGGTCTGGATTTCGTCCACCTTCTCAGGACCCACGTAGTTGACGTGATAGTCCGGCCGCTCCAATGTCGTCATCACGAACGGTTGCACGTCCCGCAGGTCCTGCATGTCTTGCGGGGTGAGGATGATGTTCTGCAGCGTCGGCACAGGGGAATAAACGACACGCTCGTTTCGCTTGCCGTCAGAGGTGAAGATGATGTCCTGCACGATCTCATACTTGCCGCGAACCTGCCCCGAATCGGTGTACTCCAGGATCTTCACGCTCTGGCGGTAGGTGTAGTTGCTGCGCGCAAGAGAAAACTCGGTCTCTTTGCCGATGAACTGTTCGATCAACTGCTCAACGGGCATCGGCAAGTCACCGACGCCGGTATCCGCCGCCGATACGACCGATGGAGCGGCAAGAGCCAGCAAAGCAACGAGTATGACAGCTCGTTTTGCGGACGAAGACAGTTTCACGGCAATGGACCTCATGGGTGGTTCCTGAACCGATTATCCCACTCACGAAGGTGGGTGGCGGTACATTTCACAGACGCATCACGGTCCGGAGAGGTTGCGCTTCAAAGAGCCGCCGCGCCGCGATACTCTCCGAAAGCCTCTCGCAGCACGTCGGAGATCTCACCCACGCTCGCGTAGCTCTCGACCGCGTCAAGAATCGGCGGCATCAGATTTGTGTTCCGGCGCGCCGCTTCGGCGACGGCTTCCAGCGTACGGTCAACGAGCGCTTGTTCGCGTGAGGAGCGCAATTCATCAAGCTGTTCGCGCCGCCGTTGTTCCAATCCCGCATCGATCCGCAGCGTCGGCACGGATTCTTGGTCCCCCGACTGGAAGACGTTCACGCCCACGATCTTCTGTTCCCCGGACTCCACTTTTCGCTGAAACTCATACGCGGCGTTTTCGATCTCCCGCTGCACATAGCCCTGCTCGATTGCCGCCGGCATCCCGCCCAGGGAGTCAATCCGGCCGAGATACTCGCGCGCCCCGCCTTCGATTTGATCCGTCAGCTTTTCGATTTCGTGCGATCCCCCGAGCGGATCGGCCGTATTCGCGATGCCTGTTTCCTCGGCGATCACCTGCTGTGTGCGGAGCGCCAGCTTGGCAGCTTGCTCGGTCGGTAGGGCGAGCGCTTCATCGAAACCATTCGTATGCAGCGACTGGGCTCCGCCGAGAACCGCCGCCAAGGCCTCGTAAGCCGTGCGCACCACGTTGACGTAGGGCTGCTGCGCCGTGAGCGAGGACCCCGCCGTCTGCACGTGGAAGCGCATCTTGACGGAACCCTCCTCACGCGGATGAAAGCGCTCTTTCATCAGCCGCGCATAGAGCCGACGCGCCGCCCGGAACTTGGCGATTTCTTCCAGAAAGTTGCGATCGGAGCTGAAGAAGAACGACAACCGGGGCGCAAAGGCATCCACCTCAAGCCCGGTGCCGATGGCGGCTTCGATGTAGGCGAAAGCGTTGGCAATCGTAAACGCCACCTCTTGGGCAGCCGTTGCTCCGGCCTCCCTCATGTGATAGCCGCTGATCGAGATGATGTTCCACTTAGGCATCTCACGCGCCGCCCACGCAAACAGATCGGTCACGATCCGTATGGAAGCCTTGGGCGGATAGATGTACGTCCCGCGCGCGATGTACTCCTTGAGAATGTCGTTCTGAATGGTGCCGCGCAGTCGAGCTGTTTCGGCCCCACGGCGCCGCGCGACGGCAACGTACAGCGCAAGCAGGATGCTCGCCGTGGAGTTGATCGTCATCGAGGTCGAGACGTCCGCCTGCGGAATGCCATCGAAAAGCTCTTCCATGTCACGCAGCGAACTGATTGCGACCCCAGCTCGGCCTACTTCACCGAGTGCGCGTGGATGGTCGGAGTCGTAGCCCATCTGGGTGGGCAGATCGAACGCCACCGAGAGCCCCGTGATCCCCTGCGAAAGCAGGTATCGGTAACGGAGGTTCGATTCAGTGGCGTCGCCCAGGCCGGCGTACTGCCGCATTGTCCACAGGCGGTCGCGGTACATGCCGGGATAGACGCCGCGGGTATAGGGGTACTGGCCCGGCCGCCCCAACTCCTCGGTGGCGGAACGATGTTGATTCATCAGAGTGAAAAGCGTCGGCCGGATAGGCTTCTGAGCGGCCTAACGCCCCCGCGAGATGCGGCGGGCCCGCAGGAAGCAGGATACTCCGAATCCCCCCGACATAAGGACGAAAACAGCCACGAGACCGAACCGCATCATGCCTTCGACGCCGCCATCCATCTGCCGGTAGCTTTGCAGCAAGCCCCCGGCGCCGAACGTAAAGAAGAACGCCAGCGCTACAAAAATGAAGCCCGTTACTTCCTGGAAAAGCTCCTGGACGAGTCGCCAAACCTTCGGGATGAACTTACGGACCTCGTCCCCGGCGGCGGCCACGATATTCATGACCGGCATGATTAGCTAATGCTACCATCGCGCCACCTGGAGGGCCAAGCGTGCCTGGGCGTCTCGTCGAGATCGGTCCCGCCGGGTGGCTCAGGGGCCGTGAAGAATGGATTTCTCGCAGCCCCTCACGACAGCAGTCCACCATGCCCTAGCGACGATATCTCTTGAGCCGTCAAGTGATAGTCCGCAAGCAGCGGAGGCAGTACGAGGTCCACGACATTAGGCTTGGGGGATCGAAAACAGCCCGGGGCGGCCACGATCGGGACGTTACCGGCATAGCTCAGCAACAGCAGGTTGCCCGGCTCGACAGGAGCCAAGAAACTTTCCATCTTGCATCCGACCTTCTGAATCGCCCGGCCCACCGTATCCTCCGGTCCCGCCGGCGCCGTCGTCGAAGCCATCAGGACCACGCTCGGCCGGGCGCGCAGCAAGTGGTCCAGTGCTCTCGCTACGGAGTTCTCATCTTCAATCGCTGTCAGTACAAACGCCGCGGCCGCACCGAAACGCTCGAGCCGGGTCCTCATGATTCCTTCGTAGAGCCTTCGCGCCCGCTCCGCCTCGCGCGGATCACTGTAGAGCACGGCCACCGTCGGTTGTCGAATCGGCCGTGCTTGCAAAAGGGGCCCCTTTGTCTTCACCAAGCGCTGCGCCTTCAAGAAATCGGCCCTGGGAATCACGAAAGGAGCGGTCTTGACGCTTGCCAACCTTTGTCCGACGGTTGCGAATGAGAAATTCGGCATCGTGGCAATCGACACGTTGTTACTCTGGTTGAAGCGCCCCAGCACTGCTTCGTCAAGCAACAAGCAGCAATTCTCCGTCGCGAGCAGATTTGCCCGGCCCCCCGCCGCCAGCCGGATCTCCATGGATCCGCACGCCGCCTCGGTCGCGAGATCAAGGGCCGCCCGGTCTTCAGGGACTTCATCCGCTTCGATCACCGCTACGACAACTTCGGCGAGACCCTCGATGGCCAAGAGGCGAACATCCTCCTCGCGTATCTGATGACCCTTGGCCAGAAGCTTCTTCCCGCTGACTTGGAAGATCGGGCTACAGAGAATTGTCCGACGGCGGAACCAACCTGTACGGCTTGCATTTTCACGATGGCCCCCCTCGCAGATTTCGCTAATAACACTGCCATTCCTTAAAACTGAAGACATTCTACCATATAAAATTATGATAATCCGCCATACCAGCCATTTATCGCGGGGATTTTCCCATGCGAACCGGACCAAGCTACGGCGTGGCCGCCGCCCGTAACTCACATATGACCCTTTATTTATGGTGTTTACAGCGCAATGATCTCAACAAGACGAGCCGCGCCGTCTGCTGCTTGCGGCCTCCAAATAAGCCGAAAATAGGATCTGATTACTAGGTTCTCTAGGTATTAGTAGTTCTTAATGGGCGACGAGCGTCGTTCCGAGTTCTTGCCCCGCGAGCAAGCGTCTCAACACATCCGGCTCGGCGCCGGCGACGATGCGCACTTTGGGAATGCCGTTCGCGATGCCGGCAATGGCTGCTCTCAACTTTGCTTCCATGCCACCGTGCGCCACCCCTGTCTCAATCAGCTTCAACGCCTCGCGCGACGACAGACGAGGGAGGCGCTGCCTGTTTTCGTCCAGCACACCCTGGACGTCGGTGAGAAAAATAAGCTGGTCCGCCTCGAACGCCCCGGCGACGGCGACGGCCATCTGATCGGCATTCACATTGAAGATTGCGCCGTCCCGCCCGCCGGCCATGCAAGCCACGGTTGGCAAATAGCCGTTGGCGCTCAGCAATTCGATCAGCGAGGCGTCAACCTTTTCGACCTCCCCCACGGCGCCGAGAGCCGGAGAGAGTTGCCGCGCCTGAACCAGCCCGGCGTCGATGCCCGACAGTCCCACGGCATGAACGCCCTTCTGTTGCAGGGCCGCGATCAAACGGTGGTTGACCACTCCGGCGAGCGTGCGTATCACCGCATCGAGAATAGGAGGCGGCGTGACCCGGAAGCCACCTCGAAACTCGCTCTCGATACCGTGCTCTTTCAGGTCGTGGCTCAACTGCTTTCCGCCGCCATGGACCACAACCGTCTGATACGACGCAGCGGACGTGGCGGCAAGTTTTCCGGCGATGGCGAGCCGGTTCTCCGCGGTGTCAATGAGAGTGCCGCCGATCTTGATGACGAGTTTCAAAGCAGTGATCCCTTCCGCGGTAGCTCAGGGACGCGTCGGCGGGCGGCTACAGCAGGGCCTCGGTCTCGGGAAGGTCGAGCATCAGATTCATATTCTGGACGGCTTGCCCGGCGGCCCCTTTGACCAGATTGTCGATGGCTGCCACGATCACGACACGCTTGGAATCGGGGTCGGCACTGATGCCGATGTCACAGAAGTTCGTGTAGTTGACCGTCTGGAGATCCGGCAGTTGGCCTTCGGGAAACAGACGTACGAAAGGTTCGTCCCTATAGACCTTCTGGTAAATGGCGCTGATCTCGCCGTGGGTCATCGGCTGGGCCGTCCGCAGATAGATTGTCTCGAGGATGCCTCGGTGTACGGGTAGGAGTTGAGCCGTGAAACTGAGTTCACATTCTTCGAGATCCGAGGTGAGCAGCATCTCGGGCACATGCCGGTGCGTGAGCACGGAATAGGCGCTAAAGTTCTCAGTGACCGCTGAGAAATGGGTTTTGCCGGACGGCTTCTTGCCGGCGCCACTCACTCCCGACTTGGCATCGCACACGATGCCCGCCTCACGGTCGAGAACGCCCTCGACGATCAGCGGGCGTAGGGCCAGATTCGCCGCTGTGGGGTAACAACCTGGGTTTGAGACCAACCGTGCAAGCTTGGTGACATTGCGAAAATACTCGGGAAGCCCGTAGACGGCCTCCGTGAGCAAGTCGGGTCTGTTGTGCTCCATGTTGTACCAGCGAGCGTAGTTGCTCACGGTGCGTAGCCGAAAAGCCCCGCTGAGATCGACGACCTTGATGCCGGCGTCGAGGGCCTTGGGGACGAGATCGAGAGAAACCTCGTGCGGCGTCGCAAAAAAAACGACCTTAAGGTTGCCGTCTTTGAGCGTTTCCTCGCTCCACGGCATCCTGTTGAGATGGCCGTTGAGGAAGCCCTTTTCTCCGTCGGTTTGAGTGCGGTGCTCGAGCAACACCGGGCTCACGCCCGAGTGCCGCTCGAGGATCTTAACGAGTTCCGCTCCGCTGTAGCCGGTAAAACCGACGATTCCCGCTCGAATTTTGTCTCCCATATCGATATGCTGAATGCCTTATCATACGGGCCGTCAGGGGCCGAAACAACTTTCAGTCTTGTCTCATGCAAGATGAGCCTGAAGGAGGAGTTAGTTTCTCACACAAGATGAGCCTGAAGGGTGGGGGAGTGAGCATGCTGGGGATTGACCATCCACATGCAAGACGGCAAGACGCTGAGCCTGGAGCAGATACGGCAGTTTCTGGAGGCCAGCGATGAAATACGATTCAAGGGCAAAGGGCGTGCCGAGATCTACGCCTGGGTGGCGCAAACGCTGTGCCGGCAGCGCTACAGCGGGCAAGACCGAGCCGCCAAAGGACTGCTGCGGCAATATCTGGCCAAGATGACGGGACTGAGCCGGGCGCAGGTCACCCGACTGATCCGCCAATATCGGCAGAGGGGTGAGCTGGTACCTGCCCGCTATCGGCGGCATCGCTTTGCCGGCAAGTACACGGCGGCCGATATCGAGCGGCTGGCGGCCGTCGATGAAGCACACGAAACCCTCAGCGGCCCGGCCACGCGCAAGATCCTGCAGCGGGAATATCACAAGTACCAGCAGAGTGAATATGAGCGGTTGGCGGAGATCTCGGTGGCCCACATCTATCGACTGCGGCGGCACAGGGTGTACCGCCAGCGGCGGCTGCATTTCACCAAGACTCGGCCCAGCGCGGTGTCGATCGGCGAGCGGCGGCGGCCCAACCCGCGGGGCCAACCCGGCTACCTGCGAGTGGATACGGTACATCAAGGAGATCGCGACGGCGTGAAGGGCGTCTATCACATCAACGCGGTGGATGAAGTGACCCAGTGGCAAGTGGTCGGCGCCACGGCGGCCATTAGCGAAGCCTGGCTGGAGCCGTTGCTCAAGGCCATGCTGGAGCAGTTCCCCTTTCGCCTGCGCGGCTTCCATTCCGACAACGGCAGCGAGTTCCTCAACGGCACGGTGGAAAAATTACTGAACAAGCTGCTGATCGAACAGACCAAGTCGCGGCCGAGGCACACCAACGACAACGGCTTGGTGGAATCGAAAAACGGCGCCGTGATCCGCAAGCACATGGGGCATACGCACATCGCGGCGCCGCACGCGGCGCGCATCCAGCGCTTCTATCAACAGCACTTCAATCCCTATTTGAACTTCCACCGGCCCTGCGGACAACCCGAACTGCTGACCGACGCCAAAGGCAAGCAGAAGCGCGTGTATCGCCACTATCAGACCCCTTGGGAAACCTTCCAGAAGTTGCCGCGGGCCGCCGACTATCTCAAGCCCGGGCAGGCGATCAAGGCCCTCGACCGTATTGCTCAGGCCGAAAGCGACACTGCGGCGGCGCGGCGGATGCAACAAGCCAAGAGCAAGCTGTTTGCGAGTTTCGCATCCGCGAACCTGCCGCGCCGCGCGACGGGAGAAGGGCTGCGGAAATGACGGGCGATGGGAAACGAGGAAAACCAAAAACCGGTTTCCCTCGTTTCCCAACGCCCTTGGAAATCGCTCCGCGATTCCCACATTCCCACAGCCCCGACGACGATTCTCTCCCCTTCTTAACCAATCCCAGAAAGGAGCCCAGCGACTCAGTGCTCCCCTGCTTCTCCAGGCTCATCCTTCGATGAGAAAATGCTCTTTCGGGGCTCTGCGCAGCCGAATCGGCTATGCCGACGGCAACCGACGACTTCCTCGCGGCTGACGCCCATGCGGCGTCTCAGGAGATGAAGATGATGGTTTCCCTGGATCGTAGAGCGTTCTTAGCGGCGCTCGCAGGTGCAATGGCGTGTTCGTCGGTGCCGGAGCCGCCCGCTCCGATGGCGGAGGCCGAGGAGTCTCCAAGAATCCTCGATTTCCACTGCCACACGCTTCACCTCGGGCGCACGAATGAGCAGGTCTTGGCGCATCAGGCCGCGTTAGGCGTTACGAAGACCGTCCTGCTGCCCGGCGCGGGGTGGTTGCTAGAACGAATTGGCGGCAACGAACACTGTGCGGAACTTGCCAAAACGGACTCCGATCATTTCGTGCTTTTCGCCAACGCCGACTCGGCGGTTGATGACGCCGTCGACACCCTCACTCACTCGCTCGACGGAGCTGCGCGCGGGATCGGCGAACAGAAGTTCAACGTGCCCGTGGATGGGAAACAGATGCGAAGCATCTTTGACTTGGCGCGGGAACGCAAGGTCCCGGTGCTGATGCACTTCGAACACGAGATGTACAACCTCGGCATACAGAATTTCTCGAAGATTCTGGAGGAGTATCACGACGTGACCTTCCTGGGCCACGCGCAGACCTGGTGGGGCAATATTGGCGCCGACCTGGACCAAACCGATATGTATCCGACTGGCGCGGTGAAGCCGGGCGGCCTGACGGACCGGCTGCTTTCGGACTACCCGAATATCTACGGTGATCTCTCAGCCGGATCGGGCCGCAATGCGATCACAAGGGACGAAGATTTCGCGCGGGGTTTCGTCGAGCGTCATCAGGACAAGCTCGTTTGGGGAACCGATTGCCCCTGTCCCGACGCCAAGGGAACGGGCCGTAGTGACGGCCGCTGTATCGGAGCGAGCTCTTTGCAGGCCTTGCGAGGGCTCGTCCCGAACGACGAGGCGTTTCAGAAGATCGTTTGGGGAAACGGGGCCCGGATTCTGGGTAGTTAGTCCGTTTTATGCCCAAGCGCCCGGATGCCGCGATTGCTCGCCGCAAGCCGACTTGTTAGGGGACACTCCGAGGGGATTTCCCGTGCAGGCATCCCGAGCGGCCGTGGTTTAGGGCATCACTATGATTGTCGGTCGCTCACGAATCCAGCTTGTCGTCGAACATCTCGAACGGATGGTCGCCGCTCTCAACGAAGCCTTTCAACATCGCTACATCAATGTGGCGGCTGGAAGAGTTTCGGTTGATCTAACCCAGACGCCCTCAGCGGATTGGCGATGGCTCCGATTATTGGGGTGACGTTCGGTAGATTGCGGGATCTGCTTTTCATCAAGCGTTTTGCTCCATTCCTCAATAGTTCCTCATTGCCAGTCGCCGATTCAGGAGAGCCTTCATAAACAGCAGCAAACAAGGGAATTCCCATCTTCAAGCAGTCGCGTCCAGCTTCTATGCTTCCACCTGTGCTTCGCGCCTCGATCAAAACCAACGCACTTGAGAGACCACAGATTGTCTTGTTTCGCTGCATCGCGTGGGAAACGCTCCACGGGAGATTCGGGCCGAACTCGCTAACGACAAGGGTGCAGCTCTCGTGCCAAAGATCACGGATGTCCTTCTTCACACGAAACCGCAAAATGCCTTCCGCCAATACGACTGTGGTCGTTCCTCCCGCTGCCAAGGCAGCCCGATGAGCGTTCATATCCACACCAGCGGCAAAACCGGAAACGATGTTGATTTTGTCGTTTGCGAGCAACATAGCGGAGTCGCGGGCCGTTGCCATACCCTTCTCGCTCGCCTTCCGCGAACCACAGAAGCCCACGGACACATGCTTGAGCAATTCGAGATTGCCCATGCACAACAGGAGTAACGGCGCCGACTCCCCGAGCGCACCTCGGAGGCCTTCCGGGTAGTCGGGATCGACAATTGAAAGAACACGGACTCTGTGTTTCAGCAGCTCATCCCAATGGCGCTTGACCCGGTCGCGGCATTCGGGAAGAGCCGCTATCTGGGCCGGAGTGAGCACGCTTTCAATAAGGCGGTCTGCAATGACGGGAACCTCAGGCGTGTTACGCCAACGCTTCAAGAGCTTGCGTACCCGGCCTGGGCCAACGCCAGGAGCGTCGAGCAGCGTCATCAGATCGAATGCATGAGCGGCCATATCTATATTTTCCCACCAACGTTGTCGTCATTGCGGCACGTCTTCTCGCAGGCTAGGCCGAAGATTTTCTTTGCGCCTGCTTGCAGCAGCAAGAGGCCGCAATAGTTCATGCTGATCCCGGACTGGTAGAGATCGTCGAGTAGCAACACTTGCTTGTCCGTGAACACGCCATCTTCCACCTCGATGGTTCCAAGAAGCGTATCAAGTTTCTGGGCCAGGGGAAGGCCCTTGATCGAATTTCGCGGCTTGCCAATGACGTGCTCGGTCAGGTTCTCGCGACCCCACTCCTCGGCAGTGCATTCCGTCAGATACCGCGGGAGGTTGAATAGTTTCGACGGATCTGAGGGAGGCATCGCGACAATGCAGTCGGCAGATGAATAGCAGCTCATCGTGTTGAGAAAGTTCACGCAGTGCTCGGCTAGACTATCAGCCGCTTTCCTGGTCGGAGCGGTTGGCGCGTTTCCACCGTATGGCTTCGCCCGTCCCCGCAACACTCCGATCTCCGTTTGTGACTTCTTGGGGTTTCCGCCTTCCCTGTCGTAATCAAGCGCGAAGGAAATGGCCAGAAAATCCTTCATCGCCACCGGGTGCTTGACTCTCTCGATCCACTCGACCGCCTCTACAGGGGCTTCCTGATCTCCCTCTGTGTCGTTGAGAAAGATCATCAGCCTGTCCTCTTTGGCGTGGTGCGCGTAGTGGTCGAGTTCGCACATGCTGGCAAACGCATTCTCATAAGTGTTGGCGAACGGGAGAACGATCCGCCAGTTCTTATCCGGTTGCTCGGGCACGTAAAGAACGTTCGGCCATTCGGTCTTGAGTTGTCTCCGACCCACATCCATGGCTCGAATATCGACCTCGGTGAACTTTGCCTGGACGGGCGGCGGATCGAAACCGAAGGCAGGCACTAGACGAGGGCCGCCTTTGAGAAATCAATCGTGAACGCCCGTCTGTTGTGACGCATCCTACGCCCATTTTAACGTTTTAGACGCCACCCTCAGTCAATTCTAGGGCCGCAAAATGCACTCGAAACGGAGAGTAGTCGCATGCAAGTTGTTGTGTCAACAGCAGACCAGAAAGATCCCGACAAACGCCCTACGTAAGGCAATCTTCCTGGCTGGCTAGTCGGCATGGCGGAGATGTCGCTTCTCCGTTCCTTTGCCTGCCTGACAAACTACCCACGGCCTGATTTCAGGTCTGGCCTGAGCCGGTTTACCGCCCAACAACCTTCCGCTGTTTGATCCACTCAATAACTTTGTCCCGGACGAGTAAGCCTTGGTCTTCGAGCTGCAGGCCCTTCTCGATCCACTGGTCGCCGATGAAGCTATTGGTGGCGACGACGTAGTCGCGTTGGGGATCGATGGCACGGCCCGTGGCGACCTCCTCGGGAAGGTCGCTGCCCTTGATGGTTCCTTTGTAGATCGTGTTGCCAAAGGGCAGGATATTCCAGACGTGGCGGGCCAGGATCTCGCCCTCAGGCAGGCCGTCCCGGATGCCGCCGCGATTTGTGTAGGCGAAATCGGCTCCGACGGCTGTCTTCATCACCTCTTCAATGAGGGGCTTGAGATCGCGGCTGCCCAAGCGCTTCGTTGAGTGGCCAATAGGTGTATCAACGATCTCGGAAACCTTCGACTCCCATTCGTCAACGAGTTGGGCGACGTTGGGATCGGCGGGGTATTTCGCGGTTGTGACGGCGATACGCTCCCATTTGTGCGAGACGACACGATCCGTATCCAGGTCGACTTTCACATCCAGGCGGCCGAGTTCACGGCCGTAGGCTCGAACCTTGACACAGAGGCGGCCGTCGCGTTCTTTGATCTCCTCCTGGCCGCCGTGATTGTGGCCGGCGACGATGATGTCGACGTCCGGTGCTTGCGCCAGGACCGCATCGTCCTCGTAGTCGAAAGTATGCGAGAGGACCACGACGATATCCGCCTCCCCCTGCAGTTCAGCGGCATAGCGCTGCACGGTATCCGCAACAGGCAGGGCGCGCCAGGGGCCTCGGTATTCGGTTTTGGTGAGCTTGGGCAGGTCAGCCGTGATGGCGCCGATGATGGCGACCCTGATGCCGTTGATTTCGCGGATCACATACGGATGTTCCGTGATGAACTCGTTCTGATCGTCGACGAGATTCGCGGTCACAGTTGGGAAGTCGGCACGGGAGAGAAACTCGGCGATCTTTTGCCAGCCGTAGTCGAACTCATGGTTGCCGAGGGTGTTGACGTCAATGCCGAGGTGGTTGGCGACTTCCCAAACCGGCGTCCCTTGAAAGATGGTGGAAACGGGGGTTCCCTGGACGAAATCGCCTGCATGGAGCACTATCGTGGAGCCGGGCGCCTTCGCCTTTTCCTGCCGGATGGCCGTGGCGACGTGCGCGAAACCGCCCCGGCCTTCGGTGTCGGGGAGGAAGCGGGCGTGAAGATCGTTGGTATGAAGGATCGTAAGTGAGCGGACGCTCGGCCCGGGCTCACCGCAGCCGAGCAGCGAGACGAGTAGTACACTCGCTGTGAGGCGAATCGCTGTCCGGCGCGGCAGGCCACCAGGAGCGGGACAACACCGATTCAGAGCTGGAAACGACATGCCGATCGTTGGGCGAACCAGCGGCTACAAGCGCGTGACAGGGATCGACGCCATCCCGTAGAGATGACCGCCCTTGACGGTTGCCACCGGGCGTAGAAGTTGGTGACCGATGCGGGTTGCACCAAGCGCGTCAGTGAAGACGAAATCTCCTTCTTCGAGATCGAACACAGCCACGTCGGCTTCGGCCCCCACTTTGAGCGTACCGAGTCCGTTGAGTTGGCCGTGGATCATCGACGGATTCTTCGTTGCCCGCTCGACGACTTGCTCCAGCGTAAGGCCGAGCTGTATGAACTTCGAAAGAGTTGTCGCGAGATCGAAGACAGGGCCGTTGACGTTCCACTGATGCACGTCGCTTGATATGGTGCCGGGCAGGACGTCTTGCTCCAGGGCATGCTCGGCGGTTTCGAACGAGAAACTGCCGGCTCCGTGTCCGATATCGAGGTGAACGCCGCGAGCCAGGGCCTGATGAACGGACGGCAAAACCCGCCCGTTGTCATCGATAATGCCGCCGTTGCCGCCGCGAAAACTATGCGTGACGATGTCGCCTTTCTTGAGCATTCCCATAATGTCTTTGATCGGCGAATACGAGCCGCCGATATGGACCATCAACGGAAGCTTCACCGCGTCGGCCGCCTCCCGCGCCATGCCCAACGCCTGCAGGTCGTGGTCGCCGGCGATGCTTCTCGAAAGGCGGATCTTGACGCCCATGATCACGTCGCGATGCTTCTCGATCGTCGCCGCCGTGAGTTTTGGGTTGGCGTAGCGGAGCTCAAGCAGCTCGCCCCAGGCATTGTCGCGTGAAAGCGTCGACTGGCCGACGACCGAGATGTTGAGCATCGCCTTGACACGGGTGTCAGCATGATTGATGACGTATTTGCGGAAACCGGGAAAAGTGTTGGCCCCCGCCGAGCCGGCGTCGACGACGGTGGTAACGCCCTTGGCGATGTGGTTTGGATCACAAGGGATTGACAACGGCGCCACGCCGTCGTAGACGTGGACGTGCATGTCGATCAGACCGGGCGTGACGATCTTGCCATGCGCCCGCAGGACATGCAGCGCCTCGGATTCAGGAATGTTTTGTGCCAACAATGCGACCTTGCTGCCGGAAATGGCGATGTCGCGATTCCCCGAAATCTCTTGCGTAGGGTCGATGAGCTTGCCGCCTTTGACGAGCAGGTCGTACTTGTAGCTGCGCGTCGTCTGCGCTTTCAGAAGATCGCTTTCCCCCGGGATCAGTCCGCAAACGAGCGCGGATCCGATGGCCGTTTTGCGAAGGAACTGGCGGCGGGAATGACTGTGGACATGCTTCATGGTGGTTGAATCTTAGCACGGCAAACCGGAGTTGCTCCCGCGGGAGCGAAGCGCTGGATTCTTCCCGGCGAAACCGCGATGGACGGTCCCTCTAAGAATCAGTTGGCCAGTGGTCTTTCACACGGTAGGCTTCGTCTTCGCCGGGCCATGGAGGAACAGTCGCGCAAAGGAAACGCAACGGGTCCGCTCCCGTGTTGCGGAATTGGAAGTGGGCCCCGGTTGGAATGGTCAGGGAGGCACCGGGAGCTACCGGTATGACATTCTCGAGGTTGCCGATCTTCCGCCAGACCTCGCCTTGACCTTCGAGGAAGTACCAGATTTCTTCGACGGTCTTATGGCAGACGGCAAGAGAGACTCGCCCGGGCGGCAAGGTGCAGTGGACGGTGCCGGCCCGCTCGGTTCCCGCCAAAAGACGTATTTCGGACTGGTCGGGGGCAAGGCAGTCGGGGTTCGCGGGAAGGGTTTTGAATTCCATCGTTTTTGTAGAGGTGCCGAGCAATGCTCCTCGACGGCGTCGGTCAAGTTCTACCTTCTGAGCGGGCTGGCCGACTCGCGCTCCAGTGGACTAGAGTCCTCCTGGTTCCTAACAATCGTTTCGCCGTCCCGTTCGGACCAAGTACTACGAACCTGGTCGAAGCCCTCGAAAAACGTAGTCCTCAGGCCCGCCGGCGCGAAAGAGGCGGTCATACGGGCACCATGAAGAACCCAGGGGGCCAGGCGCGAACTTGCGACAGTTTCCGAGGAGTTCGCCGTGGGCGAGAAAGCAACGACGCCGAGGACGAGAGCCGTGGCGGCCAGCATACCCCGCACAAGCCCGAAAGCTCCTCCCAGCAATCGATCGAACCAGCGGAGTCCTGACCAGTGGAGGATCTTCGCCAGAAGCCACGCCCCAACTCCTCCCGCGATCAGCGAGCCCACAACGATTGTGATGAACGCCGCGAACGAGGCCAGCGCGGGGTCTTCCACGTACAGAGCGAAATGCACGGCGAGATCCGGGTACCACCACATGCCGCCTGCGATACCGGCGACGAGGGCGACAATGCGAATAATCTCTCGCGTGATGCCGTTCCGAAAGGCGCCGGCGAAAGAGAGTAGAAGGATAGCCGCAAGCAGAATGTCGAGCCAATTCATAACGGGACTCCCGATGAGTTGGCCGCGCCGCCTGCGGGTGCGTCGCGGGAGGATTAACGGAAAGTATAGCAGTGGCGGCGGAAACTTCGACACAACAACCGCGAAGCGTGCCTACAGGTCCTCGTCCGCCAGCGTATAGTACGCCTCGATATACTTCTCGGACGTCTTAGCGATGATGTCCGCCGGAAGCTCGGGACCCGGGGGGGTCTTGTCCCAATCAAGTTTCTCAAGATAGTCGCGGACGAACTGCTTATCGAACGAGACCTGCTCTTTACCCGCTTGGTAGAACTCCAGCGGCCAATAACGCGAGGAGTCGGGAGTGAGAACTTCGTCAGCCAGGACGATCTCACCATTCTCACGTCCGAACTCGAATTTCGTGTCGGCGAGGACGACGCCGCACGCGAGTGCGTGCTGTCCGGCACGGGAGAAAATGTCGAGCGTCAGATCGCGCAGCTTGGAACAAAGCTCTTCACCGATGATGTCGCAGGCCTGCTCGAAGGTGATGTTCTCGTCGTGCCCGGTCTCGGCTTTCGTCGCGGGCGTGAAAACCGGCTCGGCAAGAAGACCGTTCATCCGCAGGCCTGCAGGCAGCTTGACGCCGCAGACGGCGCCCGTCTTTTGGTAGTCTTTCCATCCCGAACCGGAAATGTAACCCCGGGCGACGCACTCGATGGGGACCATTTCGAGCCTCTTGACGAGCATCGAGCGACCGTCAAGTTGGTCACGATGCGCTCGGAGGTTTTCCGGGTACTCATCCACGTCCGCTGTGACGAAGTGCGTCGGTACGACATCCTTGAGGAAGTCGAACCAAAACATTGATAGTTTCGTCAGCACCTCGCCTTTGTGCGGGATGCCGCTGGGCAGCACAACATCGAATGCGGAGATGCGGTCGGTCGCAACGAACAGCAGATGTTCCCCGGCGTCGTAGATATCGCGCACCTTTCCGCGCGCAATCGGTTCCAGACCGGGCAGGTTGGTTTCGAGAAGAGGGGTGGATGAGGTAACAGGCATGCTTTCGTAGTGAGAGGCTTGTGCGCGAACCGCGCTTGCCAATGCAGAGTCCGATGATGTTAGCACGTGGCCGGAAGCCGTTGCAGCGCGGCGGCCTAAAAGGTGCTACGCTGTTCCGTTCACGGTGGCGGGTGGCGCGAGTCAGAGCAATCTGCTAGTTTGATGTTCCAGATATTCCTGGTATTTTTTTTATTGGAGTCACGTGACGATCTCTGACGGCAAAGAAAGGCGAAGATCGCACCGATACTTACTGACTCTTCCCTGCCGGGTTGTGCGTGCTGAACAAGACGACGTGGAACTCCCAGGGCGTACCCGCAATCTTAGCTCCAAGGGAGCGTTTTTCGTTGTGGCCGGCGCGGTCGAGCCAGGCGCGGCCATCGAATTCTTCGTGACGCTTCAGGACGATGCGGACGAAAAGCAAGAGACCTATCTCCGCTGCCGCGGCCATGTGATCCGGCTTGAGAAGATGATTGCCAAGGACCAACTCGGCGTAGCCGCCACGATCGACCGCTATGAGTTCATGCGCACCGCATCGAACTGATAGCTACCCTTCAACATTCTGCCAATCGGGGCTCTTGAGAACCTCGCGGGGGCGGCTGCCGTCGGGTGGTCCGATGATCCCCTCTCGCTCCATTACGTCGAGAATACGAGCGGCTCGCCCGTAGCCGAGACGCAGGCGGCGCTGAAGGATCGACGTCGACGCCTTGCCCATTTCGAGTACGATCCGAATCGCGTCTTCGTAGGCGGGATCGTCGAAATCCGGGTCGTCATCGTTGACGTCGGCATCTTCGGCCGGCGCCGCGAGAAACCGATCTTCGTAGTCAGGCTCGTCCTGGGATTTCCAGGCGTTGACGACGGCTTCAATCTCGTCCTCGGCGACGAAGGGGCCGTGCAAACGTTGGAGGCGCGAGGACGCGGGCGGCAGGAAAAGCATGTCGCCGCGGCCCAACAGCGATTCGGCGCCCATCGAATCGAGAATCGTGCGAGAGTCAACCCGCGTTGCCAGCCGGAATGATATGCGTGACGGGATGTTCGCCTTGATCAGGCCGGTTATGACGTCAACGCTGGGACGCTGCGTCGCCAGTATCAGGTGAATGCCGACAGCACGCGCCATCTGTGCCAGGCGGGTGATGGCTTCTTCGATCTGGCGGCCCTCGACCATCATCAAGTCGGCCAGCTCGTCGATGATGATCACGATGTAAGGGAGCCTGCAGGGCGGCTCACCCTCGCCGGACGCGGTTCCGGAAGACTTCGACGTCAGTTTCGAGACCTTACGGTTGTACTGGTCGAGATTTCGTACGCCGAATTCGGCTAGCAGTTTCAGACGGCGTTCCATCTCTCGGGTGGCGTTCCTCAGTGCATTCGACGCCTTCTTCATGTCGGTAATCACGGGAGTCAACAGGTGCGGGATGTCGACATAGAGCCCGAGCTCGACCGTTTTGGGATCGACCATGATGAAGCGCACTTGGTCGGGCGTGGCCTTATACAAGATCGACATGACGATGCTGTTGATCAGTACGCTCTTGCCGGCGCCGGTTGAGCCCGCCACGAGCACGTGGGGCATCGAGGCAAGGTCGGCGCATTTGATACGGCCGTTGATGTCTTTGCCCAGGGCCATCGTTAGGAGGGAGTCTGCTTCGGAGAACTCAGGCGACTCGATCACTTCCCGAAGCGCGATGACCTCGCGCTTGCGATTGGGAATCTCAATGCCTACGGTCGACTTACCAGGAATACGCTCGACCATGATCGACTCGCACTCAAGAGCCAGGCAGAGGTCTTCGGAAAGGTTAACGATCTTGCTGTATTTGATGCCGGGATTCGGTTTGAATTCGAAGGTCGTGACAACGGGGCCGGGGTTGATTTGGCTGACGGTGCCTCCCACCCCGAACTCGTCGAACTTCTGACAGATGAGCCGTGCGATGTCGTGCAGCTCGTCCGGGTCATAGGCGCTACGCGGGTCAGGCGCCCGTAGCAGTAGCGTCGACGGCATATGGTAGGTCTTAGGCGGATGGTCGGGAATCGGTGCGCCCGGATCGGTGGTTGCGAAAGGATCGTCGGGCGCGAGAAATGCGTTCGTGTCCTCCGCCGTTTCGAGGCCTGCCTCGGTTTCGTAAGGAATGATGGGGGGCGGTTCGAAGGGCGTGTCCCGCGGGTGCGCTTCAAAGGGCGCCGCGCTTTGTTCGTTGTCAGATACACCGGATTCGGCGTTGCCGCTCAGCCGCGACTCGATCCGTATATTGCGGCGCTTGCGGCTTTCGCCGGGTTGGTCGCCGGCGGCGGACCGGCGGCTCTTGATCCACGCCCCGCAACGCTGGCCCAGGCCTTCGAACCGGCGGGAGGATTCCCGCACCCAATTCAGGCTTCCCCGTAACTCGAACGACGTGATCAAGTAGAGCGAAACGATGGCGCAGGCCGTCAGCACGAGAAGCATGCCGGCGTTATGGAGATAGAAGATTAGGGCCTCGGAGGCGAGCGCTCCAACTACGCCGCCTCGCATGATGGTGCCTCGCCAGGCGGGGACCGTCCAGAGGCTCAGCCCGGTGGAAGCGACAAGCAATAGAAGCAGCGCACCGATGGCGCGGCCCAGCGGCATGGCGAGGGGAGTCGAGCGCACCCAGGTCCAGCCGAAGACGGCGATATAGAGCGGCAGCAGAAACGCTCCCAGGCCCAGCGACTGCAGCAAAATATCGCTGGCGAAAGCGCCGGGAAAGCCGATCAGATTGCTAGGCGCTTCGGTAGCGCCGGCCACGTTCCACGAAGGGTCAAAAGGCTGGTAGGAAACCAAGCTCAAGCCCAGCGCAATTGCTAGGCCAAGCAATACAAACCCGACCGGCTCGTTGAGCCGTGGTTTTTCAGTAGGTTGTAAAACACGCATTCCGCCGACCTCGTCTTCTCTACTCATCGTGCAGAGAGTCGCGCCTCTTCGGACGCCGCTTAGACAGGGAAGCGGAAGAATAATGCTAGGGCCAGTACTATTATGCCAAAGATAACCCGGTAGTAGATGAAGATGCTCATTGTCGAGCGTTGCAGATAGCTCAGGAACAGCGCGATGACCGCGTAGCCGGCAACCGCGCTCACAAGGATGCCAACCAGGAAGGGAACCTGCATTTCAGGCGGGATTCCATCGTCCATGACGCCGAGAGCGGCTTTGAGCGAGGCGCCGGCGATGATAGGCGATGACAACAGGAAGGAGAAGCGCGCGGCCGCGGGGCGGCGGAATCCGAGGAAGAGGGCCGTGGCGATGGTGACGCCGGAGCGCGAGGCGCCGGGAATCAAGGCGATGGCCTGCGCGCAGCCGATCAGCATGGCTTGGCGCAGGCTCATGCGGTCGAGATCGCTGTCGAGACGTCCTTTGCGTTCGGCCCACCAGATGAGGAGGCCGACTCCAATCAGCATGACTCCGATGACAAAAGGGCTGCGGAGCGTGCTTTCGACGTAGTCCTCGAGCGCCAGACCGACGATACCGGCGGGAAACGTAGCCGCTACGAGGAACCAGAACAAGCGTGGATTCTTGTAGAGGACCGCGTCGGGGTCGTCAGGCTGGGGCGAGAGTATCCGCTTGCCGAGCCCAAGGGAAATGAGCCGCACCCAGCTTCGGGCGAAGTAGACGAGTACGGCGATGAGTGTGCCGAGGTGGAGCGCGATGTCGAAGAGCAGCCCTGGGTCGTCCCAGCCAAAGAGCCAAGGTACGAGCACCAGGTGAGCGGTGCTGCTGACGGGGAGGAACTCGGTGGCGGCCTGGACCAACGCCAGGATCACCACCTCCAAAAGCCGCATTCAGAGGCTAATGCGCGACCGCCTCGGCTACCAGGGCGCCGACCAGGTTGCCGTCGGAGTCGTACTCGATTTCAGTAGGCTCGCCGAGGACTTCAAGCGCCGGGTTGCGGCGGACTTCCTCGAGCAGGTTTTCGCTGATGAGCAACTCGTTGATGTCCATGCTATTGCGAATCCAGGCGATCGAGACGTCACGGACGTCGAGCTTGCCGCAAGTCGGCGCGATCTTTTCGATGCAGGTCCGGTCATCCGCGAAGTGCAGCGGGACATAGGAGGCAGTGAGACTTGATGCTGTGAGGCTATTGATCCAGGTCGGCTCGAAATCAATCTTGCCGTACAGCCGGTCGGATATGACGTCGCAGAGGCCGATGCCGACGGCGTTGCCGTCGCTGAGCGGGCTCAGATCACGAGCGAAAATGCGGTGGATCGTCGGGACGCCGTCCCAGACGTTGGGGCCGCGGCGGCCGCTGCGGTTGATAATCTTTGTATCCATGCCGGCGCCGCTGAAGTTCTTGCCGATCTCGTCGACGATGAGAATGTCGAGTTCCTTGACGGGGATGTTCGGCTTCCAGGACTTCACTCGCTCCAGTAACTTCTCTTCTTGTTCGACCATGCCCGCCGCGCCCACGGCGTGAACTTCCGCCGTGCTGTGATGGGCGTCTTCGAGGATGGCGAGGCCGCCGAGCATCTTGCCGGTGCCGAGTACAACTTCGCCGACTGTGCGGATCATACGTTCGAGGCCGAGTTTCAAGCCGTGCGTATGATAGACCTGCGCTCCGGCCCGCTTGCCGAGGCCGATGGCCATCATCTTGTGGATGCCGCTTTCGAGCTTGCCTTCGAAGTCGGTGTGCCATTTGACGCGGGCGCAGAGCATGACGCCGTCGGCTTCCAGCGCGTCCTTTGCCATGACGACTTCGATACCGTCGGGGGTTGTACCTATGGGCGCGACATCGAGTGAGCTGACGATGGGACAGCCCATCGTTTCTTCGTCGATGCCGTAGTGAGCGAGAACGTCGGCTTGGCCGGGACCTGTGGAAGCGCCGTGACTCCCCATCACCGGAATGATGAAGGGCTTGCAGTCGCGCGACTTCCAGAAGTCGACGACGGCCTTGGCGATTACGTCGATGTTCGTAATGCCACGACTGCCGACACCGACGGCGATACGACTCCCGGCCGGCATGGACTGTGTCCACGTTGCCGCTTGCATTGTGTCGTGGACGGCGGCCGGTATATCGGGCAGGCGCCGGTCGCGGAAGTTTTGGCGGATGGGTACGAGTCTCTGAAGTTGCATGGCTAGGGGACATTATACGGCGAGCCGAGGAAAAGTGGACGGTGGGCCGGCGGCGGTGGGAAAAGCCGCGGACCCTCAAGGGCGAGGTCACACAACGGATTCCTTGTCATGCATTTGCTCGGTTTCGGGGCGCTTGGGCGCGTACGCGCAGGTTGACACCCGCGCCTCCTTCTCTTGGCTCGTGGGTGGATGGAGTGAGTTGGCGGGGCGTCGGAGGTCGCGCGGAGCGGGTACACTTCGGGTGCGCGGTTGGGGTGGGTGTAGCAGTTGGTGGTGGTTTTTTGGGTTGCCGGCTCTGGATTTTGCCTCCTTAGGGCTGGGTGCAGGGGATCCGACGAGGGTCAGGCGGTGGATTCGTCGGGGTGGTTTGTGCCGGGTGGATCGGAAGTTGTTGATCTATTGGACCTTATGCCGTGCCGGCTTTGTTCCGTAATTTCGTCTTCGCGCCATGGAGGCCGGCTGGCGGGTTGTGATGTCGGGTAACGGTCGTCGTGGCGGCCGTCCTGATTGACGGCTTCTACGGCTTCTCGATTGCGGCGGCGGTCGCGGTTGTCGAGTTCGCGCGCTTCGATCAGTTGCCGGAAAGCGCTCTTGTAACGTTGGCTGTGCTCGGTGTGGTAGCGGGCGAAGCGGGTGAGGTCGGCGGTGCGGCTTTGCATGATCTTGCCGAGCAGTTTGGTTTCGTCGGGCGCGGGCTCGTTGGGATGGTAGTTCTTGAAGTACTCGCGCTCGAAGTCGACGGCGTAGGCGAAGAAAGCCGCTTCGAGGTGATTGATGCGCAGAAGGCGCCAGTCGGCGTCGGCCATTTGACGGACGAGGCCGGCTTCGTAGGCGTTGGACGGGTTGAAGGTTTCTTGGAAGCGGGTAAGATGCGCGTCGAATTCGGCGGGATCTTCACCGGGGATTACGGTTCGTTTGGCTAAGAGCCCGTGCTTGAGGGCATTTTGGGAGGAACGTTGTTTGCCTTCGTCGGTGCGCGGACCGGTGGATTTCTGTGCGTTTTGTTGATTGGATTGTTTTTGTTTATCGGTCGTCATTTTGATTTTCCTTTCTGGTTTTGAGACGGCGGGCTTTGGGGGCCCGGTGGTTCGGTGGTTCTACGGCGAAAAAAAGGGGACAGTCCGCGGCGCGCCGCTTGAGAAGGCGGTTAAAGCCGCGGACCTCAAAGGCGAGGTCCTCGCTACGGGTCTTGTTGGCGGCGCTTGGTACAGTCCCCTTTTTTTCTTGGTGCAGCGGTGACGGTCAGACGGTGAAAGCCGCGGACCTCAAACCCGAGGTCATCGCTAGTGTGCCCAGCATGGGCTGAATCTAGTTGGCTGAAAGGAGCCGACCGGGAACTGATGGAGGTAACTGTAGGGAACCGCAAGGCGTAGCCGCGAGGTGAAGCTGAAGGAAGCGGGGAACAAACCTTTGACCGTAGGAACACGAATCGGCAGAGAGGCCGTGTACGGGCGGTAAGCGTGCTAGCCAACGTGAAGCCCGAAGTCCATCCGAAGACGTGCGCGGTAGAGCCGGGCGGTGTGAAGGGAAAGATTCAGCACCTTACCTGGGGAGATCTCCTCGGTGAGAGCGGAGGAGAAGTCAGCAGAGGCCGTAGTAGCGAGGAAGGTGGGTAATAGCGCCGGAGCGAAGGGCCGAAGAACCAAGGAGCAAAGCGAGAGGAGCGACTCGAACCGAGCCGAAAGAAGTCCGGAGTCCCGGACCGAAAGGTCCTTCCCCATCGGGGGAACGCAAGGGGAGCAGGGGCAGGCAGGAACGGTGGAACCGGGATGGGCCTCCCTCCGGCGGCGACGAGGCGAAGTTCGGCGAGACTCATCGAAGAAAGCAATGCACGAAGAACTGATGGAACAGGTGGTCGGAGAGGAGAACCTCGAACGGGCTCTGCGGGCGGTGAAACGCAAGCGGGGCGCGGCGGGGATCGACAAGATGACGACCGAAGAACTCGAACCTCACTTTCGCCGTCACGGCACGGAGATTCGAGCGAAACTCGTGTCCGGGCGTTGGACGCCGAGTCCCGTAAGGCGGGTAGAGATACCGAAGCCGAGCGGGGGGAAGCGACAGCTTGGGATACCGACGGTAATAGATCGGCTGGTGCAGCAAGCGTTGCTGCAAGTTCTGCAGCCGATCTTCGATCCGCGGTTCAGCGAGTCGAGCTACGGGTTCCGGCCGGGACGGAGTGCGCATGACGCAGTGCGAGTGGCGCAAAGATACGTTCGCGAGGGCAAGGACTGGGTGGTGGATATTGACATCGCGCGGTTCTTCGACGTGGTCAATCACGACATTTTGATGCGGCGGGTGGCGGAAGTCATTCGCGACAAGCGAGTGCTGGGGTTGATCGGCCGGTATCTACGGGCCGGAGTGCTGACGGAGGGGGTGGTGGTGCGCAGCGCGGAGGGCACGCCGCAAGGCGGGCCGTTGTCACCGTTGCTGGCGAACATCTACCTTGATGCGCTTGATCGGGAGCTGGAGAGACGTGGGCTACGGTTCTGCCGGTACGCGGATGACTGCAACATCTATGTGGGCAGTGAAGCGGCGGCGAAGCGTGTGCTGGCGGGGATCACGGCTTGGATCGAAAAGCATCTGCGACTGAAAGTGAACGAGGCCAAGAGCGGGGCGGGGAGGCCGTGGGAGCGGAAGTTCCTGGGGTTTCGTCTGAACCGCCAGGGGCAGGTGGAAGCAGCGCCGGAAAGTGTCGAGCGATTCAAACGGAAGGTGCGGGAGATCTGGTGCGGCAACCGCTCGGTCACGAGTCGGCAGTTACGCGACGAGTGGCGGCGGTACGTTCGCGGCTGCTGGGGATACTACCGGTTGGCGGAGCGACGGCGTGCGATTTTCCTACTGGAAGGATGGGTGCGGCGGCACATACGGAAATGTTTCTGGCTGCGCTGGCATGGCGCAACGGGACGCCGGCGGGCTTTACGTCGGTTGGGCATTGGGGAACGGTTGTTGAAACTGGTTCCGGCACGTCGCGGCGCTTGGCGCATAGCGGCGAACGGACTGTTGCAGACAGCGTTATCGAATGCAACGTTGCGGCGCTACGGGTTTGTGATGCCATCGGATCTTGCGGCGCGAACGTAAGGCCGCTGGGTTCAACCGCCGGATACGGAAAACCGTATGTCCGGTGGTGTGGGAGGGTGGCGGGGCCTCAATCCCCGTCACCCGACCCGATCGGGGGAAAAAGGGGACACGAGGGTGTTAAAAAATCGCTGGGACAGACACCCGCGAAAAAAGGGACCGTTGGCTCCACTGGGGTGCCGGTGTGGCGGTTGTCAGTCCCGGATTTTTTCATCAGCTTCGAGTCCGCGGCGCGCCGCTTGAGAAGGCAGTAAAAGCCGCGGACCTCAGAAGCGAGGTCCACGCTACGGGTCTGGCGTCTCTTTGTTTATCGGTAATCATGACGTTAGGTCCTTTGCTGGGCCGGAGGTTTGATTTTGCGTCGGGACGCACCTGCGGCCTGAGTCGGGAGGGTTTAGGAAACAGGTCTCCCGCCTCTAGTGTGGCTGTAGTGTCAAGGGTTTTTGGGGGTTGGGGGTGGCTAAGTGGTTTGGAATGAGTGTGAGAAAGTTTGATTTGGCTGTGACTGGATTTTTCGAAAGGGTGTTGTCCGTGGGTGATGGTCCGAGAGTGAGTTTGGTGGTCCTTTTCGAGGCGCAAAGGCCGCGGACCCCAAAACCGGGGTCCTCGCTACGGGTCTTTTCGTTTTCGTGGGTTGATGCTGGGGAGGACCGCTCCCTCACGGTCACGGCTCCGTTTGGCGCGCATCATTTTGCATCATCCTGCAGGCACATTTACGTGTGCCGTTGCTTACGCTACGGTCTCGCGGGAGTGGAGGCTTTGTAGGGATTGGACGCGGGCGGGGTGTTGGCGGCGGGCGGCTATGCCTTCGGCGGCGGCGCGGGCGGCGCTTAGGGTTGTTACGCAGGAGATGCCGTAGTGCATGGCGGCGCGGCGGATGGTTTTTTCGTCCTTGAACGATTGGGCGCCGGCGGGGCTGTTGACGATGAGGCTTAGTTTGCGGTCTTTGGTGAGATCGACGATGTTGGGGCGGCCTTCATTGACCTTGAGGCTGACGTGGCACTCGATGCCGGCGGCGCGCATGGCGTAGGCGGTGCCGCGAGTGGCGTAGATCTTGAAGCCTAAGGCGGCGAATTTGCGGGCGACGTCGAGCCCCTCGGCGCGTAAGTGCTCGGTCACGCTGATGAAGACGGCGCCCCCGTCGGGCAGGGCCTGTCCGGCGCTGAGTTGCGCTTTGGCGAAAGCTTCGCCGAAGGTTTCCCCGATGCCCATGACCTCGCCGGTGGAGCGCATCTCAGGGCCGAGGATCGGGTCGACGCCGGGGAATTTATTGAACGGAAAGACAGGCGATTTCACGCAGTTCTTTTGGACGGGGAGGATCCCTTCCGGCAAGTCGTAGTCGCGGAGCTTCTTGCCGACCATGATGCCGACGGCGATTTTCGCGAGCGGGTAGCCGGTCGATTTACTCACGTAGGGAACGGTGCGCGAGGCGCGCGGGTTGACTTCGATGACGTAGACCTTGCCTTGGTGAATGGCGTATTGGATGTTCATCAGGCCCCGGACGCTGAGGGCCTTGGCGAGGCGGACGGTGTAGTCACGGATCTGGGCGAGCTGCTCGTCAGGGATGGAGGCCGAAGGCAGCACACAAGAGCTGTCGCCGGAATGGATGCCGGCTTCTTCGATGTGCTCCATGATGCCGCCGATCAGCACATCGTCGCCGTCGGAAAGAGCATCGACATCGACCTCGGTGGCGTTCTCGAGAAAGCGGTCGACGAGGACGGGCCGTTCCTGCGAGTAGACGACGGCTTGGCGCATGTAGCTGTCGACGGTGGCTTCGTCGTAGGCGATGACCATGGCGCGTCCGCCGAGCACGTAACTGGGGCGGACGAGGACGGGGTAGCCGAGATCGCGCGCGATGCGGCAAGCCTCTTCGGGACTGGTAGCGGTACTGTTTTCCGGTTGCGGAATTTCGAGTTCAGCCAGCAGCGCACCGAAGCGTTTGCGATCTTCGGCCAAGTCGATGGATTCGGGGTCGGTACCGATGATGGGCAGGCCTTCGGCTTTGAGCGGCAGCGCGAGAGTCAGGGGCGTCTGCCCGCCGAATTGAACGATGATGCCGTCGGCTTTCTCGGTGTCGTAGATGTTGAGGACGTTTTCGAGTGTGAGCGGTTCGAAATAGAGGCGGTCGCTGGTGTCGTAGTCGGTTGACACGGTCTCGGGATTGCAGTTGACCATGATCGACTCGTAGCCGAGCTCTTGCAGCGCGAAAGACGCGTGGCAACAGCAGTAGTCGAACTCGATACCCTGGCCGATGCGGTTGGGGCCGCTGCCGAGGATCATGACCTTGGGGCGATCCGTGGGTTCGGCTTCGCACTCCTGGTCATAGGTGGAGTACATGTAGGGCGTGAAGCTTTCGAACTCGGCGGCGCAGGTATCGACGCGCTTGAAGACGGCTTTGATGCCTGCGTCTTTGCGTTTCGAGCGGATGGTTCCTTCGTCGGTGCCGAGGGCGCGCGCGATTCGTTTGTCGGAGAGGCCGTAGCGTTTTGCCTGTTCGAGCTGTTCGCGGGAGATGGTGTCGAGGGTTTCCTTTTCGATCTCGGTTTGGAAGTCGACGAGTTGTTTGACTTGCTGCAGGAACCAGGGGTCGATGCGAGTCATCTCGTGGACTTGTTTGACCGAGTAGCCCCGGCTGAGAGCGAAGCGGATGTAGTTGAAGCGGTCGGGGGTAGGGGTGATGAGTTTTTGGTCAATCAGCTCGGGGTCGAATTCGTCCTGGCTGAACTTCTTGCCGGTTTCGAGACTACGGATGGCTTTCGAGAGCGCGTGCTTAAAGGTGCTGCCGATGGCCATGACTTCGCCGATCGACTTCATTTGAACGCCAAGGAGCGGCTCGGCGCCCGGGAACTTTTCGAACTGCCACTTGGGCATCTTGACGACGACGTAGTCGATGGTCGGCTCGAAGCAGGCGGGGGTCTTGCGCGTGATGTCGTTGGCGATCTCGTCGAGGCGCAAGCCTACGGCCAGCTTGGCGGCGATTTTGGCGATGGGGAAACCGGTGGCCTTGGAGGCCAGCGCGGAACTGCGCGAGACGCGCGGGTTCATCTCGATGACGACCATGCGGCCGGTGTCGGGCTCGATGGCGAACTGGACGTTGGAGCCGCCGGTGTCGACACCGATTTCCCGCAGGCAGGCGAGCGCGCCGTCGCGCATCATCTGATATTCGCGGTCAGTGAGAGTCTGGGCGGGAGCGACGGTCAGTGAGTCACCGGTGTGAACGCCCATCGGGTCGAAGTTTTCGATGGAGCAGACGATGATGCAGTTGTCGGCGAGGTCGCGCATGACCTCAAGCTCGAACTCCTTCCAGCCGAGGACGCTTTCCTCGACGAGCACTTCGTGAACGGGGGAGAGTTCAAGAGCGCGCTGGCAGAGTTCTTCCATCTCCTCGCTGTTGTAGGCGAGTCCGCCGCCGGTGCCGCCGAGGGTGAAGCTGGGGCGCAGTACGACCGGATAGCCGACCTCGCTGCCGAAGTCCATGCCGCTTTTGAGATTGTTGACGAGTTTGGAAAGCGGCACATCGAGGCCGATGCGGCGCATGGCGTCTTTGAAAAGCAGGCGATCCTCGGCCTTCTTGATGGCCTCGATTTTCGCGCCGATCAGCTCAACACCGAATTCGTCGAGGACACCTTTCTCGGCGAGTTCGACGGAGAGGTTGAGGCCTGTTTGACCGCCGACGGTTGAGAGGAGGGCGTCGGGTTTTTCACGGGCGATGATTTCGCGGAGGTATTCGACGGTGAGCGGCTCGACGTAGGTTTGCTCGGCGAGATCGGGATCGGTCATGATCGTCGCCGGATTCGAATTGACGAGAACGACCTGGTAGCCTTCGTCGCGCAGCGCCTTGCAGGCTTGCGTGCCCGAATAGTCGAACTCGCAGGCCTGGCCGATGACGATCGGGCCGGAGCCGATGATCAGGATCTTCTTGATGTCGGTGCGCTTAGGCATCTTTGTCGTTCACCGCCGCTAGGCTGCTTCCATCAGCTCGATGAACTCATCAAACAGGTAGCGTGAATCGTGGGGCCCGGGCGCGGCCTCGGGGTGGTACTGAACGCAGAAAAGGGGATCTTTCGTGCCGCGGAACCCTTCGAGTGTTTGGTCGTTGAGGTTGATGTGGGTGAGCTCGATCTCGCCGGCGTTCAGGGAGTCCGGATCAACGGCGAACCCGTGGTTCTGAGAAGTGATTTCGACCTTGCCGGTGCGCTGGTTGCGGACGGGGTGATTGACTCCGTGGTGCCCGAACTTGAGCTTGAAAGTCTTCCCGCCGACGGCGAGCCCGAGAACCTGATGGCCGAGGCAGATGCCGAAGATGGGCACGCGGCCGACGAGTTCGCGGATGTTGCCAATCGGGCCTTCTAGCGGCTCGGGGTCGCCAGGGCCGTTCGAGAGGAAGACGCCATGGGGCTTGAGGGAGAGAACGTCCGTGGCGGAGGTGAGCGCCGGCACGACGGTGACCTTGCAACCGCGCTGAACGAGGCTGCGCAGAATGTGGTGCTTGATGCCGAAATCGTAGGCAACGACGTGGAACTTGGTTTGATCGGCGGGGTCGACGAGTTCGGAGGGCGAGCAGGGGTCGACGCCGCGATTCCACTCGTAGCGCTGTTTGGTGGAGACGGTGCTCGCGAGATCAAGGCCGGCCATGAGCGGAATGGAGCGGGCTTTCTCGACGAGCTTCCCGGCATCGGTTTCGAGCGACGAGATGACGCCGCGCAACGAGCCATGAGTGCGAAGGTGACGGACGAGGGCGCGCGTGTCGATGTCCGAGATGATGGGGATGCGTTGCTGGGCGAGAAAGTCGGCGGCATGCTCGGTCGAGCGCCAGTTGCTCGCGATCTCGGAGAATTCGCGCACGACGAGTCCTTCGATGTAGGGACGCGCGGACTCATTGTCTTCGGAGTTCGTGCCGTAGTTGCCGATTTGGGGGTTGGTCAGAATGACGATCTGCCCGCTGTAGGAAGGGTCGGTGAAGATCTCCTGGTAGCCGGCGAGCCCGGTGTTAAAGACAACTTCCCCGTAGCACTCGGCGTTTGCGCCGACGCACAGACCACGAAAGATACGGCCGTCCTCGAGTGCAAGGACGGCCTTCGGGCTCACTGTAGGACTCCGAATTGATCGATGGGCCAGTAGGCGAAGACGGCTTTGCCGACGATGAAATCGCGACCGACAGTCCCCCAGGTGCGGCTGTCGTTCGAGGTGTTGCGGTGATCGCCGAGGACGTAGTAGCTATCGCCGGGAACCGTTACGGGCGGATAGGTGCCGAGATCTTGGAAGTCTTCGCGGACGTAAGATTCTTCGACGCGGCGGCCATTGATGTGGAGCTGTCCGCGGACGAGCTCGATTTCGTCGCCCGGCAGACCGACCACACGTTTGATGTATGATTTCGTGGGGTCGAGTGGGAAACGGAAGACGACGATGTCGCCGCGGCGGATGTCCTCGAAGCGGTAGACGAATTTGTTGACGAAGATGCGTTCCTGGTCCTGCAGCCAGGGCATCATGCTGGTGCCTTCGACCTTGACGGGTTGATAGAGGAATACGATCACGACGACGGCGATCGCGATTGAGATGATGATGTCGCGAATCCAGACCCGTACGTCGAACCAGAAGGACGGCCCGTCGTCATAGGAGGGATAGCTGTGCGCGCTATCGCCTTCGACAGGGGGCTGCGAGGTCGCCCTGTTTTGTTCCGGCTGCATCTAGGAATGTTGGGAGGGCGTTTGTGACGCCCTTCGTATTCTATTATGGACGGTCGTAGAGGGACAAGGTTGCGGCCGGTCGGATAGAGGATTTGTTGATCGAAAGGCTGTGGATGCCCCGATGAAGACAGTGCTGATCATTCCGGCTCAGGATGAAGAGGCGTCGATCGGGGACGTGCTGGACGAGATTCCACCGGGAGTGTACTCGGAGGTTCTTGTCGTTGACAACGGGTCGAGGGATCGCACGGCGGAGGTAGCAGCCGCGCGAGGGGTGACGGTGTTGAGCGAACCTCGGCGGGGCTACGGCAACGCTTGCCTGCGGGGGATGGGGGCGGTGCCGGAGGACGCCGAGATCGTTGTCTTCATGGATGGGGATGGGAGTGATGATCCGGCGGAGGTGCGTTTGCTGCTCGAGCCGATCGAGCGGGGAGAAGCGGATTTCGTGGTGGGTTCGCGGCAGCTCGGGGTGGCGGAGCCGGGGGCATTGAGTCCGCATCAAAGCTTTGGGAACCGGCTCGTGACTTGGCTGAGCCGGGTGCTTTGCGGCACGTCGTATACGGACTTGGGGCCTTTTCGGGCGATTCGCGCGGAGAGCTTGCAGGCTTTGGGAATGGCGGACCGCAACTATGGCTGGACGGTCGAGATGCAGATGAAGGCTTGGCGGGACGGGCTGCGGGTTGAAGAGGTTCCGGTGCGGTACCGGAGACGGCAGCGCGGGGTGAGCAAGGTTTCAGGAAGTGTTGTTGGGAGTGTGCTGGCCGGGACTAAGATTCTTTGGACGTTCTTTCGGATTGCGTTCGCCGGGCGTCAGCGGCGCCCTTGATAGATTGGGCCGGGGCTGGGTCCGAAAAGGTTTACAATAGCCACACTTATGAACCGCAGAAAATTTCTTGCTTCCACTGCCGCGGGTGTTGCGGGGCTGCTGCTTCCCGGTCCGCGGTCCGTATCGGCCCAGGGTCGGCGCAAGCGCATTGCGGCGCTTTCGACGACTTATCACACGCGCTCGCACAGCGATAATTTCATCAGCCGTTTTCTCGAAGGTTGGTGGATCGGGGATCAGTATCACGAGCCGCCAGTTGACGTCGCGTCGTTGTTTGTCGAGCAGGAGCACGACGCGGATATCAGCACGCGTCTGGCCCGCAGTTGGGACGTAAAGAAGGTGCGCACGATCCAGGATGCCTTGACGTTGGGGGGAAGCGAGTTGGCTGTGGACGGCGTGCTGCTGATTGGCGAGCACGGCAACTATCCGACGAACGTGAAGAATCAGAAGCTTTATCCGCGGCATCGCTTCATGGGGCAGGTGGTGAGTGTGTTCAAGCGTTCCGGGCGGGCTGTGCCGGTGTTCAACGATAAGCATCTTTCGTACGACTGGACGAAGTCGAAGCAGATGTACGACTGGTCGCGGGAGTTGGATTTCCCGTTCATGGCGGGTTCGTCGGTATCGGTGACGTTTCGTCGGCCGGAGTTGGACTTCCCGCTGGATACGGAGCTTGAATCGGCCGTTGCAGTGGGCGGCGGCTGGGTTGGTGATGGCGGCCTGTTCCATATCCTCGAAACATTGCAATGCTTTGTGGAGCGGCGTAAGGGGGGAGAAACGGGAGTCAAGTCGGTGCAGCTTGTGACCGACGATGCGGTTTGGAAGGCCGAGAAGGAAGGCTGGTGGAGCCGCGAGTTGCTGGAGGCGGCGTTGTCGCGCGGCCGGAAGGTGACGCCGGGGCCGGTGGAAGAGAAGGCGACGAGGCCGGTGGCGTGTCTGGTGGAGTACAACGACGGTTTCCGCGCGACGGCGTTGGGGTTGGGGGGGAAGGCCGGTGAATACCTGGCCGCGGTCAAGATCAAGGGGGAACGGGAACCGAAGGCGACGCTGTGCTACATCCCGACCGAGAATTCGAATAACTTCAGTCCGTTGGTGGATTCGATCGCGCGGATGTATACGCAAGGGACTCACGACTACGCGGTCGAGCGGACGTTGCTGACGAGTGGGGCGTTATCGTTCTTGATGGAATCGTGGCATCAGGGGCAGGTGAGGATTGAAACGCCGATGCTCGATATCAAGTATCGCGGCCCGGAGAAATCCTACTATGGGCACGGAATGGGGTCATAGACGATGAGGGCGCCAGGAATCTACGCCAAGAGTACGGACCTGTTCGAGCTGGTGGACCGCCGCGCGGAGTTCGTCAAGGTGGCGAGCGGTTTTGGCTTCACGGAAGGACCCGTATCCAGCCGGATTGGTTTTCTGCTGTTCAGTGATCTGCGCAGTGAGAAAATTCACAAGTGGACGATCCGGCCCTGGGAGAGCGCGCCGCTCGGGGGTGAGCTGACGACGTTTCGGGAGAAATCGAACCGGGCAAACGGGCTGACGTTTGACCATCAGGGGCGGCTGCTGACGTGCGAGACGGGGCCGGGGCGGGTGACGCGAACGGAGAAGGACGGATCGATTACCGTTTTGGCGGATCGTTGGGACGGCAAGAAGCTGAGTTCGCCGAATGATCTGGTCTATAACATTGACGGCACGATTTACTTCAGCGATATGCCGCGGTCGAATGTCCCGGACGCGAGCGAACGGACAATGACGCCGGCGGTGTATCGCATCAGCCGGTCGCAGATTCCTGGTAAGGCGAAGCTGGATTTGGCTTCGGAGGAATGTAAGCGTGCGAACGGCGTCGCGCTCGGGCCGAAGCACAACAAGTTGTACATGGCGGATGGCGCTTCGCGCAATATTCGGGTGCAGGATATTCGCGATGACGGCACGCTCGCCAAGGGGCGGGTCTTCGCTGAGCTGGATTCGGACGAGGCCGGCGGCCTGGATGGGCTCAAGACGGACGAATTAGGCAACGTTTACTGCACAGGGCCGGGGGGGATTTGGGTGTTCAATGCGCGGGGGCATTATTTGGGTACGCTGGTTCTTCCGGAGCAGCCTTCGAATTTGGGTTGGGGACGGGGGTTTGGGGGGTTGTATGTGACGGCCCAGACTTCTGTTTACTACGTGCGGACTCGGGTTCCGGGGACCCGGACTTACTAACGGGCGCTCTCAAGTAGCGGGCCGGACGATCCACTTCGTTGCCGCCGCGAACTTGCGCCGAACACTCTTGGTTTTCTTGCCGTCGACGAGCGCATGGGCTGGACCGTCCGGAAGAGGGTCGCGAAGAACTGCCTGCTCGCACCGCCTTGCGAGGCCGGCTGTAATGGAGGCCAGAGAACAACTAGGATGCCGCTTCAGCGCATCACCGGGTGCGAGGCCTCGAAGCTGCATCTCTTCGGCGAGTTGTACCGACATCGCACCATCATGGCCGAAGTTCTGAAATGCTTTGGATGAAAGGCGATAGCCTCCGTCATTCTCGTCCGGAACGACCCATTCGGGAATGATGCGACGCCAGAGTTCAGATGCGTTTGAAATAGTGGGGTCGTCCCGAAGATTAGGCATCACCCGTCCGTCAAGAATTCAAGCGTTCGTCACGTACGCAATCTCTTGAGCACCCGTGACAGGTCGGCCGTCGCCTCGCTGGACTCCCATTCGGTATTAGTGACGCGATCGTAGCAATACACAGAGAGTCGATCGGGGGCCTCAATCTCGATCTCCAAGTCCAGGCCTGCCTTGTGCCATTCGAATTGAAGACCTCCGTGACTGCTGGGGACAACGCTCGGTTCGCTCGTTTCGGGGTCAACGATCGCGGCCAAGAATTCCAGTCCTCTCTCGACGCACTCTTCTCGAATTCTGTTTCCCCCATAGGTATCCCAGTTTTCGGGTAGCCCCAGCAGACAGAACGCCTTATTCGCGACATCCACGAACCATTCAGGCGGTTCCCAGTCGGGCGAGACCGTTGCGATCTCTAGACTCCTTCCTGGGTATCTCCACTCGGATGCCAACAAGGGGGCGATCCTACCGGCTAAAGTAGCTCGGTCGGGAAGAGTAGCCGCATTCACAGTCGTCCGCCAGTCCTGCTCGCTGAGATACCGTCTGCCCGGACGAAGAACCAAGCTGCTCATGAGAGCCGACCCCATACTTTGTGCATTCGACTCGTAGTCATTGACGTGAAATCGTTGACGATCCAAGAACGACCCAAGTCCAGGAACCCCACAACTCCTTGGTCGCCGGCCCCGACGGGTTTACCACGTGCTGTCAGCGTGATGACGTACATGGGTTTGTCATCTACGCGGGACACGGCGGGACGGAGGTTGACGTGAAGTCTCCCTATCGGGTTACCGGAGGAGTCGTGTTTGACATATCTCGCCGTGAAGCTCACGTCTTCCGCCGGACCAAGTCTGCGATCGCTGGAGCGCATACTCAAGAGTGCGAGCACCTTCGACACGTCCCCGTGAGATGACCAGCCCTGACCGGAAATGATGTGATTCACGTAGGTTACTTCGCACTGGTTCGGGACGAGATCTCCAAGGTCCTGTTCCGCCAGGAAGCCCCGAAAAGCTCTTAGGTTCTTCAGAAACTCTCTCCTTATCTTCTCGTAACGCGGATATTTCTCATCGGTGGAACCCTTGCGCCAATTATGAACAAAGCGGGTACGTTGAACCTGGATGAGTTCAGTACCCCTGTCGTTGAGAAACCAAACACGAGGCACAGGTGGTCGATCCGATGTCTGAAATCGGATTCCCGGCTTGGGTACGCGGAGCGGCTGGAAGTCTTCGACGACGGAGTCCAAACCCTCGTGGCGCTCGGTTCGCGGAAATTTTCGCCGGAATTGCTCCCAAAGCACACCGAAATGGGCTACCTCCAGCCGCTTCAATTCTTCGAACTGAACAGACAGGGCAACCTCAACCAAGGGTGGTCGTTCGTAGTCAGGCAGGTCGGATCTACCGTCACGCATCCAGCTTTACCACCCTGAGGTTATCAGACGTGCGCTCGATACAAACGGTAGGGCAAGTGTAGCACGCCTACAACATTACAGATCGTTCATGTTTCAAAGCTCGTGGCACCGCCATTTGGTCATATTGATCGGATGGCCCCTGCTAGACTGACTCTCTTTGGAGCTGGAATGCCGGAGACCGCCATCGTAAACCCTCTGCTTGAGATTGAGTTCAAGATCCCGTTTGATCAGGTCAAAGCCGAGCACGTGGAGCCGGCGATCGATGAATTGCTGGCCGAGGCGCAGCAGGGGATCGATGCGCTGGCGGACGATTCCGGGCCGCGCACTTACGAGAACACTCTTCTGGCTCTCGAGAATGTCGGCGAACGGCTGGAGTTCGCGATGGGTGTGGTCGGCCATCTCGAGACGGTAGCCACCTACCCCGAGTTACGGTCCGCGTACAACACGGTGCAGCCGAAGGTGAGTGAGTTCTATTCGAAGATTCCTCTGAACGAGGCGCTGTGGAAACAGTTGAAGCGGTTCGCGGAGACGGATGAGGCACGAGGGCTGACGGGCACGCGGGCGCGGTTCCTCAGAAAGACGTTGGACGATTTTCGCCGCAGCGGCGCGGACCTCGACGAAGCCGGGAAGACCCGCTTGACCGAGCTAAACATCGAGCTGGTCAAAGCGACGACCAAGTATTCCGAGAATGTGCTCGATGCGACGAACGAGTTCGAGCTGATCGTTGAAGACGAGGACAAGCTGGCGGGGTTGCCGCCGAGCGCCTTGGCCGTGGCAAAGCAGGACGCCGAGGCCAAGGGCAAGGCGGGTTGGCGGTTTACGCTACAAGGGCCGAGCTACGTCGCGGTGATGACGTATCTCGGCGACGCCCGGATTCGGGAGCAGGTATACAGCGCCTATACGACACGAGCGACGAAGGAACCTTTTGACAATCGAGAGTTGATCCTGAAGATTCTCGAAGCACGGCGCGAAAAGGCGCAGTTGCTCGGTTACCGGGATTTCGCCGACCTGGTCCTGGAAGAGCGCATGGCGAAGACGGGTCACGGCGCTCGTGAGTTCGTGGATCAATTAAAGGCCAGAACGCTGGCGGCCTTCGAACAAGAGAATGCGGAACTTCTGGCCTTCCGCCGAGAGATCGAAGGGCCGGATGCGCCGGCACTGAACGCTTGGGACGTCGGGTATTACTCGGAAGAGATGCGTCAGGCTCGTTACGATTTCGACGAGGAGGAGCTGCGGCCTTACTTCGCGTTTGAGAAGGTGCTAGACGGGATGTTCGAGTTGGTTGGCCGGCTCTATGGTATTGAGGTCGTTGAGAAACAGGACGCGCCGCTTTGGGACCCGTCAGTGAAGTACTACAACGTGCTGGACGAGGGCGGGGTCCACATCGGCTCGTTTTACGCTGACTTCTATCCGCGGGAAAACAAGCGGGGCGGCGCCTGGATGGATTCGTTCCTGATCGCGGTGCCGGGCGGACCACATCCGCACCTGGGATTGATCTGCGGCAATCAAACGCCGCCGGTCGGCGACAAGCCGGCGCTGCTGACCCACCGGGAAGTTGAGACGATCTTTCATGAGTTCGGACACTTGCTGCACCATCTGTTGAGCCGTGTCGAAGTGCGCAGCTTAGGAGGAACGAACGTCCCCTGGGACTTCGTCGAATTGCCGTCGCAGATCATGGAGAACTGGTGCTGGGAACGCGAAGCACTGGACCTATTCGGGCGGCACTATGAAACGGGAGAAGCTATTCCGGAAGAGCTGTTTCAGAAGATGAAACGGGCCCGAAACTTCGGTACGGCCACCGCCCAGATGCGGCAGCTCAGTTTCGGGACGACGGACCTGGCGCTGCACCGTGATTATGACCCCGAGCGGGATGGCGACGTGATGCAATATGCGTTTGACATTCTTCAATCGTTCGCGCCCGCCAAGCTTCCACCCGAGCATGCGATGATTGCGGGGTTTACTCATCTGTTCTCGAGTCCGGTTGCGTATGGAGCCGGGTACTACTCTTACAAGTGGGCCGAGGTGCTTGACGCCGACGCGTTTTCCCGGTTCGCGAAGGAAGGGATCTTCAGCCGCACGGTCGGCACGGAGTTTCGTGAGCGCATTCTGGCGCGGGGCGACAGCGAAGATCCGGCGCAACTGTTTCGCGATTTCATGGGGCGGGACCCGGACCCGGAGGCTTTGTTGCGGCGGCAGGACCTGTCCCCGGCGGCCTAGCTAGCCTGCTTTCTTTCATCACCTTGATGGCCAAAGTACGCAAGTGGAGGCGGGCACGGCATGCCGTGCCCCTACTTTGCCCCTTTGGATTCCTCGCAAGAGGGGCGACTAAGCCGTGGATCGCGGTCGCGGTCGGTTTTCTTTTGGGTTGCGTGGCCGGCGTGCCCGACGAGGCGGTTTCCCCGCCGATCAAGGTGGCGGCGGCGGCGAACCTGGCGCGGGCGTTTCCGGCCGTTGCCGAGGCGTTCACGGCGAAAACCGGCTTGGACGTTGTCTTCACGTTTGGCGCCACGGCCTACTTGGCGCACCAGATCGAGTCCGGTGCTCCGTTTGACTTGTATGCGGCGGCCGATACGGAGCATGTTGACGGTTTGGTGGCGAAGGGGCTGATCGCCCCGGAGAGTAGGGCCGTGTATGCGCGAGGGCGGTTGGTCTTGTGGGCGGGTGACGGTCGGGTAGCGGCGATCGAGGACCTGACGAGCAAGGGGGTAAGGTTTGTGGCGCTGGCGAAGCCCGAGATCGCTCCTTACGGACGGGCGGCGGTTGAGGCGCTGAGGAGGTCGGAAGTGTGGGATTTGGTCCAGCCGAAGATTGTCTACGCGCAGAACGTGACGATGGCAAAGCAGCTCGTGGACTCGGGGAATGCCGAGGCGGCCTTTGTGGCGGCGAGCCTGTTGGAAGACGGCGCGGCCGTCGCCGTGGATGCGACTCTCCACGAACCGATTGAGCAGGGCCTGGGCGTCATTGCGGGGTCGGCGCGGCGGAGGCAGGCCGAGCAGTTTGGGGATTTTCTACTCGGCGCGGAAGGTCGGACGTTACTCAAGCGCTTCGGGTATGGGGCCCCGTAATATGCGTGCTGGGAAGGGAGCATTTTCTCATCGAAGGATGAGCCTGGAGAAGCAGGGGAGCACTGAGTCGCTGGGCTCCTTTCTGGGATTGGTTAAGAAGGGGAGAGAATCGTCGTCGGGGCTGTGGGAATGTGGGAATCGCGGAGCGATTTCCAAGGGCGTTGGGAAACGAGGGAAACCGGTTTTTGGTTTTCCTCGTTTCCCATCGCCCGTCATTTCCGCAGCCCTTCTCCCGTCGCGCGGCGCGGCAGGTTCGCGGATGCGAAACTCGCAAACAGCTTGCTCTTGGCTTGTTGCATCCGCCGCGCCGCCGCAGTGTCGCTTTCGGCCTGAGCAATACGGTCGAGGGCCTTGATCGCCTGCCCGGGCTTGAGATAGTCGGCGGCCCGCGGCAACTTCTGGAAGGTTTCCCAAGGGGTCTGATAGTGGCGATACACGCGCTTCTGCTTGCCTTTGGCGTCGGTCAGCAGTTCGGGTTGTCCGCAGGGCCGGTGGAAGTTCAAATAGGGATTGAAGTGCTGTTGATAGAAGCGCTGGATGCGCGCCGCGTGCGGCGCCGCGATGTGCGTATGCCCCATGTGCTTGCGGATCACGGCGCCGTTTTTCGATTCCACCAAGCCGTTGTCGTTGGTGTGCCTCGGCCGCGACTTGGTCTGTTCGATCAGCAGCTTGTTCAGTAATTTTTCCACCGTGCCGTTGAGGAACTCGCTGCCGTTGTCGGAATGGAAGCCGCGCAGGCGAAAGGGGAACTGCTCCAGCATGGCCTTGAGCAACGGCTCCAGCCAGGCTTCGCTAATGGCCGCCGTGGCGCCGACCACTTGCCACTGGGTCACTTCATCCACCGCGTTGATGTGATAGACGCCCTTCACGCCGTCGCGATCTCCTTGATGTACCGTATCCACTCGCAGGTAGCCGGGTTGGCCCCGCGGGTTGGGCCGCCGCCGCTCGCCGATCGACACCGCGCTGGGCCGAGTCTTGGTGAAATGCAGCCGCCGCTGGCGGTACACCCTGTGCCGCCGCAGTCGATAGATGTGGGCCACCGAGATCTCCGCCAACCGCTCATATTCACTCTGCTGGTACTTGTGATATTCCCGCTGCAGGATCTTGCGCGTGGCCGGGCCGCTGAGGGTTTCGTGTGCTTCATCGACGGCCGCCAGCCGCTCGATATCGGCCGCCGTGTACTTGCCGGCAAAGCGATGCCGCCGATAGCGGGCAGGTACCAGCTCACCCCTCTGCCGATATTGGCGGATCAGTCGGGTGACCTGCGCCCGGCTCAGTCCCGTCATCTTGGCCAGATATTGCCGCAGCAGTCCTTTGGCGGCTCGGTCTTGCCCGCTGTAGCGCTGCCGGCACAGCGTTTGCGCCACCCAGGCGTAGATCTCGGCACGCCCTTTGCCCTTGAATCGTATTTCATCGCTGGCCTCCAGAAACTGCCGTATCTGCTCCAGGCTCAGCGTCTTGCCGTCTTGCATGTGGATGGTCAATCCCCAGCATGCTCACTCCCCCACCCTTCAGGCTCATCTTGTGTGAGAAACTAACTCCTCCTTCAGGCTCATCTTGCATGAGACAAGACTAAGGGGCGCTTTGCGCCCGTTGATATACTGAAAGTTGCCATCGGTAGCCTGTCCGGGCTGTCGATTCTTCCCGAGGGTCGAGCGACTGGCTCTGTTGCGCTTATGCCTCTGTACGAGTACGAGTGTCTGAAGTGTGGTGATCGGTTCGATCATATTCAGAAGTTCTCCGACGAACTGCTGAAGGTGCATGACGACTGTGGCGGTGAGCTGCGCAAGCTGCTGTCGGCCCCCGCGATTCAATTCAAGGGGACGGGTTGGTACGTGACCGACTACGGCCGCGCCGGGAAGGCGGACGAAGGCAGAACGAAAGCCGAGAAGGCTGAGAAGGCCGAGTCTGAATCGAAGTCTGAATCGAAGTCCGAGTCAAAGTCCGAATCGAAGTCCGAATCGAAATCGGAGACAAAATCGAAACCTTCGAGTGGTTCCGAATCAAGTTCGAAGAGCTCATCGGACTCAAAGGACTAGCAGGGCGGTAGACGGGTCCCGCTCTTTGACCCGCTTTCCCCATGGAAACGATCCAGGTTACGCTTCCCGACGGAAGTCATCAGGATGTACCGGAAGGTACGACGGCGCTGCGGATCGCCGAGTCGATCAGCCCCCGGCTGGCCTCCGCGGCCCTCGCGGCCAAGGCGAACGGCGAGCTCGTCGATTTAACCGAGCCGCTGAACGAAGACACGGACCTGCGGATCCTTACGACGAGAGATGCCGAGGCGCTCCAGGTCTACCGGCACTCGACGGCGCATTTGCTGGCCACGGCCGTGCTGGAGCTTTATCCGGAAACGAAGCTGGGCATCGGCCCGCCGACGGAACAGGGTTTCTACTACGATTTCCAACGCGAAGAGCCGTTCACGCCCGAAGACCTCGAAAAGATTGAGGCTAAGATGGCGGAGATCGTCAAGCTCGATCCGGCGAATGAGCGGGTCTGGCTGCCGCGCGAGGAAACCCTCGCCGAGTACCGCAATATCGGCGACTGGATGAAGTGCGAGCTGATCGAGGACAAGACCGACAGCGACCGCATTTCGATCTATAAGACCGGCGGCGTATTCAACGACTTTTGCCGCGGTCCGCACATCCCGAGTATGGGGCGGATCAAGGCGTTCAAGCTGTTGTCGGTGGCGGGCGCTTACTGGAAGGGCGATGAGAAGAACGCGCGGCTGCAGCGGATCTACGGCACGTCGTTCTTCGATAAGAAAGAGCTCAAGCAGTATCTGCACCGGTTGGAGGAAGCGAAGAAGCGCGACCACCGGAAGCTCGGCAAGCAGCTCGACCTCTACAGCATTCAAGAGAGCGCCGGGCCGGGCTTGATTTTCTGGCACCCGAAGGGCGGTACGATTCGGCGCACGATGGAGGACTGGCTGCGCGAGGAGTATGTGCGGCGCGGATACGGGCTGGTCTATACGCCGCACGTGGCGCGGTTTGAGTTATGGAAGACGTCGGGGCACGCGGATTTCTATTCCGAGGACATGTTCAAGCGGATGGAGCTGGACGATTCCGAATACCAGCTCAAGCCGATGAACTGCCCGTTCCACATCCTTATCTATAAGGACAAGCTGCGAAGCTACCGCGACCTGCCAGTGCGGCTGGGCGAGCTGGGGACGGTTTACCGCTACGAGCGGTCGGGCGTAATGCACGGGCTGATGCGGGTGCGCGGTTTTACACAAGACGACGCGCACATCTTCTGTACGCCGGAACAGGTCAAGGACGAGATTCTCGGTTGTGTCGATTTTGGACTCGACGTGCTGAAGACGTTCGGGTTCGACGAGTACGTGATCGAGCTATCGACCTGGGACGGCGGTGCGAGCGGGCAGTATGCTGGGTCGCCCGAAGAATGGAAGATGGCCGAAGAAGGGCTGTTCAGCGCGCTCAAGGAACGCGACATCGAGGCCAAAGTGATGCCGGATGAAGCGGCGTTCTACGGCCCGAAGATCGACATCAAGTTGGTGGATGCCATCGGGCGGCCCTGGCAGCTTTCGACGGTTCAGTTTGATTTCAACCTACCGCGCCGCTTCGAACTCGAGTACATCGGAGAAGATGGCAAGGCACATCAGCCGGTGATGGTGCATCGGGCGCTGTGGGGTTCGGTGGAGCGGTTCTTCGGCGTGTTGATCGAGCACTATGCGGGGGCGTTTCCGGTTTGGCTGGCGCCGGTGCAGGCGATCGTACTGCCGATTACGGACCGCGAGAACGAATATGCGCGGCAGGTTGTCGAGCGTCTCAAGGAAGCGGGCATCCGCGTGGAACTCGACGGCCGAAGCGAGAAAGTGAACTTCAAGATTCGCGAGGCGCAGTTGCAGAAGATTCCGTTCATGCTGGTTTTGGGCGGACGGGAAGCGGAGGCGGGGCTCGTTTCGGTTCGCCATCGCAAGGATGGGGATCAGGGCGTGAAGTCGCTGGATGAGTTTGTGACTCAGGTGCAGGGGCTGATCGAGAGTAAGGACTGCACGGCCTAAGCGAAGCACGAAGGCCGCGCGCTGAGGGCCCGTGAAAAAACTGGGGACAGTCCGCGGCGCGCCGCTTGTGAACGCTGCGAACAAGGGAGTTACGCGGGCGGCGCTTGGTACAGTCCCCGTTTTTTCACGGGCCCTGACTCTACGTCTCGGGCAGCGGTTCTTCTCCCATCTCGTTCAATAACGTCCTAACCGCTCTTTTCGGTAAGCGGCTACGTCTCTCCCTCAATGTCAGAAGGTCCGAGCGAATCCTTGCGCCACTGCGCAGGCCCAGTCCATAGAACCGTTCGAGTATCCGCAGTTGTTCCCCAGTTATCGAGCCGATGGAGTTCCGCCTGCTTGCGTCCCCACCTATCGTCGACGATCGCTATTGCGCCTCGGGTAGAAGCTTGTACGATAGTTTCCGCTTCTCCTCTGTCTTTGTTCCTCCGAACCTTACGTTCCGGGCGGAGGATATCCGCAGCCGTTCGATCGTAGTCACTACTGTCCGGCTGATAAGCGGTGGGCGGCCTGCAACTGGTTGTAGAAAAGTGGGTTAGGTGTTGTTTTTTCTTGCCGCGATTTGAGCGGCGGTGCGCCGTTTGAGCGTCATCCGTCCTGAGCCGACAATGGCTCATGAATCTGGGCCGCACCGTATTCGCGCAGTTGATCAGCTTTCTTCCGGATCGCGAGTTCCGGCGCTGTGTGGCCCGCTACGATGGCGACCGGGGCTCGCGCAGCTTCTCCTGCTGGGATCAGTTCCTCTCGATGTCCTTCGCCCAGTTGACCTACCGCGAAAGCCTCCGCGATATCGAAGCGTGCCTGCGTTCGCTTGGCGGCAAGCTCTACCACATGGGATTCCGCGGCAACGTCGCGCGCTCGACACTGGCCGACGCTAACGAGTCGCGCGACTGGCGGATCTATGCCGATTTCGCTCAGGCCTTGATTCGCATCGCGCGGCCCTTGTATGCCCGCGATCCGATCGGCGTGGATCTCAATCAAAGTCTCTACGCTCTGGACTCGACCACCATCGACCTGTGCCTCTCGCTGTTCCCGTGGGCCAAGTTCCGCCGGCGCAAGGCCGCCGTGAAGATGCACACGCTGTTGGACCTGCACGGTAACATCCCCACGTTTATCCGCATTACCGACGGCAAAACGCACGACGTCAACATCCTCGACGAGTTCCTACCCGAGCCCGGCGCCTTCTACGTTATGGATCGGGCCTACGTGGATTTCGAACGCCTCTTCGTGTTCACCCTCTGCTCGTCGTTCTTCGTCGTGCGAACCAAGAAGAACATCTTGCTCCAACGGCGCTACTCGCATCCCGTCGACAAATCTACGGGCGTGCGCTCGGATCAGACCGTCATACTGACTGCCATCGAATCGGCCAAAGTCTATCCGGACCCGTTGAGGCGCGTCAGCTACGTCGACGCCGCGACGAACAAGCGGCTGAAGTTCCTGACCAACAACTTCGCGCTCCCGGCACTGACCATCGCCGAGATCTACCGTTCGCGCTGGCAGGTGGAGCTGTTCTTCAAGTGGGTCAAGCAGCACTTGCGGATCAAGAAGTTCTACGGCGCCAGCGAGAACGCCGTGAAGACCCAGATTTGGATCGCCGTCTCGGTGTACGTGCTGGTGGCGATCGTGCGGAAGAGGTTGGGCCTGGAGGCGAGTCTCTACCAAATCCTACAGATTCTCAGCGTTACCCTATTTGAGAAAACGCCCATTTTACAGGCCTTGCAGCCATCAGACTCCCATGAAAACTTACTCGATCACCCCAACCAGATGATTCTATTCGACTTCTAACCGGACAGTAGTGGATCGTAGTCTATGCACCACTCGACGTACGCGTACTGGTCGCATACCTTCCGCAACCTGTGCTTCATCCCACGGCGACGCTGAAGCTCTGTTCGGACAGCGGTTGGCACCAGCAGTCTGTCGAACAACACGGGCAATTCGGCCCAAGCGTCGATAGCGTCCATGGCGATCACGCAAGAGGTGTCGATAACCGCGATGGGTTTCCGCACAGCCGCTGTGAATACAACTAGGTTTTTTGTGGGGCGAAGATCAGAAGGCCTAATGCGATCGTCCCCAGGGCGAGCAGGGCCTGCGAAGCTTCTCGTTGCAAATTGAACTTGCTCAAATACCCTACGATCTCCTGCTCAGCCTTCCCCGGATTCATCGGATCAACGACAACCACATTGCCTGGGAAACGAGGTTCGAAAGTAGGTACGAGTGCCGGTCCGGTGAGGATGATTGTTTTCTTAGAAAGGCCGAGGCCCTGTTCAAGTTCGCGACGGCAAGCCTCCGACAACCTGATAGTAGCCACGCCCAGGACTACGTCCGACTCGGCCAGTTGCCGCGCCGATGAGGGGTCAAGTTCCCCCGATGGGTCATTCCGGGTCGAGGCCGGCGGCACGTATACAGCGAGCCCATTGACGGCGGCCAATGCCTGGAGCCGCAAAGCGGTCACCTGCTCAACGGCGGTCCCGTAAGAGATGTAAACGTTCAGCGCCAATATCGAAGCACTCGCCTACAGCATACGGCACTCGCTCGGCGCGTGTTGGGCTGGGTGCGACGGATGGCCTTGTAGTTGGCTCGGCTTTCCGGGTGAACTTCAAGATCCGTGAAGCGCAGTTGCAGAAGATTCCGTTCATGCTGGTTTTGGGCGGACGGGAAGCGGAAGCTGGGCTCGTTTCGGTTCGCCATCGCAAGGATGGGGATCAGGGCGTGAAGTCGCTTGAGGAGTTCGTCAGTCAGGTGTAGGGGCTGATCGAGAGTAAGGACTGCACGGCCTGACCAAGCCCGAGCGGTCACACTCGCGGCCGGTAGTTCGGTGATTTAGTTCCCGCCGGAGCCCCAAAACAGGTATCCTCAGTAGGGTACACGTCTCTTGATCTCGAATTACCCCGAAGGCGGGGGCTGGTTCGGACCAAGATCTTGAATGATCGAGGAAACGAACTAGCTATGAAGATCCTTCTCTACAACCCGGACAACGGGATCTCCCGCAACTACATGCCGCACCTCTGGATGTTCCTGCTCCAGAAGCTCACACCGCCCGGTCACGAGGTCATCCTGATCGATGGCAACGCCAAACGCATGACCGAGGCGCAGTTGGCCAAATTCGTTCGCGCGAACGATATCGGCCTGGTCGGCATCGGTGCGATGACTCGCATGATCGCTCGGGCCTACCGGGTGGCCGACGCCATCCGTGCAACGGGCGTCCCAGTCGTTATGGGCGGGCCGCACGTGACCGAACTGCCCGACGAGGCGCTTGGGCGCGACGGTGGACCGCGTCACGCCGACGCCGTTGCCGTCGGCGAGGCCGATGAGACTTGGCCCGTCCTCGTGGAGGATGCGGCGAACGGGCGCCTGAAGGAACTCTACGAACCTGTTGACGATAAGGGCGAAGAGCGCAAGCCCAGCTTGGATGGTTACCCCGAGATTGGCTGGGACGAGCTCGACCTATCACAGTTTAATCTGGTGCCGAAGATGTTCCGCTCGAAACTCAGCGAGGTGGCCAGCGGCTGGGGATCGTTCCGGGTCATCCCGATTGAATCGGGCCGCGGCTGCCCTTACGGCTGCGAATTTTGCACGGTGACCGGCTTCTTCGGTGACTCGCTACGGTTTCGCACGAACGATAGCGTTGTCGCGGAGATGCTGCGGCTCAAGAAGCGCGCCCGTCAGGATCGGGGCCAAGTTGCTATCTTCTTCGTCGACGATAATTTTGCGATCAATCGCAATCGAACCAAGTCGCTGCTGCGCGACATCATCGCCGCTGACGCCCAGATGCCCTGGGTGGCACAAATCAGCGCCAATCTCCTTGAGGACGAAGAGCTCGTCGATCTCATCTCCGAATCCGGCGGCCATTGGATCTTCATCGGCATGGAGTCGATCGATGAAGGGAACTTGAAGGACGTCAACAAGAGTTTCAACAAGCCCGAGAACTACCAGAGCGTCCTTGAAAACTTGGCCGAACACAACATCTACGCGATCACCTCGTTCATCTTCGGGATGGACAACGACGTAACGGGGGTCGCCGATAGAACTCTAGAGAAGATTCACAGTTGGCCGCCCGGCCTGCCGGTGTTCGGTCAGTTGACGCCGTTCCCGTCAACTCCGCTCTACGACCGCTTGCTCGCGAGCGGGCGGCTGGAACGGCCGAAGCACTGGATGGACTTCGCCCCGTTTGTCATGGCCCACAAGCCGCTCAAGATGACCATCGGCGAAGCCCGCCAGGAAGTCGATCACGCTTGGCGATCGTCCTACAGTCCGAAGCGCAACCGTGAAGCCATCGAGTATCTCGCCTCCAAGCCCGTAGGCGAACAGATCACTCACCTGTTTGCACGCATTGCGTTTCGGGGTATCTACTTCCCGCAGGTAGGCCGGCTGCAACAGTTTTGGGCGGTCGCTGAAAACTGGCGCTTGCTCGCGACCCTGGTGGCCCGCGCCCGAGCCTCATACCGGGGCCGGCGAAAGACGGTGGCCGCCGGCGACCCACTTCCTTCACCCGAGGTGAAAGAAGGAGCGAAAATCGCGCGGCCCGGCGTGGCAACGACCTTTAAGGGCTGAACGGGGGTTGAGGCGGCCCAACCCGCTCCTCTACTTGTAGAACCAGTCAACCGGGATGCGAGCGACGTGCAGGCCGTCACGTTGATGGAAGCTCATGATGGCCACGCCATCGAGGAAGAGCAGGCTGGGATAGCCGTAGTCGTTTTCGCGGTCGCCCCCGATGATCCGCTGGTTGGTCCAGGATTGACCTTCGTTTTTTGAGATCGCCGAGACGAAGGGAGTGCGCCAGCGATTCACTCCGTCCGAACAACGAAGCAGGAGCAGATCCCCGGTGGAGGGGATGCGCTTGACGTTGAGCGCCGAGGAATTGGGAGGCAGCGAGAGGTTCTTGAGATGCTCGCCGGGCGCCCAGGTTTCGCCTTGGTCGTCGGAATAAGAACGTACAACATAGCCGCTGTAGGTTCGACACAGCATCATGAGTCGACCGCCTTCGAGCTCGACAACGTGGGGTTCTTGGGCTTCGACGGGAAGCACGTTGACCATGTTCCTGCTCTTTCGCCAACTGACGCCGTTGTCGTCGGAATAGAACGTGTAGCTGACGTAGCCGCGGTGGTCGCCACCTTCTTCGGTGAGCTCCATCTCGAGCGGGGCGATGATGCGGCCGGAGGAGAGCTGGATCAGTTTGTCGTTGTGGACGAGGTTGTAGCCTGGGAACGGAGTGAAGTTGAACTGGTCGGTCCAGGTGTTGCCATCGTCTTTTGAGCGGCGGTAGTAGTTGTGGCCGTAGCGCGGTGTTGCGTCTGGCCGGTAGATGTAGGTGGTGATGAGGTCGCCGTTCCGGAGCCGTAGAAAGCTCGGTGCGCCGTAGGCGGCGCCTTCGTTCTCGGTGGGTTTGGCAAAGAGTACGAACTCGGGTCCCCAGGTTTTGCCTTTGTCGTTGGAATGGCGAGCCAGGATTGTGCCTTCCGGCTCAAAAGAGACGTACGACAGCAGCAGCCGACCGTCTTTGAGTAACTCGATATCGCCCGGCATGCCGCGATAGCCGTAGCGGCGAGTGGGCATCTTGACAACGTGAGTTGTCTCGAAGCCGGGATCGGGCGTTGGTTGGGCAGCGCCCGCAGGAAGGTAAACGGCTAGACAGGCTATGAAAACAAGCGTTCGGGTAGGCACGGTCCGATTGTACACGGGATGATGAACACAGCCAAGTTGATACAATTGCCCCTCGACATGAACCAACACACAGGATCGACACCGACATCGATATGGCCTGCACCCTTGTGGCGGTTAGCCGTGATCGGCCTTCTGCTCGGGGGGTCGTTCTTCCTGCGGGGCCAAACGCCGCTGACGGATGAGTCCGTGGTCTCGTTTCGGGTGCGTTTTGGGCTGACGGATGAGTCGCCGCGCGTTTGGGATGGGGAGTTGACGGTTGAGCGCGGCGAGGTTTTGGGCCTGCGCAACTGGAGTCCACACCCGGAAGACGAGATCGTCGGGAAGAGCGGCTGGCGGCTGGCGACCCGGCCGGGCGTGAACTATCCGCGGCGGGTTTATCAATGGGAGGACCCTCGAGGGACCCAGGAGTACGTCACGATTCCCGGCCTTGTTGTTGATGTGGGTATCGTCTCGAGCACACGCGTCGAGTTCGAAACCGCTCATGGCAGTTTTGAGGTTTGGCCGAACGAGTTGCAAGTAGGCGAACCGAAGCGGTTGCTGAACGGCTCGGTTGAGGTGGACCGTGTGCCGCCCTCAGAGCGAGTGTCATCGGGGAGCGCGGATAGCGATTTCGCGACCGTGCTGGGTGGCGTGGACGGCGAGATGTGGGCTGCTTGGGTGGCATATCGCGATAAGAGCAATCGAGTCGAGGTGCGGCGCTTCGATGGGGAGCGATGGCAGCCGGCGGAGACTGTCAGCAGCGATCCGGGCGACGTATTCCTGGTGAAGATGGCTCACGACAAGCACGGGCGGGCTTGGGTGATTTGGTCGGAGCAGGTCGGGGGAAATTTCGATCTGTATGGGCGATACCGGGATGGGTCGCGCTGGTCGAGGGTGGAGCGTCTGACGGATGCGCCGCAGTCAGACATCCAACATGCCTTGGCAACGGATGCGGGGGGGAATCTCTGGCTCACTTGGCAGGGTTTCCGTGACGGGAAGTCGGACATCTTCGTACGCAGCTTCGACGGAGAGAAGTGGTCGGCGGAACGCAAGATTTCTACTTCCGTGGCGAACGATTGGAAGCCGGCGATCGCGGCGGACAGCACCGGCGGCGTCTACGTTGCGTGGGATACCTACGACCGAGGGAACTACGACGTTGTGATGAGGCGCTGGTCGGGCGGGAAATGGGGCGAGCTGATTCCCGTCGCAAATACGCCGAAGTTTGAAGCTCACGTCACCTTGGTTTGCGACAACCAAGACCGACTGTGGGCGGCGTGGAACGAGAGCGGATTCCAGTGGGGGAAGGATTCGGGCTTTCTGATCTACAAGGAATCCACGCGGCTTTACGAATGGCGCGCGCTTGGCGTGGGTGTCTACTCAGGCGAGCAGTGGCGGACGCCAGCCGCGGATATCAACACCGCGTTGCCCGCTGATCTGCGGGGCTACAACGATTTGCCGTTTCTCGAAACGGATGGCGAAGGCCGTGTGTGGCTGTTCTTCCGGCATCGCTTCTTGCGGGCTCGCGACGTGCCCGACTTCACACCAGCTCATCGCGCGGCTTGGCAGATTTACGGGTCGGCCTATGTCGGCGACCGCTGGACGCACCCGCTTCATCTGCCGTTCAGCCGGGGGCGGCAGGATGTGCGCTGGGGGGTTGCGCGGGGCGCCGGGGGAGGCCTCATCGCCGCCTGGCCGACGGACAATCGCGATGCGGATACGTACGTTTTCGAGAAGACGGAGGTGTACGCGGGAAAGCTGCCGGCACTTCAGGGCGCGGCCGAGCCGCCGGAACTGGTGGCGAGGAAGGAACGACGCTTTGACACCTATCCCGTGCATCCGAACGAGGAACAGGATCTGAAGCGCATTCGAGACTACACGATTGAATCCGGTGGAAAGACCTACCGTATCTACCGCGGCGACACACATCGCCATACCGAGTTTTCCGACGATGGGTACAACGACGGTTCGCAGTTTGAAACGTATCGTTATGCACTCGATGCGGCGTCGCTCGACTTCATGGGCGTAAGCGAACACAATTCAGGCAGCGGGCAGGACAACGAGTACATCAACTGGCTGTTGCCGCAGTACGCTGATCTGTTTCATCTTCCGGGCACGTTTGCGTCGATCTTTACGTATGAGAGGAGCCTCAGCTATCCGAACGGCCACCGGAACATTCTGACCGCGACACGGGGGATGCCGACTCTGCCGATCCCCGAGGCCGAGCGGCGCGGTGAAGTGGGCGCGGAGAAACTCTACGAGTATCTGAAGAAGTACGATGCGATCGCGATTTCCCATACCTCCGCGACCGGTATGGGAACGGACTGGCGCGATAACGATCCGGAAGTTGAGCCGTTGGTCGAGATCTATCAGGGCGACCGAGTGTCGGCGGAGTACGAGGGTGCGCCACGTGCCGCGACCTCCGAGATGCCCTATTCGCAGCAGGGAGGGTTCTTCCCGGCGGGCTACGTCTGGAATGCCTGGGCCAAGGGTTACAAATTGGGCGTTCAGGCGAGTTCCGATCACATTTCCACGCACATCTCGTATGCCTGCACGATTGCCGAAGACGTCAGCCGCGAGGGGTTGCTTGACGCGATGCGCAAGCGGCACTCCTACGGCGCGACGGATAACATCATCCTCGACTACCGCCTTCAGACCGGCGGCAAAGAGTACCTGCAAGGCGATATCGTCGAAGCCGAGGGAGGTTTCAAACTGTGGGTCAACGTGATCGGCACGTCGCGGATTGAGCAGATCGACATCATCAAGAACAACACGTTCGTTCATACCCGGCAGAACCTCGAAGAGGCGGTGAACTTCACGTTCGTGGATAACGATGTGACTCCGGGGGAGAGTTACTACTACGTCCGCGTACAGCAGAAAAATCGAGAGATGGCGTGGTCATCGCCGATCTGGGTGACGACTCGCTGAAACGGGCTTGTGGCATCCTAAAGAGAAGACGTCACCGCTCGCGGTACATCTGACTCACACGCAGCATTGACGCAGACCGTTTCCGGCCTCGGCGAAGGCCTGCGCTGATGGCCGCTTTTTCGCAACTACTTCGGAAGAATCCCAACTACCGCCACACCTGGTTTGGACAGGTCGTGAGCGAGGTGGGCGATCACTTCAACACCATCGCTGTGTTCGCGCTGGCCCTCCAGAACACGCAGTCGGGTCTTGTGGTGAGTCTCGTAATGCTCTCGCGCGCGGTACCGATGATCCTGGCGGGCCCGATCGCGGGTGTGCTGCTCGATCGCTGGGACCGCAAGAAGATCATGCTGGTGAGCGATTCCGTGCGTGCGGTGATGGCGGCGGGATTCATCTTCGCGGTGGACCCGGCGAATACCTGGCTGCTGTATCCGCTGAGCGCGGGGCTGTGGTTCGCGGCACCGTTTTTCACGAGCGGCCGGACGGCGATGCTGCCGACGATCACGACGAAAGAAGAGCTGCAAACGGCGAACTCGCTGACGCAAACGACGCGCTACTTCGCGGTGACAGTCGGCACGTTCGTCGGGGGGGTGAGTGTCGCGGCGTGGGGATATGAATGGGCGTTCGCTCTGAATGCGTTGTCTTTCGCATTCTCGGCGTTCATGATCTCGCGTTTGCGGTTGGAGAAGGGACACTTCCGGCCGGAGCGAAAGGCGCTGACAGAGACCGATGTGGTGCGGCCCTGGCACGAGTACAAGGAAGGGTTGCGCTACTTGCGGGCAACGCCGCTGTTCATGGCGATCGCGATGGGGCATGTGGGTTGGGCGACAGGCGGGGGCGCGGCACAGATTCTGTTCGGACTTTTCGGGGAGATCGTATTCAGGCGCGGCGCGGCGGGGATCGGAATGATCTGGAGCAGCGCCGGTGTCGGGCTGCTGATCGGTGCGGCCGTGACCTACGGGTTGGTTCGCCAGCTCCCGTTCGAGAAGTACAAAACAGTCGTCGTGATCGCGTATGCGATCCATGGCACGTCTTATATCCTTTTCAGCCAGATGGAAGAGTTCTGGTTGGCGTTGGTGTTCATCGGGATCTCGCGGGCGTGCAGCGCGGTGTTTGTGATCTCGAATCTGGGGCAACTGTTGCGGCATGTCAGCGATGAGTTTCGCGGACGGGTGTTTTCGACGATCGAATCGATGACGTGGGCCATGATGATCATTTCGCTTACTGCGGCGGGTGTGGCATCGGAGTATTACAGTCCGCGAACAATTGGGGCGGTGGCGGGTTTTTGCAGCTCGCTTACCGCTGTGGGCTGGGCTTGGGCTCACTTCAGCGGACGGCTACCGGAGCCGGCTTTGGAAGGTGTGGATCCGAGCGAGGTTGAGGTTCACCGGGAACCTCGAACTTGATGAGATGTACAACCCGTGGCCGATACCCGGGTTGTGGCGATGCCGGTTGATGGTACCCCGGGCAGGCCCCACTTTGGAAGCTCAGGAAATCGCGGGCGGCGAATTCTAACCGCGCGCCGAGCTAGCGTCGCAGCTCTTCAGGCACACGCACCCGGTCGTAGCCCTTGAAGTCGAATGTCCACTTGAGCGGGACCTCTTGCGGTAAGTAGCAGACTTTGTCGTCGCAGGCCTGGTAGCGGAATGTGCCCTCGACGGTGATGGTTCCGTCCTCGCTGACGAGGGGTTGAATCCGGTTGCGCAGGCCGATCTCAAGGTTACGGACGACGCGAAAGCGGCCTTCGTATACGGGAACTATTTCGTCGATGGCGGGCAGATGCAAGAGTTTGGGCTCCGGGAAGTCCGGCGGCGAACGTTGCCAGCCATCCGAAGGCGTGATCTCCCACTCCGCCGGCAAGTAATCGGTAACCGTCGGCGCGTAGACGTGCATCTTCGGTTTCATCTCGACGTTGAGGACGAGGGCCAGGTGCTGTCCGCCGAGAACTTCGCGGTTGCTCGCCGACCAACTCATGCGCAGGTACGGAGTTTCGGCTTCGCCTTGCAATTCGCCGGCATCGTGGAACTCACGCACCAGGATATTCGCCGCCGTAGACCTTTCCCGGTAATCTTCTTCGAAGTACTTTGACTGGACGACGCCGTTCTCATTGATGATGTAAGAGCCGGGGAACGGGATGCCGTGCAGGCGATGGTCGGCCGGGAACGAGTCGTTGAGAATGTCAAAGGCGCGGATGGCCTTGGAATCGGCGTCCGATAAAAGCGGAATGCTGATTCCGACACGGTCGGCGAAGTGCTTCAGGACGGCGGTGGAATCGTAGCTGACCGCGGCGACGTTGAGTCCTTTTGACCTGAATTCTTCTGTCTGTTGCGCCAACTCGACCAGTTGGCCCTTGCAGAAGGGTCACCAATCCGCGGAACGGTGGAAGAGGAGCAATAAGCCTTTGGGGCCGCGCAACGATTCGAAGTTCCGGGTCTTCCCGTTTTGGTCAGTGAGTTCGAAAGCCGGGATTTTCTCGCCCACCGCGGGTCCGGTCTTTACGGCGGACTCTTGTGCCGGCACGGTTTCATGGAACCCCAACGCGAATGCTACGAGCGCGCCGGCGGTAATGAGGGTTCTGAAGAACTTCCAAGGAGATGGGTCCTCGGCTTGGATCACGGTTGGGTTGAGTCTCAATAACTATGATATCGCGCGGGGTTTCGCCAGTGCCTGCGATAGCCGGCTGGGACTGGGTGTCCGAACAGGAGATAGGGAACAGCGCAAGCAAGAGGCTTCTCACGGTCCTATCATCGTGTCAAGCTAGGGGCTCAGCCCGGGGCGTTACAATGGTCCGATCGTTGGGAAGGTGAGGCGGGAGCGAGAGGAGGCCGCGGGAGAATGGCAAGAGGACAAATCGGGTTCTTGATAGCGACGGCGGCCTTGGCAGTGGTCTTCGCCGGAATCGAGTGCCGGGCCGCAGAGGGGGCTGACTTGAAAGTGCGTGTAGCCGCGATTTCATTTGTTCCCACGAAGTTCGATCTTCACGGAAATGCCGACCGCCTGGAGAAGGCCTTCCGTGAAGCCAAGGTGGGGGGCGCGGAAATTGCCGTGGCGCCCGAGGGCGTCTTGGACGGCTATGTTGTGAACGAAATCATCGCCGGCAAATTTCCACCGGAGAAGATGAGAGATGTCGCGATTCCGCTGGACGATCCCATCATCCAACGCTTCAAGAATCTCGCTGTTGAGTTGCAGATGAGTCTGGTATTCGGGCTGGCCGAGAGGATTGGCGACGATGTATACAATTGCGCCATCTTCATCGACCACGAAGGGGTCATTCGCGGCAAGTATCACAAGATGCAGTTTGCCGAAGGCTACGACCCTGCTTGGTGGTACAACCGTCTGGGCCGCACAAGCCGGGCCTTCGATACGCCGTTCGGCCGGGCGGGAATCCTGATCTGCAATGACCGCTGGAATCCCGATCTGGCCCGTATTCCAGTACTGGATGGGGCGCGATTCCTGTTGATTCCGGCCATGGGATCACGCGGACAGAAGCAGGACGAAGCCGTCTTGAGCCGAGGGAAGGAAAACGGCGTCCCCATCGTGGAGGCCAATGTCGGAGTGACGTTGGTTGTCGACGGCGGCGAGATCGTAGCCGTCGATCGCAAAGAGGAAGGAATCACGTTCGGTGACATTGTGATTCCTCCCGCGGCGGAAGCGCAAACGGAAGAGCGGGATCGAGTCGAGCAGGAGTTTCTCCGGTGGCGCGAGCAGGAGATGGAAGTCCGGCTGGAGAAAACGCTCGAGAAGCTACGGAAAAAGGCGGCGCGAAAGACGGACTCAGGTTAGGGCGCTGTTTCCGGCTCCACGTCCGATTCCCAGGCCTGCAACTCCGACAATAACTGTCCGGCCAACTCCGGCTGATCGGCGGCGAGGTCGGCGCTCTCACCGATATCTTCCGCCAAGTTGTAGAGTTCCGGGGCAGCCTCGCCGACCGCCACCAGTTTCCATGGCCCTCGCCGGACGGCTCTGCGGTCCCGCATGCGCCAGAAGAGTGTTCGCGACGGAAGCGCTTCGCCATCAAGGAGCAGCGGGGCCAAACTCACACCATCCAGCTTCAGATCGGTTCGCTCTCCCAGGCCTGCCAGCTCCAGAAACGTGGGGAACAGATCAAACGACGCGGTGAGGTCATCCGCAACTCCGGGCGCGATCCGGCCGGGCCACGACGCAATCGCCGGGACGCGTATGCCGCCTTCGTAAACTTGAGTCTTCTGGCCTCGCAACGGTCCGTTGCTTGAAACGTTGTGATACCCGCCTTCGTAGGTCAGATAGCCACCGTTGTCTGACGTGAAAACGATCAGCGTGTTTTCGGCCAAGCCGTTGGCTTTGACGGACTCGACAATCCGTCCCACGCTGCCGTCAATGGCTTCGACCATCTCCTTGACCTTACCGCTGGGGTCCTTGTCCTCATCGAAGTACCCCAGCTTGGTCAGATTGTGGTAGTCTCCGCCCTCCGCTCGGTATCCTTCGTCGCCGGGCCCCTGCCATGGAAAGTGAATCGCGAGATGCGGGACGTAGAGGAAGAAGGGCCGGTCTTTGTTGCGTTCAATGAAGTCAATGCTGTGATTGGTAATGAGGTCGACGCTGTACCCTTCTTCCATCTCGGTTTGCTCGTTGTGCCACCAGTCCTTGCGGCCCGAGCGATCGATGTGTGAGTGGTGATCTCCATCCCCGCTTCCGAGTCCCCAAAACTCTTCGAACCCATGCGACGTGGGGAGATATGGCGGGAAGCGTCCGAGGTGCCATTTACCGTAGGCCCCGGAAACGTAGCCGGCTTCGGCCAGCGCCTCCGCGAGAGTCACCTGGTCAGCGGGCAAACCCTTGTCATCCGCGCCGAGAGGACTTTCGAAGGCGCGACCCAGCCGATTCTGATAGCGCCCGGTTAGCAGCGCGGCGCGGGTCGGCGTACACATCGGTCCGTTTGAATGAAAGTCCGTAAAGCGCAGGCCTTCGCGGGCTAGCTGATCGATATGGGGCGTTCGGTTGCGGGTGCCGCCGTAGGGGCCGGTATCTCCGTAGCCCAAGTCGTCCGCGAGAATGACGATGAAGTTCGGCGGCCGTTCAGCTTCGGGCTCGACGCCACAACCCACCGCCATAATCACGGCGCAGGCCACAAACAGAATTGCAGGTCTCTTCATCTTTGACACGGCACCTACGATAGCACTCAGCGCCTGACCAATCGCTGCACACCGGGCTCGGAACTCTAAGAAGCTAGGCCTGCGAGCGGCCGGACCGTGGGGCAGGCCGCGAGTCCTCTGGTGCTGTAGGATACGTGCGAAGCCATTGCGGTCCGATTCAAGACAGGTGGGCGGTCCGGAAGAGCTGAACCTACCAAAATGCAAAGTGACGAGCACGGCTACGGTGAGCGGATGCAGGCGGACTGGGACAGGCGCGGACGAGAGAACCCTTACTACTATGTCTCCAGCGGACGCGAGATCTGGACAAGGGATGAGTTCTACCAATCGGGCAAAGAGTCGGTCAAGGCATTGGTGCTCGACGACTTAGACCGGCTGACTCAGGGCAAGGACCCAAAACAGATGCGCATCTTGGAGCTTGGTTGCGGTCCCGGTCGCATGACTGGCGCATTGGCCGACTGCTTCGGCGAGGTCGTTGCCGTTGACATCAGCCGGGAGATGATCGCTCTGGCCCAAGAAGCCCTCCAAGATCGCCCCAACGTGAGGCTCCGGCAAACAAACGGGCAGGACCTTTCTGTACTGGGAGACACTGCCTTCGACTTCGCTTTCAGCTTCATCATGTTCCAGCACATTCCAGTGATTGAAATTGTCGAGAGCTACGTAAGGGATGTCGCCAGGCTGCTCAGACCTGGAGGCCTCTTCAAGTTCCAGGCACAAGGCTCGTGCCGGCTCGGAGGTAAACCACCCGATACGTGGCTCGGCTGTCGCGTAGCGGCCAAGGACGTCATCCGCTGGATTGACCGTTATCCACTTGACCTACTGGATTTCGCTGGTGTCGGAGCGCAGTATTTCTGGCTGTGGATGCGGAAACCCGAGGGAACATCGGCGAGTGAGAGCGAGGAGCGCCGAACCAGGACCGCGGACCTGGCGCTGCAAGATAATTCGCTGCTGTCGGCTGAGATTGATTCGCTCGAAGCCGAACTCGATGCCCGGACGGAATGGGCAAAGCGCCTTGATGACGAATCGGAGGCAATGCGCCGATACGTACGCAGCATCTACACCTCGCCCGCTTACCGTGTCGGAAGGCGACTTTACCTCGCGCCGCAGCCCTTCCGGTACGAGCCGGAGACAGACTCCTCGAAGCTTTGAAAGAATCGCTCGGACAGACACCCGCGGCGCCCGCGCATTTCCAACAGAAACAGGAACACCGGAGCGCTGCCTACCAACCGGAAATGCAGCTCAGTCGATTCCCAGTTGTTTCCAAATAGCATCAACGCGCTTTTTGACGCCCTCATCCATTTCGATGACGTCGGGCCAGGGGCGGGTGAAGCCTTCCTCGGGCCACTTGCGTGTGGCGTCGATGCCCATCTTCGAGCCGTAGTTGGGGAGGCGGCTGGAATGGTCGAGCTGGTCGATCGGCCCCATGGTGAACTGGATGTCGCGTTCGGGGTCGATGTTGTTGAGCGCCTTCCAGGCGACCTCGCTGACGTTTTGTACGTCGACGTCGTGGTCGACGACGACGATACATTTAGTGAACATCGCCTGCCCAAGTCCCCAGATGGCGCTCATCACTTTGCGCGCGTGCAGCGGATAGGACTTTCTGATGGAGATCAGCATCAGGTTATGAAAGATGCCCTCGGGCGGCATGCACATGTCGACCACTTCCGGGAGTTGTAACCGCATCAACGGCAGAAAGACGCGCTCGATCGTTTTGCCCATGTAGAAATCTTCCATGGGCGGCGGGCCGACAATTGTTGTGGCGTAGATCGGATCTTTGCGTTGCGTAACACAGGTGACGTGGAAAACCGGGAAGTCGTCTTCGAGGGAATAGAAACCGGTGTGATCGCCGAAGGGGCCTTCGGTTTTCAGCTCGCCGAGTTTGACGTAGCCTTCGAGGACGATCTCGGCTTGGGCGGGTACCTCGATATCGACGGTTTCACACTTGACGAGCTCGACGGGCTTCGAGCGCAGGAATCCGGCGAAAAGCATTTCGTCGAGGTCGGGCGGCAGCGGCAGGATGGCGGAAAACATTGTGGCTGGATCGGCGCCGATGGCGACGGCGACTTCCATGCGCTCTTCGGTACCCTCGGCGAGGCGGCGCCGGTAGTGTTCGGCCCCTTGTTTATGCGTCTGCCAGTGCATGCCGGTCGAGCGGTCGTCGTAGATTTGGAGCCGATACATGCCGACGTTGCGCTTCCCGCTGACAGGATTCTTCGAGAACACGAGTGGGAGGGTGATGAAGCGTCCGCCGTCTTGCGGCCAGCACTTGAGGACGGGGTAGTCGAAGAGAGAGAAATCATCCTTGCGAATGACCTCCTTCACGGGGCCGCTCTTGACCTCTTTGGGGAAGAACGAGCCCATCTCGGCGAGCTTGGGCAGCATGCTGAGCTTGCCCATCAGACCCTGCGGTGTCTTGAGTTCGAGGTACTCGGAGATGCGTCCGGCGATGGTATCGATTGAGTCGACTTCGAGCGCTAATTCCATCTTGCGCGCGCTTGCGAAGGCATTGATGAGGATGGGGATGTTGTAGCCCTTGGGGTTTTCAAAGAGCAGGGCCGGGCCGCCTCGTTTGACGGCGCGATCCGCGATTTCAGTGATTTCGAGGATGGGGTCGACTTCGGCGGAGATGCGCTTGAGCTCGCCGTTCTTTTCGAGGGCGCGGATGAATTGGCGGATGTCGGTGTATGCCATGGCCCTATGAGTGCGAAAAATGGGGACAGCCCGCTTCGCGCCGCTCGTGGCCTGGAGGCAACCGTAGAACGACGGAGGCGGCGCTTGGTGCAGTCCCCAATTTTCTGCGCGTGCTCATTGTCTCTGCTCCATTGCTGCCCTGGGAACCTGCTCCAGGAATGCCAACAGGTCCGCGATTCGATTCAGGTCGTATTGATCCAGCAGGCCTTCCGGCATAGCCGAGACGCTGGAGATTCTCCGCTCGCGGATCTGTGCTTTCGGTATCGCGACGGGGCGCTCCTGCTCGGGGAGCATCATGGTGATGCGTTCGTCGTCTTCGGACAGGATCAGCCCGTCGACGATATCGTTGCTGGTGGTCTCAACGATCCATGACTGGTACTGATCGGAAATCGTTCGCGAAGGCCAGAGGATCGCTTCCAAGGTATCCCGCCGTTGGAAGCGGTTGGCGAGTGTCGAAAGGTCCGGCCCGTAGTCTTCGCCGAGATCACCGACGCGGTGGCAGCGAGAACACTCCTTTTCGTAAATCTCCTCGCCGCGTTCCGGCTGGGCGCGTCCGATCATGGGGCTGAAAACGGTGTGTTCGAAGATCTCCTCTTCGCTAAGGGCAACCGAGCCGCTTTGCCGTGCGAAGACTTGGGCCCGCACATAGCCGCTACCCGCTCGGCGCAAACCGGCGGCGTCGAGATCTTCGACCGGCGCGAAATCGGGGATAGTCTGGTAGGCCATTTGTTTTTCCTGTTCGTCGAAGAAGTCGAGAGAGGAGTCGAACAGACGATTGATAAACCCGGGGAAACTCGCTCCGCCGCGCCATTGCCGCGCCTTGCTGAACCAGGAGAGGAGCGTCCGTTTCTGGGCGCTCGACCAACCGTCTTTGATCTCCCGCAAACAATAGGCGTAGTGGATCTGGAGTTGTTGCTGCCCGTCGCCGTCGGGCATGGCGTCGAGGATTTGTTCGATGGCTGACGAATCGTTTGCGTACGCCATCGTGCGAGCGTATTCGCGATTCAGCCGTTCATCACTCGCCGGGAAACGGGAAGAGGCGATGCTAGACGCTTGGCTACGCTGATCTTGCGGGCAGCCGTTATCCAGCTCCAGACATGCCAAGTGCAACACGCGCAACAGATCCAACTCAACTTCAGCGGGTAGGCCGTCACGCCCGAGCAATGTCAGAGCTCTGTCGATGGCGGGCTTGATGTCGGCCGCGGATTGCGCTGTGCGGGTCAAGGCCACCAAGCCGGCGGCCGCGGCCTGTGGATCAGCTTCTTCGATAGCGCGGCGAGACCACTCTTCGCGCGGCGTACGCTCGAGAGCGACACGCCCGGCGTAGCGCGCCCAGCGATCGCGATCACCGAGCATCGCGTAGAGGTCGTCGATCGGAGCGAAGCTCGGTTTGTCGGGTGAGAGGCCCATCCGAACGACGGCCTCGGCGGCGCGGCGGCGGACGAAAGGATCGGCGTCTTTCAAACCTGATGCGGCAATTGCCTTGGCGCGGTCGCTACCGTGCTGGCCGACGACGTAGATGGCGGCGGCGCGAACGTGGGGATGAGGGTCTTGGCTCAAGGTCCGCAGCAAATCGGCGCGGGCGGCCCGGCCGTGCTGCTGAAACAGCATGAGCGCTTGGATGCGGTCTTCCGCCCGGGCAGACGTGCTGAGAGCTACACGCTGCAAGTCTTCGCCCCAACGACCACCCATTTCCTCTTTGATTCGCTCAATTGCAGCCCAGCCCCAACTCGAAAGCGGCTGCGGCTGGCGGATGGCGGCCCAGATGCCTCTGGTCTTGGCCCACGCATTGTTCGCCCGGTGTCCTTTGTAAGCGACGCGGTACAGACCGCCGGCCGTGTTTCGCCCTCCCATGGTGAAGTAGACCATGCCGTTGGGGCCGACTTCGAGGTCGGTCACGTTTAGCGGTTCGCCATAGACGAAGTCGACGGGGTCGTCGGCCCACTTGTAAGTAGCGCCGTCGCGGACCATGCGTAGCATCACGATGCGGCCGCGTGACCAGTCGGCCTGCAGAAAGGAATCGAAGTACTCCGGCGGATAGGCGGAGTGGTGATAAAACTCCACGCCGACCGGCGAGCCGCGTCCGAGCTCGCGCAGCGGCGGCAGGCTATCGATATAGTGCGGCGGAAACTTCCCCGAGCCTGTACGCCAGCCGTAGTCGCCGCCCGGGATCGCGTGTACCGAACGTACGTCGCGGTACCACGGCATGTTGACGTCCCACTCCATGTCGCTGTCAAACGTGAAGAGCTCGCCTTCGCGGTTGTAAGCGTGATTGAACGCGTTGCGGAAGCCGCCCGCGACGAGCGAATACTGCATACGGTCCAGGCGCAGGCGGGACACGGTACCTCCGGGCGCCATGATGCCGACGGCATGGCCGCGGGCGTCCATGTAGCGCTCGAGGAGTTGCGATTCTTTGTAATTGCTGAGGGGCGAGCGCGGATCGATCAGTTCCTGGGGAACAACCGTGTGGTTGCCCATCATGACCGACGGATGTCCGTCGGGCGCGCGGCGAATGTCGTGGGGGCCGTGCTCACCGATCGATCCCGTGTAATCGTGCAGCTTCTCGAAAGTGTCGGCCGCGTCGTCGCCGTCAAGGTCTTCCATCTTGTAGAGCCCGGCTTGTTTGGTGTCAGGGTCTCGACCGATGGCGTAGAGTGTACGGCCGTCGAACCACATGCCGTGCGCCATCTCGACTTTGTCGCTGAAGATTTTCTCGGATTCGTAAACGCCGTCCTCGTCGTTGTCGAACAAGATGGTCGGGGCGCCGTTCTCGCGCGAAACAACGGGACGCCCGAGGCTGTCGAACGTAATCTGAATGAGGGTCTCTTCCTGGCCCTCCGGCAAGAGACGCTCGACAACGAAACCGGGCGGCACTCGATACGGCCCCTCAAAGATGGGTTCTCGAGAACACCCGGCAAGAAGCAACAGAGCAGCCGCCAGGGCGGAAAACGGAATGCGCATCGTGGGATTCCTTCTCGGAGGAGATCGAAGCCTAGAGTTTACCGCCTGGCCGCGATAGATGGCAGAGCGTGGGGGTGGCAGCGGGAGCGCGTGAAAGTCGAAGACGGCTCGCGCCCCGGATATAATTGGCGGCAGATGGGGCGATGGTTTCGGTGCTGGGGCGGCGTGGGCGCGGTGTTGAGCCTGCTTGGGTGTTCGGCGGCGGCGCCTTCGGGCCTGGCGCCCGAGGCGAACGTTGCTATCGAGGCGAAGACGCCTGTGCGCGATGTGCCGCCTGGACCGGTCTCGCTTGACGCGGCCGGCGCCGCCGCGGAGAAGTTGCCGCGCTTGCGGAGCTTGCTTGTTCACCATCGTGGCGAGCTGATATTGGAGCAGTACTTCAACGGCGCGAAGGCGCGGCGGCCGGCCAACATCAAGTCGGCGTCGAAGACTGTGATTTCGGCGCTGGTGGGGATTGCGATCGGGCGCGGATTGATTGACGGGGTGGACGCTCCGATTGGAACGTTCTTCACGAAAATGTTGGCGGCGGAGAAGGATGCCGCGAAGCGAGTGATCACGATCGGGGATCTGCTGACGATGCGTTCGGGGCTGGAATCGACGAGTGGCCGCAACTATGGGGCCTGGGTCCAACGTTCTTCACGAAAATGTTGGCGGCGGAGAAGGATGCCGCGAAGCGAGTGATCACGATCGGGGATCTGCTGACGATGCGTTCGGGGCTGGAATCGACGAGTGGCCGCAACTATGGGGCCTGGGTCCATAGCTCACAGTGCCGCCGAGCCTTCCGATATCCCGATCGGCGCGTGACAGCATTTCGGCCATCTTCCATGTCAGATCCAGCGTAGGAGGGAGCGGACGTGGGACACAAAACCAGTAGCCGTTCGCATCCCGGAGGGAGTCGGCCCAACGATCTCCTGTGAAATCAGTGTCTTGCATCCTGTTTTACTTTATTGCTATTGTTGCTGTTTTTATTATACTTTATATGAAAAATGTATCATAACGCTCGATTTCGGGGGCGGCAAAAGGACAAGCTGGTAGGGGTTTCAGGGTGAGGGTGCCAGCCCCGAGCCCCTCAACCCTCGCTCTCGGGAGCAGTCCTCGCAGGTCTTCACTCTTGCTCGAATGCGGCACCGCTCGTTGTCTCTCGCGGCTCGGCTTGTGGATGGGTGCTGGTTGGAGGGAAGCTTAGGCCTTGGGGAACTGAAGGTTCGGCTCGGCCTCAATCATGGTTTAGCGGTCTTGCCTGAATGCGGCACCGCTCGTTGTCTCTCGCGGCTCGGCTTGTGGATGGGTGCTGGTTGAAGGGAAGCTTGGGCCTTGGGGAACTGAAGGTTCGGCTCGGCCTCAATCATGGTTTAGCGGTCTTGCCTGAATGCGGCACCGCTCGTTGTCTCTCGCGGCTCGGCTTGTGGATGGGTGCTGGTTGGAGGGAAGCTGAGGCCTTGGGGAACTGAAGGTTCGCCTCGGCCTCAATCGTGGTTTAGCGGTCTTGCCTGAATGCGGCACCGCTCGTTGTCTCTCGCGGCTCGGCTAGAGGTTTATTGCTCGGGTCGTGAGGGCTTAGGAATGGGAGAGGAGGACCGTTACTTGTTCGTCTTCTATGGTGATTTCGCGGGCTTCGGGGTTGTGCCACGTGGGTTGGTCGTGGCGGAGTTCGGTGCAGAGGACTTCGCTTTTGAAGTGGTCTTGGTTGGCGGCTAGGATGCGCTGGAGGCGGTCGGAGCCTTGGATGGATAGGCGGATGCGCTGGGTGTATTCGATGTCGAGTTCTTTGCGGAGGTTTTGGATGCGGTGGAGGAGCTCGCGGTAGAGGCCTTCCTCGCGGAGCTTGTCGGTGAGCTCGGTGTTGATGACGACGACAGTGGTTTGATCTCCGGCGGCGGCAAAGTGTTCGGCGGCTTCGACGAGGACTTCTACGTCCTCGGGGTCGAGCTGGAGCGCCTCGCCGTCAAGCTGGATTTCGGCGGAGCCCTGGCTGAGGAGTTGGGCGCGGAGCTCGCCGCCGTCGACGGCTGCAAATGCTTTCTTGGCGAGCGGCATCTTCTTACCGAGGCGCGGGCCGAGACGGCGGAAGTTGGGGCGGACAGAGTAGCTGACGTGTCCTTCGTCGCCGTGGACGAAGGCTACTTCGTGGACGTTGAGTTCTTCCTGGATGAGGTGCGTGTAATGTTCGAGGCGGGCGCGGAGGTCGTCGTCGGGCAGGACGACTTCGGCTTTCGAGAGCGGCTGGCGGACTTTGAGCTTGTGCTCAGTGCGGACACGCAGGCCGAGGGAAACGATGTCGCGGATCGCGGCCATCTCTTGGGATAGAGCGCGGTCGATGTTCTCGGGCTTGGGCGGCGGGCAGTCGCAGAGGTGGATGCTTTCGGGGTCTGAGCCATCCCCAGCGCCGCGGACGATGTTCTGGTAGATTTCTTCGGCCATGAAGGGGACGAAGGGAGCGGCGAGGGCGATGACAGTGGTCAGGCATTCGTAGAGCGTGGCGTAGGCGTCCTGCTTGTCGGCGTCGAACTCGCTCTTCCAGTAGCGCGCGCGGCCGCGGCGGAGATACCAATTGGAGAGTCCGTCGACGAATCGCGAGAGCTCGCCGGCGGCCTCGTAGGCGAGGTAGCGGTCCATGAACTTGGGGACGGACTCGGTGATGATGGCGAGCTCGGAGAGGATCCAGCGGTCGAGCAGCGTGCGCTCGGTCACGGGGCGGCCCGTCATCACAGCGGGGTCGAAGCCGTCGATGTTGGCGTAGATGGTGAAGAACGAATAGACGTTGCGCAGCTTGAGCGGGAATTCTTTTTGGATGGTTCGGACGTTGGCGAGCGAGTGCCGCGTGGCGGACCACGGGGGGTTGCCGGCGAGGAAGAACCAGCGGAAGGCGTCGGCGCCAGGGGCCTTGGCGGTGGGGCTCTCGATGGTGAGGCGCTCGCGGCCGGCGAGGAACGGGACTTCGTTCGGTTTGATGTCTAGCCCCTTGCCGCAAGGATGGAGGCCGAGAGCGTCGCGGTCTTGCTTGGACAAGGCGATGAGCCGGCGCGGAAGTTTCTTGGCGCCCTGCATCTTGAGGGTGAGGGCGGTGCCGGTTTCGTCGGAGCGGTAAACCTTCATTTCAGCGCCGGGAAGCAGGTCGAGGGCGTCGAGGTCCGCGCGGGCAATGAGCGCCGTGCCGGGTTCGACGGCGATGTTTTCCGTTTCGGAATCGATGACAGCGAATTCCTGGGCGATCTTGTCGAAGATGACTTCGGGCGGAGTGTAGTTCCCCTTGGATTTGGATTCCTTCTTGCCCTCGGTGTCGGTGACGTGGCCGAGGACGATGCAGGTCTTGAAAGGGTGGGGGTAGGAGCGCGGTTCGAGGCCGAGTTTCTTTTGTGTCTCTTCGCTAAAAAGGAGCGTCGAGATCATGAGTTGTGAATAGAACCAGCCGCGGGTTTGGTCGATGGCTTCGGTGATGTAGTCCGCAGGGAACGCGTTGGCGAACTTGTCCTGGTTTTGGTGCGGGTAGCCCCATTGGGCGAAGGGCATGCAGCCGGAGTCGAACCAGCAATCGATAACTTCAGGGACGCGGCGATAGGTGCCGGGTTCGCCGGGTTCGGTGAAGGTGACCTCGTCGATCCAGGGTTTGTGGACCATGAGATGGTCGGAGAGGGTGGGTTCTTTTTCCTTGTCGCGGTGGAAGTGATCGAAGGCGTTGGGGTTCTTGGCGAGGATCTCGTTGACGGATGATGGCGCTGCCATCTTGCCGGTCTCGTCGTTGATCCAGATGTTAAGCGGCGTGCCCCAGTAGCGTTCGCGGGAGAGCGCCCAATCGACGTTGTTCTTGAGGAAATCGCCGAAGCGACCGGTGCCGATATGGGGCGGCAGCCAGTTGGCGGAGCCGCTGTTTTCGATGGCGTTCTGGATCTTTGCGGTGGTGCGGATAAACCATGCGGGCCGGGCGTATTGGATGAGCGGGTCGTCGTCGGCGCGCCAGCAGAATGGGTATTCGTGGCGGTAGGTTTCGCGGTGGAGCAGGATGCCCTTGTCGCGGAGGGTGCGGATGACCTGCTTGTCGGCGTCCTTGACCCATTGGCCTTCGAGGCCGGGGGTCTCGTCGTTGAAGGTGCCGTCGGGCTTGACGGGGCAGAGCAGCGGGATCTCGGACGGGTCTTTGAAGCGCTCGGCGTGTTTGCGGAGTAGGTCGTAGTCGACTTCGCCGAAAGCGGGGGACTCGTGGACGAGGCCGGTGCCCTGGTCGAGCTCGACGAAGTCGGCCGCGAGGACGCGCCAGAGGACGGGTTCGCTGCCACCATCGTTGAGTTCGGCGGTCTTGTCCCAGTACTTGTCGAGGTAATCGTCGAGCGGCGGGCGGTAGCGCTTTCCGAGCAGGGCTTCGCCTTCGAATTCGCGTTCAACGGGCAGGTCGCGGCCGATTTTCTGCGCGAGGGTTTCGCGGAGAGCGGCGGCGACGATGAGTTTCTGGTCACCGTCGGCGACTTGGACGTAGTCGTACTCGGGGCGGACGGCGCAGTACTGGTTCGAGGGGAGGGTCCAGGGAGTGGTGGTCCAGATGACGAGGTACGTGCCGGGCTCATCGACGAGTTCAAGCGCGACGTAGACGGCGGGGTCGTCGACGGTCTTGTAGCCGAGGCCGACTTCGCCGGCGGAGAGGGCGGTGCCGCCCTGGGGCCACCACCAGACGATTTTGTGTCCTTGGTAGAGGAGGCCTTGCTTGAAGAGTTCGGAGAGGGCCCACCAGACGCTTTCGACGTAGGTCTTGTGGTAGGTGACGTAGGCATCGTCGAGGTCGACCCAGAAGCCGACGCGGTTCGTCATGCGTTCCCACTCGGCGGTGTAACGGAAGACGGACTGCATGCAGTGCAGGATGAAGCCCTTGACGCCGTATTCTTCGATGGCTTGCTTGCCGTGGATGCCGAGTTCTTTTTCGACTTCGACTTCGACGGGGAGGCCATGGGTGTCCCAGCCGCCCTTGCGGAGGACTTGGTAGCCGCGCATGCAGCGGTAGCGGAGGAAAACGTCCTTGAAAACGCGCGTGAGGACGTGGCCGTTGTGCGGCAGGCCGTTCGCGGTGGGGGGGCCTTCGTAGAAGGTGAAGCGCGGACCGCCTTGGCGGCTTTCGATCGTCTTTTCGAAGATGCGGTTGTCTTCCCAGAACTTCTGAATGGAGGTTTCGACCTCAGGGAAGTTGACGATGGCTTGGGCTTTTTGGAACTTCGGCTCGCTCATGATGGGTCGCGGAAAAGCTTAGTTTAGCGAGTTGATAGCGGATGCCATGTGCTCGGCGGAGACTGTGAGCAAGCCGCGTGTAGCTTGGTGGATGGCACTGCAGATTCTAGAACAATTGTGCTCGTTCTTATTCGTACGGTTGAGTTTAGGGCTTCAACATGGTGCAATAGAGAGGCAGTGTGTTCAACCACCCGTTGCTCCTGAACGCTGATTCAGGAGCGGGGTGGTTATTCTTTTGGCCTTCATGGTCCGTAGTCGCGGGCTTGCACACTACCTCAATCGCAGGAAAAAGGGGGGAACTTTTGGCAAATAGCCAGCCGGACGGAATCGCAACAATCAATCAAGATTTCGGAAAACAACCACTTGAGGTCAGAGAGACCGGCCACTACAAGGAGGAATACATTCGAGGGTTCGTCGAGAAGTGGGATGAACTGATCGACTGGAGTGCGCGGGCCGAAGCGGAGGGGCAGTTTTTCATTGATCAACTCAAGCAAAGAGGAGCCCACAAGGTGCTCGATGTCGCCGCCGGCACCGGCTATCACTCGGTCCGGCTGATTGAAGCGGGTTTCGATGTCGTCAGCGCGGACGGCAGCGCGCAGATGCTCTACAAGGCGTTCGAAAACGGCAAGAGCCGGGGTCACGTGCTGAACACCACTCGAGCCGATTGGCGTTGGCTGAACCGCGATATTCACGGACGTTTCGATGCCGTGGTGTGTTTGGGCAATTCATTCACCCACCTTTTTTCAGAGAACGCCCGGCGCAAAGCACTTGCTGAGTTCTATTCGGCGCTGCGTCACGACGGCGTGCTGATCCTCGATCAGCGCAACTACGACGCCATCTTGGACCACGGCTATGACAGCAAGCACATCTACTACTACTGCGGCGAAGACGTGTCGGTTCAGCCCGAGCATGTGGATGAAGGGCTGGCGCGGTTTGAGTACAGATTCCCAGACGGCTCCCAATACCACTTGAATATGTATCCGCTCCGCAAGAAATACATGCAACGGCTGATGCGTGAGGTGGGTTTCCAGCGGGTCGAGACCTATGGTGACTTTCAGGAGACCTATCGCGACAAAGACCCTGACTTCTTCGTTCACGTCGCCGAGAAAATGTATCGCACCGAAGAGGAGACGTAGGTTATGGCGGCGGAAGCATCAGACGCGACAAAAACAGCGCGAGGATACTACAACAGCGATGACGCCGACGGGTTCTATTCGACGATCTGGGGCGGCGAGGATATTCACATCGGGCTCTATGAGTCGGAGGAGGATTCGATTTTCGATGCCAGCCGGCGGACGGTCGAGCGGATCGCGTTGCGGCTGGAGAATCCGGGCAAGGGTACGTGGGTGCTGGATATCGGGTCGGGTTATTGCGGCGCGGCTCGTTTTCTGGCGCGTTCGTATGGTTGCCGCGTCTCAGCGCTGAATCTGAGCGATGTGGAGAATGAGACAGGGCGGCGTTTGAACAAAGAGCAAGGTCTCGGTGACCGGGTGGATGTCGTTGACGGCAGCTTCCAGGAGATTCAGTATCCCGACAATACGTTTGACGCCGTGTGGTCACAGGATGCCATCCTGCATAGCGGTGACCGCACACAGGTAATCGAGGAAGTCGCTCGGGTGCTCAAGCCGAACGGGCAGTTCGTGTTCACGGACCCGATGCAGGCGGACGACTGCCCGGAGGGCGTGCTGCAGCCGATACTGGACCGGATTCATCTGGGAAGCTTGGGTTCGCCGGGGTTCTATCGGGAGGCCGCTGAGCAAGCGGGGCTGGCGGAGGTCGGCTTCGATGACCTGACCCCGCATCTGATCACGCACTATGCACGCGTACTCGAGGAAACGGAGAAGCACGGGGACGAGCTTGAAGGGGTTGTGAGCCCGGAATATATCGAGCGGATGAAGAAGGGCCTGCGGTATTGGGTTGACGGTGGCGAGAAGGGGTATTTGGCTTGGGGGATCTTTGAGTTTAGGGCTGTTTAGCCCAGGCGGCATAGCCCCAGGCTGACTAGGATCGCTGAAAGGCAACGCGGGCTTGCCTTTGAACGTCGAAGGGTAGCACGTCGAAGGGTTTTCAGAGAGTTCCAATCCCTTAGACCTGAACCTTCCCAACGTCCCCAGGGTCATTCACAACCGATGTTTTGGAGGGCATTGTTTGGCTCGGGCCCCTCACTTGCGTTCGGGGTTCGGTTGGGGCCAGTGTAGGGCGGCGGCCGTTGGTTTCGATTTGGCTTGTGGGGGTTCGGGTGGCTGTGGTACTTTCACGGTTACGCCGAGGAGCGGGGAGCTGACCTGTGGAAGCGCTGGGAATGATTGAAACGAAGGGCCTGGTGGGGGCGATCGAGGCTGCTGACGCGATGGCGAAGGCGGCGAAGATTGTGCTGGAAGGCAAGGAATACATTGGTGCGGGTTACGTAACGGTGACTTGCCGCGGCGATGTGGGCGCGGTGAAAGCGGCGACGGATGCCGGGGCCGCCGCGGCGCGACGCGTCGGAGAGTTGGTCAGCGTCCATGTGATTCCGAATCCGCACGAAGAGGCCGAAGCCAAAGTCGTGCCGAAAAGCGTGTCCGCCAAAAGCGGCAAGGGATAGTGGTCCGCGATGTTGGCGGACAAGGACCTGCAGTCGATTCAAGAAGTGCGCACGAAGGTCGAGGCGGCGCACGCGGCTTTCCTTCAATTTCGTCCGTTTACGCAGGAGCAGGTCGATCGTATCATCGACCACGTTGCGGCAGCGGCACGCGCGAATTCAGAGGCACTGGCGAAGCTGGCGGTCGAAGAGACCGGCTACGGCAATGTTCGCGATAAAACGATTAAGAACCTGCTGAATTCGGATGTGCTGCATCGGGCGATTCGACCGATGAAGACGGTGGGTGTGATTCGCGAAGATCCCGACCAGGGGATTATAGAGATCGCGGAACCGGCGGGCGTGGTGGCGGCGGTCCTACCGACGACGAACCCTACATCGACGGCGTTCTTCAAAATTCTGATCGCGCTGAAGGGGAAGAACGCGATCGTGGTGAGTCCGCATCCGCGGGCGGTGAATTGCACGTGCGAAGCGGCGCGTATTCTGGCCGAGGCGGCGGAGCAGGCGGGGGCGCCGAAGGGCATTGTGCAGTGCCTGACGAAGGCGACGATTGAGGGTACGAATGAGTTGATGAAGCACCGGCGGACGAGCCTGGTGCTCTCGACGGGCGGGCCGGGGATCGTGCGGGCGGCGTACTCGAGCGGCAAGCCGGCGTTCGGCGTGGGGCCGGGGAACGTGGCGGTGCTGTTGGACGATTCGGCCGATGTTGACGAGGCGATCGGGTCGGTGATCGACGGCAAGTCGTTCGACTATGGGACGGTTTGTTCGAGCGAGCAGTGCGTCGTTACGGAAGAGAAGAATCGTGAGGCGGTTTTCGCGGCACTGAAAAAGCATGGGGCTTATGTTTGCGATGCGGGGCAGACGGAGGCTTTGGCACGGCTGCTGATTACGAAGGATTTTCGTGTGAACGCCGAATGCGTCGGGCAGTCGCCGCAGCGGATTGCGGAGATGGCGGGCTTCAGCGTTTCCGGCGATGTGCGGGTCCTGGTGGTGGAGTTGAAGGGTGTGGGCCGCGAACATCCGCTGTCGGCGGAGAAGCTGTCGCCGGTTCTGAGCGTTTACTTTGCCGACGATTTCGCGGAGGCACTGAAGGTGTCGGCGGCGATTGTCAACTTCGGCGGGCGCGGACATACTTGCGTCATCTACTCGAAGAACGACGAGCGTATTCGGGAGTTCGGACTTGCGATGCCGGCGTTCCGGGTGCTGGTGAACACGCCGTCGCCGCAGGGTTCGACGGGTATTACGACGAATGTGCTGCCTTCGATGACGCTGGGTTGCGGAGCGATCGCGGGGAATATCACGGGTGACAACGTCGGGCCGATGCACCTGATCAACGTGAAGCGCGTGGCTTACAAGGTGCGCGACGTAGAAGCGGCGTTTACGAGCGACGAGGCGCGGGCGTTTTTCGCGGGACGCGGGAGTGACGTTGTGGCGGCTGGGGGCTCGGGGCGTCCGAAGGTGGCGGCGGCTGTAGATCAGTATTTGCGGCAGCGCGGTTTGGATGACGGAGGGATCGCCGTGCCGGCTCGGGCGGAGGTTGTGGCGAGTCCCACAGCTCAGGTGGTGGATCGGTTTTTGAATTCGCGGCGCGGGCACGCGGAGGACGCGAATGTTGAGGAGAGGGTGGCGAGTCCGGCGCAGGAAACTCAGCCGGAGCCCAAGCCGCCGGTTTCGGAAGTAAATGTTGTTCCGTTCGTTGGCGAGGATGATGTGCGGCGGGCGAAAGTGCTTGAAACGAAGATCTACATCAATGGGAAGACGATTGTGACTCCGGCGGCTAAGGACCTCGATTACGACGGGAATGTGATGGTGCGGACGGAGTAGGGTTGATTCACGTTAGGAATGGCGGAAGCTAGTGGGAGTCGAACCCACCTTTGCCGCAGAACGACAAACAACGGTTTTGAAGACCGCACCCGGCACCGGCCGAGTCTAGCTTCCACGAAGACGTTCCCAAATGGGCGACGCCGCTAACGGGCAACCTGATAAACGTAGGAATCCTCGAAGACGACGCGAGGCACTTTGCCCGAAGCGCTTCTAGTTCCCGCCGGGTAGCCGCCTCGCAGCACCGATAGGTAGGCGTGGTAATCATCGCCGTCGGAGCTTACAACGAATATATCGTCCAGCGCCAGCTCTTGGGGTTGAATCAGATTGAGTGCGTCGCGCAAAACTCGGTACGCGACGTCCGGTCCCCGCTCGTTGACGATCGAAGTAGCCACCACGAGCCTCCAATAGTCCAGCTCAGGCATGTCTACCCAGAACGCAGCCGTGACGGGAAAATCACGCTGTTTCAATTCGAGTAGAAGGCGCTCGCCGTCTTCGATGAGTTCCCTCACCAGAACTTTCTTAAGCATTGCAACACTCCATGTTGCGGATTGCTCACCGCATCCACCATTTTCTCAGCTAGCTGCTTTTCCTGCTTTTGGTAGCGGGACTGCTCACTCCAGCCCTTCGCGATGTTCCAATTGATCTGAAGCTTGGGATTCTTCCGCTGCGCGCGCCTGAACTTGTCTTCGACTCCACCTAGCCGAACCAATTCCGCCAAGTCATGCGTGTAGACCTTGTTTACGAAGGATCGGTCCGGAATATCGTATCGTCTTATACTTCGTGCGACGCATGCTTTCAGCGCGCATTCGACGGCGTAGCCCGCGAGATAGTAGGCACCGTCGTAGCGCTTGGCCCGCAGGAGCGCGCGGGCATCGACGAGACGAATTTCAGCGAGTTCCTGGAAGTCTTTCCGTGTCACGTCCCAAGCCTTGCGCCACTACGTTAGCACGGCGGCCGGAGGGTCACTCTGGTTGATCGTTGTTATCGGCGTTGTTCCGCGGGCGTTGGCCCGCGGGCCCGCTTATTGACATGCGCGGCTCCGTTTCTGTTGTCGGGGGTTCTTGGCTTGGGATGTAGGCGCGGATTGGCTTTGGTGGGGGATTTTGGGGTGAGTTCGAGTTGGTCCAGCGCGGCAGGGAGGAGGTAGGCTTCGCCGGGGGCGTAGGGGTGGCCGGCGAGGGCGCCTTCGCCCTCGAGGAAGATGAGCAGGTCGGCTTGGCCGGGATGGTCGGGATAGGTGATCGGGTGTTCCAAAGACCAATGTTCGACGTTGAAGTAAGGGCAGGCTACGAGTAGCTCGCGAGTCCAGTCTGTGTCGGGGATGCGGACGGGCTCGGTGGGGCCGGGGTGGGGTTGCTGCTCGGTGACATCGACGGCTTTGTCGATGTGAAGCTCGCGCGGTTGGCCGTCGGCGTCGAGGCGGCCGAAGTCGTAGAAGCGGTAGGTGACGTCGGAGTTCTGCTGGATCTCGCAGAGCACAAGTCCGGGGCCGATGGCGTGCAGGGTGCCGGCGGGAACGAAGATGGTTTGTCCGGGGTGGACTTTGACCCAGTTGAGGTATTTTTCGATTTCGCCGCTTAAGGCGGCTTGGCGAAGCTCATCGCCCGACAGCGTTTTTGTGAGGCCTAGAGCGACGCTTGCACCGGGCTCGGCTGCAAGGACGTACCACATCTCGGTTTTGCCGGGGCTGCCTTCGTGCGCTTGGGCGTAGTCGTCGTTTGGATGGACCTGGACGGAGAGACGGTCGGATGTGAAGAGGAGTTTGGCTAGGATGGGGAAGGTGTTTGCTGTGGGGCCGCGAAAAAATGAGGACAGTCCGCTTCGCGCCGCTTGTGGTTCGCTCTCGGAAAAGGGTTCTGAAGGCGTCGCTTGGGACAGCCCCCGATTCTTCGGGGCCACGGACGGGTCGGACCCACCGGTCAATCTGTGGCCGTACTCGGCGATCAACTCGGCGAGGGTGCGGCCTTTGAGTGGGCCGTTGGCGATGATGTTTTCGTCGAAGGAGTACCAGGCCTCGCCGATTTTCCGCTCCTGTCTTCCGAAAACGGGAGCGAGATCGTATGAGCCCCAGATGCGCTCGCGGAAAGACGGCGGGAGGCGTAGCGGATAGAGTTCGGTCAAGCTAGTTCTGCAAGGAACTTGCGAATTCGGTCGAGGCCGCGCTCGATCTCGTGCATCGAGGTGGCGTAGGAAATACGCACGTGTTCTTTTGTCCCGAAGGCCTCGCTGGGCACGACGGCGACGTGCGCTTGTTCGAGCAGTGCCGCGGAAAAATCGAGTGGTGTCTCGATGCCGTTCTTGCCGAGGAAGGCGCCGATGTTCGGGTAGGCGTAGAACGCTCCGCCGGGTTCGGCGCAGCGGACACCGGGCATGTCTCTGAGCGTCGGGATCACGTAGTCGCGGCGCTTGCGGTATTCGGCGAGCATTTGCGGGATGGAGTCCTGCGGGCCGGTGAGCCCCTCGATGGCCGCCTTTTGCGCGATGGACGTTGGGTTCGAGGTCGAGTGGCTTTGCAGCTTGTTGATCGCGGATATCAGCGGGGCCGGTGCGAGTGCATAGCCTAGCCGCCATCCGGTCATCGCGAAGGTCTTGGACATCGAGCCGGCGACCACTAAGTTCGGTTTCGAGCCTTTGACAGAGGCGATCGAGAACGGATCGCCGTTGTAGATGAAGTGGCTGTAGCACTCGTCGGCGAGGAGCATGGCGCCGCGCGCGGCGACGAGGCTGTAGATCTTCTCGAACTCCTCGGGCGAGACGACGGCGCCGCTGGGGTTGCTGGGCGAGTTCACGATGACAAGCTTGGTGCGGTCGGTGAGTGCTTTCTCGATGTCGCCGGCGGAGAGCCGAAAACCTTCGTCCTCGCTGGTCTGAACGATGACGGGCTTGCCGCCGTGGAATTTGACCACGTCGTAGAATGTGACCCAGTACGGCGCGGGGATAATGACCTCGTCGCCCTGCTGGATCAGAGCGGCCATGGTGTTGAAGATGACGTGTTTGGCGCCGACGCAGGCAATGCATTCGTTGGGGGCGTAGTCGGTAGCGAAGTTGGCCGTGTGCCAGTCGCAGATGGCTTTCTTGAGCTCGGGGATGCCGCCGGCGGCGGTGTACTTCGTGAAGTTTTCGTCCAATGCGCGGATGGGCGGCTTGCTTGATGTTGTCGGGCGTGGCGAAATCGGGCTCACCCGCGCCGAACGCCACGACATCGACGCCCTCCGCTTTGAGCTTGGCCGCTTTGGCGGCCACGGCCATGGTGGCGGACTCGCTGATGCTCGAAATTCGATTCGTCAATTGCATTGCTGCTTAGGGCTTTCCTCTCTTCTGTTGCAGGCGCTTCTCGACAATGTCGGGCACAAGATCATGGATGTCGCCGCCGAGTCCCCAGACCTCCTTGACAAGCCGCGAGCTGACGTAGCTGTAGGCTTCCGCGGGCAGCATGAACACCGTCTCAAGGTCCGGTGAGAGCTTGCGGTTCATGAGCGCCATCTGAAGCTCATACTCATAGTCTGACACCGCACGGATGCCGCGCAGGATCAGGCGGGCGCCTTTGGCGCGTACGAAGTCGACGAGCAACCCGTCGAAACTCTCGACGCTGACGTTGGGTAGATGGACGCCGGCGCCGCGCAGCATTTCGACCCGCTCCTCGACTGTGAACAAGGGGTCTTTGCGGTCGTGACTCAGGACGGCGACGACGACTTCGTCGAAGAGCGTGGCGGCGCGGGCTGTGAGGTCTAGGTGACCGTTGGTGGGGGGATCGAACGAGCCCGGGTAGATGATGGTGTTGCGCTTCGTCACGTGACGGGAAATGCCGACCGGCAGGCTTCAGGATCGCATAGAACCGGCACGGTGGGCGTAGTGGCCTGATCCGCACCTAAGAAGGAGTCCTTTGAGGGAATGCGGTTCACGGAAGGCGCAACCAGACTATTCGAGGGGCCGCAGGCACGGCATGCCGTGCCCCTACATTTCGTGCCGGGGGGCTTTAGGCCGGCCGCGGCGGTTTGTCAACGACGCGCTCGCGATCGGGATCGAAGTACAGCACCTTGCCCTGCCTGTAGCTTTGCACGGACATTGAAATGGTGACCTGCGCGCGATAGGCGGTGTCGGCGTCGAGTACGGGTTTCTCGCGTGTTCGCATGCACTCGAAGAAGTTCGACATGTGGGCGTCCCGAGGCGTCTCCTCCACGGGGATATCGACCGATTGATAACCCCACTTGGAGACGAAGTCATCAAGGTACGCCCGCTCCCCCGCCACAGTGATGTGGTCGGTGCGGCCTTCGAACTTGCCGTGGTCGACCATGGTGATGGTTCCATGCTGGCCGCGCAGTAGGCCGGGAATGTGCGTGGAGTTCGCCATGGAAGAGCTGAGCACGAGGCTGTGTCCCTTGGCAAAATCGGCCAGCAGGTTGAAGGTATCGGGCACTTCGCGGTCTTTGAACGCATAGATCCCGCCACTCGCCATTACGCGGTACGGGAACTGTGGCGCCTCCCAGCAGATATTGAGTGGCGCGACCACGTGGTAGAAAAGATCGGTCGCGATGCCGCCTGAGTAGTCCCAATACTTGCGAAAGCGGAAGAACCGCTCTGGGTCCCAGGCGCGTGTCGACGCCGGACCAAGCCAGGTTTTCCAGTCGATGTGGTTCTCGCCCTTGCCCGCCGGCCCGGCGTCGGGATCGATTGTATAGTTCCACTCGCCACGGACCGAGTTGCGGTGATAGGAGCCCTGACTTGTCAACAGCCGACCGATCATGCCATCGGCGATCGCCTTACGCGCCTTCCACCATTGGCGCGCGGACGTGGTCTGCGAGCCGACTTGGAGTACGCCCTTGGTTTGCTTCACCTTCTCAGCAACTTTGCGCGCTTCCTCGATGGTGTGGCACATCGGTTTTTCGAGGTAGACGTCTTTGCCCCGGTCGAGAGCGTCGAGAGCGATCTGGCCGTGCCAGTGGTCGGGTGTCGCCACGACGACCGCGTCCACATCGGGACGCGCCAGCACCTCGCGGTAATCGAGCGTTGCGAACTCGGCCCCGGAGCGTTCCTGGGCGAGACGCTTGCGCTTCTCGTAAACATCGCAGACGGCGGTCACTCTGATGTCTTCACGCTCTTCGGCCATGCGGAGGACGAGCCGCAGCAAGCTGCTTCCGCGACCGCCGACACCGATGAATCCGACGTTGATGCGGTCATTCGACCCCAGCACGCGTCCGGCCGCCGGAGTCGCCGCGGCGGCGCTCGAAGCCATCGCGGCGGCCGAGGAAACACCCACCGCACTCGTCACGAACTCTCGCCGGTTGACGCCGTTTTGATCGGACATGAAGTTGACCTCCTGTGCCTATCTCTGGCGTGATTCTAGCAAAGCCCGGCGCGAGAACCGAGTTGCGGGCCCGAGTGAGGTACTCCCAATCCGTTTCGTTGTCCATCACATCGAATGCGTGATGACAAGCCGCGGAACAGGCGTGGAGAGCTGGTGGAACGGCCGAATTCCACCACCAGCGGGATGGGTCGGCGGATGTCACCCAACTGAAAAAGAAGCAATTTATCTGATTGGCGATCGGAGTGCGAGAGGATCTGACGCAACATTTTCTTTCATGGAGGGTTGATTATGAGTGTGAAACGAATACTGGCCTTATCGATTGCCACCCTCGTCGCCGCCACGCTGACAGCACAAGCCCGCCCCCGAGAAAATCGGGGCGACTACAGAAACGAGCGGCCCGCTGTGGGGGTCGCCTATATGAGCGTGGCGGATGGCGAAGTAACCAAGACGACCGGAGAAGGCGATACGCTCGCTATGCACGCGGGCGATGAGATATTCGCGGGTGATCTTGTCAAAACAAGGGCAGCGTCGCGAGCTGAGATCCAGCTCAATCCTGGTAATTTCGTTCGTCTGAGTGCTAACTCTGAGTTGCGGGTTGTGCAGCTTGGCAACCGGCGGTTCCAGTTCGAACTGCTGTCGGGACACGCGGGTTTGAGTCAATGGAAAGAGTCTCGGGCGGATGTCGAAATCCGGGCCGGCAGTCTTACGGTGATTCCTCTCAAGGCCGGGATCTACCGGGTGGAAGTGGAAGGCGACCGAGCGACCGTGATGGTACGCAAGGGTGAGGCCGACGTCGGCACGCCGAGCGGATTCAGAACGCTTGAGAAAGGCCGGCGGTTGATTGTTTATGGCGACCGAGAGCGGGAGCCGGTCCGTGTAGCGGAAGCGTCGCCCAAGGATGAGTTCGATGAGTGGACGAAGCGCCGCGATAAGGTCCTTGACCGCGACAGGGGCCGACGCTACGCCTGGTTCCCCTCATATATCTCGGGTGGCTACGGCTATGGCTATGGCCGCCACGGCTATGGGCTTGGTGTCGGCTATGGCCGCTACTACCGCCCGCGCTACTACTCCCCGCGCTATTCAGTAAGCTTCCGGCACATCGGCGGGGGACATCGCGGAGGACATAGGGGCTTTCGCCGCCGGCGCCACTAGCCGATCGGTTGGGACCTGGGGCCGCCCTGTCTGTCCGCGCTCTGCCGCTTCCGGAGAGACGGTTCTTGGTGGCCCCAGGCCCGGCCTGCTTTCCTCAGCCGTTTCTTTGCGCGGGCTACGGCATCTGCCCTATCGGTCTTTGCACCCCTTGGGGACGATAATCGGCGGTAGGACAGTGGAAATCCCTTGGCTCAATGAATGAATGGCTTAGTGAATGGTTTGGGGACCCGGAACATCAACTGCAGTTGCTGATGGGCGCGGTCTTCATGGTGATGTGGATTCTCGCTAAGTTCGTCGGTGTTGCGAACGAAGACTTCCAAGGGTACTGGGGCAACAGCGACGACTCCGGTTGGGACGACGATTGAGTCATCGCTCTGCTGGGTATGGCCATCTATGGTTGCTGGGGCCACGCGCACGGCGTGCCGTGCCCCTTCTCGGCGGGGGTTGCTGGGTTGGGCTGGACCGCTCCCTGACGGTCACGGCTCGGTTTGGGGCCTGGGATGGGCGCGGTGGGCCCTCACTTGCGTTCGGGGTTCGGATGGGATGGGTTGCGCCCTGGGGCGGTGGTGGGGCACGCGGCCTGGCCGGAAACCGATCCTGTTACATTGTGACGGTTGTCTGAAGCGCCTCCACCACTAGTGCTCGATGTTGGTGCGGACGCAACAAGCGTCCGGGCGCGATCGGCATCGACCGCAACCGCGACACTGCAGCGGATGTTGTCGCGGACATTGATTCGGGGAAGCTTCCCTTTCGGGACAGCGCCTTCAGCGAAGTCTGGCTTGTCCACGTGATCGAGCATGTCGCGGACGTGATCGCCACGGTAGAAGAGGTACACCGCATCTCGCGGCCGGGCGGGCGCATCGTGATCGAGACGCCTCATTACACAGACTTCAGCTCGTTCTGTGACCCGACTCACCGCTGGCACTTAAACTCCTTCTCATTTCGCTACTTCACGGAAGACGGCTCCTTCAGCTACTACAGTCGCGCGCGGTTGCGGGAGCGGAAAGTTCAGGTGAAGCTTCTTCGCCTCTGGAAGCTGCTTGGCTTCGAACTCGCCGTGAACAACTCCAAGCCGTTCCGCAAGTTCTGGGCACTACTTGTGCTTTGTTGTCCGCGGCAAGGCGTTGGTTTTCGAGTTTGAGGTGCTGAAGTAGGGTCCCGGAGATCCATGCGTAACAAAGGGGCTCTTCACTT
>CBDBKC010000036.1:0-529799 GCA_965206655.1 Bryobacterales bacterium | reverse complement strand
AGCATGTCACCGAACAGCCGCCGGTTCAGATGCCCCTCGGCCAGCAGCAACCAGTAGTAGCGCGCGTGCTTGACCAGCCGGCCGCCGGTCTTCATCAGCCGCTGCTGCAAGCTCGTGAGCGACCAACTCTTGATCCTGTTCGGCAGTCCGAGCCGCCGCCACAAGTTGCCCAGGTTGTAGGCCAGCACGCTGAGTTGCAGTCGCACTTCGTTGGCCCGAAAGCGATGGCACGAAAGCCGCGTCCAGTGCGTGGCCTGTTTGCCTTCTTTAATCCATTGCTCGGCCGTGCCGCGCTTGTTGTAGAAGCGCACCACCGACCGGCTTGGCAAGCTCATGTTGGTCACGATAAATCCGACCCGCGGGAACAGCTCACCGAGATGATGCTCGACCTTGGCCACGATGCGTCGCGGCTTGGACCAACTCTCCGCCTGATAGCGGAAGCTCTTGTAGCGCACCAAGGGCTTGCGACCCGGCCTGCCCGGCGGGCGAAACAAGATGTCTTCGATCGCCAATTCCAAGCTCTTGTTGGCCGGAATGCGAATGGCGTACTGCACTCCGCGTTCCTCCGAAAACTCATAAATCTCCGGCTTGGCAAAGGCCGCATCGCCCCGGAAGGTGACCTGTTTGCCCACAGCCTGTTGGCGCTTGATCTCGGGCAGCAGCAACTCCTTCCAGTCCTCAGCGCTGTGCACGTTGCCTGGACGCAGCTTCGCCGCCAGGCAATCCCCATGCTGGTTGAACAACAACAGCGGGTGGTAGCAGACCGACTCGAAATGGCCGTTGTAGGCGCTGCCCTCTTGCTGGCCGTGGACAGGGCTTTCGGTCGAATCCATGTCGAGCACGACGCGCTCGGAGTCGTCTTGCGTCTCGGCTTGCGCCACCAGCTCGCGGTTCACAGCCATCAGCCCCAGCAAGTTCTCCTCGCTCGCCAGCATCTCCGTCTCGAAGCTCTGCAGTCGCGAGGTCAGTGCCCCGCCGCGATCCCAGTTCCTCTTCGAGCCGATCAAGCGAAACGTCGGGTCAGCCGACACTCGGACGGCGTCATTGAGGTCCTCGTAGCCTGCCAGCCGAGAGTAGACTGACTGCCGCAGCAGATCGGCCAGCGGGAACTTCTTGTTCAAGCCTTGCCGTGGGTCACTGAGGTGTTCGTCGATCAGCTTCCCGAGTCCGAGTCGCTCGTCCAGCTCGCGGACCAGGATCAGCCCGCCGTCGGAAGTGACACGCGATCCTTGGAAATCGACTTTCAATAAGCCGTTGAAGCTTAGCTGGAACGGTTTGTTTTCTTTTTCACCCATTGGGTGTTGATCTCCTCAGCGCCTTGAGTGCTTTCCAACCCGCATAAATAAAGGCGTCCGAGGCCACCCGATGGTTAGCAGAATCGAAACTAAAGTGGGAATCCGGGTTCGAGTGGGACGATGAGAAGAGTCGGAGTAATCTCGCCAAGCACAGGGTGAGCTTTGAGACAGCCCGGCTGGTCTTCGATGATCCGTTAGCGGGGCGTCAAAGACCCAAAGAAGCCAGAGCACCAGGAATGAGGGTTCTTCTATTGTTTGCCGCCACGCTCCTGTTCGAGTCCTTGTGCGGGGCCGACGTGAGGCTGCAAGTTCTGGATCAATCCAGAGCGCCATTTCAAAATGTGCTCGTGATCGTCAAGTACCTGGAGGATGGTGGAGAAACCGGGCGTTACCTAAGCGATGCGGCGGGGCGAATTCCCACCCTTCAGCTAAAAAGTGGGTTATATCGGTTCATCTTGATGTGTCCATACGGTATTTGCAGGACAACTATCTTTGAATTGCTCGACACTCAGGCATCCGGCGAACTAGCCCTGGAGGTGCCCATCGAGTCCACTGATGAACAAGGGGTACTCGTTGGCACACCCCAAGCGCAACTTACTATTCTCTTGCCTGATCGGAAGCCGTTTGCGAAGGAGCTGGTGCTGATCCGGAATACCGATTCCTCACGGGAGCGATGGTATAAAACCGACGAAGTAGGCAAGGTTGATGTGGAACTCCCAAGCGATCCAGCCATCGCTGTGATCGTGCATCGAAACAAGGTGTTCCGGTATTCGTTGTCGCAACACTGTTCTGCGCCCAACCCGTCCAGCTATGTTGACCTCGAGTGCCATGTGCTCGCGCGAGGGTCGATCGTACTGGGTCTTCCGTGACGTGTTTGCCTCCAAAGAACCCGGTGGGGAGAGCGGGCTGGACTCTTCAGGAGTGTGAAATGACGACAGCGGAGCTTGGCTTTCATTGGGTTCCTCTGCCCGAACCGTTGCCTGGGCAACTGGTGTACGTGGCACGCGACTATGCCATCGACTTCGTGATCGAACCTGAAATTCAAGGGAGCGAACAGGCTTTCTGGGACGGAGGCTGCTCGATATCGCTGCAGACGCTGGAAATATACGCGGCGTGTCAGTCTCACCGATCATGGGCGCGCAAAGCCACGCCTCGGGAACGGAGGATTTATGAGCAACAGCAAGAGACGAGTGGCTAGGGACCTGGCGGCGTTGCGAGAGCAGCGGGACGAGGACATCGATCTTTCCGATGAGAACGGCGGAGCCAAAATAGACCACAGAGCGGCGATTCTAAGCCGCGTGAGGGCGGCGCAAAATTAGACCGCCCAGGTGGTCCGCGTAGCATCCCCGAGGTGTTTTGTGGAACACCGGAGGGATGTATCAAGTGGAGCTATACGCTCAAGTACGGCGGAGTGTCATCGTTGAGGGGCTGAGTGAACGCGAGGCCGTCAAACGGTTCGGTTTGGCGCGGGAGACGGTGCGCAAGATGCTGCGCTACAAGGCGCCGCCGGGCTATCGGCGGCGTCAACCGGTGAAGCGGCCGAAGCTGGATTCGTTCACAGGAATCATTGATCAGATACTGCTTGACGATCAGCAGCAGCCGAGGAAACAGCGTCACACGGCACAGCGCATCTTCGACCGCTTGCGCGACGAGTACGACTTCACGGGCGGTTACACAATCATCAAGGACTACGTTCGCGAGAAGAAGCTGGGCGGTCAAGAGATGTTTGTGCCGCTGGCACATCCTCCTGGCGATGCGCAAGCTGACTTCGGTGAAGCACTGGTTGTCATTGACCGAGTGCAGCGTAAGGCCCACTTCTTGGTGGTCGATCTACCGCACAGCGATGACGCCTTTGTAAAAGCCTTTCCCGCCGAGACGACGGAAGCCTTTTGCGAAGGACACAACGCCGCGTTTCGCTACTTTGGCGGTGTGCCGCGCAGCATTGTCTACGACAACACGAAGTTGGCGGTAGCAAGGATTCTCGGCGACGGTACGCGCAAACGCACACGAGCGTTCAGTGAGTTGCAGTCGCACTACTTGTTCGCTGATCGTTTCGGCCGGCCAGGCAAGGGTAACGACAAAGGCAAGGTGGAAGGCTTGGTGGGCTATGGGCGGCGCAACTTCATGGTGCCGATCCCCCGGTTCTCGAGTTGGGAAGCCTTCAACGAACACCTCGAAGCCAAGTGCCGCAAGAACCGTGAGCGGCGCTTGCGGCGACACACCGAAACGATCGGAGAACGCTTTGAGCGCGACGCGAAAGCGTTGCTGCCATTGCCGTCCGCGCCCTACGATGCCTGCGACAAACGTACGACCCGGGTGACGTCGTTGTCGCTGGTGCGCTATCGGACCAACGACTACTCGGTGCCGACGCGCTACGGCCATCGCCAGGTGTTGCTCAAAGCCTATGTGGACGAAGTAGTGATCTGTTGCGGCAGCGAAGAGATCGCACGCCACCGGCGCAGTTACGAACGCGAAGAGTTGATCTTCGATCCCGTCCATTATCTGGCGTTGCTGGAGCGCAAGACGAATGCGCTCGATCAAGCCGCGCCGTTGGTGGGTTGGGATCTACCGCCCGAGTTTCCGCGATTACGACGCCTGCTCGAAGTCCGCTTGGGCAAAGCGGGCAAGCGCGAGTACGTGCAGGTGTTGCGTCTGCTGGAGGACTTTCGGCTGGAGCATGTTGCGGCGGCGGTGCGCCAAGCCTGCGAACTGGGAACGATCGGCTTCGACGCCGTCAAGCATCTGTTGCTGTGCGCGATCGAACAACGTCCGCCACGGCTGGACTTAACGAAGTATCCTCACCTGCCGACGGCTCAAGTCGAGCAGACTTCGGCAGCGTCCTATCTCGCGCTCTTGGGGCAAGGAGCGGGCTGATGGCGAAGTCGAATCTCTTACTGGAAGCCCATCTGAAAGCGTTGCGGCTGCCGACTTTCCTGCGCGAGTACGACAAAGTGGCGCGGCAATGCGCCGCCGAGGGCTTGGACTGTAGGAGCTTCCTGAAGCAACTCTGCGAGTTGGAACTGCTCGACCGAGATCAGCGGGCGACTGAACGTCGCATCAAAGCAGCCAAGTTTCCCGTGACGAAAAGTCTCGACACATTCGACTTCCTAGCGTTGCCTTCGTTAAACAAGAAGCTCGTGCTGGAGCTGGCGCGCTGTGAGTTCATCGACCGTCGCGAGAACGTCTTGGCTCTGGGCAACTCCGGCACCGGCAAGACGCATCTCGCCCTGGCGCTAGGCCTGGCCGCTTGTCAGAGCGGTTATCGAACACGCTTCACCACGGCTGCGGCACTGGTCAATGAACTGCTCGAAGCCCGCGACGAGCGACGGCTGCTGCGCTTCCAAAAACAACTTGCCAAGCAGGATCTGCTGATCGTCGATGAACTGGGCTATGTGCCGCTGTCGAAGACCGGCGCTGAGCTGCTGTTCGAGATCTTCTCGCAACGCTATGAACAAGGCTCCACGATGCTGACCTCAAACTTGCCGTTCACCGAGTGGACAGAGGTGCTCGGGTCCGAGCGCATGACCGGCGCTCTGCTCGATCGCCTCACCCACCACGTTCACATCCTGGAGATGAACGGCGAAAGCTTCCGCCTCAAACAGAGTCAAAAGAAACGGTCTCGCTCTTCCGACTGACCCGCCCGCCGCTCGCGCCGGTTTTCGTGGGCCGCCTTCCACTATGCCTGGGTCGCCCTAAAGGGCGCCCTCAGGCTCCGTTCCAGCCGTCCCACGAAAACCGCTACCACTCCCCCAACTGGTCTAGTTTTACTCCGCCGAAGTGGTCTAATTTCTCTCCGCCCTTGACATTCATGTGTGGACACCCCAATCACGACCACGATACCTCAAGGGAGACGCTGCCGCTCAGGCAACGTTCGACTTGCTCCCCTACCGTTATACGCGAAGTTGCTAGTCATTTGGTGTCAAGCTGGCCTGCTGTTCCGTGTTTTCAACAAGTTGTCGTTTTCTGTAGAATAAGATAGACTCTAGTCATGACAAAGACGACTTTCGCGTACCTGAGAGTGAGCGGCAAGGGGCAAGTGAAGGGCGACGGCTTCCCCCGTCAGCTAGCGGCGATTCGGCAGTACGCGAAGGCGCACGGAATCCGCATCAAGAAAGTGTTCCGCGAAGAGGGCGTGAGCGGCGCGAAGGAACTGGAGAACCGTCCGGCGCTGTCGGAACTGATGACGGCGCTACACAGCAACGGAACGCGGCTGGTGCTTGTCGAGAAGCTCGACCGCCTTGCCCGAGACTTGATGGTTCAGGAAACCATCATGGGCGATCTGCGGAAGCACAGCTTCGAGTTGATCTCCGCAGCGGAACCGGACCTTCTGAAAGACGACCCGACACGGAAACTCATGCGGCAGGTTTTCGGCGCGATCGCAGAGTACGAAAAGACCATGATCGTTGTGAAGCTTCGGGGCGCACGAGAACGCAAGCGGGCAAGAACGGGGCGCTGCGAGGGCCGTAAGCCGTTCGGGTTCCACCCAGGCGAGAAGCGAACCATTGAGCGAATGCAGACACTCAGAAAGGACGGCGCAGGCTACCAAGCGATCGCCGAAACGCTAGACTCCGAAGGATTGCCGACACGGAAGGGCTCGCTCTGGCAGGCCGCATCGGTTCGGCGCATTTTGCTAAGAAGTCGATGACAGAGGGAGGCGCACAATGGCAGCAGAGAACTGGAGTCTCTTGTGGGCTGCGGTTTCGGCAGTGGCCGCCGCGAGTTCCGTAGGCTTCGCCTTGTTCATCTATGCAAGGCACGTGAGGATCACATTGTTCGAAAAGCGTTTCGAAGTGTACGAGGCAGTGATGAAGCTACTGAGTAGCGCCTTGATGACAGATGCTCCGGCTAGCGATGAAGACATAGTACGGTACGTCCGCGCAACCAGAACGGCTGAGTTCTTGTTCGACAAAGCGACTCTGAACCGCCTGGACGAACTGTACAAGTCGCACGGCAAGTTTCGGTCGAAGCATGCGCTTCATGACAAGACGCCTGACGGACACCCAACGAAAGACCGTAAGCTCGATGATCTGCAAGTCGCCCGTGAGGAATTGGAAGCCCATTGGAAGCCGCTCAAAGAAACGTTTCGGCGGTATTTGGATCTGACATCGATCAAGCCAGAGTGGTGTAGGAGAGAGGCATCGACATGAGCGTCTACAAGCGTGGAAACACCTACTGGTATGAGTTCGTTTTCGAGGGGCGGCGCGTTCGTGCAAGCACGAAGCAGGGCAACAAGAACGTTGCCCGCAACATCGAATCAGCGCACCGCACGGCACTGGCGAAAGGCGAAGCGGGCATCAAGGACCACGCCAAGACGCCCACGGTTGCTGGGTTCGCCCCTCGATTCGAGAAGGCCATCGAGACGCTATGCGGTGACAAGCCGCAGACGGTTCGGTTCTACAAGGCGAAGCTGAGGTTACTGCTCACTTACGAACCTCTGAGGGCCTGTCGGCTCGACAGGGCAGACGAAGCCCTTGTCGATGCCTACAAGCAGCACAGGGCGCGTCAGATATCGCGCTACGGGCGTCCCTTGTCGCCCGCGTCCATCAATCGGGAACTTGCGACGCTACGGCGCATGTTGCGCTTGGCGCAAGAGTGGAAGGTGATCGACCGCGTTCCCCGCATCCGACTACTGAGGGGCGAACGGAACCGCGACTTCGTTCTGAGTTTCAAGGACGAAGAACTGTATCTCGGAGCGGCACCCGATGACCTGCGAGACATCGCTATCCTAATGCTCGACACGGGCCTGCGAGTGGGTGAAGTGTTTTCCCTGGAGTGGTCGAGCATTCGCCTGAAGCCAGCCCCAGGAGCAAAGAACGGATACGTAACAATTCGCGCGGGTAACGCCAAGAACAGCAAGGCGCGCCACGTTCCATTAACGGAACGGGCGACGGCCATGCTCAAGGCGCTAGGCCCTGCCAAAGAGGGCTGCGTGTTCCACAAGGGCGACGGCCAGCCGGTCTATCAGACGTGGTTCAATGAAAGGCACCGGAAGCTACGAGGCATGCTCAAGTTTCCGGCAGACTTTGTGCCGCATTCGTTCCGCCACACCTACGGAACGCGGTTGGGCGAAGCGGGTGCGGACGCCTTCACAATCATGCGACTGATGGGACATTCGACCGTGGTTGTCTCGCAAAAATATGTCCATCCGACACCCGAGACGATGGAGCGGGCGGTTCAGAAGATGGCGAAGCTGAACCCGCTTGACAGGAAAGGAGTCCCCACAAATCTCCCCACAGTCACTTCTGGAGAGATGGCGGGAGCAGGATTAAATAATTGATTCTAAAAGAGGTCCGGGTGGCGAAATCGGCAGACGCAGAGGACTTAAAATCCTCTGTCCGCAAGGACGTGTGGGTTCGAGTCCCACCCCGGGCACCAAAGTAACCGCTTTTGTTCGAGCTAGTGGACAAGGCGCACTCGGTGCTTTAACCTTTTGGACTATGAAGATCCCCCTTCTACGAGTAGCGGTAGCCGCCGTGGGCCTATGGCTCGTGCCGCTCGGTTTTAGTGCCGACACGTCACTGGTCGGCCACTGGAAACTTCAAGGGGATGCGCGTGACCATTCCGGCCGCGATAACCACGGCCGAAGCGTTGGCGTGGAACTGCTCGGTGACGCCGCGCGCTTCGACGGCAGGGGAGCGTATATCGAGGTCCCGGATGCCCCGTCATTAGCTCTCGACGGAGACGACTTCACGATTTCCCTGCACGGCGAGACCGCCAACGAACTCGACGATACACTCGGTGATCTGCTAACCAAATTCGACTCGGAAACCCGCCGTGGATTCAACCTCTCGATTAAGCACAACGCGGGTGTCACAGGCAGTCAAGCCAACTACCGCAATCTGCACTTCGGGATAGACAACGCCCAGACTGGCGAATGGGTCGATCACGGCCGCCCGGGCAAGTCGATTTTCAACCATTCGATGGCCGTCCACGATGGCAAGCTCTACGCAGGGACGGTCGAAGGACAGACGAACAACGACCAGGGTCACGTGTATCGCTACGAAGGCGGAGAGACTTGGACTGACCTCGGCGCCCCTTGGAAGAGCAACGGTGTCACCGCCATGGCAAGCTACAATGGGACGCTTTATGTAGGTGTCTCGCGGGTGCTCCTTCATTATTCGGGTCTCGAGCCGACCCTATCCCACCACATCGGCGGTAAGGTCTTCCGCTACGAGAACGGCGGCTGGGTCGATTGCGGCCAGATCCTCGGGCTCGACGGCGTGAACGGCATGGTCGTTTTTCGCGGCCAACTCTATGTGTCGGGCTTTTATCAGCCGGGGCTGTTCCGCTACAAGGGCGGGAACCAATGGACTTCGCTCGGCTCCCCGACGGCATGCGTCCCGAGGCATTGGCCGTCCACAACGGCGCCATCTATGCAACCGGCTACGACGAGGGTGCGGTCTACCGCTTCGACGGCGAGCGTTGGAGCCACACCGGCCGGCTTGGTGACAGCACACAGGTCTACGGGATGGCCATCCATCGCGGCAAGCTTCACGCCGGAAGCTGGCCCAAAGCCACGGTCTACCGCTACGAAGGCGATGACAACTGGGTCAGCACGGGACGCCTCGGCGAAGAGCAAGAAGTCATGGGTCCGAATGTCTACAACGGCAAGCTGTACTACGGCTCGTTGCCGTTGGCCCGCATCTTCCGCCACGATGGTGACGGCCGCTGGACACCGGTGGGGCGGGTAGACCACACCGTAGACGTCAAATATCGCCGCGCCTGGTCGATGGCCGTATACAATGGCCGGCTTTTTGTGGGAACCCTGCCGTCCGGCCACGTTTGGTCCTTCGAAGCCGGCAAAAACGCTACCTATGACGAACCGCTCCGTCCCGGCTGGCGACACGTCGTTGCGATGCGCCATGGCACGCTTCTCAAGTTGTACGTGGACGGGGAGTGGGTGGCCACGTCGTCGAGCTTTGATCCCGAAGCCTACAACCTGACCAACGGCCAACCGCTCCGCATCGGCTTCGGCCAACACGACTTCTTCAACGGCCACATGAAAGATGTACGCATCTACAACCGCGCACTGACCGATGACGAGATAGGACAACTCTGAGCGGCAAACCGTCGAATCGGGGAGGTATCAATGACCAGAAGAAAGCTTCTTCAAGCGGGTGCCGGGTTGCTGGCGGGCCAAGCCGGGCTGAACCGTCTGGCGGCGAGTCCGCCGCAGGGACGCGAGTTTCGCCCGTACACGCCGCCGAAGCCGCCCAAGGGCCGCATCATCGACATGCACGTCCACCCTTGGTTTCAAGATGAGAAAGCGCCGGCGCCGACGTTTTCGAAGAGGGCTTGGAACAGCTCGCGCCCTGACGGCGATTTCCAGATGAATGCTTCGTGGGAGCAGTTTCAACACGACATGGGCGCCGTCGACAAGGCCGTGATCCTGCATGTGGCGCGCGATCTCGGCACGAAAGGGAATGACGAAATGGCGGCCCTGGCGAAACGCTGGCCCGAGAAGCTCGTTCCGTTCGGGTCCGTGAATCCGACTCTACCGGGCGCGCTCGAAGAGTTTCAACGAGGCGCGAAGGAACTGGGGCTGAAGGGCTTCAAACTCAGTCCGATCTACCAGAAGTTCGACCCCATGTCGGCGGAGGCGGCACGCATCTACAGTCAGGCTCAGGAGTGGAGCATTCCGTTGATCTTTCATACGGCCACGGCGCAGGCCTCGGACGTTCCGCTGAAATGGGCAAATCCGCTTCTGTTCGATGCGGTCGCTTATGCCTACCCGCGTCTAAAGATCATCATGGCTCACTTCGGGCATCCCTGGCAGCGGGAGTGTACCGTCATGGCGCGCAAGCATCCCAATGTGTACATCGAACTCTCGGCGAACTTCTATCGGCCCTGGGAGCTCTACCAAGCGTTGCACCTCACGATTGGCTGGGGACAGACGGGAAAAATCTTCCTGGGGACGGATTGGCCCGTTACGACGGCGCGAGAAACGATGGCGGGTCTGCGAGGTTTGAATCAATTCGCCAAGGGCGGCAACCCGCGCATCCCCGATGACGTGATCGAGGGGATCATCCACCGCGACGCCCTCAAGATCTTGGAGATTGACGCGTAGGCCTCTGCATCGGCACCGGAAGGCGTTAAAAAATCGGGACTGTCACAAGCGCGGGCGGATCATTTGTTGGGGACTTAGGCAAAGCGCGGCTGACTGTCCCAGCATTTTTTCACGCCTTCGCGAGCCTTAACTTGTCTTCCCCGTCGCCCCGTTAAAGATCTCTCGTAGCCGCTGTCCTACGATCTCTTCCTCGCCCGGCCGCAGTGTCGCTGAAACCAGCGTGAATCCGTAATAGCTGCTCAGCGTGGCAATCGATGGCGTGCCTTGGCGCATCTTTCGGGCCACGTCGCGGCGCGTCAGGCCCAAAGCCTCCTCGTCCCACTCGACGTAGATGCGCGGAACATGCGGCGGCTCGATGTCTTCGGGTAGCGGCTCGGCTTTGATGCCCGGCAGGTCTTCCAGATAGCTCAAGATGCGGTCGTGTCGCGTCCACCATTCTTTCTCCTGAGCTTCCCAATCCAGATTCACGAAACGCTCGACGGCGGCGACAAGACCGACGATCCCTTCCTTGTCGACCTTCATTCCGCGACCGACGGAATCACTGTCGACCATGTGGTTGAGCATGCCCGCTTCGATCAAGTCTTTCCTGCCCAACAGCAGCCCCGTCGATTGCGGACCTAGCAATCCCTTCCCGCCGCTGAAGCACACGAGATCAGCTCCCTCGTCGATGTACGAGCGAAGGGTGCTCTTCGGCGGCGCTTCGTCGGCCGCATCCACAAAAAACGGCACACCGTGCTCGTGCGCGATTTCGATCGCCGCTTGCCGGGGGACGAGGCCGGGCTCACGCTTGCCGAAATGCCGCTCCGCCGCCAGGTGATACACCATAGCGGTCTTATCGTTGAACGCCGCACGGAATTCCTCCTCGGTTTCAACAACCACAAGCCTTGCGCCGGACGACTGCGGCGCGTGATCGTATCCCTGGCGGTGATTCTGTTGGATGATGACTTCGTCCTTCATGCCCGTTGTGTCGGGAAGCTGATGGACCTTCTCGCGGTCCGTCCCCGTCATGCAGGCCGCCGCCGCGATCGTCGCCGCGCTGGCCGCCCCGGCGCTCACGAGTGCCGCCTCGACGCCGATCACTTTCGCGATGTGCGCACCCGAGTTTTTGTAAAGATCGTAGAAGGGCACGAAAACGTCGGCCGCCGCTCGCATGGCATCGGCCACCTCGGGCGCCATGAGCGCGCCGCCTAAAGCCGTCAGATACCCCGACGCATTCACCACCGGCTCGACGCCGAGTTTCTGAAAATACTCACTGCCCCCGCCCGCGGGTGGCGCGGGCGCGCAGCCTGCCAATCCCAACAAGGGTGTTGCGGCCGTTACCGCCAGCCACTCCCGCCGGCTCGTCCCGGCCAAACTCTGCGTCTTTGACGATCGTCGTTTCATAAGATCACGCACATCCTCTTCCTTCGTGGTGCATATCTCCGGTCGTATCGGAGGCTCAATTGTACATCGAGTCGACCTTCCGTCTAGACTTAAGTCTTCAAAATCATGACTTGCCGACAGCTCCTACCCGCCCTTCTGCTTGCAACCGCACTTGCGGCGTGCTCAACCGCTCCGACTGAAAGTGAAACCGACACTCTGGACCTCGATTTCGTGCGGGAAGAGCATGTGATGATTCCGATGCGCGACGGCCTACGCCTCTCCGCCTACCTCTACTTCCCGGAAGGGGAAGGGCCGTGGCCTGTTCTCTACGAACAACGGTACGCCGACCTGCGCGCCGACCGGACGCGAAAAGACCTGGCCGACCTGGCGTCCCACGGTTATGTGGTCTGCGCCGAAAACTTTCGCGGCGCGCATCTTTCCGAAGGTACTTGGAACGGCTACCGCGCGCTCGGCTGGGGTGAACTCCAAGACGGCTACGACACCGTTGAGTGGCTCGCCGAGCAGGCCTGGTCGAACGGCAAGATCGGGACCTTCGGCGCGTCGCAAGGCGGTTATGCCCAAAACTTCCTGGCCGTCACCCAGCCGCCTCACCTCGTCACACAGCATATGGTTGACACGGGACTGAGCCTGTTTCACGAGGGTTACCGCATCGGCGGTGCCACCAAACCCGGCCGCTTCGTATCGATGGCCCGCATTTGCCGTGTCCCGGAACACAACGACCAGTGGCTCCGCGAAACGTTCGAACACCCTACCTATGACGAATACTGGCAACAGGAGGACTGCGCCCGCCACTTCGACAAAATGAACGTCCCCACCTTCACCATCGGAAGCTGGTACGACTACATGAGCGTCGGTTCGATCGACAGCTTCGTCGGCCGGCAACACCACGGCGGACCCAAGTCCCGCGGCGCACAGCAACTCCTGCTCGGCCCCTGGCTCCATGGCCGCTACAACAAGCAAAGCCCCAAGGTCGGCGAACTCGAGTACCCCGAGAACTCAACTTTCGACGTGAAGGCCCACATGATCCGGTGGTTCGACCACTATCTGAAAGGTATCGACAATGGCGTTGACCGCGAACCCGCCGTGCGTTACTACGTGATGGGGGCCGTTGGCGAACCCGGGGCTCCCGGAAATGAATGGCGAACCGCGGACGATTGGCCGATCCCGGCGCAAGAAACGTCGTACTATCTGACGCCCGCCGACGAGAACGGGGAGGGTGGTCTGGGGCTAGACAAGCCGGCCGCCGCCAACGGAACAACCACCTACATAAGCGACCCGGCCAACCCGGCGCCCATCCCGGTCCGCGCCTTCCCTGGCGCCCGCGACGCGCGTGAGTATGAGCAACACTCCGAGCCGCAAACCTTCACAACGGCCCAGCTCGCCGAACCCGTCGAATGGACCGGCAGCGTCAGGGTGGAACTCTACATCTCAGCCAACGTCAAGGACGCCGACTATATTGTTCGGCTCAGCGATGTGTATCCCGACGGTCGCTCGATTCTCATCATGGATAAAGTGCAGCGGGCCCGCTTCCGCGAAGGATTTGACAAGGAAGTTCTCATGGAACCCGGTAAGGTCTACAGGTTCGCATTCGACATTCACTCGCTCAGCCAGGTTTTCAATACGGGACACCGCATACGAATTACGGTTGGCAGTACCGGCGCGGAGTTCTACGAGCCCAACCCCAATACCGGAGGCCCCATGACCATCGAGCCGTCCACCGAATTGATGGTTGCCGAAAGCAGCATACACCACACCCGGCACCACGCTTCGCGCGTCATTGCGCCGGTGGTGGCGGGAAACTAGCTTGCGCACCGCGCGTAGGATCATGCCACGCCTCGATCGCAGCCCCCTGCTCCGAACAATCCTTGCAGGCCTGCTCTTTGCGGCCGTCTCTTTCACCCAATCGAGCCCGACGTTCCATCTTCAAGAAACTACGATCGCCCGAATCCATCGCGCCTTCCAGACCGGCGACCTCACCTGCCCCGAACTCGTCGCCGCCTACCTGGCGCGCATCGACGCCTACGACAAGCAGGGGCCTTCCATCAACTCGATTGTCCGCATCAACCCCGCCGCCCGCGCAAAAGCCCGCGAACTGCAAGCCCGCTTCGAGCAGCAGGGGCTCACCGGACCGCTTCATTGCGTCCCCATGATCGTCAAGGACAACTACGACACCGCCGACATGCCGACGAGCGCCGGATCGCTATCTCTCGCCGACTCCATCCCCCCCGACGACGCTTACCAAGTCCGGAAGATTCGCGAAGCCGGTGCGATCGTGCTTGCCAAATCGAACATGGCCGAGTTCGCGTTCAGCGCGTACCAAACCGTCGGCTCGCTTCTCCCGGGCCACACCCGCAATCCGTACGATACTCGCCGCGTGCCTGCCGGTTCGAGCGGGGGGACGGCGGCGGCGGTTGCTTCGAACCTGGGTGCGGTCGGCCTTGGTACGGATACAGGGAATTCGATTCGGGGACCTTCGTCGCACGCCGCGCTCGTCGGAATTCGCTCGACAATGGGTCTGACGAGCCGCGACGGCATCGTACCTCTCAATCTTTTCGCTGATATTGGCGGACCCATGGCTCGCACCGTCGAAGATGCCGTTCGCGTCTTCGACGTCATCGCCGGCTACGATCCCGCCGACCCGGTTACGGCGGAGTCGCGCGGCAACAAGCCCGCGAGCTACTTGGGGGCGCTTGACGCGGAGGGGCTTGAAGGCACGCGTATCGGCGTCGCCCGCGACATGCTTTCCGAAGAGGCCGATCCGCAAGTGGTGGAATTGTTCGAACAAGCACTCGTGGATATGAAAAGAGCCGGCGCGGAAGTTGTCGATCCCGTTTCGATCGCGGGCTACAAGGAACTTGCGGAAGACCGGCCGAGCTGCCGCGCTTTCAAATCCAACTTGAACGAGTATCTGCAAAGCCTGGGCCCTGACGCCCCGTTTGAGAACCTCACCGAAATCCTGGAATCCAAGAAGTTTCACCCGTCCGTCCGCGCCACACTAGAACGAAATGAAAAAGAAGAGATGCCGGCCGACGGAGAACTCTGCGCCGAATCTCGCGCCTGGGGCGACCGCCTCAGGCAGGCGATACGCGCAGCGCTAGCTAAAGACAGGCTGGATGCACTCGTCTATCCGACGTGGAACAATCCGCCGCGGCTGATCGGCGATCTGAACACGCCGCACGGGAATAACAGCAATCGGCTCTCGCCGCCGACCGGTTTTCCGGCGATCACGGTTCCCATGGGTTTCGTCTCGGGGCTACCTGCGGGGCTTCAAATTCTCGGCGACGCGTTTTCCGAGCCGACGCTGATCGGCATCGCCTACGCCTATGAGCAAGTCACTAACCACCGCCGCCCGCCCGAACACCTACCCTGAGGGACCGAACGATGGACGGATTTAGGCGGAACGGTCTCCGTCCCAGGCGACCGGCCCTCGTAACTCGCCCCAGTCCGACGATTGGGCCAGCGTCTTCCCCTTCTGCTCGAGTTGAGTCAGCTCATCCCGGGTGAAGGGCGAGTAATCGCGCACGGTGGCGAGCGCTTTGCGCAGCTCGGTCGTGCTCTTCACGCCCATGATCGCCACGGACAAGCCGGGAATGCCGAGCGCGTAGCGGACTGCAGTGGTGTAGTGCTCATCGGCGGAAAGCTTCGCGTGGTCCCCATCCGTACCGCCGAGAATCTTCATCGCCACGACACCCATGCCGCGCTTCGCGGCGGCGGCGAAAACCGTCCCCTCGAAGTTGTAGGTGTGGACGTCGACGAAGTTTGCGGCGCACATCACCAGCTCGATTTCGCCGGTCTCGATGATGGGCAGGGCCCGTGTTGGCCGCAGATGGCAGGTCAATCCTATGTGACGGATCAGGCCCTCCTTTTTGGCGTCGCGTAGAGCTTGCAGCGCGCCGTCTTCACCCGTCAGCACATCAAGATCCGGAAAACGATCCGTCCGTCCCACGTTGTGCAAGTGGACGACATCCAAGTAGTCCGTCTGCATCTTGTGGAGGCTTTCCTTCATCTGCCAGGTTGCATCCTGCTTGGAGGTGGCCTCGACCTTGGATATGAGGACGAACTTATCACGCTTACCCTTCAGCGCTGGACCCAGCCGCCGTTCGGCCATGCCGTAGATCGGAGCCGCGTCGAGGTAGTTGACGCCCTCGTCGGCCGCCATGGCGATCACGCGGTTCACTTCCTGTTGCGTCACGCCCGGCTGGCCCAGCGGGGACGTGCCGATGCCCAGCAAGCCGACCTCGATGCCCGTTTTCCCGAGCGGCCGGCGTTCCAACGGCGGTGGGGCGCCGGAAGCGGCGAACGTCGATGCCGCCATGGCGCCGCCGGCGAGGGCGGCTTTGCGCGCTAGTTCCCTGCGTGTCATCTCGTTGCTGTTCTCCGGCATTCGCTCTCTCCTGTTCCGACCGTTGGTTCTGCGGTTAGTCTAAACCAAATCAGACCCAGGTCCACACGAAGGCTATCGATCTCAGGAGCGCACGGCTGCCCCGGAGAAGCCGCGGCGGGCGCGCAGTGTCGGCATCACAAATCTATCCTCCGCACTCTCGAGGTTCCGGGCGACCTCGCCATCCAGATCGCTCATCAGACTCAAGTGACTTGATTCCGTGACGAGGTTCCGCTGCTGATACGGATCGTTCAGGTTGTCATAAAGACACCACCGTCCGATCTCGCCCAGGGCGTAGGTATATTGTTTCGTCCGCAAACCACGGAAGATCGGCGCCGGGTGATTCCGTCCGCCCGAGCCGTTGTCCTTATCGATGTGCATGAGGAACGCGTGTTCGGGGCCGGCTATGTTTGCGCCCCGGAGAATCGGCGAGAGGTCCTGCCCTTCACAGTGCGCCGGGATTTCAAGTCCCGCCAACCCGCACATCGTCGGATACAGATCGATAGTTGAGAGCAGTTCCGGCGTGGAAGCTCCCGTCGGCGCCTTGCCCGGGTAACGTACCAGGAAGGGAACCTTGCAGCTTTCGTCGTAAGGAAGGCGCTTCCCCGTGCGACCCTGCGACCCCATCATTTCTCCGTGGTCCGAAGTATATACGACGATCGTGTTGTCCGCCTGCCCGCTCTTATCGAGTTTGTCGAGAATGCGGCCGATCTCGCGATCGATAGCGGTGATATGCGCGTTGTAGCCCTGAAGATTGTCGCGCACCGGCCAGTTGCGCGGCCCATAGGCGGAGCGCCCCACTTTCTCGGCGGCGTTTGGCCGCAGATGGAGACTGCCCGATTCGTAGCGCTCCATCAGATCCCGCGGCGCGTCTTGAAACGGCGGATGGGGCGGGTTCCAGGCAACGGTGAGCATCCAGGGATCGTCGCGACGGCGCTCGATGAAATCGAGGACCGTATCCGTCATCAACGTCGCGTTGTAACCCTTGGGTTGGAGTCGCTGACGCGTCATCAGATCGAACGTGTGTGACCGATCAAAGTGTGGGTTCGTGTTGTACCAGGCGTGCCACTCCTCGAAGCCGTGCCGCGTCGAGCCCGGGGGGCGCCAGGCACGGCCTTCCGTACCGCGCGCATCGAGATGCCATTTGCCTACGTAGCCGGTCCGATAGCCGTTGCGCCGAAAGGTTTCACCCAGCGAGGTTTCCGAAACAAGGAGCGGGAGGGCGTTGTCGACGATACCCGTCTGATAAGGCCACCTGCCTGACAATAGGATTCCCCGGTAGGGCGAGCAGACCGGGTAGTTGGAGATGCAGTTCTGAGCCGTCAGCCCCTCGCGAGCCAGGCGCGCCAGATTGGGGGCCTCGGCGTCGTTGAAGGGCTCACCCGGCATCGAGCAAGCGCGATGCTGGTCGCTGAAGATGAACAGCAGGTTCGGCTTACTTTGAGGAGCGGCAGCGTTTTCTATCGCAAGAGCGCCACCTCCCGCCGCCATTCTCAAGAAACTTCGCCGAGTGTTCATTGTTTGCTGTAGTGTTGTACCTTACCGGGAAGGCGTTGTCGCCCGTGGGAAGCCAGATGCCCGACCGCCACTATCCTACTGTAGTTTGACGCCATCAACGAAACCACCGCCGCCTTGAGTCTCGTAATACGTTCCGTCGCCGCCACACCCATTGGCTCCGGCGAGCACGGAGGTTCGCGTCGAGGCTTGGAATACTCTGACTAGGAGAAACGATAAGAATGAGCAAACGCAAGAAGGCTAGTCCCTCCCGCGATGTGGAATCGCCCTCATTAAAGATTCGTCCGGCGTCGCTGATACAGGGCTACACGACCTTTATCAGCGGGGACGGCTGGCCGCTCGACGAAATCACGTTCCGATTGGGGCGCAAGGTGTATCAGCCCGGCAGGATCTTCCAGGGTTCTCGCTGGGGGGAGTCCTTGGTTCCGAATCGAGAAGGTTCCTTTCGAATTGAGCTGTCCACTGAGGACCTCAAGCCGGGCAGCTACACGCTGACGGCTCAATGCGGGGCGAAACGGATCGCGGCGAAGGCCAGGCTGAAGGTCGAGGAAAGGCCGCAGCCCGGCCCGGACGTTCCCCGCGAGAAGATTGATAAGCCGTTCGTGCGCGCCGCGGAGTTCAAGAAAGCCCGGACCGCCGGCAAGCCCGGCTGGCCGGAGGGCTTGATCGACACTCTCAGAAAAAATCGGGACGAGAAGCCAATCGGATCGAAGGATAGCCCCGATGACCCCACTGTTCGCCATGCGGCGCCGGTAGCGGGGGCTTGTAACTGGGTGCCGCTCGGCCCCGCGCCCTTTTGTCGCAGCGAGGGCCACAACAGGAAAAGCAACAGCGGGCGCATCCGGTCGATGGCGATCGACCCTTTCACGCCGTCTCGCATGTACATCGGTACGGCCGCCGGTGGTGTCTGGAAGTCGACGGATAGCGGCACAAGCTGGGTTCCCAAGACCGACGATCAGCTCAGTCTCGCGATCGGGGCTCTCGCCATTGATCCGGTCAACACCAACGTCGTGTATGCGGGTACCGGCGAGATGGTTCCCGGATCTGATGGGGCTTACTACTACGGCCGCGGGCTGCTGCGGTCTACGAACTATGGCGAAGCGTGGATTGAGATCGGGACCACGGAGTTCGACATGGACGAGATCTCAAGGATTGTTATCGATCCCGACAACCCAAGTAGCCTCTACGTAGCCGCCACTGATGGTCTCCGGGAAAGCACCGATTATGGTGACACATGGACCGTCATCTCGAGTGTGCCGTACTGCACCGACGTGGTGCTGGTGAAGGATTCTCCGCAACCCCCGAGGCTCATTGCCGGCTTCACAAACGAAGGAGTACTGCAGTTCGAGCACTCGGTCACCGGTTGGAGTGAAATCGCCAAGCCAGCCATACCCGGGACCCCGACCGAAACGCTGCGAGTTGTCTTGGGTGTCTGCCTTACCCAGCCGCGGTTCATCTATGCTGCCTTTTGCGACTCAGGCCGGCACCTGGCTCATATCGCTAGATCCGAAGACGGTGGGCAGACCTGGTCTTCAAGCGGACAACTGCCAACCTCTCAAGGCCCTCAGGACGAAATCCACCAAGCGGATTACAACCTAGCCATTCAGCCTCATCCGACCGACCCTGAGACCGTCCTTTTGGCGGTCGTTCGCCTTTTCAAGTCGACCAATGGCGGCCAAACTTGGCCCCCACACATTTCGTGGGGTGATGATACCACCCGTGTGCATGACGATTGTCACGCCATCGTTTTCCACCCGACGGACTCGAACAAGGTCTTCGTCGCCTCCGACGGGGGCCTGTATTGGTCCTCGGATTTGGGCGAGACGTGGCAATCCTCGAATCTCGATATCTCGACGATCCAGCTCTACGACTTAGGCCAGCATCCCGACTACGAGGCCATCATGATCGCCGGCTCGCAGGACAACGGAGGTTTTCATTACAGCGGCGCACCGATCTGGCGCCGTCATTGGGTCCTGCAAGGCTCCAAGTCTGGAATGCAGGGTGATACAGTCATCGCGCAAATAGACCCCCACGACCCCTATTTCCACTATTACGGTGCAGCTTACCAAGTTTTCTTTTCGTCTGATGCCGGCAAGTCTTTTCCGGTCTTTAGGGCCCAGCTTCCCGGAACCCAGTGGCTGATCCCTTTTTACGTGGACCCGGTCGCGCCTATGGATCCAGCCGTGCCCGGTGCTGTCTACACAGGCGGAGACCGCCTGTGGCGGAGTTCGGACCGAGGATCCTCCTGGACCAGAATCACCGATCCCGACGAAGATCCTCCTCTTCCCAACCCGATTCAATGCATCGCTTCGCACTCATCGAATTCGGACCGCATCTACGTCGGAACCACAGGCGGTGAAGTCTTCCGCTTCGCCCGGCCGGATGGCGATACATGGGACTCGGTCATTCCCGAAGACTACACGTGGACGGGCCTCCCCACAGGAATTCCGATCTCCAGTTTGGCCGTCGACGAATTCGGAGCCGTCTGGGCCACCGTCTCCGCCATCATGCAAGCCGAGGCGACCGACGAGTTCATCAATGACCACGTTTATCGCCTCGGCCCCGACGCGCAGTCTTGGGAAACGAAATCCGACGGGCTCGAACAGGCCAATCCCATCAACACCATCGTGATCGATCCGAATGACTCGACCCGAGTCTATTGCGGGGGTGATCGAGGCGTGTTCTCTTGGGATGCTCCGACGCAGCGATGGCGTCCGATGGATCAAGGACTTCCGAATGCGCCCGTGTTCAAGCTGATGATCCACGATGCATCCCGCAAGATCCGTGCGGCCACCTTTGGCCGTGGTGTGTGGGAACGGTCATTGGACGGCGCAGGCTGCTCGGACCATTTCCTTTACTTTCGTGACAATCTTGTCGATTCCGGCGCCACTCCGAGTCCCGACGGCGTTCCTCATCCCTACATCCGAGGAGAATCATGCCGGCATTGGCACAGTGAAGACATCATCGTAGATTCCACCTTGCAGACTCCGGATCTCGTCAGCACGCCCACCGAGCTCTATGACAATGTCATCCACGAGGGCACCGAGCGCGGGCCGAATCGTATCTACGTGACAGTCCACAACAAGGGTCCTTTCCCCGTTACCCTGGTTCGGGTGCGCGCGTTCTTGGTTGAGGCTTCGGCCGGGTTGAGCAGCTTTCCTCCAGACCTCATCGACTTCCCGTTCTCGTGGGTTCTTCCGAGCGGGACCCCAACGCCGTGGCATGTTGTGGGCTCGGCCAAGCTGATTCCCCGCATCGAACCCGGCACGACGAGGCTGGCTGCGTGGGAGTTTCTGATCCCCCACTCGGCGAGCCGCCACTCATGCATCATGGCCTTTACCTCCAGTGCGGAGGACCCTTTTCATAGCGCCGGCATCACGGACCCGAATCAGCTCGTTGTCCGAAATCGCAAGGTTACCCTGAAGAACCTTAGCCTGGAGCCCATGCCGGCGTCGGGAAGCGGCTCCGGCGGCAGCGATGATACCGATGCGCCTACGGGGTCCACTGACCCGCACGAAATCTCGCTCTACTGCAAGAATCCGCGTGATCCAACCTGCTTTTCCGAGATCGTCCCCGGCCCGCTTCCACGAGACGCTGTGGTAGTCGCAGCCTTCGACAAAGAATCCACGCTAGGCCCAATACTCTTCACTTAAGAACCCTCACGCAGGCCGCAAAGTCGATGCGGAGGCGCGGCAACGCGCCGCGTGGTCGCAGCTTGTAGCCACTCATTTTGCGCTTAACCCCGCGCGGACGCTGCATGCCGCGGCTCGACCGCACGCGCTCCTGCAGCAGCTCCGCCAAAACCCCCTTATGAAACTTGCGTTTGTCCTGAGGGGGGAATCGCGACCGCTTGGGCCATCTTGCGTCGCACCACCCGCACCGCGTGCAGGTAGGAGAGGCGATCCGGATCTTCGTCGGCCTCCAAGGCGGCTTCGTGCAGCAGCCCGCGGATCGCGAAATGCGCCATCAGTAAGCCGTAAAATTCCTGGCGCACCAACTCCGGCGTCTTGCTGCGCAACACCATGCGCGCCCCGCGCAAATGCGTCTTGAGCTCGTCAAGCGCGCTTTCGATCTCCCAGCGTTCGCAGTACAGCGCCGCCAGTTCCACAGCCGGCGCTTGGGAGGGATCGAGGATCGTCGTCACCAGTCGATAGAAGGGCTCGGCATGCTCGACGCCTTCGAGACGATACTCGATCACGCGCACCGGCAGCGGGTTGCGGCGCTTGCGCCAGTCGCCTTCCGAAGCGTAGATCGCGCTGCGGTAGGAGCCGTCCGCAAAGCGCTCGAGCACTTCCAAGCGCAGATGCTTCTTAGCCCGCCACAGCAGTTGCGCGCCCGTCTGGCGTGCTTGCCGCCACAGCTGGTAGCCGAGGAAGTTGCGGTCGGCTAAGCACAACATATCCTTCTCGAGTGCCGGCAACACCTGTTTGGCGAGCGTGATCTCACCCCTCGCGCAGGGACCCATGCGGCTGGCGAACAGTACATGGGTGCCGTTTTCCAGCAACGAGACAAAGCGCAGCTGAGGAAACGCGCTCGCTCCCCGCGACGCACCCGGATAGCCGAACGCCGTGCGGTTGGCGGCCTGATCGGCCACATCGAGCGTCGAGCCGTCGAGCGAAACCAAGCGCCATTCCCGATAGAACGATCCGCGCGTCTTTTTCGTCGCCAACGGTCGTATCAACTCATCATGCAGCCGCTCGACCGGCTCCACCCCCAATCGCGAACGGGCTTGCGAGATCCCCGAATCGCCCGCCACCTTGAGGGGCGTCGCAGGGTCCTGCAGCCACTGTAGTCCTTCCAGCAGACAACGCAGCACCTCGCGGTAGGACGACTGCATGAACAGCGCCAGAGCGATGACGTAGTAGACCATCACATGCGCTGGCAAGTCCCGTTGTCGCCGCGAGGCCCGCCCGCAGTCCCGCAACACACGATCGATCTTGTGACGCGGGAACCAGCGCGTGATCACTCCCAGGCTGATGTAGTCGGTAATACGGCTGCCTGCCGGCAGCGCTGCTCTCGTTCGTGCCATCTGTGGCCTCCTGTGCTCTAAAAACAGAATGCCACAAGAATGTTCTGAAGTGAAGAGTATTGTGGCTAACCCCGCTCTTCGCGCGGACAGCATTTTCTCATCGAAGGATGAGCCTGGAGAAGCAGGGGAGCACTGAGTCGCTGGGCTCCTTTCTGGGATTGGTTAAGAAGGGGAGAGAATCGTCGTCGGGGCTGTGGGAATGTGGGAATCGCGGAGCGATTTCCAAGGGCGTTGGGAAACGAGGGAAACCGGTTTTTGGTTTTCCTCGTTTCCCATCGCCCGTCATTTCCGCAGCCCTTCTCCCGTCGCGCGGCGCGGCAGGTTCGCGGATGCGAAACTCGCAAAGAGCTTGCTCTTGGCTTGTTGCATCCGCCGCGCCGCCGCAGTGTCGCTTTCGGCCTGAGCAATACGGTCGAGGGCCTTGATCGCCTGCCCGGGCTTGAGATAGTCGGCGGCCCGCGGCAACTTCTGGAAGGTTTCCCAAGGGGTCTGATAGTGGCGATACACGCGCTTCTGCTTGCCTTTGGCGTCGGTCAGCAGTTCGGGTTGTCCGCAGGGCCGGTGGAAGTTCAAATAGGGATTGAAGTGCTGTTGATAGAAGCGCTGGATGCGCGCCGCGTGCGGCGCCGCGATGTGCGTATGCCCCATGTGCTTGCGGATCACGGCGCCGTTTTTCGATTCCACCAAGCCGTTGTCGTTGGTGTGCCTCGGCCGCGACTTGGTCTGTTCGATCAGCAGCTTGTTCAGTAATTTTTCCACCGTGCCGTTGAGGAACTCGCTGCCGTTGTCGGAATGGAAGCCGCGCAGGCGAAAGGGGAACTGCTCCAGCATGGCCTTGAGCAACGGCTCCAGCCAGGCTTCGCTAATGGCCGCCGTGGCGCCGACCACTTGCCACTGGGTCACTTCATCCACCGCGTTGATGTGATAGACGCCCTTCACGCCGTCGCGATCTCCTTGATGTACCGTATCCACTCGCAGGTAGCCGGGTTGGCCCCGCGGGTTGGGCCGCCGCCGCTCGCCGATCGACACCGCGCTGGGCCGAGTCTTGGTGAAATGCAGCCGCCGCTGGCGGTACACCCTGTGCCGCCGCAGTCGATAGATGTGGGCCACCGAGATCTCCGCCAACCGCTCATATTCACTCTGCTGGTACTTGTGATATTCCCGCTGCAGGATCTTGCGCGTGGCCGGGCCGCTGAGGGTTTCGTGTGCTTCATCGACGGCCGCCAGCCGCTCGATATCGGCCGCCGTGTACTTGCCGGCAAAGCGATGCCGCCGATAGCGGGCAGGTACCAGCTCACCCCTCTGCCGATATTGGCGGATCAGTCGGGTGACCTGCGCCCGGCTCAGTCCCGTCATCTTGGCCAGATATTGCCGCAGCAGTCCTTTGGCGGCTCGGTCTTGCCCGCTGTAGCGCTGCCGGCACAGCGTTTGCGCCACCCAGGCGTAGATCTCGGCACGCCCTTTGCCCTTGAATCGTATTTCATCGCTGGCCTCCAGAAACTGCCGTATCTGCTCCAGGCTCAGCGTCTTGCCGTCTTGCATGTGGATGGTCAATCCCCAGCATGCTCACTCCCCCACCCTTCAGGCTCATCTTGTGTGAGAAACTAACTCCTCCTTCAGGCTCATCTTGCATGAGACAAGACTCGGACTGGCCTTTGCCGTGCCACGCCGCTATACTTCCTACGAACTTCGAGGAGGGTCTCATGAAGGCCACTTGTCTGAAGCGGCGGTTCGCCGTTGTGTTTCTCAGCGTTGTCATCGCGTTCGCGCTTGCTGAAAACTCGCACGCGCAGCGCACCATGCGGCCGGTGATTCGCGGCGAGAACTACGCCGTTTCCAGCCGCAAACCACAGGCGAGCCAAGCTGCGGAGCGCATTCTGCGGGCCGGCGGGAACGCCTTCGACGCGGCCGTCGCCGGTCAGGCCGCCCTCTGCGTCACCGACCCCGCAAGCAACGGCGTCGGCGGCGATGCGTTCATCCTCGTTTACGACGCCAAGACCGAGAAGGTCTATTCCGTCAACGCCGGCGGTTGGTCGCCCAAGCTTGCCACCATTGAGTGGTACAGAAAGAACAATGACGGTAAGATTCCCACGAACGACAGCCTCCTTTCCGCCACCGTGCCGACCTCCGTCGACGCCTGGTACAGCGTCCTTTCCCGCTGGGGAACAATGAGCTTCGCCGAAGTCTTGCAGCCCGCCATCGAACTCGCCGACGGTTTCCCGCTCAGTGAAGGGCTCGCCGGACAGCTCGGCGGTCGCAAGGAAGGCCGCCGCACCTATGTCGTCGGCAATCGTGGCGTTGAAACGGAAACCGCATCTGTCGTCGGTAACGCCAAGCTGCGACGCTATCCAACCAGCGAGCGGGTGTTCTTTCCAGACGGCGAGCCGCGGAAAGCCGGTGAGGTCTTTCGGAATCCCGACCTCGCGCGAACCTTGCGCAAACTCGTCGAAGCCGAGGACAACAACGCGAACAAGGGACGGGAAGCCGCACTCAAGGCCGCTCGCGACCGTTTCTACAAAGGCGACATCGCCCGCACCATGGCCAAGTTTTCCGAAGACAACGGCGGCCTCTTCCGTTACGACGACTTCGCCGAATTCAGCGTTAAGGTCGAGGACCCCGTCTCAATCAACTATCGCGGCTACGAGGTCTACAAGAACCCTTCCGCCAACCAAGGCCCTTCGGAAATCTTCACGCTCAACATCCTGCGCGGTTTCGACCTCAAGAAGATGGGCCACAACTCGGCCGACTATATTCATACCTTCGTTGAGGCTCTTAAACTTGCTTTCGCTGACCGTGAGATGTATCTCGCGGACATGGACTTCATCAAGATCCCCTTCCCCGCCTTGCTCACTGAATCCTACGGCGCGCGGCGGCGCGCGTTGATCGACCCCAGGAAAGCGTCCCGTGAGTTTCGCCCGGGGACTCCCGACGGCGTGAGCACCGCAAACCGCCCGCAATTCAAGATCCCCGTCTCCGCTGATGCCGACCATGAGGGAGACACCAGTTACGTCGCGGTCGTCGACAAAGAACGCAACGCGGTTTCGTGGACGCCCAGCCTTCATTCCGGGTGGGGGTCGGGCATCGTTCTCGCTGACTTGGGCTTCATGTTGAACTGCCGCGGGGACTACTTCTGGCTACAAGAAGGCCATCCAAACGCCCTCGTTCCTCGGAAGCGGCCGCGCAGTACCTTGACGCCGACGATGATCCTCAAAGACGGCAAGCCCTTCATGGCTGTCGGCAGCCCGGGCGGCGACAACCAGTGCATGCGCATCATGCAGACGTTCCTCAACGTCGTTGAGTTCGACATGAACATTCAGGCCGCGATCGAAGCGCCACGCGCCACAACGAAAGGCTTTCCATCATCCGTCTTCCCTCACGCCATGGCGCCCGGACACTTGTCGGTCGAAAGTCGTGTCGCGCCCGAAGTGATCGAAGAGCTGAAACGTCGCGGCCACGACGTGGATGTCAACGGCCCGTGGTCGATGAATGCCACCTCGGCCATTGTCGTGGATCCGAAAACAGGCGTCTTGAGCGCCGGGGCCGATATCCGCGGCGATAACTACGCCCTGGCGTGGTGAGCGCGAACCGGTCTCACCCGCGAGTCGATTAGAGATTCGTAAGAGCGCCGCTGCTGTTGTTGAAGCGGTCGGCCTTCACACCCATCTTCCGCGCCAATGTCAGGTGCAGGTTCGCGATGTGCGTGTCTTCGGGCAGAACGATATGGCGGCCGGGATTCAGCGTACCTTGGCCGCGGCCCGCAAGGAGCACGGGAAGGTTCGTAGTCGTATGGCCGTTGCCGTTCTTCAAACCCGATCCGTAGAGAACCACTGAGTTATCGAGCAGAGATGAGCCGCCCTCATCGATCGCCTTCATGCGCTCGACCAGGTAAACGAACTGCTCGACATACCAGCGGCTGACCTTGGTGTAGTCGGCGACCAAGTCGGGGCTTTCTTTGTGATGCGAGATCGAGTGGTGGTCGCTGCTCACGCCGATGAACGTGAAGTTCTGGCGCGAGAATCCGTGGGCCATCATGAGGGTTGCGACGCGCGTCGTGTCGGTCCAAAGCGAAAGGACCAACAGGTCCATCATCATCCGTAGGTGCTTGTCACGGCTTTCCGGCAGGCGGTCGCCGGGTCGGACCAGCTCCGGCTCCGTCAGCGGCTTCCAGGCGGATGCACGGGGCTTCATACTTTCTTGAATTCGCTTCTCAACGTCCCGCACGGCGGTCAGATACTCGTCGAGCTTGCGGCGGTCGGCCGTGCTCGCCTTCTTCTGGAGACGCTTCGTATCCTCGGCAACACGATCGAGCAGGCTTCGCTCGAAATTCAGCTCTTCGGGCGTTTTCTTCGTCTCGCCAAACAGGCGGTCAAAGGCTGCTTGGGGATTGATTTCGGGCTCGATCTTCGTATCGTTCTCGCCCCACGAAACGGTGTTGGCGAATGAGATCGGGAGGTTATTCTCTCGTCCGGAGCGGGGTGGATCAAGGCCGAGCTCGATCGACCGCATCCTGGTTTCGCCGCCAACGTGCTTGGCGGTGAACTGATCGAGCGAGATTCCCATGTCGGCGCGCGTCACCGTTGGGCCACTTGCCTTGCGCGCGAGCGGCGTGCCGGTCAGGAAAGAAGACGTCGCTTGGACATGACCCTTGACGCCCGTCCCCAGATTCGACAGAACAGTGACGTCGCTCTTTACCCCCGCCAGCGGCTCGAGAATTGGTGACAGCTCATAGCTGAGCCCCTCGCCGGTCGGGTCCCAGTTCTGTGGGTAGACACCGTTCGGCTGGAATATGCAGGCTAAGCGCTTCGGTGCATTCGAGGACGTTCCGACGCGCGCCGCGCCCGAAGCGGCAGTCGGCTCCATGATGTCGAGTAGCGGCAGGGCGAGGCTAGCCCCTAATCCGCGCAGGACAGCTCTTCGAGACACGCGCCAACTCTTCGTCATTCCGAGGCCCCTTCGGCGGCTGATCCACCTTGGTACTGAAAAGGATAGCTCAGTGCTATCTGTTCGATCAATAGGGAAAGCTTGTAGTCTCCCCCGATGACGGCGCTGGTTATGGCCTGAATCGAAGGCTCGTCGTAGTAGGCAAGCGGCCGGCCCAGCGCGAAAGCAAGCATCCGTTCGGTGACCGTCCTCGCAAAAGTTTCCTTGCGCCGCAGGAGGATATCCTTGAGCTCCGCCGGGCCGCTGAAACGCTCGCCGCTGGGCAACTCACCGGCCGTGTCGAGGGGCTGCCCGTTCGCATCCGTCGTGCGCCACTGGCCGATGGCGTTGTAGTTTTCGAGTCCGTACCCGATCGGATCGATTCGATCGTGGCAGGCGGCGCACTGCGGAGAATTGCGGTGCTGTTCAAAGCGTTGCCGAAGGGTCAGACTTTCCGATTCGGGGGGCGGCTCGGGCAGGTCGCCGGCGTTGGGAGGAGGTTGCGGCAGCTCCTTGCCCAGCAAAGCCTCCAGCACCCACTTCCCCCGCAGAACAGGACTCGTCCGCACGGGCAACGATGCGGCTGTCAACAAACCCGCCATGCCAAGCACGCCCCCACGCCTGCGGTCTTCGACAGGAACCCTGCGGAACTCGCGCCCGGTGACGCCCTGCATTCCGTAGTGCGTAGCCAGCTCCTCGTTGAGAATCAAGTAGTCGGAATCGATGAGTTCGAGGAGGCTGCGGTCTTCCTGCAATAGATGATCGAAAAACTCGGCGACTTCCGTTTTCATCGATTGCTCGAGCGAGCCGGTATAGTCAGGAAAAACGCCCGTGTCCGGTTTCGCGCCGCGGCCAACTTCCACCGAACCAAGCCATTGGCTCACGAACTGACTCGCGAAAACGCGAGCCTTCGGGTCACGGATCATACGGCGGATCTGGGCTCGAACGACGTCAGGTTCACTCAAGCGCCCTTCGCCGGCAAGGTCGAACAGCGTCTCGTCCGGCATCGTAAGCCACAGAAAGTATGAGAGTCGCGACGCGAGCACGTAGCCGTCCATTCGCCGTTCCGCGTCACCGCTGTGCTCAACTCGAAACAGGAAGTTCGGAGAAACAAGTACGGCCTTGAGTGATCGGCCGATGGCCTCATCAAAGGGCAAGCCCTGTTTGCCGGCCTGCCTGAAGAGCCGAAGCAGATACTTCAGTTCCTCGCCGCGGACCGGCCGCCGGTAGGCACGGGTGGCGAAGCGCTCGAGGATGCGCCTGGCCGCTTCCTCAGTTGAGAGTTCAGCGCCGGGCTCAGCGACGAAGACGCGTGAGCCGTTAGAGCCGGCCGCCGTTTCCTCCTCGATCTCAAGCCAATCAAGCGACAGGACGACCTGGGTCTCTTTGATCTTCGGCTTCTCCTCGCCTTTGGCCTTAGCCTCTTCTTTCTTGCGGCGGACAATCTCGACGAGATCCTGCTGCACGTCGTTCGTAACGGCGGTCTTCTCGATGTAACGATGAAGTGAGACGCGGTGATTGCCGGCGGGAACCCAGCCCCGCAACGTATAGACTTCGGGGCCGCTCTCTGTCGCGAGAACCACATCTCGGTCCGCGATCTCATTCGCGACCCGTATCGTGAGGCCGGGCATCTGCCCCTCTGTGCCTGAGCGGCCCCAACAGCGCACGCGAAACGTGTACCAGCCGGTGCGCGGGAACTGGACGTAGCGATAGATCGTTTGCTGGAAGCTATTGAGGTCGAACCCGTGATCGAGTACCGCGTGGTTCATCTCTGTGCGATACATCGTCTCGACTTCGACGTGAGTCTTCAGTCTCTCCGTCTGTCTGCGGGCCGCGATCAGGGCTTCCGCGACTTCGTGGGCCGCGTCTAAGTATTTTTCCATCAACAGCGGCGGCACAAAGAGGCCGGCGCGGTCGTTGTTGAAACCGGAATTCCCCGCGCCGTCGGCGGGGAAATGACGGGCTGGGCGGAGGTCGAGGCCGGTCAGATCGCGAATCGTGTTGTCGTACTCGACGCGATTGAGCCGGGGAACGACGACATGACCGGGGTTGCGGATCTTCGACCAGTCGATGCCGCGAAGAGCTTCGTCGGCCCAATCGGCCACGGCGAGTCGCTCCGCCTCGCTCGGCAAAGGGTCGGCCGGCGGCATTTCACGCTCGCGCAGCACTCGGATCACCCGCAACCAAACATCACGCTGCGGGGCCACATCCCCTCCAGGCCCCATGGAAGTGAAGTCAATACCCGCCGTCCGCGTCTCGGGCCCATGGCAGCGAACGCAGTACGTCTTGAGAACCGGCTGGATCTCGTTCCGGAAATCGGCCGTGGAGTCACCTGCCAGTAACGGGAAGGCGGTCAGGACCGCGAAAGCAAGCCCGGCCCGTCCGACTACGAGTTTCCGTGCGAGAAAAGACATAACACTACGGGGAAACGGGATCACCGGGACCTCGCCCAACGCCCTCTATTATGGGCCCTGGAAGCCGTGAAACAATCCGGGACTGACAACCCCGCGCACCGGGAACTCGAGTGGAGCGAACGGTCCCTTCTTCAGCGGGTGTCTGTCCCAGCGATTCCTTCGCACCCTCCTGGCTCTCCCTGGCAGCTTGTCGCCACGGGATTCCTGGGCGAAAATGAACTCATGGAAACGCCCTGGTACCGGTCGAAGCCGGTCTTCCTTCTGTCCTGCTTGGTTTTCCCGCCCCTCGGTCTGGTGCTGCTTTGGACCCGTTCGGACTCAGGCCCCTTTCGCAAGCTGGTCTTCTCGGCGGGGCTCGCCGTCCTTTTCGTCGCACACCTGTTCGCTTTCTATGGCCTGCGCATGGAGATGGCCGGCAGCGGGATGGCGCCGATCTTCAGTTTCCATAATCCGCAATCGCACTACGATGCGCTCGAAGAGAGCCGCGCCGATGCGGATGAGGGTACGGTGCAGGCCGCCGGCCACCCGGCGGCCCTCGTCGGTGATGCCTCCTGGACCGACTACCGCGGACCCGACCGCGACGGCATCTACAAGGCGACTTCGATTCGTACCGATTGGCCGTCCGGCGGCCTGCCTGAAATCTGGCGCCAGAAAGTCGGGGGCGGCTATGCGTCGGTCGTTGTCGCGGAAGGCAAGGTGTTTACGATCGAGCAGCGCCGGGATCAGGAATTCGTAGCTGCGTACGATTTCAACACCGGCGAGGAACTGTGGACGAACAGTTGGGACTCTCACTTCCAGGAAACCATGGGCGGTCCGGGGCCCCGCGCGACCCCGACATGGCACGAAGGGAAGATCTATGCGCTGGGCGGCGCCGGGGAGTTGCGCGCGCTGGAAGCCGCCACGGGAAAACTGATTTGGCGAAAGAACATTCTCTCGGAGAACGGTGCGCGAAACCTGGAATGGGCGATGTCCGGCGCGCCGCTTGTCGTCGACGACAAACTGATCGTGCTGCCCGGAGGGACGAGCGGCAAATCGATCGCCGCGTACAACAAAGACACCGGCGAGACCATCTGGAAATCCCTCAATGACAAGCAAGCGTACACCTCGCCCATGCTGGTGACGCTCGCCGGGAAGCGCCAAGTCGTCCTCGTCAGCGCCCCGCGCATGTTGGCTGTTGATCCCGAAGACGGCTCGCTACTCTGGAGTTACCCCTGGAAGACTTCCTACGATGCGAATTGCGCGCAACCCCTGATCGTCGATGATGACCACGTGTTCGTCTCATCCGGCTACGGGACCGGTGCCGCCTTGGTCAAGATCGAGAGCGACGGCGACGGTCTCCGTGCAAAAGAGGTCTGGAAGAACAACACGATGAAGAACAAGTTCAATAGCTCCGTTCTTCACGACGGCATCGTCTACGGCCTCGATGAAGCCATCCTCTCGGCCGTCGATGTACGAACCGGCGAGCGTAAGTGGAAGGGCGGGCGATATGGTTTCGGGCAAGTCCTGCTGGCGGGAAACCATCTGATCGTCCTCACCGAAAAAGGCGAGGTGGCGCTCGTGAAAGCAACTCCCGAAGGCCACCAGGAAGTGGCTCGCTTCTCAGCGATACGCGGCAAAACCTGGAACACCCACGCCATCGCCGGCGGGCGGCTGATCGTACGCAATCAGACCGAGATGGCCTGTTACGATTTGTCGAAGTCCTAGTCCGCCTTTTCACCGCATGGCGAGCGAATGGCGTGCTTCGACCACCAGGGGAAAGAAGACGGGCTAAGCGGCCTGGGCATTCGCGCGCGGGCAGGCGTCGCTGATCACCCGCACTTGGGCCACCCAGCAATCTTCCTCTTCCTGGCAGCTACTGACCGCTCCCAGGCACTGATAGTCCCCGCCGGTCAGCAGCACGACGCTCGGTACGGGTACGGCTTCGGCCATGCTGACCGCTAATTCACTGTTCTCGCCATTGCGCAACAAAATGGTACAGCCGACGACTCGGCCAGAACCCTCCGTCCATTTCATGCGTGCCGCTGAAAAGGCGGTGTTTTTTTCCAAGCCGCTCGTATCCTCAAGAAAGCCCACCCGCACGGTATAGCGGCCTTGTTCCCGGCTGCAAAAGTGGACGGCAGCCGCTTTATCAAAGCCGTCCGCGGAGATGAGCCAAATCGGCGTATCGATGCTGATCTCCTCGGCCAAAAGGATATCGATCCCGCCGTCGAAACGCTCGCCGAGCTTGGCGGTCACGGCATGAGCGACGCCGTCCTCGGCCAGCCAGCCGACGGCGGCTGTGGTCGCCTGACTGTTTTCAATAGCCGCTTCAGCGGTTCGGAGTTTCTTGATTCCACGCTGAAACCAGCCGGAAAGAGGCATCTTCATATCTTGAATATCGCTCTTTCGAATGGTCGAGGCAAATCGGACAGAGACACTAAAAGGGCCTAAGGTTCTTTCATCTCCGATCGCTAGTACCTCGCTGCCTTCCCTAGAATAAGGGCAGCCCCAGGTCGGCAACTCAAGGTGATTCGAAAGATCGTCAAGTACGGAGACCCGGTCCTCGAAACGGTCTGTGAACCCGTTGAGGAATTCGATACCAAGGAACTCCGACGGCTCGTCAACGACATGTTCGAGACGATGTATGACGCATCTGGCGTGGGCCTGGCGGCGCCGCAGGTCGGGCTGCTCAAGCGCCTCACTGTGGTCGATTGTTCCTGCGGAGAGGACCCCGACGAGAAGTTCGTATTCATCAACCCCGAGATTCTTGCGACGGAAGGAAAGCAGACGGGCGAGGAAGGTTGTCTCAGCGTCCCGGGGTTCCGAGAGGACGTCAAGCGGGCCCAAAAGGTAACAGTCCGCGCGAGAGACGTAAAGGGCGACACGTTCGAGGTCGAATGTGAGGATCTGCTGGCGCGCGCCATTCTGCACGAGAACGATCATCTCGACGGGATCCTGTTTCTGCGCCACGTCAGCTCGCTCAAGCGGGAATTGATCAAACGTAAGATCCGCAAGCTACGCAAAAAAGGCGAGTGGGATTAGCGGATGCGCGTGGTCTTTATGGGCACGCCGGCCTTCGCCGTACCCCCCCTCGCGGCCCTCATCAGCGCGGGGCACACGGTCGAACTCGTCATGACGCAGCCCGATCGGCCGGTCGGCCGAAAGCAAACCCTTACCCCTCCACCCGTCAAAGTCAATGCTCTCGAACTCGGACTCGAAGTTTTCCAACCGCCCCGCGTTAAGTCGGCGGATGCCTTCGAGCGGCTCTCGACGATTGCACCCGATGTCATCGTTGTCGTCGGGTACGGGCAGATCATCCCCCAGAGAATTCTCGATCTGCCGCCGCATGGCTGCATCAACGTTCACGCTTCCCTGCTGCCGAAATACCGCGGCGCCGCGCCGATCAACTGGGCCGTCGCGAACGGCGAAACCCGCACCGGCGTCACAACGATGCGCATCATCTTCAAGCTCGATGCGGGAGACATGTTGCTCAAACGCGAGACTCCGATCGGTTCCGATGAAACCGCCCGGGAACTGTTCGAGCGTCTGGCGCCCATCGGTGCGGACCTTCTGGCCGAGACGCTGGCAGGCCTCGAACGTGGCTCGATTGCGCCGGAGCCGCAGACGGAGGAAGAGGCTACGTTCGCTCCCATTCTCAAGCGCGAAGACGGGCAGGTCGACTGGAACTTGCCGGCCGCCCAAATCCACAATCGTCTGCGCGGCTTCACCCCGTGGCCGGGTATCTACACCTATTTTCGGGGCCGCCGTCTCGGGATCCACCGCGCCCGGCCGCTCCATCAGGCAGGGCCGCCGCCGGGCGTCGTTGCTACCGCCGACGGTCAACTTCGCGTAGGGTGTGAACAGGGCTCGACTCTCGCGGTCCACGACGTGCAGCCCGAAGGGAAGAAGCGCATGGCTGCGGCCGATTTCGTGCGAGGCTACCGTCCGACGGACGGCGAGACTTTGGGAGAGAACCGGAAGTGAATGTGCCGCTGGGTTATCGATTCGCCGCCGCCTACGCCGGCATTCGCAAGAAGCCGAACCTCGATCTGGCCTTGATGGTATCCGACCGCGAAGCCGCGGCCGCCGGCGTCTTTACGCGCAACTTGGTCCGAGCCGCACCCGTCGTTCTTTGCGAAGACCACTTGAAGAAGTCAAAGGGAAGGTGCCGGGCCATCATCGTCAACGCCGGGAACGCGAATTGCGCCACTCCCACCATGATGAAAGTCGCCAGGGCCACCGCGCGGGCGACGGCGAAAGCGCTCGGAGCGCCCGTGAACCGCGTCCTCGTTTCGTCCACCGGCGTGATCGGCGAGCCACTCGATGAAAGTCTGATCATCGATACTCTGCCGGCTTTGGAAGCCGGCCTGTCGCCGGATCGGTTCTCAGACGCCGCGTTGTCCATCATGACGACCGACACCGTGCCAAAGATCGCTTCGGCCGAAGTGGAAACGGCCCAAGGTGCCGTTCGCATCGCCGGCATGGCGAAGGGCGCCGGAATGATCCACCCCAATATGGCGACGATGCTGAGTTACATCTTTACGGACGCCACGATTCCCGCCGATGCTCTTCAGGCGATGCTCAAAAAGGCCGTAGGGCGGAGTTTCAATCGCATCTCGGTGGACTCGGACACGTCGACGAACGACACAGTTATCCTGCTTGCCAATGGTGCTTCCGGTGTCGCGGTCTCTCGGTCGAACCGTGGAGCATTCGAAGCCGGACTCTCTCAAGTCGCCGAGTCACTGGCTGTCGCAATCGCCAAGGACGGCGAGGGCGCCCGGAAGCTTATCACGATCGACGTCGAAGGCGCCGCCACCGAGCACGACGCCGACACCATCGCCAGGGCGATCGCGAATTCACCCCTCGTGAAGACCGCCTTGGCGGGCGCGGACCCGAATTGGGGCCGTTTTCTCTCGTCGGCCGGGGCGAGCGGCGCCCCGTTCGATCCGTCGAAGGTCGATATCTACGTCAACGGGATTCTCGTTTGCCGGCGCGGTTTCCGCGCCGATTTCGACGAGTCAGAAGTCCAAAAGACGATGGAAGCGAATGAGTTGCACCTGAGATTCCATATTCGACGCGGCGGGCCGGGTCAAGCACGTTTCTGGACCTGTGACATGACGGAGGACTACATCCGTATTAATGCCGAATACAGGACGTAGATCTTCAGGTGGACCCTTGCAAACCCGCCCATGACGCGCCGGAGATTCACGCGAGTCCTCGCGATCGCCTCCCTCGCCGGACCCGCCGCGGCGAACCAGGCGGCGATCTCGCGTATGCTCCGGGACGCCAGCCGGGCCATCCAAGCCCGCAACGCCGCCCTCTTCCTCGGTCACTTCGAAAAGAAGCGCTTCGGTGCCTATTCCCGGCTTGAGTCGAACGTGGTTGCCCTCACCGAGCAGAAAGATATCGGGTCGTCGATTCGAATCCTAGAGGTCACCGCCGACGGAGACAACTTCCTAAGCCGCGTGGATTGGCTGCTACAAATATCCCCTCTCAACCGTCCCGGAGCCGTCGAAACCCGCCGGCACATCATTACGGTGAACGTCACGGCACAGGGCAGGAAATGGCGTATCGTCGAACTCGACCCTGTCGATTTCTTTCGTCCGGCGTAGCCGCCGCTACTTTCGCGCCAGCACGAACAGGCGCCCGACACCGTTCCGCATGCCAAGGTCCTCGTGTCCCTCAAATGTTTTCAGGTCACGGAACCCGGCCTTAGCGAGGCCGTCTAGAATCGTTTCCTCTGGATAGCAATACTCGACAATCTCCAGATCGACCCGGTTCCAAGCCTCGTCGGATTTCTCGAAGATCGTCACTTCCGAACGGCCCACACCGGTCTTCGAATCGTAGTTGCTCTCAACGACGCAGGCGTGATCATCCTTGAGCACGGCATGTCCGTCATGTGCCGACGCCAGGAAACCCTCATCGAGATTCATATCGAAGAAAAACAGCCCGTCGGCCGCAAGCGATGCGTGAACATTGCGAAACACAGTCAGAAGATCCGCCGAAGTCGGCAGATGGTTCAGACTGTCGAAGATCGAGACCACGGCGTCGAAGGCCGCCGGCCGCTGAAACTCTCGAATGTCCGCGACCTCGAAATCGGCGCCGGGAGCGTTTTCGCGGGCAATCCGAACCATCTCTTCGGAAGCGTCAACGCCCGTTACGCGGAATCGGCAGCCCGTCAGCCAGTAACTGAGCCTGCCGCTCCCGCAGCACAGGTCGAGTATCCGGCCCCCCGCCGGAACATGCGGCAGGAGTTCATTCTGGAAGGCCGGACGCACGTCATTCGCGAACAGGTCGGCCCAGTACAAGTCGAAGATTCGGGCGAATTCATCATAGGCTGCGGCGTCAGGCTTGTCGTGCATTACAGGACAGGGGGCGGTCAAGCCGTCGGACGGCGGCTGGTATAATCCTGGCATGTTTCGCTGCTTTTTGCTGTTCGTGCTCTTCTCTACAGCGATGGTGGTCGCCCCATCCACCGAGGCGGCCGACCCGGCGCGCTTGGAGCGCGTCGAGAGGGTCTATTTCTGGCCAATGTCCAACTCCCTGGATCAGTACCTGGCTGAGCAGGCGGCGACCGAGGGTGTTTTCAGCGTCGTAGTGGACCCCAAGATGGCCCAGGCGATTCTCACCGACCGTATCAGTAGCGAATTTCTCGATGGCATGGAAGAGCTGTTCCCCACACCCCAGGAAAAAGCCGAGGAGGAGAAGGCGGAGAGTGAAAAGTCATCGGTTGACAACGCGACGCTGGTGAGCGCTTACCGTCCTGATACGGCGCCCTACCACTCCGCCTCCCGCGCCGAGGGGGCGGTGTTTCTGGTTGATGTCACGTCGCGAGAAGTACTGTGGTCGACCTTTCTCAAGGGATTCGACGCCAGCCCGAGGGAACTCCACAAGCAAGCCCGCGCCGTCGTTATGCGCCTGAAAAAGCAGCGAGCCGGCAGCGCCCCCTAGACAACCTTCCTCAGCCGCTCGAGTTTTCGTACGGGGCGTTGAACCGCCAAGTCGTAGTTCGTCTGCAGGTTCGACCAGAACTGAGGACTCGTCCCAAAGGCTTTCGACAACAACCACGCAGTTTCGGCCGTCACTCCGCGTTTACCCCGAACCAGCTCATTGACACGCTGTACGGGTACCTCAAGTGCCTCGGCTAGTGCCACTTGCGTCATGCCGAGTGGATCGAGAAACTCGACCCGGAGTATCTCTCCTGGGTGAGTCGGTATTCGGTTCTCGGGGATCATATGGCCTCCAATCGGCTAGTCGTGATAGTCGGTCAACTCGACATCTTGTGCCCCTTCGGGAGGCCAGCGAAAGACGATACGCCATTGGTCGTTCACGCGGAGACTGTGAAACTCGCGCAGGTTTTCCTTTGAGCTTCTTGAGTCGATTGCCAGGTGGCGATCTGAGATCGCCGATTTCCGTCGCCGCGTTGATCATATCGAGCTTGCGCGTCGCCGCGCCCCTAGGTCGAACGCCTCCGCGAAGACCAGCTACTGCTAAGGCGCAGCCCTGCACGACTATCTCCTGTAAAATCAAGAAAGTAGAAGTTCATACGGAGCATCCGAAAGGAGCCGCAACGATGGCGGTTACACTCGATTTACCGTACGAGGCCGAGCGCGCGCTCAAGAACAAAGCCGAAGCTGTCGGCCTCAGTGCCGAGAGTTACGCGCTACGCGTGCTGGAACGCGACCTCGGGATGGGAAGCAGTGCTGCGCCGCGGCCCGACCAGCCCTTGCGGAGCGTGACCGAAGAGATTCTCCGCCGTGTTGGCAAGCTCCCGTCGGACGCTTTTGAAGGGTTGCCTCGAGATGGGGCCGGCCAGCACGATCACTACATCTACGGCACACCAAAGAGAGACGACTTGTGAGCGTTCTCTTTGCCGACACGTTCTACTGGATTGCCACTACCGACCCTAACGACAGCGCGCACGAGTCCGCACTCTCGCTTATGGCGGAGTTGTACGGTACTTGCTGGAGAATCCGGGGGTGCGCGTGATGCCGCAAAGCCGCGAGTCTCTCTTGGGCGGGCTCGAATTGTTCACGGCGCGGCCGGACAAGCACTACAGCCTCGTCGATTGCATCTCCATGCAGACCATGCGCCGCGAGGGAATCAGCGAGGCGCTCACCAACGACAGACACTTTGAACAAGAGGGATTCCGAGCACTGTTCCGAGCGTAATCGTCTCAGCAGGATGAGACATGGCCGCTTGGCGTTCGAGGGCCTACTCGACAGTAGATCGAGCACACCAGGCAAGTGCAACGAAGTCTCGGTGGTATGATCGGGCGCCTGGACCGCTAGGTGGGAAAGTATCTAGACTAGTGGCGATGAACGACTACCAACTCTTCTGGGGCGACCTCCACAACCACAACGCCGTCGGCTACGCCCGCGGCTCCGTCGAGCGCACCTACGACATCGCGCAAGAGCATCTCGACTTCCTGGCCTTCACACCGCACTCGCAATGGCATGACATGCCCGAGATGCCCAACGACGCCCATATGAAGTGGGTCAACGGCTTCAAAGTCCTCCAGGACAACTGGCCGAAAGTCCAACGGCTCGCCGCCGAGTCCAACCGCAAGGGCGAGTTCGTTTCGATCCTCGCCTACGAATGGCACTCGAGCTTCTTCGGCGACTACTGCCTCTACTATCCCGGCGACCACCTTCCGCTCAAGTATCACAAGCACGTCCGCGACCTCCAGAAATACGTCAAAGGGAGCGGCGCCATGATCGTCCCCCACCACTTGGCGTATAAGCAAGGCTGGCGCGGGGCCAACTGGGATTACCTCGACCCCTCCGTCAGCCCCGTCATGGAAATCATGTCCGAGCACGGACTCTCCGAGCACGACCGCGCCGGCTTCCGCTACATCCGCCACAGCATGGGCGGCCGCTGGACGCGCAACACCGTGCAGGCCGCACTCCAGCGCGGCTTCCGCCCCGGCGTCATCGCCAGCTCCGACGACCACCTCGGCTATCCCGGCGCCTACGGCGAAGGTCTCGCCGGCGTCTGGGCCAAGGAACTCTCGCGCGAAGCCATCCTCGACGCCTTATGGAAACGCCGCACCATCGCCGCCAGCGGCGACCGCATCCGCTTATTCACGACGCTCAACGATCAACTCATGGGCTCGGAGATCCCCTTCGCGCGCGAACGCGAGTTCCACATCACCGCCCAAGGCAAAGACGAAATCGAAAAGATCGAGATCCTCAAGAACAACCGCGTCGTCTATCGCTACTTCCCCGAGGACTATGTCCGCGACAACGCGCCCTGGCCCGGCCAGGTCCTATCGAGACTCGAATTCGGCTGGGGCCCCTGGGGCGACCTCAACATGGCCCGCATCGCCGACTGGGACGCAACCATCACCATCGAAAACGGCAAGATCGAATCCCTCACGCCCTGCTTCCAATCCGGCCCCTTCGACGAAGACCGCCGCGACCGCATCGTCGACCGCAAAGAGTCCTCCTGCCGGGTGCAACTCTTTACGTCGCGCACCCAAGCCTACGAAGAGAAGCCCACCAAGTCCGTCCTGCTCGAAATCACCGGTGACCGCAACGCCGTACTGCACATCGAAGTCACGAAACCCGCGCCGATTCGTTTCCAGCGAACGCTGGGCGAGCTTGCCGAAAACAGCGAAGTCGAGTTCACCGGCCCGTTCACGGCTGAGTCGGTGCTCATCCACCGGCTCGTCACACCTGACCTCTATAACGCGAGCTTCCGCCACACCGACTACGGCCGCCCAGGACGCACCGACTACTACTACGTCCGAGCAACTCAAGCCAACGGCCACCAAGCCTGGTCAAGCCCCTTTTGGGTGGAAGATTAGACGAGCATCCCGGCACACCCTTGCCCTCGCTCACCCAAATCCCTCACGATGGAAGATTCGCGCCTCGCTCTCCCGACCCGCCAGCCATCCCGTGGGATCCACCGCCAACACCCGCCACCCCCCGGCCCGTGCCATAGCCCTGTCGTGGCTGGTGCTCGCATGCATTCCCGCCTCCGCCCAGTTCACCGCGGCGGATGAAGAAGGCTTCCTGCCGTCAATCGGCGGCCTGCCGCCCGACTCCGGACTCGGTCTCTCGCTCGCATACCGCAAGAACAAGCTCGCCAACGGACTCGTCGACTTTCGTGGCCAAGTCATGGCCTCCGTCAAGCGTTACCAGCACGCCGAGTTCGAGTTCGAGCTACCGCGCCTCGCAAATGAGAAACTCTTCGCGAGCTTCCTGACGCGCTACAGGAACTACCCCGAGGAAAACTTCTGGGGCTTGGGGCCGGACGAGGGAGAAGGCCGCCGCACCGATTTTCGCCTCGAGGACTACGGCTTCCAAACCACCTTCGGCGCCCGTCCGCTGCGACACTTCACCGTCGGCGTCAACGCGGGAATATTTAAGGTCAACACCGGCCCGGGCAAAGACCGCCAGTCCCGCTCGATCCAAGAACTATTCACGCCCGCCGAAGTTCCCGCCCTCGACCGGCAAGCCGACTACAACCTCGCCGGCGCCTTCGTCGAGTACGACAACCGTGACGCTGTAGCCGATCCCCGCGATGGCGGATTCTATTCACTGAACTGGACCTTTCACGACGACCGCGACTTCAATCAATTCAGCTTCCACCGCATTGACATCGATGCCCGTCGCTACATCGGCCTCTTCCAGGAGTACCGCCGGCCGCAAACCATCGCTCTCCGCGCGCTGACCTCTTTCAGCAGCAAGGGCGCATCGCAGCAAGTCCCCTTCTTCATGCAGCGCACGATCGGCGGCGCCGACAGCTTACGCGGTTTCCGCCAGTACCGCTTCCGCGACGAAAACCTCCTACTCCTAAACGCCGAGTATCGGTGGCACACCACCGACCATGTGGATGTTGTACCCTTCGTCGACGTGGGGCGCGTCTTCACGCGCGCATCCGATTTCGGACTCAACGACCTCGAAGCTTCGCTCGGTATCGGCAGCCGGCTCAAGTTCGGAGAGCGTGTCGTCGTACGCCTCGACGACGCCGCCGGTCGCGAGGGTATCCGCCTCTGGCTGCGCGGATCGCACACCTTCTGACCTGAAACTGTAATCCGCCAAAGGCCTAATCCTCCCCCACTCGGCAACCATCCACCAGCCGAGCCGCGACCAAAGGAAGCGGTACGAACCCGCATGCCACCACAGCCCCCGCCCAAAAGCCATCATCGCCACAACCCAAACTCCGAGCCGCGGGCGTCAGCCTGCGTTGACCAACCACCCCGGTACAGCGTGGCGTAAGGCTCCAGCCTTGCCAGGTCGCGAGTCTTCGCGATCCAGGACCGCTCACTCAGCAATCGCTACCCAGTAGCCGCCTGCATTACTAAACCCCAAACTTTCTCCATAAGAGTATCCGACCCCGCCGGAGGCCGCACTAGCCTACATGGCTCGACGCACGCTCGTACACATCCCGCACCTCAGGACTGGCTTCATACCACTCCAACGTCTTCCGCACCCCCCCACGAAACTCCGTCCGCAGCCGCCAACCCAGAGCCTCACGAATGAGGCGATTGTCCGCAACCCAGCAAGTCGTGTCCCACGTGCGATCAGGCATGCCGCCCCAAACCGGCTCCCCGCTAAGACCAAACAACTCATCAGCCGCCCCGGCCGCTTCCGCCAACGTCGTCTGTCGCCCCGTTCCCACGTTGTAGACCGCCCCACCCCCGCTCGCCCCGGCCTCCGCCGCCCGCACAAAAGCTTCCACCGCGTCGTCCACATACACAAAATCCCGAGCCGTCGCCGGATTCGCCAGCAGCGGAAACCTACCCCGCCGACCTTCCACAATCAATCGCGGAACCAGCCGCGTCGGCTCCTCCCACGGCCCATACACCGAATACAGCCTCAGCGTCGTGATAGCCGCGCCAGTTGCCCGCGCCTTCCACGAACACCAAGCCGTCGCCGTGACCTTCGTTCGCCCGTAGTCGTTCTCAGGATTCGGAATATCAGCCTCCGAGTGAGGCGCGGAACCGCGGCCGTACTCGGAAGAAGAACCGGCAACAACAATCGACCCCACACCGGCAGCCAGCGAAGCCGTCACCAAGTTCCGCGTCCCGAGCACATTCGTTGCAAACATCCTCCGCCCGTCGGTTTGATCCGGATACGCCCCGTGAGCCGCCAGATGGAAAACCGCATCCGGCTTCACCTCGGCCACCGCTTTCGAAACCGCCTCGGTGTCTTCCAAGGTTGCCGTTTGAAACCGCAGATCTCCTCGAACCCCCTCAACCCGCCAACCCCGAAAGCCGGGCCGCACCAATAGATGCACTTCACAGCCATCCGCCAGCAACCGTCGCGCCAGATTCGCCCCAACGAAACCTGTCCCACCCGTAATAAGCACCCGTTTCATCTCAGCGTCTCGGCGCTCAGCCCCTGGAATCCTCTTCCCGATGCGCAATCAAGCAAAAATTCCCCAGCGGAACCCACACCGCCACCTTCCCCATACCAACGGCACTCACCAATCCCGTCACTCCGCGCTTGAGCGAACCACCGAACGGCAGCAGATGCGCCAGATAACCCAAGCTGTATCGATTCCACGACGCCCCCGTATCGAGCACGCCGAAACCAGTCTTCCCGCAAAGCCGAGACAACGTATCCGGCGTATACAGATACGTGTGCTCGATATCCACAATCGGACTGCTCTCACCCAACAACCGCGCCGACACCGCCTCCGCGTTGTGCTGGATCGTCAGCAGCAGCCCCCCCGGCCGCAACAACCTGCGAACCTCCCCGAGAACCGCGACCGGGTCCGCCAAGTGGTCCATCACCTGAAACAAACAAACCACGTCAAAGCTCCCCGCGCTGAATCGCCCCTGGCGGAACGTCCCGACTTTGATGCTCCCTCGCACCCTCTCCATCGCCGCCTCGGCCGCGCGGACACTCGGTTCGACACCCGCGACGTCGCGGTAACCCTGCTCCAGAGCCTCCTCCAAAAAGAAGCCGTTCCCGCAACCGATTTCAAGAAGCGCCTCGCGCCGCTCCCGATACCGACGCAACCCACGCAGATACCGCCCGTACGTGCGCTTCAGATTGGCCGTCTCCGCGCCATAAGTGAACTCGCTCTCCGCGTACAGCGCGTCCAGCCCGACTTCCGCAATCGGATCCGAACGCAACAGTCCGCACTCATCACAGCGCACAATCCGGTAATGAATCCCGTCCGGCGGACGCCGCGCCGAGAACCGCGCCGCATCCAGATCCTCCACCCGAAAGTTCGCTTCGTAAACCGTTGTCGCGCCGCCTTCCGTTTCACAAATCGCACAACGCGTCGCAACAAGCTCAACGCCCGGCATCGTCTTACTATTCGCGCTCGCCGGGATCGTTAAGAATACTCTCGACGATGTACGGCGGCCGGTGCTTGACCTCGTCGTAAATATGCGCCAGATACGTTCCGATCACCGCCAGGCACAGTAACTGCACCCCACCCAGAAACAAGATCAGCACAATCACCGTCGTCAGACCGCCGGGCGTCGCCGCCGGATAGAGCAGCCGAAACGCCACCTGCCAAATCGCCAGCCCCAGCGAAAGCACAACCGTCACGAGCGCGACAACCGTGATCATCCTTAGCGGCGCGTACGAGAACGAGAAGATCGCCTTGCTCGCCCACCCGATGTTCTTGAGCAATGAGTTCGAACTGCGTCCAAACATCCGCTCGGGCCGAACATAAGGGACGCCCTTCTGCCTAAAACCCGCCCAGGCGCGCAGTCCCCGCAGAAAGCGGTTCTTCTCCGGCATAGCGTTCAGCGCATCGACAACCCGCCGGTCAAGCAGCGAGAAATCCCCCGCGTCCACCGGGATCGGCACGTACGACAAGGCCCGAAACAGCCGGTAGAACAGCTTATAAGCGCCCCCCATCAGCAGCGGCGCTTCGCGCTTCGTCCGCTCGCCGTAAACCACGTCGTAGCCGGCTTGCCATTCGCGGCAAAAATCTTCGATCAGCTCCGGCGGATCCTGCAGATCCCCGTCAAGCAGAATCACCGCATCGCCGGTCGCGATCCGCATCCCGCTCGTGAAGCCGCTTTGCGAACCGAAGTTGCGGGCGTGGTTGATGACAACGACCTTCGAATCCCGCGCCGCCAGCTCGGCGAGCACTTCACGGGCATCATCCGGGCTGGCGTCGTTGACAAAGATGATCTCGTAATCAACGCCAAGTTTCGCGAAAACGCCCGTCAGGCGTTCGTACATGATCGGGACAGCCGGCGCGTCGCGGTAACAAACAACCACGGCCGTCAGCCGCGTTTCAGCGCTGATGGAACGCATAGGGAGCAGGAAGGTGTGAAAAAATCGGGACTGTCACAAGCGCGGGCCATATCACTTATTGATTTGCAGGAACTTAGGCGAAGCGCGGCTGACTGTCCCAGCATTTTTTCACACCTTCCAGGGTTCAAACAAGTATAACGAAGCCTGTTTGCAACGCCCCTGAACGGGAGGGTACTGTCTCAGCTTCGGATAGCCGCGACAACTGACGCGGCTCCAGGCAGAGACCGGTCGCCGGAGGGACCCAAAATTCGCGCCATCCACAACAAGGGAAGGAGGCGCGGTTGTAAAACCGCGCGTCCGCGGGCGCAGCCTGCGGAGCGCAAGTCTAAACCTGCGCGTCTGTGGGCGCAAGCCCGCGAAATACCTCCCGCACACAGCCCCGACAAAGGTACAATTCCCCTAACCGGAGACAATTCTTGATCGGCCAAACCATCTCGCACTACCGCATCACCGAGAAGCTCGGTGAAGGCGGCATGGGTGTCGTCTACAAGGCCGAGGACACCAAGCTTGGACGGACGGTGGCGCTGAAGTTCCTGGCAGGTCATCTGCTCAACGACGAAGAAGCCAAGGCGCGCTTTCTGCGCGAGGCGCGGGCCGCGGCGGGGTTGCATCATCCGAACATCTGTCCGGTGTACGAGATCGATGAGGCGCAGGGGCGAACGTTCATCTCGATGGCGTTCATCAAAGGCGAGCCGCTGGAGGCGCGGATTGAGCGCGGGCCGCTTCCGCTGAAGGATGTTCTCGACATCGGCCGGCAGGTCGCCGAAGGCCTGGAAGCGGCGCATGAAGAAGGAGTGGTTCACCGCGACATCAAGCCGGCGAACGTGATGGTGGATGAGAAGGGCCGCGCGACGATTATGGACTTCGGGTTGGCGCGGCTGACGGAAGCGTCGCGGCTTACCAAGGGCGACCAGACGATGGGGACGGTCGCCTACATGTCCCCCGAGCAGGCGCAGGGCATCGAGGTCGACAATCGCTCGGACATTTGGGCGCTGGGGGTTGTGCTTTACGAGATGGTGCGAGGCGAGCGTCCGTTTCAGGGGGAGTACGACCAGGCATTGCTGTTCGAGATTGTTCACCAGGAGCCGGAACCGCTGACGGGCATTCGCGCGGGCGTGCCGATGGAGCTGGAGTTCATCGTCGGCAAGTGCTTGGCGAAGGACCGCGAGGATCGGCCTGGGTCGACGCAAGAGATCGTGCGGGATCTGCGGACGCTGGGTGAGAAGCTCAAGTCGGGGCGGTCGACCATCATGCAAGCTGTATCCGGGCCTGTAGGGGCACGGCATGCCGTGCCCGCGGTAGTGACCGGCACTCAAGTAGCGACCGGCGCTCACGCCGGTCTGGACACGACTAAGAAGAACGTCAAGCTCCCTTGGATCATCGCTGCCCTAGCCGTCGTCATAGCAGGCGTGTTGGCGTTTCTGCACTTCACCCAGGCGCCTCCTGACCAACCCACTTACGAATTCAGCGTCTCGCTGCCGGAAGCAGCCCGAATTCACACGCTCAGCCTCTCACCCGATGGCCGTCATCTCGCTGTGGCCCTTCACGCCGAGGGGGAGGCCAGCCCCATGCTCTTGCGCTCGCTCGATTCACTGGAAATCCGCGAGCTGGCCGGAACGGAAGGCGCCACGTTTCCGTTCTGGTCGCCCGACAGCCGCTACATCGGCTTCTTCGCCCAAGGCAAACTCAAGAAGATCGCCCTGGCCGGCGGGCCTGCCAGTCGCTTTGCGATGCCCGCGACGGACGCGGCGGAAGCTGGAACGAAGAAGGGGTTATCCTCTTTGCCCCGAATCCGTTTGGCGGGTTTCAACGAGTGTCGGCCACGGGCGGCGAGCCGGTTCCTGTCATCACGGGCGACGAATCGGAGGACGTGTCTCGGCGATTCCCTCATCTCCTGCCGGACGGTCAACACTTCCTCTACGTGGACCGGAGTCCACAGGGGGACGATGAGTCAGGCATCTTCCTAGGGTCTATGGACGGGGAACCTCCCCGACGGCTTCTCAGCGATGAATCGAACGCCCTCTATGTGCCTGGTTCTACGGACGAGGGTTTCATCCTCTTTGTCCGCGAAGGAAGCTTGATGGCACAGCCGTTCGATGCGGACGGTCTTGAACTCGCCGGGGACCTCTTTCCAGTCCTCGAAGCCGTTGGGAGCGCAAGGCATATCGGCAATTACGGCTTCTCGGCGGCGAACAACGGAACCTTGGCTGCCGCGGGCCGATCTACGAGACCCGAAGTTCAGCTTGCGTGGTTCGACCGGGAGGGATCGGAGATCCAGCGGATAGCGAACCCCCAAAACATCGCGGGATTGGATCTATCCCCCAATGGGAAAAGAGTTGCCCTTACCATCCGACAAGATGATTCCCTGGACATCTGGATCTACGAGTTGGAGCGCGGAACGATGTCACGTTTCACGTCCGATCCCAGTTGGGATGGCGGGCCTGTGTGGTCTCCCGATGGAGGCCTGATCGCCTTCGCGACCGGTCGGGAGGGGACAGCCGCCACGTACACGAAGCCCACCGGCGGCGCCGGTGACGCTGAGCCACTACTCCCCGCGGACCAACGAGTTCCATTCACATACGGGTGCGACTGGCCCCGGAACGGGCGCCCTCTGCTTTGCAGCGTTCAAGGCGCCAACACCAGCTTCGATATCTGGGAGTTTCCCCTCGATGGCGAACCGCCGTCTCCCTTCCTGGCGACCGAGTTTCGCGAGGGGGGTGCCCGATTCTCGCCCGATACCCGCTGGGTTGCCTATGGCTCGGATCAGTCAGGCCGGCTCGAGGTCTATATGCGCCCCTTCCCCGAAAGCGACCGGGAATGGAAGGTCTCTACCGAGGGCGGCACACAGCCCCGCTGGCGTGGTGACGGGAAGGAACTCTATTACATTGACCCAGACGGAACACTCATGGCGGTTTCCATCGAGGCGGGTGATGCCATCCAGGCGGGCGTCCCCGAAGCGCTCTTTCTGACACGAATCGGGAAACAGCCCACTGGAGCCCGTTTGCGCGCCTACGACGTGGCCTCGGACGGCAAGAGATTTCTCATCGGCAACCGAACCGGCGAAGCCACGACCGCAGCCGTAACCGTGATCACGAACTGGCGGGCCAAGGTGCGGAACTGAGGGGATCGAGTCCGGGTTTAAGGCCGACTCACTGGCGCGAGCCGCGGGCTTAGAGGCTGTGAGAAAACGGGGACTGTACCAAGCGCCGCCCACGTAACTGCTTTGTTCGCAGCACTCACAAGCGGCGCGCCGTGGACTGTCCCCATTTTTTTCACAGCCCCCTTAGGCGCAACCCGTTACGCCTCAGCCCCGATTCCCTCCCCAAGCCGGCCCCCCCTGCCTCTTCATCGCTTCCTCAACATCTACAAGCCGCCCTTCAATGTCCTCGAGCTCGACGGACCGGTAAGCGTAGTCAAGAGTCGTGCGAATGGCGCTGACTCGAGCCGCTGAAGGCGTCTTCGGGTCAACGATAATAGCTAGCAACGCTTCGGGGGCGTTCTTGGAAATCTCCTGAAGTCGGGCCGTCGTATGTCTCATGGTTTCCCTCCGAACCTCACCATACTCCTTGCGAAAATTCTTGTCCGTGCGTAGCCAGCGGTACAGTGTCGTGCGCCCGATACCCGCTTTCGCGGCGGCGGTACCCATCGTTCGCGTTTCGAGCAGGGCTGTGATGGCGCCCTGCTGCACCGGCGTTAACCGGTCAATCCCTTCGGGTTTTTCTTCTTCCTGAGCAATGATTTCCCTAAGCGTCGGCATGCTAAGACCTCCTGGAGCGATCCCTAAACACGGAAAGCTTGTTTCCGTACCGCTCCTCCTCGGTTCCCTTATAACCCGAGAGACGCTGGATAGGCGGCCCGGAAAAACGCAAGTCATTGATAAATAAGGAATAAAAGAATCGCCGGCCTTGTGACCCTCGGCGGTCACGAGCCCTGCAAATATTGATCTCCTTTCATATCAACGCCTTCCATCCCACGAGGGCCGCTCGCAGCCGCTTCCGGGGTTATAAAAGGGTAGGGCGGTGGCACAAAAACGGCGTCTAAGTGTGCCATTTTGTTCCATCCGCCCTCACCGGGCCTGAGATAGGAGAGTTAAAGTGCGGGCGGCTGGTAAATCCAGGCTGGCGTCGGACGATGCTGGGAAAAAAGGGGGACTGCCATCCGGTTTTCGCTTGCCTAAGTGCTTTGTTCCCAATGAGCCTCGGTCGTGAAAACCGGTGGCTGTACCCTTTTTTCGCGCAGACGGACCTTCACCACGGACTGCTAGAGTGCGGGCGGCCGGCAAATCCAGGCTGGCCTCGGGCGATGCTGGGTTGTACACTTGACCGGGAACGACGGAGGAAATGAAAATGCGTACCGATTTGAAGTTGCTTATGTTGGGAGTGCTGGGGTGGACGACCCTTGGCTGGCTGGGTTGCGGGGCCCCGCCGGTTGCGGATGCTTTGGCCGACGGCTCTCATCTGGGGTCCGTTGACTTTCCTACCTCGGGGTCCGCCGCGGCGCGGGAACACTTTTTGCAGGGTGTTCTGCTGCTCCACAGTTTTGAGTACGACGACGCGCAGGAGGCCTTTGCCGCGGCCCGGGAGGTCGAGCCGGATTTCGCGATGGCTTATTGGGGCGAGGCGATGACCCACAACCATCCGCTTTGGGAGCAGCAGGATCTGGAGGCGGCGCGAGAGGTGCTGGATGGTTTAGGGAGCACTCCCGAGGATCGGCTGGCGAAAGCGCCGACGGAGCGTGAGAAGGACTATTTGCGGGCCCTGGATGTGCTCTATGGGGAAGGCACGAAGCTCGAACGCGACATCGCGTATCAACAAGCGATGGTACGGCTGGCCGAGAAGTATCCGGATGATCTGGAAGCGGTCGCTTTCTCGGCCCTGGCCACGTTGGGGACTTCGCATGACCAGCGGGACTACCGCATCTACATGCGGGCGGCCTCGATCGCGGAGTCAGTGTTCGCCGAGAATCCCAACCATCCGGGAGCGGCACATTATTTGATTCATTCTTTTGACGACCCTGTCCATGCGCCGCTCGGGCTGCGGGCGGCTCGAGCCTACGCGAAGATCGCTCCGGCCGCGACGCACGCGCTGCACATGCCGTCGCATATTTTCACGGCGCTGGGCATGTGGGACGATGTCGTGGCCTCGAATGTGGACGCTTGGGAGGCTTCGGATGCGCGGGTGAAGCGCAAAAAACTGTCCGTCGACGAGCGGAGCTACCACGCCCTGTTGTGGCTTGAATACGGCCACTTGCAGCAGGGGCGTTACAGGGACGCTCGGGAGCAACTCTCGATCATCGAAGCCGATACGAAGGCCACGGGGTCGAAGACGACGCGGCGGCACCTTGTCGCCTTGCTCGCCCATTACCGGATCGGGACGCGGCGGTGGGATGGCGATTCGATTGAAGTGGATACTTCTGGGCTGGCGATGTCATCGCTGGCGATTGATTTGTTTACCCGGGGATTCAGCGCCGTGAAGACGGGTGATGTGGCGGCGGCTCGGCCGTTGTTAGCGAAACTGACAGCGCTACTCGACGTGAAGAGAAACAAGGTTCACGAGAACCAACCGCTGTCGAGCGATGTTCGTGAGGCATTGGTGCTTGCTCGGGAGCTGGAGGCCGCGATCGATCTGGCGGAGGGCCGTGCGCCTCGGGCTGTTGAGACTCTCAAGGCGGCGGCGGAGATAGAGGATAGTCTGGCTCTTTCATATGGGCCTCCGAATCCGGTGAAGCCGGCTCATGAGTACTTTGGAGAGGTTTTGCTCGATTTGAAGCGGCCCGAGGAAGCGGTCGAAGAGTTCAAGAAGGCTCTGGATCGCGCTCCCCGGAGGGCGCTTTCGCTTCTGGGACTGGCTCGGGCCCAGGCGGCGGCTGGGGATGAGGCCGGAGCGGCGCTGACTTGCGAGGAGTTGAGCCGGGTCTGGGCTAAGGCCGATGCGGATATGCCGGAGTTGGGCGAAGTACGAGGTGGGGGATCTACATAAGTAGTAACACTACTGTCCGGTTAGAAGTCGAATAGAATCAGCTGGTTGGGGTGATCGAGTAAGTTTTCATGGGAGTCTGATGGCTGCAAGGCCTGTAAAATGGGCGTTTTCTCAAATAGGGTAACGCTGAGAATCTGTAGGATTTGGTAGAGACTCGCCTCCAGGCCCAACCTCTTCCGCACGATCGCCACCAGCACGTACACCGAGACGGCGATCCAAATCTGGGTCTTCACGGCGTTCTCGCTGGCGCCGTAGAACTTCTTGATCCGCAAGTGCTGCTTGACCCACTTGAAGAACAGCTCCACCTGCCAGCGCGAACGGTAGATCTCGGCGATGGTCAGTGCCGGGAGCGCGAAGTTGTTGGTCAGGAACTTCAGCCGCTTGTTCGTCGCGGCGTCGACGTAGCTGACGCGCCTCAACGGGTCCGGATAGACTTTGGCCGATTCGATGGCAGTCAGTATGACGGTCTGATCCGAGCGCACGCCCGTAGATTTGTCGACGGGATGCGAGTAGCGCCGTTGGAGCAAGATGTTCTTCTTGGTTCGCACGACGAAGAACGACGAGCAGAGGGTGAACACGAAGAGGCGTTCGAAATCCACGTAGGCCCGATCCATAACGTAGAAGGCGCCGGGCTCGGGTAGGAACTCGTCGAGGATGTTGACGTCGTGCGTTTTGCCGTCGGTAATGCGGATAAACGTGGGGATGTTACCGTGCAGGTCCAACAGCGTGTGCATCTTCACGGCGGCCTTGCGCCGGCGGAACTTGGCCCACGGGAACAGCGAGAGGCACAGGTCGATGGTGGTCGAGTCCAGAGCGTAGAGACTTTGATTGAGATCCACGCCGATCGGATCGCGGGCATACAAGGGCCGCGCGATGCGAATCAAGGCCTGAGCGAAATCGGCATAGATCCGCCAGTCGCGCGACTCGTTAGCGTCGGCCAGTGTCGAGCGCGCGACGTTGCCGCGGAATCCCATGTGGTAGAGCTTGCCGCCAAGCGAACGCAGGCACGCTTCGATATCGCGGAGGCTTTCGCGGTAGGTCAACTGGGCGAAGGACATCGAGAGGAACTGATCCCAGCAGGAGAAGCTGCGCGAGCCCCGGTCGCCATCGTAGCGGGCCACACAGCGCCGGAACTCGCGATCCGGAAGAAAGCTGATCAACTGCGCGAATACGGTGCGGCCCAGATTCATGAGCCATTGTCGGCTCAGGACGGATGACGCTCAAACGGCGCACCGCCGCTCAAATCGCGGCAAGAAAAAACAACACCTAACCCACTTTTCTACAACCAGTTGCAGGCCGCCCACCGCTTATCAGCCGGACAGTAGTGAAGTAGTAATTACCGCTGAATCGCGACGCCCGAACAACGGTAGCTTGCTGCCATCCCGCCGAGCTACCAGTGGAAGGGCTTGCTTAGGCGCAGGAGGCGCTCGGATTTGGGATACCAGCCGGTGGCGGCGTAGTCGCAGGTGTGTAGATAGCACTGGGCCCGCAGCTCGTTGCCGTGGAAGGTGAAGTGGCGGCTCATGGGTATGGTCGTCAGGCGGGCGTGGTGGCGGGCTAGGGCGGAGACGTTTACGAAGTGGACACCCCATTTTGTTTCGACGTGGGATTTTCCGCCGTAGGTGTCGTCCGGGTAGGTGTGGGTATGGGCGCCGAGCCATAGGTCGATCGCGCCGGGGTGCGCTTCGAGGTACTTTTCGAATGCCTGCGCATCCGCTACGCCTTCCACCCAATAAAGATAGGACGCGCCTTTGGGGCTGCCGAGCGCTTTGTAGCCGTGATAGTGCGAGCGCCAGGTTCCGTTTGCGTCCTTGCGCATGCCTTCCCATTCGCCGGACGCGACGGTTGTATTCTTCAGCATGTAGTGGTGGGTCGAGACGATGATCTTGTCCTGGTTCGACTCGACCATGTTCTTCCACCACTCGAACGTTTCACCCGAGACAACACCGCCGGGGTTGCCGCCGAGCAGGTCGCGTCCGGGGCGCTGGGTGGGCTCGTTGATGTCGCTCATCATCAAGAAGAGAACGTTGCCGACCTGGAAGGAATAGCGCTCCCACGTCCCCGAAGTGGGGTAGGTGCGCTTCGAGGCGTCGACGCCGGAGTGCGAGGAGAACTCGCCCATCGGGTCGAGCCATTTGTGCCACCACCAGTTCTTTTCGGCGTCGATGCCGGAGCGGTCGTGGTTGCCGCAGACGTCATAAACGTCCTCGCGCTTGTGCTTACGAAGGCCTTTGGCGAACTGGCGAACCACTTCGGCGCCCTCGTCGTCGTCGGGAAGGTGCTGCGCGCCGGATTGGTCGCCGAGATCGACGGCAACGTCCCAGTCGAAAGAGGGCGCGCCGTCGGGAGTGCCGAACTCGGATTGCTGGATGGCCTCGACGAGGCTTTCGCGCCGGCCGTAGCGGCGGTCGCTGCCGACATGGGCGTCGCTAAAGGCCCACAGGCGCAGGGTATCGGCGGAGGCTTGGGGCGCAGCCGCCCCGGGAACAGCGAGTCCCGTCGCGAGAGAGGTCTTGAGGAAATCGCGGCGCGTCGGCATCACAGAACTACTTGACATCATCGAACATGGCGATTGTCTCGCGGATCAGCTTGTCCGCCGCGCCCTTGCCGTAGGGGGTGCGCTCGACTTCGTATCCGCCAAAAGAGTACTCTGCGTCGGTGGGCATGTAGTCGCCGCCCTCGCCGCTGGAGTAGCCGGCGTACATGGTGTATTTGAAGGGCGAGGCTTGCTTGATGGCCTGGCCGATCTCGCCGAATTGTTCGCCGGGCATCGAGACGATCGTGAGTTCTCCGATGCGCAGGATGCGGACTTCGAGTTGGACGGGCGTGGGATCGGGGGGCTGTGTCCACTTCTTGAGCAGGTCGCCAAAACGCCGGACCCGCGCCCCGGCCTGATGCGTCTTCCAGACGTCGCCGGAAGCTTCCGCGGCGGCTAACTTCTGCTTGGCATCTTCGACTCGGGCTGTCATGGCGGAGATTTCTTCGTTGGTGTAAGTGCGCCGAGGGAGGTCGATCTTCTTATGGGCGAGTTTGAGCGTGGCGTCCCGCGGCCCTTTTACGCGCCAATGCTGTTTGGCCTGATAGGCGGTGGACTCGACGAAGCCTTCGAAGGTGGGTTCGCGGCGAACGGTTTCGATTCCCAGGGCGACGGCGGAGGTTTGATGGCCGAGGATCGAACCGAGGCGGTGGGCGACGCTGAGGTCGCCGGTGAAGCCCTCGATCGGTCCTTGATTGCCTGCGGCACCTTGAAAGAAGAGGCACATCGCGCCGGGGAAAGCGTGTTCAACGACTTTGCGGGTCATGCCGGGCCAATCGGGTGAGACGTATTTGTTCTCGTAGGCGAGCACGGTGCCGTGGCACTGATAGTTGGCGATGACGGCGATCGGTTTACCGCTAGAGTCGTCGATGCGGAAGACGACGAGTTCGCGGTCGATGAAGCCGTCGGGATTGCGTCCGACGGCAGGTGGGTCGTCGCGGTTCGCGCGAAAGCGGCGGTTGACGTTGATGCTGCCTTCGCCGCGTCCGCCGAAGATGTGGGCGGGCTTGAGGTTGGCGTTGGCCTCAATGATGATGCCGACGATTTTGTCGATGACTTGGGCGCGATAGCGGTGGATCATGTCGAGTTGAGGCGAGAGATCGACGCCGGCGGGGCCCTTGGCGGCTGAGAGGTTGGGGCCGGAGTGCGTGTGCGTAGCGGCGAGCCGGATGTGGGCGGCGGGGATGCCTGTTTTCAGCGCAGCGCGCTCGATGGCGGGTTCGAAGGGGTCGGCGAGGACAGCGTCGATGTCGACCATCGCGAATTTTTGGCTGCCGTTCGCGACCACCAGAGCGGTTGCGACCATGCCGGCCGGATCGTTTCCGACAGAGTAGATATGGGTTTGCGATCCCCAGTTCAGTTGCGCGATGCCGACGGGCGGGGTGATGTCGGCGCGGGCGGCGCCGGCGAGGAGACCTGAGGGCTCCGAGTCTTTCGGGCCCTGTTCAACGACGTCGGCGCGGGCGCTCGCGAGGCACAAAACGAGCGCTGCAAACACCAAGAGACTCGACACACTGCTCACCTGGTACAGAATTGCTTTCACGTGTGTTCACCCCTCTTTCGACTCAGCGTTCGTTTGCCGCAGCGTGCTTGCGCGAGGCGGGTTTCAAGACGCCCCCAAAGCGATCCACTGTTCATTTGGACACCTTCTTCACCAAGTTGCTACACTATACGATCTTTTGTAATCCGAGCAACGTCTGCTCGCGGCGCGCTGTCGCCCGACGGCGCGAGAGTGGGAAACATCTATGGCCTTTCTTCTAGCCCTCGTAATATGGCTGATTTGCATAGCCTTGACCGTTCCGTTCGTCATGAAAACATGGTGGATGCCCGACCCCATCACCGACCATGCGCGAGCGGTGGACGACCAGATGGCCCTGACGTTCGTCGTGACCGGCGTGATCTTTATCTTGGCGCATCTGGCGCTGGGGTACGCGGTGATGAAGTTCGGCCGCAAGCGCGCCGAGGCGGCCGACTACAGCACCGGGAACGAGCGATGGGAGCTGCTGTGGACCTCGGCCGCGACCGTCCTGTTTGTGGGTCTGACGTTCATGGGATATACGGTATGGGCAGAGGCGCGGTTCGCCGATGCTCAGTCGCAACCGGGTGCGGCCGACCGGGTCATCGTCGAAGTGACCGGCCAGCAGTTTGTGTGGAACATGCGGTATGCGGGAGCGGACGGCAAGTTTGGGCCGTTGAACGTCAACATGATTGACGACTCCATGGGCAACGCGTTGGGGATCGACCGCGGTCACGCTGATGGCAAAGACGACGTGGTCGTCCCGCGCATGAGCGTCCCGGTTAACAGAGAGATCGAGGTCATCCTGCGTACCAAGGATGTCTTGCACAACTTCTTTATCCCCGAGCTGCGGCTCAAGCTCGACACCGTGCCGGGCATCGAGAGCCGCCTGCGGTTCAAGCCGGACAAGGTCGGCACGTATGAGATCGCCTGTTCAGAACTGTGCGGGCTGGGTCACTACAAGATGCGCAGTTTTATGGACGTGGTTGAGCAAGCGGACTACGATAGTTGGCTTCAAGAGCAATATTCTTTCCTGCAGTAGCCTGTCGAACGGGCCGCGAATTCTCAGGAGTAGGCATTCATGACAGAAGTAGCGGAACACGTAGAAGTTCATCGCCATCCGGAACCGACGAGTTTCATCTCGAAATGGATCTTCAGCGTTGACCACAAGGTGATCGGGATCCAGTACATTCTGCTGGCCATCGTCGCAGTGTTCATCGGGATGGGATTGTCGCTGTTGGTTCGGCTCCGACTGGTATGGCCGGAGAAATCTTTCGCGATCCTCGGCGACCTGTTCCCGGTGGGGGCCCCGGACGGCGTCATGACGCCGGAGTTCTACCTCGCCATGCTCACGATGCACGGCACGGTGATGGTGTTCATGGTGCTGACGACAGCGCCGCAAGGAGGGTTTGGCAACTACATTCTGCCGATTCAAATCGGGGCCGCCGACATGGCGTTTCCGCGACTGAACATGCTGTCGTTCTGGACGACGTTTCTATCGTTCTGCGCGCTGATGATGGCGTTTCTTGTAGAAGGCGGTGCGCCTATTTCGGGTTGGACGGCGTATCCGCCGCTCAGCGCGCTGGACTCGGCGGGAATGGCGGGGACGGGCCAGGACTGGTGGATCATCAGCATCGCGCTGTTCTGCATCGCGTCATTGTTGGGTGCGTTGAATTTCATCGTGACGACTTTAGAGATGCGAGCCAAGGGCCTGACGATGATGCGCCTGCCGCTGACGGTTTGGACGTGGTTCGTGACGGCGATTCTGGGCCTGCTGGCGTTCGGCGTTCTGCTGGCGGCGGGGATTCTGCTGCTGCTCGATCGCAATATGGGGACGAGCTTCTTCATTCCGGGCGGCTTGGTAGTGAACGATCAGATCGTCAATCACAGCGGTGGCTCGCCGATTCTTTGGCAGCACCTGTTCTGGTTCTTTGGGCACCCGGAGGTCTACATCGCGATCTTGCCGGGGATGGGCGTCACTTCGCATATCCTCTCTACCTTCGCCCGCAAGCCGGTCTTTGGCTACAAGGCCATGGTGCACGCGATCCTGGCGATCGCGAGCATCGGGTTCGTCGTTTGGGGCCATCACATGTTCATGAGCGGCATGAGCCCCTACTCGGCTTTTGTCTTCTCCGTTCTCACGATGTGCATTGGCGTGCCGTCGGCGATCAAGACGTTCAACTGGATCGGGACATTGTGGGGCGGGAAGATCCGCTTCACGACTCCGATGCTTTACTCGATCGGATTTGTATCGTTGTTCGTGACAGGCGGCATCAGCGGCATCTTTCTGGGCCAGCCGGCGGTCGACTTCTTCTTTCATGACACGTATTTTGTGGTGGCGCATTTCCATCTGATCATGGGTGTGGCGGCGATCTTTGGGATGTTCTCGGGGCTGACGTTTTGGTTCCCGAAGATGTTCGGCCGATTCATGAGTGAGGGGCTGGGCAGGATTCACTTCTGGTTCACGTTCATCGGCGTTTACGCGATCTTCGGACCGATGCACTACCTGGGCATGATCCCTCATCCCCGGCGCTACGCTGAGATGACGGGCCTCGATTATCTTGCCGCGGGCGGTGCGTACGAGATTCAGCATTTCATCACGATCGCGGCGATGATCACGATCTCCGCGCAGTTCATGTTCCTGTTCAACTTGCTCTGGAGTCTATTCAAAGGCAAGGTTTGTACCGAAGACAACCCCTGGGAAGCGACCACGCTTGAATGGGCGATTCCGTCACCGCCTCCGCACGACAACTTCGCGGGCAAGATTCCGACGGTCTATCGCGGCGCTTACGACTTCAGTCTGCCGAAGGCGAAACGAGACTTTGCGATGCAATGTAATTCGGACGAGATGGTGTTTAAGCCTTCTTCCGGCGATTAGTTGAGTATGTCGACGACTCTCACGCCGCCTCCCGTTGCGGAGGAGGAGAAGCTTCAAAAGCCCCAATCCGATATGGGTGGTGGGGGATTCTCCCCGCCTGCGCAGCCTCGCGATGGCGGTGGTGGCGGTTCGGGCGAGCCTGATCCGGCGGCAGAGGCGGTTTTTCGCTACAAACTGGGCATGTGGGTCGGCATCGCCGGGATTGTGATGGTTTTCGCGGCGTTTACCAGCGCACTGGTCGTTCGGAGCGGATTGAGTGGCGACTGGGTGGCGGTCGAGTTGCCGCAAATCCTTTGGTTGAGCACCGCCCTGCTGCTCATCAGCAGCTTCACAATCGAAAAGGCTAAGCGATTGCTACGAAGTGGCGTTGGGGAAGGTGTGCGCCAGTGGTTGAGCGTGACGCTGACGCTTGGCGTGCTTTTTGTCGTGTCCCAGTGGTTTGGTTGGCGAGCGCTCGCCGAGAGAGGAATCTACGTCGCATCGAATCCGGGCAGTTCGTTCTTTTATCTGCTGACGGCGGTACACGCGGTTCACATCCTCGGCGGGGTCGTGGCGCTTTCGTACGCCGTCGTCCGGCTCTGGCGGCCGGCGGTCTGGGTGACGAGGCAGGCCACGGTTGAGGCCACGGCCATCTACTGGCATTTCATGGACGGTCTTTGGGTCTACTTACTGCTTTTGCTTATGTTTTGGAGGTAACTGTTCTTCATGTCGGAATCTCATTCAGCGGAAGCGGTGCCAACCGGTTGGGGCGGCGGCGCTTCTCCTTATGCCGTCGGCCACAAGAAGCTCGGGATGTGGCTGTTTATCGTTTCGGACGCGCTCACGTTCTCGGCGCTGATTGTTGCTTACAGTTACGTGCGGATTGCGAACGACTGGCCCACTCCATTCGATTTCTACCCGGCAATCATCTTTTCGTCGGTGATGACGCTGGTGCTGCTGTCGAGCAGTCTGACAATGGTTTTCGCCGTCGACGCCGGACACAAGGGTGACCGGGCCGCCGCAGCGAAATGGATCTGGGCCACCGCGCTGGGCGGCGTGATTTTTATCGTCTTGCACGCGAACGAATGGATGCATCTGATACACGACGGCGTCACCCCGACCGGGAATCCGTTCGGCGGCACGCCGCTGTTCGGCGGAACGTTCTTTACGATCACAGGCCTGCACATGACGCACGTCGCGATCGGCGTGATCTATCTGGCGATCGTGGCGATGGGTTTCAAAAGCGGCAAGTACGACGCGGAAGACGTCGAGGTCAGCGGCCTATACTGGCACTTCGTTGACTTGGTATGGATGTTCGTCTTCCCGCTGGTCTATTTGATGTCCACGAAGATTCCGTAAGAGGAGAGCACGATGTCAGCACAAGCAGAATCACACAAACCGTTGTTTATTAAGGTCTGGATCGGCCTCCTCGTCCTCACGCTGATCGAAGTTGTCCTGGCGTACATCCAGTTCGATCAGGTCGTGATGCTGACCTTGCTGTTGGGGCTGTCAATCGTAAAGGCCGTGATGATCATGGCTTACTTCATGCACTTGAAGTTTGACTTGCCCGTGTTGGGGTGGACAGTGGCTATTCCACTGGTGGCTTGCATCTTGATCATGATCGGCTACTTCTTCCCGGACGGGTTCCGCATCGTCGATTTCGGCTTCGAGGGTTGGCGGTAGTACAGTGAAAGCATGATGGCTCGCCTGCGTACACGATTGGGCCGGTTCCTCACGGTAGGAATCTTGGGACTCGTCCTCTCGTCTCCTTTATGGGGACAGTGCGTGATGTGCCGCGAATCGGCTAAGTACACGCGGGCGGCGACGATCGACGCCCTCAACAAGGGCATTCTGATTCTGGCGATCCCGCCGGCGGCGATTGCTTTGGGGATCGCAGTGGTGACATACCGGTACCGGAATGGTTCCGGGCGCGAAACCCGTCCGCCGGAGTCCACGACCTCCAGCCTTTAGGCTTAGGTAGGCCACCAGAACGCCCGTACCGGCTGCGGACGGGCCTGCTACGCTACGCGAGAGGTCCCCCGCCGCAAATTAGAATACGCGGTCCTGCATGAACCCCGCGAGCCCCACCAGTACCGGCCCTGCCCGGCCGTCCACTCGCGCGCGCCGTTTCTTTGGAAAGTTCGGCCTACTCGCCGAGTGGCACGCCGATTATGAATTTCGGCCCGGCCAGCTTGCCATGGCCGAGCAGGTCGAGACGGCGTTGGGTGACAAACGCCATCTGCTTGTCGAGGCCGGCACCGGCACCGGCAAAACACTTGCGTATCTGATTCCGGTGATCGCGAGCGGGAAGCGGGTCATCGTTTCGACGGGCACAAAGAATCTACAGGAGCAGATCTACTACAAAGACATTCCGTTCCTCGAGAAGCACTTCGATCGGCCGCTGAACGTGGCCTACATGAAGGGCCGCAATAACTATCTGTGCCGCCAGAAACTCTATGAGACCGAAAAGCGGCCCATGCTGACCGGGCTGGTTGAGATCGAAGACTTTAGGCTGATTCACGAATGGGAAAAGGGGACAGAGACCGGCGACCGAGCCGAACTCAAGAAGCTGCCTCAGATCAGCACGGTTTGGGAAAATCTCGACGCGCGGCGGGAACTCTGCTCGGGCCAGAAGTGCGAGCAGTTCGAGCGCTGCTTCGTCACGCTGATGCACCAGAGGGCGTCGGCGGCTGACATCATCATCGTCAACCATCACCTATTTTTCGCTGATCTTGCGCTTCGCGAGGGGGATTACGCTTCGATCATCCCCAACTACGAAGCGGTCATTTTCGATGAAGCGCACGAGATCGAGGATGTGGCCGGCAAACATTTCGGCATCCAGATCAGCAACTATCGATTCGACGAACTGGCGCGGGACATTCAGAATGTCGCGATCCGGATGGAAGTGGGTTCGCGGGAACTGAACGTGGCGATCGACGCACTGCATATTCGGGCCGCGGCCTTTTTTGCTCTCTTCGAGCGCTATCAGGGCCGGACCGGATTTAGCCATCGCGAGGGCTTCCGCAAGCAGCACGAGGAGGAATACACGATGCTGCTCAATGCTCTTCACCTCATCGCCACGCAGCTCAAGCTCGTGCCAAAGCAGACCGACGAGATCATCCCCCTCGAGCGGCGCACGACGGAACTCGACCGCGAGGTGCGGTTCCTGATGGAGGGCGAGGACGAACGGTACGTGTACTGGATTGAACGGCGCGGGCGCGGCGTCTTCTTGCAAGCTACACCGATTGACGTCGCTGAGATTCTTTCGGACCGATTGTTTGATCCAGTTGACACGGTCGTGCTCACTTCAGCGACGCTGGCGGTGGAGGAGAAGTTTGATTTCATTCGCGGGCGTCTCGGGATTATGCACGGGGAGGAGCTGGTCGTACCGGGCCACTTCAATTGGGCCAAGCAGGTGATCTTCTACGTTCCGGATCGGCTGCCGGACCCGCGTTCGCCGGACTTTGTGCGGCAGGCAGCCGATCAGGTGATTGGCCTGCTGCGCGCCAGCCGGGGGCGGGCGTTCGTGCTATTCACGAGCTACCAGCAAATGAATGCCGTGCATGACGCGGTGTCGTTCGCGATCGAGTATCCGACCTTGATTCAAGGCTCGGCGCCGAACTCGGCGCTGTTGGACGAATTCCGTGAGACGGAGAACTGCGTACTTTTTGGGACGTCGAGCTTCTGGCAGGGAGTGGATGTACCGGGCGAGCAGTTGAGCATGGTCATTATCGACAAGCTGCCGTTCGCGGTACCCTCGGACCCCGTAGTTGAAGCGCGCATTCGGACCCTGCGGCAGGCGGGCGAGGATCCATTTTCTTCGTACCAGATCCCGCAAGCGGTGATTGCTTTGAAACAGGGTTTCGGGCGACTGATCCGGCATAAAAAGGATCGCGGGGCGCTGGTGCTTTTGGACAATCGCATCATTCATGCACGGTATGGGAAGACGTTTCTCGACAGCATGCCGGACTACACGTTCACGACGCAGCTTGGGGATGTACAGCGGTTCTTCGCGGACTAAGGAGTACGCCGGCGGAGAGGGTATGAGCAGGCTCCAGATCACGGAAATCTTCCGCTCTATTCAGGGGGAGTCGACGCATGCGGGACTCCCCTGCACGTTCATCCGCCTCACCGGCTGCAATCTTCGCTGCACTTGGTGTGACACCGAGTACTCCTTCTACGGCGGCACACGGATGACTTTGGGTGACGTGATGCGGAAGGTTTCGGGCTTCGGCGGAGGGTTGGTCGAAATTACGGGTGGCGAGCCGCTGTTACAGCAGCCGGTTTATCCGTTGATGGATCGGCTGCTGACGGAGGGCTATCGCGTGATGCTTGAAACAAGCGGAGAACGGCCTCTGAATAGAGTTCCTCGCGCGGTCATCAAGATCGTCGACGTGAAATGTCCTGACTCGGGTGAGCCCGATACGTTTCGCCTCGACAACTTGAGTTACCTCACGCCGCGGGATGAGTTGAAGTTCGTGACGGGAACGCGGCGGGACTATGAGTTTGCACGCGACTTCACGGCGGAGCACGATCTCGCCGGCCGAATCGCGGGCGTGACTTTCTCACCGGTCCACGGGGTGACTGATTTGAAAGCCCTGGCGCAATGGATGCTTGATGATGGCTTGGAAGGCGTTCGCTTCGGCTCGCAGCTTCACAAGACGATTTGGGGAGCGGAGGCGCAAGGGGTTTGACGCCGGGTCTAGGGAACGACGATGCGAAGGATGCGGGTTTCGGAAGTGATGCGATCGAGAAGGTCGTCACCGGATACGAGGCGTCCGAAGTTGGTGTAACGTCCCTCCCAGAGCGGCTGGGGAGCCAGGCAGATGAAGAATTGGGTGTCGGCCGAATCCTTTTCTGATTCAGCCATGGCGAGGCTGCCGCGCAGGAAGGGTTCGTAGTGGATCTCAGTGCGAATGGTATGGCCGAGCTTTTCGCCGGCGCCCGCTTTCGCGTACTTGCCCGGGAGCACTTCGCTGAAGCGTTGTCCGTCGTAGTAGCCTTCCCGCGCGAGCCGCACGAAGTTTTCGGAGGTGAGGGGCGCATTGGGGTAGTCGAGCCGCAGTTCGATGAGGCCGACGGAAGTTTCCATACGAATTAGACGGCTGCGTGAGCGCGCGAAGCTTTGGTAGTCGCTGCTGTCATAGTCGACTTCGACGGCGCCGATCTTGTCGTCGCGGCTTTCCCCAAAAAGAATCCGCAGGTAGCGGACCGCGCGCTTTCGGACCAGGCGGTCGGGGTCTTCGAGGGTCTCCAGCAGAAACGCCTGCGTTTCGTTGCGATTCGTTGAGCGCGCGGCGGCATCGAGTGCGGCAAGGCGGAGGGCCGTGTTGGTCTGATCCAGGCCGCGCGTGTACGCGTCGCGACAACGGGCGAAGAGCGGCTCGGAGCTGAGTTCCAAGGCGGTGCGCACAACGTTCGAATCGCTGTGATCAAGTGCTTGCGTCATCACGTTCTCACTCGAAGCCGACACACGCGACGCCAGCTCGCGCAGGATGTCGGGTTTCAGTGCGCTCAGGTCTTCCGCCGGGGAGCGCCAGAGGCTCATCAAGAACGGCGTGACCTGGTCAGAATTTAGGAGCCGCAGCAATTCGATGAAAATGGGAAAGCCGGGACCCGAGTATCGTGGCGGCAGCACCCCTTGCTCTGGAAACGCGGGGAAGAGGCCCAGTCGGGCGAGCGCGAGTTCGGCTTGCAGGGACGGAACTTGACCCTCGCCGAGCAGCGATCCCATGAGAGGACGGGCACGCGCGTCGCCGAGGAAGCCGAGGGCGTCAATCGCGGCGACCCGGACATTCTCATTGCGGTCGCCGAGGGCTTTGACGAGCACCTGGAAGACGCGGGAGTTGCGGGTCAATGCGAGCGAGTTCAGAGCCTCGATCCGCACCTTGGCGTCGGGGTCGTTCGACATCCGGGCCAGAGCTTCGAGCACTTCGTCGGAGTGCTCGGCTCGAGGCAGACCGCGTACGGCCGCGATGCGAATCCAGGGATTGAAGTCTCTGGTGAGGTTCAAGAAGGAGCGGGTGATTTCGACGTCGACATCGGCACCGAGCTCGAGCAGGGCGTGGGTGGCGGCCCAGCGCGTTTCCTGGTTATCGGAGCGACGTCGCGCGGCGACCCATGGAATGGCGTCCCTATTGCCGAGCCGAACCAGGGCCGTCATGGTGACAGCGAGGGGTGCGGGGGTCTGCGTGATACGAGGATACGCCGGTTCCCAACGCAGCTTGCCGAGAGCTTCGACAGCGTGCTCGGCGACGGTTCGCTCGGGGTCACGGAGAGCCCGGATGAGGGCGTTGGCGGCCTGTTCGCGCGGTTCGCGGCCTGTCTCGGCGGTGGTGTCACGGTCTTCCATTTCGCCGATGGCGAATGCGGCGGCGGCGCGGACACGGGGGATGGGCTCGTTTAGCGTCCCGATTAGGACGCTCAGAGTATCGGGCGAGCCGATGCGGCCGAGCGCGAGGCAAGCGCGCGCGCGATGCTCGGCGATGGGGTTCGTCAGTTGATCGAGCAGCCAGCGATCGACCACCCGGCGGTCTTCGCGCTGCAGGAAATCGCCCTCGATCAAGTGAGGCGGACGTGTCAACACGAGCCAACCGACCGCAACGCCCAGCAGGACCATACATACACCGAGATACTTGACTTCGTGACGTCTGACGAGGTCGATCACAAGCCGCCATCGTAACAGGGCTATGGTTAGTCTAGACTGGTTCTGCAGGGTGAACTTCAATGCGCGTACAGATTTTTTCCGATATCCACAATGACCTCAAGCGGCTCGAAGCAGTGGCGAGCGTGGACTCCGACATCTACATCTCGGCCGGCGATCTCGTCACGTGGGCGCGCGGGCTATCGGAATGCGCCAAGGTTCTCAAGCCGCTGGGCGCAAAGCTGTGGGTTCTGCCCGGCAACCACGAGTCGGCGGACCAAATAGCGAAATTTTGCGAAGACAACGGATTCCGAAATTTCCACGAGCAGGTGTTCGAGGCGGAAGGCTGGCATTTTGCCGGACTCGGCTACTCGAACCGTACACCTTTCAGTACGCCGGGTGAGTATAGCGAGGAACAGTTGGAAGAACGGCTGGCGAAGTTCGCGGGGCTGTCGCCTATGGTCTTGGTGTGTCACGCGCCGCCTCTCAACACTGATCTCGACGGCGTCAACCCGGATCAACACTTCGGCAGCCAGGTGGTACTCGATTTCATCGAGGCCAATCAGCCTAAGTATTTTTTCTGTGGCCACATTCACGAGGCCGCCGGGAAAGAGACGAAGATCGGCGAGACGGTGGGGCGAAACGTGGGTAAGCGGGGGTACCTGCTGGAGCTATGACGTTCCCCGCCGCGCGGCTAAGGCAAGACTTCGTCCAGCGCGCGACTGTCGGAGTCCGGCTCCATTTGGATTCCCAGGATTTCGGCGAGCGTAGGAGCGATGTCTTCGGGTGCGGCCGGTTGGGCGTGTCGGGCTTTCGGGATCTGTTTTCCCAGAAAGATGACGGGCACATGCCGGTCATAGTCGTACGGACTGCCGTGTCCGGTACTGCCTTGCGATCGATCGATGTAGTGATTCTCTTTGAGCTGAACGATTAGGTGTTGGCTATGGGGAGGGTAAAACGAGTTGCGATAGAGGGCAAAGAAGGGGTCATCGGATGCGGATTCGTTCAGGAAGTCGGCGTGGCGATAGACTCTCTCGACGTAGCCCGTTGCGAGGATGGCCTGACTCCCCAGGTTTTCAGCTTCAGATCGTGAGATACCAAGGTCATCGAGCCGCTTGAGATCGAAGAAGATGTGGGGCGGATCGAAATAGGCGACAACGTTTCCTGATCCCGGATGTTTTTCGTTGATCGCGCGGTTGACGGCGTCAGGGATGAGGGGCTTGGGGAACCGCGCCGCCTTTTTTCCCTCTTTCTGGAGATGCTCAACCATCGGAATCACGCCGTGGTCCGAGCTGAGCGCAATCACCGTTTGATCGAGGCCGACTTGTTCGTCGAGTTCATCGAGCAGACGTCCGAGAACGTAGTCGAGACGCAGGATTTGATCCATGGCTTCCTGGCTGAAAGGCCCGAACACGTGTCCGACGCGATCGACGCCGGCAAAACCAATGGCGAGCAGGTCGGGGATGCGATCGTCGCCGAGGCGGTGGCCTTCAATCGCGGCGAGCGCCGCATTGAGCACGATCTCGTCACTGAGGGCGGAGTTCATGACGCTTTCGTAGAAATCCGGATTAGGAGGACTACCTTCGATGCGATGAGGAAACGACGGTTCGCGTCCGTTGCTTTCGCTCGGAAAGTGGTCGGCACGGGCGTACTTTTCATAGAGGGAGCGGTCTTCGAGGAAGGGTTTCCAGACTTCCCCGTAATAGCTATCGGCGAGCTTGCGGGCATTGAAGACTTCGAGCCAGTGGGGAGCCTTGTGGTGGTAGTAGCTGCTGGTAACGAGGCAGCCACAGTCAGAGGAGACCCAATAGGCGCCGTCAGCTTTCTTCCCTGCGAGCAGAATCGCGGAACGGTCTTTGAGCGATACACCGACCGTTTTCGAACCCACGGTCTGGGACTTGAGCAGGTCCGCCAGTGTCGGCGTCTCGAGAATTCGCGGTGACGAGGTGCTGCCCGCGCCGCCTACAGCTTTCTCAGCCGGATCGAACACGGCGCCGACGCGCTTTCCGGCAGCGGGATCATAGCGGTAGTTTGCTGTGACACCGTGTTGCGATGGATGGCGACCCGTCGAGATCGTGGCGTGCCCAGGTGAGGTGAGCGTGATGCCCTGCCGGAACTTGGCGTTCGTGAAGACGGCGCCTTCGTCGAGCAGCCGCCGAAAACCGCCCTGGAATAGATCGTCGAAACGGGTGAGATAGTCATACCGAAGCTGATCGACGACAACCAGGACAACGAGCTTCGGAGGTGGAGGCGGCGGGCTCGCGGTCGTGAGGGCGGCGAACGCAAAGGCACCCAGCAGCGCGAAGGCTGCCAGGCCGCTGGTCATGCCTCGGCATCCTCGTCGCCCGCCGACTCGTCGCGAGGCGTTTGTGCCGCTTGGATCAACTGTTCGGCCTCCTCCTGATACGAAGAAAAGACCTTTACGGAAACACGGCCCACAGGCATCTCCAATACATTCTCGCGAACGATCAGCGACTCGATGCCGGAGGATTCGAGCAGTCCGTGAATGGCTTCAGCTTCGATCTCGGCGGCGTGACTCCGCGATGCGAAGACGGTTACGAATTCATCGGTTGCGTCTGGCAATGGTTCTCCTTTGGGCCGCGCGGACCGGAATGCAGCATGCTGCGTCGGCGGTGGTGGGCGGTTGGATGGTATCGATCAGTATAGGCAGTCCCGGTTACGGTCACGCTGAAAATCCGATTGGGACTGAGATTAACGGCGAACACATGGAAAAGCCGACCGTGGGGAAGCCCCAGTGTCAACGCAATTTAGAAAGATCCCCTGATTGAGCAAGGTAGGAAGTTCCCCTTGAAGCTAGAATCATGGGCCGCTGCCCGCGACGGAAGGAGCCCGTAGGGCGACTGGAGTTGCGGGCAATGGCTCGCAGCGCTTGGCCGGATCGGCTAGGACGAAGCCGTCCATCCAACGCCCCTGGCGTTTCTTTGGTTGTTTGGTATGGGTTGGCGTCTTGCGGGCCGCCTTGGCGGTGGGCCGGGCTGGAGTGCCGTCGGCTTCCAGGCATTCTTGAAGCAGCAACGCTCCCTGTTGCCAACGCAGCCATAATTCCCCGTTAAGCCGTTGCTCGATCCGCACCGCCGTCTTCCTCATCCGAGGTTTGGCCTTCTCAGCCGGGATCTGATACAAACGTCCGTGCCACGAAATCGTGTAGTCGTTGCCGACCACACGCCGATCGACGCGACTGAGAATCGAGGCCAGATTCTGGTCGCGGCGCAAGCGCCGGTGGGCGTCGGCCTGTCCGGCTGGGTGACGCTTGAACCGTCCGTTCCACTGCGGCACAAACTCCTGCCGCAGATAACGGTTGGCGTCCTCAATGCTGCTCGCCGCGGCTCGCCGCAACCCCTTCACCATGCGGTCTTGCATCGTCTGGAAACTGCGCTCGATCCGTCCCTTCGCCTGCGGCGAGTGCGCCGGAATCTTTCCGATTCCCAACTCGGCCAGCGCCCTCTCGATCTGTGTCGGCGGTGGAGCCGCGTCCAAATGCTTGTTGTGGTGCAACGGCCGGTTGAGTTGAAACAGGCTGGCCTTGTCGGTGTAGACCTCCACGGGACGCCCGTGTAACTCCACATACCGCCACAACAACCGCATGTTCTCGGCCGTCGAGTCCGACACGGCAAAGTGCGCCGTCAGCTCGCTCGTGGCGTCGTCCATCATCGCCACCAGATACAACCGCGGGCCGCGCCCTTCCAACCAGTCGTGGTCGGACGTATCCCATTGCACCAGTTCGCCCCGGCAACGCCGTCGCCGCCGCCACACATGTCGGCGCAGTTCGCCGTCGTGCGCGCGGTTCGAGGGCCGGCCTCGCAGCCGATGCGCCAGCCCGCGATCGCCCTCTTTGCGGAGTCGCTTCACCAGCTTACGGACCCAACGGGCGCTCAGCTGCAACTGCTGTGCCGCCGTTGCCTGCGTCAGCTTCCCCTCCTTGACTTGCCTCAGAACAATCAACCGGTCCCGCTCCACTTTGCTCAATCCCACGATTTCGTTCACCCCCTAGCGTCTCTCGCCCGAAGGGGATCTTTCTACTTTGCTCTGTAGGGGATCTTTTCACATTGCGCCGACAGTGGGGAAGCCCCAGTTGACACGGACAGTCCAAAAATGTTCCCATTGCGGGCGGCGGCTTCCGAATAGCCGGGCTCGAAAGGAGTTATCGAATGGATCGTAGAAAGTTTCTTTCGGTAGGTGGAACAGCCGCAGGTGCGGCCGCCCTGACCGGGTGCGGCGAAACGACACCGAATGGCGGCGAGGGCGGCGGCGCAGCCAAGCAGGAAATGAGGCCGATGCGGATGCACGTCGGAACGCAGCGAGGCCCGACGAATCCCGAAATGCTGCAGTACTTCAAACGGCACGGGATCAATCACATCGTCGGTTATCCGCCGCGTCCGCCGGCGGATCGCGGTTACTGGCTCGATGAAGAAGTTGTGCAAACGCGCGAGATGTGCGAAAAGCACGGCATCGAACTGGAAGTTGTGGCGCTGCCGTTCCTGAGCTCCAGCCACATTGACCGTGAAAAGCGTGGCGCCATCATGATGGCCGATTCGCCCGAGCGCGACCGCGACATCGAGCACATCCAGAAGATGATCATCTCGTGCTCGAAAGCCGGCGTGAATATTCTCAAGTACAACATGAGCCTGTTGGGCGTGCTGCGCGTGGAGCGCACGCCGGGCCGCGGTGGTTCGACATACAGCACCTGGAAGGTGGCCGACGCCAAACCCGACCCGCCGCTCACACGTGCCGGACGGGTCAACGACGAGCAGGCTTGGGAACGAATTACATACTTTCTGGACCGCGTGATTCCGGCCGCCGCCGAGTACAAGGTTCACATGGCCTGTCATCCGCATGATCCCGGCGTGCCCCCGGAAGGCTATCAGGGCATCGTGCGTGTGTTGGGGACTGCCGAAGGGCTCTACAAGTTTGTCTCGATTCAAGACAGCCCCTATCACGGCATGAACTTATGCCTGGGCTCAACGGCCGAGATGTTGCACGATCCCGATAAGGAGATCCACGACGTCATCCGGCGCCTGGGCGAGCCGAAGAAGATCTTCAACGTTCACTTCCGAAACATCCGAGGCGGACGCGACGATTTCCAGGAAGTCTGGCCCGACGAAGGCGACATGAACATGGTCAACGTGGCCCGCACTCTCTGGGAAGTTGACTACCCCCACATCGTCATGCCCGACCACATCCCGCGCCACGACGACGACCCGGGCGGGCGTCAAGGATTCGCATTCGCCTACGGCCACATCATTGGGATACTGCAATCGCTTCAGACCATGGGGTGAGGGGCTGTGAAAAAACGGGGACTGTACCAAGCGTCGCCCGCGCAACTCCTTTGCTCGCAGCTCTCACAAGCGGCGCGCCGTGGACTGTACCCAGTCTTTTCACAGCCCCTGAGTCCCGCGGCATGGCTGGGCCGATAACGCAGGGAACTTTCCCCAAACGCTTTCGTAGCTCCCGGTAGGAGTGTGCGAAATAGATGTGGTCGTTTCTGTTGTGGCTGATCCTGCTTGTTTTGTGCTGGCCTCTGGCGCTGTTAGCCCTCGTACTCTACCCAGTGGTATGGATCCTGCTGCTCCCGTTTCGGCTCCTGGGAATCGTCGTCGGTGGGGTGCTGGATCTTCTCTGGGCCGTGATAACACTACCCGCGAGACTCTTAAAGGGGCCGCGGCCCGCATAGCTGATCGAGCCGCCGGAATGCCCAACTCCCGGGATGTAGCGGCTTAGTGCATCGTTTCAGCAGTTCGCTCACGGATTGCAAAGCACGTCCCGGAGACAGTGCGACGTCTGTCTGAGGATTGAAGTTTCGGGTTGGCCTTTGACGCACCGGGGCGAATTCGGTAAGGTGGTGACCAGAGGTTCACCATGGATCGTCGATCGTTTCTCAAAGGTTCAGTTGCGGGCGCGGGTGCCGCTGCCGCCGCTCCCTTAAGCGCCGCCGCGGGCAGTGCACGGCTTCCCAGCGATCAGTTGCGCGTCGCCGTCGTGGGCGTACGCGGGCGCGGCAAGAGTCACATCAAAGGATTCGCGGGGTCGCCGGATACGGTGATTACGACCTTGTGCGACGTAGACCTCAACGTCGTCGGCCCGGCACAGAAGATGCTGGAGGAGGCCGGCGCGCCGAAACCGAAGGTTGTTCAGGACATCCGGCGGGTGCTCGACGACAAAGATATTGACGTTGTCTCGATCGCCACGCCGGACCACTGGCACGCATTGGGAGCGATTTGGGCCTGCCAGGCAGGCAAAGACGTTTACGTCGAAAAACCGGTCTCGCACAACGTGAGCGAAGGCCGCCGCATTGTGGAAGCGGCGCGCAAGTATGACCGGATGGTGCAGACCGGCACACAGAGTCGCTCCATCCCGGCCATGCAAGACGCGATGAAGTTCCTGCACGATGGCGGCATCGGCAAGGTCTACATGGCGAAGGCCCTGTGTTACAAGCGCCGCAAGTCAATCGGACATACACCGGAAACGGCGACGCCCGAGGGCGTGGATTACAGCCTCTGGCTCGGCCCCGCGCCGGAGCGGCCCTACAGCCGCAATCGTTTCCACTACAACTGGCACTGGATGTGGGATTACGGCACGACCGACATGGGCAACCAGGGTATTCATCAAATGGATATCGCGCGCTGGGGCATCGGCAAGCATGAGCTTCCGCGCAAGATTCACGGGACGGGAGCGAAGTTTATCTACGACGACGATCAGGAAACGCCGAACACGCAGGTGTCGACTTTCGAGTACGACGATATGCTGCTGGTCTTTGAAGTCCGCGGGCTTCTGACGAACGATGAGAAGGGCGTTACGGTTGGTAACATTTTCTACGGCTCGGACGGATACCTGACGATCGGCCGGGACGGTTGGAAGACCTATCTGGGTGAAAAGGGCGAGCCCGGTCCGGCGGGAGGCGAAGATCGGGACGGCAACCACTTTCAGAACTTCATCGACGCCGTCAAGAAACGGGACCGCAAAGTGCTCAACGCGGATATTCTCGAGGGGCACCTCTCTTCGGCGCTGTGCCATTTGGGGAACATCTCATACCGTACCGGGCGTAAGCTGACGTTCGACCCGTCGTGGGAGATGTTCCCAGGTGATGATGAGGCGAACTCCTATCTCACTCGCCGCTACCGCAAGCCATTCGTTGTGCCGGAAACGGTCTGACAGCCCTGTTCAAACGGCCTTGGGAAATCACAGGCCGCTCGGCCCGACTTGGTGGAGCGCTGGGCCGTGGCCACGCTCGTAGTCCGAGTATTCGTGCCCGAAGCTTTCGGGGCGAGCTGCCGATAGAGAAGGGTGGAAGAGTTTCGTTCCTACGTCGAAGGTTCGGATCACCCCAGCAAGAAAGAGCGCGTTCGACGTGTCGGGAATACGAGGGCGCGGGTGAGCGATCTTTCCGCTTGGCCTTCCTCACACACAGTGCAGAATCGGCGGCGATTCAACGGAGACCTCTATGGCCGAGTATGACCTGATCGTAATTGGCAGCGGGCCCGCCGGGCGGATGGCCGCCATATCCGCCTCGAAACTGGATAAGCGGGTGGCCATCGTCGAGCGCACCATGAGTGTCGGCGGGATTTGCCTGCACAAGGGAACGATTCCGAGCAAGACGCTGCGGGAAGCGGCTTCGTACCTCTCCGGTGTGAACCAGCGCGAAGTTTACGGCTCGGCGTACCGCGTAAAGGAAAAGGTCACTATCAAAGACCTGATGTTCCGGACCACTCGGGTCACCGAAACCGAGGTGAACGTTGTCCGCGATCAACTGATCCGAAACTACATCGACATCGTGGACGGTACGGCGAGCTTCGTCGATGCGAACACGATCACTGTCAAGAGCGAGGACGGCACGGTTAGAACCTTGACGGCCGACAAGGTCATCATCGCGGTCGGTACCAGACCCGCACGTCCGCCCGACATCGAATTCGACGACCGCAAGGTCATCGACAGTGACGGACTGCTGTGCTTGGACGAGATTCCGCGAACGATGATTTTCGTGGGAGCCGGTATTGTCGGCACCGAATACGCGACGATCTTTCGCACTTTGGGCGTCCGTGTCACGGTGATTGACGGCCGCGAGCGTCCGCTGGATTTCATCGACAACGAGATCGAGGATGCTCTCTACTACCACATGCGCGACCAGGGCATCACATTGCTTTTCGGGGAAGTGGTTTCGACGGTTCGTATCACGGATAAGAACAAGGTTGAAGTCGAGACCGAGAGTGGCAAGAAGCTCTATGGTGACTCGCTGATGTTCGCGGCAGGCCGGGTGGGCGCGTCCAAAGCGCTTAACCTCGCAGCGATCGGTATCGAACCTGACGGGCGTGGGCGCATCAAAGTCGATGATCATTATCGGACCCAACAAGAGAACGTCTATGCGGTCGGGGACATCATTGGATTTCCCAGCCTGGCGTCGGCGGCCATGGAGCAAGGCCGTCTAGCGGCGCTCGATGCGTTCGGCGTCGAGGCGGAGCAGATGTTTTCGCAATTGCCGTTTGGGGTGTATACGATCCCCGAGATCGCCATGATCGGCCCGACCGAAGAGGAACTGACGAAGGGGTCGGTTCCCTACGAAACGGGGATCGCACGGTTTCGAGAGCTGTCACGCACGCACATCAGCGGGGGACGAACCGGCATGCTGAAGCTGCTGTTTCATCGGGAGACGTTGCGGCTGCTGGGAGTCCACATCCTAGGTGAGCATGCCACCGAACTTGTTCACATCGGACAGGCCGTGATCCACCATGAAGGTACCGTGAAGTACTTTCGCGACACGGTCCTCAACTACCCAACCCTGGCGGAGGCCTACAAGATTGCGGCTCTCAGCGGCCTGAATAAAGTCGGGATTGACGTCTAGCAAGACGTCTTGTCCGTCGAGTCTCGGCTGACCGGAACTTCGCACCCTGCCCAAGCGAAGCGATAATAGAGGGGTGATGGTAAATCTATCGCCTCGGGAAAACGCCGTGCCGGTCTTGCGACGATTCATCTTCCTTCTAACGCTTGTGGTGATGTGGGCAGACGTTTCCCTTGCGCAAGCGCCAGACCCGGTTCAATGGTCTCTGAGCTGGGAACCGACGGTGGTTGCGCCGGGGGGCAAGGCCGTCGGGAAACTGACGGCGACCATCGAGCCCGGTTGGCGGCTGTACGCGCCCACGACGCCTACCGACGGCCCCAACGGCGGGCCGGCGCCGACGAGCCTCGCGCTGGCCGAGTCCGTGGTGGTGCCGTCCTCGACGATCTATCAGCCGAAACCCAAGGTAAAGTACGATCCGAACTTCGAGATGGATAGCCATATCTACCATGACGAAGTAGTCTTTCTGATCGAGGCTCATATCAGCGGCGACGCACCCCTGGGAGATGTCTCGCTGGAAGCATCGGCGGCTTATCAAGCCTGTAACGACACGAGCTGCCTTCGGCGTGTGACGAAGAAGGCGGCGGGTTCGTTGACGATCGCCGCTCAAGCAGCCGGCGGAGCGCCGGCGATCCCGCCCGAATATGCGGAAGCGAAGCCGGCGCCGAAATCGCTCGCTACGAACTCGGCCGGCGGTGTAGCCGCGGGAGACCCAACCGCGACAGGAGCGGTGGCCGCGGGCGGCTCGCAGGGCTTGTTCGAGTTCGCGACGGTGGCTTTCGGCTTTGGATTGTTGGCGATCTTTACGCCTTGTGTCTTTCCGATGATCCCGATCACGATGTCGTACTTCGTGAGTGCGGATACGGGTTCGCGGCGGGATTCCGTGTTCCAAGCGATTGTTTTCTGCGGGGGCATTGTTGTTCTATTCACTGGGCTCGGGGCGCTGGTGTCGGTTGTTCTCGGTCCGTTTGGGACGGTGCAGCTTGGCGCAAGCGTCTGGGTGAATTTGTTTATCGCGCTGATCTTCCTTGTGTTCGCCGCCAGTCTTTTCGGAGCCTTTGAGATCACGGTTCCTAGCAGCGCCCTCAGTTCGCTCAACAAGATGTCGCAACGGGGTGGGACGCTCGGCACGCTTGTCATGGGACTTGTGTTCGCACTGGCCTCTTTTGCCTGTACGGGGCCGTTCGTTGGAACGCTGCTCGCCGGCTCGCTTCAAGGCGGGTTGGCGTGGCCCATGTTTGGGATGGCGCTGTTCTCATCCGGTATGGCGCTGCCGTTCTTCTTCCTGGCGCTGTTCCCGGCCTACCTCAAGAAGCTGCCGAAGAGCGGAGGCTGGTTGGGTCGGGTGAAGAAGACGATGGCCTTCTTGATCTTGGCGGGCGCATTTAAGTACTTAAGCAATGTCGACCTGATGTATCAGCTTGAGATCCTGACGCGAGAGCGGTTTCTGTCGATCTGGATCGTCCTGCTGGCTCTGGCGGCGTTCTATTTGCTTGGGTTCTACCGCTTTCCGGACGAGACGGACGAAGATGCGAGCCCGATCGGGTTGGGGCGACTCGCCGCGGGCGGCGTTTTCCTGGTGCTGGCGCTGAGCCTCGTTCCCGGCATGTTCAACGGGCGGCTCGGTGAGGTTGAAGCATACATCCCTTCGACCGACTACTCGGGATTCGCTGGGTTTGGCGGAACCGCGCCGGCCGAGAAGAACGTCTGGCTGAAGGACGACTACGAAGGCGCTCTAGCGAAAGCGAAGCAGACCGGTAGCCCGCTTTTGGTGACGTTCACCGGCTATTCCTGCTCGAACTGCAAGTGGATGAAGTACAACATGTTCCCGAAGCCTGAGATCGCGGGGCTGACGAAGAACATGGTCCTGGTGGAGCTTTATACCGATGGCCAGGATGAGGATTCTTTAGCGAATCAAGACTTGCAGCTTGATCGTTTCAAGAGCGTAGCCATTCCGTACTACGCTTTGCTTCGGCCCGATGAAACCGTTGCCGCCGAGTTCGCGGGCCGTACGCGTGATGTCGACGAGTTCCGCCGGTTCCTGTCTTCTATTACGCCTCAGGTGGCCGCGGCCCGGCCGGGGCGTTAGCGGTCGCATCTCAAATCCGTATCGAGACCCGCCATTTAGGAAGTTCTTACACAACTACTGTAAAATCGACTTGACGCAGATGCGGGACCGGCAACTCGGGTTCCGGCGCCGGCGCCGTGAAAGTATTGCAGACAAGGCATTTGTGACCGTTTTCAACGGTTTGGTCTAGTCTTTGCATTGTGAGGTTCAGGAGGAGACACTGATGAAACATCGAACTTGGTTCCAAATGTTGTGCTGCACGGCCGCAGTGGCAACCTTGACGTTCGCGGGTTGCAGGCAAGGCGTATTAGAAGAAGGTGATCCCGTGGGAGAGGCCGCGCTGGGCGACGGCGGGTCCAAGGGAGAGTCAGGCGGCGGCTGGTTCGGTCTGGGCGAACCTGATCCGGAACCTCGTGTCGCCACGCTCGAAGCAGGGACTCCGATCAAAGTTCGGACGACGAACACGCTTTCAACGAAAGTCGTGCAAACAGGTGAAGCATGAAGCATTCGTCGGGAGCCTGGAAGAGCCCATTGTGCAAGGCGACTGGGTGGTCGCGAAGAAGGGTGCGACGGTGCGCGGGACGGTGGCGAATTCCGACGCCGGCGGACGAGTGAAGGGCTTGGCCCAATTAGCTGTCCGAATCACGCAGATCGAGACATCGGATGGACAGACGATCGACGTCCAAAGCAGCGTCTACGGCGTTCAAGCCAAGCAGACGAAAAAGAAGGACGCCATGAAGGTCGGTGTCGGCAGCGCGATCGGAGCCGTGATTGGCGCGGTGGCCGGCGGTGGCGGCGGCGCGGCGAAGGGCGCGGCGGTTGGAGCCGGTGCCGGCGGCGGCGCGGTGTTAGCGACACGCGGTGATCCGGCGGTTATCCCGAGCGAAACGGTCGCAACGTTTACGCTTCAGAACCCGGTGTCGATCACCGAGGCGTTGTAGATTTCCCTCCGCGGACCATCGCAGTTCTGTTCAGAAACACACAAGAGTCACCACAGGGGCCTCGCAGCGCGGGGTCCCTTCTATTTCGGCTGGAATCGTCAGATCTTCAGGAGGTACTCGGGGCACGGCACCAGCTTGTATCGTTGGGTGCGGCCCGCGATTGCCGTGACGGTTGCCAGCCATCGCGGTGGAAACTGCGAAATCGCGGCAAAAGGTCGATCGACCAACTTCGTAGGAGTCGACTCTTCTTTTTGCACGCTTGTCAACAGGACGACAGCGTCCGGTTGTCTAGAACACGCAATCTCCATTTGTTTGACAGTAACGTGCTCATAGCGAACCGTCGGCGGCTTACGAAACAAGGCTACGAACGCGTTCTCTGGGCGCGACGATTCCACCGGTCTCTCGTCGAAGGTGTGGTACAGGTCCGTTGCTGAATAGACGGTGGTCCGCGGCGGCAGCTTCCACATCGCCAAGTCGACACGGTCGCGGTAGTTCACGGGACCGATCAATGTGAACACCACCAAAGCAAGACAGTTGAGTACAACAACCGGCTTGACATACCAAGCCGGAGCCGGCCAAAACCGCCCGCTCGTCCGTCGTTCGACGCCTTTCGCCAGCATGCGCCCTAGCAGCAGGATTGCCGGCACCGCCATAGGGAGCAGGAAGCGCAGTTCCTTGTGCGGAGTGATGCTATGCACGACGACAAACACAGCCATCCCGGCCGTCATCGATCGATAGAACGGCTCCCTCCAACACACGACCGCCGCGTAGACCAACCACGGAAACAACAGTGGATTTAGCGTGAAAAGCGTGACATTCGGGAGGTACCAATACCAGGGTCTTCCGCCAAACGCACTTGCCGTATCCAGCACGACTTGCCAATAGAAGTAGTTCCAAGGTGTTGCCGTGGGCCGCCCATAGCCCCACCAATCGATCACAAAACCAAGAGTCAGACTGCAAGCCGCTCCAGCGAGAAACAGTCCGTGGATAGACCAGGCTTGCCGTCTCTCACGCTTGCAACTGACGAGCGAGCAAATCCAAAAAGCGGCGAAGAAGAGGCCCATCTGGTAGCGGCTCAGGAATGACAAGCCCGCAAGAACGCCGGCGAGTAACGCGTAGCGGGAGACCGGCGCCTCGCCTGCTTCGATGCGATGCCACAGCGCGAGACTCGGCACGAGAAAGATCAGGGCAAACGCTTCCGATGAATGCCGAACAACCATGCTTGGGAGAAACCAGCAGCAGGCCACCGCCGCGCATCCCCAGCGCACGTAAGGGGTGCGTGTGTCCGAGGGCAAAGCTGAGCCGAGAAGATATAGAAACGCAGGCGTTACGGCTGTCAAGAAGAGCAGATCGAGCAGGAGCGCCAGCCGCTCCAGCAGCAAGTACCGGAAGCCGAACAGCTCGATGATAGGAGCGCAAAGGGCGTAGTAGACCGCCGGTTGAAACCACGGGCGTGCATACTTTTGGAACTCCCAGGGCAGTTCCTCCGCAGGCACGATGCCCACTTTGTGTAGGTAAAAGGCAGTGATCTGGCCGAGCTCGTCCTCACCGTAAAAGCCGTACAGGCTCGCCGCTGCGTACGCGCATACCAGCCACCACAGAAGCGCTGCGGGATGCCGCCGGAGCACCTCTGCGATGGTCTTCGACATACGTGGCCTTCAAGGGGCGGGATCGTTATCGGAACTTATCCGCCGAGCCGTCTCTTAGTAGTTCTTGCCGCTGCCCTCGTAGGCCGGGCGGGCGGGGGCTTCGTCGAGCACGAGCTCCCGACTCGGATCGAACGCCATCACTTTATTCCGGCGATACGATTTGACGCCAAGGTCGATGGCCGTCATCACCTTGTAGCCCATGTCCGCATCGAATACGGGATCTTTGCGGGAGCGCACGCAGTCCAGGAAATTACTTGTGTGGTCGTCGTCGATATCCTGTCGCTCGACGGGAATGAGCACTTCCGGCGCTCCGGTCGCCGCCTCGAATTTCTTGCGGAACGGACGCTCCGGTAGTACGGCGATCCCCCCGGGCACGAACTGGATCGTTCCTTCATGACCATAGATGATGGGAGGCAGCCACTGATTGGCGGCGGCCGAAGCCATCGAGGCCGACATCAGCGCGTAGTGATCTTCGTACTCGATGTTGGTCGAGTAGGTGTCGGGAACCTCGCGGTCTTTGTGAACGTAGATGCCGCCGTTGGCGCTGACGCGGGTTGGAAAGCCCATTCCGATTGCGAATTCGAGCGGGGCGAGACGATGGTAGAAAAGGTCCGTTGCGATGCCGCCTGAGTAGTCCCAATACTTGCGCCAACGGAAGAAGCGGTCGGCATTGAAGTCCCGCGCCGGCGCCGGGCCCTGAAAAAGGTTCCAGTCAATATTTTCCGGGGTCCCCTCGTCATCGATGTGATAGTTCCACTCGCCGTGGAGCGAGTTGCGCGAGTACGTGTTTTGAGTCCACAGGGGCCGTCCGATCCAGCCTTTTTCGATGACTTCTTTCGCTCGGTGATAGCGCTGATCGGAAAGATGCTGGCTCCCGACCTGTAGAACTCTTTTCTGCAACCGGACTCGCTGCGCGACCTGTTGGGCCTCGTGCAACGTGTAGGTCATCGGTTTTTCGAGGTAGACATCCTTGCCGGCGTCGAGGGCAGCGAGAGTCATCGGCGCGTGCCAGTGGTCAGGGGAGGAGATGTAGACTGCATCGACATCCTGCCGCGCCAGCACTTCGCCATATTGGTGATGAACGTCCTTGGCTTCAAGCTTCGTCATCTCGCGGGCGACTTCTTTGCGCTTTGAATAGACATCGCATACAGCGACGACTTGCACGTCGGCCTTCTCCTGACTCCGGGCGTAGACCCGGCGAACGTGTCCGCGGCCCCTTCCGCCGACTCCGATGAAAGCGACATTGATGCGGTCGTTGGAGCCAATCACGCGACTTGCTGACGCGGCGTGCGCGGACGAGGCAGCGAGTGACGATGCAGCCACACTGGTTGCGGCGGCGCCAAGAAAATGTCGCCGGGTAGGTTTCGAGTCAGACATGCGGTTCTCCTTGGGCGGAACGGATCTCCCAGGTTCCATTATGCCGCAGGCCGTAACCGGCTCGGGCCTGAACGACGGAGCGGCGCACGTGAGCCCGGCCGGTTGCCTCAGGCGCGGTGCACCACAGGGCGGGGAGCATCCAAAGACTCTCGCGTCCCGTATGAGTAGGTAGGTGAGCGCGGAGATGATGCCGCTATCGAGGGTGCCAGGTGCATCGGCTATAGTGGGTACCGGAACGGTGTTGCTCGCGACCTTATTGAAGGACGTCCTTGGAGGCCGTCCGACGGACGAAGCGCTCATGGAGAGAGTTGTGCAGCGCGACGCAAAGGCATTGGAGCAGCTCTACGACCGCCATTCCCGGCTGGTGTATTCGGTGCTCATCCGCATGACGGAGCAGGCGCCGTTGGCCAACGAACTGCTCCAGGACGTGTTCCTGCGGCTATGGAACAATGCGTCGAGTTATCAAGCGGCGCGAGGGTCGCTGAGCCCTTGGCTGCTTACGCTGGCGCGGAATATCGCGATTGATCATCTTCGGAGCAAGGGTGAGCGGCAGCGCCGACAGGAGCACGTGATGGATCCGGCGCCGGTTCCGGTAGCCGAGGCGCGAATGGACGAGTGGGTGGACCATCGCCGCCTGGCCGCGGAGTTGCATCGGCGTCTGGCGGAGTTGCCCGCGGCGCAGCGGCAAGCGCTTGACCTCGCGTACTTCAAGGGCTTGAGTCACAGCGAGATCGCGAGCCGGCTCGGCGAGCCATTGGGAACGGTAAAGACCTGGATTCGCAGCGCGGTTCTCCAGCTACGGCTCGAAATGAGGGGGGAGACATGAGCGAGCAGCAATTCCTCCCCGAAACCTATGATCTCTACGTCCTCGGTGTGCTCGAGGGCGATGAGTTGGAGGCCTTCCGGAAACACCTCTCCGAGGTAGGGGCTGCGGCGCGAGAGGAACTCAGCCGAGCGGAGATGCGCGTGGCTCAGGTGGGGTTGTTGACGCCTGAGATCGAGCCCCCCTCATCCGTCCGGCGGCAGTTGATGGAGGCCATAGCCCCCGAACCCACGCCGCGGCATTCTTTCCCGGTTTTGGCTTGGGGGCTAGCGGCAGCGATGCTGCTATGCACGGTGCTGGCGGGCTGGCGGGCTCTTACGCTTCAGACTCAATTCGATTCGGTTCAGCAACGGATGGCGGAGCTCGAGCAGCAGCACGAGGAGTTACGAGAAGAGACGGAAACCTATCGCCGGGTGCTCGATATTGTTTCAGCGCCGGGAACGATTTCGGTTTCGCTCGATGCGGCGAGTTCAACGGAGTTGCACGCCTATTGGAATGAGCAACAGGGACTCGTTCTAACCGGACAGAATATGCCGCTTCTCTCGTCGGATCGTGCCTACCAACTCTGGGTGATTCCAAAGGACGGAACTCCGGTGGGCGCGGGAGTTTTCACGCCGCAGCCGAACGGTCGCGTTTTGGTGATTAGGCCGCTGGGCTTGGCACAGGCGGACACCGCGGCCCTCGCGATTACGGATGAGCCGGAGACGGGAAGTCCTCAACCGACAACGCAGCCGATCTGGGTCGGTCCGTTGGGCTGACCCTTTCAACCGGTTCCAGGGAACGCGGACTAGCCGGTCAACACTTCATCGTTTTGCGAGGAAGATACGAGGAGGAAGCCCCTTTGTCGGTTCGGACCTTGCCGTGAATGCTTTCAGGCTCGTCACGGCAGTAATCGCCGGGCTTCATCCATTGGCCCTCAACGAAAAGGTCCCCTTCGAGAAGATAAAGTTCCTCGACTTCGGTGTGTCGATGGCTGGGGTAGGTGGCTCCCGGGTCCATTTTCACAAGCTGTGTGGCGTATCGGATGTTTTGTTCCGGTTGGCCCAAGTTTTTCTCGTCTGTGAGTAGATGCTTCCCATCTGAAAAAGCCGGCTAGGTGAGATAGGTGTGTTTGGCCGCCAAGACGGCCATGCCGACAATGAATCCCCCTAGGGCCTGGTATTCTCGGTTTCGGCGATAGAGTAGCGACTGAAATCCCGCCGCCGTGGGGTACTGCGGACGCAGGCGGGGCCACAGTCGCGGGACCCGCTCGCAGTACTCCTTGTAGCCCGGAAACTTGCCAAGGAGGTAGCTTTCCTCCTCCTCGATCACGGGAAGGTAGAACAGCAGGAAGAAGGCAATCAGCAACGCCCCGATGGCGATGTGCGCGCCCGCAATGGCGAAACCAACACCCACCAGCAACGCACCGAGATAGAGAGGGTTTCGCGTGTAAGCGAAGGGACCCGATGTCGACAGACTTTCGTACTTTGCCAAGTGCCCGGCGGCCCAGCCGCGAAGCAGCAGCCCCGCAATCCCCACAGCCAACCCCACCAACAGGGATGTTGCGGTAGGCTGCGCCAGAAACAGGAAGACGGCGACAACGACGAAGCCCGCCGCGACGCGCCGTCGCGCCACCCACTCTGCATAGCCCTTCGGAAACGACATCGTCCGATCAGTCTAACCCGCTCGCAATAGGGCTAGAACACGACCGCCACAAGCTCTCCCCAAACGCCCCGGTCTTTGACATCAGGTCGAAACGCAACATTCAGTTCCCGATTCAGCCCCCACCCTCCCGCTTCGCAAGGCAGCGCCCGCCAATTCCGAGGAGGCGATATAAGTTGGGCCGGTGCCTCAGCTCGCTCTCTGAGGCGAACCTTCCAGCGCGGGGTTCGCACGGTTACGATCTTCTCTGATGTCAGGCAATCGATCCTCACGATGTGGCCGTACAGCAGCACGGTTCCGGGAGGCGGCCAGAGCTCGGCCTGTTTCGGCGGCGGCCGCGGCTTCGCGACGCGCTCCGGCGCGGAGCCGAGCGGCGCTAAGTCGATATGCTTCGTCTTAGGAGCGTCCGGAGCCGGCTGTGGCAGATTCATCACAAACTGGCGCCGCCGATGCAGCAGAACGTCGAACTCTTTCTCGGCACGCTCACGCCACTCCGGATACGAAGCGAGCTCAGCAAGCCCCGCGGTCGCCGCCTGCCATTCGCCAAGCAGTCCCGAAGCCTGAGCTTCGGTCAGAATGTAGGCGGGCTCGCTCCGCTGGATATCGAGAGCCTTGCGGGCGTGATCCCTAGACCATGCGGCCCGCTGCCGCGCCCAGACCGGACCCCCCTCCACCGGCCGTAACAGCAGCAAGCTGTAGCGATGATACGTACGCGGATTCACCGAACCCTTCGCAACCGCGCTTGCCAGCGTCTGCTCGGCGGCCTCGTAGTCGTTGCGGTCCATTTGGAGCGCGCCGAGCGACTCGCTGGGTTCGGGACGGGACGGGAACGCCTGTTGTAACCTCTTTAGCTCAGTCTCGGCCTTATCCCACGCCGGTGTCTCCCTGCACGCATCGGCTAGATAGTAGGGCAGTTCCCATTCTTCGGTTTCCCGTACCGCGAACGATGTCCCATTGGCCGACTCAAAGCGCATAGCCGTGGTCACAGCCTTCCCGGAAACGAGACTCTTCAGGTATTCCCGCAGCTCGGCCTCGGCCGCCTCTTCCCCCTCCCGATCCACAAATTCGACGAAGGTTTCATGGCGGGGAACTCCTCGTGGCCCCTTTCGCGCCTCCGCTGCCGGTTGGGAAGAGTGCCCCAGCCAGTGGGCGATGAGCCACCATTGCTCATAAAACGTCGGGGAAGTAAGCAGATCTCGTTCGCGTTTTGCCGTCATGAGCTGCCGCAGTGGAATCCACGGCTCTCTCAGCAGCGCTGCCAGGAATCGCGCCGGCGGTATTCCGAAAACGGCCCCGTTCGACAGTAGAACCGATTGAGAAAGATACTCGGCCAGCCCCTCCCGGTACCACAGCGGTTGCACGGAGTCCTTGAAAACCCAGTGGACGTACTCATGAGCAAGACCACTGCGTGCCGATTCCGGCGGATCCCACGCGAGGACGATGTAGGGACGGTCCACGCCCGGTTGAAACAGTCCGCGCGCGAAGCCGCCGGCGACAGCTTGCGAACAACGCCTCCAACTCAGCAACGGTGGACAGCAGCAGCACCGGGATCGGCTCGTGACCGACGGGCCGCGGATCAACACCAATGGCCTTCAGTGAGGCGTGCGCCTTCTCAAGGTGCTCCGCTGCCTGAAGCGCGGTCTCTTCCGACAGTTCCGTGACAACGCGGAATCGCGGCGTCAAGACTTCCACTCCACCCTGGCCTTGAAGGCTCACCAGCGACAGCAGCACAAAGCCGAAGAGCCGCATCATGAGAGTGCGAGCATGCTACCTCGCACGATAGTACATACCGCGGGACCGAGGGAGGCGTCGAACACGCGTTCCCAGCGTCAAACTGTTTCGTTCGCCGCGCGGCGCGCAAGACTCCTCGCGGCCACCTACTGAGTCCCGCATAATATAGGGTAACCTTTTGTAATGGAGCGACGTCTTTTGGATATGGGTTTTCCAAAAGGCGTGAAGCGAGACTTTGCGGCGCTGGAGAAGCGGTGCATCGAGGCGGTGCGGCTGGTCGTGGAAAAAGGACTGAGCCAAGCTGAGGCGGCGCGTAGAGTCCAAGCCGCCCAACAAAGCGTCAGCGGCTGGGTGCAGCGTTACCGCGAAGACGGCCGAGCCGGGCTAGCCAAAGCCGGTCGCGCCGGCCGCAAGCCGTTGCTGAGCGCCGCGCAGCTCGCCGAGCTGGAAGGGCTGCTGCTCGAAGGACCCGAAGCGCACGGCTTCCCGACACCGCTGTGGAGCTGTCCGCGGGTGGCGCGGTTGATCCGCGACCGTTTCGGGGTGCGCTACCACGAAGGCCACGTCTGGAAGCTACTGCGGGCGCTGCATTGGAGCCCGCAACGGCCGGTCGGCAAGGCCCGCGAGCGCAACGAGGAAGCGATCCGCGCCTGGAAGAAACAGACCTGGCCCGCCATTAAAAAAAAGCCCAAAAACAGGGCCGCACGATCGTCTTCATCGACGAAAGCGGACTGAGCCAGAAGCCACATCGCTGCCGTACTTGGGCGCCGCGCGGGCAGACGCCCGTACTGCAGTTCAACTTCAACTGGAAGAAGCTCTCGGCGGCGGCCGGAATCACTTTCCACAACTTCTATTTCCGTCTCTATCCCGACGCCATCCGCGGTCCCGAGGTGATCGATTTCCTCAAGGCGCTGCTGCGCCACATACAACGTCCGTTGCTGATCGTGTGGGATCGCTTGCCGGCGCATCGCAGCGCGTTGGTGCGCGAGTTCATCGCGTTGTCGCAGGGCCACATCGAGACCGAGTACTTGCCGGGCTACGCCCCGGAGCTGAATCCGGTGGAATACATCTGGGCCTACTGGAAGCAGCACGAGTTGCCCAACGTCTGCCCCAACGACTACTGGGAGCTCGACGAGCGGGCACGCACGACCTTGCGCCGCATGCGCCGCAAACGGCGCTTGATCGCCGCCTTTTGGAAGCAATCTTCTTTGTCGTTCGATTAACTGAATATTATGCGGGACTCAGTAGGCTAAATTACTTGTCGCGGCCTGCGCATGGTTCGTGGTCGCGAGGTCCCGTGGCAGCACAGTCACGCAAAGCATTGGAGGAACACCAACCTATGGCAGAGCCTCTTCGAATAGCCGCTATCGGGCTCGGACGCATCGGGTGCATACACGCGCGACACGTTCAGGAGCTTGGTGCCGAACAAGGCGTCTGCAAGTTGACGGCGCTTGTGGACTGTGACTTGGAGCGAGCCACCTTGCTGGCCAAGAAGTTCGCCGACGATGGCAGCTCCGAGATCCGGGCGTTCTACGACGTTGATCGCAGCCGATTGCTGCGACGCGGCTGTCATAAGCACTCCCACGGACGCTCATCGTGGAACGGCCGCGGCGTTGCGGGCGCCCTGGGAACCGGTCAAGATTGAGAGGCATCAGTAAGGCCGACCCGGCGTCGCGTCCAACGGCACACCCCCGGCGGCGGTATCATCGCCACGGGCCAATAAGAATTTTGGAAGACGTCTCCGGGCGCTTCTGAACTCCACAGAGTTTCTCTATAATCACTAACGGACGGGGAGAGACGCCATGAAGGTCACGAACCATACTGACCTCCTGCATCCGGCGAAGCAGGCCGACAAGTTCACTATCCTACGCTCGATGCACTCAAACGGAAAAAACCGCGAGCGGGTCACCATCCACAAGACCATTGGCGTCGATCCGCGGCATGAGTACCAGACCTTTTTGGACCGCCCGAACAAGATCCTCGATACCGGCGGCATGATTCCGGGATTACTTGCCTAAGAAATACGATTTGTCCATCGGCGGACGGGGAAGGCTCGCGGTCCTTCTCGTCCTGTTCGTGTTAGCAACCGTCATCCCGCGTGCAAGACCGGCGGCGGCTCAGAATGCGCCCCGGGTCAAACTCCAGCCTGGGCGGTTCCTCGTCGCCGGCCGCAAAATGCGCGACCCGCGCTTCGCGAAGTCCGTCATTCTCATGGTCCGCTACGAAGAAGAAGGTGCGTTGGGGCTGATCATCAACCAACCCACCGACGTCTTATTGGCTGACCTGCTTCCCGACGTCGAGAAGTTGAAGGATCGCGACGATCGCGTCTACCTGGGCGGCCCCGTTGCGAAGAACGGGATGATGTTCCTGATGCGGTCCGACGCCCCTCCGGCGGACACGCAACGCATCTTCGCTGATGTCTACGTCAGCTCGAGCCGTGAACGATTCGATGAAGTGATCGTGCAAGACGAAGCACGTTTCCGGAGCTATGTCGGGTACGCCGGCTGGGCGCCCGGCCAACTCGAAAGCGAGCTGAGACGAGACGACTGGCATGTGCTCCCCGGCGAAGCGGACATGGTTTTCGGCGAGCACCCTGACAGCATTTGGAAGACGCTCATCGAGCAAACGGAGTTCCTCTTCGCGAGTGCCCGAGAGGATGCCGGTCAGACAACGCTTACCCGTCACATCGCAAGGTAACAGACGAAAAGTTTGACTTGTCAGCTAAAGAGGAATAACGTAAGTGAATAGCCCGAGTCCCGAGACAGGTCGACATCGTTCAACCCCGTCTGTAGCCTTGCTAAGGTCTGCCTCCCGCCTCTGGGTCCCGAGACATCGTGTCGAGGGAGGGCAAATTGACGAATCCGCTGGCCTTGTTGGTCATGCCGCCCGAGCGCCGTTCCCCGCTCTTGCGTTCCCTTCAGTCGCTTGACTTTGAAACCTTAGCTGTCAGCACCTGCAACGAAGCCCGAGGGCTTCTTCGAACATCGCCTCCTGTTGAGGTCGTCGTCACTCGAGTCTCTCTACCGGACGGCAACTGGTGTGACGTGTTGCGGTATCTTGTCGACAACGATATTTCCGCAAGCGTTGTCGTAAGTTCGCCGCGTGCCGACGAACATCTGTGGTCTGAGGTTTTGTGGAGAGGGGGTTACGACTTGCTGGTCGAGCCTTATGAGAACGACGAAGTCCGCCACACGATAGAGGGGGCGTTGCGTGCAGTCTCCCGCCCCGGCGTGTCTAAGTTCGCTATATTGGGCCCCTCCAGCTAGGTCGCGCCGCTTCAGGAATCTGAAACGCGAGCCGCGGAGTTGTATTCTGGATTCGCGGCCCACACGTAGGTTCGACAACCACGGAGGAATCTTGCCCGCCAGGCCCTGCGATCAACTCGAGCAGCTCTTCTCAGCCCCCGATCACGCAGTGGAGCTTAGCAGGGCAGCCCTGATTCTGGCGCGCCTCGAATACCCCGAACTCGATCTGACCGCCCAGCTTGAACAAATCGAGAGTTTCGCCGGCGAGGCAGGCCGTCGCATCCCCGAAAACTATGAGCCCTCGACGATCATCGCCCGGCTGAATGACTACCTCTTTCGGGAACTTGGCTTCCGAGGCAACGAGGCGGACTACTACGATCCGCGAAACAGTTTCCTCAACGACGTCATCGAGCGGCGGAAAGGGATTCCGATTACTCTCTCCGTAATTTACTTGGAGATCACGCGGAAGCTCGGCCTCCCCTTTTACGGAGTCGGCCTGCCGGGCCACTTCCTTCTCAAGTACGACGACAACCGGCGCGTCATCTTCATCGATCCGTTTCACTCAGGACGAATCCTGGAAGTCGAGGACTGCCGAGACCTCGCTCGCTCCATGGGCGCGGACGAGGAGGAGGTAACCGAGAAACACCTCAGAGCCGTGACCAACCGCCAAATCGTGATTCGTATGTTGAACAACCTGCGCACCATCTACCTGCGGACCCGCCAGTATCGAAAGTGCTTGGCGGCGCTCGACGCGCTGCAGGTTGTGACGCCCGGCTCGCCCGAGACGCACAAGCACCGCGCCTATCTGCACCACGAGTTGGGCCACTTCCGTCAGGCCGTCGAGGAAGTCGAACAGTACCTTGCTCTCTGCCCGGAAGCCCCCGACGCCGCCGAGGTGCGCAAGTGGATACTGGGCATACGTCGGCGTCAGGCATCGCTAAACTAGCGTACACGGATCGCCTTGTGGGGAAATACTCAGGCTAAAGATGGCCCGACTTCTTTTCGTATTCGGTACGCGGCCGGAGGCCATCAAACTCTGCCCCTTGATTGAATACCTCCGCCGAGCGGCGATCCCGCTTACCCCACGCGTCTGCGTCACGGCACAGCATCGCTCGATGCTCGACCAAGTCCTCCATGCTTTCTCGGTTCGGCCGGATCATGACCTCGACTTGATGAGACCCCGCCAGACCCTCTCCCAAACCACCGCCGCTGTCGTGAGCCGGGTCGAATCCGTCATCACCGAGGAATCACCTGATTTCGTTGTCGTACAGGGTGACACGACCAGCACTCTCGCGGGTGCGCTAGCGGGCTTCTACGCGAAGATCCCGGTTGTTCACATCGAAGCCGGCCTGCGAACGGGTGACCCCCTCAACCCGTTCCCCGAGGAGATGAATCGCAGGCTCGTGAGTCGATTGAGCACGCTCCACATGGCGGCGACCGAGTCCGCCGCTCAAGCCTTGCGCGACGAGGGGGTTTCCGCGAGCCGCATCTCCGTCACCGGCAACACCGTTGTTGATGCACTGCTGGTGGTCAGAGACAACCTCCTGGACGGGAGGATCGACAGACCGCAATGGCCGTTTCTCGATCCGCGCAAGAAGTTGGTTCTGGTAACCGCCCACCGCCGGGAAAGCTTTGGGGAAGCATTCGAACGGATCTGCCGTGCTGTGAGGAAGCTGGCCTCACGTCCGGATGTCCAGGTTGTCTACCCCGTTCATCGCAACCCGAACGTGCTCGACCCGGTTGAACGCCTGCTCGGAGATGCACCCAACGTTGATCTGATCGACCCGGTCGCTTATGTTCCGTTCGTTGATCTGATGATGCGCAGCCACTTCATTCTGACCGACTCCGGCGGCATCCAGGAGGAAGCGCCTTCACTCGGCAAGCCCGTTCTCGTTATGCGAGAGAAGACCGAGCGCCGGGAAGGAATCGCCGCCGGAACCAGCCTATTGGTCGGAACCGACACCGACGCAATCGTCCGCGCAAGTCTTCGCCTCTTAGACGACACCGGCCACTACGACTCCATGGCGCGCGCCGAAAACCCCTACGGCGACGGGCGTGCCTGTGAACACATCACAGCCGCGCTGGAGCAGTTCATCGAAACGCCCGGCCCGTAACCTGGATCTCAACACCCTACGCCCATAAGCCCAAATCCACGCTTTGATCCGGGCATGAACGGACATTTCTCTCTCCCCCGGCCCTGCCCATTGACGCGACTCTTAGGAGGCGGTAGTCTCGGGCCGTGAGTAACCGCAACGCCATGTCCGGAGCACCCCAAATGACCACGGAACCGACACAACCGAATGAAGCCAACGAGACACCGCTGCAATCCTGGAAGGAGATCGCCGCCTATCTCGACCGCGACGAGCGCACGGCGCGGCGCTGGGAAGAGGACGAGAAGCTGCCCGTCCGCCGCCACCGCTCCGGCCGCCGATCGAGCGTCTATGCCTATCCAAGTGAGATCGATGCCTGGCGCCAAGCGCGCAGCCCCAAGGGCGAGGTTAGCCCGGCCGCTCCAGCCTTCTGGAAAAGGTTGGTCCCCGCCGCCGGGGCGCTGGCGAGTCTCGTGTTCGCCGTCTGGCTGGTCAAGCAGGGGCCGATCCTCAGCCCGGCCGATTCCCTGGTCGAAGCCGCCGACGCCGGGGGAGGACTCACCGCTCAGCAGCTCTGGTCTGAGCCGGGCGTCGATGTCACCGGCTCGCCTTCACCCGACGGCCGATATGTCTCTTTCACGCATTGGAATACCCAAAGCCTTGCGTTGCGCGATCTCGAAAATGGCCGGACAAGGTTCTTGGCCGAGCCGGACTCGGACGATGACTCCTTTCCTACCACCTCCGTCATCTCGCCGGACGGCAGCCAGGTTGCCTACGGTTGGTACAAGATGGAGCCTTTTCACGGGATCTGCGCGTGGTCGACGTCGATGGCGGAGCGAAGCCTCGCGTCGTCTACAACAATGACGATGTAGACGCGCTGTATCCTCAGGCCTGGTTTCCTGACGGCAAGCGACTTCTTCTCGCTGTGGAAAGGGAAGATCGCAGCCGGCAGATCGCGATCATCTCTCTAGCCGACGGCGAGGCCGTATTCCTGCGCTCCTTCGACTGGAAGGGGCCGCAAGAGTTGGCTTTATCTCGGGACGGCAGGTATATCGGGTACACGCTTGCGTCCGCCAAGGAAAGTGAAGGCACAGACATTTTCGTACTGGCCTCCGACGGCAGTTCGGAGAGATTGCTTGAGGAACACCCGTCTAACGACCGGGCGCTTGCCTGGACGCCCGATGGCAAGCACCTGCTCTTTTCCAGCGATCGTGGAGGGAAGGAGGGGCTGTGGGCGCAAGCCGTCTCGGAAGGTCAGGCGAGCGGCAGTCCGGTCCTGCTGCGGTCGGATCTGACGGTGCGAGAGCCGATGGGCTTCAGCTCGGATGGCACATTCTTTTATGGCGTACGCGGCGGAGTGAAAGACATTCATTTGGCCGAGATGGACTTTGAGACCGGCAAAGTGGTGCGCTCGCCGGTTCTTGCCGTCGATCGTTACGTCGGATCGAATAGCGTTGCAAGCTGGTCCCCCGATGGCCGACGCCTCGCGTACGTCTCCCAGAGAGGTTCGATGGGAAGCCGGAACGGGGTGTTCGTTGTACAGTCCATTCAAGAGGGCACGGAGCGAGTCCTACCGGCGGACCTTCGCTATGTCGGCTCGATTGCCTGGTTCCCGGATGGAGGCCGGCTTACCGTTCGCAGCACAAACCAAAAGGGCCGCGCAGGCATCTGGGACGTGGACATCGAGACCGGCCAGATAACCCTCTTGATCGGCCAAGAGTCGGATACTTTTCTCAGCAACACGATCGAATGGTCTCCTGATGGAGCGACGCTCTACTACATGCTTTGGAAGAGTGGACGGCTATTTGGGTATGACCGCGCAAGCGGCGAGAGCCGCGAGATCCCCGGATTCCCCGCTGGACCTTGGGCCCGCTTTCACCTCTCTCCCGACGGGCAGCGGCTGGCCGCGATTCGAGCAGGAGAAGATGAATCCGTCTTATACACTTTCGAACTTCGCACCGGTAGTGCGATCGAATTGGTGCGCTGGAGCAGCCCCGAAGGAATGGGCCGGTTTCCGATGTGGACTCCCGACGGTAAACAGATCCTGTTGTGGAAGCGGTTCGGGTTGAATCAGAAGCAACCTCCCGAGACGGCTGAACTTTGGGCGGGTTAACGCCGACAGCGGCGAGGCACACAAGACAGAACTGACGGCCAACAAACCGTACTTCTCCACGGGTGACGTCCATCCTGATAATCGGCGTTTTGCCTACCGGTCGGGCAAGGCGCAGCATGAAGTCTGGGTGCTGAAGAATCTGCTGCCCCAAAAGGCCTCACCGAGCGAGTAACCCAGTACGAGAAGGCCAACAGATGACCCACGCGCTCGACATCAAAAGAACAAGAGTTCTGCGAGAGCTCGTTACTATCCTCGCGGGCACCGTCTTCTTCATTGCCCTGGCGGCCAGCATCGGTATCCCCGAGAACGACCCCCGGCCGGTGTCCGCCCAAGAGCAAGGCATCGCTACGCCCGAGGAGCCATCAAAGAGGAAGAAAACGCCACCAACCACACAAACCAGAGCCCGCACCCCACCAACGCCTGCAACCCGATCGCATCCTTTCAGAGGATCGATTCCCGGCGTCGGGTCGGACCCCGTGCTGGGGTTAGCGCTCGAGTTCGAGCTGACTGAAGAAGAATGCGAGTTCGACAGCGGCGGTCTCGGGCGCGTCGGAACCATGAATCGCATTGCGCTCAATGTTGGTTCCGAACTTCCCGCGGATCGTCTCTTTCGGCGCTTCGGAGGCATTCGTGGGGCCCATCAATTCCCGCAGCGCGGATATGGCGTTGTCTCGCTCCAGGGCGATGGGGACGATCTCGCCTTCCGTCATGAAGGTCACGAGGGATTCGAAAAAGGGCCTCTCCCGGTGAACAGCATAGAAGCTTTCCGCTTGCGCTCTAGTCAAATGGAGCTTTCTGAGTGCCAGGATGCGGAAGCCGGCACGTTCGAGTTCCGTGATGATTTCGCCGACGTGGCCGGCGGCGGTAGAGTCAGGCTTAATGATGGTGAAAGTACGTTCAGTTGCCATGATTTTATTCTCTTAGCTGGGGGAGCAGAGTCGAGCGCCTCAGGTTGCTACAAGAGGCTTGCTAGCGTGGAGCCCATGTCGGCGGGCGTCGGCGCGACGGCGATGCCGGCATCTTCAAGCGCGGCGACCTTCTCGGCGGCCGTTCCCTTGCCGCCCGAAATGATCGCGCCGGCGTGACCCATGCGGCGCCCGGGAGGCGCGGTGCGGCCGGCGATGAACGCCGCTACGGGCTTTTTGACGTGCTCCTTGATGTAGGCGGCGGCTTCTTCCTCGGCGGTGCCGCCGATCTCACCGATCATGATGACGGCGTGCGTGTCGGGGTCCTCGTTGAAGAGCTTGAGGGCGTCGACGAATTTCGTCCCGATGATCGGGTCGCCGCCGATCCCGACGCAGGTCGACTGGCCGATACCGAGCGGTGTGAGCTGCCCGACAGCTTCATAGGTCAGGGTGCCGGAGCGTGACACGACGCCAACGTTCCCTTGCTTATGAATGTATCCCGGCATGATGCCGAGTTTCGATTTGCCGGGTGAGATGATGCCGGGGCAGTTCGGACCGATGAGACGCGTCCTGCTGCCCTTGAGCGCGAAGCTGATCTTCACGAGATCCTGTGCGGGAATACCCTCGGTGATGCAGACAACCAGATCGAGGCCGCTGTCCTTCGCTTCGATAATGGCGTCGGCTGCTCCGCCGGCGGGGACAAAAACGATGGATGCGGTGGCCTGAACGGCGTCAACAGCTTCGCGCACGGTGTTGAAGATCGGCGTGCCGTCCTGCTCGGAACCGCCTTTGCCGGGATGCACGCCACCGACAATCTTGGCTCCGTAGTCGATGCATTGTTGGGCGTGGAAGGCGCCCGCGCGGCCGAAGCCCTGCACTAGGATCCGCGTATTTTCGTCTAAGAGAATGCTCATGATCGGATCAGCTCGCGGCGGCGACGGCCTTCTGGGCGGCTTCTTTCATGTCGGCGGCGATGGTGAAGTTCAGCCCCGAGTACGCAAGGATCTTCTTGCCCTCGGCCACCTTGGTGCCCTCGAGACGTAGCACGATCGGAACTTTGATATCGAGCTCCTTGGCGGCGGCGACGACACCCTCGGCGAGCACATCAACCCGCAGAATGCCGCCGAAGATGTTGATCATGATCGCCTTGACATTGGGGTCCGAAAGGATGATACGGAAGCCGTTCTTAATCTGGTCGGCATCGGCCCCGCCGCCTACGTCGAGAAAATTCGCCGGACTTCCGCCGGCATGCTGGATGATGTCCATCGTGGCCATTGCCAAGCCGGCGCCGTTGACCATACAGCCAATGCTGCCGTCGAGCTTGATGTAGTTGAGGCTAAAGTTCGAGGCGTCGGTTTCGAGCGGGTCTTCCTCGTCGAGGTCTCTCAGTTCGGTCAGATCGGGATGCCGGAACATGCCGTTATCGTCGAAATCCATCTTGGCGTCGAGCGCCACGGCCCGGGCGTCCGTGGTGATAACGAAAGGGTTGATCTCAAGAAGGTTGGCGTCCGTCGCCCCGTACGCTTTGGCAAGGGCTATCATGGCGCTGACTACTCCCTTGACGGCGTCCCCGGTGATGCCCATACCGAAGGCGAGCCGCCTCGCCTGGAAGGGCATCAATCCGATACCGGGCTCGATGGTTTCCTTGAGGATGAGCTCGGGCGTCTTGGCGGCGACTTCTTCGATGTCCATGCCGCCCTCGGATGAAGCCATCAATACGGGCCTTTCGAGCTTGCGATCGAGAACGATTCCCAAGTACAACTCACGCTCGATCGGCAACGTTTCCTCGATCAACACACGCTTCACGAGCCGCCCCTCGGGACCGGTTTGGTGGGTGACAAGAGTCATCCCGATGATCTGCCCGGCAAGTTCCTTCGCGTGATCGGGGTTGTCGGCCAACTTGACGCCGCCCCCCTTGCCACGTCCGCCGGCGTGAATCTGCGCCTTCACGACAACGCGTCCGCCCAGCTTCTCGGCGATCTGGCGCGCCTCGTCGGCAGTGAAGGCGACTTCACCGCGCGGGACAGGGACCTTGAATTGGCGCAGAACGCCCTTAGCTTGGTACTCGTGGATTTTCATGCAATCGGTAGACGCGTGTTAGGATCGGGGCGAAACGCGTAGGACGAAGACCCTCATCATAGAAGATCGTTTCAAAGGAGCGCAAACTTCATGGTTGCCGTTCGAAAAGCGCTGCACAAAGTGGTGCGGCGCGAGGACTTGACCGAGGCCGAAGCGGTGGCGGTGATGGGGGAGATCCTTGGCGGCGAGTCTTCACCGGCACTGACCGCGGCGTTGCTCACGGCGCTCGTGATGAAGGGCGAATCGGTGGACGAGATCGTCGGCTTTGCGCGTGCGATGCGATCCGCCGCGGCCCCGGTTCCCTGCGAGACACCGGGTTCATCACTGGTCGACACCTGCGGGACGGGCGGCGACGGCGCCCAGACATTCAACATTTCGACCGTCAGTGCGTTCGTGGTGGCCGGCGCGGGCGTGCCCGTGGCGAAGCATGGGAATCGCTCGATTTCAAGCCGCTGCGGCAGCGCTGATGTGCTGGAAGCGGCGGGAGTGAAAGTTGCTCTGACGCCGGAGCAGATGGCGCGCTGCATTGACGAAGTCGGGATCGGATTCCTGTTCGCGCCCGCGATCCATACCGCGATGAAGCATGCCGGACCGGTGCGGGCGGAACTGAAGATGCGCACGGTGTTCAATCTACTGGGTCCGCTGACGAACCCGGCGGGAGCGGCGGCGCAGGTCATTGGCGTGTTCGACGGTGGGCGGGTCGGGCAGATAGCGCGGGCGCTCGCGTGCCTTGGGGCTGCCCGTGCGTTCGTTGTTCATGGCAGCGATGGATTGGATGAGATCACGACTACGGGGACGACTCAGGTAGCGGAAGTAAAAGGTGGCCAGGTCACCGAGCGCGAAGTCGATCCCCAGGATTTTGGTCTACCTGTGGCCGCGGGGACGGAACTAAGGGGCGGTGATGCCCAAACGAACTCCGCGATTCTCAAACAAATCCTAGGCGGGCAACCTGGGGCAAAGCGGGATATCGTGCTGGCGAATGCCGCGGCGGCGCTAGTGGCCGCCGGGAAGGCCGAAGATTTCGTAGCGGGCGTGCATTTGGCCACTGAGTCGATTGACAGAGGCCGGGCGCTCTCGAAGCTCGAAGAACTGGCGCGCCTGACGCAAACCTTCGGCGGTTAGGCGCCTACCTTCAGCGGTGTTGCGCCAGTATCTCCGGCAAGCCGCTAGAAAACGCGCCGCGGGTCAGCACGGCGTCACAACCCGCTTCCTTGGCGCCCTCGATCAAGTCGGTGCATTCGTGGTTGACGTAGGCGGTTACGGGGACTTGCGCCGTACGCGGATCAACTTTCAGATCGCGAACGAGTTGAACCGGGTCGAGCGCCTCCAAGTTCAGGTCGAGGATGATCAACGAAGGCGCGGGGTTTGTCTTTCTGAGCAAGACTTCCCGGTTGCCGGCGAAGCCGACGGAAACGCCGACATGGCGAGCTGTTTCAGCGATCTTTGAGGTAAACATCAGATCGGCAACGCCTGCAATGACCTGTGGAGAGCTGTTTTCGGGCATAAGTCTCGTCGTGACGGGGGCCTGCGATTCGGCGTCCAGGAGACGCCGGGCAGTCTGCTAAAGTAGCAAAGTAGCCCGGTCATCCGCCGGGTGTCCCATCCCCAGGCCGCAGTGAAGGTGGGCTCGGAGAGCCGGGGAGTCTCGCGCTCTGATTCTATCAGCGGTCGCTGCGTTGAGTGGGTGGTCGGGGTGGAAAACGATATGGAATCTGCGCTTCAGAACGTGACGGTGGCTCATAGTCCTGATGCTGACGACGCATTCATGTTCTATGGTCTCGCGACCGGAAAGGTGCGCTCGTCATTGGTTCGTTTCGAGCATCAGTTGAGTGATATCCAGACGTTGAACGAAGCTGCTAAAGAAGGCCGCTTTGGGATGACCGCCATCTCTTACCATGCCTACCCTTACGTGGCGGACAAGTACATCCTTACGTCGCCCGGCTCGAGCGTAGGCGATGGGTACGGTCCGCTGGTCGTTTCCAAGCGGGTCCTCACGCCCGCCGAGATCAAGGGGAAGAGGGTCGCCGTGCCGGGACTCCAAACGACCGCCTACCTCGCCTTGCGGCTCTACGAGCCGGATTTCGAAGCCGTCGTCGTTCCGTTCGACCAGATTCAAGACCGCGTCCAGGAGGGCGCCGTCGATGCGGGTTTGATCATCCATGAAGGCCAGCTAATGTACGACCGAAGCGGACTGCATCGTGTCGTGGATCTGGGCGTTTGGTGGAAAGAAGAGCACGGATTGCCGTTGCCCTTGGGCGCCAACGCCATTCTGCGCAGCTTCTCACGGGAGATTCAGAAGGAGTGCGTAGACTGCCTGCGGGCCAGCATTTGCTATGCGCTGGACAATCGTGACGAAGCCCTGCGCTACGCAATGGAGTTTTCCCGCGGTCTCGACGAGGCGACGGCCGAGACCTTCGTCGGCATGTATGTGAACCACCATACAACCGATATGGCCCCGGAAGTGCTTGAATCGGCACGCAAACTGCTCGCAATGGGCTTTGATGCGGGTCTCATCACGAAGAAGGTCGAACTCGAATACGTATAATGAGTACCCGGGTTTTCGTCCGCTGCTGATCCTATCTCACCCTACCCCGCGTAACAGGAGGATTTTCATGAAGCGATCCGAGCTGCCTTTCCGCTGGGCCCGGTTGGTTCTGATTCCCTTTCTTTCGCTCGCGCTTTCGGCTCAAGTCGCGTTTCTCAAAGACCCTGACCCGAAGCGTCGCGCTTCCGCTGCCGAAAAGGTCGGCAAAGAGGGTACCTCCGACGACATCCCGGCCCTCGCTGAGCTGCTCGATGATCCGGTGACGGACGTCAGGGCGGAAGCGGCCGGGGCCATCCTGCGGCTGGGTACGCGGCATAGTTTGGAGCCGCTCATGCAGGCCACGCGGGACGCGACGCCCGAGATCCAAGGCATGGCCACTGATGGGTTGGTGAACTTCTATTATCCCGGTTACGTGAAGACGGGTTGGACCGCCGCGCTCAAGACCTTCGGCTCCAGTGTGAAGGGTCGTTTTTCGAAACCTGAACCGAAGGTCGTGGACGCCTATGTACAGAGCCAGGTGTCGCGTGACGTGATCCGAGCCATCGCCCGGTTGATTACCGGCGGGACCAGCATGGAATCTCGCGCCAACGCCGCCCGGGCGGTCGGCGTTCTGCGAGGCAAGACCGGCCTTCCGCAGCTCGTGCAAGGCCTACGGTCGCGGGACAGCACGATCATCAGGGAGTGCGTCCGCTCGATTCGCAAGATTGGCGAGCCAAGCGTCGGCCCCGAAATGGTCTTCCTGCTGCGCGATCTGGATGAGGACGTACAGTTCGAGACGGTACGAACAATGGGGCAGTTGCAGGTCAAAGAGTCGATCCCGGACTTGACCAACCTGATCAAGAGCAGTCCGAAGAAAGGCATACGCCGGCAGTCGCTGATCGCACTCGCCAAGCTGCGCGATCCCGAACAGCGGCCCCTCTTTCAGAGGTACCTGCGGGACCGCGATAAGCAACTACGCGCCGCCGCGGCAGAGGGTCTCGGGCGCCTGGGGAACCAGGAGGACCGGCAAGCGGTCTTGGATGCCTTCGCGAGGGAGAAGAGCGAGTCGGGACGCCTCTCGATGGCGTTCGCGGCGGCGAGCCTCGGGGACTTGAGCTTCCTGACATACCTCTACGACGGCCTGAACTCGAGCTTCCACCGCCTCGAAGCGCGACCCTTCCTTACCGAACTGTCACGCGACGAGGCCATCCTGAACGAGTTCTACCGACCGCTAGCGACCGGCTCGAATGACCAGAAGAGGCACATTGCCTATATCGTTTCGATCAACGGCACCAAGGAAAGCATGGCTCACCTGGAAAAGCTGACACACGACCCCAACAGCGAGGTCGCGCAAGCAGCCATCCTCGCGCTGAAAAACTTGCAAGCACGCCTGTAGGCTGACTTCGGGATTTCCGGGGAATGCCGTTGCGGGAGTTGGCGGCTAGCGTTTTCGCTGCTTCTGCTGACCGACACGGACCTTGCTCTGCGATGCCTTCATCTCGTCCCAGGCTTTCCAGTCGAAGCGCTGCGTGGCATCCTTGAGATAGGCGTTGACGTCGGCCCCCTTGGGCAACACGGCAACGACCGTGGCGTAGTCGGCCCCGTTGGGGTTCTTGATCCGGTACCGTTTTGTGTTCGGGATCGCCATAGTTTTTTCACTTTAGCACAAGGCTCGTCAGCGGCCCGGCCAGATCTTTCCGTTCCGCCCCATCCGTTGCGCAGTGCTAGAATGAATCGCCATGGTTGGGCAGGTCGAGGCGGTCGACCTCGTCAAAGAATTCAGCACATTCAAGCGCAAAGAGGGGCTTTCGGGCGCGGTCCGTGACCTTTTTTCTCGCGAGTACACCTCGTTGCGTGCTGTCGACGGCGTATCATTCACGATTTCGCCGGGCGAGATGGTGGGCTACATCGGCCCGAACGGCGCGGGAAAATCCACTTCCGTCAAAATGCTCACCGGCATCCTTGTGCCGACCTCAGGACAGGTGCGTGCGAACGGCTACGTGCCTTACCGCGACCGCATGGCCTACACCCGGACGATCGGCGCCGTCTTCGGTCAGCGCACCCAACTTTGGTGGGACATCGCTGTTGTCGAATCGTTCCGGCTGCTGAAGCGTATCTACGACGTCAGCGACGCGGACTACAAAGCCCGCATGGCACGCTTTGACGAAATCCTCGAGATCAACCGTTACCTCAATCAGCCCGTCCGCAAACTCAGTCTGGGTGAGCGCATGCGCTGCGACATGGTGGCGGCGCTGATCCACAACCCGCCGTTACTGTTTCTCGACGAACCAACGATCGGACTTGATCTGCTCGCGAAAGAGAACATCCGGCAGTTCCTCAAAGAGGTCAATCAGGACTACGGAACAACGATTCTGCTCACGACGCACGACCTCTCGGATATCGAAGAGCTGTGCAAGCGGCTGATGATTATCGACCGGGGCCGTATCCTGTTCGACGGGCCTCTCGACGAGCTAAAGCGCCTGCTGTGGCGGCAGACGCAGATCACGCTTGAGCTGAAAGATGCTTCACAGGGCGCGGCGATGGAGAAGTTCAGCTTGCCGGGCGTCGAGAAGAAGCGCGTCGACGAACTTACTTACCGGCTGTCGTTCGACCGCGAAGAGTATACGTCGGGCGATGTGATTCGCCACGCTGTCGGAGTGGCTGAGATCCGCGACATTATCATTGAGGCCGAGTCGATCGAAGGCATCGTTAAGCGCATCTATACCGGCAGCACGATCCTCGAGCTGCAACGGCGATGACGGCTTCCGCCGTATGGCCGCTCAGGATCGGTCACCTGCTCGAATTTTCGCGCATCGGGTTCGTCAATATCATGGCGTTCCGGCTGCGCTACTACACCGGGATCGTGACCTACCTCATCAACGTCACGGTCTACTACTTCATCTGGAAGGCCCTTTACGCGAGCGACCCGAACTTCGCCTCGGGATTCACGTTCGACGAGATGGTCACGTACGTTTCAGTCGGCTGGGTGATCCGGTCAGTTTACTTCAACAACATTGACCAAAACATTTCGCACGAGGTTTTAGAGGGAAAGATCGCCCTGTCACTGCTCAAGCCGGTCAGCATCCAGGCAATGCAAATGGGCCGCGCGCTGGGTGAAGCATGCTTCCGGCTCGTGATGCTGACCTTGCCCGCCGGCGTGTTGATTTCGCTCGTCTTCCCGGTGCAAGGTCCGGCGAGCGCGGCCCACTTCACATTGTTCTTGTTGTCGCTCGGGGCGAGTATTTTACTGACGGGCGCGCTGAACTTCATCGTGGGCACCTTCGCGATCCGGATGAAATCAATCCTCGGATTGCTGCGAGCCAAGTATTTCGTATCTGAGCTGCTCTCAGGGTTGCTCGTTCCGATGACGATGTTCCCGGCCGAGGCACAGAAGGTTCTGTCATACCTGCCGTTCCAGCACGTGGCTTACACACCCCTACGCATCTATCTCGGCAAGCTCAATGGAATCGAGATCTACGAAACGCTGGCTGTCCAATACTTTTGGGTCGGGGTGCTCACCCTATTCGGCGCCTGGTTTTGGGACGTAATGGTGCGCAAAGTCACGATTCACGGTGGGTAGTTCAACGGTTTTGGGTGCTGCTCCCGACAGCCCGCTCGCGGAAGAACAGTACCTTGGGCTGCACCTGCTTGTGCGCGACGGTAAGGAGTCGGGCGTGAATATCGTAGGGGACGCCCGTTTGCGCCACGACCGCGCGAACGGCCCGCGGATCGTCGTCCAGATGATACGTGCAGATAGCCATTTCCGGCCGGAAGCGCCTTAGGGTGGCTTGGGCCCCTTCCAGCGCCTCCCGCTCGGCGCCCTCAATATCCATCTTAATGAAGTCGACCCTGTCGATACCCAGCTCGGAGACGATCTGATCGAGAGGTACAACGGAGATGGAAGTCAGTTCGACTTCCGCGTTAGGTTGATGGTGAAAGGTGTGCGGTGAGGAATCATGCACGTCGTGTTCGAATTGGATCTCGGCTGCTTCGTTCCACACGCCTTTCTCGATCACGGTGACGGTCCCGGCGGCAATTTCCTTGGAAAAGTTCCGCCGCAAACACAAGATGTTCGCCGGGTCGGGCTCGATGGAGATCACGCGGCGCGCCCCCCGGTCAAGTGCGTAGCGAGTCAGGACTCCGACATGAGCGCCGCAATCAATGACCGTATCGCCCTCACTAATCTCAACCGTGTGGCCCTGATAGACCTTGTCCTCATAGATCTCCCAGAGCAGCCAGGCGAGTGTCTGGCGACCCTCACCTGGGGTCCAGAAGTCGCCGACAGGGGTTCGGTACCGCCGAACTTTCTGATGATCGACCTCTTCTTCGTCAATCTGCTCGATGTCGAACGCGAAGTCTTCGTCGGTGGGACACTCTTCGTTCGAGAATGAGGCGCGATAGACGTCGTCCCAAGACAGCTCCGGCAGATGTCCCGCGGCCTTGGCAATGAGGTAATGTGTGCGCCAGAAACCCGAACAACCCAGTTGATCCAGACTCGACCAATAGGTGCCCAACGCAAACAGTCCCAATGCGAATACCCACCCGCGCCAGTTCACAGCGATGGCCATGGCCCCGGCTGCCATCGCCCACAATACGAGCGTATACATGTCGTGAAAATGGATGAAGGTGTCAACTACGAGCAGGACGACGACAATCCCTAAGGCCCAAAAGCCTTTTTTGTTGACCGGAATGGTTGGCACTAAACCTTCAGCTCGCCGAGCAGGTGTTCACACTGGATGATTTTCTCAGCTAAATCGAGCGGACGGTAGTAGTAGTGATTCGTAGCTTCGTAGCCGATCACGGAGTAGCGCCGTGCGAGGCCATACAAGCGACGTGCCAGCCGGATTTCGTCCTCAATCGCCGCCCGCATACGCCGGATTCGTTCCGGTCCCGGCCGGTCATCGCGAGCGATGTAGAAGCGAAGCTGGTTCGCAACGCTACGGAAGTGTACAAAACAGGTTTCGGCAATCGCGAGGTCCTCGTCAGCTTGCTCTTGGCGGCCTGCCGAAACTCTCTTCAGCGCATGGCGAAATAGGGGTAGACCCTGTTCCCATTGGTTCGACAGCTTGCTGAACTGAGACTCGACTACTCCGGGCGGATAGTCGCGGGCCCAGCGTTTGTAGTCGTCTTGAGGGAACAGCAGCATCGAGGCCGGGACGCCGCTCGATTCAAGGCGCAGCAAGTTTGCCGGCCCGTGCTGCGTGGGAATGATGTAGATGGCGACGCCGTAAGGGAATTCCTCGAAGGCTCGGCTGAACTGTGTCCAGGCTTCGACGACGCCGGGCGCGGCCGCGGCTCCGTAACGCCTGCGTGCGACGCGCGCAAGCACCTCGTCCTCCGACGGCTGGGGTGAAAAGTAGAACTCCTTCGCGACTTCGAGATTGGGGGACGGGTAGCCACCCAACGTCCACGAAACCTGCAAGCCGCTGACGTCCTCTCGGCGCAGTCCGGCGCAATGGCGCGCGATCAGATTCGGCGCCGGAATGTAAGGGACCGCCGAGATTTCCCAGGTGTTGTTGAACTGCGTCTTGGCCTGTGTCCGGATGCCGGCCTTGCGGGCGAGAGCCCAGTGCTTTTTTGCCCGCGAGCCGGGGCCGACGACAGAGATCGAATACTCACCCACGACGTTCTTGACGCCGCCGCGCTCGACGGGAATGCTCCATTCGCTCACGCTCTGCAGGCGCGCGTCCTTCGGGAGCTTGGGGATCAGCGCCTCGGCCATGCCGTCACGCCAACCCCAATCCCAATGAATGACTTCCGCCTGTTGGCTCGATCGCCGCACGCCGCTGTGGATCGCTTCGAGTACTTCACCGACGACGGCCGCAGCGGACCGTTTCGAGCAGCGCGGACACGACTCCGGCCGGAACTTTGAGTGGCAGTTGGTGAGATTCTCCGACATCGTGATCGTGAAAACGCCGCCGAGCTCAGGCGCCTGTTCGAAAACGTGGGAGACGCTGTCGGTGATCCATTGCCGGACGACCGGGACCGATGTACACATGGCGCGAAAGCCCATCCGATCGGACCCGCGCATGCCGCGGCGGTTGCGGAAGAACTCAGGTTGCTGGGCCCGCGGCTCGTTGAGATACAAGAACAGCTTCATCCCGTGTCCGCGGACACGTTGGGCGAGTTTGCGCAGGTTGACAAGGCGTTCTTCACAACGATCTCCAAACTCGGGAAAGGCCTCTGAGCGGGCCAGCGTACTGAGCACGCCCTGCATCCAGACGCCATTGATCCCGAGCCGCGCGAGCCGGTCAAGATAGGCGCCGGGGAACGGGTCGAGGTCGGGTTCGAGCAGCGGGTCGCCGTACAGCGCGAAGTACGAGTAGAGATAACGAAGATCGACGGTGGGTTGGCGCTCGTGCTCGCCCGGCATGATGTACGGGCCGCCGTTCTCCTCCATCTGATCGAGCAGGAAATATACGCTCTGCCGAAGGCCCTCGATCGTACCGCTGACGAGTTGGACGCGATTGCTTTCGATCTCGACACGAAATGCTTCGCCGGTGTAGGCGGGCGATGCGGTCAACCCCAGGTGAATCGTTCCGCCACTCGAACCCGCGACCGCCGGGCCGATGGCCTGCCCCAGACGGGCTTCCAGGTCCGGGAACCCCCTGCTGACGGACCAACCGGAAACATTGACCTGGCCTTCCGCGGGTCGAGCCAAGGGGTCGGCGGGTCGCGGTACGTTCGGTGCGGTCAAGCGCTCGATGAAACGGAATGGGGGCTCCTGGCCGGCATCGGCGTTGTCGAGTTGCGCTGCTATCGTTTCGCGGATCTCAGCGGAGCGTGCCTGTTCGGCTTCCGTCGGCTCACGATAGACGACACGGTCTAACGCGGGCTTCGGCCCAAGCTTATGATCCAGAAAATCGTCTTCCTTGAGTGTGAACTCGAACTTGTCGCGATCCCAGCCGAGCAGATCGATCAATTGTTCGTTCGGCAGCAGATGCCAATTCTGGCGGATGACGGTGATGTAGATGCGCCTGAGTTGATCATTGGTCAGCCGCGGCTTGCCGGGCAGCCCCATGGATCGCCCGATGGCACTGACTTGCGCAGGTGAGGCGCCGCCGACCCGGGCCATCCGGTCCAAATTGGCCAGCTCCCAATTGCGCCAGACAAACTGGTGCAAACGGCTGGGAAAGTGGGTTTCGGCAAGCGGTTTCGGTGGATTCTCAGCGGCGTGAGCCGAGAGCGGGAGACTCAGCACCGGTCCCGCCAGGCTTCCCACGAATTCTCGCCGATCGATCATCTTTCTTCCGAGCTAGTCTAGCCTGCTTATCTCACCACATGGCGAGACAAAGTGCGTGAGAGACCCGTCAGGACGAGGCGCGAGCCGCTTGGCGCCCTGGCCTTGGTATGTCGGGGCGTACTTGGCGGTACGTTCGTCACGGCAAGCAAGCGCAACGAAGTCGTGGCGGGCCCATCGCGTGCTTTGGCCGCCAGGCGGTGAGAAAAGCAGGCTAGCGCCAATACTCTTCACTTTAGAACATTCTTGTGGCATTCTGTTTTTAGAGCACAGGAGGCCACAGATGGCACGAACGAGAGCAGCGCTGCCGGCAGGCAGCCGTATTACCGACTACATCAGCCTGGGAGTGATCACGCGCTGGTTCCCGCGTCACAAGATCGATCGTGTGTTGCGGGACTGCGGGCGGGCCTCGCGGCGACAACGGGACTTGCCAGCGCATGTGATGGTCTACTACGTCATCGCTCTGGCGCTGTTCATGCAGTCGTCCTACCGCGAGGTGCTGCGTTGTCTGCTGGAAGGACTACAGTGGCTGCAGGACCCTGCGACGCCCCTCAAGGTGGCGGGCGATTCGGGGATCTCGCAAGCCCGTTCGCGATTGGGGGTGGAGCCGGTCGAGCGGCTGCATGATGAGTTGATACGACCGTTGGCGACGAAAAAGACGCGCGGATCGTTCTATCGGGAATGGCGCTTGGTTTCGCTCGACGGCTCGACGCTCGATGTGGCCGATCAGGCCGCCAACCGCACGGCGTTCGGCTATCCGGGTGCGTCGCGGGGAGCGAGCGCGTTTCCTCAGCTGCGCTTTGTCTCGTTGCTGGAAAACGGCACCCATGTACTGTTCGCCAGCCGCATGGGTCCCTGCGCGAGGGGTGAGATCACGCTCGCCAAACAGGTGTTGCCGGCACTCGAGAAGGATATGTTGTGCTTAGCCGACCGCAACTTCCTCGGCTACCAGCTGTGGCGGCAAGCACGCCAGACGGGCGCGCAACTGCTGTGGCGGGCTAAGAAGCATCTGCGCTTGGAAGTGCTCGAGCGCTTTGCGGACGGCTCCTACCGCAGCGCGATCTACGCTTCGGAAGGCGACTGGCGCAAGCGCCGCAACCCGCTGCCGGTGCGCGTGATCGAGTATCGTCTCGAAGGCGTCGAGCATGCCGAGCCCTTCTATCGACTGGTGACGACGATCCTCGATCCCTCCCAAGCGCCGGCTGTGGAACTGGCGGCGCTGTACTGCGAACGCTGGGAGATCGAAAGCGCGCTTGACGAGCTCAAGACGCATTTGCGCGGGGCGCGCATGGTGTTGCGCAGCAAGACGCCGGAGTTGGTGCGCCAGGAATTTTACGGCTTACTGATGGCGCATTTCGCGATCCGCGGGCTGCTGCACGAAGCCGCCTTGGAGGCCGACGAAGATCCGGATCGCCTCTCCTACCTGCACGCGGTGCGGGTGGTGCGACGCAAGATGGCCCAAGCGGTCGCGATTCCCCCCTCAGGACAAACGCAAGTTTCATAAGGGGGTTTTGGCGGAGCTGCTGCAGGAGCGCGTGCGGTCGAGCCGCGGCATGCAGCGTCCGCGCGGGGTTAAGCGCAAAATGAGTGGCTACAAGCTGCGACCACGCGGCGCGTTGCCGCGCCTCCGCATCGACTTTGCGGCCTGCGTGAGGGTTCTTAAGTGAAGAGGATTGAGGTTAGGGCGCTATTTCGTTACGGAGCTCAACCGCCGCGTCCCACCCCGGCGCCTACCGCTAGATCGGGCTTCCCGGCGGTGTCGTCAACTTCCTCGGTCCCACGGCGGGCGCATGCGGCCGACTCAAAAATCGTTCGATCTCTTCCGCGGCAGCGGTGCGATGCGCGGCGGGACGGTTCGTCATGCCGGGGACTCGCGCAAGAAGCCCGCGCAACTTCGAGGATGCAATCGCCCGCACCTCTTCGCTCGCACCCCCGTCCGTCGCTAGATCCTCCAGCCGCCTGATGACCAACCAATCCACCGCACGTTGAACAGCCGCTTCGTAGGCATCGTCAGACGAGGCCCGCCGCCAAGTCGCCGCGAGGAGCTGAACGATGACTTGCTCCAAGCTAAGGTTCCGAGAATCGTGGCTATGCTGCGCTACCAACCGGACCGCGCGCTTCGTATTGAGCACCGCGCTCACCGTGAGATCCGCCGCAATCTCCGCCGCCGCCAGCGGATCGAACAGATTCCCTTGACGCGATGGAAACGGCTCATCCCTCGTCTCCCACGCCAACACAGGCGGAATCAGGTCGCGAATGTTCTTCGAAAGGGCCAGTTCGGCGGGCTGCACGGCTCTTAGCAGGACCCTGAGCGCTTCTAGTTGACGGGCCGGGGCAACACGTTCCACAGGTATTTGGCCGTCGCCGCGAACCGCATATTGGAAGTACACTCCGTCGAGCATCTTCGCCGTCGCAAGCACCTGATAGCGGTGGTGGAGATACAGAGGCACCAGCGTCGATTGCAGATCCCACAGCGGCCGGCCCTCGGGAATATTCTCCTGACCGAAGCGCAAGAGCGCGACCCGCCGCACCTGCATCACATGCTTGAACTCAGCGATCGGGTCCTCGCCGTTATCCCACATGCTGGCCAGCGGATGAACTTCAATCCCCGAGTTCGGGACAAAGAGTAACTTGCGATCGATCGAGTCGCGAACCAACTCCCCGAGTGCGGCCCCTTCATCCGTTCCCTGAGGGAAATCAGAATAGGCGTACTGAACGGAAAACTTGTCCCACTCACCGATGCCCACGCCGTAAGCGTCCGACAAATCAAGCTTACCGCTGTCAGTGATCTTAACCTGCGGCGCCGGGTAGTCCATCACGGAAGCGCGGCCATAGCTACTCGCAGCGAAATTGTGAGCGAACCCCAGCGTATGTCCTACCTCGTGCGCCGAAAGCTGCCGCAGACGCGCTAACGCCACCTCAACCGTCGACGTCGCCGGATCCAGCGAAGCGAGTCGCTCCGCCGCCGGAAAGGGCGCCATCAGGCCCTCGAATAGCAGCCGGTCCTGGCGCACCCGCAGCGACCCCAACGTCACAACACCCTTGAGAATCTCGCCCGTTCGCGGATCAGCAATCGACGTCCCGTAAGACCATCCCCGCGTCGAGCGATGCACCCATTGAATGATGTTGTAGCGGACATCCAACGGATCCGCGCCTTCAGGCAGCAGCTCGACGCGAAAAGCATCCCGGTATCCCGCGCTCTCGAACGCCTCGTTCCACCACCTCGCCCCATCGAGCAGCGCCGAACGCGCCGGCTCCGGCACGCCCGCGTCAAGGTAGTACACAATAGGCTCCACGGCTTCGGAAACCGCCGCCGAGGGATCTTTCTTCTTCAGCCGGTGACGCGCGATGTACCGCTTTTCGATCGGCTCGTCCAAGGGCGCCGCATAGTCGGCAAACGTAGGGCCAAACGAGGCCGCCCGCGGATCGTGCCCGCGCGGCTGATAACCGGGCTCCGGCAACGCGATCAACGAGTGATGCTGCCGTAGCGTGACTGACTTGGGTGTTGGCGCCGTCTGATTGACATGCCTCCCGGGCTCATTGCCGCTAAACGTCAGCGTCACCTCAAATTCCGTGTTCTTCAGAAAGGACTTCGATCGCGGCAGGTACAGCGCGCTACGGCTCGCGTCTAGGCTGAAGTTGCCCTGCTTCCGCTGCTTGAGCCGATCGACGACGCCGTGCCGATCAGCCAGCAGGAAACCAGTGAGGTCCACCAGGACGCGACCCTCCGATTCAGCCGCCACGGTTCCGCCCCAGATCACCGATTGCGCGAACGATTCCTCAACGGCGCGGCGCTCCGCGGCGCTATCCGACTCCGCCCGATAGCGCTGGTTCGGTTCGACCAACAGGATCTTCGGCCCGACGCGTTCGAACCGCACAACCCGCGTACCGCCGAGCTGGCCTCGGTCCAAGCCTACCGGGTTCGATCCCAATCCTGTGGCCAGCCACTGCGAATGGAGAAACTCCCCGCGCTGGTTTGGAATCTCCAGCCAAATCCTGCCGGCAGTCTCGTCCCAATAGAAGGGAAAGAAGCCGTCGTGGCGGGTCATGCCCTCCGTTTTCTTTTCAATCGAAGGAGGGGTCTTCGCCGGCTCATCCGCCGCCGACAGCCGAGGATGGCACCACAAACACAGCACGAGACACACAAGCGGGCCACCGGAGCCTAAAAATCTCCCGAGCATACAACTCATCGTGACCTCCCTAAGGCCGTTCATTCCGGCCGGGATCACGGCCAACGACTACCTTAGTACATCGTTTCAGAACTTCGCCCACGTATCGCGGAGCGCATCCGGTAGACGGCAGGACGTCTATCTGATTCCCCCCGGGAGTTGACTGCGCTAAGTTTCCGAGGCGGGCCTTCGTACACCCTTCTCCAGGCCGCTGGTTCTACCCTGGCCGACAGGGTAGGATCTAGCTGTGACCTTTCAATAGGTTGTTCATTCGGTCCCGGACCAAGGAAGCTGGAGTTATCCCACAACAGCAACCTTGGAGAGACCGAATGAACATCCATCAGAATGCACGATTGACACCGAAAGGTCGAGCCCTGTTGGTTCGCCGCGTCCTCGGTGGGGAGAACGCACAGGCCGCCGCGGCGGCCTGTGGCGTCTCAGAGCGAACCGTACGCAAATGGCTCGCGCGGTTTCGGGCTGAGGGTCAGGCCGGTCTCGTCGACCGCTCCTCACGCCCCCTTCGCAGCCCGCGCCGCACTGCTGCGCCCAGCGCGGCCCGTGTCGTTGCTCTGCGCCGACAACGTTGGGCCGGCTACCGCATTGCCACTCGTGTCGGAGTCTCTCAGGCCACCGTCAGCCGCATTTTGCGCCGCGCCGGCCTCAACCGCATCCGCGATCTCGAACCCGCCCCGCCCGTGCGCCGCTACGAACACCCCGCACCCGGCGATCTGTTACATCTCGATATCAAGAAGCTCGGCCGCTTCCAGCGCGCCGGTCATCGCGTCACCTCCGACAAATCCCACCGCTGCCGCGGCGCCGGCTGGGAATTCGTGCACGTCGCCATCGACGACCACTCCCGTGTGGCTTTCTCCCAGATCCTCTCCGATGAGCGGAGCGACTCCGCCGTAGCTTGCACCGTCGAAGCTGGTGCAGTATGTAAAAGGCAGGTCGTCACGACGGCTGCAAGATGAGTTTGGGGAATTGCGGAAGCGATACTGGGGGCAACACCTGTGGGCGCGCGGATATTTCTGCGCGACGGTGGGCGCGGTGGACGAGGAAACGATCAAGAAGTACATCGAGAGCCAGCAATGGGACGAGGATGAGGAGGGATTCAAGATCACAGCGCCCACCAAGCCTTGAGCCGGCTCTGAGCCGGGGCTTCTTCAGGCGGCTTCAGCCGCAAGCCGACTTTCAGTCGTAAATGAACCCACCGCCTTTCAGGCGGTGGTTGTTTAGTTTCGCGGGACTTAGACCCTTAGTCCTGCTCGCGGTCGCGGAACTCTTCGTACCAGTTCAGCAGAAGGTCGGGCCGAAGTTTCGTTCAGCCCGCTCAATCAACGTCTGTGAGAGGACGGACGCGGAGGCGATGCGCAGGATTCAGCGCGAAAAGACGTGGGATTCGGGGCAGCGCGGGTGTATACTGTGGCCGTGCCGGGGCCAAAATGGAAATTCTGGTCAACGGTTAGGTCGGACAGGAGGCCCTCGTGGCTCATTGGCGATTGAACGGATCGATGGCGTTTGCTGTTGTCTTGCTCGTTGCAACCCCGCCGGCCGGCGCGCAGCAACGGCTCCCCACGGCCCCCCGAGGGGCAGTGACGCAAGGGTTTGATTCGGGAGCGTCACAGCAGCCGGCCATGCTGATGCGCATCCGACTGGACCCCGGCAGCCCGCGGGTCAGGGCCCCGACGCGGGCGTGGATGACTGATCCCGCCACCGGCGCCCAGCTCGCCATCATCCTCTACCCCAACGGAACCGCCGACATCCCCGTCCTCGCGTCCGTCAAGGGAGGAGGCGATGACAGCGGCGGAGGTTGCGAGGATGAACGCTTCAAATACGAGCTTCTGCCGATAGACCCAACAACCCTCCCAAAGTTGCCCGTGGACGACCCCCCGTTCAAGCCGTTAGTGCCTAAGCCTGCCAACGTCTGTGGCTCCGCCATGGCCGTCGTCGATCGGGGACAAGTGCGTCCCGTCCGGCTCGTTGCGCGACAGGTCGAGCCCGCGCCCCAGCCCTGCCCGCCGGGCCAGCGTCCGCCCTGCACGCCGATCCGAAACCCCGGGGCCCCGATCGGCACGGATCCGGTTGCGGCGGAGGGCGCACAAGACGTCAAGGGCATCGACATCATCGTGAAGAAGCCGCAGCAGTCTGTCGGCATCAAGAGTGTAGGCGTGGGCCTGGGCAAAGTTCCTGGCGGCCAAATGTTGCAGTTCTCCCAGGCTGACGACGGCACGGTGACCGGTCGGGTCGCGCAGCCCGCCCAGCCCGGCAGCCGCATGGTCTTCCGGGACGCCTCGAACCGGATCGTCGCCGCCGGTGTGATCCAGCGCGATGGGACCTTCCGGACAGCGGCCCTCTCGACCCCGCTCCTGCAAGTCGCCACGGCCTGCCGCGAGTCCCGCGGCGCGGCCCCGGTTTGCAGCGAGCCCGGGGAGCTCCGTAAGGCCGTCGTAAAGGCTGGTGCTGGCGGAGGAAGCTTGCGTACGCAACCGCAAAATCGGTAGCCATCGAGATCAGCTTGCGTATGCCCAAATACCACGGGCCCCGATGTTCACAAGGAGACGATCGCGGTGGCGGTCGAAAACCGGGACAGCCTCGATTAATGAGCAGACTGAGCCGATGATGCGCGTAAAGGATTGAGGAGAAGGTGCTTAGGAGACTCCGCCCGCCCGCGTGGCGATTGGCTGACCAGCGACTCTTTCCAGCGTAAGTAGTTGTTATCAAGCCAGTTATAGTAGCTACCGGGTCGTTGTCTTTGCCGTAACTGAGCCTGTCCCATTTCTAGCCATTTCTTAGCGCCTTGCCGGCTCCGGAGGAATCACAAGCGGTCGGCAGACGACAAACCCCTATCGGCGGCGCGAAGGATAGCCGCCAGGCTCACCTCCACGTCCTCATCCGTAGTCGCCCAATTCGAAACACTGATCCGCATAGCCGTTCGGCCTTGCCAAACCGTGCCGCCACACCAGCAGATGCCGTCCTCCTGAATACGACGAATCACTTCGCGGGTCGTCTCCTGATCCCCAAACGAAACGAGAACCTGATTCAGAACAACTTCGTTCAGGATCTCGTAGCCCCCTTGCCGCAAGCCGTCGGCGAAACGGCGGGCATGCCGGCAGCAACTATCGACCAGGTCGGCAACCCCGTTGCGCCCCAGCGACCTCAACGCCGCCCATACCGGTACGCCGCGGGCTCGACGACTGGCCTCGGGCGTAAGGTGCAACGGCTCGACATCATCTCCTTCCGGCAGATACGACGCACTGATCGACAGCGCGCCGGCCAGGGCTTTCGGGTCACGGACGAGAGCGATGCCGCAATCGTAAGGAACGTTCAGCCACTTATGAGCATCCGTCGCCCACGAGTCCGCGCGCTCTGCCCCGGCAACGAGTGAGCGACGATCCGGCGAAGCAGCGGCCCAGAGTCCGAACGCGCCATCGACATGAATCCAAATCTTGTCGCCGTGTAGCGCGTCGATGATCTCGCTGAACGAATCGCAAGCACCTGTGTTGACGTTGCCCGCTTGCAGGCACACAATCGCCGGCCCCGAGATCGATGGAAGTCCATCCACCCTCATGCACCCCTGTTCGTCAACCGGAACACGAAGCAACTGGTCATTTCCAAAGCCGAGAAGCCGCAACGCCTTGAAGACTGAGACATGCACTTCGTCCCCAACGACAACCTGTATCTTCGGAGCTTCAAACAACCCGGCCGCGTCCAGATCCCAACCTTCACCTAGCAGAAGCTGCCGCCGCGCTGCCGCCAAACAACTGAAGTTGGCCATCGTAGCTCCGGTAACGAACGCGCCGCCCGTTCCACCGGGCAGGCCGAGCAACGCACGCACCCACTCCAACGCCTGGCGCTCCAGATGAATCGCTCCCGGCGCTTCGATCTCGAGCTTGGCGTTCTGATCCCAAGCCGAGACCATCCAATCGGCCGCGAGAGCTGCCGGAAGCACGCCTCCAGTCACGAATCCGAAGTAGCGTCCACCATTCTTGGCAACCGTCGCCGGAGTACAGATCTCATCGAGCAGTTTCAGCGTCGCCCCGGCATCCGATGCGTTTTCCGGGAGCGCATCGTCGGCCGTGCGAAGCTTCGACAAGGCACGGGGGGCGGGCGAAACACGGCGGCTTCGGCACTCCTCCAGATACCGAATCGTCCGTTCGGCGGTTTCACGCAAAAGTTCCTTCATGCTCAGATGATAGACAAGGCGCTCCGCCTAAATCCCTCCACCCGGGGAACATGCCGCCGGTATAGCCGTACCTGGGGTTCGTTTCGTTGAGCCGCTGATCGGTTGAGCTGTTGAGCCGGTTGGGCGGGGGGAGTTCGTTTGGTAAAAAGCGGTTTTTGGTGTTCGTGTTTTGTTCGCTTTTGGCACAGAATGGAACAGTTGGAGGCGATTTTTGTGCCGTTTTTTTGGCGCGGGCGGCGACGCTGGGAGTTCGTTTCGTAAAAAAAGGCTGGTGCCGGGTGTTTGCTGGTGGCACAAAGTGGCACGGTTTGACGCTGTTCTTGTGCCGGTGCTGTGAAGGGCCAGGGGGTGGTCGTTGGGACCGCTCCCTCACGGTCACGGCTCGGTTTTGGGCGGTGGCTCGATTTGCGGTTTTGGGGTGTGCGTGACACTTGGTTTTGGCTGTGGGCCTTCAGTTCCCTTATACACCGGCGGGGTGCGGTTGGCGGGGTGGTTGGGAGGGATGTTGTTGTGGGCGCGGGAGATAGAATTTTTTCGTGTTGTGACTGGGGTGATGGGCGCCCGGCCTGGTGGCTCAATCCGGTTGGGGGAAGGCCTTTGCACGGCCTGGACGATGGGCAAATGGGGGGGGCTCGAAACATGCCCGATAGGGGGACACCCTGGTTGGGCTCGCGAGGTCGTGGTGGGTGGGCGTAAGTCGTTGAAACTGTTGACTCTCGACAGAAGCCCCGCTGAACCCATCCGAGGGCCGATGTTCCAACCATTCTGTCGCAATGTGTTCATAGCAAGTGAGTTAGGGTCGAGTTGGCATGGGTGTTTGGTGCGGGTTAGGGTGCCTGTCCCCCTTCGGTTCCGTCCCCCTTCGGTTCCCCTGGAGTGGAGTGCGGACGGAAAATGAGACCAGTAGAGGAGGGACAGCGTACCATCGAATGGAGAGGAGGATGAGATGTCCCAGAGGAGATTCACGAAGGAGTTCAAGGTGGCAGCGGCGCAACGGCTGCTGGGAGGCGAGTCAGGGTCGGCGCTGGCGCGGGAGCTGGATGTCAAGCGCGCCAAGCTCTACGACTGGGCTGCGCAGTTGGAGCGCTACGGCGACGAGGCCTTTCCCGGCTCGGGGCGGCGGCCCGGTGCTGAACCACGCGTCGCACGCGGCCGCGAAGACGAAGCCCGCGTCGCGGCGCTGGAACGCAAGATCGGCCAACAAGCCCTCGATATCGATTTTTTGCAGCAAGCCTTGCGACGTGTCGAAGATCTACGCCACAAAACACTCGTCAGTGGCGGCGGCGGATCGGCGAACTGATCCGATCCGCGGCGTGGCAGGGCAAGCTGAGCGTTCGCGAAATGTGCAAGCTCAGCGGACTCTCGCGAGCAAGCTTGTATCGCAAGCCGGGGCGCGAGAGCGAGTGGGAGATGAGTCTGCGCGACGCACTGCACGAAGCGGCGTTGGAGAATCCGTTCTACGGCTATCGGAGTTTGACAGGGGAACTGAAACGACGCGGCTGGCAGGTCGGCGAAACACGGATTCGACGGATGATGCGCGAAGACAATCTACTGCGCCTGCGCAAGCGGCGATCGAAGAAAACGACCGATTCCACACATGGTTGGCGAGTCTATCCGAACCGGGCGCGGGATTTCACACCGACGGGTCCGAATCAGTTGTGGGCGGCCGACATCACCTACATTCGACTCGTTCACGAGTTCGTCTACGCGGCGCTGATCTTGGACTTGTTCTCGCGACGTGTCGTGGGTTGGGCGGTGGGCCCCAGCTTGGAGACCGAACTGCCGCTTGCGGCTCTCGATCAGGCTCTCCGGCAGCGCCGGCCGAAACCAGGCTTGCTGCATCATTCCGACCAGGGTACGCAGTATGCGTCGCACAAATACGTCGACAAGCTGCGCGAAAACGACGTGACGATCTCGATGAGTCGCAAAGGAAACCCCTACGACAACGCCTTCGCCGAGAGCTTCATCAAGACTCTCAAAACCGAGGAAGTTCATTGCAACGAATACGCCACGTTGGCCGAGGCGCAGGCCCAGATCGGCGCTTTCATCGAACGGGTTTACAATCGCAAGCGGCTCCACTCGGCGTTAGGGTACGTGCCGCCCGTGGAGTTCGAAGAAGCGTTCGCGGCGGACGGGACGGCGGCTTAACGCCGCCGGAGTTTTCCAGGCAGGGGCGGATCTATCGATCCGATCCGGTGTTGGCGAAGACGGGATGCGGCACTGAGGCCGCACCCCGCGCTCATCGTTTCGATGAGTCCGCAGCCGGGTATTCCTCGGCGGGGTGCTCTCCAGCAGAGCCCGCCTCCGCTTCCCCGGCTGCTGCCATCGTGCGACGATACGCTCACATAGGCAAGCTTTTCTCAGCGAACAGCAACCTGTCCCTTCTTTCCTGGCCTCACCAAACGACCGCACTCCACCCTTCGGTTCCTGTCCCCCTTCGGTTCCCGTCCCCTTTCCCCCTTTTTGTGTCTTCCCTTCGGGCCGTTCGTTGATCCGCCAAATGGACTGATCGTCAAACTCGATCTTGGTCATGGGCGCTTGGCAGCTCTGTCGGATCAGGTCCCGTGTCCGCTCCGCCACCCTGCCCCGCAACACCTTGTAGCGATATTTCGTGATCCAGACCAGGTGATATTTGATGTCGTAGACCGCCTGCGCCCCTCGCCGATATTCGCCCATCCTCCTATTGTCATCCAGACCCGCTTCAAGCTGACCGCCTGAAAGGCGGTGGGTTTAGACCTGGTGATGGAACTAAATGGTCGGTGGTGCGGTACTGCGGGCCGACGGGTCCTGAGGGGGCGGCGCTGGCGTATTCGGCGGCGAGGTTGCCGAAGGCGTCGTAGACGTAGACGGTGGTTGCGGCGGGTGTAATCTTGCGGACGCGGTTGCCGGCGCCGTCGTAGGTGTATGTCGTGACGGCAGAGGTGACGGGGTCGGTGAAGGTGCTTTGGTGATTGTCGGCGTCGTAAGCCATATCGCCGAGAAACGTCTCGCTGAGCAGGTTGCCGGCATGAACGTCCGGTTACATGGGTGACACTTTGACCCGAGCACATGGGTAACACTTTCTACCGTTTCCCCAGGGAAGGCTCGCAGTCGGGAGCCTCCTCGGTCGCGGTGTTTGGGGCGCGGCGGAGCGAGTCCGGAGGGCGAGCGCAGACGCGCTCCAAACACCGCGACGGCACGCGTGGAGGATGCCCCGGCAGAGGGTGGAGCAAGTGTTTGCGGTCCAGACGGGCCAGCTCAATCGGGCCAAACCAGATCCGCCAGCCGTGCTCGTTCTCTTGCAAGCCCACCAACTCCCCCGTCAGGGCTTCACTGAGATAAAAGCGCCGGCCGGCAAGGCATACATCCCCGTGCTCCTTCACTCTGCGCACCTCAAACCCGTCCGGATACTCGATCTCGGGCAACCGCGCTGGATACCGCCGCGGCGAGGGAACATACACGCTCGCCGGCGTCTCCATCTCGAGCGCCTCATGCGGCCGCTCTTCGTTGTAGATCCGCCGGAAGCTGTGGAACGCCCGTTGCTGTGCGCGCAGCGTTGCCTTCGGTGGCTGGGCCGTGTCCTGTTTCAAGGTGCGATGCATGCGCTCATGCCGTCCGTTCTGCTCGGGATGGCCCGGCTTGATGCGCTCGGGCATCACGCCCAGACGTATGCACAACACACTCAACCGGCTCAACCCACCCAATCCGACCGACGCAAACGGCGGCCCGTTGTCGGACCGCAGCGCCAGCGGCAGGCCATACTCGCGAAAGGTCGCTTCGAGCAGCGGCCGCACGTGCGCATAGTCAGGCCGATCGACCGCCTGGCAGCGCAGCAGATAGCGGCTGGCGGTATCGGAAATCGTCAGCGGGTCACAGCGCTCGCCGTCGCCGGTACGGAAATATCCCTTGAAGTCGATGGCCCAGACGATATTTGGCGCCGTCGCGCTGCTGAGCGTCGAACTCGGCGTGGCCCGGCGGCGTCGGCGGTGCGCGTGTGTGAGACCGTGGCGTTTGAGGATGTCGCCGATGGCGGACGCCGAGGGCCAAGCCTGTTCGGGCCAATTCACGTTCAGGTACTTACGTAATTTGCGCTCGCCCCAGTTGGAGTGTTGCGACCGCAGTTTGAGGATGGCCTCCTCGTCGGCCGCGCTGACGGCGTTGGGATGGCTGTGCGGCGCGCGCGAGCGATCGGCCAGTCCGGCCACGCCCTCGGCTTGATGGCGTTCGAGCCACTTATAGCCGGTCTTGCGGCTGACCCCGTACGCCCGGCAGATCTCAGCCATCGATTCCTCCTCGGCTTCGATCTCCATTACGAATTTCATTCTTTCGTCCTGCACACGAGTCTCCTTCCATCCCAAAACAGACCTCCTTGTGTTGTCTGTTTCAGATTCTCGGAAATCTGTTACCCATGTGCTCGGGTCAAAGTGTTACCTATGTCCCTACGACGTACCGGCATAGTCGAACGTGGCGGAGTTTTTGAGCAGGCGGTTAGTAGCGGTGTTGAAGTCGGTGGAGGCGTCCGACCATCCACTAGCCGAACCGCGCACCAAGTAAGCGGTGCAAGCCCCGACAAATCCGCGAACCCACCCGAAAAGCCACCAACTCCGAAAACCAACTCAGAGCCGCGGGCGTCAGCCTGCGTTGACCAACCTCAGCCGAAATCAAAGCCCGCGCGGAAATACCGTCAAGGTCGATTCTCAGCCCAGGGAAAGAGGCGCGGGTGTCAACCCGCGCGCCCAGCCGGCAACGCCCGCGGAAACACCCTCGCGCCCGGATCGTGTACTCGTAGCGCGCCCGGCCCGCACGTTGACATGCCGCCGGGTGGACGAAGGTACCGCGAACGCTGATGCACTGCAAGCAACTGATAAACAAACACTTAATGGAATTGAAGGGCGAAGAAATAGCGATAACTATTTTTCGGTGGTCCATTTTCGCTCCTTGTCCCACAAAGCGGTCACACCAACTTGCAAACTAAATCTGCCTAAGAATCAACAACTTCCATCTTTGCCACTCCGCCGGAGTGTCAGTCGTGGTGTATAAGAGAACCGAGAACCCTGATCGGCTTTCACGGCAAGAAAAGATCTCGTAAACGTTGCAAATCGTTGCAAATTGTTGCAAAAGGATGCACATGCAGCTCGGAGCCGTGACCGCGAGGGGCTGTGAAAAAACTGGGTGCAGTCCACGGCGCGCCGCTTGTGAGCCCTGCGAGCAAAGGAGTTGCGCGGGCGGCGCTTGGTACAGTCCCCGTTTTTTCACAGCCCCTCGCGGAGCGGTCCAAACCCGTCCCAACCACCCCGCGCCAGAAGCCACCTTCAGCCGTGGGGTTGGTCATCGCAGGCTGACGCCTGCGGCTCGGAGTTTGGTTGCGAGGCTTTGGCGGCTTTGGGGGGGATTCCTTTGTGGGATGGGAGCTTGCACCGCTTCCTTTGGTCGCGGCTCGGCTTGGGGATGGGTGGACGGGTCGACGGGGTTTAGGTCGCTGACTGAGTTATCGGTTCGTGGCTCCGGCCGGTTTTTGGTGAGGCCCCTTGCGCTCGGGGCCCGGAGCGGAAACGGCCTCCGAAACGATGTGCTTGCTCAGCAGCAGGGCTGGTTGCCCGATTCTCCATCGGCCGGGGCCGGGCCGCAGGGGAAAAGGCCGAAGTGCTTGACGGCCGGCGTCACCTCAAAATACCGTCCGAGCCGTGTTTCGCTAATCATGCGGGCGGTGTTGCGGCAGACGGCGGTCGGGCGGTGAGCTTCGAAGATGTGATGGTCGTCGAAGACGAATCGGGCCTCCGAATCGGGGGAGTTGCCTTTGTAGACGGCGACTTGTCCGTAGTCTTCACAGCGGCGATCGAGGCGGTTGCTGAACTTGAAGCCGCGCACGGTCAGCGATGAGAAGTTGAGGGGCTCGCCCTTGGCTTCACTTTGGACGGCCCGCCGGCTGAACACGCGTGGGTCGGTGAAGCCGGCATCCTTCATCGTGTCGAACCAGGCGTGCTCGTACATGGCGCCGCCGAGGCATTCGGCGATCATCTCGGGGTCTTCACGGATGGAGTCGGGCACCTCGCGGTCGGCGGCGATATCTGAGATGTAGAATTCGCCGCCCTCTGATAGCACGCGGTGAATGGTCTGAAAGACCAAATCCTTGCGCGGGGAGAGGGAGAGGTTGATAACGCAATCGGAAATGACGAGGTCCACGCTGGCGTCGGGGATCGAGTCGGCGACCTCGATGAAGTCTTTGTGGAAGGCCGTGTTGCGCGCGGGAAACCCGAACGCGCGGGCCACTTCATCGGCGTGTTCGTTCGCGACGGCCAACTGCTCGTCGGTCATATCGATGCCATGGACGAAACCGCTGGGACCGACCTTATGCGATGTGATAAAAGCATCGACGCCCGCCCCGGACCCGAGATCGAGCACCGTGATGCCCGCCAGATCATCGTCGGGGATGGGGCAGCCGCAACCGTAATGGCGGTCTTGGACGGCGTCGGGAATCATCTCCAGGATGTCGGCGTGGCGCTGCTGTGTTTCATCCGTGCAACATGCCTTCTGCGTGAGGTCGGACTTCTTTTTGAGATGCCGCCCGTAGTAGAAACGCAGGTGGTCGCGGAGAGTTTCGACGTCCGGGGCAACATCAAGGGCGGTGGCGGTTGTGCTCATGGCGTTATCGCTTCGCTGAAGGTCCGGGTCGTGGGAAATACCGAGACCAATGAATTCTCTCGCAATTGGATTCGCCGCGCAAGGCGGAATGGTTATGAACGGGGCGCCTGAGGAAGGGAGGGTCAGTGGGAGGACAGTGGGTGATCGAGCCGGGGGAAGTGGTGGCCGAGGAGTTTTTCGAGCCACTTCTCGGCTCCTTCGCGGCGGGCGAAGCTGTTCGCCAACCGCAGACCGCCGCCCCAAAGAAAGGCATTCCAGCGGAGTTTGGATGACTGCCGCAAGACCACGGCGTGGATCTCGTCGTCGCCAATGTGAAAGGTGTGGTCGAGCGCTATCACGTTTGTCCCATTTCTACAGATCGGCCGTAGCGGTCCGAGGGTTCACCTGTTTTGTGATGGGAAACACGACGATCGCGTTGCTCCAACCCTTCTGACTCTCGCGGCCGGAGTTCCACCTGGTTGTCCCAGGCCAGCGTTGCGAGCAAAGCAACAAGAGTCAAGCTCGGGATCATCGGCCAGGGTGACGACAGCGCTAAGCAGAAGAATCCGACCGGCGTTGCGAAGAACGCCGCGATCCAGCGAGATCGGGAGGTGCGCGCGCGGAACAGGATGAGCCAGATGGCCAGCAACAGGATCGCAGCGTCATATCCGAAGGTGCGCGGGCCGACGAGGATAGATCCGATCAGACCGGCTGACCAGAAGCGCCACAGCGGAGCTCGCCATACGGCCAGTCCCGTCAGCACGACCACGAAAACGGCCAGCGCGGCCGACAGAGCCGGCTGATCAATACCAAAGTTAGCCGGCACGCTGTAGATATTGATCATGAGATCCGGCGAAGGCGAAAGGCGGCGTAGGTCTTTGGCGCGGAGCAGCTCGATGTACTGCATCATTCCGGCGGGCCCGCCCGTGAGCGCTGAAACCATAACCAGCGCGCCGGCCGCGGCGCAGAAAGATCCGAGCATGCGCCATCTCTTCTGCAGGATCATGCCGACCGGTATCAAGAAGGTCAGGTGGAACTTCATAAGCGCGAGGGCCGCCACGGCCCCGGCCGGCCCATCACGGCCCTGGGATGCCAGCCGATAAGAGGCGATCGCGATCGCCAGCATGAAAACCCCATCCTGGCCGTGCGCTATGCCGCGAGCGGTCGGTATGTAGAGTGCGCCCAAAATGAGGGCGTCGGCGCCAAACGATCGCACGGCCCAAGTCCAGCACGCGATGAGCATTCCCACCTGGAGGATGATCCAAAACCACATTCCCGTGTTCAGAGAGAAAAGCGATAGCGGCGACACAACCAAAGCGTAGAAATGCGGCCGGACGAAGGGGATCAGTTCCGGTGTCGATGGGACAAGTTCACGTTCGAGCTGAAGCTGGGTCGCCTGGTCGTACAGCTCGGCGAAGCGGCCGTCGGCGGCGAGTGCTCCGCCTACATAAGTGGTGAGAAAATCGTGGTCGCGCGCCGCGGGCACAAGGTCCCACGCCAACATGATCCAGAACGTCGAGAGAACAGCCGCAATCCCGATCGCGCTCCAGAGAGATCCGCGAGAGGCCCTTGCCGTCGAGGCCGGGCCCGCCGGTGGGGTGCAAGATGGATCTTCCGCGGACAAGGCGTTTCCAGGCTATCACGTGGTTTGGCTTTGGCCCGTAAGGGAAAGCCCTGGGTCTTCAGTTCAGGATGTGAGCAGAATCTTCGGAGGGTCGCTTCCCCGCGCCACCCCGCCGATCACAGCCGCGGCGCCGTAGCCGTTTTCCCGAAGCCGACCCAGGCACTCATTCGCCGATGCCTCCGGAACACCTGCCAGAAGACCTCCCGCGGTCTGAGGATCGAATAACAACGGGTACTCGGGCCGGTTGCGGTGTTTGCCAGGATCTCGGATGGCCCGCTCGGAAGCCAGGTTCGCGGGCTGAAGCGAGCTGAGAATTCCCGCGGCGGCCGTCTCCCGCGCGCCATCAAGGAACAGGATGCTTGCAACGGATAACTCGACGTTGACTTGGGACACCGTGGTCATCTCAGCCAAATGGCCGATCAGGCCGAAGCCGGTGACGTCGGTACAGGCCGTCGCCCCGTGTTCAACAAGGATCTCGGCGGCGCGGCGGCTCGATTGCGTCATCGCGTCGAGCGCGCCAGCAATCCAGCGGCCCTTGGCTTTGCCTCGCATCTCGGCGGCGAAAAGTGTACCGGTGCCGAGGGGCTTCGTGAGGATGAGTTGGTCGTCCGGTTGCAGACCGCCCTTGCGGAGAATGCGGTTCGGGTCAGCGAGGCCCGTGACGGTAAAGCCTAACGCGAGTTCGTCGCCCTCGCTCGTGTGACCGCCGACCAGTGCCGCGCCCGCGTCTGAGAGGATGGATTGCGCGCCGAGCAGGAGTTGCACGAGGAGTTCTTCCATTCTGTCATCGGAAGCCGGCGGGAGCGTCGCGATTGCCAGGGCCGTCTGTGCCTCAGCGCCCATGGCAAAGATATCGCCGAGACAGTGGTTGGCGGCGATCTGTCCGAAAACGTACGGGTCGTCAGTGATGGCTCGGAAGAAGTCGACGGATTGCACGGCGACCTTACCCGCGGGAACTTGAATGACGGCTGCGTCGTCCGGGCTCGACAGACCCGTGATGACGTCAGGGCGGTCGAGCGGCTCGATGCGCGCCAGAGCACGTTCGAGTATGGCCGGGCCGACCTTCGATCCGCAGCCGGCGCAACGCATCCTGGCGAGCTCGCCGTCCGGCCCCTCGACATCCGCTGCTTCCTCCATCTCAGACAGGTTGTTGTACTTGTCCATGAAACGCCGGTCGATCCAGTCTTTCCACGTCCATGCCCAGGTTCCCTCAAACGACCAAGATGAGCGTGAGGCGACGGCGTATTTGTCTCCAGTGCTGATCAGACTGAGAAATTTCTTTTGGGGACGGAAAGGAATGGTGTTCTGGCCAAGCAAGACGCGGCGCAAGTTCTCTTCGAGTGGCGGGCCTTGGCGTACGGCGAAGACTCCCGCTTTCTCACGCGGATGCGTCACCACGGCGGCGACGTCGCCCGCCGCGAAAACCTCGGGGTGCGACAGGGTTTGGAGAGTATCGCGGACCTTGATAAAGCCTCTCTCGTTTACGTCGAGACCGCACTCCGCCGGCCAGGCGGGAGCCGAGGCATGGGTGACCCAAAGGATCTCGTCGAGTTGGTGTGAATCGCCGCCGTCCAAAACGAGACCGGAGTCGGTGACTTCGACCACACGCGTTGAGGCGTGGACATGGACGCCCCGCTCGGCGAGAATTCGCTCGAACTTTCTCTGGACGCCGCGGTTATGGGTAACAAGGACCGTTTGTCCCGCCCCGTAGAGATGGAACTCCGGCTGGTGTGATGTTCTCCGGTGCTCAACGAAGAGTTGTTCCAGCCGGAATTGCGTGGCTAAGGCGATCTCCACGCCCCCTGCCCCGGTGCCCACGACACCGATTCGCGGGCGCCGCCCGAGCTTGAGTACCCGTTCGACCAACTGGTTCCACCGGACAAGGAAATTACTGATCGGCTTGACGGGTACGACCCGGCCCTCGGCGCCCGGGACATCAAGGTTTGGTGTGGAGCCTGTGTTGATCGAGACGACATCGTAGGCGAGATCCGGCCGCTCGCGGAACTTGAGACGGCGGTTGGCCGGATCAATGCCGACGACTTCATCGTGCAAAAAGCGCGCGCCCGCGAAACGCGCCAGCGGCAGCAGGTCGATGTGTGCGTCGTCGTAGGTATAGTGGCCCGCGATGAAACCCGGCAACATGCCCGAGTAAGGCGTGTGAACGTCGCGGCAGATGATTGTCAGCCGAACGCCCGGGATTGGATTCATCCCAAAGCGCTTGATCACCGTCACCTGGCTGTGCCCGCCGCCCACGAGGACGAGGTCTCTGGTCACGGGAATGCTCGGTTTCGTCATCGCCACAAGAGACCCATTCTGGCACGCGTGCGCTCGAGGCGGATACGGAATTGAAAGCTATAATCAATCCGAATAGCTCGTTGTCGGAGCTTACGGGTGCAACGCTTGCGGATTCGTCTATCCCTGAACCTCGCGGTCCTACTTGCCCTCGCGTCAAGCGCGGGTGCGGTTTCCGCTGAACGAACCGGCCCCGTTCGTTTCAATAGAGATATCCGGCCCATCCTCTCCGACCGTTGTTACGCCTGCCACGGCCCGGACGCGGCCAATCGCAAGACGGCGCTTCATTTCGACATGAAGGAAAGCACCTTCGCGCCCCTGGCGAGCGGTGGCTATGCAATCGTGCGCGGCAGGCCGGAAGAGAGTGTTCTTTACCGGCGGATCACGTCGAACGATCCGGCACGAAGAATGCCTCCGGCCTACGAAGGTCACACGAAACTCAACGATGCCGAAATCGAGTTGATTCGCCGCTGGATTGAGCAAGGCGCTGAATGGGAAGGCCACTGGTCGTTCACCGCACCAGAGCGGCCCGCACCGCCACCTGTTAGGGACGTGAATTGGCCCCGCAATGCGATGGACCACTTCCTTTTACACCGGCTGGAGAGGGAAGGGCTGACCCCGTCCGAGGAGGCGGATAGGACCACGCTGATCCGGCGGCTGACGCTGGATTTGACGGGCCTGCCACCGACGCCCGAGGAAGTAGCCGTCTTCCTGAATGACACGTCCGCAAATGCATACGAGAAGGTCGTCGATCGCTTACTCAAATCGCCCCGCTATGGCGAGCGAATGGCCGCGCGCTGGCTCGACGCCGCGCGTTACGCCGACACGAATGGCTATCAATCCGACGGAGTGCGTAGCATGTGGCGCTGGCGCGATTGGGTGATCGATGCCTTCAACCGCAATATGCCCTTCGATCAGTTCACGATCGAGCAGATCGCGGGCGACATGCTGCCGAGCGCCACCCGGGATCAGATCATCGCGACGGCCTTCAATCGCAATCATCGAACGAGCGCCGAGGGCGGAATTGTCGAAGAGGAATTCCGCGTGGAGTATGTGGCGGACCGCGTCGAGACGACCTCAACGGTTTGGCTCGGTCTGACGGTCGGGTGCGCGCGCTGCCACGACCACAAGTTTGACCCGATCACGCAGAAAGAGTTCTATCGCCTGTTTGCGTATTTCAACAACATTCCTGATCGAGGGCTCGTCTACAACTTCGGCAACGAGCAGCCGTACATCAAGGCGCCCACGCCCGAGCAAGAGGCGAAGCTCGCCGCATTGGAGGAGGAGGCTGCCTCTGCGAAGCGCCAGTTCGAAGCCCTGGAACGCAAGATCGCCCGGGCGCAACGTGCGTGGGAAAGGTGGCTGCGGAACGCCGCGACACCGGACTGGAAACCCGAGCGCGGGCTGATCCTACATTTCGAGCTCGACAGCGACCTGCGCGAGGAAACGGGCATCTACCGGCAACCCGAATCGGAAGACGCGTTCGCGGAAGCGAAGCCCGGGATTCGCGCTTCGTTCGCGGCCGGCGGAACCGGCACGTCACCCTACGTCAAAGGCCCGGTGGGTCAGGCCGTGGAGCTTGACGGCAAGAACTTCGTGGATGGTGGCCCCGGCTTCAAGCTGAACTTCCTGGATCCTTTCAGCTTCGCGGCTTGGGTTCGGCCTGCCTCGCTCGATGGGGCAATCCTCTCGAAGGTCGAAAACTTCAAGACCGGCCAGGGACATGGCCTCTATCTGCGCGACGGCAAAGTCTTCCTCTACATGAATCGCCGCTGGACCGATATCGGCCTGCGGCTCCAAACAGAAAAGCCGCTCGCATTGAACAAGTGGCGGCACGTGCTCGTTACCTACGACGGCAAACGCCAAGCCAAAGGAGTTCGCATCTACGTCGACGGCGAGGAGTGGGCGAAGGAAGTTCTATTCGACGAGCTCACATACCCGTTTCAGACGAAGGAACCGTTCAAGATCGGGGCGGGCGGGGGTGAGCCCAACTTTCGAGGCTCGATCGACGACGTTCGGGTCTACAATCGCGCTCTGACACAAGACGAGGCATCTACCTTTCCTCTCAGAAAATCGATCAGCGAGATCGCCGCGGTCGCACCGAGAAAGAGAGTACCGGCTCAACGGACCAAGCTAAGGCTCGCTTTTCTCGACCGGGCAGCGCCGCGGGAAGTGCAACAAGCGCGCCTGCGATACCGTGATGCCCGCCGCGAGCGACGACTTCTTGCAGCAACCATCCCGACCGTGATGGTGATGCAAGAAAGTGAGACGCCGCGTGATGCATTCGTTCTGAAACGCGGCGCTTACGACGCACACGGCGAAAGAGTGGAGCCGGGCGTCCCGGCGGTCCTTCCACCTCTCGAGAGCAAGTGGGAGAACAACCGCCTCGGCTTGGCGCGCTGGCTTGTGGACCGGTCGAATCCGCTGACCGCGCGCGTTACCGTGAATCGTTTTTGGCAGATGCTCTTTGGAACCGGTTTGGTCAAGACCGGCGAAGATTTCGGAACGCAAGGCGAACGGCCGGTTCATCCCGAGCTGCTTGATTGGTTAGCGGTTGAGTTCGTGGAGAGCGGATGGAACGTGAAAGGGATTCTTAAGACGATGGTCATGAGCGCGGCCTACCGCCAAGCTTCGCGCGCGGATCCGAAGATGCTCGAGAGAGACCCCGAGAACCGTTTGCTGACCCGCGGACCGCGTTACCGGCTCGCGGCGGGAACGATTCGCGATCAAGCCCTGGCGGTGTCGGGTTTGTTGACGGATACCATCGGAGGGCCCTCCGTGAAACCCTATCAGCCACCGGGACTCTGGCAGGAACTGGCGGGCTCCAAAGGCTATCAGCCGGACAAGGGAGACAAGCTCTATCGACGCAGCCTCTACACCTACTGGAAGCGCACGATTGCCCCTCCGGCGATGGTGACGTTCGACGCCAGCGATCGTGAGACATGCGCGATTCGCGAAACCCGCACGAATACGCCGCTGCAGGCATTGAACCTGATGAACGACGTGACCTATGTGGAAGCGTCGCGCAAGCTCGCCGAGCGTATGATGGCTCAGGGCGGCGACACGGTCGATGAACGAATCCGGTACGGGTTTCAATTGGCCTTGGCACGGACTCCGCGAGACCGCGAGTATCAGATCCTCGGCGATGTCTACGGGAAATTTCTCAGCAAGTACAGCACCGACACTGACGCGGCGGAAGAACTGCTGGCGCAAGGGGGATCGCCCTTCGACAAGTCGCTTGATTCCGCCGAGCTGGCGTCGTACACAGGCGTCGCCAGCCTTATTCTCAACCTCGATGAGACCATCACGAAGGAGTGACATGGACCCGCGACAAGAGCTTGCTTCGTTGATGACGCGGCGGCACTTCTTCGGCCGCACGTCAGCGGGGCTCGGCGCCGCCGCCCTGGCATCCTTGCTGCGTCCTGACGTCGGCACAGCGGCAAGCACAATCGACCGGCCCTATCCGGGACTGGCCGGCATCCCGCACTTCGCTCCCAAGGCAAAGCGTGTGATCTGGCTATTTCAATCGGGAGGCCCGTCGCAGGTGGATTTGTTCGATTACAAGCCCGGACTCGATGGTCTGCGTGGGTCCGAATTGCCGGACTCGATCCGCCAAGGCCAACGCCTGACCGGCATGACCGCGACGCAAGAGGGCTTCCCGATTGCCAACTCTGTCTTCAAATTCGCCCAACGCGGCGAGTCTGGGGCCTGGATCAGTGAACTCCTCCCCGAGACGACCAAGATCGTCGATGACTTGTGCTTCGTCCGCTCCATGCATACCGAGGCCATCAACCACGATCCGGCCATCACGTTCTTCCAGACCGGCTTCCAGATCGCCGGCAGACCCAGCATCGGCGCCTGGCTCGCCTACGGACTCGGTAGCGAAAGCACCGACCTTCCGGCGTTCGTCGTGATGGTGACGCAGGGCACGGGCGGACAGCCGCTCTACGACCGCCTCTGGGGTAGCGGCTTTCTGCCCACGAAGTATCAAGGCGTCAAATTTCGCTCTGTGGGTGACCCGGTTCTATATCTTTCGGACCCGCCCGGCTTTGACTCACAGCAACGTCGAACCTATCTCGATGCCCTGGCCGAGTTGAACGGGATGAAATACGATGAGTTCGCCGATCCCGAGATTGCGACCCGCATCGCCCAGTACGAGATGGCGTTCCGGATGCAGACGTCCGTGCCGGACTTGACGGACTTATCCGATGAGTCGCCCCATACGTTTAAGCTCTATGGCGAAGACGCCCAGAAACCGGGAACGTTCGCCGCCAACTGCCTGCTCGCGCGGCGGCTCGCCGAGCGCGGAGTGCGCTTCATTCAATTGTTCCACCGCGGTTGGGATCAGCACGGCAAGTTGCCGGAAGCCCTTCCGAAACGATGCGCCGAGACGGATCAAGGCGCGGCGGCTTTGGTTCAAGATCTCAAAGAGCGCGGCATGCTCGATGAGACGCTTGTGATCTGGGGAGGCGAGTTCGGGCGGACGGTCTACTGCCAAGGCCGCCTCACCGACGACGACTATGGCCGCGACCATCATCCGCGCTGCTTCACGATGTGGATGGCCGGCGGCGGCGTCAAAGCGGGAACAACGATCGGTGAGACGGACGACTTCAGCTACAACGTCGTGCGCGACCCGGTGCACGTCTACGACCTACACGCCACAGTCCTGCATCTGCTGGGCATCGACCATACCAAACTGACCTTCAAATACCAAGGGCGACACTTCCGTCTGACCGATGTCCACGGCAACGTGGTCAAGCAGATGCTGGCGTAGCCCGCATATCTCACCCGGGTTCCGCCGACTTTCCCGAGAGGGGCATCGTAAGCCGTTCTGGAGGGCTTTGATTCTACCTTTGACAACTAGGCAGGATTTAGCAGCCGAGAGGCCCGGGCGGGCGTCAGCCGGCGGAAAGGTGGACGGTACCCGATATCCCAACACCTTTCCGCGAACAAGCCCTATGTGGTTCGTTTCGTGAGACTTATAGTCCTGCTCGCGGTCGCGAAACTCTTCGCAGTTCAGGACGACGCGCTCCCTCACGGTCACGGCACGGTTGGCGGCTCCGCCATCCAGATGTTGCCGGTCAGTTCGCCCATGCAAGGGTGGGAGAGGCGATGGATCGCCTTCGACGCCGACGCGACCGGTCTAAAGCGGAAATTTCTTTCTCAGTGGAAATCAAATCTGCTGAGCACAACCATGAGGACGCCTGTGCCTGCAATTGCCGCCGCCAGCAACGCCCACACCAACCAGGGGCGGCCCCGGATGCCCTTGGCGCCGCTCGGGTATCCTGGCACGCAGGTGAAGGAATTCGCCTGGCCCCGGGTCAATCGCATGCGCGCGTTGATGGCCCACCCGGAGGCCTCGAGGATAGCGCTTAGGTCTCGCCGGCGAAGCTTCAAATGAGCAACAAGGGAGGCAGGGACCGCGACGGCCGCCACCGCGGCCAGGATGCCGGCGAGGGTGGATTGCCAAGTAAGGCTGGCGAAGGTCTTTACAACGAATGCGGCCGACGACCCGAGCGCGGCAAGAGCAATGCCTCCTCCGGCCAGCAGCCCACCAAGCATTTGGCCGGAAGGAGCCGCTGGGACTTGTGCGACAGGCTGTGCCTTTGCGAAGGCAGCTTGGACGCCGATAACAGCTTCCGAGCCCGCGGCGTCGAGCTTCTCTTCCGCAGCGCCTGTGATCCTCTCGATCTTGCCCGTAACCGCACGACCTAAGCGCTGGAAGGGCGCCATGACGGCTTCCCATAAACTGATGGGATTCTCGACGATCTCGACCACGATGGCATCCATCTCCCGAACATCCACATCCTGGAAAACGCCTCTCTTGCCTACGTACAAGATTCCCCTGCTGCCAGAGGTCACCGGAACGGCAACCTCATAGAGCTTTCCCTTCTCTTTCGATCCCACCTCCACATAGAGCACTAACATGTTGCTCGCGCGGGCGATGTTTGCGTGCTGAGAACGGTCGTGCACCCGGATGCTCAGGTTGAAGTGACGCCCATCCATGACGAGTGTCCCCATCTCAAAAAGGGCCCGTCTTTTGGGGTTGTAGAGGTCGGGAAAGCTCACAAAGTTGTTGGCGAACGACAGGAGATAGGCCTGATAAAGGATGACCTTCTCAAGGAGGCGGACATTATCGAGAACGAAGGCCAGATCACGAGCGGCCCGAACCAATGAGGAGTCGTTCAGATACCCCCGCAGTTTTTCAGCGCCCAGGACCTCGACCCGGCAAGCCGGTTTCGAGTCGATCCAGTCTTCATGCGGCCTCAAGCACTCCTTTACGTGGCCCCACTGCTCTTTTGTCAGGCCCTTCTCGGCTGCGCTTTCCAGCAGTGGCGACAGAACCACCTTTCGAAGATCATCGAGTTGTAGGGCGTAATGGGGATTGATTTGACTGTCGAAGTCCAGCACGCCGTCTGGCTGGGGGGGAGCCAGAGGAGATCTGACCAGCAGGGATTGGACGGCGGAAGGATCGGTAAAATCGAATTCCTCCAGGTGTGAGTTGCCTGCCAACATCTGCTCACCGACACGGCGATCCAGGAGGAGGGTCTGGCAGAGCACGAAGTATTCATCGATCTTGTTCCGTAGGGAGGAGAACAGGGAGTAGGCCGAGGAGGTTGTCTCGCCCAAAGGCATGACGGGGGAGAAAGGTTCCCCATCAACCCGCTCGGCTTTTGCCAGCCAGCAGAGGAACGACTCGGTCTCGGTTAGAAATTCATCCAGGTACTTGCGGCTTACTCCCTTGGAACCACTGGGATCTGAGTCGACGCCGACAGTGGCAAGGATGTCGCTCAGAAAGTGGCGGAGGGCGGCAGCGTCGTCACCCTGTGCGGCCTCCTCGGGCAAGACAATCCCCGCCTCGCTGACCGCCCGGTCCTCCTCCTCCTTCTTGATCCGCCTCACCTGATCGAGGGTGATCCGGGACTCTTCGGTGGAGCCGAGACGGTTCAGGATCTTGACCGCAGTCTCGACGATGCGCCGACCCTCGTCGCTCTCATTACGAATAGCAGCCAACACCAGGGCGGTGTTGCCGGTGTTGATGCCGGCGTAGTCTTTCAGGTGTTCAAAGAGCCAGGAAATCGCCAGGCGAAGCTCGGAGCATCCTATGCGCCCGTCATGGTCGGTGTCCACGAGCTCGAGGAAGACGGGGTCACTGTTGATGGCCGCGATCGGAGCGCTCGTAGCGACCCAGTGGGCTTCATCCAGTTCGCCTACGCGACGTAAGTCCCCGGCGTTCTCGATCTTGAGTTGAAGCGTGCTGCCAAAATACTGGAAGCGGAAGCGACCCTCACGATTCTCGCCGCTAAGACCGTCCGTTGCGCCCCATGCCATAGCAGGCACATTATATCGGGAATTTCCGATTTCGGTCTCCGGCCATTGCGATTGTACACACCCATCCGATCCTCCTCCCTCGACGACCAGATTTCGCACCCGCAACGGATGGTCCTACCCGCCCGGCAACGACAGCGCCCGGATCCTGTGCAGCATGTCACCGAACAGCCGCCGGTTCAGATGCCCCTCCGCCAGCAGCAACCAGTAGTAGCGGGCATGCTTGACCAGCCGGCCGCCCGTCTTCATCAGCCGCTGCTGCAAGCTCGTCAGCAACCAACTCTTGATCCTCTGCGGCAGTCCCAGCCGTCGCCACAAGTTGTCCAGGTTGTAGGCCAGCACGCTGAGTTGCAGTCGCACTTCGTTGGCCCGGAAGCGATGACATGCCACGTCCAGTGCGTGGCCTGTTTGCCTTCTTTGATCCACTGCTCGGCGGTGCCGCGCTTGTTGTAGAAGCGCACCACCGAGCGGCTTGGCAAGCTCATGTTCGTGACGATGAAGCCAACGCGGGGAAACAGCTCACCGAGATGATGCTCGACCTTGGCCACGATGCGCCGAGGTTTGGACTAACTCTCCGCCTGATAGCGAAAACTCTTGTAGCGCACCAAGGGCTTGCGGGAGGCAGCAAGTGATGTTCAAAGGCAGCAGTCCAAGCTCCTCTCCAATGCCTCCCTCCAGCCAGGCTCGACTATGCCTGTAACCAACTGATTCCAAAGGTGCGTACAGTCGCCCCAAGGCCCGACGTCGCATAGCTGGTGATAACAACCGATGCAACTCGCTATGCGCCCAGGGTCTCGGTAGCTCTCTGACCAGACTCGATTTGGGTTTGCTCGGCGACTGGGTTCCAGTGGCTGCGACGGCTGCTTCCTCAATGCGAAATCGTTTCTCGGTATCTAACCGACGGTGACGCTTGCGCCCAACATTCTAGCGCGTGCCAAGACCAAATTCCGTCTTGCAGTATGCCACCGCCTGCTCCACGTCCCGGCGTTCCTGCTCGACGAGGAATTGTCGGAACTCGGTGCGGTCGCCGTCCACGACCGTGGGCCCTTCCGTAACGCCATCATAGGGCTGACCCGAGCGGGCACGCTGCAAAAAGCTAGTGAAAACCGAGGCGGGCACGTCTCGATAGTGGTCCCAGAAACCCTCCGACCAGTAGGGGAATATGCGTGGCGACCGGGTGTTGATAATCTCGAGCGAAAACACCTTCCCGGGGCACAGCTCAGCGAAGCGCTCGGCGATCGTTGCGATCTCAACATTTCCCTCTCCCATGGGAACCCATTGCACGGCCGCGCCGCTGTCAACTTCCCAAATCGCCGAATCACGAATTCCCGAGGTCACCACGTACGGAGCGAGTGTCTCCAACGCATGCAACGGGTCCTCGAGGGTCCAGGCCGCATTGCCGGCGTCGTACAACGCCCCCACGTAGTCGGGGCCGGCTTCCTCAACCAGCATCCGAAGTTGCCGCGACTGCAAATCTCCCGCATGATTTTCGACGGCGATCTTCAACCCAAGATCCAGCGCCTCGGAGCGGACCGCCTTGCAAGCCCTGATGGTGTTCTCAATATGTTGATCAAGCGGGATCGGCCCTTTGCGGTCCTCTGAACTCCCCAAGTAACAACGCACGATCGGAGAACCGAGGCGGCGCGCAACTCCGAACATCCGTCGGAGTTGCTTTTCCGGTGTGCCGTCTTCTGTTGCAAATCGCTGAGACGACGAGCAAATCGAGCCGAAACCGACTTCCAACTCTAGGCCAAGGCCGTCCGCGTGAGCTTTGACTTGGTCAAGGTGCGGTTCATCCAAGCTACCCAAAAACCGGGGCTCCGAGAAATGAGCCACCTGGATGCCGAGCTTCGCCGCGTAATCAAGAAGCTGAACAGCGGACCAGTTTTGTGAACGCAAGCTGAAGAGGTCGAGTCCGAGTTTGATGCTCGTCGCCATCTGGCCTATCGTAACGAAGTTTCCCAATCGGAAAACTGAGCCTCGCACCACCTTGCACGGCGTGGGACGGTGTATGATTGGCGCGTGATGATGACGAAACGGATTAGTTTTCTCCTCGCGTTTGTCGGATGTCTCTGGTGGGTGGCCGAGGTTTCGAACGCCGGCCGCAACCTTCCGTCTCCCGGCGACGAGTACACGTACGAAACCTCGCGCCGTGGCTTCGAGCCCATCACCTATTCCGGACCACTCACCGAGCTCGACGTGGTGCGCTTGCTGCTGCGCCGGAAGGGCGATTTCCACCTCCCTCTGACCGTCTCGTTCCGGCGCTGGCGACGGGCGGAAATGCCGGAGCTTTGGGACCTCGATCTGCCGGGCGTCCTCAAAGTGCGCCTGAACTCTTCGGGGCTTGAGATCGTCTCGAAGCCCGATCATCTGCGGTTGGGCGAGAGCGAGGTCTACAACCTGCCCGTCATGATGCGCAACGAACTCGATGAAGAGAAGGACATCAAAATCATCGCGACCATTGGGGATAACGGACCCACCGGCCGTTGGATAGCCGCGGCCGAGAGAGTGACTTACGCCTCGCTGAATCTCTTCCCGCGGTCCCTCGATCCCAACGAAGCACGCATTCGCGTTTTTGCCGGCAAGAACCTGCCCCCCGAGGGTTCGCCGCCTGAAAGCCGGGTCAGTATCACGGCGCGTTTTCCCGTCGAGGTAGTTCGGTGGGGCCGGCTTCGCGTAAAAACACTCGACAACGGCTCACCCGTGGGGGCGCGAGTCTATGTGACGGGCTCTGATGGGCTGGCCTACGGACCCGATGGTCGCGCGGGTGACGCGACGCTTTCCCGAATCACGTGGACGCACGGCGACTACTTCTACTACAGCCGCGGTGAACACACCATTCGGATGCCCGAGGGGGCGGCCTCCATCGAAGCCGTGCGCGGCATCGAGTATGTCCCCGTGAAGCGGACCGTGAGCATTCGCGCCGGCCAGACGGCTGAGTTGACGCTTGATCTCAAGCGCAACTCAGACCTCGCCCGTGAACACTGGTACGGCGGCGATCTTCACACCCACGTGAACTACAACGACCACGAGTTCATGACGCCCGAGGATATTCAGACACAGGTGCTCGGCGAGGATCTCAACTACGCAAACCTCATGGTCGCCAACTCTTCGGGGGCGCAGATCCACGATGAACAATATTTCGAGGGGCGTCCGCACCGCTTGAGCGACCCGACACATATCCTCTACTGGGGCGAGGAAATGCGAAACGGCGGCGGCTACGGGCATATGTGTCTCACGGGACTGAAGCAGTTGGTCAAGCCGCTCTATACCGGCTTCGCCGACACGTCTTACCCATACGACTATCCGCCGAATCATGTGCAGGCCCTGGGCGCGAAACGACAGGGCGGTGTTGCGAGCTATGCGCATCCCGGTTATGAGTTCACCTCCGATCCGCAGACGATGAGCGCCCGCGAGTTGCCGGTGGATTTGGCGCTCGGGTCCGTCGACGCGATGGATGTGATGAGCAACTCGAACGAGGACGGGTCGACGCCGTATTGGTATCGGCTCCTGAATACCGGGCTCAGGTGCGCGATCTCCGCCGGATCCGATAGCTTCACGAACCGGCGCCACCACTGGATTCCCGGCGGCCATCGCGTTTACGTCTACACCGGCGACTCGCTGAATGCGGACGATTGGGTAGAGAATTTTCGCAAGGGACGTAGCTTTGCGACCAACGGGCCGATTCTTCGTTTCACGGTAAACGGCAAACTGCCGGGCGACACGCTTGAGCTTCAGTCGGGTGATCAAATCAAGGTGGAAGCGTCCGCCAAATCGTTCGTGCCGATGAACCGTCTGGAGATCGTGGTCAACGGCGAAATCGTTGCGACGGCGCGGGCCGGCGGCGATGGTAAATCGGTCTCGTTGGCGAAAGAGATTCCCGTTGCCGAGGGCTCATGGGTGGCGGCGCGCGTGCGCGGCGACTTTCATCGCCTTCTGGTGAACGACACGGACCTCTATGCCCATACCAGCCCCGTTTATCTGACCGTGGACGGAAAGAGCGTAAGCCGCAAGGAAGACGGACAGTTTTTCGTGGAGTGGGTCGATCAGTTGATCGCGCGCGTTCAGAAGAGAGGCCGGTATGCCTCCGACGCTCAACGGGAGGAGGTCGTAACCCTCTTCAAGAAAGGACGCGCTTACTACGAGAAGGTGGCAGCCGAGGGCCGCTAGTCTGGTAGGGGCACGGCATGCCGTGCCCGCGGCTCATTTTTGGTGCCGGTCATGACCACAGGCAAAGGATCGACCTTCCCCTCCGAATATTCTTCGTTCCCAGACGAGGCGACGGGAGCGCGCATCCATCAGCTCACCAATCACCCCTCGATCAATCATGCGACGTACTTCCTGAACAGTTCGTTCACACCCGATCAGAAGACGCTCATATTCACGTCGTATCGCACGGGAGAAGCACAACTGTTTGAAGTCGCATTCCCTGACGGCGAGATTCGGCAGCTTACCAACGGCGCCGCGATTCACGCTTTCTCGCCCGCGATCTCGCCCGGTGGCGGCTCGATCTATTTCGTCCGTGGTGGCTCGGTTTACGCAATCGATCGGGCGACCTTGCGGGAAGCGCCAGTCGCCGAATTCGACGGGCAGCTCGGAGAGTGCTCGCTGAGCCGGGACGGGGAGTGGTTCACCGCCGCTTGCAAGATAGGTAAACAAAGCGGTGTTGCTGTGGGCCGAACGCGTGTCGGTGATGCCGACGACAAGAAGTTTTTGCCCTTCGACAGGACGGTGATCCATCCGCAGTTCTCCCCGGTCGATCCTGAGTGGATAGAGTTCGCGGGCGATCCGGCTCCCCGCATGTTTCGCATTCGGCGCGACGGCACGGGGCTTGAGTGCCTCTACGAGCACAACAACGACGAGTTTGTCGTTCATGAGACATTCCTGGGCGAGACGGGAGACTTGGTTTTCACCGTCTGGCCGAGGGCCCTGAAGCGAATGAACTGGGAGACGCGCGAGATTCGAACGATCGCCGAGTTCAACGCCTGGCACATTACGCCGAACCGGGCCGGCACGAAAGTCCTTTGTGATACGAACCATCCCGACATCGGCCTGCAACTTGTTGACGTTGCGAGCGGCAAGCATGACACCATCTGTCTGTCGAAAAGCTCAAGCGGCGGGACGCAGTGGCGGAAGTCACGCTATGCCGTCGCTGAGGATTGGATCACGACCCGCGCCGCGGCCGACAAAGACAAATCGTTGAGCTGGATGGAGATGGCTACCGACACGGTCTACGGGCCGCAATGGTCCCATCCGCACCCGTCGTTTTCACCGGATGAATCGATGGTCGTTTTCGCAAGCGACCGGTCCGGTCATACGCAGGTCTATGTGGCGGAAGTTCCGAGCGGCCTCTGTTAAGCAATCGCGCACATCTCGAACTTCTGAGGGTTTACGATAGAGGGAGTTCCCCCAAGTTTCCGCTTCGGCGAATGACAAATACGAAACGCTCAGCCGCGTCTCTTGCAATGCTCCTTCTCGTTGGGCAACCAACGGGAGTATCCGCCGCCGTTCCTCCTGAACTCCAGAAGCACAGCCGCAGCTACGTTCGATCGGGCAGGTCCACGGAACGCACTCGTCTCGCCGCCTACGTCGAAAAGGCCGGCGGTGCGCAAGCCTCGCTTGCTCACTTCGCCCTCGGCATGGGTGACCACGAAGCCGAGTCCTACGAAACGGCCGTACCCCATCTTCAGCAGGCCTCGCGGGCGGGTGGCCCAATTGCTGACTACGCCCACTTCTTCCATGCGCGGGCTCTCGCCGCCGCGGAAGATTTCGCCGCCGCCGCCGGGACCATAGAAAGCTTCCCTCTCCGCTTCCCCGAAAGCCACCTACTCGGACGCGCCATCCGCCTCCAGGCCGAGAGTCTCATCCGAGACGAACGTTGGCGCGAAGCCCGGACTTTTCTCCATAACTCCGAATCAAAGGTCGGGGAATCCGTCCGCCTCTATCTCATCGCGCGCACTCTGGAGCTTGATGGCCAGCTTCTTAACCCCGTCCGATCTTACCGCCTTGTCTACTACAGGCACCCTACGAGCGCTCAGGCTGGAGCCGCCGAGAAAGCGCTCAACTCCTTGCGGCAACGCCTCGGAAGCAAGTACCCCGATGCGCCCGCCCCGTGGCGACTCGAGCGCGCCGACAAACTCTACGCCGCCCGCAAGTACTCCAAGGCCGCACCTGAATACCACCGCGCCCTTGATGGTCTGACCGGACGCGATCTTCAGCACGCTCAGGTTCGAGCAGGCGCCGCCGACTACCGCCGCCTTCGCACGACCATCGCCTACGGTTGGCTTCTCAAGCTCAGCATCAGTGACCCCGATCTCGCCGCCGAGCGCCTTTACTATCTCGGCGAATGCGCGCGCCGCAAACGTAAGATCACTGAATTCAAGCAGCGTGCGGAAGAGCTCGCGAAGATGCACTCCAAGTCGCCCTGGTACGGCGAAGCGCTTTTCTCCCTCGGCAATTACTACCTGCTCCAGAACGATCACCGCCAATCCCGCAAGTACTATGAGCGCTGCGCCCGCGCCCTGCCGCGTGGCAAGAACGCCTCGAACGCGCATTGGAAAGTCTGCTGGCGCGCCTACCGCGACCGCGATCCCCGTGCGGCCGCCCTGCTCGATGAGCACATCCGGCTGTACCCACGGTCGGGGACCGTTTCGGGCGCGATCTACTGGCTGGCCCGCATGGAGCAGCGGAACGGCCAAACCACCCGCGCCAAGATGCTCTACACCGAGCTGACCCGGCGCTTTCCGCACTATTACCACGCCGTTAGAGCGCGTGCCCGCCTCGCGGCACTCGAACCATCGGTCGAGGCGGCTGCCACCCCCGCTTACTTCGATGCTATTCCGGGATACCGTCGGCTCACCGACAAGCCTTCCGGTACAGCCGAATCCATTCTGGAGCGTGGCCAACTGCTGTTCGACCTGGGACTCGCCGATCTCGCCGAACGGGAACTGCTAACCGCCGATTACCGCAAACCCGACGCTCACTGGATCGGACTCGAACTCGCCCGCCAGAAGGGCGAGAGCGACGAGTTCCACCGCGGCCTGCGCTACATGAAACGCTACGGATTCGGCTACCTGCGCATCCCGTTCGACGTCATGCCGCGCACCTACTGGGAAAAGCTTTTCCCGTTGCCCTACGCAAGCCAGCTACGCCGCCGTGCCGCACCACACGAACTCGACCCCTATCTCGTTGCCGGACTGATTCGCCAGGAATCGGAATTCAATGCCCGCGCCAAATCCCGCGCCGGAGCCCTCGGCCTGATGCAGATCCTACCCCCCACCGGTCGTGGCCTTGCCCGCCGACTTGGCGTAGGAACCATCTCGAATCGCCAGCTCTATAATCCCGACCTGAGCTTGCGGCTGGGCACCTTCCATTTGAAGTCCGTCTTAAAGCGGTTCAACCACCAGCTCGAATACACTCTTGCCGGCTACAACGCCGGCGAACACCGCGTCGATACCTGGCTTGCCTGGGAAGACTATTCCGACCCCGAAGAGTTCGCCGAAAGCATCCCGTTTACTGAAACCCGAGGCTACGTTCAGGCCGTCATTCGAAATACTGAAGTCTACCGCCGGCTCTACGGCGGTCCTAGCGAGCCGGGCGGTTAGGCGATCACTTCGTCGATCACTTCTCCGTGGACATTGGTGAGCCTGCGGTCAATTCCGTTGTTGCGGAAGGTCAGGCGCTTGTGATCGATGCCGAGCAGGTGCAGTACCGTGGCGTGCAGGTCATAGCAATAGATCGGGTTCTCGGCGGCTTTGTACGACCACTCATCGCTCGCGCCGTACGTGATACCCCCGCGAATACCGCCTCCCGCGAGCCATGAGGTGAACGTGAAGGGGTTGTGATCGCGTCCCTTTGTGCCCTGGCTGCAAGGCATGCGGCCGAATTCAGTCGTCCAATACACAATGGTGTCCTCGAGCATCCCGCGTGACGCGAGGTCCTTGATGAGCGCGGCAGCGGGTCGATCCATCTCGGTTCCCAGTTCGCCGTGGTCTTTGACAATGTCCTCGTGGCTGTCCCAATTGCGGCGGGGAAAGCCATTGTCGGCGCCGCTCCAGACTTGAACGAAACGCACGCCGCGTTCGAGCAATCGACGGGCGACGAGACAGCGACGCCCGAAATCCGACGTGACTCGCTCGTCGAGACCGTAGAGTTTTCGTGTAGTAGGCGATTCGCCGGAAACGTCGAGCACCTGGGGCGCGCTGACTTGCAGTCGGGCGGCCATTTCGTAGGAACGGATGCGCGCCTCGAGCCGCGAGTCCTCACCACGCTCGGCCATGTGAGCCCGGTTGAGTTTTTCGAGCACGGCCAAGCCCTCGGCTTCACTTTCGGCCGTGATGTACTGGGCGGATTCGGGTGGGAACAGGTCGTGAATCGGGTTCGGCCGCCCGACCCGGATCATCGTGCCTTGGTGCGAAGCCGGCAGAAACGCAGCGGAATGGTTGGCCGGGCCGTTGGGAGCAAATCCTCGCGGATCAGGTAGCACGACAAACGTCGGCAAGTTGTCGTTCATTCCGCCGAGGCCGTACGAGATCCAAGCGCCCATGCTGGGGTAGCCGGGCAGGATGAACCCGGTGTTCTGCATGAATGTGGCCGGTCCGTGAACGTTCGACTTCGCGATCATCGACGGGAAGAACGCCATGTCGTCGACACAATCCGCCAGGTGCGGCACCAAACTGCTCATCCACTTGCCGGAACCGCCGTGCTGCTTCCAGTCCCACGGGCTTTTCATAACCGGACCGGGATCGCTCTGGAACAATTCGACCTCGCCGCCCGGATCAAATTTCTTGCCGTTGCGCTCGACGACGAGCGGCTTGTAGTCGAAGGTATCGACCTGACTCGCCGCGCCCGACATGAAGAGCTGTACGACACGTTTGGCTTTGGCGGGGTGGTGCAGGCCTCCATTGAACTCCGGCCGGCCCGCCTCCGCGCCCGCCGGCATGCTCGACCGCCCCAGCAGGTGCGCCAGCGCGATCCCGCCGAGTCCACCGCCCCATTGCCACAGGAACCGGCGGCGATCGATGGGGTCGCCGGCCGCCGTCATGGCGCGTTGCCGGGAGCTACAGACGTGTTCGTTCGATCGGTTCAATGTGAGATTTCCTAATCCACAAACATGAATTCGCTGCTGTTCAAAATGAGCCGACACACGTTTTCGAGTCCGTACTTTTCGCCGTACGACTTCATGGTTCGCGATTCCTCGGGCGTCGGCTTGCGCCCCAAGGCGAGGCGATAGGCTTCACCGATCTGGTCTGCTAACTCGCTGCGCGATTCGCGCAGCCGCGCTGTAAGGTGCTCTGCCTGGCGCAGGACAAACGGATCGTTCAGCATCGCCAGCGCCTGAATCGCCGTCAGCGTGCTGCTACGCTTGGGCGTCAGCAGCGACGGGTCCGGGCAATCAAGACTTTCCATAAACGGGTCGGGCACGCTGCGGACGATGAATCGATAGACCGCTCGCCGGTAGCTCCCAGCGGCATCGACATCAAAGCGCGCGTAGTCGTAGATCGGCGAATGGTCGTCTTTGAAGAAGAAGTGCTCAGCCGACGGGCCGCCCATCGTCAAATCCATCTTGCCGCTGATGAGTAAGGCCGCGTCGCGCACCGATTCCGCGTCAAGCCGGCGGCGGTTCATGCGCCACAGGAACCGGTTCTGCGCGTCGATCTCCGAGCGCACGGCATCTCCGTTCGAGGACTGCCGGTACACCCTACTCATCACGATCATCTTGTGAAGCTTCTTGAACGAGCCTCCGCCGTCCCGGAACTCGACCGCCAGCCAATCGAGCAATTCCGGATGGGTCGGCTGCGAGCCCATCTTGCCGAAATCATTGGGTGAATCGACCAGACCCGCGCCGAAGTGATAGTGCCACACCCGATTGACGATCGAGCGCCACGTGAAGGGATTCTCCGGGTCGGTGATCCACTTCGCCAAAGCGAGTCGGCGCCTTCCCTCGCTGCCGGGATCATCCAGCGGGAAACGAGCCGGCAGCCAGTTGACTGCCGAGACGGCCCCGGCCCGGGCAGGTTCGCCCGGCGATTCGACATCGCCGCGATGCAGGACGTGAACCGGCCGTGGCTCCCACGGAGAGCTAAAACGGCCGTGCCTCTCAAAATACGTTGAGGCGGCGTAGACCTTCTCGGGCTCGGGCAGAGTGGCAATGCGTTTGTCAACGTCTTCGAGTTGCGCCTCCAGCGCTTCGCGCCGCTTCCGGTCATCCGGATCAAGGGATTCGAGCTGAAGAGCTTTTCGTGCCTCTCCCAGCGCTTTGATCTGTTTGCCGAGCTCCTCCCGCCTGGTCTTCGTTTCGTCCGTTTCCACTTCGCCGACCTTCGGAAGCAGGTCCGTGCTCAGTTGGTCGAGGGACTCGGTTTCTTTAGCGACCTCTTTGATGCGCGGACTCGTGATCTTCTCGGTTGCGGCCAGCAAGGGCTGCAGATTGCGTTCGATCCCGCGCCGCTCCGCGCGCAACTTGAGTCTCTTGCGAAACACCGTGGGATCGCGGTCGAACGGCCGGTCGGCGCGATCGACACCCGCGAATACAGCTTGCAAACTGTAGTAGTCGTCCTGGCGGATCGGATCAAACTTGTGATCGTGGCAGCGGGCGCAGTGGACCGTCAGGCTGGCGAACGTCGACATGGCGGTCATCACCATGTCGTCGCGATCGAGGTTGCGGGTGACACGCTTGTCGTGCGTTCCCTCTCGAAGCTCGGCGTGGCCGACATAGTCCCACGGGCCCGCCGCGATGAATCCGGTGGCGATGACTCCCTCGGCCGAATCCGGGTCAAGCACGTCGCCCGCAAGTTGCTCCTCGACGAACCGCGCGTAGGGCTTGTCGTCGTTGAAAGCCCGGATGACGTAGTCGCGATAGGGCCAGGCGTTCCGGCGAGCCTTGTCCTTGTCAAAACCGTGTGACTCACCGTAGTGGACCACGTCGAGCCAGTGCCGTCCCCAACGCTCACCGTAACGTGGCGAAGCGAGTAGCCGATCCACGAGCGCTTCATACGCGTCGCCCGACCGATCGTTCGCGAAGCGATCGATTTGGTCGGGTGTCGGCGGCAAGCCGTGCAGATCGAAGCTAAGACGGCGGATCAGTGTCCGGCGGTCTGCCTCACCGGAAGGCGTCAGTCCTTTCTCGGCTAGGGTGGCCAGGATGAACTGATCGATGGGCGTTTTGGGCCAGTCCGCTAAATCGCGAGGCGGCGGAACCACGGGACGTTCCAACCGCCGGAACGACCACCATGTTGTGTCGTTGTCCGCGGGGGTATCGTCCGCTGCCCCCTGATCGATCCATCGGCGGATCAGCGCCACCTGTGCCGCCGTCAGCGGCTCGCCCGCCATCGGCATCTTCGGCGGAGATCCACTCACCTGCTGAATCAGCCTGCTCTCGCCCGGCCTTCCCGGAACCACTACGGGTCCGTTCTGGCCGCCTTTGAGGAGTCCCTCATGGTCCGCCAGAGAGAGTCCGCCCTGCCCTGCATCAGCGCTATGGCAAACCTGGCAGCGCTGTTCCAGGATCGGCCGTATGTCCGCGTGGAAACTTACCCGCTCCTGGGCCTTGAGAGCCCCGGCAGCGACCAAACATGTCACGGCGATTGCGATACGGAACGGAAGGAAACAGCGCACCTGCAGTCAACTATACCGCGTCTCCCTCGGACAGAACCATACGGCGAAAGCGCTGAAAAAACCGGTTGCTATACTGGGAGCCAGCGGGTAGCGCGTGGCGGAAAAGACGTTCTATATCGAGACTTTCGGCTGTCAGATGAACGTTCATGACAGCGAGAAAGTCCGAGGAGTTCTGGCCCAACGAGGCTACCGGCAGGTCCCCGCGGTCGACGAGGCCGGACTCGTTCTCTACAACACGTGCAGCATCCGCGACAAGGCTGAGCAGAAGGTCTTTTCGCGGCTTGCGAACTTCAAACGGCACAAGGCCGCCGGCCGGATTTTCGGGGTTCTCGGCTGCGTCGCACAACACAAAGGCGAGGATATTTTCGCGCAAGCTCCGCACGTCAGCTTGGTCTGCGGATCGGCCAGCTACAACGAGCTCCCCTCACTACTCGACCGCGTCGAAGCCGGCGAGGACCGCGTCACAGGCCTGAGTCTTGATACGGAAGACACCTTTGAGACGCCGCTCACCCGCCGCGACAACCCTTACAAAGCCTTTCTCACGATCATCGAAGGCTGTGACAAACACTGTGCCTACTGCGTCGTGCCGTTCACGCGGGGTCCCGAGCGCAGCCGCACTAGCCAAAGCGTCCTCGAAGAGGCCAAACGCCTTGCCGGCCAGGGCTTCGGCGAGGTCCAGCTACTCGGCCAGAACGTGAATAGTTACCGCGACCCTTCCGATGCCGGGTGGGATTTCGCGCAACTCCTGGCCGCCGTCGGACGCGTCCCCGGCATGCGTCGGGTGCGTTTCACGACGTCACATCCGCGTGACTTCACGCCTCAGATCATCGAAGCGATCGACCAGAACCCGGTGCTGTGCGATCAAGTGCACCTGCCCGTGCAGTCCGGCTCAAGCCGCCTGCTCGGCCGCATGGCGCGCGAATACGGCCGCGAGGAGTACCTCGACCGCATCCGCCTCATGAAACGGGCGCAGCGTAACATCGCCATCAGCACCGACATCATCGTCGGCTTCCCGGGCGAGACCGATGACGACTTCCAGCAAACGCTGTCACTGCTCGACGAGGTCGAATACGACTCGATCTTCTCGTTCAAGTACTCTCCGCGCGCCGGCACCGCGGCTGTGGAGTTTGAAGACGCGATCCCTGAGACCGAAAAATCCCGGCGGCTCGCGATTCTCCAGGAGAAGCAGCGCCGCATTCAACTTCGCCGCAATGCCGAGCTGATCGGCCGCGAAGAAGAGGTGCTCGTCGAGGGGCGCCGCGAAAAATCTCAGCAGTGGATCGGCAGAACCACGCAGAACCGTGTACTGAACTTCACGAACCCCGCCGGCGATTCGTCCGACTTGCGGGGCTCTTTCTGCCGCGTGCGCGTCACCGGCTCGGGACCGAACTCGCTTGTGGGTGAGTTGTTCGCGACGGAGGACGCGCCCGCATTTACAGGGTTCCGGATACTGCAGTAATCCGGCGCCTCGACAGCGACATCGAACCGCGGAGCAAAAGAATGCAAGTCGAAATGAAGGTCCGGGGCCTGATGATGGATCCGGTGACGAACATGCCCATCGTCATCCTCAGGGACCTCGACGGGAAGGCCGTGCTGCCAATCTGGGTCGGTGTCTACGAAGCGAATGCCATCGCGCTCGAGATCGAGAAGGTAACAACCCCGCGGCCGATGACGCACGACCTCATCAAAAACCTTCTGATGGGGCTTGGCGGGGGCGTCAGCAAGGTCGTCGTCAGCGACCTGCAAGATGACACCTTCTTCGCCATGATCTGGGTCGAAAGGAACGGCGAGATGATCGCCATCGACTCCCGCCCCAGCGACGCGCTGGCCGTCGCCTTGCGCCTCGACTGCCCCATCTACGTCGAGGACGAGGTGTTGTCGTCGTCGAAAAATGTCGCCGCTGTCAGCGACAAGGCCAACAGCGAAGAGTTGCGCCGCTGGCTTGAGAATCTCGGCGACGAGGATCTCGGCCAGTACAAGATGTAGGCGCGCAAGCCGAAACGGAGTGCCGGATGTCCCGCGGCTCCCAATGCTCGCCCGACGCTTGATTCCAATTGCTATCGCGGTCCCGCTTGGTACCGCGCGCCTCTTTCCGTGCCGCGCGCGTAAGCAAGCGGTTCTCCCTATCCCCTATTCTCCACATCGTTGAAAGTAAGCGAGCCCGCCTGCCCTCCCACCCCTGGGTAGTCCCCGCTGAAGAAATGCCGGCCGCATTCGCTACAATTCTCAACATCGAATCCCGCTAAATGAACCTCGAACCGGAAACGCCCCGGCCCGGGAGCGGTCCCCGGGCGTATCTGATCACCATCTCCTGCTACGGACATCGACTTCACGGCGACCCGCACGGTGCTGTTGACCGCTTTCACAATCAGCCCGGCGCACGGTTCCTCGATCCGGATCCGGTGCGCCTCGAAACCGAGCTGCGTCTCATGGGGCAGCCGTCCTATGAACTCGACGCGAAGCGCCGTCCGATTGCTCTTTCGGCAATTCAGAAACTTTGTTCGTACCGAGAATGGCATCTCCATGCCGCCCACGTGCGACTAAACCACATCCATGCGGTGATCTCAGCGGACTGCAAGCCCGAGCGCGTCATGAATGACCTCAAGGTATACGTGAGTCGCGCTCTGGGAAAAACCGGCTGGGACCCGGAAAGCCGCCGCCGCTGGAGCCGACACGGCAGCACGAAATACTTGTGGAATGACGAGCACCTACTGAACGCCACCAGCTACGTCCTCAACGGCCAGGGCGAACCGATGGAAACTTACCGCGACCCCAACCCCCCACGCCGCTAGCGCCAGGCCGCGCACCGTCGTTTCGCGCCGCACGCCATTTTCCCTTACGCCGGGCCTCTTTCCGTGCCGCGCGCGTAAGCAAGCGGTTGCGTCTGCTCCGATCGTCACCATCAAATCCCGACCTACCTCACGTAAGGTGCCCCGCCACACCGCCTCCAACCCGTTGTCGCCTTCACGCACCGTTTCCGGCTGTCCACCGGGAACCGCTTGCTTACGCGCGCGGCACGGAAAGAGGCATCGTGACCTGGGTGTGCGGAACTAACTACGGAAGCAGAACAATCGGAGCCCGCCGAAACGCGAACTTCCGCCCCACCTCGTCAATCACGCTGACCTGACAAACGTACTTGCCCGCCGAGAGCTCGTCCAGCGGAATCTGGAACTCGATTGGGGCCGCCTTGCGCTTCGCCTCGGTGGTTTCGGAAACGCGAAGCGGCTCGGATTCGAACATCTTTACGCCATTTTGGTAAAGAGTCACTCCCGCCGAAATTGAGGCCTGCTCTGAGCGGCCTCCCGAGCCCGCGTCGTAAACCTCGAGGTACACGTACATCGACTGGTCTTTGCGAAACACCCTCGTAATACTGGGGATCAACTTCTGTCCGTCATGAACCAATGGGTGTATCGCCAGTACCTTTTTTCTCCGCTCCGCCGAGCCTACGGCCTCGTCCAGCGCCTCCCGCTGATTCGACCAAACCACCGAGCTGACCCGCGAATAGGCCTTTTCTTCGCCGAGGTCGGGAACCGCGAAATTCGTTTCGAACGTCCCCATCTTTCCCGTCTCGTTCTCGCGCGTCAGAAACTTTAACGTATAGTCGCCCGGCGGAAGTGTGAACCCCGAGTCGTACTGCAGATTGTGTGAGGAAAGCCCTTCCGCCTTTTCTCCCTGCAACTTCACCTCGATGTGGTCCCGCAGACTCGCCACCAGCCGTCCCCGCTGGTCACGAACCTGACCGATGAAGTCGAGCCGCGTCTGCTCCCGGCCGCCCTTCCGCGCCAGTTCCAACTCCGACCCCGGCACCTTCACAGCCACGGGCACGAAATACTGATCGCGTCCCAACCGGAAGTAGTTGACCTCCAGCGCCAGCCGCAGATCCGTGATCGGATCTCCCAAAAGCAACGCCTCTTCAAGCTGCCGCTCTTTGTCCGCCTGGCTGAAGCGCCGAAAGTCTTTCGGACCAAAGTATCCCGAGCGGTAATCCAGCTTCGCCTTGGGATTCGAGCGCAGCCGAATCTTCACTCGCCGGTAGCGGCCGTCGCCGGTCGTATTCGTGCTGTAGTAGCCCAGGATGTAGTAGCTCGAAATCTCCTGCTGCGCGCGCTTGATACCCATTGTCAAATTGTTGTCGTTGAGGAACACGCGCCCGCCCGTATCCTCCGCGAGGGTAACCAGCGTGTCTTGCGAGTCGTTGAACCGCTCACGCCGCTGCCTCTGCCCCTGACCTGAAAACGCCCGCGTGCCGCGCTGCGAGCCCACCGTCGCGTCTCCCAGTGGCGCTTCAGCGACAAGCCCTCGCGTATCGATCGGATAGAACGAAACATTCGCGCGCACCGCGGCGTTGACCGTCGAGCGCAATTGCGAGTTATTCTCGACGCCCGTCCGACTCACGCCGCTTGCAAAGTAGACGAGCGCCTTCTTCTCGGGCAGCGATCCCAGCATCTTCGTCGCCGATTCCAGAGCGCTCAACTTCTGGTCCGTATTGAAGATGTTGAACTCGGTCTCGTCCGCGACAAACGCCGCCCCGTCGTCAATCGCCGAATCCTCATCCGTATCGGCCTGCGCCGAAAGCTCGCTCGCCTCGCCGATGCGAAGACTCGCGATCACCTCACTCAGCAACTCGCGATTGTCCGTAAAATCCTGCAACACCTGCAGCCGACTCGAAAACGCCATCACCGCGACCAAATCCGCCGCAGTCATCTGCTCGGCGAGAAACGTCTCCGCTGCCTTCCGCGCACGGATCTGATCCGCCGGCGGCATGGAAGACAGATCGAAGTACAGCACGAGCAATCGCCGGTCTTGGTAGCGGACCTGTCCCGGCGTCGATGGCGTAATCTCACGCTCTCTTGTGGGTTTCTCTCCCGCCTCGGCCGCGTTGGGATCGGCCTCTGTCGTACCAGTCTGTGTCGGATCGGCCTCCGCGGCGGTCAGCAGCACTGCCCCATCCAACCGCTGAAACTCGAACACCGAAATTTCCTGCTTCTTACCCTCTTCGACGACCTCAAAGTCCTCGGCTTTCAAATCCTCCAGCGGACGGCCGTTTCGGTCCTTCGCGCCGACATTCACAACGACAAGATTGCTCGTCACCGAAAAGGTCAGCGAGCCGTCCGGCTCCGGCTGCTGAGCGAAAACCGGCGAAATCCCAATGATCAAAAGTGGAAGTAACGCTCTCATCATCAGAACCTGAAGCGCAAACTCGCGCGCATCGTACGCATCGCCGCCGTGTTCGTCGCCAACCCGAAGTTCGAAGCGTTGACCGTCGTTCCCAGCCCCGTATAGCTCACGTTGTTCGTCACATTCGAGCTTTCCACTCGGAACTGCAGCGTCTTGCGGTCTTGTCCCAGCCGGAAGTTGCGGCCGACGCCGAAGTTCAACGCAAACAGTCCCGGACCGGGAATTGTATTGCGCGCCGCGTTGCCGAATCGATCCGCCGGCGGCGTCGTGAACGCGCCAGGGTTGAAGAACCCCGCCCCGCTATCCACCGCCAGCCCCGTCGCGTCCGCTCGTCCCGAGCCGACTACACCGCTGCCGCCTGAGTTCGCCTGATTCCCGAGCACCGTCGCCGTGAAAGGCGTACCTGAGTTGGCCGTCACGCCGCCCGTGAACGTCCAATCGCGAAACATCATCTCGAACATGTTTTTCGACGGTGTACCCTGCCGCCCGCCTACGGGTGACTCCAGCACGTAACCTACCGTCAACGTATGCCGCTGATCGAAACTCGAAAGCCCTCGTTCGAGGTTCAGATTCCGGTCGTACAGCGCCACCACCGCCGCGCCGCCGCCAAACGTCGACACGTTGTCCAGCGACTTCGCGAACGTATACAACGTGTTGAACGAAACCCCGCCGCGGAACCGGCGGTTCAGGCGAACCTGACCGGCATGGTAAATCGAGTTCCCCTCCGAGCTATCGAACGTGAACCCGACCGCGTTCCCGATCAACCGTCGCTCCTCCGCCGTCAGCGGTGAGCCCGGCGGCGCCTGGTTCGGAGACCGCTGAATATCAAGGCGCGTGCCCTTCGTTCCTAGGTAGCCCACTTCCAGCACCATCGAACCCGGTAGATCCTGCTGCACCGCCAGGTTCCACGTCTGCGCATAGCCCACCAGATAATTACGATCCACCGCGAACGTATTCGTAATGTCTTGGTCTGGTGTGACAGCGAAGCCGTTTCGAACCGTCAGGACCTGGTCTAAACTCGTCGTCACCGTACCCGTCGTCGCGAACGGAGGCTGCTGCCCCAGCCGGCTCGCCGCCTGGTTATAAACCGACCCGTTGTAGTACCAGCCGTAGCCGGCGCGCACGAGCGTCGAACGCTGCGCCCACGGCTTCCAGGCAATCCCCAAGCGCGGCGCGAAGTTATTACGGTCCGGCTCGATCAGCGCATTGGGAAACGACCCCGTGAAAGATCCGCTGCCGCCGGGCAGCACTGGCTCCACGCCCGCAAAGCCGCTCGCGACATCGAGGTTCACAATACGGTCGAACTTCTCTTGGAACGGACCCAGAAACTCATACCGCATCCCAAAATTGACCGTGAAGTTCGAAGCGACCCGCCAATCGTCTTGCAGATAGAAGCTGTAGGCCGAGCTCCGGAAATACGTGTCAGGATTTCCAAATCGAATCGAACTCGACTGCGGCAAGCCCAGCAGAAAATCAGCGAAATCAAAACCCGTGTCCCGCAGCGGCAAACCCGCCTCATCGAACTCGCTCGTCGCCAATCCGCTGAAGCTGAAACTGCCGCGCGCGTTCTGCTCGCTAATCGTATTGAGCTGAATCCGCCGGAGATCGCCTCCGAACGACAGGTTGTGGCTGCCGCGGACCCAAGTGATTCCCTCTCTGATGCCGAACGTCTGATCGCGCCGCAACGTGGGGCTACCATCCGTCAAATCGCCAAAATTCGTAAACGTCACATTCGGCGGTCCGTGGTTGACCGGGTCATTCGACGTTCCTTCAATACCAAGGTTCCCCGCGATATCCTCCCCGAACGCGAAGAACGGCAGCGTCTCGATACGGTTGCGCGAGTACGTGAGGTTGACGTTGTTGATCACACTGGCCGTGAAGTTGTGTGTCCAGCCCAGGCTCGCACTCTGCGAACGCGCCCCGGTCGTGTCTCGGAAACCGAAAAGTTGCGCCGCCTCCGAATCACGCGTTCGCAAGTTGTACGAGCCTGACAGCCGATCCTTCTCTGACAGACTACGTCCAAGCCGAATACCCAGGACGTCGGAATTCTGCGGTACCGACGTAATGAACTGATAATTCTGCACCCGCCCCGGCTGATTCGGAAGCGGTATCAATGGCAGCAGACCAAGCGAAGCGCCATCGAATCGGGACGCCGGTATGACATTGTTCGGAAAAGTCGAGCCGTTCGCCGCGTCAAACAGCGTCACCGGCCCTGATGCGATCGATTGCGAAAAGTCGCCCATCCTCTCCAGCTCAGACGGAAGCGTCGACGTCCGGTTGAATGGATTCCGGCTGCGCGATCCGTTGTAGCGGAAGAAGAAGAACGTCTTTTCGTCATCGATGATCTTCGGGATCTTCAACGGCCCGCCCAGCATCGCGCCGAACTGCCCCTGCGCGTACGACGGTTTGTCCACCGTCTGGCCCGTCAGCGAATACGGGCGCGCATCGAGCGCCGAGTTCCCGAACGAGAACGTCAGCGCGCCGCGCATCGAGCTGCGTCCGGCCCCGATACGGTTGCCGAACTGCATTGTTCCGCGCCGGCGCATCCATTCGCGGATTTGCGCCCGCCGCTCCGGAGTTATCTCGCGCCCGCCCGGACCACGCGCTCCGGGGCCACCGGGTCCGCCTCGACCGCCACCCCCACGTCCGCCGCCGCGTCCACCCGGACCACCACGTCCGCCACCCCCGCCACGCCCACCAGCCCTTCGCCCGCCGCCGGGTCCCCCTCGACCACCGCCGCCACGACCAAAGCCCGCGCCGTCCCCGCCCTGCTCTCCGCCACGATTCGCAAACGGATTCCCTTGATTCGACAGACCGCTGAACCCCCGTACGCCGCCACCGAACGGATCATTCTGCCCCGGAGTTTGCAGCCCCTGGCTCAGGCTGCCCGTCACAAGAAACGACTCGTTGGCATCTTGTCCCAACGCCGTCATCGTCGCCGTCGGGTCTGCCATCGTCGTCAGCTCATTCAAGATCGTGTTTGGCTGCTGCGTCTGGTTCACCGCGAGACGTCGAAAGCGCTCCCGGCGCTCCGCCTGAGAGAGCCGCGGCCCACCACGAGGCCCCATCGGACGCTCGCGCTCGGCCAGCTTCAGCTCCCATTCAAGCGCGCCGCCGCCCTTGGCGACCACGACCTCGCGAGAAACCGTCTCAAAGCCGAACATACTGACCTCGATTGTCCAAGTTCCGGCCGCAATCTCTTCAAATCGATACCGCCCCGCCTCATCCGACGAAGTGGCGAGCTTCGACTCACCCTGCGTCGCCGTCACAACCGCGCCCGGAATCGGAAGTTTCTGGGAACGCACCACGCCCGCATGTTCCACGGCCCACAGCGAGCCACAAGCGAGAGTCACAGCAACCGGCAAACGCACAAAGAAATTCATGGCTTCCCACATAAGGCGAACTTGCCTTCCCCTTACGTTACGAAACAGACAGCGAAGTGATGTTAAATCAGAGTAAAAAAGCAGCGACCACCTCGCTCCCCGGGGGCATCGGCCCAGGCCGCATTTGCGCAATCGACCCCGGCCAAGCTACCCTTAACCCAGTCAAGGTACTGGACAAAAGGGGTCATCATGGCGAATCATCCCACCCAAGAAGCTTCACCTTCCATCCGCAAAAGACCGCTAACCCGGCGTGCCCTTTTCCGTAACGGCGGCCTGCTGGCCGCGGCGGGATTCACGTCTGGCAGTGCATCATCGGCAAGCGCCGCCGGCAAGTTGAGCCTCGGGCCGGACCTCTACGAGTCCATCGGAGTGCGGCCGGTCGTCAACGCCACGGGCCCGATCACGAGATTCGGGGGGTCGATCATCCTGCCGGAGGTGCGGGAAGCTATGGCCCAGGCTTCCAAGCGCTATGTCGAGATCGACGAGCTCATGGAGGCCGTCGGAGAGCGTCTGGCGGAGATTACGGGAGCCGAGGCCGCGATCGTCACCTCCGGCTGCGCCGCCGCCTTGACCCACGCTACCTCCGCCTGCATCGCCGGAGGTAACCCCGAGCGCATCCGGCGCCTACCCTCGCTGGCGGGCTTGAAGGACGAAGTCATCGCGCCGGTCGAGTCGCGCAATGGCTACGACCACGCTATCCGCATGTTGGGCGTGAAGATGATCGATGTCGCAAACGAGAAGGAACTGCGCGACGCTATCGGTCCCCGGACCGCCATGATAACCGTGTTGGCCCGGATGGCCGACCAGAGCAAGACCTTGACCCTAAGCCAGGTTACCCGCGTGGCTCGCGAGCACGGCGTCCCGGTGCTGGTCGATGCGGCCGCCGAGGATATGACAATGCCTAATGTCCACCTGGCCCGGGGCGCGGACCTCGTTGCCTATAGCGGCGGCAAGGCGCTCCATGGTCCTCAAAGCACGGGGATGCTCATCGGCCGCAAAGACCTCATTCGAGCCGCTTGGCGCAATAGTGCGCCTCACGGTTCCTTCGGCCGCCCGATGAAGGTGGCCAAGGAGGACATCATGGGCTTGCTCGCCGCCGTGGAAATGTGGCCCCAGCGCGACCACGCCGCGGAACTGAGGGCATGGAAGGGATGGGTTGAGGAAATTTCTTCCAGCGTCCGCAGGGTGCCGGGTGTGCGCACGAACGTCCAGCGCTTCGACGGCCTCACCGAGAGCGACCCCATCACTGCTCTGAAGTGGGAGAAGAAGCCTCGGCTCGAAATCCGCTGGGACAGCCGGCAGCTAGGCATCGGTGGCGAAGAAGCCTTCAAGCGCCTGTACAGCGAAGATCCACGAGTGATTCTCCGCTCAGGCGCCGGAAACCTTCGGCAAGGCGGCGAGAGCATACTCCTCGTCATCCCTACCTTCATGCAACCCGGCGACGTCAATATCGTGGCCGACCGGATCTATCGGTTACTTTCCGATCCCTCGAAAACCGAGCAGTCCAGCTCGACAGCGCCGCCGGCAAACGTCGCGGGTCGCTGGGATCTGAACATCGACTTCGTCTACGGAAGCGCCGGCCACACATTAACCGTTGTGCAAGAGGGCAGTGAGCTATCCGGTGAACACAGGGGTGAAGTAACGACCGGCGATCTGTCCGGCTGGGTCGAAGGCAACCGCATCCACTTTCGCGATTCTCACACCTATCAAGCCTCCGACTTCGGATACGAGTTCGAAGGCACGGTTTCGGGCGATACGGCGCAAGGCGAAGTAGGTCTGGGAGCGTACGGCTCGGCCCGTTGGTCCGCCAAACGCCGCCCCTACGCATAGGGCGCCGCCGCACGGGTCCGGGCGATCAATGGACCCCGACGAACGTACCGCGGCGTCGCGACCGTCACCGTCCATGACCAGAACGGTGCGCCGCTCGGCGGCGTGCAGGTAACGGGATCATGGGAACTAAGCGGTTCCGCGATCGGCAACGCCTTCCGTTTCACAGTCACAAACCTGAGCCTCGCCGGGTATACCTACGATTCAGGCAGCAATGTGGAGACTTCCGACACCGGATCTGTACCCTAGGACGAAGGCAACCTATCTCTCGATGGTTATGAAACACGTTCGCGGAGTGTCGGCCGTTCGGCGAATCCTTCCAGTGCCGTCGATCCTGGCACTGGTGGCCGTCGTTTTGCTGCCCCTCGGACTCTCCGACCTCGACCTGCTGCTAAGCACAAGGACCGGTCACCGCGAGGGACTTCTGACGCGCGCCCGACTCCTCGTCAAGCTGGAGCAGCCATTGGCTGCCGCCGCCGACTACGACAAGGCCATCGCTGGCTTGTCGAATCCCACCCCCGAATACTACCAGGAGCGGGCCGGAGCCCTGACCTCCGCCGGCCCCGATCACCGCGCCCGAGCACTCGCGGGCGTCGACGAGGGAATCAAGAAACTAGGCCCCATCTTCACGCTCGTCGACTTCGCAATCGACATCGAGCTGAATGTAGATCGCCCCGACCGCGCTTTGCTCAGACTCGATCAGTTCCGCCCGTCCATGCCTCCGGAACGCTGGCTCCATCGCCGAGGTATCATTCTCGACCGCATGGGACGCACCGACGAAGCCCGTAAGTCCTACGCACAAGCCCTCGAAAGCCTCCACGCCGCCCCCCCGCGCCGCCAGTCCACCCGTGCTGCAAAGGCTTTCGAAACCGAACTCGTTACCTTGCTCGGGTCGGCTGATCGCAGCCGCTGATACCAACCAACAGTCGAGGTGAATGTTGGTGGGCCCTGTAGGATTCGAACCTACGACCTACGGATTATGAGTCCGCAGCTCTAACCGCTGAGCTAAGGGCCCGGTGAAAGCGTAAGTTCTTGAACCGTCACGCTTTCCGCTTCCTTGGGAACCCCGGAAACATGCCGATTCACCCCTAACTGTACCAAAACGGTTCCAGAAGTCGATCGGTCGGCGTCTTACCGATCTTCGGAGGGCGTTCGAAGCGACATTAGTCAACGCGATCCGAGCCGGCACAGTTTGAGGGGCCCCTATGTTGCAAAACGCGTATGTTTGCTACTATAGATATACAGAATGAAACAAGTTAACGATGGGCGCCTCTCCCAACAGCAGAATCCTCCGGCTCGCCGATAGGCAGGTCTTCGTGCGTCCGCGTGATGTGGAACGCATGGGAATTGCTCGGGAGTATCTCCTTCGTCTTTGCCGCCAGGGCAAACTCATTCGTACGGGCCGCGGAATGTACCGGCGTCCGGACGCCGACATCACGGAGCACCATACGTTCGCCGAAGTTGCCACCCGCGTTCCACAAGCAACGCTTTGTCTGCTATCAGCTCTCGCCTTTCACAAGATGACCACGCAGAACCCCTATGAGGTGTGGATTGCGCTCCCTCGCGGGGCGCGCACACCTTGTCTCGACACAGTGTCGCTACGAGTTCACCGCTTTTCCGAACCTGCTTTGACGGCCGGCCGCGAGGATCATTCGATTGAAGGAGTGCCGGTCCGTGTTTACAATCCAGCCAAGACTGTCGCGGACTGCTTCAAGTACCGCAATAAGATCGGCCTTGACGTAGCGCTTGAGGCGCTGCGAGCCTGTCTTCGGGAGGGGCGGGCAAGCGTGAGGCGAATCGACCACTATGCAAAGATCTGCCGCGTCTCCCGGGTGATGCGCCCCTACCTTGAAGCGGTATGAAGCAGCCGGAGAGCAAGCATAGTGCGGAGTCGATTCGCGCTCGCTTGCTCGATCTGGCGAAGAGCCGTCGAGAAGACTTTCAACTCACCCTCGTCCACTATGCGATCGAGCGCTTCCTCTACCGGCTCGGCCAGTCCGCGCATCGTGACCGGTTCGTGCTGAAGGGAGCGATGTTGTTTGTCCTTTGGAAAGGACACCGTCACCGGCCAACACGGGACCTGGATCTTCTCGGATACGGATCTCCGGATCTCGAAGCAACTGCCGCGATTTTTCGAGAAGTATCCGCCATTGAGGCCGATGACGGCATCGCCTTCGACACCGCGGAACTTCGCGCCGAAAGAATCCGGCAGGATGCGGCCTACGAAGGTGTGCGCCTGTTCCTTCTTGCACGGCTTGCCGGCGCCCGAATCCCAATGCGGATCGATGTTGGGTTCGGCGACGTAGTCTCTCCCGTACCGGCCACGTTTCCTTCCCTTCTTCCTCTTGCGCCGCCTCAGATCCAGGTGTACCCAAGAGAAGCCGTGATCGCGGAGAAACTGCAGGCGATGGTTGTCCTCGACATCCGCAACAGTCGGATGAAAGACTTCTTCGACGTATGGGTCCTGTGTCGCACGGACTCCTTCGAGCGCGAGCCACTGCGGAAGGCGATTCTGTCCTCTTTCGAAAAACGTTCCACGCCTCTGCCCAGCGATCCGCCCTTCGCGCTGACGGATGACTTTCTGCTCGATGAACAGAAGACGGCGCAGTGGAAAGCCTTCCTAAATCGTCTCCGGCTCGAGGATGAAACACCGGACCTCAAAACCGTCGGACATGAGCTGAGAGCTTTCCTGGAGCCTGTCCTTTCCGCTGATTCGCCACAGACCCTCACATGGCCGGCGGGTGGGCCGTGGCGAGCACGGGAATAACAGTAGGGGCGCCCGATGCGGCTGCCGCTCACCAACGACCTTGCAAGTAACCAGGCCTGACTCTGAATGGGCGAGCAAGAAGCCGGATCGGTTCCGACCGAACAGAGCGGTGATCATCAAGAGTCCCGGGAGTGGTGCGCAAAAATGGAAACTGCATCAGGGACATGAGTCCGCGGCTCTAACCGCTGAGCTAAGGGCCCCCTGGGCAGGCGCCGGGCGCGCCTCTCCTGATTCTAGCCTGCACATCCGGCGAACGCGATTATAATGGCGCCTATGGCCTGTCCGATCTGCGAGAAGCGCAAGCCCAAGCGCTTCTGCCCCGCCAAGGACGCGCAGATCTGTCCGCGTTGCTGCGGCGAACATCGTGAGGTCACGATCGCGTGTCCGCTTGACTGTCGCTATCTCCGCGAGAGCCGCGAACGGGACTACTCCGGCGACATCGATCCAAAGGACTTCCCTCACAAAGAGGTCGAGATCGAAGCCGCCTTCCTGCGAGAGCACGGCGAACTGGTCGAGACCTGCGGCCGTGCTGTATTCGAAGGGACGCTCGCCGTTCCCGGCGCGGTTGACACCGATACGCGCGAAGCGCTTGAGAGCCTCATCCGCACCTCCAAGACACGGGAAAGCGGTCTCTACTACGACTCTCGGCCCGACTCCGTCTACGCGGGGCGCATCTTCGCGCACCTCAGCCAAACACTCGAGACCTTCCTAAAAGACGAGCAGCAACAGTCGGGATTCACCCGCACCCGCGACTCGGACGTAATGAAAACCTGGGTCTTCCTTCTCCGCATGGCGCTCGACCGAGACAACGGCCGCCCCAAGGGCAAGGCCTTCCTTGATTTCCTGCGACTGCATTTTCAACCGGCTGACACGGCCGAGCCTTCTCTTCTCGTTCCGAATCGCTAGCGCCCCGCCATCCGATACCGGTGACCTGGGAGCGGCCATAGCGGGTGATAAACTAAACCCCAGTGGCGCCGGAACCACGCATCGGGCTGATCGTTTTCGCGCACGGCTCGCGCGTGTCCGAAGCCAACGAAGGTGTCCGGCGCGCTGCTGCCGCGGCGGCCGAATGTTGCGGCGTTGAGCTGTGGGACGCCGCGTTTCTCGAACTCGCCGAACCGACGTTAGAGTCCTCGGTGAACCAACTCGTAAACCGCGGCGCCGCCAAGATCATCGTTACGCCTTATTTCCTGACAATGGGTACCCATCTGCAACGTGACCTGCCGGAACTCCTCCGGATGATAGCAACGAAGCGCCCCGGCCTCGACATCGCGCAAACCGCGCCGTTCGAGGGCCATCCGGCGCTCGTCGATATTCTCACCGATCGCGCTCGGGAATTCATGCAGCCATGAACGGGCCCGCCCGAAAAGTCTTGCTGAAAGATGTCGCCGCGCCGGCGGTTGATACGCGGATTTTCGTCTTCCAGCCGGCCGACGCCGAGCCCTTTGAGTTTGAGCCCGGCCAATATGTCTGCCTCGGGACAACGCTGAACGGCGAAAAGATAAACCGTTACTACTCCATTGCGTCAGGACCTCATCCCGCGGACACCTTCGAGCTTTGCGTCAAACCAGTTGGTGATGGCAGCCCGTTCGGAGAGTATCTCGCGCGCATTGCTCCCGGGGAAGAGTTCGAGTGTAGCCCGCCGGGGGGTACGTTTCGGCTCAAGGAACCGCTGCGCGACACCGTCTTCGTCGCCGCTGGTACTGGGATCACCCCCTTCCGCGCCATGCTGCGTCACGTGTTGGCGGGACCGGAAGATCGGAGTCAAGGCCGCAGCATTACTCTGATCTTCGGCGCGCGCCGATCGGATGGACTCTACTTTCGAGACGAGTTCGAGCAACTGGAAAGCAAACGGCGTCACTTCCGCTTCTGGCCTACGATCAGCGGCCCGGATGCGGACTGGACAGGGCGGCGGGGCCGCGTTCAAAGCCACCTCGACGAAGCCCTTGGGAACCGGCGTGACGCCACCGACGTCTATATTTGCGGCCCCAAAGCCATGGTCGATGACGTTCGGGCGAGGTTGATCGCATCCGAGTTCGACGAACGGGCCATCCATTACGAAAAATACGAGTAGCCGGCAGAGTGCGGATTTCGGGTCTGGGGAGAGAGAACAAAGATGGGCAGTTCCAACACAATGAAACGTCTTTCGCGCGCGGCGCGTGGCGCCGGCGTGACCGTGCTACTGCTATTGCATGGCAACGCCGCCGCCCAGAGCAGCACCGAGACTGAGGCCGTCAAGAAGGAACTCGTGGAATCCGCGGACGAGTTTGTGAAGCTCGTCGAACCCCTCACCGAAGAGCAGTGGAACTTCAAGTCAGCGCAGTTCCGCCACACCGTCGGCAACGAAGCCGAACACATCGCTCTTGCCGAGAACGACCTGCAGCGGGTCATCCAGAATGCCCTCCAGGAGGAAAGCGATCCCGCCCGGGCAAGTGAACTCGCCGGCAAAGAAGACGAGGTCAAGGATTTGATGCTCAATCCGAAGCGCCGCGCGGAGTCATACAAGGTTCCCGGCCGCTTGAATTCCAAGCCCGAAGTACAGGAATTCTTCCGGCGCGCGCACCGCAATCTCATCGAACTCCTCGAGACCAGTTCCGATCTCGAGATCCACATTTACAAGCACCCGAATCAAACCTACGACGAGCTAACCGCGCTGCAATGGTTCTACTACATCGCTTACCATAAGCGGCGACACATTGAGCAGATCCGAACCATCATGGCTTTGCCCGACTTCCCGAGCGCTAGCGCGTCGGCCGACGACTGATCTTTCTCTCCGGGCTCCGGAGATCAGGTGGCCCGTGAATCTTTCATGAAGACTCCCTTTCGACTCGATGGTCGCCGCGCCATGGTGACCGGCGGCGGCAGCGGAATCGGTGAACAAACCGTCCGCGCCCTCCTGCAAGCCGGAGCCACCGTCTTCATCGCCGACCTTGATCGCCCCGCCGCCGAGCAGCTCGCCGACGAGCTGGGCGAGGGTGCAACAGCAGTCGAAATGAATATCGCCGACCCCGACTCAGTCCACAATGCCTTCGACGGTATCGAAGCACTCGACATCCTTGTGAACAACGCCGGCATCGGGCACGTAGGCGGCATCGAAGAAACCGATCTCGATGATTGGCGGCGACTCTTCCATGTGAATGTCGACGGCGTCTTTCTGGTAACGAAGCAAGCCCTGCCGCTTTTGCTTGCTTCCGGTCACGGCAGCATCGTGAACCTCGGCTCTGTCGCGGGCTTGGTAGCTGTCAAACAACGCTTCGCTTACTGCGCGACGAAGGGTGCGGTGGTTGCGCTGACGCGGCAGCTTGCGGCCGAGTACGCCGGCCGGCTTCGAGTTAATTGTGTGTGTCCGGGAACGGTCCACACACCTTTCGTCGAAGGCTACCTCGAAAAATTTCACAAGCACGAGAAGGAGAAAGTCCGTGCCGAGGTGCATGCGCGCCAACCCATCGGCCGTATGGGAAAGCCGGAAGAGATCGCCCACATGATTCTCTACCTGTGCGCCGACGAAGCCGAGTTCGTCACAGGCTCCATCCTCACGATTGACGGCGGCTGGACGGCGCTCTAGCCTAGGCCTGGCCTGAGAGCTACGTTTCCGATTCCAACTCCGAAACGACGCGCTCCAGCAAGTCGACCAAAGTGCTCGGAGCTTTGTCGAGTGAGTTCACAGCCGCGCGGTAGTACCATAGCGTCCCGTCCCGCCCGCCGCTGAAACGCTCCCAAACTTCATCGCCTATTCGCCGGTAGTCCGCCAGCGTGGAACCAGCATTGTGAAGCTTGTCGGCGGCCACAACGAGTTGTACTGACCCGTCCGCTCCCGGCAGGCTTTCGATGAACGCCGTTTTGCGTTCCTGCCAGTGAGGCTTGGGGGTCACATCCGTATCCGTGCAGCCGTCCACAATCGCCGCGACCCGTTCCCCAAAACGCAACCGGATCTGCTCACGCGTCGCCGCTCCACCTTGATCCTCCACGGCATCGTGCAGGATGGCGGCAATGGCCTCGTCCTCGTCGCCCCCGTGCTCAATGACCGTCGCGGTGACGGCCAGTAGGTGCGATACGTAGGGAACGCCGCTCCCTTTGCGGCGCTGCTCGCGATGCAACTCCGACGCGTAGGCCAAAGCTTCGCCAAAACGAAAGGTAAGCACCGTAGATGCCAGGATAACCCCCCGGCTAGCTCCTGATCAACGATCGGCGCGTCAATTCCGGCGCTGTTGACGCGGCTACGTTCGAGCCATCCGCCGAAGCCGGTCGGCCAATACGTTTGAACATGTGCGAATTATATCCGAGCCATGGAGGCACGTCACTCTCAGCCCTCTTTTTCCGGCGGGCGTGCTACGGCCGGACTTGCAGAAGGAGATGGGAAGGATGTGAGGTGGACCGGTACAACCGCTGTGCCGCTTTCTGAAAGTCCGACTCTTGAGCGTTGTAGATGTCTACGAACGTCTGGGGGTTGCGGTCGACCAGAGGGAACCAAGTGCTTTGCACCTGGACCATGATCCGGTGCCCCTTCAAGAACGTGTGGTAACGGTCGAGTAGATCAAACTCGAGTTGTGTAACCTGATCGGGCACGAGCGGTTCCGGCGTGGTGAGACTGCTACGGAACTTCCCGCGCATAACCATACCGGCGACGAGCATCTGAAAATCGCCCATCGGCGTTCCTCGATCATTGGGAAGCGCATCTCCGGGGAAGACGTCAATGAGCTTCACAATCCAGTCCGAGTCTGTCCCGGAAGTGGACACAAAAAGGCTGACCGGCGCCGCACCCGCAATCGTCACGTCTTTCGTGAGGACGTCGCTTTCGTAAACCAATACGTCGGGGCGCGTTGCGACGAAACGCTGATCTTCGACCAGGTATTCATGTCCCTGGTCGGTGCGAATCGCTGTTGTGTAGGGCACGGGTTTGTCGGGGTCGCTCACGTAGGAGTCGTGAGCAGTCCTATCTGTTTCTTGCGGGGGGTCGAAAGAAAGCTTGCCGTCCGCCCGGAAATACAGCTTTTTCGGGACAACATCCTTCGGCGGCCATTGGTCGTGCGTATGCCAGCGGTTGCCGCCTGTCTCGAAGACAACGGCTTCGGGGAAATCCCAGTCGCCTTTGTCCTTGAGATAGTGACTGAAGAACGGGTATTCGATCTGCTCCCGGAAGTAGAAGGAGGTCTTCGAGCCGAAGTCCATCTCGCCGAATCGGTCGCCATCCTGCTCGCCCCAGGCGCCGTGCGACCAAGGTCCGACGACGAGCGTGCTCTGGTTGTCGGGCGTCTCCTTCTCGATCTTGTTGTAGATCGAGATCGGCCCATAGAAGTCCTCGGAGTCGAACCATCCCGTGACGCTTAATACAGCGTGCTCAATGTTCTTGAGATGCGGCACCAGGGTCTGCTTTTGCCAGTACTCGTCGTAGGTGCCGTGCTCCATGAACTCATTCCACTCCCGAATCTTGCCGTGAAAATATAGTTCGTTGATCCGCGACAGCGGGCCGACGTCGAGCAGAAACTTGTAGCCCCACGGCGTACCGTACTCAAACGGAAAGTCGGCGGCGCGGTCACGCCGCGCTCCTAGCTGCCCGGGAACCACGAAAGGGCAATCAAGGGACGGAAGGCGCCGTTGTGGTGCCAGTCGTCCCAGATGAACATGTTGGTGGGCGAAGCCTGCGGCGACGATGCCTTCAGCGCCGGGTGGGCGTCGATCATACCCATGGCCGCCTCCCAACCGGGGTACGAAATACCCCATTGACCGACGCGTCCGTTGTGATTCGGTATGTTGTCGAGCAGCCACGTGATGGTGTCGAAGGTGTCGCTGCTTTCATCGACGTCAGCCGGGCCCTGCTTATTCGGGTTGTGCGACTTGATCAGCTCGAACTCGCCCTCGGACTCATAGCGCCCGCGCACGTCTTGGTACACAAAGACGTACCCGTCGCGGTCGAACGCCTCCGAGGGCCCGAGGCGTACGGGGTACTCCTCAGGCCCGTAGGGCGCGATCGAGTAAGGCGAGCGGTTGAGCAGGATGGGGTAGGTTTCGGTGGTGTCTTTGGGCGAGTAGACGATCGTGAATAACTCAGCGCCGTCGCGCATGGCAATTCTGTGCTCAGCCTTGAGGTAGTGGTCCTTAAGCCTGAACTCGCTAGCGGGACCGCCCACACACGAGGCGAGGCAGAGTCCGAACAGGAGCGCCACGACCTCGACGAAGCGTCGTTTGTTGTTCACTGACATGGTCGCAGGATTGTAGCGCATGTCTTGCTCATTCGGGCGCGCTCCGGCGATGAACACTGGGCTCGGCGTGCCGCATCGCACGTCCATTTTCGTACAAACTGCTAACCTGGATAAACACCCCTCCCGCCAGGTTGCGTTAGCACCCTTTAGGTGCCTTGCAGGAAATCAAACCGTTTGACTGACTCCACTCTGGTCCGCCGCATCGGCCTCGTCGGCGCAACATCCATCGTCGTCTCGAACATGATTGGCATCGGCATCTTTACGATGCCGGCGTTCTTCGCCGGGGACTTGGGCACGCCGTCGCTTGTGATCGGGATCTGGGTTGTGGGCGCCTTCATGGCCTTGGTCGGCGCACTCTGCTATTCCGAACTCAGCATCAACTTCCCGCGATCCGGAGGCGAGTACGTCTACCTGTCCGAAGCATGGGGTCCGGCATGGGGTTTCGTCGACGGCTGGGTGACGTTCTTTGCCGGCTTCTCGGCGCCGATCGCCGTGGCCGCTCTGGCGATCTCGGCGTATCTAGCCTATTTCTTCCCGGCCGTTAGCCCCGATCACCCGGTCGAGCCGATCCTGTCACTTGGGTTTATGACGATACAGCTCGGCGGCGCCCAACTGGTCGCGTGCGGTGTGGTGATTGTGTTCACGCTTCTCAACATCCTCAACGTTTCTCAGGTCTCAAGACTCCAGAACTATTTGACCGGCGCCAAGCTGCTTGTTCTGCTGACTTTTCTCGTTCTGGGCTTCGCCGTCGGCGACGGTGATTGGAGTCACTTCACTCGCTCGATGACACGCACGTCGGATATGCCGCTGGGATCGCAGTTCGCCGTCAGCCTCGTGTTTATCTATCTCGGCTACAGCGGATGGAATGCGGCCGTCTACGTCGCGGAGGAGATCCGCGATCCGGTGCGCGTCTTACCGCGCGCACTGCTGGGTGGCACGGTGGTCGTAGCGGTTTTCTTTATCGCGCTCAACTGCTTATACATCTACGCCAACCCGCTGGAGAAAATCGCCGGCAACCTGGCAGTGGGCGCCAACGCGTCCGCGGCTCTTTTCGGACCCCAGACCGCCGGCCTTTTCGCCGCCGCCATGGCCGCATCGCTGCTGGCCACCGTCAATGCGATGTGCCTGATCGGCCCCAGAGTCTACTACGCAATGGCGAAGAACCGCGCCTTTCTGCCGGCCGCCGCCAAGGTTCATCCCCGCTGGCAGAGTCCCTGGGTCGCGGTCATTGCGCAGGGTACGTGCTGTTGCCTGCTGATCGTTACCGGAACTTTCGAAAGCCTCGCCTACTACATCAGCTTCATGTTGAACCTTTTCTCAGCCCTCGCCGTCGTCGCTCTGTTGAAGTTCCGCAAGGGCCCAAATTGGCAAAAGATCCCCTGGGTCAGCTTCGCCTACCCACTCATCCCTGGTATCTACGTCGGCGTAAACTTCCTGATTTTCATGTACTTTGCCTCGAATCAGGTCGAAGAAGCTATGTGGGCCTTGTTGACCGTCCTCGCTGGGGCACTGGTTTTCCACTTTGCGATGCGCCGTTCCGGGATGGCATCCGACGGGCCCGCGTAGGTGAGCTTGCCCTTCTGCTTGTCGCGTCTTCCATCAACCTGAGAAGATGAAGCGACGGCGGTTTCGCCGCCCGCGATAACCTCTCGGCCCCGCGAGGTTCACGTTTCGGAGTACATGATGAACAGTTTCGGTACGCGCCACACTCTTTCCGTTTCCGGCCAGGACTACGAAATCTATCGGCTCACAGCCCTCTCCGCTGACAAAATTCGGCGTCTACCGTTCTCGCTCAAGATCCTGCTCGAAAACCTCCTCCGTTTCGAGGACGGAATCACCGTCACCGTCGACGACATCAACGCCCTCATCAACTGGGACGCCTCCGCGCAACCGAGCCAGGAAATCGCCTATCGCCCGGCGCGCGTTCTCATGCAGGACTTCACCGGCGTCCCCGCCGTCGTCGACCTCGCCGCCATGCGCGAAGCCATGAAGAAGCTCGGCGGCGATCCGGCGCGCATCAACCCGTTGCAACCCGCCGAACTCGTCATCGACCACTCCGTCCAAGTCGACCAATCAGGCAGCGCCCAAGCTCTGGCCTTCAACAGCGAAATCGAATACCTTCGCAACCGTGAGCGCTATCAGTTCCTCAAATGGGGACAGAAAGCCTTCGACAATTTCAAAGTCGTGCCGCCCGAAACCGGTATCGTCCACCAGGTGAACCTCGAACACCTGGCACGCGTCGTTTTCTCGAAGGACACAAATGGCACACGCCAAGCCTTCCCCGACACCCTCGTCGGCACCGACTCGCACACCACGATGATTAACGGTCTCGGCGTCCTCGGCTGGGGCGTCGGAGGCATCGAGGCCGAAGCCGCCATGCTCGGCCAACCCATCTCGATGCTGATTCCGCAGGTTGTCGGATTTAAGCTCACCGGCAAACTGGCGGAAGGCGCCACGGCGACAGACCTCGTCCTCACCGTTACGCAGATGCTCCGCGAGAAAGGCGTCGTCGGCAAGTTCGTCGAGTTCTTCGGCAACGGCCTCAGCGAACTTCCGCTCGCCGACCGCGCCACCATCGCCAACATGGCGCCCGAATACGGTGCCACCTGCGGCATCTTCCCGGTCGATAGCGAAACGCTCGCCTACCTGCGCCTCACCGCTCGCCCCGACGATCTCGTCGCGCTCGTCGAAGCCTACGCCAAGGAACAGGGCATGTTCCGTGAGCCCGGCACGAACGAGTCCGTCTACACCGACACGCTTGAACTCGACATGGCGGACGTCGAGCCGTCACTCGCCGGACCGAAGCGTCCGCAAGACCGCATTGCTCTCAAGAACGCCAAGCCGTCTTATGAGTCCGCGCTCGCGAACCTGCTCGCACAAAGCGGTTCGGGCGGAACCGCCGTCGCCACCGCGCCCCCCAAGGTCCAGATCAAGGGAAGCGAATACGAACTCCCCAACGGCTCCGTCGTCATCGCCGCCATCACGAGCTGCACGAACACGTCAAACCCCGCCGTCATGATCGCTGCCGGGCTCGTCGCCAAGAAGGCCGTCGAACGCGGCCTGCAAGCCAAGCCATGGGTGAAAACCAGTCTCGCCCCCGGCTCCAAGGTCGTCACCGAGTATCTGAACAAAGCCGGGCTCAGCGAGTTCCTCGACCTCATCGGATTCAACCTCGTCGGTTACGGCTGCACCACCTGCATCGGCAATTCCGGGCCGCTCCCCGAAGAGATCTCCTCAGCCATCAAGGAAAGCGACCTGGTCGTCGCCTCCGTCCTTTCCGGCAACCGCAATTTCGAAGGCCGCGTACACCCGGAAGTCCGCATGAACTACCTCGCCTCGCCGCCACTCGTTGTCGCTTACGCTCTGGCCGGCTCCATGGATGTCGACATTGTCGCGGACCCCATCGGCGAAGACCTCGAAGGCAAGCCCGTCTATCTGAAAGACATCTGGCCCTCGCAAAAGGAAGTCCACGACGCCATTGCGTCCGCGGTTGATTCCGAAATGTTCCGCAAGAGCTACGCCGACGTTTTCACCGGCAACGAACAGTGGACGAAGCTCAGCGCGACGGCCAGCGACCTGTTCCCGTGGGACGCCGATTCCACCTACGTCAAGCACCCGCCCTACTTCGAGAACATGGGGCCCGACCCAGCGCCGGTCTCAGACATCACTGGCGCACGCGTCCTCGCGCTACTCGGTGACAGCGTCACCACCGACCATATCTCGCCCGCCGGCGCCATCAAGGCCGATAGCCCCGCCGGACACTACCTCGTCGAGCACGGTGTCGAACCAAAGGATTTCAACTCCTACGGATCCCGCCGCGGTAATCACGAAGTCATGATGCGCGGCACCTTCGCCAACGTCCGACTGCGCAACAAACTCGCCCCCGGCACCGAAGGTGGCTGGACACAGCACCTCCCCGATGGCGAACAAATGTCCATCTTCGACGCCGCCATGAAGTACCGCGACGAAGGCACCCAGCTCATGATTCTCGCCGGCAAGGAATACGGCTCCGGCTCATCGCGCGACTGGGCCGCCAAAGGGCCCGCGCTCCAAGGCGTCCGAGCCGTAATCGCCGAAAGCTATGAACGCATCCACCGCTCAAACCTGATCGGGATGGGTGTCCTGCCATTGCAGTTCAAGCCCGGCGAAAACGTCGAATCACTCGAACTCACCGGCCGCGAAACCTACAACATCGAGGGCCTCGGCGACGGCAGCGCCAAGGAGGTGAACGTCACGGCCACTCCCGACGGCGGCCAACCCAAAACCTTCCAAGCCACCGTCCGCATCGACACCCCGCAGGAAGTCCTGTACTACCAAAACGGAGGAATCCTGCACTACGTCCTCCGCCAGATGGCCAAGAGCTAAGCTAGGCGTTCGCCACGTTCTGCCGCCGTCCCTCTAAAAACGCAATCACGTTCTCAACGACGCCGCCGTTCAACAACTCAACACCCTCCACCGTCATGTCCGCGCAATGCGGAGTGAGAATCACCTGCTCGCAGGCAAACAGCGGATGGTCCGCCGGCGGCGGCTCCTGCTCGTACACATCCACCGCCGCGCCTCCAAGGCGCTCCGCATGCAACGCCGCCACCAACGCCGCCGTATCCACGATCGCCCCGCGCGCGCCGTTGACCAGCAGCGCTCCTTCCTTCATCAGACCGATCTCTCGTTCGCCGATCAGCCCGCGCGTCTTGTCCGAAACGGCCACGTGCAAGCTCACCACATCGGCCGTCCTCAGCAACTCGTCCAACTCCACGTAACGGACACCGAGATTCTCGGCCCGCTCCGGCGACGGATTGAACGTCCAAGCGATCACATCCATCCCCACCGCGCGCGCCAAGCGAGCCATCTCCGCCCCAATGTTTCCGGTGCCGATCACGCCCAATGTCTTCCCCTGTAACATCACGTTGTTCTTGCGAGGCCACTGTCCCGCCTTCACCCGTTCCGTCAGAAACGCGGCCCGCTTCGACAACGCCCACATCATGCCGAAAATATGCTCGGCGACAACCGGCGCGGTTCGGCCCGGCAGATTGCAGACATCAATTCCCCGTGCGCGGGCCGCCTTCAGGTCGATCATATCCGTCCCAATCGAGCACAACGAAATGATCTTCAGATCCGGCAAGTGCTTGAACTCGTCCTCACCCCACTTCACCGAACCGCGCGTATTCATAATCACGTCCGTGCCCTCGACCCGCCTGACCTTCTCTTCGCTCGTCTTCGGGCGATCCTTGTAAATCGTTACATCGCCGTAAGGCTTCAATCTCTCCAGTTCAGGGGACCCTTGAATTTGCACCGGCTCATCACCCGGCACAACGATCTTCGCTCGGCCTTCAAATGCCATCGATTTCTCCTCTTACTTGCGAACTCGAATCCACTAGCCTAATCGAAGTGCGCTTTCCCCCGCATCCTTGCCCCAGGAAGGTGCACAGGTCCCCAGTCCGGCCAACCGCCTTCAGGTGGTTTTCGCGCGAAGCGCGTGTGGCCCGGTCATTCATGGCCGGGGTCGCCGTCTCCTAAGTCCGCGCCAGGGCGCTTCAGCGGCCTTCCAATCGCGGGCTTTCAGCCATCCCCCAAAAGTACGATTCGTCCATCCGGAGTGTGGCTGCGAATTCAAGTCAGCCACTACACGGTAGGAGGCGACCGGCCCCTAAGAGCTTTGACCGATGCCGCCAAGCCGCAGCCTATCCTAACCTAAGTACATGCGTCGCGTAATGTTGCCTTTGCTGCTCGTCTTCGCTTGCGGGTTGCCCCTAGCCGCGCAATTCAAGACGACAACTCTCCCCACCGCCAACCTGAAGCACAAACACTTCGTCTTTTTCAAATGCGAAGGCCAGCCCGATAAGGTCATGGGCCGCCGCGACGAACGCTATTTCGGGTGCGTGAACGGCCAGGTCGCGTGCAGCGACGATGGCGTCTCCCCGAGCATGATCGCGCCCTATGAGAGCCGGAGAGACCAGATGCGGTCCGACGCAACCCGAAAAAAACAAGAGTCTGACGCCAGGCACGCAAGCAGGCACCCCGGGTGGTCGCGTCAAGCGTCGAGTCGAAGGTCGCGTCAGGGGTCGAGTCCACGCTCGTCCACGACTTCCTCACCCGTCTACATGGTCAAGAGCACACCGCGCCCGCCCGCCCAAGCCGAACCTGTTGAGGCGGACAAAGTTCGTCAAGTGACCGTCGGAACTTCGATCGACGAGGTCATCTCGATGTTGGGTCAACCAAAATGGCGGATTGCCGGAAGCACCGAGAACTGGAAGTACAGCCTGACCTCGGGCGAAACAGCAAAACTAAAGTTCCAGGCCGGGAAAGTCACCAGCATCGACGTTCCCTAACCGGCCGCCGGCCGTCGCCAACGCTCCAGCATTGCCGGGTCGCGGACCTTCACGATCCGGGTCATGGCGGGCCTATCGCGTGCTTTGGCCGCCAGGCGGTGAGATAAGCAGGTTAGGGCCAATACTCTTCACTTTAGAACATTCTTGTGGCATTCTGTTTTTAGAGCACAGGAGGCCACAGATGGCACGAACGAGAGCAGCGCTGCCGGCAGGCAGCCGTATTACCGACTACATCAGCCTGGGAGTGATCACGCGCTGGTTCCCGCGTCACAAGATCGATCGTGTGTTGCGGGACTGCGGGCGGGCCTCGCGGCGACAACGGGACTTGCCAGCGCATGTGATGGTCTACTACGTCATCGCTCTGGCGCTGTTCATGCAGTCGTCCTACCGCGAGGTGCTGCGTTGTCTGCTGGAAGGACTACAGTGGCTGCAGGACCCTGCGACGCCCCTCAAGGTGGCGGGCGATTCGGGGATCTCGCAAGCCCGTTCGCGATTGGGGGTGGAGCCGGTCGAGCGGCTGCATGATGAGTTGATACGACCGTTGGCGACGAAAAAGACGCGCGGATCGTTCTATCGGGAATGGCGCTTGGTTTCGCTCGACGGCTCGACGCTCGATGTGGCCGATCAGGCCGCCAACCGCACGGCGTTCGGCTATCCGGGTGCGTCGCGGGGAGCGAGCGCGTTTCCTCAGCTGCGCTTTGTCTCGTTGCTGGAAAACGGCACCCATGTACTGTTCGCCAGCCGCATGGGTCCCTGCGCGAGGGGTGAGATCACGCTCGCCAAACAGGTGTTGCCGGCACTCGAGAAGGATATGTTGTGCTTAGCCGACCGCAACTTCCTCGGCTACCAGCTGTGGCGGCAAGCACGCCAGACGGGCGCGCAACTGCTGTGGCGGGCTAAGAAGCATCTGCGCTTGGAAGTGCTCGAGCGCTTTGCGGACGGCTCCTACCGCAGCGCGATCTACGCTTCGGAAGGCGACTGGCGCAAGCGCCGCAACCCGCTGCCGGTGCGCGTGATCGAGTATCGTCTCGAAGGCGTCGAGCATGCCGAGCCCTTCTATCGACTGGTGACGACGATCCTCGATCCCTCCCAAGCGCCGGCTGTGGAACTGGCGGCGCTGTACTGCGAACGCTGGGAGATCGAAAGCGCGCTTGACGAGCTCAAGACGCATTTGCGCGGGGCGCGCATGGTGTTGCGCAGCAAGACGCCGGAGTTGGTGCGCCAGGAATTTTACGGCTTACTGATGGCGCATTTCGCGATCCGCGGGCTGCTGCACGAAGCCGCCTTGGAGGCCGACGAAGATCCGGATCGCCTCTCCTACCTGCACGCGGTGCGGGTGGTGCGACGCAAGATGGCCCAAGCGGTCGCGATTCCCCCCTCAGGACAAACGCAAGTTTCATAAGGGGGTTTTGGCGGAGCTGCTGCAGGAGCGCGTGCGGTCGAGCCGCGGCATGCAGCGTCCGCGCGGGGTTAAGCGCAAAATGAGTGGCTACAAGCTGCGACCACGCGGCGCGTTGCCGCGCCTCCGCATCGACTTTGCGGCCTGCGTGAGGGTTCTTAAGTGATGCGTATTGGACCTAGCCTGCTTTACTCCTCACGTGGGAAGTAATGCAGGTTAGGGATGCAGCGCTTCGTCAATGGCCGATTCGGCTATCGCGCCCGCCCGAATCATCTTCCAATCCGGGTCTGTGATATCGATCGTCGTCGCCCCTGACCCGGCGACGGCGCCCGCGTCGAGCACGAGATCCACCCGGCCGTCCATCACCCCGAGCGCTTCGAAACCGCTGCGGCAAGTCGGCTGGCCGGAACGATTCGCCGACGTCGCGATGATCGGCATCTCCAATATCTCAATCAGACAGTTCGGCACCAAGGCGTTACTTTGCCGCACAGCCAAACGGCCGCTGTGGCCGGTGACTTTCAGCGGAAGCTTGGGTGACGCCGGAACGATGATCGTCAACGGCCCGGGCCAAAAGCGCCGCGCCAATAGGTAGAAGCGCGCCGTCAAGTTCGCGGCATAATCTTCGGCCATTTGGAGTGAATCGACGAGAATCGGCAGCGAGCGGTGCGACTCGCGGCCCTTCGCTTCAAACACCGACGCCACCGCCCGCAGGCTGAACGGGTCAGCCGCCAAGACATACAAAGTATCCGTCGGGATGGCTACGACCTTAGCGCCGCGGATGACGTCGGCAGCCTTCTCGAGCGCCTCTTTCTCCGGTGATTCTCCCGATATCTCGATGAGCTCGGTTCTCAAGAGCTTATCTTAGCCGCCACGCCGATGGGACAGACCGAGTACAGGGATGTGCGGGGCTGCATGAGAGATTAAGAAGGCCAGCGGTTTGCGAGGGTTGGGATTCTTGGAGGATACGCCGCCAAGGAGTAGTTCGGCTAGCCTCCGATAACCGAGACCGTTAACCGAGACCTATCGGAACAAGTCGCCGAGCCGGATTCGTAGTGGGAGTGCGCTTCTGGATGTGGATGCGCCAAGGTTCGATCGGGACCGTCGCGTCCTAGAGTCCGAGAGCATCCATCCGCTGTGCTTCGTAGCGACCATCCTCTCCTGGATACCTGAGCCGGTCGCCAAACTTTCCTGCCTCTGCTGCCAGCGCCCAGACCAAACTCTCGCCGGCCGGAATGGCTTCGGGCGCTCTTGAGAACACCGGGTCTTCAAAGGCCGTGGAAGCATTGATCCACTCCCAGCCAGCGTTCTCAAAAGCCGCCATGACGTCCGGCAGAAACAGTGCGTTAACGATGTTGTGGTGGAGGAGCAGCGTGTGCGGGATCTCGTGGCCTAGGACATCACGGGCAAGTTGCCGGTAGTACGCTCCTCGATCGAGCAGATGGGCAACGTAATAGTCACGATATGGGTCGGTCGATGCGGAGGCATCCGACCCCAAGCGCTGGCGAAGTCGCCGGTCCACATACCAGTCAGAGGCGTCGATCGTGACTGCTCCGTTGCGGTAATCGTGTTGCCGCAGAAGTGCGCGGAACCGATCACGCTTCTCGACGGTGTCGCCGGCCTTCAGGAACGGATACCGGAACAGTCGCGTGTGGTGACGGAAGCGCTCCACGACCGGAACGTTGCGGACGAAATCTGCCGCGAAGTTCTCGTAGCTCGTCCCGTGATAGTGAAGGTGGGAGTACGAGTGGTTGGCGATCAAATGTCCCGCTGTGTCCCACTCGGAAACGAGCGATCGACCGTCCGGGGAGTCGATTCGATGGCCGCAAACAAACAACGCAGTCTGTAGTCGTCTCTCGGCGAGCGTGTTCAGGATACGGTCGTTCACCGCGTGGGGCGTCAACGACGGCCCTATGTCGAGCCTGGGGTCGTCAAACGTTACGGCCACCTGAGGACGGACATGCTGGGGCCTCACTTCAATGCAAGCCGCCAGACCACCGCCGAGCATCGACGCCATGAACGCCCGACGCTTCATACTGTTCGGCTCCGTTCTTGGTTCTCAGGAATGGTGTGCAAGAGGCTTTGTCCGAGTCGGTGAAGCCAATAATGCGGGCCAACGATTCACAGTCTACATGTTGGCCGCGGGGTGCTGAAGGCGTACTCATGAGTGGTCGGCTAGGGCAGAGCCAGACGTATCAGAAGGACGTAGAATGCTGCACGTTAAGGCTTGCCTGCTTCTCTTCCGAGAATGGGTTTGTCCGGAAATCACAGCTTTCGACGAGAAGTTACGGCTACATATCTCGTTGTGGCGGGTTCCGGTAGGAGTCTTATGTTTGGGGCGCCGTTGTGAGTTTGCACCCTGTTTAGGTTATGCTTATCCCTTGCTCGCATGGCATGCGGCGGCCTAAGGCGCGCCGTCATCAAGCGCATTCATGACCATTTCCATTCGCCGAGCAATGGAAGCCGATACCGCCACGATCGCCGATCACAACGCCGCCATGGCGCGCGAGATCGAAGGGATCGAGTTGGACGGCGAACGGCTGATGCAGGGAGTGCGGGCCGTCATCAAGGACGCGGGCAAGGGGTTCTACGTGGTCGCCGAACGTAATGGCCGTGTCGTCGGCCAGTTGATGATTACTTACGAGTGGAGCGACTGGCGGAACGGCGTCTTCTGGTGGATCCAAAGTGTTTACGTCGAACCGGACTCACGAGGCCAAGGCGTCTACACCCGTCTTCATGAGTGGATCTCCGCGCAGGCTGAAGCAACGGGCGATGTGTGTGGCATCAGGCTTTACGTGGACAAGACTAACGAGGCTGCACAGCGCACGTACCGGCGGGTGGGCATGGCGCCCGCTGTCTACGAGATGTACGAAACTGACTTTGTCTTAAAGCGCTAAAAGGGGGCATTCGGGGATGCTGGACGCACTACACAACTTTCATCAATCTGTGAACGGGCTGGTTTGGGGCCCACCCATGATGGTGCTGCTGATTGGCTCCGGAATCGTACTGACCTTCGCGACGCGGGGCGTGCAGTTTGTCCGGCTCGGCTTCGCGTTCCGGGAAGTTGTTGGGAAGCTGTTCCAGCCCGGATCCGGCGAAGGCACCGTAACGCCGTTCCAAGCGCTCGCCACGGCTCTCGCTTCAACCGTGGGAGTGGGCAACATCGCGGGTGTTTCGACGGCGATCTTTCTGGGCGGGCCGGGCTCGTTGTTTTGGCTGCTTGTCTCGGGCATCGTTGGCATGGCGACGAAGTATTCCGAGATCGCGGTAGCGCTGAACTACCGGGAAGAAGACGATCGCGGCATTGTCCGAGGGGGCGCGATGTACGTTCTGTCCAAGGGACTCGGATTGCGTTGGCTCGGGACGATCTTTGCCCTGTTGACAGCCTCGGCGGCTTTTGGCATCGGAAACATGGTCCAAGCCAACTCCGTGGCGGAAGCCGCCCAGAGCGGCTTCGGCGTCCCGCCTTGGGCCAGCGGTCTGGCTCTCTGTGCAGTCACCGCGTTGGTTGTCCTTGGCGGCATCAAGCGAATCGCCGAAGTCACCCAGTTCCTCGTGCCCTTTATGTGCGCCATCTACTTCGCAGGCGCCATGTGGATTTTGGTCGTCTACATCGGTCAAGTGCCGCATGTCGTCGGCCTTGTTCTCTCCTCTGCCTTTGAGGGCCAAGCGGCCGCGGGCGGATTCGCGGGCGCGACAGTGGCCGCGGCCGTCCGTTACGGCATCGCTCGCGGAATGTTCTCGAACGAAGCGGGCCTCGGCAGCGCGCCCATCGTTCACAGTTCGGCGGTCACCGACCATCCCTCTCGGCAAGCGCTCTACGGCATTTTCGAGGTCTTCGTCGATACGATCGTCGTCTGTTTGCTGACCGGCTTCGTGGTTCTGGCAACCGGTGCGTGGCAATCCGGCGAGACCGGCGCGGCGATGGCAGCCCAGGCTTTCGAAATCGGTCTTCCGGGCGGTTGGGGAGGGACGATTGTCAGCGTCGGCCTGATTCTGTTTGCGTTTTCGAGCGTGATCGGCTGGGCTTACTACGGAGAGACCGGGGCGACCTATCTATTTGGAACAGGTGCGAGTACGCCCTATCGCCTGGCCTGGATCGGTTTCGTATACCTCGGGGCCACGGGTAGCTTACACGTCATTTGGGACCTGGCCGATACTCTCAACGGCCTGATGGCGATTCCGAACCTGATCGCGGTGCTGGGTTCGTTGCACGTCGTCACCCGTCTGACGAGGGAGTTCTTCTCAAAGAATCGCTAACCGGTATTTCTGACCAAAGGGCGAAACGAAGTGCGTGAGAAGGCTATCTCGGCTGATTTCGGACGCCCAAAGGACTGCTGAGGCGACGCCAGGCATCCGATAAGGGTACGAGAGTCCCTCGTCCCTATGGCTTCGGTTCAACGAGTCCTAACACTCCCATCCGGAAGCAGCTTCCAGCGAGTGAAACGCGGGGGCGCCGGTCTGCTTCCCCTCGCAGCCCTCGCCTTGGCTGCCTTCTTTGTTCCGCGAGCGTCGGTCCCGGATCTTCTGGGCCGGGCGGTCTATGCTCTATTTGCGCTGTCAGTGGCTGGTCTGTGTCTACGGCGGGGGAAGTATGGCGCGACCCGCTTCCGTTGGGGGTGGCGTATAGTGGCCGGCGCCGGAGCTTTTTGCGCCATCTCGGCGAGTATAGATTCTCTAGGCCCCCTCACGAGTAGCGGTGTGCCCTATCAGCAATGGCTCCGTCAGATTCAACTTCAGGGACTCGTCGCGGCGGCCGGTTTGCTGGGGCTTCTTTTCCTGGAAGGCTCCCCAGCCGGCGATGGCCGGGAAGAAGAGAGCCGTCCCTACCTCGATGTTCTGCTTTCGGCACTGGGGTTTTCTTGGCTGTTTGTATTCGCAGCGCCTGCCTGGATGCGCCTCGAGCACGGGATGCTCATTTCGGCGCTGATCCCGGCGGCAGCCGCGGTCGGGGTGCTCGCCTTGCTGTTCGCCGCGCAACGGAGGGGTGGGATCTATGAAGTGAGTGGAACCTGGACCTGGCTCCGTATCGCGGTCGCTGCACAGGCGCTGCAAGCCATCCTTGCGTCGCCGGCGGGGCCTGTGGCGCTCCATGAGCAGAGTGTAATGGCGTGGCCTCCGGCTTTGCCGCATATTGCTGCTTTGTGTGCCCTGGCTCTCGCGGCCAAACAACCCCTACCCGTCACGAAGAGCACAACGACCCGGAGGACAGGATCGCACCCCTCGCTGTCCCCTTGGATTCTGTCCGTCGGAACAGGACTGCTGGTGATGGCCCACTTCGTTTCCGGGGGGTCGGACGCACAGTCAACACTTGTCGTCGCGATCGCCTTGGGTAGCTACTTTGTTTTGATGCCATGGGGTGTCCGCTTGACTCACCGTAAGCGCCAGGACGAATCTCAGGCACTCCGGCGGGAATCCGTTCAACTACGGCATCTGCTCGACAACATCACGGATGCGGTGGCAACCGAAGACATGCAAGGAAGGATTGTGTTCGCCAACTCATCCTTCCATCGCCTCTTCGGGGTTCCCCCCGGGCGCGGGCCGCTTCCACGGGCCGAAACTCTGGTTCACTCCGGCGACAAAAAACTTCGGCACCGGCATCTTCGGAGCTGTCTCGAAGACCGGCGGTGTGGGCCGCCGTTCGAGTATCGGGGTTTGCGAAGCGACGGGGTCACGCTCGAACTGGAAGCTCATCTAAAACCGCTTGAGTTAGGCGGAATCGTGATCGGAGCAACGTCGGTCATCCGTAATCTGGCCCGGCAACACTTGATCGAACGATCGCAGCGCGCGCTATCACAGCGGCTGGAGTTCTTTGTGAATGAGATGCCGCTCGGGTGCATCATTTGGGACCTGAACTTCGCGGTTCAGGAATGGAACCAAAGCGCGGAACGGATCTTCGGCTGGTCCCACGCGGACGTGCTCCACCGCGGCTACCTTGAGTTTCTGGCACGCGAGGAAGACAGCGCCTCCGCTCGGGAACTTTGGCGGGATCTCAAACAAGGTCAGGGTGCCCACCACCGCGAATGGAAGAACCGAACCTGTGATGAACGCGTGATCGAGTGTGAATGGTTCTATACGGCTCTACTCGATGACGCCGGCCAAGTCGTCGCCATCGCGTCGATGGTCCAAGACCTGACGGACCGCAAAGACCTGGAGCGGCAACTGCTGCAATCCCAGAAACTGGAAGCGACCGGCACGCTTGCCGGCGGCATCGCACACGATTTCAACAACTTGCTCACCACCATCCTCGGCCACACCAGCCTGGCCTTGATGAAGCTGGGCCCGGACCACAGCGCGAGCCGCGGACTCTCCGATGCACAAGCCGCAGCCGAACGCGGGGCCGAGCTTGTTATGCAACTGCTGCGCTTCGGTAAGCGCGCGCCCTCGCGGGTTGAAGTGGTTTCGCTCAACGAATGCGTCGCGAATGTCACCCGCCTACTCGGGCCCAGCATCGGCGCCGGCATTCAGATCGACACCGATCTCTCCGCCGACTTATGGCATGTAAAAGGAGACGCCAGCCAACTCGAACAGGCGCTCATGAACATCCTGCTCAATGCCCGTGACGCCATCGAAGGATCGGGGAAAATCATCATCCGTTCCCGTAACCGGACATTGCAAAACCAAAACGGGCGTCCAGCGTTCCCCGAAAGGGCCCAGGAGCAAGTCGAACTTGAGATCTCCGACGACGGATGCGGAATGGATGCCGAGACACAGAGGAGAATCTTTGACCCATTCTTCACGACGAAGGCGACCGGGAGGGGTACCGGCCTCGGTCTCGCCATGGTCTTCAGCATCATCAATAACCACGCTGGAAGCCTCGACGTACAGAGCCATACCGGCCAAGGATCTTCGTTTCGTATTCTGATCCCTCGCACCAGACAAACCGCTAGGTCCCGTCAAGTCGAAGAGCGCTCGGTCCCGTCGAAACAGGCGACCGAGACGATTCTCCTTGCCGATGACGAAGACTCCGTACGCGCGGTGTGTGTCAGCGTGCTACGAGACCAAGGCTATTTAGTATTGGAAGCCGCTGACGGCGAGGAGGCTGTAGAAATCTTCGAGCGCTTTCAAGATGACATCGACCTCGTGCTGCTCGATTTGACGATGCCTCGCAAATCGGGCTGGGCCGCGTTTGATGACATCCGCAAGATAGAACCTGAAGCGCGCGTCATCCTCTCAAGCGGTTATTCGGCCAAGGGAGGCGGCAAGACGGCGAATCGCCGCGGAGCAAATGCGTTCCTGCCCAAACCGTACAAGGCACAGACCCTGATCGCGACCGTCCGCCGCGTGCTCAATGATCAGCCCGTGAGTCAGAGATTCCCGTCTCGCGAGACTCAGAGACCTACCTACCAATGAACACGACAGAGGTTTCGGCCTTGCCATCGGAGACGATCCGGCGAACGATCGCGAACCTGCAGGGAGTCTCGTGCGTCTACGCGGTCGTTCGTAAGTGCATCGACGCATTGGAAGACCCGCAGGTCATGGGCCGTCAGATCGAACAGATTCTGGCTGCGGATCAGGGTTTGGCGGTGCGCGTCCTCAAGCTTGCCAATTCCGCCTACTTCGGCATCAGCGGCCGGGCCTCGACCCTTACGATGGCAGTCGGCGTCATTGGACACCGCCGGCTCCGTCTGATGCTGGAGCGTATCTTGATCGCCGAGATGCTGGAGGTTCTCAAGGCCGAGGGCGAGCCGGCCGCTTCGATTCGGGAGTTCGGGGTGATAGCCGGGGCGGTTTCTTGTGACCTATCGGCGGCGACATGGACCGGCGATCCGGAAGAGATGCTAATGGTCGGATTGCTCCACAACGTCGGCGATCTCGTCCTCGCGTCGCAGTTCCTTGAGCAACTGCGGCGGATCGACGAACAGGCGCGGTATTCCACTCAGCGCGAAGCGGAGGAATCGATCCTGGGCTTCGAAAGCGGAGGGGTAGGTGGATGGTTGCTGGACGGCTGGTTGCTGCCGCCCATTTACGGGGCTGCCTGCCGCCATTGGAAGGCCCCGCTCGAGTACTCCGAAACACCCGATCTTATCCAACGATTGTGCGTAATTCACGCCGCGGCAAACGTTACACGCGCATTCGTGGAGGGGCGCGACAGCCGGGCGGCTTTCGAAGCCATTCAACATGAAGTGGCGCAGGCGCTCGAAACAACTCAGGAGACGATCGTTTCCATCTACGGAGAGCTGCCCGGACGCATCGACCGGGCCCGCTCTGTGCTGTGCGCTTAGGGTCAGGCTAACTCAGCCATTGTCTCCGTGTCACCGCACTGGCTCAACCGAATCCGCACGGCAATTCCCGGTTCGATAACCCGCCGGGGGATGTGGACAGGGATGTAATTGTCTGTCAGTGCTCTCGTACCCGAAGCATCTCTCTGGTCGAGAGTTACGGCGTCAAACTCGCACCCGAGCAGCCGGGACCGGAAGGCGAGGTTCTTTTCCGCCGCCAACTCCCGCAGAACCCGATTCCGCTCCTTCTTGGAAGACTTTGGCGGCTCGGCCGACATTTCGCTCGCTTCCGTACCGGGCCGCGACGAGTAGCTAAACACGTGCAGGTACGTGAACGGCGCGCGGGCGATAAAGTCGCGGGTCTGTTCAAACTCCGCGTCCTCTTCCCCAGGAAAACCGACCATCACGTCCGCGCCGATCGACGCCTCGGGCATGAGGGCGCGGGCCTTTTCGATCCGTTGAGCGTAGTGACGCACTCGGTAGCGGCGCCGCATCGCTTTGAGAATGGCGTCCGAACCCGATTGAAGAGGGATATGGATATGCTTCGCGATCCGAGGACTCGACGCCACCAGACCCAACAAATCGTCGGTCCAATCCATGGGCTCAATGGAACTTAAGCGCAGCTTCGCCACGTCGGTCTCTGCCAGGACTCGCCGCAATAGATTCGGGAGTTTTGGACGTCCCGGCAAATCTCTTCCCCAACGCCCGAGGTTAATGCCCGTCAACACAATCTCTCTATAGCGCCTCGCCAACATGCTGATTTGTGCGACGACGCCATCCTCGGAAGCGCTCCGGCTGTTTCCACGTACCGCCGGGATCACACAGAAGCTGCACCGATTGTGACAACCGTCCTGGATCTTCAGATTCGGCCGGGTGCGGTCGGCGCCGGCTTCGACGGCGGGGGCGGACAGGAACTCGCGTTGTTCGAATATATTGCCGACCAGCGTCCCACCCAGGCGGATTTCACCGTGATAGGCCGCTAAGCCTGCCTCCATCCCAGTCGGCCGGACAAGTTTCGGAGCCAGAATGTCCCCAACGAGGGTTTTGTGGGAATTACCGATGACCCACTTAACGCCCGGAAGCGCCTCCAGCTCGGCCGGACGCCGCTGGGCATAGCAGCCGGTGACAAGAATCTCGGCTTTCGGGTTTTCGCGGTGGATGCGCCGAACGATCTTTCGGGCATCTTGGTCCGCCTCCGCGGTCACCGTGCATGTATTGATGACGACGAGATCAGCGGCGCCGGCGCCGGTCGCCTCCAACCCTCGGGCTTCGAGATCCGTGGCAATAGCCGCGCCATCGGCCTGTGAAGCTCGGCAGCCAAAGCTCTTCACCAAGAATCGCGGCCGCGTCGTCATACCGATCAGATGGGATATCGATAGAAGGCGCTACGCTGAACGGGCAACCAGACATCCCGCCGCCCGCGAGTCAGACAGCCTGCTGTACGAGAGGTTTCAGGCGAAGCAGAGGAGAAAATGCGATCCGAATCGGTCGGCACGAGCTAGCGGGGATAATCGCGCCGTACCTTCTTGCGATTCCGCTTCCGCGCGAGAGCTTGCTTGACTCGCTTCTTCGCGCCCGGCTTCAAGTAATAGGAGTGCCGTTTGACTTCTTTGATGATGTCTTCCTGCTGCACCTTTCTTTTGAAGCGCCGCAGGGCGCCGTCAATCGATTCGCCCTCCTGAATATAGACTTCGGCCACGCACTTACCTCCAGATAGAGAAAACCGCTCAAGAATGCCGGTTTGCGAGGAAAGCGGTCAACCGGCGACCCTCATCGAATTGTACCCCACGATCGGCGGAAAGGCTACCGGGCGGGACACCAGATGAGGGGCGCCCGCGCCTTACGAGGCCGCGAGCCATCGCAGCAGTGGCGTCGGGGGATGCCTGTCCGCCGCGCTGATACCATGAGTTCACAGGGTCGCAAAGGTCCGGATGCAAGCCCCCCATCCCTCGATCAACAAAGTTCTTACGGTCATGCTGGCGGGGGGAGCAGGGGAGCGGTTGTATCCCTTGACGAAGGACATAGCCAAACCGGCCGTGCCCTTCGGCGGCGTATATCGCATTATCGACATTACCCTCTCCAACGCCATTAACTCGGGACTCCGCAAGACCTACATCCTCACGCAGTACAAGGCGATCACTCTCAATCGCCACATTCGCCAAGCCTGGAACGTCATCTCACCCGAGCTCGGGGAGTTCATCGAAGTGCTCCCCCCCACGCAGCGGGTCGGTGAACACTGGTACCGCGGCACCGCCGATGCCGTCTACCAGAACGCCCAGAGCATTGAGGCTGAAGGCCTACCTTACACCCTGATCGCCTCCGCCGACCACGTCTACAAGGCCAATTACCTGCATATGATCGAGCAGCACCTCAGCAACGATGCCGAGGTCACGGTCGCCACCACACAGGTCAGGCCCGAAGATGCCGGGCGCTTCGGAATCGTGGAGATCGCCGAAGATTCGCGGGTCGTAGGCTTCGAGGAAAAGCCTCAACACGCAGACGCCGTTCGTTCGCGGTTCAATCCGGAAATGTGCAGCGGCTCAATGGGCGTTTATCTCTTCAATACCGAGCATCTTCTTCGAGCGCTCGCTGAAGACCACGAGACCAGAGAAACCCACCACGATTTCGGAGCCGACGTACTGCCTCGCATGGTCGCCCAGGGACGCCGTGTCTTCGCCTATGATTTCGTGGACGAGAACAAGAAAGAAGAACCCTACTGGCGTGACATCGGCACGCTCGACGCCTACTACGAGGCGAATATGGACCTCGTTTCGGTTTCGCCGGTCTTCAATCTTTACGACGAAGAGTGGCCGATCCGCACCTATCAGCCTCAGCATCCGCCGGCGAAATTCGTCTTCGCGGAGGAAGGCCGCCGCATGGGCGTTAGCATCAACTCCATGATGTGCGCCGGTTGCATCGTCTCCGGCGGACGTGTCGTCAACAGCATCCTCTCACCCGGGGTCCGTGTCAGTAGCTACGCGGAGGTTGAAAGTTCAATCCTGTTTCACAATGTTCACGTAGGCCGCCATAGCCGCATCCGACGCGTGATCGTCGACCACGACATCTTGCTCCCGGACCATACCGAGATCGGCCTCGACGTGCAAGGAGACCGCACAAAGGGACATTTCGTCACCGAATCCGGGATTGTAATCGTTCACCCCGAGTCCCCCGGCGTCGAAGTCCGCCGCCGATCGCGCTAGCGTAGCCCCTACTGCCGAGCGGCCATCCGGATCACCGGCGCCAACAGATTGTCGACCGGAGCGAAATCATCCGTCAACACCAAGCCTTTCGAGCGCCGGCGCAAGGTCGCAAGTTGCTCCGGATCCAGCACCATCCCCACACCGATCCCGGTTGAGAGATCCCCCAGATCGAGTGGACGCCCGGCCGCCACGACGATAAAGGTGTCCCGGTCATCGTCGTCCGCCGGCCCCGCTAGCGAACTCGAAATGGCATAGACATGTGGGAAGCTCTCTTCCAGGGTGTTGACCATTGCGCCGATAAAGCGGCCGGACCGGTAGACGTCGATCACGTTCGCCAGCAACACACCGTCGGGAGCCATCAGCCGCCGCAGCTTCTCGTTGAATTCGCGCGTTGTCAAATGAAATGGCGGCGAGTAGTGATTGAAGGCGTCCGAGTAGATGAAATCGAATTTCCCGCCCGCTTGCTGGGCCTCCGTCCGCCGCAACAAATCTTCCACATGATTCCGGGCGTCAAGATTGAATACGCGGATGGGAGTCTCTCTCGACAATCCAAAGGACTCATGCGCGGCGCGAGTTACTTCGGGATCGATCTCAGCGACCTCCAAATAGCTGCCCGGCCATTGACGCAGAAGCCAGCGCGGAAACACAAAACCACCGCCGCCGAGTGAGAGAGCTCGCAGTCGGCGGCCGGCGGGCCAGTCTTTCACGGCCGAGTCAGTGACGGCGGCGTAGATCTGCTCATACTCGTAGATGAGATCTTCGGGATCGTCCATGTTGACGTAGGCGTGGACCAAGAAATCGAGTGTCATGGAACGCACGCCCGGCATGTCGTCTTCGTCCTCGACGGTGATCATTGAGTACTGGGTCTCTTCCTGAAAATGGATCCAGTCGCCGTGATACGGGCGCAAACCGAGCCGCTCTCCCACGACGCGGGCCTGCTCGAACGGCCCCACCATGGCGAGCATTGACGCGCCGACCACACCCGCCCAAAGAAACGGCAGAACCGAGCGCGCGCCGAACAGGATCGCCATCGCCAGCAGAATAGCGGCGACGCTCAGCAGTACCGCCACCGTGCCTATCTCCGCGATCAGATAGTATCCCGTCAGGAACGTACCAAAGATGCTGCCGACGGCACCCCACGAATAAACGCTTCCGACCGTACGGCCGGTTTCCCGCCCGAGGTCGAGCGCCATCTTGGCCGCAACCGGGCCGATCGTTCCGAGCAGGGTCGACGGCAGAAAGAACACCAGGAGCACGTGACCGAAGATGCGGAGGACCCACTCCTGGTCACGCAGCATCATCCAATTCCCCGCCCTGACGTTCAGCATGGGAACTAGCAAACATGTCGCCGAAGCCACGAGAAACAGCGACGCCAAGGCCTCCGACGGCCGATAGCGATCCGCGAGCCGTCCGCCCAGGTAGTTGCCGGCCGCGATGCCCGCCAACACGATGCCGATCACCGACGTCCAGGTATAGAGCGAACTGCCGACGTAGCGGGCTATCAGCCGTCCCGCGACCAGCTCGACAACCATGATGCAGAGGCTCGAGACGAAAACGGTGAAGTTCGGCAGCACCCAAAGCCACAGGCTTGACTTGCCGGCGGTTCCGGCTTGTTGCGAGGCTGTCGGATCGGATGCGTTGGCCATGGAGAAGCGAAACTCTCTACGGAAGACGGGCGTCGTTGGCTGGGACGTATTCTAGCTTGACGAGGCGACTCTGTGATAGATCTCAAGCACCTGGCGCGCTGATTCGTCCCAACTATAACCGTGAATCCGCCGTCGCCGGTTGAGCCAGAGTTTCCACCGGAGAGCTTCGTCAGAGAGCACTTCGAGGCACTGCGGAGACAGGCGCTCCGCATGCTACACTGAGCGCACCTCAAACCGCCGTTTTCAAACCATTTTTGGAGGAAACGGTAGACTCTTTTACGGCCCATTCTCTCTTCTCCGCAAAGCTTCTGACGTAGCACTCCTCCCGAAAAGTCATGCGCTGGAGTCAGCTTTTTATTCCCACCCTTCGCGAAACCCCGGCCGAGGCCGAGGTCGTCAGTCACCAGCTCCTGTTGCGGGCCGGCTACATCCGTCAGCTCGCCGCCGGACTCTACAGTTACCTCTACTTGGCACGGCGTTCCCTCCTGAAAATCGAACGTATCATTCGCCACGAGATGGACGCCATCGGCGCACAGGAAATGTTCCTGCCGGAACTACACCCGGCCGAAGTCTGGCAAAAAAGTGGCCGCTGGCAGGCCATCGGACACGACATGTTCCGACTGCAAGACCGTTGGGGGCGTGACCTATGTCTCGGCATGACGGAAGAGGAGGTCATGACCTCCATCGCCGTCGGCGAGTTGCGCAGTTACAAGCAGTTACCGCAGCTCTGGTATCAGATCCAGGCAAAGTTCCGCGATGAACCGCGCCCAAAGTCGGGACTGATGCGTGTACGGCGCTTCACCATGAAGGACTCGTACTCCTTCGATATCGACGCCGAGGGCCTCGACGTCAGCTACAAGAAGCACCACGGCGCCTACTGCCGCATCTTCGACCGCTGCGGGTTACGTTACATCCCCGTCGAGGCCCACTCCGGGGCGATGGGAGGCAGCCAGTCACACGAGTTCGCCGTGCCCTCCGACGCCGGTGAGGACGTCGTCGCCATCTGCGAGGGTTGTGGCTACGCCGCGAACATGGAGAAAGCTTGCTCCGCGCCCCGGCAGCCCTCCGAGCCCGACAACGCCGGCGACAAATCTCCCGAAGAGTTCGCCACACCCGGCAAGAAGACCATCGCCGAGGTGGCCGAGTTTGACGGCTCGCCCGAAACGTCTCACATCAAGAGCCTTGTGATGGCCGCCGACGGCAAGCCGTACTTGATCTTGCTGCGCGGCGACCATACTTTGAACGAAGCGAAACTCAGCTCCGTCATTCAGGCGGCTGAGATTCGCCCGGCTCATCCGGAAGAGATCCGCCAATGGTTCGGCGCGGACGCCGGGTCGCTGGGCCCGGTCGGCGTGAAGGACATTCCGATCCTGACCGATGAAGCCCTCCGCGACCGCCGCGACCTGATCGCCGGAGCCAATAAAGACGACCACCACCTGCGCCATGTCAGCCCGGGACGCGACTTCGAAACCACTTTCATCAATGTGCGCGAAGTTGCCGAAGGCGACGCCTGCGTCCAATGCGGGAAACCACTCGAACTTAAGAAGTGCATCGAGGTGGGCCACATCTTCAAGCTCGGGCGCCGCTACTCGGAATCCATGGGCCTGCGGGTTCTCGACCCGAATGGCAAGGAAGTCACCCCCATCATGGGCTCGTACGGCATCGGCCTCGAGCGCATCTTGACCGCTGCTATTGAGCAAAACCATGACGATGCAGGAATGGTGCTACCGGCCGCGATCGCGCCCTTTGAGGCCATCGTGACACCTGTCAACCTCAAGAACGACGACCAGCGCGAGGCAGCCGAATCTCTCTACCGGCAGTGCCGCGACCTGGGCGTCGACGTGCTCTATGACGACCGCTCCGAGCGAGCCGGAGTGAAGTTCGCCGACGCCGAGCTTATCGGCATCCCTTATCGGCTCACCGTGGGCCGCAGGATTTCCGATGGTATTGTGGAACTGGTTACCCGCTCGACACGTCTATCCACCGATGTTAGACTCGAAGAAGCTGTGGAACGGCTTGCGGAAGTGCTCGCGAAAGAGCGGGCGGGCGGAGACGATTCCAGCACTCCTTCATGAAGTCTAGTCCGGGGCGAAACCGTTCCGGAAGCCTGTTCCCGCGGGGCTCTCGCAAGCTTTGAACGTGCGCGCAATCGTGCAAAGTGGGATCGGCCTACGATACAGACTCCCGCGGGCTATCCCGTCCGCGACCGGGAGTCTCCATGGCGCATAGAACCGTGGCACGTAAGAGCAACTCGGAAGGTAAGCTCGTTGTTCGTTCCAAGATGCTCGGCCGGCTCATGCGGCTTGGCAAGAGCCCGGCGGGCAAAGTACTGGCGGCGCTCGTTCTGATCGTTGCCATCGCGGCCGGAGTCATCTTCAATCACTTCTACTGGCAGTACGCCAAAATCATCGACGCCAGGCTTCAGGGCGGTCCCTTCAATCAGACCTCGAAGATCCTCGCCGCGCCCGACCCGGTGTTCGTCGGTGATGAGACCTCGATGGATGACGTCATCTCACACCTCCGGGAGGCGGGCTACTCAGAGTCGCGTCACAATCAAGTCGGCCATTTCAGCGTCAAATCCGATGCTATTGAGGTCTATCCCGGGGCCCTTTCGTACTTCATTCAAGAGCCGGCCGTCCTCTACTTCTCCGAGGGCCGCGTTTCGCGGATTGTCTCGCTCAACGACAACAATCCCCAGACGGTTTACGAACTCGAGCCCAAGCTCGTCACCAATCTTTTCGATGCGGACCGCTCGAAAAGACGTTTGGTGGCTTACGACGACATTCCCGCCGTTCTGAGAGACGCCGTTCTCTCCATCGAAGACCACCGCTTTTTCGATCACAGCGGCATCGACTTGATTCGTACGACCCGCGCTGCATTAGACGGCGTGATCGAATGGCGCAGGCCGAGGGGGACGTCCACGCTCACACAGCAGTTAGCACGGCAGTTCTTCTTGAAGCCGGAGGACTACCCTTACAAGCGCAAGATTGAAGAGCTGATGATAGCGCTGCAGTTGGAAGCCCGGCTGAGCAAGGAACAGATCTTCGAGTTCTACGCGAATCAGATCCCTCTAGGCCGTAGGGGAAGTTACAACGTAATGGGCATGGGTGAGGCCGCCGAGGCGTATTTCGACAAGGATCTCCGCGCCCTCGATCTGCACGAGGCCGCGATGCTTGCGGGCTTGATCCAGCGCCCTAGTTTTCTCAATCCCTACCGGCATCCGGAGCGGGCCAAGAACCGCCGCAACACCGTGCTGCGGGCGATGCTCCGGGAGAACTACATCGACGCTGACCAATACCGCACCGCCGTGGGACAACCGATCGAGTTGGCGCACGGCAAAATCGAATACAGCAACGCGCCCTATTTCGTCGATCTTGTCAATCGCGAGCTGCGGCGGCATTTCGGCGAGGAGGAGCTTATTACACAGTCGTATCGCGTCTATACAACGCTAGACATGCAGCTCCAGAAAGCGGCCTCCGACGCCATTCAGATCGGCATGGCCGACGTCGACGAACGCGTCGCGCGGCAACACAAACGCGGCAAATACGCTGCCTTCGGCTATCCTTCCACCGGCCCGGCACCTCGCGCCCAAGCAGCGCTCGTAGCGATTGATCCGACGACGGGCGAAGTGAAGGCTATCGTCGGCGGCCGCAACTACGGAGAGAGTCAACTTAACCGCGTCCTCGCCTACCGGCAACCGGGGTCCGCGTTCAAACCCTTCGTCTATGCGGCCGCGATCGACACCGCCATCGAACGCGAAGACGAACCGACGATGCCGCTCTACCAAGAGGTCCTAACGCCCATCTCGACAATCGACGATGTGCCCACAACGTTCTGGTGGGACGACAAACCCTACGAGCCCTCGAACTTCTCCAACAAGATCTACGGCGAAATCACCGTGCGCACCGCGCTCGCCAAATCGATGAATATCGCCACCGTCAAGATTGCCGAAATGGCCGGCTGGGAACGCGTCTCCGATCTCGCCAAGCGCGCCGGGTTGGGCGAGAACATTCAGGCTACCCCCGCGATCGCGCTCGGCGCCTACGAGGTCACACCTCTTGACATCGCCGCCGCCTATACCATCTTCGCCAATCACGGCCTGCGCATGGCCCCTTATTTCATCCGTTCCGTGAATGACCCGAAGGGCAACGCGCTGTTCCGGAATCGCCCCAAGGAAGAAGAAGTGCTCGATCCGCGTGTCGCCTACATCGTGACGCACATGCTCGAGGACGTCATCCGCAAGGGTACCGCCGTGCGCGTGCGCGCCATGGGTTTCACCGAGCCCGCCGCCGGCAAGACCGGCACCGACGACGATGGCTGGTTCGCCGGTTACACCTCCAAGCTCGTTTGCGTTGCCTGGGTCGGGTTTGACGACAACACCGACCTAGCGCTCGAAGGCGCTCATTCGGCTCTTCCCATCTGGACCGAGTTCATGAAGCGGGCGCACGCTCTGCGCGAGTACCGCAACCCCGAGGCCTTCGAGCCGGTGGACGGCATCGTCACAGCCCAGATCGATCCCGAGACGCATGAGCTCGGAACCTATTCCTGCCCGAAGCGCACCACGGAAGTCTTCATCGCCGGTTCTCAGCCCAACCGTTATTGCCGCCTACACGGCGGCCAGGGTAGGGAACTCCTGCTTGCCACCAATGTCGCCGGCTGGGATAGCGGGGGCGGTCAGGTGAGGGACATCGGTGAAACGGAAGTCGCCGACAGCGTAGAGGACGCCGAAGTGTTGCCGCCGAGTATCACCATCCCGATCCTCGATGTTCCCCCCGACGGCGGCTCACAACCCCAGCAAGGCGAGCGAAAGAAGAAAGGCTTCTTCGGCCGCATCTTAGATGCCTTCAAGTAGCCTCCACCCGCTGCGGTAGACTCCACCTGCTGTAATAGATCGAATGGACACACCCTGGGGAGACGTCGCGGTCCGGGACGCGCACGCTCATCTGTTTTCCCGCAACTTCTTCCGCATCCTGGCCTCGCAGAAACCCGGACTTCCGGTTGAAAACCCTGAGCAGACTTTGGTCGAGCAGCTCGCCTGGGATCTCCCCCCCGAGGACACGGCCGAACTGGCGAGCCGCTGGGTTCAGGATCTCGACGGCCATGGAGTCGACCAGATCGCCCTCATGGCCAGCCTCCCTGGGGACGAACAATCAGCCGCCGATGCCGCGCGAGCCTTTCCCGACCGCATCCACGGCTATTGCATGCTTAACCCGCTCGCGCCGGACGCCGTCGAGAAGGCACGCCGTGCCATCGACAAGCTCGGCCTCAAGGGCATCTGTCTGTTCCCGGCGATGCACCGTTTCTCCGTGCAGTCCGAAGCGCTGGTTCCGATTTACGAGCTGGCCGCGCAACGCAAGATCGTCGTCTTTGTCCACATGGGAGTCTTGACTGTCGGGATCCGCAAGAAACTCGGTCTAGCGTCGCGGTTCGACATGAGTTTCTCGAATCCCATCGACCTGCATCGCGTGGCTCTCGAACATCCATCGGTGAACTTCCAGATCCCCCATTTCGGCGCCGGCTATTTCCGCGAGATCCTGATGTTGGGCGACCTTGCACCCAACGTGTATCTCGATACATCGAGCTCGAACTCCTGGGTAAAGTACCTGACCCCGGAAATGAGCTTGGCCGATGTCTTCCGCCGAACGCTCGAAATCTACGGTGCACAGCGGCTGCTTTTCGGCTCGGATTCGTCGTTCTTTCCGCGCGGCTGGAACTCGGCTGTCCTCGAAGTGCAGATCAAGATTTTGGAAGAACTCCAGGTCAGCGCCGAAGACGCGCGCGCCATCCTGGGGGGAAACCTGCGGCGCCTGCTGAGTTAGTTTGGCGGGCTAAATCGCCGAGCTGGCAATGCCGAACCCTCGGGCGGCGGCGCGCAGTCCTTCAATGGTCTGTTGGTTGAGCGGAATGCCCTCGTCCCTGTACCTCGCCTCTGTCTCGGCTTCCAATCCGCCGGGTGCGTAAAGCTTCTGGACGCTGTCCATCCGCCGGCTGCCCCGAATCTGCCGGATGAGTGTATCCACACGCGCCTTGAACACCGCTGGTTCCTCGAACGCCGCGATATTGATCGCGAGGAAGAAGTGGCCGTCGTGTCCCGCCTTGGCGCCGTCGACCATGTTCCCGAGTTCGGTGCCATAGCCGGCCCCGGATAGCAGCGCTGACATGACGCCCATCACGACGGCGAGCCCGACACCCTTGTAGCCGCCGATCGGCTGCAGCAGGCCTTCAATAGCTTCCGCGGCGTTGGTCGTTGGGATGCCCTCGGTATCGAAGACCCAGTTCGGCGGGATGTCGAGACCCTTCTGTCTGTAGACACGGATTTTACCGTGCGACGAGCCGCTGAAGGCCGCGTCGAGCACGATCGGTGGTTCCTGGGCCGCCGGAATGGCGACCGCGAGCGGATTGATTCCGACGATTTTGTCGACGCCGCCCCACGGCGCCATCGTCGGCAGGGCGTTCGTGGCGGCCCAGCCGATCATGTCGTGCGGCAGCGCCTGCAAGGCGTAATACGCCATCGCGCCGCAGTGGTTGCTGCCGCGAACCGTGACTAGGGCGACATTCGCCGTGCGGGCACGCCCGATCGCTTGCTCCATGGCGAAGTCGGCGGCGATCTGCCCCATCGAGTTATCGCCGTCGATCACAAGCGCTGCCGTCGCGTCTTTTACAACTCGGGGACGCCCTTGAGGATTGACTTTCCCTTCAAGCTTCTTGACATACTCAGGTACACGCAAGACGCCGTGCGAATGGACACCCCGCAGGTCAGCATGCGCCAGCGAAGCAGCGAGCAAATGGGCATCAGCCGCCGACATACCACATCGTTCGAAAATGGAACCTACAAGCGTGCACAGGCCATCGAACGGAAGGCGCTTCTCGTTCTCGGTAGCGGGATAGGCGGACATGCAGGTTCCTCCCGTTCGGCGGCGGATCGAGCTTGTGAGCAGACCAGAAAGACTAACACGGCCGCGCCGGGCGGGTGACCTGCCGTGGCGCATGCCCTCGGCGCACAAGCTAGTCGTCCTTGGTGAACAGGTATTTGAGCAGCGGCGGCGTGGCGAGCGTCGTCACCATGACCATCACGACCATCGAAGAGAACGTCGCGGAGTCGAACACAGGCTTGCCCGCCACCATCAATGATGATCCGATCCCAGCGAAGATTAACCCGACTTCACCGCGCGGAATCATGCCCACGCCGATCGCCAAGCGATTCAGATCCTTCTCGCGAACGCCCAGCGAGCAGACCTGTTTACCCAGGATCGCCGCGAGGCTGAGGGCGGCGGCGAAGTTGAGCACATTCATGTCGGCGAACAAGAGCAGATCGACCTTCAGACCCATCAAGACGAAGAACACCGGCACCAGGATCGAGCTGATCGGCGAAACGATCTCCTCGAATTTCTCCGGATCCACGTGTTCGTAACCCTCGTAGTTCTCTTCTCGGAGAACAAGCCCGGCTACGAATGCCCCTACGATCGGGGCCAAACCAAGGAACTCGGCGAGGCCCGCGAGCGAAAAGCAATGGCAAACGCTCAGCACGACCGCCATGCCGCTCACTTTCGACATCGCCCCGTACTGCAAGATTCTACCGCCGATATACCGCCCGGCAACGATGGCCACGACGAGAAACAGGATGGACTTGCCGATGATTTGAAGCACGGGCCAAAGCGAGATCCCGGCCGAGTCGCCCGCCCCGAGTGACGTGATAATCCCGCTGGCGACGGCCAGGATGATGAGCCCCAGAACGTCGTCAACGACGGCCGCGCCCAGGATGATGCGAGCCTCCTTCGTGTTCATCTTGTTGATGTCTTTCAGGACTCGCGCCGTGATACCTACACTCGTGGCGGCGAGCGTGGCGCCGGAGAACAGATGAACGTACCACGCGGCCTCGGGAAGGAAGTAGGAAGAAACCCCGTACCCGAGAATCATCGGCACTATCACGCCCAGCACAGCGACGATGAGGGCCGTCTTGCCTACCTCGATTAGTTCACCCAGATCCGATTCGAGGCCGACCTCGAACAGCAGCAGGATCACGCCGATTTCAGCCACAAGAGCCAGATTCGCGTCGCTCTTAAAGCCCTCCAACCCGGTCAACCCAAACAGATAGAAATTGCCCAAAATAACGCCGAAGACCAACTCGCCCAGCACAGCCGGCTGCCCGAGGTTTTCAAACACCTCGCCGCCCACCTTGGCGGCGAGGAGGATCGTGACCATACCGAAAAGAAACGGATAGACACTGACGTGACCACCATGATCATCTCCATGACTCTCGTGTGACGCGAAGGTCACGAGAGTGATCATGAGGGCCAAAAGGGCTAGCAGCCAGATGAGTCGTCGCATTTTCTAGGGGGAGACGGGGCCGGGTCGAAACAAGACTTGTGGATCGCGTATCCGCTCGATCAGTAAAGCGTGTTTGAGTTCCCGAGGAAAACTTCAAAAGGGGGAACAAGCATGAATTACCTACCTTATCACTCGACCGACAGAGCCTGAACTTGCAGGAATGCCGCGGCCGAAACAGCGCCTCCCAATAAGCTTTATCGGCTGCGGGAGCCGCTGCCTCCACCCCTGCGAACCGTCTTTGTTGTTGCGGGTTGGAGGAGGGCGAGACTGTTCTTAGTGTCCTGTTCTTTGCGCTTTATCAAGTTCGTCGTCGGCGCGGGCGAGCATCTGTTCACCGGTGTGAAGCGAGATGATGCCTTCGCCGATCGCTCGCTGGATGGCTGCCTTCTCGGCTGCGATCAACTGGGCGCGCGCTATATTCGCCTCTGCTTCGGCGCGGTATCCGTCCTCGGCGTGCAGAGCTTCAAGTTTCCCTTCAGTGGCGCTCCGCTGGTTTTCAAGTTCCGTGTGCAGCGCGCGGTAAACGGGCGCGGACACAACGTGGCTGTCGAGCATTCGGTTGAGTTCGTTCAGCGCTGAAGTTAGGGCCATTTGCCGCACCTTGATGCGGTCGAACTCGTCCTCGTTGCCCATCTCAATACCGAGTCCGCGCATGAAGGGCTTGATGGTCAGTCCCTGCACCACGATCGAAAATGCTACGACACCGAACGTCATCGCGAGAATCAGGGAGCGGCCCGGGAAGGAAGCGTCAAGACTCAGCGCCAACGCCATCGAAACTCCGCCGTGGATCCCGCCCCAAAACAGGACGTGCTGCCAGCTTCGTGGAATCTTCTCCGCGAACAGGTTTCCAATCGGAACAAGGCTGTAGACGGCGAATAGACGCCCTACCAGCACCGCGCCGATCGCGATCCCAATAGCGCCGGCATGCTCGACGAGATCGGCAAGGTGTACCTCGATGCCGATCAACAGGAACACCAGCGAGTTGATGACGAAACCGACATATTCCCAGAAGGACCACAGCGCCACTTTGGTGCGCGAGCTCATACCGGCGGGCGCGCCATAATTGCCGATCATCAGCCCGGCGCCGACCGTGGCGATCACACCGGACACATGAAAGTGCTCCGCCACCAGAAACGACCCGTACGCCAGAATTGTCGTGAGCGTGATCTCGATGCGGGCGTCGTCGAGGCGCGCGGTCAGTTGGCTGACAATGTAGCCGAGGCCCAGTCCGAGGGCGGCGCCGCCCAGCGAGACCTTGAGGAAGTGGCCGATCCCCTCGACGATGTCGGCGTGGCCGGTCAGCACCGCCGCGAGAAATATCTGGAACACAACGACGGCCGTCCCGTCGTTGAATAGACTCTCGGCCTCCACCAGAACGGATAGGCGTTTCGAGACCCCCATTTCCTTGAACAGCGCGAGTACCGAGATCGGGTCGGTGGCCGAGATCAACGAACCGAATAACAGCGCCACCACCAAGGGCATCTCCAGCGTCCAGTGGACGGCGTAACCGGTGACAACCGTGGCTATCAGGACCCCAACAATCGCAAGCAAAAGGATGGGAACGAGGTTTCTCTTCAGGCGAGTCGTCTGAATGTTCAGCCCGGCTTCGAACAGCAGGCCCGGCAGAAAGACCATGAAGATGACATCGTGCGTGAGGATGTCGGTGCTGCCGCCCGGGCCGAGGCGGCCCGTGATCGGCACATGGAAGATATCGATCAGGAAACCGCCGATGACGAGGGCGATGGTGTACGGGATCCTGAGCCGGATCGTGGCCATCGCGATGAGCGAGGCGGCGATCAGCAGCAGCAGAAGGAACTGGATGGTCTGGGCGGCTTCCATACTGTCTGACTATGATGGCGGAAGTCTCTGCCGGGAGCAAACCGCACCGGCCGGCTTCAGCGGTGGGTTGCCTTTCTGTCAGCCGATGCCAAGCTCGTCGGCTCGCTCGAGAGGAGTGGCGCAATAGGGGCAGATGGTGGAATCGCAGCCTCGGCATGTGATGGGTTCGGCCATGGGTTTCGCGCAGCGAGGACAGTAGTAGTCGTCGTCCGCCGGGGCCGGCGTGGGGTCCCGGATGGGGCTGCGGCAGTCGCCGCAGTAGAGACGGGTCTCGTGGGCTAAAGGTTGATTCGGGTCCGCCACAGCTCGGTGATAACATCATAGTCGAGCGCCCGTGGATCGCATCGTAACGATGGTTAGGGTTGGGGTTGGGCTTAGCCTCTGCGACATGAAGATTCGGGTCCTGTCTGGGTGCGAGTGCGGCGCGCTCCGGTTCTGCGTTCTTTTTCTATCCCTAGTTGTTTCGGTGGCATGCTCGACTCGTCAGGAGTCGCCTCAAGTTGAAGAGTCATACGCGGCTCGCGAAGGTGTGGGGTTGCGTGACGAGTTAAAGCCGAACGCGCCCGTCGTGACAACGCTGAAGCTGGGCGAGCGCGTTGAAGTTATCGAGAGGCGCCGGCGCTACGTTCGTGTGCGGACGGCCGCAGGGGTGGCGGGGTGGACCCGCGACACGCGACTGGCAACACGCGAGCTACGGCATATGATGGACCAGCTCGCCGAACAGACACGTTCCGAGGCGTCACAAGGCGCCTACCACGCCCTGCGGACCCTTAACGTTCACCTCGAACCTTATCGCTGGTCGCCGACGATCTATCAGCTCCAAGAGGACGAAGGCGCGGAGTTACTGCGGCACCAGCTCGTGGACCGTCTCGCCCGCGCGCCGGAGGAGGGTAAGCCGCCGCCGACGCCCACTGGGCTCGATGATTGGTATCTCGTTCGGGCGCCGAACGGCCAGGCTGGGTGGGCGGTGACTTCGGGGTTGTACTCGGCCGTTCCCGACGAGGTAAAGCAGTACGCGGAGCGGAAGCGGATCACTTCATATTTCGCGCTAGGCGAGGTGGTGGACAAGAGGCAGCCTGAACCGAAGACGACTTGGCTTTGGACCCAGATCGATCGTCAGAAGCAGTCACACGACTTCGATTTGATCCGAGTGTTCATGTGGAGCCGGAGCCGGCAGGCTTACGGCACGATCAAGCTGGAGCGTGGCCTAACCGGGTTTCTGCCGGTACGGGCACATGACCTCCTTGAAACCGACCGGGGCGCGGGCCCCGGCTTCACGATCACAGTGGAAAAGGAAGGGGTGCGTGTGGACCGGACGTACGTATTGGTCGACTATCGCGTCCACCGGGTTGACGAGAAGCCGGCGGGGCCGCCACCGCCGCACATTCGCCTTGTAAAGCCGGTTCCGCCGCGGGAAGTGGAGACGGGTTTGATGGATCGTCTGACCGATTGGTGGAATCCGTAAGGCGACGAAGTGGCGCTTGTTATATTCAATAGGTGCAGGCGCCACTATTAGAAGCGTGTTATAGGAAACCCCTGGAACGGCCGCCGGTTTGGTTCATGCGTCAGGCCGGCCGATACATGGCCGAGTACCGGCGGATCAGGGCTGACCATCCGATTCTGGAGATTTGTAAGACGCCGAAGCTAGCGGCCGAAGTGACGCTTCAGCCCATTGAGGCGCTGGACGTTGACGCCGCGATCATCTTCGCCGATCTGTTGTTACCCCTCGAACCGATGGGGTTGAGGCTGGAGTTTGTCGCGGGCGAGGGTCCGCTGATACACAACCCGGTGCGTTCCGCGGTGGATGTCGAGGCGCTTCAAACACGCCATGTTCAGGATCTCAACTATGTCGGGGAAGCGATCAGTGAGGCGAAGAAGTTAATCGACGGGCGAGTCCCGCTGATCGGATTCGTGGGGGCGCCTTTCACCTTGGCGAGCTATATGATCGAAGGCGGCTCGTCGCGGAATTACCTGCGAGCCAAGAGTCTCATGTACAACGAGCCGAAGACGTGGGCTCGTCTGCTGGATAAGATCGTCGAGGTGCTTGTGCCTTACGCGGCGTCGCAGGTCGCTCACGGGGCTGAAGTGATTCAGGTATTCGATAGTTGGGTAGGCGCGCTGGCTCCGGACGACTATGAAAAGTATCTACTGCCACATTCGCGGATGTTGATTCGGGCGATCCAGTCAACCGGCGTCCCGGTGATTCACTTCTCGACCGGAGGCGGCTCTTTTCTACCCTTGCTGCATGAGGCCGGCGGCGACGTCTTAGGGCTCGACTGGCGGGTGCGAATCGACGAGGCCTGGGCGAGTATCGGGCACGAAGCCGCCGTCCAGGGCAACCTCGACCCGGTCGCCTTGTTCGCGCCGGAGAACGAGCTGCGGGCGCGTGTGCATGACATTCTAAAGCGGGTCAACGGACGTCCGGGTTTTATCTTCAATTTGGGGCACGGCATTCTGCCCGAGACGCCGGTCGAGAATGTGAAGGCGGTTGTGAAGATGGTTCGCGAGTTTGAGAACTAGCCCGCATTTTCCTGGTGACCCAGCGGGCCGCCCTTGCACAAGTTGTGAAGAATATCGTCGTCATCGGTGGCGGAATCTCGGGGCTCTCCGCCGCCTACTTCCTTTCTAAGGCAGGGCTGGCCTGCACTCTGGTTGAGGAACGGTCACGCTTGGGAGGCGTGATCCGTACGGAGAACGTCGAGGGAACGCTGGTCGAGACCGGGCCGGACAGTTTCATCGCTCAGAAGCCATGGGCGATGGAACTGATTCGAGAGCTGGGGCTGGAGGGCGATGTTATCGGATCAAGGGATCATGCGCGGAGGACGTTTGTTGTTCGCGATGGGCGGTTGGTCCCTCTTCCCGAAGGGTTGCAGTTCCTCGCCCCAACGAAGCTGCGGCCGATCCTGACAACGAAACTATTCAGTTGGAAGGCCAAACTGGGATTCGCAACGGAGTACCTGCGGCGACCTTCTCGGACGGACCGCGACCGCTCTGTCGCCGAGTTTGTACGAGAGCACTATGGCGAGGAAGCAAACCGTTATCTGGCGCAACCGATGCTGGCCGGGGTTTATGGGGGATCGTCAGAGAAGCTGAGCGTGAACAGCGTACTCCCAATGTTTGTCGAGCTGGAAAAGAAGTTTGGCAGCTTGACCCGCGGCATCCTGGTGGGAAGAGCCCGGCGGCGAAGTACGGAAAAAGGTGGCTCGGAAGGATCACTCTTTCTCACCCTGAGAGGAGGACTCCAACAGCTTACTAACACCCTGGCAGAGCGAATCGCGGCGTCATCGGTAGATAGGATCGAGGCTTCCGTCATCGTTGTCGAGAGAACACCAGCGGGCTTCAGGTTGTTGCTTTCCGATGGCGAGACAATCCAGGCAGAGCAGGTCATCTTGGCCATTCCCGCCTACCGGGCGGCGGACCTGCTCCAACCTCTCGATACGGAACTTACGGATCTGCTGCGCGCCATTCCGTATCACTCATCCATCACGGCCGCTTTGCTGTACGAGAAAGAGAAGATGAGCCGCCCGCTGGATGGATTTGGTTTTCTTGTTCCCGAGAGTGAAAATCGAAACTTGGCGGCCTGCACCTGGGTGAATACGAAGTTCGATCATCGAGCCGCGCCCGCTATAGCCTTCCTGAGAAGTTTTCTTTCGGCGGACAAGGCGGAACGTTGGTTCAGGGAGCCTGACGAAACTGTCGCGAGGGTGGCGCACCAAGAGGTTAGCGAGCTGATGGGCTTCGACTGCCAGCCGAAACACCTACGTGTCGACCGCTGGGAGCGGGCGATGGCGCAGTACGAAGTCGGGCACGGGCGGCGGCTGGTCGAGATCGAGGATCGCGTGAGGGGCCTGCCGGGGATTCATCTCGGTGGGAACGGCTACACCGGCATTGGGATTCCTGATTGCATTCGCCGGAGCCGCGAGATCGCTAAGAACATAATCACGCCGCGCTAACCTGCTCTTCGCGCAACGTGGCGAGGCGATTGGGCGCAGGTTGGGTACACGGTGTTTTGGGGTGGGGTGGTTCGTGGTTTGGATTGGGGGTTGGGGTTACTTGGCGGCCTCCTGATGGGCGAGTTCGCCTTGGGTTTCCGGCTGGATCGGATGCGGGTCGACGGTGCCGGGGGCGGTTGGATCGGGACACAGTGTCGCCGAACTCACGGCTGAGATCGAAACTTACATCGAACGCAATAACCAAGATCCCAAACCCTTTGTCTGGGCCGCCAGCGCTGAGCAGATTCTTCGCAAGGTCTCCAAATGTAAAATTATTTTGGAGACACTACACTAGGTCTTGCGGCGAAGAAGCTAAAAGCAAGGACAGACACGAGTGTCCGTCACTACGGCGGTTCCGGCGCTACGGAGATTGGGTGAAATTGCTGGGTCGACCAGGAGGAGGCTTTCGCGTGGGGGAGCGGTCGGAGCGGGCCCGGAAGAGGTGCTGCTGTTTGGCCGCACTTCTGAAACAATGTACTGAGAGCTCAGCCGGAGTGAACCGCGGTTGGGCTTTTCAAAGCTAGCAATCCGAACGATGGGCGCTTAACCAAAGGACTGGAGATGGCACACGAATCCAACGACGTTAGAGTCTCCAGTTGGACCGAGCTCGTCGAACAGCTCTACCACGGGAGCTGGGACGAGGGGATTGAGCGCTACCGGTCGAATTACGCGTTTCGCGGCCTCTCCAACGCCGCCTACGACATGAAGACCAGCCTGATCCGGCTGGGAGGCGACTTCGCGCCCCTTGAGCGGCATCTGCTGCGCAACTTCCGCAAATACGCTCATCGCGATGCGGCCCCGGGGGATTCCGTGTGGAACTGGCTCAGCGTCGCCCAGCACCACGGCCTGCCGACGCGGTTGCTTGACTGGACTTATTCACCGTTTGTCGCCATTCATTTCGCCACCGCCAACCTGGAGCGCTTCAATGTCGACGGCGTCGTGTGGTGCGTCGACTACGTCGGAATGAACAAAATCCTGCCGGAACGGCTGAGAGCCGTGCTGCTCGAGGAAGGCTCCCATGTATTCACTGTCGAGTTGCTGGCAAGCGCGGCCCCGGATCTCGAAACCTTTGACGGCCTGGCGAACGAAGGAGAGGAATTCGTCGTCTTTATCGAATCTCCTTCGCTCGACGAACGGATCGTCAACCAGTTCGCATTCTTCTCACTCCTATCGAACCCGCGAACCGCCTTCGACTCATGGCTGGCCGCCCACCCGGAACTGTATCGCCGGATCATCATCCCGGCTGAACTGAAGTGGGAGGTGCGCGACAAGCTCGACCAAGCCAACATCAACGAGCGTGTCCTGTTGCCCGGCCTCGACGGCCTTTCGCGCTGGCTAACCCGCCACTACAGCCCGCGAACGTAACGAACCAAGGGCAGCGCTCTTCAGGCGACGCTCTGCACTACACTAGATTCGGAGACGAACAACTTAAAGCCATGCAAGATATCCGTATCGCCGCCGTCAGTATGAATGGCCGCCTCGGCGAACCCGAGGCCGTCCTTAACGAAATCGCCGATTGGACCGCGAAGGCGGTTGCCGAAGGCGCGGAGCTGGTTGTCTTTCCGGAGCTCGTCGTCCATGGCCACTGTACGCCCAACACTTACGAGCTTGCGGAAGCCGTCCCCGACGGGCCGAGCACCGAGCGCCTCTGCCGGATCGCGAAGGAGCACAAGGTTGTTGTTTGCGCCGGTCTCAGCGAAAAAGAGAACGACCTCGTTTACAACACGCAGATTGTCGCCGGGCCGGACGGCTACATCGGCAAGCAACGCAAGATTCATCTTTCGCGCGACGAGGTTTTGTTCTACAAGGGCGGACGCGACATGCCTGCCTTCGATATCGGTAAGTGCACGATCGGAATCCAGATTTGCTACGACAAACTTTTTCCGGAGATCACGCGAGTGCTCTGCCTGCGGGGAGCCGAAGTTGTCCTCATGCCCCATGCCGCCCGCCGCATGATGTGGGACGAAACGCCGGAATCACAAACAGCGGCCCGCGCGGACATCGCTGACTACCACGCCAAGATCGTCCTTACGCGCGCGCTGGAAAACTCTTGCTTCGTGGTCTTGACGGACCAAGTCGGGCGTGCCGGCTACGTCGACTCGTACCCCAAGGTGCATCCCAACCAACCGCACCATCCGGGCGGCGCCGTAATATCTGACCCAGCGGGGAAGATCATCGCCAAGACTCAGGATGAACGCATTGAGCCGGAGATGGTCGTCGTGACCCTCGAAGCAGCGGCGATTAACGAGGAACGCTCGCAGGCGAATTTCACGCTTAAGACGCGGCGGCCGGAGCTGTTTGGTGAGTTGGCGGCCGACCAGGCGACTTGCTGACCGACTGAGATCCCAGGTCACCCGAAAGCAACCGGAAATGCAGCGCTTTCGGACCCCTCAGCCCCGGCTCCCGTGCCTGCCGTGCTTGGGTGCGCGACAAATATGTGACGCTCAGGCGGCTTTGGCGCGATTCTCCCAGTAGTCGTCGAAGCGGTTGGAGAGCCGGGCGCAACGCAGGGCGGTGATGGCGTTGGCGCCGCGCACGCTCCAGAACATGCCCGAGCGTTTCAGTCTCGACGCGATTACGGTTCGGCAACCTGCCTCGATCACTCCCGAGCCGACAAACAATCCTTGGCGCCGAAACGCGCGGTAGCGCATCCGCTTGGCATTGCGCTCGAAGTATTCCGCCTCCAAAGCCAACTGATGCGTCAACTCCGCATCCTCGACCTCGATCCCGCGGAGTGCGGCGACCAGTTGCTCAATGCGCCCTGAGTCGAGCTTCTTGTTGAGCCGCCGCGCCCAACTGCGGCGACGCTTTTCGTCCTGCGGAAACAGCTTCGCCGCCAACTCCCACAGGTGTTCGCGGGCGTGATAGAGGTCGACGATCTCGATCGCGCCGGGGAAGTATTCGTGCGAGATATTCCAGATCCAGGGCGCGCCATCTGCGATGACGACCTTCTGGCGCGCCCGGCTCCAGCCCCGTCGGCAAGCCTCGCTGTAGATGCGCCGGCCGAAAGAGGCGGCGTCCTCGATTGCGCCGCTGTAGCTGGTCGAGTCTTCGTCGCGGACAGGGCGGCTTTGCTCGTCACAGCTGGTTTGCGTGAAGACACAGCCCAGCTTGACCTCGCGGGTACGCGCTTGCGGGCTCGTTTTCCCCCTGCGGCCCGCCGTGTCAGCGTCCGTGACCGGCACTCCCGTACCGTCCATCTCGATGTAGAGAAGCGGAGTTGCCGGCCCGCGGATCTCAGCTAGATCAAGCTGCACAGCACGTGCGATCTCGGCTTGCTCGCGGGTCGCGATGTCCGCGCCGATCGCTTCCGCTTCGCGCTCCACCGCCTTCGCGGTCAGCTGCACGCCGGCCAACTCTTCGAGCAACGCGCGGCCGCGATCGAACGAGGTCTCGGAGCCGACCAACGCGGTCATGCGGCGCACACCGGGCGAATACTGAGTCTCGTCAACGTCCAACTCTTGGTCGCGCGGCGCAAAGCCGACGCGGCAACGTTTGCAGTGATAGTACTCCCGCTCGACGACGACCGCGCCCAGCATCGTGACGAGTTTCTTCGAGCGCTTGCCGGCGGAGCGCGCCGCTTTGCCGCAAGCGCACAGCGGTTGCAATTCGCTCGCTCGCTCCTCGTTCAATAGCGTCTCGATCAGCCTCGCACCCGCTTGGTGCAACGCATCGCGGGTCGCTTGTTCGACGGCTTCCAGATCGAGCTTGCCGCTCCTGCGCCGATCGGCGAAGACGACCTGCAGCAGTCGCCTTACTTCTTCGGCGACCTCTTGCTCGATCGCTTCAGCCGTTTTTTTTCCTGCGGGCTCAAGGCGGCGTCTTCTTCCACGGGACGCAGCCGGCAGATCTGCTCATTGACTTCGAACAGCTCTCGACTCAGCCGCTGAAACTGCCGAAAGGCGGCGATCTCGCGCTCCGCCTTACGGCGAGCAGCCGGACTGACGATGGTCTCGTTAAGCGTCTTTCCGTTGACCTTGTAGGACAAACGCAACTGAGGACCATGCCCTGGATGATCCCGTGACATACACACGCAAGCGGCTTTGCCGCAACGTCGGAACGAAGCGCTCAGAGAGCCTCGTCGGAAATCGCCCAGCTCAGCCAGTTGGCGAGTGAGCCCAGCGCGACGATGCTCCAAGGCAGGCAATGATAGCGACATGCGACCCTCCTGGTCTCTGAGAGTATATTATACCCTCAGATAAGGCCGCCCGCATTCCCTCCCCCTTCCCGCTTCACTTCTGTGTCGCGCACCCAGACAAGACTGTTGGTACCAGCCGGGCCATGGTACGCTTATTGTGAAAACAGATAGGGTTTTTTGCTTAGGGAAATAGGAGAGCAGACTTATTGTTGAACTTCTGGGCGGCGTCAAGACTGTATATGGGGCCTTGCTCAACCCAACATGGGGGTTATCCCATGTGGGATCAGTTGCTTGAAGCCTAGAAAACGGGAGGTCATACCACCTTGCCTGACCCACAGACGTCCACTGAAAACAACACCCACAACAATTCCGGGAACGGACAGAGTCCGGAACTGAAGCAATTTCAGGACCGCATCGCGTCTGTCGAGGGTCAACTCGGCGCTATCGCCACCGATCCGAGAATCGGCTCAGCGCTTGTTCGCGTCGCCGAACTTGAGAAGAAGTACAACGAGGGCGCGAACGACCCGCTCCTGAATGAGATTGCCAAGCGCTTGGCGGCCTTGGAGAAAGACAGGTCCGGCCCGGCACCCGATGGCCGTGTCGACGAGTTAAAGAGGCGTCTCGCCGGGCTGGAAGAGGGGTTCAGCCAACAAGCGTCGGCGGATTCCCGGACGGACGAACTCGTTCTCCGCACAGCGGCGCTGGAATCCGCCGGCCGTGAAAAGGGCGATGACGGCAGGTTCGATCGGTTGGGCGAGCGGCTCGATGGCGTCGAGAAGAAAGCAGAGGAGTTGACCTCAGACACCCGCGCCGAGCAGTTAGAACAGCGTGTTGGGGGCATCGAGAAAAACCTGGCCGAAGTCACACAGTCGCGCTTCACGGAACTCGAATCGCGTTTGGCGGGCGTAGAGAGCAGATCAGGGGAGCCGCCGGCTGATCCCCGTGTCGATACGCTGATTACGCGTCTGTTTGAAGTGGAAGAGCAGCAGGGCAAGTCCGCCTCCAACCCTGTTATCGAGGAGCTGTCAGAGAAAGTCGAGGCGCTCAGCGGCCAGTCGGCGTCTTGGGTCCAGGATACCCACCTTGCGGAAGTGACCGCACGTGTACATTCGATCGAGGCAGCCGCCGGAGAAACCAAGGAAGATCCGCGGGTCAAGGAACTGAGCGAGCGCCTCGAGGCCCTCGACAAACGACTTCAGGACGGTGGCTCGGGCGCGGAGGTTCAAGAGATCGCATCTCGTGTCAGCGAGCTCCAGAACAGGGTCGAAGCCTCGGCCGGCGATCCACGTTGGCCCGACTTCAGCAACCGTCTGGCTTCGCTCGAAACAGCATCGAAGGATGACGAACAATCGACAAAAATCATTGCGCTTGAAGAGCGCCTCATCGAGTTGGAGACCCAGCCCGAACCCGGTGCTTCCGAGACCGAAGAAGCCTTGCTGGAACGTATGCGGCTGCTGGAGGAACGCCTCGGAGGCGAGACAGCCACCCGAGACGAGCTGACCGATCGAATCACGGTGCTGGAAACGGCTGCCACCTCCGGCGCCGACACTCGTGTCGATGGACTTTTCGAACGATTGGATGCCATCGAATCGTCAGGGGGCACGGGTGCGGCCGCAGGCGCGGCGACCAGCGATCTGATTAAGCGTGTCGAAGGCCTGGAAGCGGTCGCGGCTCTCGAAGCCGCGGACGGCCTGGCCGGCGGCAAGGACACCAGGGTAGACGACCTGCTGGCGCGCCTCGATCTTATCGAGAGCGTGGGTTTGGGCCCCGATGGTGTGGTCGAAGATCTCACGAATCGCATGCTCGCGATCGAGGAAAAGAGTGAAGCAGCGGCTCCCGATCCGCGCGTTCAAGAACTGCTGACGCGGATCTCCACAGTCGAAGGCCGTATTGAAGAAGCGAACTCGGATTCGCAGACTGGTGCGATCGCTGAGCGGTTGAACCAACTCGAGGGGAAGCTCACTGCTGAACCTCCGCCCACGGACCTTACGGCGCGGCTGGCGCGAGTTGAAGAAATCGTGACCCAGAACTCGCAAGCCGACCTCTCGGATCTGCTAACCGAAATGGCGCAGAAGATAGACGCCCTGGACCGGCAAGTCAGCGAGGGGATTGAAGCGGCTCCGGCAGGCGATGGAGGAGGTCAGAAAGCAGCACTCGAGATGGCCCGTGTTCTGGGCGACCGAATCGCGGAGAGCCTGCAAGGCGCCGCGCCTGGCGGGATGGAAGGGAAAACGCTCAAAGCTCTGGAGTCCCAGATGTTTGGGGCCTACGTCTGGCTTGGCTTGGCTTCGGGTATCGGCCTGATGGCTTTCTTGTTCCTGCGGTAGGGATTCACAGGTTTAGTGGAGCCGCCGGGCACGGCATGCCGCGCCCGGCATTTTGGGCTGAGTTGGCAGCGCTACAGCTCGGTTGGCTGACGGTTTGCGGGCGGACGGGTTTGGGGCCGTACCCGCGAGGACCGGCGGGCTATAATCAGGCGACCATGCTGACTCGCCGCCGGTTCGGCGCGGCCACACTCGGCGCCGCGTCGTCGCTGCTTAGCCAATCCGCTTGCTCGTCCGACGAGCCCGCGGGAACCCTGAGCGACGGCTCGGATGCGGCGCGACCTTCCCTGCTTGAGCGTTCCATCGTTCTCGACCTGCATTGCGATACGCCAATGTTGATCGCCGACGAGGGATACGACCTCGGGCAACGCCACGATTACGGCGAAGTCGATATCCCTCGCATGCGCGACGGCGGTGTCAGCGGTGTCTTTTTCTCGATCTATACGACCGTTTCACAGTCTCCGGCTTCCGCCAAGCGGCGATCATTCGAAATCATCGACGCCGTCGCGCGCGAAGTGGGCCGGCACCCGGACGACCTGATCGCGGGTACGAGTTCCGAAGACATCCTACGTGCCAAGCGAGAAGGCAAAATCGCGATCTTCATGGGCGTTGAAGGCGGGCACACGATCGATTCCGACCTGGACGTTCTGCGCAGCCATTTCGAGAAGGGCGTCCGATACATGACGCTGACGCATAGCGCGGACACTCCGTGGGCAGGTTCGTCCGGTGCTGAGCATGGCTCGAAAGGGCTCACCGAATTCGGTCGTGCGGTCGTCCAGGAGATGAATCGCATGGGAATGATGGTCGACGTTTCGCATGTTTCCGACCAGACTTTCTTTGACACAGTAAAAGTGGCCAAAGCGCCGATGATCGCGTCCCATTCATCGTGCCGCGCTCTGTCGGACCACCCTCGCAACATGACGGATGAGATGCTTAAGGCGCTCGCGGAGAAGGGCGGCGTTGTTCATATCAACTTCTACAACGAGTTTTTGGACGTCGGGCATCGGGTTTACGCAGCGGAGTACGGGGATCTCAGCGAGAGAGCGGCCGCCGTTCGCAAGGAGCACGCCGGAGACCCCAAGCAACGCTCGATCGAACTGCGCAAGATCGACCTCGAACGCGTCGAGCGAACCGGTCGCGTACCTTTCGAACGCCTGCTCGACCATTTTGAGCACGCCGCGAAAGTCGCCGGCCCGGAGCACGTAGGGCTCGGCTCTGACTTTGATGGCGTGAGCGCTCAGACGCCCGAGGGCATGGAGGACATTTCGAAAGTCCCCCGCCTGATTGACGGGTTGCGGGGAAGAGGCTTCGGGGATGACGATATTTCCGGGATCCTCGGGGGCAACACGCTGCGCGTGATGAAAGTCGTCGAGCAGGCGGCGCAAGCGTAGCCGGACTTCGATGATGCGGGGCGCGAAATCAGCCAGTGGCGTACGAGGCATCATTCCCGGGCTGATCGTTCTGGCAGTGGGCGTGTTGTTACTGCTCCACAACTTCGCTGTCGTGCAGTTTGGCGAGGTTCGGATCTACTGGCCGCTGCTCGTGATCGCCGGCGGCGTGTATTGGGTGCTGGATCCGAAATCGCGAGCCGTCGGGATCGTAGCTGTTCTCGTCGGAATCGCGTTTCAAGCGTCGAGCCTAGGCTTCATCCGAATCGAAGAACTACTCGACTTCTGGCCGCTGATTCTGCTGGCGCTGGGAATCCATCTCTTACTGAGTGAGAAGGCAAGAAAGCAAGGCGAGTGGATGACGGGGGCGCTTGTGCTGGCGCTGGGTGTAATTTTTCAGCTTCAGGAGCTGAGTCTGTTTGGTGTGTCGATCGGCCGAGTGTGGCCCTTGCTCGTGATCATCGCGGGTTTCGCGATGCTCCAGAAAGCCCTGCGTTCGCGCCGAAGCTCCCGGGTGCGCGACAAATATGTGACGCTCAGGCGGCTTTGGCGCGATTCTCCCAGTAGTCGTCGAAGCGGTTGGAGAGCCGGGCGCAACGCAGGGCGGTGATGGCGTTGGCGCCGCGCACGCTCCAGAACATGCCCGAGCGTTTCAGTCTCGACGCGATTACGGTTCGGCAACCTGCCTCGATCACTCCCGAGCCGACAAACAATCCTTGGCGCCGAAACGCGCGGTAGCGCATCCGCTTGGCATTGCGCTCGAAGTATTCCGCCTCCAAAGCCAACTGATGCGTCAACTCCGCATCCTCGACCTCGATCCCGCGGAGTGCGGCGACCAGTTGCTCAATGCGCCCTGAGTCGAGCTTCTTGTTGAGCCGCCGCGCCCAACTGCGGCGACGCTTTTCGTCCTGCGGAAACAGCTTCGCCGCCAACTCCCACAGGTGTTCGCGGGCGTGATAGAGGTCGACGATCTCGATCGCGCCGGGGAAGTATTCGTGCGAGATATTCCAGATCCAGGGCGCGCCATCTGCGATGACGACCTTCTGGCGCGCCCGGCTCCAGCCCCGTCGGCAAGCCTCGCTGTAGATGCGCCGGCCGAAAGAGGCGGCGTCCTCGATTGCGCCGCTGTAGCTGGTCGAGTCTTCGTCGCGGACAGGGCGGCTTTGCTCGTCACAGCTGGTTTGCGTGAAGACACAGCCCAGCTTGACCTCGCGGGTACGCGCTTGCGGGCTCGTTTTCCCCCTGCGGCCCGCCGTGTCAGCGTCCGTGACCGGCACTCCCGTACCGTCCATCTCGATGTAGAGAAGCGGAGTTGCCGGCCCGCGGATCTCAGCTAGATCAAGCTGCACAGCACGTGCGATCTCGGCTTGCTCGCGGGTCGCGATGTCCGCGCCGATCGCTTCCGCTTCGCGCTCCACCGCCTTCGCGGTCAGCTGCACGCCGGCCAACTCTTCGAGCAACGCGCGGCCGCGATCGAACGAGGTCTCGGAGCCGACCAACGCGGTCATGCGGCGCACACCGGGCGAATACTGAGTCTCGTCAACGTCCAACTCTTGGTCGCGCGGCGCAAAGCCGACGCGGCAACGTTTGCAGTGATAGTACTCCCGCTCGACGACGACCGCGCCCAGCATCGTGACGAGTTTCTTCGAGCGCTTGCCGGCGGAGCGCGCCGCTTTGCCGCAAGCGCACAGCGGTTGCAATTCGCTCGCTCGCTCCTCGTTCAATAGCGTCTCGATCAGCCTCGCACCCGCTTGGTGCAACGCATCGCGGGTCGCTTGTTCGACGGCTTCCAGATCGAGCTTGCCGCTCCTGCGCCGATCGGCGAAGACGACCTGCAGCAGTCGCCTTACTTCTTCGGCGACCTCTTGCTCGATCGCTTCAGCCGTTTTTTTTCCTGCGGGCTCAAGGCGGCGTCTTCTTCCACGGGACGCAGCCGGCAGATCTGCTCATTGACTTCGAGCAGCTCTCGACTCAGCCGCTGAAACTGCCGAAAGGCGGCGATCTCGCGCTCCGCCTTACGGCGAGCAGCCGGACTGACGATGGTCTCGTTAAGCGTCTTTCCGTTGACCTTGTAGGACAAACGCAACTGAGGACCATGCCCTGGATGATCCCGTGACATACACACGCAAGCGGCTTTGCCGCAACGTCGGAACGAAGCGCTCAGAGAGCCTCGTCGGAAATCGCCCAGCTCAGCCAGTTGGCGAGTGAGCCCAGCGCGACGATGCTCCAAGGCAGGCAATGATAGCGACATGCGACCCTCCTGGTCTCTGAGAGTATATTATACCCTCAGATAAGGCCGCCCGCATTCCCTCCCCCTTCCCGCTTCACTTCTGTGTCGCGCACCCGAAGCTCCCGCTAAGGTGCTGTCAGGGCGGGGTTCATGATAAAATAGTCGGCGATCAGTTTGAAACGAGGGTTCGATGCGGCGAAGTACGGGTCCGTGGGGTTTCAACGTTGACAACACATGATGGAACGCGCTTCGTCGCGGTGGCGTCTTAAGAGATAGCATTACTGAAGCGCCAGTTTGCCGGAAGCGGCGGTGGCGCCTTCTACGTCCCGATCAGAGGCAAACTCCCGACAGAGGAGCGCTTGCCAACCGTTTTGTGCTGCTATATACTCCGCGTTTAGTCCGAGCGTTCGGAATGAAGTGCGAGGTGGTTCGTCCGCCGGCGTTCGATTCGAAAACGAGGGCAAAAAAGATCTTATTGGGGAGTCTGACCATGTTGAAACGTGCCACGAATATCGCTTTAGCCACAACCCTTCTGTTGCTCGTCACGGGAGCCGCGATTCCGTCTCCGCAAGACGCGGCCGAAAAGCGCCCCAAGGATCAGAAAGAATACGAGCTGATCACCGCCGTCTTCAAAGAAGCGGACGCCAACAAGAAGCTGCAGTTGCTTGCTGAATGGGAGAAGGGCTATGCGGAGACCGCTTACAGTACTGAGCGGATGCAAGCGTTCATGCTTGCACACCAGCAGGCGCAACACGCTAAAGAGACGGTTGAGTTCGCGAAGAAGTATCTGGAGTTGAGTCCCGGCGATCTGCAGGCGAACATCGCAATAACTTCGATGACGACAGCTTTGTATCGGAGCGCCGGCGACGCGGAGAAGCCTCAGATCCTCAAGGACGGGGAAACGGCCGCGGAGGCTCTCGCCGGGAGCATTGACAAGCATTTCGCGGCCGCGAACAAGCCGGCGCAAGTTTCCGACGCCCAGTGGACGAACGCCAAGAGCCAGGTTGCCGTTACCGCCCGTCAAACGCTGGGGTGGATCGCGATGCAGCGCCAGGAGCACGCGAAAGCCGAAGAGGATTTCAAGAAGGTCCTGAGGATGAAACCGGAAGCGGCACAGGTGTCCTACTGGCTGGGGACGGAACTCATTGTGCAGGGTGATCCGGAAAAGAATGAAGAGGCGCTCTTTTCACTCGCTCGGGCCGCGTCCTACGCGGGTGAAGGCGCGCTCCCGCCTGACGGACGCAAGCAGGTCGAAGAGTATCTCACGACGGTTTACAAGACCTTCGCCGGCACAACGGAAGGGCTTGACGAATTGAAAGCGATGGCGATGAATCAGCCTCTACCGCCGGCGGATCTTGAGATCAAATCGGCTTCGGTTCGCAAGTTTGAGGAAATACAGAAGTCGCGCGCGGAGAACCCGCAACTGTGGGCCTTCTTGGATCTGAAGAAGACGCTGCAAAGCGCGCAGGGCGATACGGTTTGGGTCGACCTGAAAGGTAAGCTGACGCCCAAGATGAAGCTCTACGTCGTCTCGGCGCCCGCTCGATCGAAAACGATCAGTCTGAGTAGTGAAGAGGGCGGCTCGGCCGAGGTTGTGCTGGGTCTGGCGAACATGATGCGGACGGGAGTGACCGCCGGCCGTCAGCTCACGTTTGATGGTGTGGCCGCGAGCCTGACAAAGGAGCCGTTCAAGCTCACGCTTACCGACGGCGAAGTCCCGGCCTTGGGAATCAGCCGCTAACGGGCCTGTCGAAATGCGGCTCGCCGCCGCCATGGAAATCAACGGGAGAAGACGCCGCTGAGGCGCTTCTCCCGTTTTGTTTGAGAAGCGAAAAGTGGATCGACGAACATTTCTTCAAGGCTCGGCCGCCGGATTGACGGCGGCGGGGCTGAGCCGTAAACAACGGCTCCATGCCGCGCTGGGAGCGCGGACATCGGGGCTGGCGCCTGCTTTGCCGTTTCAGGGTGTCTCGAGCGGTCTTCGGATCACACAGGTGCGTGTTGTTGATCCGAAACCGCCTTCGCCCGAGAACTTCTGGGCTTGGCTTCAGAACACGATCATCGCCAACCCCATGTCGATCTACCCGAAATACAAGCAGCAGCGATCATCGTGGCGCTCCCAGAAGATGCGGGACGCGGTTTGGGTCGAGATCACGACGAACAAGGGGATCACTGGATACGGCAAGAGCGAAGGCGGCGGCGCGGCGCGCTACATCGTGGAGGAGCACTTCGCGCGGTTACTCGACAACGAGGATCCGTTTGATGTGGAACGGCTGTGGGACGTGATGTTTCGATCGTCGCTTCCTTACGGGCGCAAGGGCGTTGCCATCATGGCGATCAGCGCCGTGGATTTGGCGCTGTGGGACATCATCGGTAAAGCCCACAACCAGCCGGTCTATAAAGTACTGGGCGGTAAGACAAAGGACAAGATTCGCGCCTACGCGACCGGGAACGATGTTGAGAACTATCTGAAGTTCGGCTACCACGGCGTCAAGCTGGCAATTCCCTACGGCCCGGCGGATGGCGTCGAGGGCATGAAGAAGAATGAAGAGTTAGTCAGGCAGAGCCGGGACACGATGGGGCCGGACCTGATGCTCATGCTTGATTGCTATATGGCGTGGGATGTGCCCTACACAATTGCGATGGCACAGCGGCTGGAGCCCTACAACGTTCACTGGATCGAGGAGTCGCTTATTCCCGATGACTATCGCGGCTATGGGCAGATTACGCGGGAGATCGATTCGACGCTGATCGCGACGGGTGAGCATGAGTACACGCGCTGGGGCTTCCAGCTCCTGCTCGACCATGATGGGGCAGACGTTTTGCAGCCCGACATCAACTGGTGCGGCGGACTGACGGAAATCCGCCGGATCGCGGCGATGGCGGCGGGCCGGAACTTGCCGGTGATCCCGCATCAGGGCGGAACGGTATGGGGTCTGCACTTCGTGATGGCGACGCCGAACGCACCGTTGGCGGAGAGTATTGGTCCGTCCCAGCGGATCGATGAGGAGCGGCGCTCGTTTATTCGCGCGGTAACACCGTTGCCGGATGCAGATGGTTACGTCGCGCCCTCGGACCGTCCCGGCTTTGGATTGGATTTGACACGCTATTTGGGGTAGCTCTTTTGGCTTCAAGGCGGGTCGCCGAGCGACCTTTCCCATTGGCCACAGGATGAAGGATTCAGGAACCAGTGGCGGGAGAAGCAGCCGCTTTTCGCCGTCGGAGTTCGCCGGCTGTCTGACTGCCGGACTGGTAGTCGTTCACACCATCGCGACCCTTGAGTTGAGTCTCGCCGTGGCGCGGCGGGGTCCGGGCGCGGCGGGAAGCCTCGTCGAGCTGCTGAGTCATTGGGCGGGGTCGATGCTCGCCACGGCCGCCGTATATGTCGCGCTGTGCCTGCTGTTGGGCCTGCCGCTCCGTTTGGTTCGGAAGTTGCCGTGTGTTCCTTTGGCGTCGGCGATCGGTGTCGTGGCGGGCACGCCGATTCTCCTTGCCGGGTTCATGGGCGGCGTCGCTGCTTTGGCAAATCCGCCGGCACTCGTGGCGCTGGTCGTGGGCGTCAGTTGCGCACTGGGGTTCGCGGTCTACCTTTGCGCGCGATCGATCGACCCGGCGACTCGAGAAGGCAGCATGGCCGTGGCGGGGGCGTTGATCGCGCCCGTCGTAGCGGCTGAGGCTCTGCTGCTGGCCTGGGTTCGATTCTCTTATCTGCGTGCTTTGCTCGAACCGATTCCTTTGCGTCTGTGGGCGGTGGTGGTCTTGCTGGTGGTAGCGGGGTCGCTGTTTCTGCTTCGCCGGGATGCGGTGTTGCGGTGGGTTCCCCATGCGCTGGCGTGTTGGTCCCTGCTTCTTTTGGGGGTGGCGGGTTGGCGGATGGCGGCGCCGCAAGCGGGCCCTGTCAAGTTGACACAGGCGGTGCAAACGGAACGGAAGATCCGGCATGTTGTTTTGATCACGGTGGACACATTGCGGCCCGACGCATTGCGCGGCCGAATGGGATCAGGTTGCGAGAGTCCGGCGATGGATGCTCTCGCTGAGAGCGGCGTGACGTTCGAATCGGCTTACGCAACCTCGTCGTGGACACAGCCGTCGGTGGCGTCGATTATGACGGGGCTTTCGCCGGCCGTACACGGTGTCAGCCGGGAGCACGCGCGGTTCCCTGAGGCGGCTACCTCGATCGAGGACTTCTTTCACGAAGAGGGATATCTGACGGCAGCGTTCGGCGCCAATATCTTGATGACGCCACAGAAGGCACTCTCCAGAAGTTTTGACGTCTATGAGTTTCCAGGGTTGCCGCCGCTCGGGACTCTGGCGACGAGGGCTGTCGCCCACTTTCGCGGACCGCTCCGCATGAGCGATCAACACAGAACGGAGGAGATCACGGCCGCCGCCGAGGCATGGATCGAGCTACATTCGGACGAGGACTTCTTTCTGTGGCTGCATTACTTCGATCCACATGCGCCGTATCTGCCCCCGGAGGAGTTCATCGACGAAGCTGACCCCGGCCCGGCGTACGGGATCGCGCTCGGTTTTGACGAAGACCGGGCCGCGTCGAGGTTCATGTCGCCGCCACCGCGGCAGCAGGCGATGCTGAGGAAGATGTACTGCGGCGAAGTGCGGTATGTGGATGATCGAGTCGGGCGGCTGCTGGAACTTCTCAAGTCGCTGCGAATATACGACGAGGCGTTGATCGTTTTGACGAGTGATCACGGGGAAGAGTTCTGGGAGCATGGCAGCGCGTTCCACGGACACTCGCTCTACGAGGAATTGCTGAAGGCGCCGCTGTTTCTGAAGCTGCCGGGCGGCAACGGAAAACATCGAACCAGGGTTAGCGAGCCGGTCTCGAACGTTCGGGTGGCTCCAACGATTCTTGACCTGAGCGGGATCGAGTTCGACCCGCGGCGGTTTTCCGACGACTCGTTGAAACCCTTATGGGAAGACGTGAGGGAGATAGAACCCACACCGGTTTTTGGCAGTCACAACCTGCTGCGTGACAGACAGCGGGCAGTCGTCCTTGGCGACTGGAAGTACATTTGGCATCCGGATTCCCGGCGAGACGAGTTGTACCACCTGACGGAAGATCCCCAAGAACGGATGAACCTGTTAACGCGCGAGACGGAGCGAGTGGAGCAGATGCGGGTGTTGCTGGAGGACCATTTGAGCGAGAGCGCGGAATTGCGGCAGCGACTCGGCATCCACGGCCGTTCGCCGGGGAGGCTGCAACAAGACATGGAGCGGCGGCTGCGTTCGTTGGGATATATAGAGTGATGAAGGTAGAGAGCATGACTCGACGGCCCTTTGAGGCGAAGGAAACTGATATGCGGGCAATGTTCAGCTTGATGATTGTGCTTTCCTGCGCGGCTGCCTTGCCGGTTGCGGGGGCGGAATGGCCTCTTTTCCTGGGGACACCGGAGCGCAACGCGGTGTTGAAGGAACGCCTCGCGCCGCCGCTCGAGGTTGAGTGGAAGTACGACGCGGGCGAGCCGATTGACTCGACGGCGATCGTGGTGGACGGTGTTGTGTACTTCGGCGATATGAATGGACGGTTCCACGCTGTTGATCTCGAGACGGGGAAGGGCAAGTGGATCTACCAGGCGAAGTTGGGGGTACCGGCCTCCGGTTGCGTGCAAGATGGGGCGGTGTTCTTTGGCGACGAGGAGGGATTCTTTCACGCCGTCGACATCGAGACCGGCAAGACCCGGTGGATGTTCGAGACACACGCGGAGATTCTGTCGTCGCCAAACTGTTCTCCTGAAGCGGTGCTGTTTGGTTCGTATGATTCGAACCTGTACAGCCTAAATCCGAGGACGGGGGAAGTGAACTGGACGCTTCAGACCGAAGACCGCGTTCATTGCAGTCCCGCGATCGAGGGCCATTCGACGTTCGTAACCGGGTGTGACGGCAAGCTGCGTACGATCGACATCAGGACGGGCGAGGAGACGAATACCATCGAGTTGGGAGACTACGTGGCGGCGACCCCTTCGGTGGTCAACGGCATCGTTTACGTCGGAACCTTCGGGAACCAGGTCCTGGCGGTGGATTGGAAGAAGGGCGAGATCCTGTGGCGGTATTCGCATCCCGAGACGGACCACCCGTTCTTCGCGTCGCCGGCGGTTGTGGACGGGAAGGTGATCATCGGCGGGCGTGACAAGCGTTTGCATGCCATCGATCAGGTGACGGGCACCTTGGTTTGGGACTTCACAACCCGCGGGCGAGTGGATTCGTCGCCGCTCGTGGCGGGGGATGTGGTCTACGTTGGTTCGTACGATGGAAACCTGTATGCCGTGAGCTTAAAGGACGGCAGCGAGTTGTGGAAGTTTACTCTGGGGGGAGATATCGCCGCGTCACCGGCGATCGTGGGGAAGCGATTGCTGCTTGGATCTCGGGACGGGATGTTTTTTTGTTTGCGGGCGAAGTGAGGTCGGGGCGGGGCGAGCCAGGGATCCCAGGTAAGGGAGGAAACGATGGTCAAAGTGGGTAACAAGGCTCCTGAGTTCACGGGAGTAACGGATACGGGTGAGACGATCAAACTGAAGGATCTGCGGGGCAAGACGGTGGTGCTCTACTTCTACCCAAAGGACAATACCCCTGGATGTACGACGGAGTCTTGCGACTTCCGGGATTCGTTCGCGGCGTTCCAGAAGAAGAACGCCCTGATACTGGGCGTGAGCCCCGACAGTGTCAAGTCCCACACGAAGTTCAAAGAAAAGTTCGATCTGCCCTTCCCGTTGATCGCCGACGAGGATCACTCGATCGCCGAAAAGTACGGCGTATGGAAAGAGAAGTCGATGTACGGCCGAAAGTACATGGGGATCGAACGCTCAACCTTCGTGATTGGCGGGGACGGCAAGGTCGCCGAGATCTACAGGAAGGTGAAAGTGAAGGGCCACGTGGAGGATGTATTCGGCAGGACCTGAATCGGGCACGGCCGAAGCGTAAAGTAGCGCGGGGCTTTCGAAGAACAGATGCTACTGCCGGGTATCGTGGCTGGTTTGATCGCTCGTCACGAGCGACTCAAAGATGGCGAGGACTCGCTTGCGATAGGAGTACATGCGGGCAAGGTTGTCGCGGAAGCCCTTGTCGTACTCGCGGGCTCTCATCCACTTATGAAAAAGCTGGGGCGAAACGTCGATCTCCTGCCTGAGGGAATCGATTGAGCGGCCGCGCAGGAACATGCCGTAGAAGAGAGCGGCCTCTCGTTGGGGGGCGTAGAATTCTGTAGGTTGGCCATGCACGGGAGACCTCTCAACGCTAGGTCCTGCATGCGGAGCATCGTTTCCGAAGATTAAGTATAAACAGGGGCCGCGAGGCTCGCAAGGTAGGCTTTTGCCTTGGTTCGGTCATCAGCCGATCCGTACGTAAGATGGAACCTTCTGAGGAAATGTGGTGGAAACCCACGTCTGAAGACGTGGGCTATTTTCTCTGGCCCCGCTGGGGCCGCGCGGCATGCCGTGCCCCTGGATTCGTGTGTGTGTCAGCCTGAGGCAACCTCTGGGGGAAACCTGGGTCGTCGGGGGACGTGCCTATGGACGGATTGCGGTCATCAGCGGGGGGGGTGGGAGCGTGAGAAAATGGGTCCGGTGAGTTCTTTCGGTCAGTGATGCTATCTCCCGCTTCTCACGGTAGACGGGGCATGAAAGTAGGGGCGCTGCTGCTGGGGTTGGTGTTGACAGCGGGCGCCCTGGAAGTGGTTTCCCGCGCCGTTACGCACTTTTACGGGAGCGCCGGGCGCGATCCGGGGCACTACTATCGGGCGTCGAGTAACGAGGTGTTGGCTTACGAGTTGGCGCCGGGAATCCGAAGGCGCGGGGACCTCTATTTGGCGGTCAATCGCTATGGGATTCGCGACGAGTCCGACGACCTATTCATGGACTCGCGCCGGGTCGCGCTGCTCGGTGACTCATTCGGGTTCGGTATTGCCCAGGGGCAAGAGCAGATGATTTCGGCTCACTCCCAAAAACTTCTGACGGGCGAACCGGTGCGGGTGCTGAATCTGGGCGTACCGGGGTACGAGATAGAGGAAGTCGCGGAGAACTTTGAGGTTAAGAACGCCATCTATCACTTCGACGACGCCATCTACCTTCTTAATCTGAACGACTTCGCGCGGCGGGATTCGGTGTACGAAGGGGCGGACAATGGTCTCTATCGGATGTACCGGCCGGCGGGTTGGCGGACGCTGTATGTGCTGCGGAAGGCCTACTATCGCTGGAAGAAACACGAGCATTTCGGCGCCGGGTCCGAGTCGTCAGAGGAGTGGTATCGGTGGCTGTTCGCGGGCAATCGCGACTTTGCGCGGCAGCAACTCGCCCGGATGGCTGCTTACGCGCAGGAACACGACGTGAGGTTTGGGGTGGTCATTTTGCCGGTCGGCTCGGCATTCGGCGCGGGCGGGGACTATCGGCTTGCGGATCTATCCGGACAACTTCGAGAGATGCTCCGGGATCTCGGGATTTCGTCGATCGATCCCGCTCCCCGCTTTGCTTCCAACCCCGCCGAGCTGATTGACGAAACCGAGCACCCGACGGATGCCGGCAACGCTGCACTGGCGGAGCTGGTTGTGGAGTGGATTCGGGAAGGAGCGGGGCACGGCGAGACGGCGCGCTAGGTCTGGTGTGCCGCGCTCTAGGTTTGTCCGGCGCCCAAGCCGGGGGAACCGCCCGCTGCGGTAGAATCTTGCCGAGGTCAACGCATGGAAGACGGAGCCGCACCTACCCTTCTGGGAACTGAAGACAAGTCGGGCAATCAGCGCCCGATCGTCGGTTCCGGCGAGTACACGTACGAGGTTTTTCACGATTGGGGCGAGCTGCCCTCGACGATACGCTACGGCAACGTGCATGGAGTTCAGATCAACTCCAACGGCTTGATTTACATCCACCACACGGTGCATGCGACTTCGCCGAGCGACCATTCGATGGTCGTTTTCGACCTCGACGGAAAGTGTGTCACTTCCTGGGGCGGCGCTTACGCCGGGGGCGCCCATGGGCTGCACCTGAACCAGGAGGGCGCGGACGAGTTCCTCTACTTCTGCGACATCCGCCGCTGCATCGTTCAGAAGACCGATCTCGCGGGCAAGGTGCTGATGACGCTAGGCTACCCGATCGAGTCCCCGGCCTACGCGCCGAACGACGAGAAACGCGCACCGGTCTGGAGGCCGACCAACCTGGCCGTGGCGGCCAACGGCGACATCTACGTCGGCGACGGCTACGGCTCGAGCCACGTCCTGGTCTACGACAAGAACGGCGTCTACAAGAACACCTTCGGCGGAGGCATCAGCGACGCGGCGGGTGCGCTGAACTGTCCGCACGGCATTGTGATCGACGATCGTTCGGGACAGGAAGAGGTGTTGGTCGCCGACCGGGCGAACCGCCGGCTGCAGTACTTCAGCCTCGACGGAGAGCACTTGCGATTCGCTGACAATGTGACGTTGCCTTGCCACTTCGACATTTTCCGGGATGGCACGCTGTTGATTCCGGATCTGGCCGCGCGGGTAACCCTGCTCGACAAGAACAATCATCTTCTCGCCCACATGGGTGTCGGGGCGGACGATTGGCGGCAGCGGCGCGAGTTGTCGCGGGAGAATTTTCCGTCCGGCCAGTTCGTCTGCCCACACGGCGCCTGTTTCGACCACGAGGGGAATATCTTTGTGGTGGAGTGGGTCGAGATTGGCCGCGTGAGTTTTCTGAGGAAGGTCGGTTAGCTAGCATGACCGGGAACGGGATTGACCCAAGGCCTTCCGCCGGGCCTCTCCCACCCGCAGTTGAGGCGGCGCTAGGCGTGCGGACTCAAGCAAGACCTTCCAGTGCGGACGAGCGTCTCGCGATGTTCATTAGCGATGCAAAGTTGACGCCCGATGATGAAGACGCCTCACTTTAGGTCCCCTGAAGGCTCTGAACCGTCTGATTGGCAAGGCAGCACGAGGTATTATGAGCGGTCCCTTCACAGTAGTTGTTCCGGTGTTATGGACCACCAGTTCATTTCGGACGTGGCCACGTTCTGGCAACGCCCACGCATGGATCCCGCCCAGACGAAGGCGGTCCGCGATCGTCAGATCCGAAGGCTGGTTCGACACGCATGGGACCGCGTGCCATACTATCGCGGTTTGATGGAGCGCGCCGGGGTGCGGCCGGACCAGATTCAAGGGGCTCCAGACCTGCATTGTCTCCCAACGACGACGAAACGCGACCGACAACAGACTCCGCTTCGAGACAGACTCGTCCGTGGTATCGACCCCAACCGCTGCGACCAGCGACAGACCTCCGGCGCGACCGGTGAGCCCGACACGATCCTTCGTTCCCACTGGGAGAAGCAACTACTAGTAGCTTTTCAGTTAAGGACGGTGTTGCAGCTTGGCGCTCGGCCCAACTACAGGGTGGTGACGGTCGGAGTGAGCGATCAGAAGGAGACGTGGCTTCACCGAGCAGGATTCTTTCCGACAAGAAAGCTCGATCCATCGATGGGCCCGCGGCAAATTCTAAAAGAACTGCTAAGGCTACGGCCACCGATCGTGCGCACACGTCCTAACATCATTCGGTTGGTTCTCGCCGAGGACAAGTACTGCCAACTGCGCGAGATTGGAACAAGAATGGTCTTCTTGGGGTCGGAAATGATGGCGCCCGCCACGCGCCGGCAAATCGAAGACGGTTTCCGTGCTCAGGTCATCAACATGTACGGGGCACACGAGTTCCACTTGGTCGCCTGGGAGTGTGCTGAGTGCGGATGCTTTCACACCCTCGACGACAGTGTTCATGTTGAAGTTCTTCACGAAGGGCGGCCTGCCGCTCCGGGCGAGGAAGGCCATGTTGTGGGGACGGCACTCCACTCATTCGCCATGCCGCTCATTCGCGTCGAGTTGGGAGACATCGCGCGCCGCCCGTTGCAGCCGAGGTCGTGTAGCTTTGGATTCCAGAGAATCGAGCAACTGCAAGGCCGAGTGGCGGACTATATTCACCTGAGCGGGGCACGGCTCATTCGGCCATCCCGGATATTTCGCTCCTTCAGTGATGTTGTGGGACTAGCTGTGGAGTGTCAACAGGTTGTTCATAGGAAGCATGAGTCTGGAGAAGGGCGGACGGTAGCGGAGAGCGGCGTGAGGGCGATGCCAGTTGTAGTCGTGCAGCCAGGGTAACAGATGAGCAGCGCGCTGCTGGGATGAGCAGTAGGAGCGAGCGTAAGCCCATTCTCTCAGAGCGGTCTGGATGAAGCGTTCGGCTTTGCCGTTGGTGCGCGGCGTGTAAGGCCGTGTGAAGCGATGACGAATACCGAGACGACGGCAAGCATCGCGGAAGAGCCGGGAGCGGTAACAAGAGCCGTTGTCAGTGAGCAGGCGGCGGATGCGGACGCCGAGCGAGCGATAGTAACCGACGGCAGCATTGAGGAAAGCTACGGCGGAGTCGCTCCGCTCATCGGAGAGGATCTGGGAGAAAGCCACACGGGAGTGGTCGTCGATGGCGACGTGCACGAATTCCCAGCCGGCGCCGCGGCAGCGGTGGGATTTGTCGGAGGTGACGCGATGACCGGCGCGCTGGAAGCGGCCGAGCTTCTTGATATCGAGATGTAACAGATCGCCGGGTGCGGGGTGTTCGTAGCGGCGCACGGGCGGGGCGGGTTCGAGATCGCGGATGCGGTTGAGGCCGGCGCGGCGCAAAATGCGGCTGACGGTGGCCTGAGAGACTCCGACACGAGTGGCAATGCGGTAGCCGGCCCAACGTTGTCGGCGCAGAGCAACGACACGGGCCGCGCTGGGCGCAGCAGTGCGGCGCGGGCTGCGAAGGGGGCGTGAGGAGCGGTCGACGAGACCGGCCTGACCCTCAGCCCGAAACCGCGCGAGCCATTTGCGTACGGTTCGCTCTGAGACGCCACAGGCCGCCGCGGCGGCCTGTGCGTTCTCCCCACCGAGGACGCGGCGAACCAACAGGGCTCGACCTTTCGGTGTCAATCGTGCATTCTGATGGATGTTCATTCGGTCTCTCCAAGGTTGCTGTTGTGGGATAACTCCAGCTTCCTTGGTCCGGGACCGAATGAACAACCTATTGAAAGATCACAACTAGCCCGGTTCCAGGTCGTCCAGGAAGCGCGCGACCGCATCGTTGTGAACCTGGAGCCGCTATCGCAGTCCGGGAGCGACATACGCGCTCAGATCGAGTCGAGGAGCAGGGAGATTTTCCCTGAAGACATCGCAGTGGAAGTGAGATTGGTTCAGAGGATCGATCCAGAACCGAGCCAAAAACACAGGTATATCCGTTCACTCGATGCAGTCGGCGCGGCCGCCCCTTTCCCCTCTCCAAAACATCTGGTTGAGCAATAAACTCCACGCAAAGTGGGGAAAGTTAGGGACAGCAAGGCGAGAAGCACTAAGGGCCAGGCGACAGCAATGGTCTCAGCAAAAAAAGGTAAAGCTCCTAAAAGCGGTCAACCAGTTCCAGCGCCAGTTCGAGGCCTCAGTGTGAGAGTGAAAAGCCAAGCTATTGAAAGAACTGGAGCCACGGGTCGGACTCGAACCGACGACCTGCGGTTTACGAAACCGCTGCTCTACCAACTGAGCTACCGTGGCTTTGCGGCAGGAACTGTCGTATTTTATCAGGAAGCTGTCGGCCGGCGAGCATTCTCCAGCGGAGCCCTGAGGTGTCCGAGGCTGAGATTTGTCAGACTATTTGGTCATGAGATGGCATCGCTGTCTGGCTCCGATCCTTTGTCTGCTTCTGTTTCCGTCCTTGCACGGAGCGGAGTTCCAGAGCGCCTGGCCGGCGGAAGTGGAGCGGGTTTGGGCGGGACGGGAGTACTGGGCAAATCCGTTGCAGGATTGGCGAATCTCCGGTGGGCGGCTGGAGTGTTTGGTGAGCGGCGCGAACCGGAATGTTCAGTTGCTGACTCACGACTTGGGTCCGGAAGATGGCGACTTTATGGTGCGAGTTCGGTTGGGGCGGCTGCACTTAGGAAAGCTGGGCGCGGGTGAGTCGGATGCGAGGGGTTGGGGCGGATTTCGTGTGGGAATTCGCGGGTTCGTCGATGACTATCGCAACGCGGCGATCTGGGGCGAAGGACTGAATGCGGGGATTACGACGGCGGGAGAGTTGTTTATTCGCGCTCCTGGTGATCCGGAGACGATGCGTGATTTCGCGAACGCGTTGCCGCTGGATGATATCGAGCTGCGGCTGGCGGCGCGATTGAATGGGCCGCGATATACGGTGGCGCTGTCGGCGCATGATCCGCGAGATGGAAGTGTGTATGGGCGGGTGAGCCGGGAAGATATCGCGGCGGATGAGTTGGTGGGGAACGTAGCGCTGGTGAGTGATTGGACGCCGCAGGGCGGTGTGTCCGCGCAGGGAAGGTCGCGGCGGGCGCCGCGGGCGAGAGATGTGGGGGGCGGTGATGTGCGCTTCTGGTTCGAGGATTGGCGCGTGGCGGGGTCGAAGGTGCGGGCGCACAAGGAAAGGGCTTTCGGGCCGATTCTATTCGCGATGCATACGCTGAGCCGCGGGGTGATGAAGATGACGGCGCAGATGCCTCCGCTGGGGCGGCGAGATAGCTCGACGGTGCGGCTCGAAACGCGCGATGCGGGCGGCGGTTGGGAGGTGGTCGCGGAAGAGCATATCCACTCGCTGGCACGGACCGCTACGTTTCGGATCGTGGAGTGGGATTCGTCGGAGGATGTGCCGTATCGGCTCGCGTATTCGCTTGTCGGTGTAGACGGCGAGACGTCGGAGCACTATTGGACGGGGACGGTGCGGCGCGAGCCGGTGGAGCGGGACACGATTGTGGTGGCGGGGTTCACGGGGAATCAGGATACGGGGTTTCCGAATCGGGAGACGGTTCGGAATGTGGGGTACCACGATCCGGATGTGTTGGTGTTCACGGGGGATCAGATTTACGAGAACGTGGCGGGGTATGGGATCGAACGGGCTCCGGTAGAGACGGCGGCGCTCGACTACCTGCGGAAGTGGTGGCTGCTCGGGTGGGCGTTCGGCGACTTGATGCGGGACCGCGTCACGGTGTGCATGCCGGATGACCATGACGTGTATCAGGGGAATATCTGGGGCGGCGGCGGCCGCAAAGTGACGATGGCGACGCACGCGACGGGCGGGTATGCGATGCCGGCTGAGTGGGTGCGGGCGGTGGAGCGGACACAGACGGCGCACTTGCCTGACCCGTATGACCCGCGGCCGATTGAGCAGGGGATTGGGGTTTACTTCACGGAGCTGAACTACGGGCGCGTGAGTTTCGGGATTATCGAGGACCGTAAGTTCAAATCGGGGCCGGAGGGGTTGACGCCCTCGACGGGCGGCAGGCCGGATCATGTGACGGATGCGGATTTCGACCCGGAGAGTTTCGATGTGCCGGGAGCGACGTTGCTGGGCGAGAGGCAGCTCGCGTTCATTCGCAATTGGACTTCGGATTGGCGGAACGCGGATATGAAGGTATCGTTGACGCAGACGATTTTCGCGAACGCGGCGACGACCCATGGTGCGAACAAGATGCGGCTGGTGGCGGACCTCGATTCAAACGGCTGGCCGCAGTCGGGGCGGAAGCGGGCGTTGCGGGAGTTACGCAAGGGCTTTGCGTTCATGCTGGGTGGCGACCAGCACTTGCCGACGATCATTCATCATGGGGTGGACGAGTTTGAAGACGCCGGGTATTCGTTCAGCGTGCCGTCGATTGCGGCGGGATATCCGCGGGCTTGGCTGCCGGATCGGGCGGGAGAGAACCGGGCAGCCGGAATGCCGGAGCATACAGGGCGGTTCTTTGACGGGTTACGGAATCGGATGACGATCTGGGCGGTGGCAAATCCGCGGGAGGTGTTGCGGGATGCTCCGCTGGAGAAGCTGCACGACAAGGCGTCGGGTTATGGGATTCTGCGGCTGGATAAGAAGGCCGGGACGATCACGATCGAGTGCTGGCCGTTGCTGGTTGACCCCGGCGATCCCGCGACGGGCGGACAGTTCGAGGGCTGGCCGAAGACGGTTTCGGTGGAAGAGAACTATGGGCGCGCGGCGTGGGGGTATCTGCCGGAGATTCAGGTGAGCGGGATGGAGAATCCGGTGGTGCAAGTCGTTGATGAGGGGTCGGATGAGGTGATCTATACGCTGCGAATTCGCGGGAGTTCGTTTCGGCCGAAAGTTTTTGGGAAGGGGCGGTATAAGGTGCGGGTTGGCGAGCCGGAGTTTGGGGTTGTGCGGAGCTTGGCAGGGGTTGAGGCGACGCCTGCGCCTGGTGGCGAAGCGTTGAGGGTCGAGTTCTAACAACAATTGCGGCTTTCGGATCAGAGAGTATTCGGGTGTAACCGATCGTAGAGCCGCTGGGCCTTCTTGCCGTGTTTGTAGTGCGCAGTCGCCCAACCACAGAGCGACTTGAAGATCGGATCCGGGCTGAGGCCTGCGGCCCAGGTGCCGCCGCGGATCAGGTAGCGCCGCGGATCAGGTAGCGCTGCGGATCATCGAGCCCATCGCGGCCGGGTCACGAATGGGGGCACAATTTCGACGTCTGGAGGCTTGCGTCAGTCTTGCGGTTTTCGGCGCTTGTTCCAGTCGATAACCCAGCCGAACAGAATACCGAGGCCCATCCCGAGCATCATGTAGACCGGAATGTTGTCCATCGCCGTGCCCAGAGCCAATCCCAGCGCGAGGCCTACTACCATCGCTCCGCCGACCGCCGAATCCGATTTCTCCGGCACCTTTTCTCGTTCAGATTCTCCGGCAAACGCGATTCTCACGTCTCGCCCCGACAGCACAATCAGCGCCCAAATGCCGAACGGCAGGCTGATCGGGAATCCAGGCGCGCAGGGTAAAATCGCTGCCACGGCGGCGGACACCGCGACTGGATAGGACTGCAGGTCACGCATTCTGGCCGCGCCGATCAGCAGAACGATGCCGAGCACCAAACTGCTAAGCGCGATCACCTTGAATAGGATCGTCCGCAGGGATAACTCATCGGAACCGGCGAGCGAGACAGTGAGCAGGACAATCGACAGAGTTGCCAGCAGGTTCAAGATGCCGGCAACCCGCAAACCGATTGCCGGGACCCTCAGTCGACCGCGAACCGATGACTCGGAGTCTGCAGTGGCCGGTGGTGCAGCCGGGTGTGGGGCGTCGCTGGTATCCGTGATCGATTCGACCTCGGTCTTCACCTCGCCGGCGTGTTGATAGCGCCGCTCGGGCGCGCTTTCCAGCGATCGAAGTACCACTTCGTCGAGTCGGACGTCGATCTGTACTTTCTTCGAGGGAGGTTCGAATCGGCCGATGGGTAACTCGCCCGTCAGCATCTCGTAAAACACGACACCCAACGAGTAAATGTCCGCACGATGGTCGACGGAACTAGATCCTTGCAATTGTTCGGGGGCCATGTAATGCAACGTGCCCACGATCTGATCGGTGCCGGTCAGGGTGAACGGCTTTTGTCCGCTGGATTCTTCTCGATCCACGCGCAGCAGTTTTGCCAAGCCAAAATCGGCGATTTTCACGCGCCCCCGCTTGTCGATGAGGATGTTCTCCGGCTTGATGTCGCGGTGAACGACGCCTTCGTCGTGCGCGAACTGGAGAGCGTCGCAGATCTGCGGGACGATTGCCAGCGCTTCAGGCGGTGTCACTCCGCCGGCCGCGATCGTCTGGCGCAGATTGGCGCCGTCGACGTATTCCATGACGAAGTAGTACAGCCCGTCAACCTCGCCAAACTCGTACACGGCGACGATGGACGAATGATTCAATTTGGCCAGCGCACGGGCTTCGCGCATGAAGCGTTCGGCGAAGGCGGGATCTTTGCCGACTTCGGGCGGGAGTATTTTTAGAGCGACGTAGCGGTCGAGCTGTGGTTGACGCGCTTTGTAAACGGCTCCCATACCCCCTTTGCCTAGCAGCTCGACGATTTCGAATTGGGGGAAGTGTTGTGCCAGCTCTTCGGGGGAAGGAGCAACAAAGCCCGAATGGCCGGCGGCCGGATCCATCGTTTCGTCCGCGGCGGACGCACCGTGGTGGCTCTTGAAACCCTGTTGCATCAGGCATTTCGGGCAGACGCCATACGGGAAGTCGGCGGGAATCTCACCGCCGCATTGGGTGCAGTGACGTGGTGTGGTCATTTCCGGGTTGCCTCTAGCCATTACTAACCCCAATCAAAAGAAAGGTTACACGCGACCGAGCCCACCTGCTTGATAAGTGTAAGGTTACAGGCTACAATACAATCGGTGACGATACAGGGCTTCGCCCACAAGGGCTTGAAGAAGCTCTACCTAGACGACGACGCAAAAGCTCTTCCGGCTGAGTCGGCGGACAAGCTTCGAGCTATGCTGACCTTCCTCCAAGACATGAACGACGCGGAGGACTTGCGCGCATTTCCGTTGTGGAGAGCCCATCAGCTGGCCGGCAATCGCAAGGGCGTCTGGAGCTTGCACGTGACCCGTAACTGGCGGTTGACGTTCAGGATCCAGGACGGCGAGATCCGGGACCTCAACTATGAAAACTACCACTGACGCGAAAGCCATGCGAATGCTCAAGCCCGTTCATCCGGGCCGTTTCCTGAGGACCGAGATCATCGAGGCCTACGGCATCTCAGTCACAGCAGGGGCACGGATTCTAGGCGTATCGCGACCGGCGCTCTCGAGTCTGCTGAACGGGAATTCGGACCTTTCCGGCGATATGGCGTTGCGGTTCGAGAAAGCATTCGGCGTCAACATGGAGACGCTCATGCGGATGCAGAACTCCTTCGACATCGCCCGCACGCGCAGGCGGGAGGATCAGATTCATGTCGAGCGCTATGAGCCTCTGCCGGCCGCGTAGTCGGGGCAGCAGACCACGGGGTTTCGATCGTGTAATCGGCAATCTCGGCAAGGTCGGACTCGGCACGACCGCTCAGCCGAAATCTAGGCATTGCGCGCTTTGTAGCGTGCTTCGGCCGCAGCCCAGATTTCGCCTACCGTGCGATTGCTGGCGCCACTGTCCAAATCCTCCAGGATGGCGCTCTTTAGCGCCCGGAATTTCGCATTCTGTTCCTGGTCGCGCCTGATCAGGTCGCGAAAGTACTCGCTGTCATTGGTGTAGTCCCCGCTTGCGATCTGCGCCTTGATCCAGGTGTCCTGTTTGTCGGTCAGCGTGATTGTCTTGCGAACGGTCATACACCCTCCTGGGATCTATAATCATACTATTGGTGCATAATAGCACGCATCTGTACCTTTTGAAGAACGCTTCGGACGGCCACATTCCGTGGAACCTCGTACAGGTCGGACCTCGCGATCACGAAGCGAGCGTGTCGAACAACCGGCGCAGTTCCTCGTCGACGTCCTCAGTAGCGCCGATCGTTTGTTGGATCTCGTCTCGCAAGAGCAATCGATATCGTCGGCGCATGCGGTGGACTGCCACCTTGACGGCTGCTTCGCTCATTCCGAGCTTAGCCCCAAGTTCACGATACGAAACGACCGACTCTTTTCCGCCGAGGGACATCTTCAGCCGATCGAAAAGGTCGAGTTTTCCCTTCGCATTGAACTCGGCGCGGAGTTTCGTCAGCGCCTGCTCCAACAGTGTCAGCGCCCACTGACGTTCAAAGATCTTGTCGGGCGTTTCATCATGCGCCGGCTCAAGCCGGTAGCGGTTCTCGCCGTCATCAAAATCCAGCGAAATCACCGAACGCTCGCCGCCCCGCTTTTGCGCTGTGTCGCGGCGCCATTCATTGGCCAGGAAGTTCTTCATTGAAGCCAACAAGAACGACCGAAAGCGCCCGCGCCCGCGGTCAGCGACCTGGAGTGTTTGTTTGTCCAATAGGCGAACGAAGAACTCCTGTGTCAGATCCTGGGCGTCGTCGGCCGAATGCCCCTGCCGTCGCACATACGCGTAGAGCGGAAACCAATAGATTCCACACAGGGTCGCCAGAGCTTCCGCCGATTTGGGTGAAGAACGTCGACCGGCCTCGAGGACCATGCTCCAGCGGGTCGTTGCAAACTGGCCGGCGTTCCGAGAAACCGGGGGCGACTCTCTCTTGCTTGATGGCAAGCCAGTATTGTAAGCGGCACTTCTCTGTCGACAGGATTCAGCCGCCGATTGGTCCCCCTCAGAGGGCCATCGCGAAAAAACCCGCCGCGGCGAGTGACGCGGCGGTCCTGACGTGATTCCAGAGAGTCCAACGCGAGAGGTAGTGGGCCCACAGCGCTTCCGCGTCCGAGCTGTCGGGCTTGGCCGATGCCAGCCGATTGTTCAGTGGTACGTTGAACGCCACCGTCACGAGAAGGCACCCAACCAAATAAAGGGCGCACGCGGCGAGTCGATAGACGCTGTGTGGGCCGGCCGAACTCCCTAAAGCGAGAAACGCGACCGCGAGGCAGACTGCTCCCGTTCCAAAGAACACGAGGAAGAACCAGGGGTTAAGTACCGTGACGTTGATGGCCTGCATCGCAGCGATTCCCTGGCTTTCCGGCAGTTGGCCGAGGGCTCGCATCACGAAAGTAGAGAACGCGAAGAAGATTCCCGCCACCAAGCCGGAGCCCAACACTGCGGTGAAGGTCAGGATATCCAGGAACTCCGTCATTGTTGGCCCCTCCAAATGCCGCTGGCGGCAGCCTCTCGAGCGTAGTCGGCAAAGTCGCGAGGCTTGCGACCGAGTACTTTTTGCACGCCGTCTCCGAGCGTGGCGTTGCGACCGTCGAGGACGGTGGCAAACAAGTAGTCCAACAGCCACGCGATGTCCTCCGGCAGGCCTGCCTCCGCCACACCTGCCGCGAAGGCCTCGGGTGGGATCTGGACATATTGGATCGCGCGTCCGGTGGCGCGGGCAATCTCGTCCACCGCCTCGGCGAACGTCAGGAGCCGGGGCCCGGTGAGTTCGTAGACCTGGCCGGCATGGCCGTTTTCGGTCAGCGCGGTGACCGCGACATCAGCGATGTCATCCGCGTCGACGAACGGCTCCCCGACGTCCCCGGCCGGCAGCGCGATCTCGCCGGCCAGCACCATGTCGAGAAACGCCCCTTCGGAGAAGTTCTGGCAGAACCAGCTAGCGCGAACGACGGTCCATTCGATGTCCGCGCGCTGGATGATGAGCTCGCACTGCTGCGCCTCCTCTTCTCCGCGCCCGGACAAGAGAACCAAGCGCCGGACGCCGTGCTCGACGGCTCGCTCGACGAAGGCGCGGATGGCATCCGTCGCCCCCGGGATGGCGAGGTCGGGGGCATAGCTGATGTACGCCGCCGCAACGCCGGCCAGCGCGGCGTCCCAAGTGCTCTGATCGCCCCAGTCGAACGGCGGATCCGACTGCCGCGATCCCTTCCGTACCGCGTGGCCTTTCTCTGAGAGACGCTGGACGATTCGGCGACCGGTTTTTCCGGTGGCGCCGAGAACAAGAATAGGGTGGTTCATGAGTTTGCTCTCCTTTGCTGGTTTGCTATCGGTTTGGAAGCAGTCCAATTATTCATACGTCCAATGTAGACCTCTTCTTTTGGATTAACAATGACAGATCATCCATGTTTATTTGCTGTTCGTACATTGATACTGGACTTTACGGAACTTACCATGACAAAATGCTGACATGTCGCGTGTCAGTCCAAAGCTCCCTCCTTCATCTGACCCGCTCGGCGAAACCCTGCACCTGCTGCGGCTCAGCGGCACACTTTACTGCCGGTCGGAGCTAACAGCGCCTTGGGGGATCGACCTGCCCCCGATCGAAGGATGCATGATGTTTCACATCGTTACCGCCGGCCGCTGCCAACTCGAGGTCAAAGGCGCGGAGCCCCGCTTACTTCAGCAGGGCAGCCTGGCGCTCGTCCCGCATGGCGCCGGGCACCTTATCCGTAGCGGTCCGGAAGCCGATGCCGAGCCGCTGTTCGACATACCGGTCGAGCGGGTCAGCGATCGCTACGAGATCATGCGGCATGGCGGCGGCGGCGACTTCACCCACCTCACTTGCGGCGTGGTGCGCTTTGACCACGTGGCGGCCGAACATCTCATCGCGCAGCTACCCCCAGTGCTCCAGGTGGACTCCTGGGATGACGATGCCGGGGGCTGGCTGCAAAGCACGCTTCGCTTCATCTCGCGTGAAGCGAAGGAGCTGCGGCCGGGCGGAGAAACCGTCATCACTCGACTGGCCGACATCCTCGTCATTCAGATGATCCGCTCGTGGATCGACTCGGCGCCGGAGGCGGATCAGGGTTGGCTCGCCGCCCTGCGCGACGAGCAGGTAGGACGAGCGCTCAGTTCGATCCACCGCGAGCCCGAACGAGAGTGGACCGTGGCGTCGTTGGCCAAAGAGGCCGGCATGTCGCGCTCAGCGTTCTCGGCGCGGTTCACCAGCCTGGTCGACGAATCCGCCATGCGCTACCTGACCCGGTGGCGAATGCGGCTCGCCCGCACGCACCTTCGGGAAACGTCGGAGCCGCTCTCGGTTCTCGCCGGCCGCGTCGGTTACGAATCCGAGGCGGCGTTCTGCCGGGCGTTCAAGCGGACATTCGGCGTTCCGCCGGGAAGCGTTCGCCGCGCCGATGCGCCCTCACCGCCGGCCGCGGTGCACTGACGTCGTTCGAACCTGGTCCGACCTAGCTTGCGGCACCTGGCCGATCGTTCTGCCTTTCACTTCCGAGCATGGGGAACCGAGGAAGTGGGTGCGTCTTCCAAGGATGGCTTCGGCGGACCGGACATGTCGGAAGCAGCCGAGGCCCCGGATCACACGTGGGAACCCGATATCCCGACAGTTATGTGTCGAGAGGCTCGTATATCCTTCGCTGTCTATGAGTTAGAGCCTTAGTCCTGCTCGCGGTCGCGGAACTCTTCGTACCAGTTTTGGACGACACGGATAGCAGGCGACCGAGCGTTCTCGTCTTCGACAGGCGTGACTGTTAGAAATCTGTTCCCGTCGGCGGATACGTCGTATTCAGGGCTTCCCCAACCTAAGGTAACAGTCCTCAACCGCAAGTCGTCCGACTCAAAGAGTCTCTGCGGCTGTCCCAGGACAAATCGCTGCTCGGTCGAGACAGCCACCGCCATCAGCGTCGATTCCTCGACGTAGAACAACTCTCTACCGTCCTGCCGCCAGCGCGGTTGCGTTCCTCCGTTGACCGACACCTGCCACTTCTTCGATGCCTTCGGAAACGGACGCACATAGACCTCCCGGCGTCCCGATTCATCGGAGGCATAAGCAATGTAACGGCCGTCAGGTGAAAACTTAGCGGATGCCTCGTTCGCGGGCGTGCTGAGAAAAACCGTGGGTTCGAAACCGTCACCACTCCGTTTCAGGTACCGGAGGTTGCGTCCGTTGTCTGTGCCGATTTCCCAATAAACCAAATGCTTGCCGTCGTGGGACCAGTCCGGGCTCGACACGTTTGCTTTGGCATCTACTAACACCGTAGCTTCGCCCGTGCCGTCAGCAGCCCTACTCGCGATGAGATACGATCCATCGCGCTGCGCCCAACGGTAGGTGATCTCTTTGCCCGAAGGCGACCAGGCTGGTCGATTCTCGGTGCCCTCGTCGAAAGTTAGTCGCGTCTTGGTACCGCGGGCGGGATCATGAATCCAGATATCCCTATTCGCTCCTTCTATAGCCGAGAACGCCAGCAAGCGGCCGTCGGGAGAAACCGTAGGGGACTCGATGCCCTCTTGCGGCTGACCCACGGTTTCCAATACCTCGCCGGTGCGGTCCCGCCACACGAGCTTCTCGAGCAACCCGGCGGGGCCGTCGAAGTACGCCAGGGTGCCGTCCCGAGCAATAGTGGCATACTCTCCTGCTTCCCCGATCGGGAAAGCCTCGCCAGTCGTCGTCAGGCTCTCGAGCGAGAAGGGCAAGGCCCACAACCCAGTATCATCGCCTACGCTGGGACCATGGATCAGATGTCCGCTCATCGAGTAGCGTGGAACGTCTCCCGGCCCCAATTCCCGCCGCTCGCCGGTCTTGAGATCCAGTAGCCCCACCCTGCGGTTGTCTGGGCCTCGTGCGGCCGTGTAGACCAGTCCCGCGGAAGCGCCACTGGACGGCAGGAAATGCGGAGCCCAAAAGGACCGAGCGCTCTCCGATTCATCCGGTTCAAACAGAAGCTCCGGTTCCCCGCCTCGGGCGGCTACCTCGTATAACTTCAGCCCTGATGAGAATACGATCCGACTGCCGTCCGTACTCCACGAAGCCCCCAGGAAAGGAATCCTTCCGCCCGGCAACTCACAAAGTGTAATCGGATTCCCACCGTCGCGGGGGATCCGTTTCAGCTCCCGGTCTGTCCCGAAGACGATGATCTTGCTGTCCGGTGACCAGTGGCCGCCCGTAGCTCCCTCCGTCCCTTCCAGCTTTCGGGCGGACTCACTATTGAGTGGCCGCAACCACAGAGCGCGGTGCCCTGCCGCTTGGGCCGCATAGACGATGTACTTGCCATCGGGAGAGATAGAGACATAGCTGTCGTCGATGGTCCCGAGGAGGCCCTCGGGGGAAAACGAGAACCGCCGTACAGGAGTTTCAGCGACAGGAGCCGGGGAGAACAGCGGGAAGAAGGCGAAGACTAGAGCGAGAAGCACACCCAACGCAGCAGCCACCAGGAGCACGGTTTGCTTGCGCCGGTATTGCCGCTCAATCTGTTCCGCTGAACGAGGCGGGGCTCCCCCCGTCTGACTCGCAGGCTGTGTCTTCAGAATGGTGGAAGAGCCGGATGCCAGCTTCTTCTGCAAGCTGCGCAAGTCAACGAGCAGGTCTTCGGCATGTTGGTAGCGTTCGTCGCGGTCCTTCGCCAGGGCTTTTCCGATGATCCATTCCAGTTCCATCGGTAGACCTGCTCGCAAAGCCGTAACAGGTTCCGGCTCCTCGCTGCCGATCTTGTACAGAACCGCTTCTTGACGTTCCCCCTCGAACGGCAGACGACCCGTCACCATCTCGTACAGCACGACTCCCAACGACCACAGGTCGGTGCGACGGTCGGTCTTCTCTCCCACCGCTTGTTCCGGCGACATGTAGGAGGGGGTGCCCAAGATCGTGGTCGTCTCTGTGAGCTTTGAGCGTTCAGCGAGTTGCGCCAGGCCGAAGTCCATGATCTTGACCTGACCCTGCGGGGTGACCATCAGGTTGGCGCTCTTGATGTCGCGATGGACGATGTCCTTCTCATGCGCCGCCTGAAGGCCCTGCGCGGTCTGGACGGCGATGTCGAGTGCCTGGACGAGCTTGAGGGGGCGTTCGGCGATCTCGTCCTTCACGGTGCGGCCTTCGAGGTAGGCCATCGCCAGGAAGGTATGCCCGTCAGCCTCGTCAATTTCATGGACAGGGCAAATGTTCTGGTGATCCAGGCGTGCGGCTGCCTTCGCTTCCCGCACGAAGCGGGCCTTGTGTTCGGGGTCTTCGATAGCGTGAGCAGCGAGGAACTTCAGAGCCACGGGCCGGTCGAGCTTGGTGTCCTCAGCCTTGTAGACGACACCCATGCCACCTTCACCGAGCTTCTCGGTGATCTTGTAGTGGGAGATCGTTTGGCCGACCATGACACGCCGATTCTAGCGCGATTCGGATACGTGGCGATAACAACCGATCTATCCAACAGTCTGGCCGGAGGCCGTCCCAAGGCCCTGAGACGGCTTCGATTCCAAGCAGTGGCCCACTTCACTCTGGTTTCCCGCAGGCGGTTGCTGGTTGTAACGATTGTTCACCGACAGGAATCAAGTTTAGCCGGTTCACTTCCGATGATGGGAGTGTCGGCAATGTCAGGATGTCGAGCCCGCGAGGGACAGCCGGAAGGCGGCCATCTCCTGGCCGTTGCGAACCAGCAAGACGTCGCCAACCAGCACCGGGTGGTTCCAGGTCTTGCCCTCGATCGCCGGGAACCGTGCGAGCTCGATGAACTGGTCGGGAGCCGCCCTCACCAGCGCCAGCTCGCCTTGTTCCGACAGCACCAGCAGCAAGTCCTGGTCGGGTAGCAGGACGAGCTGGCCGTGGCCGTAGCGTCCGCCCTTCCACTTGCGCTCGCCGTCCTCCAGGTCGATGCAGGCAAGGATGCGGCCGTCAAAACCGAAGGCATGGCCTTCGTGAACGACAAAGTCGCTGAAGTAGGGTTTCAGCCGGAACGACGTCCAGCGCTCTTCAATTGTCCATCCGCCTGGTCCGTGCGAGACTGCGACGCGGCGCATGCCGCTCGACTCGCCGGCGCTCATTAGGACATCGCCGTCGGTGGTCATCGCCGGCTGCACGATGCGAGCGCTCGGCGGCCACGGGTGCTCCCAAAGCAGCTTGCCATCCGCTGGCGCAACGCTGGTCGCACCGGTTCCGCTCATCAGCAAGATCTGCGCGACGCCGTCGATCGTCAATGGATGGGGCGAACTATAGCCGGCGCCGCCTTCGGGTCCGAACCAGCGCGGATCTCCGGTGGCGAGGTCATAGGCCACGAGTTGGCCGGGCACGGCCACGATGACGAGATCGTCGACCACCAGGGGCGAGCTTGAGAAACCCCAGTCGGGGACCTTCGCGCCGGTGTCGGACGCTGCGTTGCGCGACCACGCGACCGTGCCGTCAGCGGCGTCGAGCGCGTTCAAGATTCCCGTGGCGCCTAGCGTGTACACGCGACCGTCGCTGAGAGTCGGCGTAGCGCGAGGACCGGCGCCGCCTATCGACTCCCAGAACCGAACCGCGTCGCGGTGTCTCCACACCGGCTCGCCGGTTGCCGCGTTGTAGCAGGCGACGACCTCGTCCTTACCGCGCTGCTCCTGGGTGTAGAGGAAGTCGCCGCGGACCGCGAAGGACGACCACCCTGGTCCGATCGGTCGGCGCCACAGCTCGACCGGCGGCGACTGAGACCAGTCGGTCTCGATCCATACCCCCGGGATGACGCCGTCGCGATGGGGTCCGCGAAAGCCAGGCCACGCGGCGCCTGTGGCGGTTGCTTCGGAAGCCGGCGGAATCTCCGTTGGCTCGTCACCAACTTCGGCGAGATGCGGTTCCTCAGGGGTCTCCCGCATCTCGGGGGGCTCCACCATTGCCGGGGTCGGCGGGAGCGCCGCCGGCTCGTCAGAGGCTCGCGCCAAGAGCTGTTGCTCGGGAGTCTGCGACCAGCGCCACGCGAACTCGGCGGAGCCGCCGCCCGTTAGGCCCTCAGTCCTCAGCAGCATCCACCCTCCGCACGCGAGCAGGATCGTCGCGACCATGGCCGTCCGCCGAGGCCCCGCAGCGAGGCGACGGCCGGCCACCGCCCAGGCCACGAAGGCGAGGCTCAGCACGGAGATGGCGTAGAAGAAGAACACCATCCGCATCATCCCCGTGCCAATCGACTCGTGGAGGAAGCGCGAGGTCGCGACAAGCGCGACGGCCATCAGGACGATGGCGCCCCAGCGGTCGAATCGAGGCGCCCGGCTGAAGAACACCCACCACACAACGACCGCCAACCCGCCGACGAGTCCGCCAAGCGGCGCGATGTAACCTGCCGCGGGCCCGGGCATGACGAGGGGGACGACAGAAAAGGCCAGCCACTGTAGCACCACCGCGACCACGCCGGGCCACAGCCGGAGTGGTTTCTGAGGAGTCAGTTCATCACTCTGTTTTCTTCCTTTTAACATTGTCTAATACTCATACGATTTTGAACTTGGTAGTGTTCGGATTTTTGTGCGGAAATCGCTTGAGAAAGACGAGCAGTCACACGAGGTCCCCGTGTGCAGAGCAAGATTTTATCGCACGGCGACAATTCCACCGCGAGGTTACTGATGGCACAATCCGCCCGATACCCACAATCTACCTTCGCGCCTGAGATACAATCGCGTGCATGTCAAAGATGAGTCGTCGCCGGCTGCTCTCGTCCGCGGCAGGGACCGCGGCGCTATCGGCTACAAGGTCCGATTCAGCGAGGGGGGCCGATCCCCGGCCCAACTTTTTGTGGATCTGCACGGACCAACAACGTTGGGACACGATCCGCGCCCTGAACAACCCGCACATCCGCACGCCCAACCTGGACCGGTTGGCGTCGGAGGGCGTGGCATTCGAGAATGCCTATTGCCAGTCGCCCATCTGCACGCCGTCGCGGTCGAGTTTCCTGACGGGCATGTACTCCTCGACCGTGCATAACTGCACGAATGGAAACGAGAGTTGGTCCGGGGCGGCCCCGTTGGTGACGAAACTGTTGGCGGACGCGGGCTACGACTGTGGTCTGGCGGGCAAGTTCCACCTGGCGGCGGCACACAACCGGATCGAGCCCCGAGTCGACGACGGCTACCGGGTCTTCGATTGGAGCCATCACCCGCAGGACTCGTGGCCACGCGGACACACATACAAGGACTGGCTCAGCGAGCAAGGCGTCGACTACAAATCGACCCATGAGAAACTCGGCTCGATCCCGCCGGAGTTCCATCAAACAAAATGGTGCGCCGACCGGGCGATCGAATTCTTAAGAGAGAAGCGGGATGGGCCGTGGCTGTTTAGCTACAACTGCTTCGACCCGCACCCTCCGTTTGATCCACCGCCAGAGTATCTCCGTCACTACCCGGCGGAGAGTGTGCCCGGCCCTCTGTTCCGAGAATCCGATCTCGAGCAGCAGTCCCGCCTACAGGGCAAAGTGGTGTTTCAGTCAGAGGTTCGCCGGCCGGAAGAATTTCAGGCAAAGGCGATTATTGCGAAGTACTGGGCGATGATCGAGCAGATTGACGATCATGTGGGCCGCATGCTCGACGCGCTCGACGAGAGCGGACAGCGTGAGAATACCGTGGTCATCTTCACGAGCGATCACGGCGAGATGCTCGGCGATCACGGTTTGCTGTTGAAGGGCTGCCGTTTCTACGATGGCCTGGTGCGGGTACCGCTGATCGTCTCCTGGCCCGGCCGTTTCAAGGGAGGGGTCCGAAGCTCAGCGCTGGTCGAACTGACGGACCTGGCCCCAACGCTCATGGAACTCGCCGGTTTGACAGCTCCCGAGCGAATGCAAGGCCAATCGCTGAGCGCCTTGCTCGCGGGCCGTACGAGCAGCCACCGTGAGTTCGTTCGATCGGAGTACTATCGCACGCTTCAGGGCATCCCGAGCCACGCGACGATGGTTCGCAGCAAGCGGTTCAAACAGGTTGTTTATCACGACACGGGGCTGGGCGAGCTGTTCGATATGGAAGAGGACCCAGGGGAGTTTGAGAACCTTTGGGATGATCCGCGACTGACTGAGATCCGTCATCAGCATGTTGTGATGAACTTCGATGCGCTGGCGGCCGCAGTGGATGTGGGTTCGCGGCGGGTGGGGCGGTACTAAGATGGTTGCCTGGTGACGGAGGATTAAGGCTTGAGAATTAGGGTTTCAGGCTAACGGGGCCCCCGGCAGTGTGCCGGATCTTTCGGGGGGGGGCTTCTGGGTGGGTTTGGTCGGCGGGTCGGACCGCTCGTTGTCTCTCGCGGCTCGGCTAGAAGATGGTTGGCTGGTGGCGGAGGATTAAGGCTTGAGAATTAGAGTTTCAGGCTAGAGGTGTGGGCGTCAGCGGGGGGCGCGGATCTCGTCCGGTGTGAGGAAGCCGTCGGCGTCGGCGTCCATTTGATCGAAGCGTTCCGCAAGGGGCGGTGGGGCCTCATCGCGGCTGATTTTGCCATCCCCATCGGCGTCGGAGCGCATCATCCTTGCGGCCCGGTCGCCGCCTCCGGGACCGCCCGGACCACCCCCACGGCCACGCATGGCTGACAGCTCCTCTTGATCGAGGAACCCGTCGGCATTGGCGTCGAGCTGTTCGAAGCGTTGCTGCATCGGGGGAGGGACTTCTTCCATGCTGAGTTTGCCGTCGCCGTCAGCATCTCGCTGCATCATGGCACCGGGGCCGCCGCGACGTCCGAAGCCGCGCTGCATCATCGCTTCGATCTCTGACGGTTCGACATAGCCGTCGCCATTCTGGTCCATGCGGTCGAAGCGGCACCGCATTTGCTCAGGCATTTCCTCGGATGTGAGGCGATCGTCGCCGTCGGTGTCGCCCGCGAGAAGTCGTTCGATGAAGTCCTCGGGGTTGCCGAAACCGCCCGGTCCCTGCGGACCACCTCCTCGGCCGGGTCGTCCGCCGATGCCCCGCCCCCGTCCGGGATTGTTGAAGTCCATGCGGCGCGAGACCACGCGGCCCGCATCGGCGTTGACATCCCAGGTGATCAAGTACTCCTGTGTCACGGGCCTACACCACTTGTCAGTGCAAGCGAAGTAGCGGAACTTGAGCGCGACCGGTTCGCGCGAGTCGCTGAGCTTCACATCGACGAGGAACTCCCTGGGGTCCGCGTCGGCGTCCTCTTCGACCTCGGGTCCTGTCAATTTGGCCGGAGAAATCTCGATGCCTTCGGGCGGGGTCAGTGTGACGTCCATCGCCGGCGCCCGGTTGTTCCAGTGAACGCCGTGGAGCGGGTCGAGCAGGAACGCCAGATACAACTTGCCCTCGCCGGTACGAAGCAGTGACTGCTCAGCCTCGGCGCGGAGCTTCGTGTAGAAGGGCTCGTTCGTTTTGCCAAGTTGTGGTTCGGCCAGCAGCGCGCGATAGAATCCCCGCCTCCGGATTCGCGGCACGACCCCGGTCGGGGCGTGTTCCGGCGCGGGCTTGATCTTCATGTTTAGTTCGGAGACATGGGTCGGATTCTCGACCGGGCCCACAAACTCCTCGAGGTCCCGCCGCAGTTGGTCGGGGTTGCTCCAGGAGCGTGCCCGTAGCACTCGGCCCTGGGGATCGAGCAGGTATTCGGAATTGGGGCGGTCGCCGATGGCGTGCTTGAGGTCATTCGTCATCGCGTCGGCGATCCATGGAATCTCCGACCCGAGGGTGCGCTTCGCTTCGGCGATGTGCATCAGGCGCTCGTCGAGAGTTATGGGGTTGATGTAGCCGTTGAGTTCGGGGTGCGCCAGCGCCTTATACAGGTAGACAAACCGGACGCCTTTTGGCGAGTAATCTCGATAGATCGTCTCCAACCTGGGGACGTTGCGGATGAAAGGCGGTCAAGTCAGGCAGCCGTTGACGACGACGGTGTACTTGCCCTTGAGGCTCTTGGTATTGAGCTTCGCGCCGTCAGCGTCGTGGACATCGATTTCCGGGAAGGGATCTCCTGGCGCCAGCGGCAGCGAGCCGCGGAACTGGGCGGTTCCCGTCGCTGCGGATAGGACGAGGCCCAGTGCTAGAGCAGGGAAGTGTGAGCGTTTCATGTTTCTGAAGACCTCTCATCAGTATTAACACCGACTCGACTTTATCGTTGTTAAGCGCTGGTAAAATCTCGGGGACGCGAATTGCACGAGATACGGTCGTGCGATATCAGTTGCCGCTCATCCGCCGCGGACTGGGGTCGTAGGTGACCGCCGGCTGCAAGTATGTCTTTGCAGCACTTACGCCGCATGTAAATCGAGCCGATGGAGTTTAGAGCATCTATGCCCGCAGTGTGTCCGGGATGTGCCGGTTCCGAATCCCGCGGGGGCACGTGCCTAGGGTTTTGACCGGATCTCCCGACAAAGGATCCTCGTGATATAAGGGTTGTCGGTGGGCACGATCTCAGCCTGGCATCTCCCTCTTGGCCGCGGAAAGAGTGCATTATCTGAACCCGTCTGTCGGAGATTCGCCACGGCGACGCGTGCGCGGTTGGATTCTCGCTCGGGATTGCCGGCGAGCGATGAAAGATCGCTTTGACAGACCGCAAAGATCTGAAGCCGAGAGGACTGCTATGAAAAAACTCATGAGGGTATTGATCATCTTTGGCGGCCTGCTGATCGTCCTGCTTGGCGTGATCTCATACTTCCTGCCTGGATCGCTCGGCCGGTATTTCGACTACAAGACGACGGGCGCCGTGACCATGCGGGATGGGCAGTATATCTATCCGAACAGCCAAGACTCGACGATCACTCCCTTCTTGATTGGAGCTGGTCTCTGGGAAGGCGAAGAAACCGCGCTCGCACTTGCGCTGCTCGAAGCTGGGGAAACTGTCGTCGACGTCGGCGCGAATGTCGGTTACTACACCATCATTCTGTCGCGCAAGGTCGGCCCGGGCGGCAAGGTCTACGCCTTTGAGCCAGAGCCGACAAATTTTGACTTACTCATGAAGGGCGTGTCGGCGAATGGTCTCACGAATGTAACCGCGGAGCAGTTGGCGCTCTCGGATTCTCGCGGTTCGCTGAGGCTCTACCTGGCCTCCGAGAACAAGGGCGATCACAGGATTGCACCCGCGGCCGAGTCCCGTGAGAGCATTGAAATCGAGGCCATTCCGCTGGACGAGTATCTCCCCCCTGGGACACCGGTCAACCTCATCAAAGTCGACACGCAAGGCGCGGAAGGCGTCATCTTAGCGGGCATGCGGCGTGTTCTAGCAGACAATCCGGACATTGGTCTGGGAATCGAGTTTTGGCCCGAGGGGCTTCAGCAAGTCGGCGGGTCAGCGAAAAAGGTGCTTGCGCATCTCACCGAGTTGGGATTTGACGAGGTGTTCGAGATCTCCGAGGATGAGCGGGGCGTTAGGCGAACGAGTACGGCGGAACTTCTGAACCAGTACACCGTCGAGAACCAGGGACAAACGAACCTCGTGTTCCCGAAGGGGAAGATGCGGGGCCGAATGGCCAAGCGCCTCCGTGACGGAAACCTCGAAAGTGGGCTACGCGCCGGAGATTCACGCGAATAGGTTCGATAGTTTCGGCAACGGCAAGCCACACAGAACACGCAATGGTCCCCCAACGGCCTGCTTCTATTCCCAGCGAAAGACCCTTGACGCAAGCGCGCTACAGAACGCAAAGTTCAGAACAAGGGCGGCCACTTCAACGTAGTGCTGCGACCAAGCGGCCCCGGTCCAAATACCCCTCAACAGCGATACGGCGTGGGTCGTCGGCAGGGCGGTCGCCAGCATCGCCCAAGGGGTTGGCAGGTTTTCGACCGGCAGGAATAGCCCCGAGATTGCCAGCATGGGGAAGAGGATGGCGCTCGCCAGGGGCCGGGCGAAGCGTGCCGTCCGAACAGCGCTCGCTATGACGAACCCGATCGAGACAATACTCAACGTGCTGAGCAATAGCGCCATGGCGAAGCTGAGCAGATTCACCTCAAACCCGTCCGGGTAGTACCGCTTGCCTACCAATAAGAGTAGACCCAGGGAAACAGTCGTCAACATCAGCTTGACCATGACGTGGGCTCCCAGGATCGTCACGGGTCTCAGAGGCGTGGCACGCAGGCGCTTGAGAATGCCGCCCTCGCGATAAATGGAGATGATGGCGGTAAGCGAGGCGACCGCGCTAAAGGCGATAAAGATCGATGCGAAGATGGCGGGTCGTTCGGCCACGTCCGAAGGCACGGACGCCAAGTTTGCGGCCCTGCCGCCGAATACTCGGCCGACAAGCAGAAAGACAACCAGCGGCATACCGATGCTACCGAACACGCCCATTGGTTCACGCAGGAAGATCTTGATCTCGACCCAAGTGAGCTTCCAGAATCCGTTGAGCATCTCGCGTTAGTCTCTTACTCTGTGTCCGGTTAGCTTCAGGAAGACGTCCTCAAGTGTAGGCATCACGGTTCGGAAGTCGCTGATCTGAAGCGCTTCCTCTGAAACGAAACGTATCATGCGGGTGACGAAGTCTTCGCCCATTCCGCTGACCGTATGAGTTGTGCCGGTGCTGTTGATAGCCTCGACACCCGGAAAGCGCTCGAGCAGCTCCGTGACTCCTTTGCGGTCGCAGGAAAAGACGACGGCTCGTTGCGGGCAATGCTTCTTCACCAAGGCAGCGGGACTGCCCATCTCGATGACTCTTCCGTGTTCGATGATGGCGACTCGATCGCACAGCCGTTCGGCCTCTTCCATCAAGTGGGTTGTGAGAAAGACTGTCTTGCCGCGGTCCTGAAGGTCGGTCACCAGCCCCCAAATGGCGCGGCGTGCTTGGGGGTCGAGTCCGGTTGTGAGCTCGTCGAGGAATACGAGGTCGGGGTCATGGATCAAGGCCAAGGCGATGAACAGGCGCTGCTTCTGACCGCCGGATAGGGTCATGAACCAGGCGTTGCGCTTTTCGGCCAGCCCGAGCCGCTCCACGAGCGCGTCGGTATCGATGGTGCGCGGGTACAGAGATGACCAGAGATCGACCGCCTCCCAGACTTTGATGCGCTTCTGAAGTTGCGCTTCCTGAAGCTGAATGCCGAGGCGGTTTTGTAATGCGTAGGCGTCACGGCGGGGGTCCATGCCGAGGACCGAGATTGCGCCGCCATCGGGTTTGCGGATGCCTTCGACGCATTCCATCGTTGTCGTCTTTCCGGCGCCATTGGGACCAATGAGGCCGAAAATTTCGCCCTGGATGACGCTAAAGGATACGTCGTTGACGGCCAGCGTGGAGCCGTAGGTTTTTCTTAGGTTCGCGACTTCGATGACGGTCGAGGGCACTTGTGTTTCCAAGTCATTCGAAGATGGGCGCGAGCTTGGCTAGCACTTCGTCTGTGATCTCGTCAGGCATGGTTTCGAGCTTCTTGCCGCCGCGTGCGGCGAGATCGAGAACACGTGGCTGGTCGCAACGGACGATGCCGGTTGTTTTTGTGCCGGCATCCGTCAGCGGCACGGCAAATCCTGCTGTGCGCGCAAAATTCCCACCGCTTGTGATGGGGAGAATCACGGGGAGTCTCGTAACCCGGTTGAAGGCTTCCGGCGACACGATCAGGACAGGTCGTCGGCCCTTTTGCTCGCGCCCCGACGCCGGATCGAGGCTCACGAGCCAGATTTCGCCCCGCTTCATCAGATCGGCTCGCCACCGGCGGGTTTGCTATCGAGCCATTCGCGCTCCTCCTTGGTGATCGGCGCTTTCGGATCGCATTGAGCGAGAAGTTCCTTCAGCGTATAGCGCGGCCGCTTGGGCGGTTCGATAATAAGGCGTCCGCTCTCGACCGCGAGACCCACCTTGGCCCCGGGCCGCAGTTCGAGAAGGTCGAGTAACGCGGGAGGAACGGCCAACATGATCGAGCCGCCGACCTTGCGCAGATTTGTGGTGTGCATGACACCCTCCGTAAGTTATATTCTAATATAATTTCTGGCTGTCTGGGGAAACGCAGGCAGGAGGGTGCACAGGGGCCGTAAGAGGATCGCGGACTGGAAGCTGTGAGGCTCTCGTCTTGAACCTCCGGTAAGTGTCGGTTCCGCGGCGTTCGCAAGCTCGGGTCAAAGCTTTCGCAGGGCCCAGAAGCTGTGGGCGACGGCGAACCCTAGCGACCCGAGGATGACCATGACGTTTAGCTCCGCGAGCAGGGAGGAAGGCTATGACTCTCTCCGGCGAGAAAATAAGGATGGGCGGCGATCGTCGCTTGAGCTTTGCGGTCAGGCCGTCAGGCGACGGCGGTGAGGCCATTCTTGTCGACCAACGACAGGAGCTTGAGTGCCGGACCCGAGGGCTTCTTTTCGCCCCGTTCCCACTTGCTTACGAGGCTCGTCGTCACGTTCAGGTAGTTCGCGAAGACCGCCTGGCTCACGCGCTCGCGCTCGCGGATATCCTTGATCCGCCGGGGTGTGAGCGGCTCAACCGGCGTCAGACAGGATTCATCGAAGCCGCGCATGGTCTTCTTGCCGATCATGCCGGCTTCGTAGAGATCGGACGCGGTCTCGTGAAGCGCGGCCTTCACGTCGCTCTTGTACATCCTATTCCTGCTCATCGCCGTTCACCTCGACATACTTGCCCTTGCCGACAAGGCTTGCCAGTGCTTCGTCGGAAGCGGAGAGCAGTACCTTGGCCAGTTCCTTGAAACCGCGTTCGTCTCTCTCGTCGATATTGTCCCGCGCGCTCTTCGGGAACCCATAGACGAAGAAAGCCCGCTCTCCCCGCCGAAAGAGAATGACCGTGCGGTATCCGCCGGACTTTCCCTGCCCCGTCCGCGCGATACGCTGTTTGATGACGCCGCCGCCAAGGTCGGCGTCGATCCGGCCCTTTTCGGCGCGGGCTACGGCCTCCAACAAAGCCAGATCCTCGATCTCCTCTTTCCGGGCAAACCGTTGAAACCATTTCGATTTGTAGACTCTCGGCTTCCCCATCCGCAGGATCTTGAGCTTCTCTATTATATAGCACTCAGTGCTACATTATAACCTTCTCCGAAACACCGCCGGGGGCTGCGGGCACAGAATGCTGTGTTCTACATTCTGCGGGCCTCGCACCACAGAGTATCGTGGATTCGGGTTAGTCGCCGACGTAGCGGGGCAGTGCGGCTGCCTGGGTCATCTGGTCGACTTTCCAAGGCTCCAGGGCGGCGAAATCGATGTCAGCGTACTTGGTACGGATTGCGCTCATTTGTGATTCGTCTAGCTGTTTCCACGCCGCCGCCAAGCGAATATCAGCCTCGACTTGTTCGACTGTCGTACAGCCCATGATGGCGGTTGAGATCGGCAGTGACCAGGCGTAGTTGAGGCAATCGTCGAGGGAAGCTACTTTGTTCTGGAGTAGCCCGCCCGCGCCGGTCGTCTTCATCGCGATTATGCCCATGCCCTTTTTGCGTGCCAAGGGTAAGGTCGTTTTCTCGAAGCTGAGCTCGTTGTTCGCGCCGTCGGTCACACTCAAGGGGGATCAACACCGTGTCGAAGTCGTACATCTCGATCGCCTTGTTGAGGATGCGCGGATCCATGTGTCCCGTCACACCCACGTAGCGGATTTTGCCGGCCTTCTTGGCCGCCTCGATCATCTCCATCAGACCGCGCGGACCGAAGATAAAATCAATGTCCTCTTGATGCATGACGTTGTGCACTTGGTAGAGGTCGAGGTAATCGGTCTTCATGTTCACGAGGCTCTGGTTGAGGTCGAGTTGCGAATGGGCCCGGGTGCGATGGCGGGTCTTGGTGCCGATGAAGATCTTGTCGCGGACATCGGCCAGCGCGATTCCGTAGCGTTGCTGACTAATACCGTAGGCGCCCGCGGCGGCTGTGTCGAAGTAGTTGACGCCCAGGTCATAGCAGCGGCGGATGGTATCAAGCGCCTGCTGATGGTCCATGAGCTTCCCGGTGCGAGCGCCCCCCAGACCCATGATGGTGACGTTCATATCGGTCTTACCCAGCTTGCGCTTGGGCAGATCCCCTTCGGGCGCGGCGGAAGCGAGTCCGGCGGCAACTCCAAACCCAGCGGCGGTTTTTACGAAATCACGGCGGCTGTTCGACATGGTCGACCTCCCTGGTGTGTTCGCGACCATGGTATCAAGCCACTTCACGACGAACGGGCCGCATTCCGAACGCGTATCTAGGACCTACTGAGTCCCGCATAATATTCAGTTAATCGAACGACAAAGAAGATTGCTTCCAAAAGGCGGCGATCAAGCGCCGTTTGCGGCGCATGCGGCGCAAGGTCGTGCGTGCCCGCTCGTCGAGCTCCCAGTAGTCGTTGGGGCAGACGTTGGGCAACTCGTGCTGCTTCCAGTAGGCCCAGATGTATTCCACCGGATTCAGCTCCGGGGCGTAGCCCGGCAAGTACTCGGTCTCGATGTGGCCCTGCGACAACGCGATGAACTCGCGCACCAACGCGCTGCGATGCGCCGGCAAGCGATCCCACACGATCAGCAACGGACGTTGTATGTGGCGCAGCAGCGCCTTGAGGAAATCGATCACCTCGGGACCGCGGATGGCGTCGGGATAGAGACGGAAATAGAAGTTGTGGAAAGTGATTCCGGCCGCCGCCGAGAGCTTCTTCCAGTTGAAGTTGAACTGCAGTACGGGCGTCTGCCCGCGCGGCGCCCAAGTACGGCAGCGATGTGGCTTCTGGCTCAGTCCGCTTTCGTCGATGAAGACGATCGTGCGGCCCTGTTTTTGGGCTTTTTTTTAATGGCGGGCCAGGTCTGTTTCTTCCAGGCGCGGATCGCTTCCTCGTTGCGCTCGCGGGCCTTGCCGACCGGCCGTTGCGGGCTCCAATGCAGCGCCCGCAGTAGCTTCCAGACGTGGCCTTCGTGGTAGCGCACCCCGAAACGGTCGCGGATCAACCGCGCCACCCGCGGACAGCTCCACAGCGGTGTCGGGAAGCCGTGCGCTTCGGGTCCTTCGAGCAGCAGCCCTTCCAGCTCGGCGAGCTGCGCGGCGCTCAGCAACGGCTTGCGGCCGGCGCGACCGGCTTTGGCTAGCCCGGCTCGGCCGTCTTCGCGGTAACGCTGCACCCAGCCGCTGACGCTTTGTTGGGCGGCTTGGACTCTACGCGCCGCCTCAGCTTGGCTCAGTCCTTTTTCCACGACCAGCCGCACCGCCTCGATGCACCGCTTCTCCAGCGCCGCAAAGTCTCGCTTCACGCCTCTTGGAAAACCCATATCCAAAAGACGTCGCTCCATTACAAAAGGTTACCCTATATTATGCGGGACTCAGTAGGTAGCTCGAGTGCCAAGATGGCTCGGCAACCAACCGACCACGACGAGGCGCTTCTTCTTATCCCAGAAGAAGTAAAGTCTGAAGCAGAATCTCTGGTCACGATCGTTCCCTTTCTTCAAATGCTGTTCAAGGAACTTCGTATTCCCTGGCGGGCTCCCGACCGGGTACTTGACGTAGTACTCACGGCGCTGTTCGCCCGCCCGAGACTTTGAGATCGATGGGGCGACCGTCAAACCAAGGTTTTTCAGCTCTGAATGCCACTTGCGTTTGCGATCGAGACCTCCGTTGACCCGAAGCTCCCAGTACTCCTCTGCGAGGAGTTTCAAACTCGTGTAAACCAAGTTGACATCTTCGAAGGGAGAACTCTTCGCTTCATGAAGTGCTCCAGGAAGAATCAAGAGCCTCTCGGACAGCTCTTCCCTGTACCATCCTTCCAAGTCGGCTAGGGTTGAAGGGAATACTGTTTCTGCAGCAGCCGAGAGCCCCAAGAACTTCTGGATCTCTCCTTCGACCTCAGTTCCTGCGGCGAATGTAAACCGTTTGAGGTCGATCGCAACATTCGCGTACCGACTCTTGGCCCGCTTAATGATATCGCTGATGCGTTCGCCGTAGCCTTTCTCCTGGCCTCGGCGTACGACAGCTACGACAAGAATCTCGGTGAACCCTTTTGCGAGTCTGTCGAAGAGCAAAGCACGAAAGTTCGCAATGTCGCCATCGCCATGTGGACCGATCGTGCCAATCCACATGATCGAGTGATCCTGCAACAGAGAGGCGTACCCCTTCTGCAAGTGCACGAGCACGGGATCGTAGAACCCCACCATGAGAACGACTCTCATTTCGCATAGTCCAACTCAGCGGCGATGCTTCAGGGCGTCGTAGACGTCCCCAACCGGCAACCTTAGGTTGCGCAACTCGGAGAGCGGAAGTCCTTGAACAGCTCTAATGACTACGTCTCGCAAGTCGTCGGAGAACTCATCCGGGCCGCTGCCGGCGCGACGCGGGAACTCCGGTGGTCTGCGTTCCTCATCCAGGGTAGAATCCTGTTCGTCAGATGTGTTAGAATGCGATACGCCCTGGCTGCAAAGCTCCGCTTCAAGTTTGGAGCGTAACTGCTGGTCCTTGAAAGCCGCCCACGCCGGGTAGAGGTTCTTCTCGCGAAGATGGCTTGAGAATGCCGGCCACCATGCGTGCGGGTACTCATCCAGGACCCGCATCAGCCGGTCGTGATTATCGTCCGGCATCCGTGATGTGAAGTGCTTCGCAACCTGCCGAAGAAAGTCTGGGGTGGCTCGGTTGATTCGCACGCACGGTTCCTGGATTGGAGAGCCCTCCGGCTGGGCCCGAATCTCTCCAGTGTCACGATTGGCATGCAACTCGAAGCGTGCGTTAGGACTCCTATAGACTCTGAGCACCTCCTGGGGGATCGTCCGTCCCTTGGAGGTCGCCCGTACTTGAGTCTGTGGTGGAATCGCTCCGGGAAGGCCATACACGATGTCGGCGCCAACCTTCGCCACCTCATCGAGCTTTCCCGCAAGATGCTGTCGGATGAATGCACGGAGGCTCTTGGTGCCGTACGAGCCTACAGTGAAACCCGGCAGATGGTGCTTCAGCAGTTCAGCGAGCCGACCACCGGCAATGGTTTTGGTAGGAGATTCTTCAGCAAGCGCGAGGACTCGCTCTTGCACGTCTTCAATCGGAATCATGTCGGTCCCTTCGCGACTAACAGAGTTATAGTTGGGAGGGATAGGCCTAGGACCTATCCCTGCCCAGATCTGCTATTCTCAGTCGCGAACACACCGACAGGAGGGAAAGGGCCCAAGTTGGCCAACTCAAGCCTAATCCACAGTCCCGGCAGCGACTTTTCCTTGCCAGGTGGCTCCTGCGGTTCCCGGTTAGCTCCCATCCCGATTTACGGTGTCAGCGTAGATTACAACGCGTGGGAGCAGTCCCCGAAAGGACACGCTTACGGACACCTCGTTGTTAGGCTACCCTATGTTCGAATCCAATGTCAAGCTGTCTTTTGTAAGTCCTTCCATATGAAACACATGCAAGCACGCAAAGCTTCTGCAGCACGTGCAATCTTCGCACGGAACTCAATGGAATGGGCCCCGCGCCACACTAGTCGAAAGGGAACTCCTCAAGCAAGCGTGGTACAAAAAGACGATGCAACGCGTTCTCGTTGAGACGCCGGACCGCGGCTATGACGTGGTCATTGATGCGGGCGGTTTGGAGCGCGCCGCCGAGTATATTGGCCCCCATGTTGGTCACCGGAGGGTTTTCGTCATTGCCGATGAGCAAGCCTGGCGACATCAAGGCGCACGGCTGGAGCAAGGCCTGGGCGATTTAAACTGGACGCTTTTACTCTACCCGGGCGGCGAGGAACGCAAACGTCTGGGGGAGGTCGAGCGCTTGTGCGAGGAGATGTTCGCGGCCGGCGCTGACCGCTCCGCCTGCGTGATTGCCTTCGGGGGCGGCATTGTGGGCGATGTCGCCGGTTTCGTCGCCGCCGCTTATATGCGCGGCGTTGACGTGATTCAGGTTCCGACGACGTTGCTGGCGCAGGTTGACGCGGCAGTTGGAGGCAAGACCGGCGTTAACCTCGCGAAAGGGAAAAACCTCGTCGGCGCATTTCACCAGCCGCGGCTTGTCGTAATGGACCCGCAAACCCTGACCACTCTGCCGGACCGAGAGTACCGCGCGGGCCTGTTCGAGGTCGTTAAGCACGGCATCATCCGCAGCCGCTCGCTTTTCGATTCGATGACGAACGAACGCGGCCGCATCTTGGCGCGCGATCCAGAGTTACTGGAAGCCATCATCGGAGAGTCTGTCGCCATCAAGGCTGATGTCGTGGGCCGTGATGAGAAAGAAGGCGGGCTGCGGCGCATCCTCAATTACGGTCACACCCTGGGTCACGCGCTGGAGGCGGAAACGGAGTACCGGCGCTTGCTGCACGGCGAGGCGGTCGGCTATGGAATGATCGCGGCGGGGTTTCTCGCGGAATCGCTGGACATGATTTCGACGGAAGAACGGGAGATGATCGAGCGGACCATCGTTTCGTACGGCCCCATCCCTCGGCTGGAGGGGATCGGGGCCGAGAATCTGGTCGCCCGCATCGCTGGTGACAAGAAGACGATCGGCGGCAAAGTCCATTTTGTGCTTCCGACAGGAATCGGCGAGGTGGAAGTCATCCGCGATCCCAACGTAAGGCTTGTGACCGAGGCGGCGCGGAAGGCGCTCGATCTTTCCTGGACGAACCTGAGCGCGTCGATGCAGCCGCTCGCGTCCTCATGACCCGCGGCGCCACGCCGGCCGGGGTCGACCCCGCGAATCAGCCTGCCGTTTCACGGCAGATTCGGGAGATGTTCGGACGCGTGGCGCCGCGCTACGACTTCCTCAATCGTCTACTGTCGCTGCGGATCGACCAACATTGGCGGAGCGCTCTCGTGCGGAAAGCCCGGCCCTATTTGGAGAAGCCCGAGGCGCGGGTGGTCGATCTATGTTGCGGTACCGGCGACCTCGTTCTCGCGTTGGATCGTGAACGCACGCGCCTGTGCGGTGGCGCCGCGACTCCCGTCACCGGCGCTGACTTTAGCCGCCCGATGCTGGCGGCGGCGGGCCGCAAGCTTATTCGGAAGTCAAGGCCAATACGGCTACTCGAGGCTGACGCTCTCAAAGTGCCGGCCCCTGATGCGTCTTTCGACCTGATCACAATCGCCTGGGGCTTTCGCAATCTCGCCGACTATGACGCCGGGCTGCGCGAATTCGCCCGCCTTGCCAGGCCCGGCGGCTGCCTCGCAATTCTGGAATTTTCGCGGCCCACAGTGCCGCTCCTAGCGCCCTTGTTTGGTTTCTACTTTCGACATGTGCTACCGCGCATCGGCAACGCAATCTCGGGCTCCGGCGGTGCGTACTCCTACTTGCAGAACTCGGTCGAGAAGTTTCTCACGCCGGACCAACTTTCATCCGCCGCGCGCGAGGCGGGCTTTCGCCGTGTCGAGGCGTTGTCTCTTGGTGGTGGCATCTCGGTTTTGCACATGTGCTACAAATGAACGCCCGTGGGATGGGCCGCTTGAAACCGGGGCGGCGCTTGGGCGGTCTTACGTTCAGTGTCTAATCTGCTCGATAGCGACAGGGTCAAGCCTCAGGGCTGGGTGGGCCCTGTTCGCGTCGCGTTGCGCATTGGCTTGATCATCGCCGCGGTGTTTCTCGGAACGAACATCTACGAGCGTATTTCGCGGCCTACGCTGCGGCGCGAAACCGGGCCGACCCGGAAGATTCATCCGGACCTGTATGTCTACCCGCCTCGATCGTACGTCAGCGATCTACGGTCGGCGCGCAAGCTCATCGGCAAAGAGCTGTGGATCAAGGAAGGCTACCGCTGGGGCTATCAACCCGGCGAAGGTGTCTTAGGGCCACTCGAAAAGATCGTACCGACGGGTGTGCGGCAAGAGGGTCGGGAGGTCCGTCTCGTTTTCAAGAAAGAAGGGAAGACAGTCAGCATCACCATCGGCGCCGGCGGGCAGTTCTTCGTCGACGAGATCTTTCTCCTGGAGGATCCCCGAGAATTGTTCTCGCATTGGTCGGACGAAGATTGGCAAAAGGTCGAGGCCCACCAGGTGGAAACAGGCATGAGCGAGTACCAGGTGGTCTTCGCGGTTGGCGCGGGCAAGATTATCGAAGCGACGATGCACTCGACGGTTCGAATTGTCGATTACGAGCTTGGCGCGGACGCGGGTATCGCACCCATTCGGGTTACGTATCGAGATGGCGTGGTGGAGCGAGTCGACCCGCTGCTCGGGAAGTGAAGAAGGCCGACTAGGACTGGCTACTGACGAGGCGCGGTCAGGGCCAGCAAGTGGCGGGGACGCCAGATTGACTCGTCCCATTCGAGGCCGTCAAGGAACGCCGCCCCGACCAAATAACTGTAGTCTCCGAGGTTGCCGTACTCCACGCTTGCCTTTCCGGCGAACCCATCACACTCGAACTGGATTTCGACGCCGGCGCTCACCGGAAGGGAGAGACTGATGCACAGGCCACGACGGCTCACATCCTCAAGTAGTCCGGCGAGATCGCGTGTTTCGCCGTGCTGGTCACGGTAAGTAATCCTGACAAGTTCGGAACACAAGGATCGCTCTGTCTCGCGGCGGTTTTGGAGTTCACTGGTCACGGGTCGGCGCGGGATGGCGCTACGAATCATATCGGTCAGGTTTGGGATCCGTTTGAACCTCTACCTGCATGTTTCACTACGTGGCGAGGATCTCGCTCCTTGACTCGGTGAAGCGTCTCGGCCCATACTGGGCCGGCGCCCGATGTCGGGCCTCCGGAGACTGTCTTCCATGCAACTGTTCAACTGTTCAAGGTTTTTGACCCCGCGCGGTGCGGGTCTTATCTCACTCGCGCTGCTGACCCTTTGTGCGTGCGCGCCGCAGGGGACCGAAGAACCGTCCGCCGCTCTGTCGCCGGAAACCGCGGCCGCGGCCCTGCATCGCGCCACGGCCTTCTACCGCGGCGAGGTCTCAGTGGAAGGTGCCTACCACTTCATCTACAGCCAGGATTTGACGTATGGGCGGTCTGAGCAAGCTCGGGGCTTGACCCAAGCAACTGTACAGCGCGGAGGCACGCCGATTGTGGGCATGGCGTACCTTGACGCGTATGCCGCCACGAACGATAAGTTCTACCTCGAGGCGGCGCGCGAGACCGCGCAGGCCCTTGTTCGCGGACAGATTTGCTCGGGCGGCTGGACCTACATCATCGAGTTTGACCCGGAAGCACGGAAAGACTACCCCTATCGCTCGGAGGGCAACTGTGACGGATTCAAAGTAAAGTCCGCCGTCGAAGGCGGACGCCCGGCCAGCACGCTTGACGACAATGTTACGCAAGCCGCATTGCGTCTGATGATGCGGGTCGACCGCGAACTCGACTTCGCGGATGAGTCGATTCACGAGGCCACGCTCAACGCACTCGAGAGTCTCATCCACGCGCAGTATCCCAACGGCGCCTGGCCGCAACGCTACAACACATTTCCTAATCCTTCCGAGCATCGCGTCTCCCGCGCGAGCTATCCGGAATCATGGTCACGCGAGTGGCCCGGCCCCGACTACCGCGGCCATTACACCTTCAATGACAACTCCGTTTCCGATGTGGTCGACATGATGCTCGAAGCGGCGCGCATCTACGACGATCCGAAGTACCAAGCCGCCGCGGAGCGGGGCGGTGATTTCATGCTGCTGGCGCAAATGCCCGATCCGCAGCCGGGCTGGGCACAGCAATATGACGCCGACATGCACCCGGCGTGGGCGCGCATCTTCGAGCCACCCTCGGTGACCGGCGGCGAGTCGCAGGGGATTCTCAAGACCTTGCTGCTGCTGTACCGCGAGACAGGCAAGAAGAAATACCTGGAGCCCATCCCCCGCGCCCTCGACTACTACGAAAAGTCCGTTTTGGCCCCGAGTGACAACCCTTCGAAGTACCGTGCACGGGCCTGTCCTCCGGGTTCGATCTGCATGGCGCGCTTCTACGAGCTCAAAACGAACAAACCGCTCTACATCACGAAGGGGACTCGCGTGAACGTTGAGGGGCGTTCGAGCGTGCTACTCGATGGCTACAAAGTGAGCTACAGCGATGAATCCGTGATTACTCACTATGGTGTGCTGACGCGCGGAGACGAGTTCCCGGCCATCCGATCCGAGTACGAGCGCGTGAAAGACGCCGATCCCTCCACCCTTCGACGCCCTGACCGTCTCAGCGGGCTCTCCCCCTGGAGCCGCGATGCTGACACGAGCCCGACCGAGGATGAGATTCGGGAGCGTGCCGCCGAAGCTGTCGCCACACTCACGGAGCAGGGCTCGTGGGTCGAGGAAGGAGTCGTTGATCCCACGGACAGAATCCTCCAACTCTTCGCCGCCGAAGACATGACCCTGACGATCGGGGACAGCGTGCATCGTGTCGCGCAGGATGACTATGTCCGAGTCTTCCCGGGAGAGATTGCTCCTCCCGAGAAGGTGATTCGCTCGCAGACTTTCGCTCGGAACGTCCAGGCTCTTGCCGCCTACCTGGGGCTATGAACTATCAGGCGGCCTGAGACGAAGGCTTGATTCTCAGCTCGTGCGGCAGTACAATTCCGCCATGCGACGACTCGCTGCATTGTTCACGGCTGTTCTGTTGTCCTCCGTCCTCGCGTTCGGGCAATCGGGCACGAAACGCTACCTCTACATGAGCACGCCCGACGGCGCGCAGCAGGAGGGCCGTGCCGAGGGGGCCGGCATTCTGGTCTTCGATATTGACGACGGACACAAGCTCGCCCGCCGCATCGACATCCCGATTTTCGAAGAGGGTCTGCGCGGTTTCGCGGGCAACCTCAAGACCCACAGCGTCTACTATTCATCGACCAATCGGCGCGTTGGCGCTTTCGATCTCGAAACCGAGAAGGTAGTGTGGGAGAAGACGTATGATGGCGGCGCGGACCGCTCCTCCATCACGATGGACGGCAAGAAGATCTACGTGCCAACGGGCTGGTGGTATTCGGGCGCGGACAGCGGTTTTCTGGTCGTCAACGGCGACACCGGCGAACTCATCAAACGTATCCACGTGGGCCCCCAAGCCCACAACAGCATCGTGAGCCTCGACGGCAAGCGCGTCTATCTCGGCACGCGAACCATGTTGTCGATTTTCGATACAGCTACCGACCAAATGATCCGCCAGATCCCAGACGTCGGCGAACGCGGCATCTTCCCTTACACGTTGGATAGTCAACAGAAGATCGGTTACGTGTGTCTGGGCAACCACGTCGGTTTCGATGTCGTTGATCTTGAGAAAGGGAAGGCCTTGCACCGCGTATTCGTGGAAGAAAACGGAGAAAAAATTCCCCACCGCACCCACGGCGCGGGCCTCACACCCGATGAAACCGAACTGTGGATCAGCGACCAGCGAGGCGAGAAGCTTTTCATCTTTGACGCCACCAAAATGCCGCCGACCCCGAAGGGCCACGTTGAACTGTCGCAAGGGGGCCACGGCTGGGTTACGTTCAGTCTCGACGGCAAGTACGCTTGGTCGCATGCCCCGGATGTCTTCGACGTCAAGACCAAGAAACTTGTCGCGACCTTGAAGGACGAACGCGGCAAACCGGTGAGCGGCTCGAAGTTTCTAGAGGTCCACTTCCGCGACGGCAAAGTTGTGGAGATGGGTAACGAGTTCGGGCTGGGACGAAAGTAAGACGCATCAGGGGACGGTCAACAGTTCCTCGACGGTCCAGTAGTCCGTCCGACTCCCGTTCGCTGCGCGAACCCTGCCTACTGTCGAGGCCGAAATCGGTTTTCCTGTTGCACCGAAGCTCTCGCGTACAAACGAGAGCAAAGAAGCCGCCTCCGCATCCGATAAGATGCTCCCGAAGCCCGGCATCTCGCGATCGTAGGTTTCGCCGTGAATCTCCATCGCGCCCCGCACCCCGTGCAAGACAATCTTGATCAAGCGCTCCTCGGGGCCGGTTACCCAGGGCGAGTCAACCAGGGGCGGCGCTTCCCCCATGCCTTGTCCGTCGTATTGATGGCAGGCCGCGCAATAACTCTGAAACTGCTCGCCGCCCGCCTTTAGGTTCAGAGGGGGGGGAGTAGCCACCTGCTGTCGGGATGCGCTACAACCCAGCAGAAACGCAAGGAGCCCCCAACCAAGTAACTGACGGGGAATCCAAGCGGCGACCATAGAGGCGAATTGTACCCCGAGTAGATGGTCGAGTTTCCGGACGATCCGGGGTTGTGCAGACTATAGCCGAGGAAGAGTGCTCCGCTTCTTCGCGCGCCACTTTCGCCAAGCCAGCACATGGTGGAGGAGACCAATCGTACCGACTATGACCAGGACCTTCCAATCAATGAGCGGTCCCAACACCTTGCCTGCCAACATCATTAGCCCCAATACGACCGCCAAGACCGCCAGACCCGTCCAGCGAAGCGGCTCAAGGGGCGCACCACAGTAGGGGCAGTCAAGCTGTCGCTTGTCGGGGGGGCCAATGTTACGGCCGGGACCAAAGGCGGTTCCCCAGGGCAATTCCTTGTCGCATTCAGGACATGAGGCCATAGCTGTCGTAGGAGAAATTTCCGGCGAGCAAACGCAACGAAGTCGCGGTGCGGTCTAGGGTGTGCTTCGACCGCCCGGTGGTGAGACGGGCGAGCCACCGCGCCTGCGGATCTCGTCCGCCGTCAACCGAGCTTGCTGAGCGATGTATTCCGGCATGCCCTCGCGGGGCCGCATGAACACCCGAACATCGTCGAGGTCTTCCTCCGTCCCGACGATGAAAAGTGCTCGCAGTGACTGGAAGACGTGATCGGCGCTGGGGTCGAGCACCATGATGCCGTCGCTGACGGCCACTTGCGAAGCATCGGCGAGCAGCCGCTCCTTAACGATACCCGGCACGGGCGAGCGAACTTCGGCCTCCTCCTCCGCGCCGGGCTGTTCGATGCGGGCCAAAAGCGTGCCTTGATCGACCGAATCCTCGGGCTCCAAACGGTTCTGGAGCGTTCCCGCATGTGGCGTCGTAACCGTGAAGGGACGTAGCATGGCGCGTAACACTGGTCGTCCCGCCGCGTCGGCGAAGCCCGCGAGCGAGAGCGCGGCGTTGCGGCGCACGAGTGGTTCCGGGTCGTCGAGCATTTCGAGAAGCTTGGCGCGGAACGCCTCGTTCTCACGGTCCTGACCCATCACCCAAGCGGTGGTTACACGGATCTCCGCGAGGCCGTGACCAGCCAGCTTCAAAATCTCTGGGCGCCATTGGTCGGCTAGCGCGTCGCCGGCCGCCATTTGTTCCGAGATTTGAACCAAGGCGTGCTGCGCTTTGCGGGGCTGGTCCGTCTCCGCCAGGTACTCACGGATTTCGTCGTCGGTGAGTTCCCGCCCGAACCACGTATCGCGCCAAAACAGGAACGGCACAACGACAAACATCACGGCCACGACGATCACAATGATGTTGGCCCGCCGGGATGTGCTCGGCGGCGCCTCGGTCGTCTCTTCGGCCATTTCTATGCGGTTACGTCCAGCGTGAGTGGACGGAGTTCAGCGGGCCGCCTGTTGGGGGCCGACGCCGACGAGCGCTTGGAACTCGGTGTTATCCAGCAGCGGCGCGAAGACCGGGTCTTCGAGAACCTTGCGGGGTTTGCGGTAGCCGTCCTCGAAGGCCCGCCGCAGATTAAGCAGGGCACGATCGTAGATCCCGGCCGACGCATAGGCTCTTGCCATGAAGAAGTGATACTTCGCGCGGTCCTCGACAGATCGCTCCATGAGTAACGAACCGGAACGCCCCCGGTGTTCAAATACCTTGGGATCGAGCTGCAGAGCGACTAGGAATTCTTCGGTCGCCTTTTTCAGTTTGCCGCGGCTGAAATACGCGGTGCCGAGATTGCTGTGAATCGAGGCCACGTTAGGTGAGATGTTAAGCGCCTTGCGGTAGGTTTTGGCGGCCTTTTTGTAGCGGTGCTCGGCGTGATGGACGGTGCCGAGATTGTTAATGGGCCGGTAAAAAGTCCGATCCAGGCGGATCGCCCGCTGGTAGTACCGCTTGGCATCTTCGAAGCGATAGAGCTGGTGGTATGCGATGCCAAGCTTGTTGTAGAGCGGCGCCGAGGCGGGTTCGGCCTCAATGGCCAACTGATATCTCTCGATGGCCTCGCGGTACATCTTGCGCGCCATGAAGATGTCCGCTCTTTTCTCGTGCGTAAGGTCTTGCTGAGCCGTTGCGGGTGAGTTGACTTCTTTGGTTCGGTCGACGAGCTGAAGCGGTGAGAGTACGAGAAATAATAGGGCCGCGGCTGGCACGTTTAACACTCCCCGCGCGGCCCGATTTCAAGCCGTGTCACATTGCTTCCAGGTGCGAGCCGCCGAGTGTCAACCATCATTAAAGCACACGGCTGTTGGGATGGACGCATAGACCCAGGTCCGCCCGTGACAACTGCTAAGATTCGGCTCATGCGTTCCCAACAACCCTCCCGGCGGGACGCCCTGCAAGGGCTTGCGGGCGCGGCGCTCAGCCCAGCGTTGTCGCAGGGGCCCGCCTTCGCTCAATCAAGTGCCCTCCCTAACATCGTCTTTCTGATCTCTGACGATCACAGTATGCCCGACCTGGGTTGCTACGGAAACTCGGCGATTCACACACCTCACCTCGACCGTTTGGCGGCCGACGGAATGCGGTTCGACAACGGTTTTGTGGCGTCGCCGCAGTGCAGCCCGAACCGCTCCGCGATTTTCTGTGGATGCAGTCCGCATACGATCGGCACGAGCCGTTTGCATACGCCCTATCCCGAATGGGAAGCGAGCTTCGTGGAGGGACTTCGAGATGCCGGCTACTACACGGGCGCCTACCGGAAGGTGCATCAAGGCGATGCGTTCAACGAGCGATTCGATTTCTATCGCCCGGCGAAAGTTCCGTTTAGCGAGTTCTTTGACAAACGGCCTACGGGGAAGCCATTCTTCCTGCACGTAGGCTTCACGGACCCGCATCGGCCGTATCGCAAGGGCGCATTCTCGCCGCCGCACGATCCGGCAAAGGTGATGGTGCCGGACTTTTTGCCGGACACGCCGAAGGTGCGGGAAGACATCGCGCTCTACTACGACGAGATCGCGCGCATGGATTCGGAATGCGGCGAAGTGCTCGACCTGCTTGACCGGGACGGAGTGGCCGAGAACACTCTCGTCATTTTCATGGGCGACAACGGGATGCCGTTTCCGCGCGCCAAGGGAAGCTTGTATGACCCGGGCATCAAGGTGCCGACGCTGGCGCGTTGGCCGGGGCGGATTAAGCCGGGGAGCGTCACCAAGGCGCTGATGTCAGCGATCGATCTGCCGATGACTTGGCTCGCTATGGCGGGGGCGACGCCGACAGAGAAGATGCGCGGCCGAAGCCTGTTGCCAGTATTCGAAAACCCGAGAGCGCCGCTCCGGGACGCGGTGTTCGCGGAGAGGAACTGGCACAATACGCTGGACCCGAGCCGGTCTGTTCGCACGCAACGGCACAAGCTGATCTTCAATAGTCAGCCCAGGTTCCCGTACCGCCCGGCGTCCGACCTGGAGCGGTCGCTTTCGTGGGAGTCGTACATGGAGGAGAAATGGAAGGGCGACGGCAGCGCGCTGAAACCCCACCATCGGCAGTTGCTCGAACCAACGAGGCCGATCATCGAGTTGTATGACCTGGAGAGCGACCCGGGCGAGTTCCATAATCGGGCGACGGATCCGGAGTTGCGTGAGGTGCGGCGGGATCTTGAATACAAGCTCAGCGACTGGATGCACGAGACCTATGATTTCCTCCCCCCACTTTGGAAGAGCTATCCGGCGGCGGACGGGCCGGGGCGTCGGGACAAGCTCTGATTGACAGTGCCAGGGCCCGTTGGTAGATTGGCCAGCAGAGGGGCGATGATTCTTCGATCGATTGGGTTGGTGCTTACTATTGCTGTCGGCGCGGCGTGGGCGGGGGAAGCGGAGCAACTCGAGTTCTTTGAGAACAAGATTCGGCCCGTGCTGGCCGAGAACTGCTACGCCTGCCATACGAAGACTAAGATGGGCGGTTTGCGCCTTGATTCGCGAGACAGCGCGGTTAGGGGCGGGGCTTCGGGGCCGGCGATTCGCCCGGGTAACGCGCCGGGGAGTTTATTGATTCAGGTCGTCCGCCACGAGCATGACCGTCTAAAGATGCCGCCCTCGGGCGAGCAACTCGACGGTAAGAAGATCGAAGCGCTGGAGGCTTGGATTCAGGACGGTGCGGCTTGGCCGGATGAAGATCTCATTCCCGACGCGGTGGAAAGTACAAAGTACGAGATCACTCCTCAACAGCGGAAGTTTTGGTCGTTCCAGCGGGTCACAAAGCCCGCGTTTCCGAAGATGGACGGCAAGGGACGGGTCCACAAGCCCGTGGATCGTTTCGTTCTGGCGAAGCTCGCTGCGAATCGCCTCAAGCCCGTTGGGTTGGCGGACAGGCGCACGCTGATTCGCCGCGCCACTTTCGATTTGATCGGCCTGCCGCCGGCCCCGGAAGAGATCGACGCCTTCCTTGCCGACGCGTCTCCGGAAGCTTTCGAGAAGGTGGTCGAACGATTGCTCGCGTCACCGCGCTATGGCGAACGCTGGGGCCGCTATTGGTTGGACCTTGCGCGCTACTCAGACGGCAAGATCGGCACGCGCACGGACGCGCCCTATCCCAATGCGTTTCGCTACCGGGACTGGGTGATTCAGGCTTTCAACGACGATCTACCCTACGACCAATTTGTGAGGGCACAGTTGGCCGCTGACCATTTACCGGAGGGTGAAAAGGAGAAGCACCTGGCCGGGCTCGGCTTCCTGGCGCTTTCGCCGCGCGGGGATGACCGGGTTGATGTGGTAACGCGGACGTTTCTCGGTTTCACGGTCGGCTGCGCGCAATGCCACGACCACAAATACGACCCGATCCCCACGAAAGATTTCTACTCGCTGCAGGGGGTGTTTTCGAGTAGCGCCTATCACGAGTATCCGCTAGCGCCCGAAGAGCAGGTGAAGGCCTACAAAAAGGCCGAAAAGGCGATTGCCGACCAGAAGGCAGCCATCAAGAACTTCATCAAGGAACAGTCCGAGCAACTGGTCGATGTCCTATTCGTGCAAACGGATGAGTACATGGTTGCGGCGTGGCAGGTGATGCAGGCCGGCGGTCCGCCGGCCGATGCCAAGGCGAAAGAAGCCGGGCTCGACGCGGAAATTCTCGATCGCTGGGTGACCTACCTCAAGTCCGAAAAAGAGCATCAGTTCTTGGACGAATGGGACGCGATGGTCGAGCGCGGCGGTTCGCTGCAGGAAGCACAGGCGTTGGCGCGGACGACGGAGGATCTGGTCCTTGAGATTCACAAGGAAAAGTATGGGATCGAAGACCGCAACTACGTCAAGCTGGGCGGGGCAAAGGGTGTCGCGGACGAGCGGACGCGGCAGTATACGAACCTGGAATTCCTGGGATTGAAGAAGTGGTATCTGTGGCGCGATCTCGCTTCCGAGCCGTTCCGCAAGGACGGTTTTGACCACGCCGGCGGTGTGTTCTATTTCGGCGAGAAGGAAGAGGACTCGATCGAACGTTTCTTGAGCGGGATGTGGCAGGCCCATCTCGACAATCTACGGTCCGAGCTTAAGGTGCTCGAGGAAGCTCTACCGGAACCGTATCCCTTCGTTCATGGATACAAGGATGCGGAGAAGATTAAAGATCTACAAGTACACGTCCGCGGGGACAAAGACGACCTCGGTGAACTAGCGCCGCGGAGATTTCTGCAAATCTTGAGTGAGGGCGAGCGGGAACCGTTTACTCATGGGAGCGGTCGTCTGGATCTGGCGAATCACATCGTAGATCCCGGCAACCCGCTGACGCCGCGCGTTATGGTGAACCGCATCTGGCGGCATCATTTTGGGAGCGGAATCGTTCGGACGCCGAGCAACTATGGTCAACTCGGCGAGCGCCCCACGCATCCCGAGTTGCTGGATTATCTCGCGGCGCGATTCGTCGAGAGCGGCTGGTCGATCAAAGCGATGCATCGCGAGATCATGCTGTCCGCTACGTACCAGCGCGGTACCGAGTCCATCGCGAAGAACGCGGAAAAGGACCCCGGCAACAAGCTGCTGTGGCGGGCGAACCTGGTGGCACGGCTCGACGCTGAAGCGTTGCGTGACGCCATTTTGGCCGTTGCGGGAACGATTGAAAGTGATGCCGGCGGACCACCCGCCGATTTCGCTGACGATAATCACCGCCGGACCGTCTACTGCACGGTGAGCCGCACGGAGACGGACCGGACGATGACGCTGTTCGACTTCCCCGATCCGAATAGCACGAGTACGATGCGGGCCACAACGGTGGGGCCGATGCAGCGGCTGTACTTTCTGAACAGTAGCTTCGTGATGAATCAGGCGAAGGCGCTTGCCGAGCGTTTGGCACGCGAGGCGGGTGATGATCCGAAGGCGCGGATCCGGCGCGTTTACGAACTCGTCTATGGCCGTCTGCCTACCGAACCGGAGATGCGGATCGGCTTGGAGTACGTGCAGCAGAGCGAGGAAGCATGGCCGTGCTATGCGCAGACATTGCTTGCGGCGAGTGAGTTCAGTTCGGTGAACTAGGCTGCTGGGCGAAAGGGCTCCAATCGCATAGCTACCGAGAATCAATTTTGTATTGAAGAATCAGCGATCGAAGCCTTTGAACCCGACCGCCGACAGAGCCCAAACCGGGTCTCACAAGAGGGATGAGGCGACTACGGGTACGGAGCGAGTGACATCGGTTGTTGCCAACAGCTATGCACACGGTCCCCCGAACCGGCGTGTCCGAAACAGTAGAGCCCTTGCGGCACACGCAGCCGGGCGTCGAGAGGCTATGATTCCGATGGGGGCGATGAGACCAAAGAGCACAGCCCGCTCAACTCAACCAACTTATGAAAGGCCTTTCCCGAAGGAGTCTGGAAGTACGCCCGCTCGGGTATCGGCCAAGCGCCCCGAAGCCTGGCTGAGCTATTTGGCACTCGATGGACGTCAGTACAGGCATGCACAGGTCAGCGACTTGTTACTGCTCGCCCTGCTCGAACACTGCAGAGGTCGCATTCAGGCTCACTGCCACGGCAGTGCCGGCAGCCAGCGTCGGCAGAGGACTACTCGTACCGCAAGGCGTCGATCGGATCGAGTCGCGCGGCTTTGCGGGCCGGGTAGAAGCCGAAGAATATCCCAATAGCCGCGGAGAAGCCGACGGCCAAAAGGACAACATCCCAGCCGACGGTTACGGTGTACTCGGTCGCCCGGCTGGCAATTGCCGCGACGCCGAACGCTAGCCCCGTTCCGGCGAGTCCGCCCACCACGCAAAGCACGACGGCCTCGACGAGAAACTGCGAGAGGATGTCGGACCCCCGCGCGCCTACGGCCAACCGGATACCGATCTCCCGTGTGCGCTCGGTCACAGAGACCAGCATGATGTTCATGATTCCGATGCCGCCCACAACCAGCGAGACCCCCGCGATCGCGCCAAGCAGGGCCGTGAGCGCGCCCAGAGCGTCACCGGCGAATTCGATGATTTCGGCCTGGTTCCGGACTTGGAAGTCGTCCGCCTCCTGGGAGCGCAGACGGTGTTGGGCGCGGATGATCCCGCGCACCTCGGCTTCAGCTTGGTCCATCCTGGTTGCGTCCGCCGCACTGGCCAAAATCACGCCGATATTGCGCCCGCCGGCGAGGCGGTAGAGGACGGTGGTTAGCGGGGCGAGCACGACATCATCCTGATCGTTGCCGCCGATGCCGCTACTGCCTTTGCTCTTCAAGACTCCGATCACGCGGAACGGCACGTTGCGGACGCGAATCTTCGCTCCCAAGGGACTCTGGCCGGGAAAGAGCTCGTCGGCGACGGTCTGGCCCAAGACGGCCACCTCCCCCCTGCCCTGTACCTCACGCTCTCCGAAGAAGGAACCCTCGGCAAGCTCCCAACTGCGCACGGTGAGGTACGAGGGCGAAACCCCTTGAACCTTCGTGGCCCAGTTTCCGATCCCGCCGATCACCTGTCCGCCTGCCCCGACCATGCCTGAAACGCCGGACAGCTCCGTGCCTTGGCTGACCAGCGCTTCGGCGTCTTCGAGCGTGAGCGTATTTGCCGTACGCGCTCCCGCGCTGAACCCTCTCGACTTGGTTTTGGCCGGCGTGACGATAATCAGGTTCGATCCTAAGGCGGTGATCTGCTCCTCGATCACTGCTTGAGCGCTCTGGCCTAGACTCACCAAGATGGCAACGGCGCCGACGCCGATGATCACTCCCAGCATGGTCAGAACACTGCGCATACGATTCTTGAGCAGGCTGTCGATCGCGGCGCGAAACAGCTTCTTCCACTTCATCCGACTTCGGCCTCAACGTAACGGGCGGCGAGATCGGCGCTGGCGGTGCGCTGATTCCGCACGGGCTCGTCTCGCACAAGACGGCCGTCGCACAGCTCGATCACACGGCGTGTGTAGGAAGCGACGTCGTGCTCGTGCGTCACCATCAGCAGTGTGATGCCGGCCTCATTGAGGGCTTGAAAAAGCATCATCACCTCCATCGTCGTGCGCGTGTCGAGGTTGCCTGTCGGCTCGTCTGCAAGTACCAATGCCGGATCATTGACCAGGGCGCGCGCGATCGCCACGCGCTGCTGTTGTCCGCCGGAGAGTTCGTTCGGCTCGTGGTCGAGCCGGTGCGAAAGCCCCACTCGCTTCAGGGCTTCGACCGCTCGTTCCTCTGGATTCGGGATGCGACCCGCGCGGTCATAGAGCAAGGGAAGCAGAACGTTGTCGAGGGCGCTGGTGCGCGGCAACAGGTTGAAGCCTTGGAACACAAAACCGAGCTTGCTGTTGCGCAAGTCGGCCCTTTGGTCGCGAGTGAGTCCTCCGACCTCGGCTCCGTCGAGCCGGTAGGATCCAGCCGTCGGCGTATCGAGGCATCCGATCAGGTTCATCAGGGTGCTCTTGCCCGACCCAGACGCCCCCATGATCGCGACGAATTCGCCCGGCTCGACCGTGATGTCGAGCGGCCGCAGGGCGTGAATCGGTTCTACGCCGTCGTACACCTTGGAGAGGCCCTCGGTTCGGATGACGGACAACATGGTCTGATTTAACCTCTCCGACCTTGTGTTTACCTGAGCGCCGCACTCAGGAAACACTCAGGTTGATCCATCTTCCTCTACCGAAGGCTGCACCCTCAAACCGAAGAAGAACACGGCAGTGAGCCCCGCGAAGCACGGCGGGGTCCCGGCGACCACGCAGGATAACAGATTCTATCTTGCATAGAAAATACTCCCTAATACCTTAAGTCTCATGCAGTGAACTACATCGCGCCAGTCCGCAGATAGATGTTGCGAAATCGAGTACGCACTTGTTTCCGCACGCTAAAGTGGCACCGAACGCCGTGGGCGCGGACCGGGCTAACTCACCGTTAATCAAGTTGGAGCCTCAAACGGAAGATGGCCAGGCGGAGAGCTATGCTCCTCCCCGACACCGAAGAGCCGGCCCTTAACGTATGAGTTGAGGGTTGACGGTTACCGGCTGGCCGATGGTGTGTCAACGCAATTTAGAAAGATCCCCTGATTGAGCAAAGTAGGAAGTTCCCCTTGAAGCCGGAATCATGGGCCGCTGCCCGCGGCGGAAGGAGCCCGTAGGGCGACTGGAGTTGCGGGCAATGGCTCGCGGCGCTTGGCCGGATCGGCTAGGACGAAGCCGTCCATCCAGCGCCGCTTGCTCTTCCTAGGTTGTTTGTTATTGGCCGGCGTCTTGCGGGCCGCCTTGGCGGTGGGCCGGGCTGGAGTGCCGTCGGCTTCCAGGCATTCTTGAAGCAGCAACGCTCCCTGTTGCCAACGCAGCCATAATTCCCCGTTAAGCCGTTGCTCGATCCGCACCGCCGTCTTCCTCATCCGAGGTTTGGCCTTCTCAGCCGGGATCTGATACAAACGTCCGTGCCACGAAATCGTGTAGTCGTTGCCGACCACGCGCCGATCGACGCGACTGAGAATCGAGGCCAGATTCTGGTCGCGGCGCAAGCGCCGGTGGGCGTCGGCCTGTCCAGCTGGGTGACGCTTGAACCGTCCGTTCCACTGCGGCACAAACTCCTGCCGCAGATAACGGTTGGCGTCCTCAATGCTGCTCGCCGCGGCTCGCCGCAACCCCTTCACCATGCGGTCTTGCATCGTCTGGAAACTGCGCTCGATCCGTCCCTTCGCCTGCGGCGAGTGCGCCGGAATCTTTCCGATTCCCAACTCGGCCAGCGCCCTCTCGATCTGTGTCGGCGGTGGAGCCGCGTCCAAATGCTTGTTGTGGTGCAACGGCCGGTTGAGTTGAAACAGGCTGGCCTTGTCGGTGTAGACCTCCACGGGACGCCCGTGTAACTCCACATACCGCCACAACAACCGCATGTTCTCGGCCGTCGAGTCCGACACGGCAAAGTGCGCCGTCAGCTCGCTCGTGGCGTCGTCCATCATCGCCACCAGATACAACCGCAGGCCGCGCCCTTCCAACCAGTCGTGGTCGGACGTATCCCATTGCACCAGTTCGCCCCGGCAACGCCGTCGCCGCCGCCACACGTGCACCTTCTTCAACTTGGCCCGGCGTGGCTTCCACAGCCCTTGGCCGCTCATCCACTGCCGCAGCGTCTCGCGGTTGACCACGATCTGATGCTCGCTCGCCAGCATCTCGCTCGCCAGCGTCGGCCCGTAATCGTCGTAGCGCTCGCGGATCAGAGCCAGCGCTCGCCGCCGCAGCTCGTTGTCGTACGCGCGGTTCGAGGGCCGGCCTCGCAGCCGATGCGCCAGCCCGCGATCGCCCTCTTTGCGGAGTCGCTTCACCAGCTTACGGACCCAACGGGCGCTCAGCTTCAACTGCTGTGCCGCCGTTGCCTGCGTCAGCTTCCCCTCCTTGACTTGCCTCAGAACAATCAACCGGTCCCGCTCCACTTTGCTCAATCCCACGATTTCGTTCACCCCCTAGCGTCTCTCGCCCGAAGGGGATCTTTCTACTTTGCTCTGTAGGGGATCTTTTCACATTGCGCCGACAGCAGGGCGAAGAACGAGCATTTTCTCATCGAAGGATGAGCCTGGAGAAGCAGGGGAGCACTGAGTCGCTGGGCTCCTTTCTGGGATTGGTTAAGAAGGGGAGAGAATCGTCGTCGGGGCTGTGGGAATGTGGGAATCGCGGAGCGATTTCCAAGGGCGTTGGGAAACGAGGGAAACCGGTTTTTGGTTTTCCTCGTTTCCCATCGCCCGTCATTTCCGCAGCCCTTCTCCCGTCGCGCGGCGCGGCAGGTTCGCGGATGCGAAACTCGCAAACAGCTTGCTCTTGGCTTGTTGCATCCGCCGCGCCGCCGCAGTGTCGCTTTCGGCCTGAGCAATACGGTCGAGGGCCTTGATCGCCTGCCCGGGCTTGAGATAGTCGGCGGCCCGCGGCAACTTCTGGAAGGTTTCCCAAGGGGTCTGATAGTGGCGATACACGCGCTTCTGCTTGCCTTTGGCGTCGGTCAGCAGTTCGGGTTGTCCGCAGGGCCGGTGGAAGTTCAAATAGGGATTGAAGTGCTGTTGATAGAAGCGCTGGATGCGCGCCGCGTGCGGCGCCGCGATGTGCGTATGCCCCATGTGCTTGCGGATCACGGCGCCGTTTTTCGATTCCACCAAGCCGTTGTCGTTGGTGTGCCTCGGCCGCGACTTGGTCTGTTCGATCAGCAGCTTGTTCAGTAATTTTTCCACCGTGCCGTTGAGGAACTCGCTGCCGTTGTCGGAATGGAAGCCGCGCAGGCGAAAGGGGAACTGCTCCAGCATGGCCTTGAGCAACGGCTCCAGCCAGGCTTCGCTAATGGCCGCCGTGGCGCCGACCACTTGCCACTGGGTCACTTCATCCACCGCGTTGATGTGATAGACGCCCTTCACGCCGTCGCGATCTCCTTGATGTACCGTATCCACTCGCAGGTAGCCGGGTTGGCCCCGCGGGTTGGGCCGCCGCCGCTCGCCGATCGACACCGCGCTGGGCCGAGTCTTGGTGAAATGCAGCCGCCGCTGGCGGTACACCCTGTGCCGCCGCAGTCGATAGATGTGGGCCACCGAGATCTCCGCCAACCGCTCATATTCACTCTGCTGGTACTTGTGATATTCCCGCTGCAGGATCTTGCGCGTGGCCGGGCCGCTGAGGGTTTCGTGTGCTTCATCGACGGCCGCCAGCCGCTCGATATCGGCCGCCGTGTACTTGCCGGCAAAGCGATGCCGCCGATAGCGGGCAGGTACCAGCTCACCCCTCTGCCGATATTGGCGGATCAGTCGGGTGACCTGCGCCCGGCTCAGTCCCGTCATCTTGGCCAGATATTGCCGCAGCAGTCCTTTGGCGGCTCGGTCTTGCCCGCTGTAGCGCTGCCGGCACAGCGTTTGCGCCACCCAGGCGTAGATCTCGGCACGCCCTTTGCCCTTGAATCGTATTTCATCGCTGGCCTCCAGAAACTGCCGTATCTGCTCCAGGCTCAGCGTCTTGCCGTCTTGCATGTGGATGGTCAATCCCCAGCATGCTCACTCCCCCACCCTTCAGGCTCATCTTGTGTGAGAAACTAACTCCTCCTTCAGGCTCATCTTGCATGAGACAAGACTCGAGTTCGTAGAGGGCTTCGTGTAGGAGTACCATCGCGTGAGTGTCCATCTTGCAGTAGTCAAGCAGATGGCGGCGTGTGGGCTCTACTTGATCACTCAAGATCTTCCCTCTGGCCATGCGTGCGAATCGGGTGATCGCGGTATCACCGTCTCGGATATCAAGTGCGGCGTACGACAACGGCGGAACAAGAGCTGGCAGGACTTTCTTGATCGAGTAACTACCCCTAAACCCGGGGTGATAAACGTGTTTGCTGACAATCGCACACAGGTCCACGAGCCGGTTGAGAAGCTCCTGGAGCGGCTCGTCCAGGTCGGGAAAGGCTTTACGCAGAGCGGTGATGCGGGTTTTCTCAAAGTGACTGTAGACTATGATGGATCCGCCACCGGCCAGTGCAGCGATCAAATTCTCCGCAAGTTCCCTCTGACAATCCTTCGAAGCATCGGCCAGATACTCACTGTGGCGTACCTCTGCTTGGAATGTGTCCCGGTGGTGGATGCTGAACTGAGTGAGTACCTGCTGATGACAGCCGTGCTCCTCGTAGAGCGGCAGGGCTGTAGCAACCGTCTCAAAGTCCAAGTAATGGCACGGCCACTCGATCGCTTCAAGGATGTCGGAGAGCGCGGAATCAACAAACGTTTCGCCAGACAACGCAGCCTCTCTTGCGCACTGCTGGCGTTCATTTAACTGCAAATCTTCTGGGATTCCCGCTAGGTCGACGATACCGGCGGCCGACAGCCGACTCAGCTTCTTGTAGTGCAGACTTGGTACTTCCAGAACCGAGTGTTGAATTCCCGCCCCGAGGCATTGCTCGGCAAAGAAGGGACAATCGCGACAAGCAGAAACGAGCACCGCTGTTGGTGGTGAATCGCTGAAGAGTACGCCCGCTACAGAATCCGCACCGTCATCAAACTCGTCTGCTCGGACCAGCACGTCTTCGGTCGCCTCAACGACTTCGAATAGGCGCTCTGGACCGTATCCGAAGCGATAGTCCCGCGATAACAGGACCAGAGATGCTTTGCTCACCGGCAGGCCCGCGCGCTTAATGACCATCACCGTGTAAGCAAGGTCATCAATGTAGTCGGTGACTTTCTTCGTATCCGAAAAGCTAGACTTTACCTCAAGAACATGCCAACCGCCATCTTCTCGCCTCAGTACGTCTGCTTTCGCTACGAAGGGACCAACGCGAAACCTTGGCTCGAAGACGGCCTTGACTGTTTCGTCTGCAATCAGCTCCCGCGTCCTCTTGCCAACGGCTTCTGAGACGACAACACCCTTCGGGTAGAGTTGCTGTGCAAGTGCTCCAACCTCTTGTCCCTGCTCCATTCGAAAGCGTTCCGCCTCGCTCGGCGTCAACGACGCAGCCCGCAGTCCGTGCCAAGCCATGACCTGGCATTGTCCGGCTGTGCGCCAGTCAGATTTCGAGATCGTCTCTTTCACCTGAGAAATATGCCCTTGTGTTCAGGTTCGACCGAGTATAGACGCATGCTTCCGCTCACGGCAACACCAGCCGTCCCATCTCCTGGGGGACAGAACCCGAACTTGTGTCGGGAACGGAACGAGAAGCCGTGTTCACACGGCTTGTTTGGTGTGTCGGCCTGGATGGGAGGTTGGTCGCTGCGGTCGATTGATCAACGCACGCTCAGCATCATCAGAGTCTAGCGTTTGCGCCGCCGGTGACGAGCCTTCTTGAAGTCCTCTAAGAGTTCGTCCTCCGTCGTGCCGGCGGAAGCGATCAGTTCCTGCATCTTCTCACCGGCGACGCGAAGGGCCTCCAGGTCGGCTTGGCTCGGCTTCGGCTTGGTCGGGACGTAGATCCCGATGGTCGTGCCGTGCCGGGTGATCGCAACGGGGGTCTTCGATTCCAAGTAGCTCGAAAGGTTCTCCCGAAACTCCCGGATTCCGACTCGCGTGGTCTGTATAGCTGCCATGGCGCGTTGTGTACACAATGATACCACATCGGAACAGGGCTCCGGACAAGCTGTAACCCAACAAAGCGCTCCCTCGCCATCCGCTTGCATCGGCCCGCGGCCGAACGCTCAGGTTGACACCTGCGCGCCTTTACCTGTGGCGGGACGGATTTGGTGGGTCGAAGGGAAGGCCGCGGCTGCGGATCTCAAAGCCGAGAAGCGCGCTAACGGGTTTTTGGTGGGACCCTTGTATTCTCAGAAACCTGCCAACCGCGTTTCGGCGTCGCCGAACTCGGCGAGTTCGACGCCCATCCGATCCATGATGCCCAGGTACAGGCTGCACAACTTGCGGTTCTCGTCGCCTGACTCGAAATAGTCGAGCGCTCTGCCGGTTTCGAGCTTCCCTCCCAGGCCGCCGATCGTGAGCACCGGCACCTTCTTGTTGTCGTGCTTCGTCCCGGACCACATGTTCGACAGGAACAGCAGACAACTGTTGTCGAGCACGGTGCTCTCCCCTTCCGGCATGGCGTCCAGGCGCCGGGCCAGATAGGCCAGTTGGCTCACTTGGTAGTGCACGATCTTTTGATAGTCTTCCTCGGTGTCGTAATGGGAGGCGCCGTGATGCTGCTTGCTCACGCCGAGGAACGGATAGTAGAGCGCGGACAGGTCGCGGGCCAACAGCAGCGAGGCCACGCGCGTCTTGTCGGTCTGAAACCCGAGGGCGACGATGTCGCACATCAGGCGAATGTGATCGCGGATATCTTCGGGCAGGCCGTCCCGCGGACGCTCCATCGCGAACAGCGGACGCCCCACGTCACGGGCCCGATCTTCGGCCTTGTCCTTGTCCACGCGCATCCGCTCAATGCTGCGTTCGACGTCGCGGACGCTGGCGAGATACTCTTCCAGCTTGAGTTTGTCGGTGGAACTGATCTTGCCGCTTAGCGTCGCGGCATGATCCTTCACGCGGTCCAATATGCTCGTGTTGCGCAGTCGGCCGCCGTTCTCGAACAGGCTGTCGAAGGCCAACGAAGGATACATCTCGTTGGGCACCGGCGAGTCGGGACTCTGCCACGAAATATGCGAGCTGTAGGCGTTCGAAAAGTTCGTTTCATGGAACCCGGTCATGGCTCGCTCACAGGCCAAGACCATGCTGGGCTGCAGCGTCTCCTGCCCGATCTGGTTGGCCAGCACCTGGTCCATGGTGATGCCGCCTTGGATGATCGAACCTTTGCGGATTGGCACGCCCGACAACATGTTGCCGGTCATCGCCGGATGAATCCCCTGGCCCGTGGCCGTCTTGTTGAACAGGCCGTCAATGACGTTGATCTTCGCCTTGAGCGGTTCCAACGGCGCCAGCGATTCGCTCAGTTCCATCTCGGCGCCCGCCCCTTTGGCCCACCAACGGCCGGGACTGATACCCGTGCCCATGAACAGCACGGCAAAGCGTTGGGGCTGCGCGGTGGTCGTGGCCGCCGAGGCGGAACTGATGCCGAAACCCGACAGCGACTCCAGCCACGGCAAGGCCATGGTCACGCCCGCGCCGCGCAGGAAGGTCCTGCGGGATAACGCTTTGTCACGCTCTCGACGCGCCTCGTGATGCGGGTTCATCATGCTCACCTCTTGCTGGCCGTGAGTTGCTCGCGGCCGCGCTTGTTCAGAAACTGGCGGCTCGTAACGATGCTATCAATCGCGGTTTCAAAACGGTAGCCGTCTTCGGCAAGCTCGCGGCCGATCTCCTGAATCAGAAGTTCGTCGGAGAGCGCCAGGCTGCGTCCCAAGGCATAGGCCAACAGTTTACTCGTAAAGCCATTCACGAAATCGTCTTCGCGGTGCTCGCGAATGTACTGCCGGATTCCCCGCAATCCCTCTCCATCGATGCCTCCCGGGAAAGTGCCGCTGGCATCGACCGTGCGCCCGCCTAGGTCGTAGGTTCGGCGTTTGCCGACCGGGTCAAACGTTTCAAATGCTAATCCGAAAGAGTCGAATCGCGCGTGACAGGCGGCGCAACTCGGGTTGGCCCGGTGCTGCTCCAGCATTTGGCGCAACGGCAGGTCCATCTTGGCCTCATCAGCCGGCAACTCGGGGACCAACGGCGGCGGCGGCGGGATTTGTTCACCCAGTACGTTCTTCGCCACCCAGTAACCGCGCTTCACCGGGCTCGTCCGCAAACCCGGCGCGTTCTTTGTCAAAAACGCGGCCATGGGCAACAGGCCGCCCCGGTCGTAGCGGTCGGCGTCGCGGAAGCGAACCCAAGCGCTCTCATCGCCGCCCACCCGCATACCGTAGTGCCGCGCCAGGGCAGGATTCACAAACGTGTCGCGGCTGTAGAGGAAGTCGAGGATCGAACGGTTGTGTTGCACCACGTCCAAGAGAAAGCGAATCGGCTCCTCGAACATCGCCCCTCTCAATTCGTCGCTGAATGAGGGAAAGCGCTCGCGGTCCACGGTACCGATCTGCTCGAAATCGCGAAAGTCCAGCCAGTTGCCCCCGAATTCGACCGCCAGCGCCCGGATACGCGGGTCTTGCAGCATCCGCCGCGCCTGGGCTTTGATGACGTCCGGCTCGTGCAGGTCGCCCGCGGCGGCGTGTTGCAACAACTCGTCGTCGGGCATGCTCGACCACAGGAAATAACTGAGCCTGCCGGCGAGATCGAAATCCGATAGCGGCTGAACTCCCGCGCCGGCTTCGGACAAGTCGACGCGGTAGGAGAACCTCGGAGACGTCAAGACCAGAACGATCGCCTCGCGAATCGCCTCCTCATGGCCCAGGTCATAGCGCTCCCGAACTTCGCGATAAAACGACAGCACATCGTCGCGGTCCGCCGCAGACAAGGGCCGGCGATAGGCGCGGGCGGCGAAATCGAGCAGCGACTGCAAGTGACTCGGCTCGGCGTCGCGCCGGGCTTGCTGGACCCAGCGGATGCCCTCGTTGGCCGTGTCGAAGAAGTCTTCGACCGCTTCGATCGCCACGTCGCTTCCTTCCTTGGCGACTTCCAAGTATTCGGCTTCGAGTTCCCTGATCTTCTCTTCCGAGACGATCTCCTCCACCTCGATCTCTTGCACCTCGGGCTCGCCGTCTTTGAAGTCGTCCCGCGTTCCACGGGTCCCCAGCTTGGCGAATTCGACGTAGGTGCGGATATTGATGGACGCGACGAAATCCATCTCCCGCCACATCTTGTCCAAGGTCGCCTGCTGCCCCTCGTCCAGCAGCAACTCGTAAAGCGGCTGGTCGTCGCGGAAGTAGCCCATCACGTTGTGGAAGCCCGCGCTCAGATAGCGGCCTTGATCTTTGCCTGTCACGAAATAGTTTCGGCCGCGCGACTCCTTGTAGAACATGTCGGGAAAGACGCTCGAAAACCGGCCCCACGCCGCTTCGTAGCGTACGCGTTCGCCGGCCGGAACGAAGAGATCCGGATCGCCGGGCTCATTCTCGACCAGGATTGTTTTGCCTGGGCCGAACGCATTGTCCCATTCGGGCTCGACCACGTCGTCCTGATTGAGCAGCGGCTCGCCCTCGACCTGCAACTGCCTCGCGTCGAACTTCCGGCGATGCGTCGCGTATTGCGTATTCTTCCAAATCAATAACGGCTGCCAGGCTGTACCGATGGGGCCCGCCGTAATGTTGATAAACCGCGGCTCCACCTTCTTGCGCACCTTGGCGATGTACGATTTCATCTCCTCGCATCCCGCTCGCACCGCCCTCGCCTCATCCCCCCCCGGATCGGGCAACGCGCGCCACATCGCTTGCAGCTTCACCAGCGGACCGGTCTCTTCGGCACGCTCAAGGGTCGACCAGACTGTTCCCAGAAACTTGGCGCTGACGCCGTATTGCCGCGCGAGGTCGGCGAGCGTGGCGTTGGGCTGCCCGAGCGCCGCCCGATGCTTGAAGCGCCAGGCAGCTTCAAAATAATCGGCGTAGTCGATGTTCTGCTCGTGATAGAAATCGATGATCTGATGCACGGCGAACTTGTCGCGGTCGGTTTCCGCCGGCATCGGATGCGGCGCGAAGGCGAATCCCTCCTCCTTTAAATACATGTAGCCGGCCACTTCACGCGCCGCCGCCAGATATTTGTTCAGCAGGGTGGGCGACATCATCAGCGTTTCGCCGGAGTTGTCAAAGCCCGCCGTATTGGCCGGATCGACAGGAAACTCGCGGGTCGGGCGGATGTCGACGCCCGTTAGATCGCGGACCGTGTAGTTGTATTCGGCGTTGCTGAGGCGCCGCGCCAACACGACGCCGGGGTCGCCGGCATTGCGGCGCATTTCGAATTCGCGGACGGCATGGAACCAATCGACGGCCGCGCGCCGCTCCCGTGGCGTCGGATGCGGCGCTCCCTTAGGCGGCATTTCCTCCGCCTCGAGACGCTCCAGCATTTGGCTCCAACGGCGCCCGTCCCGCATGAGGGCGGGCATCGTCGTGAACCCGCTCAGATCCATCTGCGCCGCGGGCTGCTGCCGGCCGTGGCAGCCGATGCAATACGTCTCGAGGAAAGGTCGGACGGTTCGGGTATACTCGCCCTCCAACTCGGCGCGTCGGTCTTCTTGACCCCACGCGACGCCAAGAACCGCCGTCGCCGCCAGGATGAAGAAAAAGCCCATCCAACGGGTCGTCGATTCGATTCGGTTAGTCCGCCTCCGCATTGCCCGTTCTCGACTCGATTGTCGAACAGCGGCGATGTAGCGTCAACTGATGGAGGTTGTTGGGGTTGGCGGTCCTTCAAGAAGTAGTTAGCGTGTCACCGACTTATCTGTCACCGACTTTTCCGGCCTATGGACGGCGGACCCTGACCAGCCCTTCAAGTTGTGAGAACGTAAGCGTCCCAGGATCGCCTACTCGAGCGAGCACTTCGGGGGAGACCCCTGAACGAGCCGCCGCTAGAGCCCCGTCTTGAAAATATTTCCATGCCTGGCTAGCGGATGGAGTTGCACAACCGAGCTCCTTCGCACGCTCAGCGTACCTGGCAAAATAATTGGACGCGGTCGAATCGTGATGCAGCTGTACTCCCAGAACCGGCAGGGCCGCGAGCCCCGCAAGGACGCTCGGGTCATTGAAGCTCTCCAATATATTGCTGAACACCATACCCAATCCTGCCAGTCCCATCTTCGCTTGTTCATTGTCGACCGGATGGTAGCCGCCTTGATCTGAAAGCGAGAATACCTGAAGCAAGGCTGCGTCGGCTTGGTGGCCACAAGACCCAGCACTCGTACCCCACTCATTATAGAAACTGCGCTCAGCCACCTCATGAAGTGGAAAATCTCTGAAAAGGCGTTCGGCATGCTCCGAATCGCCGCTCTCCCTATATAGAGCGGTTAGATTGGTGAACAATCGAATGTTGTGTGGATCTGACTGTCGCACAGCTTCGGCGATCAGGATTGCCAACTCTCGCCTCCCAGTATCCATGAAGTGTTGGGAGAGTTTGTAGCGCCACGCTGCCAGGTTCAACACGAACACCCTCTTACTAACCCGAATGGCTGAATCAGCCATAAGTGGAAACAAAGCCTCCACATCTTCGCCAAAATCCACTGAAAGAACCTCAACGACCGCCTGAGCAACTGCCCTGTGGCGTGTAAAGACGAAGTCCGAAGTGGCCGTGGCTGCAGCCTCATGTCCCAATGGGATGAGCACGTCACGACGCAGTTTCTCGAGTGGGCAACCTAGAACTTCCGCGAGAACGGGACGCGAGAGGAAACCAAGGCTTTCTGCGTGCATCGCCGAGATGTAGGCGAAAGCGTCAACCAATTTGCCGCCGCTCGGAATGGTTCGCTCCCCCAACCGCTCAAGCAAAAGTCTAGCGTGACCCCGGAGATCATCGCCGATCCGGACGCGGAGAAGGCCACCATAGAATGCCCCCTCCGATGACTCGGCTTCCGCGTAAACGGCATCGAGAAGTTTCTTAACACGAGCGGACTCTGCGGACTTGGCAAGATCGCCAAGTCCTTGTTGGCCGAATTCTGTCCAGGCGCCAATAATTTTCGTTGCATCTTCCTCCTCCAAGCCCGCCAATCTGACCTGCCGAAACGGGCACACGCTAGCCCAAGCCAGGCGCCCCGCCCTCGATGAAATCCAATCCGTATCACGGGAGGCCAGCAAAAAATGAACACTTCCCCGGAGATGTGTTGGAAGATGCATCACAAGTTCATGCACTTCCTTCGCGGACCTATCGGCCTCATCAACTACAACCAAGCAGGGCCGGTAGTGCTCAAATATCGGCAGAATCTCCCTAGTGATGATTGGACTGGTCTCATCAACACGTCGAAGAACTCTCCAGATGGGATTCGATTCGATAAGTTGGTAGGCAGCTTGCAACAGCACCGTCGTCTTTCCCTCGCAACCCGGTCCGAGCAGAACACCTACGACTGTTTGGTTGGCTCCTTTTTGACATGGGAAGCAAGCGGCCAGTTCTGCGACATTCCTTCGCCTCGGAATCGATGACGACAAAGCAATGCTCCAGTCCGGAACAGCACCGTTGAAGAACCGGACCGCGTCCTCGGGACCCAACGCAGCAGTCTTTGATTTCAGATCTGCAGCAGTTGAGATGGACCAACCCTTAGGGCGGGCGGGCCCAACGGTCGTTACTGCAGACTTGGTTGACGCCTTCCATGCCTCCGATCCGGGAAGAGGATACTCCCACGTATCACCTTTTCTGAGAATCTCTGGGAATGCGTCGGCGGCCAAAGACCAGTCTTGGTGAGTGGCGTTCCAATTCCAGGGCTGAAGGCGCACGACGCTGGTGTCGATGTCTGCCTCGCCGAAGAGAAGGCCGTTCCGCCACTTCTCTTTCTCCCTCGCCTGGAACGCGGCACCGCACTGAACTGCGAGAAAGGTATAGCCAGATCCAAATGTTGGCTCAGCCCATGCCTCATGTAGATGTCCGTGCAGATAAATCGCCGACTGTTTACCTAGAAGACTGGAAACCATCTTCCGCTCTAGGGGAAGCAACCATTCCAGCGGATGGTGACCAAGGACGAATCGGATGTCGCAGGGCTCCACGCTCGAGAGCGCTTGCTCCAGAAGAGACTTGCCTGGTGTCAGAAGGCGCTCATCGTGGTCATCTTTGCTGAGCCATGCGGTGTTGACACCTACGATGCCTACTCGGACTTCGCAGCACACCTGAATCTGCGCAAATGCGCCGGCGTCGGTCTCGATCCAACCCTTCTTGTCGGTGAGGTCCCCAGCTGTGAAACCTTCAAACCTCGGGGTGAGAAGGGAGCGCGATGCTTTACCCTCGCCAGTCGGATCGAGATACCGACTCTTTGGATCGCTGATTTCTTCACGGCTGAAGGCTTGATTTCGCAGGCGGTTCACGTCATGGTTGCCGGGCACCGCAAACGTGCGGGACTCGATGCCAGACCCGATGACCTCCTGCAGGGGTAGAAGGAAGTTGTAGCAGAACTCCTCGTACTCCTGAGGCAAGCCTTTGTTTGCCAGGTCGCCGGTAATGAAAACAAAGTCCGGCGGTTGACCTGCGGACACCCTGCCTCTTACGTGTTCGATGATCTTGTCGAAGAGCGTACGTTGGGCGTAATCGTCCTTCCCGACGTGGAAGTCGGAGAGGTGCAGCCAGCGAATCAATCTTTGGGTCACTGTTCCACCGTAGGCAAGAAGCCCATTCTACCGCGGGACCCGAGGGGGGACAGACCCGAGGGGGGACAGTCACCTTAACTAACTGACGGCGATTGCCCGCCGTCGCCCTCGGACACCGCAAATGCCCATCTGCAAGGCATTTGCGGGCCTTTCCCGGTGTGCGCTTTGACGCTGAAATCGGCCCCGGAAGCGGGAGTGACCGGCATGGCTCCCATGAGTTCAAACGCTTCATCCCCCGTATCCATAGGGTTGTGAGAGCCGATCCACCATTTCGCCTCGTGAGTTAAGGTGACTGCCCCTCTGTTTCCTCTGTTTCTCTGTGTTTCTCTGTGTTTGTGTGTGTGCGATTGTCTGACAGCGGCGACATGGCGTCAACTGATTCAACCCCTTGCGGTTGGCGGCCCGACGAAACCTCAGTTCGTGTTTTCGCGAAACTCTTCCAATAGTTCCACGTCCACTCTACTCTTAACGGTGCGCCGGTCGATTTCAAGCCGCCTCGCCGTCTCTTGATAACTGCCCGTTTGGTTGTAGACCCAAGTCGCGTAGGCGCTCAGAAGTTGCTCGGCTGTCATCTCGCCTTCCTGCATTCGTTTCAGCAGGCCGGAGGCGCCATGATCGGCTGCCCGCGACTGCGGCTCGTAGCGCCGATGCACCAGGATATTTCGGACACATTGCTCCAGTTCTCGATAGTTGCCCGGCCACGCGTACGAGCCGGCGAGGTTCCGCCCCACCCAGGTTCGAACTTCCTTCGCCAAAGCCTCGCCTTCTTCCCCGGCAACACGGCGGGCCATGAACAGGATGAGATTGTCCAGTACCTCGGGCGCCTCCTCCAACTGCCGGTGCAACGACGGAGTCGAGATTTGATCGGCGCAAAGCCGGTAGTAAAGATCTTCCCGGAAGCGACCTTCCTGCATCGCTTGGCCCAGGTCGCGATTCGTGGCGGCCATGATCTTACCCTCGAAGGTGTGCGCGGCCGTTTCGCCTACCGGCTGGAACGATCGCGTCTCAATCACACGCAGCAGCTTCACCTGCAATTCGGGTTCGAGCTCGCCGATCTCGTCCAGGAAGACCGTTCCATGGGAAGGGCAGACCTCGAACCATCCCTTACGGTTCTCGACCGCGCCCGTAAACGAGCCGCGCCGGTGCCCGAAGACCTCTGACTCCATCAAGGTCGCGGGCAACGCCGCCAGGTTGACGGCGTAGAAAGGCTCGTCCCTCAAACCCGTGAACTCGCACTTCGCTTCATCGAAAGGCAGGTAACGAGAGTAGGCGATCGCCCGCGCGACAAGTTCCTTGCCGGTTCCCGATGGCCCGGTGATTAGCGTAGGGAAGTCGCCCATCCGGTGGTAGAGGGTCCGGCGGTACCGGCGAAAGTCGTGCGAAAAAATGGATTCCCAGATGGACTCCCGCAACCGGGCCACTGAGGGCGAGCTGCCAACGATGTGATGGAACGTGTTGACGAACGCGCGGCGTATCTGGAAGTAGCAGGCGAAGGTGTGAGCGGGCTCGTGCCCGGTCGGGAACTTCACCCCGCTGAGTTCGAGCAGCCGAGCCCAGTCACGGCGATAGTCCTGATAAAACCGCCAGCGCCGCGTCGAACCCGCCTCCGAACCCGAGCCGAACGCCGCTTCCGTCATCGCACCGACGTAGCGGTGATAGAGGACGAAAAGCACCGCGTCCTCATACAGCACGAGTTCCTCCCGAGTCGCCTTCGTGTTCTTCTCCAGGCGTTGGCGGAGGCTCGCCACCAAGTCTTCCACACGCTTATAGACTTTCCAATCATTCGCAAGCGGCCGGTCGGGATCATCCATGTCGAGGCTCCAGACCGGGCCCACTTCCTCGAAGTCCGCGCCAAGAAGCTCTCGCTCGAACTCCACGCGGGCGGGGGAAAACAGATTGCAGTAAGCCAGATCGGAGAGGGTCTTGAGGAAGGGTTTCTCTTTCTTTTCGATGAGAGCCATTTGTACATCAAATGTACGCCTTGAGCCACTGTATGTCTATAGGGCAAACTTACCTCCGGCGGACTCCGTCTAGTAACCCGTTTTGAATGAGTGGCCTGGGAATCGATCGGCGTTTGGCGAGCGGGCTGCTTTGGGAGGTAGGTATGGCGGCTCGAACCACCGGCCAAGTGCTTCCCGAACAGCACCTCTCCTTCGCCTGCACCAAAGCAGGCGCCCGTGCCCTGCGTTCCGCGGGGTGGCTGACCGCCGCTGTGGCGGTCGCCGCTGCGGTATTGCTGCAAGCACCTCCTTTCGCCTCGACGGCCTTGTTCTGCCTGGCGATTGTCCAGCTCACAATGAACGGGATCCGGCTTGCGGATGAGGCCGAGGTTGGGGCCGCGAGGCTCGTGTCGGCGGGAAGTTTGGCTTACGCGGCAGGAGTGCTCCTTGTCTCGATCCCATCGGCGGTGTGGTTGATTCCAATGGGGATGCTCAGCGTGCTGTTGGGGCTCGGCTTGGCTTGCAGGAACCCGGCAGGGAGCTGGAATGGTCTGGAGCGGCGAATCCTCGTAGCGGTGATGTTTACCGGCGTTGCTCTCGATGGCGCGATGGTGCTCGCCACTCTCGCTCCACTAAGCGCTTGGGCGTCGTACCTGGGCCCCGCCGACGCTCTCCGGTTCCGTTTGTTGGCGTTGGCCCGTGTTGCGGCGATGACTCTGCCGTCGTTGGCGCTTCTTCATCAGCAGGCCTCCCGACGGCGGGTGCTTGAGGCCCCTTCGACTTGCTGGAGTTGCTTAGGTCTTCATGCCGGGGCGGTGTTGATGCCGTCGCTTTTGTTGCTGGCGGCCGTAGTTGACGTCACGTGGAAATACTTGCTTCCGATTCCCGCGCTGATGATCTTCGCCGGAGCTTGCAGCGCGGCCGGACAGACGCGGCGACTCCGCTCGCGACTCGAACTCGGCGGCTGGGTCCTAGTGGCCGGCAGCATGGGGATCGGGCTGCTGATGGGGATGTACGCCTTTGACGGTCCGCTGCCGGCGCCCGCCTTCATCGGGGCTTACGGCGACGTTGTTCGCAGCTTTGTAAGGCAGGCTCATGGCTTTGCGATCGTCGTCGGCATCTTGCTTGTTTTTCTCGCGCGCCAAAAAGCGGCGCACCCTCCAGGAGGTCTCTCATGAAAATCGGACTCATCGCCATCGCGGGAGTGAAAATTCAGACTCGCAAGTTTGTCGATTTGGGAATCACGCTGCCGCAGTTCGTCAACCGCGGCGAGGTGATCGCCCAACTACCCAGCCTCGCGCTGCTGACACTGGCCGGCGCAACGCCCCCAAACGTCGATGTCGAGTACGTCGAGGTCGATGACATTGAGGAACATCTGCGGAGCCCTCGGCCGGACTTCGACCTGGTTGCGCTTTCGACCTACTCGGCGAGGGCATTGGAGGCTTATCAAGTAGCGGACGCTTACCGCGCGCTGGGAGTGCCGGTTGTCTTCGGAGGGCTGCACGCGACGGTTCTGCCCGCGGAAGCATCTCACCACGCCGATGCCGTCGTCGTGGGTGAGGCCGAATTGACCTGGCCTTAAGTCGTGGCGGACTTCCAGCAACAAGGAAAGGCCGGGCTCAAGCAGTTCTATCGCGAACAGCAGCCGGGGCAGTTCCCACTAGGCCATGCGCCGATGCCGCGGTTTGACTTGCTGGAGGGTGTTCCCGACCAGAGCGGCGCCACGGTTGATACCGCCACAACCGGCGAAATTCACAGGCTGGGCCCCTACAACCGCATCACAGTCCAAACGACTCGCGGGTGCCCCTGGGATTGCCATTTTTGTGCCGCGTCGAAGCTATATGGGCCGCGCTATCGTTTGAAGCCCGTTGACCGCGTCCTGGCCGAGATCGACGAAGTACAGCGTTTGTGGAAACGACCCTTCATCGAGTTCGCCGATGACAACACTTTCGTCAACCGGCCGTGGTCGAAGCATTTGCTGCGTGAGTTGGCTGATCGGAACATCCGCTACTTCACCGAAACCGACGTCTCGGTTGCCGAAGACGACGAACTACTGGATCTGCTCTACCCAAGCGGTTGCCGACAAGTGTTGATCGGTTTCGAGAATCCGAACCGCAACAGCCTCGAGGGCCTCGATCGCGTCAATTGGAAGGCCCGCCAGTGTGACCGCTATCTCGAAACTATCGAGAAGATTCAGAGTCGCGGCGTAAGCGTATGCGGTTGCTTCATTGTCGGACTCGACAGCGATACGCCGGGCACGTTCGACGAAATACGCGAGTTCATCGACCGCTCCCGGCTGCTCGAGGTGCAGGTGACGATCCTAACCCCATTCCCGGGGACCCGATTGTATGCGGACCTTGAGCGCGAGGGGCGTCTTCTATATCCGGGGGCCTGGGATCGCTGCACGCTGTTTGACGTGAACTTCCGCCCTCGTGGCATGACGGTTGAACAGCTCGAGGAAGGCGTCATGCGGCTCTGGCAAGATTGCTGGAACGGCGATGCTTTCGCGCAACGCAAACGTCACTACCGCGACTTGCTCCGGGCCCGCCGGCGCGCCGAACCGGGCGCCGCTCCTATCCCAACCGACTTGGACGAGGAAATACTCATAGGCCTCACCGCGTAGGGTGTTCGTTGCATGACCCGATGGGTCCGCAACCCACTACACTTGGCGATGAAGCCCTCGGAGGGCGTTGATGGCGATCGGCCGTTTCACGGATGTACTCAAGCGCGAAGGCTTCCCAGCCTTCCTGGGAACGCAGTTTCTCGGCGCGTTGAACGACAACATCTACAAGATGGCGGTGTCCCTGGTTGCCGTCGGCATCGCGGTCGACTCGGAGGGCAGTCGGTTTCTGGCGCTCGCGCAGGGGCTGTTCATCGTACCCTTCATCCTGTTCTCGGGATATGCCGGATACCTCGCCGACACCTATAGCAAGCGGGTGGTGCTCATCGGCACAAAACTCTTTGAGATTTTGGCGATGGTCTGTGCCGTCGTGGCCTTGTCGACGGGCAGGATTGAGTTTCTGCTGGGTGTCTTGTTCCTAATGGCCACGCAGTCGGCGTTCTTCAGCCCGGCTAAGTATGGAATCCTTCCCGAGATATTCGGCGACAGGGACCTCACGCGCGCCAACGCCGTTCTCCAGATGACGACGTTTGTCGCGATTATCATCGGCACGGCGCTGGGTGGAGTTTTGTTCGACGTCTGGAATGACAGGCTGTGGATGGTCGGCATCGTGCTGCTCGGCGTGGCCGTCGCCGGTGCGGCGTCAAGTTTCGGCATCACGAAGGTGGCGCCTACGGGCACGCCCCGGCCCTTCCTGCTGAATCCTTTTGGCGAGATCGCGATTGGCCTGAAGCATTTGCGAAGCGTACGGCCGCTTTGGCTGACAGTCATTGCGATTGCTTACTTCTGGTTCGTGGGCGCGATGATGCGGATCGCGATTCTGCTTTTCGGGAAGCAGACTCTCGGGGCGGGCGACTTTGAGGTCAGCGTTCTGGTTGTGTTCTTCGCGGTCGGCATCGGCGTGGGGAGCATGGTGGTAGGCCGTCTCTCGGGCGACAAAGTGGAGATCGGACTCGTGCCGCTGGGCGCCCTGGGCATGGGCGTATTTTCGCTAGTGCTGTCGGTAGCCGCGCCTTCGTATTGGCTTTCGGCTGCTTGTTTGTTGGCGCTGGGCTTTTCCGGCGGGTTCTATGCCGTCCCACTCAACGCCTACCTCCAACAGAAGGCGGACGAGAAGGAACGCGGCCGTCTACTGGCCGCCGCCGGCTTTCTGACGAACGTCGGCGTGCTACTCGCGGCGGGCGCGAGTTGGTTTCTGAGCGATCAACTCGGATTCGGCCCGGCCGAGGTCATCCTGACGGTAGGTATTCTCAGCTTGCTGGCAACGGTCTACATCCTGACCGTCGTTCCCGACTTTCTGATTCGGTTCCTGCTTTGGTTGTTCACACACACGCTATACCGCATTCGCATCGAAGGCGGGCAGCAGGTCCCATTTCGCGGACCGGCGCTGCTGGTATGCAATCACGTTTCGCTGATGGACGGTCTGCTGGTCGGCGCTTGCGTGCAGCGCTTTGTCCGCTTTCTGGTCTACAAACCGTACTTCGAGAAGAAGGCTTTCAACTGGATTCTGACGTTGATGCGGGCCATTCCGGTGATGGCCGGCGATAGGCGCGGGGCGGTCGAGTCGATCCGGCGCGCGCGCCAAGAGCTAGTAGACGGCCACGTTGTCTGTATATTCGCTGAGGGAGCGGTCAGCCGTACAGGGAATCTGCTGCCGTTCAAGCGCGGCTTCGAACGCATCGTTGACGGACTCGATGTGCCAATCATTCCTGTTCATCTTGACCGCCTCTGGGGAAGCATCTTCAGCTTCGAGCAGGGCAAGTTCCTCTGGAAACGGCCGCGGCGGATTCCCTATCCAGCGACGGTGACGTTCGGGGCTCCGATGCCGTCCGATTCAAAGGCTTACCAAGTTCGGCAGGCCATCGCGGAACTAGGCGCGGAGGCTACCGCCCACAGGTTGGGACCACGCGACTTGTTGGACCGGCGTTTTCTTCGGATGGCGAAAAGATGTTGGTTCTCGCTCTGCGTGGCTGATTCTACGGGGAAAGAATTGACTTACGGCAAGACCCTCATCGCGGCGTTGGCGCTCTCACGCTGGGTTCGGAAGCGCTGCGCTGGGCAGCAGATGGTCGGCTTGTTGCTGCCTGCTTCAGTGGCGGCAGCGATGGCGAACATCGCGGTCCTGCTTGCGGGAAAGATCCCGGTCAACCTGAACTTCACCGCGGGCCGGGAGGCCATGGATTCCGCGATCGAGCAGTGCGGCATCAAGACAATTCTGAGTTCGCGCGTATTCATGAAGAAAGCGGGCATCGAAGAGATGCCGGGCGTGGCCTATCTGGAACGGGTAGCCGGCCAGATCACACCGCTACAGAAAGGGTTGGCGGCGTTCTGTGCCGCGGTATTGCCGGCGCGAGTTTTGGAGTGGGTGTACACGCCGGGGCGGCGTGATCCCTCGTCGCTGGCCACGGTCATCTTCTCGAGTGGGAGCACGGGAACACCGAAAGGCGTGATGCTTTCGCACGGGAATATCATTTCGAACCTCGAAAGCGTCGCGCAGGTCTACTGGGTATCTGAAAAGGACCGCATGATGGGAGTGCTGCCCTTCTTCCATTGCTTTGGCTTCACCATTACTCTGTGGTTCCCCCTGCTGTCGGGCTTTCCCGTTGCCTATCATCCGAATCCACTCGATGCGAAAACGATCGGACAAATGACTCAGAAGTACGGAGCGACTTTCCTGCTTTCAACGCCGACGTTCCTGGCGACATACGCCCGCAAGTGTACGCCCGAGCAGTTCGCGTCGCTGCGCCACGTGATCGTCGGAGCGGAGAAACTGCGGGAATCGCTGGCCGAGCAGTTCCGGGAGAAGTTCGGCCTGGAATTACTCGAAGGCTATGGCTGTACCGAGATGGCCCCGGTCGTCGCCGTGAATTCGGCCGGCTTCACTACCAAAGGTGATCGACAGCCGGGGCACAAGCCGGGAACCGTTGGCCACCCTCTACCGGCGGTGGCGGCGAAGGTCCTGCATCTCGAGTCCGGCGAACCGGTGGGCCCGAACGAGGAAGGATTGCTGCTCGTCAAAGGCCCGAATTGCATGCAAGGGTATTTAGGAAGACCCGAGAAGACCAAAGAAGTGCTCAAGGATGGCTGGTACGAGACCGGGGACGTAGCGTTGATCGACGATGACGGATTCATCAAGATTACCGATCGTCTATCGCGCTTCAGCAAGATCGGCGGCGAGATGGTGCCTCACGTGAAAATCGAGGAGACTGTGTCGGAACTGCTCGGAAGCGAGTCGTGCGCCGTGACGGCGGTCGCCGATGAGCGCAAGGGCGAACGGATCGTGATTCTGTACGCGGGCGACGGGATGGCGCCTGCCGATTTATGGGAGCGGCTCAGCCGGTCTTCCTTGCCGAAGCTGTGGATCCCCGAGCGGGAGGACGTGGTTCCGGTGGAACAGATACCGCTATTGGGGTCGGGCAAGCTGGATTTGGGACGCCTGCGGAGCTTGGCGATCGAACTCGTGGCCCCGTAGGTCTCAAGCCCCCGGGCGCGGATAACCGCCGGCAGGGCTAGTTTTTCGAACCCCTGGCGTCGCCGTATCTGCGGCGGAAGCGCTCCACCCGGCCGGCCGTATCGACGAGCTTCTGTTTGCCCGTGAAGAACGGGTGGCAATTGGAGCAAATCTCCAGGTGGATATCGCCTTTGTGGGTCGAGCGGTTCTGCCACTCGGCGCCACAGGCACAGCTTACTTTGACCGGTTCATACACCGGATGAATTGCTGCCTTCATGATTCGGAATCCTTGTAGGTGAACCTGTCGTTAGCTTATCATGCCGCCTGACAAGAAGCGGGCGACCGAAGCACGGCGGGTGCGCGACACAGAAGTGAAGCGGGAAGGGGGAGGGAATGCGGGCGGCCTTATCTGAGGGTATAATATACTCTCAGAGACCAGGAGGGTCGCATGTCGCTATCATTGCCTGCCTTGGAGCATCGTCGCGCTGGGCTCACTCGCCAACTGGCTGAGCTGGGCGATTTCCGACGAGGCTCTCTGAGCGCTTCGTTCCGACGTTGCGGCAAAGCCGCTTGCGTGTGTATGTCACGGGATCATCCAGGGCATGGTCCTCAGTTGCGTTTGTCCTACAAGGTCAATGGAAAGACGCTTAACGAGACCATCGTCAGTCCGGCTGCTCGCCGTAAGGCGGAGCGCGAGATCGCCGCCTTTCGGCAGTTTCAGCGGCTGAGTCGAGAGCTGCTCGAAGTCAATGAGCAGATCTGCCGGCTGCGTCCCGTGGAAGAAGACGCCGCCTTGAGCCCGCAGGAAAAAAAACGGCTGAAGCGATCGAGCAAGAGGTCGCCGAAGAAGTAAGGCGACTGCTGCAGGTCGTCTTCGCCGATCGGCGCAGGAGCGGCAAGCTCGATCTGGAAGCCGTCGAACAAGCGACCCGCGATGCGTTGCACCAAGCGGGTGCGAGGCTGATCGAGACGCTATTGAACGAGGAGCGAGCGAGCGAATTGCAACCGCTGTGCGCTTGCGGCAAAGCGGCGCGCTCCGCCGGCAAGCGCTCGAAGAAACTCGTCACGATGCTGGGCGCGGTCGTCGTCGAGCGGGAGTACTATCACTGCAAACGTTGCCGCGTCGGCTTTGCGCCGCGCGACCAAGAGTTGGACGTTGACGAGACTCAGTATTCGCCCGGTGTGCGCCGCATGACCGCGTTGGTCGGCTCCGAGACCTCGTTCGATCGCGGCCGCGCGTTGCTCGAAGAGTTGGCCGGCGTGCAGCTGACCGCGAAGGCGGTGGAGCGCGAAGCGGAAGCGATCGGCGCGGACATCGCGACCCGCGAGCAAGCCGAGATCGCACGTGCTGTGCAGCTTGATCTAGCTGAGATCCGCGGGCCGGCAACTCCGCTTCTCTACATCGAGATGGACGGTACGGGAGTGCCGGTCACGGACGCTGACACGGCGGGCCGCAGGGGGAAAACGAGCCCGCAAGCGCGTACCCGCGAGGTCAAGCTGGGCTGTGTCTTCACGCAAACCAGCTGTGACGAGCAAAGCCGCCCTGTCCGCGACGAAGACTCGACCAGCTACAGCGGCGCAATCGAGGACGCCGCCTCTTTCGGCCGGCGCATCTACAGCGAGGCTTGCCGACGGGGCTGGAGCCGGGCGCGCCAGAAGGTCGTCATCGCAGATGGCGCGCCCTGGATCTGGAATATCTCGCACGAATACTTCCCCGGCGCGATCGAGATCGTCGACCTCTATCACGCCCGCGAACACCTGTGGGAGTTGGCGGCGAAGCTGTTTCCGCAGGACGAAAAGCGTCGCCGCAGTTGGGCGCGGCGGCTCAACAAGAAGCTCGACTCAGGGCGCATTGAGCAACTGGTCGCCGCACTCCGCGGGATCGAGGTCGAGGATGCGGAGTTGACGCATCAGTTGGCTTTGGAGGCGGAATACTTCGAGCGCAATGCCAAGCGGATGCGCTACCGCGCGTTTCGGCGCCAAGGATTGTTTGTCGGCTCGGGAGTGATCGAGGCAGGTTGCCGAACCGTAATCGCGTCGAGACTGAAACGCTCGGGCATGTTCTGGAGCGTGCGCGGCGCCAACGCCATCACCGCCCTGCGTTGCGCCCGGCTCTCCAACCGCTTCGACGACTACTGGGAGAATCGCGCCAAAGCCGCCTGAGCGTCACATATTTGTCGCGCACCCGTCTTGTCTCATGCAAGATGAGCCTGAAGGAGGAGTTAGTTTCTCACACAAGATGAGCCTGAAGGGTGGGGGAGTGAGCATGCTGGGGATTGACCATCCACATGCAAGACGGCAAGACGCTGAGCCTGGAGCAGATACGGCAGTTTCTGGAGGCCAGCGATGAAATACGATTCAAGGGCAAAGGGCGTGCCGAGATCTACGCCTGGGTGGCGCAAACGCTGTGCCGGCAGCGCTACAGCGGGCAAGACCGAGCCGCCAAAGGACTGCTGCGGCAATATCTGGCCAAGATGACGGGACTGAGCCGGGCGCAGGTCACCCGACTGATCCGCCAATATCGGCAGAGGGGTGAGCTGGTACCTGCCCGCTATCGGCGGCATCGCTTTGCCGGCAAGTACACGGCGGCCGATATCGAGCGGCTGGCGGCCGTCGATGAAGCACACGAAACCCTCAGCGGCCCGGCCACGCGCAAGATCCTGCAGCGGGAATATCACAAGTACCAGCAGAGTGAATATGAGCGGTTGGCGGAGATCTCGGTGGCCCACATCTATCGACTGCGGCGGCACAGGGTGTACCGCCAGCGGCGGCTGCATTTCACCAAGACTCGGCCCAGCGCGGTGTCGATCGGCGAGCGGCGGCGGCCCAACCCGCGGGGCCAACCCGGCTACCTGCGAGTGGATACGGTACATCAAGGAGATCGCGACGGCGTGAAGGGCGTCTATCACATCAACGCGGTGGATGAAGTGACCCAGTGGCAAGTGGTCGGCGCCACGGCGGCCATTAGCGAAGCCTGGCTGGAGCCGTTGCTCAAGGCCATGCTGGAGCAGTTCCCCTTTCGCCTGCGCGGCTTCCATTCCGACAACGGCAGCGAGTTCCTCAACGGCACGGTGGAAAAATTACTGAACAAGCTGCTGATCGAACAGACCAAGTCGCGGCCGAGGCACACCAACGACAACGGCTTGGTGGAATCGAAAAACGGCGCCGTGATCCGCAAGCACATGGGGCATACGCACATCGCGGCGCCGCACGCGGCGCGCATCCAGCGCTTCTATCAACAGCACTTCAATCCCTATTTGAACTTCCACCGGCCCTGCGGACAACCCGAACTGCTGACCGACGCCAAAGGCAAGCAGAAGCGCGTGTATCGCCACTATCAGACCCCTTGGGAAACCTTCCAGAAGTTGCCGCGGGCCGCCGACTATCTCAAGCCCGGGCAGGCGATCAAGGCCCTCGACCGTATTGCTCAGGCCGAAAGCGACACTGCGGCGGCGCGGCGGATGCAACAAGCCAAGAGCAAGCTGTTTGCGAGTTTCGCATCCGCGAACCTGCCGCGCCGCGCGACGGGAGAAGGGCTGCGGAAATGACGGGCGATGGGAAACGAGGAAAACCAAAAACCGGTTTCCCTCGTTTCCCAACGCCCTTGGAAATCGCTCCGCGATTCCCACATTCCCACAGCCCCGACGACGATTCTCTCCCCTTCTTAACCAATCCCAGAAAGGAGCCCAGCGACTCAGTGCTCCCCTGCTTCTCCAGGCTCATCCTTCGATGAGAAAATGCTCCAACCGCCTATACATAGTAGTAACTTAGCGGAAGTGGTGCCACAGCAGCACAACCGCGCAGGCGACCAATCCTGTCGCGATCGTCATGCGCCTGTCAGCGCGGGGGTCGGCGGAGACCCCGGTCCGTGTCCAGTCGAAGGTAAGGCCCGCGATCCGCGAACGCAGCGGTTTCTCGCTCATAAGGCTGACTGCGGTCATTAAACCCACGCACAGGAAGAACACAATCACGCTAAAGTTCAAAAAGCTGAAGTTGACGACAGCCGTGAGCGGACCCAGGTCGTAGCCCATGGCCTTGTGAAGGATATCGAGGATGAAGCGGCTTGCTCCCACGAAGCCCCCGAAGATTAGCGTCACCAGGGCCGCCCTCGCCGTGGCGCCCCGCCAAAGAATCCCCGTCAGGAACGTCGCGGTGATAGGAGCCCCGACATATGCCTGCACACTCTGTAGGTATTGGTAGATCTCGTCGTCGAGATAGCGGATGAACGGTATCCAGGCAATGCTGAGCACCACCACGACCACGGTGCTGAGACGTCCCACCCAGACGAGGCGGTGTTCGCCGGCTTCCGGGCGGAGCTTGCGGTAAATGTCCATCGTGATCAACGTGGAACAGGAGTTGAACACGGAACTCAGCGACGACATCAGCGCGGCAAGCAGCGCGGCTACCATCAGGCCGGTCAGTCCCGGCGGCAGCAGCCGTTGCACCAGCAGAGGGTATGCGTTGTCCCCCGTAACGTCGTCCGCCCATAGTGCTTTCGCGATCAGGCCGGGCAGTACAAGGATGAAGACAGGCAGGATCTTCAGCGCCGCAGCGAAGATCGTTCCCATGCGGGCGTCAGGGACGCTCTTCGCACTCAGCGCTTTTTGGACGATGACCTGATCCGTACACCAATACCAGGTGCCCAGAATGAGCGTTCCCAAAGTCGTGCCCAGCCACGGGAAGTCCGGGTGGTCAAGCGGCTTGATCATGTGGAAAAAGTCAGCGGGAAGCGCCTCGCGCAGGGCCGCGAAGCCGCCGACTTCGCCGAGCCCGAGATACGTGAGAAGGCCGGCCCCGCCGATCAGCACGAACGCCTGGAATAGATCGGTGTAGATCACCGCCGCAAGTCCGCCCGTCACCGTGTAGATGCCCGTCGCAATCACCAGCAAGATTGCCGACGTCATGTAGTCCCAGCCGAAAATCTCGCGGATCAAGATGCCGCCGGCAAAAAGCGCGACCGAGATCTTCGTGAAGATATAGGCGACAAGAGAAACAATCGTCAGGTACCAGCGTGCTCCGGGACTGAAGCGGCGCTCCAGAAATTCAGGCATCGTAAACACACGGCTGCGCAAGTACTGCGGGATGAACAGCCAGCCCAACGCGATCAGACAAAAGCTCGCCGACCATTCGTAGCACCCCACCGCGAGGCCGGAAGACGCGCCCGTCCCCGCCAGACCAATGAAATGCTCGCTGCCGATGTTCGTCGCGAATAATGTCGCGCCCACCGCGAACCAGCCCACGTGCTTGCCCGCCAGAAAGTATTCCGTCGTCGTCCTTTTGTGGCGCGAGTGGTAGAAGCCGATTCCGAAGACGGCGGCGAAGTAAAGCACAATGATGGTGGCGTCAATCACGAGCAGATTTCCTCCGGCATGATCCGAAGAGCTTAGATAGTAGCGAATCCAAAGAGGTGCCGAGCCCGTCTGTAATCCGTCCATAAGCACGTCCGCCCGACAACCCAGGTTTCCCCGAGAGGTTGCCCGAACCTGACACACACGCACGAATCCAGGGGCACGGCATGTTGCGCGGCCCCAGCGGGGCCGTAGAAAATAGCCCACGTCTTCAGACGTGGGTTTCCATTGAGCTATACGCGCGCCGCCCTGGAACGGGCGGGTACCACCCCGGTACGTCGTAGGGACATAGGTAACACTTTGACCCGAGCACATGGGTAACAGATTTCCGAGAATCTGAAACAGACAACACAAGGAGGTCTGTTTTGGGATGGAAGGAGACTCGTGTGCAGGACGAAAGAATGAAATTCGTAATGGAGATCGAAGCCGAGGAGGAATCGATGGCTGAGATCTGCCGGGCGTACGGGGTCAGCCGCAAGACCGGCTATAAGTGGCTCGAACGCCATCAAGCCGAGGGCGTGGCCGGACTGGCCGATCGCTCGCGCGCGCCGCACAGCCATCCCAACGCCGTCAGCGCGGCCGACGAGGAGGCCATCCTCAAACTGCGGTCGCAACACTCCAACTGGGGCGAGCGCAAATTACGTAAGTACCTGAACGTGAATTGGCCCGAACAGGCTTGGCCCTCGGCGTCCGCCATCGGCGACATCCTCAAACGCCACGGTCTCACACACGCGCACCGCCGACGCCGCCGGGCCACGCCGAGTTCGACGCTCAGCAGCGCGACGGCGCCAAATATCGTCTGGGCCATCGACTTCAAGGGATATTTCCGTACCGGCGACGGCGAGCGCTGTGACCCGCTGACGATTTCCGATACCGCCAGCCGCTATCTGCTGCGCTGCCAGGCGGTCGATCGGCCTGACTATGCGCACGTGCGGCCGCTGCTCGAAGCGACCTTTCGCGAGTATGGCCTGCCGCTGGCGCTGCGGTCCGACAACGGGCCGCCGTTTGCGTCGGTCGGATTGGGTGGGTTGAGCCGGTTGAGTGTGTTGTGCATACGTCTGGGCGTGATGCCCGAGCGCATCAAGCCGGGCCATCCCGAGCAGAACGGACGGCATGAGCGCATGCATCGCACCTTGAAACAGGACACGGCCCAGCCACCGAAGGCAACGCTGCGCGCACAGCAACGGGCGTTCCACAGCTTCCGGCGGATCTACAACGAAGAGCGGCCGCATGAGGCGCTCGAGATGGAGACGCCGGCGAGCGTGTATGTTCCCTCGCCGCGGCGGTATCCAGCGCGGTTGCCCGAGATCGAGTATCCGGACGGGTTTGAGGTGCGCAGAGTGAAGGAGCACGGGGATGTATGCCTTGCCGGCCGGCGCTTTTATCTCAGTGAAGCCCTGACGGGGGAGTTGGTGGGCTTGCAAGAGAACGAGCACGGCTGGCGGATCTGGTTTGGCCCGATTGAGCTGGCCCGTCTGGACCGCAAACACTTGCTCCACCCTCTGCCGGGGCATCCTCCACGCGTGCCGTCGCGGTGTTTGGAGCGCGTCTGCGCTCGCCCTCCGGACTCGCTCCGCCGCGCCCCAAACACCGCGACCGAGGAGGCTCCCGACTGCGAGCCTTCCCTGGGGAAACGGTAGAAAGTGTTACCCATGTGCTCGGGTCAAAGTGTCACCCATGTAACCGGACGTTCACCCCTCAATACCCACTGGGTGAGAGCACCTTCGCCCGCAACCGAGATTCCAACAGCCGGTCTGCGCCCTACGCAACCACATTTCCTCAGAAGGTTCCATCTTACGTACGGATCTGGAGCCTGCTTTACAACTCGGCGTCGGAAGCTGTAGGGTCGAAGAACGACGGCCCGCCGACGCCGCTTGGAGCTAAACTTCTGACACCCCAACGCGATCCCATACGTCTTCTTAGCTGAGATGAAACTCTATCAATCCGTATTGGCCGGCCTTCTGGGAGCCGGCGCCTTGCTGTGGTTCGCACTCGAAATCAGCGATTGGCGCACCGCCCAGCTCGATGGCAAGATCACCCAAGTGCGAACGCTCGCGATGGACGAGCGAAGCTCAGTCGCGATCGTAGATTTCGAAGCGTCAAACCCATCGAGCGTCGAGATGATGATCGGCGACCGCACCCTCGGTATCGAGAATCAGCAGGGCATTCCTTATGAAGGCAGGACCCTCGGCTCCTTCGACATCAAGCAACTTTTCAAATACTTTCCTGCCCTCGGGGAGATGAAGAACGCACCGCTCATCAAACGCGTTCGGATTCCCGTCGGTAAATTCGTAGGCGGCGTCATCGCCGCGCGATTCGAGATCCCAAAACACGAATTGGATCTACGCCAACAGATCACACTGCGCATCGCCGACATCGACGGCAGCGTCTCGACGTTCAGTGTCGAGTCGCAACCAACCCGCGCGAAGAGCCAATAAAGACCGGCCGGCCGACGCCGATACTCTTCACTTCGGACGCCCCGCCCAAAGGGGCTTTAAAAAAACGGGGACTGTACCAAGCGCCGCCCACAAGACCCGTAGCGAGGACCTCGCTTCTGAGGTCCGCAGCTTTTACTGCCTTGGCAAGCGGCGCGCCGTGGACTGTCCCCAGTTTTTTCACAGCCCCAAAGGAAGCGGTGCGCACTCCCACCCCACGAAAACACTATCCCAAGAGCCATCACAACCACAACCCAAACTCAGAGCCGCAAGCGTGAGCATGCGATGACCAACCCCACCAAACCCTTGACACCGCCTGTATCCTAAAGGCGCAACGCGCCGTAACACGCGCCAAGCATCCCGACAAGACCAGCCCCCACATCGGCCGCGCGCTCCAATCCGTGCCGCGACCGTGAGGGAGCGGTCTGTCGCCGATACACCGCTGCACCCAGAAAAAAAAGGGGGACTGTACCAAGCGCCGCCCACAAGACCCGTAGCGTGGACCTCGCTTCTGAGGTCCGCGGCTTTCACCGTCTCACCGTCACCGCTGCACCGAGAAAAAAAGGGGGACTGTACCAAGCGCCGCCCGAGAGACTTCATAGCTCGCTGCCTTCTCAAGCGGCGCGCCGCGGACTGTCCCCTTTTTTTCGCCGTAGAACCACCGAACCACCGGGCCCCCAAAGCCCGTCACTACAAAACCAGAAAGGAAAATCAAAAATGACGACCGATAAACAAAAACAAGCCAATCAACAAAACGCACAGAAATCCACCGGTCCGCGCACCGACGAAGGCAAACAACGTTCCTCCCAAAACGCGCTCAAGCACGGACTCCTAGCCAGACGAACCGTCATCCCGGGGGAAGATCCCGCCGAATTCGACGCGCACCTCACCCGCTTCCAAGAAACCTTCAACCCGTCGAACGCCTACGAGGCCGGCCTCGTCCGACAAATGGCCGACGCCGACTGGCGCCTTCTGCGCATCAATCATCTCGAAGCGGCTTTCTTCGCCTACGCCGTCGACTTCGAGCGGGAGCACTTCAAGGACTACCATCCCAACGAGCCCGCGCCCGACGAGACCAAACTGCTCGGCAAGATCATGCAAAGCCGCACCGCCGACCTGACCCGCTTCGCGCGCTATCACACCGAGCACAGCCAACGCTACAAGAGCGCTTTCCGGCAACTGATCGAGGCGCGTGAACTCGACAACCGCGACCGCCGCCGCAATCGAGAAGCCGTAGAAGCCGTCAACCAGGACGACCGCTACCCCACATCGCAACCCGCAAGCCGGCCTCCATGGCGGGAAGACGAAATTACGGAACAAAGCCGGCACGGCATAAGATCCAACAGATCAACAACTTCCGATCCACCCGGCGTCCAGCCCTCCGACGAATCCACCGCCTGACCCTCGTCGGATCCCCTGCACCCAGCCCCAGGAGGCAAAATCAACAGCCAACAACCAACCAAAACTCGTCCAACTAACACCCCCACCCCAACCGCGCACCCGACCCGCGTCTAAACACACCCGATCGGGTCGGGTGACGGGGATTGAGGCCCCGCCACCCTCCCACACCACCGGACATACGGTTTTCCGTATCCGGCGGTTGAACCCAGCGGCCTTACGTTCGCGCCGCAAGATCCGATGGCATCACAAACCCGTAGTGCCGCAACGTTGCATTCGATAACGCTGTCTGCAACAGTCCGTTCGCCGCTATGCGCCAAGCGCCGCGACGTGCCGGAACCAGTTTCAACAACCGTTCCCCAATGCCCAACCGACGTAAAGCCCGCCGGCGTCCCGTTGCGCCATGCCAGCGCAGCCAGAAACATTTCCGTATGTGCCGCCGCACCCATCCTTCCAGTAGGAAAATCGCACGCCGTCGCTCCGCCAACCGGTAGTATCCCCACCAGCCGCGAACGTACCGCCGCCACTCGTCGCGTAACTGCCGACTCGTGACCGAGCGGTTGCCGCACCAGATCTCCCGCACCTTCCGTTTGAATCGCTCGACACTTTCCGGCGCTGCTTCCACCTGCCCCTGGCGGTTCAGACGAAACCCCAGGAACTTCCGCTCCCACGGCCTCCCCGCCCCGCTCTTGGCCTCGTTCACTTTCAGTCGCAGATGCTTTTCGATCCAAGCCGTGATCCCCGCCAGCACACGCTTCGCCGCCGCTTCACTGCCCACATAGATGTTGCAGTCATCCGCGTACCGGCAGAACCGTAGCCCACGTCTCTCCAGCTCCCGATCAAGCGCATCAAGGTAGATGTTCGCCAGCAACGGTGACAACGGCCCGCCTTGCGGCGTGCCCTCCGCGCTGCGCACCACCACCCCCTCCGTCAGCACTCCGGCCCGTAGATACCGGCCGATCAACCCCAGCACTCGCTTGTCGCGAATGACTTCCGCCACCCGCCGCATCAAAATGTCGTGATTGACCACGTCGAAGAACCGCGCGATGTCAATATCCACCACCCAGTCCTTGCCCTCGCGAACGTATCCTTGCGCCGCTCGTACCGCATCGTGCGCACTCCGCCCCGGCCGGAATCCCCAGCTCGACTCGCTAAACCGCGGATCGAAGATCGGCTGCAGAACTTGCAGCAACGCTTGCTGCACCAGCCGATCTATTACCGTCGGTATCCCAAGCTGTCGCTTCCCCCCGCTCGGCTTCGGTATCTCTACCCGCCTTACGGGACTCGGCGTCCAACGCCCGGACACGAGTTTCGCTCGAATCTCCGTGCCGTGACGGCGAAAGTGAGGTTCGAGTTCTTCGGTCGTCATCTTGTCGATCCCCGCCGCGCCCCGCTTGCGTTTCACCGCCCGCAGAGCCCGTTCGAGGTTCTCCTCTCCGACCACCTGTTCCATCAGTTCTTCGTGCATTGCTTTCTTCGATGAGTCTCGCCGAACTTCGCCTCGTCGCCGCCGGAGGGAGGCCCATCCCGGTTCCACCGTTCCTGCCTGCCCCTGCTCCCCTTGCGTTCCCCCGATGGGGAAGGACCTTTCGGTCCGGGACTCCGGACTTCTTTCGCCTCGGTTCGAGTCGCTCCTCTCGCTTTGCTCCTTGGTTCTTCGGCCCTTCGCTCCGGCGCTATTACCCGCCTTCCTCGCTACTACGGCCTCTGCTGACTTCTCCTCCGCTCTCACCGAGGAGATCTCCCCAGGTAAGGTGCTGAATCTTTCCCTTCACACCGCCCGGCTCTACCGCGCACGTCTTCGGATGGACTTCGGGCTTCACGTTGGCTAGCACGCTTACCGCCCGTACACGGCCTCTCTGCCGATTCGTGTTCCTACGGTCAAAGGTTTGTTCCCCGCTTCCTTCAGCTTCACCTCGCGGCTACGCCTTGCGGTTCCCTACAGTTACCTCCATCAGTTCCCGGTCGGCTCCTTTCAGCCAACTAGATTCAGCCCATGCTGGGCACACTAGCGAGGACCTCGGGGTTGAGGTCCGCGGCTTTCGCTTCCGAAGGAGCTGTGACAAAATGGGGACTGCACCAAGTTGCCGCCCTCCGACGTTCCTTGCTCACAGCCTTTTCAACCGCCGCGCCGTGGACTTAGCCCAATTTCCCACAGGCCCTAAGTGACGAGCATCGGCGCGGAAGTCACGCCTGATCCCGATCGGACGGTAACCGCGTCCGCCAACCTGATGCTAGACTCGTGCAATCCATGTCCCGTGTAGGTCGGCGTCAGTTCCTGCGGACCGCCGCCGCTCTTAGCGGCGCGGCCTCCACCGCGAACCTCATGCCCCCCCAAGCCCGCGGCGCCTCGGCCCGAGTGCAAATCACTTCGGTCGACGCCTACCCCGTTCGGCTCTGGGCCGATCGCGGGCCGAACCTGAAACCGAACTTCCAGTCCGACTTCGACATCGCGCGGTGGCGTTATCGCGGGCCGTTCGCGCAGCTCGGTAGCGCCATCGTCGTCGTCATTCACACCGATCAGGGAATCAGCGGCTTTGGGCTGGGCGCGGGAGGAAGCGCCGGGGCCGAGATCATCCAGGGACATTTGCGACATCTGCTTGTCGGCGCCAACGCGCTCAACGTCGAACTGCTGTGGGACCAAATGTACACTTCGGCAAACGCCTATGGCCGGCGCGGCGTTTTCGTCATGGCACTGAGCGGCGTCGACAACGCGCTCTGGGATATTCTCGGCAAGCACGCCGAGCAGCCCGTCTATCGCTTGCTGGGCGGTGCAACAAAAGAGCGGATCCCCTCATATGCAACCGGCGCCAATGTCGAAGAAGCGCTTGACGCCGGCTTCCGGCACTTCAAAATTCCGATCCGCGACGGCGTTTTCGAGAGCAAGTCCGGGATGGATCGCATCGTCGATCGACTGACCAAAGCCCGCAACACAGTCGGCCCCGGCAACTCGCTGATGATCGATTGCGGATCACGCTGGGACGACGTCAACTACACCATCGAGATGGCGCGGCGGCTCGAAGAAGTTAACCTCTACTGGATCGAGGAGCCTCTTTCCCCCGACAACCTCATGGGCTACGCCGAACTCGTCCGCGAGGTCAAAAGCACCCGCATCGCGAGCGGCGAACACGAGTACACACACTTCGGATTCACCGATCTCATCCGCCACAAAGCGGTCGAGGTCTTGCAGCCGGACGTGAGTTGGTGCGGCGGCGTCACGTCGCTGCGGCGGATCGCGGCCATGGCCGACGAACACGACCTGGAGTTCATCCCCCACCGCGGCGGTAGCTTGTACGGATTGCCGCTGGCGCTCTCTTCGACAAGGTGCAAATGGGCGGAGAGTTTCGGGACCGGCGATCAAGGCACCGAGTTGATGGAGGCCATGACCTCGCCGTTCGAAAAAGGCTACTATCTGCCGCTGGATAAGCCCGGCTTCGGCACAGCCATCACCGAAGAGCTCGTGAAGCAACACGCGCTCAGAGCATGATCTTGAACACCGCGGAGCAGGAAATGATCACCACGACCTCACGAATCACTAGCAGCCTCTTCTTCATCGCCGCGCTCAGCCTCTCCGGATGTGGCGCGTCTCCCGAAGCGGAAACCCCGCCGCCTGAGTCCACCGAAAAAAGCGTTCGCCATGTCGGCTCAAACCCTCTCGCGGGAGGAGCCAACGCCGTCGTCACCGCCGGATCACCGCTCGCCCACACAGCTCAGTTCTTCGCCTTCGACCAAGAAGGCGCCATCGTCGGCGCGGGCGATGTGGCAGCTCAAACCGCGCGCGTACTCGACAGTATCGATTCCGCGCTCGGCGAAACAGGCAGCTCGCTTGCCAATGTTGTGAAGTTGAACGTCTATCTCCGAAGCGCTGACGTGACCGACACGGTGAAAGCCGGAATCGCGGCCCGATTTCCCTCGGGCTCTCGTCCGGCCATCTGCTTGGTCGAAGGAGCCTTCTCAAACACCGCTGCCCTCGTCGCCATGGATGCCGTCGCCACAACGGACGAAACTCCGGCGCCCGGGACCACCATTCGCAAGCGTAGCGCCGCCCTCGCGGGCCCTGCGGGCGCGAACCACGTATCCGTTCTTCCCCTCGGCACTCGCGTATATATCTCCGGTCGCGCGGCGCGCGAGGGCACGATTGCGGAAGCCACCAAAGCGACCATGGTGCAGCTCAAAGACACTCTCTCGTTCGTCGGGCTCGGTCTCGAACACGTCGTTCACGTGAAAAGCTTCATGCAGCCCATCTCCGAGATGAGTGCCGCCGAAGAGCAGATCATTCAATTCTTCGACGGAGCTGCGCCGCCCATGGCGTTCACCGAATGGACCAGTAGCAACCCGATCGAAATCGAGATCATCGCGACTTCCCCCGATGAGCCCCAGTCGCAGCCGCTCGAATACCTAACCCCTCCCGGCGACAATGCATCACCCGTTTTCAGCCGCATCGCCAAGGTTTACCATCCCTCCACCATCTACGTTTCCGGATTGTGGGGCGCCGAGGGTTCTTCGGGCGCCGAACAGATTCACGCCATCTATGCCTCGCTCAAGCAGGTGCTCGCCGAAACCGGTAGCGATCTCAACCATCTGGCGAAGACGACCTACTACCCCTCCGATGAGGACCCCAGTACGAAACTCAACGAGATCCGTCCTGAATATTACGATCCCAAGAGACCGCCCGCCGCTTCGAAGGCCCTCGTCGCCGGAACCGCTTTCCCGGGCCGAACCCTTACTCTCGACATGATCGCTGTCCCGACGCCCTGAATAGGCCGCCGGGCTAGTAAGATGGCGCGGTCGCCTCCCGCCCCTTGTTCGCTTCGAGCAACGGTTCCAGCACCTCCAGCACGTTCAAAGCGATGCGCTCGTGGCCCTCTGCCGTGGGATGGATTCCGTCAGCCTGCATTGACCCGGGCTGATCCCACACTCCCTCCAACAGAAAAGGCAGGAAGCCAACTCCCAACTCATCCGCTAAATCGACAAAAACCCGTTCGAACGGCTCGCGGTACTCCGCACCGTAGTTCGGCGGAAGTTTGATGCCGGCGAGGATGACCTCAACCCCGCTTCGCTGCAGCCTCGTGATCATGCGGCGGATATTCCCTTTCATCCGGTCGACGGCAAGCACACGCAGCCCATCATTCCCGCCGAAAGCGATGATCACGAAATCCGGGTTCCGTGAGGCAACGATGCCGGTACGCACCAAGCCCGTATCGCTCGTATCTCCGCTGACGCCCTCGTTGATGACCTGGTACGAGTGGCCTCTTTGGTCGAGTTCCCGCTGCAGGTGATCAGGGTAGCTGAGCCCGGCATCCACCCCGAAACCCGCCGTCAAGCTATCACCGAAGGCGATGATCACTCCGTCCCGCCGCGGCGGTGGCGCTCCGCCCCCGGCGGACCCTTGGGTAGGCTGCCCGGCTGAGTCGTTATCCGGGGGAGAGGGATTGCAACTGAAAACGAGCAGGGCTAGGCAGAACAGGGTCGTGAATCGCACTTACTGCCATAATAAGTTTTGCCGCGTCCGCATGTCGAGTGAAGAACCGATTCTCGAAGTACGGGGGCTGCTGAAAAACATCGATAGCGGCGCCCACCGTGTCGATATTCTGCGCGGTATTGACTTCGCGATCCCCCGCGGCCAGTTCGTCGCGATCATGGGGCCTTCGGGTAGCGGCAAGAGCACCCTGCTGGGTCTTCTAGCCGGTTTGGATACACCTTCGGGCGGCCAGGTCATCCTCGACGGGCAGCAGATTCAAGACCTCAACGAGGACGAGATGGCCGTGCTGCGAGGCCGCAAAATCGGCTTCGTCTTCCAGTCATATCAGTTGGTCCCCACTCTCACGGCCGAAGAAAATGTGCTGCTGCCGCTCGACTTGGCCGGCGACGGCTATGCCGGGGCCGCGCGCGCGAGGGAGTTGCTCGACCGCGTCGGTCTCGCCGACCGTCTCGACCACTACCCCGTGCAACTCTCCGGCGGCGAGCAACAGCGTGTAGCGCTGGCGCGGGCATTTGTGGGCAAGCCGCCGCTCGTTATGGCCGATGAGCCAACCGGCAACCTCGATAGCGCCAACGGCCGACATGTGCTCGACATGCTCGTCGAGCTGAACCACTCCGAACACACGACCCTTTTGCTCGTCACCCACGACCGTGAGCTCGCCTCACGAGCCGACCGCCTCATTACCCTCCACGACGGCCGTGTCGCTTCCGATGAGCTGTCGGCCTGAGATGAAAAACTCATTCCCGCCGCAAACCGCCCTTCGGATTGCCTGGCGCGATGCAAGGGCGTCACCGGGAAAGTTTTTCTTCATTGCGATTGCCGTCGCCGTCGGGGTGGGAGCTGTCGCCGGTGTTCGCGGGTTCAGCGGGGCGTTTCGCACGATGCTGCTTCGCGACGCCCGCACCCTCATGGCGGCCGACCTCGCCGTCCGCGAGTATCACCTGGCGACCGAGGAAGAATCGGAAATCATCGAAAGTCTCAAGGCGCGCGGTGTCGAGGAAACCTGGGTCACCGAAGCCGTATCGGCGATGTCATCGCAAGTATCCGGCAGGCCGTTCATGGTGGCCGTCAAGGCGGTGGATCCAAAGACCTATCCGTTCTACGGCGATATCGTATTGGACCCGCCGGGGTCTCTCGCCGACGTCCTAAACGAGAACACTGTCGCCGGTTCGAGGGACCTGCTTTTTCGACTGGGCGCGGAGGTCGGTGACGAGGTACGCCTCGGGGACGAGAGCTTTCGAATCTCGGCCGTCGTGCGTGTCGAGCCCGACCGCATGACGGGCTCGTTCAACGTAGGTCCGCGCGTTATGATCAGCCGCCGGGCGCTCGACCGCAGCGGATTGATTCAGCCCGGCAGCCGGGCGTCGCAGCGTTACCTGTTTCGGCTTCCTCCAGAGGGGATCTCCATCGAGCAAGCTCGCGACGAGTTGCGGGCGGTGTTCGAGGGCGCTTATATCACTGACTATCGGGAGACGCATCCCACGATTCGCAGGGGGCTGGACCGCGCGACAAACTTTCTGAGCTTGGTCAGCCTCGTTGCTCTGATCGTGGGGTCGCTCGGCGTGGCGATGGCGATGTACTCGCACCTCCAGCAGAAGCTCGATACGATCGCGATCTTTAAGTGTCTGGGGGCCCGCTCCTCGCAAATCATCCGGATCTTTACGATTCAGACCGCGGGCTTGGCACTGGTGGGAAGCCTGCTGGGTATCTTCTTTGGATGGCTCATCCAGGTCGGCTTTCCGGCGTTTCTACCGGACTACATTCCGGTGCCGGCCGGCCTCGAGTGGCAGCCCGTCGTGGCCCTACAAGCGTTGGCCATAGGTCTGTTGACGACTCTGTTATTCACCCTGCCGACGCTGTTGAGTGTTCGTGACGTGCGGCCTGCTCTTGTCTTTCGGCGCAACATGGAAGCCAGTGCGGCACGGCGTGGCAAAAGAACGGGTCTCGGAGTGGGAGTTGTGATAGTTGCCGGGCTGGTCGGCGTGGCCGCTTGGCTGAGCGAGTCGCTCGAAGTCGGCGCGTGGTTCGCGGGGGGCTTGGCGGTAAGCCTCCTGGCGCTCAACCTGATGGCCCGCTTCCTGCTGCGTTTTCTCAAGGCGCTGCCGGGGCTGCTTCCGTCAAAGCTCTCCCCTTCCTGGCGGCACGGGGTGGCGAATCTGCATCGGCCAGGGGTCCATGCCGATGTGGTGCTCGTGGCGCTTGGGGTCGGCGTCATGTTTACCCTGACCGTCTACATTTTGCAGGCGTCCGTGGTCAGCCAACTGGCGTTGAGCGCACCGCCGGAAATGCCGAATCTGTTTCTGGCGAACATCACCAACCCCGACCGGGAGGCCTTGGAGAAACTGATCAACGAACACGAGGGCGTCGAGGGCAAGGTGGACATGGTGCCATCCGTGGCGGCTCGGCTGGTCACGATCGACGGCGTTCCACTCAATCAAATCTATGAACGGACGCGTGGGCGGACCTACCGGGCCACGCGCAGCCTCACCTGGGAGCGCGAGCGGCCCGACTACCTCGAAGTCATCGAGGGGGCTTGGTGGGAAGACGATACGGATGAGTTTCTCGTGTCGGCCAGGGAGTCCACTGCCAAGACTCTCGAGATCAAAGTAGGTTCCGAGTTGGTTTGGATGGTGGGTAGCGGCTCCATCCAAGCCAAGGTCGCCGCGATCCATCGGGCCGAGGCGATCCGGCCGGGTTCCGGATTCAGCTTCATCCTGACGCCGAGCGCTCTCGAGGATGTCCCGACCGCTTTCTACGGCTCGGCACGCATCGCGCCTCACCTCGCCGCCGACCTCCAGAAAGCGGCGTTCGAGAAGTTTCCCGCTGTGACGATTGTCAGTATCGCTGACGTCCTCGAGATCGTTCAGGAAGTGGTGGATCAGATCGGGACGGCCATCCGTTTCGTCTCCGGGCTCGCGATCCTGGCGGGGATCGTGATCCTTGCGTCGAGCGTTGTCGCGACCCGTATGAGGCGAGTCCGCGAGACCGCCATTTTGAAAACGCTCGGCGCGACAAGGCGGCGCGTCACGAGCATCTTCTCCGTTGAGTTCCTGATCCTCGGCCTCAGCGCCGGTTTGATGGGAAGCCTGCTCGCGACGGTATTCTCCGGATTGCTGCTGGAGCAACTACTCGAAGTTGATTTCCGGTTTGATGCGCTACCGCACCTCGTCTCGATCGCAGGCACGGCACTGCTGGCGAACCTGGCCGGCTGGCTGGCGAGCTGGCGAATCCTCGGCCGAAAACCCCTCGAAGTCCTGCGCGGCGAGTAACCCCCTCTGTGGCTCCGGCCGATGAGAAACTGCCTGGACGCGTATCCAAATGCGCGCTATGCCCAACTCAAGCCTTGGGGTGCGAGCGGTCGTAGACGTCCATCAGGTCTCTGAGAGAAAGCTGGGTGTACTTCTGTGTTGTGGACAAGCTGGCGTGGCCAAGCAACTCCTGGATCGATCGTAAGTCGGCGCCGTCGGCCAGCAGATGGGTTGCGAAGGCGTGGCGCAACGAGTGAGGATGCAGATCCGGATCGCCCGAGAACAACAGCGCGTATCGCTTGACGATCCGCTCAACGCTTCTTGTGGTCAAGCGCCCGCCGCGCGCGTTAAGAATCAGGGCCCGCTGTTTCGGTGCGGACCCCGCTTCGAGGTAGACCCGCAGCGCTTCCTCCGCCCGCTTCCCGAAGGGGACAAGCCGTTCCTTGCGGCCTTTACCGCGAACCCGGATCCATCGTTCGGTAAAGTCCAAATCCTCAATGTTCAGCCCGACCAACTCGCTCACACGCATGCCGCAGCCGTACAGCAACTCGAAGATCACCCGGTCGCGGCCCGAGACCAGACTGGTCTCTTCCGGATTCTCCGATGGCGCCTTCTTCGCCGGAATCGAATCGACAAGCGCGTTCGCTTGCTCGGCCGTCATCACGGCGGGAAGCTTCTTCGGCGTCTTGGGCATCGAGACGTTCTGGGCCGGATTGGCCGCAACGTCGCCTTCTCGCACGAGAAACTTAAAGAAGGCCCGCAATGCCGAGAGCTTCCGTGCTACTGACCGGTTGCTGTTACCGCGTTCGAAACAGTGCGCCATGAACTCGCGGAGCAGCAACGGTTCGATCTCGGAAACCGCCGGAGGGCTTCCTTCCGGAGGGCTGCAGTAGAGCAGGAATTGTTCGAGATCCGAGCGGTAGTTGCGGATCGTGTGCGGGGACAGGTTAGCCCGGCGCAGCGACGCAAGGAAGCGTTGGACCTGCACTCTCACTTCCCCGTCGGCGGGTTTGACCGTCGGATCGGGTTTAGCTTGTGACGGCGGAATGCTCTTCGAGGAAGACATCAAGCTCATCAAGCGCCCGCTCGCATTGACGTTGGCGGCGGGCCTTCTTGTCACGGCGGTACTGCCCGGCCTCCTCCGCGGGAAGGGGCGGTAACAGATCGAAAGTAATATTCGCCGGCTGATACTTGTCAGGATTCGCGCCGGAAATGTACGCCCCAAGCGAACCATGAGCCGTGCGGCGCGGCCAGGTCAGCGTTGCCGCGCCGTCCGCCAGCCGGGCGGCATTGCGGCCGGCCATGAGCCCGGTCGAGATCGATTCTACGTAGCCTTCGACGCCCGAAATCTGTCCCGCGAAGAAGACGTTCCGATGCGACCGGAGATCGAGAGACGGCGTCAACAGCGCCGGCGCGTTGATATAGGTATTGCGATGAATCTGACCGTACCTGAGAAACTCAGCTTTTTCGAGTCCCGGAATCAGGCGCAGAATCCGTTTCTGCTCCCCGTACTTCAAATGATTCTGGAAGCCGACAATGTTGTACGAACCGGCCCGCATGTCTTCTTGGCGCAGTTGGACGACGGCGTAGAACGACTGTCCGGTTTGCGGATGCCGCAGCCCGACCGGCTTCATCGGGCCGAAACGAAGAGTGTCGACGCCGCGCCGTGCAATCTCTTCAATGGGCAGGCAACCCTCGAAGTAGTTCGGGTTGTCGAAGTCGTGGCCGCGATGCTGTTCGGCCTCTCGCAGCGCTGCGTAGAAACGCTCGTACTGTTCACGCGTGAAAGGGCAGTTGAGATAGTCGTCGCTGCCGTCGATCGACTTGCCGTAGCGAGAACCGCGGAATGCAATGTTCACGTCAATCGTTTCCGAGTCCACGATAGGGCTGATCGCATCGTGGAAAAATAGCCGGTCGCTCCCGGTAAGCTCAACGATCGAAGCGGCCAACTTGTCACTGGTCAGAGGGCCGCTGGCGATAACAACGATCTCGTCGAGAGGTATCTCGCTCACTTCCTCGCGAACCAAATCGATCAAGGGCTCTCGCTCGATAGCGGCCGTGACCTCGGCGGCGAAAATTGCTCGGTCGACCGTGAGGGCCCTCCCGCCCGGCACGCGGGCCTTCGCGGCTACTTCAAGACAAGCCGAGCCCATCCGGCGCAGCTCTTCCTTGAGCAGCCATGGCGCCGAATGACGAGTTTCTGTCTTGAGGGAGTTACTGCAGACCAGTTCTCCCAGGAGACTCGTTTGGTGGGCGGGAGTGCTTCGCGCCGGGCGCATCTCGTACAGACGCACACGGTGACCGAGCCGAGCCGCCTGGGTCGCTGCTTCAGGCCCCGCCAATCCTCCGCCGATGACGTGGAGCGGTTGCCGCCTCATGCTGTTGAGAAACGCACCAGACCCCCATTATAAGGGGCTCCCGTGAATCTGCCCGCATGCGTGCTTGGGGAGAAGATTTTCGTTGCGTTCGGGAAGGATCGGGTTATACTTGATGAGGCGTTCGGATGAGAGGAAGCCTCGGAGGGTGTAGCCCTGGAATAGAGGCCCTTTCAAAACCCCTTAAACAGGGGCTGGGAAGACAATTTCAGGCTTGAAAGCAGTTGCGAATTCCCGTATGATAAATCGACAGGCATAAAACATTTCCTGGTACAAACGTTTTAACTTGACCGGTCGAACACTTCGCCCGGCAAGAAGTGAGAAGGAGGAGCATGGCTGAAAAGAAGAAACTGACTCAGGCCCAGACCATAGCCGCACTCGCGGATACGGCCGGCCTCAACAAGAAAGTAGTGAAGCAACTTTTCGAGGACTTGGAAGCTCTGGCGGTGAAGGAAACGAAGCGCACCGGAGTTTTCATCGTTCCGGGAATCGGTCGCTTGGTGCGGTCCGACCGAAAAGCTCGCATGGGAAGGAACCCGGCGACGGGTCAGCCGATCAAAATTCCGGCGAAAAAAGTCGTCAAGTTCCGCGTTGCGAAGTCCGCCAAGGACGCCATCGTCCCGCCGAAGAAGTAGCCTCGATTCAGGCCTTATACGCCAATCCCCATCCTGCCCGTGAGGCGGATGGGGATTTCTTTTTGGCGCGATAGAGACCCGCTTCGGGGTCAGGCCTTTGACGGCCTCGGGTTTAGGAGGCTGTTGGGGCTTCCTTCTTTTCCTCGGGCCCCGGCGCCGGCTTCGGCTCTTTCTTCATCGCGCTCTTGAATTCGCGGATACCCTCACCGACCCCTTTGAAGATCTCGGGGATCTTGCGACCGCCGAAAATAAGGACCGCGATCAGTAGGATGACGATCAGTTCCTGCACACCCAGGGTCGGTATCAGCAGACCCAACGTGAGCGGCGAGGTATGTAGTAACGGCATGGTGTCTCCTACGGTTCATTGTAGGAGCAGCCTCGAAGCCTAGTCAAGACGCTCCTACCACGTTCGCCGCCCGACATTGCGGTCGACTCGGTGCGCCTTCGGATTAGAATGTCTTGATTTTTCAGTCGTTTAGAATGCCGCGCGGAGGACTCTCCGCGCTAGTTAACCCAGTCGTCGGGACCGTTCTTCTTGCGCATATAGACTTGGAACCTGCGCCGCGCGCGTCGAAGCTGCCAACTCCGATAGCTCCCCATCCAGTCAATGTCCAAGAAACGGGGTCGGTGACGGAGGTAGAAGTAGCCGAAAAGCATGCCGCCCAGGTGCGCGTAGTGGGCAACATCGCCTCCCGAGCCCGATACGGCGGACAGAAACGCAATGACGCCCGCGATGAGGACGAAGATCCGGGCCGGGATCGGGAACATCAACATGACGTAGATTGTGCGGTTGGGATAGAGCAGACCGAATGCCAGCAAGACTCCGTAGATTGCCCCGGATGCGCCGATCGTCGGAACCCCGGTATTGCCTCCCAGAGCAAAGCGAGCGGCGACGTCCAACAACCCGGCTCCCACTCCGCACACGAAATAGTAGTTAAAGAACCGCTGCATCCCCCAGTCGCGCTCGAGGTCGCTGCCGAACATCCATAGCATCAGCATGTTGATGAGGATATGCCCGAAACCGCCGGGGCTATGGAGAAAAAGATAGCTAAACGGCTGCCACAACGCTCCCAGCACCACCCAATCAGGGATCAAGCTGAGGAAGTGAAAGATCCAGAGAAGCGAGTTGAGATGGGCGTGATAGCACAGAAAATAGACGACGAAGATGACGCTGTTCGAGATCAGAAGCAGCTTGATTCCGCGCGGAACAATCCCGCCGAAGTTGTGCTGCATTCTCGAATAGCGTGTGTAGCCGCCCATCGAAACCGGGCCCGCGAAGGCCCCCTTGCAGCATAGGGGTTGCCGCGAAGAAGCGTCAAACCTCCACCGTTTTGAGCTTGAAACTGGGCTAAATACGGGCTAAAGAATCACGCGGTCATTGCCCTTGCGGCGGGTGACTCTTTCGCGGTCAAGGAATTCCAGCAACGGAATGGCGTACTTGCGGCTGACGCCGGTCAGTTCCTTGAAGCGCGCAACACCAATCGTGCTCGCCTGGGAGCGTTCTTCGCGGAGAAGCCGTTTGAGGCCGTCGACCGCCCCGCGAGGGAGCAGTAGATCTTCGGAAACCTTGACGAGAACTCTCTCTCGCAGCAGCGCTTGCAGAATCCGCCGAGCTCGCGGTTGGTCGATGGGGAGTTGCGCAAGTACATCCTTGACAGCCGGCGCCGATAGTCCCGCCTCGTTGAAAGCGGCCACGATTGCATCCCGGGCCTGCGCCTCCTCGCCACCGAGGACTACGGAGTGGCCGGCAAGCCGCACGAACTCACCCTCAACCGTGATCTGATTGCCTTGCTGGAGAGACCCCACTAGCGCATCGACGAAGTCCGGTGGGGCATCCGGAAAACAGGCGGCCCTGAGTGCCCCCTTGGAAGCACCGGGCTGAAGCGGATCCCGTTCGTGAAACTGCTTCAAGAAGTCGAGCACTTGGCGAATAGCGCGGCCATGGGCTTCCCGCTCGATGAGGCGCTCTGCATCCAGCAGGAGGGCTTCGTCCGCGGCCCGCAGGCGCTCCGATACCCTTTCGACTTCTGAGTCGGCCCAGGTTGTGCGGCGGATCACATCGGCGGACCCCAGGCCGTACCGAGCCCGCTTCAAAAGCGCCCGCAAGACGCGCGCCGGGTCGAAGGACGCTAGCTCGGCGAGGTGAGCCGCGTGGGCATCCGGGTCGCATTCCTTGGCAGGTTCGCTGTCAAGCAATACACCACCCCCGATGGTGGTCACGGGCGAGAATCGGCGCAAGATAAAGCGATCGCCGAAGAGGGCGAGCACGGGTTTTCCGAGTCGCAGGCGTGCAAAAGCTCTCTGGCCCGCGGCAATCTTCTTGCGGTTGCCTGGCAGCGAAACACGAGCCACCGTTTCCGCGGTTCCTGTGTGGAAGTGGACGGGCGCGCCGTGTTTAAGGCCGCCGCTTGTCGGCAGCAGCTCAACGATAGCATCGAGCTTCGTGGTGGCGCGGAACAGGCCAGGCGTGCTGGCCACCATGCCGCGCCGCAAATCCTTTGTTTCGATGCCGGCGAGATTCAACGCCGTGCGGCGGCCCGCACCGCCCCGTTCGACGGATTGGTTGTGGCTTTGCACTCCCCGCACGCGCACGCGCCGGCCGGCCGGGTGGATCTCGACTTCGCTATTGGCGTCGATACCGCCGGACATGGTGGTGCCTGTGACGACAGTCCCAAAGCCCTGTTGGACAAACACGCGGTCGATGGGCAACCGGAAAGGGCCTTGGCTGAGGCGGGAGGGAGCCGCGCGGGCCGACTCTCCAAGCGCGGACCGCAATTCGTCAAGTCCCTGGCCCGTCTTGGCGCTCACGGGTATCACCGGGCCGCCGGCGAGAAATGATCCCGCTAAGAAATCGGCGACTTCGAGCTGACCCAGTTCCAAGGTGTCGGGATCCACCAGGTCGGCCTTCGTCAGCGCGACGAGACCGTGCTTTACACCCAGCAGCCGGCACACGTCGAAGTGCTCACGGGTTTGGGGCATGACGAGTTCGTCCGCCGCGATGACCATGAGGACGAGGTCGATGCCGGCCGCGCCGGCGAGCATGTTGCGCACGAAGCGCTCGTGGCCGGGGACGTCGACAAAACCGAGCTGCAGCTCGTCGTCGAGCCGCAGGCGGGCGAACCCGATGTCGATCGTGATGCCGCGGCGCTTCTCCTCGGCTAACCGGTCGGTGTCGGTGCCCGTCAGTGCCCGCACCAAGGCCGTCTTGCCGTGGTCGATGTGGCCGGCCGTTCCGACAATGATGTGCTTCACATCCGGATCCGCCGCTCGCTCATCTCGTGCCGCAACCGCTCCCGGCAAGCCAATCAACGGAGCCTCTTCTTGAAGACGATGTCGGCCCCCACCAGACCGTTCTCGTCTCGCGTGACGATGAGCGACCACTGACGAACGGGGGTCCACTCGACGCGCACGACTTGCTGTTGGGCTTCGGAAAGATCGTAGCTATAGAGTAGCGTGAGGTCACGGGTGATCTGTTGTTCGGTGGAGATGCGCGCGCCGGGGTTGAGCTCGGCGCCGCCCCCCCGAGGATCGACTTTGAGCCGGCTCACTCCGAAGAACCGTTGCAGACGCTGGGATCCGCGGCCTGCGCCCGTGGTCGCGGGGTTGCTCAGAGCCCGAGCGAGCACGGCGTTTCCTCCTCCCTGAATCAGTGATTGCTGCTGAATCGTTTGCTGCGAAGCGAGCACCGGGTCGGTCGTGGGGGAGCGGGCCAGTGCGATCAGGTTGAACAGTTCGTCCCACCGCAGAGGTGGATCGGAACGGTAGCTAACGTCGGGAAGACTGGCGGGTCCGGAAAGCGTGAGAGCGATGTCGACATCCCGAATCCGCGTTTCCAGTTCGATGTTGACGACGGGCTCGATGCGGAACGGGTTGTAGAAATCGATGTCGCCCCGGGTGATAGTGTAGCGCGACCCTTGCAACAACACCTCGCCCTGGCTGATCGTCATATCGCCCTGGAGAGATGGGCTGACCGCGGTACCGCCCAACTGCAGATCCATGTTGGCCTGCACGTTGCGGATCAGCGGTGTTTCGATCAGAAGATTGGGGACGGACGCAACCCGAACACTCAGTCCCATATTGACGAGCGCCGGGTTGCTGGCCGGGGTTTGTGTCGGCTCGGCGAGCGAGGTGATGACGTCGGTGACGGTAAGGTCGGAACCAATGGAAACCCGGCTGACGACGACCTCTCCGGTAAGCAGGCTGCGCAAGTTTGTTCCGGAATAGGTCAGCCGTCCGTCAATGACATTGCTGAGCGATTCCGGATAGCGCACCCGCACGCTTTCGATCATGCCCTCCAGGCGGTAGTTCCAGCGGTCCGCTTCACGGACGATCGTTCCGGTTAGGCTTAGATTGCCGCCGCCGGACTGCGCGGTTACTTCTTCGACCTGAACCGTGCCTTCGCTGAAGCGGATCAGGCCGTTCAACTCGCTGAGTCCGTTCGAGAACGACGAATGGCGCACAGCGCCGCCCTTGATTCCCATGCGGCCGCGCACGGCCGGCTCGGCCGCGCTCCCTTCGATGTAGACATCGAGTTCCGACTCGCCGCCGGCCTCAAGACCGGGCCGAAAGCTCTCGAGCACCGCGAGGTTGAAGGTTCCCCCGACAGTGAGGCCCAGGGAGTCGTCACGCTCGCCGAAACCGTCGCGGAGCCCCACGGTGCCGTCGACAACGATATCGGTTCCGTCGCCGAGCAGTCTCATGTTGTCGATGTCCAACGTTTCGCCGGCCAGGCTCCAGCGCAGCGGAAACGGGTTCCAGAGTTCGTAGCCGCGTTCCGCGCCGGGGATCTGCGAGTAGTTCAACTCCAAGCGTGTGACCTCCCCCTCAACCGCGAAGCCACTCGCATCTGTCGTCAGCCCTGAAAACTGGAAGCGGCTATCGGCTTCCCCCGTTGTCTGTTGGAGATTGAGATCGGCCAAGCCGGCGAGTTGGACGAGGTTGAGACCCGTCACCGTACACTCTCCGCTGAAGGGTCCGTCCTCATCGGGCCGAAACTCAGCGTGACCCGTCACCTTCCCTGAGAGCAGATCGCCGGCCCATCCGAGATCCACGCGCCGGCCCTGCGTGCTGAGCTGCCCAGAGAGCGACCCGACATTGCGCTCGCCGATCTTGATTTCTTCGAGTTTGAACGAGCCTGCCACCGAGACCTCATCGAGAAGGTCCTTCCCGGTAGGCAATCGGCCGCGTCCTTCCACTTCGAAGCTCAGATGTCCTGTTGGCGGCCGTTCGCTTTCCGCGAATCGCTCCAAATCCTTCAGATCCCAACCGTCGCCCGCGGCTTCGAACCGGAACTCAGCCCCACTGCGATCAACGCTGCCTCGCCCTTCCAGCCGGGCTTCCCGCCGCTGCGCTTGAAACGAATCGAGCACGAACTCCTCGGCGGCGAGGTGTACCTCCATCTCGACACGGTCCAGTCGCTGCTCCCACGCCATTCCGTCCGTCAGCTCAAGCCGGGCTGAGCCACGCGGTTGAGACAGCGGCCCGCTGAAACGCACGTCTCCGGTCAGGGAGCCCGCCAGCGGCTGATCATACCCGGCCGACGCCAGCAAGGAACTCAGTTGGACATTTTGCAGAGCGATCTCGCCGTCGACAGACGAGATGGAAACGGTTGCGTCACCATCCGTGCGGCCGAGGTCGGCGGCTAACGAGATCGAGGCCGCGCCCTCGGCGCCCTCAATGCGAGCATTGCGGAGTTCGAGCCGCGACCCGGTCAGATCGACGTCCGAGCGAAAGCTCTCCCATGGGTGACTCCGGATTGTGAAATCCGAGACCTGCAGCTCCCCACCGAACTTCATGCCGTTCGCGGTGAGGTCTCCGGAGACATCGCCGCTCAGCTCCGCCCGGCCGCTGAGTTCCAGATCCCGGAGGGCGTCGTCAAAGCCGACGTGATGCAAACCTTGTCGAAGATCATCGAGTTCATCCATCCGGGCGTGGACACGGAACAAGGACCGGCTACCCTCTCGTAGAGTTCCGACCAACGACAAACGGCTGCTCGCAGTGGCAACGTCAAGAGCGTTGACCGTAAGCGTTGCCGAGTCGGCTTCATACGCAAGATCGAGTTCGCCGCTGAGCGGGATCCTACTGGCGGGAACGAGTCCGGGGCGGTTGAGTTCGAGGTCGAGCTCGGCCCTCAGATCCTCGGAGCTATGGCCATTGAGAACGATGGCGCCGCTGAGAGCCGTGACCCACGGGGCGCCGCGGAGTGCCTCGGGCAGCTCGCGGACAGCAGCCGTTATGTGATCAAGGGGGAACGCTTCCAACTCGAGGGCCAGTTGGAAACGGGGTGTCGCCGCGTTCAATTCGTCGATCTGAGCCTCACCGCTGAGGAGCCCGCCCAAAACCTCGGCCTTGATTTCGCGTATGCGAAGGCTCTCCAGATTCCCTTCGTACTCGGCTGAGCCGAAAAGAGGCTCGATGTCGAGCCCTTCGTAGGCGGGAATCAAATTCTCAACGTTCAGGCGTCCTCCGTATTCGAACTGACCGGCCACGGAATCCCAACGAGCTTCCCCATGGGTCGTCGCGGTTCCGGCGGCCATGGGGGCTGTACCGAGCCGTGAGGCCCATTCCGCAAGCAAGACTTCCGCCTCGTAGCGAAAAACTACCCTCGGCTCCCGAATGGATTCGACCTCCAAACTACCGACGACCTTGGCGCCGGGACTTGCCCAGTAAAGCTCAGGGACGACGACGCGGTCACGGGTAACTACCACTTCCAACTCCGCTTCCGAAAGAACAGGGCGATGTCCCCGCAACTCAAGTTCTGAAGTCCCCACGCGCAACCATACCCGGTAGCCGTGCTCGGCGGGATGAAAGCGGGAACGGAGTTCCAGATTGGTCGACGACAAAGCGATCGGGACACGCTCGTTGTTCCACTCCAGGTGGCCCTGCTGGAGGTCAAAACGGTCCACGGCCATTTCGAACAGCTCTTCCGGTAGCGCCTCGTCTCCGTTGGCTGACGCGGGGAACTCGGGCAAGTTCGTTGTGCCATCCGGAGCAACCTTGATGTTGACGAGAGGCGAATCCAAGACGAGCGCGGCCAACGAAACTTCCGCGCGTAGAAAGGAGTCAACCGTGAGATCGAGTTCCAGGGAGGGAATCTGCAGGAAAGGTTCCGCATCGCCGGTGGCCCGAATCGTTAGCTCCTCCACGCGCAGCACAAGAGTTGACGGTTCAAGATAGAGATTCCCGATGGTCGCCGTGCCTCCTGTGAGCAGCTCGATCTTCGCAACGACTTCCCGCCGGATCTGTCTCTGAAACCATTCGGTATAGAGTAGCCCGTACAGGGATGCGCCCACGAGAACGAGCAACCCCATGAGACCTGCCATCCAGGCCTTCCATCTTGAATCGAGCAGCCGGCGGATCGATTTCATGGCGTAGCCGCCTTCTCGGGTTTCAGGGGCGTGTCGACGATCGTAATGCGGGTTTGCGAACGAACACGGCTGATCCAATCTTCGAGGAGAGGATCGACTCGCCGGTCGACTAGATCGGCCTCCAACTCGGCGTAGACCTGTTCGAGAGGAGGAGGCCTCATCAACGCCGGCAAACTCGGCTTATACTCCCTTTCGTAATAAATTTCGATCTCCCCTCGGGGGATGACAAGCCCGGTCCGGAAGCGAAAATCCACGAACTGTTCGAAGTCGAGCTGCTGCCGCAAGAATTCCCGCACCGTATCCTGCGTCAAGCCTCGCCCGGTGAGAGCTTGTTGAAACGCGGCTTCGCCCTCGAAGCCTTGCTTCATCGCTTCCCATTGCCGTTCTACCTCCACGTCTGTCGCCCCGATGAATCCGGCTAGGGTCATTTCACGCTGCACCAGGCGCAGCCGAATCAACCTTTCGGTCACTTCGCGATAGCGCTCCGGATTCAACGCAACGGGCTCGCCGCGATCGAGCGCCTCGAGGGCCAGTTGTTCCTCAACCTCACTTAACGTGATCGCACGGTCTCCCACGACCGCGACCGTACGATCGACAATCTCCTCGGCTCCGGCCGGGCAGGGGGTCGCGGCGAGAGCGAAGCTCATCAAAAGAACCCACTGACACCGAAAGGCTCGTCGATCGGCCGGACACATCATCAGAACGTCTGCCCCAGAGAGAAATGAAACTGGAAGTGCGAAATGCGCTGCTGCGTAAGCGTACCCGCACCGCGCAGCAGATCCTCGCGCGTTCCCTGGAACCCGATAAACCGCGGTGGGTTCATGCTGTAAGCGATGTCGAAGCGGAGCGGGCCGATCGGCGTTTTGTAGCGCACTCCCAGGCCGGCGGCATGCACCATATAGTCAAAATCGTACCCCACAACTTCGCCGTCGGAGGCGATCTCCCGCTGGCTGCTCCTGAAATTAATTTCGCTCGGACGCGAAAAGACATTGCCGGCGTCGTGAAACAGAACGCCGCCGATGTTCTCCCAACGCAAGGGGAAGCGGAGTTCGACGCTGTTCAGAAACTGCGCGCCGCCTCCGATTGGAAAGCCTGTTGTCGGATCGCGGGCCCCGGCCTGGTTGACCGGGAAGCCCCGGTGGGAGTTTGCGCCGCCGGCAAAGAACCGTTCGGCCAGTGGTATGCGTGGGTCGGGGTTGGTGGTCCCGGGGATGACGGTGATGGGGCCGACGGCTCGAGAGAATGTGCCGGTCGGCAGCATCAAGCCAAGCTGCAACGTCCGGGCTAAGACGACGCGGCTGCTGCCAAGCCGGTGATAGGTGCTGTTTTGGCCCAGAAAGCGGACGAAGTCCGGTTCCGACGCCCAGACTCCGCTTGCCAGACTCAAGTCGACCGTGTTGAATATGCCTTTCGTGGAATCGGTCGGATCGTCGCGGCGGTCTTGGATGTAGGTTCCCGAAAGCAGCCCCACGCGTACCGGCTGCGACGTGAGGGGAATCAGCAGCGGAGTGATCTGCAGCGTGTCCTCGTTGATCGAGGTCCGCCGGTAAGTAAAGCGGTAGAGCGCGGTCGAGGGTTTGCTGATCCGGTGTCGAAGCTGTAGAGCGCCTTCCACCCGGGATCCGGAATAGGTGCGGACATTCCGCGACGTATCCAGTAAGCCGCTAATCGTCATATCCCATTTGTCCGAGCCCGTCCAACGGGGCGCCTCGTAGATGAAGAGCGCCCTTTGTTGAAGATTCGAAAAGCGGGTCCGGACGCTCATTGTGTGCCCGATGCCGCGTATATTCAGACGGGTGGCTTCGAGAGTGATTCGGGGGCTGAACGAGGCGTTGCCGACGGGTGAAGCCACATCACCTGTGTTGCCGCCGATGCGGGCGAACTCGGCGCCACCCCCGAGCCGAGCGGTCCAACGGCGGCCTTCTTCAACCTGAATCAATACGTTCTTGGCGGGCTCTTCGCCATGCGGATTCTGAAGCCCAACGTCGACCTTGGAGAAAACGCCTAGGTCATACAGTCGCCGCTGCGTTTCGAACATCGCGTTGGCCGAAAACGGTTCGCCCGGCCTGATCTGTACCTGTTCGTCAACGAGAGATTCCTTCGTGTGCCGCAGTCCCGTGACGATCGGCTCACGGAAATAGAGCGTTTCCCCTTCGCGAATCAGGTATTCGAGCACGACCTGATTCGGGTCTTCGGTCGGTAGCCTGGTCCAATTTAGATCGGCCTCATGGTATCCGGAATCGTAGTAGTCCCCCAGGATCAGGTCGCGGTCGGTGGCAACGCTGACCTCACTGAAGGGCTGGCCCTTCACGGATGCAAGACGACTCCGGAAGAGGTCCTCGGAGAGTTGCTCCATGCCCTTGATCCTGAGTTCCGACACCGTTGTGAGGGCACCCTCGTGAATATCGCAAAAGACGGCCGTTTCCGTCTCGCGTCCCTGGTAGTTCGGTTCTTTGCGGCAAACGACTTCGGCGTCGAGAAAACCGTTGGAGCCGTAGAGATCCAGAATCACGAGGCGATCCCGGGCGAGGAGACTATCCGTGAGACGTCCGCGCCTGAGGTCCAGCGTTTTGGGTTGTACCAGCATCCGCTCCGTCACTGTTTGGAGATCGAAGAAGCGATTGCCCGAGATGCCGACGTGAACCAACTCCATGCGCTCGCCCTGGTTAACCTCGTATATGATCAATACCTCGTCCTCGCGATTGCGCTCGAGAACAGGTGTGACGGAGGCCAAGAAATATCCTTGTGATTGGTAGTAGTCGCGGAGGTTGCGCGCCCCCTCTGCGAGAAGGTCGTCGTCGACAACCCCCTCCTCGTAGATCGGCAGATACAGACGTAGCTTCCGCTCGCCGATCTCGGCGCCTTCCACACGCACGACCACTTTCGGCCCGCGGTCGATATCGACGACAAGATCCGCCTCATTCAGGTCGGGGTTCAGCACCGTTCCACCGAGACGAACTGTCGACTGCCAGTACCGCCTGTCGCGAAAATGTTGCTGCAGACGGCGGAGCCCCCTACCGAGCCTGCGCCGGCTAAACGGCTTGCCGCGCTGCCAACCCGCGATTTGCCGAATCTCTTCCTCCTTTAACGGCGATTCACCGTTCTCCAGCGGCGTGAGAACGATCTTGCCGATCGTCGCGCGATCGCTGGGGTCAATCTGGAAGGAGATATCCTTTTGCTGTGTTTCGGGATGTTCGACGATCGTTGGCTTGATATCTACCGAGAAGAACCCGCTGTCTTCAAGCAGCCGGGCCATCTCTTGGATGGCAAACGCGACATCCTCTTCAGCGAAGGCCTTTCCGAGGTCGAGCTGCGCGGCATTGACGAGCTGAAGGGGAGTTGGCGGTTCGGGCGCGCCATGCACTTGGACCAACCCAACGAACCAGCTCGACTTCGTATGAAAGATCAGCTTGACGCCGCCGGCGACGTCTTCCTGCGTAACTCGAATATCCGGTTCGTAGCGCAAGGTAGCGATGAGCTTCTGAATGCTTTCGCTGACCCGCTTCCTATCGAGGGGCGCGCCTGCTTTCACGGTAACGAGATCCCTAAGATGCTCCTCCAGCAAGGGCTGGGCGGCGGGGGAGAACTCGACCGCAACCACGGTCGGGGCCGCCGCAAAGTCGTTCGCATACGCTGTCCCGCCCAAAAGGGCCGCCAGGACAATAATCGCCGGAATGGCTCGCACGAACATTGACGATTATAAGACGGACGCGACAAACCCACGTTGCCGAAGGTCGGACGAAACCGTACCTTCATGATGGATTGTTAGGATCAAGCTGAACCATGGATGCCTCCTCCCTCAGCCCGAGTCCGCATTTCTCACCACGTGGCGAGCTTATGGCGTGCTTCGACCGTCAGGTAGTGCGAAATGCGGACTAGAGATCGAGAACGGTATTCGCGGCAGATTCTCTTCGCTGAGATCGGCGAGGCCGGACAGCAGCGGCTGCTTACCTCGACAGCCGTAATCGCGGGCTGTGGAGCGCTGGGCACGGGACAGGCCGCAGCATTGGCGCGCGCCGGCGTCGGCCGGCTGATTCTGATCGACCGCGACTACGTCGAATTCAGCAACCTCCAGCGGCAATGGCTTTTCGACGAGAGCGACGCCCGCGATGTATTGCCCAAAGCGGTCGCTGCCGCGCGGCATTTGGCGGCGGCCAATTCCGACATTGAAATCGTACCAGTCGTTGCCGATCTCACAGCGGGCAATGCGGAACGCCTGCTATCGAAAGCGGATGTGATTCTCGATGGTGCGGACAACTTCGAGTTGCGTTACCTGATCAACGACGTGGCGGTCAAACATGACATCCCCTGGATCTACGGTGCGGCCGTCGGAAGCTACGGCGTGACGATGCCGATTCTCCCCGGGAAAACGGCCTGCCTGGCATGTCTGTTCCCAGGACTGCCGAGCGGACCGCAAGCCACCTGTGATACGGCGGGCGTCCTGAATTCGATAACAGGATTGATCGCCTCCTTGCAGGTAGCGGACGCCGTTAAACTGCTCGCCGGGCGGCCTGAGTCCGTGAATCCGGCGCTGTATTCAATCGACATTTGGAAGAACGTATCGAGGACGGTGTCTTCCCGCGACCGCAATCCGGACTGTGTGGTCTGCGCTCAAGGCCGCTATGAGCACCTCGATTCGGCTAAGCGGCGCCCCGTCTCGCTGTGTGGACGCAATGCCGTGCAAGTCCATGAACGCGAGCAAAACCTGGATCTGGAGCGCCTGCGGGGAACTCTGGAGCCGTTGGGAACCGTTCGGGCGAACGCCTACGCTCTGCGTTTCCAATGCGACCCCTACGAGATGACGATATTCGCTGACGGACGCGCCATCATCAAAGGCACCGAAGACACCGCGGTCGCGCGCAGCCTCTATGCCCGCTATATCGGGAACTAGCGAAGGCTACGCAACCGCTGGCGCTTCCATGGCCGTCGCGACCACGTCGTCGAAATGGTCAACCAAAATGTCCGGCGGATGTTCCGCGAATGTCTCCGGCTGCAAACCCCATGTGACTCCGCAACACGTCACCTCCGCGTTTCGCGCCGTTAACACGTCGACAGAGCTATCGCCCACCATCAGAGTGCGTTCCTTAGGGGCGCTGAGTTCTTCGAGGAGCAGGTTGAGACCGTAGGGGTCGGGCTTCTTTGTATCGAAGCTATTGCCGCCGTAGATGCGCTCGAAATGCGCGTCGAGTCCCAGACGTAAAATGATCTCGCCGCTAAACCGCACCGGCTTGTTTGTGAGGATCGCCAACTGTGAGCCACCCTCGGCCAGCCGGTCGAGACCCTCCCGCACCCCTGGATAGAGGCAGGTGTTGTCGAGCATGTGGTCTCGATAATACTGATAGAAGAAGAGGAGTCCCTCCTCAGCCTGCTTGTCGGTCGCATCGAGCCCGAGGGACCGCCGAATCAACATCGGAGCGCCGTTGCCGACATAGGAGTAGATGATTTCGTGGTCGATCGGGCCCAAACCCGTGTTCGCACGGGTGGCGTTCACGGAAAGAGCAAGATCGAGTTTCGAATCAATCAGCGTCCCGTCGAGGTCGAAAACAAGCAGCTCGAAGCGCATTTCGACTCAGTGTATCAACCGCTTATTGGCGCTTTCTGACTCACTTCAACCGCTAGACGTGGATTCCCACCCGCCACAGAATGTACCCGAGTGACTCGCGTGCGTAGAACCAGTGCCGTTGCCACCGGCTCACCCGTTCGGGATGCCGCGGGGAACCGTAAACTTCAATCCCCAGCCCCTCGAGTATCTGCTTGATACGGAAGATGTGGTAGTCGTCGCTAACCACCACGCAGGACTTAAGTGCCATGCGGTCCATGATTTCGGCGACCGCCAGCGCGCTCTGAAGGGTCGACTGCCCTTCCGTCTCGACTGTCACGAACTCAGCCGGGACGCCCTGTTCAGATAGATACTCGCGGCTCACTTCGCTCTCGGAGAACGCCGCTCCTTCGCCAACCCCCCCGGTCGTGATGATGCGCGGCGCGATATTGCGGCGGTACAGCTTCAGCGCATGGTCGAGCCGCGCGCGGAGCACCGGCGAAGGGCGTCCCCAATACTGTGCGGCCCCGAGCACGACGATGACGTCAACCTTTCGTGCCTCGTCGAGATAAGCCTGCCGCCAGACCTGGTAATAGACGCTAGCGAAATAGGCCAGGCCAAGCCCAACCAGAGTCAGCGCGACGGCAATCCAGCGTCGTCGGTGCGGTCTGGGGCCGGCAGTCATCACAGATACGGTTCGAGCTCGCGCCGAGGCACGGCGCCGGGGCGGACAATACGCGGTTGGCCCGTCAGGTCCACGATGGTCGAAACCCTCCGGCCGCGGGCGGGCCCGCCATCGACAACATAACAAAGCCTTCCGCCGAACTGTCGCAACACCTCTTGTGCCGTTGTCGCCGGAGCAAGCCCGGAAAGGTTCGCGCTGGTGCCCGTTACAGGGGAGCCCAGCGACCGGCTGAGCGCTTGAATGAATGCCGACCGCGGGCATCGGACAGCGACATTCCCGGTCCCTGCCGTGATGATTTCCGGCACAAGGGAACTGGCCGGCAGGATCACCGTCAGCGGTCCCGGCCAGAATTTCCGGGCAATCGTATCGAGGACAGATGGCGCCGAGCGAATCAGCGGAGCCATCCGCCGCCAATCATCCACAAGCAGCAGGATCGGTTTCGTCTCCGGCCGCCGTTTGAGTTGGAAAACACGGCTGACAGCTCTTCGATCGAACGGATTCGCCGCCAGACCATAAACGGTATCCGTCGGGACCGCAACAACTTCGCCGCGGCGGAGCGCCATCGCCGCGCGCCGTACCTGCCGCCAATCGGGCCTGCTCGCATCGAGCCGCAATACCGCCATCTCTCGGATTCTATTACGCATGAGGCCCTTGATAGGATGAATGGCGTCGTGGCGCGCCCCGCATCCTACATCGAAAGCTCCGCTAATCCGCTCATCAAAGATGTACGCCGCGCCGTCAGCCACTCGGCGCCGACTCGCGGCGGGTTGTGGGTGGCTGAGTCGTTTCACCTTCTCGATGAAGCTTTCGCGAGTAAGCTGAAGGTCCGCGAAGTGCTCGTGGCTGCCCGGGCCCGCAAGCAACTCGAAGCCCGCCTGCGAGGGCACGGCGATGTCTCACTCAAGATTGTCGAGGACGCCCTTTTTCAGCAGATCGCGAGTACCGAGACCACGCAGGGCGTGCTGGCCTTGGTGGAACCGCCAACCTGGAACCTTGACCATCTATTCCGCGGCGATGCCCTGGTCGTAGCGCTTGACGGCATCCAAGATCCCGGGAACGCCGGAGCCGTCGTTCGTTGCGCCGAGGCCTTCGGAGCGAGCGGCGTCGTGTTTCTCAAGGGAACGGCTCACGCCGCGAATCCCAAAACGCTTCGAGCCGCCGCGGGCTCACTGTTTCGGCTGCCGCACGTCAGCGGCATGGATTCCGCGCAGATCATAGGAGAAGCGAAGCGTCGCCGACTGCACCTGTTCGCGGCCGGCGCCCAAGCGGGCAAAGCGCTGTCCGACGTCCGGCTCAACCAAGGGTGCGTGGTTGCTTTCGGCTCGGAAGCCCATGGCGTCGGCGAAGTTCTCCTTGGTGCGTCGGAGTCCGTACGAATACCGACGACAGTGGTGGAGTCGCTGAATGTATCAGCCGCCGCGGCGGTCGTTCTTTACGAAGCATCGCGGCAACGATCCCAAACAAGTCAGAACCGATACGGCCGCAAGCCGTACCCGCGAAAGCCCCCCAGGAAGCCGCCCCGATGAGCCTGTTCGAACCCGCCCTCCCGGCTGAGGAAGAAACTCAGGGACGTCCGCTCGCCGATCGTATGCGGCCCCGCACCCTTGATGAGTTCATGGGCCAGGACCATCTCTTGGGGCCCGGCAAGCCACTCCGGGTTCAGATTGAACGCGACCAACTGAGTTCCATGATCTTGTGGGGGCCGCCGGGCGTCGGGAAGACGACGTTGGCGCGGTTGATCGCCCGGGCCGGCCGCAGTCAGTTTGTAGCGTTCAGCGCCGTCTTAAGCAGTATCAAGGACGTCAAGGCCGTCATGGCCGATGCGGAACGCGCGCACAGAAGCGGGATTCGCACGCTCGTCTTCATCGATGAGATTCATCGCTTCAACAAAGCACAGCAGGACGCTTTTCTACACTACGTCGAGCGCGGAGATGTGATCTTGATTGGCGCAACGACCGAAAACCCTTCTTTCGAAGTGATCTCGGCGCTCCTGTCGCGCTGCCAGGTACACATCCTGCGAGCCTTGACGGTCGAGGAACTCGTCGCGATTTTGAAGGCGGCTTTGCAGGATCAGGCGCGCGGCTTGGGCAATACCGAAGTGTCCGTCTCCGACGATCTTCTGGAGCGCATCGCCCTGTTTTCGAATGGCGACGCCCGCGCGGCTCTCAAGACGCTCGATTCGGCCGTTACGTCCGCCCCCGACAGCGGGATCACCGAAGAACTACTAGCCGCCGTTCTCGAGCGCAAGCTTGTGCGGTACGACAAATCCGGGGAAGAGCACTTCAATCTCATCTCGGCGCTCCACAAGTCCGTGCGCTCGAGCGACCCGGACGCGGCTCTCTACTGGTTGGGCCGCATACTCGAAGGCGGGGAGGATCGCATCTACATTCTCCGACGCCTTGTGCGGATGGCTTTCGAAGACATCGGCCTCGCCGACCCGCGCGCCCTCGAGCAGGCCGTGGCCGCCCTCGAAGCGTTTCGCTTGATCGGTGAGCCCGAGGGTGATCTCGTGCTGGCGCAGGTGGCTGTGTACCTGGCGATGGCCCCGAAGTCGGATGCCGTCTACCGCGCTTTGAACAGTGTCCGGAAAGACGTTCAAGACACGATGGCCGAGCCTGTTCCCATGCAGCTCCGCAACGCTCCAACTCGCGCGATGAAACAGTGGGGCTACGGCGAGGGCTACCAGCACGCCCATCAATTCGAAGATGCCCTCACGAACATGGAGTGCCTACCGGAATCGTTGAAGGGTCGCCGCTACTACCACCCCACCGAACGGGGCATCGAAAAACGCATCGCCGAGCGCTTGAGGGAAGTGCTTCGAGACAAAGGGCGGGAGTAGCGCCCGCGCCATTCTCCGGGTTGCCCACCATACGCCCATGTAGAGGGCCTGCCTTAACCCTTCGCCGTCCGTGCGGATTTGGCGACCTTTGAGCCATCGGATGCAGGCCCTCGTGCGGCCCGCCCGCGCTAGAATGTTGGGCGCAAGCGTCACCGTCGGATAGATACCGAGAAACGATTTCGCATTGAGGAAGCAGCCGTCGCAGCCACCGGAACCCAGTCGCCGAGCGAACCCAAATCGAGTCTGGTCAGAGAGCTACCGGGACTCGGGGCGCATAGCGAGTTGCATCGGTTGTTCGCAATAGCAATCCGTAATGAGGTAGAGTGGGCTATCCATTTGACTCAGGTAGCCACAAGATGTTGTGGTCGCGCGAAAGCATCTACCAAGAAGCGAATCCCGAGGTTACTGCTCTGGCGCGGCGTGGGGCTGCGTAGCGCGTCCGATGCTCGGAGTTGCCGCCCGAAGGCTGCCACCGCAATGAATTCGCGTGTGGGTCGGCTTGGCGGCCACTCGCACGATTCTCGCAATCTCACATTCCTGTTCCGGAGCCGCGAGGCCACAACCCATAGGGTGTACCTGAATGAAGTGGATACCCCACTGAGGTAGAATCGGACCGTCATGGTCGATCAAACGATCTCCCACCACGTTGGCTACCCTACCTGTAGTGCAAGCGGGATCCCGTTTTGGTTCTCCCTGCACAGGTAGAACCCGGTTAAGAATCTGCAATGTGGTCATCTGTCCATCTCCCGGAGATACGGCCTTTCTTCAGGTTACGTCTTTGCACGAACGATTGGGGCGGCCGCTTTATTTTCGCCGGGGCTCTTGTCATTCTCCCTTTCACGCAGTTCCTGGTTGAGCAGCACTATCCAGTCTTGCGCGCGGAAACCGTCTTTTGTTTCGTCTTTCTCACGGCAGCCTGTCTGGCGTTCGCGTCAGCAACCCGCAAGCCGTTAGTGTTTCACGCCGTTACCCTTTGCTGGCTCAGTGTGATGCAGGTGCCTTACACCAAGTCGCTCTACGAGGGTTTCCTAACCATTTCCTCTGTCTATTTCGTCGCCGCATCGCTCCTCTTGTTTGTGCTCCTGGTACGCGCGATGCAGAGTCACTTCTACTTCGTCGTCCTCGTCTTTGTCGCGGCAGCCAATGTCGCCGGTATTGTGACATACCTGTTCGGGCCGAAGCTGATCGCTGTCCACGAGAGTCGAACAGCGGCTGGTGAGAAAGCGCTGGTGGATAACGGGCAAGCCCAGGTTGTGATTTATTTGATTCTTGATGAATACATGGGGCCTGCAGGTTTCCCCTCCGATCTGCCTAGGTCCGATTCCGCTATACGCTCGATCGAAGAGACCTTCTTACAGCATGGCTTCACTCTCTACAGCAATGCTTTTAGTCATTACGCCTTGACGAAGATATCTATTCCGAGCTCCTTGGATATGAGTCTTGAGGGCCGGAATTTGGAAACAGATTCAGCGAACGAATATCGGTTATTCTCAAACTTTGCAGATTTAGGATGGGGATTATCCGTTTATCGCCCTCGATCAGTATGGGGGAGGGATGTTTTTCGAGTGCCGCATAACCTTGAACGGGAAGTTGTGTACGAGCCGCTCGCGCTAGGTAGCTCGCGGAGTCTTCGTATGTCATTTGCCGACCGGCTGAGTCTGCTCTCCCGTACGTATGTGGCACGTAGCCGATGGATCTCTCTTGTGGTGAAGAACACCTATCCCGAATTGGCAGAAGTGGGCTGGCTGCAATGGTGCCAGCCCATATCGCTCGAAGTGATGGATCTCTTGCTCGAGGACATCCTCGTCGGGAACAAGAAGACATTGTTCTTTGCTCATTTGCTCGCACCTCATTATTCCTACGTCTATCAGGCAAACGGGAACGCATGGCCCTTGGCGACACTCAGCCAGAATATCGGGCGTTGGGATGGACTGCCAAGTATCGCTGGCTACACGGAGGAGCATCGCCGGTACGCGGCGCAGGTGTCGCATCTCAACCAGCGGCTAGACGCGTTCTTTCGCCGGCTGGAAGCGGCCGGTGTTCTTGCATCGGCGACGATTGTGGTGCATGGCGATCACGGGTCTCGGTTTGCGGGCGTGCCCGACAAAGGCGCCCCTTTTCAGCGCCTGCTAGAGAACTATTCCGTTCTGCTTGCCGTCAAGAAGCCGGGTTCGCCAGAGGGTCGCATCGATAGTCGGAAAGGAAGCTTAATGACTTTTCTCAAGGAGGAACTGTACCCTGACGCCGAGTGGGAGTTACCAAGAGGAGTTGACTCTACTTACTGGACTACGCCCTCCGAGGAGATAGAGTTCCCCTTTTTGGAGCTATGGGATGACCACCAGCGGTCGAACCAGGAAGTCGAGGGGAGGGACTCATGGCAAGAATTGATTGCGCCGTAGGCGGATTCCAAGGGGAGCAGCCGGTGGGCAGCACATGGGTGAGAAAAGTACACGCTGGTAAGATCGATGTGCACCCGGTGCAAGCGCTACTGGAACACACGGTTGTGGGGGACTCAGACCTCCTCTGGAGTGTCGTCGTTGCCGTCCTCGTAGCCAGTGGCGAAGTCACGATCGTTCAGGTTCTGGCGGGTGGAGGCCGACCGTCTCCGGTTGCGCTTTATCTGATGTTGGGGCGCTGCTCAATCGCTTCCATTCTCTACACGCCTTCGATCACATGTCTCCTGGCTCGGCAACCCCCCTGTTCGATCACGACAGATTCTTACAGGGAGGGATTCCGAAATACGATGTCTCCGCTGACGGCCAGCGGTTTCTCTTAGCCGACCCCGTGGAAGACGGGGCCGAGTCTTCTGTGCACGTTGTTCAAAACTGCTACGAAGAGTTCTGCGGCCGCGACCAGGACTAAGCTATTCAAAACGAGAGCGTTAAGCCCTTTTCCGCACTTTACTGTCGGTATATCGGGTACCGTCCACCTTTCCGCCGGCTGAAGCCCGCCTGGGCCTCTCGGCGGACTAGAATCCGCCCTTGTCAACCAGGGATGGTCCATCCTTCAGGGTGCTGTCGAGTGCATCGAGCTGAGGAGAGGATCCGAAAAACACGGCGGGCCTTCCTTCAAACCAGACCAGCGGACCGGCGCCGTCGGTCCGACGGACCGCTTTCCCATCGCGCCAGGAGATTCACTCGTGCAGCTGACGTAGTCGGCGGCTCCGCAGGAAGCGGCAAGAAACTGGCGGCGATTCAGAGTTGGCATCTGAGTCATCCTATCCGCGTTCCTCTCAGCGCACAGTCAAAGCATAGTCTCTGACGGTGCACGCGACAAGGCGCGAACCACGTGCCATGTGAACCAACCCCGCGACGTCAGTACGGATTTACAGGCAGACCGGGGGCAGCATGAGCCGGACTTCGACGAGAGGCAACTTGGGAGCGTATTTGCGGAGCTCCCGCAGTGGATGGAGGATCGAACGTTGGAGTAGTGCGAACAACCTTGTTGTAGCCCAGTTAAAATGTCCCCTTACGCGCCCAATAGAAATGTCCCCTCTGGACCAGGATCGTGGCCGGCCCCTTCGCCTTGGAGGCTGATGATGGCGACGCCGAGGGACCCGTCAAGGGTCCGCGAAGCCAATCCCTACGGGCTCGCCCTGGACTGCTCCCTCGCCGTCGCGAAAACACCACTCGGCTCAACAAGGCGAAGGGGCTCAAGAGCTTAGCGCGTAAGGGGACACTTCTACTGGGCTAAAGAGGGGGACATTTCTATTGGGCTACGACAGTAGTGCGAACAACCTTCGCCCCCCGACCCGTGGATGCTCTATACTGCCCGTGGCTAACCCGCGAGTTGCGAAGCAGAACTCGTATCGAGGGGGCAGCCGTACTTCCAGCAAGACTAGGAGAGCTATTCATGAGTCGATTCAGCCATCTTGCGGTTGCGCTCCTCGCGCTTGCCTCACTCGCCTGCGTTGACGAGGGTGGCAACGGCGATACGTCGTCAGCATCCTCAGAAACAATGCCAACCACCGAGGCGCTCGTGGCCCGCGGCAAGTCCTTGGAGCTGCCTACGGAGTGGGTCGGCCCTCCGGGTGATCCTCTCCACCACCACACCGCGGGTTTCGCCAAGATCCTGTGCTCGGCCGTGTTCATCACAGGACTTGACGCCGATTTCGCCGCCGAGAACATCGGCTACTTCACCAGCGACTATGACGAGCGCTCGAAAGTCACGAATCGCGAAATCGACACGGAGAACAAGATGGTGCATCTGACGCTCCCGGATGGCGTGGTGCGTACGGCTAAATACCTGGGCGATCAAGGCTGCGTCACTTTCCCTCTCGGAGAGGATGGGCTCCCGTTCGAGCCGGTCGACGTGAAGAGTTCGCTTCCCGATCCCGACGCGCAGCCGTGGCCCATGGGCGACGTGCTGCCCAACGAGCCGTTTCCGGCTGAACTCGACGAAGCGAAGATTCAGGCCGCCGTCGACGCAGCCTTCGAGCCGGCCGAGGGTATGACCGCTGCCTTCGTTGTCACCTGGAAAGGGCGGCTTATCGCTGAACGCTACCGCGACGGGCTCGACCTTCACACGCCTCTCGAAAGCTGGTCGATGGGCAAGAGCTTGACCGCGACCCTGATGGGCATTCTGATCCAGCAAGGCGTCTACGACCTCTGGGAACCGGCGCCGGTCCCGGAGTGGCAGGGGGAAGAGGATCCGCGGGCGGAGATCCGCATTGCGGACATCCTGCGGATGTCGAGCGGGATCCGCTGCGTGAATCGTGGCGATCCGGAGTATGACGCCGCTATGGGATACCCCGACCATCTCTATCTCTATACAAGTGGTATGAACTCGTTCGAGTGGGCCGCGACGAGGCCCCAGCAGTGGCCGCCGAATACGGTCGGGCGCTACCGGAACTGTGATCCCGTCCTGACGAACTACCTGGTGCGGCTCGGCGTCGAGGGACGCGGGGATGAGTACCACTCCTTCCCCCAGCGGGAGCTATTCGACAAGATCGGCATTCGTGACATGGTGATGGAGACCGACCCTTACGGGAATTTCCTGATCCAGGGCTATGAGTTCGGAACCGGCCGCGACTGGGCGCGCCTCGGCAACTTGTACCTGCAAGATGGTGTTTGGCAAGGCGAGCGCATCCTTCCCGAGGCTTTCGTGGAGTTCGTCAGCACGCCGGCGCCGGCGTGGGAGGCCGACGGCCGTCCTGTCTACGGCGGCTTCTTCTGGATCAACGGTCGGGACGCCTATCCGATTCCGAAAGAGGCGTACTACATGGCGGGCGCCGGAAACCAGAAGACCTTTATCATCCCCTCCCACGACTTGGTCGTCGTGCGGCTCGGACACTACAAAGGCTCAAGCCCGGGTAACGAGGGCCTGAAGAACGCCTTGGCGCTGCTTATGGAGACTGTGCCCGAGAGCTGAAGCCGCGCTACCCCGCTGATAGAAACCCTTCCGAACCATGCTCATGTCACGGATCGTCCTGCTCACAATCACGTGGTTGCTCGCCGCATTGCCGGTGTTGGCCCAAGTCCCCCACTATTCGGTCAAGCTGATTCCTGACCTCGACCAGCAGCAACTGCGAGGACAGCAGACGATCGAATTCCACCATGGTGCCGGTCTCGTAGAATTCCGCAAGAAGCCGGGCTTGGAAATCACGCGCGCTGTAATCGCACGCGCCGAGGTAAAGGTCGACGAGGAAACAGTGACCGCCGAACTCCGCAGCGGCGGTGAACACCGGTTGCAGGTCGAATACACCGTCTCGAGCGGTCGCACCCTCCGTTGGCTTCCCGACGGGACCGGGCTTGTTCACAGTGTTCGACTGCGGCTCTTGGATGGTTTGCGATCCGAATCCCAATCATCGAATTACCGCCAACATCGAGTTCGTGGTACCGGTTTCGAGCGGGCTTCGCGCCGTCGGTCCGGGCCGGCTCGCCAAGCGCTGGCAAGACGGCGAAGGCGACCACTTTCTGTTCGAGCAGGTCGTCCCTGTACAGACCTATCTATTGAGCTTCGCCGTGGCGCCCTTGGAGCGGTCAGTGAACGGTCCGTTCTCGATCTACGCGGCGGCCGAGGGTCACGAAGCAGCCTTTGAGGAGACGCGGAGGGCGTATGAGTTCCTGCGCGAAAAGGCCTCCGTCGATCCGATCACGCCCAGCTACGCCCAAGTCTTCCTGCCGAGAACACGGGTCGCCCAAGAATCGTCGGGCTTGGCACTGATGCACGGAAGCTACCTGGCGAAGCTCGAAGAAGAGGCAGACGTCGGGCTGATGGTCCATGAATTGGCGCATCAATGGTGGGGCGCTCTCGTCGGCATCCGCTCCTGGTCCGACTTTTGGCTCAACGAAGGCATGGCCGAATTCATCACCGATGCCTATCTCGAGCATCGTCGTGGCCGAGCAGCCTACGAGCGCGCGGTCACAGAGCTCGAGGAGAGGTTCGCCAAACTCCGCGAGGAAGGCAAAGACCGGCCCCTCCACTGGGAAGAATGGCGCGACGCTCGCGAGGCCCTCGGCCGGATCCCCTACGTCAAGGGCTCTCTCTTCCTTCACGGCCTGAGGAAAGAACTCGGGGACGACAACTTTTGGCGCGGCATCGCGCTCTACACCTCTCGTAACGCAAATCAGTTGGTCGATTCCAGCGACTTTCAAGAAGCCATGGAGGAGACAGCAGGCCGTGACCTGACGAAGCTCTTCGAAAACGGCGTCTACAACTAACTGTCGCTGCCGCCCACCGGCACACCGACCTGCAACGTGAGAATCACTTCCGAGTTGGGGTCACCTATAGCGGGGTGGATTTAGGCAGGTCGAAGGAAAGGCCGCGGATCTCAAAGCCGAGAGCCGCGAGTTCGACGCCCATCCGATCCATGATGCCCAGGTACAGGCTGCACAACTTGCGGTTGTCGTCGCCCGACTCGAAATAGTCGAGCGCTCTGCCGGTTTCCAGCTTCCCCCCCAGGTCGCCGATGGTGACCACCGGCACCTTCTTGTTGTCGTGCTTCGTCCCGCCCCCATCGTCCTCCAGGGCGGGTCGCGACGGGGCCTGGGCGGCCTGTCATAGGAGATAGTCGTAGATTAGCGAGCCGTTGGGGAAAAGCAACGAGTCGGACCGGGAACTCGGAGCCGCAGCCGTGAGGCTGCGTTGATCCGCCTCGAAGCAAGTCGGACCCCGCCCAAACGCTGATCGGGATCGCCGGGCGAAACGACGTCCCGTTGACGCCGCGAAGTTGGTCAACTCACCCTTACGGGCGCGGCTCTGAGAGCACCTTCGACCCAAGCACGGCGCGAATCAAGATATTCGCGTCGAGCAACAGCATCATCAGAGTCTAGCGTTTGCGCCGCCGGTGACGAGCCTTCTTGAAGTCCTCTAAGAGTTCGTCCTCCGTCGTGCCGGCGGAAGCGATCAGTTCCTGCATCTTCTCACCGGCGACGCGAAGGGCCTCCAGGTCGGCTTGGCTCGGCTTCGGCTTGGTCGGGACGTAGATCCCGATGGTCGTGCCGTGCCGGGTGATCGCAACGGGGGTCTTCGATTCCAAGTAGCTCGAAAGGTTCTCCCGAAACTCCCGGATTCCGACTCGCATGGTCTCCATAGCTGCCATCGCACGTTGTGTACACAATGATACCACATCGAAACAATGCTCCGGACAAGTGCTGTAACCCAGCAAAGCGCTCCCTTGCCATCCGCTTCCATCGGCCCGCGGCCGAACGCTCGCTGCGCTCGCGGGCGCGCAGGTTGACACCCGCGCCTCTTTCCCTGTTGTCGGTGCTGCTGAGGTTGGGTAGGGCGTATCTCAGAAACCTGCTAACCGGGTTTCGGCGTCGCCGAACTCCGCGAGCTCGACGCCCATCCGGTCCATGATTCCCAGGTACAGGCTGCACAACTTTCGGTTGTCCTCGCCCGACTCGAAATAGTCGAGCGCTCTGCCGGTTTCGAGCTTCCCCCCCAGGCCGCCGATCGTGATCACCGGCACCTTCTTGTTGTCGTGCTTCGTCCCGGACCACATGTTCGACAGGAACAGTAGACAGGTGTTGTCGTCCCCGAAGCCCCACGGAACGCCCCCCTGAATTGGGTTGGAGCGATGATCAGTCAATTGATGAATGTTGCGCGCTCAACCGCTTGCTCCGGCAGCGCGGCCCTTTGCGGCGAGTAGCATTTTCTCATCGAAGGATGAGCCTGGAGAAGCAGGGGAGCACTGAGTCGCTGGGCTCCTTTCTGGGATTGGTTAAGAAGGGGAGAGAATCGTCGTCGGGGCTGTGGGAATGTGGGAATCGCGGAGCGATTTCCAAGGGCGTTGGGAAACGAGGGAAACCGGTTTTTGGTTTTCCTCGTTTCCCATCGCCCGTCATTTCCGCAGCCCTTCTCCCGTCGCGCGGCGCGGCAGGTTCGCGGATGCGAAACTCGCAAACAGCTTGCTCTTGGCTTGTTGCATCCGCCGCGCCGCCGCAGTGTCGCTTTCGGCCTGAGCAATACGGTCGAGGGCCTTGATCGCCTGCCCGGGCTTGAGATAGTCGGCGGCCCGCGGCAACTTCTGGAAGGTTTCCCAAGGGGTCTGATAGTGGCGATACACGCGCTTCTGCTTGCCTTTGGCGTCGGTCAGCAGTTCGGGTTGTCCGCAGGGCCGGTGGAAGTTCAAATAGGGATTGAAGTGCTGTTGATAGAAGCGCTGGATGCGCGCCGCGTGCGGCGCCGCGATGTGCGTATGCCCCATGTGCTTGCGGATCACGGCGCCGTTTTTCGATTCCACCAAGCCGTTGTCGTTGGTGTGCCTCGGCCGCGACTTGGTCTGTTCGATCAGCAGCTTGTTCAGTAATTGTTCCACCGTGCCGTTGAGGAACTCGCTGCCGTTGTCGGAATGGAAGCCGCGCAGGCGAAAGGGGAACTGCTCCAGCATGGCCTTGAGCAACGGCTCCAGCCAGGCTTCGCTAATGGCCGCCGTGGCGCCGACCACTTGCCACTGGGTCACTTCATCCACCGCGTTGATGTGATAGACGCCCTTCACGCCGTCGCGATCTCCTTGATGTACCGTATCCACTCGCAGGTAGCCGGGTTGGCCCCGCGGGTTGGGCCGCCGCCGCTCGCCGATCGACACCGCGCTGGGCCGAGTCTTGGTGAAATGCAGCCGCCGCTGGCGGTACACCCTGTGCCGCCGCAGTCGATAGATGTGGGCCACCGAGATCTCCGCCAACCGCTCATATTCACTCTGCTGGTACTTGTGATATTCCCGCTGCAGGATCTTGCGCGTGGCCGGGCCGCTGAGGGTTTCGTGTGCTTCATCGACGGCCGCCAGCCGCTCGATATCGGCCGCCGTGTACTTGCCGGCAAAGCGATGCCGCCGATAGCGGGCAGGTACCAGCTCACCCCTCTGCCGATATTGGCGGATCAGTCGGGTGACCTGCGCCCGGCTCAGTCCCGTCATCTTGGCCAGATATTGCCGCAGCAGTCCTTTGGCGGCTCGGTCTTGCCCGCTGTAGCGCTGCCGGCACAGCGTTTGCGCCACCCAGGCGTAGATCTCGGCACGCCCTTTGCCCTTGAATCGTATTTCATCGCTGGCCTCCAGAAACTGCCGTATCTGCTCCAGGCTCAGCGTCTTGCCGTCTTGCATGTGGATGGTCAATCCCCAGCATGCTCACTCCCCCACCCTTCAGGCTCATCTTGTGTGAGAAACTAACTCCTCCTTCAGGCTCATCTTGCATGAGACAAGACTGAACGTTGCTCCGCGGCCGTGGCTGGCCTATACTGTCCATGCCGGGATGGCCAAAACGGAAATCCTGGCCTAGTCACTTAACACAGCACTGGAGGAACGATGAACTGCGAAGGACTACCCAGTCATTCCGAACTAAAAACCGCTCTCGCTGCCGCTGTCGGCAGTCCGCCAAGTGGAAATGGGGGCTTTAACCTGCACATGTGGGCCACGATCGTCGATCGGGACGGGATCGTTTGTGCGGTTGCCTTCAGCGGGAATGACAGGGGCGATCAGTGGCCAGGAAGCCGCGTGATTTCCGCACAAAAGGCCAATACAGCCAATGCCTTCAGCTTGCCTGGCTTGGCTCTCTCCACCGCCAATCTATGGGCCGTGGTGCAACCGGGCGGCAGTCTCTTCGGCTTGCAACACAGCAATCCGGTTGATACCGGAGTTGCCTACGGAGGCAACGCCGAACATTACGGACAGGACAACGACCCGATGGGGGGGAAGAAAATCGGCGGCGTGAATGTCTTCGGCGGCGGACTGGCCCTGTATAACAGCGAAGGCGCACTCGTGGGAGCCGTAGGCGTCAGCGGCGACAGTTCGGTTGCCGACCACAACATCGCCTGGCGGACACGCAATAATCTTGGCCTGGATCACGTCCCCGGTGGTGTAAGCGGTGACTCGGCGAGGCCTGACAACATCGTCTTCGACCTCACCGACGATGTCGGGGGTAATCCTGAGTCCGCGGGCGGATTTGGGCATCCGCACGCTCTTGATGCAGCCAACGAAAGCGCGATCGCCGGGTCCCTGCCAGCGATACCGTAGCCGTTCACGAAAACAGAGATAGGCCGCTTTAGTTCGATGGTCGCTCGGCAGGCCCGTTGCCCTGCGCTCGCACGGTTGACGGCGGTACGATCCCCCGAGTGCGAAGGTAGCCCACTAGATTGCCGTAGTGCGAGTTCAACGACGACAGCAGCCCGAACATAGCTTGCACCGGATAGGTCGTCCTCTCATCGGTCCGCAACCCGGTCAAGGCACGTTTATCATTCATCTGTTTCAGCGCCGTGTCACAGAATTCGAACGATTCACGTAGCGCCGCCTGCAACGCTTCTTTCCCGGCGAGGTGATCTAAGTGATCAATTTGCGGCCGAGACACACCCTGTATGCGGGCGCAACTGTTGTAGTTCAGCGTTGCCGTGTGGGCGATCCACCCACTGAACGACCGCTGGGTCGGGGTCAGGCGAAAATCGTAGTGTTCTTCCGGCATCACTTCGGCTGTCTCAATAAGGTTGAGGCGAACGGTCTGATAGCGGCTGCGAAATGCCTCCGTGAGCGGGTTCGCAGTTGGAGCGGCCGCCGAGGCAGTCTCGTGCGAGGCGACCTCTGGAGAGGACACCGCCTCCGAAGCAGCAGTGGGGGAGGCCGGGTCAACGGTCGCGACCGTTTCGGGCCAACCCTCCGGCGGAACCCAGGGACCGCCGTTTGCTCCTACCTCATCGGGTCTCCCTGGAGGCAACACTCTTTCCGTCCTTGCCGCCACATAGGTGTAGATATCAATGATCTGTTTGTCGTCAAGCAATTGATTCCACGCCGGCATCCCTTTCGTAGGTACTCCGTCGCGAACAACCTCAAGAAACTCCTTGTCCGTCAGCCTTTTGTTGGGATCTATCAAGTTCGGCGCCAGGGGAGTGCCGAGAGCATTCTCTCCGTGACATCTGGCGCAATACACATGCCACCATTTCCAGCCGTTGTAGACGCGCCGGTAAACCTCAGAAGACTCCTGGGCCGCGGTTTCCCCAACGCCCGGAATATTAGCGAAGCCCCCTAGTATCCAGACTAGCGCCGCAAGCGCGACGGTCACTCCCTCTGTCAAGATTCGCCGTTCGAGACTCCGACAACCGGCAGGCTTACTCATCATGGTTTATCCTTCTCGCCATCGATTAGAGGCACGCCATAGTCTTCCAGGATTTTTCTGATTTCAGCCTGCTTCCTTTCCAGTACCGCTTCCAATTGAACTTTTAGGGCCTCTTCACCCCGTCTGACCCCCATGGAGATATCGAAGGCAAACGGCAAATCGCCTTCGCCAGACGGGACAGGTACAAGCTCCAACGGAACATTCTGCTTCTTTGCAAAATATCCTGCGACGGGTCCCCAAACAATCGCTACGTCAATCTCACCTGCCGTGACCGCTTCGATGATCCTGCTGGGGGGATTCTCTTCGGAGTAAAAGGTGCTATACCCGACCACGTTGTCCACAACGCCCCTCTTCCCCAATTCGTGGACGGGAGGGGGATTGGTGTAATCGTCACCCAGTAGATGGACACCGATCTTGAGCTGCCGCAGAATCGGATCATCCAGGGACTGGATCCGAAAACCTTTATCTTTGGGATACACAAACACATAGCTCGAGCGGTAATAAGGCTTGGTCCAAAGAACCAGATCATACCCTTTGGGTACGCCCATCACCACATCGCATCGTGCTTCCTGCAGGGTGGCCTTCATCGTGTTCCGGATAAAGCCGCGCCGTTGCCCCCACCAGGTATAGGTAGGGGAGGCTCCAAATTCCTTGGCAATGAGGTCGGCGATCTTGTTCTCAAACCCTTGCAGTCGCCGGTTGGTAAAAGGAAGATTCTCAGGATCAGCACACACCCGAAACTGGCCCATTTCGCCTGCCGCGGCGCTCGCTGCCCCCAGAACCGACATCCCGAGCAACAACAATCCATAGATGCTCGCAGATCGGCTTTGGGTCATGGCTCTTAGAGTGGATAGCTCGGTCGCTGTGGATGCTTCGAAGCACCCGGGTTCTGATCGAGCCGGAGGCGCGGCGCTCTTACAGTGCTTTCGTCATTCGATAGAACCTCAATCCTTGTATGGGCAAGCGCTTTGGCCACTGCGACTCGACGGTCATTCCGCGGCGCTCGTAGAGTCGGCGAGCGCCCTCATTCTTGGCTGAGACGTCGAGGGATAGTCGAGTCGAACTGCTTGTGCGAGCCCGTTCTTCAGTAGAGTCCATCAAGGCGGAGCCGACACCTTCGCCGCGAAGTTCTTTGTCGATAGCAATGGCCAAAAGGTAGAAATCACCATCGGCGATGGTCTCGAGAATTCGCAGAAGTGGCGCACAGAGCATTTTCACGGCCGTCATTCGCAGGGCATGATATCCCGCAGACTCTTTCAGTGGCTGGTCAGAAAAATGGCGATGCTGCTCGGCAGTAAACCCCAAGGCCATGCCAACGATCTGTTTGTCATGTTCGGCAAAAGTCACGTTTTGGAAGGAGTAGCTGTGGTCAGGTTGGATATATGCCTTGGCGATAATGTGCGTTGCCCGTCGACCGAGCATAAAACGGAAGAAGCCCTCGGCTGCTTCGTCGAGGTAGCGACCACATGCCAGACCTTCATCGAACGTGGGTTTGGCGGCCCGGAGGACTATCGAATGCTGATCCATGGCAATCAAAACCAATTGAACAATTGACTTAGGATTCGGTTCTTCATCATCTTAGTAGTCTAATTGTAGACTAGAGTCCCAGTCCACTGCCTCTAACAAACCAGCGCTCGAAGTAAAGAACTCAAGCGGCCAAGATAAGCCGCGCGCTTAGGGCAGCGAAAACACCGTCAACACGCCACCGAGGTTACTATATTCCGCTACGTCTGCAAAGGCCCCAAGCGCTCCCAGCCCTGCAGTAGGATCTTCCCCACCGAGTCCGACGGCAACCCCGATTCCCGACCATCCTCCCACGCCGGAGAGGATGGCGATGTACTGCTTGCCGTCCGGTCCCGTGTAGGCGATCGGATTGCCGATGATCCCGGACGGGGTCTTGAACTTCCACAGCAACTCGCCGGTTCTGGCGTCGACGGCTTTGAGCCATCCTTCCATCGTGCCGTAGAAGACCACGTCACCGGCGGTGACAAGCGCGCCGCCCCAGGCAGCCAAGTCCTCTTTGAGGCCCCACACCTTTTTCCCCGTGCTGGGATCCCATGCAATGAACTCGCCCCTGTTCCCTCCCGGACCCGGAGAACTGACGACAATCGCCCCAACATAGGGCTGCCCCGCCTGGTATTTGACTTCAACGCCCTCATAGTCCATGCAGAGGTTGTTCGTGGGGACGTAGAAGAGGCTCGTTCTGGGAGAATGGGCGACGGGTCCCTGGTTTTTCCCTCCCATGGCGGAAGGACAGATCCGTTTCGTGTTCTTCGTCGACGACGTCCTCTTCTCGGGAACTTCAATGGGCCTGCCCGTGCTCAGGTCTACCCCTGACGCCCAGTTCACATACACGAAGGGCTCCGCCATGAGCAGCTCACCCGTTTCGCGGTCCAGCGTATACGCAAACCCGTTGCGGTCGAAGTTTACGAGAACCTTTCTCTTTACTCCCTTGATCTTGAGATCGATAAGGACGCTCTCATTGATTCCGTCATAGTCCCACGCGTCGTGCGGGGTCTTCTGGTAGGCCCACTTCGCCTTTCCGGTATCGGGATTTCGCGCGAAGATCGTCATGGACCACTTGTTGTCGCCAGGCCGCTGATCAGGATTCCAGGTTCCCGGGTTCCCAGTACCGTGATAGAGAAGGTCGAGTTCGGGATCGTAGGAGTACCAGCCCCATGTGGTGCCTCCCCCCCTTTTCCATGCATCGCCCTTCCAGGTTTCCAGGGATCCCGGAAAGCCGACTTCTTCCTCCGGGCCCGTGCTGTACCGTCGCCAGATCTGCTTGCCGGTATTGATATCATTGGCCGTCAGAAACCCGCGGACGCCGAACTCACCCCCGGCGATGCCGCTAATCACTTTGTCCTTGATCACCAGAGGAGCGGAGGTGATGGTCATGCCCTCTTTGTGGTCTCCTTGCTTGACCTTCCACAGTTCCCTGCCGGTTGCGGCGTCCAGAGCAACGATGTGTGTATCCAACTGCGCGAGAAAGATCTTGCCTTCGGCATAGGCAAGCCCCCGGTTGACCGTGTCGCAGCAGGCGATCGGAATCACCTCCGGGTCCTGCTTGGGGGCGTACTTCCACTTGATCGGCGCTCCCTCCTTCGTGAGGTCGAGGGCAAACACGTTGTTGGGGAAGGGGGTGTGAACGTACATCGTGTTCCCCACCACGAGTGGCCCACCTTCATGTCCGCGCAACACGCCCGTCGAGAATGTCCAGGCAGGCCTGAGATTCTCGACGTTCTCCCTCGTAATCTGAGTCAATGAGCTATAGCGGCTGTTGGCGTAATTCTTGGCCGGCATCACCCATTGCGTGTCATCCTGCTGGAGCCGGAGAAGCTCGTCGGCCGCATCAACGAAACAGGGCAGCGCAAACGCGGCTACCCAAACCAGCCTGAACAATCTTGTCATAGTGATCCTCCTTGCCCTAAGAAGTTTAGCCAACGCCGGGCGTGCCTGCGCCTTTTCGACCACACCCATTCCGCCCTCACCGGGCTTCTCGGTGATGCGGTAGTGGGAGATGGGTTGGCCGACCATGGCTTGCCCTAGTCTGAAGAGAATTGTACCGCCGCAGGATAGATGGCGTGAACAACCGATGTCATGAACTATGACATTTTTTCGTCTCAAGATGGCCCAGACGGCTTTGCTTCCGCCTTCCGGGGCCACCGGCCCAGGTGCCTGGGATGGATCATTGTTGGTGAGAAATGAGTTACTCAGTGTCCAGCGGGGACATCTACGAACCGACCGAGCATGCTCTTCTTCCCACGAGAATCGCCAGGCATCACCCCACACACCTCGTGTCAGTTTGGGGCCCACGCGCCACAAGGGAGATGGAATCGAGAGAGTCGGCTAAGTCTCGGTCGTCTAATTGACGCCTTGTATGCACTCTTTCGGATCGATGACCCCGAGGTTCTTTGCGATCTCGAACTTGCCATCCTTCGCCTGGGCTATGTACATGTTCATTCGAACATGATGCTGACCGGAAACCATTTCAGCCGGGCCGCCAGGCCCCTGCGCGATTTTTGCGTGGTCCAGTGCTTTGATAACATCATCTTGCTTTAGCGAGCCTGCCTCCATGGACACCCCTTGTCCCCACGCTGCTCAGGCCGGGTCCATGGTAAGATTCCGTTCCACGACGTAGCGCCCAAAACCAGGGGGGTGGCCGAGCACGGTTGACGGCCCCGGACAGCTACCAGGAGCGCACTCACGTATGCGTATTACAAAGGTCAAGGCTTCCACGTTTGCTTCGTCGGCGTGGGGTGATTTCTATGAACGGGAAGCCGAGCTTCCACTCATCACCCTGATGTCTATCTATCCCGAGTACAAGCATCCGATTTCGACTTGGCGGCCGGCGGAAGGGATGTGCGTCGTCGAGATCGAGACCGATGACGGACTTACGGGCATTGGATGGTGCGAAGACTATTGCGAAGCAACCAGCCGGATTGTCAACGGCCATCTATCGCGGCTGCTTGTCGGAGCGGACTCACGCCAGATTACGAAGCTTTGGGACCAAATGTATCGCGCCACCATTCCCTACGGCCGCAAGGGCGCGGCTCTCTACGGCATCAGCGCCGTTGATATTGCGCTCTGGGACCTGATGGGGAAGCGCCGCCAGGAGCCGGTCTATCAACTTCTCGGCGGCAAGGTTCGCGACCCGATTCCGGCCTATGCCAGCCACCTCCATTACCTCGATGACGACCGGTTTTGCGCCGAGGCGGAAGACTATGTAAACCAAGGCTACCGGGCCATGAAGATGCGCTTCCAGCACGGACCCGCGGATGGTGTCGCGGGAATGAATAAAGATGTCGAGCTGGTGAAGCTGCTGAGGAACACCGTCGGGGATTCCATCGACATCATGGCGGACGCCTATATGGGCTGGACGCTCGAATACGCCAAGCGCATGACCCGCAAGCTGGCGCCCTACGATCTCAAATGGATCGAAGAGCCATTGTTGCCGGATGACTTGAACGGATTCATGGAATTGAGCCGCACCTCGCCGGTGCCGATCGCGACGGGAGAGCATGAGTTTACGCGCTATGGTTTTGACCTGTTGATCAAGAACAACGCGGTCGACATTGTGCAGTTTGATATGGGCCGCGTGGGCGGCTTTACCGAGGCCAAGCGGGTCTGCGCGCTGGCGAGCGCCGCCGGCTTGCCCGTTTGTACGCACGCCTATGGTCTGCCGACGCTGCACTTTGTCGCCGCCGAGCCCGCCTGCTTGATGGCTGAGTACTTCCCGGTGCCGGTTTGGATGAAGCACGAGCACGCGGAGACGGATTTCTTTGATGGCGCGCCCCCGCCTCAAGGCGGAAACGTCACCATATCCGACGAGCCGGGTATGGGGTACCGGTTCAACTTCCCCATTGACGAAGGGGCCGAATAGGCCGCGGGCTCGGTGGGAACGTCCCCTGAAAGGTTTGCATGAGTCCGCTTGATTGGATCCTGGTTCTCGCGCTCAACGGCCCCATCATCGTCTACGGGCTTCTTCGCAGCAGGGATACCAAGACCAGCGCGGACTGGTTTCTCGCCGGACGCAGTCTGCCCTGGTGGATCGTTGGTCTGTCACTCTACGCCACCGCCATCGATTCGAGCGATCTCGTAGCGGACTCCGGCGGAGTCTACTTTCTAGGCGTCAGTTACTTCGTCACCAATTGGGTCGGCGTAGTCGCGGGGTGGGTGCTGGCAGCCCATTTTATCGTCCTGCCGATGTACCGCGCCGGGATGTACACAAACGCCGAATACCTGGAAGCCCGATTCGGCCCGACCGCGCGCGTGCTCAGCGCGCTGGTGCAGGTGCAGTACCGGACCTTGATCCTTGGGATCATCGCCACCACGCTTTACTTGGTGCTGGCGATTGTTTGTGATTGGGGAGCCAACGCTTGGTGGGCTGTGATCGCGATCGCGGCCCTGGCGACGATCTACACGGCGCTGGGCGGTCTGAAGTCCGTGGCGCTCACCGACGCGCTACAAACCATCGTCATGCTGATTGCGTCACTGGTCCTGTTCTGGTTGGGCTGGAGCAGCATCGGAGGCTGGAGCGGGCTCGAGGCCAAGCTCGCCGCGCACGAGCCCGGGCTTTCAGAACAGATGCTGCACGTTGGCAGCGATACCGTTGAACGGGTTCCCGTCGCGTCGAAGTCTCCCGAGCAGATCGAAGGCCTCCTACTGCTCGGGGGCGTGTATGACTCGGAGCAACGGGTGATCGTCAAGCGCACGCCGGCCTGGCTTGTCTCGATCGCCTTCCTGATCATGGGCCTCGCGTATTCGATCGTGAATCATACCCAGTCGATGCGTATGTTCGGATCAAAGAGCGAGTGGGACCTCAAGATGTCGGTGATTGTCGCCAGTGTGATCCTGCTGGTGACGACTTTTACGAATCTGATGATCGGTATCATCGGCCGGGCGATGTACCCCGATCCAAGCCTCATGCCGCTCGAAGCTTCGCTACAAGCACGTGATTCGATCTACCCGCTGCTCGTGCGCGATTTAACGACCGTCGGGCTCAAGGGACTGATCGTAGCCGGGGTCGTGGCGGCGATCTTCTCGACCTTCGATTCGATCGGGTCCACCCTTTCGTCGCTGCTGGTCCGTGACGTCTATGCCCGTTTCATGGTTCGGGATCGAGACGACCACCACTACCTCCGCGTAGGGCGATGGTTGACCCCCGTGATCATCTTTGGCTCCTTCGTGTATGTGCCGTTCCTGCTGCAAGAGCGAGGGATGCTGCTGTTCTACGTGGATCTGGTCGGGGCGTTTGTGATTCCCATATTGACCCTATACCTGATGGGGATTTTTACGCGAGTCCACCGCCGTAGCGGCGCGGTCGCCCTGGCCGTGGGGGTTACCTACGGCGGCCTACGCCTGCTGGCCCCTTGGGTTGCCGAGAGTTGGGGCGTGGCGGTTCTTCCTCAAATGATGTTGGAAAATTACGGCAGTTACGTCCTCAGCATGCTGCTTACAGCGGGGACTATGGTGGTGATGTCGCTTTTCGTCGGCTGGGAGCCGCCGGGAGCCGCGCTCCACGTGGAGAGCGGCGGCTGGCTCCGCTCGTCACAGCTTCAGGTAACCCGGATCCAGGCCGAGGAAGTCGCCCCCCGGAGTGAACTGTGGCCGGTCTTGTCGGCGGTGGCGGTGGTCGCGGCCGGCGTTGTACTCTCGTTCGTCGTCTTGTGGTGACGAAAGTCCGCCATCTAATACCAGACAAAGTTGCGCAACTGGAACTGTCCCTACGCCGGCTCGATAGTCCGACGGTCCGAAAGGGCTGCGGGGTCGCGCTAGTAGAGTCGGTCTCGATACGCCTGGTTGATAGCGCGGTCGGTCTCCTCGACATCGTCAATCTCCGAGGTCTGGTCGGCCAAGATCCGGCCGAAGGTGGGGAAGCAACTGCGCTCGACCTTCGTTTCGGCTTCCCATAGCTTCGAGCGGATCAGCGCCTTGGCGCAGTGCAGGTAGACCTCTTTGATCTCGACAATCAGGCCCGTGCGCGGCGGCTTGCCTTGTACCGCGAGTGGTTCGAGCAAGGCCGCGTCGGTGGTGATGCGCGCTTGGCCGTTGATGCGCAGCGTTTCGCCGATGCCGGGAACCAGGAAAAGCAAGCCGACGCTGGGATTGTCGACTACGTTGGTGAGCGAGTCAACGCGGTTGTTGCCGGGGCGGTCCGGAATGAGGATGGTGTGGTCGTCGATCACGGCGACGAAGCCCGGTGCGTCGCCCTTGGGAGACGCGTCGGCCCCGCGCTCGCTTGATGAAGCGAGGATCAGAAAAGGCGAGAGCGAGATGAAGTGGCGGCAGTGCTTGTCGAGCCGATCCATCTGTTTGTAGAGGGCTCGCGGAAGAGGCGCGCCGAAGTGTTCGCGAAGTTCGTCTTGGCTGGCGATCGGGTCCGGCATGTTAGCGTGCCTTCTCTTGCAGCATCCGCATTTCGGCCATGACGGCTTCGTAGATACGGACGATGGATTCATCGGGCAGAGGCCCTGCGTTGAGGGACTTGAGTTTATCGAGAACGACTCGCTCGCGGGCCGGGTCGCGAACGGTTTGGTTGGCCTGCGCCTTGAGGGGGATGAGCCGCGAGACGTGAGTTGCACGCTCATTCAGGAGTTTGATGATCCGTCGGTCGGCGGCGTCGATGCGAGTTCGCCAGTAGGCGATACCCTCGGCGGGAGTGCCTGAGGTTTGGACTCGTTCACCGGGATCGTGGATGCCAATGGATGCGTTGGGGGCGCTCGTCTGCGTCTGTGCGCGTGGGAGGCCGGCGGTCAGGGCCAGGAGGACGCCGGCGGATGCCAGAATTCGTAAGAGAGTCATGAGTGATTGAGGTGGATGGTGTTGTGCGCACGATCCCCCCTCATTTTGCAACACATCCGACGGTTTTGTGGGTGATGCGGCCTATTCGCTGATACGCCGCTCAATACCCCTTCTGCTTATCGACGACGTTGCGCAGTTGCTCGCCGGCGGCGAAGCGGGCGATGTTCTCTTTGTAAAGCTTGATCCGGCGCGGCGTGCCGCCCTCGCCCTGGGTGGCGACGTGCGGCGTGATGACCACGTTCTCGAACTTCCACAACGCGTGCCCTTTGGGAAGCGGCTCGGGGTCGGTGACGTCGACGCCGGCTCCGGCCAGATGTTGGCTATCGAGGGCTTTGACGAGCGCGCCAAGATCGTAGACCTTTCCGCGTGAAAGCGCTATGAAGTAGCTGCCCCGCTTCATGCGCTCGAACTGGCTCGGGCCATACATCTTCTCACTCTCCTTAGTGTGAGGGACGCAGAGGAAAACAACATCAGCCTCCGGAACGACCTGATCCAGCCGATCCGGGTAAACCATACGGTCAAAACTCAGCCGCGGCGGGAACTCTTTCGGATCGACGCCGATCACCGTCATCCCGAAGGCCTTCGCGCGCCGTGCCACCTGTGACCCGATGCCTCCGGTGCCGACCACGACGGCGGTCTTCCCTTCCAGCTCCTGCAACTCCCAGTTCCTCCGCACCCACTGCTCGGCAGGCCGGACGGCGATGAAGTGGTTGAGCTTGCGGGTCAGCGCCAACAGCATGCCGAAGCCGTGGTCCGCGATAGCGGGCGCGGAAAGCGTTTTGGCGTTCGTCATCACAATGTCGCTGTTGACGATTTCCGGGACCAGATAGGGCTTTACGCCGGCACTCGTGATTTGCAGCCACTTGAGCTGCCTGGCGGCGTTGATCACCTCTCGGGAGGGAGCACCGATGATCGCATCCGCGTCGGCGACTTCCTGCAGAAGAGCCTGCCGCCGGGCCATATCCTCGGGAGAGTCGGCGACAACCGCGACCACATCCGCACTGGTTCTGGGATCCGCGATATGCACGATGTCGACGCCGGCCGGTGCGGCGCTTCGTAGCTCAGACACCAAGCCCTCCGACATCCCCATCACCACGACCTTCTTCGTCTGCGCGAACAGAGTCGAAGCGGCTAACAGAGCTAGTAAGACAAGTCTTCTCATCAGCAATTCTCGATCGGATGCGTGTTCGCCGGCAGGCGTCCGTTCCAGCATTCCGCCACGGACAGAATAGCCGAGCCAAGGTTGGGCCGCAAGGGCGGGACTACACCAGTTCGATGTTCACGCGACGTCCGACCATGGCTGCCGCCCGTTGCAGGCTGGAGAGTGTGATGTCGTTCTTTGGGTTGAGCAGCCGGTCCACCTGGGTGCGGCTGGTTTTCAACAGCAGCGCCATCTTTCTCTTCGAGATCTTCTTCTCCTTCATCGCTTCGGCAAGTTGCCAGGCGACGACTTCCTTGACCGCTTGCGCCTGTGCTTCTTCGAAGATGCCCTCCTCCTTGAGGAAGTCATCGATGCTTGATCCCATCTGCTTCTTGCTCATCGTTCCACCTCCTTCTGACGCGCGCGCGCCGTAGCCAGATCCCCTTCGGGCGTTGCCCGCGTCTTCTTGATGAAGCCGTGCAGCGCCACGAGGTGCTCGCGGTACAGGCAGATCAGCACACGTGCCGTTCGTTTCGTCTGCAGGTCCGTCCGGATTTCCCAGAGACCATTTCCCATTGGGCGGCATCAACGGCATACCCATCGGCCAACGCCATTGCGCCCTCAGCAGGTCCCTCCCTATCGTCTGGCGTTCGGCCTGCTCGAGATCTTTCAGCCACTCTCGTACAGGCTCGCTACCCGCTGCCGTACGATAGAAAACCAGCGGGATTTTCGGGGGCTTCGGGTTTCCGGCCACTATGTATCTTACAATGTGCATTGTACCGCATGAGGTACAGATCCCGCCACAGCGAGCAGGTATGCGGGCTCTGTCCCTCCCTTGTCCCGTCCCTCCCTTGTCCCTCAAAAGCCTTATCGAAGCCTCGTAGGCGCAGGTGGGGTGCGCGGTTGGAGCTGATGTTGCGGTTGGTGGTGGTTTGTTGGGTTGTTGGCTCTTCGTTTTGCCTCCTGGGGCCGGGTGCCGGTGATCCGACGAGGGTCAGGCGGTGGATTCGTCGGAGGGTTGGTGGCCGGGTGGATCGGAAGTTGTTGATCTATCGGAAGTTATGCCGATCCGGCTTGGTTTCGTAATTTCCTCTTCCCGCCACGGAGGCCGGTTGGGGGGTTGCGATGTCCCGTGGCGGTCGTTGGGGCCGGGCTGATTGGCGGCTTCGACGGCTTCTCGATTGCGGCGGCGGTCGCGGTTGTCGAGTTCGCGCATCTCGATCAGTTGCCGGAAGGCGCTGTTGTAGCGGCGGCTGTGGTCGGCATGGTAGCGCGAGAAGCGGGTTAGGTCGGCGGTGCGGGTTTGCATGATGTCGCCGAGAAGTTTGGTTTCGCTGGGTTCGGGGTCGTCGGGATGGACGATTTTGAAGCAAGCGAGCGCATCGTCAACGGCCGAGGTGATGAAGGCGGCTTCGAGATGGTTGATGCGGAGGAGCCGCCAGTCGGCGTCGGCCATTTGGCGAACGAGGCCGGTTTCGAAAGCGTTCGAAGGGTTGAAGGTGTCTTGGAAGCGGGTGAGATGCGCTTCGAATTCGGCGGGATCTTCGCCGGGGATGACGGATTTCTTTGCTAGGAGTCCGTGCTTGAGGGCATTTTGGGAGGACCGTTGTTTGCCTTCGTCGGTGCGCGGACCGGTTGAGTGTTTTGCGTTTTGTTGATTGGATTGGTTTTGCTTTTCGGTAGTCATGTTTGATTGCTCCTTTTGGTTTTTGAAATGCCGGACGCTAGGCCCGGGGTTTAGTGACGAAAAAAGGGGGACAGTCCGCGGCGCGCCGCTTGCATAGGCAGCGAGCTTTGAACGGCTTGCGGGCGGCGCTTGGTACAGTCCCCTTTTTTCTTGGTTCGGTGTACTGGTGACGGACCGCTCCCTTACGGTCACGGCTCGGTTTTGGGGAGCCTTGACCGTTGGGGGATTGGTGTTGTCGGGATGCTTTGCGCGCGTTGCGGCGCGTTGCGCCCTTAGGATACAGGCGGTGTCAAGGGTTTTGTGGGGTTGGGCGCCGCGACCCTGCAGCGGTTGGTGGCTCCAGCCGGTTTAGGTAAGGTTCCTGTTGGGCTGCTTCATTGGTAGTACTCAAGAGCTCTTAGCCGCGGTCGAGTGCGCGAGCGCAGGGCGAAGACGGGGGTGGCCGGGGCGTGCTCGACTTGGATCTGTGCCGGCAGGTGGCCAGCCACGATCGCTGGGCGGATGTGTTTGGGAGCGGGCCGGCGGAGGAGAAGTGTTTGCGCCGTCCGTGCGGCTACTTGGTCGGGATTGCCTCTGGGAAATGGGCCGCTATCGGGCTCGGCCCCTCAAAAGCCCGTGCCTCTGTCAACGCTTCACCCGCGATGTCGCCAGCGCCGGCGCATGACTCGAGGTCAGGATGGTTCGCTACTCCTTTCCTGTGGGGCTCTTTCATCCCCGACTTCCCGCCGGTTTATCCCGGCGCTTTCGCTCTGCCCCTCAACGTCCTCAAAAGCCTGTCCCTCAAGGGTCCAGATAGCCGTTATGAGCCTCTGGTTGCTTGGCGAGGGCTGCGGCGCCCTCGCCAAGCACTATCAACGAGCCTCCTCGAAGGAAGGCGACGGCACACTTTTTTCTCCAACACCTCGCTCCGGTGGTCCTATCAGATCTCCGGGTCCCGCGAGACCACCGGCCCGAAACTCGCTCAACTGTCCTGCGATATACACGTCCGTCTTGGCCACCAAACTAAGAGTCGTGTTGCCCGTCCAGTTTGCCTCAATACCGAACTCAAACGGGTTGTTCTCGCTTCCCGGGGCAATATCACCGGCCGGCAGCTTGCCCTTTACATCCAAGCCGCTTGATGAGTCGAACGTAAGTTGTGCTTTGAGGCCCTTGACTACCAAGCCGCGGGTTAAAACATATCGTCCCGACTCTTTCAAATCGTTAATTACGCCCGCCTCGAATCCACCCTCTCGAATCTTCGCCTCGAAAGGCCCTTCGACGATTTGCTCCCAGCGAGCCGATTCGACCGATACGGTCACGTCCCTTGCACGATCGAATTCGGCGGAGATACTACCAGTAACGGGAGCAATGAGAGCCCCTAGCACGACGCTTGGCTTGATCTTCGTAGTTTTCTTTGCTTTACCACTACAGACAAATTCTCCACCTGGTTCGACGAACCCGGTCCCGGCTAATTTCCATCGAAGCGCGTATCCTCCATCCGCTCGTTTCCTCCAGACTGAACCGACCCCAAGGGTATTGGACGGGCCGAAATAGACAACATCCTTGCCGATCAAGTCGCTTTCCGAACACGGCGCTAGTATGTCCTTCCAGATAGCCCTCGCCGTCTTCTCACAGCCTGTCATGGACAGGGCGAGTACAACCATTAGCAATATCTGAATTTCTCTCCTTCGAGTCGTAGTACTCGTATTCTTTTCTGGTTTCATCTGCTATTTGCCTCCATGTCTTGCAATAAGCTATTGACCGAGATCCGGAATTTCCCGATTCCCTGAACGGTTCCTCTGCTCGTCTTAAGCATGCTTTTAATTCGCATGCTCCAAAGGTGAGGGGTTACCTGCTTAGACTTGACCGATTCGTTGAGCGCAAGCAACCAACCCACACGGGGTGCCGCGAAGCTGGTCCCGCAAGTGGCACCGGGCCCGCACGATACGTCTGATTCGGCTAGGCGCCCGTCGAATCCCACCGCGTTAATTCCATCATCGTCAAGCGTTTCGTTCGAACAGCAGATGAGGTTACCTGCATCATCCATATTCATGATTGCCACGACGCTATCACCTGAACTTTGCTGCGCGAAATCCCACTGTTTCAGATGCACGTTCGTCCGCAGGGCCTCGTTTGGAGCGTTTCCGACCGCCGCGAGGATCATTCCGTAGTTTGGTCGTGAGGGCATCCTTACTATGACGTTGCTATCCTGTAGAGTCCAGGACTCGTTGAGAAAAAAGCGGGTGCCGTGAGCCTCGGCATAGAGTGTGGCTACGGTCAGCACAGCATCCAAAAGTGATTTGTCGGTCACGAGCGGCCGCGCTTTGGCTGAACGCGGAAGCCTCTTGAGCACTTCTGCCGTCTTCTTTCTGGCATCCTTCCGCGTTTTGTCAAGGGGAGGGTCGCGCCCGAAGCTTCGCCGAGGTACTTTCTCCGCAATGAAGTGGGTCTCCAGGAGCTTTTCAAGAACGGGCTTGGCACCCTGTTGTAGGGTTAGGGGTATGTAGAGAGGAAAGATGTGACGTCTGACATCAAGCTGATTCAGTTCTTCGAGGGCACTGAAAATCATCTCACAATGTGGATGATCCGAAGGCACGAAGGGTGTTGTTCGCTTGAACTTAACTGCGCGTGAGTCAATCTTGCCGCCGGGACCTCACGTCGGTCAATATGGCCTCTAGTTCACTTAACGACTGACCGTACTCATGTTCCGGCCAGCCAGTGTCGAGGATCAGTAGATGCGTCCTTCGACGAGCCCGTTGAAGAAGTTTGCGGACGGAGTCCTTCTGGTTGGGCGCGAGGATAGTGTGGGGATCGTCCAGTTCAGGGCAGGGCGAAGCTACGTAGACGCCCATTCGCTGAATGACTGGCGAGAAGTTCTTTCCTAGGGCCCTTGAGAACGTAGGGACAAGTTCGTCAGGAATTGGAAACTCAAGATCGGCGTACTGCTGTAAGGCGTTGGTCTGCGTGCGTTTGGGGTGCCCCTGAATCAACACGCGTTCTTCGTCATTCGGAGTGAGTGGCGGTCCCAGTCCAGCGCTGGGGAATCTGAAGAGAACAGGTGTGTCTCTTTGAATAGCAAATTCCGGCATCAATGCTGCAGCTCTGGGAAGAAAGGGTATCTGTAAGAACCCCGCCTGGACACTGGATGGTTGGTCTAACAAGTTAATACGGACTATCTCGTCTCGCAGTAATTCGTGTGTCCGCGGTAGCCGGTCTTGGGAAACGCCGTACTCTTGCCTGATCAAATCAGGCCACTGGGTAGGTTCTTTGATTTCCAGCCGGCGGGGGGTTGTGTGCCGCACTACCAAGCTAATCTGCGCGAGGCTGGCCAGCGAGTCATCGTACGCTCGGTTGATCCGGACCCGCGCTATCGTCGGGCGATCGAGAGAGGCAGGAGAATCTCTCCCTACTTGGCCAAATCCCACACGAAACCCCATAGTGAAACCGAACAGCGTGATGAACAGAAGTGTTCTTCTCCGCCAGGCTCTACGCGGGAGTGTATTAAGAGGCAATGAGATAAACTTTCACGAAACGAGGACGATATTAGCAGAAGCCACAGCACTATTGCAACTCAGGGGCTTTGGACAAAAAAATGAGCTAAGGGCGGAGCTAAGGGGAGCTAAGGGGAGCTAAGGGGGACAGAGCGAAAGCGCCGGGATAAACCGGCGGGAAGTCGGGGATGAAAGAGCCCCACAGGAAAGGAGTAGCGAAGCATCCTGACCTCGAGTCATGCGCCGACGGTGGCGACATCGCGGGTGAAGCGTTGATAGAGGCACGGGCGGGCTCGGTATAGAGCCGTGAAATAACTCGTCCGGGGTGCCGACGCTGTGCTCTGAAGCGGAAGGCAACACGGACGGGGACGATAACGCAAGTCCCCGTTCGGCCCTGCGCGGTCGAAGACCCCAAGCACGCCGGGAAACTTCTCGCACAAGAACCGGGAGAGGCGCAAAAACGGGACAGCCTCAATTGCAGCCTTGAGAACAAGCCAACAGTCATCACAACTCGCATGGTTGCAATGACTTACACGGAAACAGTTGTTGATCGGCCCATCACCCCGCGAGCGGCTGCAATCACGTAAGTACCTTGTCTTCAACCCCTTGAGGACGTCGCCCGCTCCGTCTGCTCGGCAATCGAGGCTGTCCCGGTTTCCGGTTTCCCCCGGTTTCCCGGTCATTCCGTTTCTCAGTACTGACGAGTCCTTAGAGTTTGGTCAGCGGCGGAGGCCCAGCACTTAATTCAAATACTTGGTGGTATGCTGGCTTCGGTTCCGGAAAGAAGGTAAAGCAAGTGTCGACACTCCAGAAGCTAGTTCCAATATGCTTGGTCCTGATGGCGGTGGGCTCCCTGCCGGCCCAGCAGCCCTCCGCGGCCGACATCCTCGAGCATCGTGTGCCCGACCCTCCAGCCGCCGGCGTGAGAAAGCTGGATGTCGGTTGGGAGATGGCCGCTCCAATCGGCCAGGCCCCGGTGTTGAAACACCGCGACGGCCGGCTGATGATGATCGGCGGGGGACAGATCGCCTATTCCAGCGACGGCGGGCGCTCTTGGTCCAAGCCCGGTTCGCTGCCGGCGCGGCTCGAGAGTGCCATTCGGCTCGACTCGGGCAAGCTCGGTGGGCCCGCGCCGTTACAGGACCGAGCGGAGGGCCAGCTTTGGGAACATCATCTCGCCGGCCTCCATTTTTTCGTCTCCAACGACGAGGGCAAGACGTGGGAGCGCCGCGGCAAAATGTCGGTCGGCAGCGTCCCCGCCTGGCCTTACAAGAACACTCTGATCCAGACCAGCGCCGGTCGTTTGATACAGCCCGTCCGCTTCACGGGAGGCGCGGGTCACCGAGGTCTGTACACGGACGCCGGATCCTGGGGTCTGCTCAACCGGAAGATGACCCCGATCGAGGGACACGCCCATTGGCCGGAGCCCGATATAGCGTATGCCTTCTACTCCGACGATGAAGGGAGGACTTGGCACCGCAGCGACGGCGGCATCATGGTCTGGCATCAGGATGGGCACGGCGGCATGTGGCCATGTGACGAGCCCAGCGTGATCGAGGTCGAAAACGGCGATGTCGTGATGTACTGCCGCACCACGCTCGGACGAATCTACACCGCCCTCAGCCGCCAAACGGAGGAAGTCACCTCCAAAGGCGAACGAGTCGTCTACCGGCCCGGTCAACGCTTCGATCTTCCTGAATCCACCCCTCTCGCGGGATCGTATTCCCCTTGTGCGATCGTACGAATTCCCAAGACCGGCGACCTGCTGCTGGCGTGGAACCAGATCTCGGGGGATGAGATCCGCGCCGGCTACCGTCGCGGACGCCTTTCCTCGGCCATCAGCAAGGACGACGGCAAAACCTGGCGGCACTTCCGAACGATTGATACTTCGGTCCTCCCGCCTATCGCCCGCGTCGCTCCGGACCCCGAGCCGCGCATGGCTCGCGGCCTGGACTACGTGGGAGAGCTGCCGGCCGATTACGGCGGTGTCAGTTATCCGCTGCTCAGCCCGATTGACGACATGGTGTTCGTCTCGTGGGCAAGGAGCGTCGTCAACGCGCGTCCGGGCGACGTCACCGGCCGCCGCCTGCGCGCTGTGCCGCTCGACTGGTTCTACCAGGATGACCCGCCACTTGCCTCAGGACCGAAGCTGATCATCAAAGTGCCCGGCCGCACGGCGGGCGTCCACAACACATACGAGATACCGTCCGACTTCTATCAAGGCCGCTTCTACTGCCACTCTCGCGACCTGGCTCGGCGCCTCAAAAGTCCCGTCGGCCGTCTCAACCAGGGCATGTACGGCCCGCTTCACCAAATGATCACGGCTCTCGGCTGGACGCCGAGCTACGACCGCAAACATCTCAAGGAGTCACAAAACCCGCGTCTTGTCGTGACAATCGAGAGGTAAACGTAGGGCGCGGCATGCCGTGCCCAACGCGGGATTCACATTCCCTTGCTCCGCTCCGCCCGGCGGAGTCCGATGCTGGAAAAGCCACGGAGTTAGAAGTCGAGGACGCGCTACTGGCTTCTAGTCCTTTTCGAGATCTAGGATCCAATGGTGGATTAGATTGGCGGCTTCGTGGTCGACTTCCAGAGAGCCGATATGCGGCATGCCTCCTACTTCGCGCGTTGCCATGCGGGTCCACAGAACGGAATGCTCGGGGTCGCCGGGTTTTAGTAAGAGGGAGCCTTTATTGCCCATGTCGCCGTGTTGGGGGTCGATGTTTACGGCAAGCATTTTGTCGACGGGGATGTCGTGGAGGAGTTGGATGTCGGCGTTGCCGCCTCCGCCTCGGCGATGACACATGGCGCAGTTGGATTGTAGATAGGAGCGGGCTCGTTCGGCGACGGTGTGGGATTCATCGCTGGGGTCGACCAAACGCGGCAGTTTGTCGGGTTCGGCGGGGAGGGGTTCTTCGAAGAGGCCGATGTGCTCCAGCGTACGGAGCTGGTTGTCGATGCCGCCGGCGTACTCGTGTTCGCGATTCATCTGGATGGTGTTGAGGCCGAGGACGAAGCGCGCTTTCTCGTTGTGGCAGATCATGCAGTCGGTGCGGCTGGGGTAGTACCAGGTCTTCTCGCGCGTGCCGCCGGGGGCGCCGGCGTCGCGAATCGTATACGTCTCGCGGAGGACGTCTTTGCCGAGCAGCTTGGCGTCGGTCTGTTCGTCGTTCCAGATGTAGGTGTAGCCGACCCATTGCTCGCGTCCCTGGGGGCCGGATTGTAGGGTGAGCAGGCGGGTTTCGAGACGGCGGCGGCTGGCGGGGTCGCCTTCCTCCATATCGATAGAAAACGTTTTGACGAGGACGGAGCCCTCGGGGAAGCGCCAGGTTTCGTCGTTTACATACTGGACTTTGCGGTTGCCGGGAATGGCGATGAAGCGCTCTTTGTGCGCCGCGTCGGACCAGAGTGGCGCGTTGACGGAATAGGGGATGAGACCGGGCGCGGGCTTGTGGTCTCGGGTGGATTCGAACAAGCCGGTCTCGCTGAGCAGTTTGGGGAACGGGGGCGGCTTTTGGTCGTCGCGGAGTTTGGGGCGGCGGGCGAGTTCGTAGATGCGTCCGGTTTGGTTGGTGAGCATGTAGAGCTCGCCGGCGTGCGTTTCACCGAAGGCGGCGATGTCGAGTGATGTGTCGTCGAGTTCCTGGTGCCAGGTGACTTTCTCGCCGTCGTAGCGCAGGGCCCAGATTTTGCCGGTTTCCCAGTCGGCGTAGATGTAGGCGCCATGGAGTTCCTTGAGGCGCGAGCCGTAGTAGACGAAGCCGCCGGTCATCGAGCGCGCTTCGCCGTGGGAGTGCGAGACGACGGGCGGGGATAGCGGCGAGGGGCCGAGCGGGCGTTCGGGGCGGAACCACTGGAAGCCTTCTTTGACGCTCCAGCCGTAGTTGCCGCCTTTCTCGACGAGGAAGATGGATTCCCAGGTGTCCTGGCCGACTTCGCCGACCCAGAGGTCGCCGTTCTTGCGGTCGAAACTGATCTTCCAGGGTTGGCGAAAACCGAACGCCCAGACTTCCGGCGCCGTTCCCAGCGTGTCGACGAAGGGGTTGTCGGGCGGGATCGCGTAGGGCTTGACGGAGTGAGTTCCGTTGACGTCGATGCGCAGGATGGAGGAGAGCAGGTCGGAGGTGTCCTGGCCGGTGGCCATGGGATCGCTTTGTCCATAGCCGTCGCCGGTGCCGATGTAGAGATAGCCGTCGGGGCCGAATTTCATGGAGCCGCCGCTGTGTCCGATGGAGGGGAATTCGAGGACGACGGTTTCGCTAGTGGGGTCGATCTTGAGCAGATTGTCGGCGTAGGTTTCGAAGCGAGCGATGCGGGAGCGGACGGGCGGCGGGAAGCGTTCGCGGAGGTAGGTGTAGACGTAGCGATTCTTCTGGAAGTCGGGATGGAACGTGAGCCCTTGAATCTGGCGGTACAGAGTGCGGTCGTTGCGGGGGTCTTGGCGGCTCTCGAATTCGAGCATCACCTGGAGGTCGCGTGCGTCGCGTTTGTCTTCGAACGAGACGATGCGTCCTTTGTTGGTGGCGACGAAAAGGCGGTCGGTGCCGGGAGCACGGGTGATGACAGTGGGCTGGTCGAACTGAAGGTGCGGAAAGGCGAGCGCGGCCATGTAAGGCGAAGGCGGTTCGGGCGAGCCGATGACGCGGGAGGTCGTCCAAGGGACGCGCTTGTCGATTCCGTATGTTTTGGGGGCGGCCTGGGAAGGTTGGTAGAAGAGGGCTGTGCCGGCTAGACCGAGCGCCGCGAACCCGAGGAACATTTTGGCCGGTGGCAAACGTAACATCGCTTGCTATTGTGGCACGGTTGTTGCGGTCAGGAGTCGGGAAAGACGTAGGCGGGATCGAGCGTTAGGCCTTTGAGGATTTCGGTTTGCAGAGTGTCGCCGGGGGCGAAGGCGCCGAGGCGCTCATACTTGCCGTTGCGGAGGGAGTGGACGGCGATGAGGCGGTCGCGTTGATCGACGAGCCAGTATTCTTTGACGCCATACTTCTCGTAGTGCCCGAACTTCACGACAGTGTCGTGGGTGCGGTTGCCCTCGCTGATGACTTCGATGATGAGGTCGGGTGGCCCGTCGATGTAGTTTTCCTGAATGATGTCGAGGCGGTCTTTGGAGACGAAGCAGAGGTCGGGTTCGTAGTGGACGTGGGTGTCCAGGATCGTATGGAGTGCGCAGGAGTAGAATTCGCCGAGTTCGTGTTGTTCGATGAACAACCCGAGACTGCACCCCAGCTCGGTGCAGATACCTTGATGAGGTCCGTTGGGCGTGGGCGAGATGACGAGATCGCCGTCGACGATCTCCGTTCGGCCGTGGCTTTCCGGGAGGTCTTTGATGTCGTCCCAGGTGTAGAGGTGCAGTGCGGTCGTCATCTCATCCCCCCCGACGGGCTTTTAGCAGCGTGGCGGGGGGAATCGGGCCCCAGGAGTCGCGGGCACGGCGGGCTGTGCCCCTACTTTTTTCTGGGGCTGCCCGCCCCAGTTCGCTAGGGCTTGACGAATTTCTGGACGCGCATGCCTACGTTGACGTCGGTGACGTAAACCGCGCCGTCTTCGCCGGCCGCGACGTCGTGGGCCCAGTAGAACTGTCCGTCATAGCTGCCGAACGAGCCCCAGGCTTCATGAATCTTGCCGTTGAGGTCGAGCCGCAGGATGCGGTTGCGCTCGGGAGGGGCCGGGTTGAGGTCGCCGCCATCAGCGACGAACAGCGAGCGATTGGAGTCGATGTCGAGTCCCCAGGGGCGTCCGAGCTCTTTGCTCTTCCATTGTTTGAGGAATTTGCCTTCCTTGGTGAAGACCTGGATGCGCGAGTTGCCGCGGTCGGCGACGTAGACGTTGCCCGCGTCGTCGAGCGTCAGGCCATGCGGATCGACGAATTGACCGGTGGCGGCACCCTCGGTTCCCCATTCGCGAATGAACTCGCCGCTGGAGTTCAGTTGCACGATGCGCCGGTTGCCGTAGCCATCGGCGACGTAGATATCGCCGTTCGGAGCGATGACGAGGTCGGTGGGCTTGTTGAAATGGGAGCCATCGATACCCGGTACATCGGCGGCGCCGACGGACATCATCAGCTTGCCGTCAGGGCTGAATTTGTGAATGGTGTGGCGGGCGGAGTCGGTGACCCAGATGTTGTCTTCGTGATCGACGGTAAGTCCGTGGGCGGAGCCGAAAAGGCCGTCGCCGAAGGAAGCGAGCAGCTTGCCGGATTTGCCGTCAAAGGCGAGGATGGGCCGGGCTCCGCGATGGAAAACAAGTACGCGGTTGTTCGAATCGACTTCGACGCCGGTCGTCTGGTGCAGGGCAAAGCCGTCGGGGAGTTGCGGCCAGCCGTGTACGACTTGGTAGGACTGGTTGGCCTGGGTCGTGAAGAGGTTAGGTCCGGCCGCGAAGGCGAGCAGGACGATGAAGAGTCCGAGAAGGAACGAGCGCTGCATGGCGTCTCCTGAGGAGCTGTGAGTGAGAGTGGGTCTGGTGGTTCCCCAAGAGTGTAACGCAACGCGGGAAAGGAATCGAGGGTCTGGAAGGTGTGAAAAAATGCTGGGACAGTCAGCCGCGCTTCGTGTAGGTCGTTGCATATCAGCGACTGATTCGGACTGCGCTTATGACAGTCCCGATTTTTTCACACCTTCCTGTTACTCTTCCACGGCTTTCAGCCACTCGGCCAGCCGCGCGGGAAGATCGTCGGCGACCAGGTCGGAGATCACTGCCACCGAGTCGGCGCCCGAATCAAGCACGTCGCGAACGTTGGTGCGAGTGATGCCGCCGATGGCGACGAGCGGCTTGTCGGTGAAGCGGCGCAGTCGCGCTAGTTCCTTGACGCCGACGGTCGGGTCGGGGTTCTGTTTGGAGGCGGTTCCGAAGATGGGTCCGAAGGCCAGGTAATCGACAGGCTCCGCATCCCCGGCGCGAAGTTGCTCTTCACTGTGGGTCGAAAAGCCGACTGTGAGCGAGTTCCCGGCGATCTTGCGCACAGCGGAAGGGGGCAGATCCTCTTGTCCTACATGGACGCCGTCGGCTCCAACCATCAGGGCGATGTCGGTCCGGTCGTCAATCACATAAAGTCCGCCGGCATCACGCAAGACCTTGCCGACCTGCTCCGCCTGGGCGAACGTCTCTCGGGTGTAAGGGCCCTTGTGCCGGAACTGCGCGATCTTCGCGCCGGCGTCAACGAGGGCTCGCGCCATATCGATAGGATCGAGCCCCCGCTGGTTCAATAACACAGTGTCGATGATCGGATAAAGCCGCGGCAGTTTCATTACGGGATCGAGATATCACAACACATTTCCGTGAACGAGTTCTATATGATTCGATTCACTTGACTTAGCCGGATGGTCTATCCGAAATCAGGTGTACAAGATTCTGAAGAAGGGAAGCATCATGGGGCCGGACGAGCTGTTAGCGGTGCGCCGGCCCCGATGATCACCTCGCGAGAGGTCAGAAGAACAACTTCAGGCCGAACTGGATGATACGCATCGGCGTGCGGAGGCTGCGGATCTCGCCGTCGCGCGTGCCATCGGGACTTAGCTGGGTGAGGTTGGAGTAACTGATTCCTCTTGGCGATCCGAAGTACGGCGTGTTAAAAGCATTGAAGAACTCCGAGCGAAACTGCACTCGCACGGACTCGGTGACGCTGAAGTTCTTGTATAGCGAAAAGTCGAGATTCTTCTGTCCAGGTGAATCGAGGATGTTGTAGCCTGCCGTTCCTATATGGCACAGGTCCGGCCGCTCGGGAATACGGCAGGTGTTGCGGGAAAAGGCCTGGGGGTCGAACCACAGCTTGCGGGTCGGATTGGGCAGTTGGGCATCGCCGATCAAGTCCGGGCGGACGTTCGAGTCGCCAACATTCAGGTCGCTCCGGCTACCCCTCACTTGGAAGGGGAAGCCTGATCGAAGCGAGAGTACGCCGTTGGTTTGCCAGCCTCCGGCGATGTGCCGAAGCGGACCGGTAAGGTTCGCACCGGGAATCTCCCAAACGTAGTGAGCCACCAAGTTGTGCCGCTGATCGAAGCGGAAGCGGCCTCGGGCGTTCCGACGATCAACACGCGGAGCTTGATATTGAGCCCCCTGGTTGCCCCCTGCTTCGCCGTCCCCGTGTGACTTGCTGTAGGTGTAAGCGACGCCGAAGGCTAACCCGTTTGAGTAGCGCTTGTCTAGTTTTGTTTGTAAGCCGTGGTGGAACGTGTTCGCGTAGCTGTCGAGGTAGCGAACCACCCCCAGACCTTGCAATCCTTTCTCGGGCTGCGCGAGATCGTAGACCCGCTGGAAGGGACGGTTCGCTTGGAGGTTGGAGTCCAGACTTGGCTCGGGACTGTTCCAGTTTCGGATGGAGTTTGCCGTGTGACTGCCCTTGCTGCCGACATAACCTACCGTGAAGGCGATGTTGCGCGGAAGCTCACGCTGGATATCAAAGCTCCATTTCCAGACGTCGCCGTTCTTATAGTCGGGTTTGAGATGCAATGTATTCACCGGGCGGGCGGCCGCTGTGACGCCGGATTCGGTCAGAAATGGGTCATCCAAGCTGATCACGTCCGAGCCGGGCCGGAAGACCCTTGTCTGCAAGCTGTCAAACGTCCGGCCCCCCGGCGTCGTCAACGAAACCGTTTGGGCCCTATCGGTGACCGAGTTGAAACTGGTCGTGCCGGATTTAGGCGGCATCAGACTCAGGATCGTAAAGTTGTTCAGATGCATCAAGTTGTCAAAGTATCCCGCGCCAAGCCGCACCACCCACTTCTCCGAGGGCCGATATGCAATGCCGACCCGCGGCATGAAGAAGCGGTAGCGCTGCTTCCAGAGATTGAGGCTGCCGCGCTCATCGACAAATTCAGGTCCGATGGTCGGGTATTGGTTGCCGCTGGCAGTATCGGTGAAGCAGCCGGGGCCGCGACCCCGCGGTAGTTCCTCGCCACAGAAGTTGACGGTTCTCCAAGCGCCCTCGTCGCTGACCGGGTTGCCGACGTAGTCAAAGCGGAGGCCCAGGTTAACCGTCCACCTCGGGCTCACCTTCCAGTCGTCTTGCGCATAGACACCAAAACGATTTGCCCGTGGCAGTGAAAACGGCGAGCCTTCCGAGGTCGTTGTTTGTCGCGGTAGACCCAGTAGGTATGACGCGAACGCCAACCCACTTTCGTTCGAACTGAAATTGAAACGGCCCCTCGGTATATTGCTGCCGCCCACGTCCAAAGACAGGTGATAGTACTCTCCTCCGAACTTGAGGTTATGGCTGCCTTTGACGATTGAAAGATGGTCAGCGAGTTGGATCGTCCTGGACGATTCGATCACCGGCCCGAAGTCAGAAAGCGGAAAGGGCAATCCAGTAAAACTCGGCACGCCGACTTCCAGTGGTATCAACTCACGATTCCCATCGCCCGCAACCCGAATCTTGCCGATGCCCAGCGCATCCATGTCGAAGTTTTCGTCATGCGTTCTGGGATTTGTCCGGTTGGCATCGACCGCACCGAAGCCGAATCGAAGGTCATTGATCGCGTTCTGGTCGAACGTATGCACCCAAGATGCAGCGACGTTAGCGGTCCGCGGTTCGAAAACGCCGGAGAAGTTTGGATTGATGTTCCCGGCCTCGCGGCGTCCAGCGTCCCACGCCAGGCGCCCGAAGACACGATCGGCATTGCCGAGGTGATGGTCGACGCGACCGAAGAACTGATTGCCGTCGGTGGCGTCGTCCACCGCACGCCGCGCTGTCTCTCGCAACGGATCGGCTTCGCGGAACTGGGCCCGGGGGACAAACTGATCAAGAAGGTTCTTTGAGCCGGGGTGGATGCGCGAGGGGGGGATGACGTTGTTGGGAAACGGGTCCCCGCTGAAGGCATCGAAGAGCAGGACGGGGGACCTGCGGCCCGTATCCAGGAAGGAGTCGGTGACCAGCTCGGAAAAATTTCCGTTCCTGAATTCATCGAGCGGGAACCACGTTTCCTGTACCCTACCGACCCGCTCTCGTCGAGCCTCCCAGTTAAACAACCAGAACGTCTTGTTCTTGATGAGGGGGCCGCTCACCACCACACCGAACTGGTTGCGCCTTAGCTTGTCTTTCGGTTCACGCTCGCCGACACGCTCGAAGTTGAGAAAGTAGTCTTCCGCATCCAGTCTGTCGTTGCGCAGGAAGTGGAACAGTGTTCCGTGCAGGCCGTTCGTGCCGCGCTTCATCGTGATGGTGGTCACCGCACCGCCGCCAAAGCCTGTCTCGGCCGAGTACGTGCTCGTCTGAACCTTGAATTCTTCGATCGCCTCGATCGAAGGGACGAAGGTGGTGAGGTTAAGGCGTGGTTCCTTGGCGTCCACGCCGTCCAAGCTTACGACCTGGTGCAGCTCCCGGATGCCGTTGGCGCTGATAGCATAGACTTGGCCCCGATTGGGTCCACCCAGCCCGTTCGGGTGCGCGACACAGAAGTGAAGCGGGAAGGGGGAGGGAATGCGGGCGGCCTTATCTGAGGGTATAATATACTCTCAGAGACCAGGAGGGTCGCATGTCGCTATCATTGCCTGCCTTGGAGCATCGTCGCGCTGGGCTCACTCGCCAACTGGCTGAGCTGGGCGATTTCCGACGAGGCTCTCTGAGCGCTTCGTTCCGACGTTGCGGCAAAGCCGCTTGCGTGTGTATGTCACGGGATCATCCAGGGCATGGTCCTCAGTTGCGTTTGTCCTACAAGGTCAACGGAAAGACGCTTAACGAGACCATCGTCAGTCCGGCTGCTCGCCGTAAGGCGGAGCGCGAGATCGCCGCCTTTCGGCAGTTTCAGCGGCTGAGTCGAGAGCTGCTCGAAGTCAATGAGCAGATCTGCCGGCTGCGTCCCGTGGAAGAAGACGCCGCCTTGAGCCCGCAGGAAAAAAAACGGCTGAAGCGATCGAGCAAGAGGTCGCCGAAGAAGTAAGGCGACTGCTGCAGGTCGTCTTCGCCGATCGGCGCAGGAGCGGCAAGCTCGATCTGGAAGCCGTCGAACAAGCGACCCGCGATGCGTTGCACCAAGCGGGTGCGAGGCTGATCGAGACGCTATTGAACGAGGAGCGAGCGAGCGAATTGCAACCGCTGTGCGCTTGCGGCAAAGCGGCGCGCTCCGCCGGCAAGCGCTCGAAGAAACTCGTCACGATGCTGGGCGCGGTCGTCGTCGAGCGGGAGTACTATCACTGCAAACGTTGCCGCGTCGGCTTTGCGCCGCGCGACCAAGAGTTGGACGTTGACGAGACTCAGTATTCGCCCGGTGTGCGCCGCATGACCGCGTTGGTCGGCTCCGAGACCTCGTTCGATCGCGGCCGCGCGTTGCTCGAAGAGTTGGCCGGCGTGCAGCTGACCGCGAAGGCGGTGGAGCGCGAAGCGGAAGCGATCGGCGCGGACATCGCGACCCGCGAGCAAGCCGAGATCGCACGTGCTGTGCAGCTTGATCTAGCTGAGATCCGCGGGCCGGCAACTCCGCTTCTCTACATCGAGATGGACGGTACGGGAGTGCCGGTCACGGACGCTGACACGGCGGGCCGCAGGGGGAAAACGAGCCCGCAAGCGCGTACCCGCGAGGTCAAGCTGGGCTGTGTCTTCACGCAAACCAGCTGTGACGAGCAAAGCCGCCCTGTCCGCGACGAAGACTCGACCAGCTACAGCGGCGCAATCGAGGACGCCGCCTCTTTCGGCCGGCGCATCTACAGCGAGGCTTGCCGACGGGGCTGGAGCCGGGCGCGCCAGAAGGTCGTCATCGCAGATGGCGCGCCCTGGATCTGGAATATCTCGCACGAATACTTCCCCGGCGCGATCGAGATCGTCGACCTCTATCACGCCCGCGAACACCTGTGGGAGTTGGCGGCGAAGCTGTTTCCGCAGGACGAAAAGCGTCGCCGCAGTTGGGCGCGGCGGCTCAACAAGAAGCTCGACTCAGGGCGCATTGAGCAACTGGTCGCCGCACTCCGCGGGATCGAGGTCGAGGATGCGGAGTTGACGCATCAGTTGGCTTTGGAGGCGGAATACTTCGAGCGCAATGCCAAGCGGATGCGCTACCGCGCGTTTCGGCGCCAAGGATTGTTTGTCGGCTCGGGAGTGATCGAGGCAGGTTGCCGAACCGTAATCGCGTCGAGACTGAAACGCTCGGGCATGTTCTGGAGCGTGCGCGGCGCCAACGCCATCACCGCCCTGCGTTGCGCCCGGCTCTCCAACCGCTTCGACGACTACTGGGAGAATCGCGCCAAAGCCGCCTGAGCGTCACATATTTGTCGCGCACCCAGCCCGTTCGCCAGCCCCGACCGTTGGCCGAACTGCACCCCGGGAACCAGGACCGCCAACTGCACCACGTTGCGGCCATTCAGGGGCAGTTCGACGATGCGGGTATTCTCCACCACCCCGCCGACCGTGGCATTCTCGGTCTGCAAGGCGACGGCCGAGGCAACGACCTCGATGGTTTCGGAGACATCCCCGAGTTCGAGGGGGAAGTCCGCCCGCCTCTGATCGCCTGTTGCAACGCGGACGTTGGGGTTGGTCTTTGTCTTGAAACCGTCCAGTCTGCAGGTGACCTCGTAGTTGCCGACCGGGACGATCGGAAAACTGAAGTTGCCCGTCTCGTTGGTTGTGGCTATGTTTTCGATGCCGGTATCGATGTTGTAAATCGTGATGGTCGCCCCCGGCACGACTGCGCCGGTAGCATCGGTGACCAGCCCTTGGATGGTTTGGGTCTGTGCGTTCAGAGTTGGGGTGGCGATGAACGCCAGAACTGTAATCGCGAGGAATAAAGCTTGTGTCAGCTGACCTTTGTGGTCGTTTTGCATGTAGGCTCCGTAATCTTGAAGGAGAGAGTCCCCTTCGCGACCTGACGGTAATGCAGATACCTTGCCATTTCGTCCATCTGCTGAACCGATCCCATAAGAACTGTACTTTGAACTAGATACGAAATCAAGCGTACACAGCAAGTTTTCTGCTGATCGCGGGTTGTCCACGCGCGGATACACGTTGGGTGTACACATGACTACCGTTGTTGACAGACGCCGACTTCCGCCGCGACTGTATCGAGCAAACTCAGGGCGTAATCGCCATCGTGACCGGCGCGAGCCCACCACGGAAGGCCGCCAAAATAAACCGGCCTGGAATTGATGCGAGGTGCTAACGAAACCAGCCGTACAGCGGCCGGCCTAATCAAAACTCAAGCCGCGTCAACGCGACTATTCGACCGGCTGCGGCTCAGCCAGCCAGATGTTGCTCGTGTTTTCCTGCATGCTGAGGAAAAGGCGATCAGATGGCGCGCCCCGAGCCCATGCGTTAAGCTGTCGAGCGCCTTCGTGGACGTCGATGACGGGAAACTCCTCACCCGACGCGCTGTCCTGAGGAAGGGTCGATTCGGACCGCGAAGACACACCTAAAACCGTGCCGTTGCGAGAGAAAATAGATCAGATTCCCATCACGTGACCACCAGGGATAGAAGACTCTGGTTTCTGTCATCTGAATCCAGTCCTCTCGGGGGGCAGCGACGCCGTTTCGGACTGGTGCGATGTGGAGTCTGTTTTGGCGGGCCGAGGAAGCTTGACTAGTCGTGGTAGCTTGATTAAACGCCAGCCAGCGACCATCAGGTGAGGGGTTCACAGCCCCGAGCGCCTCTTTGGAGAGTGTCCGAATATCTCCTGTACCGACATCGACGGTGAACATCTCGGACACGGCAGGGTCGCCGGCGGGGCTCACTCTGGCGTGGTAGATTGCGCGTTTGCTATCACCCGACCAAGAAAGCAGGCCGGGCCCGCCATCCACTAGCTCTCTTTCGAGGCCGCCATCAAACGGAATCGCGTGCAGCGTTTTCGCGCCATCTCCTCTCCTAATGAAAACCACAGTCTCGCCATCCGGCGAGATCAAGGCGCGATCTTCCTGACCGTTCGGTGTCACCGTCAGTTGCGATGGCGTTCTGTTGTCGCTGTCCCATTTCCACACATCCATGTTGCCGGATCGGTCGGAGACCCAGACGAGGCGCGTTCCGTCAGCCGACCAAGAGGGCCACATCTCGTTCGCCGAAGTTGTCTGGATTACCGGTTTGGGTTCGCCGAGCTGTTTGCCGGCGTTGCTGTCGATGGCCACACTCCAAATGTCGCGGTTCCCCTGCCCGTACATGTATGCAATTCGGCCATCAGTGGATACCGAGGGTAGACTCTCCGCGGGGCCCTGCGTGAGTTGGCGAGGCGGAGAAGCGACCTGCCATGAGCCGGGTGTGATGGCGATCTCGTAAATGTTGCAAGTATCGCCTGAACTCGCGGCGAAGATGATGCGGTCTGGGTTGTGCAACCAAGCGGATGGCACGAGTTGGGGTTCATAGACGTTATATCGATGACCGTCAACGAGTCCCGCCTCGCCGAACACTGCCAGCGCGCCCATGGGCACAGGCTCACCCCCGACCGAGGGGATTACGTACCAGTCTGCCTCTTGGGATCTAGGTGCTGTGCCCGCTCTGAAGAGCATATAGCGGCCGTCAGGCGACCAAACTGGCGCCGTGGCGTACTCCAACCCCGTTTCGAGGCTGCGGCCTATACCTCCTGTTGCGGGAACGATGTTGATCTCACCCCGATGAGATAAGGCCACCTGCCCCCCATCCGGGGAGAAACGTGGTTGCAGGTCAAAATACGAATAGTTGAACGGCTTCTCCGCCAGCACCTGCACCCGTTTGGTCAACACCGAAACGACGCAGATTCGGCCGCCGTCGCGAAAAGACCAAAACACCACCTTGCTTCCATCTGGAGAGAAGGAAGGCACCAGATCATCAGCCTCGTGCGTGGTGAGCTGGATAGCGTCCCCAGTGTCAATCTGCTGTAGCCAGATGTCCGTGTTGTTCCCGCCACTGCGATTGGAAACGAAGGCCACACGCGTGCCGTCCGGGGAGATTGCCGGTTCGCCGCTATAGCCTGAGTCTCGGGTTAGCTGCGTAAGTTTATACTGCGGCACGGTTGAAAGGGATGGCCCTGAGTCGCGGTTGAACCACCAAACGGCGGCCATTACCGCGAGGGCCAAAGCCCCAGCAGCGGCGTAGGTGCCGAGCTGCAATCGATGGGTGGGCTTCGGCGCGACCCTAGAGATCGTCCGACTTGCGATCGTCGGGGAACTGCCCGATTGCCCTTCCCTCCGCAGCACTCGCAGATCGACCAGCATCTCTTCGACTTGCTGGTATCTGTCGCCTGGGTCTTTGGCTAACGCCTTGGCCACGATCCTGTCCAATTCGATGGGCACGTCTACGCGCAACGCCGTCATCGGTTTCTGCTGCTCGTTGATGACACCGTAGAGCACCGCCTGTTGGTACTCACCCTCGAACGGAAGACGCCCCGTTACCATCTCGTACAGCACAACACCCAGTGCCCAGATGTCGGTGCGACGGTCAACGGCTTCTCCCATCGCTTGTTCGGGAGACATGTAGGCCGGTGTGCCCGGCATCTGATCTTTCTGGGTGCGGCGGCTCCAATCCGCCACCAGAGCCAGCCCGAAATCGGCCACCTTGACGTACCCTTGTTTGGTCACCATCAAGTTGGCGCTCTTGATGTCGCGATGGACAACTCCCTTCTCGTGAGCAGCCTGCAGGCCGAGACCGGCTTGGCCGGCGATGTCGAGTGCGGTGTCGACGTCGAGGGGCCCTGCGTCCACCTTCCTCTTCACGTCTTCGCCATCGACGAACTCCATGGCGAGGAACGGCTGTTCCTCATCGACGTGAATGCCGTAGACCGTGCAGACGTTGGGGTGATTGAGTGAAGCGGCCGCCTTGGCTTCACGAAGAAAGCGTTCGCGGTGGCGTTCATCGCCGAGAGCCTCCCGCGTCAAGAACTTCAGCGCGGCGGCTCGGCCCAGGTTGAGGTCCTCGGCCTTATAGACGACACCCATCCCGCCTTCACCGAGTTTCTCAGTGATGCGGTAGTGCGAAATGGTTTGGCCGACCATACCGGTCCGATTCTACCGCGATTCAGATAGCTAACGGGAACAACCGCTGTCACTCGCGATGGGCCCAGTCCCTCGGCAGCCCTCTGATGGGACTGGATTTGATTGCCCTCGGAAACCGGTTGAAGGCGCCCTGAATCCTGCATCGCTCAGTGGCAAATCCCTTCTCGGTATCTATCCGACGGTGACGCCCGCGCACTCAACATTCCAGCTTGGTCGGGTAGTTGCGAGGACCTATGCATCGTCGTATCCGTGCCCCAGGCTCACAGGTTTTCTTTGACGGACGAAGGGTTAAGCCAGCCCATGGCAGAGGGCCGCGTTTCAACAACCCGGAGAACGCTACACGCGCGCGCCGCCGCGCCCGAAAATCGTCGAGAAATGCGTTAGCGAACCTCTGAAACAGGAACCGGCTAGCTCTTAGCTCGGCATCTGGAACGGCTCGTCGGCGCTACCGCCGTAGATGGAGGGAACCTTAGCCCCCATCGGCCGCAGATAGGCTGAAAGCTGGCCGCGATGGTGCACGGTATGCCGGATCAGAAACGAGAGATAGATGACGGCGGGCATATTGAATGCGCCCATCATCGAGACTTCCTTGGCCAATTGCTCTCCGCTGAGAGCCTTCACCTTCTCGACTCCGGGAGCGACCTGTTCATCGTAGATCTTGAGGGCGTCCGCGATTGTGGCCACGCCTTGCTCCACAGCCGGGTCGGGCATGGCGAACTCGCCGTTGGTCACGGCATCGAGAAACCATACATCCGTGATGGGCAGATGACGGGCGATTTCGAGCGCGCTACGAGAATCCGCGTGCGGGCGGTAATCCTTTTGGTCCTCGGGCACGGCCGCGATGATCTTCTTGTTGGTGGGGGTTTCCCTCTCGATGACAGAAATGAAAAAGTCGGCCATTCCTTTGGCTTGTTCGGGCGTCATGTGATCCTTCGTCTCCTTGCGGCCACGTGTTCGCGGCTCAGTTTTTCAAAGGGCGTCCCCGCGGTCGGACGCACCATCCTATTGTCGGGGCACGAGAGTCCTAAATGGGCTGCCTGGCCTGATGGAAGGATTAAGTTTACACGTCCTCGTGGTCGCAGAAGTGGCTGTCGATGGCGGTCTTGTTGGCTTCGGACATCTCGCGCGAGAAGTTGTCCATGTCGGTCTTTGGCATGGGGGTGAACTTGCGGGCGAGGTTGGTGTTGTGACGAATGAAATCGAGTTGGGGCATGCCGACGACGCCGGCCGCCACGGGCAGGGAAAGCGTGTAGCGCAGTAGCGGGTCGATGGTGGACTTGCCGTGACCCGCGCCGAGCAGGCCGTCTTGCGCGGCGACTTTCATGGCCAGGATGCCGAGATTCTTGCGGCGGGCGACGGGCAGCGCGATACGCTCGAAGCTGTTTGCCGGGACGGGCGGCAGGTTCTTTCCCGCCGTGCTGCGCCCTTGGAGGGCGGCGTTGAGGGCCATTTGGGTGCAGTCGAAGTCGTGGCGTTCTAGGGCCGTGGCGAGCGTTTTCGGGTCGACGTGGCTGGTGACGCCGATGAAGCGCGCCACCTTTTCATCCCGCATGCGGTAGAGGACTTTGAGAATGCCCTTTTCGACGGCGCCCAGGTCGTCTTCGTACCACAGGTTGTGGCAGTGGAGCAGATCGACGTGGTCGGTTTGCAAGCGCTCGAGGCTGCGATCCATTTCGCGGAGCGCTTCGTCGTGGTCGCGAGTGCGGATTTTGGTCGCGAGGAAGACGTCGTCCCGGCGGCCTTCCAGAGCCTTACCAACCCAGGTTTCGCTCTTGCCGTTACCGTAGGCTTGCGCGGTATCGAAGTATCGGACGCCACGTTCGAGCGAGAGATGGATGGCCTCGATGGCCTTGTCTTCCTGCTCGTACATCAGCAGGCGACTGCCGCAGCCTTGGGCCAGGATGGTGACTTCGACGCCAGTCTTGCCGAGGACTCGAGTCGGAAGTGTGCTGGTTGCGGCGTTTGCCGCGACGATGGAGGCGACGGCTCCGCCGATAAAGTGACGCCGCGATAGTTGATCCGCCATTGATCTCTCCCTGGGTCGCCTTATTCTACCGCCCGGACTAGAAACCGCTCCGGCTCGGCCCTCTATGCGCTTCATCGGTCTTGCGTGAGTGGGTACCGCTCGTTGTCTCTTGCGGCTCCGCTAGAGGGTGGTTGCTCTGGTGGCGGAAGATTTAGGCTTCGGGGGACGGCGGTTTCGGGTTAGGGGTTGAGAATCACTTTGGTCAAGCCCGGTTCGTGGTTGTAGAGCCGGTCAAACATCGCGGGTCCGTCTTCGAGCGGGTGGGTGGCGCTGATAAGATCGGCCGTCCGCATCGCGCCGCGGCCCATCATTTCGAGGCAAGCCGGGTAGTCGTTGGAGGATGCACAGGATCCCTGCAGAGCGATCTCGCGCGTCACGACCGATTGCAGTCCGAAGCCGATCTTCGGCGTGATGTTCCCAATCAGAGTGACCGAGCCGCCTTTGCGGACGCTATCGATGGCGGTCGCGACGGTGACTTCCGCCCCGACAGCTTCCATAGCGATGTCGACGCCGGTCCCTCCGGTCATATCCAGCACCGCCTCAACAATGTTAGTGGACTCGGGGTTCAGGGTAACATCGGCGCCCATCTTCTTGGCCGATGCGAGGCGGTCATCGGCGAGATCAGTCGAGATGATCTTGCCGCACCCGGCGGCGCGTAGAGCTTGAACGGTCAGCAAGCCGATCATCCCCGCGCCCACAACCAACGCGGTGTCGCCCAGTGTGATGGGTGTCAGGTTGACGGCATGTACCGCGACGGACACGGGCTCGACCATGGCGGCTTCGTTGAAGGAGAGTGGATCGGGGATCTTGAAAACGATATGGGATGGGACGTTGACGTATTCCGCGAACGCGCCGTTGCGGGTATAGTCCTCGCATGAGACGCCCAAGACCATGCGGCTGTCGCAGAGGTTGGCGGACCCGGAGCGGCAGAAGCGGCAACGCCCGCAGGAGATCATCGAGTCGAAAGTGACACGATCCCCTTCGGCGAAGCCCTCGACCTCAGCGCCCAGCTTCGCGATGACGCCCGAGGCTTCATGTCCCATGACGACGGGCGGAATGCGCCGTCCCGAACTACCGTCGTAACCGTGGACATCGCTGCCACAAATGCCGCAAGATCGTACGCGAATCAGAACCTCTCCTGGTGCAGCCGGAGGCTCGGGTACTTCGTTGATGGCGAGCTTCTTGTATTCCTCGAGGACTAAGGCTTTCATGACACAGCTACGCTCTGGTATTCCCTACCGAGGTAACGCAGGAACACGGTACCGAGAATTTCGCGGGAACAAGCCCGTGCGACTCAGGTGTGAATCGTCCGAGTTCTAGAATTGGACGTAGCTTGCCGCGGCCGCGAGGGAAGCGAAACTTGGTCCCGAGCTCACCGTCTGGCAACTTGCGGCGGAGGCCACGTCAGCACCTACGCAACTCGCCGCACTCGCAACGGAATCGAAGCTCGATGCTGGATTCTTTTGCACACAACTTGCCGCAGCGGCAACGGGATCAAAACTCGGTTCCCGATTCTGTACGATGCAGCTTGCCGCGGGGGCTGTGCGCCTCTCCCCCATAAATTGGCAACTCGCCGTGATGCCCTGGCAGCTTGCCGTTGCTGCCGGCGAGGCGTCTCGACAACTTGCCGCCGCTGCCGGAGAGGAGCCTTGACAGCTTGCCGCGGCGGCGGAGCCGACGGTCCCGCTCCGCCAAAGGTAAGGTGCATTCTCAATCGCGACCGAGCTGCTCAGCAGAGCCCCATCGGAAAAGCCTAACTTTTCACTCGAACCAGTATTCGTCAACACAACCCTCCACACACAGACAGTTAATCAAGTGTAACCGATTCTGCCTCCGAAAGGTTGTGCTCTCGGAATCATTTTTCTCAACGACAGCTCGGCCCGCCTACAGAAAGGCCACTATAACCGAGTTGGCCGCGATCCCGTCGATGGTAAGCACGATCAGCACCGGGCCACGTCCGATGAAACCGCGGGGGATGGGGCCGATGTTGACTTGGCCTAGGCCGACGAACTGATCGAGATCGCCGACGAAGCTGAAGACCGGGACGTCTTCCCCGTCGATCGTGGCGCTCATGCCTTCGACGCTGGCGGCGAACTGAATGCCGGTTACGAAGAGTGAGAGGAAGATTTGGTCTTCGTCGTCTCCCAAGTCAATCGGCTCGAGGTCGAACCCGGATGTAAACGTATTGCCGACGGTGAACTCGGCGCCACGGAAGCGCAGGAAATTGGCTAGGGCGACGGGTTGCGCCTGAGCATTGTTGATGAAGAAAACACCCGGCGCGACCAGTTGTATGTCGATCGCCGCGCTGGATTCCTCGCCGTCGGCGCGGCGCAGTGTAAGCGTGGCGGGTCCAAGGGCGGTTTCGGGGTCGATGAAGAAATTGATCTGCTGTTGGTTCCTGAAGATCCCGAAGATTCCCGACTGCCGGGTGACGCCTTGGCTATCCGTGATTTCCAAAGTCGTGCCGCCCAGATTGGTGGGAAGAGGGTCGGTTGTGGCATTGGCGTCCTCCTCGGCGCCGTTGAGAACGAAGGCGCTGGCGATGACCGCGGGGGAAAGTAGATTGGCAAAGCTGGCGCCGTTGACGACACCCTCGCCGGTCGCCAGTGGGAGTGAGGGGTCGAGCACTCGCACGCGATGGTTCGAGCTGTCAGAAAAGTAGAGACGGCCCTTACTATCAAGGGCGAGACCCTGTGGGTTATTGATGTTCGCGTCCGTTGAAAGACCGCGATCTCCACCGAATCCGGCCTGACCGTTACCCGCTATCGTGACAACGTTTCCGGCTATCAGTTGCTTGGCCTGTCCGCTCAGTGCGGCAGCCGGCGCCAACGGTGTCACCCGAATGCGGTGACCGCTGCTCTCGGCGAAATAGAGATTTCGATCAGCGTCGACGGCAATGCCCGTCGGCGCACTGAGATTCGTTTCCAGGGCAGGAAGGCCATCACCGTTGAAATCGAACTGGCCGGTGCCCACGACCGTTTGGATATTACCACTGGGCGAGATCACGCGGATCCGGCCGTTGGAGCCGCTGAAAAAAAACACGTATCCTTCCGAATCCATAAATACGTAGGACGGATTGGCGATCTGAGCGGCCGTCGCGACCCCGCCGTCGCCTGAGAACCCGAACACCCCGGTGCCGGCGATGGTCGTGATGGTGCCGCCGGCATCTACCTTGCGGATGCGGTGGTTCTGGGAGTCGGCGATGTAGATGCAGCCGTCGTCGCCGGCGAAAACGCCCCGCGGCAAGCGGAGCAAAGCGTCGGTGGCTGGTCCTCCGTCGCCACCGAATCCGAATGCGCCGGCCCCGGCCAGAGTCGTAATTGTGTTTGCTGTGTCGATTTTGCGGATCCGGTTGCTTGAGGTTTCCGCGACGTAGATGTTCCCTCCGGCGTCCACGGCGACGTCGTTGGGGAAGTTCATGCGGGCCTGGTTGGCCGGGCCGCCGTCGCCTTCAAAGCCTCTCGGGTCTCTCCCGGCGACAGTGCTCATCGTGCCGGGGCTGTTGAAAGTGACTTTTCGAATACGATGGTTGCGGAAGTCGGTGATCAGGAGATTGTCGCTGCCGTCGACGGCGAGACCCAGCGGGAAAAACAGCTCGGCATCCGTCGAGAGCGCTCCGTCGCCCGTTGCTGTGGACCGTCCGGCGGCGGTATCGATCGTGCCGTCGATCACGGCACGGATGCGATTGTTCTCTGTATCGGATACGAAGAAATTCCCTTCATCATCCACGAGGATTCCTGCCGGTGAGTCCATACCGGCGTTCGCAGCAGGCCCCCCGTCGCCCGTGAAACCGAAGCCCACTCCGATGAAAGCATCAATGGTCCCTTTGGGGTTCACGCGGCGGACGACGTGGTTTGAAGTGTCGGCGATGTAGACGTTTCCCCCAACGTCAGTATCGACGCTTTGGGGTGCACGTAGGTCGGCGGCGGTAGCGGGCCCGCCGTTACCCGCAAAGCCGAAGGTGCCCGTGCCGGCAAATCTCCTGATTGTCCCGTCTTGGATGATGCGGACGTCGCTGTTGCCTTCCTCGGTAATCAGGATGGCTCCGGCAATCGGGCTTCCGGCGGGTGCGACAGCGACATCCGTGGGAAACGAGAGTTGAGCCGCGGTAGCCGGTCCGTTATCGCCGAGCGAGCCGACCGTACCTGTGCCGGCGATCGTCGTGATCGTTCCCGTTGCGCCGTCCACGCTACGGACCCGACTATTTGCGAAGTCCGCGATGAGGAGGTTGCCGTCGGCGTCGAAGTCAATGCCTCGCGGGGCGAATAAAGTCGCTTCGGTGGCGGGACCGCCATCTCCTGTCGCTCCTGCTGTTCCAGTACCCGCCACGGTTGTGATGATCCCCGTGGCGGCGTCGATCCGTCGAATACGATGGTTGGCTGTGTCGCTGGCATAAATATTACCGTCCCCATCCACCGCGACGCCAAAAGGAGTACCCAACTGTGCATCAACGGCAGGTCCGCCGTCGCCTCCAAAGCCGAAGATCCCGTTGCCGGCGACGGTCGAGATCTCCCCGGTGGGTGTGATCTTGCGGATTCGGTTGTGCTGGCGATCGGAGAAGTAGAGATTTCCCTGCACGTCATATGCGAGCCCCCGAGGCCCCGCCAGCCGGGCCAAGTCCGCCGGCGGTGTCGATGACAAAGGGCGGAGGCTGCTGGGCGGGCAAGATCGCGGCAACCAGTGGGGCAAGTACGAGAGCGCATCTAAGGCGGGTCATTGGGCATGCTCCATGGGCAATCCGGAAACCGAAAGAAGAGTGGACTTGCTCTAGCGTAGTCCGGCTTGCGACCCAACAAGCGAAGAAGTTACAAGTGTACCCGACACTGCCCGTGCCCCGGATCAAGTCCCGAGGGCTTAGAGAATGCGATTCCCGAAGGCGGACATGGCAAGTTCCACGGCAAGCCTGCCGGTACGGTTCGCGGAGTCGAGGATGGGGTTGACTTCAACGATCTCGAATGACGTCATGCGCCCGGAATCGGCGACAAGCTCCATGGCCAGGTGGGCTTCGCGATAAGTAACACCGCCTGGAACGGGCGTGCCGACCCCGGGTGCTTCCGAAGGGTCGATGAAATCCATATCGAGGCTCACATGGATCCCGGCCGTTCCGCGGGAAATAACTTTGAGGGCTCGTTCGACGACGGTCCTCATGCCGAGTTCGTCGATGTCGCGCATCGTGAAGACGTGAATCCCCGAGTCGCGGACGTTCGGTTTCTCTCCGGCATCGATATCGCGGGCGCCTATGAGCACCACGTGTGCAGGTTCCACGATGGGCGAGCGATCGATGAGGTTCGCGAGCGCCGCCGGCCCCAGGCCCGTGATCCCCGCCAGCGACATCCCATGGACGTTGCCGCTGGGCGTGGTTTCCGGCGTATTCATGTCGGCGTGGGCGTCGAACCACAGCAGTCCCAGCTTTTCGTCTCTCGATGCCAGGGCCTGGGCAACTCCGGCGGCGGTCCCGACAGCGATGGAGTGATCCCCTCCAATGACCAGCGGGGTTCCGTCCTTGCCGAGGAAACCACTGACCCGACCCGAGACGGCTCTGCAAACGTCGGCGATCTCGTTGAGGAAGCGCGCCCGGCCGTCGCCTTCCGGTTGAGTTTCAGGGATCACGACCGGTAGGTCTCCGGCGTCTTCCACAGTGTGACCGAGACCCCGGAGAGAGGCCTGTAATCGCGCGGCCCGCAGGGCGGACGGTCCCATGTCGACGCCGCGCCGCCTTTGACCGAGGTCGAGTGGGACGCCCAGGATACGAATGTTCCGAGGGGTCATGATTTCGTGTACCGCGCCGATCATCGCAAGAGAAGCGGTGTCCTTTCATCTAACAGAATAAGATGAAGGGACTCACCGTGGTTTTCCATGAATCCGTAGCAAGGAGACGCCATGCCGGTTGATCTCGATTCCCGCATCGTCGAACGCGGCCGACGTTTGTATGACCGAATCGAAGATGACGAACCGTCTTTCTTCGAGAAGGATTACTGGACGTCAAAGGTCCTCGACTGGTGCATGAACGACGAGGCGTTTAAGGTCGAGATGTTCCGGTTTGTCGACGTCTTTCCGGCGCTCGGCGAGTCGAAGTCGGTGGCGCAGCATCTGCGAGAGTACTTCGCGCGGCCCGGGCAGAAGTTTCCCGAGCTTCTGCAATGGGCGATCAAGACCGTTGATCCGGATTCGCTCGCGGCGGGCATTGTCTCACGCGGTATCGGCGCGAATATCCGAAGTATGGGACGGCAGTTCATCGTCGGCGAAACACCCGAAGATGCGCTCACCAAGTTGCGCGAGCTGCGCAAGAAAGGCCTCGCCTTCACGATGGACATCCTTGGTGAGGCTGTCGTGTCGGAACCGGAGGCCGAGGACTACATGCGGCGCTATCAGGCGCTTCTCGACGTGATGAACGGCGAAGTCGGGTCGTGGGATGCGCTGGGCACCGACACCGGAGTTCTCGATTGGGGCTCCTCGCCCAAGATCAACGTGTCGGTAAAGGCGTCGGCGATGTACTCGCAGATGAACGCCCGATCTTTCGAGTACTCCATTGATCGAGCGAAGGAAAGACTGCGGCCGATTCTGCGGCGGGCGATGGAAATCGGCGCATTCGTCAATGTCGACATGGAGCATCACTCGTTTAAGAACCTGACGTTGGCGCTGTATCGCAGCCTGATGGAGGAGCCCGAATTTCGAGGCTATCCGCATACCGGCATTGCGATGCAGGCCTACCTGCGCAACACGAAGGAAGATGTGGCCGAACTGCTGACGTGGTGCCGCGCTGAGGATCAGCACATCACGATCCGTCTCGTGAAGGGCGCTTACTGGGACGCCGAGGTGATGTGGGCGCGGCAGAACAATTGGCCGGTGCCGGTGTTCACGAATAAACACGAGAGCGATGCCGGCTTCGAGAGCGTCGCACGGCTTGTGCTCGGAAATCACCAGTATTTGACGTTGGCTTGCGGTTCGCACAACGTACGCTCGATCGCGGCGGTGATCGAAACAGCCGAGGAAATGCGGGTCCCGGAGGATCGTCTGGAATTCCAGATCCTCTACGGCATGTCCGAGCCGATCCGGAATGCGCTGCTTAAGGAAGGGCTGCGTTTACGACTCTATTCGCCGATTGGCGATCTGGTGCCGGGGATGGCCTATCTGGTGCGGCGTTTGCTGGAGAATACGTCCAACGAATCGTTCCTCCGCCAGAGTTTTACCGAACATGCTTCACGGGATAAGTTGCTGCGCAGTCCGGGGAGCTTTCTTTCCGTGAATGATGCGGCGATCTCAAGCGAAGCGGCTGAAACTCACGCGGCGGAGGAAGAGAACCTGCCGGGGAACGCGGTGGAGCGGTTTCGAAACGTACCTCCGCTTGATTGGTCGCTGGCTGAGAATCGCGACCGATTCGCCGAGGCGCTCACCAAAGTACGCGCGGAATTTCCTGTAAAGGTACCGCTCTATATCGGCGGGCAGGGAATCGACACCGAGAAGCACATTCGATCTCTGAATCCGAATCAACCGGAGGAAAAGGTGGGCGTCGCCGCGTCCGCCACCGCCGAGCATGCCACGCGGGCCATCGCCGCCGCCCAAGGCGCGTTCGCGGATTGGCGCGACACAAGTCCGGTGGACCGAGCCGCGCTCCTCTTCAAGGCCGCAAAGATAGCCCGAGAGAAACGTTACGAACTGGCAGCCCTCCAGGTTTTCGAAGCCGGCAAGAACTGGAGCGAGGCGGACGGCGATGTCTGTGAGGCGATCGACTTCCTCGAGTACTACGGGCGCGAGATGCTTCGCCTCGGCATACCTCGGGAGATGGGCGACGCGCCGGGTGAAGAGAGCCTCCTCTCTTACGAGCCACGCGGCGTCGTTAGTGTGATTGCACCGTGGAATTTTCCGCTGGCTATCTCGATGGGAATGGTTTCCGCGGCGCTCGTCACGGGAAACACGGTTGTCTACAAGCCGGCCTCCGACACGCCCATCACGGGATCGATGGTCTACCGAATCTTCGAGCAGGCGGGACTGCCCGCCGGTGTGCTGAACTACTTGCCGGGGTCAGGCGGCGAGATCGGCGACCTGTTAGTGACCCACCCCGACGTCACGATGACCGCCTTCACCGGCAGCGTGGAGGTGGGTCTGCGGATCATTCGACTCTCGGCCGAAACGCCGGAAGGCGCCGCCGGCGTGAAGAGGGTGGTGGCCGAGATGGGTGGGAAGAACGCGATCATCGTCGATTCCGACGCCGACCTCGATGAGGCCGTGCTACAGGTGTTGCATTCCGCGTTTGGGTATCAGGGACAGAAGTGCTCGGCTTGCTCGCGGCTGATCGTGTTGGAAACCGTCCATGACAAACTCGTTGAGCGGCTCAAGGCCGCCGCGGAGAGTATTCATCTGGGGCTCAGCGAGAAGCCTCGCACCTACATGGGCGCCGTGATTTCTGAATCGGCGAGGAGGAAGATCGAGGAGTACATCGATATCGGCAAGCAGGAGGGAACGTTGGTGCTGGAGCGGCTTCCCGAAAACCCGTCTGGCTCTTTCGTGCCGCTCACGATTTTCAAAGACGTCCGTCCCGAGCATCGCCTTGCCCAGGAAGAAATCTTCGGTCCTGTGCTCTCGGTCATCAAGGCAAAGGATTTCGACGAAGCCATCACGATCGCGAACAGCACGCAGTTCGCGCTGACGGGCGGCGTGTTCTCGCGCAGCCCGAATAACATCGCCAAGGCCAAGAAGGAGTTTCGCATGGGCAATCTCTACATCAACCGGGGCTGTACCGGTGCGATCGTCAACCGCCACCCGTTCGGCGGTTTCAAGATGTCAGGCGTCGGCTCAAAGGCCGGCGGCCCCGATTATCTGATGCAATTCCTGCTGCCTCGCAACATCGTGGAGAACACGATTCGCAGGGGCTTTGCGCCGGATGAGGGGTTTGAAACGACGTGAGGCAAACGGTACTTCTCATCGCTGTTTTCAGCTACCTATCCTTGTGTTATCAATATCTTGCATGTGTTGTAACGAGAGAGTTATACGCGATCGAGATTGAAAATATAACGCACACGTGATATTATGTCTTTGTGGACAGTCTACGAGTTCCTGGACGAAAAGCACCGCAGCACCGTCAAGGCGTGGCTGGAGCGAGAACGGGTTCCGAAAGAGCAAGTGGGTGCTTTGCGCGCCAAGTTGGAGTTGCTTAGAAATGGTGGACCCGAGATGACCCCGGGCCTGATCTTCGGACCGATCAAGAAGCAAAACGGAGTGCCGAAAAAGATCAATGGCATTTACAAGATGAAGTTCAGAGGAAGCAAGGGCTGGGTGCAGCTTCGGCCTTTCATGTGTTACGGCCCTTTCGAAGCGGACGAGCGAACGATAACGATACTACTCGGCGCTTTGGAGAAGGACGGGCGTCTCGATCCAAGCGATTACCTCGACAGCGCCAACAGGAACAGGGAGGTTTTGCTGAATGACCCAACGCGACGAAGAGTCCTACGAATTCCGAGAGACGTTACGGCAGGATTTGCTGGCTGACGAAGAGTTCCGTTACGGGTATGCAGAGTCCTACCTCAACAGCTACATTGCTGCTCAGATCAAGGTCCTTCGCGAGCAACGCGGCATGACGCAAGGTGATCTTGCCGAGCGGATCGGAACCAAGCAGGCCGGCATCTCACGCCTCGAAAACGTCAACTATTCTTCGTGGAAGACGGAGACACTTCGCAAAATCGCGCGCGCGCTGGGTGTTCGTCTGAGAATCAGTTTTGAACCCTTCGGGTCGTTGCCGAATGAGGTGGAGGGTTTCAGTCGGGAATCACTTGAGCGGGTCGATCCGTCTGAAGATCGCCAACTTCTGCATCCGGAACAGTTTCCTCCTGCTACCGAAGCCATCGGCAAGATTGCTGATCCAGTCGAACAGATCGAAGAGCAAGCAGAGCAATTCGCCGAAGAAGTGCGAGGCCGGTGAAGCCCGCGCTAGACGGTCGCCCGTTGCCTCGCAACATCGTTGAGAACACAATTCGCGGGGGGGGGGTGCGCCGGATGAGGGGTTCGAGGAGACTTGAGTCGCACCAAACAGCGGCCGCTGGTGAACGCGAGGCGTAGGCTGTAACAGAGGCTAATTGTGACCAGACTGTATCGAGCGCTGGGGATCGTGGGCGTCTGTTTGGCAGGATTCTCGTGCGGTGCCCGACATTTGGCGACGAAACATCTGAATGGGTTGCCCCCCTGCTCCCGGGGCCCGGCCATTCCAGCCGACTGGCAGCGGGTTGATTCCGCGGTCGCCGAGTTCTCGATTGCGCTACCGCGAGGTTGCCACGTCGATGACGGCGAGCGGCCGGGCGTACACCGTGGCGGGCAGCGCTGGCTGTGTGATCAGGCGACGGTTGAAGTCGTCTGGGGCATGTGGGGCCCAGACTCATTCGCAGCACCTGGAGAACGTTGCCGAGCGCGCGAAGGCGGCATGGGTGTGATGCGAAAGTACTCGGTCATTGATGGACGACCGCATGCCCTGACCTGGTACCTAAGCGGTGGCCCGCACGAGCCGATCATCGCCGCCCATGCGTCGGACGCCAATGGCGGAGCTGTGGTACGACTGATTGCTAACTCAGGAAGGATGACGTCCAAGAACTGAATGCGGGGGCTTGGATCACCACTCACCGAAAGTGTCACCTTGCGGACGGGCAGCATTTTCCAATCCAAGAATGATCCTGAAATGAGGTTGGTCGAGGCTGGGACGAAATAGGGTGTGGAACCGTGTGGAACTCCTTTCCTTGGTGGTGGGAGGGGCAGGGTTGTGAAGCGCTGGCTCCTGGGAGTTGCTAACTCGAAGCTTCTCGTTCGTGCCGCGGGCTGCGCCGAGTCGGGCCGCAGGGAGCCCAGAGGGCGAGCGCAGGCCCGGCTCGGCGGCGCGACCCGCCGGCGGTGCGGCGTGACGATCGCTCGAACTCACCACCGCGAGCGGCACGCGGCCAGGAGCTTTCTCTTGGCGGCCTGCATGCGCAGGGCGCATTCGGTGTCGCTGAAGCGCCGCGTTTGCTGCTCGAGGGCGGCGGCGCTGATACCTTCCTTTAAGTGGGTCTCCCACTGGTCGAGTGAAAGCAGCTTTTCGTAAGGTGTGCGGTAGTCGTCGAGCCGATAGTGGCGCCGCCGGCGTCCGTTGTCGGCCTGCTCGATGGTGGCAAACCCGCAGGGGCGATGGTGGTTCAAATAAGGGTTGAAATAGGCCGTGTAGAAACGTTGCAACTCGGCGGCATGCTGGGCCCCGATCGGCTCGTGTCCGATGTGCTTGCGCACGACTGCGCCATTCTTGCCCTCGACCAGCGCGTTGTCGGTCGTACGGTACGCCCGCGATTTGGTGAACTCGGCAACCAGCAGCTTGTTGAGCAAGGCGGCGACGCGCTTGTTGAGAAACTCCGAGCCGTTGTCGGAATGGAAACCACGAATGCGAAAGGGAAACTGGTGCAGGATGGCTTCCAAGACCGGCAGCAAATGAGCTTCCGAGATCGTCTCGCAACAGCCCACGATCTGCCACTGCGTGAGAGTATCGACAGCATTGATGTGATAGAGCCCCTTGCGGGTCTGGGTGTCGCCCTGATGCACCGTGTCGACACGCAGGTAGCCAGGTCGGCCGCGCGGGTCCGGACGCCTTCGCTCGCCGATCGCAACCACGCGGCTGCGCGTCTTGGTGAGATGAACATGATGACGGCGGTAGGTCGCGGTCTGCCGCAGATTGTAGATATGCGAGGCCGAGATCGAGGCCAGCCGCGCGTACTGGCTGCGGCCGTAGACGTGGTACTCGCGCCACAGGATGCGGCGCATCGCCGGTCCCGACAGCCCCTCGTGGGCGGCATCGGCGGCCGCCAGCAGGGCGATGTCCTCGGCCGTGTAGCGGCGCGCGAAGCGATGCCGGCGCGACATGGTCGGCTGGATCTTCCCCCGCTGCCGGTAGCGTCGGATCAGACGCGTGATCTGCGGCAGACTCAGGCCGCTGACCTTGACCAGGTAGCGCCGCACGACCCCTTTGTCTTTCTTGGACAGCCCCAGATAGCGCTGCCGGCGCAGCACGCCCTCGACGAAGCCGTAGATCTCGGCCCGGCTCGCGCCCGCAAAGCTGAGCCCGTCGCTGGCGGCCACAAACCGCCGCATCTGCTCCAGCGTGAGACTTTGAGCATTCTGCATGGTGACTTGCATTCACCTGCAATGTCGCCTGCTCCGACCGATGCATCTTCAGGATCATCTTGTATTGGAAACACTCCCCCTTTTCAGGATCATCTTGCATTGGACAACTCTCGGGCCCGCGACTACGAGTTCGCAATGCTACAATTGCACCCAGAATGCGTGTTTTCAGTGCATTAACGCTGCTTGCCCTAGCTGTCGCTCAACCCTCTGCGGCGCAGGATGCCTCTCCCGAGGCGATCCGTTTCTTCGAGCAGAAAGTCCGTCCCGTTTTGCACGGCAAGTGCGGGCTCTGTCACAACGACCAAACCAAGATGAGCGAGCTTTCGTTTGCCGCCCGCGAAACAGTGCTCAAAGGCGGTACCCGTGGACCGGCGGCGACGCCGGGAGACGTGGACGGCAGCCTGCTCGTCCAGGCCATCCGCCAGAGCAGCGACCTCAAGATGCCGCCGACGGGCAAGCTCTCTCAGCCCGAGATCGACGCTCTCACGAAGTGGGTCGAGATGGGCCTGCCGTGGCCGAAGACTACCGTCTCCGAGTCCCCCAAAGCGGGGGCCGAACACTGGTCGTTCCGCCCTGTCGAGAAGCTCCAAGTCCCCCAAGTCAAGCAGTCTTCCTGGGTCCGCAATCCCATCGACAACTTCGTCCTGGCACGGCTTGAACAAGAGAATCTGAAACCCTCCGAAGCCGCCGATCCCGTCACCCTGGTTCGCCGCGTCAGCCTCGATCTCACCGGGCTCTTGCCGTCCCCCAAGGAAGTCGACGACTTCGTCAACGACACGCGTCCGGACGCCTATGAACAACTCGTCGAGCGGCTCCTCGCATCCCAACACTACGGTGAACGTTGGGGACGGCACTGGCTCGACATCGCCCGCTACGCCGACACCAATGGCTACAACATTGATGGTGACCGCGAAATCTGGATGTACCGCGACTGGGTGATCAGCGCGCTCAACGCCGACATGGGGTTCGATCAGTTCACGATCGAGCAGCTTGCCGGGGACCTTCTGCCGAGCCCGACGAAGCAGCAGATCGTCGCCACCGGGTTCCACCGCAACACGCTACTCAACCTGGAGGGCGGCATCGACTTCGAGCAGTACCGCGTCGAGGCCGTCGTGGATCGCGTCAGCACGACAGGCGCCGCCTTCCTCGGCCTAACAATCGGCTGCGCGCGCTGCCATTCGCATAAGTACGACCCGATCTCACAGAAGGAGTTCTATAGCATCTACGCCTTCTTCAACAACATTGATGAGCTGAGCGGTGAGTTTAAGAACGATGAGGGCCGCAAGCGGGCGCACGAGCCGATCCTCGAATTCGGAAAGCCCGACGAGTTCGCGCGCCGTGATGCGGTCAGGCATCAGATCGAAATCCTCGAGAAAGAACTTGGGGAGTACGGCGAATCGATAGAAGGCAAACAAGGCGAGTGGGAATCATCCCTCACGCCGGAACAGATTGGCGAGATGGGTCTGCGCGTGCAGGAGGTGCTCGCTGTTCCAACGGCCGACCGAAACGAAGAGCAACAGCGTGCCGCCAAGAACGCTTTCAACGGGGCAGACCCGGGTTGGTCGGCGCGCGGCAAGGGCATCGCTGCGCTCAAAAAGGCGGAGCCGAAACTCAAGAGCACGCTCGTGATGCGCGAGCTCCCCGAACCGCGCCAGACCTATATCCACGAGGGTGGTGACTTCCTTCGCAAAGGCGCAAATGTGGAGCCCGGCACACTGGGTGTCCTACCGCCTCTGGCAGCCGAAGGCCGTCCGACGCGCCTCGATTTTGCCCGCTGGCTCGTCGACGACGAAAACCCGCTCACGCCGCGTGTCACCGTCAATCGTATCTGGCAGCGCTATTTTGGCCGAGGCATTGTCCAAACGGAGAATGATTTCGGCAGCCAGGGTAGCCCGCCAACGCACCCTGCGCTGCTCGACTGGCTGGCGTCGGAGTTTGTATCCGGCGGCTGGAGCATGAAAGCGGTGCATCGCTTGATCGCGAACTCAGCCACCTATCGCCAGTCATCCATGCTGCGCCCGGAACTGATCGAAATCGACCCGGACAATCAACTCCTTGCTCGGCAGTCGCGCTTGCGGTTGGAGGCGGAGATCATCCGTGACGCCGCACTTTCGGCGAGTGGACTGCTCAGCCGCGATGTCGGCGGGCCGAGTGTTTACCCCCCGCAACCAGCGGGAGCCGGACGGGTGACGCAGATCGACCGCAAGTGGAAGGCGGATACAGGCGCCAACCGTTTCCGGCGAGGCATCTACACCTACTTCTGGCGGTCGGCGCCGCACCCGGGATTGATCGTCTTTGACGGGCCCGACTCGATGATGACCTGCACGCGGCGCAATCGTTCCAACACTCCGCTTCAGGCGTTGACCCTGCTCAACGACCAGGCACATGTCGAGTTTGCTCAAGCGTTGGCGCAACGGGTTTTGAAGGAAGCGCAGCCCTCACGGGAACAGCGGCTCGATCACGCTTTTCGGCTGTCGCTCGGGCGGCTACCGAAAGCCACCGAGAGAGAGCAACTGTCCGCTTTTCTCGCCCGGCAGCTCGACGAGTTCCAGACCGATCCGGAAGAAGCCGCGTCCACCCTCCCCATGGAGGCCGAGGACGACGTCGAACCGGCCCTGCTCGCTGCCTGGACGTCCACCTCGCGCGTGCTTCTCAACCTCGACGAGTTCATCACACGCGAGTAGCTCCCTCCTCGTGAAACCGCCTGCCATCACGCGACGCTCCGCCCTTCAGGGGGCGATCGCAGCGGCAGCCTTTCCCGCGTCGCAGGCGAAGGGACGATGGCCCGTGAAGCCCGACCGACCGGACTTTGGCGGACTTCGTGTCGGACTCACGACCTACAGCACCCGCGAGCTCTCGCTCGATGAAACTATCGCTCTCCTGCAACAAACCGGGGTCAAGAACGTTGCGCTCAAGTACTTCCACCTTCCCCTCGACAGCACAAAGGAACAGCGCCGGCTCGCCGCCCGCAAGATCCGGGACGCGGGCCTCACTCTCGCCGGGTGCGGTGTCATCGGCTTGAGCGGCGACGAGCAGTCCGTCCGCCGGAGTCTCGATTATGTGCGCGACATCGGCGCACCTACCGTCACCGCCACGCCTCCCATCGAGCGACTCGAACAACTCGACCGGATTATCAAGGACTACGGCGACATCAGAATCGCTATCCACACCCACGGGCCTGAGGACGACGTTGACTACTGGCGCTGGTCAGCCGTGAAGATCATGAACCAGATCCGGTCGCTCGATCGCAGAATCGGAGTCTGCGTCGACGTCGGTCACACTTTTCGCGTGCCGATCGACCCCGTCGAGGCGATCCGGGCCTGCGGCGACCGGCTCTACGACGTGCATCTCAAGGATCTCAAAGAAGCCAGCCGACGCCGGTTGGACGTGCCGGTGGGTCGAGGAGTGATCGATATCGCCGCCACTATGCGCGTATTGCGGGCGCGGAACTACCGCTATCACGTTGCCCTTGAATACGAGGCGGAGCCCGAAGCTCCTCAACTGGGTATCGCCGAAAGCTTCGGCTATCTTCGAGGTGTTCTGAGCCCGCGAACCGATTCTTGAATTCGGCAAGCCGGAGGAGTTCACGCGCCGTGACGCGGTCAGGCATCAGTGCAGGAGGTGCTCGCCGTCCCGATGGCTGACCGCAACGAGGGGCAGCATGCCGCCAAGAACGCCTTGCAACGTGCGGAGCCCGGCTGGTCGGCGCTTAGCAAGGCCATCGCCACGCTCAAGAAGGCCAAGCCGAAACTCCAGAGCACCCTCGTGATGCGCGAGCTTCCTCAACCACAGCCCCGGGGCCGGTTTGTCTCGCCCCTTGGTGAGACAAGGCGAGTTAACCACACTCCGCGCGTGATACTATTGTCCGCTCTCTTGAACCGGGACCCGACGAGTTGACCCCCGCTTCCGCATCTGACAGGCCGACCCGAGTACGGCACCTTGTGATGGTGCTTGTCGCTTCCGCCTCGGCCACCGCGTATCTGACGCGGCACGCCATCGCTCCCGCCACCACGACGATCCAAGCAGAGACAGGACTGAGCAGCGAGCAGATGGGTTATGTGTTCTCCGTCATGTCCATCGGCTATTTTCTGTTTCAAATCCCGACGGGTTGGCTGGGTACACGCTTCGGGACGCGCTTTGCTCTGCCGGCCCTTTGTGTTGCCTGGTCGCTGTGTACGGTGTGGTTTGCGAGCGTATCTTCGTTTTTGGGACTCGGCCTCGCTCGCTTCATGTTCGGCGGGATGCAGTCGGGCCTGGTACCCAACTCCGCTAAAGCAGTTAAGGACTGGTTCCCGCTGCCGCGGCGCGGTTTGGCGAGCGCGGCGAATGCCTCAGCCATGTCGGTCGGCGGGGCAGCCACGGTGGCGCTCACCGCGGTGCTTCTCGAATCATTCAGTTGGCGGACAACTTTTAACGTGCTTGCGGCGGTGAGTCTCATCTGGGCGGCGGGCTTCTATTTGCTGTTTCGGACGCGTCCCGACGAACATCCCTGGGTCAACGCGGCTGAGGTCGATATCATTCGTGAAGGGGAGGCAGCCCCGGGTGAAGTCGTTTCGAACACCACCGCCCAAAGCTCACCCGGATTCAGAGCACATTTCAGAGACACCGTCTCGTCGTTAAGTCTGTGGGCGTTGTGCGTACAGTCCGGTTTTCGGGCCGCCGGCTACCAGATGTTTGTGACATGGTTCCCCGCGTTTCTCGAAAAAGGCTACGGAGTCACTCGGGAAAGCGCCGGCATCTTGTCCAGTTTGCCGCTGATCGGCGTGGTCGTGGGTTCGATGGTGGGCGGGGTCACGATCGACTGGTTGCTGGTCAGAACCGGCAGCAAGTTCATCAGCCGCTGCGGCGTCGCGATCGGGGCCCTGGCGTTGTCCGGCCTGCTTTGTGTGCTGGCGTCGTGGACGCGGGACGCGAATTGGTTGGTGGCGGCCATGGCTTTTGGCGCGCTGTTTTCGGGGTTGGGCGGGCCCGCGGCTTGGGTAGCGACGATGGATGTGGCGGGCCGGCAAACAGCTCTGGCCATGGCGCTCATGAACATGGGCGGCAGCATCGGCGGCTTCTTGCTGCCGATCGTGGTGGGCTACATGATCGGCGATATTGAGCGGACCGGAGGGGACTGGAATCGAGTCCTCTATCTGATCGCGGCGATCTACTGGATAGCGGGTTTTTGCTGGTTCTTCGTCAACCCCAAGAAAGTTCCGGCGGCTTGGCGCTGAAGGGGGTTCGGGGACGGATCTGGTCCGGACTTCAGCTACGCAGGTGGGTTCGGAGGCCGTTTGCGGATGACGCCGTCGACGATATCAACGAGGGCGTCGAGTTTCCCGGTGATTTCCGACAGCTTCCGGTCAATTTCGGTCATTGTCTCCTCGTGGACCACGATCCGCTCGGATTGCCGGCGCTGCACCTCCGCCTGCCGCCGCTGAATCTCGACCACCACGGCGAGGGTATCTTGGAGGCCTCTAATTTCGGTATCGTAGTCCATGTCAACGCGCGTAGGGGCCCTTCATTCCGGCCTTTAGTTTAGCAACGGCAAAGGCTAACTCCCGCTCTTAGTTGCGAAGTCGACCTTTGTCGTGAGCGCGGCGATCTGCCGGATATCGAAGGCTTCCAACAACCCGAAGCAGAAGAGCTCGGGCGCTTGGTTTACCCCCAAGTCGCGTTCGAGAATCTCGTGAAGACTTCTGAACGATTCTTCGAGCCGCAGACTGCCGATCGCCGAGGGTTCCAGAGCGCCTGCTACCAAGGCCGCCAAACTCGTGCGGGGTCCGACGGCATGAACCTCGACCGGTTTGCCGTCACGCTCTTGCGCCCAGCGGGCCGCGGCGGCGATTTGACCTGCCTGAATGCCTAAGGGCCGCTCACCTAGCGACGCGATGAGGATGGCGAACAGAAAGTCCCTCGTCTCGATCGTCGATTCTCCGAAGTAGAACGGATCGAGCGCGATCACGCGGCGCCCTCGGGCGAGCCATTGACGAGCTTCCCCGGCAACGCTCTTGCGTCCTCCGTCGGACACGAGGAGCACGGTGCCGTCGGAAGCGCCACGCGTAAGCTCAACGGCGGGCACCGTCCAGTCGCCCATTCGCAATTGCCAGGACGTCGCTTTCGTCTCGCTAAGTGTTTCTTCGTGGGTTGACTTCGCGCCCACTCGAAAGCGCGGAGTCTGGGTAATCTTCCGGAGCTTCTCCCGGCCGGCGGGCGGACTTGTGGCGCGCGGAAGCCCCTTCGCGACTTGCAGCGCAATCTGATGAAAGTCCAGATTGTCCGCGGGCAGCGCGACGTTGAGATCGTCTTTCGTCTTGACTTCATCCGCGACGTCGATCTCCTCGACCGCGAAGCTTGGATCACCCCCATAAAAGAAATCTCGAAACATGCGGTAGAGAGCTTCGCGGTTGTCTTGGCCGTAGTTGTGGCCGTTGTCGTGATTGATGTGGTTGCGAAGATGGCCGGGGCGATCGTAGAGGTTGAATATGGGCTGAGCGGATTGCATCAGCGGCGCTTGGGCGTAGTCGGCGCGGAAGCAGCAACTGTCGCGGGCGTTGTTCGTGAGGAGCGTGGGGCGCGGCGCCATCAAGGCGGTGAGATGGGTGTAGTCCGCGACGCTCGCCAGGTCGCTCGGCGTCTGTTCCGAGTCGCCCAGGTCCATCACAGGGAACTGCGTGCGGGTCACGAAGCTTGAGTAACCGGCGACAGGGTTCGCCAGCGTCACTCGCTCATCGAGCGAACTGATGAAGATGGTCTGCCAGCCTCCGCCAGAGAGCCCCGCGACGGCGACGCGTTCGGGGTCGGCATTCTCGTGAGCGAGCAGCACATCGAGCGACCGCTTCATCGAGAGATAGAACAACGAGATGCCGCTTGTGCCCAGCAGGTCCAGTTGGTTCATTCGATAGTGAACGAAGCCAGGCGTGTTGAGTTGGCCCATGCCGAGCCACTCCACGTTGAGCGCCAGCATGCCGCGCTTGGCCTGGTTGATGCAGCGGACCTGTTTGTAGTCCGTCGCTTTGCCGTCGGTGCGGTCGTGGCCGTTGACATTGAGCACGGCGGGGACCTTGCCGCTGAGGTTCTCCGGCTCGTAGAGCAGAGCGGGAACCCACAAGCCGGGGATGGCCTCGAATCGCAGTTTCTTGATGCGGTAGCCCGGCCCGCCGGCAACCGTCTCCAGCCACTCGACGCGCGTCTCGGCATCACGCCAAGCCCGCGCCTCGCCACGGAAGATCACTTCGTCGAACGTCCTCTGGCGAATCTCGCGCGCATGGGCTTCCCACTCGTCTAGTTTCTGAAACGCGGGCAGCGGCGGGACGCGCGACGCCGTGTAAGCCTGCACCTCGACCGTCGGCTGATTCGGGGCCAGGATGGGGCGAGCCAGTGCTTCGTAAAGGCCAAGTTCCTGGGCGCTCAGCCACGCCGTCATGAGCAAGGCCAGCGCTAGCGTGCCGACTTGGGCGAGTCTTAGGGGACGAATCATGATCAACCTCACTTCCGAACTTGAAACGGATGCCGGCCGGTCGGCATCTGGAGAACAATAGCATCAATCGGGATGTCCCGGGTGGGCGGCGCGCACGCGGGAAACGTTTACCATAGTGGCTGCCCAACCCCGGAGGCCGACCTCAATGCGAAAGTTACTCCACGTTCTTGTCCTGACCATGGGACTTCCCTTCCTACTCAGCGCCGCCACGCAGACCATCACGATCGACACCCCCATGGACCCGCCTTACTGGGCCCTGCTTGAGCGACAGCTCCTCGAAGCCAATGCCGACGCGGTTGCGGAATGGGCCGACAAGTATCTTGACGATCGCGGCTACCTCGAAATCACGCCGCGCTGGGGCGGATTAGATGGTCCGGATGATGCCACGGAAAACTTCTACAACTGGCCGCTCTTGCACGCGCTCGGGGCGTCGGATCACGTCCTCGCGATCTACAAGAAAGCCTGGGAGGGACATCTCCGGCAATTCACCGAAGCCCAGACGAAGGTCATCGAACTCGGCAAGAACGGCATGTACCACAAGGAGTTCATCACGACGTTCGACTGGGAGCACACCGGTGAAGGCCTTCAACCCTTCTTCTACCAGGCCCTATCGGATCCCTATGACTCGCGCTTTCAGGCGCGTATGCGGCGGTTCGCCGGCTTCTACATGAACGAGGACCCGGACGCCCAAAACTACGATCCCGAGCACAAGATCATCCGTAGTTTCTTCAACGGCAGCACAGGCCCGTTGCTTCGGGAAGCGACGCCCGCCGAGTGGTCCGGTGACCCGATGACGAAGTTCGGCGACCAGCACAATGCGAGCACCTATCCCGAGATGCTCGCGCACTTCGCCGAGTACGGCAATATCGTCGGCGACAGCCCGCAAAACCTCTGCGCCACGTCGATGGCGGCGAACTCCTACATGATCGGGCACGAGCCGAAGTACAAGGACTGGCTTCTCGAATACGTCGACGCCTGGCTGGAAAGGACTCGCGCTAACGGCAACAACATTCCCAGTGTGATCGGACTGGACGGCACGATCGGCGGCGGTTGGGATGGGAAGTGGTACGGCGGCGTCTATGGATGGGGTTTCTCGCCGTATGATCCCGCGCACGGCCGCCGCGCGAATCGCAACACGGTCTACAGGGGGCTCCGCGTCGGTTTCCTGAACGCGCTGCTTCTCACCGGAGACCACAAGTACGTCGATGTCATCCGCAAGCAAATGGACAACATCATCGCGGCCAAGAAAGTCGTGGACGGCGTCACGATGTATCCCTCGATGTATGGAGATGAGGGCTGGTACGGATACCGCAAAGACCCGCCGTCGCACGTCTTACTCGATGTCTACCTCGCGACCCTGGCCCCCGCCGACCGCGAGCGGCTGCCGACCGACGATTGGCTGCGATTTCTCGACGGCGGTGATGCCGATTTCCCGGAGAAGATGTTGCGGCGCGACCTTAGCAACATCCGTCGGCGGCTGGAGGAAATGCGCAAGGATCCAACAACTCCCGATACTCGTTACACAGACGACATCCAGCGCTACAACCCCGCGTCCACCGACCATCTCGTGAAGCTCATGCTGGGCGGCAACCCCGCCGGCAAGACATCGAATATGCTTCATTCACAGGTGCGCTACTTCGATCCCGTCGAGCGGCGTGCCGGTCTGCCGGCCGACGTGGCGGCGCTTGTGGAGAAGATCACCTCCAGTGGAATTGAAGTCACGCTGGTCAATGTCGATCCGGTGAACGTGCGGCGTGTTGTTGTCCAAACCGGGGCTTACGGCGAGCATCGCTGCACGAAAGTCGGTATGGTCGGCAGCGAGACAGCGGTCGATGATTCGTCGTTTGAGGTGCGGCTCGCTCCAGGTTCCGGGGCGAAGCTTGTGATTGGGATGGAACGGTATGCGAATCAGCCGACTCTTGCACATCCATATTAGGCGGACTCCTTGTTGATTCTTCAGCGGGCTAGGCGCGGCTGGGAGGCGGGTCACACCGCTCCCTCACGGTCACGGCTCCGTTTTGGTCGCTTTCGCGCCGAGATCGACTCAACGTAAGCCTGCGCACAAACGTCTTTCTCTACGTTGCTCCCCTCACCGAGGTTGGTGCGTTTATCTATATAGAGCGGAAGTGGAGGCGCCATGAGATCCCTTTTCATTGCCGTGCTTGGCATAGGTGTTGCGACGGCCCAGACACAGTTGACGATTTACAACCAGAACTTCGCGACGGTGAAGCAGGAACGGACTCTGAAGCTGCAACGTGGCGAGAACGAGATCCGGGTGACTGACATCACAGCCCACCTCGAGCCGGAATCGGTGATGTTGCGTGACCTGCGGCGGCCGGACGCGATTCAGATTCTCGAACAAAACTACGAGGGCGACCCTCTCAGTCAAGGTTTGCTGTTGCGCAAGTCCGAGGGCAAAACACTGACCTTCGAGATCACCGCGCCGCAGACGGGTGAGAAGCGTTACGTGCAAGGCAAGATTCTGCGCAGCGGCTATGTACCGCACACATCCGCTTTTCAGCGATACGGCAACCAGTATCAATACAGACAGGCGGCCTACGCTCAGCCTCAGGGTGGTGGGCAGCCGATTGTCGAGGTCGACGGCAAGATACAGTTCGGGCTTCCGGGTAAACCGATCTTCGACGCGCTGGATCCGCAGGCGTTCTTGAAGCCGACCCTCCTATGGCGCTTGTGGGCGGCCGAAGCGGGCGAACGTGAAGTCGAATTTTCCTACCTCAGCGGCGGGATGCGCTGGGAAGCAAGCTACAACGCGATCGCTCCGGAAAAGGGAGACAAGTTCGATATCGTCGGCTGGGTGACGCTCGAAAACATGAGTGGCAAGGACTTCGCGGACGCAAACGTAAAACTGATGGCGGGCGATGTTGCGCGTGTTGACCCGACGTCGGGCGGTGTGGCGTACGCGCTCGGCGCGGTGTCGGAGAGCCGTTCCGCGGGTGCGCCTCCGGTGACGGAGCGCTCGTTCGAGGAGTACCACCTGTACGCGCTCGAGCGCCCGACGACGTTGCTGGACCGCGAGGTCAAACAGGTCGAGTTTCTGAGAGCGGCCAACGTGCCGGCGCACCGAATCTATGTTTACGACGGCGCGCGGATTCATTCCAATCACCGCAACTGGGGCTATCAGACGATCCGGTCGCAACCTGAGTACGGAACGGAATCGAACCCCAAGGTGTGGGTGATGCTGGAGTTCGAAAACTCTAAAGATTCGAATCTAGGGATGCCGCTGCCGAAGGGCAAGGTGAAGATCTATCGCCGCGACATCGATGAGCGCAACGAATTCATCGGCGAGGACGAGATCGATCACACGCCCAAGGATGAGACGGTGCGCCTTTACACCGGCAATGCGTTCGACGTCATGGGCGAGCGTAGGCAGACGGACTACAAGCTGGATAACAGCAAGGATTTCGTCGACGAATCGTTTGAGATCAAGATCCGCAACCACAAAGAGGAAGCCGTCGAAGTCCGCGTTGTCGAGCACATGTACCGCTGGCTGCAATGGGAGGTCACCGCAAGCTCGATGACTCCTCAAAAGAAGGATGCGAAGACGATTGAGTTTCGGCCGACGATCGAACCCGGCGGCGAGGCGATCATCACCTACACGGTGCACTACACTTGGTGAGTAGTTAGCCGGCACCCCCGAGGCAATGGACACAAAACCGCAAGTACCGATCCTGGTTCTATCTGGAGCGTGGCTACTCTGCTTCATTCTTTCGTTCGTCCTGTTCGCGGTCACGCCGCCGACTGGAGATTCATTCCTTCGAGGCTTCAACCGGCTCATCGTCCTGCTGGGGTGGCAGGCCGGAGCCCTGCTGGCCGCGATCGCCGGAGGCTTCGTCACATTTGGCAGGAGGCAACGGATCTCACGCGGCCTGCAATGGATTGGTTTTGCGCCAATCATTGTGAGCGGTCTGTGCGCGGTTGGGGTCGTCGTTGTGATTCTGTTCGCGCGGTTCTAGTCGGGGGTACTGCGGCCCGGCGTAGCAGAGCGCAGTAGCGCTCGTGTTGAGGTAAGGTGAGTTCAATTGTGCGGATCTTTCCGTCACACCCGATTCCACTCACTGTTGTTGCCTGCCTACTGCTGACAGCGGCGGGCTGCTCCATCAAGAAATACGCGATCAACGTTGTCGGCGACGCCTTGGCCGAAGGTAACTCCGTCTATGAGACCGACGAAGATGTCCCGTTTGTCGGTGAGGCGCTTCCATTCGGCCTTAAGCTGGTCGAAAGTCTACTCCAAGAATCACCGGATCATCGCGGGCTGCTCGTGACAGCTACAAAGGGTTTCGTTCTTTATTCGTATGCCTACGTTGACTACCCAGCGGAAGTCGCGGCGGACGAGGATATCAATCTCGCACGTGAGCTACGTACACGCTCCCGCAAGTTCTATCTGCGGGCGTTCCGGTATGGAATGCGGGGGCTGGAGCGTGCCTATCCAGGGTTGAGCGATCAGCTAGAGGCCGACCCGGCCGCGGCGGTGAGCGTGATCCACAACAGGAAGAAGAAACAGCAGGATTTGCCGTTCTTGTACTGGACCGCCGCGTCGCTGGGGTTGGCGATCTCCGTTTCAAAGAACGACGCGGCGATGCTGGCGCGCATCCCGGAAGTGGAGGCCATGCTCGACCGGGCGCTCGAGTTGGATGAGAGCTGGGACGGCGGCGCATTCCACGAGTTCCAGGTGACCTTGGCCGGATCGAAGCCGGGCTCGCCCGACGAGGCCAAGATCCGGAAGCACTACCAGCGCGCCCTTGAACTTTCAGGAGGCAAGCGAGGCGGATTGCATGTTTCCCTTGCGCAAGCCCTGACCGTCCCGCAACAGAACCGGGCTGAATTCACTTTGCTACTGAACAAAGCGCTGGCCGTCGATCCCGATGAGAATGTGGAATACCGCTTGGTGAATCTGTTGGCGCAGCGTCGTGCGAGGTGGCTGCTGGGAAGAACCGAGGACCTCTTCTTTGAAGACGCGCCGGCGGAGTCCACTGGAGGTACGTCCTGATGCCAAAGATCGCTCGCCGTTCATTGCTCCAAGTCCCCATTTATATGGTTGGCGGGGCTATGTCACGGCTAGGTGCGACCCCGCCGCGCATTAAGCTCGCTACGGGAGCACCGCAGGGCTCGAGCTGGCATGATGCCCTCAACGGCCTGAAGCAGGAGTGGCTGCGCATTTCGGGCGGATCGGTAAAGGTCATTGTGTATGCGGGCGGGTCCGCCGGCGACGACACGGAGTTAGTCCGCAAGATTCGGCGGCGAACCATAGACGCGATCGCCGTGTCGGGCATTGGTCTCTCGCGTATTGACAATGGGATTGACTGTCTCAACATCCCCATGATGGTCGACTCCTACGAGGAGTTTGATTTCATCCGTGAAAAGATGGCCCCTAAGATCGAGGCGCGCATCGAGGCCAAAGGCTTCAAGGTTCTTAACTGGGCCGACATTGGATGGGTGCATTTCTTCACGAAGACGCCGATTCGCACTCTCGACGACCTTCGCGGGCTCAGTCTTTGGATTTCGGCGGGCGATCCCGACACGGCTAGTTTGTACAAGGAAATGCGTTTCCAGGTCAAGCCTCTGCCCATCACGGACATGTTGACCAACCTGCAAACCGGTATGATCCAGGCCTTCCAAGCGCCGCCACTGTTTGCGATGCTCGAGCGTAGCTACGAAGCCGCGAAGAACATGGTCAACATACGTTGGGCTCCTTTAGTTGGCGCGACGGTTATCAGCAATCGGGCATGGGATACCATTCCTGCTGAGTTGCGGCCCGAGATGCTCCAAGCTGCGCAAGATTCAGGCGACAAACTCCGCAATGAGATTCGGCGGCTCGATCGTGACGCTGTCGTCCAGATGAAGAAACGTGGTTTGAACGTGATCGAGGCCGACGCAGCACTGCTGGCCGATTGGCGAAAGCAGGCGGAAGAAGCCTATCCCAAGTTACGCGGTAAGATGGTGCCGGCGGATCTGTTCGACGAAGTGAAACGTCTGCGCGACGAATATCGAGCCGGACAACGCTCATAGCGGTTGATCGGCCTTCACCGCCGATACCGCACTACCGCAGGCCCCATGTCCTCACCCCCCGAGCACTCCACCGGCCTGCCGGCGCGCATCGAAAACGTGCTTTCGATAGCCGTGCTGGCGTTGATGGCGGCGTTGCCGCTGCTCGAGATCGTCGCGCGAAAGTGGCCCGGCGGCGGGATCCCGGGCTCGTTCCCGATCGTTCTGCACCTCACCCTCTGGATTACGCTGCTGGGGGCCGCGCTGGCAGCGCGCTCCGACCGGTTGCTCGCACTTTCGACAGCAAGTTTTCTGCCGGATCGCTGGCGGGATCGGGTCCACATCTTTACTTCCGCCTTGGCGGTGGGAATCACCGGTTCGCTCATCTGGGCCAGCTTCGACCTCGTAAGCGTTGACTACGAGTTCGGAGACATGGTGGCGTGGGGCATCCCCGTCTGGGTGGCTGAATGTATCATGCCGCTTGGGTTCGCGGCGATCACGGGACGGCTCATTCTGCGTGGCGCCTCGAACACGCGGGGACGGATTTTGGTTGCACTCGGCCTGCTCATCCCCGTCGCGCTCGGACTGATCGAAATCCCGGAAGAAGCCGGCCTTTTGCTGCCGGCAAGCCTCGTGATCGTCCTTGGTACGGCGCTCGGTCTGCCGATCTACTGCACACTCGGCGGGGCGGCGGCGCTTTTGTTCTGGGAGGAAGGCACGCCAATCTCGGCCGTACCTGGTGAAACCTACCGCTTGAGTACGTCGGCGATGCTACCGGCGATACCGTTGTTTACGCTGGGCGGATACATCCTGGCCGAAGGTGGGTCGGGGAAGCGGCTGATGCGGCTGTTCGGAGCCTGGATGGGCTGGATGCCCGGCGGACTGGCGATCGTCGTAACCGTCGTGCTGGCCTTCTTTACTCCACTCACGGGAGCATCGGGAATCACCATCCTGTCAATGGGCGGTCTGCTGCTGCCGATGATGGTGAAGGCCGGGTACCCTCAACGGACATCGGTGGGTCTGGTAACGGTCTCAGGCTCGATCGGATTGCTGTTCGCACCGAGTTTGCCCGTGATCCTCTACGCCTTCTATGCGGAGCAACCGATCGAGAAACTATTCGTCGGGGGACTGCTGCCGGGCTTCATTTTGGTGGTCTCGGTAGCGGGGTGGGCGGCGTATCGTGGTTGGAGGTTGGGCGCGAAACAAGAGCCGTTTCATCTACGGAACGCGATTTCGGCCCTGTGGGAGGCGAAGTGGGAGATCCTGCTGCCGATCGTAGTGCTCGGCGGGATCTTCGGCGGCTATACCACCCTGGTCGAGGCGGCGGCGGTGACGGTCTTCTATGCGTTCGTCGTTGAGTGCTTCATCTTCAAGGACCTAAGCATTTTCGGGGACCTGCCGCACGTATTCGTCGAGAGCGCGACCCTGGTTGGCGGTTTCATGATCATTCTCGGCGTGGCGCTGGGGTTCACGAACTACCTGGTGATCGCCGAAGTACCAACACGGGCGCTGGATTGGGTGCAGGCGCATGTCGAATCGAAGATTGTCTTCTTGCTGGCGCTAAATGTCTTCTTGATCGTGGTCGGGGCGCTCATGGACATCTATTCGGCGATCCTTGTGATCGTGCCGCTGATCACACCGATGGCGGCGGCATACGGGATCGACCCGGTGCATCTAGGGATCATTTTTCTGGCGAACATGGAGTTGGGCTACCTGATGCCGCCGATGGGCGAGAATCTATTCCTGTCGTCCTACCGTTTCGATCAACCGTTGACTGAGGTCTACCGTTCGACCCTGCCTTACGTGGTGATTCTGCTGATGGTGGTTCTGCTGATTACGTATGTCCCCGCGTTGACGCTCTGGCTGGTGGAGTTCACGGGAGTGTGACTCGGCTATCCGGGTTAGTTGGCAGGCGCAAGCCCTGCTCCGCCGTCGAATTGTTTGGATGCGCTGGGCTCAAACAGCCGAAAGACGAAGAGGGTTCCGCCGCTGCGGTAGTTGCGGAGCCATGGCGCGCCCGGGCCCGTGTAGCCGCCAACGGCTCCACCCATGCCTGAGGCCACGGCGATGTATTGGACGCCGTCCAGCCGAAACGTCACGGGGCCACTGCGGATGCCCGAGCCGGTTTGGAACGACCACAACAGATCGCCGCTTTCATCGTCGTAGGCGAGCAAGTTGCCTTCAGCGTCACCGGTGAAAACGAGTCCTCCTGCCGTGGCGAGCATCGACGCCGACATCGGTGATCGCGTTCGCACTTCCCAATCGGCTTCCCCCGTATCGGGATCGATCGCCATCACCTTTCCGAATGCTTCGCCGGCAATGTACTTGAATCCGTCCGGTCCCGGCGGCAGGCCTTGCTCCTTGGCTTTGACGCCGTAGTTGTAGAAGACGGCGCAGTTTTCGATTACCGGCAGGTAGGCCCGGTGAGTGCGCGGGCTGTAGGCCATGCCTGTCCATTGCTTGCCGCCTGCCGCGCCGGGGCAGACCTCGACGCCGTCATAGGAAGGGATGGCCTTGGGGTTGAGGATGGGGCGGCCTTGCGGAGTGAAGCCCGTGCTCCAGGTCACGCGAACGAAGGGCTTCGCGAACAGGAACTCGCCATTGGTCCGATCGATTGCGTAAAAGTAACCGTTACGGTCGGCGTGAATGATGGCCTTCCGCAAGCGGCCTTCATGACGAATCTCGACCGGGATCGTCTCGGTAACGCCGTCGTAATCCCAAACACCATTCGGCGTGAACTGGTAGTGCCACTTCAGCTCGCCGGATTCCGGGTCGAGAGCTACGACGGAGTTGGAGTAGAGGTTGTCGCCTCGGCGGGCGTCGCCGTCGTACACCGGGAAAGGTTGACCGACGCTCCAATAGATGAGATTCAACTCCGGGTCATAGGTTCCGTGCATCCAAGGAGCGGCGCCGCCCGTTTTCCAGGAGTCACCGCTCCAGGTTTCGTGGCCGGGTTCGCCCGGACCGGGGACGGTGTAAAAGCGCCACAGCCTTTCGCCCGTCTCGGCGTGATACGCGTCGATGAATCCGCGGCTGGCTCGATCTCCGCCTGCGATTCCAACGAACAGCCGGTCGCCGACCACAAGCGGGGGCTGCTTCGCGTTCAGATTGTCGGCTCCTTTGCCGAGTTCGATGTCCCACTTGACGCGGCCGGTCTTGGCTTCGAGCGCGACCAGATGGGCATCGAGCGTTGTCATGTACAGCAAACCGCCACGAATCGCGACGCCACGGTTGCTCGGACCGCAGCAGTAGCTCATGTCCTTCGCGGGCGGGAGCCGCCGCTCGTAGTGCCAAAGTTCGGCGCCGGTGCGGGCGTCGATGGCGAAAACGTGATTCCAGGCCGTGGTGAGAAAAATGACGCCGTCGACAACGAGCGGCGTGCTGGTGAGCCCGTCGCGGACGCCGGTTTGGAAAGCCCATGCGGGCACGAGATTCTCTACGTTCGCGCGATCGATGTCCGCGAGAGGGCTGTAGCGGCTTTGGCCGTAGTCCAGCCCGTACATCAGCCAGTTTTCGGTGTCTTCGCCGGCTTTGAGCAGACGGTTGGGAGATACGTCGATGTCCGGCATTTGCTCGTCTGTCGTCGGCTGAATGGCCTTGTCGGCGAAGCCGCGAATCAGCGCCACGAGCGAACGGCGGCCGTCGGCGTCGATTCTCTCCGCGAAGCCGGGCATCGCGGTTTCCGGTAGGCCATTCGTGATGGCGGATTCGAGTTCCGCGTCGGTCTTGGCATCTTGCCAGCGGGGATTGGTGAGATCCGGCGCCGACCCGCCCTCGGCGAAAGCGCCGTGGCAGACAACGCAGTGTTGATTAAAGAGTTCCTGGCCTTGTTCGAGGGTTTGACCGGACAGCGCGGCAGGCAGGGCTACTAGCAGCAAAGCGATGCGGCTGATCTGGCGCGTGCCCATTGGCGGAAAGCATTGTAGCGGAGAACGGTTGCCGAAGCGATAGCATTGATCCCCGTGTCGTCCGAGTGGCGCCCAAGCTTCCCTGCATCGCGGAGACTCGCGACCCGGCGAGACCGGACCACTTCCCCGCTTTTCTCACCATTTGGTGGGAAAGCCGGCTGGAAAGCCCTAAAATAGGAGTAGCGCCTATGGAGTACATTGTTCGCCGATTTGATTCCCACGCCGATGCGGAAGAGGCGGATCGGCGTTACTATCGAAGCCTGACACCTCAGCAGCGCGTCGATCTGCTGGTGGAGTTGGTATATGGCCGACGTGATCTGAATGACCCCGCTTCCGAAAGACTTGAGAGAGTTTGTCGAGTCGTTGAACTCCCACAAAGTTGAGTACGTTGTTGTGGGGGGCTATGCCCTGGCGCTCCATGGGAGCCCTCGATACACCGGCGATCTCGATTTTCTTATCCGCGCCTCTCAGGAGAATGCCAGGCGAATTGATAGTGCGATTGTCTCTTTCGGCTTCGCGTCGGCGGATGTTTCAGAAGCGGACTTCGTGAGAGAAGGTCAGGTCGTTCAGCTTGGCCGTCCGCCAAACCGCATCGATATCCTAACTTCCCTGACAGGGGTCGACTTCGATCAAGTGTGGGTCGGACGGGTACACGCTACGATCGATGGGCTGGACGTGCCTTTTATGGACAAGAAATCTCTTATCGAGAACAAGCGGGCACTAGGGCGACCCCAACATCTGACGGACGTGGCGGCGCTGGAACAAACGTAGTTTCATCGCAATTGAATCAACGCCAACCGGCCTATCCGGTCAACCCAGACTTCCGTCGCGTCCCCACGCTTCACTGCCTTGAGACTGCGCGTCTGGCCGTCCGGTTCGAGAACAGTGGCGCTCCGGAAAACTCCATCAACGCGAGCCGGGAAACCCCGCTCGATCGGCGTGTCATAGTTCACAAGATGGATTTGTGCCCCGGTGCGATCCGCCTCCACCGCCGAGCCGACGACGGTCGGCGCGTTCCACAACCGTACGTCACGGGTTTGAACCCCGACCAGATCGATCACATCGAGCGCGAACTCACTCGGATCGAGGACCGCGTCATGATAAGCCACGACGCGCCCGTTTCCCAGCGTGTAGTGATCGCGATCCGTGTCCGAGCGAACTTTCTCGGCGCCCTCCCTGACCCACCACGGCCGGGTCTCTCGATTCCGGGGCGCGACGACCAGCAATCCGCCTGCCTGCACGTAGCCAAAGAGCCGCCGGAGCGGTGCGGGCCCGGGTTCGGCGAGATTCGCGTAAACGAATGTCCGAAATCGGCTTGGGTCGATGACCGGGATATCGCTCGCCGGATGTACGACCGGAAACATGTTGCGCCGGTACATCAGGTTGAGGATTTCACCGGACTCGGCCAGCGAGCCCGCCGCAGCGGCAATCCGTGACCGGTTGGGCCGATGAATCTTGCCGCGATTCGCTTGGAGAAAACGCGCCGTACTCCCGAGCGACTTCCAGGCAGAGAGGGCTTCCTTGTCTTTGCCCAGCAGCGTCTCGCGGTAATCGCCTGGGAGAGAAATGACGAAGTTGCCTCCAGCCATGAAGGCTTCGACGAGCGCCACCTCGACCGATTCATGGGGCACGGCTCGTCCGCCTGTGATGCCGGCCGCCGCGTCAGGCCGGTAGCCGAGAACGGCCGCTCGCGCCGGGAACATGCCCCGCAGATAGCCGATCAGGTAGGGGTTCGTATCGAGCCACGGTTCACGGCTGGCGGTCGCGACTTCGATACCGCGCCCGGGCACGTTCGGCGGTGCTCGAACGCCGGGCCACAGGCCGGCGGTCAGGATCGGGTGGGCTCCGGAAACATCCCACGAAATCTGATCGCGATTGACGAAGAGCAGCACGTCAAATCCGCGCAGCTCTTTTACAAAATCGCGGACCGGATCGGCTGTACTGAATGCGCCGCCGGCCGTAACGGCGATGCCGTCGAAACCGGCTTCCCTCGCGGAGGCCGCCGCCTCACGCGCCGCTTCGATACTCTCAACGACGCCCAGCTCAGCGATCGCCGTTATTCCGGCCCGGCCGGCGGCATCGGCGAAAGCCTCGGTTGCTTCGCTACCCGGCCAGGGAAGAAGAACCGTGGTCCATCCGCCTTCCTGGAGCAGCTCGACATGCGCTGGCTCAGTGGGGCCGGCCCAGCGCCCGATGACGTTGTAGCCGGCATCGAATTCCGCGAGAAGCGGAAGGGGCAAGGCAAGTGCAACGAGAAGCACAGCCGTGCATTGACTGGAAGGGTGTCTCACAAAGATCCCGATGCCAGTTTACAATAGCGCGTGGCATCTGCTTTGCGCAGGCAACCGGACTCTTAGCACGTGAGTTACGAGGATCTATTGGGCCGCTGGCCGTGGAGACCTATTCCTGGGTGCCCGGGGCGCTACGTATTGTCCCCGGACGCCTTTTCGGGCCGCCCAGGCCAACTGTCAGCGGAGATCACCAAGACCGTGGAAGTGCGGAGCCACCTCGCGCCTGATCCCATACACGTCGTCCGGTTCGCCGAAGGAGGGTTGATCAGCTACCGTCAGGCCGATGGCCGGTTCGTCCACACGCTGAATACCACAGAAGGGTTTGAGCGGAAGCTCGCTCAGTTAGGAATCGATTTTCCGGATCCCGTAGACGTGCAAGCAGTTAGAAAGCAGTAGCCGTACGCGGAAAAACTCCTATTCGATGATAACGTTGCCGTCCTCGTCGAGTTGGGCGATGTCGTTGACGAGGGACCTGTCTATACCCTCTTTCTCCACCTTGCGCTGAGCCCTTTTTTCGGACTTCTCGCGCTGCTTTTCCTGACGGGCAAGCTCTTTGAGCCGCTTCTGGAAGGTTGTGTTGGATCGACTAGCCATAAAGCCCTCCCTCTCAGCGCGTTCCGGCCGAAAGTACTGATTCCAATTAAGATATCCCCCATTCCGATTATTGAACCAACCGCCCTAGTCGCCCGAGGAAGGTGCCTCAAACCGGTGTGGCGGCCCCCCGTATGGGGCCTGAGAGCGCGGAGAACCGGATATCTACCCGGCCCCAAAAGAACACGGAGCCGCCCTGTTATCTCGCGCGGATGTCCCTTGAATCCCCCTCAGTGTAGCGCTTTCGTAAAGTAGTTTCATCCCGGAAGCTCACGTACCGGTCGAACCGAACCCGCCTTCTCCCCGCCCGGAGTCAGCTAAGTCATTTTGAATCCGCCACTTGACTAAAACATAGGCGGCGATCACGAGTTGAGCAATCCGGTCCCCGGCCGACACGGTGTAGGGCTCAGGCCCGTGATTGATCAGCAAGACCCGAATCTCACCCCGATAGCCGGGATCGACCGTTCCCGGGCTGTTGAGCAGGGTGATCCCAAACTTGCGGGCGAGACCGCTACGAGGTCGAATCTGGCCCTCGAAACCGGATGGAAGTTCGATCGCCAGCCCGGTCGCGACGCCTAACCACTCGCCTGAGGCAATCGTGACTTCTTCGACGGCAAAGAGGTCAAGACCGGCGTCTTCCACCGCTCCGTGGGCTGATTCAGGGAGCCGGGCGTCCGGCCGCAGCCGGGTGATCGGGATCGTGAGACTCTGCATGATTCAAGACCTCTGGCGGAAGAACTCAGGAGTATACCGGGTCCTTCCGCCACCGAGGGTTTTACCTCAGGTCGACGCAAACGATCCGCGACTCGTTTCGGGCATACAACCGCCCGTTCGCAATCGCCGGATACGCCCGCACCACGCCATCAAGAATCTTCGCCCGAGAGAGCGCTTTGAACCCATCCGGCGATGCCGACGCCAGGACCAGCTCCCCGCTCTCGGCCAGGACTAACAATCGCTCGCCTGCGAGGGTCACTGTTCCCGCCCGAAACCCGCCCTGCTCCCATTTGACCTTGCCCGTCGCCAGCTCAATGGCCCGGAGGACCTGTCCGTACTCTTGGCGGCCATGGAACCCATAAAGATAGCCGGCTTTATGGACACCTGTCGCGTAATGATTCGAAAGACTGTCGTCCGATGACCAGACCTGTTTCAACTCGCCGACGCCGAGGTCGAGCAGCACGGCGCCCGTTCCATAGCTCGAGGATAGGAAAACGCGGTTCCCAATGACCAACGGCGCCGCCGCGTTCACCGAAGCATGACTCTGGGCGCGCCAGCGCATCGCGTGACGCACCTCCCCCGTCTTCGGATCAAGCGCTTGCAGACCCTCGCGAGTTAAGAAAACGACGAGCCGCCGCCCCGCGATCTCTGCAATGACCGGTGAGGAATAGCTAGCCTCGTCGTCCGTCGCTTTCCAAAGTACCCGCCCTGTGTCTTTGTCGAACGCCACGATGCCCGCGCCGCTCCCGCCTACATTCAGGAATAGAGATGTTCCATCGACCAGCGGTGAAGAAGCCGCCCCAAAGAAGCCCTTGTCGGCGCCGAACTCATCATGGGTGTCGATGCGCCAGACTTTCTTGCCGTCGGCAAGGCGAACGCAGTGCAAGATGCCTTGCGGGCTGAAGGTGTAGACTTGACTGCCCGCTACGACTGGACTTGCCCGCGGCCCCGGATCAAATCCGAATCCATCCCGATAGCTGGTTTCGTAGCGGAAAACCCATTGGGGCTTGCCGGTCAGGGCATCAAGAGATTCAAGCAACTCTTCGTCACCCACACGATGAAATAAGACCAAACGTTCGCCCGCAACGACTGGGTTGCTGAAGCCGTGGCCCACTTTCCGCTCCCACACGCGCTTAGGGCCGGTTTCGGGCCAGGATGCAGCGAGGTCAGTGCCGCTGTAGCTTCCGTCGCGACGCGGCCCCAGCAGTTGCGGCCAGTCCTCCGCTACCAACGCCTGCGGCAGGAACGACAGTGAGGCAGTTAGAAAAACAAAGCTCATGCAGCCGCTGCGAGACATCACCGTGATTGTACGTCTTTGGGAGCCAATGCTCTTCCTGAGATGTGAATCATGCGCCGGTTCGAGAGCGGCTCATCATCTTCCGGACTATCGCCGAAGGTCCCGGCAGGATACAATTGCCCCAATGCGCTGCTGAGAGTGGTCTCGCGTACAGCACCTCGTCGAACGGGCTGCCTGAGACGGACGCAGTGCATATGAGGTCGCTTGTGCGCGGCGGCGAAATCGACGCGCTCAAGGGGTCTTGCGAAAGCCACGCGTTTTCCCTGTCTGAAGGCCGGGCATGAAGGCAACCGTTAAGAAGATTGACCTGGGAGGGAAGAGGAAGAAGTCGCAATCGGGCTTTTTTTCGTTGCTTCTTTTCGCCGTGGTCGCCGGAGGCATCGTGTATTACTTTCGGAACGAGCCGGTGGCGCTCGAGTTTGGAGACGCCCTCGATCGTTTGATTTTGCCGATTCGCAACTTGATCGACTCGGCACTTCGAACGGAATGATCGGCCGACCGGTTCTGCCTGTATTGGATGGCGCGAAGGCGCCCGCTTGATGGAGGTTTCTCTCATGGCAACTGCTACGAAGCCCGAGTGGATGGGGCGTGATCTTGCTCATCTCATCCACCCTTTGCACAACCGGCCGATTCACGAAGGCGGCCATGTATGGGTGAAGGGCGAGGGCTCGATTCTGATCGATACCGACGGCAAGGAGTACATCGACGGTCTGGCGGGGTTGTGGAATGTCGTGGCTGGCCATGGGCGAACTGAATTGGCGGAGGCCGCCGCCGAACAGATGACGTCACTCGCTTATTGCTCGGGTTACGCCGGCAGTTCGAATCCGCGGGCGATTGAGCTTGCCGAGAAGCTCGCGACGATGACCTATCCGTCGATCAATCGCTTCTTCTTCACCTCCGGCGGTGGTGAAGCAACCGAGTCGAGCGTAAAGCTGGCCCGCTCCTATTGGAAGCTGCGCGGCCGGCCCGAAAAGACGAAGGTCATATCGCGGCAGTGGGGATATCACGGCGTGACCCTGGCCGCGATGAGCGCGACGGGCATCAAGAGCTATTGGCCGCTGTTCGAGCCTCGCGTGCCGGGGTTCGTTCATATTCCCTCGCCGTATCCCTACCGCTACGAGGCGCCGGATGGGATGAGCGCCGGCATCGCGGCGGCCAATGAACTCGAGCAGGCTATCCAGCGCGAGGGTGCGGACACGATCGCGATGTTCATCGCCGAGCCGGTGCAGGGCGCCGGGGGAGTGATTTCTCCACAGGACGATTACTTCCCGCGAATCCGCGAGATCTGTGACAAGTACGAGGTGCTGTTCGTTGCCGATGAAGTGATTACAGGCTTCGGCCGTACGGGCAAGATGTTCGCCCTCGACCACTGGGGAGTTGAACCTGACGTGATGCAATTCGCGAAGGCGATTACGTCGGGCTACTTTCCTTTCGGCGGCGTCGGCGTCAGCGACAGGATCGCCCAAGTGCTGGACGAAAGCTCGTCACCCTGGATGCACGCATTCACCTACAGTGCGCATCCGGTTGGATGTGCCGTATCCCTGCGAAACATTCGCATCCTGGAAGAGGAGGACTTCCCCGGCCAGGCGGCTGAAAAGGGCGACTACCTGTTGCACGCTTTGAAGGACGCCTTAGCGGACCACCCCCACGTCGGCGACGTGCGAGGCATGGGTCTGATGTGCGCCGTGGAGATTGTAAAGGACAGATCGACCAAGGAAGAGTTTCCGGCCTCGGACAACGTGGGGCCGCGCCTCAATGCGGAAACGCAGAAGAGAGGGCTATTCAGCCGATTGCGGGGGGATGTGTATTGTCTGGCGCCGCCTGTTGTAGTCACTCGCGAGCAACTGGACCGCATCGTCGAGGTGCTGAAGCAATCCATCGCCGCCGTACTCGGTTAGGAACGCATCATGAGGCAACTGCTGATGATCGCCATGAAGAATCTCTCCTTGGGTGGGCTGCTGGTATTCGCCATTCTGGCCTCCGTTCCGCTTCGGGCCGACGAAGCCCAGGTCGAGCGCGGGCGCAAGACGTTTGTCGAAAAGTGCGCCGCTTGCCACGGCGAGAATGCGAAGGGAGGCCGCGGCTCCGACTTGACGGATGGGCGATGGCGTTGGGGCGGTTCCAACCAGGAGTTGACGCTCAGTATTCGTCAGGGCATCCCGGGGACACAGATGCCGCCCACCCCCATCTCCGAAGAGGAGGCTCTGGATGTCGTGGCGTTCTTGCGCACCCTTTCTCAGGAAGACAAGGAGCCCGTGACGGGCAACGCTGAGAACGGCCGAGAGATTTTCTATGGGGCGGGCCGCTGCTCGACGTGCCACTTTTTCGGAGGGTACGGCGGACGCCTCGGACCGGACCTAACCAAGATTCGCGACCAGAAGGGTGTCAGCGACCTCAGAAAGGCAATCACCCGGCCGAGTGAGAGTTTGCGGCCGGGATTCGAGACAGTCCAGGTCGAGTTCAGGGACGGCCGGGTGATCGACGGAAGCCGGAGGAATGAGGACACATTTTCTGTTCAGTTGATGGATAGGGAGGAGCGGCTGCACTTTCTTTTGAAAGAGGACCTGCGGCGCGTCACGCTTCCTGATCAGTCGCTCATGCCTAAGGCGGACTTGGATTCGCCGCAGGTGGAAGACGTGGTGGCCTTTCTGCTCGAGTCATCCCGGCAAGAGGCCGCCGCCGCGAAGACACAATGGCGGCCCGCGAACGACCTCAATGTTACTTCCGAGAGACTTCGCAAGGCCGATCTCGAGCCTGAAAACTGGCTCACCTACTGGGGTGATCTACCGGGAAGGCATTACAGCGGCCTCGATCAGGTCACGCCCCGGAACGTGAACGATTTGCGGCTGGCCTGGACCTACCAATTCGGAGGTACGGGTGTCGAAACCACGCCCCTCGTCGTCGATGGACTGATGTTCATAACAGGGCCAAAGAACGACGCCGCGGCGCTCGACGCTCAAACCGGGCGCGTCATCTGGCAATACCGGCGGCCTGTGCCGGACGACGTTCACAGTTTTTGCACGGTGATGACGAATCGCGGCTTCGCGATTCTGGGCGACCGCCTCTACATGGCGACGCTCGACACAAGGCTCGTCGCACTCGACGCAAAAACCGGTAACGTCATCTGGGATGTAGCGGTCGACGACTATAAGAAGGGCTACTCCATTACGCTTGCGCCGCTGGCGATGGATGGCAAAATCTTCGTCGGCGTGACGTCGGGGGAGTGCGGGCTCAACGGTTTCCTCGACGCCTTCGACGCCGAGACCGGCAAGAAGCTTTGGCGCTTCTGGGCAATTCCGGAAGAAGGCGACGAGGCGCGCAAAACCTGGGCGGGAAACTCAGCGGAGTTTGGCGGCGCTCCGACTTGGCTGACCGGCACCTACGATCCCGATCTCAACACTCTGTATTGGACGACCGGGAACCCGGCGCCCGATTACGACGGCACGGTCCGTGAAGGCGACAACCTCTACAGCGACAGTGTGGTCGCGCTCGATCCCGACACCGGCCGGCTGAAATGGCACTTTCAGCACACGCCGCACGATACTCACGATTGGGACTCGAATCAGGATCCGGTGCTCATCGACGCCGAGTTCAAGGGCCGCGAACGCAAGTTATTGATTCAGGCCAATCGCAACGGCTTTTACTACGTATTGGATCGCGAAACCGGTGAGTTTCTTCTAGGGCGGGCCTACGTTCCGCAAACGTGGGCGGACGGATTGGATTCGAAGGGCCGGCCGATTGTGATTCCCAACACCGACCCCACGGAGGAAGGAAATCGCGTCTGTCCCGACGCTTGGGGCGGGACGAATTGGTCGGCGCCTTCTTTCAGCCCCGACACCGGCCTGTTCTACGTGCTGATACGCGAAGCCTGTGCAACCTACACGAGCAAGACAAAAGAGCCGATCGGTGGACGTCCGTATACGGGCACAGGGTAACAGTTGGATCCGGGTGACTCACAGCCGGGAGCCATTGCCGCCATGGACCCGCTGACAGGCGATATTCGATGGCGCTTCGGCCTGCACGAGGCGATGCCGACAATCGGGGTCCTCGCCACGAAAGGCGGCTTGGTCTTTGGAGGGACCTACCGCGGCCACTTTGTCGCGCTCGATGCGGCGAATGGTTCACTCCTGTGGCGGCGGCAACTCGGCACATCGTACCGGAGCTCACCAATGTCGTATGGCGTCGCCGGCAAACAGTATGTGGCGATTGCCGCGGACAGCGTGCTCTACACCTTTGCGCTGCCGTAATTCCCGGAACTGGATGAGGATACGGGCTCCAGAGTCCCCGTTTTTGCATTGAGGCGGCATCGCAGCACAGAGTGGCGCACAACTCAGCCGTGCCCGACCCCATCTTTCCGTGCCGCGCGCGTAAGCAAGCGGTTCCAAACAACTCACTCGGTGACTATCACCTTTTCTCGCCTCCGATCTAAGTCGGGATGCGAACTTGACGCTCGCTCGGGCCCTCGTGCCTCGGGTAAGTCAGTTCATGTCGGGATTCGATGGCTGAGGCGATTCCGGATTTCGAGCGGCATAAATGGCATCGCGCAACTCCTGTTCCGTGATGGCTTCGTCCTGATCGCGGTCGGCGCGTTTCAGAAACTCTCGGAGTCGCTTCGCGGCCCGGGCGGACTCACCGTACGAGATCACGCCGTCCCCGTTCTTATCCAAGGCGGACAGCAACGCCGCGGCTTGCAGCATTGCGGGATCGAACACGCCGCTCTCAGCGGTCACCGAAGACCTGTTCAAGGTCAACGGATCAACGAGAGCCGCGGGCGCCTGGGAGGTGGTTCGCTTCGACCGCGACACATCGGTGGAGCCGCTGTCACGATCGCGAAGGAAGATCATTGAATCGGAGCCGGATGACGACCGGGGCTCCGCGACCACGATCTCAGCCCTACCCGAAGCGACTGCTTTACCGTGCTCCCGCGACAATAGGCCTTTTGAGCCGGCGGGACCCAGGACGGGAAACGCCTCGACGGCGAGAGCACCCCGTAGAAGCTGTTCTCGGTGCGCGCGGGCGCCTCGCGGTTGGATCAGCTCGAGCGCGAGCGCCTCTTCCGGCGTAATATTTTGAGGCACGACCACAACCCGAGGCAGTTTCATCACACCGGCCGGACCGCCGTGGGCTATCACGACAGCCAGTGCGCCGAACACGCCTACCGACAGCAGCATTCCGTTCAGAAGCGCGGCCGAGCGTGGCGCCGTGCTCTCGAAAGTATGGAAGAGCGGGACGCCGTCCGGGCTCCGAACCGGCGCCGTCGTCAGGCCCGCTTCTTCCCACGGGCCGGGGCGAAAGAGCCACTGCCGGGCCAGCGATACGAAACCGTCAACCAGGACGGCGGCCCGCCCGATGCTCTCGTTCTGCTGGTCGAAAATCCACAGCATCTCCCCGCGGAATCGCCGTCGGAAGTGTGGCGGGTGCAGCCGGAGGACACAACGGTAAAACAAGCGGAGCATCATGGGGTCCTCGTCTGGGGAATCGGGACCCGCAGCTTGGCTTCGCGGACCACGCCTTCAAGCCGGGTAATCTCAGCCGTGAGAACTCGGCGGCCAAACGCGTTCAGCCGGTAGTAGCGCCGGCGAGCATCTTCACCCTTGGCTTTTGCGCCGCGGCTGGTTTCACGCACGAACCCCTGATCGGTGAGTCGCTGCAAATTGTCGTAAAGCGTACCGGGTCCAAGCTGATACTTTCCCTCCGACTGCCGCTGAACTTCCTGCATGATGGCGTAGCCGTGGAGGTCTTCCCCCGCCAAGGCCAGCAGGATGTGGAGTGTCGCCGGCGTGAGCGGCAGAAAACGGTTGGCGTCGTCTTTCATAATTCAGAATCCGTTATATCGGATTCCGAATAGTTTGTCAACCCCCTCTTTCCGTGCCGCGCGCGCAAGCAAGCGGTGCCAAACAACCCACTCGGTGACTGTCACCGTTGCGCACACAACTCCCTACTCCACCGCCATCGTCACTTCCTTACTAACCACGCCGCCAATCTCCACCGTCAACGAAACCGCATTACCCGCCGGAATCCCGCCCGGCATCGTGAACACAATCTCATTCACCGCCACCGACCCTGGCGACGACCCCGAAAACAACACATTCTCCGCCGGCACTTCGACGCCTCCAATTCGTATGACCGGCGTCGTCAGCGTGTGATGCAGCACCACGTTCGATCCATCCGGCAAGCAGACGCCATCCAGCTCGCACGAGTTGTGCCCGTCCTTCAGCGGCGGGTCCAGCGGTCCCAACCCGTTCGCATAGATCGTCAAATTGTCGCCTTCACCCGCCGGCCGGCTATCACCGACAGCACCGACCGCAGCCGCCAGATCCACCGTCCCCGCATGCACAACGATCGCCTGCCCGCCGCCATCCTGGCTCAACGTAAACACGCCCGGCGAATACTCGGCGACCTGAATCTCCAACGGCTCACTCACCGCCTTTGCCCCACCGTTCGTAATCACCATCGTCGCCGTAGGCAAAGTCACGCCCGCCGGCAATTGCGCGATGATCAACCCCGGCGACACCAGGAACAAGCCCGCCTTGATCCCGTCGAACGTCACCATCACCCCGCCCAACATCGTCGGCAACGGAACCGACTCGGCCTTGAACTCACCCTCGGCCACGAAGTCTTCGCCGAAGATCGATACCGCCGATTGCCGCGCCACGGCGTGCCCCGGCTCACCGAACGGCGTAAAGTCCGCCGTATCGACCACGCCGTTTTCAAACGGCTTCGGCGTCCCATCGCCGCCGCCTCCACCGGGGTCGCCGGTCACGATCAGCGTCACCTGCACCGATTCCCTGATCACCCCCGGCCCGTTCACCACCAGGCGCGCCGTGTACGTACCCGGCCGCAAGTTGCCTGGATGGACAATCGCCAGAATCGTATCCTTCTCGCCGCTCGACTCCCCGTCCGTGGGATTGCTGTCAAGCCAACTCGCCGTCCGCGCAATCGAATACCGCACTGTTCCGCCCAGTGCCTGAACCGTGAAGGGCTGCGAGTTGCCTCCCGCCCCCTTCTCGAGCGTAAACGCCAACGCACTTGGCGAAACCACGATTGTCTTCACCGTGATCGTCACCGTGTCACTATCCAGCCCGCCCCGTCCGTCATCAACCGTCAGCGTCACGTTGTGGACACCGCCCGGAATCTGCACCGTCGGACTCACTCCATCCGCTGTTCCAAACGGTCCGCTCCACATGTACGTCAGCGGGTCCCCATCCGGGTCCATCGATCCCGAACCGTCCAGCGTCACTGCCAGACCCCCCGGCCCGCCGGCGCTCAGGCTTTGATCCGGCCCGGCATCGGCCACTGGCGGTGAGCCGAAGCCTGTGAAGACGTAGACCGCGCCGCTATCGGGGGTGCTGTTGTCGGACTGGGAAGGAGGGTTCACCCCAACTCCATTGCTGTCTTCAAACCGGGCGCCGACGACGACCGTGTCGCCCGAGACGGCGACGGATTCGCCGAAGCCGTCGAACGTATCAGTGTTGGAAGCCTTGAGATAGGCCTGCTGGTTCCACACCCCCGCTGTGCGTACGAAGACGTACACTGCGCCGCTGCTAAAGAGGCTGTTGTCGGACTGGGAAGGAGGGTTCACTCCCAACCCATCGCTGTCCTCTTGAAAGGCGGCGACGACGACCGTGTTGCCGGACACGGCTACAGAGAAGCCGAAGGTATCGAAGGCATCCGAGTTGGAAGCCTTGAGGTAGGCCTGCTGATTCCACACCCCGGCCGTCCTCACGAAGACGTACGCAGCACCGCTGCTAGAGCGGCTGTTGTCGCCCTGGGAAGGGGGGGTCACCCCCACCCCGTTGCCACCTTCGAACCGGGCACCGACGACCACTGTGTCGCCTGAGATGGCGACGGATTCGCCGAAGTAGTCGATCGCGTCCGGGTTCGAAGCCTTGAGGTAGGCCTGCTGGGCGATTGGATCTACCGTAATCGGATATTCCGCCCCGCGATCATCAACGAAGACGAGCACTTGTCCCGTGGGAGTAACGTCGAGACGAGCCGGCAGCGTTAGGCCGGCGGCGTCCCAGACCTTCAGACCGGCGTAGTTGACCACCGTCGCGGTCTCCTTTACAAAACGCAGCGCTTGGCCGCCGGCCGTTTCCGCCCGCAAGTCCCCACGAACCGCAAGCCGCAGTTGCAAGCGCTCGCCCTCGCCAGCCGGCCGTTCGTTGAACGTGAATCCATGCTCCAACCCGCGGGAGTCGTTGACGAACCACTCCTCGACCGTCTCATCCCAGGCGTAGCTCAGCCGGTTCTTAGCGGCGCTGATCGTGGCTTTGCCTTCGACCACCTGCTCAGCGCCCTCGAAGCCGTAGCTCACCAGTTCCAGACCCCAGTTCCAGCCGCCCCCGTCCGGCTGAACCGAAAAGCCGCGGCCATCGAAGCGAATCAGCCACTGTTGGCCGTGATTACGCCATTTGTAGCCCTCTCCATCGGGGACGGCCGAGTGGCGGTGGCGCTCATACTCCTGGCGAATCTGGCCCCAGTCCGATATCGTCAGCCCTTCCGGCGCGGAGTCGGACACAATAGCGGGCGTCGGAGTCGGCGGAGCGACCAGCGACAGGAAAACCACCAATCCAAGCGCTCTCCTCAAGCAAAACCGATTCATGTTTCCACCAGACTTTCCAATTTGGAAGTCAGACCAACTTCGATAAGCAGGTTCGAACTGAAATTTAACAAGGGTTATTCGCGAATCCGCCGAGCCTTCCCACGAAACAATCAGCGAGCGGAGAACATAATAACACCAAAACGCGTACCAACTCTCAGCGGTGCGTTGGGTCAGCGTACTCTACGCCTAGATTCCCTATCCAACCTTTTCACATCCCTTGACACCGCCGTTATCCTGGAACCGCAAGCATTACAAAACCCAACGGGGACACCCGCCGCAACCCGTAGCGCCGACCCCATCTTTCCGTGCCGCGCGCGTAAGGAGCTGTGAAAAAACGGGGATTGTACCAAGCGCCGCCCGAGTAACTGCTTTGTTCGCAGCGCTCACAAGCGGCGCGCCGTGGACTGTCCCCGTTTTTTCACAGCCCCTAAGCAAGCGGTCGCCACACGTCAAAACCAGGGAAGGAGGCGAGGATGTAAATCCGCGCGTGAAACACTCCCAAAGGAGCAAACAACTCACTCAGTGACTAAGAGCTGTCCCGGTACTGGCGGTACTGGCAACGGCGGCGGCAACGGTGGGGGCAGAGGCGGCGGCAAGCCGAAATAACATACCGCGCCAGAGCCACCAGGGCCCGTTCACGGGCGTTGGTTTCGGCTAGGCCAGGCGTTTTACGCCTGGTTGGGCGCCCCGGATAGAACGAATCAGGCCCGTTCCAGCGCCTTATCCGAACCGGCTTGAGCCACACAGCGCGAATGCCGGGGAGGAAAGGGACCACTCCGGTTCACATCCCTGCACGGACTTTGTCCGACGCCAATGCAATTTCCTCATCTAGCGGAGCTTTTCGAAAACCTAACGAACATCCGTGTCTTCAATAACTTGAACAACCAGATCGGCTGCCGGCGAGCCCGGCAACTGCTCTGGCTCCCAATAGGCCACGGCCAGGAATTCCTGTTTGCGAAACGGACCCACGGCCCGCGAAGTCGACCCAATGCCGGCTCATAAAAGAAGAGGGCCGGCCGCCCCACAAGCAAAAAACACCAAACTAAGCCATCCGCCGCCGGGAACCGGCCGAAAATCCGGCTCAACCGGGTTCGCGAGTCACAACCATCCCAACCCAATCCCTTCAATCACTTAGCCACTAAACAACCCAAAAGACTTGGCACCCCATGCTACCGTTAAACCAAAGGCCTGTAAGCGCCTAAGTTTTCTTGGTTCATCCGTTCTTTGACAATCCAACCAGCCCTGGGAAGGGACCGCACCCACTCGACGCGCCGCCCACCCGCTCATCCGCCGGATCATCCCTCCGAAAGACACACAGCGGCCGGCCGAATGGCACAAAAACGGGCCCCAAGTGTTCCATTTTGTTCCAAAAGCGAACAAACTACGAACACGTCCGAGGCCACCAGATCGGCCTCCCCCAAGGGACATCCCAGCTATGCCCCTTCGCGCGGTTCGCGAGTTAACATAGGAGGGCACAACTGGACCGCACTCGACCCTCTTGTCCCGACCTCCCAATTCAGGTCTGATCCTCACCCTGGGAACCCTCCTCACAGGGGCCGCTATTCTTGCGGCTGCTCCTCAGGGTGCGAACAACTCACCAGCCGGAATCGAGTTTTTCGAAACCCGCATCCGCCCTGTCCTCGCCGAAAAGTGCGCTGTCTGCCATAGCGGCGACCGACCCCAAGGCGGTCTCCGCCTCGACTTCCGGGAGGGCTGGGAACAAGGCGGTAAGTTAGGCCCGGCGATCATACCGGGCCGGCCGGATGAGAGCCCGCTGATCCGAGCCATACGGCACGAGGACGCGGCCTCCCCGATGCCGCTGGGAAGCGCGAAGCTCGATCCGGCCGTCATCAAGGCCTTCGAGGAGTGGGTCAGCATCGGAGCGCCCGATCCCCGCGACTCACCGTCCGCCTCGCCTGAGAAGGGAAGGGAAAAGGAGAAGACCTGGAGTGAGATCTTCGAGGAGCGCAGCCATTGGTGGAGCCTGCAACCCGTCAAGAGACCCGCGGTCCCGGAAGTCGAGCAGGGGCAGTGGTCCGATCAACCTGTCGACCGCTTCATCCTCGCCCGGCTTGAATCCGAAGGGCTCGCGCCCGCACCCCGTGCCGAGCGCCATGTCTTGCTTCGCCGACTCAGCTTCACCCTGACAGGCCTGCCGCCCACGCCGGAGGACGTCTCCGCCTTTCTTGACGACCGCCGACCCGGCGCCTACGAACGCGCGGTCGATCGCTTGCTGGCCTCTCCGCACTTCGGCGAGCGCTGGGCGCGCCACTGGATGGACGTCGTTCGCTACAGCGACACCTACGGCTACGAGTGGGATATCCCAGCCAAAGGCGCTTGGCGTTATCGCGACTATCTGATCCGGGCCTTCAACCAGGACGTCCCTTTCGACCAGCTCGCTCGCGAACAAATCGCCGGCGACCTGCTCCCAGCGCCCCGCATCAACCCCGACGAACAGATCAACGAATCGCGCATAGGCCCCATGTTCTACCAGATGGGCGAGAAGCGCCATGGCGACAGCTTGCAATTCAACGGCATCTCACAAGAGATGCTCAACAACAAGATCGACGCCTTCTCGAAGGCCTTCCAGGCAATGACCGTCGCCTGCGCGCGCTGCCACGACCACAAGCTCGACGCCATCTCTCAGAAGGACTACTACGCCCTGGCCGGCGTCTTCATGAGCTCGCGTTGGGTCGCCAACACCCTAGACACCCGTGACCGCAACCGACACACGTTCGACCGGCTCTCCGCGCTCAAACCCAGGCTCCGCCAGGCAGTATCGAAGTGGTGGCTCGAAGACTCAGCCGGCATTCCTCGATACCTCCGTGCCGCGCTCGCCTGCGTCAATGGCGATCCGAACGCCACCGCACTCGCGCAAGGGCTTGACCCCGTCCGCCTTGCCGCCTGGGACGAAGTCGTCGCCGATGCCGACGCGGCAACCGACCCGCCGCTCGAAAACCCCATCTACACATGGCTCCAATTGAATCGAGCGGTCATGCAAGGCGAGACCGTGAGGGCCGCATGGCGGCGGCTCGCCCAAGACTACAGCCAGGCCTCCCGTGAGCGAGATCAGAGCAACGCAAGCGAATTCGAGGTGATTGCCGACTTCCGCAAAGGCGTTCCTGACGGCTGGTCGGTTGACGGCGTTGGACTACGCCAAGTGGAAAGCGGCGACTTCGCGGTGGCCCTCGACGGCCGTAAAGCCGTCAAGGTCCTCTTCCCCGCCGGGCTCTATTCCAACTCGCTGTCGCCGCGCCTCAATGGCGCTATCCGCACTCCCTATCTGAATCACAGCGGTCGCAAACACCTAAGCATGCAGGTTGCGGGAGGCGACTTCAGCGCCCATCGCTTGATCGTCGACAACGCCTTCCTGACCGAGCGTCAGCAATACCTCAAAGACCCCGAGCCCTATTGGGTGCGGCTCTCGACAACGGCGGCGGCCAAAACCAACCGCCCCCAAACCGAACTCGAAGTCGAGGAAGCCCGCATTTACGTTGAGGTCGCCACAAAGACGTCCAACCCCAATTTCCCCCCACGCGTTAACCTCGGCGGCGAATGCACCGAAGAGCAAGCGCGCGACCCCCGCAGTTGGTTCGGCATCACACGCGCCCTTCTCCATGACAAGGAAGCGGAGCCCGCTGACGAGTTGACCCGTTTCCAGTCCCTTTTCGCCGGCGATCCGCCTGCCGACCTTGAAGCGGCGGCTTCCCGCTATCAGCAATGGCTCGCAAACTCACTCCAAGCCTGGGCTGACGGGCGCGCGTCGGAAGATGACGTCCGCCTCATCAACTGGATGCTCACGAACCGGCTGCTTCCTAACAACCTTGAAGCTCACGAGCCGGCCCGCAGGCTCGTCACCGCCTACGCCAAAATCGAGAAGCAGCTAACCGACCCCTGGACCGTCAACGGCATGGCCGATCTCGACGCGGGCAATGATTACCGCCTCAATAGGCGCGGCGTCTACGAAGACCTAGGCGACAACGTCGCCCGCGGCTATGTCGAAGTCCTCGCAGGCGAGCGCGACACCTCAAACCGCAATGGCAGCGGACGTCTTGATCTGGCGGAGCACGTCGCCAACTCTCGCAACCCACTGACCGCCCGCGTCTTCGCCAATCGCATCTGGCACTGGGTTTTCGCCGCGGGCCTCGTCACTACCCCCGACGACTTCGGCCACTTGGGCGACCGCCCATCGCACCCGGAACTCCTCGACTACCTCGCCGACTGGTTCATCGAGAACGGCTGGTCAACCAAGAAGCTTGTACGCCTGCTCGTGACGAGCCAAACCTTCCAGCAATCGAACGCGGTCTCTGCTCGCGGACGTGACGCCGATCCCAACAACCGGCTGCTTCACTACTACCGTCCACGACGCCTCGACGCCGAGTCGATCCGGGACTCTCTGCTGGCCGTGTCGGGACGCCTCGACCAACACATCTTCGGCAGGCCCATCAATCCCTACCGTTCCAATGAAGATCCCCAAAAGCGGCTCTTCTCCGGGCCGCTTGACGGCGACGGACGCCGCTCGGTCTACGTCAAGATGACCATCATGGAGCCGCCGAAGTTTCTCGCCACCTTCAATCAACCCAGCCCCAAGATTCCCACCGGCGCGCGCGACGTCACAAATGTTCCCGCCCAAGCTCTCGCCCTGTTGAACGATCCCTTCGTTGCGCAGCAGGCAGAGATCTGGGCGCGGCGCTTGATCGACTCACCACACGCCTCGCGAGAAGAGCGGCTCAGCGACATGTTCCTTGTCGCTTTCGGCCGCGAACCCGCCCCTCGGGAGCTCGCTCGCTGGCACAAGGCTGTTGACGATATCGCCGGACTGTATCAAGATGTCCCTGAGAAGAGGCCGTCGGCCGACGTTATGAATTCATTGCCGGTTTGGAAAGACGTGGCGCACGCGATGTTCAACGCCAAAGAGTTCCTCTATGTTCGCTAGCCAACCTGGCAGACGGCGCACCATGACCCGCCGCGAGTGGCTCTCGACCGCGTCGAACGGCTTCGGCCTGCTCGCGCTTTCTTCGCTGCTGGCTGAAGAAGGGGCGGCATCTTCAGCCGGTCGCCTCGATCAGCCCGCCAAGGCCAAGAACGTCATCCTGTTCTTCATGGATGGCGGACCGAGTCACGTCGACACCTTCGATCCCAAGCCCGCCCTCGCCAAGCATCAGGGCGAGGTAATCGGCGAGTCCGCCGTCTCGACGAAAGCGCAGGCTACGCCGGACCGCGTCTGGCTCGGCAGCCCCTGGGAGTTCAAGCAGCGCGGTGAAAGCGGCCTGTGGGTGAGTGATCTGCTACCAAATGCGGCCGAAGTGGCCGACGAACTTTGCGTCGTGCGCTCGATGGTCGGTCTGCAACCCCTGCACGGTCAGCAAGCCTTGCTCATGCATACCGGACGCCTCACCGGAAGCGCACCCAGCTTCGGATCGTGGGTCTCCTACGGCCTTGGGAGTGAGCGCAACAATCTGCCCAACTACGTCCTTCTCAACAACGACTGGATCCCGAACGGCGGCTGGGAGAACTTCGACAGCGCCTTCCTGCCCGCGTCTCATGCGGCTACAATGCTGCGTGCCAAGGGTCTCGCGATGGACAACATCAAGCCGTCCGACCTGCCCGCCATCCAGCGCCGCAAGCTCGACCTGCTCCGCGAGCAAGACACCGACTTTGCCTCGCAAACAGGCGACGACAAGATCGAGTCCGCCATTGGAACCTACGAAACCGCTTTCCAGTTGCAGACAGCGATTCCGAATCTCGCCGACATCAGCACCGAGCCCGCCGCGATCCGCAAGATGTACGGAGTCGACAGTTCGAACGACTACCAGAAGCACTACAGCCTGCAATGCCTGCGCGCCCGCCGCTTGGTCGAGGCCGGTGTTCGTTTTGTCGAAATCACCTGCCCCCTGACCCACAGCAATAACTCGCCCTGGGATCAGCATAGTCACCTGAAGGAACGCCACGAAGAGAACGCTCTCATCACCGATCAGGGTGTCAGCGCTCTCATCCGCGACCTCAAGCAACGCGGCCTGCTGGAATCAACGATCGTGATCTGGGCCGGTGAGATGGGCCGCACACCGCATACGCCCAAGATCAAAGAAAACATGGGCCGCGACCACCACGTCAACGGCTACTCGATCTTTCTCGCCGGAGGCGGATTCAAAGGGGGCATGACCTACGGCACGACCGACGAGTTCGGCAACTCGGTCGTCGACAGACCCACCAGCATTCACGACATCCACGCCACCGTGTTGCACCAGCTCGGGCTCGACCACCAACGCCTCACCTTCCGCTTCGGCGGCCGCGACATGAGCCTCACCGACGTCCACGGCCACGTTATCCAAGACATCCTCGCCTAGCAGATGTCGAAGCAACTACCGAGATGGCTGCCTCGGCGATACTGAATCTATGGCAGCTCCCGGCCCCAAATCCGAATGGCTCGATGCAGCACGCACCGCGATCGAAACCGAATCCACCGCGCTGCTGTCGGCGTCGAAGCGTCTCGACGGCAGTTTGTTGCAAGCCGTCGAGATGATGCTGACTGAGCCCGGAAAGGTCGTTGTGACGGGCGTCGGCAAATCCGGGGTCGTGGCCCGAAACATCGCGGCGACCTTGCTCAGTACGGGGACGCAAGCCGTGTTTCTCCACCCGGTCGAAGCCGCTCACGGCGACCTCGGCATTTACACGCCCGGGGACGTCACGCTGCTCGTCTCGAAGAGCGGAACTACATCCGAGTTGATGCGCCTCTTGCCGACGCTGCGCGAGTTCGATTCCAAGCTGATCGGGATCGTCGGCAATCCGGCCTCACCCTTGGCCTCGAAGATGGACGTCATCCTCGATGCCTCTGTCGAGCGCGAAGCTGATCCGCACAACCTCGTCCCCACGGCCAGCTCCGTTGTCGCCCTCTCGTTGGGACACGCGCTCGCCGTTGCTCTCATGACCGCCCGCGGATTCACCAGCGAGGATTTCGGCGGCTATCACCCCGGTGGGCAACTCGGGCGCAGTCTGCGAACCAAAGTCAGCGACGGCATGCGCCCCGCTTCCGAGATTGCTCTCGTCGACCCCAGCGACTCACTCAAGCAGGTCGTTATCGCCATGACGAAACATCCGTTCGGGGCGGCCTGCGTGATCGACGATCGGAAGCGTCTCGCCGGACTCATCACCGACGGCGACTTGCGCCGCGCTCTCAACGAACACGACGACATCCGCTCGCTCAAAGCCACCGATGTCATGACCCGCAACCCCATCACTGTCGCGCCCGAAGCACGCCTCTTTGAAGCGCTGAAGGTTATGGAAAACCGCCCCTCGCAAATCCAGGTCGTCCCTGTGGTCGGCGACGACGGAACGTGCCTGGGCCTCCTGCGCCTGCACGATATCGTTCAGGTCTGGGTCCCGTAGCGGTACGTCTTAAACCGCCCTAGACCGGATCGGGCACGCTCCAGGGCTCGCGATATTCCTTCGTCAGCATCTTGTCCGCTTCGGCGTCCCCGATGAACTTCTCTCGGTCGGGATCGAAGTGCAGAACACGCCCGATGCGATAGGCAATTTCCCCGAGGTGCGTAAGTCCGCAACTCAGGTGTGCTACCTCGGCATTGGCGGCCGGCTGCTTCCTGGAGCGTACGCAATCGAGAAAGTTATACATGTGCTCGGGATGCCCGCGCGGCCCATCGCTCATTCCCGGCCCCTTCTCATCCTTCTTTCCGAGATACACCTGGAAGTAACCCCTCCGCGAGAAGATCATATAGCCCTCGGTCCCGTAGAAGGCGTTGCCGCTATCGAAACCGTAGTTGCCGTAAGGCGTCCAGCCGCGGTCCTCGTAGGTGAGAACCTTGCCCTCGTCGTAGTGGTACGAAACCGACATGTTGTCAGGATACTCGCGCTCTCCCACAAGGTCGATGCGGCTACCGTGCGCGGTGATCCGATTCGGGTGCGTGGTGACGCCGAGACCGAAGCGGGCCAGATCGAGATCGTGAATGCCGTCGTTGCCGATGTCGCCGTTCCCGTATGCGCGGTACCACGCCCAGCCGCCATGAAAACGGTTCTCGTTGAACTCACGCTCCGCGGAGGGCCCCAGCCACATGTCGTAGTTCACGCCCGCGGGCGCTTCGCCGTTCGGTTTCGGCTTGCGATGAGTATGGCGCTGGCAATTCCAGGCCTTGCTCATCTTGACCGTCCCGATGACGCCTTGCTTGAGCAGCCGCCCCGCTTCCTTGGTCACCTCGCTTGATCGCATCTGCGTACCGTGCTGAACGACGCGGTTGTACTTCTTGGCGGCGTCGACGAGCAGGCGCCCTTCGCGGAAGACGTGGCTTGCAGGCTTCTCGACGTAAACATCCTTGCCCGCCTGCATCGCGGGGATCGCAATCGGGCAATGCCAGTGATGCGGCGTCGCAATCACGAGGGCGTCGATCGATTTGTCATCGAGAAGCCGCCGAAAATCTTCCACGGACCGCGGCGTGTAGCCACTAGCCCGCTTGATCATCTGTTCGGCGCGTTCGCGGTGGGCTTGATCGATGTCACAGACCGCCGCGATGCGCACATCGGGGCGCGCCAGCATGCGCTCGACGTGGCCGGAGCCCATGCCTCCCACCCCCACCGAGGCAACCTGAATCTGATCACTGGGCGCGGCGTTGACTCTATGAGGCTTTGCGAGAGACCCGGCTAACGCAGCCGCACCGGCAAGGCCACCCCTCAGAAACGCTCTGCGTTGGATGCTTTTCATCTGGGCCTCCTGGTCGTCTAACCTAGCCCGACTTCACGTCAACACCACACGCCCGCAACAACGTCCGCTGCACCATCAGGTCGTGTTCGGGCGTAAAGTAGCGGACCTGCCGCCGCTCGCGAATCGCACCCGCGAGGTCATCCATATCGGGCCGATAGCGGGGCGACGGTCCGACGGGCACTTCGTGTACGCCCGCCGCGAACTCGCCGTGCGGTTCACTCAAAACGAGACGACACTTCGGCCGATCCGGGTTGTCAATCTGAATGGAGCCCTTCTCCCCGAAAATGTAAAAGTAGCGATCGCCATTGTGCGTGTTGCTCTTGACCGTGGCCAGAGCCGGGTCGAACTCGAAGGTCGCCATCACATCGTCTTCCAGCTCATCGTTAATCGGATCACTGTGCCGCAATGTCGGGCTGACGCGTTTCGGTTCACCCATCAGCCACACGAGTGCGTCGATCATGTGGCAACAAATCTCGAACATCTGTCCGCCGGGATAGCGGTCGAGACGCCGCCGGCCTGCCGCGTTGAGCATGTCGTTCATCTGGCAGACCAGCGAGCGGACCGGTCCCAGCCAGCCTTCACCGATTGCGCGGTGCGCCAGCCGAAACGCCGGGTTGTAGCGGTAGACGTAGCCCATCTGAACTAGCAGATGTCGACGCTCGGCCTCGCCGAAGACCTTCGTGAGCAGTTCGTAGTCGACGCCCGGCGGCTTGTCGATCTTCGTGTGCTTGCCTGCTTCGATGGATCGCAACGACCACTGAAGAGCTTCGAGCGGATCCGTCTCGACGCAGATGACTTGGATGTCGGGATCAGCAAGAAGCGCATCGGGGCTGACCCACGTCACCCCTTCCCAACGCCCGCCTGCTTTGGCCTTCGCGAGGAGTTCCGGGTTGGGCTCCGCCACGGCAACGAGCCGGTAGTGCGGTGATTCAATGATCGTCCGCAGATGACCCACGGCGTGCGAATGCACCGTGCCGATGATGCCCGCGCCAAGTTGTTGCTCCGCCATAAAACACACCCTCGCCGCCTACCGCGACCTCGTCAAGCTTCCGAGTTCCACATCTCGTCCCAGGTCACTTCGCGCTTGAGGTCCATCGCCATGCGGCCCAGAATCGCGGTCAGCGTACTCTCCGCCCCGCGCACGCCGGTATTCTCAGGACGCCCCTCCGCAATCCGCTTCACGAATGCGTCCACCGCATCGATCGTTTCGCTACGCGGCGCCTCTTCCGTCATCACATCGTCACGGCTGCGAAAGTGCTTCCAGTATTCCGACGCTGTTTCGATCCCGCCCTTCTCGCCGAAGAATCGCTCGTTCACAACACGATACGTCGGCGGACCCAGTGTCGTGCCGACCAGTGTGCCCTGGACGTTGTTGGAATAGTCATATGTTACCGTGCCGTGGTCGCGCACGTCGCCCAGCCGGGGCACGGTTTGGCCGCCTGTCCCGAGCGCCTTTGTGGGCCGTTCGCCGACAAACCAATTCATCACGTCGATGAGGTGAATGTTGTTCTCAACAATCAGATCGCCGGAAAGATGACGCCATGAATACCACTGCGCAATCTTGTCGTCCATCTTGGTCGGAGCATCAACCGCACCGGGGCGCATGCGTGTTCCCTGGCTTTTCAGAAACTGGATCATCGCCAGGCGAATCGTGCCGATCGCGCCGGAGTCGAGCAACGCTTTCGCTTTGTGATAGGTCTGCCCGTACCGCCGCTGAAAGCCGAAGGTGATGTTCAGCTCGCGGTCGGCACTGTCGGCCGCGCGCATGATGCGCTTGCAGCCCGCCACGTCCGGCGCGGCGGGTTTCTCGATATAGATGTGTTTGCCCGCCTGAACAGCCTTTTCGAAATGCTCGGCGTGTAGGAACGCGGGCGTCGAAATCATCACTGCATCGACGTCACTCGCGAGGAGCTTTTCGTAGTCCTTGTAGACAGCAGGATTGTCGATACCGATCGTCTTCTTAGCGCGCTCGATCTTCTCGTCGTACAGGTCGCACAGCGCCGTGACGCGCCCTGGGGTGTTATCAACCAACAAGCGGCAAACCCTCGGGCCACGGCCTCCCGAGCCAATTAAGCCGATCGAAACAGCCGAGTTCGCCGCAGTACCGCGAACCGCCGCAAACGGAACGATGGCAGCGGCCTTTACGAATGTTCGCCGGCCAAGATGGTGGTTAGATGCCTTCATAACTATCTCCGCAAGAATTGCCTTAACTTATGTGCCCCGATGCGCGGAGCAATGTTTCATGAACCAATAGCTCGTGCTCGTAGGAATGCTTCAACGGCTCGCCGCTGCGAATCGCCCTTGCCATATCCTCGAACTCGTACTTGTCATACGGGTGGGGCGCGAGCCGAATCTCCTGCCGGCCTTCTTTGTAAGGACCTCTTGCGCGCCGCATGTTCACGCTCATGGCGCGGTCACCGGAAATCGGCTGGATGAAGAACGAACCGTCGCTGCCGACCAGCTCGAACGACCGATGGCCTCCCGAGTTAGGCATCTTGGACGCCGTGGACACCAACGCCATCGATTTGTCGTATTCGAGCACGGCTAGCGTGTTGTCTTTCAGATCATCGGGCTCGCTGGTGTCATGCCGCAGGAAACTCGTCACCTTGCCGGGACGCCCCCACAGTTCCACGACGCGGTCAATCATATGTCCGCACAACTCGAAGAACGAGCCGCCGGGATACTTCGCTTCCACCGCCCGCTGCGCCTCGCCGCGGTCGGAGTTCATTGTCGCCCGCAGCAGGTAGACATCACCCAACCAGCCCTTCTTTGCTGCGTCGATCGCGGCCAGCATACCTTCGTGCCAGCGATAGTTGTAGCCCAGTTGCAGCAGTCGCTTCTTGCTCTTTGCCTTGTCAACGAGCTTCTGGAACGGTTCCATGTCGGGCGAAGGTGGCTTTTCGAGGTGCAGGTGACGTCCCGCGTCGAGCACCCTGTTCCCCCATTCGATGGCTTGCCAGATTCTGCACTCGACGAGGATCAAGTCAATCGAGTTGTCCCCTAGTAGATCATCCCCGCCCGAAAACTTGAGACCGGCGAAAAGCTCTTCGGTTTGGCGTTGCTTGCGAAGCGCCTTGTCAGGCTCATGGACGCCGACGATCTCGTATTCGCTGCTCGCACGCAGAGCGCGCATTTTGCTGTGGACGTGGCCGTGCTGCGTCCCGTATACACCGACGCGGACCTTCTTGCCGGCGCCGCGAGCGGCGGACGCCGACGCTGCCACGGAACCGGCTACCTGAAGGAACTTCCTGCGATCGACTGAATCCATCCCTCTTCCTCGCGATCACGCCGTCAACGGACGTAGATACTCGTAACTGCGATGAATCGCCTGTTCCACCGACATCACGCCTTCGAACGCTTGATGTACCGTTACGTATCCGCGGTAGTCGATACCGTGGAGAGTGTCGAACACTTCCTCAAAGTTCACACCGCCTTCATCCCACAGCCCAATGTGATCAACGCCGACCGTGCCGTGCTCCCAGTTCTTGAGGGTTGCTTCGCCTTCGGGGTTCAACCGATGGTTCTGCACATAGACGTTAAAGATGTGATCCCGCACGGCGAGGATGCCGTTTCGGCCATAGTCCTCGCCGGCGATGAACCAATTCGCAGGCTCGTAGATGATTCCGAAGTTCTCCCGGCCGACCCTCTTGAGTACGTCAACGGATCCTTCCACGGTTTCAAACAGGCTGGCGTTGTGCGCTTGGTGAGCCAGGCGGATACCACGCTCCTTCGCTTCATCCGCCGCCTTGCCGGCCCACTCAATGTCCCCTTCCTTCTTCATACAGACACGGATCAAATCCGCGCCGAAGGCCTCGGCAAGATCGAGATACGGCGTGATGTTCCGCAAGCCGTCCGGACCGTTCTCGTCGTTCTGAGGGACGAAGAAATCACCCGTCACCATCGAGACGGCGAGCCCGGCGTCGTGAATCCTTTTGCTGATTCCCTTGACGACTTCAGGGTCGGTGTGAGTCCCGGCCTGCGATGCGCGCATGCAAAGGGCGGCGTAACCGTCGTCCTTCGCCAACTGCGTGAGCTGCTCGATCGTCAGTGAGGCTTCCCGTTTGTTGTCGAACTTCTCGGCAACACGCACAGACAGGGAGAGCTTCATCCGCGGGTCGGCGGAAGCTCCCGACTCTGCTGAGTCAGATTCCGGTTCAGAAACCTCGGAAGGGGAGCAAGCCGCCAGTCCGGCCCACCCCAATGTCGCGCCCATGAATGCGCGGCGCGTTGATTCCTCGCGCATCTACCAACCTCCTCGGCGTGTCTCGCTCGGCAGCCGGGTCTAGGCTAACATTTTTCGCACGACGTGTCCGCCGACGTGGGTCAGCCGTGTCAAGGCCCAATAGAAATGTTCCCTTGTTCGTCAGAGGGAATCGGGTTCGTCGTGGCTGTGGGAATGTGGGAATCGCGAAGCGATTTCCAAGGACGGTGGAAAGAGTGGAGATCGATCCTGCTAGAGCACGCCGTACTTTTCGTAGACGTCGCGGAGGTAGGCGCCTTGCTCGAGTTCGGCGCGGGTGTGATTCTCGAGCTGGACTTTCTGCGTCGCCAAGCGGAGGACTTCCTCTGAAGCCGCGTAGGGAATCACAACGACACCATCGTAGTCGGCGAAGATAATATCCCCTGGATTCACGGTCACGCCGCCACATTCGACGGGTACGTTGTAGTCGATCACGATGCCGCGGCCTTTCGAGTCGACGGGTTTGATGCCGGCGGCGAACACGGGAAAGCCGAGTTCCTGTATTTTGTGGACGTCACGGACGAGACCGTCGATCACCGCACCGCGAGCGCCGCGAGCCCGTGCGGCGGTGGAGAGCAACTCTCCCCATGGCGCGTTGCGCCTGGACTCTTGGGTGGAGACCACGATGACCTCGCCCTCCAGGACGCTGTCGTTTGCCTCAATCTCCAATCCGTAGGGGTCGTCGGACTCGTGATAGACGTCGGAGCAGGCGATCGTTCGAGCAAGGCCCATCATTCGAAAGGAGGGATCCAGAGGACGGAGGCGCTCGGCCATGGCCTGCTCGGTGAACCCGGCCGAGTCGAGGGCGTCTGAGATGACCGCCGAGTAGAGACTGCCCTCCAGCTCAGCGAAACCTTTGACCTCCTCCGGCGTAGCGGGCTTTGCCGTAACTCTGCTCACAACATCGGCCATTGGGTCGCTCCTTTTGCCGCGTTCGTCCTCGTTTTCGCGGGATGATTCACTTCACCCGATACTGCTCTATCGTCTCTTCGTTGACCTCCACCCCCAGCCCCGGACCTTGCGGGACCGAAAAGTAACCGTCCTCGATCTGAAGCGGATTCCTGGCGAGAGAGCGGCTGAGCGGGCCTTGCGAAGTGTTGAATTCAACGAAAACAGCACGGCGCTGAAAGGCGTTCAGATGAAGCGAAGCCGCGGTCAACAAATCCGAGCACCACGAATGGGGGATAACAAGCCGGTTCGCTAATTCGGCCATGTGGACGATCTTGCGGGCCGTCGTAAACCCTCCGCACCGGGTTAGGTCCGGTTGTAGAATGTCGATCTTTGCGCGATCGATCAGTTGCCGAAAACCCCACTCCGTAGCTTCCTGCTCACCGCAGGCGATCGGCGTTTCTACGCTTTCGGCAAGCCTGCCGTAGCCGTCGTAGTCCTCGGGATGAAGAATCTCTTCAACGAAATAGGGCCGGAAGTCCTCGATCGAGCGGACGACGGAGATCGCTTGCTTCGGTGTGCGCTCGATGAACCAGCCCGTATCGACCATGAGGTCGTTCTTATCTCCGATTTCTTCGCGGGCGGCCTCGACAAGACGCACGTCCTGATCGGGATCCTGCCCGAAGACGCCCCAGCCGAACTTGATGGCGGTAAAGCCTTCGTCGAGATAGCCTCGAGCTGCTTCTCGCATTGCTGCCGGCGTGGCCCGAAATAGTGTGCTGGCGTAGGCGCGGACCTTGTTGCGCCAAGCCGCGCCGAGCAGGATGTGAATCGGCTGCTTGTAGAACTTGCCGGCGATGTCCCAGAGCGCAATGTCAATCGCCGAAATGGCCTGAATCGTGGCTCCGCGACGGCCGTAGTAGATGCTACCGCGGTACATCTTGTACCAGAGGCGCTCGGTTTCAAGAGGGTTTTGGCCCATGATGAGCAATGCTAAACCGTCGAAGGCTTCGAGACCGCCCTCGGCCCAGCGCGGGGCGTCGATGGCGGCCTTGGCAACGGAAGGTGCGGTTTCAATGTCGGAGTAGCCGTCGATCCCCGCGTCGGTCGAAACCTTGACGAGACCCATGAAGGTGGGGCCGCGGGGTTCTTCCGAATCGTCCGGGGCGTTGTAGAGCCCGGGCGACTTGAGAATCATGAGCTCGACGTTAGTGATCTTCATTGCGAGTGCCTAGAGTTGGGCCTCGCCGGCCACGACGTAGAGTGTGACACCCTTCTTGACCATCGCCTGAAAGTGCCGCATGAGCACCCAACCTGACTTTGCCGACCGGATTTCAAGGGGAGCTGACGAATGGTCTGAGAAATCGTGTAGGCGACCGACCATGGCTCCTGACTCGACGTGTTCGCCGAGATGGACAACCGGTTCCCAGACCCCATCACGGGGAGCGGGCACGTAGTCATCGAGCTTTGAAGCGTCCACGACTCGGGGTTGCTCGCTACCCGGCGGGCGTACAAGGGTTGGTTTACCCTCAAGATGGCCATAGTGCCTGAGGACATTCTTGATGCCCTCGTAAGCGTGGCGCGTGCCGTCGATGTTCACCGACTCCCCGAACCCGAATTCACTGCCCACAGTGATCTTGCCTTCGGCCTCCGCTTCGTCTGTCAACAAACCGGATGACATATCGCTGGAATACACCATGATGAAGGGCGGATCGAACAAGCGAGCAACCCGTTCGATTTCGGTGCGTTGTTTCGGGTCGGGAATCGGATGAAACGAAGTGCAGACCGGAAAACAGCCTTCCCTGCCGCCGGAGTGAATGTCCAGTACAACATGAACCTGAGGGAAGATGAACCGTTTGACGAAGTCGGCGATGCGGTACGAAATGGTGCCGCGCGGATTGCCGGCGAAGGCACGGTTCATGTTGACGCCGTCGAGCGGCGATTCGCGGCGATTCGCCGTGCAGGCGCTCGGGCTCAGTTGTGGAATCAGGATGACACGTCCGGTGAGTGTTTCGGCAGCGAGGTCGCGGCAAAGGCGTTTCACGGAGACTTGGCCCTCGAACTCGTTTCCGTGGGTGCCGCCGAACGCCACTACGCCGGGAGGCCAGGCCGAACCTCGACCCGTCGCGGTTCCGTTGATAACGGTTAGCGGAAGCAGGGAGTAGCCCCATGTTCCGTCCAGATGGAAGGCAACATGGTAGTGGTTCTTGCCTGGCTTTTCAAAATCAATTTGAGCCGGATCGCGGATTATTGTAGGCATCAGAGTCTTTTGTGAACCTCAATCGCGGTGGATAGTCCTCCCCGCGCGGAAAGAAGCGCGCGCGGAAGTCTTCTCAAGAGCATCTCACCCTGTCGCGCCTTCGACAACCGTCCATGGAAGCTATGTGCTGTAGGGTGGAGGGGCAGGGAAGGGCATTGCTCCGAGGGCGAGACTTGAAGAGCGGTACAGTATTCTAGGTAGAAGCAAACCAGATTCTGATCCGCGATCGGGATATGCCAAAAGGACACACCAAGCCGTTGGCGAGCTGTTTCGTCGTTCTTGTCATCACAGCTTCGCTGCTTCTTGCGGCAGGTGCGCTGTCCGCACAGCAGGCGAACCCGGCTGACCCATCGTACTTCACCCAATACGTACAGCCTGTTTTCGAGCAGAAGTGTCTCAGTTGCCATAACGCCGAGTCGAGTGTTTCGAAACTCGACCTGACCTCGCGCGAAGGCCTGATACGAGGTGGCGCCAAAGGGCCCGCTGTCGTCGCGGGCGATGCCGAGAACAGCCTCCTCTACCAATCGATTGCCCATGAGTCGCAACCGTTCATGCCGATGGGTATGGATCGCCTTTCGCAGACGGAGATCGACCGTATTGCCGTGTGGATCAATGCTGGAGCACAGTACAGCACATCCACTTCAGCAGGGAACGAAGCGGACGAGAAGTGGGTCAAAGGGCAAAAGCTCTTCAGTGAGAACGTTCAGCCGCTTTTCGAAAGCTCGTGCCTGAAGTGTCATTCCAGCGAGACGAAGGCCTCAGGGCTCGACCTATCGACCCGCGACGCGATACTCGCCGGCGGTGAGAACGGCAAAGTTGTTGAACCGGGCCGGGCGAAGGACAGCAGACTCTACAAGGCCGTAGCGCACCTCGGCGAGCCGCACATGCCCTTTCGGTCCGAGCGGCTGCCGCAAGAAACGATTGACCGCCTCGCCGAGTGGATCGACGCAGGGGCGCCTTTCGAGGGAAAACTCGAAGCTTCTTCCGGAGCCATTCGCAGCACTCACTGGGCCTTTCAATCACCCCGCCGACCTGATGTTCCCCGGGTCAAGAATCGAGCCTTGGTCCGAAACCCGATCGACGCCTTCGTTTCCGCCAAGCGTGAGGAGCAGGGCGTCGAACCCGTGGCCCCCGCGGACAAGCGTACTCTACTCCGCCGCGTCTATCTCGACTTGATCGGCCTGCCGCCGGCTCAAGAAGAGATGCAGGGATTTCTCGATGACGATTCGCCGAACGCGTACGCCGATACGGTTGAGAAGCTTCTCAATAGCCCGCGCTACGGCGAGCGTTGGGGCCGCCACTGGATGGACGTTTGGCGCTACAGCGATTGGTATGGCTGGACCGAACAGAATCAGGTCCGTTACAGCCACCGGCACCTCTGGCGATGGCGCGATTGGATCATCGAGTCATTGAACGACGACAAGTCCTATGACCGGATGGTGCGGGAGATGCTTGCGGGCGACGAACTCGATCCTAAAAACGAAGATATGGTTCGCGCCACTGGCTATCTGGCGCGCAACTGGTACATGTTCAATCGCAACGTCTGGTTGCAGGATACGGTGGAGTACACGGCCTCCTCGTTCCTCGGCATCACGTTGAAGTGCGCCCGATGCCACGATCACAAGTACGACCCGCTTCTACAGACCGATTACTACCGTTTCCGAGCCTTCTTCGAACCGCACAAGATCCGCATGGATCGGGTTCCCGGCCAACCCGACACCATGAAGGACGGCCTGTCGCGGGCGTACGACGCCGATGCCGGGGCGCAGACCTACCGCTTCATTCGCGGCAACGAGAAGAACCCCGACGAAGCTCACCCGCTTTCACCCGGTGTTCCGCGCATGTTCGGCAACCCTGATCTCCGAATCGAACCCAAGGATTTGCCGCGCGATGTGTACTACCCGGCCATCCGGGGGTTCGTGCATAGGGACTTGTTGGCCAAGGCTGAGAAGGACATCGAAGAGAGTGAGACGAATCTCGCCGAAGCCAAGAAAGAACTGGCGGAGATCAAAGACAAGCTGAATGCGGCGAATCAGCCTGAACCGCGTCTCCTCGCGGAAGGCAACCGGGCCGTCGTGGCTGCCGGCGCCGCGGAGGTACCAGCAACGGACAAGGAGCTATTGGACGAGCTACGGCATGCTGAAGACAAAGTAGCCCTGGCTGAAAAACGCGCGGTGGCCGCGCGCGCCGATTTGCCGGCGCTGGAAGCGCGTATTGCGGCGGACAAGGCGAAGTACGGCACCCTCTCGAATGCGGATGTTGACGCTCTTGCGGCGACAGCGCTCAAGAAGGAACGCGAGGCGAGAATTCTCAAGGCTGAAGCTGACATGCTGGAAGCTCGTCAAGAGCTGACGGAGGCCCTGCTCAACCCCAATCCCAAGCCCAAGCCTCAGGACGAGAAGGACGCGAAAGAAAAGTCCGTCAAGAAAGACGGCAAGGAAGACGACGAGAAGAAGTTCGCCGACGAAAAACGCATCAAAGAGGCGCAATCAAAACTTCAGGCGGCGCTCGATGCCCTCAAGGGCCCCGGAGAAACTTACACAGCTATCGGCGAGAGCTATCCTCGCACAACGACCGGCAGACGTACGGCACTCGCCCGCTGGATTGCGACGAAAGAGAATCCTCTTACCGCCCGCGTGGCCGTCAATCACATTTGGCTGCGGCATTTCGGGGAGGGTATCGTCTCGACGATGTTCAACTTTGGGTCAAGCGGTCAAGCCCCCTCAAACCCGGAGTTGCTCGACTGGCTGGCTATGGAGTTCATGGACAGCGGCTGGAGCATGAAGCACATGCACCGGCTGATGGTGTCAAGCAATACCTACCAGATGCGATCCTCGGCGCCGACCGAATCCGCTAACCGCGAGAAGGACCCGGACAACATCTACCTGTGGCGCATGAATCCGCGCCGCATGGAAGCGGAAGCCGTACGGGATTCTCTGCTGTATCTCTCTGGAAAACTCGAATCGGACATGGGCGGTGAGGAGATCGCCGCCGACGAAGGCCAGGAAATCTTCCGGCGCAGCCTCTACTTCCAGCACACACCTGACACCCAAATGCCCTTCCTGCAATTGTGGGACGCCGCCAGCCCGAACGAGTGCTTCCGCCGCAATGAGAGTGTTACGCCCCATCAGGCGCTGTCGCTTTCTAATAGCAAACTCAGCTTGGAGATGTCACGAACCCTGGCCGGCATTGTCAACGATACGGTCGGGAGTTCACCGAATAGCGCGGCAGAGTTCGTTGTCAACACCTTCGACAAGCTTCTCGGACGGGCGCCGACGGACGAAGAGCGCAACGAGTCCGAGACGTACATTCGCGAACAGACCGCTCTCTATGCCGACGCGGGCGATCTCAAGCGATTTGAGACCGGCGAGAAAAACGAAAAGGTGCCGCCCTCGTCGGACCCACAATTACGCGCCCGCGAGAGCTTCGTGCATGTGATGTTCAACCACAACGACTTCGTCACGATTCGATAGGACGCCATGAAAAAACCTCTCCCTTTCGCGTCGACAGGATGCTGCGGACCCTCCCGGCGTGTCTTCCTCGCTGATGCCGGGATGGGTTTTACGGGACTGGCGCTGGGGTCGATGCTGGCGCGGGACGGAGCTGCGGCGACACCCACTCACGAGACCTGGGCGCCGCCGGACGGCAAACCGCACTTCGCACCCAAGGCGAAGCGGGTCATTTGGATCTTCATGCTCGGTGGCGTCAGCCACATCGAAAGCTTCGATCCGAAGCCGGCGATCACCAAATACGGCGGCAAGACGATCGCTGAAACGCCACATAAGGATGTATTGACGGCGCCCTTCGTCAAGGAAAACTTGAAAGCGTTCATGGCCGGCAATACTCGGCATCTGCGCATGAACCTTTTTCCGCTTCAGGTCGGCTATCGCAAGCGCGGGCAAAGCGGCATTGAGGTCAGCGATTGGTGGCCGCACGTAGGCAGTTGCGTCGATGACCTTTCCGTGATCCGGTCAATGTGGACCACCGACAACGACCACGGAGCGATCCTGCAATTCCATACGGGCCGTCACATCTTCGACGGCTACCTGCCGACGATGGGGTCGTGGGTTCACTACGGCCTTGGTTCGCTGAACGACAATCTGCCCCAGTTCATGGTGCTCGGTGAGCCGCCTGGCGATTGCTGCGGAGGTACAGGGGCACATGGTGCGGGCTACTTGGGGCCTGAAAACGCCGGCGTGCCAATCGAAGTCGATCCGGACAATCCGCTGCCTTTCGCCTCGCCCGGGCCGGATGTTTACCAAGCCGAGCAGAAGCGCGAATTCGAACTTCTAAAGCGGCTCAACCGCCTAGCGGGCGTTGAGTATCCCGACGACCCCAAGATGCGGGCGCGCATCAAGTCCTACGAACTCGCTTTCCGCATGCAGACGGCTGTGCCTGAGGCCATGAGTTTCAAGGAAGAGAGTGAAGAGACGAAACGCCTCTACGGGCTGGATCACGAAGCGACACAACCCTTCGGCGAAGTCTGTCTTGCGGCCCGCCGGATGTCAGAGCGCGGCGTCCGTTTCGTTCAGGTCTATCACGGCACTTCCGCAAATAAATGGGACGCCCACAAGGCGCTCAAGAAGAGCTATACGGAACTCTCCGAGACAGTCGACAAGCCGATCGCGGGTCTACTCAAGGACCTCAAGCAGCGCGGCATGCTCGATGACACGCTCGTCGTCTGGGCCACCGAGTTTGGGCGCACGCCCGGGGGCGAAGGCGCCAGTGGTCGCGACCATCATCCCTATGGCTTCTCGATTTGGATGGCTGGCGGAGGCGTCAAGGGTGGGCACGTCCATGGCGCGACGGATGAGCTGGGCTTCCACGCCGTCGAAGACCGACACTACGTGACCGACGCTCACGCGACCGTCCTGCACCAACTCGGGATTGATCCCCGCAAACTGGAAGTTCCCGGCCGCAAACGACTCGACATCGATTTCGGAAACCCGATCAAAGACATCCTCGTATAGCGCGCTCATGAGCAAACCACTCCGCGACAACTGTCCGACCTGTAGCCGCACGAACCGCCGCACATTCCTGGCGGATGCGGGAATGGGTTTGACCGGGCTTGTGCTGGCATCGATGATGCAGGGCGACAAGGCCTCGGCGACAGAGTCTGAGCCGTGGGCTTCGCCCGACGGCCTGCCGCACTTCGCGCCCAAAGCCAAGCGCGTCATCTGGATCTTCATGATCGGCGGAGTCAGCCACGTCGAGAGCTTCGACCCCAAACCCGAGATTAATAAGTACGCCGATAAGACCATCGCGGAAACGCCCTACAAAGACGCCCTCGTTTCGCCGCTCGTTAAGGAAAACGTTCAGGAGATTGTGGTCGGCCGAAAAATCATGTCGAACCTGTTCGCCATGCAGACCGGTCACCGCAAACGCGGAGAGAGCGGCATCGAAGTCTCTGACTGGTGGCCACACGTCGGCGAATGTGTCGATGACATGAGCGTTGTGCGCTCGATGTGGACCACCGACAACGATCACGGCGCGCAGCTTCAGTTCCACACCGGGCGACACATCTTTTTTGGCTATCTGCCGACCATCGGTTCGTGGGTACATTACGGCCTCGGTTCGATGAACGATAACTTGCCGAGCTACATCGTCCTGGGGCAACCGCCCGCTGATTGTTGTGGAGGCGATGGCACGCACGGCTCCGGCTATCTCGGGCCGGAGCACGCCGGCATCGGTATTGACAGCGATCCCGAAAACCCACTGCCCTTTGCCTCGCCCGGTCCCGACATGTACCGCCAGGAGCAGAAGCGGGAGTTCGAACTTCTGCAAAAGCTCAACAATATGTCGAGTGTCGAGTATCCCGACGATGCGGCCCTGCGCGCCCGCATCAAGTCGTACGAGCTGGCTTTCCGCATGCAGATGTCGGTGCCCGAGGCGCTCGAGTTCAAGCAGGAAAACGAGGAAACGAAGCGTATTTACGGTCTCGACAGTGAAGTCACGCAGCCTTTCGGCGAAATCTGTCTGGCGGCGCGGCGGCTGTCTGAGCGCGGCGTAAGATTTGTTCAGCTCTATCATGGCGGCAATGCCGGGGCGGGTAAGTGGGACGCCCACAGCAAGATCAAGAAAAACTACGACGAGCTATGTCCGCAGGTCGACAAGCCGATCGCCGGACTGCTCAAAGACCTGAAGCAGCGCGGCTTGCTCGACGAAACGCTTGTCGTTTGGGCGACCGAGTTCGGCAGAACTCCCGGCGCCGAACGCGCATCGGGCCGCGATCATCATCCGTTTGGCTTTTCGATTTGGATGGCGGGCGGCGGTATCAAGCGCGGGGTTGTTCACGGCGCGACCGACGAGCTGGGCTTCCATGCCGTCGAAAATCGGCACTACGTGACGGATGTTCACGCCACTGTCCTTCACCAACTCGGACTCGATCCCCGCCGGCTGGAAGTCCCCGGCCGAAAGCGGCTTGATATCGACTTCGGCAATCCCATCCGGGAAATTCTCATCTGAGCTGCTGATGTCCCTCCATCCGGGAGCCGCGGCACGTCCCATGCCGCTGCGCTTGCTCAGGTCCTGGCTGTTTGCACGACGGGAGTTCAGCGGCTCAACCAATCGAAATGGCAAGCTAGACGACGGACCCGGGGTGGAGCTCTTCGGAATTCGTCCCGGGACGGCTTTCGCCTGAGACACCGTTCTTGGCGGCCTCCGCCTGCGCGGCCTTGTCGGCCTCGTCGAGTTGACGCGTCTCGCGCCAGGTGTGAGCGATGCGGTGGGCGACGGTGATGTTCGACAGAACGGCGATCACCCACAAGACAGGCGCCATGCGATTGAACAGCGCACCGATGATGATGAGCACAATGCGCTCAGGCCGTTCGAGAAACCCGACCTTGCACCCTGGGATACAGTTCTCCGCTCGCGAACGGGCGTAGCTGGTCAACACCGACCCGGTCATTACCACCGCAGTCAAGATGATATAGAAGAAGCGGTTGACGCTGGCGTAGTAAACCAGCAGTCCCATCAACAGGATGAGATCCGAATAGCGGTCGAGCACTGAATCGAGGAACCCGCCGAACCGCGTGACCTGATTGCTTTGGCGCGCCACGGGCCCATCAATCAGATCGAACACCGCACCCAGCAAGACGACGATGCCTGCTGAAAAGAATTCGCCGCGCGCGAAGAGCCAGGCAGCGACCCCGTTGATGCCGAGACCGATTACGGTCAGCAGGTTCGGGTGGACCTTTGCTCCGATCAGCAGCTTAACGATCAGATCGAGCAGGTACCCCGCCGCGCTTCCGATCTTGTGGGTTACACCCATGATTTGGTCGATTGTTCGCCGCTGTCGGTTGCCGCGAGACCGTCAGTTCTTCTGATCGTGGATCGTTTTCAGCTTGAGGATTTCCATCTCGCGCGAGCCGCCGGGGGTTTTGAATTCGGCAACGTCACCCACCACCTTGCCCATCAGCGCTCGCCCGATCGGAGATGTCGTCGAGACCTTGCCCTTGGGGGCATCGGCATCCTCTGATGTGACGAGGAAGTACTTCACTTCCTTGTCCTGATTGATGTCATAGACTAGCACGGCCGAACCGAGCCCCACGATCCCGTGAGGGATCTTCGTGAGATCGACCATCCGCATGTCGGCAAGCCGCTTCTTCTTCTTGGCGAGCATGGCGCTGACGAGATCCTGCCGCTCTTTGGCCGCGGCGTACTCCGCGTTCTCGCTGAGATCGCCCAATTCGCGCGCCCGCTGAATTTCTTTCGGGAGTTCGTTCTTCAGCTCGTACTGGAGCTTTCGTACTTCTTCTTCGAGCTTCTGAACAAAGTCAAACACCATTCTCTGTCCACCCGCAACCACCCACACGACGTGGGGATGTCCATGCAAACCCGGTTCCATCGCGGACCGGTAACGTCATTTTAGGCCGTTTTGACAGGCTGAACGTGGTCGGTTTCGCATCTCTCGACACGTTCCGCCAGCCCAGATTCATTATATCGGACGCGGCGTCCGCTGAAGCCGGCGCCGCAGGTGGCTGTCTGCATCGCTCGGCTGAAGCAAAGCCCCGCCATTTGTAGCTTCGACTAGAATGAAAGGCCGCCCGCAGGGCCCTCACATGTCCATATTCCGTTACTCAACTGTTTTCGTTTTCATCGTTTTGAATCTTCTCGTCTCGTCCGCCGCGGCGCAGATGTACGACGTTCTGCTGAAAGGCGGCCACGTTATCGATCCGGCCAACGAGATCGACTCGGTGAGGGATGTAGCCATCCAGGGAAACGTGATCCGGAAAGTGGCCGACTCGATCCCCGAATCCGACGCCAAAAAGGTTGTCAGCGTGGAAGGCCTGTACATCACGCCGGGACTCATCGACCTCCATGGGCACGTGACCGGCTACGGCGGCTCGATCTACCCCGACGACACGGCGCTGCTTACCGGAACGACCACTTTGGTCGATGCCGGCGGTGCGGGTTGGCGTACCTTCGAGGAGTTCCGCAAAAAGATCATTGAGACTTCGAAAACTCGGGTACTCGCGCTGATTCATATCGCTGGCGGCGGCATGGTACACGAGGCCGAGGGCGATCTCGCTGACATGAATCCCGAGAAAACCGCCGCGATGATCAAAAAGCACCGCGACGTGATCGTCGGGATCAAGCATGCCCACTATCCGCACGCGGGTTGGGACGCGATTCAGCGCGCCATTAAGGCGGGCCGAATGGCCGATGTCCCGGTCATGTTCGACGACAAGATCTTTACGAACAGCGGCCGACATTCCCGCGAGAAGCTTCTCGACTACATGCGGCCGGGCGATATGCACACGCACTGCTACAACGACCGGCAGGTCGAGATCGTCAGCCGCTTCTCCGGGAAGGTTCACGACTATGCACGCGAAGCGCGTCGCCGTGGCGTTCTGTTCGATCTGGGGCACGGCGGCGGTAGCTTCCTGTGGCCGGTGGCGACGCGGGCCATGGCGGACGGATTCCCGCCCGACACGATCAGCACCGACCTGCATCAATCCAGCATCCTCGGCCCGGAACCTGACATGCCGAACTGTATTTCGAAAATGATGACGCTCGGCATGTCGCTTCAAGACGCCATCATGCGCTCAACCCAGAACCCCGCGAAGGCGATCGGTAAGTTTCCTGAGATCGGGACGCTCGGCGAGGGCAGAGGCGCTGACATCGCGGTGTTGCGTCTGGAAGAAGGCGTATTTGCCTACAAAGACGCCTGGGGCAAACGGAAGCTCGGAGACAAGAAGCTCAAAGCAGTGATGACGCTCCGCGACGGTGAGATCGTATTCGATCTCGACGGCTTGGCCTTTCCGACCTGGGAAGCGGCGGGCGACTACGAAGTCATCCAATAGCGAGCGCTCCCGGATATGAGCAAGACTCTGCCACCCCTCCGCCGGGAACTCGACATGATGCCGTCGCCGGCCCGCGAACAGCCAGGTCTGTTTATCCGCGACCCTTTCCGCTACACCGACGCGATGATCATCGTGCCGCCGGTGCTGGTGCAGGGGCTCCCGCTTTTTGACGGCAAGAGAACCGAACTCGATCTTCAGAAGTTTTTTGTTCGTCTGACGGGTGGGGACCTTCGCGTTGCTGAAACCGTGCGTCATCTCGTCGACACGCTTCGCAAAGGGGGTTTTCTTGATTCGGAAGAATTCCACGAAATGCGCGACCGGAAGCACAAGGAGTTCGCGGAGGCGGAGGAGAGGGTCCCGTCGCATGCCGGCAGCGGCTATCCCGACGAGCCGGAACCTTTGCGGTCGAAGCTCTCCGAGTACGGCGCCGATCCCGAATCAGACGACGGCGATCGGCTGATGGCAATTGCCGCGCCGCATGTGAGCCCCGACGGCGGCTATCAGAGCTATGCAGCCGCGTATCGACGTTTGAATCCGAGCTATGCCGATAAAACGTTCATCATCCTCGGCACATCGCATTACGGCGCAGCCGAGAAGTTCGGCCTCACACGCAAATCGTACGTGACGCCTTTCGGGCCGTTGCCGACTGATGTTCAGATCGTTGATCAACTGGCCGCGCAAGCTCCCGCCGCGGTCGTGATGGAAGACTACTGTCACGCCAGTGAGCACTCGATCGAGTTCCAGTGCGTTTTTCTGCAGCACGTGCTCGGACGAGCGGACGTGAAGGCGGTGCCGATTCTGTGCGGGCCGTTGGCCGAAAGCCTGGTCACGGGCCGTCCGCCGGAGAAGAACGACGACGTACGGCGGTTCTTCGATGCGTTGTCTGAATTGGACGCCAAGTATGGTGACCGGCTCGTCTGGGTGCTGGGGATTGACCTGGCTCACATCGGCCGCCGGTACGGAGATGAGTTCAAAGCGGAGGCGGAACAGGGCCCGCTACTCGAAACCCGCGGGCGAGACGAGGAACGGCTGGCAAGGGTTTGCGAAGGTGACGCGGAAGGCTTCTTCGAGCTGGTGCGGCCAGACTACGACGATCTGCGCTGGTGCGGATATTCGCCGGTTTACACATTCCTGGGGGCGGTGAAGGGAATCAGCGGGAGGGTTCTGAGCTACGAGCAGTGGAACATCGACGAGGAATCCGTTGTAAGCTTCGCCGGAATGGAATTTCACCGCGCATAAGGGTTCTGTCGTGTCGCCTGGAGACCCCATTCGGCGGGTGCTGAAGCCTACGGGATCTTCTGTCGGGGAAGACTATCCCCACAGCTCGTGAACCGGGCCGTAGATATCTTTGTCAGCTTCCGGAACGTAGTAGAATCCGCGGCCCAGCGGATCATCGTCGCGGCGCGTCGTCCAATTGATGCCCATGGCCGAATACATGGTCGCGTCGACGTCTTCCGGTCGAATGTCACGGAAGCGTGACCAGCCCGGGTCGGTTGTGAACGCCCCTGTCGAGTTGGTGGCGCCAATAACCTGGCCACCTTGCACACCGCCGCCCGCGAGAAGGTAGAACATCTGCAGGTAGTGATCGCGGCCGTTGCGCTCGGCTGTCAAAGGCCCGGTGGTCCGCCCGAACTCACTGGAGACAACGACGAGCGTGTCGTCGAGAAGCCCGTCGGCGTCGAGGTCAGTGATCAACTTAGCGACCCCCGGGTCGAACTCGCCGCAGCGGGCATAGAGGTTGTCGCCTACGTCACGCCCATTGACCTCATTGCGGTCGTAGATGCCGGTGTGGTGATCCCAACTGGGGTGTGTGATCTGCACGAAGCGCGTGCCGCCATCCGCCGCGACAATTTTCTTGGCGAGCAGACAGGCATTCCCGAAGGCGCTGCCGCCATAGGCCGCACTCTCCTCTTCGGTAAAGCTGAACGCGTCTTCGACGGCGGGATTGTACATCAAGCTGCGAGCACTGTCGTAGAATTCGGCCATACCGGCAGTGTCCGAGCCCAAGGGAGCGTCAGCGCCCCGGAGCGGGGCATCCATCGACTGCAGGACATCCCAGCGTTGTTCGAATCGTACTTGCCCGTCGGCATGGTCGGTGTTCGCGAGTCCGTCGGGGCTGGGATTGGTTTTGAAAGGGCCGAACTCGGCCGGATAGTAGCCGGCCCCGGGCGAGTTCCGCGCATTCAGGGAAATGAATGTCGGGAAGACTTGGTCCGGGCGGCGTTGCGGTTCCAGATCCCTTGCCATCACGGCGCCCACATGCGGCGCAAACCTTCCCAGCGGTGAAGTGGGGTTGCGGGCGATCTGGAACCACGTCTGCGCGAGATTGTGGGCCAGCGCCCAGGAGCGGCCGGATCGAATGATCGCGATCTTGTCGAGGATCTGCGCCGTATTGCCGAGGATGCCGGTGGGAAATTCGATGCCGTTGATCGTTTCGGGAGCAAAGTCAGCGGGCGTGACACCGTCCACGAACTTCAGGTCGAAGGTATCGACGTGGCTTATGGCCCCTTGTAAAAAGATGAAGATCACCTGCTTTGCGGTGTTCTTCGTTTCCACTTCGGCCATCGCTTGGGCCGGTGTCGGCGCAAACGGCCCGGCGAAGAAGCTGCCCGAGACACCGGCGCCCATCATCCGGAAGAACTGCCGCCGCGATGTGTGAGGCCGCTGGAGGAAGGGGATGTGCGGGTGGGGATGCTTGCGAATCAACTTATCGAAACGTTCACGTTCGTTCATAACGGCCTCGCGAGATTAATAGTTGAAGATGAAATCCACTTTGTTGTAAAGGCTCCACATTAGGTCTTCGGCCGCCTCGGCGCGGTTGCCGCTCTGGAGAAGCAGTAGCCCGGCATTCAGTTCGTCAGGCGTCGGATACCGGCTTAATACGACCAAGTGGAGGCCGGCAACCAGCACGGCGTCGGTTTCAGCGAGAAGTCCGGCTAAAGTGCCGGACGACTGGCTCGCTTTAACCCTCTCCAGTACAAGAGGGCTGTTCATCAGGTGCAACGCCTGGATAATGGTGGCCTCGGCGCTGCGTGGGGTCTCCTCGCGGTCACCACGTAGGAAGGCGTCGAGCCAACTAAGAGCAGCGCTCGCCCCGGAATTGAGACCGTCGTCGCGAGGTCGCCGCGGTGCTCGGGGAAGCTCCTGCACATCCGGGAACTGCATTGCGAAGACGACGGGGCCGATGGATCGCGAAAGGACGTAGGGCTGGAAGATGCCGCTTGAAATGGCGAGCGCATCATGGATCTGCTCGGCGCCAAGCCGCTTGGCTTGGTAGCGAGCGAAGAGCGGCTCATAGGCAGCGCTCCATTCGCCTTCGTATCGCGAGGAGAGCTGATACGCCTGCGAGCCTGCGATCTCTCGCATCAGCCACTTCAGGTCGAAGCCATTCTCACCAGGATTTCCATTTTGGCCCTGGCACGGTGAAAGTATACACCCGCGCTGCCCCGAAGACCACGTCTTTCCGCGCTGAACCCTGCACATCACCTCCGGCGGCAGGCCCCAAAGCCCGTCCGTCCGCTCACAGACGTTGATGGAGCGGGCTGAACGGCACACCGGCCGACACTGCTCCCTGCGAAGCCTTTTCGGAGCTAAAAACTGTTGATCCTCGTCCAGGTAACGCTACCCGCTCGGCAGCGGCAGCGCCCAGATCCTGTGCAGCATGTCACCGAACAGCCGCCGGTTCAGATGCCCCTCGGCCAGCAGCAACCAGTAGTAGCGCGCGTGCTTGACCAGCCGGCCGCCGGTCTTCATCAGCCGCTGCTGCAAGCTCGTGAGCGACCAACTCTTGATCCTGTTCGGCAGTCCGAGCCGCCGCCACAAGTTGCCCAGGTTGTAGGCCAGCACGCTGAGTTGCAGTCGCACTTCGTTGGCCCGAAAGCGATGGCACGAAAGCCGCGTCCAGTGCGTGGCCTGTTTGCCTTCTTTAATCCATTGCTCGGCCGTGCCGCGCTTGTTGTAGAAGCGCACCACCGACCGGCTTGGCAAGCTCATGTTGGTCACGATAAATCCGACCCGCGGGAACAGCTCACCGAGATGATGCTCGACCTTGGCCACGATGCGTCGCGGCTTGGACCAACTCTCCGCCTGATAGCGGAAGCTCTTGTAGCGCACCAAGGGCTTGCGACCCGGCCTGCCCGGCGGGCGAAACAAGATGTCTTCGATCGCCAATTCCAAGCTCTTGTTGGCCGGAATGCGAATGGCGTACTGCACTCCGCGTTCCTCCGAAAACTCATAAATCTCCGGCTTGGCAAAGGCCGCATCGCCCCGGAAGGTGACCTGTTTGCCCACAGCCTGTTGGCGCTTGATCTCGGGCAGCAGCAACTCCTTCCAGTCCTCAGCGCTGTGCACGTTGCCTGGACGCAGCTTCGCCGCCAGGCAATCCCCATGCTGGTTGAACAACAACAGCGGGTGGTAGCAGACCGACTCGAAATGGCCGTTGTAGGCGCTGCCCTCTTGCTGGCCGTGGACAGGGCTTTCGGTCGAATCCATGTCGAGCACGACGCGCTCGGAGTCGTCTTGCGTCTCGGCTTGCGCCACCAGCTCGCGGTTCACAGCCATCAGCCCCAGCAAGTTCTCCTCGCTCGCCAGCATCTCCGTCTCGAAGCTCTGCAGTCGCGAGGTCAGTGCCCCGCCGCGATCCCAGTTCCTCTTCGAGCCGATCAAGCGAAACGTCGGGTCAGCCGACACTCGGACGGCGTCATTGAGGTCCTCGTAGCCTGCCAGCCGAGAGTAGACTGACTGCCGCAGCAGATCGGCCAGCGGGAACTTCTTGTTCAAGCCTTGCCGTGGGTCACTGAGGTGTTCGTCGAGCAGCTTCCCGAGTCCGAGTCGCTCGTCCAGCTCGCGGACCAGGATCAGCCCGCCGTCGGAAGTGACACGCGATCCTTGGAAATCGACTTTCAATAAGCCGTTGAAGCTTAGCTGGAACGGTTTGTTTTCTTTTTCACCCATTGGGTGTTGATCTCCTCAGCGCCTTGAGTGCTTTCCAACCCGCATAAATAAAGGCGTCCGAGGCCACCCGATGGTTAGCAGAATCGAAACTAAAGTGGGAATCCGGGTCTCAACGAAATCCTCGGCCAAGCCCTGAAGCAAGTGGGGGTGCGAAGGCTGAATCCCCCACGGATCGGGAGGAGGATTAGCAGGGTTAAGCCGTGCGAGATCAAACTGGTCCGGAGGCTCGACGATGCCGCGGGAAAAGAACTCGCGCCAAACGTAGTTAACGATGGCCCGAGAGAACTGGATGTCTTCGGTCAAAAGACGTCCCAGAGCTTCTCGGCGCGATTCGCCGGCGCCCGGGCTGCCGCCCCCGAAAGGGTAGACGGGCACCGCAACGGGTTCACCGTTGTTGTCTTCCGGCTGCCGCTCGGGGCGGTTTCCCGTGGTCGTGTTGACGATGTACTCACCGGGGAATCGCCGCAATTCAGGGGAGTCAAACGTCAGATTCGCCGCGTCAACCACATTCCACCATCGCGGCCGCGCGCCGATTCCTCCTTCGGGAGGGGCCGGCGCCCGGCGAGGCCGAGTCAGCAGCGTCTCGGCGAAGAAAGCGGCCAGACCCCAGGCCTCGGAACGTTTCGCCTGTCCACCCCAAAGGCTCAGCGTGTCGAGATGGCCATCGCCGTCGTGGCACAGAATGCAATCCATGTGGCTGATCCCGAGAAAGTCCCGCGCCACGTTGAACGCCGCGGTGTCGAATGTGTCGAGAATTGGGCCGCCCCGAGTCAGTGCGCCGACAAGATAGCTGGCCGGTGTTGCGGTGACGGGGTTGCCCTCGTAGTCCTCGACAGAGGCCACGAAGTCCTCGTAGGTGGCAAACTCGGCCGGATAGTAGCGGCCGTCGTTGGTGCCCGAAGTAGCTAGGATTTCGCGGGCCATTTGATCGTAGGGTTTGTTCTCGAGAAGTGAGTCCCGCAAGTAGATATGAAACGCGTCGCGGCCATCGGGGTAACGGTTCACCTGGGCCGTTACGGTGGTATTCCGGAACAGATCCCCGAAGAACATCGCCCAGCGGTCGGCCCATCGCGGCGCATTGAGCAAACGTTCGATCGCCTGAGCCCGCTTATCGGGCGACGCATCCGCGAGAAACCCGGTGACCTCGGGGGCGGTGGGGATTCGGCCCGTCAGGTCCAAAGTGACGCGGCGCAGAAATTCGGCGTCCGTCGACAGGGTGGCGGGAGTAACTCCAGCGGACTGGAGACCGCCGAAAATGTGCTCATCGATAGTGCCCTGCGCGTCGAGAGTTCGGCTTGATCCGGCCCGGCTGCGTACTGGGAGCGACTTCGTCGACATCTTGGGCAGTGCGCGAACGACATGGTCGGTGAACGCGGCGCGCTGTGCAGCCGCGATGCGACCCCCTTCGACACTGCTCTTAAGAAGCTTTTCCCGCGCATCAGTGAAAAAGCTGCATTCGGCATGTTGGACACCGATATCTCCGCGGTACTTCTCGTCGTCGAGTGCCTGCTGTGCGGAGAGCGGGTTCCAAAGCACCTGCGCCACCGACACGAATAGCAAGCAAATAAGCGGATCGTTTCCAAGGCAGGTCTTTAGGATGTTTTTCATTCGACTCCACTCCGATTCAGAACCCTCATCGACTCGTGACCTTCAGAATGATCTCTCTTTGCAGACCCGAGAGAGCATCGAACTGCTGGGAATGCCGGCTCTCCCGTGGCTTGTTTACTCAAACCCCTGGTTTCAGAAAAAAGTTGCGCCACGCCGTGCGGAGGTTTCAGCCGCATCTCGATTCCAGGGTAACTCGATTCGTCGAGACGGACCGGCGAGGAGGCGTTACTTGGCCGAAACTTCCTCACCACGAAAGGGTTAGGATTGCTGTAGGATGGGAATCGGGTTGTCGAGAGCCGTCATTGGGCTCTCTCCGAAAGCCGCCAAGCCAAGCGCGAGGTGGAAGTTTCTAATCGTCGCTGTGGAAGGTCAACGAATGAAACACTTGTTGCGAATACTTGTTTGTGGTCTGCTTCCTGCTGTTGTGAGTGCTCAGGTCCTGGATAACGGATCGCTCAGCGGCGACTACCATTTCGTTCATATTCTTATCAATGAAAACGGGGGCATTCCGACAAACGTTCGCAATCTTGGTGGCACGCTGACATTCGACGGAGCGGGCGGCTTCACCTTCACGGGCCAGTTGGGCGACGGGGCCGGCGCGCCAACGGCGAGTGCCGGAGCTGGTAGCTACGCTGTCGAAGCGAACGGTTTCACGACGCTGACCAATCCGATCGACGGCACACTGGAGATCAATGCCCGTCTCGGGGCGGAGATGGAGGCGATTATCGGTACGACGACCGAAACCACGGACGGCTCGTACGACTTGTTCATGGCAATTAAGGCGCCGACAAGCGTTGACAATAGCGTGTTGTCGGGCTCTTATACCGGCGGCACATTTGCTTTTCCAGGTGGGACGGACGCCGCGTTGACAACCGCGCTGCTGAGCCTTGAGCCCGACGGTGCCGGGGCCTTCACCACTCTGACGGCTCGTGGCCACGCTATCAACGCCGGTGAAGTAAACGTAGAACAGGCGAATGCCGGGGCGACATACGCGATTTCGGCCGATGGCACGGGAACGGCGGACCTCGGCGGCGGCAGTACGCTTTTCAGCGGTGCGCGCAGTGTCTTCGTCTCCGCGAACGGAAACTTCCTGATCGGGTACTCGACGGAGACCGGCGGAAGAGAGATATTCGTGGCCATTCGCAACCTGAGCGATTCGGCCGACGATAGCGATTGGGCGGGCAACTACTGGTTCGCCGAGGTCATTCTGGATCCCGAGTTTGGGAGCTTCACGGCAGCCACCGGGGGTCTCGCAACGCTTGGCGCCGGTGTAGCAACGATCTCCGAGCGGCTCTCCGCGGATGGCTTCGTAAGCGATTTCAGCACCGTCAACAGTTATGAAATCAACGCGAATAGCCAAGGGCAACTCGCGGCGACGCTGGAGGCCGACGCTATCAACATGGGTCTGGGAGCGCCCAGTACGGCGAAGGGAGCGGCGGGCGTCCCCCAAGCGGCGGTGGGAGCTCAAGTCAACGCGCTGACCGCGACCAGCTTCTTCCATGGCCTCTTTATCGCGATCAGGATGCCCGCGTTGACCGGCGAGGGAGTCTTTCTGAACCCGCTTGGCGTGGTGAACGGAGCTTCCTTTGCCCCGCCAACGTATCCGATTGCCGCGGGCACACTTGTCGCTCTGGTTGGCACAGGCTTGTCGACGACGACGACCGGGGCCCTCGTCAGCCCATTGCCGACGATCTTGAACAACGTAAGTGTCACAATCAACGGCGTCCCCGCGCCGCTGTTCTTCGTTGCGCCCGGCGCTATCCGGGCACAAGTGCCGTTCGCAACCACGGGAAGCACGGCCACGATCGTCGTTACCAACAACGGGGTTGCTTCCAACAGCGTCCAAGTTCCCCTGGCGGCAACCAGTCCAGGCATTTTTTCACTCTCCCAGAACGGGCTCGGAGCGGGAATCATTGTCGACTCGTTCACGTTCGAAGCGATCTCCCCCGAGAACCCGGCGTCGGAGGGTGATTTCGTGAGTATCTTCCTGACCGGCCTGGGCGACGTCAGTCCGCCGCTGGCCGACGGATTCCCCGCGCCGGCGGCCGAACCGCTCGCGCGGGCCACTGACCTGGGCATCCAGGTGATCTTCGGATTCGTGCCACGGGCCGGAACGGTCGTCTATGCCGGTGGGGCGCCCAACTTCGTCAGCCTCTATCAGATCAACGTGACGGTGCCGGCTCTCAACATCGTCGGACCCGCTGTGCCGGTGGCGCTCGTTACGAGTAACGGATGGTCGGACTTCGTGACGATCGCGATTGAATTCTAGCCTCCACAGATCTCTCGATCGCGCCCCTGCTCCGCCCGATGGGTCAGTAGCCTATACTTTGGCTAGAATCAGGTTGGATTGCCTTTCCGGGTTGTCCGGCCGCTAGCGGCCCATCGTGCGACGAGTTCTTTCCACGTATCTTTTTGTCGAGGAGCGGATGACGGTAGCCCTGCTGGACCGCATCCTCAAGAGCGGCATTGATGAGGTCGAGTTCTTCTGCGCGCGGCAGCATCTGGACTATCACAACCAAAGCCAAATTGATGAACTGCGGTATTGGTTTCGCGATTCGGATTTGAAGCTACACTCCATCCACTCGCCGCTTTTCAGTGACGATTCATGGGGGCGGAGCGGCCCTCACTCAGTCGTTTCGCTGACGGCAACCTCGAAGGCGAGGCGCATCGAGGTGACGGATGAGATCAAACGCGCGATCGAAATCGCCGACTCCATCCCGTTTCGTTACCTCATCCAGCACGTCGGCATGAACGAGGAGGAATACGACGAGGCGCAGGTGGAGGCAGCGTTCAATTGCCTGGATGAACTGATCGTGTTCGGTAAACAGTTGGGCGTGGAGATCCTATTGGAGAATACTCCCAACGTTTATTCGTCGGCCCGGCGCCTTCGCACCTTCGTTCAGTCCACCCATCTACCGCTCTCGTTTTGCTTTGATACCGGGCACGCCCAGCTTCAAGGCAATGTCGAACAGGAATTCGAGCTAATGAAAGACCGCATCCGGTCGACTCACGTTCACGACAACGATGGGAAAGATGACTCGCACCTTTTCCCCCTTCTGAGGAAGGGCGGCTCGATCGATTGGGAGCCGATGATGAACCGCCTGCGGTCGCTACCGGGGGATGTACCTCTGGTCATGGAGTTACGCGAAGATGAGGAGATGGAGAACGCCCTGGACGACGCGCGACGCTCGATGGACCTGCTGGAGGAGTTGTAGATGGCGGACGCTCCTCCGCTCATAACGATCGCAAAAGCACCGGAGTTCGACGGTCAGGTGGTACGGCTCCAGGGATGGCTCCACAACCTGCGCCGCTCGGGTAAGATCGCCTTCCCGACGTTTCGCGACGGTACAGGGTTCATGCAAGGCGTGGTAGTAAAGGCCGCGGTTGCACCAGAGTTATTCGACCTCTGCCGGCACCTCACACATGAGTCGTCGCTCGACGTGACGGGTGCGCTTCGCAAAGAGGAACGGGCGCCCGGCGGCTATGAGATGGAGGTGCAAGACCTCAAGGTCCATCAGCAGGTTTCCGCCGACGAACCTTTCCCCATCACCCCCAAAGAGCACGGCGTCGACTTCTTGATGGACCATCGGCACCTGTGGCTTCGTAGCCGCCGGCAGCATGCGATCCTACGGATTCGGCATGAAGTCATCCGGTCGGTGCGGGACTACTTCGACGACAACGGCTTCACTCTGGTCGATACGCCGATCCTAACTCCTGCCGCTTGTGAGGGAACGACCACTCTGTTCGAGGTCCCGTACTTTGACTACGGCAGCGCCTATCTGGCGCAATCAGGACAGCTCTATAACGAGGCCACCGCCGCCGCCCTCGGCAAGACGTACTGCTTCGGCCCCACTTTCCGTGCCGAAAAATCAAAGACCCGTCGCCACCTGACCGAATTCTGGATGGTTGAGCCCGAGATGGCTTACGCCGCGATCGATGACGTGATGGACCTGGCGGAAGACTTCCTTGAATACGTCATCCAACGGGTTCTCAAAGCCAAGGCGGAGGAGCTGAAAGTCATCGAGCGCGACACCTCCAAACTCGAGAATGTCAGGAAGCCGTTCCCCCGCATCAGCTACGACGAAGCTGTCGAGCGCCTGCGCAACAAAGACGTCGACTTCGAATGGGGCGGTGATTTCGGCGGACACGACGAAACGGTCCTCAGCGAAGACTTCGATCGGCCCGTGATGGTCCACCGTTTTCCGATGGCCATCAAGGCGTTCTACATGCAGCCTGACGCGGAGCGCCCCGAATTGGCGTTGGGCATGGATGTGTTGGCGCCCGAAGGATACGGAGAAGTGATCGGCGGCGGGCAGCGCATTCACGATTACGATTTGCTCGTTCAGAAGCTCGAAGAGCACAATCTGCCGCGGGAACCGTTTGAGTGGTATCTCGATCTGCGCAAGTACGGTACGGTACCGCACGGAGGATTCGGCCTCGGCATCGAACGCTGTGTCGCCTGGATCTGCGGAATTGAACACGTTCGAGAAACCATCGCCTTTCCGCGCATGCTCTATCGGATGCACCCCTAGACAAGAAGCCCGTGGCGAAAACTCGCATCGCAGTTCTCTTCGGCGGACGTTCCGGCGAACACGAAGTGTCGATCCGCTCCGCGGCATCCGTGATTCAGACGCTCGACCGAACGAAGTACGATGTGATTCCGGTTGCGATCACTCGAGAGGGCCGCTGGTTGCCGCCCGCCGAATCCGCTGTTCTGCTACCGGCGGACGCCGCGAGCCCACTCGTTACGGAGACCGCGGTGACTCTTTCCCGGGAGCCGGGCGCCTCTTCCGGTGTCGACGTCGTGTTCCCTGTCCTACATGGGACTTTTGGCGAGGACGGCACGATCCAGGGACTGTTGGAACTTGCCGACGTGGCCTACGTGGGTGCGGGCGTATTGGCGTCCGCCGCCGGTATGGATAAAGACATCATGAAGCGCTTGTTTCGGGAGCGCGGTCTGGCGACGGTCGATCACGTCGCCATCTTGCGTGCCCATCTCGCCGCAGCGATCCCCGAACTCGAGGAGCGCTTCGGCTATCCGATGTTCGTCAAGCCGGCGAACCTGGGTTCCTCGGTCGGAATCTCCAAAGCGTCGGATCAGCAAGCACTTCAAAAAGCCCTCGACTTCGCCGCCGAGTTCGACCGCAAACTCATCGTCGAGCCGGCGATTCAAGGGCGCGAAATCGAATGCTCCGTGCTCGGGAACGACGATCCGCGGGCTTCGCCGCCGGGTGAGATCAAACCGAAAGCAGAGTTCTATAGCTATGAGGCAAAGTATCTCGACGACACGTCCGAGCTTGTGATCCCTGCTCCGCTGAGCGACGAACAAACCAAGGAAATACAACGCATGGCGATCGGCACCTTCCAGGCGATCGAGTGCTCAGGCTTGGCGCGAGTCGACTTCTTCCTCGAAGACAACACCGGGCGCATCCTGCTGAACGAAATCAACACCATGCCCGGGTTCACATCGATCAGCATGTACCCCAAACTGTGGGAAGCTGGCGGTCTGAGCTACTCGGAACTCATCGATCGCCTGATTGAACTCGCTCGGGAGCGTCACGCGGAGAAGACCGGCACGAAATTTTCGCGGGACGGCTAGTTGTGCGGACGCGGACTGCTGAAAATCAGCTCATGACTGCACGTTGTTTACTCATCCTCAGCGCGATTTGGCTGCTCGGGCCAGGCTTGCCATTGCCGGCCGCTGACCGGCCTCCCAACGTCATCCTGATGTTCGCCGACGATCAGGGAACGCTGGATATGGCGAAGCTTGGGGCGCGGGATCTCTACACACGCAACCTGGACCGGCTGGCCGACCGCGGCGTCCTCTTCACGCAGTTCTACGCAGCGGCGCCGGTTTGCTCCCCTTCGCGAGCGGCGCTGCTGACGGGCCGCTACCCGCAGCGCGCCGGAGTACCGGGCAATGTCGGCCTCACGGCCCAAGGGATGCCGTCGCAGCAGGTGACAATCGCGGAGATGCTGAAGGACGCCGGCTATCGAACGTCCCTTGTCGGCAAGTGGCATTTGGGGCACGTTAACGGCAACGGTCCGCTCGATCAGGGCTTCGATTCCTTCTTCGGACATAAGGTCGGCTGCATCGACAACTACTCGCACTTCTTCTACTGGTCGGGCCCCAACAAACATGACCTGTGGGTCGACGACAAAGAGCATTGGGAGGACGGAGGCTACTTCCCCGACCTGATGATGCGTGAGGCGCGGCGTTTTCTCGAAGAGAGCAAGGACGAGCCGTTCTTCCTCTACCTACCCTTCAACATCCCGCACTACCCGCTCCAGGGTCTGGAAAAGTGGCGCAACATCTACTCGTACTACCCGACGCCGCGCCGCGAGTACGCCGCGCTCGTTTCGACCTTGGATGAGAAGGTCGGCGAGGTAGTCGCAATGGTGGACGAACTCGGCCTGCGTGAAAACACGTTGATTATCTTCATGTCGGATCATGGGCACTCGACCGAAGAGCGGACCATGTTCGGTGGGGGTTATGCCGGGCCTTACCGCGGCTCGAAGTTCAGCCTCTTCGAAGCGGGCATCCGGGTGCCGGCGATCGTCAGCATGCCAGGGACTCTGCCGGAAGGCGAAGTGCGCGGGCAGTTCGCCGCGGGTGTCGACTGGCTCCCGACCATCGCCGCCATCACCGGTGCAACTCTCCCCGGCGCTGGGATCGACGGCAAGAGCCTGATGCCGATCATCAAGTCAGCCGATGCCGAGTCCGCGCATGAGATCTTCCACTGGCAGACGGGCAAGCAGTGGGCCGTCCGTGAAGGCGATTGGAAGCTCATCGTGAACCCGCGGGATACGAACCGCGAGTTCTTGGAGGGCGATGACGCCACGTTCCTCTCAAATCTCACTGAGGATATTACCGAGCGAACAAACCTCGCTTCCGAACATCGCGATGTCGTGCAGCGGCTAACTCGTCTGCACGACGACTGGACGCAAGCAGTCGACGTAAACTAACGAGGCGACGGTCTGACGAATCGAGGTTCGCCGGCGGGAACTCGTTAGCCGGTCGCGGCTTGGGACGCCGGCGCGGCGCGCAGCGACTCAAGCGCCTCCAGCACATCATCAGGCTCCATCCGGCGCGTGAAGTCAGCGGTTACGTGGCGTGTCCGGATGATGCCCTGGCGGTCAATGATAAACGTTCCCGGCACCGGCAGATTCCAGCTTCCGTCGGCGTTCCGTTTACCCAAGTCAAGGGCAAAAACGCCGAGATAGATGTCCTTGACCTTTTCCGGCATCGCAAACTGGACTCGATAGGCGCGCATGACGCTCTGATCGACGTCACTTAACACGTCGAACTCAAGCGCGGCCTTTTCCTGAAAGGACAGTGTGTATGTCAGCGATTGCGGCGTAACGGTCACCAGCGACGCGCCGGCACTCTGAATATCGGGTAGCGCGCGCTGCAAGGCCTGGAGTTGCAGATTGCACACAGGGCACCAATCGCCTCGAAAGAAGCTGAGAACGACCGGGCCTTCCGCCAGCTTGTCGTGTAGCGCGACATGTTCCTTATATGGGTTGGGAAGAGTGAAGTCGGGCGCCACATCACCCGTGGGCAAGCCGGGCGCGACTTGATTCCGCTCTACTTGCTCCATCGCCTCAGCGATCGTTCGGTTCACGGGCTCGGGGATCGCCAGACCCGCAAGCACGTGCCGGATTTCCTCATTGAGGTTCACTAGGGGCGCCTGTGCTCACTATAGCCGCTCGGTTCCCGGCGGACACCTACCCCACGGGGCCGCTCAGCTATTGACGTCGAAGTAGATGCAGTCGGGGTGCTGGAAGACAATGGCGCTCACGCTCGCTTCAGGTTCCATCATGCAGCCGTCGGTGAGCTGCACGCCGATTTCCTCCGGCCGCAACAACTCGAAGAGGATTTGCTGGTCGTCAAGATTCGGACAGGCGGCGTAACCGAAGCTATAGCGCCGGCCGCGATACTTCGATTTGAAGCGGTCGAGCATCGTCATTTCAGTGGGGTCCGCGAAACCCCAGTCCTCGCGAATGCGGCGGTGAACCCACTCGGCCGCGGCCTCGGCGGTTTCAATAGCAAGCGCTTGGATGGCATGGGACTTGAGGTACTCGCCACGCTGCTTGTATTCCTCCGAGCGCTCACGGATGCCTTCACCGGCGCCGACCACGAAAGCAGCGACCGAGTCGCGGGTTCCATTGGACGTGGGAATCACGAAATCAGCCAGTGAAAGTCCGTCTTCGCGGCGTTGCCGGGGGAAGCAAAACTCCCGTCCGGCTGCTGCGCCTTCGCCAGGGAACAGACGAATCGTGTTCCCCTCTGACTCCGCGTCGAAAAACTGCCACACGGCACGAACCTTCATCAACTCGCGCGCTTCGTCTTTGACCTGCTCGATCACAGCCCGAAGTTCGAGCGCTTTCGGGTCGCGCTCGGCGAGCTTCTTCTCGAAACTCCCTTGCAGGCCCAGATGCCGGGAATACAGCATCTGCGGGTTGAGATAGCTCCACACCTCGTCGAGTTGCGGCACGTCACGCTTCATGCGCTCGCGATACGGCGCCCCAAGAGCGGGCAAGTCGATGCTGGCCCGCGAACTACGCCGCAGCGAGATCACCGGGGCTTCCTCGCGCTGCGTGGGACGATCGTCCGCCCTCGGCGCGTGCTCCGCGTAAACGGCATCGCGTTCGGCCTCGTCCATCAGGCGATTCATGAGACTGAGACCGGTCATCGCGTCCTTCGAGTAGCAAACGGGCGATCCGTACGACGGCGCGATCTTGCGCCGGGTGAAGCTGTCGCTCAGCGCCGCGCCACCCACGAGAACGGGCACCGAAACACCGGCCTCGCGCAGGTCGCCGGCGGTGATGACCATCTGCTTGGCGCTCTTCACCAGGAGCCCTGACAGACCGATGACGTCAGGCTGCTGCTCGCGATAGGCCTTGATCAGGTCCTCGGGCGGAACCTTGATGCCGAGATTGATGACTTCGTAGCCGTTATTGGTCAGGATGATGTCAACAAGGTTCTTGCCGATGTCGTGGACATCGCCCTTGACGGTCGCGAGGAGCACTTTGCCCTTCGCCGCAACATCGGTGCGCTCCATGTATTGCTCGAGATGATTCACGGAGGCCTTCATCGCCTCGGCGGATTGCAGAACTTCAGCGACGATGAGTTCGTTGTTGTTGAACAGGCGGCCGACCTCTTTCATGCCGTCCATCAAAGGGCCGTTGATGATGTCGAGCGGTGCGACGCCGTCCTGGCGTTTGATCTCAAGATCAGCGACAAGCCCTTCCTTCGTCCCTTCGATGATGTAGTTGGCGAGGCGTTCGTCGAGCGGCAGGTCGGCGGTGACTTTCTTGACGCGTCCCTTCGAGCCGCGGAAGTGCTCGGTGATCTTGGCGATGTGATGCTGATTGATCTCGGCTCTTTGCTCTGCGGACTGTTGGCGGTAGTCCTCGGGAGCGTCCGATCCCTCAAGGGGTGCATTCTTCAACAGATCGTCGGCAAGCTTCTTCTCGTTCTCGGGAATGGCGGCGTAGCGTTCGAGCTTCTCCGTGTTAACGATGGCCAGGTCGAGGCCGGCTTTGGTGGCGTGATAGAGGAAGACCGAGTTGACGACCTCGCGCGCCGCGGCGGGCAACCCGAAGCTGACGTTGCTGACGCCGAGAACCGTTTTGCATTGCGGCAGCGCCTGCTTGATAAGCCGGAGCGATTCGATGGTTTCCACGGCACTGCCGATGTAATTCTCGTCACCGGTAGCGCAAGGGAACACCAGCGGGTCGAAGATGAGGTCTTCGGCCAACAGGCCCCACTTTTCCGTGCAGAGTTTGTGGGCCCGTTGGGCGATAGCCAGCTTGCGTTCGCGGGTGATGGCCTGCGCTTGTTGCTTGTCTTCGTCGATCGAGCCGATGATGATGGCCGCGCCGTACTTCTTAACGAGGGGAAGAATCTGATCGAAGCGTTCTTCACCGTCTTCAAAGTTGATCGAGTTGATGATGCTTTTTCCGAGACAGTAAGTCAGCGCGCGTTCGACCGCCTGCGAGTCGGTCGTGTCGATCATCAAAGGCGCTTTGACCTTGTGGATGACTTTTTCGTAGAAACGGTCGATGTCTTCGAGTTCCTCGCGATCGGGATTTTCGAGGTTGATGTCGATGATCTGCGCGCCATTCTTGACTTGCCGGCGGCCGATCTCCGAGGCCTCCTCGTACTTTTCGTTAGTGATGAGGCGCTTGAAGGCACGGGACCCGACTTCGTTCGTACGCTCTCCGACAAGCAGGGGGCGGTTGTCCTCGGACGCCTCGACGAGTTCGATGCCGCTGTAGTACGTGCGCAGCGGACCACGATGCCGCCGCGGCGCTTTGCCTTCGACCATCTGCGCGATGGCCCGGATGTGGTCCGGCGTGGTGCCGCAGCAACCACCAACGAGGTTGAGCCAGCCGTTCTTCGCGAAGCGTTCGAGCGCGGAGGCCAATGATTCCGGTGTTTCGAGGTACTGCCCATCTTCGTCGGGAAGCCCGGCGTTCGGATAGCAAGAGACACCGCTTCGCGCCATCTCGTGGATCGTCCGCAGATGATCGGTCATGAACTCCGGACCGGTAGCGCAGTTCAAGCCGATCGAGAGCAGATCAATGTGGGCCAAAGAGGCAACCAACGCATCGGCGGGTTGACCGGCGAGCATCGTTCCCATGGGCTCGATCGTGCCGGAGACCATGATCGGAACCTGGCGGCCGAGTTCCTCGAAGACGAGTTGCATGCCGAGCAACCCGGCTTTGATATTTCGAGTGTCTTGGCAGGTTTCGAGCAAAAGCAGATCGGCGCCGCCCTCGATCAGGGCCTTCGCCTGGTTGTAGTAGTCGAGCTTGAGATCCTCAAAAGTGATGCCGCCGGTGACCGTCATGGCCTTCGTAGTGGGCCCCATCGAGCCGGCGACGAAGCGGGGCTTTGCGGATGTCGATAACTCGGCGGCGGCCTGACGGGCGAGTTTCGCCGCGGTATGGTTGATCTCGTACGCCTTCTCGGAAAGGCCGAAGTCTTTCAGATCACTCGCGGTGGCGTTAAAGGAATTCGTCTCGATGACGTCGGAGCCGGCCTTGAGATAAGTCCGGTGAATGTCGAGGATGACATCGGGACGAGTGAGAACGACGTGGTCGTTGCTGCCTTCGTACTCCGCCCCTCCGAAATCAGCCGCCGTCAAATCGTGCTGCTGGATGGCGGTTCCCATCGCGCCGTCGAGCACGACGATGCGCTCTGCCAGCACTTCGCGCAAGAGCCTGCTACGATCGTTCTGATTCGCCATGCTGAATGAAGGCCCAGCCGCCAAGCCCGACCCGATCAAATCCTTTTTGCCTTGCGTCGCCACCTCGACTAGGGCAATATTCGGCGGCTAGCAGCGGGTTTGAGCTTGTATAGAAGGTTACATTCATTATACGTTGCGCTTAGGATCTGTCCGGCAGTAGCAAGCTTGCGAACGTGAGAACCGATCCGGGCTCCGGCATGGAAACAAGGGGAGAAGTGCGTGGCTAAAACAAGTTCGGTAAGTCAGCTAACGGCCAACGGAGATCATTCCGCCACGGAGAGACCGAGCGCTCCTTCGGGATTCGTGGCACTGTCTCTGTTGCTCAGAGCGGATCCGAAGAATATGCCGGACCCGAAGGACGGCGGGCCCTGTCACCTTTGCACCGCCCGTTGCTGCAAGTACTTCGCGCTCCCCATCGACACACCTTCGACATTAGAAGACTACGACCAAATTCGCTGGTACCTGATGCACGAAGGCGTCGCTGTTTGGATGGACGATGGTGACTGGTACATCGAGATCCGAACCGTTTGTAAGCACCTCCAGCCGGACAATAGTTGCGGCATCTATGAGACCCGCCCCCAGATTTGCCGCGACTATGGGACGGCCAAGGAAGGCCCCTGTGAGTTCTTCACCGAAGATCTGAAGTACGAGCTGTACTTCGACTCAGATCGGGGCTTGGAGGCGTGGCTGTCAAACGCTCAGGACCACGAAGAAGACCGCAAGCAACGGCGGAAGGCGCGCCGGAAAAAGCGCTTTGCGGGACTACGCTGAGTAACACGGTAGAATGAGGGAACGTCCGAGTGACGCGGCGTCTCCGCCCTGCGGATTGACCGTCGGGGGTCTTTTCGAAACACTAGCCCAGCCGTTGTTCTTGAGCCCCTTCTAACACCTAGGCAGGTCCGATCGCACAGGGTGAACAGTCACCCTGTTGACGTATATCGGAGAAGTCTTTTCAAAATCGTGATCGCCGCCATAGCCAAAGAAAGTTTTCCCGACGAGAAGCGGGTAGCCCTGATTCCGCGGGATGCCGGAGCGTTCAAGAACGCCGGTGTCGATCTTGTCGTTGAGTCAGGAGCCGGAGACACGGCCTTGCACGCGGACTCGGACTACGAGGCGCAAGGCGCCCGCATTGAGCCGGACCGGGCGGCGCTGTTTTCCGAGGCTGATCTTCTACTGACCGTGCGAGGGCCCGGCGCTCATCCCACTTTCCCGGTGGAAGACCTGGACCGCCTCCGGAAGGGAGCCGCGCTGGTTGGTTTCCTCGAACCGTTGGCGCAACCGGAGGCGATCCTGGCCCTGGCGGACCGCGGCTTGACTGTCTTCGCGATGGAATTGATCCCGCGCACCACGCGGGCGCAAAGCATGGACGCGCTCAGTTCCATGGCCAACATTGCCGGCTATGAAGCCGTGCTGTTGGCGGCGAGGCGCTCACCGAAGATATTCCCGATGATGATGACCGCCGCTGGGACGATCACTCCGTCCAAGGTTTTCGTTCTCGGAGCCGGCGTCGCCGGATTGCAGGCCATTGCCACCGCCCGTAGGCTCGGCGCATTGGTCGAGGCCTACGACATTCGCCCCGAAGTGAAAGAGCAGGTCGAAAGCGTCGGCGTGCGGTTCGTGGAACTCGAGATCGAAACCGAGGCGTCGGAGGGCAAAGGCGGTTACGCCGCGGCTCAATCGGAGGAGTTCTACCGGCGTCAGCGAGAACTGCTCGGCAAGCGGCTCGAGTCGGTGGACATCGTCATTACCACCGCGGCCGTGCCGGGCAAGCGCGCCCCGGTTCTGATTACGAAAGAGATGGCGGAGCATCTGCCGCTGGGGGCTGTGGTTGTGGACTTGGCGGCTGAGAAGGGCGGAAACTGCGAGCTGACCCGGGCCGGGGAAGATGTCGTGCATCAGGGAGTGACGATTCTCGGTCCTGTAAACCTGGCTTCCGATGTGTCGTATCACGCCAGCCAAATGTACTCCAAGAATCTCACCAGCTTCATCACGCTGCTCGTCAAGGAAGGCAAGATGGAGTTGAACCTGGACGACGACATCATCAGTGGAACGCTTGTGGCGCACGACGGAAAAGTCGTTCATCCGGCTGTGCGCAAGGCGCTCGGAGAAGGAGACTGAACAGGTGGAAGCCTTCATTATTTCCATAACGATTTTCGTGCTGGCGGTCTTTCTCGGATTTGAAGTCATCACGAAGATTCCGCCGACACTTCATACGCCACTGATGTCGGGTTCAAACGCGATTTCGGGCATCAGCGTTGTGGGTGCTCTCGTGGCGGCGGGGGCCGATCAGGGTGCGCTGGCAAGCTACCTCGGATTAGGCGCCGTCATCCTGGCGACGATCAACGTGGTCGGCGGTTTCCTCGTCACGAACCGCATGCTTTCGATGTTCAAACGCAAAAGTTAGACAAACCGTCCGCTTTGTAAACCTACCGTGCAGCAAAACCTCATCAATATCGCCTACCTGGTGGCCTCGGTCCTTTTTATTTTGGGCGTCAAAGGGCTTACCTCCCCGCGTACGGCCGTCCGAGGGAATCTGCTTGGCGCCATGGGTATGCTGGTCGCCGTAGTGGCGACGCTGTTGGATCAGCACATCGTCAGGTTCGAGTTGATTCTCGCGGGCGTCGTCGTCGGAGCGGCCATCGGCGCCGCCGCGGCGCGCAAGGTTCCGCTTACCTCAATGCCGGAACTCGTTGCGCTATTCAACGGGTTCGGCGGCGGCGCTTCGGCGCTCGTCGCTATCACAGCGATGTTATCGCCCGACATGATCGGCGATGTTCCGGCGCTTCAGTTGTACACGGCCGGCGTGGCGAGCGCCATCATCGGCGCGGCGACCCTGACGGGCAGCCTGGTTGCCTGGGCCAAACTGCAGGGCGTGATCTCGATGCAGCCCCGCGGCGGGTTCTTGCAGACGTTGAACTTCGTTCTTATCGCGGGATCGATCGGGCTGGGCATTTACTATGTCTCCGACCCGACAGCGCTTTGGGCGTTTTGGGGACTCACAGCCGCCGCCGCCCTCTACGGAGTGCTATTTACAGTACCCGTAGGTGGAGCGGATATGCCCGTCGTCATCGCAATCCTCAACTCGGCATCCGGGTTAGCCGCGGCGGCGACAGGATTTGTCTTTAGCAACAACGTTCTGATCATTAGCGGGTCGCTTGTAGGCGCGTCGGGTTTCATTCTGACTCAGATCATGTGCCGCGCCATGAACCGCTCGCTCTGGGATGTGCTTTCCGGCGACCTCGGTGACGCGGCGGCCGACGGCCCCACGGACGACGAGGTTTACCAGGGCCGCGTCAAGAGCGCTTCAGCGGAAGAGGCGGTCATGATCCTGGAATCGGCCCGCAGCGTGACGATCGTTCCCGGCTACGGCATGGCGGTAGCACAAGCTCAGCACGCCGTCAGAGATTTGGCGAACAAGCTCAAAGCAAGGGACACGAAGGTCCGGTACGGCGTGCATCCGGTCGCGGGCCGCATGCCGGGGCATATGAACGTGCTGTTGGCCGAAGCGGATGTGCCCTATGACGAGCTTTTCGACATGGACCAGGTCAACCCCACGTTCGCGCAGACGGACGTGGTGATCGTGCTCGGCGGGAACGACGTGGTCAACCCCGCCGCCCGCGACGAGCCGGCCAGCCCCATCTACGGCATGCCCATCCTCGACGTGGATAGAGCACACACCGTCATGGTCATCAAGCGAAGCCTAAGTCCCGGTTTCGCGGGGATCCCGAATCGGCTCTTCGCGGCGGACAACACGCTGATGCTCTTCGGCGATGGGGAGAAGGTCGTTCGCGAGCTACTCGCCGCCTTCGAAGGCTAAGTACATCCCGCGAGAAGTTCGGAAACGTATCCCGCCACGACCTCGGGCGGTGCGCACGCGTGCGCTATTCTCCGTGTTGCCGACTACACGGCCCGCGGGACGGACTGGTTCAACAGCACGCCGTCAGGGTGGACCTATCTGGCATGATTCACGTACTCTTGTTGGAAACGCGTGGACTTTGGAGGCCGGGCGTCCCCCCGGGGCTGGCGGCGGCTGCGACGAGAACCGGATTTATCCAGGTCAGCCCAAACAGGAAGGCGCCCAAGAGGACATGGTCAGATGCTGGATACAGGACTTCCACCAAGGGTGAGCATGCCTGAACAGGTAACGTCGGCACCGCTGCGGCATCGTCGACTATCGCAGCGGATTCAAAATCCCGAACGTCTACGGAAATGGACTCAACTCGTTGCTGTGGCAGTCTCACTCCTTGGGGTTCTTGGTCTATCCGCAGCTCAGATAATCAACTCACCGATGCTCCTCGGCGCGGCTGGCATCATTGCCCTGGCCGTAGCGGCAATCCCCATCTTCCGTTCAATGCCCGGTGTAGATGTGTACACAGGGAAAGAAGAGGTGAACTGGCTATGGGATCGGTCACTCAGGGATGCTGAACACTCTGTCGATATAGTTGCGGGAGACTTGTCTTGGCTCCGCGAACGAAAACTCCATCGCGTACTAGCCGCCCTCGTCCAGCGCGGATGCACGGTGCGAATTATCTGCAAGCCGCCAGAGAGGCACCCGCTCCGCCGGGAGAACATTGCCGCCGCGCTATTCGCTGGTGCCCAACTTCGAGCGCTACCCGCTGAACAGCGACCGACGCCATTCTCGGCGCTACTTGTGCTTGATCGCGACAACCCAAGAGAACTTGCCGTGTGCCGGTTTAAGACGGAGGAACAGCCTGGGGCGCGTGCTGACATCTTTGATGGGAAATCACGCCCCGAGGGCAAGAAATACTCGGCAAGAAGGTTATTGCCGCGCCGAGATTTCGAGGAGGTTCAGACATCTCTAGCCCTGGCCAAGGCCTATTGGGAATGTAGCCGCCCCGTAGTACTACACGAAGAACTCCCTTGGGACTTACCTGCTACTAAGTCTCTTGTCGTCAACGCGCTTCGACAAGTTCCGCACTATCATGATATTACTGATGCAGATGTCTACCAGGATGCTTTCAGAATCGCAGAGCTGTCGTCCTGGTGCATCCGCCAAGATAAGCTATCGCCTTCTGAGGAGATTGTTGCTGAGATGCGGAAGCAGGGCACCAGCACCTCCTCGCCTACCCTAATCTGCTCGAACAGGCCCACAACCATTCTGCTGCCGCCAGTTATCGAAATCCACGATGACGTGCGTGCGGTCATGGACGGAACCCATCGCCTCTGGCACCTCTATCGGGGCGATCCCAATGCTCGCGCAACAGTGTTGGTGGTTGCCGTATCCGTCCCTCTGCCTGGAGTTCCCCATCTGTTTACCAAATTGCCATATTTCCGAGTCCAATTAGACCGCAACTCGGACATTACGGCGTACAAAGCCGAGTATTGGCGGTCATTTACACCCATGGAGATGTTCTTGCGCTCAGAGGGCGAGCAGTATCTTGCCGACCGGTTTACGGCGTTTCCATCGGGCACCTAGCCCCTCCGTCGAGGGGCTGCGGACGGGTTGCGTCCGTCGGTCGCTCCGTGACATGTTGGGTGGACAAGACAATGAACTCGACAAGGGGGAACGCCGATGATACCCATACCTATTCCTGATCTTGCGTCCACGTTGCAGGGGGTGGACCTTGCGATAAAGCTTTACGATGTGCTTCAGCCACGGTTTGCCAAGATCGTCGAATCCAAGAGCGATCGGTATCTCAACTATGATCCGGCGTTCCTGCTCGACGCATATGCGGCCGAGCAACCAATTGCCCAAGGGCTGACCTACACCCAGGTCTGCGACTTTGGTGACTTGGTACCGCTCGACCGAGCTTGGGATGACTCGGTCGTCCGGATAAAGGTCCGAAAAGGGGTGTTCAATCGCAGGGCTGGGACAAGCCAGTGGCAGAAGACCAGCGCCTCGGCCTTTGCGACTCGGGTGAAAGCTGGAAGGACCCGCTTCAACGAACCCTGTATCAGGGTCACGAGCATCAAGTGTTCCGCGTGCACAGTGGACATCACCGTCCAGAGGGCGTCCTACCACGATCAAGCCTTCACTAACCTCGTGTTGGATTTCGACCGAAAGGCTCCATCATCGTTTGTAAGTCTTCGGACTCAGCTGGCCGCTCAATATGGCGACTGCCTACCGCCCTTGAACGACGGCCGATTGGCCAGTACCCTCGGCGTAGCGGCCCTCATCTTCTACTGGGGACGCGGGAACTGGGTCCCTTACATCGTTAGGCGCGTCAAGAAGATCGGGGTGTTTCCGGCGGCACTACACTGTACGGCATCCGGTGTGGCCAAGTGGCCCTCCGAGGGCCGTGAGCCCACGCTGTATCGGTACGCGACGGAACAGATGCTGGACGAACTCAAAGAAGAGGTCGGGCTGCTCCCGGAGGACCTACTGGATCTACGACCGATGGCGATCTGTAGGGAAATGGCACGCGGAGGCAAACCGCAGATCTTTTATGTCGGACTTACCCTTCTGGATCGGAAGGCACTCAAGATCCGACGGGCCAAAGCGCAGGACGCCATCGCCGCCACCACGAGGCTGCAGGAGTTGGAGAAGGATCGGTGGCTACGAAGCGCCGACGTGGTAATGGCCCCCAGCGCGCTCCGGTCTCGTGTAACTCAATGGGGTCTGACACTAGAGGGCGCCGCATCGTTCCATTACGGGGTGCAGTATCTGAGACGCATAGGAACCTATCTGAAGTGACTCTAGGCCAAGATTCCCATTGGGCCAACCTATTCGGGCTTCAACCTATTCGGGCTTCAACGCTAGTACACGATCGGATGCACTCTTCAGAATCTCTTGGCAATCCGCTGCCTTCGAAAACCTTGAAGGGGCAGATGAATCCGCCCTTGTCGGCCAGCGTAGATTCAGAGCCCGCCAGAAGGACGCACCCCCCCTTTTCAGCAGCTTGGCAACAAACTCGGCATGACCCAGCCAGAGGTCTTATCTCCACCGCATGCGCTCTCCAACACCTGAGCGAACTTCTGAAACGATGTACTGAGTTTCGATCGCTGGCGCCGCCTCACGAATCTCGTCCGTTCCAACGTGCTCATTTCTCCGGCTCGAAGAGGTGGTCCGCGACCCTTACGGCCTGCGCCACAGCCTCGACTTCGTGAACGCGCACGATGTGCGCACCGGCTAGAATCGCGATGGTCGACACCGTAACCGCCGCCAGCGTCCATTCCGAATCGGTCGACCGCACCGTATCGGTCATGAATCGCTTGCGCGATGGGCTAACGAGGATGGGTTGCTGGAGCGGCCAAAGGCGATCCAACTGCGTGAGAATTTTGAAGTTCTCGTTCCCGCGCTTACCCAGCTCCAGCCCCGGATCGACCACGACCCGCCTGCGATGAATGCCGGCGGCTCGCGCACGGCCGAGACTCGATTCCAACTCCCGTCCCACGATCGCCACGAGATCGGGCACAGGGGGCAGCCGCTTCCATGTGTCGGGTGTTCCTCGACTGTGGGTTATGATCAGCCCCACATCGGACTGATTGATCACTGTCGCCAGTCTCGGATCAAACGCCAGCCCGCTGACATCGTTGATAATCTGCACGCCGAGTTCGATGGCGCGCTCGGCCGTCTCCGCGTTGCTAGTGTTAATCGAGACCGGCGCATCGAGATTGTGCCGCAGCTTCCGCAACACCGGCACCAGCTTGCGAAGTTCCTCATCCGCGGTGATCGGCCGCGACCCCAGATAGTTCGGGCCCGTGTGAAGCTCGATGAGATCCGCACCCTGCTGCTCCAATTGCTGCGCTTTTTCGAGCACGAGCCCCGGATCAATCCGCTCGCCTTCCGCCTGCCTCTCCAGGCTGACCACACCCATGATGAGCGTCCGGGTGCCTAGCGTTAGACTGCGGTCGCCGATTCGCCAGTCATGCCAGCGGCGTTGAACAATCATGAACTAAATTCCATCCTTTGAAGCGTGTACTTATCGAGTTTGGCGGCATCCACGCTGTAGCCTATTCCCGGCCCGTCCGGTATCTGAATGTGACCGCTCTCTGACAGCGTGATGAGCGGATCGACAATGTCATCCTCATACCATCGTTCCGAGGCTTCGACATCCGTCGGAAAGTTAAAACCGGGAAGCGTCGCCAGGTGCAAGCCCTGGGCCGATGCAACCCCCAGTTCCGGCATTGTGCCCAGCCAGATGCCGAGCCCCGCCTCACAGGCCCGCTCATACATCCGCCGCGCATTCGTCAAACCACCCACGCGCTGCACCTTGATATTGATAATCTTCACGGACCCCAACTCGATCATCTTCTCAAGGGCTTCCTGACTCTCAGCCGACTCATCGGCGCATAAGGGCGTCTTGACTTGGCGTTGCAGCTCGGCCAGTTCCTCCAGCGCCGCGGAGGGAAACGGTTGCTCGAACATCATCAGATCGAAGCGGTCGAGTTCCCGAAAGATGTCCAAGTGGTCGAGGGTGTAGGCCGTATTCGCGTCGACCATCAAGGGAATATTTCCGAAGCGCTCACGGATCGCTCGGATCGGCTCGAGATCCCAACCCGGCTGAATCTTGATCTTCGTGCGGCGGTAACCGTGACCCAGATATGTACCTACCCGTTCGAGAAGCTCGTCGAGCGTATCGAAGATGCCAATCGCCACTCCGGACTCGATCGGCCTCAACTGTGAGCCGAACATTTGCCACAACGGCCGACCCGTCTCGCGGCCGACTAAATCCCAGGACGCCCCTTCGAGCGCCGCGCGGGCAAACGCCTCGCCAGGAATCATATCGAGCGCCGGACCCACCTCGGCCGGATCCTTAAAATCCGTTTCGAGCCAAAAGGGAATCAGCTTCTGTTCAAGCCGGTCCCAGCTCGATTCCGCAGTCTCAGCCGAATAGGCTCCGCCCGGAAGCGGACCCGCCTCGCCAAAACCGGAAATACCCCCGCGCCGGATCTCTACAATCACGCTGTCCTTGCGCTCGGCAACGCCATTTGAAATGCGGAAGGGTTCGCGGAACGGAATCGACACCTTTCGGAGAACAATCGTCGTGTTCATTTTTTCATCCGTACTCGAATCCCGCCGCCGCAAAAACCCGCCCTATGTCTCCAGGTTGGCAGACCCCGCCGTTAAGCGCCATCCGCGCCAGCTTTCGTTGCGGCTCAAAGCCGAACGACCGGGCCAGATCGACCGCAGCTTCGTTCGCGGGCAGCAAATCCCAGAACACGCGGGTCCCAACACGCTGGGAGAGAAAATGAGCGATCAACGTTCTTGCCCGCTCTGGATCATCCGCCACACAGGGTCCGAGAAAATAGTCCCGAGCGCCGGGCCGTCCCATCAAATATCCCCCCGGCAGGCAAAACACATCCTCTGGAAACGTCTTACTCAAGCGCTTCAGAAGTTCTGAACGATCGGCGCCGAACGCAGCTCGATCCAGTCCCACAATGTCAGCGACGTCGACCGAAACAGACGGGGAGTCCCCATCGTCCCCACGCCCCGCGTCGTCGAACGTACCGGCCCAGCGTTCAATCAACGTCTCTCCCACAAACCCCAACCGTTCATACAACGGCCGGCCCATGTCCGTCGCATCCAACTTGACACACTTCACACCGCGCTCATTGAGATAGCGCAGCGCGTGTTCCATCAGTGCGCGCGCGATTCCCCTCCCGCGGTACTCGGGCAACACCAGCACCATGCCGATCCACGCCAAGTCCTGTCCATAGGTGACGGCCGTGGTCGAACCAACGATATTTCCTTCTGACTCATAGACCCAACATCCTCGTGGTTCAAGAGTTAGAACATTCGCCCAATCCTGGGCTGTCTGATTCCAGCCCGCGGATTCCTTAAGACGCATCCCCGCCGGGATATCGTCGCATGTCATCAGGCGGATCATACGAAGCTGTATTTCTTCTGGTACCAATAGAAGCCGACGACGGCAACGGCCCCGATGATGCCGGTGATGATCATCGCGCTGTAGTCGCGTTCGTAGAGCTGTGAACCCATCAGGGTACTGAACAGCAGCGCGGGTGTTCGCGCGAGGCCGGAAATCACAACGAATTCACTCATCCCCAACTGCGTGAAGCCGGCCCCATACGACATCGCATCCTTCGGCATCCCGGGTATGAGAAACAAGATAAAAAGCGCCGACCTGCCTTTGCGCGAACCCAGCAAGCCGTCGATACGCTCCAATCTCGCGCGGCCCATCATCCTCTCCATCACCGGACGCCCGACCAGCCGCGCGAACCAGAAATCGAACATCGACCCCAGCGCAATTCCCGCGATCGAGTAGACGAACCCTAACCAAGCGCCGAACACGTAGCCCGCGGCGAACTGCGTGATTTCTCCCGGTATGGCGAAGATAACGACCTGGAGAAACTGAATGCCGACACAGACAAGCGGACCCCACGAACCCTCGCCACGCATCGTCTCGACCAAGTCGTCGTAGTCGCTGAGACGCGCGAAAAGATCCAGATTCCAGGCGGCGTAGAGGATTCCCAGCAGGCACGCCAAGGCGATGACGGCGAGAACAACGTTTTTGCGCAAAGTGATTCTCTGTCGCCGCGATCCTGTATCCCCGCGTGGACTCGGCTGGTTCGTCGGCCCTTAGGCGGAATACTTTCGGCTGAGTTCCCGCAACCGGCCCAGATGCTTCGGCATGGCTGTTTCGACAGGCTCCTCGCCCGAGTATTCGAGTGAAACGTAGCCCTTGTAACCGGAAGCCGCGAACATTTTCATGATGCGCTCCCAATCGCAGGGCTCGCTGTGGCCGTCTTCAAAGCGGAGCGTTGTCTTGAACTGCGAATTCACGGCGTAGGGGACGCACATCTCGATCTCGCGGTAGGGATCACGCTTGAAATTCCCGGTATCGAGATTGATGCCAACCCAGGGGTTGTCGACCGCCTTGACCATCGAGACAACGCGCTCCCCGTAGAGAGTGATTCCGCCATGGTTTTCGAGACCCAGGATGACACCCTTCTTCCCCGCGTACTCGGCGGCGCGCTTGAGGATTTCCACGACCCATCCCGCCGCCTGGTCGTCGGTCGCGCCTTTCGGGACAGTACCTCCGAAGACGCGGATGTGGCCGGCGCCCAACTTGTTCGCCACATCGACCCAGTAGCTCAACCACGCGACTTCGACCTGCGCCTCGCGCTCGTCGCCCTTACAGAGATCGGAACGAATGGCAATCGCGGGAATTTCGACCGCGGACAGGTAGGCTTTGCGCCGCAGCGAGAGCAGGTAATCATCCAGGCCCGTTTTCGGCAGCCAATAGACCGTCAGGTCAAGGCCGTCGATATCGTGTTCGACCGCCACGTCAATCACGTCCCCGTAGCTCATCTTGCCGCTCGCGAGGTCTTCACGGTAGGCGTAGGCGCAGATGGCCGACTTGATGCGCGCGCCTCCGCCCGTGGACTTCGGCGCGGCTCCGGCCGCCGTTGAGACTAGGCTCGATCCAACCGCCGCCGGAACCAGCTTGAGAAGGTCGCGTCGCTTCATGGTCTTGGGGCTCCTTTTTCGGGGTTAGCGACACTCATAGGTCGCGTCTACCGTACTGCATTATAGTCAAGTCACGGAAGGGGGCGGTCTGCGTTCCCACCGCTGTTAGGGCTGCGTGTCGCTACATCCTGGCTTGAGGGTCTTGTCTCGCCAAGCCGGTGTTACAATACCGCTGACGCTTCCTGCCCCGCGTCGCCGCTGCTATTTCCGGAGGACTCGTCATGAACGGCTTTCGCAACTCTTGGGACCGTCGTAAGTTTCTGCTTGCTGCCGGACTCGCTTCCACTGTGGGCTCGCTTCGCCCCAGTAACCTCTATGCCGCCTATCTCTCTGATCGCCACGGTGAAAGCTACCGCGCCCTCGGCGTTCGCCCGCTGATCAACGCCGGCGGGACGTACACGACACTCACCGGCTCGGTGATATCGCCCGAGGTCCGCGATGCGATGGCCGAGGCGTCCCGCTACTTTGTACCTCTGATCGATTTGCAGCTTGCCGTCGGCGAGCGCATCGCGAAGATGATCGGCGTCGAGGCCGCGATGGTGAGTTGCGGCGCGGCGAGCTCGATTACGCTCGCGACCGCCGCCTGTGTGACCCAGGGCGACCCCGAGAAGGTCCGTCGCATTCCCGACACCACGGGAATGAAGAACGAAGTCATCATGGTGAAAAGCCATCGTATGGGCTTTGATCATGCCGCTCGCGCCGCCGGCACCAAGATCATCGAAGTCGAAACGCCCGAAGAGCTGGAGAAGGCTATCAACGAAAAGACCGCCATGCTCTTCTTCGTCCACATCTTCGAGCATAGCGGCAAGATCAACCGCAACCATTTCATCGCGGCCGGCAAGCGCCACAACGTTCCGGTGTTCAACGATGCCGCGGCGGAGCTACCCCCCGCCACCAACCTTTCCGCGATCGTCGGCGAAGGGTTTGACCTGGTCGCTTTCAGTGGCGGCAAGGGCCTGCGCGGACCGCAAGCATCGGGCATCCTAGTCGGCCGCAAAGATCTGATCGATGCGGCCCACAAGAACAACAATCCGCACAGCGACACAATCGGCCGCGCCATGAAGGTCGGCAAGGAAGAGATCATGGGCCTGCTCAAGGCCGTCGAGATCTATCACAAACGCGATCACGACCACGATCAAAAGCAGTGGCGCGGTTTCATGGAGCGCATCGCGAAAATGGTCGGCGATGTGCCGTCGATCGATACCGAGGTTTATATCCCCGGGCCCGGCGGTCATCCGATCCCCTATTTGCGCGTGAAGTGGGATCAACGCAAGCTCGGCCTGACCTACGCACAGTGCTACAAAGCGCTGCAGGACGGCGAGCCTCGTATCGACGTCAACAACAAAAACACCGGCTTGGAGCTTGCCTCCTACAATCTATTCCCCGGTGAGGATCGCATCGTCGGCATGAGAATGCGGGAGATTCTGCTGGACGCGGCCAAGAAGGCCTAGCACTCGCTCAACGATCACGGCAACGAGGACACCACTATGAAACAGAAAGATCGAGTCTCACGACGCAACTTTGTGCAGGCGGGCGTGGCCCTACCGGTAGCCGCATCGAGCGCGGCCGCGGCGGCAAGCGCTCCCCGAATCTTTCAGACGGCGAGCGTCTACGAGCGCTTGGGCGTGCGTACGTTCATTAACGCCGTGGGAACGATCACCACGTTTAGCGGCACGTTGATGGTGCCGGAAGTCCAAGCCGCGATGGACCAGGCTTCGGGTAACTTCGTCCGGATCCACGAGTTGCAGGAGAAGGCCGGCAAGCGCATCGCCGAACTGACCGGCGCCGAGGCGGCCTTTGTCACGGCGGGGGCTTCCTGCGGACTCTGTTTGTCGACGTGCGCTGTCACGGCGGGCGCCAACCCGAAGAGGATGCGTCAACTTCCCGACCTGACAGGGATGAAGGATGAGATCATCATCCAGAAGATCCATCACACGTCATACGATCATGCTTTCCGCATGGTCGGCGCCAAGCTTATCGACGTGGAAACCGCCGACGACATCTCGAAGGCCGTGAATGAGAAGACGGCGGCGCTGGCGTTTGTTCGCAGCCACCATGTACTGGGTCACAAGGTAGAGCTTGATGAGTACGTCGAGATCGCGCACAAGCACAACCTGCCCGTCATCCTCGATGCGGCGGCGGAAGTTCCGCCGGTTGAGAACCTCAGCAAGTTCGTCAAGATGGGCGTCGATATGGTGGCGTTCAGCGGCGGCAAGAATATTCGCGGACCGCAGTGCAGCGGCATCCTGATGGGCAAGAAGGAGTGGATCGACAAGGCATATGCGAACGCGGCACCCGCCAACTACTTCGCGCGCATTGCGAAGGTCGGCAAAGAGGAGATTATCGGCCTGGTAACGGCCCTTGAACTTTACATGCGAAAGGACCACGCTGCTGAGCGGCGTGAATGGTACGCCAAGCTGAACCGCATCGCGGAGGGCGTGCGAGGCCTTCCGACTGTCTACACCGAGTTCATCCCGAACAATGATTTCAGCCACTCCCCGCGGCTCTCGGTGCAGTGGGATGAGGAAAAGCTCGGCCTCTCACTGAAGGCCATGGTGAATAAACTGCGCGAAGGGAGCCCGTCCATTGAGGCTTCCGACATGCGGCGTTTCAACCCTCCCTGGAAGGGGCTGGGCGTGTTCCCGTACATGCTGCAAGCGGGCGAAGAAACAATCATCGCCAACCGCATCAGAGAAATCATCCAGGAACACGCTTCCTAAGTCTGACGATGAGACAGCTTCCGGGCGCCCTGGGTCTCGTGGCGCTCATGATCGTCTCAGCCCAGCCGGCGCAGGCCCAGCCGGCCTACGATCTGCTGCTCAAGGGCGGCCACGTCATTGACCCCGCTAGTGAGATCAACGCCCCCAATGACGTTGCGATCAGCAATGGCAAGATTGCGCGGGTCGCCACGGATATCCCCGCTGAGCAGGCTCGCAAGACCGTAGCCGCTAACGGACTCTACATCACGCCCGGCCTGATCGATCTCCACACGCACGTCTATTTGAATGGCCGTCGCAGCACGCTCAATCCCGACGATACATCCCTAGTCACGGGCGCCACAACGGTTGTCGACGCCGGAGTCTCGGGCTGGAAGACCTTCGACGATTTCGAAAAGACTATCATCGACCGGGCGACGACCCGCGTCATGGCGATGCTGAACATTGTCGGGGGCGGGATGAGCGACCGACAGGGCCTCGAGAGCAATCTCGACGACATGGACCCCGCGCGGACGGCTGAGAAGGCGAGGCGGCACCCCGACGTGATTGTCGGGATCAAGACGGCGCACTACGGCAATCCTGGTTTCGAAGCGTTGAAACGCGCCGTGGAAGCGGGGCGATTGGCGGACTTGCCCGTGATGGTCGATCTCGGCGTGCTCAGCAACAGCGGACGCGACACCCGCACGAAACTGCTCGACATCATGCGTCCGGGCGACCTGCACACGCACTTCTACAACGATCGTCAGATCGAGTTGGTCGACCGCTTCAGTGGCACGATACAGCCCTACATGTGGGAAGCGCGGAGGCGGGGCGTACTCTTTGACCTGGGCCACGGTGGCGGAAGCTTCCTCTGGCCGGTCGCCCGCAAGGGTATCGAGCAGGGTTTCCCGCCGGACGCGATTTCAACCGACCTACATCCCAGCAGCATCATGAATCAGGTAAGCGTGCCGAACTGCATGTCGAAACTGATGGCGCTGGGTCTGCCGCTCGCGGACGCCGTTCGGCGGGCGACGCTCAATCCGGCGAAAGCCATCCGCAAGTTCCCTGAGTTGGGCACGTTGGGCGAGGGCCGTGTGGCGGACATTGCCGTGTTGCGGCTTGAAAAGGGAGTATTCGCTCTCAAAGACAGCGCGGGAAAGAAGCTGTCGGCGGGCCGTCGGCTACACTGTGTCATGACGATTCGCGATGGCGATGTCGTCTTCGATGAAGACGGCTTGGCGTTTCCGGAATGGCAGACAGCAGGCGAATACGAAGTAATCGAATGACGGGTTCTACAACAGTCCGGATCCTCTTGGCTCTTGCCTGCGGGCTTGCCTGCGCGCTTACGGGTTCCGCCCAGACCTACGACCTTGTACTGAAGAATGCTCACGTCATCGATCCCGCGAACGACATCGACGGGCCGGCGGATGTCGCGGTCAAAGACGGCAAAATAGCCCGTGTCGCGCAGGAAATCGACTCATCGTCCGCTACAAAGGCCGTGGATCTCTCGGGACTCTACGTAACGCCCGGTTTGGTCGATCTACACGCGCACCCCTACCTCTGCAATTCGGGGTTTCTCTTCCCCGACGACGTCTGGCTCACCACGGGGACCACGACGCTGGTTGCCTGCGGCGATGCCGGCTGGCGCAATTTCGATGATTTCAAGGCCAAGATCATTGATCGTGCGCAGGCGCGTGTGCTCGCTTTCATCAACATCGTGGGCAAAGGAATCGCGGGCATGGAGGCCGAGCACGATCTCTCCGACATGGACCCGAAGAAGACGGCTGAGAAGATCCTCGAATACCCCGATCTGATCGTCGGCATCAAGACCGCCCACTACAGCAACCCGGATTGGATCGCTATCGACCGCTCGATCGAAGCGGGCCGCCTGACCGATCGGCCAATCATCGTCGATAGCGGCATCTTGACGAATACCGGCCGCACGACACGAGAGAAAGTCCTCGACAAGTTTCGTCCCGGCGACATGCATACGCACTTCTACAACGACCGGCAGGTCGAGGTCGTCAGCCGTTTCGGCGGCGAAGTGCAGCCCTATATGTGGGAAGCGCGGCGGCGCGGCGTCCTATTCGATATGGGACACGGAGCGGGCAGCTTCATGTGGCCGGTCGCATCGAAGGCTATGTCTGGCGGCTTTCCACCGGATACGATTAGCACCGACCTCCACCAGAAGAGCATCCAGGCCGGAGCGCCGGACATGCCGAATTGTATTTCGAAGATGATGCTGCTTGGCATGCCGCTACAGGAAGCGATCCGCAGGTCGACGGTCACTCCTGCCGAATCGATCAGCAAATTCCCTGAGATCGGCACACTCGGTGAGGGCAAGGTGGCTGACATCGCCGTACTCACAATGGAAACGGGTATCTTCGCTTTCAAGGATGCTTGGGGAAAGAAGAAGACGGGTGCGCGCCGCGTGAGGGCCGTTCTGACGGTTCGCGCGGGCGAGATTGTGTTCGACGAAGACGGCCGGGCGTTTCCGCTGTGGACGGAAGCCGGCGAGTATGACAAGATTCCTTGACCATCGTGTAGGGACGCTATGAACAGAACATTACGAACTATCTTTACCGTTGTCGGTTTGGCGGCATGCCTCACCGCGCCACCTCTCGCGTCGCAGGAAATTATCGACCTGCTGCTGAAGAACGGTCATGTGATCGATCCGCACAATGAGCGCAATGGCCGCTTCGACATCGCCATCATCGGCGAGAAGATTCATAAGGTCGGCAAAGACATTCCCGCGTCGCACGCCAAGAAGGTGGTCGACCTCAGTGAGTTCTATGTGACGCCGGGCCTGATCGATCTTCACACGCACTACGATGCCTACGGCGCTGACTTGAACCTGCAGCCCGATCACAATTCCCTGAGACACGGGGTCACTACGGCTGTGGACGCGGGCAGCTCGGGGCACAAGGGCTTCGAGACCTTCAAGGAAACAACAATCGACAGGGCCAAGACCCGAGTGCTGGCGCTTTTGAATATCGTCGGCGCGGGGATGTACGGTCCCGAGGTCGAGGACGACCCGGCACAGATGGACGTTGACGCGGCGGTGCGGATGGTCAAGAAGTATCCGGAGACCATCGTGGGCATCAAGACGGCGCACTACGAGCCGGCCAACTGGACTGCGGTTGATCGCGCCCGGGAAGCGGCTGAGAAGAGCAATACGGTGTTGATGGTCGACTTTCGCTCGAAGCCCGGCCGCGCGTATCGGGAATTGTTGCTGGAACACATGCGGCCCGGCGACATACACACGCACGTTTATAGCCGGCGATTCGATTGGCTCGATGAGAACAAGAAGGTCAAGTCGTACATGTGGGAGGCGCGTAAGAAGGGCATTCTGTTCGACGTAGGCCACGGCAACGGCAGCTTCTACTTCCGCAAAGCCGTTCCGGCCCTGAAACAAGGCTTCCTGCCGGATACGATTTCGACCGACATCCACAAGCGCAGCATCATGTTGCCACGGGCGGAAATGACGACCACGATGTCGAAGTTCCTCAACCTGGGCCTGACGATAGAGCAGATCATCGAGCGCACCACGGTCGCTCCGGCGCGCGCGATTCGGCGCACGGAACTCGGCACGCTTAGCGAGGGCGCGGAAGCCGACATTGCCGTTCTGCGCATTCGCGAGGGAGAGTTTGGGTTCCTGGACTCCGGCCGCGCCAAGATGATCGGGACCAAGAAGATCTTCTGCGCGATGACTCTCCGAAAAGGCGCGATCGTTTGGGACACCGAGGGGCTCGCGGCGACCGAATATACCAACGCCGGGCCTTATACGAACTTCCGCTGAGTTCGAAGCTGAGAGACGCAACCGCCACGTATGGGCACTCAGACATCGATGAATGTCGAAGCCGGCTATTCAACGCAAGCGACGCTCAGTCTTCGTATAGCGGACATCACTACTGTCCGGTTAGAAGTCGAATAGAATCAGCTGGTTGGGGTGATCGAGTAAGTTTTCATGGGAGTCTGATGGCTGCAAGGCCTGTAAAATGGGCGTTTTCTCAAATAGGGTAACGCTGAGAATCTGTAGGATTTGGTAGAGACTCGCCTCCAGGCCCAACCTCTTCCGCACGATCGCCACCAGCACGTACACCGAGACGGCGATCCAAATCTGGGTCTTCACGGCGTTCTCGCTGGCGCCGTAGAACTTCTTGATCCGCAAGTGCTGCTTGACCCACTTGAAGAACAGCTCCACCTGCCAGCGCGAACGGTAGATCTCGGCGATGGTCAGTGCCGGGAGCGCGAAGTTGTTGGTCAGGAACTTCAGCCGCTTGTTCGTCGCGGCGTCGACGTAGCTGACGCGCCTCAACGGGTCCGGATAGACTTTGGCCGATTCGATGGCAGTCAGTATGACGGTCTGATCCGAGCGCACGCCCGTAGATTTGTCGACGGGATGCGAGTAGCGCCGTTGGAGCAAGATGTTCTTCTTGGTTCGCACGACGAAGAACGACGAGCAGAGGGTGAACACGAAGAGGCGTTCGAAATCCACGTAGGCCCGATCCATAACGTAGAAGGCGCCGGGCTCGGGTAGGAACTCGTCGAGGATGTTGACGTCGTGCGTTTTGCCGTCGGTAATGCGGATAAACGTGGGGATGTTACCGTGCAGGTCCAACAGCGTGTGCATCTTCACGGCGGCCTTGCGCCGGCGGAACTTGGCCCACGGGAACAGCGAGAGGCACAGGTCGATGGTGGTCGAGTCCAGAGCGTAGAGACTTTGATTGAGATCCACGCCGATCGGATCGCGGGCATACAAGGGCCGCGCGATGCGAATCAAGGCCTGAGCGAAATCGGCATAGATCCGCCAGTCGCGCGACTCGTTAGCGTCGGCCAGTGTCGAGCGCGCGACGTTGCCGCGGAATCCCATGTGGTAGAGCTTGCCGCCAAGCGAACGCAGGCACGCTTCGATATCGCGGAGGCTTTCGCGGTAGGTCAACTGGGCGAAGGACATCGAGAGGAACTGATCCCAGCAGGAGAAGCTGCGCGAGCCCCGGTCGCCATCGTAGCGGGCCACACAGCGCCGGAACTCGCGATCCGGAAGAAAGCTGATCAACTGCGCGAATACGGTGCGGCCCAGATTCATGAGCCATTGTCGGCTCAGGACGGATGACGCTCAAACGGCGCACCGCCGCTCAAATCGCGGCAAGAAAAAACAACACCTAACCCACTTTTCTACAACCAGTTGCAGGCCGCCCACCGCTTATCAGCCGGACAGTAGTGAGCGGACATCATCAACAATGGGCGAATTCATTTCTACTTCGCGACGGCCCTGAATCCCACCCACAACTCACCCGCCGCGAATCCTCTCGATATCTTTGCGAAACTCGATCGGCTTGGCAGAGGCAGCCGACAGCCCGCGGACCTTAAGAAAGTCGAGACGGTCGGGCGCGCGCTTAGGGCCTGGGCGCACCAGTGGTTTCGGGAGGGCCGAATCACCGACAACAAACTGGCCGAGGCTCTCCACGAAATCAAGACGCTCGACACTACGAGCGCGCTTACGCCCATTGTCTTCAGACTTTCCGGTATCGTCGCGGCCCAAATAGGCGCGGAGCCCGATGAATTCATCGCGCCGAACGAAGTCTGGGGCGACACACAACAGCTCAGTCGCACAGACATCGGCGCCCATCTATAGGGTTTCCCAGGGGGTGTACGATGGTGAAGGAAAGGCGGCTTCCCTCCGATGATTAAAACAGAGGTGTCCTACAACGCAGCCTTGGGAAACTGCTCAGCCGCTTACCTGGCGATGTGGACCGCGCTCGAGAGCTTCGATCCCGAAGCGGATCGATGGTCGGAACCAACCGATTTCGGTAGCCGGGAGGAGCGTATACGGCGAGCCCGGGAAGCACTTAAACGTGGCTTCCCCAAGGGTACCGAGGCGACAGTGCCGTCCCGGGTTGGCAAGGAGCTGGATCGAGATGCGCGGAAGTTCGAAAGCATCCTAAGCAAGCTCAACGCGGGCGCGTCTTTCACTCCTTCGATGCGCACCTTCGCGCATCGCCTTGGCTTGCAGGGGTCGCGCCTATCCGACGAGAGTGTTTCTCTTGCGAGTGCCGCGCAGAAGTAGCCTGCGGAATACTTCCTTCCACCTTGTCGACGGCCGCCGGTCGCGCTTCATGGCTAACCACGGCCCGGAATCGACACCGTTCCCTCGACGTCCGAGTGACTCACGGACCCGCCGTTATCTCGTGTGACGGTGAAGTCGCCGCCGACACGTTTCACCGAGATGCTGCCTCGACCGTCGTTGATGGTGACGTTGCCTCCGATGTCAGTGAGGGAAATACTGCCGCCGCCGTCCTTGATCTTGACGTGTCCGCGAACGTCTTCGAGGGCCAGGCTGCCGGAGCCGTCTTTGACTTCGACGTCGCCGGCGACATGGTCAATCTCAAGCGAACCGGAGCCGTCATCGACCACAAGCCCCGCAATGTCCGCGATATCGAGCGACCCGGAGCCGTCGGTAACATCAAACCGCAAGAACGTGGGGGCCTCGATCTTCAGGTCAAGCCGACCCACTTCACTCCAGGGGCGGCCTTGCGGAAGAACCGCCCTAATCTCGATTTCGCTTCCCTTGCGCTCGGCCCGCACGTCGACCTTCTCGACGAGGTCCTCTTTGAATGCGCAGGCCTCGCCCGTCACGCGCACTTCCGAAATGTCTTCCCGGCCTTGGATGGCCAGTTGACCGGACCAGGCGCGAATCTTGACCAATCGAATGCCCGCCGCGTCGAGGGTGACCGAGCGGGGCGCTTCATATTTGCAGTCGTCCATGACGCTGCTGACGGCCTGGCAACCGGAGGCGGCCAAGGAGAGAGCGATAGTGAGTACAAGGGTCGTCTTCATGGCGATCTCCCTTCTGGGGCCCACTCGAACAGCAGGAGCCGGTCTAAAGGTAGTACGTCTGATCCGATGCCGCTGTTCCACGGAGGACCCACCCCATTCTTGCCCGAGTCCGGAAATCCGTCAATCAGGTCCACACATGAGTTTCCGGAGCGGGGGATATATACAAAAACATGTATACTTGTATATGTGGCGATTGAGCCGAAACCTGTGCGCTGGGTTGGATCGGCTCGCAAGGATCTAAAGAGCTTTCCCCAATCCGTTCGGCGGGATGTCGGACAGGCACTCTATGCGGCCCAGCGGGGGGAAATCTATCCGTCTGCTAAACCGCTAAAGGGATTTGGTGGCGCTGCCGTCTTGGAGATCCTGGCCGAGCATGAGACGGATGCGTACCGGGCGGTCTATACAGTTCGGTTTGCTGCCGGCATCTATGTGTTGCACGCCTTCCAGAAGAAGTCCAAGCGTGGCGTTGCCACGCCCCGGAAGGAAATCGAACTCATCAAGAATCGCCTTAAACTGGCGGAGCGCGATCACCAGAGGAGGATAAGCAATGGGCAAGCAGAACAGTGAAAGCGCTGTGGAAGAGGGCAGCGGCAACGTATTCACCGATCTGGGATTTCCGCACCCGGAACGAGAGCTGCTCAAAGCCGACCTGATGCTGAGAATCTATCGTGTCATCAAGGCGCGCCGACTGACCCAGAAGCAGGCCGGAAAGATTCTCGGGATTCAGCAACCGCACGTGTCCGGCTTGATGCGTGGCCGGTCCGGGAACTTCTCGGTGGAGCGCCTTTTCGAGTTTCTCAATGCACTGGGGCAGGATGTCACGATTGCCGTGAAGCCTCGAACAGGAAGGCGGCGCGAGGGGCGGACTTCGGTGGTCGTGGAGATCTGAAGGTCGGCTTCGGTAAGGATACTCCGCGACTCGTTAAGGAGAGCGGAGTGCCTGTTCGGCGATATCGAGGCCAAACGAACCGAGAAACAACCTACCGGCAAGCGCGGCCGCTCGCGCGACACCCTCTTCGAAAGAGGTGCTGCCTCGCTACAATAGACTAGGGCTGCGGCGACATGCATGGTGGTAGGGGTTTTCCAGGATGGCTCATAAGAAGGCACGAAAGCCCGTCCCAGCCTCGGGTCAGCAACCGTCGCCGGCCGTAGCGGGCGCTCCCGCGAAAGCGCCCTCCGGCTGGATCATCTCTCCCTTCTGGGACAGCTTTCTCTTCATCGGCGCGCCGCTCGTCGTCATTGCTGCTTTCCTGCCGTTGCGCGGCGTAATGAGTTCCGAGCACATCGCGATCCTCTCCCTCGCCTTCTTCACGTTCGGTCACCACTTCCCGACCTTCCTGCGCGCCTACGGCGACCAGGAATTGTTCGAGCGCTTCCGGCTCCGGTTCTTGCTCGCGCCGCCCATTCTATTTGTGACGGCGATGTGGTTCAACAGCCGTGACCTGCATGGGTTGCTGCTATTTGTCGCGGCATGGGACATCTGGCATGTCTTGATGCAGCACTACGGCTTCATGCGCATCTACGATGCGAAAGCCGGAGCGGTAGCGACTGTCACTTCGTGGCTTGATTGGAGTTTCGCGATCTCGTGGTACATCACTCTCATCGCGGCGAGTCCGCACTACAGCCACAATATGCTGAGCCGCGCCTATCAAAGCGGACTTCCGCTGCTGGACCCTGGGTTTGTCGGCGGCGTTCGTACGGCCCTTTGGGTTGTAACGGGTCTCATTTCCCTGGCCTATGTGGGCTACCACCTGAACCTGTGGCGCTTGGGGCGCCCGGTGAGCTTCAAAAAGCTCATATTGATGGGAATCTTTCTCGGCGCGACGTACTACCTGTACGTTGTGATCGACGACTTCCTAGTCGGATTCACCGTCTGGTCGGCGTTTCACTGCATCCAGTACTATGGCATCGTTTGGATCTTCAATCGCCACCGGGTCGAGCGACACGGGGCCGTGACGTCGTTCGTGAAGTTTCTCTTTCGGCCACGCTGGGGCTTGGCGATCCTATACACCGCGATGATCTTCGGCTATGGCAGCATCAACCTGCTGCCGAACTACCTCAGCAACGAGATGTTGGGGCGTACTCTGCTCGCGCTAATCTTCACCTCGAACGCGCTGCATTACTACTACGACGGGTTCATCTGGAAGATGCGCGAGCCGGAGACGCGCGAGGCGCTCGACATCGCCCTGGCCGACGGTGCCGGCCACACGAAGCTGGCCGCCGCGAAAGCCCACATGCAAAGCGCTGTTCGCAAGGTGCGCTCGGCGCGGGCCGGATTGATCCAGGCCGCCTATCTGACCGTTGTCGTGATTGTGCTCGCGACATTCGAGATGAATGCACCTGACCGTGAACTCACGGCCATGGAATCTCTCGCCGCGGCGGTACCCGGTGTCGGCGACGCCCACTACAACCTCGGGAACGTGCTCTGGCGGCGGGGCCGCCGGGACGAGGCTATCGCGGAGTACACCAAGGCCTCGGAGCTGATGCCCGATTCGTCAAAAGTCTTCACCAATTGGGGCGGAGTCTTGGCGGAGATGGGCGACTACGCCGGCGCGGTTGAGAAGTATGAGCAAGCCCTCGCATTGCGGGGCGATGCCGACGCGGTTATGGAATCAACGTCGCGGTCTCCGCTGATCCCCGGCAGTGCGTATAGCCGGGACGCGTCGCTCTCGACGATTCACATGAATCTAGGCGATGCGCTTGCGCGCCAGGGCAAACCCGAGCAGGCTCTGGAGCAGTACCGGGCCGCGCTCTTGGCCGACCCTCGGTCAGCGCGGATTCAAGCCGGCATCGGGGCGACCCTCGGCGACTTAGGCCGCTTTGACGAGGCTGTCCGGGAACTCGAGAAAGCCGTCGTAATGGACCCGGCCTATGCCACCGCCCACATAAATCTCGCTTCGCTGTTGGCTCACCTCGGGGACACCGATCGCGCCCGTCGTCACTATCAGCTTGCCTTCGACAACGGCGACGCCCGCCTTCGGGCCGCCGCGCAAGCCGCGATGCGGCAACTCCAGGATTCACCATGACCAGGGATGCCGCCGCACACAGCTCGGGAACATGCCCGCCGTATCTAAGAACTCTTGTGTGTTTCTTCTGCCTGGTCTTCTTCGGGGTCGCGGCAAGTCCCGCCGCCCCGCCGGAAGCCGAGAACGCACGCTGGGACTTTCTGGTAACCAACCTCGATGTCTTCCCCGGAACCGAGCAGTTCTTCGAGCCCGACGAGAATCTTTTCTGGCGGCTCAAGAAGAACCTTCGAAAGGTGAAGGCTTCCGAGAAGCTGCCGGAGGCCGAATTCCCGTTCACCGTGTCGACGAACGCGGCGGGACATCGCGTGGTCCCGGGCAACGGGGAATCCGGCTTGACTGTACTGTTCCTCGGGGACTCGTGCACCTTTGGCATCCCCGTCAACGACCGCGAAACCTTTCCCGCGCGGACGCAAGCGAAGCTCGCCAGACAGTCAGAGTTGAAAGTCCGCGCGGTCAACGCCGGCGTGCCCGGCTACTCGATCTTTCAGGGCCTCAAGCTTCTCGAGCAGGCAGCGGAGCCGCCGGACTTTGTCGTCGTCACCTTCTGGCCCAACGGTCGGAGTATTTGGGACCATCTCAGCGATGCCGAACATGAGGAACTCCTGGCCGCCGAACGGAGCGGCGAGTTCAGCCGTCTACGGCTGAGCCGTCTTTGGCGCCGCGCCACTCCGGGGAACCGCCAACGCCTCAATAACGACGAATTCGCCGAACAGTTGCGCTTGATCGCCGCTTGGTGCCGGGAGAAGGGTAGCCACGCCGTCTTTCAGGTCTGGCCCACACAGCAACAGACAGGTCAGGCCCCCGCCGTGGATCGGCAGGAAATCATTCGGCGCGTCGGTCGCGAAGAGAAGGCAACGGTGGTCGACTTGGTTCCCGCTTTTCGCGCCACGGGCGACCCCGGCCTCTTTGTCGACAACATCCACTGCACGCGCGAAGGGTACGACTTGGCCGCGCAGGTGTTGAGTGATACCTTGACGGGGTTGCTGAAAAAATGATGCGAGGCACACCGCTTGGGATTGCGTTCCTACTTTCCGTCGCTTGCTTGTGGGCGGAGGCCGATGGAACCGGCTACGTGGATGCGGCGACCTGCCGCTCTTGTCACTCCCGCATTTACGACCAGTATCAGAAGACCACCATGGGCCGCGCTTTCTACCCGCCCGACTCTGCCGCGATGACGGCGGATTGGTCGAAGAACAACACCTACTATCACGAGCCTTCCAAGCGCTACTACCAGATGACCGAGCGCGAGGGAAAGTTCTTCGTTCGGCGCTATCAGAAGGATTCGCGGGGCCGTGAAGTCCATGCGCTCGAGAGGCAGGTCACCCACGTTATGGGGTCAGGCAAGCGGGCCTTGAGCTACATTCATCGCTCGCCCGACGGACGCATGGTCGAGCTGCCGGTGGGCTGGTACTCGCAGGAAAAACGCTGGGCCATGGCGCCGGGGTACGACAAGCCCGATCACGCCGGCTTCACGCGGGCCATTACGAATCGCTGCATGTTTTGCCACAACGGGTACCCGCTCCAGACGCTCAAGACCGACCGTCCGGGATGGGACCACGATCCCCGCTTTCCGAATCTGCTGCCGATGGGTATTGACTGTCAGCGCTGTCACGGGCCGGGCGAGGCCCACCTGAAAGAAGCTGCGCAGCCGGAGTCGCTGGCAAAAGTCCGAGCTACAATCGTCAACCCGGCACGACTCAGCAACGAACGGCAGTTGGAAGTATGCATGCAGTGCCATCTCGAGACACCCTTCCGGAGTCCCAAGTCGATCCGCCATTTCGGCCGAAAATTCTATTCCTACCGGCCGGGGGAACCACTGGGGGACTACGCTGCCTTCTTTGACTACGCTCAGGGGACAGGCCACGAGGACGATTTCGAGATTGTCAGCGCGGCCTACCGGCTACGGAAGTCGGCATGCTTTCTCGCGAGCGAAGGGGCGCTCACTTGTACGACTTGCCACGACCCCCACAAATCGCTTGCGGCTGATCAACTCGTCAGGCACTACCGCGAAGCCTGCACCGGTTGCCATAGCGGCGACAGCCACTTCGAGCAGCCGGATTGCACCACCTGCCACATGCCTGCTCGCCGCACGACCGACGTCGTCCGTGTCGCGATGACTGACCACCTGATTCAGAAGCGTAAACCCGATCGCAACCTGCTTGCGCCGATTGACGAAAAGTCGGATGGCGGGCAGGATTTTGACGCAGCGGCGGCGCTCTACTTCTCGCAAGAAATGAGTCTTGAGTTGCAAGATGTTTACCTCGGAATCGCGGAAGTGAAGGAATCAGCGAATCGCGAGGCCGGCGTCAAGAGGCTCCAGAAAGCCCTACAAGTTGCCGATGTTCGGGCTCCCGAGCCCTGGTTCGAGTTGGCCGAGGCCCTAGTGAAACTCGGGCGCCTGCCCGAAGCCCAGCGAAGTTTCGAGAAAGTGCTGGAGTTCGACCCTTTGTTCGTTCAGGCCCACAACAATCTGGGGAACGCGCTGGCCGAGATGGATCGGCCCGCCGAGGCCCTGAACCATCTCAAAAAAGTGATCGAACTCGACGCCGAGTTCGAAGCTCCTTCCGCGGATGGGTACAACAACCTGGGCCTCGTCTACATCGATCTCCAAAAGCACGATGAGGCCGAGGGCGCCTTTCGCGACGCCATCCAGGCCAACCCGTTGTTCGCGGACGCCCATCTGAATCTCGGCACGTTGTTTTTCCAAAAAGGGCGCTATGCCGAGGCCGCCGCCGAGTTTGAGCGAACGCTCGCGATTGATCCCGGCGTCCTGATGGCGAGGAACAACCTGGGACTCACGCTCGCGGCGTTGGGGCGCCCGGCCGAAGCGGTAGAGTACTTGCAGCAGGTGGTCCGAGAAGGGGATGAAGCTCTCCACAAGACGGCGCGGCAGGCTCTCGATCTCATCGAAGCCTCCGTGCGTTGACTTCTCTATCACTTCGGTGAGGGTAGGTTACGAAGGGGATTGCGCATCATGACACGAGAAACTACGCGTTTAGATTCCAAGCGAACCGGGACGGATCGCCGCCGGTTTCTCCAAACCACGCTGGGAGCCTCGGCCGCCGCTCTTTTCGGCGCCAACCCCGGCTGGGGAGCTCGCCAGGAGGCAGCCACCGGGTCGATGAAGATCACCCGTGTCACGCTCTATGTTGTCAACGTTCCCGAGCGAAAATGGTGGTGGTCCGACGACTTCTACGGCCAGCCCGAGCACCAACGCGCGGATAACTACATTGCCGAAGTTGAGACGGATCAGGGCCTCGTTGGCCTAACGCGCATCTTCCGCTTGCCTGACGCAATCATGGCAGCCGATCTGCCCACCTGGGTCGGCCGCGATGTGATGCGGACCAACCTGCAAACGCCCGGCGTCCGCCTCGTGGGTGCGTTCGAGCAGGCCGCGCTTGATCTGCGTGGACAGGCGCTTGGAGTGCCGGTCTGGCAACTCCTGGGCGGCAAACTCCGCGATCGGATCTTCGTGGCGCAGACCACCGGCTACAAAACACCTGAACACACCGCCGAACAAGCAAAATGGGGTTGGGAGGAAGGGTTTCGCGTCTACAAGATGAAATGTATTACCCCGCGCGAGGACACCGACGAAAAGCGCATTCGCTACGTTGTTGACCGCATCGAGGCCATCCACAAGCTCGTGCCCGACATGCTCGTGCGTCCCGATATTCGATGGAGACTGCGCGAAACGTGGGCCGCCCAGGAAGTCGCTCGCCGTCTACGCGGGCACGCGATGGACGCCCTAGAGAGTCCGATCAACAAACGTGCCTTCGCGGGCTCCTGGTCGGAATGGCGGCGGTTACGCGAGTCGATCCACCTCCCCATCGCGGATCATGTCTCGCACCAGGATCTGGTCCCTGTATTTGAAGCGCGAGGGCTCGATCACGCCATCGTCGGTCACGACAGCCACCTGCAGGTCCTTCGTATGTCGCATCTGGCGCACGAGCTGGGACTGAATGGTTGGTCGCAGACGGTCGCCTACGGACCTGGTTCCGCCATGGGACTACACGTGGCCGCCTGCATGCCCCACCTCACCAAGGCGTTCGACCTGGTGGGACCGTATAGCTGGATTGATACCCTTGTGAATGAACCGTTCGCGCTGCAAGACGGTTCCTATGCCGTGCCCGATCGCCCCGGTCTCGGATACACGCTCAATCACGATGCGGTGAAGAAGTATCTCGTTCGAAAGCAAGTCTTCTCGTAGGCTGCTTCGCATCCTGCCCACCCCGCTAAGTCTTACAAACACGCAATGAAAGAGATCGTACTTAACAAGCCTGGTGAATTCGCCGAGCGCACAGCCGTGCCGCCTGAGGCATCGGGCACGAATGCACTGGTGCGTGTTCACAGCATTGGCGTGTGTGGCACCGACCTGCATGCTTTCGCGGGACGTCAGCCGTTCTTTACGTACCCGCGGGTTCTGGGGCACGAGTTGGGCGTTGAGGTTATTGAAGCCCCTCCGAACGAGCGAGGGATTCGAGCAGGTGATCGCTGTGCGGTCGAGCCCTACATCAATTGCGGAAAGTGCCGCGCCTGCGAGTTGAACCGGCCCAATTGCTGTCATGACTTGAAGGTGCTGGGTGTCCATATTGACGGCGGCATGCGGCCCTTGCTGAGCGTGCCGGTCGAGTTGCTGCACCGATCGGAACAGCTCTCCCTCGATCAACTCGCGTTAGTGGAGACGCTGGGGATTGGTGCGCACGCGGTATCTCGAAGCGAAGCCGAGCGCGGCGACACAGCCTTGATCGTGGGCGCTGGGCCGATCGGGTTGGCGGTGATCCAGTTTGCGCGGTTGACGGGCGCCGAGTCGCGTGTGCTGGAGTTAAATGATGCCCGGAGGGAGTTTGTTCGTGGTTTAGGCGTCGAAGTGGTTTCCGAATTCGACGGCCAGGCCGCGGACGTGGTTTTCGATGCGACCGGCAACGCCCAGGCGATGGAAGCGGCTTTCGGCTATGTCGCGCCGGGTGGCCGGCTGGTCTTGGTGGGGCTGGTCCAAGGACGGATTTCATTTGACGACCCGCACCTGCACCGCAATGAGATCACCGTGCTGGCGACCCGCAATAGCTGCCATGAGTTTCCCCGGATCATCGGCCTGATTGAAGAAGGCGAGATCGATACGACGCTCTGGATTACACACCGGCTTGCGCTGGGCGAGGTGCCCGAGCGCTTTGGTGACTTGCCCGGACGGCCGGGCTTGGTGAAGGCAATCGTTGATGTGGGTTGACTCTCGCAGCTAATTCGACTCCTTCACGTGCCGATATAGGCTCATTCCCTTTTCGTCGAAGAATTCGAAGATCCCCTTGGCTGCGCCACCGGTCGACGGGGGCCGCACAGTGACGACAAGAAATCCTCCCGTAGGCTCTTCGTTGTGATAAACATGCCGGACCTTCCCTTCCGGGTCGGTTGAGTTGGCGTCGCCGGGCTTGCTGCCCGGAATGGAATTCGCGTCCACGAAAGCGCCGCTCGAGAACTCCTCGAATCCACTGGGATGGACGGCGTGGTATTGCCAATGGCGGTCGCCGCAGACGACGTAGAAGTTCTGGTCGCGGAAGCCGTTTTCGGTCAGCCAGCGGAAGAACTCGTCCCCCTCGTGCCGGAAGCCGCGGATGTTGACGTGGTTGTCACGCTTGTTGATGCTGTCGGGTCCGACCATCGGGGTGGCGCTGATGAGGATCTTGAACGCGGCGTCGCTCTCGAGGAGCGTGCGCTTCAGCCACGCTTTCTGCTCCGCGCCCCAGATGGTTTTGCCGGGCCCGTCAGGCATGTCGTTCGGGCTGCGGTAGTCCCTTCCTTCGACCAGCCAGATCTGCAGCGATTTGGTCACTCGATAGGTGCGGTAGGTGATCGGGTCGCGGTCGAGCGGATCCACGACCGGCAACTGCTCGTGAAACATGTGGATGCCGGTCTCGTGGCTCGGCAGATGCCCGGAGCCCGATCTCCACGGGGCGATGTTCTCATCCGGATAGTCGTCGTCGGAAGTGCGCAGCAGCCCGGAAAGCAGGAACGGATTAACCGCATCCGAGTCGTTGAAGCGATGGTCGTGATCGTCCTTGATCCAATAGGTGGCGACTTCGCGGAATAGATCGAGAAAACGAGGCTGCGAAAATTGTTCCTGGTATTTGAGCCGAATCTGGTGCGGAGTTTCGGCGCGGCCGACCGCGGGCGCGTCGTAGTAGACGTTGTCGCCCGTGGCGACGAAGTAGTCGGGCTTGATCTTAAGCATCGCAGCCAGAGCGGGGTAGCCCCGGTGCTTGTCGGTTCCTTGATACGGCGGCCAGCGGCTACGTTGCCCGTAGTGATGGAAGGCCGAGTAGTTCATGCCGGTAACGACGGCGAACGAGATCTCATCTTCCGCGTTGGGGCCCGCATGCGTCTTGAAGTTGGCGGTCTTCGAAGTCCGCGTCTGCTCTTGGTCCGGGCCATAGTGCAGCCGGTAGTGATAGCGAGTGCCGGGCTTCAGACCTTCCACTTTGGTTTTGACGATGAAGTCGTATTCCGGGACTGCTTCGATCCAGTTCGTAGAGCGAGATTGGGGGAAATCCGCGCCTTCGGAAACCTCGAATCGGCCGACGCCTTTAACTCCCATGATTCCCGACCAGTGGCGGTCGACCATCGGGTCCATCGACGTAAGCCGAGCCTGCAACAGCACGCTCGTATCACTCACCTCGCCGGCGAGAATACCCTGCGCCAGCCCGATCGGAAAAGCTTCTTGAGCCGCTACGTACGTCCCTAACACAGTGGTGCAGAAAACGAGAGCAATCAAACGAATAGAAGTCTTCACGGCGTGCTTCCTTGTGGCATTTCTGCCGAGTCCTAGTGGTGTTCCTTGACAAAGAGCTTACGAAACTGGATGGGATCTCCGTGATGCTGAAGCCCGATCGGACCGCCATAAGGCAAACGTCCCGGTAGATTGATCTTGTCAATCACCGTCACGCCGTTCTGAACGATAGTCAGCACCCTGCCGATCAGAGTAATCTCCATCGCGTTCCACTCGCCCGGCGGCCGATCCGTATTCTTGACCGGTACGCAGGCCCGGCGCAACGCAAGCGGAAGATTGGTGTCGATCATGAAGGCGTGCACCTGCCCCGAGCCCATCGGGTGACACCACAGATTGATTTGCAGCAACGAAGTGCCGCGCAGGTAAACGCCGCTATCCCCGGCGGACGGGTATCGCTCTTTCGCGTACCCTCCATCGGGCGTGCGGACCCAGCCTTGCTCCGGATTGAGCACTCGATGCGCTTTCATCTTCGGCGGAGACGAGAACCGCCATTCGAACTTGAAGGTGAAGTCACGGTACCATTGCTCCGAATAGAGATCCTGGTCGCTGCGAGTCTTGGCCCCGCTCTGGCCGTCGTAGTCGATCACTCCGTTCAGAGCGCGCCAATGACCCTCGTGCCCCGGAACCATTCTCCAGCCCGTCATGGTTCGCCCGTCGAACAATGAGGTGAAGCCATCTGTATCTTGCTGTGCAATCGCAGGAGATGATTGGGTGGCACGGAGCCTCGTTACGCGAGGGGAGGTGGCTGCTACCGTGATGAACAATCGAAGAAGTTTGCGGCGCGAGGGATCTGGCATGGCTCGTGTGCCCGGCTGCGAGCCGCGTAGGCGTCGCGGCGGTTCTAGTCTAGCCGAATACTGGGTCTTGCTGGTGAGTGGGCCGTGGGCTAACACAAGGACTGGCGAACCCCGCGCTGCAACCAGCCAAAATCGGGGCATGCGCATTTCACAAGGTAAGGTCGTTGGTGGTCGAGTGATCGTGAAAGGCGAAGCCCTAAGCGAGGGGGCGATCTGCTCGATGTTAGCGGCATGCTGAAGGATCTCCCGGGGCACGGCATGCCGTGCCCGCCTCAAGCCTCAATCCGCCGCCACCCTGCAACCAGCCGAACGGCGCGTTTTTTCCGTGCCGCGCGCGTGAGCAAGCGGTGTCGCGGCGCCGCGAATCGGCCCACCATTTCCCACCTGAAGGTCTGCTGCGGTTGAGTCCCGCCTAGGGCACTTCCAGCCGCACGCCGGCAGCCACCAGGAAGTGACGCTTCGGGACCCCGGTTGCCTCGCTAACGAAGCCGACATGCGGGCTGGCTTCGACGTACCAGACGATCGGGCCGTCAAGAATCTCAACGCTTCCACGGTAGAAAACGCTGGGGATTCCGGTGATCGAGGGCGTGTTGGTATTGCCGGGTAGAGAACGGGTTCCGGTGGCGCCAAGGCCGTGACGGTAGTTGAAAACAGCGCCCTGCCGCGTAGCGCCCAGCCGGTGGGTCTTCGAGAGCATCACCGTGAGCCAGTCGCCGCTCTCGTGGATGTCATGCAGGTAGTCGGCTTGCACCCTTGTTCCCCAAAAGCTGGGGTATTCGGCGCCGGCCGTCATGTAGAACGATCGGGAAGTGTAGAGCCCCTCGGGGTTGTCGTAGTAGGCGAAGCCGCCGTACAGTGTGACCCCCGGAAAGCCTTGATAGATGCCGCGGGCTTGAAACCGGTTCTCCTTGAAGATGGAGATGTCATGGAGGGAATACCAGCCGGACAGCTCCAACTGGACGCGTTCGCAAAGGACGTTCTCAACCCGTAACGCGGCTTCGCCTTGGTGGACTGGGGGGAAGTAGCCGCCCTCGGAAAGCACTAGGCCGGATGTTCGTCGATTATCGTTCGTCAGCGAGCCGCGTAGCGAGAAACCCGGTGTATTGCAGCCGCGCGGAGCGTCTTCTTTGTCGTAGAGACCCGGAGTCTGTTGGGCCGTTTCCCAGGGTGGCCGATCCGACGACGACTGCGAAGTCTCTTGCCCGAGACAGGGAAGTGCCAGAGCGAGCAGGGCGATGCCGCAGCGGGTCACGAGGCCGCTCTTACATTTCGCCGGGCGGCGGCCGGCCGCAAGGGGCCGCGTCCGCGCGCGCCTGTCATCGTCGTTCATCATTCGTAGTTGCTCGGCGCAGCCCATCAAGACACCGATTACGGGAGCGCGAAAACGTACGCTGTGCTCCAGCGCAAGGGCCCACATCAGCGAAAAGATCCTGCGCCTCTCTTCTATCCTAGTGTCTTGTGGGCGAAAATGAAGATCAGCATGGGTCCGAGGATACTCACTACACTCATCGCGCTTCTTTTGTCGGCGGCAATCGCCCGCGCCGACGATCGCCTCACGATTCCTCTGGGGCTCGATAACTACCTGCCCATCCCCCAAAACAACCCACTCACGCTTGCGAAGGTGGAGCTGGGCCGCCGGCTATTCGGCGAGAAGCGCCTTTCGCGCGATGAGACGGTCGCCTGCTCGACCTGCCACGATCCGGAGAAAAACTTCACCGACAACAAGCCCTTGGCGGAAGGCGTTTTCGGCAGGGTAGGGAACCGGCGGACGCCGGCGATCTTGAACCGCGGCTACGGCAAAGCCTTCTTCTGGGATGGCCGCATCCCGACCCTGGAAGAGCAGGTCCTGCAGCCCATCATCGCCGAAAAAGAGATGGACATGACGTTGCCGGAAGTCGTTGAGCGGCTCCAGGAAGACGCCGACTACCTGGCCGACTTCAAGAAGGCGTTCGGTCACCCGATTACCAAGGATGACGTTTCACACGCCCTCGCCAGCTACGTGAGGACGATCCTCTCGGGCAACTCGCGCTATGACCGCTACGTCAACGGCGAAATGGATGCCTTGACAGCGCTGGAGCGTCAAGGGCTGGAGATCTTTCGAGGCGACGGCAACTGCACCGACTGCCATCTAGGCCCCAACATCAGCGATGAGAAGTTCAGAAACACCGGCATCGCCTGGAAGGATGGAAAGCTCACGGATCTAGGACGGTTCGAGGTCACCGGACTCGAAAAGGATCGCAGCTCCTTCAAGACCCCAACCCTGCGCAACGTCGCCGAGCGCGCCCCCTACATGCACGACGGTAGTCTGGCGACTCTGGAAGACGTTGTCGACTACTACAACCGCGGCGGAAACCGAAATCCCTACATCGACCGCGAACTCATACCGCTCCGTCTCAAACCCGACGAAAAGAAAGCGCTCGTCGCCTTCCTACGCACCCTAACAGGCCCCGTCCGCGACGGCCTGTAGTAGAGTTGTCGCGTAGGGGTTCGGCATGCCGAACCCGCGGGCCCCTGGAGTGCCCGCTAATCCCGCTCGTCGACGACCAACTGTCCCCGCAGTCGCTGGAACTCCTTAAGGTGCTTCGCCGCTTCTTCCGGCTTGTTCCGTTGCCGCAAAATTTGTCCGAGCTGATAGTGGGCCGACATCGCTTGCTGCAAGCTGGGACTACTGGCGAGTGCGGCGCGAAAAGCCTTCTCCGATTCAACGAATCGTCCTTCGTCGAAGAGCGCCTTCCCAAGAGCAGCTTGCCCATCGGCACGGCCGGGAGCCTCGGCAACGACGGCTTGAAGGTGCGGCAGCGCTTCGCCCGAACGCCCCAGTTGCAACAGGACGGAACCGTAGTGGTAGCGAAGGGTCACGTCGTCAGGCGTCCGCCCCAGTGCCTGCTCATAGTGCTCGGCAGCTTCCTCGTAACGGGAAGTTTCTCGGTAGAGGTCGCCGAGCGAGCCGTGGACTCCGGGCGTATCAGGTCCGCGCTTCAGCACTTCCGCATACGCTTTGATCGCTTCATCGGTACGGCCGTTGAGAGCATGGTCGTCCGCGATGGCCTGGTGGGTACGGGCTGAATCCGGCGCGGTACGCAGAAGTGCCATCTGAATCTGTGCCGCTACATCGGAGTACGCCTGCGCAAGGTAGTAGAGCAAGTCGACATCGCCGGGCTTGCTTTCAAGAGCTGCTTCTAATCGGGGGATTGCCGCGCCGGGATCTCCAGCCTTGAGATAGGCCATGCCCAGCCATGCGCTCACCTCCGGCGACGGGCTTTCCTCGAACGCCTTTTCGAGCTGCCCGATGGCCGCCTCGTACCGTCCCAGGGTGAGCAGATCGAAACCGAGGAGCCGCCGGGCGCCCTCGACTTCCGGCTTCAGTTCGAGCGCCCTTTCAAACGTGGCGGCGGCGGACGCGAACTCTCCCTGTTCGTGGTAAGCAAGGCCGAGGTTGAGATGGATTTCCGCGAGATCAGGCGCAAGCTTCACAGCCGCCTCAAGCTCTCGGATGGCATCCGTGTAGTGCTTCGCCTGCCGCGCCGCGATCCCGGCCTTGACGTGGGCGACAACTTCGGGGCCGACTTGAGCTTGCCCCCCCCCTGCCGCCCAGATCAACGCCAGCAGCAGCATGGCATACGGGCGTGGCGCACGGCTGCGCCGTGCCGGGTCGCGCTGTGCGCGACCTCCGAGATCGGCCGAAGGCCGATGCCGCTGAGCTGCGGGCATGCCGAACAGCAGTACAGCGGACCTTTCTCTCCGGTAGCTGAGGAGCATTGGTCCTAAGGCGCATTCTCCCATACACGCACGGTACCGAGATCACGATGCCCCGGTCCCCAAAAAACAACCGGGCCGCCGCCTCGTGAGAGGCAAGCGGCCCGGGTTAAAGGTTGAACTTGGTTTAGGCGTCTACCAGATGAAACGTCCGCTGTACTGCAGCGAGCGGCCGAAGTGCGTGCGCAGCTTGCTGCTGATGCGTCCGAAGTTGCCGCTGTTGACGTTCGTCGTGGGGTTCGCGCCCATGAAGCTGTTCGTGAGGTTGTAGGCTTCCATCCTCAGCTCGAACTTCAACTTCTCAGTGATGTTCGTCCGCTTCGACAGAATGAAGTCGACATTCGCAAACCGTGGTCCATGAACGCCGTCATAGAAGATGGGGTTGCTCCGCCTCGTGAACGCCGGCAGGTTCGTGAACACATCCGTGTTGAACCGAGCTTCCCTCGTCGGGTTGCTAAGCACCGGATCGCCGCTCACATCGAGGCCTCCAAAACTCAAGAAGTCGCCGGCCTGATAAGCATAGATACCGCTGACCTGCCAGCCGCCAAGAATCTTCTGAGCAGCACCGGTCAGGTTGTTGCCAATGGGTTTGCCATTGCCGAAAGGCAGCTCATAGATCCCGGCCAGCGTGAACTTACTGCGGCCGCGTGGATTGCGGAAGAACTGGAAGTTCTGATCCACGTTGTCCACGCCGTCGTAGAAGCCCTCGTCCCGCGCCCGGTGATAGTTGTAACCGAGCAGGAAGTTGAAGCCATTGGCGAACGGCCGCTGCACCTGCAACTGCAACGCGTTGTAGCGCTCTCTGCGAGCGTTAACGCCGCGAATCGTAATGCCGTTGCTCAGGTAGTGGGGGTACGGCGTGAGTAGATCCCGCACCGGTACGGTGCGCCGGTTCCGCAGCGGCCCCGGCATGATCTCTTCCGGAAGTCCAAAGAAGGGATTGTCAACGCTATCGTTGATACGGCTGCCGTGCTGGAATCCGATCCGGGGATCGAGCAGGTTGGGCTGCTGGTTGAACGGCTGGTCGTGGCCGAAGTTGGTGAAGAACGTGGCATCCACCACGATGCGGGAGAAGATCTCCTGCTGCAACGTGAAGTTGATGCGGTCGTTAATGCCCGCATTCCAGTTCTGGTTGAAGCCGATCGCTTCGTTCGATCCCACGGTCGCGAAGCGGCCAAACTTCTGGCCGTTCGGTTCCGGCAGCGGGTTCGGATTCAACCCGCTGGTCGGGAACGGATCCCCGAACGAAGCTCTCGGCGTTCCGTTGATCGGCCGCAGGGGCGAACCTTGGATCTCGAAGCCCGGATACGGCGTGCTGCCCAGGATGCCCAGAGCGCTGCGCTCCTGGATCGGGGGCGTCGCATACCGCGCGTAGCCGATACGCAGAGCACTACGCTCGTTCAACCGAATCGCTATACCGGCACGAGGTAGGAAGTTGTTCTTCTGTCCGTTCCAACTACGACGGTTATTGGAATCGGTGAAGATCCAAGCACCGCTAATGTCGAGCGGCGTTGTACGGAGGGCGAGAACATCGGCCGGAATCGGCCCCATTGCGGAGGCTATCTCAGGCAACCCTTGGCTGAAATCGATCGTCCGCGAGAGGCGGTTTTCAGGATCCAGCATCGGCGTCTCGTACTCATAACGCAGACCGAGGTTCAACGTAATCTTCTGATTCACCTTGAAGTCGTCATGTACGTAGAAGCCCCAGACATCGACACGAGGCCGGTTCACGGCGACTGTCCGTGCGCGGGAGTACGTGGAATCGTCCAAGACGCCAAGCGCCATTGAGGCCCAGGCATGACCGACGGCACCAGTGTTGGGGCTATTGTGCGTATTCGCCGTGTCTCGGGCGCTAAACCGGAAGCGCATGCCGCGCGGGCGTGCCGCCAGCACGAGCTGCTTGCGGAACTGAGAACCGAACTTCAGATAGTGGCGTCCGACCTGCTTGGATACCTTGCCGTCCATGTTCCACGTCGTGGGCTCCTGGAACCAGAAACCGGAGCGACCGAATGAGGTGTTGCCGTCGGCGCGGACGTTGATCTCCGGGAAGTGAACCGCCGGGATGTCTCTCACATGCGAGGCATACCAATTGTTGCTCGGCCACAACTCGGCCAGACCCTCCGCGCCGATCTCGGCCGGAGGAGTCGAGAACGAGTCGGTGATCTTCGACCACGAGCCGCGGATGTTCACAACCGTCGTGGGATTCGCGGTCCAAACCAAGTCACCCGAAGCCTGTGCGCTGTTGCGCGCGCTGCCTTGCCGCCGCTGCGCCACCGAACCGGAATAGTCCGGCTCGCTCTGCGTCGTATGGAAACGGCTGATGCGGCCGAAGACTTTCACGTTGTCGCTAACGTTATAGTCAACACGGTCGGTAAAGTTCCAGTACTTAAACGTAATCGGGAACACCAAACGGAAGTTGTTCGCTCCCGAAGCGTTGTCGCCCGCGTTGTTCGGGGACCAGGTTTTGCCGAGCACGTTCTGCGAAGTCGGATCCAGCCGTGACTGCGGAATCATGTTGTTCACGAACGGAGTGCGGTTGTTGCCGTCCCCATCGGTGGTAAAGGGATCGTGGATCGTCCGCAGTCCGCCGTCGCGGTTGAAGCTCTGCGAGAAGTCGCCGGTCCGCTCGTTCTGCCGTGGCAAAGTCAAGTTCACGGTCGCTGGCGAACGCACATCCTGGCCCTCGTACGAAAGATAGTTGAAGACCTTGTTCTTGACGATCGGGTTGCCCGAGCTGACGCCCCAAACGTTGCGTCGGTCGACGCTGGGATTGCTGGTCAGCGAATTCGGCCGGGCGTTGATCACCGGGTTGCGGCCGAAGTAATAGGCCGTGCCGTGAAAGTCGTTCGTGCCGCTCTTCATCTGCACGGAAATCGTGCCGCCGGCGCTGTGGCCGTACTCGGCGTCCGTGGAGTTCTGCTGCACGTTGACTTCAGAAACAGCGTCCATCGGAGGCGTGTAGACGCCTTTGGCGCCGACAAGCTGCGGGATGCCGTCCATCAGGACATTATTCTTGGTCGAAGTGTTGCCGCCCACGTCCAACTGGCTCATCGCCCAGTGGTGATAGGGAGCGTTCTCGGCGCCGCCGCGATAGTTCACGGAGGGGTCGAGCGCCGCCAGCATATAGGGGTTGCGGTTGAGGAGCGGAAGCTCCTGTGACATCTTGGTGTCGAGCGTTGTTTCCATCGAGGTCGTGGTGAACTGCACCGCGACCGGCGCTTCTTCCACGGTGACGGTCTCGGCGACAGCGCCGACCTGCATCGCGGCGTTGACGGTAATGTCCGCGCGGGTCTGGACGAGGATGTTCTGCTGGACGAAAGTACGGAAACCATCCAACTCCACCTGGACGGTGTAGGTCCCCGGCAGAACGAAATCAAACAAGTACTGTCCAACTTCATTAGTTGATGTCGTATTGGCGACAGTTGTATTGTCGTTTGTGAGTGAGACACTAGCGCCGGGAATAACAGCGCCGCTGGCGTCGGTAACCGTTCCGGATACCTGGCCGCGTAGATCCTGAGCCTGGAGATCGACGGAAAACATTACCGTGATCGCCACGCAGATAAAGACGGGGAGGAAACGATCAAGGGTTCCCTTCCCCTTCCTGAATAGATTCATACTCACCTCAGTTGACTAAGTTAAGGTATCGGTCGGACTAGAAGTGGCGCCGTAAGCGCAAAACGCAACAAATCCTGTGGAAGACGCAGTCGAGAGTTCAACGAACCTTGAATAAGCGACTTCCCCTGGATCCTCCCCCGGCTTCACCCGGGTGCGCGAAGTGCCTCCGCTACCAGACCAAGGCGGACTACCGATTATCGATAATCCTAACCCCTCGAAGAAGGCTACCAAGGTGCAGGAGCCTGTGTCAAGTAAACTTTCGGGGCCTTTTCGGGTATCACCGGCGGAGAGAACCGGCCCTGATAGCTGGATTCCGTTGATGCGGTTGGGATTCCTCCGGGCTGGGCACTTTCAGGGCAAATCGTCAGACACCTCGGCCCATCCGTTCAGTCCAAAGAACCCACCCTGCAGGCCCACAATATGATCATGGATTGTCCTGCGAACCTCCGCGGGATCTCTTCTCCTGAGCGCGTCGATGAGCACCCGATGACCGGCGACAAAATCGGTCAATTCACGCCCCTCCTGTGCCGCCAGCAGTCCGGCGAAGGCAAACAGGGGCGCTGTAAGTTGCTCCAAGGTTCGGTAGAGGGTCGGGTTATTCGCTTCTTCCCAGACGCGGCGATGAAAGGCCAATTCTGCCTGCGAATGGGCAAACCCGCCTTCAGTGCGCGAAGAACCGGCAAGCACCTGTTCCAGGTCCTCTATCATCTTCGACGAGCTACTGCGGGTTGCTCGGAGGAAAGCGGCCTCCTCAAGAATGAGCCGTACCTCGATCCGTTCCCGAAGCTCATCTTGCGAGAAGCTCGCCACGGTGGTGCCGGAATTGGGTACCCGGACCACCAGTCCGGCATGTTCGAGCTGAAACAGAGCTTCCCGTATCGTGGACTGGCTCACGTCGAGCTGCCGTGCCAGATGAAGCTCTCGGAGGCGGGCACTGGGACGAATCCTCCCAGTCATAATGTCATCTCTAATCGAGTCGAAGGACCGCGCACTCGCGGACCTGGATTTTCGCTGCGCCAAGTATCTGTACCTCGTGAAGGGATATTCGAATCAAGAGAGTATCGGACAACTGTCGGCCCCTTCAGGGGCTGGCCTTGGCTTTGACAGGCAACCTCGAAGGCGCCCTCTTGTCTCGACCCATCCGATCGCGGTACCCGAATCTTCCGTATAGCTTAGCGCTATCGACTCCGCGTAGTCGAGACCTTCCAGTTGTAGCGGACGGGCAGGCACTTGCGGGTCAATGCCGGTTAGACCGTTGAAACGTCGGTTCCAGCGCCCTGCTCCTGCAACTTGGCCGCCGCGAACGTCAGCAGATCGCCCTTCTCCTCGGCCGCCCGCCCCAACTCATCGAATCGCCGGCCCATCTGGCAGAGTTGAATCCGATTTGGACACGAGAGATAGTTCGGGTCAGCGTCCGTCAAAAAACGGTCAAACGCCTCGATCGCTTCATCAAACCGCTCCAGCCGCACCAGCAGTTTCACCAGCACCTGCGCCGGCGCGCTGCCGATCTCATCCGGATGATAGTTCTCGAGTTTCGTCCGGAAATGCGCGACTCCGGCATCAATGTCGTCCCCCACGATGCAGCGCAAATAGATCCCATTGTCCTCGTAGATATTTTCGAACGGCGGCTCACCCTGATACTGAAACATCTCCGAAAGACGCTTGCCGTATTCAGTCAACTCGATCAGTAACCGCAGCGTCGCTTCGTCCTGTAGTTCCGGGCCGAACTGGATACACGAACCGACATGTGACGTGTCGACATAGTAGCTGTTCCCCTCGAACAGCCAATCCCGCCCCTCGATCAGTTCAGGAAGCGAGTTGGTTTCGGGGGCCTGGCCTTCCTTCTGTTCGATCACGCGCTTCATGTTCGTCGCCACTTCCCCGTGAAGTTTGTCGACCAACAGCCGCGCCGACTCTTCCCGCCCCTCCGGACTCGGGTACTGTCCGAAGCAGGTGATCGCGCGGCAGATTCCGTGGTTTTCGAGGATCAGCTCAAAGCCTTTCTTCGGATGGACGTGCTCGTTGAAAGCCACCTGAATCACGTCGTCGAGTTCCGCCGCCTCCGGCATCTGCTCAATCGCCTCGCGCACCGGACTCGAGTCTCCCACCGCCCGGAAGTAAGGCCAAGCCCGCCCAATGTTGCCCTGGTCGAGAAACAACCCACCAACCTCACGCGCAGCCTCGACGGAACCATCGTCGTAGGCCCGTTGTACCTCGGGGTCAATATCTGTGAGCGTCGTCGTCGGAATCAGAGGCAAACCCAACTCGAGCCGCTTCTTCATCAACCGCGCCTCGAACAGCAGAGCGTACTTCTCCTCCGCGCGGTACTGCTCGATCAAATAGTCGAACGCCGCGGAAGGTTCGCTCTCCGCGAGCAGTTTTTCAACTTCTTCGAATGCGGTACTCATCTTGCAGGGACCCTCATCTTAACGAAGCCCGCCCACCCCGGCTCCGTCGGAATCGCAAAACAGAAACCCCTGCCCGCACCAAGCCCGATCGGGTCGGGTGACGGGGATTGAGGCCCCGCCACCCTCCCACACCACCGGACATACGGTTTTCCGTATCCGGCGGTTGAACCCAGCGGCCTTACGTTCGCGCCGCAAGATCCGATGGCATCACAAACCCGTAGCGCCGCAACGTTGCATTCGATAACGCTGTCTGCAACAGTCCGTTCGCCGCTATGCGCCAAGCGCCGCGACGTGCCGGAACCAGTTTCAACAACCGTTCCCCAATGCCCAACCGACGTAAAGCCCGCCGGCGTCCCGTTGCGCCATGCCAGCGCAGCCAGAAACATTTCCGTATGTGCCGCCGCACCCATCCTTCCAGTAGGAAAATCGCACGCCGTCGCTCCGCCAACCGGTAGTATCCCCACCAGCCGCGAACGTACCGCCGCCACTCGTCGCGTAACTGCCGACTCGTGACCGAGCGGTTGCCGCACCAGATCTCCCGCACCTTCCGTTTGAATCGCTCGACACTTTCCGGCGCTGCTTCCACCTGCCCCTGGCGGTTCAGACGAAACCCCAGGAACTTCCGCTCCCACGGCCTCCCCGCCCCGCTCTTGGCCTCGTTCACTTTCAGTCGCAGATGCTTTTCGATCCAAGCCGTGATCCCCGCCAGCACACGCTTCGCCGCCGCTTCACTGCCCACATAGATGTTGCAGTCATCCGCGTACCGGCAGAACCGTAGCCCACGTCTCTCCAGCTCCCGATCAAGCGCATCAAGGTAGATGTTCGCCAGCAACGGTGACAACGGCCCGCCTTGCGGCGTGCCCTCCGCGCTGCGCACCACCACCCCCTCCGTCAGCACTCCGGCCCGTAGATACCGACCGATCAACCCCAGCACTCGCTTGTCGCGAATGACTTCCGCCACCCGCCGCATCAAAATGTCGTGATTGACCACGTCGAAGAACCGCGCGATGTCAATATCCACCACCCAGTCCTTGCCCTCGCGAACGTATCTTTGCGCCACTCGCACTGCGTCATGCGCACTCCGTCCCGGCCGGAACCCGTAGCTCGACTCGCTGAACCGCGGATCGAAGATCGGCTGCAGAACTTGCAGCAACGCTTGCTGCACCAGCCGATCTATTACCGTCGGTATCCCAAGCTGTCGCTTCCCCCCGCTCGGCTTCGGTATCTCTACCCGCCTTACGGGACTCGGCGTCCAACGCCCGGACACGAGTTTCGCTCGAATCTCCGTGCCGTGACGGCGAAAGTGAGGTTCGAGTTCTTCGGTCGTCATCTTGTCGATCCCCGCCGCGCCCCGCTTGCGTTTCACCGCCCGCAGAGCCCGTTCGAGGTTCTCCTCTCCGACCACCTGTTCCATCAGTTCTTCGTGCATTGCTTTCTTCGATGAGTCTCGCCGAACTTCGCCTCGTCGCCGCCGGAGGGAGGCCCATCCCGGTTCCACCGTTCCTGCCTGCCCCTGCTCCCCTTGCGTTCCCCCGATGGGGAAGGACCTTTCGGTCCGGGACTCCGGACTTCTTTCGGCTCGGTTCGAGTCGCTCCTCTCGCTTTGCTCCTTGGTTCTTCGGCCCTTCGCTCCGGCGCTATTACCCGCCTTCCTCGCTACTACGGCCTCTGCTGACTTCTCCTCCGCTCTCACCGAGGAGATCTCCCCAGGTAAGGTGCTGAATCTTTCCCTTCACACCGCCCGGCTCTACCGCGCACGTCTTCGGATGGACTTCGGGCTTCACGTTGGCTAGCACGCTTACCGCCCGTACACGGCCTCTCTGCCGATTCGTGTTCCTACGGTCAAAGGTTTGTTCCCCGCTTCCTTCAGCTTCACCTCGCGGCTACGCCTTGCGGTTCCCTACGGTTACCTCCATCAGTTCCCGGTCGGCTCCTTTCAGCCAACTAGATTCAGCCCATGCTGGGCACACTAGCGCGGACCTCGGTTTTGAGGTCCGCGGCCCTTCCTTCTCCGACGCCCCGCCACCAATCGGCCGCTCACGAGCCAAGCAAAGGAGGCGCGGGTGTCAACCTGCGCGTCCGCGCCGCCAGGCGCGGAGCAAAAACGTCACTCGGTGACTATCACCGATGCACAAACCATCCGGCCGAGCAACAGAGCGCCCGATGTAAATCGGGCGACCCGCGCCGCAAGGCGCGGAGATCCGGTCTTGACTACACACGCCCGTCGGCGAGCCGATTGAACGCCTCTACGAGGCTGCCGGGGTCCACGCGAACCGTATCGTCGCAAGCCGCATCGGCGAGCAGGTCCGAATCCTCTAGAATCATGAGTACCGGCCGGGGCCGAGCGCCTTTCGCCCGCCGATTCATCCCTTCCCGGAGAAGCCCTCATGAAGCAAGCTCTCTCAGTACTCATACCGCTCGCCCTGTCGATCAGCAACGGTTTCGCCGGAACGGTCTTCCAATTCGAAAGGACCGACTACAGGCGGCCAACTCCCAAGGCCGAGACCTCCGAGATGTCAGTGGACGGGCGATTGATAAAGATGGACCAGAAGTCTTTGGCCGATCAGCCCCCGAAGAACACGATGATTTTTCGGGGCGACCGAGGAGAGGGCGGACAGATGATCGTCGTTGACCACGACAAGAAGGGCTACTTCGTCCTGGACCGGCAGGCCATGAGCGGCATGACCAACCAGATGAATCAGGCCATGCAGCAGATGCAGGCGCAGCTCAAGAACGTGCCGCCCGAGCGGCGCGCCATGATCGAGAAGATGATGAAGCCTCGCGGGGGTGTCATGGGGCAGGCGCAGCCGCCTCGGCCGCCCGCCGAGGTGACCCGCACCGACGAGCGGGACATGGTGAACGGCTACCCCTGCGTGAAATACGAAGTAACCCGAGGGGGCCAAAAGGTCCGTGAGCTGTGGATTACGGATTGGGATAAGGTCGAGGGCGGCGATGAGGCGGCCGAAGCCATGCGGGCCATGGCGAAGTTTAGCGAAGAGCTGCTGTCGGCTGTCAGTAGCAGCGTGCCGTTCAAGCTTCCCGAGAGCCCTTTCGCGGAGATCGACAAGATGAACGGCTTCCCCGTTTCGACAAAGTCTTTCGAAAACGGAAGGCTAAGCGAGGAGACGACCCTTCGCTCCTCCCGGCGGCAGGCCATCGACCCCGCCGCGTTTGAACCGCCGTCGCGCTACAAGAGGCAGACGATGGGGAGGCCGCCCGGCCGTTAGCACGCATTGCCGCGCCGGCTCACACCCCCGTAGCCTCCCAGCGCACTCCTCAGTCCGGCCTACTGCCGATACGGTCCTAAGTTGTTCGCGACAGGTATCCGAATCGCACTGGAATCGGCGTGTCGTGATCGGTCAGACGATGAGCCCTAGAAGATCACCCCGTGGTGTGCGCCAAAACCGCCTACTTCAGGAAAACTTGCACCCCAAGCTATCCTAAGAACAGACGAGCAAACCAGCGGGGACTAGCCGCCGCACCAAGGACCCAACAGTCCAAAGCGGCAGGAGTCCCCCTTTTTACGTTTAGAGCACCCGATCGGGTCGGGTGACGGGGATTGAGGCCCCGCCACCCTCCCACACCACCGGACATACGGTTTTCCGTATCCGGCGGTTGAACCCAGCGGCCTTACGTTCGCGCCGCAAGATCCGATGGCATCACAAACCCGTAGCGCCGCAACGTTGCATTCGATAACGCTGTCTGCAACAGTCCGTTCGCCGCTATGCGCCAAGCGCCGCGACGTGCCGGAACCAGTTTCAACAACCGTTCCCCAATGCCCAACCGACGTAAAGCCCGCCGGCGTCCCGTTGCGCCATGCCAGCGCAGCCAGAAACATTTCCGTATGTGCCGCCGCACCCATCCTTCCAGTAGGAAAATCGCACGCCGTCGCTCCGCCAACCGGTAGTATCCCCACCAGCCGCGAACGTACCGCCGCCACTCGTCGCGTAACTGCCGACTCGTGACCGAGCGGTTGCCGCACCAGATCTCCCGCACCTTCCGTTTGAATCGCTCGACACTTTCCGGCGCTGCTTCCACCTGCCCCTGGCGGTTCAGACGAAACCCCAGGAACTTCCGCTCCCACGGCCTCCCCGCCCCGCTCTTGGCCTCGTTCACTTTCAGTCGCAGATGCTTTTCGATCCAAGCCGTGATCCCCGCCAGCACACGCTTCGCCGCCGCTTCACTGCCCACATAGATGTTGCAGTCATCCGCGTACCGGCAGAACCGTAGCCCACGTCTCTCCAGCTCCCGATCAAGCGCATCAAGGTAGATGTTCGCCAGCAACGGTGACAACGGCCCGCCTTGCGGCGTGCCCTCCGCGCTGCGCACCACCACCCCCTCCGTCAGCACTCCGGCCCGTAGATACCGGCCGATCAACCCCAGCACTCGCTTGTCGCGAATGACTTCCGCCACCCGCCGCATCAAAATGTCGTGATTGACCACGTCGAAGAACCGCGCGATGTCAATATCCACCACCCAGTCCTTGCCCTCGCGAACGTATCTTTGCGCCACTCGCACTGCGTCATGCGCACTCCGTCCCGGCCGGAACCCGTAGCTCGACTCGCTGAACCGCGGATCGAAGATCGGCTGCAGAACTTGCAGCAACGCTTGCTGCACCAGCCGATCTATTACCGTCGGTATCCCAAGCTGTCGCTTCCCCCCGCTCGGCTTCGGTATCTCTACCCGCCTTACGGGACTCGGCGTCCAACGCCCGGACACGAGTTTCGCTCGAATCTCCGTGCCGTGACGGCGAAAGTGAGGTTCGAGTTCTTCGGTCGTCATCTTGTCGATCCCCGCCGCGCCCCGCTTGCGTTTCACCGCCCGCAGAGCCCGTTCGAGGTTCTCCTCTCCGACCACCTGTTCCATCAGTTCTTCGTGCATTGCTTTCTTCGATGAGTCTCGCCGAACTTCGCCTCGTCGCCGCCGGAGGGAGGCCCATCCCGGTTCCACCGTTCCTGCCTGCCCCTGCTCCCCTTGCGTTCCCCCGATGGGGAAGGACCTTTCGGTCCGGGACTCCGGACTTCTTTCGGCTCGGTTCGAGTCGCTCCTCTCGCTTTGCTCCTTGGTTCTTCGGCCCTTCGCTCCGGCGCTATTACCCGCCTTCCTCGCTACTACGGCCTCTGCTGACTTCTCCTCCGCTCTCACCGAGGAGATCTCCCCAGGTAAGGTGCTGAATCTTTCCCTTCACACCGCCCGGCTCTACCGCGCACGTCTTCGGATGGACTTCGGGCTTCACGTTGGCTAGCACGCTTACCGCCCGTACACGGCCTCTCTGCCGATTCGTGTTCCTACGGTCAAAGGTTTGTTCCCCGCTTCCTTCAGCTTCACCTCGCGGCTACGCCTTGCGGTTCCCTACGGTTACCTCCATCAGTTCCCGGTCGGCTCCTTTCAGCCAACTAGATTCAGCCCATGCTGGGCACACTAGCGCGGACCTCGGTTTCGAGGTCCGCGGCCTTTCCGTCACCGCACGAACCAAGCGAAGGAGGCGCGGGTGTCAACCTGCGCGTCCGCGCCGCAAGGCGCGGCCCCCCAGCAACGACCGGCTCGCAAGCCCGTCCAAAGGAGAAAAAACGTCACTCGGTGACTGTCACCCTTTTTCGCCGTCAACACCCGTCCGCCCGACGACAAACCCCCACCGGCGAAAAACGGGCTGACTGTCACCCGACGCACCAAACCGTCCGACCACAGCAACGACCGCCACTCATCGCGGTCCCAGCAACGACCGGCACCCATGCCGGTCTGAAAGGAATTTCCCCGTCATGACACAAGAAAATATTTCCCGCGACAAGATCCAAGCCAACCAACAAAACGCCAAACACTCCACCGGCCCCCGCACCGACCAAGGCAAACAACGTTCCTCGCAAAACGCCGTCAAACACGGCCTCCTAGCCAAACAAGCCGTCCTACCCGACGAAAACCTCCACGAATACGACGGCCATCTCACCAGCCTAGAGCGCGACCTCCAACCCGCCAACTTCCTCGAGTTCTCCCTAGTCCGCCAAATGCTCGACGCCGAGTGGAGACTTCGACGCCTCACCCGCATCGAAACCTCCATCACCATCCACGCCGTCGCCGACCGCCGCCGCTACCGGGCCGAAACTCACACCGGCCCTGACGAGCAAAACATCGACGACGACCCCAACATCTACGGCCCCGGTCTCAGCCACGAAACCGTCGAAGCTCTTCGCGAAACCGAGATCTTCGGCGACGCCATGTCCCATCAAGACCGAAGGCTCGACACCTACAGCCGCTACGGCGCGCGCCTCCTGCGCCAATTCAACGGCGCCATCCAAGAATTCACCAAACGTCGCGAAACCCGAATCGGAGCATCCGCGGCCCCATCCGACCCCGACCATCTCCGCCGCCGCCCGCCCCAGTCCGAGCCCGAATACACCCCGCCTCCCCCCACCGGCCCGTTTGAGGCGAGTCCACCACCGCCACCCCACGACCCCAACGCCCCCATAACCCTGGAGCAATCCCTAGACCCAGCCGAAAGAGCCCGCCTAAGAGGAGAAAATACCAAACCAACCCACCAACCTCCAATCAACACAAACCAAACCACTTACACAAACGACCCAACCGAACCCCGAACGCAAGTGAGGGGCTCTGAACCCGACCCAGACCCTCCGAACCGCTGACCAAACCAAGCAACCAAGGCATCCCGCCCCCGAAAGGAGACACCGCGAACAAAAAATACGAAACAAACCCCACCAACCCCCAACCCGCAAAACTCCGCGCACTCCACCTGCGCCAAAAGTCCACCGCGGCCCAACCCCCTTGCCACCGGTCCGGCGCGCCGGTACATTAGAGCAACAGCGAGAGCCCCAACCAGCATGCAAAACCCTAATCACGACCGGGCAAGAGAAACCGAGCCCCACCCCATCGCCCGCCGCACCTTCCTCCAAACGTCTTTGGCCGGGACCGGCCTACTGGCCAGCCGTTGCTCGGAGAAGACCGTGAACGCGCTGCATCTCTGCCCCTTCAAGATTGATGTCACGCCGCCGCTGGGTCATTCCCTCTGCGGCGGCTGGATTCAGTCGGTCGTGGACGTGGACGATCCACTCGAGGCGATAGGCTTTGTGCTGCTCGGCCTCGACAAGCCCATCGTCATCTGCGTCGTCGATTGGACCGGCATTCTGAACTCCGCTCACATCACGTGGCGCAAGGCGCTGGCCGAGGCCGCCGGCACCACCCCCGACCGCGTCGCCCTCCAGAGTGTCCATCCACACAATGCGCCGTTCGCCTGCCTGGACGCGCAACAGATCGTCGCGCAGTACCCGGAACTACCGCCGACACTCGACGTCAAGTTCTTCCAAAGCTGTGTTGAGAAAAGCCAGGAGGCGGTGAGAGAAGCCTTAACCCAGCCGCGGCAAGTCACCGCCATCGCCCACGGCCAGGCCAAAGTTGAGAAGGTGGCATCGAACCGGCGGATTCTGGGTGAGGACGGCAAAGTCGGTACCCAGCGTGGAAGCAGCTCGCGCAACCCCGAGCATCATCGCGCGCCCGAGGGAACCATCGACCCCTGGCTCAAGACCGTTGCGTTCTACGACAAAGAGAAGAAAGTAGCGGCATGCCACTACTACGCCTGCCACCCGATGAGCTACTACGGCGACGGCCGCGTCAGCGCGGACTTTTGCGGTCTCGCGCGCCGGCAACGGCAGCACGACGAGCCCGACTGCCTACACCTCTACTTCAACGGTTGCGGCGGCAACGTCGGGGCCGGCAAGTATAACGACGGCTCGAAGCCCATGCGCCCCGTCCTAACCGACCGCATGTACAAGGCAATCTCAGAGTCGGAAGCCGCCCTTCAGCCGCGGCCCATCGAGTCCATCGCCTGGAAGACTGTGCCGATCCTCCCGGAGCCGCATCCACGTTTCGACGCCGACGATCTCGCCGCGCAAATCGCCGACCCGGGCCGTAGCGTCGTCGACCGCAGTCGTCCCTCTTACACGCTCGCTTATCTCCGACGGTTCGCCGGTGGAGAGCCGATCGTCGTCAGTGGCCTTCACATCAACAACGTTTCGATGCTGCACCTGCCAGGCGAGTGCTTCGTGGAATACCAGTTGCGGGCCCAACAGATGCAGCCCGATCGCTTTGTAGCGACCGCCGCCTACGGAGACGATGGCCCCTGGTACATCCCGACTAAAGAGTCGTATCAACAGGGCGGATACGAGGTAAGCGTGGCTTGGTGCGACCCGAAGATCGACGACCTGCTGACAGCCACCATGCGGGAGCTTCTCGTCTAATCGCGAAGACCCCTAACCAGCAACCATCCACGAGCAGAGCCGCGAGAGACAACGAGCGGTCCCCGCCCAGCGACCAAACGCGCCCTTGAAGTTTCGTCCGGCGAAAGGGTTCGGCGGTGGAGGGCTAGGCGTCCTCAGGCCACATCGACAAGTTCCAGCGAGCGACACCCATGTGATACCGCTGATGCCATGGCAAACCATGAGCAGCCCACTCCGGCTTCTTGGGTCCGAAGTAGTACGCAGTGACGATCGTTCCATCAGCGAGTTGAACGCTCGACGGGTAGCCCGAGTCGGTCTTGTGCCAATCGTAGGCTGCTGTGGAAAGCAGAACCACCGGATACGACCAAGTGTCGCCGCCGTTGCTGCTCATCCGTAGCACAACGCCGAAAAGGCCGGGGATGCGGCTCGTGATCGAGCACAGCAACCGACCGTCGGATAGTTCGAGCAGGTGAGCGTTCTCCTGGCCTTGCGGCGAGAGCAGTTTCGGATCGGACCACGTCCGCCCCTCGTCATCGGACTTGAGAAGGACTTCGCCGGCTCCATGTGGCAGGACGCCGTCCATTCGGTCGATGCAATTCGTCCGTGCCACGGCCAACCACATGCCGTCACGGCGTAGCAGTACGAAGGTCTCGCTGGCGTCTGCAATCGACCGCTGATGCCCCCAGGTTCGGCCGCCGTCTTCGCTGAAATAGACGGCCGAGCGGGATCGCTTTGGTTGCGTGCTAACACGAGTGTAGGTCGGACAAACAAGCCGTCCGTCGGGTAGCAGAATGATGTCGCCGTGCGGAACTTCGCTCAGGTCCAGCAGATCACGCTGCCAGGTGCGGCCCTGGTCCTTCGAGATGCAACGCTGTGTGGGCAGGACCGGTCTCTTCTGCCCTTCGTGATAGCCGCTGACAAGAGCGATCAGTTCGCCGGCGGCGTTCAATCCAACAGCGTGATTCATTCGGATGGCGTTGGGCTCCTCGGGATGGTCGGTGATCTGGCTGCGGAGGTTCCAACTAACGCCGCCGTCCTCGCTGATCCAAAGCTCGACATCGCTGTTACTGCCGTAGCCGTGACTGGGATGGTTGTAGACGGCAGCCGCGAGTTCCCCGCTGGGCAGCTTCGTGAGATTCGGCCAGAGCCCTTTGTTGTCAATGCTGACGTAGAACTCCGCTCCCGGCAGAAGCTGGCAGCCGTTCAGCCCCGCCGCGGAAACGGGCCGGGCGGCGGCGCCCGTGACGGCCCCGGTCCCTAGTAGAAGAGGTCCAGCGATGGCGGCAGGCGCTTGCTGGAGCAATCGGCGGCGGCTCGTGCGGTGCGGCATGGATATCCCTTCTCTCGAGACTACTCCGGCTTGCCGGTTTCCCTGAGGGACTTGAAGTGCTTGTCCCATGGTTCTTTGTGATAGTCGGTGCGTTCGCCTCGGGGGCGGTTCTTGAATTCGCGGACAAGCTTGACGAAGTGCTCGACGGCCCCTTCGAAGAACTTTTCACCCTTGTCCGCGGTGGCGATCGTGGCGTCGCCATAGACGCCGCTCTTTGAGAATCGCGTCCACCAGTCCATGCAACGGACAGGGGAGCCTTTGAGCAGGTCCATCCAGATGTAGTCGGACTCGGGCATGTTGATGTCCTTGACGGCCTTATCCATCTGAACTCGCTCGGGCGCGAGGTGCAGGTAGACCGATGTTTCAAGCTCGGCGGCGTGCGCCATGCCCCCCTTGTCGGACTCGCGGTGCTTGTTGATGCCTTCGATGTCGAGCGAGGGCCAGATAAACGTGCCGCAAAGGGCGTTCGACTCGAGGATCGTGCGGCGTGCGACAAGTTCGAGGACGGGCATGTTCGAGCCATGTCCGTCGGCGATGAGGATTCGCTCGAAGCCGTGGTGGGCGACGCTCAGGGTGATATCGAGAACGAAGTTGAGCAGGTGCTCCTGCTTGATATCGATCGTGCCGGGGAAATCCATGTGATGGGTTTCGAAACCGTAGGGAATGATCGGCATCAAGAGGATGTCGCCGTCGGCACGCTTGGCCGCCTCTTCGGCGATCGAGCCGATCAGAAAGTTATCGACGTCGAGTGGCATGTGATACCCATGGTCCTCGACGGAGCCGATCGGGAGCACGACGACGGGTTGCTCGGCGACGCGCTCCTTGAGTTCGGGCCATGTGTGGTGCTGATAGAGATAGGACTTCTTTTCGCGGTCTGACATAGTTGGTTTCTTCCGGCTTGTTATGGATTCAGGGGAGCCACGAGGCTCAAACGTCGTTTAGCTACTGGTCGACCTCTTCGTCTTCCGCGGCTTTGATTTGGGAGCTGGGATCAAGGATCATCCACATCACCGAAGCTATGAAATAGATCACGATACACGATGAGAACATCACCGTGAAAGAGCCGTAGGTCTTGCGAAGCCACGCGGCAACGATCGGGGAAATCATAGCCGACATGCTGGAGGCGGTGTTCATGAAGCCGGTCGCGGTACCGCCGAGCCGTCCGCCGACGTCGACACAAGTGGCCCAGGCGACGGGGAGGGCGAGATCCTGAACGCCCTGGGCGAAGGACAGCCAGAGGATGGCGCTCCAGGCGTCGCGTGACTGGGCGGCGATGCCGAAGCCCACGGCGGCCAAGCCGTAACCGCCGACACCGACGATGCGGCGTCCCCATTTGAGACTGCCGGTGCGGCGGATCAGCCAGTCCGAGAAGGTTCCGCCCACGAGACACGCGATCGCGCCAATCCCCATCGGCAGACCCGACAGTAGCCCCGAGCGCTCCAGGGTCATTCCGTGCTCTTCCATGAGGTAGGTTGGCATCCACGTGACGAAGAAGAACGAGCCGTAAGCCGAACAGAAATACATCACAAACAGCGCCCACATGGTTCCGCTCTGGAAGACTTTGGTCCACGGAAGTTTGGCTTGGGGCTTACTCTGGACGGTTCCGCGCTGAATGTATTCAAGCTCGGCCTTATTCACGCTGGGATGGTCGGCCGGATCGTCGCGGTACCAGCGCCAGAACGCGACACACCACACCGCGCCGACGGCGCCAAACAGATAGAAGGTCTCACGCCAGCCGACAACGCCGATACACCAGGCCGCGATCGGCGGCGCGAGGGCGGCCCCGGCTCGGGCGCCCATCCACATGAAGCCGTTCACGCGGCCACGTTCGACTTGCGGAAACCAGCGGGCGAGAGCGCGCGCGAGCGTCGGGAAGGCGCCGGCCTCAGCAGCACCGAAAGCAAAGCGGGTTACAAGCAGGAGCGCGTAGCTCTTGACTACCCCCGTGAGGACGGTGAAAAGCGACCAGCCGGCGACGATGCGCGTCAAGAGCTTGCGCTGACCGAATTTATCTCCCAGCAAGCCCATGGGGATTTCGAAAATGCCGTAGGCCAAAGCAAAGGCGCTGAACACATAACCCATCTCCATCTGCGACAAACCGAGCTCGCTGCTAATGGCGGGTGCGGCTTGGGAAATGCAGACGCGGTCGAGGTACGTGATGAACGAGACGAGAAAAGCCAGAAAGAGGAACGTGTGCCGCGCCCGGGTGGGAGCCTCATTGGCCTGGTTGCTGAGCGTGGATGACAAGCTGGAAGTTTCCGGGGGAACGGCGGGCGTCATAGTGTAACACCTACCTTGGTTTCTCTACTTCGTTTCTTGCGCTATGTTGCGTACCTACATTGGTAACGACGCGTTGCTTGGTTGCGGATTCTCCGATTCCTAGGCAGCCTTCTTGCGCGCACCCGATTCGCGCCGCTCAGGCCGAAGTCCCATGTGTGGGCAGGGATCGCGGCTCGTTCGCAACAGTTGCGAATCGTTGTTCAAGTTGGACACGGCTCGACGGGGTTGAGCATCTTGGCCAATCAGGGGAACTCACTCCTGCTCGCGGTCGCGGAACTCTTCGTACCAGTTTTGGACGATGTGGATCCTGGGCGGTTCCTCGCCTTCAGGCTCCAGCGTCTCCGCCACGACGAACCGCCGGCCGTCAGAGCTGACGTCATAGCCGGGCCTACCGAAGCTCGGGTGCTGGAACAAGGGCGTGGTGGCGCCAATGGTGAAAGCCGGTTTTGTGCTGACGGCTGCCGTCACCAGCGTTTCGCCCTGCACATAGAAAAGCTGGTTGCCGTCGCGGCTCCAGCGGGGCCTCGTCCCCCCGTTGGCCGAGACTTGCCGGTCGTCGTCACCGTCAGGGAAGGTTCGTACGTAGATCTCGTCTCGCCCCGACTTGTTCGACACGTATGCGACAAAGCGGCCATCCGGAGAAAACCGGGGTGTGTTCTCTCTGAACGGTGTTTGTAGAAACGGCATCGCGTCAAATCCGCTGCCGTCTTGTTTCCGTTCGAGGTACCACAGATCCAGAGGGTCATTCGGGCCATTCACGCTGTAAAGCAGATACTTGCCGTCGCGGGACCAGTCGGAGGCTCGCGCGGATAACGGTGTGCTAAGTAGTTGTCTCGGCTCCGCTGTGCCCTCCGGGGGACGGGTGTAGATGTCGTAGTACCCCTCACGGGTGGAACGGAATGTGATTTCCTTCCCGGAGGGGGACCAGATCGCATTGCCGTCGAAGCCGGAGTGAAAGGTCACGCGCTGCCTGAGGGGGCGGTCGACCTCGTGCATCCAGACGTCGGTATTGCTGTCCTCGAAACTGTGAACGACTACGCGGCGACCATCGGGAGACAGCTCCAACCCAACAATCTCGCTCTGCGGCTCGCCGATCGTACCCTGTTTCCGCCCTTGCGAGTCCAGCCAGATGAGTTGATTCCGGCGTCGCACAACATTGCTGTAGATCAGGCTACCGTCATCCGAAACGCTTGGTCCTGTCCCGTTCTGAATGATCGGAAAAGCTTCGCCGGTCGCTGTAAGCGTCTCCAGGGAGAAGGGCAAAGCCCAGAGGTCCGGCTCCACTGAGTAAATGATGTGTCCCGTGGGAGAATAGACGGCGGAGCCGCCGTCAACCAGGACCCGTGGCTCCTCCGTTTGCAGATCCCAAACAAAGAGCTCGGTCCCACCCGAGGAACCTTTCTTATCACTACTGTCCGGTTAGAAGTCGAATAGAATCAGCTGGTTGGGGTGATCGAGTAAGTTTTCATGGGAGTCTGATGGCTGCAAGGCCTGTAAAATGGGCGTTTTCTCAAATAGGGTAACGCTGAGAATCTGTAGGATTTGGTAGAGACTCGCCTCCAGGCCCAACCTCTTCCGCACGATCGCCACCAGCACGTACACCGAGACGGCGATCCAAATCTGGGTCTTCACGGCGTTCTCGCTGGCGCCGTAGAACTTCTTGATCCGCAAGTGCTGCTTGACCCACTTGAAGAACAGCTCCACCTGCCAGCGCGAACGGTAGATCTCGGCGATGGTCAGTGCCGGGAGCGCGAAGTTGTTGGTCAGGAACTTCAGCCGCTTGTTCGTCGCGGCGTCGACGTAGCTGACGCGCCTCAACGGGTCCGGATAGACTTTGGCCGATTCGATGGCAGTCAGTATGACGGTCTGATCCGAGCGCACGCCCGTAGATTTGTCGACGGGATGCGAGTAGCGCCGTTGGAGCAAGATGTTCTTCTTGGTTCGCACGACGAAGAACGACGAGCAGAGGGTGAACACGAAGAGGCGTTCGAAATCCACGTAGGCCCGATCCATAACGTAGAAGGCGCCGGGCTCGGGTAGGAACTCGTCGAGGATGTTGACGTCGTGCGTTTTGCCGTCGGTAATGCGGATAAACGTGGGGATGTTACCGTGCAGGTCCAACAGCGTGTGCATCTTCACGGCGGCCTTGCGCCGGCGGAACTTGGCCCACGGGAACAGCGAGAGGCACAGGTCGATGGTGGTCGAGTCCAGAGCGTAGAGACTTTGATTGAGATCCACGCCGATCGGATCGCGGGCATACAAGGGCCGCGCGATGCGAATCAAGGCCTGAGCGAAATCGGCATAGATCCGCCAGTCGCGCGACTCGTTAGCGTCGGCCAGTGTCGAGCGCGCGACGTTGCCGCGGAATCCCATGTGGTAGAGCTTGCCGCCAAGCGAACGCAGGCACGCTTCGATATCGCGGAGGCTTTCGCGGTAGGTCAACTGGGCGAAGGACATCGAGAGGAACTGATCCCAGCAGGAGAAGCTGCGCGAGCCCCGGTCGCCATCGTAGCGGGCCACACAGCGCCGGAACTCGCGATCCGGAAGAAAGCTGATCAACTGCGCGAATACGGTGCGGCCCAGATTCATGAGCCATTGTCGGCTCAGGACGGATGACGCTCAAACGGCGCACCGCCGCTCAAATCGCGGCAAGAAAAAACAACACCTAACCCACTTTTATACAACCAGTTGCAGGCCGCCCACCGCTTATCAGCCGGACAGTAGTGCTTTCTTATACAGGAGGACCCGGCCCCCCGCCGGCAAGGGCAAGAACTGAGGCTGCACAAGACTGGGGCCCTTGCCGGACCAGTCGGGCTCGCTCAGTTGACGAGGACTGCCGCCGCGTGCCGAAACCTCGTGCAGTTGGAAAGGTACTCCCGAGGAAAAGACAATGGAGTTGCCGTCCGGGCTCTGCGAGCCGCCGAAGTAGTTTCGGTAAGGCAATTCGCAAATCGTGGCCGCGGCGCCTCCCTGGGCGGAGATTCTCTTGATGTTCCCGCCCGCCGCGAAGAGGACGGACTCGCTGTCAGGAGACCAGAACGGGCGCCTCGCCCCCTCAGTACCTTCGATTTCTCTTACCTCCTCGCGATCCAAATCTCGGATCCAAAGCGTCGGCTCACCAACACCGGCGACATAAGCTATGTGCTTGCCGTTGGGGGAGATCACCGTGTGGCCAAATCGCCCGCTCGTAAGATGGTCGGGCGCGAACGAAAACCTTTGCACAGGTCTTTCTCGTGGCAGGGTGGGCTCTCGAAACTGCAGTGTTGCCAGCACGCTCACCACCGCCGTGACCACCGCAACGGCAACCATCCCCAACACCCGCCATAAACGCTGCTGCCGTGCGGACGCTGCTATGGCGGAATGTAGGGGCACAGCATGCTGTGCCCGTGTTCCTGATGTGGTCTCCGACGCCTCGGCCGCGGCATGCTGGGCCCCTACTGATCGGGCGGGGCCGGCTTGCGTGATGGTCGACTTGCCCGATGCGAGCTTCTTGTGCAGGCTGCGCAAGTCAACGAGAAGATCTTCAGCGTGCTGGTAGCGTTCCTCCCGATTCTTCGCCAAGGCTTTACCGACGATCCATTCCAGCTCCATCGGTAGACCCGCCCGCAACGCGGTCACCGGTTCCGGCTCTTCGTTGGTGATACCGTACAGCACGGCCTCTTGGCGTTCTCCCCCGAACGGCAGCCTGCCCGCGACCATTTCGTACAGCACCACCCCCAGCGACCAGAGATCGGTGCGGCGGTCGGTTTTCTCACCCGCGGCCTGTTCCGGAGACATATACGAGGGAGTGCCCAGGATCGTGGTCGTCTCGGTGAGTTTCGAGCGCTCCGCCAGTTGCGCGAGGCCGAAGTCCATGATCTTGACCTGGCGTTGTGGGGTAACCATCAGGTTCGCGCTCTTGATGTCGCGATGGACGATCCCCTTTTCGTGAGCGGCCTGCAGGCCTTGGGCCGCCTGGATGGCAATGTCAAGCGCCTCTTCCAGCTTCAGCGGACGCTCGCTGACCTTTTCACCGACAGTCGGACCTTCGACAAACTCCATGGCGATGAACGAATGGCCGTCGGATTCGTCGATTTCGTAAATGACCGCGATATTGGCATGAATCAGGGCCGCCGCGGATTCCGCTTCCCGTTGAAAGCGTGCCTTGATCTCCTCGTCATTCAGTAGATGAGCAGCGAGAAACTTCAAGGCCACGGGCCGCTTGAGCTTTGTGTCCTCGGCCTTGTAGACCACACCCATGCCGCCCTCACCAAGCTTCTCGGTGATCTTGTAGTGGGAGATGGTTTGGCCAATCATGGTCGGACCGATTCTATCGCGATTCAACTACTTAGCGGGACCTCGAACCCTAAGCAGCGGCATCACACTTCCTGCTAAGGCTGGATGGCCGCGCGAAACCGCCTGGCTGCCTTGGCGTCGTCCTCGGGCGCGCCGTCATCGTTCATCTGACCAATTGAGAATCACATTGAGCTGGCGCGGCACGGAACCCGGATCGCGCCGGATCATCAAGAACCGTTTACCGTCCAGCGAGGTATCGTAGGCGCGGAAAAGACGCGTGTAGAACTTCGACCGGTCAAATAGCCTACGAGGAGCGCCGAATGACCCGTCCGGACGAATCGCCACAGCCACGACAGCGTCACCGGTTACGTAAAACAACTCCTTGCCATCACGCGACCATCTGGGCAGCTTTCCGCCTCCGCTAGAGACCGGCATCCTGTTCGCTCCACTCGGGTACGACTGCACATAGATCTCGTTTCGCCCCGACTCGTCAGACAGGTACGCGACCCAGCGCGGCCCGCCCTCCGGGCCCGGCGAGACTTGAGCCGACCTTTCGTTCGATGGGGTTACCCGCAAAGGCGAGGCTGTTCCCTCTTGCGACAGGCCGCCCGGCAACAGGGTCCAAAGGTCAATGCCGGTTTGGGGGTTGATCTCGTTGTAGAGTACAGTCCCATCGGCCAAAACCGAGGTCGGCAACTGGTCGTAGGGCCGAGAGAGCAGAGCGTCGGCGGGCCGCGATGCGTCGGCGGGTTGGGAGTAGATGTCCCAGTCGCCGCCCCGATTTGAGGCGAAAATAATCTGTGCGCCGTCGCTGCTCCACAACGGCAGGAAATTAAAGGTGTTCGCCGGCGTTAGACGACTGCGTGTCCCACGTTGCAAATCATGAATCCAAAGCTCCACACCCTGCCTGACGGCTGCCTTCGTTCCGTCCGGCGAGAGAGTCACCTCCCGATACACACCCTGGTCCGCACCGAGCGATTCGGTCGTGCCCTCCTGGTCGACCCACACCAACGAGGACTTTGCCGGGTTGCCGGGCGCGTAGACCGCGGCGCCGGTGTTTGAGACGGCCAGCCAACCCCGGGCCTCGTACTCCACGTCGTTGTACACGTTGGCCAGGACGGAAGCATCGGCGCTGGTGCGCGCGGGATGGGCCGCGTCGAAAGGTGCGGCTCTGATGCCGGCGGCCTCGTCGATGACCAGCAGGCGGCCCGTAGAACCGCCACTAGCGTCGAAGTTCGGGGCCCCCCATATCGTCGAAGGCAAGACCATCTCCCACTGGCCTGAGTCCAGCGAGAGCACCGCACCTCCCTGAGTTTGCCCCCATATCGCGAAGAGAACACTTCGTCCTCCTGGAAGCACCTGTGGGAAGGTGTGAGCGTACCCCGCTGCCGCGCCGTCTGGCTCGGTCAGAGCCTCGGGCTCTCCACCGCTGGCGGGAATCCGCAGGAGTCCTGAACCGAGCGACGCGGCGTAGATGATCGTGTCGTCCTGGTTCCAAGTTCCGCCGAAGGGAACGGCGGCTTCGGCCAGCGAGATGGGCGTACCCCCGGCAACCTCCACTTTTTGAAGCTGCCCCCCCGCGAAGAACGCCACCCATTCCCCATCGGGCGAAAAGAACGGTTGCCGGGCGCCGCTCGAACCCGCCACTGCGCGCGCCTCAAAAGAATTCAGATCGCGCAAATAGAGCCGCGGCTCATCCGTTCCTTGTTGCGCCGCGTAAGCGATGATCTGACCGTCGCCCGAAATGGCCGGGCTACTGGTGATCTCTTGCCCCGGCGGAAGTGAGATGGAAAGGTGAACGGGCGTCGTTTCCGGTTCCGGGCGAACAGCGAAAAAAGCCTGGGCGATAGCAATAATCGCGAGTACGGCCGCCAAGGCAGGCCACAGCCACCTCTTGGCAGGATTTCCTGTCGGGCTCGCCGCCGTGCTCGTCGGGCTGTCTGCCCCAGGATCAACCGTCCGCAGAATGGCTGATTGGCCGGACCTGAGCTTCTCAGCAAGCGTGCGCAGGTCTTTCGCGATCTCGCCCGCGTTGCCGTAGCGGTCTGCCGGGTCCTTTGCCAAGCACTTCCCGACAAAGACCTCGAGCTCCATCGGCACACCGGCTCGAATCGAAGTCAGTGGCGCAGGCGCCTCGTGGACGATCTCGTAAAGCAGCGCTTGGTCATACTCGCCCTTGAAGGGCCGCACGCCCGCGACCATCTCATAGAGAACGACACCCAGCGCCCAAACGTCGGAACGGTTGTCCACCTCCATGCCCTGCGCCTGCTCCGGCGACATATAGGCGACCGTGCCCATCGTTTGATCGGCCTTGGTGAGCCGAGATGCTTCCGTCAGCCGCGCCAATCCAAAATCCATGATCGTCGCGTGGCCTTTCGCGTCCACCATCACGTTGGCGGGTTTGATGTCGCGATGGACGACGCCCTTCTCATGCGCCGCTTCAAGACCCTCGGCGACTTGCCGGCCGATGTCGAGCACCTCCTTCAAAGGCAGCGGCCCTCGCTCGATAGGGGCTTCGAGTGGCTCCCCTTCGATGAACGCCATCGAGAAAAACGTTCGCCCCTCGGCCTCACCGATCTCGTAAACCGTGCAGATGTTGGGGTGATCCAAAGCTGCCGCCGCCTTGGCCTCCCGCAGGAAGCGTGCCTTGGCTTCTTCGTCGTTGAGTAAATGCGCCGCCAGAAACTTCAGAGCGACGGCGCGATCGAGTTTCGTGTCGTCGGCCTTGTAAACCACGCCCATGCCGCCCTCACCGAGCTTCTCAGTGATGCGGTAATGCGAGATGGTGGCGCCGATCATTTAGAGGTTGGGTGGGCCGAACCGACTATCGCCCGAATCATTCTGGAAACCTACGTCAGAGTTTCCAACGCCTGCAACACACCCTTGATATACCCATATCCCCAAGCAAACCCTTGCCGGCCCTCGTGATCATCGTCATGCCGCGGCATATGGTCCGGCATCAACATGTAGGGGTAGTCGACCTCATACAGCACCTGGGCTAGCTCGACCATGTTCATGTCGCCCTCGTCCTGCCAGACTTCCATGAAGTCATCGCGCTTGCCGCGAATATTGCGAAAGTGAATATTGAAGAGTTTCTTACGCTCGCCAAAGTAGCGCACGACATCGGGCAGTTCGCGCGCCGGGTCCTGCAACATTTCACCGGTCGTGCCAAGACAAAGATTCAACCCGTGGTAAGGGCTCTCTTGAATCGACACCAGCTTCTTGAGCCCATCGACCGTCCCGAGTACGCGGTCCACGCCCTTATAACCCAATGGCGGCACACCGGGGTCATGCGGATGGCACATGGCGCGAATCTTGTACTCGTTGCAGACCGGAATCACGCGGTCGAGGTAGTAAGTGATGCGCTCCCAGAATTCGTCCGCCTTCAGTTCGCCCACCTCCGGCTCCGGTGGATCGTTCTTCACTTCCTCGAACTTCCACGTGCTGTACATCGATCCGCCACGGCCGGGAGTGAGTCCTGAGCGGACACCGAACAGCACCCGCATGTTGTATTTGAACGCCGGGATACCGCTCTTCGCGCAGGCCTGAATCAAGCTCTGGATGTACTCGATCTCGCGATCACGGTCAGGGTGTTTACCGAGGGTGATCGCCGAAACCGGGGGCGCCCCCAGCAGCGGAGGCGCGACCACATCGAGGTGCAGGCCTGCCTTCTCGACCTCTTCGCGAGCACGCGAAAAGTCGTCGGCCATCGTCTCGTCCTTCACATCGAAGGGCCAGCACGCAATGTGATCCACCCCGTGCCGTTTGATGTACTGCAGGTTCGCGGGCGTCGGCCGCCAGTGCTGAGTGCCGACATGCATCTGTATCGGCTTCTTGGAGGCCTTCGAGTTAGAATCGGGGGCGTTCGGAGCTGCGCAACTCTGCAGCGCCGCGGCGCCCGCGGCAGCACCGCTAACGGAAAGAAAGTTTCGTCGTTTCATAACACTGTGAATCGGAACACGCCGAGGGCCGCCGCGTCAACCTCGTCGAGTAGAGTCGGGTCGTTCGGAAATCCAACAAACAACCCAGCGCCCAGCCCGCGCCCGCCGCCTTGCGCCTCGCCAAAAACACTACCTATACTGAAAACGTTCGCCTGCCTGCTGGGAGGTAGTGTAACGGTAACACGGCAGATTCTGGTTCTGTTTATCGGGGTTCGAGTCCCTGCCTCCCAGCCATGTTCTCCTAAGCCGCTTGTTTCCAGCCGCCGCCTGAATCAGAGGCGGAATACGATCACCTCCAGGCCTCGTTCGGCCGGCACTGCATCGCGATCGACCGGACAGAGATGAGCGCTTTGACGGCTGAGAAGGCGCCCTACCCACCGCCCGATGAAGCCGGACCCACCCAAAATGGCGACCCGGCCTCCACGATATTGACTCGCCTCAGTGAGCCGTCACCCAGATAGGTGACGACCAAGCCATCTCACCGTCGTCCTGAATGACTCTGACATAGTAGTAGTTCTCCCCAGGACCGACAGCGTTATCTTTGAAGATGAAGCTGACTTCTCGCTCCAAGTTCTGACGGTTGTGAACGAAAGTCTGGTTCTTGATGATGTCGATCTGGCGAATAGCGGCTGTCCCAATCACTCTGATCCAAAGCTGGAAAGGCAGGGAGGCTTCCACGATGTCTCCCTGCAAGTATTCCCGACCGCCGGCCTGCAAACGGTAGTCCAGAATGATGTTGTCTGTGGCGGCGTAGGAATGTCTTTTGCGCATAGCCGCCAAGAGACCTTTGCGAGTGAATTCCGTGGCAATCGTGGCAGCGTAGGAGATGTGAGTGGAAATGTGATCGGAGCTAGCCTGTACGCCGAGCTTGTAGCCTTTCTCCCAGGCGTTCCAGACGAATCCGGCGGCCCGAACCCGTGGACCCATCGTCATCGGCCGCTCGCGTGTGGCGGCACGAGGCGCACCTTCATACTCGGATGAATAGCGATCTCCTTGATAAATCTCAACCAACGGTTCGACATCAGGGTCGTTGTCCCGCCAGTCGGTGCCCATGTCGGTCGCGCTGGTGTGAGAGATAGCGATCGCGTTGTAGCGCTTCAGATAGGCATAGAGCTTGGCGGCGCCTTCGTCCCCGCGTATCTCTGCTTCGGTGCGAACCAGGGTGGGCATACCGCGCTTGGCCACGAGGATATTCCGATGGCCGTTGGGGTAGCCCAGACTGCGTTCGTAGGTGTAGATGGGGACAAAGCTGCCGGGCAGATGAAAGAGGTCCGAGAACTGTGGAACCAGCCAATTGATGTAGTCAATATCTTGTGCAAAGACGTTGTGCTCACTAACACCGAGGAAGTCTAAGTCAGCGGCGTCCAATGCATACCGGTAGGCCTGCAATAGGGAGCCATCGGCCCGGCCATCAATCGAAAATTCCGTGTGACGGTGAGTGTCACCTCGATAAATCCGATACGTCTTGCCCTCGGACTCGATCTTGTAGTTCCGAATCCGGGCCACATCCTGAGCTTCGTTGGGATGCACCGGATGCGTGGAATAGGTTTTGAGGACGGGGTCTCGGAAGCGTGGCTGCTTGGGCTCGCCCGCTAGCGAAGGAAGCCGGCCTACATAGACGTCCGCGCTCTGGAATGCAAATTCCGCGGCATCGCGGTTATCCGTGGGCCAGGCAGCGAGGAAATTTCCTTCACCGTCGGAAGCCAAGCCCCAGCGAGCGTCCTGTCGGTTGCGGCTGAAAGGCAGATGGAGCGGCTCGGTCCAATGCGTACCGTCGTAAGCGACTCCATGAATCTGCCAGGCGGCGGAACGGAGCGGTGAGGGCTCCAGGATGTCCGGGTTCGCGACGTGGCGGTGGCGGAAGAATACCCACATGCGCCCCGCGGCGTCCTTCTGCAGCAGCGGAAAGTCGTTGTAGCCTTGTAGGTCCTTTGGCAACGATGAATTGATATCGGCCACAGGAAGCCGCCAGCCGCCTCGGTCGTGGATTCGCACGCCGATCGAGCGCGAATCGTAAAGCTGAGTCGACTCTTTGGCAATGCCGAACCCCGTGTCCTTGCCCCACTGGAAGCCACTTTCGTTCCACACAGCCCACAAACGATCTTCGTTATCACACGCCAGGCTCACGTGTGCCTCGAATAGAGGGGTGTCAGCGATCGACGTGACGTCGCCCCACTTGCCCCGCGCAAAGCGCCGCATCACAACGTCATAGTTGCCCTTGTCATACGTGTCCCAAGCCACGTAGACCCCACCACGGCCGTCCGCGGCAATCGCCGGCTGCCAATCGTTAGCCGCGGAAGTAGAGACCCGCTCCTCGGGTGACCACGACGAGCCGTCGTAACGTCGTGCGAAGATATCCGACTTGCCGTCACGAAACCCTTGCCATACGAGCCACAGGTTCCCATCCGAATCCGTCGTAAGAGCGTGTTCGATGTCGGGTTGCGGACTCGTGGTGAGGCGATGCGCGCCCGACCACTGTTTGCCGTCCCAATAGCTTCCATAAAGGTCGAAGTTGCCGTCCTCTTGCTGCGACCAAACAATCCAAGGCCGATGCTTGCCATCACGGCCCATCCGGGGCAAGTAGATGTCGGCCGGCTCATCGATCACTTGCACGGCGGGCTCCCAGCGGTTGCCGCGAAGCCGCCGCGCGAGGATGTGGTTGCCATTGTTACGGTACGCCGCCCATGCCACCCAAACATCTCCTCGTTGCGGGCCCAGCACGGTGGGAAAGTCATTTGCGTAGTCGGGGGACGAAAGAAGGTTCGCAACCGGGACCCGGTCAATGAGCACAGCACCATCCAAGTAGGCAACCGTTCTTCCGGCTTGGAGTTCACGTGGTTTGACGCTGAACTTCCCGTGCTCCGTCTTGAATTCAACGTTCGTACCGGGCACCGCCTGAACGTCGAGAACGATACCGGGATAGTCCATATAAGGAAGCGTGCCCCGGTGGTACTCCTTCTGGAAGGCTCGGCGAGTGGCCGCCTTGTATCTTCGCGTCGCTAGTGACCAGCCGTTGTTTCCGATGATCTCGTCAGAGGGGTGGGGCGCCCAGTTGCGAAGCTGCAGCGCCTCACCGTTCGAAACGCTCAGCGTCCCATCCCAGGATCGTGGCTCCTTGTCAGTCAATCCGAAGCGAACCCGGAACGAGACAACCCCTTCGGCGACAACAGTAGTTGGGGTCCCGGGCTCCGAACCGCCCGCCCACTGCGCCCAAAAGGGACCGACAAAGAGGCAAGACGAGGCTACGGTCAATAGCGTGAAGGTGCGTCGCTTCATCAATGCTCCCGGGCCGGCACGGAGGTCGAACCTGCCCAAGTTGTACCACCATTCTCGTCTACAGTCGGAGCGTGAGCTAGCCTCACAGGGGTATCCAGCGGATCTTATGTGGAACGCATAGTGCGGAGAGCTGTACCGGGAGCGCCCACCGAGCGGGAGTTCTCGCGAGGCGCCGCCCAGAACACCGCCACCTGCAGGATGCAGGCCCGGAAAGTGGATGGCCTGTGGTTGTGGGCATCGAGACACAAGGAACGCCCACGCATGGCATCCCGCCATGTCACTGCCGCTACTGAGTCAGGTCCGGATCCTTCAGCGCAATGATCAATGAGCGAAACGGTCCGCTCCCGGTATTCACGAGTTTCGGCGCGGATTCGCCGCGGCTGTGCCAGATCACCTCGCCCGCCCTGCGCGTGCGGCTGATCGTTTCGCCGCTCTTCGAATCAATCCGGTCATAGCTGACAGCATTGAGGAAGACAATCACCTGATCCGTAGGACGAATGTACGGGTCGCGAGCTTCGCCCGGCGGGATCGTGCGCTCGATCACCTCGACCCGAGCATTCGAGAGCATCGTCGTACGCGTCATGGGAGGAGCGGCGCCCAGTCCGTAGACCAATAGCAACGTCAGCAAGCTCGAAACCACCGCGGTGATAGCAATTCGTTTCATGGAACCTCCGTCCGAAAAACCGGCCTATGCCCGAACCAAAGTGTAAACCGAAACGCTGGAGCCCCGCGCCACGCCCCGTGTGAGGCTAGTAGAATCGTTGGCTGTAACGTGAAGTATGCTCCGCGGGAGTGGTACTGGATGAATCGACGAGAAGTGCTTAGCGCGTTGGGCGCGGTAGTGTTGCCCGCCACGTTGGGCCTGGCCGCGCCCTCCGTTCGTGGCGGCGCCGATTGGCCGGGGTGGCGAGGGCCGAATGCTAATGGAGTGGCGGAGGGTAGTAGCCTTCCGACTCGGTGGAGCCGGACCGAGAACGTCCGTTGGTCGGTAGAGTTGCCGGGATCGGGAACGAGTTCCCCGGTGGTGTACGGAAGGCGGCTGTTTGTCACTTCCGAAGTGGAACAGGGCGCCGGAAAATCGCTCCTGACGCTGTGCTTCGATCGAGACAGCGGCAAGGAATTGTGGAGGCATGATTTCGGCTTGGGCGTGGATCAGCGGACTCACGAGAAGTCCAATCTTGCCGTGAATACCCCTGCCGTCACGGCGGATGCGGTCTATGTCGCCTTCGGCAATTCCGACGTTGCCCGCTACTCGCACGACGGCACGCTGATATGGGTCACGCGGTATATGGACCTCTTCGGAGATCCCAAAATGGCATGGGGGTACGCCGCAAGCCCCCTTGTCCTGGAGGACTCGGTGCTGCTGCCGTGGGATCACCACAAGGGGCCTTGTTTTCTGGTTGGTCTTGATAAGCGAACGGGGGAGATTGCCTGGAAGAAAGATCGGCCCATCGGTACGGCCCACGCGACTCCGCTCCTCGTCGAGCATCATGGACAGACTGACATCCTTGTCTCCGGCAAGAACCGCCTCACCGGCTTCGATGCAAAGACGCATACCGAGTTATGGAAATACGGCGAGGGCGAGGGGCCGTTCAACGGCGAGATTATCGTGAGCCCGGTCTATGGTGACGGCATGGTCTTCCTGCAATTGTGGCGGCAGAGCCCCATCCACGCCATTCGACTCGCCGCCAACGGGCAGCGGCCGGAATTGGTGTGGGTCAGCGAAAAGCCGGGGCCACAGGAGCCGTCGCCCGTCTACTATCGAGGATTGCTGTACGCGCTGATGGACAACGGTGTACTGGCATGTCTCGACGGTAAGAACGGCAAGGAGGTCTACCGGAAGCGCCTGGGCGGGGCCTGCAACTCTTCCCCCATCGCCGGCGACGGACGTATCTATCTCAGCGATATTGAGGGCACAACTTTTGTGATCACGGCCGGGAGAGGGTTCGAATTGCTGGGCACAAACAGCCTCGGCGAGAGAATCACGGCTTCGCCGGCGGCATCGGGAACCGAGTTGTATTATCGAACCGACTCGCACGTGTACTGCATTGGAAAGAATGCCTGGCCGCAATGGGCTAAGACCTCGGCCAGATCACTTCCAAGAACGCACATACTTCGCTAACGTAAGATTGATGCCGCCAGTCTGGAATCGAACGGCAACGATACTCTGCCTACTTGTTGCGTCGCGGGGTTTCTGCTTTGGGCAAGACCCGTCGCACCTGGAGTTTTTCGAATCACGCATTCGGCCCGTGTTCGCCGAGAAATGTGCCGCCTGCCACAGCGCAACGGCCAAGATGGCCGGGCTCGACTTGATGTCCGCGGCAGGTTTTACGAAGGGGGCCGACACCGGTGCGCTTGTCGATGGAAACGACATCGAACACAGCCGCCTGGTGCGGGCGGTGCAATACCGGTCGAACGTCAAGATGCCGCCGACCGGCAAGCTTGCCGCCGAAGAAATCGAAGCGATCGAGACATGGGTGTCTTGGGGAGCGCCCTGGCCCGAGCCTGTAAATGCGGAAGACAAACCACGGCACCCCGGCGAGCAAGAAGCGGTCGTTGCTGACGCCGACCATTGGGCCTTCCAGCCCTTGAACTCGGCTGATCCACCCGCGGTTGAGAAGGCGGATTGGGCGCGATCTCCCGTCGATCGCTTCATTTTGGCCAGACTCGGAAAAGGCGACATCGAGCCGGCTGCCCCGGCCGACAGGCTCACCCTGCTGCGCCGGGCCAAATTCGACCTGCACGGGCTGCCGCCTACCGAGGCGGAAATCGACGCGTTCGTCGCCGATACGGAACCAGATGCGTTTGCCCGGCTGGTCGACCGCTTGCTTGATTCGCCCCGCTACGGCGAGCGCTGGGGCCGGCATTGGCTGGACGTTGCTCGTTACGCTACATCGACCGGCGTCGACGAAGACCACCGCTATCCAGATGCCTGGCGCTACCGAGATTACGTCATCGACGCCTTCAACCGCGACCTACCCTATGACCAATTCGTGCGGGAGCAAATCGCCGGCGATTTGTTGCCTGCGTCCCAACCGGGAACTGTCAACATCAATGGCATCACGGCCACCGGCTTCCTCGCGCTGGGCCCGAAGGCGATCGCCCAGCAGGACTGCGTCAAGATGGTCTACGACGTTGTTGATGAGCAGATCGACACCGTTTCGAAAGTCTTCATGGGCCTCACCGTCGCCTGCTCACGCTGCCACGACCACAAGTTTGACCCCGTTCTGACTACTGACTATTATTCGCTCGCATCCATCTTCGCCAGCACACAAACCTACGCTGACCTCAGCCTCGAGGACGGCAACGTCGTTCAGTTTCACATGGAGCCCCTTGTACCCCAGGCGGTCTACCAACGCTACCGCTCCCACAAAGACCGCATCGACGCCGTCGAGAAGCGTATCGAATCCATTCTCGAACTGACGGCGATCGATCACATGGAGAAGCGACTGCTTTCCAGCATGGTCGACTACATGGCGGCCGCCCGTCAGGTTTATGTCGAAGGCAAGGATGTTCATGAGGCTTCGCGGGCTGCGGACCTTGACCCCGCCACAGTGAAGATGTGGGCGGAGTATCTCGATCCCGGCGACCAACTGCGTCTTTACCTGAAAGACTGGCATGACGCGGATGCCAAAACGGTGCGCGGCGTCGCTGAGGAATACCGCCAAGCCTTCGCCGCCTCATCCGCTGAGTGGCGGGTCAAAGTCGCGGCTTGGAAGAAGGACGTTCGGGACGCCTACCAGTCCCGCAAGCCGGCGCCAAAGAAGCCGCGCACCGCCGGGCACGAGAATCGCGTCCACGAGGAAGCCGCGCTCAAGAAAGGCGGCCCCTTCTATCTCGATACTGAGCGGCGCGAGGCAACGCTTTCGCCCGAGCTGACGGCGCTTATCGGGAAACTCCGCGCCGAAAAAGCCGAACTCGAACAGACCTCACCGCCACGGCCGCCGATGGCATCCGCCGTCATCGATGGGGAGGTCGTCGACCAACCTGTCTTCATCCGAGGCAGCCATCACAATCATGGCGAGATTGTTCCCAAAGCCTTCCCGGTCGTTCTCGCGGGCCGCAACCAAACTCCCGTCAAACAAGGCAGCGGCCGGCGCGAATTGGCGGACTGGTTGGTCACCGGCAACGCCGCGCTCACCAGCCGCGTGATGGTCAACCGCATTTGGCTGTGGCATTTCGGTGAAGGCCTTGTCCGTACACCGAACAACTTCGGCAAGGTCGGCGAGAACCCCACCCACCCGGCCTTGCTGGATTACCTCGCCCGGGAGTTTATCGATACGGGCTGGTCGGTCAAGCAGATGCATCGACTGATCATGACCTCCCGGACTTACCAGACGAGCAGCCGTCCGTCGGCCGACGCTCTCAAGCTCGACCCACGCAATGATCTCTGGTCGCGATTCAATCGCCGCCGGCTGTCGATCGAGGAAATGCGCGATACCGTTCTCGCTCTCGAAGGCTCCCTCGACTTGACGATGGGGGGCACGCTCCAACCCGAGTTGGGCGACTCGACGAAAGGATCATCCAGCCCCGATCCACCCTATCTCGCGCCCAAAGATACCAAGCGCCGCACCGTATACCTGCCCCTCTACCGTAACCGGCTGCCGAAACTGTTGGGCCTCTTCGACTTTGTGGATTCGACCGCCAGCACCGCTCAGCGCTCACAAACCAACGTCGCTCCTCAAGGCCTGTTCGTCATGAACAGCCGGTTCTTGGATGAGGGCGCCCGCGCTTTCGCGCAGCGACTGCTCGATCGCGCGGCGGACGATACCGAGCGAATCGAGCTCGCCTATCGCTGGGCGCTGGCTCGGGCGCCGCTGGCCGAGGAGCGCCGCCGGATGGAGGCTTTCGTCAGCAGCTACCCCCAGCAGGGCGAGAAGCTTGCGGCCTGGCAGGGGCTATGCCGCGTCCTCATGGCATCGAACGAGTTTCACTATGTCGATTAACAAGCCTGTTTCCCCGAGATTTCAGCAAGCGATCTCGCGCCGCACGCTGCTGCGCCGGAGTGCTCTCGGCTTCGGCGCCCTCGGTCTGACGGGCGTCCTCGCCGAGGACAATAACCTTTTCGGGGCGCCGGCCGTGACGAGTCCACTCGCCGCCCGCGAACCACACTTCGCGCCCAAGGCCAAGAGTGTCATTTTTCTGTTCATGCATGGTGGAGTTTCACAGGTTGACTCATTCGACCCCAAGCCGCGCCTTGATGCTGACAACGGCAAGCCGCTCCCCTTCGAGAAATCACTCCAGTTCGCCGACCGCCACGTCGGCGGCCTGATGAAGTCGCCGTTTCCGTTCAAGCGCTACGGTGAGAGCGGCATCCCGGTCAGTAGCCTGTTCCCGCACGTCGGTGGCGTGGTTGATGACCTGTGCGTTGTCCGCTCGATGGTCGGTGACGGTGTGGACCACGGCGCGGCTATGCTGCAGCTTCACACCGGAACGTTCTCGTTCACGCGACCCAGCATGGGTTCGTGGGTCGTGCAGGGCCTGGGAACCGAGAACCGAAATCTTCCGGGCTTCATCACGATCAAACCTACCCTTTGGCACGGCGGTGGGAAGAACTGGGGTAGTAGCTTTCTTCCCGGCGCCTACCAAGGCACTCCGATCGGCAACTCCTTCATGGATGTCAAAGATATCGAGCCCGAGCCCATCGCCTATCTCGCCCACGAACGGCTGACCACTGAGCAACAACGCTATGAGCTCGATATGCTCCGCACGGTCAACCGCCTCCACCAACAGGAGCGCCGGGACGACCCTCATCTGGAAGCCCGCATTCAGGCCCTTGAACTTGCCTTCCGCATGCAGGCCGAAGCTCCCGAAGCGCTCGAAGTCGAGAGGGAATCCGAAGCCACGAAGAAGCTCTACGGACTCGACAATCCGCTGACGCGCGACTTCGGCTGGCAATGCCTGCTCGCCCGGCGTTTCGTTGAGCGCGGCGTTCGCTTCGTTCAATGTACGCACAGCGGCATGGAAGAGAAGTGGGATCACCACAGCGAACTCGCCAAGCTGCATTACGCCGGCGCCCGTGAAATTGATAAACCGATGGCCGGACTCATCCGCGACCTGAAAGCGCGCGGCCTGCTCGAACAAACGCTCGTCGTCTGGGGCGGCGAATTCGGCCGCACGCCCTTCGCCGAGGCCGACGGGCGCGACCACAATCCCTACGGCTACAGCATCTGGATGGCCGGCGGCGGCGTGAAGCCCGGTTTCATCTACGGTGCAACGGACGATTTCGGCTATCACGCGGTGGACAACCGCATGCATATCCACGACCTGCACGCCACCATCCTGCACCTACTTGGCCTCGACCACACGAAGCTCACCTATCGCTACGGCGGACGTGATTTCCGCCTCACGGATGTTGCCGGCAACGTGGCGCGCAAACTGATCGCCTAAGATGGTGGGCTTGCAACGCTTCGGCGCAGTCGACATCGGCAGTAACTCGATCCGCATGCAGGCGGCCGAAGTAGTTCCAGGCAAATCACCGCGCCCCCTTGTCGAGGATCGGGCAGTCGCCCGGCTGGGAGAATCGGTTTTTCAACAAGGCGTCGTAAGCGCCGAGGCGATGGATCACGCCGGCCGCGTACTTCGACGAATGGCCGCAACACTCCGTGAGTACGAGATCGTTGCTTTCAGAGCCGTTGCCACCAGTGCGATTCGCGATGCGCGCAACCAGGACGAGCTTCTGCTCCGCGCTCAACTCGCACTGGGCGGTGTGCGGCCGGAGATCATCTCCGGGGGCGAAGAAGCACGATTGATTCACTTGGGCGTTCAGAGTCGATGGCCTCATAGCCGGGAGAACGTTGTCATCATCGATATCGGCGGCGGCAGCGCCGAAGTGATCGAAAGCCGTTGCGGCAAAGTAGTCACCGCGCTGTCGAAACCGTTAGGGGCTGTCCGTCTCAGCCAGATGTTCTTTGCTCATGACCCGCCATCCGCGAGAGAGCTTCGCCAGTTTACGGATTATGTGCGCGAGAAGATCGTCCCAATCGCTGATCAGATCAAGGGAGGCCCTTTCGATCGCGTCATCGTCACCGCCGCCACGGCCGCCGCCGTCGTTCGTGCGGTTCACGGCTTGGCGGCATCGGATGCGAATGGGGTCGACCGACTCAGCGTAACGAGCAATGACGTGTTCGAGCTCTATGAGAAACTGGCCCGGCAAAGGCTGCGGGAACGCCAGTTGGTCAAAGGCATCGGCCCCCGGCGAGCGGAGATCATCATTGCCGGCGCGGGGGTACTGGCCCTGATCCTCGAAGCGATTGGGGCCGACGCTTACTCTTACTCGGCGGCGGGAGTGCGCGACGGTGTTATGGCTGATCTGGCGGCACGGTACTCCGAGCTCTCTCGCTCTCAGCTCGACGAGGACCAGCGGCACAGCGTACGCCGTCTGGCGGATCGCTGCGGAGCCGAGCGGAAACACGCAGAGCGAGCTGCCGAGATATCGGGTCAGTTGTTCGAGGCACTGGGACCTCTCCACGGGCTGGACCCACGGTACGGCGGGTTGCTCGAGGCAGCCGCGCATCTGCACGACACCGGGCATTTTATCAGCAGCACACGCCACCACCGGCACTCCTTTTATCTGGTTGTGAATGCCGACTTACCCGGTCTCGATAGAAGCGACCGGCTCTTTGTCGGAAATCTTTGCCGGTACCACCGCAAGAACATGCCGAAACCGAGCCATGAGAACCTCCGGGGTCTTGACGATGAGCAACAAGAGGCGCTGCCCAAGATCGTTCCCTTGCTTCGCATCGCCGACAGCTTGGACCGGAGCCACCGTCAGGTCGTCGACGCGGTCCAGGTGACAATCGGGCCGGAGGAGGTTGTCCTGGAACTGAGCAGTTCAGGAGAAGCGGCTCTTGAACAGTGGGCGGCAGCTCAGCAGAGTGAAGTCTTCCTGCAAGTGTATGGTCGCCGGCTTGTGGTCAACGATCGAAACGGATGATCTCGGAGGCGCTGAGACCTAAGCTCGATAGGAAGAAGGTCGGACGGCAATGGAACGGATGAGATCGTTGGTAACCGCTATCGCCATGCTGAGCCTCACCGCCGCTGGAGGGTCATCCGCCGTGCTCGAACCGGAAGAGATCATGGTCCCCATGAGAGACGGCGTCAAACTCCGGACGAAAATCATTCGGCCCGGGTCCGGGAAGTATCCTGTCGTGCTGATCCGGGGCTACGACACCGATTTCTGGGGAGGGATTTCGAGCCGTTTTCTCGAAGCGGGATACGTTTTTGTCGGCCAGGCGACTCGTGGACACCTGGGGTCCGAAGGCGCCCAGGGCATGGACAACCGCTTCTTCGATGATGCCGATGACGGTTACGACTGCATCGACTGGATTGCTAGCCAGCCTTGGTGCGACGGGAAGATCGCCATGTACGGCAGCTCGTATTACGGCTCCACGCAATGGCTGACGGCGCCGGAAGGGCATCCGAATCTGAAGGCGATCGTGCCCCAGAACGCCAGTCCTGATCCGTGGCAGCGCATGTATCGGGACCACGGTGCGGTGCAGCTTGCCCACACGGCGCGGCGCATCCATGATTACTCACCCGAAGCCAAGCAAAAAGTGGAGGGATTCGGATGGTGGAACTGGTATCGCCACCTGCCCCTCATCACTCTCGATACGGCCGCGGGGACACGACCCAACAAGCTGTACAACGACTACGTCAGTCACTCAACCTATGACGATTTCTGGAAGGCGATCGGCACGCGGCACAAGCTCGACAAGATCAGAATCCCGGTCTACTTGATGAGTGGTTGGTACGACAACTATCCCGGCTTGACGCTGGAGTATTTCCAAAAGCTGACGGCGTTGGGCGCGAGCGATGAAATCCGTGTAGCGATAAGTCCAACGACCCATACCCGAAACGCGGTTGTGGGAGACCGCGACTTCGGCGACAACCCCGCCAAGGATGAGATCGGCCTCGCGATTCGCTGGTTGAATTCAGTGGTGAAAGGTGAACGCAACGTGATCCCCGAGGAACCGAAGGTACGGATCTTCGTCATGGGTATCAACAAGTGGCGGCTAGAGAACGACTGGCCCCTTGCGCGGACGCGGTTCACGAAGTACTACCTGCATGCGAATGATCAGAAGGACGGCTCGCTCAGCACAACTCCTCCACAGGGTGAGAAGCCAACTCGCTATGTCTATGACCCGGAGGACCCCGTCCTGACGCTCGGCGGAAATCATTCCGCGACAGCGATACCAGGTGTCATCCGCGCGGGACCGGTTGATCAACGGCCAAACGAAAGCCGACCGGACGTCTTGACTTTCACCAGCCGCGCAATGGCCGAAGACTATGAGGTCACAGGCCCCATTGCAGTTAAGCTCTTCGCGGCTTCATCCGCTCGCGATACCGACTTCATCGCTCGTTTGCTGGATGTTTATCCCGACGGCACCGCCTTCAATCTCACCGAGGGCATTATCCGGGCCCGCTTCCGCGAATCGATCTGGGAGCCGCCGCGGCTGCTGGAACTGGGCAAGATCTACGAATACACGATCGAGTTACTTCCGACCGCCAACGTTTTCTTGAAGGGCCACCGCATCCGCGTCCACATCACCAGCAGCAACTTCCCAATGTGGGACCGTAACCCGAATACGGGCAATGAGCAGGGTACGGATACTGAGCTGAAAGTCGCCGAGCAAACGATCTATCACGACGAATCGCATCCCTCCCATATCCTCCTGCCTGTGATTCCTGAATGACGCCTTCGCTTTCGTTCAGGAGTCGGCGGACTACGTCTGATCACCCGACGCGAAGAGGCTGTATCATGTAGCAGCCGAAAGCGCTTCGGCGGTAGTCGCCGGGAGAGAATTATCTATGCCGCGGATGATGAGATGTATGGTCCTGTTGCTGGTATGCCTGGGAAGCGCCGGCGCTCAGGAGCCGTATGAGCTGTTGCTCAAAGGCGGTCATCTGATCGATCCGAAGAATGACGTCAGCGCGTTGCGCGACGTCGCGATCTCCAAGGGTAAGGTCGTGGCGGTCGGAGAGAATCTCGCGGCGGAGCAAGCCGACAAGGTGGTGGATGTAAGCGGGCTCTATGTGATGCCCGGTCTGGTCGACATTCACGCGCACGTTTACACCGGCACGGGACTCGCCGGGGTGTTGACGGGCGACTCGAGCGTTTATCCCGACGGATTTTCGTTCCGTTCCGGCGTGACGACATTGGTGGATGTGGGCAGTTCGGGCCGCCGCAACTTCGAGGACTTCAAACAGCGCGTCATCGATCGCGCCCGCACTCGCGTGCTGGCGATGCTCAACATTGTCGGCGGCGGCATGGGCGGCGGGAAAATTGAGCAGAATGTCGACGATATGGAGCCCGGAGCAACCGCCGCGATGGCGAAGAAGCATCCGGAGATCGTCGTCGGGATCAAGACCGCACATTTCGCCGGACCGGAATGGGTCGCGGTGGATCGCGCCGTCGAGGCTGGGAAACTGGCGGAGATTCCGGTGATGGTCGATTTCGGGAACTTTCGGTCCGAACGGCCGTTTGAAGAACTCGTCACCAAGCGTCTGCGGCCGGGCGATATGTATACGCACTTTTACATCGGGCGAGTGCCGATGCTCGATGACGAAGGAAAGGTGCGGCCCTATCTCTACGAGGCACGCAAACGTGGCGTGAAGTTCGATGTCGGCCACGGACAGGGAAGCTTCTGGTGGAGTCAGGCTGTGCCGGCGGTGCGGCAAGGCTTTCTTCCGGACTCGATCTCGACCGACCTCCACACCGGCAGCATGAACCGCGGCATGAAAACGATGGCCAATGTGATGTCGAAGTTCTTGAGCCTCGACGTGCCGCTCGATGACGTCGTGCGGATGTCGACCTGGAATCCGTCACAGCAGATTCAGCGCCCCGATCTTGGTCACCTAACCGTGGGTGCGGAGGCCGACATCGCGGTGATGCGCGTCGACACGGGGGAGTTCGGATTTCTCGACGTTCGAAACGCACGCTTTGACGGGACGAAGTTGATCATGGCGGAACTGACCCTTCGCGCCGGACGCGTTATGTGGGACCTCAACGGTCTCGCCGGCACGTCCTGGGAAGAGTAATGAGCCGGCCTTCGCCTTGCGCCCTTGTGCGGCGGTGAGGCATAGTGAGGAGGTAGCCCGGGAGTGGACCGGTTTAGGAATTAGGGTCCACGGCCAGCTCTCAGGAGGGGCGAGACCGTGGCTACGACACGTCTATGCTAGACGACCCAGGTAGTAGATGGACCAGTGAGACGGCGCTCAGCGGACCGCGAGGTCGGCGTTCGCCGTTGTTTGTCGGGATCGACGATGGCTACCACTCCCATCGGCGTGGACCGTATCCTGTATCTCACCGAGTTGACAGGAATGGGGGTCTTTGCGCCCAACGGACTTCGCGTTGGACGGGTGCGCGAGGTGGCGTTGAAGCCGAGCGAACACCTGACTCGTGTTTCCCACTTTTTGGTGGGCCGCCGCCCCCGGTTCATGGTCCGCTACAACGACGTCGAGTCGATTTCGCTTGAAGGCATCCGGCTCTCGGATGACCGTTTCGTCCCCTATTACCCCGACGACCACTTGCTGTTGCTGTCGAAGGACCTGCTCGATCAGCAAATCGTCGACGTAAACGGCCGCAAGGTCGTCCGCGTAAACGACATCGCACTGCGAATCGAGCACGCCGCGGAGCGGGACGAGTTATGGGTGCACGAGGTGGGCGTCGGCTTGCAAGGGGCATTCCGGCGCCTCAGCGAAGGATTACTGCCGAGCAAGATGATTCGGCGGTTCCAGCAAAAGATCACCCCAAACTCGATTCCTTGGCAGTACTGCAATATCGTCGAGCCGGATGAGCAGCGCCGTCTCAGGCTCCGCATTTCGCACGATCGCCTCGGAGAGCTGCACCCCGCGGACCTGGCCGACATCGTGGAAGAACTCGGGCCCGCCGAGCGCGAAGCACTCTTCGAAACGCTCGACGACGAAGTAGCGGCGGAGACGTTGACCGAGGTCGAGCCCAAGATCCAGGTCAGCATTCTCAACTCACTTGAAAAGGAACGCGCGGCGGATATTGTCGAGGAAATGGATCCGGATCAGGCGGCGGACGTTCTCGAGAAACTCGAGGAAGAGATGAGCCGCGAGATCCTCAAGGATATGGAGCAGGCGCCCGCGGCTGAAGTGGAAGAGCTGCTCGAGTACGAAGGCGATACGGCCGGCGGTTTGATGAACACACAATATGTTGCTGTTCACGAGGACGCCCGCGTACGAGACGCGCTTGAGGCGTTGCGGGGCCACGAGCATCTGCTCAAAATGTTGACTCACATGTTCTTGATTGACAAGCAGCAACGCCTGGTGGCGGCTATCCCGGTCGGCCGGTTGCTCGCCGCCGCGGAGGACACGCCGCTGAAGCAGTTGACCTTCGAGGAAACTCTCAAGGTGCATGTGGATGACGACCGCGATCAGGTCGTCGAAATTTTCGACAAGTACAACCTTTTTGCGTTACCGGTCGTCGACGATGATGGCGAGCTCTGCGGCGTCATCACGGCGGACGATGTGATCAGCGTTCTCACTCCGGACGACTGATTCCGCCGCGCCGCCATTCACTAGGCCGTTTCCATGTTCCAACGCCTACGAACCCGCTTGTTGATCTTCCTGGCCGTGCTGGGGCCGGGCTTCATCACGGCGGTTGTTGATAACGACGCCGGCGGAATCTTCACGTATTCCGAAGCCGGGGCGCGATTCGGCTACAACCCGTTGTGGACGATGATTCCCGTGACGGTGATCCTCGTCATCACGCAGGTCATGTGTTCGCGGATGGGAGCCGTGACGGGTAAGGGATTGTCGGACTTGATCCGCGAAGAGTTTGGGTTGCGAACGACGTTTCTGGTGATGGCCGCTTTGCTCGCCGTCAATATGACAAACGTGACAGCGAACTTTGCGGGGATCGCGGGTTCGGTTGAGATCTTCGGCGTGAGCCGCTACATTTCGGTGCCGCTGGGCGCGGCGGTTGTGTGGTTGCTCGTTGTGAAGGGAACATACCGCAGCGTTGAGAAGATCTTCCTCGTTTCGAGCCTATTCTCTGTCGCGTATGTAATTTCGGCGGTTCTGGTCGAGCCGGATTGGGAGCAGGCGATCGAGAGCAGCGTCATCCCGTGGTCTACTTCGACGGGCCTTATCTGGCGATTCTTGTGGGCCTTGTCGGGACGTCGGTGGCGCCCTGGATGCAGTTCTATCTGCAGGCGGCGATTGTCGAGAAAGGTGTAGACGTCAAGCAGTACGCCGAATCGCGGGCCGAGGTGATTGTGGGCTGCGTGGCAATGGCGTTCATCAAGTTCTTCATCATTGTTTGCGCGGCGGGAGCTATCTGGTCGGTGCAGCCGCGCGAGATCCATGATGCGGCGGAAGCGGCGTTGGCGCTGCGTCCATTGGGGCCTTATGCGTACTACCTGTTTGCCGGCGGACTATTCACACGCCTCGCTGCTGGCGGCGAGCATCCTGCCGTTGTCGACAGCCTACTCGGTTTGCGAGGGGTTGGGTTTTGAGTCGGGCGTGAACCACCGATTTGAGGAAGCCCGGGATTTTCTATTGGCTTTATACGTTGCTGATCGTGGTGGGTGCGGGATTGGTTCTGTGGCCGGGCTTCCCGCTGGTGCGGATGATTCTGCTGTCGCAGGTATTGAACGGGATTTTGCTGCCGGTAATCATGATCTTGATCTTGCGGCTTGTGAACCGTCGCGACCTGATGGGAGAGTGGGTCAATTCGTGGCTCTACAATGTTCTGGCCTACTCGACAGTGGTGGTGATGATCGGCTTGTCGCTGGCTGTAGCGGGGTTGGCCCTGTGGGGCGACAGCCCGCTGTGAGCTTCCTGGACGATGCCTCCGGGCGCGTTGTAGGATAGATGTATCTCTGCCGAAATGAAGGACTTCCTAGAATGGGCCAAGCCGGGAAGCGAAGAGGCTCGGTTGGCTTCTTTGCTTGATCCGAGCATCTATCCCCGGCACATCGCGGTAATCATGGATGGTAACGGGCGATGGGCCCGTGCGCGCCACCTGCCTCGTGTCGCGGGCCACCGCGCGGGCGTGAAATCGGTTCGCGAAATCATCGAAGCGTGCTGCCGGTTGGACATCAAGGCGCTCACGTTGTACGCGTTCTCGGTCGAAAACTGGAAAAGGCCCCGCAGCGAAGTGGAAACGCTGTGGGGGCTGCTGCGGCACTACCTGCATCGCGAATTGCCGGAACTAAAACGCAATGGCGTTCGCTTTCAAGTGATCGGCCGCATCGACGGGCTGCCAACCCCGGTGCAAGACGATCTTGATGTGGCAATGGTCGAAACGGCCGCGAACTCCGGTTTGCGGCTCAACGTGGCGCTCAAATTACGGCGGCCGGGCGGAGATTGTCGACGCCGTGAACAGCATCCTGGCGCAAGCACGTAAGACGGATGGCGAGTTCCAGGTCGACGAGCAGATGGTCAGTGAGCACCTCTACACATCGGACCTGCCCGATCCGGACTTGCTGATTCGGGACGTCGGGCGAGATGCGCGTCAGCAACTTTCTTCCTGTGGCAGATTGCGTACGCTGAGATCTTCGTGACGGAACGGCTGTGGCCCGATTTCCGGGCCGTGGATCTTCTCGAGGCCCTGCTTGACTACCAGAAACGCGAGCGGCGCTACGGGGGGCTCGGTGAAGGACCGAAATCGACCGAAGCCCGTCCGGAGCTGGTCGGTGTGAGCACTGCCCAAGGCGTCAGTGAACCCGCCCCCAGTGAGTTGCCGCCGCCGAGCCCGCGCCGCTAAATCCACATGAAACGGGTCCTGACGGCCCTCCTTCTCATTCCGCTTGTTCTGGCCTGTAATTTCTATCTGCCCTGTTGGTGACATGGGCGGCGCTGGTTTTGGTGGCGTTGCTTTGTCTGCGGGAATACTTTCCCTTGGCTGAAAAACTGGGCTTCCGCCCCTTCCAGGTGGCGGGGTATGGAGCGGGCGCCGTGTGATTTTCGCGGCCCGCGGCGTGCCGGAAGGCGCATTGCTGGTTCTGGTGGCGCTGGTGTTGCTTTTGCTGACGCTGTTCCGTCGCGACTTTGGCGGGGCGTTGGGCGACGTGGCGTCGACTCTGCTGGGTGTCGTGTACATCGCCGGGCCGTTCGCATTGGGGCGCGAGTTGCATGTGGTCGATCCGCATTGGCTGTTCTTTGTGCTGGTGCTGAATTGGGTCGGCGATTCGGTGGCGTTCTTTTTCGGCAAAAGATTCGGTCGCGGTAAGATGGCGCCGACGATCAGCCCCAATAAGACCTGGGTCGGCGCGGCGGCGTCCCTGGTGCTGGCGGTGATTGTTGGGACGGGGTACCTGTACTATTTCCAGCCGAGCGGCGTGGCGATTTGGGTGGCGGTGTTGTTGTCGATTTGGGTGAATGTGGCGGCGCAGTTTGGCGATCTGGCGGAGTCGGCTCTTAAGCGCAGCGCGGACGTGAAGGATAGCGGCGGCATGCTCCCGGGGCACGGCGGGAATGCTCGACCGGGTGGATGGCCTGCTGTTCTCGCTACCCGCCTGCTACTTGGTTGTGCGGTTTCTCTGATGGCCTGGAGCGCGGACGCGCGGATTTTACATCCGCGGCTCTGTTGCTTGGGAGAGACGGGTCAGCCCACGCGCGGATTGACATCCGCGCCTCCTTTGCTTGGTGCGGCAGTTCAGTAGATCGGTGTCGGTCAGCGGGCGGGCCCGTCACTTGCGTTCCGGGTTCTGTGGGTGCTTTGGGCGCAGGTGGGGCGTACGGTGTTTTGGGGTGGGGTGGTTCGTGGTTTGGATTTGGGGTTGGGGTTACTTGGCGGCCTCCTGATGGGCGATTTCGCCTTGGGTTTCCGGCTGGAGCGGATGCAGGTCGCTGATGCCGGGGGCGGTTGGGGCGGGCTCGCGGTCCGGGGAGTTGATCGGGGCTATTGATTCTAATAGAGTTGCGACGGTTTGGGTCAGTTCCGTCATTTCAGCGTCGCGGTTGGTGTCGGAGGCGGGATCGGTGTCGGCTGTCGATTCGGCTTGTGGTTTGGGCCGCAGCGCGGCATCGAGGCCGCTGAAGAAGGCGCTTGGGCCCGTCGCTTGCGGGCTTCGCGGAGCTCTTTCATGGCGGCGTGGTAGCGGCGTGCGAGCTGCGTCTCGCGACGGCTGTGGCGGCTGAGAGCGTCGTTGTGAGTGAGAGCCTTGCCGAGCAGTTGATCGGGGTCTTTGTCGTGGTTTTGCGGCTGTGCGGCCACGGTGTCGTAGAGCTCGTTGATGACAGCGGACTCGATGCGCGCACAGCGTTTCAAGGCGCCAGGTGATGTCGATGATTTGCTCGACGAGGTCTTCCTCGACGGCGTTCGCCGGCCGGAGTTGATACTCGAGCTCGGCACCGTGTGCGTAAAAGTCGTCGGGGTCTTCGCCGCGGATTAGGGGTCGGTGGCGTAGAGGCCGTGTTTGAGTGCGTTTTGTGAGGTACGCTGTTTGCCTTCGTCGGTGCGTGGACCGGTGGAATGTTTTGCGTTTTCTTTATTGGCTTGCTGCTGTGCTGCTGTGGACATGGTAATTTCTCCTGACTTTGATTTATCGATTTATGGGGTCGACGGTTTCCGCGCCTTTCGGCGCGGGCCGCCGGGTTG
>CBDBKC010000035.1:0-469008 GCA_965206655.1 Bryobacterales bacterium | reverse complement strand
GCGGCAACGTCGCGCGCTCGACACTGGCCGACGCTAACGAGTCGCGCGACTGGCGGATCTATGCCGATTTCGCTCAGGCCTTGATTCGCATCGCGCGGCCCTTGTATGCCCGCGATCCGATCGGCGTGGATCTCAATCAAAGTCTCTACGCTCTGGACTCGACCACCATCGACCTGTGCCTCTCGCTGTTCCCGTGGGCCAAGTTCCGCCGGCGCAAGGCCGCCGTGAAGATGCACACGCTGTTGGACCTGCACGGTAACATCCCCACGTTTATCCGCATTACCGACGGCAAAACGCACGACGTCAACATCCTCGACGAGTTCCTACCCGAGCCCGGCGCCTTCTACGTTATGGATCGGGCCTACGTGGATTTCGAACGCCTCTTCGTGTTCACCCTCTGCTCGTCGTTCTTCGTCGTGCGAACCAAGAAGAACATCTTGCTCCAACGGCGCTACTCGCATCCCGTCGACAAATCTACGGGCGTGCGCTCGGATCAGACCGTCATACTGACTGCCATCGAATCGGCCAAAGTCTATCCGGACCCGTTGAGGCGCGTCAGCTACGTCGACGCCGCGACGAACAAGCGGCTGAAGTTCCTGACCAACAACTTCGCGCTCCCGGCACTGACCATCGCCGAGATCTACCGTTCGCGCTGGCAGGTGGAGCTGTTCTTCAAGTGGGTCAAGCAGCACTTGCGGATCAAGAAGTTCTACGGCGCCAGCGAGAACGCCGTGAAGACCCAGATTTGGATCGCCGTCTCGGTGTACGTGCTGGTGGCGATCGTGCGGAAGAGGTTGGGCCTGGAGGCGAGTCTCTACCAAATCCTACAGATTCTCAGCGTTACCCTATTTGAGAAAACGCCCATTTTACAGGCCTTGCAGCCATCAGACTCCCATGAAAACTTACTCGATCACCCCAACCAGCTGATTCTATTCGACTTCTAACCGGACAGTAGTGATTCGTACTGTCTCCGGCGGGACCTGAGAAAAGCACATTACCGTCCGGCAGCCACGCACCGGCGTTAACAAACCCACCCCGTCCTCCGAATCGATTCTTGAATGATGCGAAAACGCCGGTTTTTTCAGGAGTTCCTCCTTCAAAGAGAACCGTCCACCAGTCCCGTTCTCCTTTTTCTCCCGTGGTCAGGTCAAAGCCGTTAAACAGAATGAACTGCCCATCGGGCGACCATATCGGAGCCCGCGCAAACCGAAAGTCTTCAGCCAACTGCCGGGGCGTGCCACCAGCAGTGGGAACAACGTACATTTGAGCGAACGCGGCAGTGCCCGTCGAACAGACGATCCATTCGCCGTCTGGAGAGTAGCGAGCGTTCCGGCAGCCCTCCATGATGAGTTTCTCCTGCCCGCCCAGCGTCGAGATCGTGTACATTCCACTGGCGCCGCGGGTTGAATAGAACGCGATTTGCCGGCCATCGGGCGAGAAGGTTGGGCCCTCATCGGAGGCATCATTGTCTGTGAGCCCGATCGCTTCACTGGAGCCCACCTGTTGTACCCAGATGTCCATGTTGCCGTCGTTGCCGTCTTCGGCACGGTCGGATGCGTAGGCCAGCAGCTTCCCGTCTTTCGAGAGGGCCGGCTGATATGTCAAACCAGCGTCTGTCGTCACCCGCGTCAGCACCGGCGGCTGGGGCGAAGCTTGCACTTCTTCGGCAGACCGTGTGAACCACCAGGTCAGACCCAGCGCCACGGCGGCTCCCACCGCCGCGATGATCTTGACGGCCGGCGCCCCAAAAGCTGGCACACTTCGGCGTGATTGTGAGGCCGCTCGCTTCCGTCATCCCGGCCGCAGTCTTGAGTCGGTCCTCAGGCGCCCCGAGCCCTCCGTCACGATCGACTCGCGCACGGCCTCGAGATCGACTAGCATCTCGTCCACGTGCTGGTAGCGTTCGTCGACGTCCTTCGCGAGGGCCTTCTCGACAATCAAGTCCAGTGCCATTGGCACGCCGCTTCGCACCGCCGTCAGCGGTTCCGGGTCCTCGTTGAGAATCGAATACATCACAACTGCTTCCACTTCGCCCGGAAAGGGAAGTTGCCCGCTGACCATCTCGTAGATCACAACGCCCAGCGACCAGATGTCAGCTCGCCTGTCGACGGCCTCCGCCAAAGCCTGCTCGGGCGCCATAAAGGCGGCTGTGCCCAGCGTCGTACCTGTTTTCGTGAGACCAGCACGCCCGTCTAATTGAGCCAGGCCGCAGTCCATGACCTTCACTTGGCCGTCTTCGGTCACCATCACGTTGGCGCTCTTGATATCGCGATGCACAATCCCCTTGGCGTGCGCGGCCTGCAAACCTTTTGCGGTCTGCACAGCGATGTCGACGGCTTCGTCGAGTTTCAGGGGATGGACCTCAATCTTCTCATTGAGGCTTTCGCCTTCGATGCATTCCATGACGATGAACGACTGGCCAAGGGCTTCATCGATCTCGTGGATAGTGCAGATCACTACTGTCCGGTTAGAAGTCGAATAGAATCATCTGGTTGGGGTGATCGAGTAAGTTTTCATGGGAGTCTGATGGCTGCAAGGCCTGTAAAATGGGCGTTTTCTCAAATAGGGTAACGCTGAGAATCTGTAGGATTTGGTAGAGACTCGCCTCCAGGCCCAACCTCTTCCGCACGATCGCCACCAGCACGTACACCGAGACGGCGATCCAAATCTGGGTCTTCACGGCGTTCTCGCTGGCGCCGTAGAACTTCTTGATCCGCAAGTGCTGCTTGACCCACTTGAAGAACAGCTCCACCTGCCAGCGCGAACGGTAGATCTCGGCGATGGTCAGTGCCGGGAGCGCGAAGTTGTTGGTCAGGAACTTCAGCCGCTTGTTCGTCGCGGCGTCGACGTAGCTGACGCGCCTCAACGGGTCCGGATAGACTTTGGCCGATTCGATGGCAGTCAGTATGACGGTCTGATCCGAGCGCACGCCCGTAGATTTGTCGACGGGATGCGAGTAGCGCCGTTGGAGCAAGATGTTCTTCTTGGTTCGCACGACGAAGAACGACGAGCAGAGGGTGAACACGAAGAGGCGTTCGAAATCCACGTAGGCCCGATCCATAACGTAGAAGGCGCCGGGCTCGGGTAGGAACTCGTCGAGGATGTTGACGTCGTGCGTTTTGCCGTCGGTAATGCGGATAAACGTGGGGATGTTACCGTGCAGGTCCAACAGCGTGTGCATCTTCACGGCGGCCTTGCGCCGGCGGAACTTGGCCCACGGGAACAGCGAGAGGCACAGGTCGATGGTGGTCGAGTCCAGAGCGTAGAGACTTTGATTGAGATCCACGCCGATCGGATCGCGGGCATACAAGGGCCGCGCGATGCGAATCAAGGCCTGAGCGAAATCGGCATAGATCCGCCAGTCGCGCGACTCGTTAGCGTCGGCCAGTGTCGAGCGCGCGACGTTGCCGCGGAATCCCATGTGGTAGAGCTTGCCGCCAAGCGAACGCAGGCACGCTTCGATATCGCGGAGGCTTTCGCGGTAGGTCAACTGGGCGAAGGACATCGAGAGGAACTGATCCCAGCAGGAGAAGCTGCGCGAGCCCCGGTCGCCATCGTAGCGGGCCACACAGCGCCGGAACTCGCGATCCGGAAGAAAGCTGATCAACTGCGCGAATACGGTGCGGCCCAGATTCATGAGCCATTGTCGGCTCAGGACGGATGACGCTCAAACGGCGCACCGCCGCTCAAATCGCGGCAAGAAAAAACAACACCTAACCCACTTTTCTACAACCAGTTGCAGGCCGCCCACCGCTTATCAGCCGGACAGTAGTGAGTGCAGATGTTCGGATGGTTGAGAGACGCAGCCGCTTGGGCCTCTTGCAGAAATCGGGCTTTGAGCTGCTCGTTCTCTAAGGCATGGGGTGGCAGGAACTTCAGGGCGACGTTACGTTTGAGCTTGGTGTCCTCGGCGTTGTAGACGACACCCATCCCGCCTTCGCCGAGCTTCTCGACGATCCGGTAGTGCGAGATGGTTCGGCCGACCATAGGGGTATGCGGGAATGCTGGCGGCAAACGACTTGTTGGTACTGGCCTAACTGTGCACCGTATAATGTCACACTTCGCAACACTCTGCCCCGACCTGTCGGCGCAATGTGAAAAGATCCCCTACAGAGCAAAGTAGAAAGATCCCCTTCGGGCGAGAGACGCTAGGGGGTGAACGAAATCGTGGCATTGAGCAAAGTGGAGCGGGACCGGTTGATTGTTCTGAGGCAAGTCAAGGAGGGGAAGCTGACGCAGGCAACGGCGGCACAGCAGTTGAAGCTGAGCGCCCGTTGGGTCCGTAAGCTGGCGAAGCGACTCCGCAAAGAGGGCGATCGCGGGCTGGCGCATCGGCTGCGAGGCCGGCCCTCGAACCGCGCGTACGACAACGAGCTGCGGCGGCGAGCGCTGGCTCTGATCCGCGAGCGCTACGACGATTACGGGCCGACGCTGGCGAGCGAGATGCTGGCGAGCGAGCATCAGATCGTGGTCAACCGCGAGACGCTGCGGCAGTGGATGAGCGGCCAAGGGCTGTGGAAGCCGCGCCGGGCCAAGTTGAAGAAGGTGCATGTGTGGCGGCGGCGACGGCGTTGCCGGGGCGAACTCGTGCAATGGGATACGTCCGACCACGACTGGTTGGAAGGGCGCGGCCCGCAGTTGTATCTGGTGGCGATGATGGACGACGCCACGAGCGAGCTGACGGCGCACTTTGCCGTGTCGGACTCGACGGCCGAGAACATGCGGTTGTTGTGGCGGTATGTGGAGTTACACGGGCGTCCCGTGGAGGTCTACACCGACAAGGCCAGCCTGTTTCAACTCAACCGGCCGTTGCACCACAACAAGCATTTGGACGCGGCTCCACCGCCGACACAGATCGAGAGGGCGCTGGCCGAGTTGGGAATCGGAAAGATTCCGGCGCACTCGCCGCAGGCGAAGGGACGGATCGAGCGCAGTTTCCAGACGATGCAAGACCGCATGGTGAAGGGGTTGCGGCGAGCCGCGGCGAGCAGCATTGAGGACGCCAACCGTTATCTGCAGCAGGAGTTTGTGCCGCAGTGGAACGGACGGTTCAAGCGTCACCCAGCCGGACAGGCCGACGCCCACCGGCGCTTGCGCCGCGACCAGAATCTGGCCTCGATTCTCAGTCGCGTCGATCGGCGTGTGGTCGGCAACGACTACACGATTTCGTGGCACGGACGTTTGTATCAGATCCCGGCTGAGAAGGCCAAACCTCGGATGAGGAAGACGGCGGTGCGGATCGAGCAACGGCTTAACGGGGAATTATGGCTGCGTTGGCAACAGGGAGCGTTGCTGCTTCAAGAATGCCTGGAAGCCGACGGCACTCCAGCCCGGCCCACCGCCAAGGCGGCCCGCAAGACGCCAACCCATACCAAACAACCAAAGAAACGCCAGGGGCGTTGGATGGACGGCTTCGTCCTAGCCGATCCGGCCAAGCGCTGCGAGCCATTGCCCGCAACTCCAGTCGCCCTACGGGCTCCTTCCGTCGCGGGCAGCGGCCCATGATTCTAGCGCTAGGGGGATCTTTCTACTTTGCTCAATCAGGGGATCTTTCTAAATTGCGTTGACACCAAGCCGGAGACCGATTTCTCGGCTCTATCCGGATGGGCGGCCGGCGTCGTCAATGTATCGTCGGATGTAGACCGAGAGAGCTTGCTGTAGTTTCTCCATCACCGGCCACGGTCCGTCTCCACCGGGTGCGATCGGGCGATCTAGAATTCGAATGACGGGCATGAGCTCCCGCGTCGAAGAGGTGATGAACACTTCGTCGGCCTCGTGGAGATCAGCGAGCCGGAGCACCTTCTCCTCAACAGGCAGGCCGAGTTCCCCGAGCATGACCTCCCTCGTCACACCGGGCAAAGGTCCGGATGAAAGCGGCGGCGTATAGGTCACGCCGTCCTTCGCGGCGAAGATGTTCGCCGATGTGCATTCGGCCACTTCGCCTCGCTCGTTCAATAGGATCACCTCGGCGAAACCGTTCCGGGTCGCCGTCTCGGCCAAGGCCAGGTTCCAAGCCCAGGAAAGCGTCTTCGTCCCCGCGAAGGGCGTGGCGGCGTGACGGCACTGCTCGGCTACATCCAAGGCAACCGACGGATCCCATCCCTGCAAGTCGGCCGTCAGAGCAATCAAGTCAGACTTGTTGCCCGAACCCGGCCCGGCCCAGTACCCCCCCTCGCTCCGAAACACGCACACCCGCATGCTTGATTCCTGTGCCCCATTGGCTTCGATCAACCGCATCAGGTTACCCCGCACTTCTCCGGGGTCATAAGACAGGTCCAGGTGCATCAGCTTCGCGTCCCGAACCATCCTTTGCCAGTGACGCTCGTAGGCGAAAGGGATACCGTTGTAGATCCGGAGGGTCGTAAACACACCCCAGCCCGAAAGCAGGCCCAGTTGGCCTGGCGCGAGAATCTTCTGATCGGCCGGATGAATCTGATCGTTGTAAAGGACGTTAGGATGCATGGCCACAGTATTATCCCGCAGTCTGTTTGGGATGTGTTTCGGTGCCGGTGAGTTTGAGTCTCGGATAACGCGCCCGCCGCTTGACGCCCCTTTTTCCCGCGCGCTAGGATGCTGAATTCGCGCGCATCGCCTCGTCCGGCTTCCGGGGTCGGGGTGGTGGCGGAACTATCGTCCCTTTGATCCATTCGAGGAGGAGAATTTCATGTCAGTCACAGACGTCGCACACGGTCTAGTGAACCTCTGCCGGCAGGGCAAGTTCATGGACGCCATCAACGAGTACTACAGCGACAACATCGTGAGTGTCGAGCCTTTCGGAAACGAGCAGATGCCTGCCGAAATGTCGGGTATCGAGGCCATCCGGGGTAAAAACCAGTGGTGGACGGAGAATCACGAAGTCCACGGACTGGATCTTGCCGGCCCCTATTGCGGCGACGATGGCTTCTCAGTCCGATTCAAGATCGACGCCACGCCGAAGATGACCGGCCAGCGAACGACGATGGAAGAGGTTGGCTGGTACACCGTGGCTGACGGTAAGATCACTCGGGAAGAGTTTTACTACAACGCACCCGGACAGTAAGCGTCTGGTGAGTAGCCGCTTAGGGCGGCATAGCTAGGGGGCGCGGGACCCATCCGCATCCCTCTCGCAAGTTTCTTGGCGCATCACTACGAGGGAATGATGGCGAAACAACTTCGCGTCGGCATGATCGGCTACGGCTTCATGGGCCGCGCCCACTCCAACGCCTACAAGCGGCTAAACGACTTTTTCGATGTTGAGCACCGCCCGGTTCTGAAGGCTGCCTGCGCCCGCAAGCGAGACAAGGTCGAAGCCTTCGCCGCTAACTGGGGCTATGAACGCGTCGAGACCGATTGGCATGCGCTCGTCGAAGCCGACGACATCGACCTGATCGACATCGCGGCCCCGAACCGCTTTCACCGCGACATCGCGATCGCCGCGGCCGAAGCCGGCAAGATGGTGCTCTGCGAGAAGCCCCTGGCCATGAACGTCGCCGAGGCCGAGGAGATGACCGAGGCCATCGAGAAGGCCGGTGTGCCCAATATGGTCTGGTTCAACTACCGCCGCGTGCCCTCCATCGCCTTGGCGAAGCAAATCGTTGACGAAGGCCGTATCGGGCGACCCTTCCACTACCGGGCCGAATACCTGCAGGATTGGACCATCGCCGAAGACGTCCCACAGGGCGGCGCGGCTCTTTGGCGGCTCGATGCAAGCGTGGCGGGTTCGGGAGTCACCGGAGACTTGCTCGCGCACTCCATCGATACCGCGATGTGGCTCAATGGGGCGATCACGCGCGTCGTCGCCAAGACCGAGACCTTTATCAAGGAGCGCACGCATGCCGAGACGGGCAAGGTCGAGCCGGTGGGCATTGACGATGCCTGCATGTTCCTCGCTGAATTCGCGAACGGTTCCATGGGCACGTTCGAGTCGACACGCTACGCCCGGGGCCGCAAGAACTTCAATACGTTCGAGATGAACGGCGCCGACGGCAGCGTCTACTTCGATCTCGAAGAGCCAGAGTATCTGCAGTTCTTCGAATACACGCAGCAGCAGTCCGGCAAGAAGACCGAGGATCACTTGACGGGCTGGCGCAAGATCCATACCACGAACTTCGAGCATCCTTACATGGATAAATACTGGGTTCCGGGCACCTGCATCGGCTACGAGCACACTTTCCTGAATGCGCTCGCCGACTTCGTCACCGGGATCGAGAGCGGCAAGCCGACTCAGCCCGACTTTCGGAACGCGCTCCAAACGCAGCGTGTTTGCGAAGCGGTGCTCGACTCAGCGAAGCAGGGTCAGTGGCTGGAGACGGACGTGGAACTCTGACCGGCGGCTTTGGCATGCAGCATTTCAAGTTCTTCGCGGAAACCCGATGGATTTTAATCCGGGGATCATTTTGAAGTGACGCAAGTTCGCGGTGACAACGCGGAAACCCAGTTCCAAAGCTGTGGAGCCGATCCAAAGGTCCGTCGTGGGAATTGCTTTGCCTTTGGCTCTTGCCTGAGCATCGATTTGAGCAGCGATGCGGGCGGTGTTCAAGTTAATATTCCGAACCCAGACGCGCGCGAGAACCTCCTCGACAAACTGTTGACGCACGGCACGGATCGCCGGCGTGGAGGCTCGCCAGACGCCATGCAGAAGTTCAGCGGCGCTGAGAACGGAAACAGCTATCTCGTCGTCGCCGAACCGTTCCTTAAGCTCTTCCATCAGAGCAACGACGGTCCGGCTCCCGCGCTCGGCCCCGACGAATACGGTTGAATCGATTACGAGTCCCACGGGACAGGCTCATCGGTAGGATTGTTGCGGATGATGTCCTCAAGGTCTGAAGCAAAATCAGGATCGGGTGCCGTGGACGGCCCGGGCAGCCGGACCTTGAGGCATTCAGAGATGCGTCTGGGCGCGTCGGAGGGCGGAACGAGAACCGCCACCAGTTCGTTTCGGCGCTCGATAAAGGTGCGCTCCCCTCGGGAAACGCGATCCAGCAACTCGGAGAAGTTCCGTGCGGCCTCGGTAGCGCTTATCGTCGAAATCTGACTTTTCACGCTTTAATCATATCAAGAAACTCGGCCACAAGTGGGTGGTTCAGCGCTCTGTAACTCTTCCTTAAGAAGAAGCGCCAGCCGAGAACTGATGAGACCCTCTATCGTTATCCGGGTGTACAGAAGACCCGTGAGGCCGGGCGGCCTGGACCAGTTCAATCGCGTGTGGTCCCGAAAAGAGCACTTCGATAGTGATTCGTCCGCTTAGACATCCGCCAAGTGTTCGAGGCGGCCATTCGCATCGCCGATCGTCTCGGGCTGCACGCCCAGCCGATCGAGCAACGTCATGTAAAGGTTCGCCATGGGAGTTTCCATCTCATAGCGCAGGTGCCGGCCCGGATGCAGCTTGCCTCCCGCACGGCCCGCGACCAGCACGGGCAGGTCGTGGTGGGTGTGTTTATTCCCGTCCGCGAGCCCACTGCCGTAGACAACGATCGAGTGATCGAGCAGTGTGCCGTCTCCCTCCGGGATTGAATCCAGTCGCTCCAGGAAGTAGGAGAACAACTCCATGTGGTAACGATTGATATCGCTGATCTGCCGGATCTTCTCTTCGTCGCCGCGGTGATGGGTGAGGCCGTGATGTGCACCCGGCACGCCGATCTCGCGGTAAGTCCGGTTGCTGCCTTCGCGACCCACCATGAAGGTCGTGATCCGCGTCTGATCGGTCTGGAAGGCGACCACCTGCAGGTCGTACATCAGCTTGGTGTGCTCGGCGAAGTCCACCGGCACGCCCGATGGGCGATCCATCGCCGGATCTACCTGTTCGGCAGAAGCTTCCGTTGCCGCGATACGCTTTTCGATTTCCCGGACACCCGTCAGGTACTCATCGAGCTTGCGCTGATCGGTCGGACCGAGACCGGACTGAAGCTGCCGCGTATCCTCGCGAACGAAGTCGAGAATGCTTTTGTCGTAGCGCTTGCGTTTCGCCCGCGCGATCGGATCGTCGGTCGACCCCGGACGGCCAAAAAGCCGCTCGAAAACCAGCCGCGGGTTCACCTCCGGCGGCATCGGCGTTGTCTCGCTCCGCCACGAGATGCTGTTGCTATAGGCGCAGCTATAGCCGGAGTCGCAGTTCCCGGCCAGTCGGCCATGCTCGGTGCCCAGCTCAAGAGATGGGAAGCGCGTCTGGTCACCCAACAAGCTCGCCGCGACCTGATCGACCGAGATGCCGTTGCGAATATCGGCGCCGTCCGTCTTCTTCGGATGCACTCCGGTCAGAAACGATGCCGCCGCCCGCGCGTGGTCACCCGGTCCGTCACCCAACGCCCGCCCGCCGTTGTGGGTGAGCCCCGACATGACCATCACATCATCACGAAACTTGGCGACCGGTTCGAGCAGCTTCGGCAGCTTCCCCAGGGCGCCTTCGGCGGAGGGGGTCCAATCCTCCATGATGATGCCGTTCGGCACATAGGAGAACGCAATCCTAACCGGCGCGTCGGCGCTCAAGCGGCGTGACGACGCCGCGAATGCCGGCCTCATCGCGTCGAGAAACGGAAGTGCGACCGCCGTACCCATACCTCGCAGGAGCGTTCTCCTCGAGAGTGTTCGCCTCGAAAGCGTCCCGCTCGAAAACCATGCACGTCCGATCACGATGTCCCTCCTTCCCCTCGCCGCATACGGAAGGGTTTACTGTTGACGATCTCGAAAATCAGGCGCGAGAAACGATAGTCGTCCTCCGCCAGGCTATTGACTATCCCATCGACAGTAGGCTGATCGAAGTTCTCAAGCCCCCGTCCTAGGGCGTAGATTAGCATTTTCTCCGTTAAACAGCGGGCGAAATCCGCGGTTTGGTCCTTGAGAATCTCTTTGAGTTCAGCCGGCCCCGCGAACGATTCGCCGCTCGGCAGCACGCCTGATGTATCGACCGGAAGACCCCGATCCTGCGTCCGCCAGCGTCCGATCGGGTCGTAGTTTTCCATGCCGAACCCGAGCGCATCCATCTTCTCGTGGCATACGGCACAGGCCGGATTCGCACGGTGCTTCTCAAGCTGCTGCCGCAACGTGCCGGTGGAGGCATCCGTCTCTTCCAACTCGGGAACGCCGTCAGGGGGCGGCGGCGGGGGCGCACCGAGGATACTTTCCAGCAGCCACTTGCCTCGCAGCACCGGCGACGTGCGTGTCGGATACGACGACAGCAAGAGCACGCTGGCCTGCGTCAATATCCCACTGCGCTGGTTGCCGTCGAGGCTCACCCGGCGAAACTCACGGCCTTCGACTCCCTCCACTCCGTAGTGCCGCGCCAGACGCTCGTTCAGAAATGTGAACCGGCCGTCGAGAAAGTCCGCCATCCCGCGGTCCTCACGCAGCACCGTCTCGAAGAACAACTCGGTCTCCGTCCGGAGCGCGGACCGCAATTCGTCATCGAACTCGGGGAACAATTCCGGGTCCGGGGCGGCCAACTCGAGGTTGCGCAACTCCAGCCACTGTCCTGCGAAGTTTTCGACGAAACCCTGCGAGCGGGGGTCGGCCAGCATCCGCGTCACTTCCTGTTCGAGCACGTCGGGCTGCAACAGCTCCAGGCTTGTCGCCCGCTCGATCAGGCGGTCATCCGGCATGCTGCTCCACAGGAAATACGAAAGGCGTGACGCCAACTCATACGGATCGACTTCGTGAATCGCGTCCGGATTGTTCGGATCCAGGTCTCGCTCGATACGGAACAGGAAGTGGGGCGAAACAAGCACTGCTTGCAAGACCAACCGCATACCCTGCTCAATCGAATCGCCGCTCTCCCACGCCAAGTCCACCAGCCGTTTGAGTCCGTCGATCTCGTGCTGCGCTACAGGTCGCCGATACGCCCGCCGCGCCAGGTTCTCGATGACTCGCTCCACACAGCCCGGAGGGTAGCGCCCCAGCTCGAGCTCACCGCAGATGAAGATCCTCTTGTGACTTTCCGAAAGTGCCGGCAGCCTTGGGTTGAACGGCCCGAGAATCTGAAAATAGTCGCCGAAAGCCATCCTGCGTGGCTTGTCGTACTTTTCCGCATCGTGGTCGGGGATGGTGGTGACATCAACGAGAAAGTGTGCCGCCAAAGTATGTCGGCCGCGCGGCAACTTGACTGTTGCTTCGTGGGCGTTCTTGCTGTAGTACTGCGACTGGATCTGAAAAACTTCGACCGTCTCACCGTCAATCGTGAACTCCAGCGGCAAGGGGTCGGGCCCAGGGGGCTCGGGTTCCCACGGCTCGACTTCGGGCGCCCGGCGGCGATCCACCGCGCTGACCTTGATCGTGTACTCGGCGTCGCGCGGAAACTCATGGACGACCTCCATGGAGCCTTCCCATGAAAACTCGATGTTTCCCTTGTCTTCCGCCGTGCGTGGCGCCAGATGTTTCTCTAGTGAGGGATCCAACCGTGCTTCCGGTGACGATCGCCTTTTCCGCGATGGCTTCCGCCGCCGTCATATACTTCTCCATCAATATGGGTGACAGCGAAAGCACATCACCGATGTTGTCAAACCCATAGCCCGAATCATCGGCGGGGAAGCTATCCGCCGGCCGGAAGTCGATCCCGACAAGATCCCGCACCGTGTTGTTGTATTCCTGCCGGTTCAAGCGACGCGCCGTTACGCGCCCAGGATCCTCAACGTGCGCGGCCGCCGCGTCCTCCTGGCCCTCAAACCACCGCACCAGGCGATCGACTTCACTCCGTGGGGGCCGAGGCAAGCCCTTTGGCGGCATCATCTCCGCCCGCAGCATCTGAATAGCCCGGTCCCACACCGTGGAATCCAGCAACGCCGCCTCGGCATGAGCATAGCCGCCGAAATCGATGCCGCCGGTTCGCAGCTCCGAGTTGTGGCAAGCGACGCAGTGTGTCTTCAGAAACGCCTTGACGTCCTGCTCAAATGCGTCGGCGTTCGCAATCTTAGCGGCCCCGTAGGCCGAGACCACCCCGGCCAGGGTCATTGCCAAAACAATACGCAGCAGCAACATAGATCCAGATGGGGGCAGAAGCCCAGCAAGCCTCGCTCCCCTCTCAAGGCTAAGATCTGCTCCCCAACCTGTCAAGAAACCATACGCCTTACGTCAACGCCCAACGAGAATGTCCCTTGGCTGAAACAAGACAACCGGGTTCCCGCTGAGCCACTGGTAACTGCGTCTTTTCCTCTCCTTCTGCGTTATCCTGAAGCCTCTCATGCCGCAGTCATCCCGAACCACTGAAACCTACGATGTCGTAGTGGTCGGAGCTGGCGCGGGCGGCGGTACGATGAGCCGCGTCATGGCCGGCAAGGGCGCCAAGGTCGCGCTGCTCGAAGCAGGCCCCAATCTCGTCCCTGAAGAAGAGTTCAAAGAGCACCACTGGGACTACAATTACGATCACCGCGGTGCCGGTCCGGGCGGCGCGGGATACTTCAGCAAAGGCAAGCCCTTCGGTTTTATGCGAACCACCAGCGGCGGCTGGGAACTGCCCGATGAGCCCTACACCGTTGGCGAGGGCAGTGAATTTGTCTGGTTCCGCTCGCGCGTCGTCGGTGGACGCACCAATCATTACGGACGCATGTCGTTCCGCCTCTCCGAGTGGGACCTCAAAGCCCACGACCGCGACGGCGTCGGACCCAACTGGCCGATCAGCTACGCCGACATCGCTCCTTATTACGACAAGGCCGAGAAGTTCATCGGCGTCACCGGCACCCGCGAAGGCATCCCCTCCGCGCCCGACGGCATCTTCCACGATCCGCCTCAGCCCAAGGCTCACGAACTTTTCGTCCGATCCATCGGCAAGAAAGTCGGCATCCCCTTCATCGCCAACCGCCGCGCCATCATCACCCGCGAGCACAACCAGCGCGCGGCCTGCCACTACTGCGGCCAATGCGGACGCGGCTGCCTCACGGCCTCCGCCTACTCCGCCAGCCAGGTTGACGTCTTCCCGGCCCTCAAAACCGGCAACCTAACGCTACTCACCGACGCTATGGTCCGCGAAGTCCTGACTGACGCTTCCGGCAACGCCACCGGCGTCCTCTACATCGACCGCAAGACGCGCCAGGCCAAGCGCGTCTTGGGCAAGACTGTCGTCCTCGCCGCCAGCACCTGCGAATCAGCCCGCATCCTGCTCAACTCGAAATCCAAGCTCTCCCCCAACGGCCTTGCCAACGGCTCCGGCATGGTCGGACGCAACCTCATGGACACCGTCGGCTTCAGCGTGTCCGGCCACGTCCCGGCCCTCGAAGGCATGCCCGTCTACAATACCGACGGCTTCGGCGGTTCGCACCTCTACGCGCCTTGGTGGGGATACAACGACCACGCCAAGCTCGGCTTCCCGCGCGGCTACCACATCGAATTCGGCGGCGGCTTTGGCATGCCCGGCGTGGGCTCAGGACACGGCGCCGCCCGCCGTGCGGGCTACGGTACAAAGATCAAAGAGCTCATGCGGCGGCAGTACGGAAGCCGTGTCGGGTTCGCCGGGCGCGGCGAGATGATCCCCAACCGCTTCTCCTACTGTGAGCTTGACCCCGAGGTGGTCGACGATTGGGGCATCCCCGTCCTTCGCTTCCACTTCAAGTTCAGCGACTACGAATGGAAGCAAGCCCGCCACATGGAACAAACCTTCCGAGGCATCATCGATTCGCTCGGCGGACGCGTCACAAACGCAGGAAACAAGTTCGAAGAATCCGGCATCTCGTTGGGCGGCAGCATCATCCACGAAGTCGGCACGGCCTGCATGGGGACCGACCCGCGCTCGTCTGTTCTGAACCCCTTCTGCCAGGCCCACGAAGTCAAAAACCTCTTCGTCACCGACGGGGCGAGCTTCGTCACCAACCCCGACAAGAACCCGACGCTCACCATCAACGCGCTCTCGTGGCGCACCGCCGACTACCTCGCCGAGGAAATGAGGAAGGGCAATGTCTGATTCGGCTCTGGTTCAGATCGGCGACGTTTCGCGACGCGATGCCCTGCGCCGCATCGCGCTCGCATTGACCGCCGCCGGAGCCGCGTCGCTCGATCTCGCTTCCGCCCAGCAAGTCCACCACGCCGCCCGTAGCGCCTCCGCCGGAGGAACCTACGAGCCACAGTTTCTCAAACCACACGAATACAGCACGGTCACGCGTCTTGCCGAACTCATCCTTCCGGCCGACGAACGAGGTGGCAGCGCGGTTGACGCCGGCGCGCCGCAGTTCATCGACGTGCTTTGCAGCCAAAACGAGACACTCGGCCGTATCTACACGGGAGGCCTCGGCTGGTTCGACGCTTGGATGCACCGACATCACGACACCACTTTCGTCGACGCCGGCGAGCAACAGCAAACCGCCTTGCTCGACGCCCTAGTCGCCGCCGAAGCAGCCGCCAAAGACTCCGGCCCGTACTCAGAACCAGCCTCCGAGCTAGGCCCCGGCGTACGCTTTTTCGACTGGATACGCAAGATGTCCGTCGACGCCTACTACTCCAGCGAAATCGGGATCAAGGACCTCGGCTACAAAGGCAACGGCGCATTCTCGGAATACACCGTCCCCCAAGAAGCCCTAAACTTCATCAAACCGCTCCTGTAGAGTCCGGAAATGTAGGGGCACGGCATGCCGTGCCCGCGCTCGGTCATGCCGCAACCCTTGACAAACCAAGTAGTTCTCATCATCCGTGGCGCACGGCTTAGCCGTGCCGGGTCGCGCTGTGCGCGACCTAAACCTCGGCCATCAAAGGCCGATGCCGAATGTACCGGGCTCCGATAGAACACATGCCCCAATCCCTAACCAACCAAGTCGTCCTCGTCACCGGCGCCGCCCGCCGCATAGGCCGCGCCATCGCCCTTTGTCTCGCCCGAGAAGGCGCACAAGTCGCTATCCACTACCACTCCTCCGAATCCGACGCCCGCCAAACCGCCGAGGAATGCGGAGGCAAACTCTTTCAAGCCGACCTCACCAAGGTCACCGAAATCCAGCGCCTCTACAGCGAAATCGAGTCCACCTACGGACGCCTCGACTGCCTGGTCAACAACGCCGCCCGCTACCAGCAGATGGACGTTCTCGAACTGACCGAAGAAAACTGGGACCGCATCCACGACATCAACCTCAAAGCCGTGTTCTTCTCCTGCCAATCCGCCGCCAGACTCATGCTCAAAGGCACTGGAGGCCGCATCGTCAACATCAGCTCGCTCGGCGGCATCCGCCCCTGGTCCGGCCACGTACCCTACTGCGCCTCCAAAGCCGGCGTCATCCACATGACCCGCGCCTTGGCCAAAGCCTTCGCCCCCAAGATCTCCGTCAACACCGTCGCCCCCGGCGTCATCCACTTCGGCGCCGACATGCCCCCGAAGATCCAACGCCTCATCTCCGTCACCCCCATGAGGCGTCCCGGCACCGGAGAAGAAATCGCCGCCGCCGTCACCCACTTCCTCACCTCCACCAAGTTCACCACCGGTCAACTCCTAGCCGTCGACGGCGGCCTCTCCCAGCGCGCCTAAGTTGTAGCTAGAGCCCTGCCTTCCGCCTCGCTTTTGACCGGATTGCGTCCATGTTCAGCTCGCCCGCATCGCCGCTTTCCTCCCCCTCAATCAAGGCTTGGCGCAAGGCTTGGACCTTTTGCTCGTGCTCTTCGAGTAGACGCAAACCCGCCCGCACCACCTCACTGGCCGAGCCATAACGTCCGCGCTGAACCCGCTCTCGAATGAACCCCTCAAAGTGCCCCCCCAGGGAAATGCTCGTGTTTTTGGCCATAAACTTGTATCAACGGATACCATTATATATTGGATCTTGGTATCCACAGGCACCAAGGGCACAGCTTGTCGGGTCGTACACTGTGAGGTTTGCTGATGAACCCTCAATGCTGACTCTCGCCTTCGACCTCGGCAAGACACACTGCCGCGTAGCGCTATTCGACGACGACCGTCGCCTCGCCGAAGCCGAACGCCCCGGTAGCAGCGGACTCGCCCACCCCAGCGGTGTCGAAGACGCCCTCCAAGCCATGGCCGCTGCCTCGGCTGAACTTGAAATCACCAAGGCCGACGCCGTCTGTGCCGGGCTCGCGGGCCTCGGCCGAGCCCGTGAACACGCCCCAGCCCTGGCAACCGGCCTAGCTAGCGCTTACGGCACCGGCAACATCACCCTCAGCAGCGACATCACCATTGCTCACGCCGGAGCCCTCGACGGCAGCCCCGGGGTCGTCATCGCCGCCGGCACCGGCTCGGTCGCGCTTGCAATCAACAAGGCCGGCGAGTCAGCCCTCTGCGATGGCTGGGGATATCTGCTCGGCGACGACGGCAGTGGCTATGCCATCGGCCGGGCCGGTCTCGCAGCCGCACTACGCGAGCACGACGGCCGAGCTGGATCACCCGAATTGCGCCGCCTCGCCGAGCAGCGCTTCGGCGCCCTGGAAGAGCTGCCAACAACAATCCACCAGTCAGACAACCCACCGCGGTTCATCGCAACGTTCACCCCGGATGTCGCCGCCGCTGCTCAAGGGTGCGACCCCATCGCCACCGCCATCTGGGAATCCGCCGCGCGAAGCCTCGCCGCTACAGCCATGGCCGCTGGGAACCGCGTTTTCAGCGTCGGCCAACGATTCGACGTGGCAACAGTTGGCGGTCTCTTCGATGCCGGCATACTCTTGATGGAGCCGTTCCAAGAAAAACTCCGCCGCACCGCACCGCACGCTCACCTCATCAGCAGCCAAGGCGACGCGCTCGAGGGCGCACGCCTACTAGCGACCCGGCCCGATCTCCCGCACCACTCACTCACCTTGCGCCTGCCGGCCGACACCACCGCGCGCTCCTCATAATCCACCATGCTCGCCGGACTCGACCTCGCCGTCATCGTTGCCTACCTCGTCGGCTCGGCGCTGCTCGGCCTCTATCTAAGCGGCAAGCAAAGCGATCTACGCGGCTACTTCCTCGGCAACCGCGACCTCCCTTGGTGGGCGGTTTCTCTGTCGGTCGTCGCCACCGAAACCAGCGCACTCACCGTCATCAGCGTCCCGGCCGTCGCTTACCTCGGCAACCTCACCTTCCTCCAATTGGCATTCGGCTACTTGCTCGGCCGCGTCCTCGTCGCGTTCCTGCTGCTGCCGAAATACTACACCGGCGAAATGGTCACCGCCTACGCATTTCTCGGTCAACGTTTCGGACCCCGCATGCAGGCCACCGCCTCCGTCGCCTTCCTTTTTACGCGCCTACTCGCCGACGGCGTACGCCTCTTCGCCGCCGCCATTCCCATGCGCGTCATCCTGTCGGGCTTCGGCTACGACGTATCTTTCTTCTGGATCATCGTCGCGCTGGCGCTCGTCACCATTGCCTACACCTACGCCGGCGGCATCCGGGCCGTGATCTGGGTCGATGTCTTGCAGATGACGCTCTACATCGTCGGCGGCTTGGCCGCGCTGATCGTCATCAACGGCAAACTTCCTAACGGCTTCTTGGCAGCCGCGGCCGAGGCAGGCAAGACACAACTCTTCGACTTCACATCAAGCCCCATCTCCGCGCCCTACGCTTTCCTGACAGCCGTCGTGGGCGGAGCCTTCCTCACCATGGCGTCACACGGCGCCGACCAGATCATCGTCCAACGCTTGCTTACGTGCCGCAGCCTGCGCGACAGCCGCAAAGCGCTGATCGGTAGCGCATTCGTCGTAGGACTCCAGTTCCTGCTCTTCCTGCTCGTAGGTTTGGCGCTATGGAGCTACCACGAGGGGCGCTCAGTCGAGCAGCTCGGTCTAGCCGGCGCCGACGAGATCTTCCCGCGCTTCATCGTCGAAGGCCTGCCCCCCGGCCTCTCGGGACTGCTACTGGCGGGTATCATGGCTTCGGCGATGAGCACCCTCTCATCCTCGCTGTCCGCTCTCTCGTCATCGACTGTCACCGACCTCTACCCGTGGCTCGTCCGCCGTCAGCCGAACGACGCCGAAGGCCTACGTGTCGGGCGCATCATGACGCTCGTCTGGGGACTCGTCTTTATCCTCTTCGCGAACCTCTTCAGCGGCACCGACAACCCGGTCGTCGAGCTCGGCCTAGCCGTCGCCGGCATCACCTACGGAGGCCTCCTCGGCGCATTCTTCCTAGGCCTCTTCGTGAGCAAAGCCCGCCAATCCGACGCCATAATCGCATTCGCCCTCGCCGTCGCCACCATGGCCTACCTGTTCGTCTTCCAACGAGCACTCATCGGATTCACCTGGTTCACCGCCATCGGCGTAGCCATCACAATGGCAGTCGGCGGCGCCCTCTCACTCCGTCACAAGAATCCCGCGGGACGGTCGTAACCCCAACACGCGAAGCCCGATCAAGATCGCGCATCGGTGCGCCGGATTTGCCACAATCACAGCGATGAACAGCCGCTCGTTCTTTCTCGCGCTCCTACTTTGCACAACGGTCCCGTCAGTGGCGGCCGACCCGAATCGACGAGTCTGGGAATCGGAACGCAGCGACTACCACGACGAAATTACCGGCACGGAAGTCTGGCGGCTCACCACCGATCCCGAAGTCGAAATTATCCCTGACCGCATCAAAGATCCGTGGTCGCCGGACGGATCGCAGATTCTGTTTCGCTCCAAACGCAACGGGTTCTGGCATCTCTACACAATGCCGGCCGACGGTTCGAAGATCACGCGCATTACCGACCGCAAGGCCCCTTCGGTCTACGGCGTCTGGTCGCGTTCGGGCCGGGAGATCATCGGCACGCCCTCGCTAAACGACAAATACGAGCTTCACGTAATCGACGTGACTACCTTTGCCTCCCGCCGGATCGCCGGCCCGTTTGAATCGCCGTTCGGCAAACTGGGTGTCAGCCCCGACGGGAAACAGGTTCTGTTCACCCGCTTCATCAAGCAGCCCGAGGGCGAGAAACAGGACGTCGTGATGTCGTCGTTCGTCAACATGGACGGGACGGGATTCTTCGATTTCAAGGGCGAGACGAAACACGGCCGGATCGGCTGGATTCCAGGACGCATGGACATTCGCCGGATGAAGTCCTCGCAGCAGCAATATGTCCTCCAGCCCGACGGTTCCGGCGCGCGGCTGATCGGCGAGGGTGGACACGAATTCTTTACCCCCAACGGCAGCCACATGTTGATCTGCGATGGCAGCGGCGACGATCCATCCAGGTGGGTCGGCGAAAGTTCCGCCGGTCTCTACAACATCGAAACAGGCGAACGCCGCGACGTGACGCGGGAAATCACCTGGCTGGGGACCCATCCCGCAATCAGTCCCGACGGCCGCTTCGTCGCAGTGGACAACGCCGGACACAGTTATCCCGGCGCGGTGGTGATCGTCTCTATCGACGGCTCGGCTCCGGCGCTGCGCGTCCTCTGTTATCACCACGCCTCCTGGGAGTCCGGCCACATCAGCCATCCGACCGTCCATTGGAGTCCGGATGGCACCAAGTTGCTCTTCATCTCCGATAAGGATTCCGAGAACAAGAAGATGGGCGACCTGTATCTCGCCGTCGTCAAGCAACCGGAAGCACCTCCGCAACCGCACGTCGCTAACAACCGCGCCGAAGGTCCGCTGCTGACCTGGCAACCCGCGGCGCGCCACACCGAGACGAAGGAATACGTCATCGTGCGCAGCGTACCCTCGCCTCGCCCGAACCTGCAGGGCGTCAGATTGGATCGCACCGGCGTCTTCGAGAAAATCGGAGTCGTCCCGGTGGTGGACACCGCCCTCGCCGGCGAACACCTCGACGGGAAGGCCACGACTGTGACGGTGGAATCCACCGAAGGCTTTCCGCAAAACGGCAAACTGCTGATCGCCGGTAACCACTCGATGGCCGAGCCGGAGATCGTGACCTACGAAGGCAAGACGGAGACGACGTTCCTTGACTGCCGGCGCGGCGACGATCAGAGCGAAGCGGCGATGCACTGGAGCGGCGGCAGAGTCTGGAGCCTGAGTGCGATGCAGTTCACCGACATCAAGCTCCCCGATCCTGAGAGGCAGTATTATTACGCGGTCCGCGCTCGCGAGCATTCCGGCTTAATCAGCCCCTACTCGTGGATCAGTAATCCGGCGGTTGTCAGAGAATGATCTCGAATCCAGTGCGACCTGCCTCCGCCAATCCCGGTCCATTTGTCAAATGCCGCGACTTGCTGCCCACGATCGAACTTCAAGGGCTCTGGTTGACTTGGTACCCTATCTCCGTTCGTACGCTTCACCGAGCTGCTCGCGCGGGCAATTCCATGACCAACCACGCAAGAAGCGCAATCGGTTTGTTCGCGGCTGCCGCCCTTCTCGCCGGCGTGATCCCGTGCCTCCTGTCGGCACAGCCGGTCGAGCGGCAACAACTGCTCGATTACATGGAGCGGGTCCGCGACGACAACGACCTGCCAGGACTGTCCGTCGCAGTGGCAGTCAACGGCGAGATCGTCTTCTCCGAAGGAGTCGGCTACGCCGAGCTGGATCACAGGACACCGCAAACCGGCAGCACTGTCCACAACGTCGGCTCGATCTCAAAGGTCCTGGCTGTTGTAGGCCTGATGCGGTTGGTCGAACAAGGAAAGCTCGATCTTGATGCGACGATCCAGACCTATCTGCCCTACTACCCGGAGAAGAAATGGCCCATCACCGTGCGCCACATCTTGACGCACACCTCCGGCACCCGGCACTACAACGGAGTCGAGTTCGGCAAGCATCGGCTGCTGGCGATGCGCCACTACGACGATTTCGAGGAGGCCACTCGGCTTTGGCGGGACGACCCGCTTCTATTCGAACCGGGCACACTGTGGTCTTACTCCTCCCACGCCACGAACCTGATCCACGGCATCGTGGAGCAGTTAACAGGCGAGGGTTTCGAAGCGTATATGCGGCGTCACGTCTTCGAGCCGGCAAGCATGCTTGCGTCGCAGTTCGACGTCCCGTCGCGCGTCATTCGCAATCGCGGCCACGGATACGTGCGCGACGACCAGGGCCGCTTTGTCCATTCAACATGGGAAAACCCGAGCTACAAATACGCCGGAGGGGGGATTCTATCGACGGCGGAAGACTTGGTGCGCTTCGCGATGGCCATCAACCACGGGACGTTACTGCAACCTGAAAGCGTCCGAATGATGCACGAACCCCAGCTTGACCCGACCGTCAAGCGATTTGTTCCTGACGGCAAACCCCAGCCGCGCGATTTCAAGCAGGCTCTCGTGTGGCGCATCCTGGAAGATCAAGCCGGACGCACGTTCCCAAGCCACACCGGAACGGTCAAAGGCACCCGCAGCTTCCTCGCCAACTACCACGATCAAGGGGTCGTGGTGGCACTCCAGGCGAATGCGCTCCCCTTCGACTCGCCGCGCTATGGGATCGCGATCGCACAGATGTTTCTTCCGGGTGTGCGGTAGAGGCTTTCATACGGCGGCGTGCAAGACTTCTGTCACGTACGTGCATCCCTCAACTCCTCCCAACGCGGCCGTGCGGGGATAACCGGAAACCGGGACAGCCTCGATTGCCGAGTAGGCGGAGCCGATGGTGCCCTCAAGGGATTGAAGACAAGGTGCTTACGTGGTTACGCCCGCTCGTGTGGCAATGGTCCGATTAGCGGTTGTTTCCGTGTAAGTTGTTGTAACCATGCTAGTTCCAATGACTGTCGGCGCGTGCTCAAGGCCGAAATTGAGGCTGTCCCGTTTTCCATTGAAGTGGCGGTTTTTGGTATCGTTAGGCGCTATGGATCATCCGCTGACAGAGGCGTTTCGGAAGGCACGGAAACAGTACACGCTGTTTTCGGGTTTACTGATTGCCTGGGAGTTGGTGGGTTTGCGGCTGCCGGCGGACGGGAACTTAAGCACCACAATTGAAGTTGAGTTGCTGAGCCCGAATGCTGCGCCGTTTGTGCTGATAGCGCTGATCTTGTACTTCGCATTTCGGATGGAGTTGGAATGGCGTTACTGTTCCCCGGAGGAGCACCATCAGAAGATCGCTCGGTTGGACTACTGGTCAACGCATGGGATTGCGCTAGTTCTCTGACCGCGTGATACTTGGTCTTTCATAGCCGAACTTGCGGCGTGCGGTTTTGCGGTCGAAGCGCCAGTCGATCTTCACCCGCTCACGGTTGACTCGGCGGTTCCAGGCAGCCGCCTCGCGTCGCAGTGTTGCCAGGTCCGGGATGCGTCGCTTGCCCAAACATTGCCTCGAGAACAGACCAATCTCGATCTCCGCCTGGTTCAGCCAACTGCCGTGCTTCGGCGTGTAGTGCGGCGTGAAGCAGTCCCAAATCTCACCGCCGAACTCCTCGCCGCAGAGATCGGTCAGCGACTTGCGACTGTGCGTCGAGAGATTGTCCATCACCAAGTGAATCGTCTCGGCCTCGGGATAGGCGAGCGCCACCTCAAACAGCGCCTTGGCGAACTCAACGCCCGAACGGTCCGGCGTCACGAACGTGAAATGGCGACCGGCTTTGGGCTCGACCGCGCAAAAGACATTCGCCGTCCCGCGGCGTTCATACTCGCTGTCCCGACGAGACTCGCGGCCCGGCTCGGCCGGCGTCGGCGCACGAACGTCGGCATGCAGCGTGACCGGCTTCTCGTCGAAACAAATCATCGGCTGCGTCGGATCGTAGGGCCGTTCGTAAGTTTCGAGCACGTCTTCCATGCAGGCGATGTAGGCTTCATTGAGCTCCGCCACGCACCACATTTTTTTCCCGCCACGGCTTGAGGTCGTGGCTGAGGAGCAAAACACGAATCGTTTCTCGGCCCGCCCGCGGGACCAGTCGTCGCTTGACAGCTTCTTCGGCGACCAGTCGCACCGTCCAGCGGGCGCGGCCCTTGGGCGGGTCGCTGCAAACCATTGCGATGATGCGCTGACGTTGTTGTGCCGAAAGCAAACTGGCCGCGCCCGGCCGCTGCTTGTCGTAGAGTGCGCGCTCGAGGCCGCCTTGCTGATAGCGCCGCGCGAGATTACGAACCGATTGCCGCGTCAGTGGCAGCACAGCGGCAATCAGTGGCGCGCTCATTCCTTCTCCGAGCCTTTGCAACGCCACTGCTCGTAGCGTCACGCGAACCTGTTCGACTCCGCCAGTAAGAAGTTTCTTCAACGCCGTTTGATCCCTCTTGGAAACCTTCACACGCAGAGCGGGGCGACCCATGCCTCAAGTATGCCCCAAAACATTTCCACCCAAACATGTTTGTTTGTAACCTCTTCAGGCGGTCACAGAACTAGCAGCGGTGGGGTTGTTTGGGGTGCAGCGGTTATTAGAGGTTCAGGTAGCGGAGACAGTTGCTCAAGGCAGCAACGGGGTCGTTATGGGCTTTTCGGTAGGATTGTTCGTCGTTCCGTTGCTGGCTTCGATCATAAGTCGAAACCAAACGACCCCACAGTTTCGCCGATGGTGGAACGTAGTGGCACTTGTTACGATGCTTTTCTCTACAACTTCGCTTGTGTACATCCTTAACCAAAATGACTGGCGTCTGATTGTCGATCGCGAATTCTTCAGCGGCCTGGCGCTTATCTTGCTCCTTGCCTGCGGCTTGATGTTGGAACCCTGGATTAGGTCTCGCGATAAACGACCCGAGTGAGGCAGTCTTCTGGCGGTTTGCCGACTGACCAGGAGAACTGGCAGATCGCCCAGGGTACGATCGGTACCTCAGCCCAGGGGCTCACCTTGGCGCGGTCCTACGTAGTAAGTGGCCGGGGGAAGGCTCGAACATCACTTCGCCGGCCATCCTGACGGCCCTGAACGCGGTACCTGAATGAGCCGGAGCCCGCTATTGAGACAGACCGAAGACTCGAATTCCGACGCCAAGCGTCAAGAGCAAAAACGAGATCACCAAATAGAGATTTGGGCGCCTTTTCTCCCAGAAGATGATATGAATCAGATAGCCCAAGAAGCCGAAGAGCATTGCTCTTTCCAGCGAGAAGGAGATGCCAGCCATAATACCCATACCAACCGCAATAATCCAGTCCACGGTCCTGAATCGTTCTCGGATGAACTTAGTCGGCAGCAGCCAGAAACCGACGATCAGCAGTGCTCCTGAGGTCGCAACGACCGGAACGAACTTCAACAATGGCGCAAGGAAGAAAGAAAACAGCATCAGGATCCCACAAACGATTGCAGTGATTCCTGTTCGTCCGCCAACCTTAATACCAACACTGCTTTCTACAAATGTGGTGACACTCGAGGTTCCGAAAAGCGGGCTTACGGCAGCAGCAATGCCATCGACGTACAACCCCTGCGTGGTCTTGATAGGGCGCTGGGTCTTCTCATCGTAAATACTGGTGTTGATCGTCAATCCGATAATCTTGGCCACACTGCCGTAGAAGTCGATCAGAAACAGAATCAAAATGGGGGCCCAGGAACGTGGATCCAGAATCACAAGGGGGTCAAACCGCCAGAAAAGGGAGAACATCTGCGATGAGAACTCGATGGGTTCGACATCTTTGGCCAACCCTTGGATCGTGCAATAGACGGCAGTAATGATGATGCTGACAAGCACTGAGCCGCGAAAGCGCACGGCCTCGCAGGCAAGTATCACGCCGAAACCGATGTACAGGGCGATCGCCTCTGGGCTAGTAAAGCTGCCAAACCCCGACGGTGCATCTCCGGCGAAAGTGACAAGGCCAGCTAGCCGCAAGCCGATCATCGCGACGAACACCCCAATGGCCGTTGACAGGGCATGCTTCATGCCATCCGGAATGCTGTCGATAATTTTTTCCCGGATTCGCAAGATGGACAACAGGAAGAACATCATCGTCGACCAGAAAACAATGCCCAGTGCCTGTTCAGGGCTAAAGCTCAGAACGCCGATGACGAAGAAAGCGACGTAACTATCCATCTCCAGGCCTGGGGCTAGCGCAAAGGGCAATCGCGCCCAGAGCCCCATGCCTATCATTGCGAGGCTGGAAACCACAACCGTCGCGAAGAACACAGCGCTCTTGTCCAGACCACCTTCGGCAAGAATCGCCGGGTTGACCACGACGATGTACGCGAGAGTGAGAAAAGTGGAAAAGCCAGCGAGAATCTCTATGGGAACAGAACTTCCTCTATCAGAGATACTGAAGTAGGTGTCTAGTCTATCCGTAAAGTTCGCCATATCCTTGATCCTTGGCCTCTCTACCCTTTGTGATGCTGAATCGCGGCCCCGGTTGCGGCCACTAAAGCAGCCTTGATCCCCTCCGCGAAGATCTTCCTGGAAGCCTCATCGTTGGACAACATCCAGAGCACACTGACGCCGAAACCGATCACCAGGCAAAAGGTAGCAACGACTCCGAGGTGTTCCGGACAACTCTGAATCAGAGGAACTAAAGTCATCGCTGAAGGGATGCTCACTAGGATGACCGGCGCAAAAAGGAGGACGACGGGAATCAACATCCAGAGGTTCTTAATCGCCACGGTACCGCGCTGACCAACATCAACGCCCTGCAAGTCGCTGAACATCTGTAAAGTCACCCATACCAGCGCGATCGCTGCAAGGGCGCTGAACAAGACTCTGATGACGTTGACCCACCTGTCGTTCATGAGCGATTACGATAAGTTGTTGCTCTCGGAAGTCGGAATGCGGATACTATACGGCATTCTGGTCTCGTTTGCTCGGAAAGTCTGAGAGTTGAAAAAAGTGAGAAGAAGTTAGGGACGGGAAGGTGTGAAAAAATCGGGACTGTCACAAGCGCGGGCACATCACTTGTTGTTTCGCGAGGGCTTAGACGAAGCGCGGCTGACTGTCCCAGCATTTTTTCACACCTTCCGGGCTACTACTCTTGACCAGGCGATCGGGGAGGCGCGACCCTATCGACTGCCGACGCGATAAACACGCAGATCGCCGTGCTCAACAAGATCAACACGGCTGGAATGGTGGCGATCCGGGCCAGCCAAGACACAAACCATTCGCTTGTCGCGGTGCTGGAACATTCAGATTGCCAAATCGAAGCGTCGAAGGGACGCCGAAGCAGCGGAGATCGGTGATCAGATTGTCTTCCGATCGGCATCGCGCATGGTCGCCTCCACAGGCGCATGCGGTAAGTCACAAGTCATCGGGAGCTTTCGGATCCCATAGTCTTCGGCCCGAGCCTGCCCCACTGCTATTGCGGGTCGACTTGGACAGAAAGAACCTTCTCTTTTGCGAGAGTATGCACCCAGTGCGGCAGTCCAGCACATTCTGAATGCGGACTAAGCTCCCTCTCACGAGATCGTGTGATCACGTCCGCCACTTGCCGCCAAAGATCCAACGGGACATCCACCTTTCGCCTCAAGTCCAGACTGTGCATCAAATGGTTCAGGGTGAGGGACCATCCTCCGGCATCCGAGTCTCCGTCTACCAGGATCGGCTCTAGATTCGCTGCGAACTTCTTTTGTACTGCCTCGTTCAACTCCGGATAGCGAACTCGACAACGCCATATAGCCGACGCGTACTGCGCCGTCGTCTGTAGATGTGCGGTGCGCAGATCAGGCCCGCTTGGAATACCCGCACCATTCTTCTCCCAAATCTCGAAGAGCCGAGTGACTAGATCCTCGTGAGCTTTTTCGTAATCAGGATCTTCCATCCAAAACTCTGGAACTGCCCACAACACGTCGCAAGTGTAGCAATACTTTCGTGTCTCGTCTCGATATGGGCACCAGCCATCACTGCTGAGTAGTTTTCCATAAAGCCACAAAAGCCCAGACCTCCAATACCTTGAGAGAAAGATCTCACGATCAGCCACCGAGACTGCACCCAACAGATCAGCTCTTTCAAACTCTCTAAGGACACTGAGCACGTAGCCAGTCGTAAGGGGGTCGGCGCTTTCATCTCTTGGCTCACCCACAGCGCCCCACGCGCCCCGTGGAGTTTGAGAGGTCATGACATATCGAAGCCCTTGCAGGGCGAGATCTAAAGAATGACAATGTCTATAGAGGTACTGAGAAGCGATTGCGGTGTGGCGACGATTTTCAACGATCGTGTAGTCCTTAAAAGGACCAGATCCAATCTGTCTCCGCATGCCAACTGCACCGGACTCCTGGTTTCGTCGCTCATGGACGTACTTCGTGAACAACTCAATCTCAGGCACTCGCCCGTCACCCTGAAGAGACATTGGAGCATCTGCGCACCAGGTGCTTACGGTGATACTTCCAGGATCCTCAGGATGCCCGTATGCCGCACCCAATGAAGCGAGCGAGCGACCCCAGACTCCGATCGGAAATTGATCGAGCAGTAACAGCAGTGTTAGGCCATTCAACAAAGTCGGTGGTAGATCGAGCGCAAACGGTTTTTGATTCGTCTCGGTCGGGACCTCTCCCGATACGAGCGACGCAATCAAGTCTTCGAGATCGCTTAAGCGTACATGGCGTTTATCTTGCAGAAGAATCGGAACTGGTGAGCTATCGAGCAGAACTGGAATGACGACGGTCTGCCCCGTGATTACCTCGCGTCGCAAGAGCACCTCGTACTCTTTGCGGCACCAAGGGGACTCACCAGAATTACGAGAGATGAGAAAGAGCAGCACGTCGGCCTTCTCAAGGCCCTCGGCGATTCTGGTGAGGATCGCATCACCGAACTTTACTTGCTCGGAGTCTAACCAGACGTTCAATCCGCCCTCCACTAAACGCTTGGCAAGGGCTTCGGCGATCGCCCGATCTCGGGAGGAGTAGCTAATAAAACAGAGGTGGGGTATCCATTTGACTCAGGCAGCCACAAGATGTTGTGGTCGCGCGAAAGCATCTACCAAGAAGCGAATCCCGAGGTTACTGCTCTGGCGCGGCGTGGGGCTGCGTAGCGCGTCCGATTCTCGGAGTTGCCGCCCGAAGGCTGCCACCGCAATGAATTCGCGTGTGGGTCGGCTTGGCGGCCACTCGCACGATTCTCGCAATCTCACATTCCTGTTCCGGAGCCGCGAGGCCACAACCCATAGGGTGTACCTGAATGAAGTGGATACCCCACTTCCGGCCAAATCCAGTCCCGGCATCGCAGCAACCGTGTTCACACCGCTTCCTCCGCCAAAGCCGGGTCGTAGCCCGGTCGTTTATGTGCGGGTCCCATGCGCGAACTCATCTCCAGCCCGTTTCAACGGGCTTACGCGAAAGGCTGCAGCCTCCCAAGCTTCGCCCGCGAAAACGGCACAAAAAACGCCCCCCACTGTTCCACTCTGTGCCAAAAGCGAACAAAACACGAACGCAACCAACACCAAGAATACGAAACGAACCCCGGCCCCGCAAATGTCATCAAAAACCTGCTCGCCAAGCAAACAACCCCGCCGGGCAGCCAAATTACCAAACGGACCCGCCACTCCGAAGCCCTCACCTCACCGCGGCCTGCCTCTCGATCCGCAACAACGCCACGTCCAAAAATACGAAACCAAGCCACCGGCCGCCCCCAAATGGCACAAAGTGGGGTATCCACTTCATTCAGGTACACCCTATGGGTTGTGGCCTCGCGGCTCCGGAACAGGAATGTGAGATTGCGAGAATCGTGCGAGTGGCCGCCAAGCCGACCCACACGCGAATTCATTGCGGTGGCAGCCTTCGGGCGGCAACTCCGAGAATCGGACGCGCTACGCAGCCCCACGCCGCGCCAGAGCAGTAACCTCGGGATTCGCTTCTTGGTAGATGCTTTCGCGCGACCACAACATCTTGTGGCTGCCTGAGTCAAATGGATACCCCACTTGGCACAAAAACCGGCTCTCAGTGTTCCATTCTGTTCCAAAAGCGAACAAACTACGAACATCGACCCTCCGTTTTTACCAAACGAACTCCCGCGCCCCCCGATTCTTCGTCTATACTCAGCGAGCCACCGATGAACTATCGTCGCCTACCGCGTACCGAGCTCGACGTATCCCCGATCTGTCTAGGCACGATGACCTTTGGCACGCCGGTGGACCAGGCGGCGGCGGTCAAGATCGTCCATCATGCGCTGGACAGCGGTATCAACTTCATCGATACCGCTGACATCTACGAGGGCTATGCGCGCTATATGGGGTCCCCCGGCGGACGCGCCGAGGAGTTTCTGGGCGAGGCCCTCAAGGGTCGCCGCGACCAGGCCGTCGTTGCGACGAAAGTCGGCAACCCCGTCGGCCCCGAAGCCGGCGACACCGGACTCAGCCGCGCCCACATCACCCGTCAGATCGAGGCAAGCCTCGAACGCCTGCGTACCGACTACGTTGACCTCTATCTACTGCACCGGCCCGACCCGGCAACCCCGCTCGAGGAGTCTATCCGCGCCGTCGCCGACCTCATCAGCCAAGGCAAGGTGCGCCACTGGGGGTTCTCCAACTTCGATGCCGCCGAGATCCGCGAAATGATCCGGATCTGCGACAGCAACAGCTATCCTCGGCCCGTTGTCAGCCAGCCGCCGTACAGTTGGCTGCAGCGCGACGTCGAACGCGAACATCTACCCGCCTGCCGCGAGTTCGACATCGCCATCACGCCCTATCAACCCCTTCAGGGTGGACTCCTCACCGGCAAATACAAGCGCGGCCGGCCCGTCCCCGAAGACTCGCGTGCCGCCGAGTCGACCTGGCTCAACAACCCGGACGATGCACTTCTGGCAAAGCTAGAGAAGTTCCAATCAGAGGCCCACGAGGCCGGCCTTGAAGCCGCCCATTACGCCCTCCGCTGGCTTCTCGACCAAGAGGGCATCTACTCCGTCGTAGTCGGTGTCAAAACCGTGCGGCAACTGGAAAACTTGACAGCGGGCCTCGATTCGGGACATGGACCAAACAAACCGTGAAGACTCGGCCGGAAAGTCGCGGACAGAGGTACGTCGAGGCCCTGACCGCGCGCCGCGACACTGGCTCACAATGCTCATTCACGGTCGAGCCACTGGCCGGCTTGCATCACCCGGTGGATCTTCCGAGTGTTGGCGATATCCGCCAGAGGATCAGCCTCCAGGATCAGCAGGTCCGCCGCCTTGCCGGGCTCGATCGTGCCAAAGGCCGGCTCACCTTCCGACAGCATGGCGGCTGCTTCACCTGTCGCCGCCCGCAGAGCCTCTATGGGTGTCAGCCCGGCCCGGACAAGCAACTGCATCTCGTGATGCGTCCCCCAACCCGTTGGGATGACCCCCGCGCCACTGTCCGAGCCAACGCCGATGCGAATACCATGGCCGGCCAGCTTCATCACGAAACGCTCGCCGCGGGCGTACTCAGCCTTGAGCTGGGGGAGCATAGGGTTCGCCAGCAGCTTGCTTCGCGTCTCTTCCTTGAGGCTATCGGCGAGCAGCGAAGGTTCGAACGACAAACGCAACTCAGGGTCATCCAGGACACCCGGATTCTCGGCAAAGTACCAAGTACGCTCGGCGACCGTGAACGTCGGCACGAAGCTCACGCCCTCGGCTTTCAGGCGGTCAAGCAACTCCGTGCTGATCTCGTCGGTATCGCGGACCGTGTGCAGGAACTGCTTGACGCCGATGTCGACCAATTGCTCAAGATCCGCCAAGTCGAAGATGTGAGCGACGGCGGGAATGTGGCGCTTCGAGGCTTCCTCCACGATTGCCTGCCGCATCGCGGGCGTTATCTTGGGGAGGGTGCCGTTCTTTGACTCGACCCACATTTTGATGAAGTCCACTCTCTGCGCGGCGAGTTCGGCGACACCGGCGCGTGCCTCCTCCTCTGTAGCGGGACGGCGCACGAAAGGCAATGCGATCGGGTGCCCGTCGGGGTGCGTAAAACCTAGGCCCGCCGTATAGAGGCGGGGTGCAGGGATCTTGCGGGCGCGGGCATCGGAGATCACCGCGAGGTGCTCCTCTTTGTCGGTGCCGATGCCGCGCGATGTCGTCACGCCGAACCGTAGTTGGGCGCGCAAGAGCCTTTCCATCTCGCCGCGGTCGCCGAAGTAATGAGCGTGTAGTTCGATCAGGCCGGGGATCACGGTCTTCCCTGTGCCGTCGATGATCTGCCCGCCTTTTGGAACGGGTGTTTCGGCGCGTGAGCCGGCGGCTTGGATGCGTGTTCCTTCAATGACCACGACGGAGTCATTGATGGCCTCAGCCCCGGTGCCGTCGATCAGCCTCGCGCCCAAGATCGTGACCGGCCGAGGCTCCGCTTCGGTCGCTTGCCAGTCCTGCTCGCTGCAGCCGGCGAGCCAGATCGCGAGAACGATAGTCAGCACAGTTGAAGGACGTTTCATGGGGAGCGATCGTAGCAGACAGAGTGTGGTTTCGGCAGCGGCTCAGGTCGCCAGAGAAGGCGATCAGGACGTGGCACTTTCACCCGTGTCACAGCGCGAAGTCTACTTGGCGATGCCGCCTTCCGTCATCTTCTTGGGGTCGAGCAGACGGTCGAGGTCTTCAGGGGTGAGGTCGGTTTGCTCCAGGGCGACGTCCTTGAGCTTACGTCCCTCGGCGTAGGCTTGCTTGGCGACAGCGGCCCCTTTCTCGTAGCCGATGACGGGGTTAAGGGCGGTTACAAGAATCGGGTTCTTCTCGACGAGGTCGGCGGCGCGGGCTTCGTTGACTTTGAAACCCTCGATCGCCTTGTCGGCTAAAAGGCGGGTGACGTTACCTAGCAGGCGAGCACTTTCGAGGACGTTGTGGGCGATCACGGGCAGCATCACGTTCAACTGAAAGCTGCCGGCCTGTCCGGCAATGGTAACCGTCACGTCGTTGCCGATGACTTGTGCGCAGACCATCGCCGCTGCCTCGGGGATGACGGGGTTGACCTTACCGGGCATGATGCTGCTGCCGGGTTGAAGCGAGGGCAGGGCGATGTCCCCGATGCCGGCTTGCGGGCCGCTATTCATCCAGCGCAGGTCGTTAGCGATCTTCGTGACCGCGACAGCACCGGCCTTGATTTGGCCGCTGAGCTCGACGATGGCATCTTGGCTGGCGAGGCTCATAAAGAAATTTCGGCTGCTGAGGAAGGGCAGGCCGGTCAGCTTGGCGAGGCGCTTGGCGACGCGTGGACCGAACTCAGGATGGGCGTTCACGCCGGTGCCGATGGCGGTTCCGCCGAGGGCGAGGGCTGAGACGCGCGGCAGCGATGAACGGATGCGGGCGGCGGCGTGGTCCATTTGGGCGCTCCAGCCGCTCATTTCCTGGCTGAACCGGATGGGCAGCGCGTCCATCAGATGCGTGCGGCCGGTCTTGACGATTTCGTCGAGTGTTTCGGCCTTGCGGTCGATGGAGTCGCGCAGGTGCTCAAGGCCGGGCAACAGCGTTTCGGCGGTTTCGAGATACGCGCTGACGTGAATGGCGGTAGGGATGACATCGTTGCTGCTTTGGCCCATGTTGACGTGGTCGTTCGGATGGACTTTGGCGCCGAGCTTGGCCGTGGCGAGGGTCGCAATCACCTCGTTCGCGTTCATGTTGGTGCTAGTGCCGGAGCCGGTTTGGAAGATGTCGAGCGGGAACTGATCGTCGTGTTCTCCGTTGGCGACTTCGTTGGCGGCGTCCTCGATGGCCCCGGCCATGTCGGCGTCCATGAGGCCGAGCTCGTTGTTGACGGCGGCAGCGGCGCCTTTGACGAGCCCGAGGGCGCGCAGGAAGGTGCGCGGAAAGCGCAGTCCGCTGACAGGGAAGTTGTCGACGGCGCGCTGGGTTTGGGCGGCGTAAAGCGCGTCGGAGCGGACGCGGACTTCGCCCATGCTGTCTTTTTCGATGCGGTAGTTTTGTTCGGACATAGTTGGTCTTCTTGTCTCGCGGGCAGACCTCATTCTTTCACAGTTGCGGGGACGCTCCGCTGAGCCGCGCTTGAGCGTAGCTCGCAGTGTACCTATTCCTTTACGGCGGAAAGGATGGCTTCTATGAGGCCGTCGACGGTGTAGCGGCCGGCTTCTTGGTCAACAGAAAGACCGAGCTCGCGGGCGGTGGCGGAGGTGATAGGTCCGATGGAAGCGACACGGACGCCTTCGAGTTTTTCCTTCGGGCACAGTGAGAGGAAGTTCTTCACCGTGGAGGAGCTGGTGAAGGTGATCCAGTCAGGTCTGCCGGGCCCGGCGAAGAGGCGCTGGGCGCGTGAGGCGGCATCGGCGGGAATGACTGTTTGATAGGCGGGAACAACATCGACTCGTGCGCCACGCTGTTCGAGCTGAGCTGGGATGAGATCGCGGGCGACGAGCGCGCGGGGCAGCAGGATGCGCGTGCCGTCGAGGTCGTCGCCGACGAAGGCTTCCAGCAGGCTTTCGGCGACATACTCGGCGGGAAGACGGTCGACCTTGAGATGCAGGGTTTCGAGCGCCTCGGCCGTGGCGGGGCCAATGGCGCAGATCTTGGCGCGGATGCGGCGGAGGTCGTTCGGGCTTCGGTCGAGGCGCTGGATGAAGTTGTCTACACCGTTGGCGCTCGTGAAGATGAGCCAGTCGTAGGTGTCGAGCCGGGCGATGGCGTGGTCAAGCGGGGTCCAGTCGCCCGGTGGCCGGATCTCGATGGTAGGAAGCGAGATGGCTTCAGCGCCGAGGGCGCGTAGGCGGTCGGTGAGGGCGGCGGCTTGATCGCGGGGACGGGTAACGACGATGCGCTGTCCGAAAAGCGGGAGGCGCTCAAACCAGTTGAGTTTGGAGCGGAGGGCAACGACTTCGCCGACAACGACGAGGGCGGGTGGGCGGAGGTTGGCCTGCTTGACCTTGTCGGCCAGTTGTGCGAGCTGGGCCTGAACGGTGATCTGGTCTCCACGCGTCCCCCAGCGGACGGCGGCGGCGGGTGTTTCCGGGTTGCGTCCGGCCGCGACGAGCCGGCGGGCGATGTCATCAAAGGTGGTGAGACCCATGAAGATGACGAGGGTGCCGCTGCGGTATTTTGACCAATCGATGGCGTCGACATCGTGTCCAGTGACGAAGCTGACTTCAGAGGTTTCGCGGCGGTGTGTGAGTGGGATGCCGGCGTAGGCAGCGACACCGACGGCGGAAGTGACCCCGGGGATAACCTCGAAAGGGATACCGGCTTCGGCGAGCGCTTCGGCTTCCTCGCCGCCGCGGCCGAAGATGAAAGGGTCGCCGCCTTTGAGCCGGACGACGCGGTGCCCGGCGCGCGCCTCGGCGATGAGCATTTCGTTGATTTCAACTTGGCTGCGAACCCGTTCGGCGCGCTTTTTGCCGACATAGATTTTGCGGACGTCGGGGCGGGTGTCTTCCAGCAGGCAAACGGGGGATAGATTGTCGTAGAGGATGACGTCAGCTTCGGCGATGAGACGTTTGCCGCGGACGGTAATGAGGTCAGGGTCGCCAGGTCCGGCGCCGACAAGGCAGACGGTACCGGGCGTAGTACTCGCTCCAAAGGGGGGCATGGAAATTCTAGGTTACCGAAAAGAGAGCTGTTCGCCCCAGCGGTCGATTGGCCGAGGTAGGCGTCGCCGAGACTCACAACCCACCCAGTGGCTCAAATTCCGACCAAGTTGGGGTGGGTACGTCGTAGGGACATAGGTAACACTTTGACCCGAGCACATGGGTAACAGATTTCCGGGAATCTGAAACAGACAACACAAGGAGGTCTGTTTTGGGATGGAAGGAGACTCGTGTGCAGGACGAAAGAATGAAATTCGTAATGGAGATCGAAGCCGAGGAGGAATCGATGGCTGAGATCTGCCGGGCGTACGGGGTCAGCCGCAAGACCGGCTATAAGTGGCTCGAACGCCATCAAGCCGAGGGCGTGGCCGGACTGGCCGATCGCTCGCGCGCGCCGCACAGCCATCCCAACGCCGTCAGCGCGGCCGACGAGGAGGCCATCCTCAAACTGCGGTCGCAACACTCCAACTGGGGCGAGCGCAAATTACGTAAGTACCTGAACGTGAATTGGCCCGAACAGGCTTGGCCCTCGGCGTCCGCCATCGGCGACATCCTCAAACGCCACGGTCTCACACACGCGCACCGCCGACGCCGCCGGGCCACGCCGAGTTCGACGCTCAGCAGCGCGACGGCGCCAAATATCGTCTGGGCCATCGACTTCAAGGGATATTTCCGTACCGGCGACGGCGAGCGCTGTGACCCGCTGACGATTTCCGATACCGCCAGCCGCTATCTGCTGCGCTGCCAGGCGGTCGATCGGCCTGACTATGCGCACGTGCGGCCGCTGCTCGAAGCGACCTTTCGCGAGTATGGCCTGCCGCTGGCGCTGCGGTCCGACAACGGGCCGCCGTTTGCGTCGGTCGGATTGGGTGGGTTGAGCCGGTTGAGTGTGTTGTGCATACGTCTGGGCGTGATGCCCGAGCGCATCAAGCCGGGCCATCCCGAGCAGAACGGACGGCATGAGCGCATGCATCGCACCCTGAAACAGGACACGGCCCAGCCACCGAAGGCAACGCTGCGCGCACAGCAACGGGCGTTCCACAGCTTCCGGCGGATCTACAACGAAGAGCGGCCGCATGAGGCGCTCGAGATGGAGACGCCGGCGAGCGTGTATGTTCCCTCGCCGCGGCGGTATCCAGCGCGGTTGCCCGAGATCGAGTATCCGGACGGGTTTGAGGTGCGCAGAGTGAAGGAGCACGGGGATGTATGCCTTGCCGGCCGGCGCTTTTATCTCAGTGAAGCCCTGACGGGGGAGTTGGTGGGCTTGCAAGAGAACGAGCACGGCTGGCGGATCTGGTTTGGCCCGATTGAGCTGGCCCGTCTGGACCGCAAACACTTGCTCCACCCTCTGCCGGGGCATCCTCCACGCGTGCCGTCGCGGTGTTTGGAGCGCGTCTGCGCTCGCCCTCCGGACTCGCTCCGCCGCGCCCCAAACACCGCGACCGAGGAGGCTCCCGACTGCGAGCCTTCCCTGGGGAAACGGTAGAAAGTGTTACCCATGTGCTCGGGTCAAAGTGTCACCCATGTAACCGGACGTTCAAAAGAGGCCTTATTCCCATCGCTAGAAGCGATGGGCTATTGTTCTGGCGCCCCGCTGGGCTAGGGTTCGCGTTGACATAGATGGGTTCGCTTCTACCGTGGTTATCAGCCGACGGCGGGAGCGATGATTATCAACAGATCTAGGAACTTGAAGCCCTGTTGCACGGCTTGCGTGCGCTAGTATACGCGCATGGCGCGCAAAGCCCGTTCGTTGACCGACCTCGCTGTGAGCCCCGTCCCATTCGGCCTCGGGCAGACCAAACCCCACCACTACCTCGACATGCTGCGGGTGGCGTGGGAGAACCGCGCACACCTCGGCTACGCTTGGCGCGTCTTGACGAAGGGCGTGTGCGATGGTTGCGCGCTGGGAACCACCGGTTTGAAAGACTGGACGATTGACGGCACGCATCTGTGTATGGTGCGGCTCGATCTGATGCGGTTGAACACGATGGACGCTTTAGATCCCGAGCTCCTGGCTGATGTCTCGCAGCTAGAAAAGAGAACTTCGAAGGAACTGCGTGGCATGGGCCGGCTCGGCTATCCGATGCGGCGGCGCAGAGGCGAGAAGGGTTTTACCCGAGTCGGCTGGGATGACGTTTGGCGGGATGTGGGTGCGCGGTGGCGTGAGTTTGACCCCGAGCGGACTTACATGTATCTGACCAGCCGGGGCATCACGAACGAGGTGTACTACGTCGCCCAAAAGGTAGCGCGGTTTCTCGGTTCGGCGAACGTCGACAACTCGGCGCGCTTATGTCATTCACCGAGCACGGTGGGCCTCAAATGGACCCTCGGTGTAGCGGCGACGACTTGTTCGTACCGGGATTGGTATGACGCGGATGTGATCGTCTTCTTCGGGTCGAATCCGGCGAACGATCAGCCGGTAGCAATGAAATACCTCGCCGAAGCCCGCAAAAGGGGTGCTCGTGTGCTCCTGGTCAACGCTTACCGGGAACCAGGTATGCAGCGGTACTGGGTTCCGTCGAACGTGGACTCCGCACTGTTCGGGACGAAGATGTCCGACCGCACTTTCTTGGTCAAGGTAGGTGGCGACCTAGCGTTCGTGAACGCAGTTCAAAAGGTGATGCTCGACCGGGGGTGGGTCAAGGAAGAATTTGTTCGAAACGCCACCGGTGGTTTTGAGGAACTCAAGCAGGGTCTTGACGCCCAACCGATGGAGGCCCTGCTGGCCTGCTGCGGCCTCGAGCTGGAAGATGTCGAGGCCTTTGCGCGCGAGATGGCGGAAGCGGATCGCGGCATCTTCGTATGGTCGATGGGAATCACGCAGCACGAGAACGGGGCGCACACCATCATGGGCATGATCAACCTGGGTCTGTTCCGAGAGTTCGTGGGGCGTTCCGGCTGCGGAATGATGCCGATCCGCGGACACTCCGGTGTGCAAGGCGGAGCCGAGATGGGCGCTTACGCCACCGTCTTCCCGGGAGGTTTACCGATCAACGTGGAGACGGCGGGGCGGTTCGCTGAGAAATGGGGATTCGATGTCCCAAGCGGTCCGGGCCTATCGACCGTGGAGGGGATGGAGGCGGCACACCGCGGCGAGCTTGACGGACTGTACTGTATTGGCGGCAACTTCCTCGAGACGATGCCGCAACCCAAGCGCATGCGGACGGGATTGGAGAAGATTGCCCTGCGCATCCACAGCGACATCGTGGTCAGCTCACAGATGCTGGTTGAGCCGGCGGACACGGTATATTTGCTCCCTGCCCGAACACGCTATGAGCAAGCCGGCGGGGGCACGGAAACAACAACCGAGCGGCGCGTGATTTTCTCGCCGTACATTCCTGGCCACGATGTCGGCGAGGCGAAGTCGGAGTGGGAGACGTTGCTCGAGTTCGCGAAAGCGGTCAAGCCGGAGGGCTACGACAAGCTCCACTTTGAGAACGGAGACGCGATTCGACAAGACATCGCCCGAGCCATTCCCGCCTACGCGCAGATCGCGGATCTCAAGAAGCAGGGGGACCAGTTTCAGTGGGGCGGGCCTCGCCTCTGTGCCGATCGTAAGTTCGGAACCGACGACGGCAAGGCACACTTTCAGCCAGTCGTGCCGGAGAATCTCAACACAACCCAGAGTCGAGAGAAAGACAAGTTCATCCTGGCCACGCGGCGTGGAAAACAGTTCAATTCCATGATCCAGGCTCAACGGGACCCGATCACAGGAGCCGAACGAGAACACATCTTCGTCTCACCCCAAGACGCGAAAGAGCTCGGGTTGCGTACCGACGACCCGATCACGCTTCGCAACAAGCACGGAGAGTTCCGAGGACGGGCCTTCGTTGCTGACGTTGCCCCCGGCACGCTCCAGGGCCACTGGCCCGAAGTGCTCGGGCTGATCCCGAACGGCCGGGTGGAAGGCTTTGGCGGCGTTCCTGACTACAACGCGGAGGTCGAGCTAGAGAAAGTGGGCCAGTGAAACATCAGGGAGAGCGAGCTAAGCAAGTTCCCGCGAACGGCGGTTGTCGCGAATGAACGTGATGATCGATGCGAGCGACGTTCCCGGTTGGAAGACAGCGGCGACGCCCAGGCGCTTCATTTCTTCCACATCGTCATCGGGGATAATGCCACCGAGGACGACTTGCACATCGTCCATTTCCTTCTGCTTGAGCAGTTCCATGATCTGCGGGACGATCGCCGTATGGGCGCCCGACAGGATCGACAAACCGATGAACTCGACATCCTCCTGAAGGGCGGCGTTGACCACCTGCTCGGGCGTCTGGCGTAGGCCGGTGTAGATAACTTCCATGCCGGCGTCGCGGAGGGCGCGGGCAATGACCTTCGCGCCGCGATCGTGGCCATCGAGGCCGGGTTTGGCGACGAGGACGCGGATCGGAGGAAGCGTGGCGCTGTCGGGTTTTGGCATCCTGTCTAGAGTAGCTGCCTACCGCCAGATTTCGTAGATGAAGGTGGTGTAGGGGTCGAGCAGGCTCATGACTTGCTAGAGCGACTTGTGCATACGAACGCCGCTGTGACCCTCGCCATAGTAGTCCGGGAGATCGCGGGTCTTCAGAAAGCCGAACTTCTCGAAAAGACGAGCCGGCACCTCGTTCTCCAGCGCAACCTCTAGCGAAGCAAAGGCGCAGGAGCGGCGGGCGGCCTCGTCAAGAAGTCCCTCTAACAAGGTTTCACCTAGGCCTACCCGCCGGGATACTTTCTCGACCGCGATCGAATGAATGTAGGCGCCGTTGCGTTCGCCTCGCTCGGTGACGATCCCGAGCACATAGCCGGCGACATGGCCACCGTGTTCGGCCACGAGCACGATGCTCTTGGGGTTATCGAGGTAGTACGAAAACTGCGCGCGATCGTATCGGTGGGGTTTGTAATAGCCTGTGAAACACTCTTTCTCGAGACGCAGCAGATCCTCGACATCGTCAGCGACGGCCCGCCGAGCGGGTGAAGCAACAGAAATCACAGCTTCATGATACTCGCTGCGATTCTTGCCAGTCACCGAGAAGGACGTCACTCAGAAGGAGCTTTGATGGCCTTGCCGGCGGTGGCGGTTTCGATGAGGTCGCCGTCTTTGAGCGTGAGTCGGCCGTTGACGAATACATGCCGGATTCCCTCGGAGTACTGCACGGGGTCTTCGAAGGTGGCTTTATCGATCACTGTGTCGGGGTTGAAGACGACGATGTCGGCGTCCGCACCGATGCTGAGGCGGCCCTTCTTCTTCATCATGGGCGCGCGGCGTTCGAGACGCTGGGCGGGGGCGAGGGACATTTTGCGCAATGCGTCCATCAGGGTGAGGGCTTTCTTCTCGCGAACATAGCGGCCCAAGATGCGGCTGAACGTTCCGAACGAGCGCGGGTGGGCGCGGCCTTTGTCGAGCCACATGCCGTCGCTGGCAATCATGGTGACGGGGCTGGCGATGGCGGTCTGTACGTTCTTCTCGCTGTAGCCCTCGGGGCTGATGATGGTGCCGCCTTGCTCTCGGTACCTGCCGAAGGTCTCGCGGGTCAACGTTTCGCCGGTCTCGACCCAGATGTATCCGGCGAATTCTTCGTCGGTGTAGGTGCGCCAATCGTTGAACAGGTGAGACTGGATCAGTGTCGAGCCGCGGTTATAGGGGTAGCATTCGGTGGTCAGGTCGGCGCCCTGCTTCTGCGCGGACGCGATGATGTCGAGATATTGAGGAATGCGGGTATTGGCACTGCTGTTGATATGAACGATGTGCAGCGGCGCTCCGGTTTCTTCTGACGCGGCGAGGACTTCCTCAACGTTCTCGAACCCGGACGGCGTGGAGCTACGCATGTGAACATGGCAGTTGGCGTTGTGCTCGGCGGCGATGCGAAACATGTCCACAACCTCTGCGTTGGTCGCGCCGGGCGTATAAGCGAGGCCGAATCCGACGGCGGGAGCTCCCTGCTCCAAGCCGCGCGTGATGAGCTCCTTAAGTTTTTCGAGCTGTTCTGGGGTGAGGGGTTGGGCTAGCGCCTCGCCCTCGAGTCCGGGGTTCTCGCCGAGGACGGCGAGGTTGCGCGAGTAGGGGTGGCTGATGCTGGCACCGAAGTTGACCGGCGTCTTCCCTTCGCGCTCGCCGTACCAGGCAGCGATATCTTCGACGCCGATTTCTAGTTCGAGCGCGGTCGTGATGCCGTCGTGGATCTGAGCTTTGTAGTTGTCGGGGCTGTGGCCGTGCTGATGGAGGTCAATGAATCCCGGCGCGACGACGTGGCCGGTGGCGTCAAGGACCTCGGTTCCGAATAGCTCTTCCTCGCTGATCTCGGCGATGGCTTCGCCTTGGATCCCGATGTTTCGAATGCCGTCGAGTCCGGACTCGGGATCCATGACGCGGCCGTTGGCGATGACGAGATCGTATTGGGTCGGTTGTGAGCAGTGGGCAAGGAATACAACGAGAGAAAGAACGGCGGCGACCCTAAGCATGAGCGTTAGTATGCCATGGCACCGCGGGCTGGGTTGAGAGTGTTCGTGGAGTTGAAGAGAACCGAGGCCTGGTTCTCGGCAGGGTGTGAGCCTTGCGGCGCGAGAAGACACACGTCGGGTGTACGGTGGGTTGGGGTGGCGGAGGGTGGCGTGTTTGTCCGGTGGTGGGGTCTACTTTCCGGCCTCCTTGGGACCGGGATGGCCAGTGTTTGCGTGGCGGCCGTTCAGGAAATTGTCGATGCGCTCGACGGCCTCCGCCGGGGGGAGCTTTTCGAACTCGTCCCAAGGGACTGAATCCAGGTCGGTTGCGCTGAATTGGGTCTGTCCGGCCGTTTCGATGCTGTCGCCGTGATCGGCGTTTGCGGACGAGGCGCCGTTCGCCGAGGCGGCCGCCGCCGGCCGTGGTTGCTCGGGTGGCGGTTGGGAGTGCTGTTTTTGCCACTCTTGCTCTTCCCGGTCGCGCTCCTCCATGGGGCGCTGACGGAAGAGGGTTTGCCCGCCGTTTTTCCTCAGGTTGGTGAGTTCTTTGACGGCGCAGTGGTAACGGCGTGAGAGTTGGACCTCGTAGCGGCCGAGTCGGGTGAGGTAGTCGAGACTACCGTAGTCGGTGAAAGCGTCGCCGAGGATTTGCTCGTCGTCTTTGCCGGCGTTTTGCTCTTTGTGCCGGTGCTCTTCGAAGTGGAATCTCTCGACGGCGGCTTCGATGCGCGAAAGGCGTTTGAGACGCCAGGAGGTATCGGCGATTTTCTCGACGAGGTCGTCCTCAAGATCGTTGAGGGGCCGGATGTCGTTGCGGAGTTTTTCGAGTTTGTGTTGGTACTCGGCCGGGTCTTCGCCGGGGATGACCGGATGCTTGGACCGGAGTCCGTGCTTGAACGCGTTTTGCGAGCAGCGCTGCTTGCCTTCGTCGGTGCGCGGACCGGTGGAGTGCTTTGCGTTCTCGCGATTTGCTTCGATTTGCCTGTTCGTCGTCATAAGAATTACGTCCTTTGGGGGCGAGTTACGCCCGTTGAAAAAGAAAACGCGAACCCGAGGGTCCGCGGTACGGCTGCGATGCAAACGACCGAAGATGCGTTGGCTCTTGCTCGGGTGTGAGGCCAGTGGTTCGGGTGACAGTCAGCCTTTTTTCGCGGAAGGCGGCGGATGGTGCGAAGGCCGCTGACGAAAAAAGGTGACAGTCACCGAGTGCGGCGCCGTCACCTGAGAGAACCGGCGCGTCTTCGGCCGGGTTGTTGCGTTTCCGCGCCTTGCGGCACGGGCCGGCGGATTGACATCCGCCGCTCTGTTTCTAGTGTCTACCCGGTGTCAAGGGGTGGGGGCGGATTGGGTGGGTCGACGGAAAGGCCGCGGATCTCAAAAGCGAGATCCGCGCTAGTGTGCCCAGCATGGGCTGAATCTAGTTGGCTGAAAGGAGCCGACCGGGAACTGATGGAGGTAACCGTAGGGAACCGCAAGGCGTAGCCGCGAGGTGAAGCTGAAGGAAGCGGGGAACAAACCTTTGACCGTAGGAACACGAATCGGCAGAGAGGCCGTGTACGGGCGGTAAGCGTGCTAGCCAACGTGAAGCCCGAAGTCCATCCGAAGACGTGCGCGGTAGAGCCGGGCGGTGTGAAGGGAAAGATTCAGCACCTTACCTGGGGAGATCTCCTCGGTGAGAGCGGAGGAGAAGTCAGCAGAGGCCGTAGTAGCGAGGAAGGCGGGTAATAGCGCCGGAGCGAAGGGCCGAAGAACCAAGGAGCAAAGCGAGAGGAGCGACTCGAACCGAGCCGAAAGAAGTCCGGAGTCCCGGACCGAAAGGTCCTTCCCCATCGGGGGAACGCAAGGGGAGCAGGGGCAGGCAGGAACGGTGGAACCGGGATGGGCCTCCCTCCGGCGGCGACGAGGCGAAGTTCGGCGAGACTCATCGAAGAAAGCAATGCACGAAGAACTGATGGAACAGGTGGTCGGAGAGGAGAACCTCGAACGGGCTCTGCGGGCGGTGAAACGCAAGCGGGGCGCGGCGGGGATCGACAAGATGACGACCGAAGAACTCGAACCTCACTTTCGCCGTCACGGCACGGAGATTCGAGCGAAACTCGTGTCCGGGCGTTGGACGCCGAGTCCCGTAAGGCGGGTAGAGATACCGAAGCCGAGCGGGGGGAAGCGACAGCTTGGGATACCGACGGTAATAGATCGGCTGGTGCAGCAAGCGTTGCTGCAAGTTCTGCAGCCGATCTTCGATCCGCGGTTCAGCGAGTCGAGCTACGGGTTCCGGCCGGGACGGAGTGCGCATGACGCAGTGCGAGTGGCGCAAAGATACGTTCGCGAGGGCAAGGACTGGGTGGTGGATATTGACATCGCGCGGTTCTTCGACGTGGTCAATCACGACATTTTGATGCGGCGGGTGGCGGAAGTCATTCGCGACAAGCGAGTGCTGGGGTTGATCGGCCGGTATCTACGGGCCGGAGTGCTGACGGAGGGGGTGGTGGTGCGCAGCGCGGAGGGCACGCCGCAAGGCGGGCCGTTGTCACCGTTGCTGGCGAACATCTACCTTGATGCGCTTGATCGGGAGCTGGAGAGACGTGGGCTACGGTTCTGCCGGTACGCGGATGACTGCAACATCTATGTGGGCAGTGAAGCGGCGGCGAAGCGTGTGCTGGCGGGGATCACGGCTTGGATCGAAAAGCATCTGCGACTGAAAGTGAACGAGGCCAAGAGCGGGGCGGGGAGGCCGTGGGAGCGGAAGTTCCTGGGGTTTCGTCTGAACCGCCAGGGGCAGGTGGAAGCAGCGCCGGAAAGTGTCGAGCGATTCAAACGGAAGGTGCGGGAGATCTGGTGCGGCAACCGCTCGGTCACGAGTCGGCAGTTACGCGACGAGTGGCGGCGGTACGTTCGCGGCTGCTGGGGATACTACCGGTTGGCGGAGCGACGGCGTGCGATTTTCCTACTGGAAGGATGGGTGCGGCGGCACATACGGAAATGTTTCTGGCTGCGCTGGCATGGCGCAACGGGACGCCGGCGGGCTTTACGTCGGTTGGGCATTGGGGAACGGTTGTTGAAACTGGTTCCGGCACGTCGCGGCGCTTGGCGCATAGCGGCGAACGGACTGTTGCAGACAGCGTTATCGAATGCAACGTTGCGGCGCTACGGGTTTGTGATGCCATCGGATCTTGCGGCGCGAACGTAAGGCCGCTGGGTTCAACCGCCGGATACGGAAAACCGTATGTCCGGTGGTGTGGGAGGGTGGCGGGGCCTCAATCCCCGTCACCCGACCCGATCGGGTCTCGTCGCCAAGCGGTCGTGCGCGACCACGACCACAGCTTGGACGTCAGGCCGGCTCGTGCGTTGCGCAATTGCAGTCTCGGTAGCAGCCAAGGGTTGATCCAACCTTGCTGAATAGAGCTTCTGGGGCGGCAGTAACGGCATCTGAGCATTTCTACCGCAGAGCGCGTGCAAACATGTGGTTTCGTTGCAAGGCGCCGATAACTGTCGAGATACCTTGGATCGCGCTATCGATCCGTCGTTTTGCGGCCCGCCTGAGGAGATTGGCGCTCCGGGTTTGGTGTGGGGTCTATTGACTAGACGTCGGATTGTTCTGTCGCCCCTGCCGGGGCTTGGTGTTGTGGATGGGTTTACCCAGGGCTGCGCCCTTCGAGCTTGCCCTGGACTACTTTCCGCACGCCCCTACCGGGGCTGGAACCTTCCTTTCGGCGCGGCCTGTGGCGAACCTGCGTGGGCCATCAACGCAAGCTGACGCATGCGGCTCTGAGTTTCGGTTGGGGCCGATTTAGCGGGAAGGGGCTAGGGTTGCCATGTTTGATGGCTGGGTGGCCTAACCTGTTGCCGCCGCTGTGGACTCGGTAGGTGCGGGTCGGGTTTTTGGGCATCCGCCTTCGGCCTACCGCGGGCGGGGCCCGCGGGCCCGCTCCTTGACAGTCGCGGCTCCGTCCCTGTTGTGTAACGGATTGATTGGGTCGAAGAAAAGGCTCTACGCTCCGGATTGTTCTTGGTACGAACCGAAGACGCCGCGGAGGACGTTGCACATTTCGCCTAGGGTGGCGTAGGCGCGGACGGCGTCTAGGATGGGGGGCATCAGGTTGTTATCGCCTTGGGCGGTCTGGCGAAGGTTTTCGAGGGCCTGGTAGACGGCGGCGGTGTCACGGTCTTGGCGTAGCTGTGCCAGCTTGGCGCATTGCTTTTCGCCCACGGAGCGGTCGATGGTGAGGGTCGGGATGGGCTCGTGCTCTTCGTCGACGTAGGCGTTGACGCCGACGACACGGCGGCGTCCCTCTTCGACGGTCTTTTGGAATTCGTAGGCGGAACGGGCGATTTCAGCTTGCGGATAGCCGTCCTCGACGGCGGTGACCATGCCGCCCATTTTGTCGATCTTGTCAAGTTCGGTGAAGAAGTTCTTTTCGAGATCGAGGGTAAGGCGTTCGAGGAAATAGCTGCCCCCGAAGGGATCGGGCGTTTCGGTGACGCCGGTCTCGTACGCCAGGACCTGCTGCGTTCGGAGGGCGAGCAGGGCGGCTTCCTCGGTAGGCAGCGCATAAGCTTCATCCAGCGAGTTTGTATGCAAAGACTGCGCTCCCCCCAAAACGGCCGCCATAGCCTGAATCGCCGTCCGAACGAGGTTGACTTTCGGCTGCTGCGCGGTGAGCGAAACGCCCGCCGTCTGTGCATGAAAGCGTAGCTTCCACGATCGTTCGTTCTTTGCTCTAAAACGCTCGCGCATCAACTTGGCCCAGATTTTTCGCGCCGCGCGGAACTTTGCGATTTCCTCGAAAAAATCGTTGTGGACATCGAAGAAGAAGCTAAGACGCGGCGCGAAACGGTCGATGTCCAAGCCGCGTTCGACGGCCCATTTCACGTACTCGACGCCCGCGCCGAGAGTGAAGACGAGTTCCTGGAGGGCGGTCGCTCCTGCCTCGCGGATGTGATAGCCGCTGATGGAAATCGGGTTGAACCTCGGAGCGTGCTCGGCGCCGAATTCCAGCGTGTCCACGACGAGCCGCATCGACGGCCGCGGAGGATAGATGTACTCCTTCTGCGCCATGTACTCCTTGAGAATGTCGTTCTGGATTGTGCCCGAGATTTTTCGCCAATCCGCGCCCTGCTTCTCGGCGACGACGAGGTACATGGCCCACAGAATCGCCGCCGAGGAGGTGATGGTCATCGAAGTGGTGACTTCGGCGAGAGGGATGTCCCGGAAGAGATCCTCCATGTCCGCCAAGCTTGAAATCGCGACACCGCATTTGCCCACTTCGCCCGCCGCCATGGGATCATCGGCGTCGTAGCCCATCAATGTCGGCAGGTCGAAGGCGACGGAGAGTCCGGTCTGTCCGTGATCGAGCAGGTAGCGGTAGCGGCGGTTGGTCTCCTCGGGCGTGGCGAAGCCGGAAAACTGCCGCATCGTCCAGAGCTTGCCGCGGTACATGTCGGCGTGGATGCCGCGGGTGTAGGGGAAGGCGCCGGGCTCGCCGAGATCAGCGGCGGGGCTGAGATCGGCGATGTCGTCTGGGGTGTAGACCTTCTTGACGGCCGCCCCAGAGAGCGTGCGGGTGCGGTCGGGTTCAACTTTGCCTGGCGTTACGTGTGGTGGTTTTGAGGTTGTAGCCATGCGGGCAGGCGCGACGGGCCGCATTTCCAGTCTATCGAAGGCATGGGCGCGGGAGCCTTGTGTCTACCGGCCGAACGGCGTGGCCTGAAGTCCGCAAACCGCCCCCACCGGTGATCGTGTCCCGATCGTGATCGAGGTTGACTGTGGCGACGGCAACGTCTTCCGCAGTCGCCGGGACGTCTTTATTGCCGTGAACTAGCCGCAGCCCGCCCGAGCGCGCTGACGCCGGTGGCGACCACGACGGGATGCACATCGCCCACGAAACGGCTGAAGAGCCCTGGGTCGACCGCATCGCCGACAGCCGCCAAACCGGCGATCCCAACGGAGAGGCCGGCGCACCACTGAGCGCCCTCTTCTCCCACTACTCGTCACGTCGGGAAGCGCGCGGCGGCTCAGCCGCGCTCTATCGCTCCGGCCGCAAATGAAGGCAAAGCCGCCCGAGCCGCCGCCTCGCCGGCTGGGTCCTTCAACTCCGGTATCTGAATTCGAACGCGCGTCCCGCCGCCCGGCCGGTGTTCGATCACCATGTTGAACTCGTTTCCAAACAAGACTTGCAGCCGTTCGTAAACATTACTCACACCGATCCCACGCCGAAATACATCCGGAATCGCCTCCGGCCGGATACCAACGCCATCGTCTTCCAGCTCGAGTTGCAAGCGCGCCCCCTGCACCGCGCTGCGGACCCAAACCGTCCCGCCGCCGATCTTTGGGCTCAGCCCATGCTTGATCGAGTTCTCAACGATGGGCTGCAACATCATGCTCGGAATCAAAGCATTCAACGTGTTCTCGTCAATTTCCTTTACGATCTTCAGCTTGTCGCCGAATCGCACGACCTCGATGCTTAGGTAGTCGTCAATGAATGCCAACTCGTCTTTCAAGGTCGCCAGAGCTTCTTGTTTCCTCAACAACCGCCGCAGAATGGTTGACAGCTTGAAGATCAACTGCCGGGCCGTTTCGCCATCGCTCCGAATCAACGATGCCACTGAGTTCAATGTGTTGAACAGGAAATGAGGATTGATCTGGCTTGTTAGTGACGCCAGCCGGGCTTCCACCAGCAGACGCTGTTGTTCTTCCAGCTTCCACTCAAATCGGGTATTGTTCCAAATCTTCAGCGTCAGCCCAATGCTCAGAATCGTCGAAAAATAGACCAGCACAACCGTCGCCGGGTTCGCGTCCGGCGGATGCATAACGAACAGCCACTCTGGGAAGGCATGCGCCAGATTTGAACGAATGAACTCAATCCCGAGGCATGCCAAGAACAGCACCATTTGAAACGCGCCTTTCGGCGACTTCAAGGTTGGCAGCCGCCAACTCGACAGGGTCAGCGGGTAGAACGGCGAAAACCGCCAGACTTCTTCCGGACCGGGCGCGACATCCCGCAGCAATCCGCCGAGCGCGCCAACCCCCACCATCAGCGGTAGCGTGCCTAGCTCGTGCGGCGTGAGCAACACCGCCGGCAACGCCACCAATCCGCCGGATACCGCTCCCGCGACATAGCCGCCTACGAGCCCGGAAACGAAAGCACCTTCGAGCCCAAGCTCGGCGGCATTGTAACCGAGGACGTGCCGCACCAAACTGCCACCCGCGAAGAACAACCCGAATAAGGACCCCAACTGTAGCCGCTGCCGCAGTGTCCTCTGCTCGCGCAGAAGCATCCTTTTCGCGAAGCCCCACCTGAGAAGAAGACTCGCCATTGAGGCGACGACTGCGATCTTCACCAGCAGGCTGATTAGAAGTTGATCGTCCGTCACTCGTTTTCGCCGAACGCACGCCCTTGAACCGGTGGGGGGAGGCCTGAAGTCCGTTCCCTATAATGATATACCTGCCATGAATTCTCTCCCGACCGCCACCAATGGCATCCAGCTTGAACAGGTTGCCGAGGCGGCTTTCCCGTGTGTTTACGGCGATTTCAGAATCCTTGGTTTTCGCGGCCGCTTGAATGGCCATGCCAGCGAAATCGTGGTCCTAAAGACGGGTGAGATCTCTGCCGAAGGCGATGTGCCCCTAGTTCGGATCCATTCGCAGTGTCTGACCGGCGAGGTCTTTCACAGCCTGCGATGCGATTGCGGAGAGCAGCTCGAGATGGCCCTCCGCCAGATCGGGGAGCAAGGGCGCGGCTTGCTCATCTACGACCCCCAGGAAGGGCGCGGCATCGGGCTCCTGAACAAACTCAAGGCCTATCAGCTACAAGATGAAGGCGCTGATACGGTCGAAGCCAACGAACAACTCGGCTTCGCCGCCGACTTGCGCAACTACGAACTCGCAGGGGCCGTCCTCCACTCCCTCGGAGTCACCCGGGTTCGGCTGCTATCGAACAACCCCGCCAAAGTCGCCGGACTCGAGCAGGCCGGCATTGAAGTGACCGAGCGCGTCTCATGCGAAGTTCCCGGCAGCGAGCGCACCGCCGACTATCTCCGCACAAAGAAAGACAAGATGGGTCACATCCTCGAAGGACTTTAGTTTTCGCCCTCGCTACCGAGCCGTTTTGCTCGCAGTAGGGTGCGGCTGCAACGCGTCACCTATCCCAGGGGAAGCGGAAGGTGGGCGTGTTGACGAATCTCTTCATTCGGATGGAGAGGCGCTCTCCCGCACCCGGCTTGAGATCAACTGTAAAGTGGGAGTCAGCGATTTCGATTTCGCGGTCGCCGGCCGTAACTGTGACGGCATCGTGTTCGGCGTACGCGCCGGTCTGGACGATGACTTTGCGGGCGCTGACAGGGTTGGTGTTCACGAGCGTGAGAGTAACCCCGTCCGGTCGGATGCTGTCGACGAGCGCGGCGACGTCAGCGGGTAGGCCTGGACGCTGCCTGCCGGGATCGAAGTACCGGACTTGTGAGTGGATGACGTTGCCGCCTCCACCGGGGTAGGGGCGCCCCGAGCATGAGTTGCAGCAAGCTGGTGATCGAGACGGGATCGGGCATGTCGCCCGATGAACGTGTGTCCTCGGTTAGAGTATCCGTTCGGATGCGCTCGACGGTCGTGCGTATCGAGTCGCGGTCGCGCGCCATGGCCTGCATTGGGTAGCCGGGGTCTTCGCCTTGCAGGTAGCGAATCCAGGGTTCGTCGGCGACCCACGGTAGATCCGAGGACTTCTGTGACCAGAGGTAGATGTCGGTCGACTCGGGCAGGAACCAGAAGTTCACGTTGCCGTCGGGACGCTCGCGCTTGGCCAAGTAGGCGTACCAGCCGTCGTCGCCGTATTTGTGGGGAATCTTGAGCTTGCCGTCGATGATCTTGCCTTGGGCGTGCAGGTTGTCGATCTGAGTTCGCATGGTGTCGACGTACTTCTGGTCGGCGGTCAGCATGAGCGCAATGCCGAAGCCGATTTGGACGCCCCGCATGACCATGTTCTGGGCGGGGTTGTCGGAGCCGTCTTCGGATTTCGGCCGGAAGTTCCAGCCGTAGACGCCGCCCCACCACTTGCCGTCCCACTCACCGCCTATGGAGCCGTCCAGACCGATGTTGGTCGGGAAGGTGCCGCCGTTGCGGCGGGCGCGCTCGACCCAGGCGTCGGTGTATTCGAGAATCCAGTCGCGATATTTGCGCTCGCCGGTGAGCAGGTAGGCTGTCATGGCGAGGTTGGTGGCCATCATGTTTTGGGGATGGTCGCCGCTGAGGTTGACGGTGTAGCCCATGGTGGTCCAGCGCGTGGTGCGCGGCAGTTGACCAGGGCGCGGGTCGTGCCGCGGACGTGGGGGGCCGCCCCAGTGATACTCGGTGGCGGGCGTTAGTAGGGGCCCTCGGCTGCCGTTGAAAAGGCTGCGGATGATCTTGTGCTTAGGGTCGTAGTTAGGCGCGTCGGGGTCTTCGTTCATGTAGAAGCCGGCGAAGCGACGCGCCCGGACCAGGTACTGCGGGTCGTCGGGACGGGCCAGTCCATACCAGTACCAGGGCGCCATACTTTCGCCGGTATGTTCCCAGTCGATGGAAGGGATGAACTCCTTGTGATACATGCCGTCTTTGGCGACCTCGACGAGCGGCTCCTTGGCCTCAGTGAACTGTTGGAGGTGACCTTCCCAGATCTTCTTGTAGAGATCGAGAACCTCGGGCGGCCCGCCGAGAGCGTAGAGCAGGGGCATGTGGCGATAGCTCTCCATGACGTCGTCGGGGCCATCGGCGGCGCCCCAGTTCGGCGTGATGCGCATCCAGCCCCGTTCGTCCATATACTTGGCGGGACCGACGAAGGCGGCCTCGATGTTCGACTTCATCAGCGCCAATTGCGCCAACGCCCAGTCTGGTGGGGGCATCGGCTCTTTGATCTCAACGACCGGGGCAGCGGAGCAGAGGAGGGTGGCGAAGAGTGTTAAGCAGATGATTCGGGAACTCAGGGGGCTTGACATTGCCTGACAATTCTAGCGCGCGCAGAGTGCTTGTGGGAGCGCTATGATGGACCAGCGTAGGGCGAGGCGGTTTGCGCCTTGTCCTGGTTTGGAGAAATCTATGATGACGAATGCGATGACACGGCGCGGCTGGATGCAAACCGGTGCGACCGGGAGTGCAGCGGCGCTACTGGCGGCGGCCGGAGCGCAACCGATCGCGGCCGCAGCTCTTAAGGAACCACCTCCCGACATCTATACACGCATCGGCGTCAAGCCGTTCATCAACTGTACGGCGACGATCACGCGCAATGGCGGCTCGCGGCTGCTTCCCGAGGTGATTGAGGCCGTGGAGCATGCGGCGCACTATCACGTCAGCTTGAATCTGCTGATTGAGGCGGCCAGTAAACGCATCTCGGAGCTTCTGGAGGTTCCCTGGGCGGCGGTCTGTTCGGGCTCTGCCGCGGGATTGGCCCACGCGACGTCGGCCTGTATCGCGGGCGCGAATCCGGAATGGCGGCAACAGCTTCCCAATCTCAGCGGGATGAAAAATGAAGTCATCATGCCCAAGTGGTCGCGCAACCAGTACGACCACTCGATTCGCATGGTAGGCGCGCGGATCGTCGAGGTGGAAACGGTAGCGGAGTTTAGCGAGGCGATCAGCCCGCATACCGCCATGGTGGCGCTACTGGGTGACCGCTTTGGCAATGACCGCCCCAATTTGCAGGACCTGGCGCCGATCGCGAAGCAGCACGGCATCCCCATCCTGGTTGACGCGGCTGCTGACTATCCGGTCATCCCGAATCCGTATCTGAAGGCGGGGGCCGATCTGGTTGTGTACAGCGGAGGGAAGATTCTGCGGGGCCCGCAGAGTTCGGGGATACTGCTCGGGCGCGAAGATCTTGTCCGCACGGCTTCGATGAACGCAGCGCCGAACGGGGGCTTCGGGCGTCCGATGAAGGTGAGCAAAGAAGAGCTGGTTGGGATCGTTACCGCGGTGGAGGTCTGGGTCAACCAGCGCGACATCCACCGCGAGTACGCGGAGTGGAAGGGCTGGTACGACCACATCAGCCGCGAGGTACGGCAGGTCGACGGTGTTGAGACTCGTGTGCAAGGCCCGACGCGCGGGGGGCCGTTCCCGACGCTGCGCATCTCATGGGACCGCGAAAGAATCGGTATCAGCGCTTCCGACATGCATGAGCGGCTCATGGCGCATGACCCGGCGATCATGACGTGGAACTACGGCGATGAAAGCTTCATCGTGATCCGTCCGGTGGCGTTGAAGCCGGATGAGTACAAGGTCGTCGCCAAGGCGGCTCGATCGATTTTGGCGGCTGCGCCGAAGGGTAGCGCCCGCCCCGCTCCGTCAGCGCCGGCGGGCGATCTCTCGGGGCAATGGGATGTCGAGATTGAATTCTTGCGAGGCAGCGGCCAGCATCAATTGTTCCTGGAAGCGAAGGCGAATGAAGTTGCCGGCACGCACATCGGCACTCGCACGACCGGTGAGCTGACAGGGACGGTGGACGGCAGCAAGGTGAGCCTGAACAGTGTTCTTCCCATGGAGGGTTCACGGCTGCGATACGGCTTCACGGGAGTTTTGCAAGGCGACACGATGGAAGGTGATTTGGACTTGAACGAGTATCCGCCGGCGCGGTGGGTTGCGCGGCGAAGGGGGACTGCCTAGCCATGAAGAAATCAATGACACGGCGTGGATGGCTGCAATCGGGAGGGGCTGCGAGCGTGGCGGCGCTGATGAGCGCGGCGGGTGCGGCGCCGATTTCCGAGATTCACGAGGAACCTCCCAAGGACGTCTATACGCGCATTGGAGTGGAGCCCTTCATCAACTGCACAGCAACTGTGACGAGCAACGGCGGATCGCGTACGCTGCCGGAGGTGATCAAGGCGATCCACGATGCTTCCTACTACCACGTGAACATGGATGAGTTGCAGGAGGCGGCCGGGAAGCGCATCGCCGAGTTGCTGCAGGTGGAGCACGCCATGGTTTCATCCGGCGCGGCGGCTGCGTTGACACATGCGACGGCGGGCTGCGTCGCGGGCACCGACCCCGAGCGGATGCAACAGCTTCCCGATATGACGGGTTTGAAGAACGAAGTCATCATGCCGAAGTCGTCGCGCAACGGTTACGACTACGCAGTTCGCATGGTGGGGTTGACGACGGTGGAGGTGAGGACAGCCGAAGAGCTGAAGGCGGCGATCAACGACCGAACCGCGTTGGTAGCGATGCTGGGGGATCGGTTTAGCTCCGATTTTGAGTTGCCGCTGAAGGAGGTCGCGCCCATCGCGAACAAGGCCGGCATTCCTGTACTTGTTGATTCGGCGGCGGATTTTCTGGTGGCTCCCAATCCGTACATCTCCCAAGGCGCGGATCTGGTTGCCTACAGCGGCGGCAAGATATCACGCGGGCCGCAGGGTGGGGGGCTGCTTGTAGGGAAGGAAGAGTTGGTGCGGGCGGCTTTCGCGAACTCAGCCCATCATCATGCGTTTGGGCGTCCGATGAAGGTCAGCAAAGAAGAGATCATCGGGGTGATGACGGCGGTCGAGACCTTCTTCGGTAGGCGCGATTTGCAGGAGGAATACCGCGAGTGGGAAGACTGGTACACGTACATCAGCAAAGAGATCACCAAGGTGGACGGGGTTTCGACGAATGTCGCGCGGCCATCGCGCGGCGGGCCGTTCCCGGTGTTGATGGTGGAGTGGGACCAAGCGAAGATTGGTCTGACGGCGGGAGAGGTCGGCCAACTGCTTCTAAACGGCGAGCCCCGGATCGCTACGCATGCCTCGGGCGGCGGCTCGTCGTTTCGGTTGCGTCCGGTGGCGATGAAGCCGAACGAATACCGAATGGTGGCGGAGCGGCTGCACTCAGTATTCCGGAATGCTCCGCGACTACGGCAGAGGCCGACGCTGCGTCCGGCGCTTGGCGATATCTCTGGCCGCTGGGATGTCCACATGGATTTCGGCGTCGGGGAAGCGGACCATCAACTGTTTCTCGATGCTGACGGTAACAACGTGACGGGCGCCCACATTGGGGTGATCGCGGAAGGGAAAGTCCGCGGAACACTGGATGGCAACAAGGTGAGCTTGAGCAGCGGCCTGCCTTTTGAGAGCGTCAGCCTGGGATATCGCTTCGAGGGGACACTCAAGGGAGATCGCATGCGGGGTCTGCTCAACCCGGGTTCGACGCCGTTGGCTACTTGGGAAGCGAAGCGTCACGGGTATGCGTAGGGATTGGCTGCATGGCGGAAGGTAAAGCCGCGGACCTCAAAACCGAGGTCCGCGCTACGGGTTTGTGTGGACAGGTTTTGATTGCGCTGGCAGCGCTTGCTCTGTTTTGTGGGCTTGGGGCGGCGGCGGATCATGCGAAGCAGTTTCTGCCGCACCGGGTGGAACTCGCGGCGGGCATGCACGCGGCGGGGTTTTCTTACCAGTTTGGGAATGCGAACTGCGGTTGGGTTGAGATGAGCGACTATGCGGTGCTCATCGACCTGCCAAGGGGGACCGACGTCTCGGAGTACGTCTCCCATGTGCAAACAACGACAGGCAAGCCGGTCAAACAGCTCGTCCTAACGAACATTTGGGAAGACACGGAGTGGCGGGACCGCAGCACTTACGACAGCGAGAAGAAGCGTTGGCGCCGGTTGGAGGAAGGCCGGCGGCCTGACGCCGTTGTTCCGATCATTGAGGCGCTGGTCGAGCAGGGGGTGACGAAGATCACCACCTCGCAGCGGATTCGTGAGCGCTTACTGGCGTCGTCGCGACGCTTGTCAGCCGATCGAATTCAGGGAATCCCGGAAGAAACGGAAATCGGTAACTCAAGGAGGAGTTTGCGTTTCATTCCATTGGACGCCGTACGCGACAAAGGCGCGGGCGCGGTCTTCTTGCCATCGGAAGGAGTACTCTTCGGCGGCCCCTTGGTCTACAACGGGACTCGGACGCAGCTTGCGGGGAACGATGTATCGAGATGGATCGCAGCGCTGAGGCGTCTGGAAGAATTCAGACCCAGGAAGGTCGTTCCCGGGTTCGGTAGCTGGGAGGGCGCGGAAACCGTAACCCGACTCAGACGCCTGTTGAAGGAACTTCGCGATCAAGTCAGCCACGGTATTGCGGCGGGATACTCACTGGAACAGATCCAGCCCCAAGTCCGCCTACCGGTCGAGATGTTGTTCTGGTCGACACACACCAAGCCGCGTCCCGAGGACATCGCGCATGTGTATCGCGAGCTGACGGTCCCGGTCGCACCCTTTGGCGGCAGGGATCCCGGGCAGTCGGGAAGTCAGCCTCGGGCGCTGGTTTTGATCGGTGACAGCCCGCATCCGCCGGCGCCGATCGAGGAAGCCCTGCGACCCGTTTTCGAGGCCACCGGCGTCACGCCGTTCTTCACCGTGGATATCGAAGCCTTGACCGCCGAGAACCTTGCGAAGGTTGATCTGTTCGTGATTTTGAGGGATGGACGTCAAGTGGATCGGGTGGGAGACGGCCGCGAGAAGTTGCGCGTGCTGGAAGACCCCTTACATGGGCCGATCAAGACTTGGATGAGCCTGGAGCAGGAGCAGGCGGTCGTCAAGTTTGCCAAGGGTGGCGGCAGTTTCCTGAACTTGCACAATTCGTTGGGGCTCTATCCGCCGGCCGGCCCTTATCTGAAGCTCGTTGGCGGGCGCTATATCGGACATGGACCCTACGAAAGATTCCGTGTTGAGGTAGCCGACCCCAACCACCCCATCACCGAGGGCGCCGCCGACTTCACGACGGCGGATGAGCAGCATACTCCGGTGATTTACGACGAGAGCAAAGTCCATCTTCTTCTGACGAGCCGAATGGATAACGGTACGAGCGTCCCCGCCGGCTGGGTCAGGGAAGTCGGTAAGGGCCGGGTATGTCATTTGGCGGGGGGACATCCCGTTGAGCCGCTCGTACACCCGACGTACCAACGTATCCTCCGGAACGCGGTCGAGTGGTGCCTTCGAAAGAGATAGTCAGACCCTGCTTGGAGACGTAAGGCAAGTGAGTTCTCTGACATGTTGAGAGCCGGGATATCTCGCGTTGTCATCACGCCGCCTACCGGGATGACGATGGCCGGGTACGCCGGCAGGGAGGGAGTCGCGCAAGGTGTCGACGACGATCTCACGGCGACCTGCCTGCTGCTTGAGAACGGCGGAGTGCGGACGGCGATCGTCGGCTTTGACCTTGCCTTCCTTCAAGCCCGACTGCTCAAAGGTGTTCGGACGGCACTCTGCGATGCGCTCGGCATCCCGGCCTCGCACATTTTGTTGAACTGCAGTCACACGCACTGTGGTCCGACGATGGAGGGCTATTACTACGACGACGATCCCGAGCAACATAGAATGCGCGCCGAGTATGAGGCTCATCTCGCGGACTTAATGACCGAATTGGTACGAGCGGCGATTGGAAGACTCGATGCGGTCCGGCTCTCAACAGGCACCGGGGAAGCACGAATCGGCATCAATCGTCGAGAGTTGGACGAAGAAGGCGACATCATTCTCGGCGAGAACCCTGACGGACCGGTGGATCACGAAGTGCGGGTGATTCGGCTGGATGATCTTGCCGGTAGGCCGAAAGCCATCGTATTCGCGCACGGCTGCCACACGGTGACGATGGGGCCGAAGTATCGGAAGTGGTCGACGGACTACGTCGGGCCGGCTCGCGCCTTGATCGAAAGTACGTTCGGATGCTTGAGTCTATTCCTGCAAGCGAACGCGGGGGATATCGATCCAATCACCGGTATCGGCGCGGATGAAGACAATTCGGATGCGAAGAATCGGATCGGACTTATGCTCGGCAGCGAAGTCGTGAAGGTTTGTTCAAGCCTTTACACGAACACTGTTCGCGGGCCCCGGAAGATCTTCGGCATGCTTGCCAAGGCTTCGGCTTACCCGCGCATTCCGGTTGCCGGCGAGAAACAGCATCCGATTGCGGCTCGGCAGGTTCCCGTCGAGATGGCGCTGGAGGAATACCCGACACTCGAGTGGGCACGTGAGTTGGAACTCCGCTGCCTCAATGATCTCGATCAGGCGAAACGTAGCGGCGCGGGCCAGGCAAAGCTGAACGTTGCCCAGCGGTATGTTTACTGCGCGCGGGCTTTGCTCGACCGGGTGGAGAACGATCGAAAACGCGCGCTGGATGGGGAGATCCAGGTCATCAGAATCGGTGATCTGGTAATTGCCGCCTTCCCCGGCGAAACGTTTGCCGCCACCGGATTGGACGTCAAACGGCGGTCGCCCTTCGCTGACACGCTCTTCTTGGGCTACAGCAACGGTTGCCTGACCTACATTCCCACGCGGGACGCCTACCCACGGGAAGGGTGGTCGTTTCTCCGCCGCTACCATATCCCCGACATGCTGTTCTTGCAATCGTACGCGGTCGGTTCGGCGCTTGTGCCCGGGACTGCGGAAATGATTGCGGACCGGACGATCGAGGTGCTTGAGGAACTGTGGAACGAAACGGATTAGGGAGCACCCGTGCGGGTTCGGACCGCTCCCTCTGGTTGCGGCTCGGCAAGAAGATGGTTGCAAAGTGCGGAAGGATCTAGGAGTGAGCTGATGAAGCGGTTTTGGAATTCAACGAGAGCGCGATGTTTGTGGGTGGCTCTACTCGCATCAGCCGCCTGTGCCGCCCCTGTTTCGGACGAGGCTGTCTACCTAGGTCCGGAGCGGGACCGCGCGGATCTGTTCCTGCACGACGACCGGCTGGTCGCCGAATCCAGCGGCGTCGTGGTCACCCCGGCGACGATAGAAAAGTACAGGGGCAACCCGGTGCTGGTTCGTGACAAGCCCTGGGAGAAGGGCTTGCTGAACTACACGTGTGTGCTGCACGATGTCGACGAGGGCGTCTACAAGATGTGGTACCAGATGGTGACCGCGTCGGCGGACGGTCCGAGGCATAGCGCGTGTCATTATGCCGTGTCGCGAGATGGTTTCCAGTGGGAAAAGCCGGCGCTTGGGCTGGTTGAGTTCGAGGGGTCGACGGAGAACAACATCCTATTCATCGAGTCCGAGAACGTTAGGGGTACACCGTCGTACTGGGTTCTCAAGGACTACGCCGAGGCCGACCCGGCGCGGCGCTACAAGATGATGCGGCATAGCTGGGACTTCCAGGGGCGGGCGGCGCAGATGGGCTGGTCGCCGGACGGGGTTCAGTGGACGTTTTCGGAGTTTGGAAACCTGCCGGGCTCGATCGATTCTCAGAACGTGTTTTTCTGGGACAATCAGGCCGGCCGCTACGTGGGCTACTTCCGTAGTCACATCGGGGGACGCCGGAGCGTCGCGCGGGCAACGAGCCCGGACTTGTTCCATTGGTCGCGCATTGCGACGATTCATACGCCAGATGAAAAAGATCCGCTGAGTTGGCACCTCTACACGCCGGGCATCTGGAAGCTCGGCATGGCGCGCCAAGCGTATGTGATGGTAACGACCGGTTTCGACGAGACGAGTCATCAGGCGTACGGACAACTCGGCGTGAGCCGTGATGGAGTCGAGTGGCATCGATTTCGTGAGCCCTTCATGTCGCTGGGTGGAGAAAAAGCTTGGGACGGCGGGGCTATCTATACGATCGGTTCGGAAACGACGATCGGCGGAAGGACGGCAATCTTCTACAACGGCAGCAATACGGCGGCGCATAGCAGCGAAGGGCAGCGTGGGATCGGCGTGGCGTTCTTGGATCAAGGCGCCTTTGTTGGTCGGCGGGCCGAACGGGAAGGCTATTTGATTACGCATCCGCTACGGATTTCCGATAATCGGGGGGTGTTCTCCCTGTCGGCCGACGTGTCGCAGGGCGGCTCGATTGTTACGGAATTGCTGGATGCGGAAGGCGCCGTGCTGGAGGGTTTCTCTCAGGAAGAGTCGAACACGATCGAAGGCCGGGGTGACGCCCTTGAGATTCGTTGGGAAGACCAGGACCGGCTCAAGCAGCACTTGCGGGAAGGGGCGGTGCGTCTGAAGCTGCATCTACGGAAGGCGACCGTGTATGGATTTCGGGTTCGGCGTCCCGTGCGCGACTGAAGCAAACGACGGGCGTGCTCGGAATCACACCCTGCCCTATGATAGTGAGGGCCACTTCACAAGGTCCCTTGAAAGGAACAAGAAATGGTCCGAACTACGCGTAGACAAATGCTCGCGGGGACGGCCGGTTTGGCCGGTCTTGCCTCCCTCCCCTCGTGCGCCGCGGGAAAATCCGAACGGCTCAAAATCACCAAGGTCGAGATTTTCCAGGTTGTTGTCCCGATTCAAGACGACATCATCAATAGCCCTGAGTTCAACCCCGACGGACTTTCGGAGTTCCCCAAAGGCCCGAAGGTCATCGTCAAGCTACACACCGACTCGGGACTCGTGGGGATCGGCGAGACTTCTCGCAACGTCGCCAAAGAAGGAGCGATCGAGAATGCGCGTGATCTGGAAGGGCAGGATGTCCTCGACCTCAACCTGCCACGGCTCGAACTCCCTGACCGCGCCACGCGGACGGGTTTCGAGATGGCCCTGTACGACGTGGTCGGCAAAGCCGTCGGCTGGCCCGTCTACCAATTGCTGGGAGGCTTGGCGCAAGACAAGGTCTACGTGCCCTACTGGTGTGGCCGCAAGAACCCGGTCGACGCCAAACGGGTTGCCGAGCGAACCCTCAAGGGCGGTTATACGTCCCTCAAGATGAAGGGCCGTCCTGAAGATCCGATTGTTGACGCCGTGCGGGCCGTGCAGGAAGTAGCGCCCGATGTCAAAATCACCGTCGATTTCAACCGCCACTATGAGACAGCGGAAGAGTTCCTACCGATCGGCCGGGTGCTTGACGAGATCGGCAATATGCGCACGATCGAAGATCCGGTTAATGACCTGGGAGAACTGACGAAGATCGCCGAGGCTCTCGATACCGCGATCACGCTTACTCCGCGCAGCCGCGAGCACCTCGTTGAGGCGGCAAAAATGGGCGCGTGCGAGCTGATCAATACCGGCCTGCGGCCTTCGATGATGAGCTTCGTCATCAATGTCGCCGTGGCGGAGGCGTTCGGGATGCCTTGCTGGCACGGCTCGGGCCACGAGCTTGGTATCAAAGATGCGGCCTTCGTCCAGTCGTGCGCGGCGGCGGCGAACTGCACGCTGCCGAGCGATATTCTTTCGCATCAGCGTGTAGATGACCTGATCGTCGAGCCGATCAATATCAAAGACAGCTACGCGATCGTCCCGCATACGCCTGGACTGGGTGTTGAACTCGACGAAGACGCCGTCGAGAAGTACTCGGTTTGACGTGTCGCTGGTCTCTTTAGGACGAGCTGCTTGGCGTCCGGGTGCGAAGCAGCGATAATAGAGAACCCAAACCTATGATCTCCCACAGACTGATTGAACAAATTCATGAATCCGCGAACCGGCTTACCAATGATCTGATCGAGCGGTTGCAGACGGACCCGAGCTGTCCTGCCTATAGGACAATCCCGCGCGAGCGGCTCATTGCGCTCAAGGACGACCTCTACCAGAACCTGGGGCGATGGATTAGTTACCGCTCGAAGAGCGCGGTTAGATCCCGCTACGTGAAACTGGGCCGCGAGCGTTATCTCGAAGGGATTCCGCTGAGCGAGTTGATCTTCGCTCTTTCCGTGACGAAATCGATGCTGGTGGACTTCATCCGGCATTGTGTGCCGGGACGCCCCGAGGAGCTAAACCTCGAGTACGATCTGGTCATCTCGATCGGCGAATTCTTCGACGAGGCCATCTTCTTCGCGGCAACCGGCTACGAAGACGCCTACCAGGCTCAGTTGAACGCGCCCGTCAAGGTAGAAGGCATCGCCGCGCTTCCCAGCCGGAAGCGCAGGCCCCTTCCTGCCGTCGAAGCGCTCGATGAAGATTGGGCGGTCAGCCGAAGCGGACAGATCGGCGAATCTTCGGGCTGATCTTGCCGTCGTAACGGGACGTTATTCCGCCGGCTCGATCAACGCCGCCATTGACCCCAGTGAGCGGGGCAGTCGCCAGTCGGGGCCGAAAGCGTGGATCTGGTCGCGCTTCTTCTCGGCTTCTTCCAGCGAGCAGGTCGCGAGCCGGGTGTGTCCGTGAGTATCGACGTCGACGGTTCTTTCGTAGGCCTTCTCTTCTGAAAACGCGAAGATCTGCGTCAACATTTCGATGACGTACTCGTACGTGTGGTCGTCGTCATCGAGCAGGATGACGTGGTAAAGACGTGCGAGCTCGACCTGCGACTCATCTCCCGCCCGAATTTCTTCCTCGACTTCGGGAATGGCAACGGCAGTGCTCATCGCTCTGTAGAATCGGCGGAAACGGAGATATCTTTCACTCCGAGCGGATCATAGTCTTCGACGCTCATGTTATCAAAACCCGTTGCCGGCGCCGCACGATGGACGCCCCCGGCGGCTCACGCCTGCTTCTTGCGCTTGTCGGGCTGTACCCAGGAGAATTCCGCTCGCATCCCGTCAAACCTGATCCCATCGGCGCGAACGCGGATACGATCGCCGAGGCCGAGCTTTAACTTCGTGCGCTGATTGATGAGAGCACGGGTAGATTCGCGATACTCAAACCGCCCGGGAAGGCTCTCAATCGGCACGAGCCCCTCCACGAACAGTTCCAGCAACTCGACAAACAGCCCTGTCTTGGTCACTTGAATGATCAGAGCATCGAATTCGTCGCCGAGGCGCTCCTCCATAAAGCGAGCTTTCTTCCACTGGATGAGCGCCCTCTCGGCGTCGGCTGCGCGGCGCTCGGTGAAGGATGTCTCCTGCGCGATGCCTTCTAGGTCACTCTCGACATAGGGTCCTTTGTCTTCTCCCTGTGTGTACGGGCTATCGGGATCTTGATCGAGCAGGGCCTTCAAGACGCGGTGAACAACGAGGTCCGGGTAGCGACGAATCGGAGAAGTGAAGTGGGTATATAGTTTCGTGGCGAGAGCGAAATGTCCTTGGTTTTTTTCGCTGTAGCGGGCTTGTTTGAGCGAGCGAAGCATCAGGTAACTCAGGATGCGCTCCTCGGGGGCGCCTTCGATCTTCTTGATGAGCCGCTGGTAATCGCGCGGGCTGACTTCAATATTTGTGTCGGCAACGAGATCGATGCGGCGCGATTTCGAGCCGTCGCGGCGACGTTGGGTACGGCCGAATTTCTTGAGGGGCACTTCGATGCCGAGCGTGTAGCCGAATGATTGCGCTAACTGCTCGAACTCCAGCACACGTTTTGCCTCGGGCTTTTCGTGAATGCGGTACAGGGCCGGGACCTTTACGGATGCCAGGCGCCGCGCGACCGCTTCGTTCGCGGCGAGCATGAATTCCTCAATGATGCGATGAGCGGCGTTGCGCTCAGATCGAGTGACCCCTGTCATGCGTCCGAAGTCGTCAAACTGGATTTCAGCTTCGGGAACATCGAAGTCAATCGAGCCGCGCTTGCGGCGCCGGCGATTCAAAATGATCGCCAGCTCCTGCATTAACTCGAAACCTGCAACAAGTGGCGCATAGCGCTTCCGGAGGGCCGCGTCGCCTTCGAGGATGCCGAAGACGTTCGTGTAGGTCATCCGCTCAACACTGCGGATCACGCCGCGGCAGAATTCAGACTCGACGATCGCGCCGTTGCTGTCGATCTTGAGCAATGCCGACATGACGAGCCGGTCTTGTTTAGGATTCAAGGAGCAGATTCCGGTCGAGAGCTCGGCGGGGAGCATGGGGACGGCACGGTCGGGAAAGTAGACGCTGGTACCGCGCTCGCGGGCCGAGACGTCAAGCGCCGAGCCCGCCCGAAGGTAGTGGCTGACGTCCGCGATGTGGACGTGCAGCGCGAAACAGCCTTTTTCGAGCTTCTCGACCCAGACGGCGTCATCGAAATCGCGAGCCGTCTCGCCGTCGATCGTTACGATGTCGAAGTCTCGAAAATCACGCCGGCTCTCGATTTCACCTGCGGGAATCCTTGCGGGGATCGCTTCCACCTCCGCTCGTACTTCGGCGGAGAAGCGGTGCGGCAGGTGAAAGCGCCGGATCATGATCTCGACGTCAACACCGAAGTCATCGGGCCGGCCCAGGATTTCAACGACGCGTCCCTCGCCCGTTTCGAGCCGCGTCGGGAAACGGAGAATCTCGACATTGACGATCAGGCCGTCGAGTTCTTCGGCGGACTTCACTTCGAGCGTTTTGAGATCGCCGAGACGCTCTTCGGATTCATCTCCCGCGGGCAGTTCCGATCCTCGAGGAATCGCAATATCCTCGCGGATGCGGTCGTCGTGAGGGGACGCAAAGCTACCATGTCTCGAGTAGTGAAAGACGGCCACGACGAAGCGATTCGTGCGCTTGACAATGCGCTCGATGCGGCCCTCGGCGCGCCTGTCGTCCTTGATGTGCATCAGGCGGACCATCACCCGGTCGTCGTGCATGGCGTTGTTGATGCCTCTGTGAGGGATGAAGATATCTCCCTCAACACCGGGCGGCGGCCGGTCGGGAATCACGAATCCGAATCCCTTGGCATGGAGGCTAAGGCGGCCCGCAATGAATTCCGAGTCTTTCGTGGGAAGAGAGTAGTGACCGCTACGGAACTCGATCAGTCGGCCGTCACCTGCGAGAGTGTCAAGTGTTTGCTGTAGCGCCGTCCGTTTCTTGCCCCGGGCCCCGAGTTGACGAACGAGATGTTTGAAATCGGCGCGCCCGCGCGGCTGGCGGCCGATGTGTTCAAGCAGCTCGTGCGCCTCCATCGCTTCACTATACCGACGCGGTTGGGGCGGACACCCCGGTTAGTAGCAGCGCTATCGTTCCCCCGGCTTGGAAAGGGTCTCACCGGGCTTGAGCAATGTGGGCCGCTTCCGAGAGCGTTCTGTGTTCTTGGCTTCTGCCTTGGCCTCGGCTTTGGCCACGTCTTTGCGGCGTTCGGGCGTCATGAGGGTACGCCGCTTGGCTTTTTCCGCCGCGTCAGCTTCGGCAATACGCCGGCCGCGGTCGCCGAGATCTTCCATGGCAAGTTCCATGCTGTCGCGGGTAATCTCGATTGAGTCTTCGAGCACGAATTCGTAGGCCCAACTGTTGTCCGCGGGTTCTTCTTGTATCTTCTCCAGAGTCGCGAGGAACTCTTTCCCATGCTCGGCAAGGATTCCAAGGCCGACGCTTACGTCGATCTTGTCAGCGGCCGCGTCATCGATAACGAGATCCATGGCTTCAATGATGCGGCCGTATTCTTCGAGGTTTTGGTGGATCAGTTTCGAACGGGCCAAATCCTTCTTGAGCAGTGTCTGGCGGACCAGCTCAAGCCGCAAGCGGGCGAAGTGCAGGTACTGCTCGATCCGTTCGTTCGGCTCCTGCGCGACACGTATGAGGTCGGCCTCGTGCGGAGTGAGGAAATCGCGCTCTCCACCGAGATAGTCCTGAGCGGGCAGCAAGAAGAAACCCGCGGTCAGCACCAGGCATAACAAAACGCCGAGATGTTTCATGTTTCTTCGCTACTTCCTTTTCGGCTTCGTCATGATCGACATCAGCAGCTCTTGGTTGACTTGTTCGACTCGCGCCCGAACGGCCCGCAACACATCGCGTTCATCGTAGCTGAGCTTGCGATCCAAGTCATCGAGTTCGCCCAGCAACCGGCGCGTCTGGATCTCGGCCCGTTTGTAGTGCTTCGGGTTCTTGCGGGCGGGCTTACCGGTGGAATCCAGCGACTGCTGCGTCAACTCGACGGCCTCCCGTATCTCCCGCAGCAGCGCGGTGCCCGCCTCGCGTTTGCCCTCCCGGTAGAGCAGGGCGACACCCTTCACCGATGCGCGGGCGTAGTCGGTCGCGAGACGTGCGCGCCTCTCGGGGGTAACTTCTCTTTTGACGGCTGCAAGGCTGCTCGGGGTTTCGGCCGCCGCCCAGCTTCCGAACAGAATCAACGCCATCAACAGCCGCGCCGGCCTCGCAATCATCGGCGGCTCTTTTCGAGGACGCGCTTGATGACCTTGATGCGCTGGCGCGATTTCCACTCTTCGTCTTCCATGCCGGGGTTCGTGGCCAGGAATTGCTCATAGCTGGCCAACGCCTCTTTGTAGAGGTGGATCTTGTCCTCCGTGATGGCTTGCAGGTAGATCGCGGCCGGCTTAACGGGACCCTTAGTGCTCGCTTCGGCCAAAGCTTTGAGGGCGCCGGGGAAGTTCTCGAGCTTGTAGAGCGAAAAGGCCAGTCCGTTCCAGCCGGCGGCTCTCTCGGGGTCCTGTTTTACGGCGGTGTAGTAGTGTTGGGCGGCCTGTTCGCTCTCTCCGGCGTGCAGAAGCACGGTGGCGTAACGGATGAGAAGTTCATTGTTCCCGGGGTCGGCGTCGAGGGCGTTTCGTAGCAATGGCAGTGCTTCGCCGCGCCGCTCGGTCATCAGATAAGCCTGGGCAAGGGCCTCGAGGTTGGTGGGGGTGGGGTGGCTTTCGACAGCCGGCGCGAGCACCTCAATGGCCTCCTCGTAGCGCTCTTCATTTACGAGCAAAGTCCCGACACGCTCGTTGACTTCGAACGCGCTCTGGTTTGACGCTAGGTATTCGCGGTACAGCGACAAGGCCTGATCGATGTCGCCGCGCTTCTCCAGCGTTTCGGCCAACTCCAGCACTGCTTGTCCGAGCTTGGGATCGATGGCGGCGGCGCGACGATAGGCATCAGCGGCTTCCTCAAAACGCTCTTCGCGCGCCAGAGTCTGTCCGAGGCCGAGAGCCGCATCGGCTGAAGAGGAGTCGAGGTCAGATGCCCGCTGAAAGGCCGGGATCGCCTCATCAAAACGCTCATCCGAAAACAGCGCCTGCGCTAAGAAGAGCCGGAAATTCGGATCGTCGGGCCGAGCCTCGGTGACGACTTTGAGGTGCGGGATGGCTTCCCGCGGCCGGTCGTTCCGTAGCAACAAGATGCTCAGATTAGTGCGAGCCGGGAGCAGCTCGGGTTGGGCTTCGACGACATGAAGGTAATGCCCGATTGCCTTCTCGTCTTGTTGAAGTTGGGTGTAGGCGTAGGCGAGTTGAAAGCGCGTTTCGGCGTCCGTGGCGTCTTCGGCGACGGCCTTTTCGAACAGTTCCGCGGCGAGTGCAAAGTTTTCGTCCTCGAGCGCCTGAGTCGCCTGTTGAGCAAGCTCGTGAGATGCGGCCGCTGCCGTAACAACCACGAGCATCGCGGCGAGCCACTTCATGGCCCCATTCTATCAGCGGGTCGCTGAACTCCTGTGATGTGCAAGACATTGTTCGGGAACCTCAGGGGCGGCCGCAAAGGACGTTCGCGGAGCGGTGGCATAATGGTGCGCATGTTGATCATCGACACCCACGCGCACCTGTTTTCGCCGGATGAAGAGCGCTATCCTCCACGGGCGAACCCTTCGCGTCCGCCGGCCGGCACGGGCACATTGGAACATGTACAGCGCGAGATGAAGGCCAACGGTGTGGATCGCATTTGCGCCATTCAGGTGGGCGGGTTCTATGCGTTCGACAACCGCTTCATTTGCGATTCGGCCAAAGCCCACCCGGATTGGATCGCTGGGATTTGCACGCTCGACCCGAACGATCCGCACAGTCCCGGCCTGCTGACGGAGTATGCGCGGGACTACGGGATTCGCGGGATGCGGAGTGTCCCCGGGCGCGGTCCCGATGGCCGGCAACTCGATCACCCCGGTGTGCGTACGCTCTGGAAGACGGCGCTCGATAACGGCATCACGATCAACCTTCAAACCGGATACGAGCATGCCGACGAGGCCGATCGCCTGCTGGGTGACTTTCCGGACTTGCCTGTCGCGCTCGACCACACGCTGCAGCTTTCGGCGGACCGGCCGGTGAAGGAAACTCTGGCGGCGCTTCGCAAGCTCGCCCGACGTCCGAACTGCCACACCAAGCTGTCGTTCATTGCCAACGGTCCGCAAGGCTGCCCGGATGGGTACCCCTGCCGCAGCTTTCATGACGTCGTGATGGACGTCATCGAAATGTTCGGCCCCGAGCGCTGCGCTTGGGGGGCCCATTTCCCACTAGAGAGGTATTCACCGGCTTTGACGTATGCGCAGGCGGTGAAGATCTACGAGGAGGAGTTGCCGCTGAGCAGCGAAGCGCGGGCGGCGATTCTCGGCGGGACGGCGGATCGGTTGTATTTTCCTTCGCGCTGACCTGGAACTCTGAGTCACCCAGCAGATCCTCCAGTACTCGGCGGCGGGGGGCAAATGTCCCATTGAGAAGCGGGTTCTGTGACTTTCCTCGGGTCCGGGGATGGCAGGCTGGGGCGGGGTTGGGGTGTAAGTGATTTGGTTTGAGTTGGTTGGGGGCGGAGGGTTGTTTCGTATTTTCGCTTGTCGCGGGATTGGGGCTGGTTGGTGTGGGACATGGTGGAACAAAATGGCACAGTTTGGACGGTTTTTTGTGCCGTTGCGGTGGCTGCCTTGGGGCGGAAGGCCGATGGCGGCGTGTTTCTCAGACGCGCTGCTGTGCTTCGGTCCATCAGATGTCTCGGCTCATGGTGCGGGGAACGGTGCGGGTTTGGGCCCCTCAGTTGCCTTCGGGGTTCGGATTTCTTGGTTTCGTGCTCGGTCGAAGGTTCGTTGCATCGGTGACAGTCACCGAGTGGGTCGTGAAGTTGGTACGCACGTGAAGGTCGCGCACAGCGCGACCCGGCACGGCTCAGCGGTGCGCCACATTGGGTCGTCAAAGAACGGTTCGAGCAAAAAATGCTGGGGCGCCCCAGCGGCTTCTGCCGTTTGACCTCAGTGGACCACCCCAACAGAAGCGACGGGTGGTGTTGAGCGGGTTAGCTGTGATCTTTCAATAGGTTGTTCATTCGGTCCCGGACCAAGGAAGCTGGAGTTATCCCACAACAGCAACCTTGGAGAGACCGAATGAACATCCATCAGAATGCACGATTGACACCGAAAGGTCGAGCCCTGTTGGTTCGCCGCGTCCTCGGTGGGGAGAACGCACAGGCCGCCGCGGCGGCCTGTGGCGTCTCAGAGCGAACCGTACGCAAATGGCTCGCGCGGTTTCGGGCTGAGGGTCAGGCCGGTCTCGTCGACCGCTCCTCACGCCCCCTTCGCAGCCCGCGCCGCACTGCTGCGCCCAGCGCGGCCCGTGTCGTTGCTCTGCGCCGACAACGTTGGGCCGGCTACCGCATTGCCACTCGTGTCGGAGTCTCTCAGGCCACCGTCAGCCGCATTTTGCGCCGCGCCGGCCTCAACCGCATCCGCGATCTCGAACCCGCCCCGCCCGTGCGCCGCTACGAACACCCCGCACCCGGCGATCTGTTACATCTCGATATCAAGAAGCTCGGCCGCTTCCAGCGCGCCGGTCATCGCGTCACCTCCGACAAATCCCACCGCTGCCGCGGCGCCGGCTGGGAATTCATGCACGTCGCCATCGACGACCACTCCCGTGTGGCTTTCTCCCAGATCCTCTCCGATGAGCGGAGCGACTCCGCCGTAGCTTTCCTCAATGCTGCCGTCGGTTACTATCGCTCGCTCGGCGTCCGCATCCGCCGCCTGCTCACCGACAACGGCTCTTGTTACCGCTCCCGGCTCTTCCGCGATGCCTGCCGTCGTCTCGATATCCGTCATCGCTTCACACGGCCTTACACGCCGCGCACCAACGGCAAAGCCGAACGCTTCATCCAGACCGCTCTGAGAGAATGGGCTTACGCTCGCTCCTACTGCTCATCCCAGCAGCGCGCTGCCCATCTGTTACCCTGGCTGCACGACTACAACTGGCATCGCCCTCACGCCGCTCTCCGCTATCGTCCGCCCTTCTCCAGACTCATGCTTCCTATGAACAACCTGTTGACACTCCACAGTTAGCCCGAGGGCTAGGTTTGGGGGAACGAGGTTTCGGGTCGGCCGGGCCCTGCTCCGCCACGGGCTTCTACAATGGAGGCTTGCTTGAGGAAGTAGCCAGCGAGATCCGGCGTCAAGGGATGTTTGCGGCCGGAGAGAGTGTGGCCGTAGCCGTTTCCGGCGGGGCTGATTCCGTCGCTCTGCTGCACGTGTTGCGTGAACTGGCGCCAAAGTTGGGTATCAGCCTTTCGGTCGCACATGTCAACCACAAACTGCGGGGCGCCGAATCCGATGCGGACCAGGATTTTGTCGCTGCCTTGGCGACCGGATTGGGGCTGGTGTTCCATACTGAGTCCGTTGAGATCAGGGAACTCGCGCGGAGCACCGGAGACAACCTCGAGCAGGTTGCTCGCCGCTTCCGGTATCAGTGGTTTACCCAATTGATCGCCGCGGGCAAGGCCGATAAGGTGGCCGTAGGTCACACGCTTAGTGATCAGGCCGAGACCGTCATGCTGCGTCTGTTGCGCGGCTCGGGGTCGGCCGGTCTGGCGGCGATCCGCCCTGTCCGTGATGATGGCGTAGTCCGCCCTCTGTTGGGCGTTCCGCGCCAGCGAGTTGAGGGTTTTCTGCGGGCAAGCGAGATCGAATGGCGCGAAGACTCAACGAACGCCGACCTGAGCCTGGACCGCAACCGGCTGCGGCATCAGCTTATGCCCCATCTGACAAGCGAATGGAACCCGAATTTGCCCGCGGTGCTGGCGCGAACGGCGCAGTGGGCGAAGGATGAGGAAGCTTATTGGAGCGAAGTGGTGTCCGAGGTGGCCCCGAGGGTGATTCGCGGAGAGCGGGGATCGGTGGAGCTGTCCGTCAGTGAATTGAACAAGCTCCCGGTGGCCCTTGCCCGGCGGATTCTGAGACAGGCGGTGGCAACAGCGCGAGGCGATTTGAGGGACATCGACTGGGATCACATCGAGCAGCTTCGGAGCCTGGGCTCAGGCCGGGAAGGCGGCGGCGGGGTGCATCTGCCCGGTCTGGACGTCGTGCGATCGTTTGGAGTCATTCGGTTCCGGACCAGACCGGATGGGAGTAGCCGCTTGGATTTCAGTTTGACATTGCAACCTCCGGAGGTTATCGCGGTTCCCGGTGGCACTAAAATGCTTGTATTGAGCATCGCGGACCGATCCAGCCCGGAGGGGGAGTATAATAGTCCAAGGGCGGAAACTCTTGATTGGGAAAGAGTTCCGAAGCCGCTACGGTTACGCAACTGGCGTCCGGGAGACTATTATCGCCCTGTGGGGCGGGCAAGCGCCAAGAAACTGAAGGTGCTATTCCAGGAAAGCCGCACTCCTATCTGGGAGCGCGAAGGGTGGCCCGTGTTGGTGGGGCCTGCCTCGGGGAGCGAGAGGGGTGAAGCCCCGTACGCGGAGACGATGCCCGAGGTGGTTGTGTGGGCCCGCTCTTTCGGGGTTGCCGCCGAGTTTAAGCCGGGAGCAACGAGCCGTTGCGTCCTGCGGATTAGAGAGATCGATCGCGAAGACTCGGATTTAGGAGAACGAATCGGGTCTGAAACGCGTCTATAAAAGTAACGACTCTTAGACCGGGCGTTGAAAGGCAGAGGGCAACGTGAATTCGACAGTCAAAACAGCTATCTTCTGGGTCTTGATGCTTTGCACGGCGATCCTATTGTGGAGGGTCGTGCAGACCGGCAGCGCCGAGCGCGAGACGGAGATTTCATACTCGGAGTTCCGTAAGAAGGTGCAGGAAAACGAGGTTGCGGAGGTGAAGATCACAAACCGCAACGAAGTCTCCGCCGTACTCAAAGACAACAAGACCCGAGTCACGACGACCCTACCTTCGGACTACCCGGGCATCATCGAGACGCTTGAGAATAGCGGGGCGGTGATCGAAGTGGAGCAGTCGAGCACGCCTTTCTGGCTGCAAGTGTTATTTAACGCATCGCCCGTCATCTTGCTGTTCGGCTTCTGGATCTTCATGATGCGGCAGATGCAAGCCGGCGGAACAAGGCTCTCAGCTTCGGCAAGAGCCGCGCGCGCCTGCTGGACGAGCCAGCAGAAGAAGGTCACATTCAAGGACGTTGCGGGGGTCGACGAAGCCAAGGATGAGTTGCAGAGATCATCGAGTTCCTGAGAGAGCCCCAAAAGTTCCAGAAACTCGGCGGGCGCATCCCGAAGGGCGTACTGTTGGTCGGGCCTCCGGGAACCGGAAAAACCCTGCTGGCCCGGGCGATCGCCGGAGAAGCGAGCGTACCGTTCTTCTCGATTTCCGGATCCGACTTCGTTGAAATGTTTGTGGGCGTCGGCGCCAGCCGCGTACGTGATCTTTCGAACAGGGTAAGAAGAACGCGCCCTGCATCATTTTCGTGGACGAGATCGACGCTGTCGGCCGTCACCGCGGCGCCGGCCTGGGAGGCGGACACGACGAGCGGGAACAGACGCTGAATCAATTGCTGGTTGAGATGGATGGCTTCGATGCGAACGAAGGCGTTATCCTGATCGCCGCCACGAACCGTCCTGACGTACTCGATCCCAGCATTGTTGCGGCCGGGCCGCTTCGACCGGCGTGTGGTGGTCAACCATCCGGATGTACGGGGTCGAGAAGGCATCCTTCGTGTTCATACGCGGAGGTCCCGCTGGCTAAGAACGTGGAGTTGCAAATTTTGGCCCGCGGTACGCCCGGCTTCTCGGGCGCGGATCTGGCGAATCTCATCAATGAAGGAGCGCTCTTCGCGGCGCGCCAGAAATCGCAAAGTCGTCACGATGAGCGATTTTGAATTGGCGAAGGACAAAGTCATGATGGGCACTGAGCGGCGGTCGATGATACTAACTGACGAAGAAAAGCGGACGACCGCTTATCACGAAGCCGGTCCTGCCTTGGTTGCGGTATTAGCGCCGCATTCCGACCCGCTACATAAGGTAACGATCATTCCGCGCGGCTCGGCGCTCGGCGTCCACGATGCAACTGCCGCAGGACGACAAGCACACCTACAAAAGGGGCTTCCTCACATCACGCCTGGCCATTCTGATGGGTGGGCGGATCGCCGAGGAGATGTTCCTTGACTTCATGACCACCGGCGCGGGCAACGATATCGAGCAAAGCACGGCCTTGGCTCGCCAAATGGTGTGCGAATGGGGCATGAGCTCGATGGGGCCGCTGACCTTCGGCAAGAAGGAAGAGCAGATCTTTCTCGGCCGTGAGATCTCACAGCACCGAGATTACAGCGAAGCGACTGCTATCCGCATCGACGCCGAGGTCAGCAACTTCGTCAAGGGCGCTTACGACTTGGCGAAGAGTACATCAGTGACAACTCCGACGCGTTAGTCCGCATCGCGGAAGCATTGCTGGAGCGGGAAGTGCTCGACGGCAGTGAGATCCAAGCCCTGCTCGATGGTCGCGAGTTACCAGCGCTCGACTCGATCGACGCGCCGGAAGACACGGATGCCGACAAGCAGGAAGTGCTTCGGCCGGAAACACCCAACCGGGTGCCCGGCTTGTCGGAAGGCGAGCAGGCTTCACCGGCCTAATAACACCCTTCCGTCACGGTCCATCTGGTTGGAGGGTGGACCAGGCCTACGCGATACGATGATCTTCGGGTCCGCCCGCGGGTGAGGCCGCCCGAACCGTTGTTGAGTCCATTGCAATCCGGAAGGGGAACCGCGCGTGTCGCAGTCCGCGACTTCCCCACGGTCAGCATCGTCACTCCCAGCTACAACATGGCGCATTTTTGGAAGCGACTATCGAAAGTGTGCTTTCCCAAAGTACCCTCACATCGAATACCTCGTGATGGTTGGTGGATCGAGCGACGGTACCGTATCACTGTTGGAGCGGTATGGCGACCGCTTGGGCTGGGTCTCTCAGCCCGATCGCGGGCAGGCTGACGCGATCAATCGAGGATTTAGGCGCACCAACGGATCGATCTTCGCGTTTCTCAACGCGGATGACTTGTACTGCGTGGACGCGATTGAGAAGGTGGTCGATGCCTTCGAGAAGCATCCGGAGGCGGGAGTGATTTACCGGAGAGGGCGACCACATCGACGAGCGCGGTTTCGACGCTGGGGCCCTACCCTACGCGGGACTTCGACCTGGGCTTGCTCGCCCAGCGTTGCTTCATCTGCCAGCCCGCGGGGTTCCTGCGCCGCGCAGTTTTTAGCAACATCGGCATGATGGATCGGGACCTTCATTTCGCTCTGGACTACGATCTGTGGATTCGCGCCGCCAAACGGCATTCATTTCACCGCATTCGGGAGCGTCTGGCGCTTTCACGCATGTATCGCGCCAACAAGACCCTTCGGAACCGAGTCACGACGTTTCGCGACACGGCCCGCGTTCTGAAACGGCATTTCGGCTACGTGCCCTACGACACAGCCTAAGGGTATGCGGGCGCTATTGTGGATCGCCGCGACGGCTTCTTCGAACCGATCCCGCCTTCGTCTACGATCTACCTACTAGCGATCGTGCTGGGGCTGTACGAGAATCCGACTCGGCCCGGTCGAGTCCTGAAGGAAGCGCTGCGGCACACACGCCTGGCGGGGCTGGTTCCAGCCCGCTCCTACGAGTGGATCGAAAGCCGAGTCCGGGGAAGGGTTGCGCTCACCGCCGAGCAGAACGTGCCGGACCGCCGCGGTCCGGAGAAACGCTAGCGGTCTGGCCCGCCGACGGCGTCAAATCAGCCGGTTGCTATGATGTTTGTATTCTTTAGCCGTGAGCCAAATGATCAGCGGTCAACGACCTATGAACCGCTCCGAAAGGGGTTCTGATGAAGATCTTTCTTGATACTGCCAACCTGGATGAACTGACCGAGGCGGCGCCATTCGGCATCGTTGATGGCGTGACGACGAACCCGTCTCTCATCGCCAAGGAAGGGCGATCAAACGCAGACCAGATTCGGGCCATCACCGAGATCATTGACGGAGACATCAGCGCGGAGGTTGTTTCGACCGAGGCAGAGGAGATGGTCCGCGAGGGCCGGGAACTGGCCGCCATTCACCCCAACGTCGTGGTGAAATTTCCGTTGATTTCCGAGGGCATCAAGGCGACTAAGGTTCTCTCTTCCGAAGGGATTCGCGTCAACGTGACACTCTGCTTCAGCGCCTCGCAAGCGCTGCTGGCGGCCAAGGCGGGCGCCTACATTATCAGTCCGTTCATGGGCCGGCTGGACGATATTTCGACCGACGGCACAGAGCTGATCCGTGAAATCGTCGCTATCTACGAGAACTACGATTACCCGACGCAAGTGCTGGCGGCGTCGATTCGCGGTCCCATGCAGGTCAAGGATGTCGCGCTCGCGGGATCCCATATCGCGACGATGCCCTCCAAGGTGTTCCACCAACTCTTCAGGCATCCGCTCACTGACATCGGCCTCGAGCAGTTTCTCGCCGACTATCGGAAGACCCTGGCGGAAGTCTCCGTCGGGTGACGTCTTGGCGCCCCTACTCGCGGATGGTGGTTTCGCGCTAGCAACGACTATCATTGCAGGGGCCGCCCTCGTCTTCGGAATGTACCGGCTTTGGCGCCGGCGGGCTGACCCGGCCGCCAGGGAACGCCGACGCCGCGTTCGTGTCAATGCAACCGGACGAATCGTGGACGGTACGATCATCGATATCCAGCAGACCGAAGAAGGGCAGCCAGCGTCGACGACGAGGCTCGTCTTCTACGAGTATTCAGTGAGGGGAGAGTGGATTATTCCACAGCGCAAGACGTCAGTGCTCTTAACGAAGCCGTGGAAGGCGATCTGTCTCGCTGCCTGGGTTCGGTTCACGTGAAATATGAGGCTCGAAACCCGAGTAACTCGATCGTGATCTGTGAAGAGTGGAGTGGCCTTCTGAATCCATCGGGCTCGGCAGCGGGAGGGCTCAGCCCACTTCCAAAGGATTCTTCCGAGGCAGCGACGTAACGGCGCCTTCATAGGCGGCCACTACCTCCTTGGTGGGGCCATCCATACGGACCCGGCCCTTCTCGAGCCACACGGTGCGAGGACACATGGCTAAGACAGCCGGCATCTGGTGGGAAACGAATAGTAGTGTTCTGCCGCGGCCGGCGAGATCGGAGACCTTCGCCTGGCATTTTGCCTGAAAGCCTCGATCGCCGACGGCCAATACCTCATCCATGATGAGGATGTCGGGGTCTACGTGGATGGCGACGGAGAAACCCAGACGGGCGACCATGCCGGTCGAGTACGTCCGCACCGGTTCATCGACGAACTCTTTCAGCTCGGCGAAGTCCACGATCGAATCCAGTTCACGTTCGACATCTGCTTGGCGGAAACCTAATAACGACGCGTTCAGGTGAATGTTTTCACGTCCCGTTAAGTCTGGGTGAAAACCAGTTCCGAGCTCGAGTAGTGCGCCGAGCCGCCCGTTCCTAACGACCTTGCCGCTTGTTTGCGTCATGACGCCCGCGACGATACCCAGAAGGGTGCTCTTGCCCGCGCCGTTGCCTCCGACCACGGCAACTTTCTCACCAGGATCCACCTGCAGTGATACGTCGCGTAGCGCCCAGAACGGCTCAATTGTGTGGGCCGATTTGCGCCCCAAGCGCCGCACCGCAAGCTCGCGGCTCTTGTGAATCAGAAAGCGCTTGCTTACCTGTTGGAGGTCGATCGCTCTCATGCTGATCTCTAGAGGTAGTCCGCGAAGTCTTTCTTCAGCCGCCGGTAGACCCATGCACCCACAAACAACGTGCCGAAAGAAACGCAGACCAGTCTCAGCAAGGTCATTGTTGCTGGGGGCAAGGCTCGAAGACAGATTTGCCTCAGCAGGAAGATCACCGCGGAAATCGGGTTGAGCTCATAGATCCAGACGACATCTGTTGGAAGCCGGTCGACGCCGTAGAAGACGGGAGAGAGCCAGAACAGCACCAATGTGGCGGATTCGACTACATAGCGGACATCGCGATAGTACACGTCCAGGCTCGAAGTGAGTAGGGAGAGGCCGCAAACGAAGACGATCTGCAGCGCGATAATGCCCGGTATCCACAACCACTGAAAATTGAAACCCACGAACCAAAGGACGGCGGTCAGCAATAGAGCTATCTGGATCCCGTAGTGCAGGACGTTACCGAGCACGACCGACACCGGAAGGAGTTCCCGCCAAAACGGCACCCGTTTGATCAGGTTGGCATTGGCGGCCACCGAGCCCGTTCCAGTCAACCAGCTCAGGCTGAAGAAGTTGTAGGGGACAAGACCGAGCAATACGAACAAAGGGTAGTTCCTCCGTTCCAGTTGTGGGAACAGGACAGTAAAAACGAACGAAAGCACCGCCATCATGACCAGGGGGTTGACGAGTGACCAGAGAATACCCAGCGACATATTCCGGTAACGGACTTTGAAGTCCTTGGCTACCAGATTGCGCAGGATATAGAGATGGTCGTGAGAAGGGGCCGCCGTCATGGTCACAACGGACTCGGTCGGCTACGGACACGAGTCGGAAGGAACTCGGTAGCCCCTCACTCTACTAGATCCGGGGGCGTACGACGGCGGCGGGCACTCTGGCGCCACTCGCCAGAGCGACATGCACAGGATGGAACCGGGCGGCGGCCCGCAAACCAGCCGCCGGTGTCCGGGTTCAGCTCGGGATGGTGCTATAGACGAGGCGCAGCATGACGAGGTCCGCCCGCCGAAAACGCATTTTCGGTAGATTCTGGAGACCTTCGGGCTCGTCGAGGACGTGCCGAATGAGCAGGGAACGCAGCTCTCCGGAGCTGATGCCCAGCATTCGGGCGGCTTCCTCGACGTTATACTCGGCTTTTGTTGAGGGCAGATCCGAATGCATAGGGTCGTCGCCTTCGCGATCTTCCTAATTCTAGAGTTTGCAGTCACAGCTCACTATCGGAGAAAGCGCCTAGTTCTTAGGCGGTGATACCCGACTTCATCGGCCTTCTCGGCTTTAAGCCACGGCCCATTAGAGCACCAGAGGTCCGGGGCTCAGAACCGGGGAAACAGAACGAGTTGTGTGACGACAACTAGGGTGTGGGTGATTGCGGCGGCGACAACACTTTTCGTTTGGCTATATGCTCGTCCGTAGAACCATCCGGCAACCGTTGCCACCAGGGCGTAACTCCAGTTCGGGAACCCTGGCGAGAGGTGGGCCAACCCGAACAGAATGGCGGTCAGCGCTTGCGCCAGTCCAGGCTTCCTGAGGGTTGTCACGAGTAGATTCTGGATGACACCGCGGAAGTAAAGCTCTTCGGACAGCGCCAGGGCCGCGTAGAGCCCGCCGGCCCTTCCGGCAATTTCAAATGGATCCGTCAATGAATCGAAAGACCGCGGGGCCCAGCCGGCAAAGCCGATGCTCAGCGATAGCGGGATTCCGATCGGCAAGAAGAGCAGGTAGTTTTTCAGGCCGGCGGTGAGGTCGGACCGGGAGATCGCGAGTTGGTAGTTAGTCCCTCGGATCGGCCGGAGCGAAAGGAAGGTCATGGCTCCCAGAGGGATCAGCATAAGCTTGCCGATTGCGTAGACGTCGCGGGGAACGTTTCCTCCGGGGTTGGGGTAAATCTGCTTGAACATGTCGCTTAAGCCGCTGATCATGGGATACGCCAGCAGCAGAAGAACGGCGACATCCTGCAGTGTCAGGCCTTGCCGGCGGGGCGGCGCCAGCACATACACGAAGGCAACTGCGCTGGAAAACGCCAGCAGAGTCGCAAGCGACTTCAGCGAGAAGACGCCCGTGGGCACGGAATAGATCAGGAAGGGTATGACGGCTGTTGCAACGAGTGTCAAAGCGAGAGAAACGGGTGAGAGACGATCCTCCAGCAGGGAACGAGCCTGGGGGAACAAAGGGATCAGACAGGCTGAGATCTGGAGAAGAAAAGCCGCGGCAATCGGAACGGCGAGCCACCCTGGGACGTCCAAGCGGTCGGCGGCTACGAAAGCAGCGATGATGAGACCCGTGTCCAGCAGGACGAGTGTGAGCCAGAACGAGCGAAGGGACCGCTGTGGGGATGAGTGCGCGCCGCCAGCCAAGTCAACATCTTATCGAAGCGTTTGGAAGCTTCCGGTAGTTCCGCCGGTCATTGTCCGCGTGGGCCTTTGCCTCGCCTTCGCTGTAACATTGGCGGGGCAAAAGCCGGGTCGTGAACTGATTCGCAAACTCGCGGAGCAAGGCTCGCGTTTTGAGCAGGAACGACAGCGCTACACCTACCAGAGAGAGTTCCGGTTCCATGAGGTTGACCGGCGCGGACGTCCGATGGGGTCTTACCAAGAGGTGAGAGAGGTTTTGTTCTCGCCCAAGGGGGAGCGCATCGAACAGTTTGTCGGCCGCCCGCACGAGCGCTTGCAGCGCATTCGCCTGACCGAAGAGGACTTCCGTGATCTGAGAGAAGTCCAGCCGTTCGTCTTGACCGACGATACGCTTTGGCGCTATCGGCTCACGTACAAGGGCATGGAGGATATCGAAGACCAGAGCTGTTACGTCTTTCGGCTCCAGCCACGCCAAGTACTCGAGGGTCAACGCGTAGTCGACGGTTTGATCTGGGTGAGCCGGGAACACGAACAGATCACTAAGGTGGCCGGAAAACCTTTGCCTCAGATTTACAGCACCAAGCAGGAAAATCTCTTTCCGCAATTCGCGACGATCTACCAGCGCGTCGATGAAGACCTGTGGTTCCCGGTGAAGACTGTCGCGAGCGACGTGCTCCCGTTTCGCAACGGTCCCCAGCGCGTCGAGTACACGATCGTCTACAAGAACTATCAGCGCTTCCAGACGGACTCTGCCGTTACTTTCGGCGACGAAGTCATTGAAGAAAATGCGAAGCCGTTACGCTAACGCGCCCTTCTTTTCAAACACTCGGGCACGGCTTGAAGCCCTGTTAAGCTCAGAGCCATGGACGGCGTCGCCCGTATCGAGCAGGAACTGAAGAAGTACCAGCACCCGTTGTTGGAGTTTTCCGCGCGAAATGAAAATGGGCGGCTGGAGCTCGTGATCGACCTCAAGAACAAGCCGCCGGACATCCACACCTACTACCTCGAGGTCCACCCTCGCGATCTGGAAAACCCCCAGTTTCCGTGGACTTTGCAGCGCATGATCTTCGACGGTCTGCACGACTACTTCGTCGAGATGTTCGTGTATACACCGCAAAGTCTCGACAATCCCGACGCTCCGGTATGACGCGGCTCGAAGAGCGGATCCGCGGTGAAATTCACCGTGTCGGCCCTGTTTCGTTCGAGCGGTTCATGGATCTGGCGCTGTACCATCCCGGGCAAGGCTACTACATGCGTGGCGAGGATCCTTTCGGCAAAGCAGGGGACTTCTTTACTAACTCACAGGTCCAGCCTGCCTTCGGGCGGTTGATCGCGCAGCAGATCGAGCGGTGGCGGCGGGAGATGGGTTCGCCGCCTGATTTCACGGTCGTCGAGCTCGGCGCCGGACGTGGTGAGACGTTGGCCGAGGTCCGCAAGGCGTTGCCCGACGTTGAGTGCCTCGCGGTCGAACGCGGAATGGGCGAGCTTCCCAGCCGGTTTCGAGGAGTTGTGTATTCGAATGAGTTCTTTGATGCGCTACCTGTTCGGGTGGTTGTGAAGCGCGGAGAGAGCCTCAGGGAGCTGTTGGTGGGGCTGGATGATGAGCGCTTGTGTTGGGTCGACGCCGAAACCCTCGATCCGATTCTGGAGCGTTACATTCAACGCTACGCGCCGGAGTTGCCCGATGGTCAACGCATCGAAGTCAATCTTGAAGCTTTGCGCGAACTGGAAAACATCGCCAGCGTTTTGGAGCAGGGCTACCTGTTGACTATCGACTACGGCTATAGGGCGGAGGAAATCGCCATCGGCCGCCGGTTTCCGCAAGGTTCTCTGATGGCCTACAAGAAACATCAATCCCAAGAGGATGTGTTCGCTGAACCCGGCCAATGTGACATCACCGCCCATGTCAACTTCACGGCGCTCGAAGAGCGGGGCCGCGACCTTGGCTTAGAGCCACTCAGCCTGCGCACGCAGGCGCAGTTTCTTGTCGATTTGGGAGAGGACGACGATTTCGCGGCCGTGTTAGCCGCGCCGGAGGCGGAAGCCCGGCAGCTCCGCATGCAGCTCAAGTCGCTGCTCTTCGGGATGGGTGAGACGTTCCACGTCTTGGTGCAGCGGAAATGACGGTATACTCCGATCAGAATCATGGCGTCCGCATCGCCCCAGCTCGTCCTTGACGAACTCGCCGACAGGCGCTTCTCGTTCTATCCGACCATTCTCAACGTTGAGCACAACGAGTGGACGCTGGTCCGCGAGACTTGGTCCGAAGTGCTTGTCGCTAACGTCGAGAGCGGACTCGAGATCTGGATTCCGCGCACCTATCTTGGCAGCATCAGCAATACCGATTCGCCGGTGTTGATCGTCGGCCTGACGCGCGAACTCGAGTCGAACGCGGGCAAGGTCTGGCCGCACCAAAAGCGGGTGATCGAGATGCCGGGGCGCAGATCGCAGGACAAGAGGCCGGCCGCCGTTGACGGCGCTGCTCCGGCTCCGGCGCGCCGCGAATCGGAGGCCGAATCCAGCATTGGGCGTCTGCTGATTGCCGCACTTGGCGTGGGCTTGCTGGCAACATTCTTCCTGATCCTGTACGCCTTTGATGAGCTGCGCAATCCCGTGGATCTGCTTTTCCCCACCGACACGACCACAGCCGATCAGCGTTACCTGGGGCTCAGCGGTTCGGACGGCGATGGAGTCGTTTTCGAGAAAGTTGGCCGCCCTGAGCGGCGGGAGTGGATCAGCGCAAGGGAGGCGGAGATCCAATTCGAGGTGCTGTGGTATCCCAGCCGGTCCTACGCGCTGATCATGATGGGAGTGGGACGTGAGGGCGGCCGCTACATCGGCGCCATCCACATTCCCTCGCGCCGGCTGCTGGATTCGGTGAGGCTCTCGGGTGGCGGTACGACGGCGTCGATGCTGAAGAACCTGCCTGAGTTCTAGGTCGAAGACGACTACCGCCCTATTGGGGATAGCGCTCGTGTACGTACGAGAGCGCCTCGTCGGGGCTGGTCAGACGGCCTTCAAGTTGGGCGTCCTCCACGTCGGAAAGCATCTTCTGGAACTGAGGGCCGGGCTCGTAACCCGCGGCGATTAGATCATCGCCGGTCAGGAGCCGCGGCGGACGTAGTTGTTCCTCCGGAAGCTCGTCCAGCTTGCGCCGTGCCATTTCATAGAACGCCAGCTTGCCGTGGCTTCCCAGGCAGTCGAGCCGATGCAGTTCGAGGTGCTCATCAAATCGTGGCATCCGCAAGAACTTTTTCAAGGTGCTTTCGCGCATGTCGGGGACGTGCATGAATCGCATGTGGTTCGCGACGAGAGCAACGGCCTGTTCGGTCTCATGGCGCGAATATCGCAAACGCTCGCAGATCGCCTCCGCCATCTTCACGCCGACTTCGACATGCCCGTTGAAGCGGATGCGGTCGGGTGCGCGCTGAAAAGTGGCGGGCTTGCCGACATCGTGGAGCAGTGTCCCGAGCGCCAGGGTCAGCTCCGGATTCTCCAGCTTGCTCAGCATAATCATCGTGTGAGTCCAGACGTCGCCCTCCGGGTGATGCTGTGGCGATTGTTCAACGCCTTGCAGTGCTTTGATCTCCGGCAGGAGCACCTTCAATAGCCCAGTTTCATCGAGCAGCTCGAAACCAGGACGCGCGCCGCCCTCGATCAAGATACGGCTGATTTCGTCCCGAGTCCGCTCTATCGACACCTGCTGCATCTCCGGCGCATGGCGCTGGATCGATTGCAGGGTTTCGGCCTCTATTTCGAAGTCCAGCCGCGCCGCGAAGCGAACCGCGCGTAGCATTCGCAGCTTGTCTTCCGTGAAGCGCTCATCCGGGTTGCCGATCGCTCGAATGATCCCGGCCTTGAGATCCCGGCATCCGTCGACGAAGTCAAGATAGCGGTCCTCCACCGGATCGTAGAGAATTCCGTTGATCGTGAAATCGCGCCGCCGAACATCTTCTTCGGGGCTACGTGTGAAGCTCACGCTCTCGGGACGCCGCCCGTCTCGATAGTCGTGATCGGTGCGAAACGTCGCGACCTCGACATCCACCCCCTCCCGCCGCACAAGCACCACGCCGAACTGCACGCCGACCCGGATCGCGTCGGGGAACAGGCGCAGTAAGTCTTGGGGCAGAGCGTCGGTCGCGACATCGTAGTCCTTGGCAGGGACACCGAGGAGGCGATCGCGCACGCATCCGCCGGCCCAGTAGGCTTGGTGTCCCTGGGCTTGCAGTTGGTCGATGATCCGCCTCGAAAGTTCCTCGCCGTTCATGGTTGTATCTGCCTTGATGCTACGGGGCTCCCGGCAAGGATTCAAGCTGACGGAATGACGCGTAGCCTGTCGTACACTGTGGCCATGTCCACTCAACTCACCCGCCGCGAACTTGGCTTGGCCGGCCTGGGCGCGGCTACTGTTGCTGCGGCAGCCTCCGCCGCCGAGACGGAAACTTCTTATACGGGCGCGCTTGACGGCTTTGAGAGTAGGGTCGATGCCAAGACTTTCGATACGGTGGCTTGGGCGCGCGAGCGCTATTCGGACGCGCCGCTTCAGATGACCTTTCGAGCGTCGTCCCGCTCGGAAGCGCAGCGCTGGCAGGAGACGCTCCGCCCGAAGCTGGCCGAATTGGTCGGCGGCTTCCCGAGTGAGCGAGGCGATCTTGCTTCACAGACTTTGGAGGTAAAGGAGTACCCCACTTACCGTCGCGAAAAGTTTGTGTTCGAGTCGAGGCCGGGGCTCTACGTGCTCGGCTACCTGCTGACCCCGAACAATGCCTCTGCTCCTCACAAGACCGTGATTTGCCTACCGGGACACGGACGCGGCGTCGACGACATCGTGGGCATTGATGACAAGGGAAGCGACCGGACCGACAAGGACGGTTATCAACACGATTTCGCCATCCAGTGCGTCGAGCAGGGTTTGGCCGCTGTCGCGATCGAACAGATGGCGTTTGGTTGCCGCCGCGACGCACGGGCGAAGAAAACGCGGGCTCTCCACATCGTCGTGTCGCCCGTCCGCCGGCGCCGCGCTGCTCCTCGGCGAAACGATGGTCGGCTGGCGAGTGTGGGATGTGATGCGGACCATCGACTGGATCGAAACCCGTGACGAACTCGACAACGAGCGTATCGGCTGCATGGGCATCTCCGGCGGTGGAACGATCACGACCTTCGGAGCGGCACTAGAACCTCGCATCAAGGCCGCTTTCATCAGCGGCTATCTCAATACCTTTCGCGACAGCATCCTGAGCATCTCGCACTGCATTGACAATTACGTCCCGGGGATCTTGAACTGGTGCGAGATGTATGACGTAGCGGGCCTGATCGCGCCCCGCGCGCTGTTTGTTGAGTCCGGCGACGAAGATGGTATTTTCCCCGTCGAGGCGAGCCGCGAAAGCTTTGCTCGTGTCCAGAAGGTCTACAAGGCGTTCGGGAAAGCGGAACTGGCCGGACACGAAGTTTTCGGGGGGGAGCATAGCTTCTGGGGCAGACGAGGGTTAGCGTTCTTGGTTGAGCATCTATGATCCTGGTGGTTTCTCGGATCGTTCCGGCAGGTAGAAACTGGTTTGAGGTCTGGAAGGTGTGAAAAAATCGCTGGGACAGACACCCGCGGCGGACGGGTTGTTGATTCCATGGAACTTCCGAGCAGCCGCGTGAGTCAGTCCCGGATTTTTTCACACCTTCCTGTCACGAAGTTCCGCCCGCTGATCACAGTTGGTTTCTCGATACTCGCGGCCGTTCTGGTATTTGAAGGCGGCCTCCAGTACCGGCGGCGGAGTCTGTTCCCTCCGCCGGTTCCCGAAGCCACCATCCTTTTTCGCAAGTCGGCCGATCCGGCGCTGATCTACGAGATGACGCCCGGCTCGGAAGCCTCGGTCAACGGCGTACGTTATGCAACAAATCGCGCCGGCTTTCGCGACGACGAGTTTCCTGACGCCCCACCTGAAGACACGCAAAGACTCCTGGTGATCGGTGACTCGGTCGCAATGGGCCTGGGTGTGCCAATGGAGCAAGCCTTTCCGCAGGTGCTCGAGGAGTTTCTTCGAGATGACACCGGCGGTGCGGCGAGCCGGCCGGCTCTTGTCTACAACTTGGCCGTCGCGGGCTACTCTACCGAGCAGGAGATACGGCTGCTGGAAACCAGGGGCCTTGCTCTCGACCCCGACCGTGTCCTTTGGAGCTACGTACTGAACGACCCTGACACCGTGGATGGAGGCTTGGCGTTTTACTTCTCGGCCCCTCGGATTGAGCTGGTGCGGATTGCCGCGGCCGCCCTGTTCAAATCCACACATCTCGTCAACAACTACCGACGGGCGACGTCGCTCGAGCACGACTACTATCAGCCAGGATTTCCATTTTGGCCCTGGCACGGTGAAAGTATACACCCGCGCTGCCCCGAAGACCACGTCTTTCCGCGCTGAACCCTGCACATCACCTCCGGCGGCAGGCCCCAAAGCCCGTCCGTCCGCTCACAGACGTTGATGGAGCGGGCTGAACGGCACACCGGCCGACACTGCTCCCTGCGAAGCCTTTTCGGAGCTAAAAACTGTTGATCCTCGTCCAGGTAACGCTACCCGCTCGGCAGCGGCAGCGCCCAGATCCTGTGCAGCATGTCACCGAACAGCCGCCGGTTCAGATGCCCCTCGGCCAGCAGCAACCAGTAGTAGCGCGCGTGCTTGACCAGCCGGCCGCCGGTCTTCATCAGCCGCTGCTGCAAGCTCGTGAGCGACCAACTCTTGATCCTGTTCGGCAGTCCGAGCCGCCGCCACAAGTTGCCCAGGTTGTAGGCCAGCACGCTGAGTTGCAGTCGCACTTCGTTGGCCCGAAAGCGATGGCACGAAAGCCGCGTCCAGTGCGTGGCCTGTTTGCCTTCTTTAATCCATTGCTCGGCCGTGCCGCGCTTGTTGTAGAAGCGCACCACCGACCGGCTTGGCAAGCTCATGTTGGTCACGATAAATCCGACCCGCGGGAACAGCTCACCGAGATGATGCTCGACCTTGGCCACGATGCGTCGCGGCTTGGACCAACTCTCCGCCTGATAGCGGAAGCTCTTGTAGCGCACCAAGGGCTTGCGACCCGGCCTGCCCGGCGGGCGAAACAAGATGTCTTCGATCGCCAATTCCAAGCTCTTGTTGGCCGGAATGCGAATGGCGTACTGCACTCCGCGTTCCTCCGAAAACTCATAAATCTCCGGCTTGGCAAAGGCCGCATCGCCCCGGAAGGTGACCTGTTTGCCCACAGCCTGTTGGCGCTTGATCTCGGGCAGCAGCAACTCCTTCCAGTCCTCAGCGCTGTGCACGTTGCCTGGACGCAGCTTCGCCGCCAGGCAATCCCCATGCTGGTTGAACAACAACAGCGGGTGGTAGCAGACCGACTCGAAATGGCCGTTGTAGGCGCTGCCCTCTTGCTGGCCGTGGACAGGGCTTTCGGTCGAATCCATGTCGAGCACGACGCGCTCGGAGTCGTCTTGCGTCTCGGCTTGCGCCACCAGCTCGCGGTTCACAGCCATCAGCCCCAGCAAGTTCTCCTCGCTCGCCAGCATCTCCGTCTCGAAGCTCTGCAGTCGCGAGGTCAGTGCCCCGCCGCGATCCCAGTTCCTCTTCGAGCCGATCAAGCGAAACGTCGGGTCAGCCGACACTCGGACGGCGTCATTGAGGTCCTCGTAGCCTGCCAGCCGAGAGTAGACTGACTGCCGCAGCAGATCGGCCAGCGGGAACTTCTTGTTCAAGCCTTGCCGTGGGTCACTGAGGTGTTCGTCGATCAGCTTCCCGAGTCCGAGTCGCTCGTCCAGCTCGCGGACCAGGATCAGCCCGCCGTCGGAAGTGACACGCGATCCTTGGAAATCGACTTTCAATAAGCCGTTGAAGCTTAGCTGGAACGGTTTGTTTTCTTTTTCACCCATTGGGTGTTGATCTCCTCAGCGCCTTGAGTGCTTTCCAACCCGCATAAATAAAGGCGTCCGAGGCCACCCGATGGTTAGCAGAATCGAAACTAAAGTGGGAATCCGGGTATAGAGGGCCACAGGCACGTAACTCAACCAAGCAGGCCAGAACTCCCAGTGGAGCCTTCGGCGGATAGCGCCTACAAGACGACGTCCGCCGCGGCTCTCCGACGCGAAAGTCACGACTCGGCGGCCCGCAAATAGCACGGCGGCAAGCATGGCAGCCGGAAGCACAACCGCGGTCCACAGGCCGCCGGTTGTCGTCGCCCATCGTTCCGTGGCCGCACCGCCGGCCCAGACAAGCAACGGCGTCCAAGCGGCCGCCGCGAGTACCAGAGCCAGAGAAAATTTGCGAAAATCTTTGCTCAATACACCCGCCGCCACGTAGACAGGTAGCCGCAGGCCCGGCGTAAAACGACTCAGCAGGACGACGCTGAATATACGGTCACCCATCCATTGGGATGCGCGTTCGACCGCTTCCGGCGAAACGAAGCGACGGGCCAAGGGCGTCCGCAGTACCCAGCCTCCGCCGAGCCGTCCGGCCAAGTACAGCAGCACGTCGCCTACAACAATTCCGGCGATGCAGGTCGCGACAGCCAGGCCGAAACTGAGGCTTCCTTGCGCCACAAGGGCGCCGGCGGTCACCAACGCCAGGTCTTCGCTCACGAGCGTGGACAAAGCCAGCCCTATTGCGGTTGCGGCCACCGTGCCGGTCCAAAAACCGGACGGGGAAGCGAGATACAACGCGGCAAGCAATGCGACGCTTCCAGCCAGTCCGACTGCAAAAGGGAAGCTTCGCGCCGCAAGTGAATTCGTCATGAAGCTAGCTCAATGGCAGGGCGTTGCCCGATTGGAAGAGAAGATCGCCGAAGGCACACGATCGTTGGCGGTTTCCTTCGGCAGGGGGAGTCCGCGGAGTAGTCGAGGCGGACATCGGAAGCGCCAACCGTGACGCGACTGCAGCTTACTGTCCGGGCATCCGGGCGATGCATGCAAACGGAATACGCGCCCGGAGCCGGATTGTGGCCGGAGTGAAAGTACTCCAGCGCATCCCGACTGAGAGCTTTGCGCTCTGACCTGTGATTCCGGAAGACGGCTTGGCGCGAGGCGGCCACAGCCTCGCTCTCGAACGACGAAGAAGTAAGAGGCATTCGCCGGCCGGCGTCGGGGTCGAGAGTAACCGTTGAGCCACTCCACTCGAACAACCAGGCGGCGCGGTCGGGTTCGAGAGCGAGCAAACGGAATGGCGCAAAACGGACGGGGTCCGTTCGGTCCATCCGCTTAGCGATTTCTTCTAGTGAATGTGAACTTGCAAGCTCGATCGGGATCTTTCCACGACTTTCAGCGGCCGTTCCGCGCCGTGGGCCTGCAGCGAGATAGGCATTGAGCAGGCAGAGGGTCAGACCGTATTCGTTCGTGGCGATCCAAGTGCCCCCGCCGTCCCTATCGATCGGAGCGACAAAGCATACGTTGTTGCGGGCATGAATCCGGGGCTGTTCCGCAACACCGCGCGTGCGCTTCTCGTCGCGGTTGAAGAGAAGGGAATAACCGTCGTCCTCGGCTAGCCACGTTACTGTGCACATACCGTCTCCGCGGCGCGGAATCGTAAGGTAGAAGGCGCCACTCCGAACTGAGCCGGTACCGCGCGAGAGTGCGAGCGGAGAATGATGGCGATCAAAGCGTAGTGGTGAACGGTGTGGCTGCGTAGAAATTCCAACTCCCGCCCCAGTGTCGACGGAGTCCAGCATCCCGCTTCGTCGTCCTCGGCACGGACCAGGATGCTATCGTCCGGGTCGAGTTCCTCAAGCGCCCGCAGTTGCTGGATGACCTCGGCGATCCGAAGCATTCCCAGCAGTCGGTCGCACGCGATATCGCGATGTCGTTCGCGGGCGGCATAGTCCACGGCGCGACCGCTGACACCTGCGAGAAAGCAATGGAAGAACTCGAGGCAGTGCCGCACGTGGTTGCCCGCGCTGTCGGTCTCGATTGTCATCGGTCTCTGCGAGTAACTTCTGTTATCAACGGATTCGAGCAGCGTCAGCCCTTCAATGAGGGTCTCCCGGGTGGCCTCGACGAGCTTGCTGAGATTTGTTTTCACGAGCCGGATCTCCTGTGTTTTCGGTTTCGCCTAACAAACGCCGAAGAGGTCATTTCTATTCCGAGTTGGGTGCGAAAACGGCCCTCTTCTCGGTGAGTCTTTGTCTACCCTAACGATGCAGCTTGGGCCAGTTACGGTCCGCGGCGGCGATTCGTTCTCTCACCTCGCCGAGCCACTTGCGCCGGATCCCCTTGCTGTAATTTAGGTAGAGTTTTCCATCCCGAACCGTCCACGCCTTGGGATCGACATCCGCCGTATAGCCGTTGCTAACAGCCCAAGCACAATAGCCTCCATATTGCGGCGCGTACCGCTCCGGATCGGATTCAAACAGCGCCTTGTTCTCGGCCGTGGCGAATTGCCAGGCGGCTCCCATCCGGTCACTCTCGAAGTTTCGCGAGCCCTTGAGAGCGGCCCTTTGTTCGAAATAGGCCACTGGATCGTAGCCGTGAATGGCAACACTCTTCCGGTTCACATTGATCGCGTCGACCTTTCCCGCGGCCCACAACAGCGTCGCGGACGAGATCAAGATCGCAGCCACGGCCTGCGCGACGCGCGGTATCTGAATCATCATTTCCCATTCCCTCCTCGACTCGAAAAACGCTCGCCGGAGTCCGAATATTCCCCCCGGGGGCCGGCCGAGTGACTTTGGCCGTTTACACGACGGACGCGGTGTCGCTTCGGTCAGTAGTTGAACTTTAGCCCGAACTGGATCTGCCGAGAGTCGTTGGCGCCGAGAACCCGACCGGCGTTCGCACTGGTCAGGTCGTTGACCGGAAGGAAGAAGTGGGGAGTATTGAAGGCGTTGAAGAACTCCACGCGTAGCTGGATTATCTTGTGTTCGCCTAGCTTGACGTTCTTATAGAGCGCGATGTCGAAGTTTTGGGTTCCGGCTCCACGCAGCGTGTTACGCCCAACGTCGCCGAAGGTGTTGTCAGGTGGGGTAAAGGCCCCAGGGTCGAACCACAGACGGGGGTCGGGATCGCGCAAGACAGGGTCGCCCGTCTGGTTGGGACGGTCAAAGCCCATTCCGCCGTTTGCGCCGTTACTGGTGCCGCTGAAGTTCGCGGAGGAGCCGTAGTAGGCGCTGAATGGCCGGCCGCTCTGGAACGTAGTGATTCCCGCCAGCTCCCAGTCCCCGAGAATCACGGCGGGCAACCGACCTTCGTTGAGGCGAGGCTTGCCCTTCCCGAACGGCAGCTCCCAGATGTAGCTCAGCGCCCAACGGTGCGGGCTGTCGAACTCGCTTGGCCCTCTTTCGGCGTCGAGGTCGAAGCTGTTCTGAGGCAGGCTGGGAAAGGCGCTGGAGAGAGCCTGCCAGGCCGAGCCAATGTCCCGGCTCCGCGACCATGTGTAGGCGCTAAGAAAAGTGAAGCCGTTAACAAACCGCCGCTCAACACGGACCTGCATGGAGTCGTAAGACGACTCGCCGCAGGTAGAAATCAGCAGCGCCGGTCCGAAAGCCGGGTTGCGTACGGGCGGCCCGCCCGGCGGCCCCTGGTTGGCATCCAGGCCGAGCTGCAGGTTGCGCCCCCTCGACCCTACGTAGGCGACGTCGAGCAACAGGTGCGGCGCCGGCTCGTGCTGCACCCCGGCGCTGAACTGGTGGTAGTAGCCGTCGCGGTAGTCCTCGTCGACCCCGACCGCAAAGCTCACTGGTAAGTTCGTGCCCGAGAACGCGTCGGTCAGTGACGGCGGGTCGAGGACCAGGTCCAGCGAAAAGAAAGGCGGGTTGTAGCGGGGAAGGACATTGGGGTTGAGAACACCTGAGTCGGGGTAGAGGCCGTAGCCGGCGCCGAAGACGCTACGTGACGAGCCGAAGGGCGTCCAGGCGACGCCGAGCCGCGGCGCAAGGTTATTCTTGTCGGCGTCGTAACGGCCTCGCGGGATCCCCTGCGTGCCGACGCGGATGTAGCCGCCGTCGGGATTGTCGAGATCCGGTATGGAATACCGGTCCTGGGCCTCGTGGACGGGTCGGTTGAAGTCGTACCTGACGCCGAGGTTGAGCGTCACGTCATCGCTGATGCGCCAGTCGTCTTGGAGATAGCCACCAATCGAGAAAGTGCGCAGCTCGCCGTCGGTGGACGACTCGGGGTTCACGCGCTGCGCCAGCGTGGGCGCCCCGAGCAGCAGGTCGGCAATCGGATTTCCGCTTTGACCCGAGAATACGAAGACGCCCCGGGAGGCAAAGTCCAGGAAAGCGTCGACTCGTGGGATGCGGATTCCGCCGCCCGTCTTGAAGCTGTGACGGCCTCGGATCCACGACAGGCTGTCGTCGAACTGCACGGTGGTGACGACTCGTCCTTGGGGCAGGTTGATCGGATCGGACAGCGGGTCGGTGATCCCCAATTGAACGCCGGGCCGTCCGACGGCGATCGGATCCGTGCGCAGACCCCGAATGCCCAGCCGGCTCGAGACGTCGTCGCCGGTATTCTCACTCACAACCAGCACTTGCGACCGGTTGTACCCGAAGCGGAAGTCGTTGATGATGCTCCGCCCCGCCGTCCATCCAACCGCCAGGCCTTGGCCGCGGCCCTCGAAGAGGTTGCCGAACCCAGGCACATTGGTGGCACCCTGCAACGTGTCGAAAGGAGTCGAGCCGCGGGTGTCCCAGAGGCTGTAGCGGTAGAAAAACCGATCTCCCGAGACCAGCGGTTGGTCGGCCCGCACGGTGAATTGGTGGCCGGTATTGCGCCCGACGGCAGCGCCGATTGCCCCTGAGGGTCCGGTTGCGCTGGGATCGTCGGGCAGCGGATAAAAGTCCAGAATGCCGGCGCCCGCCTGGTCGATCATCGACGCCGGAATGACGTTGCCGGGAAACGGTTCAGCGGCCCGGGGGTCGACGAGCTGCCCCGTATCAAGGCCCGTGCCCGGGTCGTTCACGCCGCTGAGCATGCTCGAAAAGTCGCCGTTTCGCCAGGCCAGGGGCGGAACGGTCGCGACGCGCGTGAAGGCTTTTCGAACGGTCGTGCCTTCGTAGCTGCCGAAGATGAATAGCTTGTCTTTCTTGATCGGCCCGCCGAGAGTGGAGCCGAACTGGTTGCGGATGAATTTAGTTCCATCACCAGGTCTAAACCCACCGCCTTTCAGGCGGTCAGCTTCGAGCGGGTCTGGATGACAATAGGGAGATGGGCGAATATCGGCGAGGGGCGCATGCAGTCTACGACATCAAGTATCACTTGGTCTGGATCACGAAATATCGCTACAAAGTCTTGCGGGGCAGGGTGGCGGAGCGGACACGGGATCTGATCCGGCAGATCTGTCAAGCGCGAGAAGTGGTGGTGATTCGGGGCGCTGTGTCGCCGGATCATGTGCATGTATTGGTATCGGCACCGCCACAGTTGGCGCCGTCGAAGCTGGTGCAGTATGTGAAAGGCAGGTCGTCGCGACGGCTGCAAGATGAGTTTGGGGAATTGCGGAAGCGATATTGGGGGCAGCACCTGTGGGCGCGGGGATATTTCTGCGCGACGGTGGGCGCAGTGGACGAGGAAACGATTAAGAATTACATTGAGAGGCAGCAATGGGACGAAGACGACCAGGGCTTCAAGATCACAACGCCCACCAAGCCTTGAGCCGGCTCTGAGCCGGGGCTTCTTCAGGCGGCTTCAGCCGCAAGCCGACTTTCAGTCGTAAATGAACCCACCGCCTTTCAGGCGGTGGTTGTTTAGGGATGGTGGGGTATCCACTTGACTCAGGTGACCCCAAGATGTAGTATGCGGCCTCGTGGAGGATTACCCGCGCGATCTGCTCGAGTTCGAGGCGCGCTTCGCCACCGAAGAGGCCTGTCGCGACTATCTGGTCGCGCTGCGCTGGCGGGACGGGTTCCGTTGCCCCAACTGTGGGCTTGAGCGAGCTTGGCCGGTGCGCAAAGTATGGTTCGAATGTGCTGCCTGCGGTCGCCAAACGTCCGTCACGGCCGGTACGATCTTTCAGGACACACGCAAGCCGTTGCGGCTTTGGTTCCGAGCAATGTGGCACGTCGTCTCGCAGAAGAACGGAGTCAGCGCCTTGGGTTTGCAACGCGTTCTGGGACTGGGCAGCTACCAAACCGCCTGGGCTTGGATGCACAAGCTGCGGCGGGCGATGGTGCGGCCGGGGCGCGAGCGTTTGACGGGCGTCGTCGAGGTGGATGAGACCTACTGGGGCGCGGAGGAGGAGGGCGTTCGCGGCCGCCAGATCGAGCGTAAAGGATTGATTGCAGTAGCCGCGGAGGAGAGAGGCAGCGGGCTGGGGCGGATCCGTATGCAGCGCCTGCGCAACGCCTCGGCGGCCAGCTTGATGCCCTTCGTGGAGGAGTCGATCGAGCCAGGCAGCGTGGTTCGCACCGATGGCTGGCTGGGCTACGAGCCACTCGAGAAGAAGGGCTATCGGCACCACATCGTCTTCCTCAAGGGTCGCCGCGAGCAGGCGTCGGAATTGCTTCCGCTGGTGCACAAAGCGATCTCGCTGCTCAAGCGCTGGTTGCTGGGTACGCATCAAGGGGCGGTCAGCCACGAGCATTTGGACTACTATCTGGACGAATTCGTCTTCCGGTTCAACCGGCGCAGCTCACGTAGCCGGGGCAAGCTGTTCTACAGGCTGGTTCAGCAAGCGGTCGCTGTGGAGCCGACGCCGTATCGCTCGATCATCGCCCACTGGGACGCCGAGCCGTTCTGAACCCCAAACACAAGATGTTGGGGTCACCTGAGTCAAGTGGATACCCCACCTTAGGGATTTCAAGCTGGGGGTTGTCGAAGAAGTTCTTGGCGTCGAGAACCGCATTGCGGTGAAACTCGTACGCTGACCCGTGCCAGGAGTTCGTGCCGCTCTTGGTGACGTAATTGAACTGCCCGCCGGCGCTGCGCCCGAACTCGGCGCTATAGGTGCTCGACTGCACCTTGAACTCCTGGATCGAGTCGATCGAGGGTGGAACCACGATCTGGTTGAGCAGCGGATCGTTGTTATCAACGCCGTCGAGCAGGAAGTTGTTGGACTGCTCACGGGCGCCGTTGATGCTCACGGCGCCTCCGGCCGACGAGTTCTGCGAGTTCTCGGCCGGCGGGGCGGCCCCGGTCACCAGCGTGGAGAGCTGGAAGAGGTCGCGGCCGTTGAGCGGCAGCTCGACGATCTTCTTGTTGTCGATGACCGTGCCGAGCCCCGAGGAAACGGCGTCAATCATCGGGGCGTCGGCGACGACGGAAACCTCAAAGGTGATCGATCCGATCTGGAGTGTGATGTCAACTAGGGCCCGCTGGTTCACCTGCAATCGGATTCCGGAGCGTACCGCCCGGTTGAAGCCGTCAAGCTCCGCTTCCACGCGGTAGCCTCCCGGTGGAAGCAGGGTCACTTGGTAACTGCCATCGCGCTCGGAGACGGCTGCCCGCCTGGCGTTGGTGCCCTCGCTGATGACCGCTAGGGTCACGTCGGGAAGCGGGACGCCGTCCGGCCCCGCGACTTTGCCAAGGATCGTGCCTGTTGTCGTCTGGCCCCAAAGGTGAGGCGTGCAGGCCGGCAGAGTCAGGGACGCGACGAACACGATTTGAAGCCAAGCCGAAGAAAAGCAGTTCATCGTTCCCTCCTTGAGACGGGTTTGGATGCTCGTACATTCCCGTCGCTGCGTTGCCATTCAGTTTCCCCGTGCGAGGTTGTTCAGCAGCTCATCAAACCGTGGGTCCGATCGCATCGGGTCCGTGAAGGGATGCGCCGCGAGGAAGGGGGCGATCGCGCTCGTGGCAGCACCTTCCTGCAAGAACTCAAAGGCGCGATCGAGCTCTCCCAGGGCCCCGTGTATGCCGCCCATCGCAATCGGGTCTACAGTCCGGCGAAGCGCCAATCCCTTGAGTCGATCGATGATCCTGTGAGCGTCGTCCCTCCGGCCGAGGGAAGCGTAGACCCAGCCTAGAATGCCGAGGAGATTCTGGTCTTCAGATGAGGGGTCGAGCGCTTCGACTCTCGCTAGCGCGGCAGCAGCGTCGGTGACCATTCCCTTCTGCACGTAACTCGCCGCCAGCCAAGCGTGCGCGTATACGAAATCGGGATCGAGTTCGAGCGCCTGCCGACCGTGAAGGATCGCCTCATCGTATCGGCGCGCCATGAAGCTCGCCCAGCCCCAATCCATGACCGTCGCGGACCTGAGCGGATCAAGTTCCACGGCGCGCTTGTACATCACAACTGCTTCGTCGAAGCGCGCGCTCGCTGTCAAGAATTGCCCATACTTGATCAGAGCCGTCACACTGTTGGGATCCAGCTCGAGCGCTCGCTCGTAATCCTCTTCCCCTGAGAAATCCCGATGGAAGAACAGCTTCACGTGTCCGTTCATGGCGTGGGCCTCCGCGAGCTCTTCATCAAGCTTTAGAGCCTCATTGATCGCCGCCTCTACCCGCGAGGCCACCTCTTGCATCGGCAGAAAATACCAAGAAAGAGCGCTATAGCAACTGGCCAATCCGACGTGTGGCGGAGCATAGCTCGGATCAAGGGCGATTGCCTGCCGGAACTGATCGATGCCTCGGTACAATTCGCTTTCGCTCTGCGAATTGCAGAGCTGCCGTCCCCTGAGGTAGTGCTGGTAGACAGCCGGGTCGACCTTGCGAGTGCTCGCCAAGCGGGCTTCCTCCTCGGGGGTCACGGCAATCTTGATCTCCTTCGCTACTGCCTGGGCGACCTCGCTGTGCAAGCGCAGAACGTCTTGCAGGTCCCCGTCATAGGTCTGCGCCCACAGATGCCTCTCCGGCCTCGTCCCGATGAGCTGCACGGTGATCCGCACGCTGTCACCGGCCCGCAGGACCGACCCTTCCAGGACGACATCGACATCCAGCTCACTCGCGATCTCGGGCAACGACTTTTCTGTATTCCTGTAACGGTTCACTGAAGTTCTCGAGATGACAGCCAAGGCCTGAATCTGCGCTAACTCCGCGATCAAGGCCTCGTGCATCCCGTTGACAAAGTAGTCCTGCTCCGGGTCATTGGAGAAATTGTCTAAAGGCAGCACGGCGATCGAATCGATTGCGGCCCCCTCGCCTGTGGAGAGAAAGGGCGCAACTGCCAGTAGCACCAGCAGCAACGCCGCAACGCCGCAACGCCGCTGAGAACCAGTTTCCGCTTGCGATCGAACGGTTTCGCCTTGGCTAGTGGGGCCGTGGCCGATCCGGACTCGATATTTCCGCCGAGAGTTTGCAGATCGGCCAGCATCTCGTCGATATGCGGGTAGCGTTCATCGGGATTCTTGGCGAGCGCTCGGGTGACGATCTGCTCGAGTGCAGGAGGAATGTCGCTTCGCAGCTCGCTCATCGCTTGCGGTTCTTCATTGACGATCGAATAAACGATGGCATCGCCGTAAAGCCCTCGAAAGGGCGTCTGTCCGGTGATCAGTTCGTAGATGAGGACGCCCAGGGACCAGACGTCGGTACGGTGGTCGAGCGGCGCGGCCATCGCTTGCTCGGGCGACATGTAGGCCGTCGTCCCCATCGTGACGCCTTCCTTAGTCAGGCCACCCTCTCCACCAAGCTGGGCCAGACCGAAGTCGACAATCTTCACGACACCCTCGGTTGTGACAATCACGTTGGCCGGTTTGATGTCGCGATGAACGACTCCCTTGTTATGAGCCGCACGCAGGCCGTGAGCGACTTGCCGGGCCAGGTCCACGGCCTCATCGATCGCCAGGGGACCCGCGGCGATCCTCTCTTTCAGGTTCCGGCCGTCGAGGTAGGCCATCGCGATGAACGTCTCGCCCATAGCCTCTTCGACTTCGTAAACCGTGCAGATGTTCGGATGGTCGAGGCCCGCGGCAGCCTGAGCTTCGCGAAGGAAGCGCGCCTTCTGATCTTCGTCCTCAAGGGTGCGCCGCGAGAGAAACTTCAGAGCAACGGTACGTTTGAGGGTGAGATCCTCAGCCTTGTAGACGCTGCCCATGCCGCCCTCGCCGATCTTGTCGCCGATTTTGTAGTGGGAGATGGTCTGAGAGGTCATGACACGAGGTTTCGGGTTGTTGTACTCAGCGAGCGCCCTTACGTTGTGACTTTCCTTGCTGATCGCCGCCCGACGGCCGGCTCGGACCGCCAGCGAGCGTCCGGCGGTCCGAGCCATCGCGTCGACGATGTCAATCGACAATGTCGTCTTTGAGAGTGGCGATGATCGCGAACAGCTCTTGCTGCTCCTTTTCGGGCACGTTGAATTTGTTCAGCGTGTCGGCTAAATGGTTGGCAACGACGTCGAAGTCGCTTTCCGTGATGCCCAGGCCCGAATGCGCGACCTTCGCGGGCCGGCTGATGATCTTGCAGGGGCCGCCCGTCACGTTACATACGAGGTTCTTGTTCTTTTGCCGAAAGCTCTCGCGAGTATCGGCGCCCATTCCGACAAAGAATTTCCCTACCTGCGGGTCGTCGAACAGCTTCGGCGCAAAATCATCGACCGCCGCCGAGATCGCGCCGTACCCGCCGAGCCTCTCGTAGAGGGACTTTCCGTGATTTTCAGCCTGTACGGACGCAGGCAATGACAGCAGCAATAGGAGCGCGGCAGCCGCTGTGGCAAAGGCAAAACTTCTTGATTTGGTTCGGTTGGCGTACATGTCTTTCTCCTTGTGTGTTTGTAGAGTGTTAAGAGTCCGAACCGCGTGGGTCGGTTCGTTCGGTTCGTCGTAGGCCTCCGTTGGATTCTTCCTTGGAGTCGCCGTGCGGAATCCACGTGGCCCCCTGGTCGTCAAGCTCCCGAAGTACAAGCGATTCGGGAGCCTGACCTTGTTGCCGCAACCGCGGCCCCAGGCTCGGCGCTGTCCAGCACTAGTCGGCCGTGTAATAGCGCTCCGAAACGACTTTGCCGTCCTGCCACTGGCGCCGCAGGATTTCGTTCCAGACCCTGGGCCCGTCCGGACCCACCATGTCGAAGGTCCACTCCGTCATCGTGGCGTCTTCACCGACTCCTTGCGAGTGCAGCGTCGCGCCCTTGAACTCTTTCAGAGTGGAGAAGAATTCGGTCAAGTGATCGTGGTGAGCCTTCTTTCCAACCATCGGCTCCTTGTTCCCTTCTTGGAACGTGCAGTCGTCGGCATAGAAGCGCTCCAGGGCTTCGATGATCTGACCAGCGCTGGTCATTTCATTCAATTGGTCGTCAACCTGTTTTAGGTTTTGCATTTCTGTTTCTCCTTTGTTCTGTTTGGTGTGTGATGAGTAGTACGCAAAACTTGTCTCGCCGCGGGTCTACTTCTTGCCCTTTGCGGCCTGAAGAACTGGGTAGTACTGTGTGAAGACCATGTCGTCCGCGGCCAAAGCCTGGTGGCACGCGGCGCAGGCGGCCAACGGCTGAGCCTTGCTCTTCTTCGCCAACGGGTAGCTGTGCCCGAAGCTGAAGTAGGCCCAGTAGCCGGGCTGCTTGGGGAAGCGCTTGGAGTCCTTCACAGCGGCTTCCAGTCCGATGAACTCGCCCATGAAGTAGCCTTTACCGCTGGAAGCCGCTTTTCTGCCAACGCTGACGAGCTCTTTGACGACGACCGTGCCTTCGGGGAACTTGCCGGTTTGCTTGTAGGCCTGCCAGCCCGAGCGGTTCACATAGACGGAGTGGAACTCCGGAAAAGGAGCCTCCCCGCCGTTCATGTCGTTTGGAGTCAGCGGGGCGCCGACGTACACCCACTCGCGGTATCCGGTGGGCTGCAGAAGTTCCCCTGAGGGGTCGAATTGGGCATCCTGTGCCGCCGCGGGCAACGCGAACAACGCCCCAATAACCAGCAGCGGGATGACCGCGGCTAGGATGATGATGGTTTTCTCAACGATTCGGTAGAGCATTTGGCCTCCTGGCTCCTGTCGTATTCCGGCCACCCTTTTGGGCTCGTGGCCGCTCGGTGACGTTCGCGGCACCGAGGAAGCCGATACACAATGCAACCCCAGCACCACCGTCCTCGCCTCAACAAACGCGATCCGGCAGCAGAATATTCCCAACGATAACTTGCAGCCTTCCGGTGGCGTCCCCCAGCGAGGATCGTAGTTTGGGTAGTCTCCTCGCTGCGGTAGACTAGAGCAGCAAGAGCGAGGCAGTCCGCTTTCTTAGCCATAGCAGCGAGCCTCGCGCTGCGCTCGAGCGGCTGATTTTGGAAACGGGGCGAAACATGGAACCAAGAAGCGCTTCAGGTGCTAGTAGGCGGCCCATCCTGGAACACCTGCGGGCTCTGGTGATCGAGGCACCGGTGTCAGGCTAACCGCCCCCACGGGGCGAATCTTGTTGGCGGTGCTGCCGTTCGACAACTACACGGGCGACCCCGAACACGACTATTTCGTCGGTGGCCTTACTGAGGAGGTTATCTCTCAGTTGGGACGGCTCGACCCGGATCGGCTCGGCGTGATCGCTCGCACGTCGACGGAAAGTTACAAGGCCGGCGCCAAGCCGATCGAAGTCATGGGCGAGGAGCTCGGGGTCGACTACGCCGTGGAAGGAAGTCTCCGCCGGGAGAACGAGCGGGTCCGCATCACTGTTCAGTTGATCTACGTTCGCGACCAGACTCACACCTGGGTTGAGGACTACGAAAGGCGTCTCGACAGCGTCCTTCTCGACAGCGTCCTGGAGCTTCAGACCGAGGTTGCCAACCTCATATCCCGTTCGCTGGCTTTGAAGCTCCTTGACCGGATCGAGACACCCGCGCGAGTATCCAGCACGTCCAACCCCACCGCCTATGAAACTTACCTCAAGGGTCGATACTTCCGCGAACAGATCACCGAAAGCGGGTTTCGAAAGGGCATCGAGTATTTCGAAACGGCGATCAAGGAAGATCCTACGTTCGCTCGGGCCTATTCAGGATTGGCCGGCTGCTACTGCTTGTTGGGAGGCCACGGGTTGGAGATCGAACGCCCGGACGACGTTCTCCCCCGATCGCGCCGAGAGGCCGAGGCAGCCCTCGATCTCTCTGAATCTATCGAAGAGGCCCATGGCGTGCTCGGTATGATCAACTTGAAATATGACTGGGACTTCGAAGAAGCCGAGAGACAGTTCCGCCGCGCCACAGAGCTGAATCCGAGCTACGCCCAAGGCTTTCTGTGGTACTCGCTGTACTACGAAGTCACGGGTCAAATGGGCGAGGCCATCGAAAAAGCTCGGCGTGCCAGAGACTTGGACCCGCTTTCCCTGGCGGCAAATACGAATCTTGCTCAGCAGTATTATCAGGCCGGCCGCGATGACGAGGCCGGCCAGCAGTTGGAGAAAGTGCTCGAGCTGAGCCCCAATTTCTGGGCGGCGCACTGGATACTTGGCGAGTCGTACCAGCGAAAGGGGCTCTACCAAGAAGCGGTCGTCTCACTTTCGAAGGCGGCCTTGCTATCCGACAACAACCCAGCTCCGCTGGGCTCGCTCGGGTTCACCTACGGGCGGGCTGGAGAAGAGAAACTCGCCCGTGCCATGCTGGCCGACTTGGAGAAGCTAGCCGAGGAGCGATACGTATCGCCGTTCAGCATGGCAATCGTGCATCTGGGTCTGGGTGAGAAGGACGAGGCCTTGGAGCAGCTCGAAGAAGCGTATCGGCTGCGGTCCCGATCGATGGCCTGGCTTAACGTAGACACCCGGCTGGAGTCCCTCCGAGACGATCCGCGCTTTCAAAGCCTCCTGCAAAGAATCGGCTTCCCGAAGTGAGTCAGAAAACCTTTAGTCAGGCAAGCTGATCCTCTAGGTCTGGGTGAATGAATCGTCCAAGCCGAGTTTGCGCAGTGTGTCCCACATCGGGTGTGCCTTGAGGAGCACGAGCGCGCCATCTCCCTCGCCCGCTTTGCTGAGCAGTTGGAAGGCGGAATCCGCATCCCCCAGAGCGGCATGGATGGCCTCGGGAGACGCAGACTCCTCGCCTCAACAAACGCAGTAGGCCTTCAGAATATTCCCGCTGATAACGGCACATCATTGCTGAGTACAATACGTCGCCGGCCAAGCCAACACGGGTCACGAGTACGGCAGGGCTCTCAGCGGAGAAGAACGCCGCAACGGGATCAAGCGCCGGAAAGAGTCGACAACGTAGATGTGCGAACCGATCGCTTCGTCAACCCAGCGGCACCCAGCGCAGGCAAACCGGACGCGGAATGTTCAACACCTGGCCCGTTGGCGTCAGCTTGCCGGTCTGCTGATCAATCTCGAAACCTACGACCGTGTTGCTGTTCTGGTTCTCGGCGAACAGGTATTTGCCCGCCGGATCGAGATTGAAGTTCCGGGGCGCCTGGCCGCCGGTCAAAGTCTGCTCAACACTGGTCAGCTTGCCGGTTGCCGGGTCCACTGAGAAAACCGCGATGGAGTCGTGTCCGCGATTGGAGCCGTACAGAAACTTGCCCGATGGGTGGGCACGAACTTCCGCCGTGTGAGTGGTTTCGGTGTACCCCTCCGGCAGCGTCGAGATCATCTGGATCTCCTCCATCGCTCCGCGCGGGGCATCCCAGTTAAAAGCCGTTATCGTATTCCCCATCTCGTTGATGGCGTAGCAGAACTTGCCCGAGGGGTGGAACGTGAAATGGCGCGGTCCGCCGCCGGGCTTGACGTCGCCGGCCGGTGGATCATTGGGTTCGATCTTGCCGGTTGCTGGATCGGCCTTGTACACGTAAAGCTTGTCGGTGCCCAGATCGGCTGTGATAACGAAGCGATTGTCGGGCGAGAAATTCACCGAGTGGCCATGCGGCCCTTTCTGGCGGCGCTCGTCAACACTCGATCCAACGTGCTGGATCACGCTTACTGCTTCGCTCAGCGTACCGTCGGCGTTGACCTGAAACGACGACGTGCTTCCCGCACCGTAGTTCGCGACGGCGACCATCTTGCCCGTGGCGTCGACGTTCAAATGGCACGGCCCCGACCCCTTGGACGACACCTGATTCAACAACTTCAGCTTCCCGCTCTCATGGTCGATTTCAAAAGCGCTGACCGCGCCTTCGCCCTCGAAGTCCTCCGTCACGGCATAGAGGTACTTGTTGTTGGGGTGGATCGCGACGAAAGACGGATTCGCGACCTCGGCGGCGAGTCCGATCTCGGTCATTTCGCCCGTCGCGGAGTCAAAACGGTAGGCGTAGATACCCTTGCCGGCACCTTCGCCTTTGGTGTAGGTCCCGAAATAGGCGAGGTACTGCTGCCCGGAGGCTTCTTGTTCGGTCTCGGCCGATTCTTCGTCGGCGGGCCCGCCACAGCCGACCCACAGCGCGGCAAGAAGGGTGAAGGTGAAGTACGAACGCGACTTGAGCATGGTCAATATATAAGACCATCAGCTACGAGAATGCAAGCGCGCCGGCTCACCTTCACCGCGAAACCTAGCGAGAGGCGGCCTTTCCTTTGGATTTCGCCTTCGCCCGCCGCTTCGGCTTCCGCTGCTCCTTGTCGAGCTCGAGTGCGATCCTGGCACAGACGCCGGCGCCCGTTCTCTGATGTCTGCCGCCGCGTCGCGCCGCCATTGCGGCATCCTTGACCTTGATGCGCCGCTCCGCCTCACGATCGCCCTGCATGGAAAACGTATCGTGTTGGTTGATCGCAGGGTCGTAGAATCCGACGTAGCCGCCGGGGTTAATGCCGAAGGAAGGAAGCGTCGAGCCATCGCCGCGCACGGTCCCCAAGAAGTCGTTTCGGCCCCCGAGTTCTTCTCCGCCCGTGAAATAGAGCGGCAGCACGAAGTTGGACACTTCGATGCCGTCGATCGCGTAGGTCTCTCCCTGCACGGCGTCGCACATTTCATACCAGTGAAACACCGTCTTGTTCTGATTGTTTGGATGCGGCCCCATGGCGAGCAGGTTGACTTCCGGGTCGGCCAAGAGTTCGAGCGCTTCGTGAGACAGGGTTACCGTCCAGTTTTCACCAACGGCCTCCACCAACTCGGTGAACACGAAGCCAAAGGGTATGCCTTGGTTGTTCCGGTCGTGGTAGCCAAGGGCATTCGGAACGTCGGTCTTGTCCCAAAGATAGAGAACCGCATCGCCGCGCATATCCGCGAGGCTTTGCGCGTCGGGGTCGGCGGAAGTCCTGCCTTCCAGCCTTAGTGTGGCTCCAAGACTCCAGTAGGGATAGAAGTCCTCGGCGATCTGACGGTTAACCGCCCGAATCGCTTCTTGGACCTCCAGGTCGCTAAGTTGTCCGTTCGTGTGGTTGATAACTGAAATGATCATGGGGGTCTCCTTGGTAGTGCCCCGCCGTCGATCCTGTGGATCGATCGACCTGAGGGGCAACCTAACTTTCGGTGCCGATCTATGATAAGCCGCTTTCCAGAAAAAGACAATATAAATTCAACGGCCTACCGATTATTATCACGGAATGGTGTGACTTACCTTACGGAACTTCGCCACGTGCCACATAAATTGCGAAAACCAGTTCCCGCTTCGCCACCGGGCGTTTTTTGGGCGGCTGCGTGGCTGAACCGCGAATGGCGACGACGATCGGGGCAGTGGTGGAAAGTAGGTTAGGGCCAATACTCTTCACTTCAGTTCCATCACCAGGTCTAAACCCGGATTCCCACTTTAGTTTCGATTCTGCTAACCATCGGGTGGCCTCGGACGCCTTTATTTATGCGGGTTGGAAAGCACTCAAGGCGCTGAGGAGATCAACACCCAATGGGTGAAAAAGAAAACAAACCGTTCCAGCTAAGCTTCAACGGCTTATTGAAAGTCGATTTCCAAGGATCGCGTGTCACTTCCGACGGCGGGCTGATCCTGGTCCGCGAGCTGGACGAGCGACTCGGACTCGGGAAGCTGCTCGACGAACACCTCAGTGACCCACGGCAAGGCTTGAACAAGAAGTTCCCGCTGGCCGATCTGCTGCGGCAGTCAGTCTACTCTCGGCTGGCAGGCTACGAGGACCTCAATGACGCCGTCCGAGTGTCGGCTGACCCGACGTTTCGCTTGATCGGCTCGAAGAGGAACTGGGATCGCGGCGGGGCACTGACCTCGCGACTGCAGAGCTTCGAGACGGAGATGCTGGCGAGCGAGGAGAACTTGCTGGGGCTGATGGCTGTGAACCGCGAGCTGGTGGCGCAAGCCGAGACGCAAGACGACTCCGAGCGCGTCGTGCTCGACATGGATTCGACCGAAAGCCCTGTCCACGGCCAGCAAGAGGGCAGCGCCTACAACGGCCATTTCGAGTCGGTCTGCTACCACCCGCTGTTGTTGTTCAACCAGCATGGGGATTGCCTGGCGGCGAAGCTGCGTCCAGGCAACGTGCACAGCGCTGAGGACTGGAAGGAGTTGCTGCTGCCCGAGATCAAGCGCCAACAGGCTGTGGGCAAACAGGTCACCTTCCGGGGCGATGCGGCCTTTGCCAAGCCGGAGATTTATGAGTTTTCGGAGGAACGCGGAGTGCAGTACGCCATTCGCATTCCGGCCAACAAGAGCTTGGAATTGGCGATCGAAGACATCTTGTTTCGCCCGCCGGGCAGGCCGGGTCGCAAGCCCTTGGTGCGCTACAAGAGCTTCCGCTATCAGGCGGAGAGTTGGTCCAAGCCGCGACGCATCGTGGCCAAGGTCGAGCATCATCTCGGTGAGCTGTTCCCGCGGGTCGGATTTATCGTGACCAACATGAGCTTGCCAAGCCGGTCGGTGGTGCGCTTCTACAACAAGCGCGGCACGGCCGAGCAATGGATTAAAGAAGGCAAACAGGCCACGCACTGGACGCGGCTTTCGTGCCATCGCTTTCGGGCCAACGAAGTGCGACTGCAACTCAGCGTGCTGGCCTACAACCTGGGCAACTTGTGGCGGCGGCTCGGACTGCCGAACAGGATCAAGAGTTGGTCGCTCACGAGCTTGCAGCAGCGGCTGATGAAGACCGGCGGCCGGCTGGTCAAGCACGCGCGCTACTACTGGTTGCTGCTGGCCGAGGGGCATCTGAACCGGCGGCTGTTCGGTGACATGCTGCACAGGATCTGGGCGCTGCCGCTGCCGAGCGGGTAGCGTTACCTGGACGAGGATCAACAGTTTTTAGCTCCGAAAAGGCTTCGCAGGGAGCAGTGTCGGCCGGTGTGCCGTTCAGCCCGCTCCATCAACGTCTGTGAGCGGACGGACGGGCTTTGGGGCCTGCCGCCGGAGGTGATGTGCAGGGTTCAGCGCGGAAAGACGTGGTCTTCGGGGCAGCGCGGGTGTATACTTTCACCGTGCCAGGGCCAAAATGGAAATCCTGGTTGAAATGCGGATTGCGGTTGAAGCCCAGCCAGACATCGGGGTGACAGGCTTGGCAAACCTGGCTGCCGATGAACTTGTTGTCCGGAGCGGCGGTCTGGGCCGAAGCGGGACCCACCAGCGCGCCGAGGAAGAAAGCGGCTCCGGCGATTCTTCGCCCGAACACACCACGACGTAAGGTGATACGCACCGCGAGACTCATGACCCTGATTGCGCGCTGCTAACCTCTGTATGGCCGCGCGCGAATTCTTGTTGCGGCGGAGGAATTGACCTCAACTGACTCTCGTCGTCGAATCCCCGCCATAACCCCTGTACTGGGAGCAATGATAGCCAAGGACCGTGACAATTCACAACGGCTGACGGAAGTTTAGATACAGACACGGGTTCTCTGTAACAAGTGTTACGTGAGCGACGGCGGCTGGATCGACCGTAGTCACTAAGGGGCAAGGGAAATGATGAGTCCGATATGGAATGCAGTTCTCGGCTTGATGTTTTGGGGGTTGGGGGTGGCCGGCACCTTCTTGATGTACCACTTGTGGGGCTATGGCTTCGACCACGAGACCCACAAGAGCGATGCACCGCCTTCGTTGATGCGGATCCATCGGGTGATCGGCTATCTGTACGGGCTGATTTACGTGATCTTGATGTGGCAGATGGTTCCACGGCTTTGGAATTACCAGATCGAGTTTCCGGCGCGGACGGTCGCTCACTTGATGCTGGGGATGACGATCGGGGTGATTCTGGTATTGAAAATATCGATCGTGCGGTATTTCAAGCATCTGGAGTCATCGATGATTCCGGGTTTGGGGACGGCGCTGCTGGTGTGTACGACGCTACTGATCGGGCTTTCGGCGCCGTTTGCTTTCGGCGACGCGTATCTGCGGGCTGCGAATGTGGGTGAGAGCTATGACGAGTCCACGTTGGGGCGGGTGAAGGAGCACTTGGTGTTGGCCGGCCTTGATAATTCGAAGGGCCTCGACAAGCTTGTATCCCCTCAGGGCCTGCACGCGGGCCAGCAGGTTCTTTTGACCGAGTGCATCACGTGTCACGATTTGCGGACAGTGTTGGCGCGTCCGCGAACTCCGCAGAATTGGCGGCAGACAGTCGTGCGGATGGCGGACCGCTCGACCCTGCTGTCCCCGATCACGGAGGAGCAGCAGTGGCAAGTAACGGCGTACCTGATTGCGATTTCGCCGGAGCTACAGCGGTCGGCACGGGAACGGCGGATGCAGCAGCAAGAGGCCGAGCAGTCCGAGGCGGCGGTGAGTGAAGCCATGGCTGCAACTGACGAGGGTGGCGCGGCCATGGAATACAACGCCGACCAAGCCAAGCAGCTCTACGACACGCAGTGCTCGCTGTGCCATCCAGTGGCCGTAGTGGAGGCGGCGCCTCCGCGTACCCCAGATGAAGCTAAGGTTCTTGTGGCACGCATGGTCAGTAATGGCATGTCCGCTTCGGAGGGGGAGCTGGAGTTGATTATCGAATACTTGAAGAGGACATTCGGCGGGTGACGCAGTGGCAGTCGAGCGGCTAGCGGACGATGTCGCTCTCGGTTAAGCCGGTGTTGACTTCGAGGCTGAGTGTGGTTGTCTCGGTCGCTACTTTGCCGTTGCGCACGACGCGCTTATGGAAGGGCCAGCGGTAGCCACCGGATTCCTGGAAGTTCGAGAAGTATTCTTCGACCTGGGCCATGCCGCCGCCCGGCGCATCCCCAACGAACATCTTCTTGAGCACTTCGTGGGTTTCCACGTCCACAAAGAGGCGTAGGGGCGGTCCGCCGACTTCCCGCAGTTCGATGACGCTGGTTTGACGGCCCGCAACTTCTTCTTGGTTGAGGAGCCATATCGAGTCTCGAGCCGGCGGCGGGAGCAGGAGAACATGCGAACGGTCGAGCTCCTGCTTATACCGCTTGGCTAATGGGTCGGGCATGTAATGGATGTCGCCGGGCACGATCTGCCAGGCTTTCTCGCCGTTGAAGACGACGATGATTTTCGCTTTCGGGTCGTTGATCTCCTGGCGTACCAATCCTGGATGCAGGTAGAGACCTTTGCTGCGCCGTTCCACTTCTCCGTCGGGGGTCGCGGCCTTGGTGTTCAACTCGAAAACGTAATCCCGCAGCGGAACGCCGTCGGCTCCGGCGCCCACGGCCGCGCGAGCTTGCTGGAAGATCTCCCAGCCACGCTCCTTGGGGTCGTCCTCGGCGGCGGCGGTTACGGCGGGAATGGTAAGCACACACAGAACTGCCAGCAACCCGGTCCTCAAGATGGCGATCATGTTTTCTATTGTCGCGCCAACTCGGGACGACGCCAACCCCGACGTGTTGGGGGGATCACGGGCGGTCTGGAGCGGGCTACGGCTGCGCGAGGCCTCTAGAGGCCCTCGCGGGTTGTTTTGATGACGGGTATTGACTTGGCGGGCTCGAAAAGTCCGAAGGTGAAGACGTCGGTTTGCGCGACGAGGGTCACGTACTGACGCCCGTCGACCATGTAGGTGATGGGCGACGAGAAGAGTTGCTGGCCGACGTTGAAGTGCCAGAGATGCTCGCCGGTTTTGGCTTCGACCGCTACAAGGTGGTGATCGTCATCACCGAAGAAGACGATGCCGCCTTGGGTGGAGAGCGTGCCGGCCCACATGATCGTGGGGCCGGTCATGGGATATTCCCAGACACGCTCGCCTGTGGCTGGGTTTAGGGCGCGCAGGAAGAACTGGTTTGCGTTGCGAGGCGGTTTCTGTCCGCCGGTTCCGGCGAAGCCCACCATGGGAACCGGTTCGCGGGCCGAGCTTGTATAGACGTCGCAGCCTTCGAGGGCAATGATGTACAGCAGTCCGGCGTCGGGATTGAACGACGGCGCCATGAAATTCGATGCGCCCCGGACCGTTGGACATACCTCCACGCCGCCGGGTTCTGGATCGGCGCCCTCGGCCAGGATGGGACGCCCGTTCTCATCGACTCCCGATGCCCACGTTAGCTTGTCGACGAAGGCGTTGGCATGGAGGAACTCACCGCTAACGCGATCGAGAACATAATAAAATCCGTTGCGGTTAGCCTGAACGACGAGCTTGCGTTGTCGGCCTTTGTAAGGCAGGTCGAGCAGGACGGGGAACTCCTGCGCATCCCAGTCCCAAAGGTCGTGTGGAGTGAACTGGAAATACCATTTCAGCTTGCCGGTGTCGGCGTCCAAGGCGACGAGAGAATCGGAGTATAGGTTGTCGCCGGGGCGGTCTTCTCCGTAGAAATCGGGCCAAGGGTTGCCGGTTCCCCAATAGATGGTGTTGAGCTCGGGATCGTAGCTGCCGGACATCCACGTGCCGCCGCCGCCCCAGTCAAGTGTCTTCGGCCCCCAACTGTCGGCGCCGGGCTCACCCTCGGCGGGGATCGTCCAAAAGCGCCACAGCTCTTCGCCGGTTTCGGCAGAGTGGGCGGTCATGTAGCCCCTGATGCCGGAATCACCGCCGCTGACCCCCACGACAACACGGTCTTTGACAGCGAAAGGAGCGACGGTGCAGTGATAGCCCTGCTTCGGATCGGCGTACTGTTGGTTCCACAGCAGCGCGCCCGTCTTGCGATGTAACGCGACGAGGTAGCAGTCTCCGGTGACGAAGAAGACCCTGTCTCCGAGCAGACCGACGCCGCGATTCGCGCGCGCCCCGCCCTCGACGTTTTCCTGGCGGTAGTGCCAGATTTTGCGTCCGTTGACAGCGTCGAGAGCATGGACTTCATTGCTGTTTCCGATGTACATGATGCCGTCGTAGACGAGAGGAACCGCGCTGAGACGGCGGCCGACCTCAATGTGATAGGCCCACTTTGAGACCAGCGAGCCGGCGTTATCTGTGTGGATCTGCTTTAGGGGGCTGTGCCGTTGCGCCGAGTAGCCGCCGGCGTAAGTCAGCCAGTTTTCGTGTGGGCCTTTGAGGATGTCTTCGTATTTGACCTGGGCCGCCGAAGGAGAGACCCCAATGATCGAGGCGAGGAGAAACAGGGCGAGCGAGCCACTCCCTATGCGGGTCGTTGGATGATTCACTTCAATGGCTCTCTTTCTCGGAGGCGTCGTCATCGGGCGATGGAACGCGGGTTGCTTGGCGGCTCAAGAAGGCCAGGACGTTCTGGATCTCGTCCTCGGTAAACCGCTCTGTCAAGTTGGCCGGCATCCAGGTGTTTTTGAGGAAGACGATCTCTTGCAGGTCGCGGGTTGGCAGCAGATGCAACCGATCCTGTCGATCGACGAGTTGAATTGAGTAGTTCGTGTAGTTCTTTGCGACACCCTCGATCTTGTCTCCCGACTTTGTGGTTACGCGTACCGGATCGAAACCGGGGGTAATGCGCTTGTTTGGTTCGAGGACACCCTCGCGCAGTTGCAGGACATAGTTCTGCAGGCCGGCATTGCTGAGATCCGGGCCCAAAGCACCGCCCCGGCCGCGAATCATGTGGCAATTCGAACAGCTCATTTTCCCGTAATAGAGCGCTGCGCCTGCCTCCTGGTCACCCGGAATTTCCATTTCGTAGGCCGGACGGCTCAGGCTGCTGACAAAGGCGGTGAGTTGCCAAAGCTGCTCGTTGGGCATGCCGCCATAGGGAGGCATATCGCTGCCGGGGACGCCGTTCTTAATCGAGGTATAGATCTGCGTGGGACGCTTGTTCTGCGCCGCGGGTCCGATGACGAGATTCGGGCCACGTCCACCCTCCCCTTCCGGACCATGGCAGGCGCTACAGGCAACGCCGTAGAGTTGTTCGCCGGCTGCGATGTGGTTCTTCTTGCCGATATAAACGTCTTCATTCGGATCCCGCACGACTTCGTCCATCAGCGCGGGGTTTTGAGCAGCGAGGGGCAGTGCGAACAGAACCAAATAGAGGAGAAATTGCATGGCGAACTCGATACAGATTAGCAGATGCGAGCGCCTCGGCCGGCGCAGGCTACCGACTGCTTGCAGCCTCGGACGCGGCGGGCGAAAGAGGGCAGAAGCTCATCGCACGAAGAGCGGTCAGGCGGTCGAGGCAGCCCATAGTACTACTAGTCCACATCTCTCAACACCTGACGGTCGAAGCACGCCATAGGCCCGCCATTGCTTCGTTGCGCTTGCTCGCCGTGCTCACACTACTGTTCAAGTACACCCCCGCGCGCCAACCTGCGCGCGCCTCGCACTCACGGGCCTCTCACGCACTTCGCCTCGCCACGTGGTGAGAAATGCCGACCAGCCCCCCGCCCCCTACGGCAAAGGCAGGGACGCCGAGCACTCGCGCCTCTTCATCCACTTTGTCCCGCCGGGTCGTGAGAGAAGCAGGCTAGTGGAACTAGTGTTGATTCAGTACTTTCGACAAAGGCTGGGCAAACTCCCAGTACGTAAAAATAGACCTTGATTCCCTCATGATTTGGCCGGATACTAGACATGCTTCAGAACGGACCGAAGAGTCCGAAAGCGCTCAGGCACGAGCACACGGTGTCCCCATAGGTCTAAACCATGGAACCACGACCCGACGAAGGAACCAGCAGTCTTGAGAACCAGTTCGATGCCGGCGGCCGCGAGCGACGAGCTTCCCGGCGCCGCGCGGATTTTCGGCCCGGGGAGCTTCGTGTGGAACGGGAACTGCGTTCACGCGGAGGCGCCTGGACGATTCCGCCGTACTCCGGGATCAGCGCCAAACTCGTGGACTTGAGCGAGACAGGCATGGGACTGCAGATCTTGTCTCCACTCCGCGTCAATGCGGAGGTAGGCGTCTGCGTGAATCTGTATCGCGACGACTCCGGCGAGGAACTCAAAGCTCGGGCTCAAGTGATGCACTGCCGCGCGGAGGATGACGGGTTGTATCGGGTGGGGCTCGCATTCCAGGGCGTCTATTGGCGCGCCCTCGATACGGGCTACTACCCGGATTTGGATGCGGGAGACGGCCGATAGGCTGGAAAGCGGTGATGACTCGGTGGGGCGGTGACGCTGGACCGCTCCAGCGCCACTTGACTTCCGAGCCCGAAAAGGGCTCTACTTGTAGCCAGAAACATTTTCTGAGCGGGTTGTTTTTCTAGTTCCCGCACGACCAGCTCACCTTTGGTTGATCCTTACGTTCGTTCGATTACTTCGCCCATGCGGTAAGGGACCCCGGCCGGTAAGCGCTTGGGGTTGGCCCGAAGGTGCCAGGCGATGGAAACGGACAAGCGATTTCCAAGCAGTTCGGGAGCTCGGATGGGACTCTTCGGTGGAACCGCCGATATCGGATTCTCAGAGACAGCCGAGAGCGGTACGGACGTCTCTGCAGCGCACCGCGGCCGGCCTCAAGGAACGGGCCGTCTTCTTAGCCAGCACAGCGTCGTGCTGATGGTGCTCACGGCTTCCCTGGCCGGGACCGTACTGGCTTGGCTGGCCGCGCGTTCCGCCGTCGAACACTACGGCGAATCGACAGCGAGCGCCACGGCGTTCTCCGCACCTTCGATCATCCTGTCGTATCCGGCGCTGGTTCTGCTCGGAGGGCTCGGTGTCTCGTGTTTGCTGGTGGGAATCGCGTTCCTAGCCGACAAGCGGCGTGTGGAACTCGAAGACAAAGTCAGTAGGATGGCCCGCTCGATCGAGAATGCGGCGGCACCCATGCAGGGACCGCCCGCCCCGGCAACGTCGGACCGGTTCTCGCTGGCCGTGCAGGCGGCGCAGGACGGCCTTTGGGACTGGGACCTGGGGGCCAACCGTATCCACTTCTCCCCTCGCTGGAAGGCGCTGATCGGCTTTGATGAAACCGACCTAACAGGTCACCCGAGGGAATGGCTCGAGCGCGTTCACCCGGAAGACCAAGAGCGGTTTCGCGCCGCCCTGCATGACCATTTGAAAGGCAAAAGCACCCATTTCGAGGCCGAGCACCGCCTTCTGCACCTCAACGGAACGTACCGGCTGATGCTGAGCCGGGGTGTTGCAATTCGTGATGAAGCGGGCCGCGCAACTCGGGTCGCGGGTTCTCAGACCGACGTCACCGAGCAGCGCCAAGTGGAGAAAGACCTGCTTCACGCCGCGATGCATGATACTTTGACCGGCCTACCAAACCGGAAGCTCTTCATGGAGAAGCTGGCCTTCACGGGCGATCTCGCTTCGAGGCAGGCCGGATACCGATTCGCCCTGCTCTTTCTCGACGTCGACCGCTTCAAGCTGATCAATGACAGCTTGGGGCCGATCGTCGGAGATGAGTTACGGATCGAAGTCAGCCGCCGCTTGCGCGGATGTATCAGGACCGGCGACATGGTAGCTCGGCTTGGCGGAGACGAGTTCGCCGTGCTATTCGACGACATTCGCGAGGAAAAGGAAGCGACCGAGATTGCCGCCAAGATTCAGGCGGAGATGGCGGTCCCCTTCGAGTTAAGGGAGCGGCAGGTGTTCACCGGAGTCAGCATGGGGATTACTTTCAATTCCCATGCGAACCAACCGACCGAAGACCTTGTGCGAAACGCAGACGTTGCCATGTCCCGGGCTAAGGAACAAGACAGCCGGGCGGGCTATGAGCTATTCGACCAGGATATGCACGAGCGGGCGGTAGAGCGACTGCGAGTCGAAACCGATCTGCGGCATGCGCTGAATCGCGACGAGTTCCTGATCTACTACCAGCCGGTGATGGAGATGCCGTCGGGCCGCGTCACGGCGTGTGAAGCGTTGGTTCGGTGGGCGCATCCGGAGCGCGGGCTGGTGTTGCCGAATGAATTTATCCCTGTTGCCGAGGAAACGGGTCTGATCGTGCCGGTCAGTGAATGGCTACTGGACAAGGTTTGCCGAGAGATGGCGAGTTTTGACGGCGTGGGGCTGCCGGCGCTTCAAGTTTCCGTCAATGTCTCGCCGCAGCAGTTTTTCCGGCACGACGTTTTAGAAGTCGTGAACCGTGCTCTCGAGGAATCGGGCCTGGAGCCGTCGCGCCTTCAACTGGAGATCACAGAGAGCGCGCTCGTCGCCAATGCCGACGAAACGATTCGTCCCCTTGTAGAGTTGTTTGGCAAAGGCGTTCAGATCGCTCTTGACGATTTTGGAACGGGCTACTCTTCGCTGGTCTACCTGCGGCAGTTCCCGGTCAGCGTTCTCAAGATCAGCGATTCGTTCATCCGCCACATCATGTCTAACCCGGGCGATGCGGCGATTGCGACCGGTCTTATTGCGTTGGGCCATAGTCTCGACCTGCGCGTGATCGTCGAGGGAGTCGAGACGCGGGAACAGTTTGATTTTCTTACGGCCAAGGGCTGTGACGGCGTGCAAGGGCACTACATCAGCCCGCCGCTTGCGATCGACGATTTCCGGGCGCTGTTGCGGCAACGGAGAGCGTTCTCGGCCGCGGTGCGGTGAAGCCCGGCGCGGTGAAACCGGCCCCATGAAACTGAAAGTGAAAGTAGTTCCGTTATAATCTCGGCACAGTTCCGAGTCGATGAAAAGGCCTTGCCGCAGCGGCGTCTCGCCGATTTCTTTCAGAATTCTAGTCTTTGCCGGCCTGCTGAGTGCCGCCCTGCCGGGCGCTGCCGGGCTGCGGGCCGCGGAGCCCGTGCTAGTCGAGATCGTTCGGGTCCCCGCCTATAGCGAAGGGATCGTTTTCGACCACGCCGGATACGCTTATATCTCTCACGGCAAGCACATTACGCAGATTTCGCTGACGGGCGGTTCGAGTGTGCTCTCGTCGATTTGGGCCGAGACAGGTTCGCCAAACGGGCACAAGGTGCTAGCGGATGGGACACACCTGGTTTGTGACAGAAACCAGCACGCCGTCTTGCATCTCGATAAGAACGGCAAGATCATCGGCAAGGCTTCGAGCGAATGCGAAGGGCGGCCGTTGCGCACGCCGAATGACTTGACGCTTGACCCCCAGGGCGGCTTCTACTTCACGGATCCGGGCGGATCGGCGGAAGAGCCTATCGGGACCGTCCATTACGTCGATGCCAAGGGTACGACTCACTTGGTGACGGGCGGGTTAAGGTACCCGAATGGGATCGTGTTGCGGCCGGGCGGCAAGACGCTGTTGGTGGGCGAGAGCAAGCGAAACCGGATTCTGGAATACCCCGTCACGGCGAGGGGCAAAGTGGGGCCGATGCGCGTCTTCGCCGATCTGCCCGCCAAGAGCGGCGACCAAATCGACAATCAGCCCGACGGGATGGCTCTCGACAGCGAAGGCAATCTGTACGTCGCTCACTACGGGATGCGCCAGGTGCAGGTACTCGATCGAAGCGGCAAGCTGATCCGGCAACTGCCGGGCGGCAACCTGACAACGAGTAACGTCGCATTCGCCGGCCCGAAAATGAATCAACTCTTCATAACGGGCGCCCTGGGCGCTCAGGACACGCAAGGGGCTCTGTTCCGGCTCGAGTTGCCCGACGTGAAAGGGTTGCGGATACTGCCCGCCGCTTCCGAATGATGTCCCTTGGGGAGCAAGCCGCACGGAGTTTTTCCCGATGACGACTGATTCTTTGTTGCTCGCGCTGGCGGTGTCGGGAGTGCTGGCGGCGGCTTGGTTGGTGGCGCGGGTTCATCGAGCGCTCGAGCGTCTTTCGGCGCGGCTGGATGAGCAGAACCGTCACGGGGAACACCTCTCGAAGCAGCTTCGAGAGCAGGCGCGCGATACGGATGACGTGGTTCGCCGCCTCGACCACGACGTCAGAGAGCAGCAGGCAGAGGCTCGCGAAACGCTGCTTGAGCAACTAGCGGCCGCCCGGGAGCAGCAGCAAGCCTCGCTGCACCGTTTCGAACAGAGCCTTACCAAGAGTTTCGGCGAACTACGGCAGGGCCTGGAGCAGCGCCACGGAGCCGCGGTGGGATCGCAACAGGAAGCCTTGGACCGGGCGATCGGCCGCGTCCAGCAACAACTTGGGGAGACACTTTCGCGAACGGGCGCCGAGCTTGGTAAGCGCATGGACACGCTGACGGCCGCGACCGATCAGAAGCTGCTGGAGATCAGCGGACAGGTGGACCGGCGGCTTTCGGAGGGGTTCGAGAAGACGACCGCGACGTTTACGGAGATCGTCGAACGGATCAAGGTGATCGACGAGGCGCAGAAGAAGATCACGGAACTTTCGAGCAACGTAGTGAGTTTGCAGGAGGTGCTCGCGGACCGTTCCGCGCGCGGCGCGTTTGGGGAAGTGCAACTCGAAGGGCTGATTCGCAACCTTTTACCCGAAGCCGCATTCCAAACCCAGCACACACTTTCAAACGGCAATCGCGTGGACTGCATTCTTTTTCTGCCGACGCCGACCGGCAATGTGCCGATCGATTCGAAGTTTCCGCTCGAAAACTACCGGCGCAAGTTGGATTCCAATTTGTCGCCTGAGGAACGGAAGTTCGCCGAGGCGGCGTTCGCGAGAGACATCCGAACGCACATCCACGCGATCGCTGAGAAGTATGTTGCGCCTCCTGAGACGTCGGATGGGGCCGTCATGTTCATTCCCGCTGAGGCCGTATTCGCCGAGATTCACTCCGCTCATCCCGAGCTTGTGGACGAGGCGCACCGGGCGCGGGTGTGGATGTGCTCGCCGACGACGATGATGGCAATACTAACAACCGCTCGAGCCGTGCTGAAAGACGAGGCGACGCGGCAGCAAGTACATATCATTCAGGACCATCTCAGACGGCTCGGCAGCGACTTCGAACGATTCCGGGCCCGAATGGATCAGCTTGCGACGCATATCCGGCAGGCGAGTGAAGACGTCGATCGCGTCCACACTTCGGCGCGGAAGATTACGAGCCGCTTCACCAAGATCGAGCAACTGGAGATGGAGAGCGGGCAGCAGATGACGTTGCTCGATCGCGATGTCGAGGATGACGACGAAGACACGGAGGCGCGGGGAGAGACGGCCGCGAGCTAGTATGTCTTCGCGGACGGCTGGGTGGTGACACCCGCCCGAGTCGTTACTCCGTCTTCGGTTTCGGCGGGTTGATCATAACGTGGGCGCCGGCTTGGCCGGGGTACATGAGCCACGGGGCGCCTGGGGACGGGCTCGTCGAGAGGCCTGTCGATTCGGTCGTGGCGAATGGTTGGTAGATCACCCAGCGTAGGTAACCGTCGGTTACTTCGCCCTTTGCCTTGTCGTAGCCCTTGCCGTTGAGGACGTACAGCGTCCTCCCCGTATGCGGCATGAAAAGCTTACCGTCTTGGACCTCTTTGGCGCGAATGGCGTGGCGTTTCTTGCCTGTGATTCCCTGGGCGTTCAATTCGCGTCCGCGGGCCATGAACGGTTCGAGGTCTTTGTGGTAGCAGGCCACGCTGAAGGAATCGTTTGCCGGGTCGTCGGCGAGGCAGATCAGATCGTTCGCCCCTTTGCGGAGGGTTGCAAGCTTGCCGGCGGCGTTGTAGCCCAGGACGGCCGCATCGGCGCGGCGGTCTTCGGGCGCTGCCAGGGTCGCGGCCGCGATCTGATCGGACGCCGATGGGATATCCGCGGCGAGGCCGAGCAGAGGGGTGAGAGTGAGCGCGAATAGCGGGATGAGGACGGCTTTCATGTGAGTTTCTCCAAGGTCATGATAAGGGACGGGGCGGGGTGACGTGCAGTGGCGGTTCGGCCTTTATCGATTGAACGCCACGCTCATGTGGCACAATAGAGCCCGTCATGCGGACACTCATCTGGGTCGCCCTTAGCCTCAGCTTTCTTGCGGGATTCCTGGTGGCGCAGCAGCCGAAGATGGACCCGATGCGTCCTGATCCTGAGATGCCGCGCCCAGTGGACGCCTACGACACGGTGTTCCTCGAAGAGATGACCTGGATCGAGGTGCGTGACGCATTGCGCGCGGGGAAGACGACCGTGATTGTCGCCACCGGGGGCATCGAGCAGAACGGCCTTTACTTGGCACTCGGCAAGCACAACTACATCCTGCGTGGGACGACGGAAGCCATCGCACGAAAACTCGGAAACGCGCTTGTCGCGCCGATTGTGCCGTTTGTGCCGGAAGGCGATATCAGCCCGCCGAGCGGCCACATGCTGTATCCGGGAACGATCTCCGTACGCGAACAGACCTACGAAGCGCTGCTGACGGACATCGCTGAAAGCCTGCGGACGCACGGATTCCGGCATGTGATGTTCGTGGCCGATAGCGGCGGCAATGTGACCGGCATGACAGCCGTCGCCGAGCGGCTCGCCAAAAAATGGAAAGGTAGCGACGCTACGATTCACTACGTTGCCGAACACTACGACTACGCCGATGTGAGAAGGTTTCTCGACTCGGAGGGCATCGTGCAAGTGGACGAGGGTTATCACGACGCCGCCGGAATCTCATCCCAGATGCTGGTCGTGGATCCGATGACGGTTCGCCTCAATCAGCGCATGGCCAAAGGCAAGACGAAGATCAACGGCGTGGACTTGGCGCCTCCGAACGGCGAGAGGATCGGTAAGAAGGTGATTGAGTATCGCGCCAACCGGGTCGCCGCTGCGATTCGGAAGGCGATCGGCTCGGGTTAAGTTCGTTGAAGATCCCCGTCCACAATCTGATTCCTGTTTCCAAGGTAAAGTTATGAATCGAATGATCCAACGCACCATCGTCTCCCTGTTTCTGCTGACGTTCACGCAGCTCGCTGTCTGGGCGCAGTCGGGCATCACGCGTTATGTCCGGTTTACGCAAGGCGGTAACACGTCGTACGGCGTTCTCGACGGGCAGACCGTCCGTGAATTGGACGGCGATTTCCTGCAGGGCGCACGGCCTACGGGCAAGACGTTTCCGCTATCGAGTGTGAAGTTGGAGATTCCTTTGGACCCGATGAGGGTCTCGAAAGTGATCGGCGTCGCGCTGAATTCGAATCTTCCCGAAGGCCCGCCGCTCAGCGTCCGACACCCCCGCTACTTCGCCAAGATGCCGACGTCGCTGAACGCGCATGAGGGTGGTGTGGAACTACCGCCCGAGGCGATGAACCTCAACTTCGAGGGCGAGTTGGTCATCATCATCGGCAAGAAGGGCCGGCACATCCGGGTCGATGACGCCGAAGACCACATCTTCGGTTACAGCGTGGGGAACGACTTCAGCGAGAACACTTGGTACAAAGAACTGGCGCAGCTCAAGGAGCCGACCCGGCTCATCTCCAAGGGAACCGACACGTGGGCTTGCCTGGGGCCGGTGATTGCGAAGGGCGTTGACTGGCGTGATCTGCGGATCGAGGTTCGCCTGAACGGTGACACCGTTGCGAAGGGCCGCACGAAGTATATGCGGACTGATGTGCGCGAGCTTGTCAGCTATATAAGCCGTTACATGACCTTGCTGCCGGGCGACGTGATTTACACCGGGACCGTGGCTCCGGCCGTGCTGCCGGGCGAGCGCCACGAGATGCAAGTGGGCGATGTGCTCGAAGTCGAGATCGAAGACATCGGCCTACTGCGGAACAGGATTGTTCCGATGCAGGTTCCGTGAGTGGGCTAGCTGTGATCTTTCAATAGGTTGTTCATTCGGTCCCGGACCAAGGAAGCTGGAGTTATCCCACAACAGCAACCTTGGAGAGACCGAATGAACATCCATCAGAATGCACGATTGACACCGAAAGGTCGAGCCCTGTTGGTTCGCCGCGTCCTCGGTGGGGAGAACGCACAGGCCGCCGCGGCGGCCTGTGGCGTCTCAGAGCGAACCGTACGCAAATGGCTCGCGCGGTTTCGGGCTGAGGGTCAGGCCGGTCTCGTCGACCGCTCCTCACGCCCCCTTCGCAGCCCGCGCCGCACTGCTGCGCCCAGCGCGGCCCGTGTCGTTGCTCTGCGCCGACAACGTTGGGCCGGCTACCGCATTGCCACTCGTGTCGGAGTCTCTCAGGCCACCGTCAGCCGCATTTTGCGCCGCGCCGGCCTCAACCGCATCCGCGATCTCGAACCCGCCCCGCCCGTGCGCCGCTACGAACACCCCGCACCCGGCGATCTGTTACATCTCGATATCAAGAAGCTCGGCCGCTTCCAGCGCGCCGGTCATCGCGTCACCTCCGACAAATCCCACCGCTGCCGCGGCGCCGGCTGGGAATTCATGCACGTCGCCATCGACGACCACTCCCGTGTGGCTTTCTCCCAGATCCTCTCCGATGAGCGGAGCGACTCCGCCGTAGCTTTCCTCAATGCTGCCGTCGGTTACTATCGCTCGCTCGGCGTCCGCATCCGCCGCCTGCTCACCGACAACGGCTCTTGTTACCGCTCCCGGCTCTTCCGCGATGCCTGCCGTCGTCTCGATATCCGTCATCGCTTCACACGGCCTTACACGCCGCGCACCAACGGCAAAGCCGAACGCTTCATCCAGACCGCTCTGAGAGAATGGGCTTACGCTCGCTCCTACTGCTCATCCCAGCAGCGCGCTGCCCATCTGTTACCCTGGCTGCACGACTACAACTGGCATCGCCCTCACGCCGCTCTCCGCTATCGTCCGCCCTTCTCCAGACTCATGCTTCCTATGAACAACCTGTTGACACTCCACACCTAGCGGATTCCCACCGGGGCGATGTCGCCTAGCGGTACATCCATCAAGTCTTCACCGAAGATGATCTGACCGTCGAAAATTTGGGCCGCCTCGTGAAGGATGCGCTCGCGGACTCCGGGTTGCTCAAGTTGCTCGGTGATGTGTACTAATACCAGCGTCTTTACTCCGGCGTCTTTCGCGGTGCGCGCGGCGTCGAGATGGCCCGAGCAGCAACCGGTGATCCGAGGGTCCTCGACGAGCCCGTTGATCATGTGGCACCACTACTGTCCGGCTGATAAGCGGTGGGCGGCCTGCAACTGGTTGTAGAAAAGTGGGTTAGGTGTTGTTTTTTCTTGCCGCGATTTGAGCGGCGGTGCGCCGTTTGAGCGTCATCCGTCCTGAGCCGACAATGGCTCATGAATCTGGGCCGCACCGTATTCGCGCAGTTGATCAGCTTTCTTCCGGATCGCGAGTTCCGGCGCTGTGTGGCCCGCTACGATGGCGACCGGGGCTCGCGCAGCTTCTCCTGCTGGGATCAGTTCCTCTCGATGTCCTTCGCCCAGTTGACCTACCGCGAAAGCCTCCGCGATATCGAAGCGTGCCTGCGTTCGCTTGGCGGCAAGCTCTACCACATGGGATTCCGCGGCAACGTCGCGCGCTCGACACTGGCCGACGCTAACGAGTCGCGCGACTGGCGGATCTATGCCGATTTCGCTCAGGCCTTGATTCGCATCGCGCGGCCCTTGTATGCCCGCGATCCGATCGGCGTGGATCTCAATCAAAGTCTCTACGCTCTGGACTCGACCACCATCGACCTGTGCCTCTCGCTGTTCCCGTGGGCCAAGTTCCGCCGGCGCAAGGCCGCCGTGAAGATGCACACGCTGTTGGACCTGCACGGTAACATCCCCACGTTTATCCGCATTACCGACGGCAAAACGCACGACGTCAACATCCTCGACGAGTTCCTACCCGAGCCCGGCGCCTTCTACGTTATGGATCGGGCCTACGTGGATTTCGAACGCCTCTTCGTGTTCACCCTCTGCTCGTCGTTCTTCGTCGTGCGAACCAAGAAGAACATCTTGCTCCAACGGCGCTACTCGCATCCCGTCGACAAATCTACGGGCGTGCGCTCGGATCAGACCGTCATACTGACTGCCATCGAATCGGCCAAAGTCTATCCGGACCCGTTGAGGCGCGTCAGCTACGTCGACGCCGCGACGAACAAGCGGCTGAAGTTCCTGACCAACAACTTCGCGCTCCCGGCACTGACCATCGCCGAGATCTACCGTTCGCGCTGGCAGGTGGAGCTGTTCTTCAAGTGGGTCAAGCAGCACTTGCGGATCAAGAAGTTCTACGCCGCCAGCGAGAACGCCGTGAAGACCCAGATTTGGATCGCCGTCTCGGTGTACGTGCTGGTGGCGATCGTGCGGAAGAGGTTGGGCCTGGAGGCGAGTCTCTACCAAATCCTACAGATTCTCAGCGTTACCCTATTTGAGAAAACGCCCATTTTACAGGCCTTGCAGCCATCAGACTCCCATGAAAACTTACTCGATCACCCCAACCAGCTGATTCTATTCGACTTCTAACCGGACAGTAGTGATGTGGCACATATTGAGCAGCACGTCGGCGCCTCGGGCGAGTTCGGTGAGTCTCGCTGTCGGTGCGGTGTCCCCGCCGAAAACGATTGAGCTGTCGGGAGTGTTGAGGCGGTAAGCGAGGCATGTCAAGTAGGGTTGGCAGTGGACAACCTCCGCCACCTGAACGTTCCATGAGCCGCGCGTCACGGTCTCCCCTTTGGTGACTTCCGACACCAGGGGCACGGGCCGCCTACGAGGCAGCACCCCACCGCGCATCTCGTAGATGAACTGGCTGCCCGGATGACGAGTGCGGCCCGCCAGGTCGGGTCCGTAAACGCCGTCCTCGCCGAACAGTAGCTCGGTCATTTGTTTGGCGGGCGCGGGGCCGATCACCTCCAGCTCCGGAATCTTTCCCGATCCTTGGTCCCAACGATTGAGGACAAGGTAACCCGGATTCCCACTTTAGTTTCGATTCTGCTAACCATCGGGTGGCCTCGGACGCCTTTATTTATGCGGGTTGGAAAGCACTCAAGGCGCTGAGGAGATCAACACCCAATGGGTGAAAAAGAAAACAAACCGTTCCAGCTAAGCTTCAACGGCTTATTGAAAGTCGATTTCCAAGGATCGCGTGTCACTTCCGACGGCGGGCTGATCCTGGTCCGCGAGCTGGACGAGCGACTCGGACTCGGGAAGCTGATCGACGAACACCTCAGTGACCCACGGCAAGGCTTGAACAAGAAGTTCCCGCTGGCCGATCTGCTGCGGCAGTCAGTCTACTCTCGGCTGGCAGGCTACGAGGACCTCAATGACGCCGTCCGAGTGTCGGCTGACCCGACGTTTCGCTTGATCGGCTCGAAGAGGAACTGGGATCGCGGCGGGGCACTGACCTCGCGACTGCAGAGCTTCGAGACGGAGATGCTGGCGAGCGAGGAGAACTTGCTGGGGCTGATGGCTGTGAACCGCGAGCTGGTGGCGCAAGCCGAGACGCAAGACGACTCCGAGCGCGTCGTGCTCGACATGGATTCGACCGAAAGCCCTGTCCACGGCCAGCAAGAGGGCAGCGCCTACAACGGCCATTTCGAGTCGGTCTGCTACCACCCGCTGTTGTTGTTCAACCAGCATGGGGATTGCCTGGCGGCGAAGCTGCGTCCAGGCAACGTGCACAGCGCTGAGGACTGGAAGGAGTTGCTGCTGCCCGAGATCAAGCGCCAACAGGCTGTGGGCAAACAGGTCACCTTCCGGGGCGATGCGGCCTTTGCCAAGCCGGAGATTTATGAGTTTTCGGAGGAACGCGGAGTGCAGTACGCCATTCGCATTCCGGCCAACAAGAGCTTGGAATTGGCGATCGAAGACATCTTGTTTCGCCCGCCGGGCAGGCCGGGTCGCAAGCCCTTGGTGCGCTACAAGAGCTTCCGCTATCAGGCGGAGAGTTGGTCCAAGCCGCGACGCATCGTGGCCAAGGTCGAGCATCATCTCGGTGAGCTGTTCCCGCGGGTCGGATTTATCGTGACCAACATGAGCTTGCCAAGCCGGTCGGTGGTGCGCTTCTACAACAAGCGCGGCACGGCCGAGCAATGGATTAAAGAAGGCAAACAGGCCACGCACTGGACGCGGCTTTCGTGCCATCGCTTTCGGGCCAACGAAGTGCGACTGCAACTCAGCGTGCTGGCCTACAACCTGGGCAACTTGTGGCGGCGGCTCGGACTGCCGAACAGGATCAAGAGTTGGTCGCTCACGAGCTTGCAGCAGCGGCTGATGAAGACCGGCGGCCGGCTGGTCAAGCACGCGCGCTACTACTGGTTGCTGCTGGCCGAGGGGCATCTGAACCGGCGGCTGTTCGGTGACATGCTGCACAGGATCTGGGCGCTGCCGCTGCCGAGCGGGTAGCGTTACCTGGACGAGGATCAACAGTTTTTAGCTCCGAAAAGGCTTCGCAGGGAGCAGTGTCGGCCGGTGTGCCGTTCAGCCCGCTCCATCAACGTCTGTGAGCGGACGGACGGGCTTTGGGGCCTGCCGCCGGAGGTGATGTGCAGGGTTCAGCGCGGAAAGACGTGGTCTTCGGGGCAGCGCGGGTGTATACTTTCACCGTGCCAGGGCCAAAATGGAAATCCTGGCTTGGTGGTCGCCTGACGGCAACACACTGTACTTCCATTCTCGTCGCGACGGGTTCCACTGCCTCTATGCCCAGCCTTTGGAGCCTGCTACCAAAAAGCCGCAAGGGCCGCTGAAGTCAATACGGCATTTCCACGGGCGCGTCCATACCGTCTCTTTCATTAGGGTGGAGTTCGGCTACGCCATGACCAACGATCGTCTTTATCTCCCGCTCACCGAATCCAAAGCCAACATCTGGCTGGCCGAGCCGCAAGATGCGCAGTAAGACGAGGCCAGGTGTCAAGGGCGGAGAGAAATTAGACCACTTCGGCGGAGTAAAACTAGACCAGTTGGGGGAGTGGTAGCGGTTTTCGTGGGACGGCTGGAACGGAGCCTGAGGGCGCCCTTTAGGGCGACCCAGGCGTAGTGGAAGGCGGCCCACGAAAACCGGCGCGAGCGGCGGGCGGGTCAGTCGGAAGAGCGAGACCGTTTCTTTTGACTCTGTTTGAGGCGGAAGCTTTCGCCGTTCATCTCCAGGATGTGAACGTGGTGGGTGAGGCGATCGAGCAGAGCGCCGGTCATGCGCTCGGACCCGAGCACCTCTGTCCACTCGGTGAACGGCAAGTTTGAGGTCAGCATCGTGGAGCCTTGTTCATAGCGTTGCGAGAAGATCTCGAACAGCAGCTCAGCGCCGGTCTTCGACAGCGGCACATAGCCCAGTTCATCGACGATCAGCAGATCCTGCTTGGCAAGTTGTTTTTGGAAGCGCAGCAGCCGTCGCTCGTCGCGGGCTTCGAGCAGTTCATTGACCAGTGCCGCAGCCGTGGTGAAGCGTGTTCGATAACCGCTCTGACAAGCGGCCAGGCCTAGCGCCAGGGCGAGATGCGTCTTGCCGGTGCCGGAGTTGCCCAGAGCCAAGACGTTCTCGCGACGGTCGATGAACTCACAGCGCGCCAGCTCCAGCACGAGCTTCTTGTTTAACGAAGGCAACGCTAGGAAGTCGAATGTGTCGAGACTTTTCGTCACGGGAAACTTGGCTGCTTTGATGCGACGTTCAGTCGCCCGCTGATCTCGGTCGAGCAGTTCCAACTCGCAGAGTTGCTTCAGGAAGCTCCTACAGTCCAAGCCCTCGGCGGCGCATTGCCGCGCCACTTTGTCGTACTCGCGCAGGAAAGTCGGCAGCCGCAACGCTTTCAGGTGGGCTTCCAGTAAGAGATTCGACTTCGCCATCAGCCCGCTCCTTGCCCCAAGAGCGCGAGATAGGACGCTGCCGAAGTCTGCTCGACTTGAGCCGTCGGCAGGTGAGGATACTTCGTTAAGTCCAGCCGTGGCGGACGTTGTTCGATCGCGCACAGCAACAGATGCTTGACGGCGTCGAAGCCGATCGTTCCCAGTTCGCAGGCTTGGCGCACCGCCGCCGCAACATGCTCCAGCCGAAAGTCCTCCAGCAGACGCAACACCTGCACGTACTCGCGCTTGCCCGCTTTGCCCAAGCGGACTTCGAGCAGGCGTCGTAATCGCGGAAACTCGGGCGGTAGATCCCAACCCACCAACGGCGCGGCTTGATCGAGCGCATTCGTCTTGCGCTCCAGCAACGCCAGATAATGGACGGGATCGAAGATCAACTCTTCGCGTTCGTAACTGCGCCGGTGGCGTGCGATCTCTTCGCTGCCGCAACAGATCACTACTTCGTCCACATAGGCTTTGAGCAACACCTGGCGATGGCCGTAGCGCGTCGGCACCGAGTAGTCGTTGGTCCGATAGCGCACCAGCGACAACGACGTCACCCGGGTCGTACGTTTGTCGCAGGCATCGTAGGGCGCGGACGGCAATGGCAGCAACGCTTTCGCGTCGCGCTCAAAGCGTTCTCCGATCGTTTCGGTGTGTCGCCGCAAGCGCCGCTCACGGTTCTTGCGGCACTTGGCTTCGAGGTGTTCGTTGAAGGCTTCCCAACTCGAGAACCGGGGGATCGGCACCATGAAGTTGCGCCGCCCATAGCCCACCAAGCCTTCCACCTTGCCTTTGTCGTTACCCTTGCCTGGCCGGCCGAAACGATCAGCGAACAAGTAGTGCGACTGCAACTCACTGAACGCTCGTGTGCGTTTGCGCGTACCGTCGCCGAGAATCCTTGCTACCGCCAACTTCGTGTTGTCGTAGACAATGCTGCGCGGCACACCGCCAAAGTAGCGAAACGCGGCGTTGTGTCCTTCGCAAAAGGCTTCCGTCGTCTCGGCGGGAAAGGCTTTTACAAAGGCGTCATCGCTGTGCGGTAGATCGACCACCAAGAAGTGGGCCTTACGCTGCACTCGGTCAATGACAACCAGTGCTTCACCGAAGTCAGCTTGCGCATCGCCAGGAGGATGTGCCAGCGGCACAAACATCTCTTGACCGCCCAGCTTCTTCTCGCGAACGTAGTCCTTGATGATTGTGTAACCGCCCGTGAAGTCGTACTCGTCGCGCAAGCGGTCGAAGATGCGCTGTGCCGTGTGACGCTGTTTCCTCGGCTGCTGCTGATCGTCAAGCAGTATCTGATCAATGATTCCTGTGAACGAATCCAGCTTCGGCCGCTTCACCGGTTGACGCCGCCGATAGCCCGGCGGCGCCTTGTAGCGCAGCATCTTGCGCACCGTCTCCCGCGCCAAACCGAACCGTTTGACGGCCTCGCGTTCACTCAGCCCCTCAACGATGACACTCCGCCGTACTTGAGCGTATAGCTCCACTTGATACATCCCTCCGGTGTTCCACAAAACACCTCGGGGATGCTACGCGGACCACCTGGGCGGTCTAATTTTGCGCCGCCCTCACGCGGCTTAGAATCGCCGCTCTGTGGTCTATTTTGGCTCCGCCGTTCTCATGCATCTTCATAAGCGTTGGATCGAGTCGCTCCAGTTCTTCTTCAAACGTTGAACAAAGTTGCCGAGCGCGTTCAACGAGACGTGCGCGGAGTTCTTCTCTATCGGTTGGATATCCCGCCTCCGCGATGTCCTCTTCTGCGAGCGTCTTGTGGGTGTTGAGTAGCTTGCGTAGCAGCTCGTATGGCTGGCCTCGCAACTTCTTCCTAGCCATGGATGCTCACCACCTTCTCGGCTGGCTTGCCGCTCACAATGTCTTGCAGGTGCCGCGCCCAGCGCTCAAGGGCTTGCTTCTTCTCGGGATCGCGCGAGTAACGCTCGTACACCTTCTGTGTGATGCCTGCTGGTGTGTGGTTGAGGATCGCGGACACGACAAGCGTGTCTACACCGATAGACGCCATCAGCGTGGCCGCTGTACGCCTCAGATCATGCACGACAAAGTGCTGCATCCCGAGAGAATCGAGGTTATCGTGAAGCGCCGTGCTCACCTTGCCTGGCCCAACGGCCTGCCCGCTTCGCGTCCCCCAAAAGATGGCCCCTTCGTCTCTTCGCGGTTGCGAATCAAGTATTTCGAGAGCCAGTCTCGAAAGCGGTACCCGATGTGCCTTCCCGTTCTTGGCCTTGTGAGGCGGAATCGTCCACCAAGTACCGCCGTCGCTGAGTTCCGCCCACTCGATACCGCAGACTTCGCCGACGCCCTGCGCCGTCACTAATGTGAAGCGCAGGGCGGCCTTCATTGCTGGTTGCATGGCTGTCGCGTCAAGAGCCGTCCAGAACTGCCGGATTTCCTCGGGAGTGAGAACCCTTTCCCTCGCGGTTTCCTTTGCGACGGGTTTCACGCCTGCCGCTGGGTTGTCCGCGACGAACTCGTGACTAATGCCAAAACCGTACACCTGCGAAACCAACGCCCGCAGCCGGTTCGCCATCACGGGAGCCGTAGCAGCCTTGTTCTCCATCACGCGTCGCACGTCCGCCCGCGTGACGTCTGCGGCTCGTCTTGGGTACCAGGGTTTCAAGTTGCTTTCGATACGTCGGCGTGCGACCTTGCCGCCATCCTTGAATGTGACGGCGTGGCGCTTTAGGTACAGTTCCGCGAGAGCGCCGAAACTCATGCCCCTTTCAGTCCCTTCGCGTTTCGCCTGTAAGGGATCCTCGCCGACATCAACGGCGCGCTTCAGTTCCGCAGCTCTCTTGCGCGCCGCCGCGACACTCCAAACGGGATAGCGTCCAATGGTGAGCCGTCTCGCGATACCCCGCGCCCGGTAGGAGAGCACGAACGAACGAACGCCGTTCGCCGTTATGCGGCAACCGAACCCCGGCACGCCGCCCGAGTCGTAGCGAATCACGTTGCCGCGCTTCGGTGGTTGCAGTAGCCTTACATCCTTGTCGGTGAGCACTGTGTCTCCTTTGTGTCTGCACTCTTGCGTCTACATAGAGCATACAGCACGTTACGGCGGGTAGCAAGGGTGTAGCTATATATGGCTCTAAACCCATAGGTTATAAGAGGAATGACCGTATTTTTGCTGGGGCTCTTGCTTTGGATCGTGATTCATAGGAAGTGCTCGACCAGCACCACACCGAGGACTTGAAAGTCTCGTTCGTGCTCTTCGATGAAATCGAGAAGGCCAGCGACGCGTTGTGGAACCTGCTGCTGGGCATTCTGGACAAGGCGACCCTTACGCTGGGCGACAATCGCAGGGTCGATTTCTCGCGGGCGCTGATCTTCATGACGAGTAATCTGGGGGCGTCGGAAATGAGCGCGATGATGAACCCGGAGATGGGGTTTGCGGGCCGCCGATCCCAGCCGATTGATTTTCGTTCTGGAAAGATCAGCAAACGAATCGTGGAAGCCGGCATGACGGCCGCGCGCAAGAAATTCACGCCGGAGTTTATGAACCGTCTCAACAAGATCGTCGTCTTCAAGACTCTCGGTGAGCAGGAACTGCGGCAGATCCTCGAACTGGAGCTCTCCTATATCCAACAACGGGTGTTCAACGGAACTCCGTTTCTGTTCCAGTTGACCGGGGCGGCGAAGGAGGTACTCCTGGACGAAGGCACCGACGCGAAGTACGGTGCGCGGCATCTCAAGCGGAGCATCGAAAGGTCGCTGGTGTATCCGATGGCCAATTTGGTTGCGACCGAGCAGATTCAAGCGGGTGATCTGATCGAGGTGGACTACGACGCGGAGCACAAGCACATGTTGTTCGAACGAACGGAAGAGGATCTGCCTGTGTACGCGATGTTCCGTGCTGCTGGAATAGACATGCCTCGTGATCTTGAACTTGAAAATTCGACCTTGGGGGCGCTCAGGCGCCCGGCGGGGCGCCTGCACAGGCTTACGCGAACCTAGTTCCGCTCTAGTTCCGCTCCTCGAATTCTGTCAATCCCATTCTTAACGTTGACAGCCATCGAGCCGGCGCTTATTCTGGAGAAGTAGAGTACGCGTCCAATGGGAACGTGTGCTCGTTTGTTTTTTCTGAGCTATGGCCAATACTAAATCCGCGATCAAGCGCATTCGTCAGACCAGCCGGCAGAGTACCGTCAACGGCCGCAACAAAGCGCGCCTGCGCACCCAAGTCAAGAAGCTACAGGGCGACATCGAGAGCGGCAGCAGCGAGAGCGCCCAAAAGGATCTGCCGTCAACGGTCAGCAGCATCGACCGCGCCGTGCAGAAGGGTGTCATCAAGAAGAACAAAGGGTCGCGTATGAAGTCCCGCCTGACCCGCAAGGTCAACGCTCTGGCGAAACCCGCCGCTTCCGAATAATCGCCCCACTCTTTAGGGAGTTCTATTCAAGCTGTCAGCCGCACCACGAGTTGTTCGACGATGATGCGATCGTCTGGACGTTCGCGGCGCAGATCCCGATCCGCCCTAAACAGTTCGATCAGGGCGCTTTCTATTTCGTCGAGCGAAAACTGCCGGGCCATGCCGAGAATCTGCCTCGCCCGCGCCGGCCAGATCCGCATACCTCGCTTCTGAAACGCGCCGCTGACCTGATTGGGACTCTTCAACCCCTCTTCCTTCACGATCAGAGTTTGCCGAAATAGGCCCGCGAGCAGGTTGATCTGCATCGGCCAGTACTCACCCCCCTGGGCCAGAGTATCGAGGATGTCGAGGGCGCGGCCACGATCCTTGTGAGCGAGGGCATCGGAAAACTCGAACATGCCTCGTTGGCGAGCCTCGGGGACCAGCAGTTCGATATCTTCACGAGTCACTGACTTGCCGCCGCCGGCGTAGAGCGACAGCTTGTCGAGATCGTTGGAGATGCGCGACAAGTCATTCCCCAGCATCTCGGTCAGCTCAGCCAAGACATCGCGCGCGACGGAAAGCCCAAGCCGCTTAGCGATGTTTTGCGCTCCCGCCAGGGCTTCACCCTCCGACAACCGCTCGAGGTCCACGCGTACTGGAACGCCCGCATAGAACTTAGCGACCCGTTCGAGCTTCGACTTGTCGTCACGGCTGGACGCGTCGTATCTCGACGCTTCCAGCAAAATCGTGGTCCCGGGCGTCGGGTCGGCAAAGTAGCGCGCCAACTCGGCCGGCGGTACGGCTTTGGTCCCGGCGCCGCGAGGGAGGGCGCCTTCGGCGTGACGCCCCACGATCAAACGTGGTCCGCCGAAAAGCGATAGAGTTCGCGCATCGTCGAGCAGTTCCTCGAGAGGACAATCATTGAGATTGAACTCGGTGACACCCTCGATGGGGCCCCCGGGTTGATCTTCCTCATCCAACACGGCCTTGTGCAGCGCCCGCCGGCAACGGTCGCGGAAAAACTGCTCGTTGCCTAAGAACAGATAACCAGGTGCGGCGGCGGAGCGTCCCAAGCTTTGCAACATTTCGCGCGGCTTCATGGTTGTGTCCGTCAGAACTTCTCGAGCACGGCGGAGACCAGAGCGCGCGCGGCCGACTCGCTGGATCGCATCAGGGCCACTTCGCGCTCCTCAAAATAGGCGTCCGGATCAGTGCTGACTTCAAATCGCTCGCGATGCTCCAGGTTCGGATTCTCATAGAGTACTTCCCCGGTCTTGCGGTCTCGCAGGGAGACACGAACCTGCGTGATCGTCGAGATGCTTGTGGCGCGGCCGGTTTGGGGGTCAAAAACGGCTGGGAACACCAGTACGTTCACAACGGCGCCGGTCAGAACCGCGTCTCCGCCTGCCTCATCCGCAACCACCCGGTAGCGAGTCCGACTAATGAATTCGCGTGTAACGGCCCGGGTTAGGTGCTGCTCCACCTTGAACTCCGTGGTTTCATTCAGGAAAGCTGGAATGGCGATGACGCCGATCGTATCCGGGAGCGTGTCGGCACGCCCGGCGATTCGATAACCACAAGAAGTCGCGGCCGGAAGCAAAACGACGAGCAGAACGGCAACCACACAAGCGGATCGGGCTGAAGCAAAGCCAACCATGAAACAGGCCGCTTACGCCTCGCCAGAAATGGATTCGGATTTGGAGGACTGGGATTCCTGTCCGCGTCGCAACCGTCGTGCGCGGAACCGCAAGAGGCCGCCGATACGCGTGACGATGCCACTCGCGACGAACGCCGTTGCCATAGCCAATAGGACTGGTTCTGAGAAGTTCCAAATCAGAAAGATCAGCGTCGCAAAGAAAATCACCATCACGAGCGATGGGATCTGAAGAACGCTGACGTCCTTGAGGCTCGTGTAACGCCAAGTCGAAACCATCAAAAACGCCAACAGGCCGATCAAGAGAAGCCAGAGTATGCCCTCGGGCCACCAGTTCTGAATCGGATAGCCGCCCTTGAAGTGGACAATCGCCGCCACCATGCCCGCCGCGGGCGGAATCGGCAGACCGACGAAGTATTTGCGGCCCGGCCGGCCTGGGTTCTTCGGACGCGGGTTTTTCTGAACATTGAACCGCGCCAGGCGGGCCGCGCCGCACGTCACGTAGAGAAAGGTGATGAGGTAGCCGACCGTGGGCAGGGTGTTTGCCAGAAACGGATGTCCGCCCAGGTCCGGAGGCCGGATTCCCCACGCGACCGCTAACATCGCCGGAGCCACTCCGAACGCGATCACGTCAGCCATCGAGTCAATCTCGCGGCCGAAGTCGCTGACGGCGTTCGTTAACCGCGCGATGCGTCCGTCCATGCCGTCCGTGAAGACTCCCAGACCAATCGCCAACGCGGCGTGATTGTAAAGACGGGCAGCTTCATCAAGCTGATCAGCGGGCAATGAAAGGGCTTGAACCGTCTTCATCAGACAGTAGTAGCCGCAGAAGAGCGTTCCTACAGTGAAGATTGTAGGCAACGCATAGGGAGGCCGACCCTTCACAGCCTCGGTCCGGAGTTTCATTAAGTAGGTCGCTTTCTCCGTGCCAGGACAGAGCTTCCGCCAAGAACACGATCCCCTTCTTCCACCGATAGTTCCCACTCTGAGCCGAAGAATACGTCGGTTCGCGAACCGAACTTGATGAGCCCGAACCGCTCACCCTTTTCGACAGGATCGCCGATCTGCTTGTCGCAAACGATGCGCCGCGCAATGAAACCGGCGATCTGTCTCACAATGACGCGGCTTCCCTCGCCTTCGATGGTAACCGTATTCTGCTCGTTTTCCTCAGATGCGTCTTCGCGCTGCGCCATGTGAAAGCGGCCCGATTTGTACTCCTTTCCGGTGATTCGGCCGGCGATCGGAGTGCGGTTAATGTGCACGTCGAAGATATTGAGAAAGATACTCACGCGCCGGGTGCTGTCGTCGTAGTCCCTTACCTGCACGATTCGGCCGTCGGCGGGAGAAACCGCTACAGGCCCGTCAGGGATAGCCCGTTCCGGATCGCGGAAGAAATAGAGGCAAAAACAGGCCGATAGAAGGAAGGGAAGCGCCCAGGCCGGCGAAAACAGGATCGCCACCAGCAGACCAGCCGCAGCGAATGCCGCAGCGTAGTAAAGACCGTCCTTCACTACGTAAGAGCGCATCGGCGAAACAGCATTATATCAGTCGTCTAGGGGGCGCTCTCGGAGGTTGGCGGTCGTTCAGCGGGGCTTTCAAACGAGCACGGCCGACACGCATACTTCCCCCTGGGATACGTCGGAGACGCCCTTCTCTTCGCCGGACGGGTGGGTCGAACGTGCTAAATCAGCTTACTTGGGTCTCGTGCTCCCGCAGAATCTCGTACATGCGGTCTTTCGTTTGCAACTTGAGCTTCTTGAGACGGTGCTCTTCGACTTGCTCGTCTGTGGTCAGGTAACGGCGTGAACTGAGTTCATCAAGACGCCGGTCATACTGCGAATGTTCTTTCGAGAGAGTCTGATATTCTTCATTCGTTTCCATCAGACGAGCAGAAGTACTGCCTTCAGCAATCGATTCCATATGAGGCTCCTTCATTCGCGGAAAGGCGGTGCCACCGATTGGCGAAAGGCCCCATCCAGGCGTGTGCCTCGCGGCCGGAACGTAAGCGGCGCCTTTTCCCGACCACACCTTACCAGATGTTTCCAAAGGTTTCAATTTTGCTCGATGCCGCTTCGGTGTCCACCCTGTGGCAAGATTCCAGCACCGATTGCCAAACGCCCTGGTCCGATGGGAGAATCAAGCCTTTTCCTGAAAGGTGTTCGATGCCCAAGATTCGCCGCGCTCTGATCAGTGTTACCGACAAGGCTGGGATCGCCGACTTTGCCCGCCGATTGGCTGGGCAGTCCGTCGAGATTGTCTCCACGGGAGGCACGGCCCGCCTCATGCGAGAGGCCGGATTGGCCGTGCGGGACGTCTCCGAGCTGACCGGATTCCCCGAAATGCTGGATGGCCGGGTCAAGACCCTCCACCCCCTTGTGGCGGGCGGCATCTTGGCGATTCGGGGAAACGCCGAGCATATGCGGGCCGTGGAAGCGCATGGCATCCCGCTAATCGACATGGTCGTCGTGAATCTTTACGCCTTCGAAGCGACGGCCAATCGGAAGGACGCGAGCTTCGAAGACATCATCGAAAACATCGACATCGGTGGACCATCGATGATTCGGGCGGCCGCCAAGAACTTTCGGGATGTAGCCGTAGTGACCGATCCCAGAGACTACGAGACGCTTGCCGACGAAATCGGGGCGAACGGCGGCGAGCTTTCAGAAGCCACTTGTTGGCGGCTCGCGCAGCGTGCGTTTGCCAAGACGGCAGCCTACGATGTAGCGATCAGCGGTACTCTGTCGACATTGGGCGTTGATGGGGCCCGCACCGATGACCTGCTGCCCGGTGTGCTCGGCCTCGCTGTCCCCAAAAAACAGGTGCTGCGTTACGGCGAGAACCCCCATCAATCGGCAGCGCTTTACGCGAGCGGCGGCCAAGGCATCGCGGGTGCCCGCAAGCTGCACGGCAAGGAGCTTTCCTACAACAATTTGGTCGATCTCGACGCCGCCTGGAACCTCATCCGCGAGTTCACCAAGCCGGCCGTGGCGATCATCAAACACACGAATCCATGCGGCTGTGCCGAGCAGGAAACCTCTGTAGAGGCCTACCGGAAGGCCCTGGAGTGCGATCCCGTTTCAGCCTTCGGCTCCGTGATCGCTTTCAATCAGGCGGTTGACCGCGAATCAGCCGAAGCCTTGTCGGACCTGTTCGTCGAGGCGATCGCCGCGCCCGGTTTCGACGGCGACGCCCTTGAGCTGCTGACCCGCAAGAAGAACTTGCGCCTCATCGAGGTCGGTGAAACGCCGGCGTCGATGATCCTCAAGAGCATCAGTGGCGGCTACTTGGCCCAGACCGAAGACAACGTCACGGCGCGCCCCGAGGACCTGAAAGTCGTTACGGAGAGGCCCCCCAGTGATGCGGAAATGCAAGCGCTCCTGTTCGCTTGGAAGGTTACGAAACACGTCAAGTCCAACGCCATCGTCTATGCCCGCGAAGGTCAGACCGTGGGCGTGGGAGCGGGCCAAATGAGCCGTATCGACGCTGCCCGCATCGGCGCCGAGAAAGCGGTCCTTCCGCTCGCGGGTACGGTGGTAGGGTCCGACGCCTTCTTCCCGTTTCCCGACGGCGTCGAAGAGATTGCCGCGCGGGGCGCGACCGCCGTCATCCAGCCCGGCGGCTCGAAGCGCGATGATGATGTGATTGCAGCCGCGAATCGCTTAGGCCTTGCCATGGTCTTCACGGGCCTGCGGCATTTCCGCCACTAAGTGATTTGGGGCAAGGTGCTGAATGCACGACCGTGTGCCCATGCTCACGACCCGGTTTTCTCTACTCGTCATCGGCATCGCCGTGATCGCCGCGGCGCAGCAGCTTCCGCCGATGAAACGGGTGCCACCCGCGCCGAAACAACCCATCCCCTTCAGCCATAAGCGGCACGCCTCCAACGGCATCGAGTGTCGGCAATGTCATCCGATGCCCGCGCCGGGAGACTTCGCCGAGATCGCCGGCGCTGAGGTCTGTATGAGTTGCCACACAGCCATCAAGACCGACAGCCCGGCCATCAGAAAGTTAGCCGCGCTTCACAAGCAGGGAGAAGAGATCTTGTGGGAGCCGGTTTATCTGATTCCCGACTACGTCTTCTTCAGCCACGCTACGCACGTCAGCAAGGCGAAAGCCACCTGCGGCGCCTGCCACGGTCCTGTCGCGGAGCGCGATGTTCTCGCCAAGGAGCGCGACATCAGCATGGCCGCGTGCATGGATTGCCATCGTGCTACCGGCGGCTCGCTCGACTGTGCCTACTGTCACGAACCGCGTTAACGGGTCATCTGTATTACAATGCCCACGGTGTTCATGGAGAAGTTGCTGACACGGCGATCCGCTATCCAACAGTTCGCGCTTTTCCTCGCGGGCTCGCCGCTGCTGCGCGGGCAATATACGCCCCGCGACGATCACGAGCGCATCCCTTCGCTCGAGGAAATCGCATCCGTTTTCGAGTTCGAGCCCGTCGCGCGGGCCAAGATCACCCGGACTTCGTACGACTACATCACGGGCGGCGTCGAAAGCGAATTCAGCTTGCGGCGCAATCGGGAGGCCTTTGACTGGGCAACGCTCATACCACGCGCCGTTGCCGATGTCCGCACGATTGACACATCGCTCGATCTGCTGGGCCGCCCGCTCGATTTCCCGATCTTTGTCGCGCCCACCGCGGCGCACGCGCAGCTCCACAACGATGGCGAGCAGGAAACCTACCGGGGCGCCACGGCCGCCGGAGCGCTGATGGCTGTGAGCAACAACTCCAGCTTCCCACTCGACACGATTGCCAAGGCCGCGGACGGGCCTTTGTGGGCGCAAGTCTACGTCCGGCGCAATCCCGACACCGCGCATTCTCGAGTAGATACGGCCGTCGACAGCGGCTACCTCGCCATTTGCCTCACCGTTGACACGCAGTGGAACTCAGCGCGTGAGCGCCTTGTGCATGACACACATCTCCGCACGGCAACAGCCGGCTCCCAGCGAGAACGTCGGGCAAGACCCCGTGGGCGCCGGCGCGGCGTCCAAGAGAAGACATACCCTTACGGGCTCATAGCGCAAGATCCCGATCTCGATTGGTCGATCATCGCAACGATCCGTTCCTGGACGGATTTACCGCTGCTCTTAAAAGGGATCCTGACGGCCGAGGATGCGCGCCTCGCTGTCCAGCACGGTGTCGACGCGATCATCGTGTCGAACCACGGCGCGCGTTACCTGGCCTCCGCGCCGGCCACGTTCGAGGTACTTGAAGAAGTTGTCGAGGCTGTCGGCGGCAAGCTGCCGGTGTTGATGGATGGCGGTATCCGCCGCGGAACCGACGTGCTCAAAGCTCTGGCTCTCGGCGCGAAGGCCGTAGCGGTCGGGCGACCTCCGCTATGGGGACTCGGTGCTTACGGTGCCGCGGGCGCCCAACGCGCCCTCGAACTTCTTCGCGCGGAATTGGTGCTCGCGATGGCCCACACCGGTTGCGCTTCGCTCGGCGATATCAATCGCGGTCTCGTACGGACAGACTTCCCATGATGGCCCAAGACCAAGTGCAGCGGACAGCTCCTGGACGGGCTCCGGCTCCGACTCGCCGTCAAGCCGTCGAGTGGTTCCTTCGATTCGTGGCTGCCTCACCTTTCGTGGCCAATGTAGCCGCACAAAGCCAGGAGCGCCAAGAGGTCTACTGGCCCGAGCGCTTGCCGCCTCTTGACGGCGTTGTTAACGCACTCGAGATGGAGAGTGTCGCCGAGAACTCGCTTGCCAAGGCGGTCTACGACCACGTCGCCGGCGGCGCCGGTTCGGAATCGACACTTCGCCGCAATCGCGAGTTCTTCGACCGCATTACCCTGCGCCCCCGTGTTCTCGTCAACGTCGAGGGAATGGATCTGTCGACGAACCTGTTCGGCCAATCCCTCCACAGCCCGATTCTCGTCGGCCCCACCGCCAATCACCAACGGGTGCATCCCGAGGGTGAACTCGCCACGGCGGCCGGCGCGCAGGCCGCCAAGGCGCTCATGGTGATCAGCGGGCGTTCCGCCCAGCCGGTTGCCGAAGTCGTGAAAGCAGCCGGAGGCTCGGCCTGGTTTCAGGTTGACACGTCGGACGATCACGCCGACGTGCGGCGCCAGGCGGCCGCCGCCGTCGAGCAAGGCTGTAAGTCGGTCTGCCTCACCCTCGGTGCGCCCTCCAAAGTTCGCTTATGGCGCGATATCCACAACGGGCGCACCGCACCGCGGAATCTCGCCACCCCTGCCCGCACATCAATGACGTGGCCCCAGATCGAAACTGTGAAAGAAGGTCTCACCGTCCCGTTGCTGGTGAAGGGGATTCTCAGCTCCGCCGAAGCCCGAATAGCGCTGGACCACGGTGTTGACGGTATTATCGTTTCGAACCACGGCGGCCGAGCGATCGACGGCGCGCCTTCGACGATCGAGATGCTTCCGGAAATCGCGGACGTCATCGCCGGACGTATCCCTGTGCTCATCGACGGCGGATTCCGGCGGGGTACCGACATACTGAAGGCCCTCGCCCTAGGGGCCGACGCCGTTCTACTCGGCCGCCCGGTCTTATGGGCTCTGGCTGCCTACGGCGCTGAAGGCGTGCAAAAACTCCTCGAAATCCTCCAACACGAGCTCGCACTATCGATGGGTCTCGCCGGGCAGCCCAACATTGCCGGCCTCAGCCGCTCGCTCGTGCGAGTCCACAGCAGGTGACCCGCCTTTTGACGACGCCCAAGCCTTTGTTCCGCTTGGTGGTCGGTGTTGCGGCCCTGTTGAGCGCCTGCGCCTCTTCCTCGCCGCCAGCCCTGGAAGAGCCCGTGGCCTGGATGCGCCATACGATCGACGACTCTTCGCGCGGCGCCGACGGGGTTCGGCTCGACGACGTGAATGGCGACGGACGACTCGACATTACAACCGGCTGGGAACAAGGCGGGGTCCTCCGCGTCTACCTGAACCCCGGCCCTACCTCCGCCCGGCAGAAATGGCCGGCTGTCACGGTGGGCGAAGTCGCGTCCCCTGAAGACGCTGTATTTGTTGATCTCGACAACGACGGCGCGGTGGATGTCGTCAGCTCCTGCGAAGGTAAGACGAGAACGATGTTCGTCCACTGGGCGCCCAAAGACGCCGCCGACTATCTCAATGCGGGGGCTTGGGAGACAGCCCCAATTCCCGCATCCCAAGGTAAACAGCAATGGATGTTCGCCTTACCCCTCGACATTGATGGCAACAATGGCATCGATCTCGTCGCGGGGTCTAAGAACGATGGCGGGCAGATCGGCTGGTGGGAGTCTCCCGAGAACCCTCGCGACCTAGCCGGTTGGCAATGGCATCCGCTGTACGATGCCGGCTGGATCATGTCTCTGATTGCCTCCGACATGGATGGTGACGGCGATCTCGACATCGTCGCCACCGATCGCAAGGGCCCACGCAGGGGAGCCCTTTGGCTCGAAAACCCGGGACAGGCGCAAGCCCATGACACCTGGCCGATCCACCGCATCGGAAGCACCGACGAACACGAAGTCATGTTCATGGATCTCGCCGACCTCGACCAAGACGGACTGGAAGACGCGCTTGTTCTCGACCGCACCGACTTGCTCCTCTACTACCGCCGTACTGACGGCACGGGCGGCGCCTGGCAGCGCCACGACATTCGGCTTCCGCCCAACATCGGCCTGGGCAAGGCAGTGCAAGCCGCCGACATCGATCTCGACGGAAAGCTTGACATCGTCTTCTCCTGCGGCATGGCCAAAGGAGACAAGCACGGCGTCATGTGGATCTCCTACGACAAGGACCCCACGGAATCCCGCTGGGCCGGACACGCGATCAGTGGTCCCGCCGGCGTCAAGTTCGATCTCGTCAAGCTGATCGACCTCGACGGTGATGGCGATCTTGACGTCTTGACCTGTGAGGAAGTGGATAACCTGGGCGTTTTCTGGTACGAAAACCCTACTCGTTCCTAGGAACGAACCCCAGGAGAGCCGATAAGAATGTCGAGGTAATCTGGTAAGAAGAGGCCCTCATGCCAGGAGAGGAGTTCGCCGGACAAGGCGCCCCGGTAAGGCACGGGGTTGCCTAAAACATTTTTTGGAAGTATGATTTTTGCAACAACAAGCGAAACCCTGGTCCCTGAGAGAGCCGTCCAAGGAACAGGTACAGCGTGGCCGAAGCGTTAAGAGAGTCCCATGAAGATCATTGGCGATCGCAAATACGTCGAGATTCCTGGGAAGCGCGTCCACGAGTTGCCGCCGCTTCTACTCAAGGAAGCGGCGAGTCCCGAAGACCTCGGGTCGACGGTCGATCGAGCCGAGAAGATCGTCTCGAGGGATGAGCTCGTAGCTGGCGCCGTCATTCGAGGTCTTGCTGACCGAACCCTTGAGAACCACAAGTTCGGGATGGCGATCAACCTCGCCGAGCAATACGGCAAGTTCCTTGATGAGTGGCGTTGGGGCGAATCGATTCTTGAGTGGATTCGGCAGTGTGAAATCACGTTCGACACAAAGCCCGCCCTCAGACCCCTTTTGCAGCCCGACATCTGGCCGCATGCGGGCCGCTCAAGCTTCGTGAACCTGCTGTCAGACAAGGGCGTCGCGGAGGGTGAAGTGAAACTCCGAAACGCCGTAGGCTTTCGGCTGACGTTCCGCCAGCCGCCGCCGATTGACTTCTTCTCAGATCAGTTTCTCTTCCTGTTGAACGCAACGCTCGCCGAGAAGGCGTACCAGACCTGGGCCGATGTATCGGATAACCTGAGCGCCTCCCTCCCTCCCGAACGCTTTCAGTTCTTCGTGATGAGCGACGAAATCCACCAAGTCTAGCTCACCCGCGCAGGCATGAAATGTAGGGGCACGGCATGCCCGTGCCCGCGGCCCCGAAGGGGCCGAAACATTGAGCGTCCCAAGGAAAGCACATCGGGACTAAGCCAATGTAAGCGACGGCTTGGCCGCAATGGTGTCGGGTGCGAAGAGACGTTGTTGGAGGCGAGGGTAGGCGGCGGCGGCGATCATGGCGGCATTATCCGTGGAAAGGCCGAGGGTGGGGAAATAGACCGGGAGAGGAAGTGCCGTGAAGGCTTTGCGGAGACCGGAATTGGCGGCGACGCCTCCCGAAACGATGAGCGATCGAGCGTCAACACCTTCGGCGGCTTTCACGGCGCGGCGCAAAAGTTCTTCAACGACCGTTGCTTGAAACGCCGCCATCAGATCAAGGGTTCGTTGCGGGGTCACCTCGAGGATAGGCTCAAGCGTCGCGGGCCGGCCTTCGACAAAGAGTTTCTTACGGTGGTTGATCTCTTCCTCCATGTCGGCAGCCCGAACGTAGCGCAGGACCGCCGTCTTGAGTCCGCTGAAACTCAGGTCGAGCTGATTGCCCTTCATCCGCGAAAACGGCAGGGTGACTTTTGATGCATTGCCATACGGCGCGAGTTTGTCGATAAGCGGGCCGCCCGGGTAGCCGAACCCTAACAGCTTTGCGACTTTGTCGAAGGCTTCGCCCGCGGCGTCGTCCCGCGTCTTTCCGAGCAGGCGGTAGTCGTAGCGTTCTTCGCCACCTGATCTTTCCACGAAGAATAGGTGGCTGTGGCCGCCACTGACGACCAGCGCCAGCGCGGGAAGTTCGATGTCGCCTCCGCGTTGCTTCTCTTCGAGGAATACGGCGTGGATGTGGCCCTCAATGTGGTTGACTGCGATGAGCGGGATGTGCAGGGAGAAAGTGAGTCCTTTGGCAAAAGTGAGTCCGACGAGGAGGGAACCGACCAGCCCGGGGCCTTGGGTGACGGCCACGGCATCAAGGTCCCGATAGCTCAAACCGGCCTTCTCAAGAGCTTCGCGGACAACGGGGACGATGGCGCGAAGGTGTTCGCGGGAGGCAATCTCGGGAACGACACCGCCGTAGCGGTAATGAGTCTGGAGTTGCGAAGCGACGATATTCGAAAGGAGGCGGTCGCCATCTTCTATGACCGCGGCCGCTGTTTCGTCACAAGAGGTTTCAATACCGAGGATGTACATGAGACGAAGAAGGACAAAAGAGAACACCCCCGAGAGATTCTTGCCCCTCGGGGGCGAGTGTTTCTAAAGGCCGTGGGCTAAGGGCCCACGGCGTCGTGAATGTATAGCCGATTGTGAGGTGGCCGGTCCACAGGAATCGCGACCCGATCACTGGGTCCGGGCATCTGCACTATTGGAGAAGTCGCTTCAGCTATCGGCCACCCCGCAAGAAGTACTACCAGGTTCACTCATATAGCAGAATCACCTCCTTTCGCCAGTGTTAACCCCATGCTAATGTCGAAGGAATCGGAAGTCAATGTTTCCCACCCACCGAGCCATGAAAAAAAGTACATTGCCGTTTCGCGGGCGGGAAGAGTAGCAGAAGATCCGATTCGCGCCGCTTATGGATGATGAGAACACGAGAGCTGCACGGGCGGCGCTTGCGACAGTGTCCGATTCCTTACCGGCGCCTTCCAGCGACGCGATTCGCATTCGGGGCCTTTCAAAGAGGTTCGGCGAAACGCTCGCTCTCGATGGCTTGAGCCTGTCGGTACCGCGAGGTAGTTTCTTTGGATTTTTGGGCCCAAACGGTGCGGGGAAAACAACGACGATTCACATTCTCACCGGGGTGTTCGAGGCTGACGCCGGTCAAGTCGAAGTGCTCGACATGCCGATGCCGCGCAAGGCAGACGTGATCAAGCAATCGCTTGGTGTGGTGCCTGATGATTCCGTCCTGTTTGATCGCCTGCGGGGTCTGGAATTTCTGGAGTTCGTAGGCAGGGTCTACGGACTCGACAGCCGCACGGCGATTGACCGCGGGCGAGAACTGATGGAATTATTCGAACTCGAAATCGACACCACCGCGCTGATCGCCGGATATTCGAAAGGGATGCGCAAACGTCTGGCGCTGGCGGCGGCCCTCATTCACCGGCCCCAATTGTTCCTGCTGGACGAACCGTTCGAGGGCGTCGATCCGGTCGGAGCGCGGTTAATGAAGGATATTCTGGTGAAACAAGTCGAGCGCGGGGCGACGGTCTTCCTTACCTCACACGTGCTGGAAGTCGTCGAGCGCCTGTGCGACCGGGTGGCGATCATCGCGAACGGAAGCATTCTGGCCGAGGGATCGATGGCCGAGATGCGCACGGCGGAAGAAACGCTGGAGGACCTATTTGTCCGCCTCGTTGGCGGCGATAAGGAAGCCCTTCATGTGGACTGGCTCTGAATGAGTCCCCGCCATCAGATCCTGGCGTTGCTGCATGTGCAGGTACGCACGTTTCAGCACTCTCTGAGTTCCTCGAAGGCCGATGGCGGGGCCCGCGTTTCGGTAACGCTGGCCTTTTTTTGGTACGCGGTGTGGGTGTCTATCGCGCTCGCGTTTGCCGTTATACCCAATCTGATCGGAACCGCGGATTTGGAAGCGGCTCTACCCGGGATGTTGCTGTTCATCATGGGGTACTGGCAACTGACCCCGCTGCTGACGCTTTCGCTGGGCGTGTCGATTGACATGCGGCGAACGTTCATCTATCCGATTGCGCTGCCGACGCTGTTTACGGTGGAGTGCCTATTGCGGCTGACTACAGGGGCGGAAATGATGATCGTCCTGACGGGTCTCTGGGCGGGCTTCGCGACGGCCGGTTCGATGAATCAGGTGAGTCTGGCAGCGGGCTTCGCTTTGTTCATGCTGCTAAATGTCTTTCTATCGGCCGCGATCCGCAATTTCGTTGAGCGGGTGTTTCGGCAGCGGCGGCTGCGCGAAATCGTGGTCGTCGCGTTGGTTTGCTTTCTCATGTTGCCGCAAGCGTTGATTTGGAGCCAGACGCTTCGGGAGTTCGTCCGGAAGATGTGGGTTGTCGCTCGTGGTTTCCCGATTCAGGCGCTGCCGTCGGGCATCGCGGCGGAGGTCAGCCTCGGTCAAGGCGGGTGGATCGAGTGGATGGGGTTGGTAAGCATGGTCGGGCTGGCGGGTGTTTTCGGCTATCAGCAGTTCGGGATCGTGATGTCGCAGTTGAGCAATCTTCCCACGTCGGCGCGGCGGCCCGCGAACGCGCTGGGTACGCGGTTGTTGCGCGGACTGACAGGGTGGGCGGGGGACCCGATCGCGGCGCTGGCTGAGAAAGAAGTACGCTCGCTGTGGCGGAGCCCGCGTTTCCGGCTGCCGTTCTTCCTCGGTTTTACGTTCGGCGTCTTCGCGTGGCTGCCGATTCTCGGCTTTTGGAAGGACTCTTCGTCGGGAAATTGGGCGACAAATCACGCCGTGGCGGTGATCAGCCTGTACTCCTTCCTGCTGCTGGGGCCGGTGATGTTTCTGAATCGTTTCGGGTTTGACCGCAAGGCCGCGCAGGCTTACTTCTTTCTGCCGATCGGCATGAAGTCGTTACTCTTGGCAAAGAATTTCGCGGCCGGTTTGTATGCCGTGCTGGAAATAATCTTGATTGGCCTGGTCAGCGGATGGTTCGGCATGATGAGTAGTCCACTGGCTGTGATTGAGGCGTTCGTGATCGGCGCGACCGCGCTGCTCTACCTATTCACAGTGGGCAACTACATTTCGGTTCGGTTCCCCGTACCGAGTAATCCCGACCGCATCTCACGAGGAAGCGCGGGGCACGGCATCCGCGCAGCGGTACAGTTTGTGCTCTTCCCTCTATCGTTGGCGCCTGTGCTGGGGGTGCTCGCGATTGGAGCATCGGGCGGCAGCCCCCTTGCCTACGGGGCTGGATTGCTGGGAGCCATCGGCGGCGGCGTTGTGCTCTACGTTTTGGGCCTATCGAGCTCCGCCAATACGCTATTGCTGTTCCGAGAGCGGTTCCTAGACAGCCTGATGCATAGCGAAGGGCTGGTGGCGACAGAGTGAGTGGTGAATCACGGATGTGTGTCGGGGCCGCCGGCCGGGGTCTCCCAGCCCGCTCGCATGATGACTTCCTCTACGCTGCCTTGTAAAGTGATTTCCCCTTTTTCAAAGTAAACGGCCCGTGTGGCCAACTGACGCGCGAGGGTCAGATCATGCGTCACTAGGCACTGCGCTTGCGGCAAGCTTTGCAGGATTTCGACCAAGGAAGACCGCGACGGCGGATCGAGAAAGGTCGACGGCTCATCGAGAAGGATCATCTCCGGACTCATGGCCAGAACGCCGGCCAGAGCGACGCGGCGCTTCTCGCCGGCGCTGAGGTGATAGGGCGGACGGCCGGCGACGTGTTCCATGCCGACCTGCCGCAAGGACTGTTGGACGCGGCGCGCGACTTCGTCTGACGGAAGCCCCATATTGAGCGGCCCGAAGGCGACATCTTCTTCGACCGTCGGCATGAAGAGCTGATCGTCGGAATCCTGAAACAGCATGCCGATCATCTGACGGATCTTGGTGAAGTTTTCTTTTCGGACCGCCATGCCGCAAACAACGACATCACCTTCGCTCTTGCCGCCGAGCAGACCGAGTAGGTGAAGAAGGAAGGTGGTCTTACCGGATCCGTTGGCGCCGAGGACAGCGATCGTTTCGCCGGGCCACAACTCGAAGTCCACACCTCTGAGAGCGGGCGTACCATCAGGGTAGCCGTAGCGCAGATTACGAACTCGAATCAGAGGTTCCATCGCTTCGTGCCGTGAACAGTATCAGACCGGCCAAGTCCGCGCCGCCATCTGGATGAGGCCCGCCAGCACAAGAACTCCCGTCAGCCACCACCAGTCGGCCGACCGCGTCTGATACGCGTGCATCGCCGGGAAATGGGACTGGAATCCGCGTGCCAACATGGCGTGGTGGATCCGTTCGGCACGATCGTAGCCGCGGGCAAAGAGGATCGCGACGGCGCCGGCCGATGCGGTCCAGAAGCGGGTTCGGCGGCGGGGTTTGGGCGCGCGACAGCGACGGGCGCGCAGCATGTCTTGAGCCTGATTGGTCAGCAGGAACAGGTAGCGATAAACGAAGTGCAGCACCATGACGAGGAATGGCGGGACGTGAAGACGTTCCAATCCCCGCATCAAGGCGGGAAAAGGCGTCGTCGAGAGAAGAGCTATGGCGGCGTAAGCCGAGAGCATACTGCGAGCGAGCGTGATGATGGCGCGGGAAGGGTCTCCGCCCCAAAGGTTAAGGATCACGACACCGGCAACGAACGGCAAGACGATGAATGTTCTTAACAGGCTGCCGACAAGGGGTATTCCGGCCGCCCACAGAAAACTCGTGAGAAGAAGAAAATAGCCCCCGAAGGCCGAAGCTGAATCGCGATCCGTCCAAGCGAGCAGAAGCAGGACCACAAATACCGCGAGCAGCTTGACGCGCGGATCGAGCTTGTGGAGGCGGCTATCTCCGGCGCTCCAGCGTTCGAATGCGAGCGACTGCACCTCAGTTCCCGCGACCGCGACGGAGAAAGCGGCCGAAGAGAAGGCCGAAGCCACACATCAGAGCCGAGCCGATCAGGCCGGCGGTAACTTGGGCCGGCCAGGACGACTGGATAGGACGAAATTCATAGTCAGCTAACGGACTCCATGCTGCGTTTTCCGATGCTCGCTCCGCGAAACCGAGCGATTCGGCGACGGACTCGAGTCCGTCGGGCCAAGACGAAGCAACGAGCACCCCTAGCAGCACGAGTGCGAGGGTCAACCCGGCCAGCACCAAAATGATGCGCTTCATGCAGCTTCCCTGGGTAAGGCAAGAGTCGGAGTCAGGCGTTCGATGGTCCCGAGAACGCCGGCCGTGATCAGCCCTTCCGCGACGCCGGTCAGGGAATGAATGCTCAACATCGATGCAAACAACGGCGCGGCCGGCGCGACGGCCGAGAGGCTCAACTGAACGGCGGCGAATGTAGCGGCGGCCATCAGGGATAACCATCCGCCCGCGAAGGCGGCTATGCTGCGCGCGCGGCGACTTCCAGAGCCGAAAAGTTTCATCGGCGCGTATCCGATCCAAACACCGAGAACGGCCATATTGATAACGTTCGCGCCGAGCGCCAGCAACCCGCCATCCTGAAAGACCAGGGCCTGCACGAAGAGGATCGCGGTCATCACGACGGTGGCCGCGCTGGGACCTAGGGTAAACGCCAGAAGCGCGCCACCGATCAGATGCCCCGAGGTACCGGCCACGACAGGGAAATTGATCATTTGGGCGGCAAAAACGAAGGCGCCGAGGACGCCGAGCAGGGGGATCTTGGAGTCATCGAAGTGCTGCTGTGTCCGGCGAACGAAGTAACCCACAGTGGGGACTGCGGCCACGTCGAGTACCGCCCAGACCGGTGTGGATAAGAAGCCGTCGGGTATATGCATCAGCGAAACCGCTACAAGTTAGCACGAATGTCAGATTCGTGCCACTGCCGGGGCCTTCCGTCTGAACCTGTCGGTAGGATCGAATGGGACCACGACGCCGGGAAGAGCGGCAACTCTAAGACCAGGCCCACTTTCAGACCTAGTGACGGACAGACAATATTGGTCTAGACTATTTACATTAGAGAGTTTTCGGGGCTGTGACGGTATGAGTGCGGACCCGAGGAAGGCTGATGGCTCAGCTCATTCCATGAAAACCACAAGGGCACACCCTGTTTTGCTGTTGCGCCTCGTTGTACCCGCGGTTCTGGCAGGCAGTTTCCTTTTCACTCTTGGCGCCCAAACAAGTACTTCTACGAGCGCGCCGTCGGCGCCCGGTGTTCCCGCCAGCCGGCCAGGGCCCGTGAGGCCGGGGAACTTGCCTCCGGCGGGCGGCGGCTTCGCTCAGGGGTTAGGGGAGTCCAGATCAGTATTCATGGCGCCGTATCCGGAGTACCGGATCGGAGCCAACGACCTGGTCGCGGTCGAGGTTTACGAAGCACCAGAGTTCCGGCGCACCTTGAGAGTGTCACCGTCGGGAACTGTGCGTTTGCCGCTGTGCAGGGAATCGGTCGAGCTGCGAGGTCTCACCTACCTACAGGCCGAGGCGGCGGTGGCGAAGGCGCTGGTGGACGAGGGTCTTTTAGTGGACCCGATTGTCTCCATCGACATACGAGAGGCCCACGGCAACCCGGTGCACGTGACGGGTTCGGTCCGTCAGCCGGTGGTCTTCCCCGCTGTCGGCCCGACCACATTACTGGATGCGATTGCCCAGGCCGGCGGGCTGAGTTCACCAAGTCGCGAGATTCTGATCACCAGGCCGGCAAAGTCAGGCGGGAACGAAGAAACCCTACGCATCCCAACCGAAGAGTTCCGTGACGGCCTGAACGGGGCGCAGGCGGTCCCTCTGTACGGCGGTGAAACGGTACGTGTCGTGCCGGCGGAGCAGGCCTTCCTGATGGGCGCGATCGGCAAGCCCGGGGCTGTCGATGTTGTCGAGCCGGAAGGGATGGAGTTTCTCAAACTTCTGGCTATGGTCGGAGGACTGCAAAAAGAGTCCAACAACAAAGCAATCATCCTGCGCACGAATACGACTTCGCCGAATGATCGTGAGAGGATCGAGATCAACGTAAAGAAGATTCTCCGGTTCGAGGTGTTCGATGTGAGAGTGCAGGCGGGCGACGTTGTCTACTTTCCTTCAAGTCGGGGCAAGGAGATTCTCTACCGGATGGCGGATGCCGCGGCCTTCCAGATCGTGTGGCAGGGGATGAGTTTCCTATGGCGTTGAGGGACTATCGCGACGCGGGTGCGGCGGGCGACGAGCGCCACTTGGCAGAGTTCGTCTATCCCGGCGAAGAAGTCGGCGACGAAAATGCCACGGCGATCGTATGGCACTATATCCGCGTTCTGCGGCGCCAAGCCTGGAAGATCGTAGGTTTCGTGTTCGCGGTCGTGGCCGGGACGCTGCTGTACTCGTTCCAGATCACCCCTGAATACCAGGCGACGGCTCTGCTGGAGTTGGAGAGTTTGAACCGCATGACCCGGCTTGGTGGCGAGATGATCTCGTATAACATACGCTCGGAGAGCAAGGTCATCGAGACCCAGCTTCGCCTGATCAACAGCCCCGAACTTATCGAGGCGGTCGTCCGGGATCTAGGGCTGGGTCGCAGTCCTTTATTTGGTTACCCAGGTGAAGGACCACCGGTGGAACCATCGAGCCTGCCGGGCCTGTCAGCGGAGATGGTGCCCGGCACCTATCTAGTCGGGATCGAGTACCGCTCCCCAAGCCCGGAACTGTGCCGGGATGTCGCTAACAGCGTGGCAAAGGCGTTCATTCAGCAAGGCTACCGTTCGAGGCACGAGTCGTCGCAGGAGTTGCAGTCGTGGCTCGACCTGCAGCTCGAGGATCTGAGAGCGCGCTCGGAGGAAGCCGAGCAGAAACTGCTTGCGTATGAGGTGCGGCACGGTATTTCGAGATCGGCGGATCGCGGCGATCTGGTCCACGATGAGTTGCAGCGCCTCCAGGAAGAGTTGATTGCGACCAGCGCGGAGCGCATGCGCAAGGAGATGACCTACCGAACGATTGAAGCTGGGGAACTGCAGGACCTGCTGATTTCGACGGAGGGGTCGCCCATAGCTTCGCTGATCCAGCGCCGCGAGGCGCTGGAGTTGGACCTGGCCCAACTCAGCATGCGGTACGGACCGAATCATCCCAGTGGGGTATCCACTTGACTCAGGTGACCCCAAGATGTAGTATGCGGCCTCGTGGAGGATTACCCGCGCGATCTGCTCGAGTTCGAGGCGCGCTTCGCCACCGAAGAGGCCTGTCGCGGACTATCTGGTCGCGCTGCGCTGGCGGGACGGGTTCCGTTGCCCCAACTGTGGGCTTGAGCGAGCTTGGCCGGTGCGCAAAGTATGGTTCGAATGTGCTGCCTGCGGTCGCCAAACGTCCGTCACGGCCGGTACGATCTTTCAGGACACACGCAAGCCGTTGCGGCTTTGGTTCCGAGCAATGTGGCACGTCGTCTCGCAGAAGAACGGAGTCAGCGCCTTGGGTTTGCAACGCGTTCTGGGACTGGGCAGCTACCAAACCGCCTGGGCTTGGATGCACAAGCTGCGGCGGGCGATGGTGCGGCCGGGGCGCGAGCGTTTGACGGGCGTCGTCGAGGTGGATGAGACCTACTGGGGCGCGGAGGAGGAGGGCGTTCGCGGCCGCCAGATCGAGCGTAAAGGATTGATTGCAGTAGCCGCGCGGAGGAGAGAGGCAGCGGGCTGGGGCGGATCCGTATGCAGCGCCTGCGCAACGCCTCGGCGGCCAGCTTGATGCCCTTCGTGGAGGAGTCGATCGAGCCAGGCAGCGTGGTTCGCACCGATGGCTGGCTGGGCTACGAGCCACTCGAGAAGAAGGGCTATCGGCACCACATCGTCTTCCTCAAGGGTCGCCGCGAGCAGGCGTCGGAATTGCTTCCGCTGGTGCACAAAGCGATCTCGCTGCTCAAGCGCTGGTTGCTGGGTACGCATCAAGGGGCGGTCAGCCACGAGCATTTGGACTACTATCTGGACGAATTCGTCTTCCGGTTCAACCGGCGCAGCTCACGTAGCCGGGGCAAGCTGTTCTACAGGCTGGTTCAGCAAGCGGTCGCTGTGGAGCCGACGCCGTATCGCTCGATCATCGCCCACTGGGACGCCGAGCCGTTCTGAACCCCAAACACAAGATGTTGGGGTCACCTGAGTCAAGTGGATACCCCACCTCATCCCAATTACAAACGACTCGAAGCACGGATTCAGCAATCAGACGGATTGCTGGAACGGGCCCGAAAACAGGTACTCGAACGGGCGGCGGCCGAGTTCCGTGAAGTGACCCAACGAGAAGCGGCTATTCGGGAAAACTACCTGGAGAAGCAAGGCCAGGCTGACCGCATGTCGGAGTTAGCCGTCGAGTATGGAACTTTGCGGCGAGAAGCGGACGCAACGATGGCCCTATACGAACAACTGCTGACGACTGTGAACGAAGTCGGGCTGCATAACTCAATCGACAGCAACACGGTTCGGATCGCGGAGGCGGCTCAGTTGCCAGTGGTAGCGGTTTATCCGAACGTACCTAGGTACCTGTTGACGGCCTTTCTGGTATCGACACTACTGGGGATGGGAGCGGCCGTGTCGGCGGACTACATGGACCGGACGGTTCGTGATACGGCCCAGGTCGAGCAATGGTTGCACGTTCCGGTATTGGCGAATTTACCTCAGCTCGCGAGCGGCAGAAAGCCACAGGCTTACCTGCTCCCGTCGGCTTCCGATTCGGTTTTGCCGGCCCAGCGGCCGCAGGAGGCGTACGGTCTCATCGAAGGTTTTTCCATGCTCAGGACGAGCCTGATGCTATCCTCTCCGGGCGCGGCCTGGGAAGTTCTGCTTGTCACAAGCGCCGTTCCTTCCGAAGGAAAGAGCACCGTGTCGATGGGGTTGGCGACTTCGATCGCCCAGCAGCATCCGGGAGAGCGGGTTCTCTTGGTCGACGCCGATTTGCGGCGCCCGACTGTTCACACCACGTTTTCATTGCCAAACCAGACCGGGTTGTCGTGCGTGCTGGAGGGCCGTGCCAAGCTGGGGGAAGTGGCCCAGCAGATTGAGGATGTCCCATCGCTATTCGTCATTCCCCGCGGTCCGAGCACCGCTCAGCCAACCGAGTTGCTGACAACGCGGATGGGCCGGGTCATCGATCAATTACGAGAAGACTATGACTACGTCATCGTTGACTCGGCGCCACTGCTCGCATCCTCCGACAGCATGATTCTTTCGACGTTGGTTGATGGCGTAGTAATCGTGGCGCGGGCCGGGGACACGTCCCGTGAAATGGTATCGGCCGCGTTTCGCCACGTGCGGCGGGCTCGTGCCAATGTCATGGGCCTCGTGCTGAATCACGTGCGTAGTGACACGCAGTCCGCTCACAACTACTACTACACGCACTACGGTTACGGGCGTGATAGCGAGGATAGTTAGGCAACTGCCGTCGGGCCGGGGGCCGACACCGCGGCTCCGCTCACAATCGGCGACCGGCGACCGGGGACGAATGATTCCAAGCCGCCGTAAGGTGTGAGTTAAGCACCATCCGTCCGTTTCATGTCTTCAATTGTTCGCCCTGCTCGCCCGAAGCCCGCCAGCCCCAGCCGGCGGATGCGTAACCGTCCCCACGATTTCGTTGCGATGGCTGTCGTCGCCGTGGTGTGCGGGTTCTGCATCCAAGGTTCAATGCGTCGCACTCTGGCAGAACGCTGGATCGCGGATCCTAAGCTGGAGAACCTTGAGCTCGCGGTGCAACTTACTCCCTCCAACGGCGAGGGCTGGATCCGTCTCGGACAGGCCCTCAAAGACCTTGGCGATGATCCGCATAGAGCGATGCAGGCAATACGGCGGGGAGTGGATCTAGGGCCCTACAATCCGGAGGCGTGGATTGCTTTCGGGCTTCAGACGGAACGGCAAGGCGACCCCCAACTCGCCGAGCAGCACTTCAAGAAGGCTTTCGAGGTGGATCACGGATTTGAGGCTCGCTGGAGTCTCGCCAACTTCTATTTGCGGCAAGGACGAGTTGAGGAGTTCTGGCATTGGATTCGCAAAACGATTGCTTTCTCGCCGCGGGCCTTCTACCCCGGCGTCGAACTTTGCTGGCGAGCTTCTGACGACCACGCCGTCATCCTCGAGAACGCGATTGCGGACCGCCCGGACTTGAATCGTCGCTATCTTTCCTACTTGTTGGGCTCGCGTCGTATTGAGGCGGCCTCGAGGGTCTGGGATCGAGTCAAGGACAATCTCATCCCGGCCGACCGGGTTTCCGCGCTTAGGCTCCTCGCTGCTTGGCAGCGGCAGGGACGTGTCTCCGATGCTCTCGATATCTGGAATCGCTTAGCAAGCACCGGCATCGTACCCCATGAACCACTATCGCTCGAAGCCGGCGTGGTCCTGACAAACGCCGACCTGCGACAACCTCCGAGCGGCCAGGGGTTCGACTGGGGACTCTTCCCGTCGGAAGACATACGCCCGGAGCTTGGAGCGCTCGGGGATGACCGGAACGGTCTCGTCTTCCACTTTACGGGAATGCAAGGTCAATCGAGCGCTCTTTTGCAGCAACTTGTGCCGGTCCAACCCGGCGTCATTTACCGCTTCGATTTTCGTTACTCCACACGAGAGTTGGCCCGCAACACGGGCGTGCGGTGGACCGCCTACGCCGGGCCCCGAGAGAACGGGCGCGAGCTGGCAAGGAGCGAGTCCCTACCGTCGACCCCCGACACGCAATCAGTGTCTTTCGACGTCACGGCCCCTGAAGAAGGTCTGATCGGCCTTGTCTTGGAGTACGAGAGATTCCCTGGAACAACGCGCAAGAGCGGTCGCTTTCACGCGAGTCGTTTCGCCTTCTATCCCTTGGATCGGGAGGCGGCCCCATGACCCGTTATCAGTTTCGTGTCCACTCAGCGAACGTGTTGTTCACGATTCTTGTTTTCGCCGTCATGGCGTTCGGCGCCGTGGAGCGCTGGGCGCTTACGTTTGTTGAAGTGTCGATCATGCTTTTGGCGCTGGTTTGGGTTGTCCGGCGGGCCTTCCGGCCTTTTCCGTTGGAAGGGAACGTTTTCGCGTGGCCGCTCATCGGTATCGTGCTGATGGCTGTTCTGCAGAGTGTAATGGGATGGTCGGCGGCACCCTATCAGACGAGCGGTGAAGCCCTCAAGTGGACAGCTCTTTTGGCTTATTTCCTGATGTGGGCCCATGTGTTTCGTGATGAATCGACACGCAGCAGGTTCTCGCTGTTGCTTACGTGGTTCGGCTTCCTCGTAGCCGTGCTAGCCCTTGTGCAGTTCTATAGTTCGCCGGATTTGCTGTATTGGTTTCGTCCAGCACCCACCGCACAACCATTCGGACCTTTCGTGGATCGCAATCACTACGCGGTCCTGATGGAGCTGGTACTGCCTGGTGCCCTGCTGTTTGCTTTTAGTTCCATCACCAGGTCTAAACCCACCGCCTTTCAGGCGGTCAGCTTCAAGCGGGTCTGGATGACAATAGGAGGATGGGCGAATATCGGCGAGGGGCGCACGCGGTCTACGACATCAAATATCACCTGGTCTGGATCACGAAATATCGCTACAAGGTGTTGCGGGGCAGGGTGGCGGAGCGGACACGGGACCTGATCCGACAGAGCTGCCAAGCGCGAGACGTCGTGGTGATTCGGGGTGCGGTGTCGCCGGATCATGTGCATGTCTTGGTATCGGCACCGCCGCAGCTTGCACCGTCGAAGCTGGTGCAGTATGTAAAAGGCAGGTCGTCACGACGGCTGCAAGATGAGTTTGGGGAATTGCGGAAGCGATACTGGGGGCAACACCTGTGGGCGCGCGGATATTTCTGCGCGACGGTGGGCGCGGTGGACGAGGAAACGATCAAGAAGTACATCGAGAGCCAGCAATGGGACGAGGATGAGGAGGGATTCAAGATCACAGCGCCCACCAAGCCTTGAGCCGGCTCTGAGCCGGGGCTTCTTCAGGCGGCTTCAGCCGCAAGCCGACTTTCAGTCGTAAATGAACCCACCGCCTTTCAGGCGGTGGTTGTTTAGGAAGAGCGAGAAACAGTTGCTTTACTTCGTCTTGTGCGGGCTGATGCTCGCATCGGTTGTCGTGTGTGCGTCGCGAGCCGGGGCGGTGATCGTCGCGAGCGAGCTGATCGTCGTGGCGTTTGTCACTCTTGCGACGGGCCGCCGCTTTAGGGAGAGCGGACGGGAACTCGCGAAGGTCGCGGCCCTGATCATCCTGGCGCTGGGACTGACCTTTGCAGCGGGAACCCGGAGATTGTTGGACCGCTTCGAGTCGCTTGACAAGGACATGAACCGTGCGGAAGTGGCGCTCGCGACTTGGGAACTTGCGCGGACGCGGCCGTGGACGGGGTACGGTCTCGGCACCTTCCAGCTCGTTTTCCCCTCATTCGCCCCGTTTGACGATGGTCATCGGTGGAACCATGCTCACAATGACCCCCTTCAATTCGGCATGGAAATGGGGATAACCGGCTTCGCCTGCCAGATTGTCTTGATCGGCTTGTTGCTAAGCCGCGGGCGCCGTAGGGAGGTCTGGCTCGGGAATGCGGTGCCGTTAGTAGCTGTTTGGGTCCACAGTTTAGTAGAGTTCCCTCTACAGATTCCAGGCCTACTGGTTGTGGCGCTGGCGATTCTCGCGCACATCCCGAAGGGATCACGTCGCACGCGGTCGCCGAGCCGGCGTCCGAGAGGAGAAGAATTGCAGGATCTGCCTTCGCACGAGGCGGTCGCGCCATGACCCGTGTTTTTGGCCGGCCCAAGGGCCGGGAGCCGTATAGGAAGAAGAACGGACGCGCCTGGCTCACCATTGAGCTGATCATACTTTGGATCGGGATGCTGTGGGCTCTGACCAACCGAGGCGGCAGCGGTATCATCCTTGTCGTCTTCGCTTCTCTGCTTGGCACGGCAGCGCTCCCACTCGAATACGCCGCGGTGGCCGCTACCGTGCCGGCGTTGCTTCCCACTATCTTCGATGCCCTTCCTCAGTGGTACATGGGCACGTTTCGCTGGATATTCCTATTTGCGGCGTCGGCGATTGTCACGCTGCGCTGTGTGTCGACGAGGACATCTCGGAGCAGCGCGGCATGGAGCCCGTTCGTCGCTTTGCTGACTGCGTTCGCGGTAGTAGCGGCGTTTTCAGGGTTAAGTTCCGTTTCGCCCTCTTTGTCGCTGCTGAAGTGGTGCGTTCTGATGTGGGCTCTGATCAGTGCGGGCGCCATTGGGACGAAGATAGTCGAGATCCATGGTGGCATGGCGGCTCGCAAATGGGCTTGCGCTTGGATCGCGTGTTCGTCACCCGTGCTCGTCATCAACATCCTTGCCCTATTGACGGGTCTCGGCGGAGAGGTCTTTGTTCAAGGCTCTTTTCGCGGATTGTCAGGCAACTCGAATAGCCTGGGCGTCATGCTTGCTGTAGTCTTGCCTCTTTTATTGTGTTCGTTTATCTATAGCAAGAGAAAGCCGGACAACCTAGCTTGGGTGCTCCCTATGCTGACGCTTGGATCGGGGTTCTTGCTGATGCAGTCATGGTCTCGAGCCAGCATTGCGGCTTTTGGCGGCGGCCTGCTGACGGTGTGGTGGATTCATCCACGCAATCGGCTGACACGCTACGCCGCCGTCGCGGGTTTGGCCGTGCTGATACTTATGGTATCCTCGGCTCACTTCGGGGACAGGATCGAGTACTGGCTCTACAAGGGAAAGGGGCACGATACGCTACTGACAGCTCGAACGGAACAGTGGAAACTGGGCATCGAAGCGTTTCAACAGAGTCCGTTACTTGGGGTTGGTTTTGGAATCACAAGCCGTCGTGAGGAGGCTTGGTCGCTGGAATCGTTCGAAACCTTGAGAGTGGAACAGGGTTCCAGTTTCTTTGCGATCCTCGGCCAAACAGGACTTCTGGGAGTCGTTCCGTTCTACGCGGCCATCCTGATTGTGCTGATCGGCTCCACTCGTTTCGCGCGGGCCGTGAAGGATCCTTGGTTAACGGGAATCGTAAGTTCCTGCTGGGTGGCTTTCCTTAACTCGTTTTTTGAAGGCTGGATGGCGGCTCCCGGCAGTGGGATGTTCTGGTTCCTGACATTTCAACTTTTCTTCCTGAACGCCGTCACCACTCAGCTTCGGATGCCGCGGCGCTTGGGCTTTCGCCATCGAACGACGTTGGCCGGCGCTTCGCCACGATTCGCTCCCGCAGTGGGGGCGTCGGCGATCCGTAGCATGCTGCGGCCTTGAGCGAGAAGGCCGCATGCACGCTCCAACTCCCACTTTCCAAAATTAATTGGCTGAATTCTCGTATGCTGGAAGCGCGAACCACTCGATCCTACTTGTCTCACGACGTGGCGAGACAAAGTGAGACAAAGCGGGACCTGAGGCCGAAGCATCGAATCAGCGATACTTATTGAGAGGGTCCCCGCCGAAAGCGCGTACGAAGGCATGAGTCAAACAGCGCGCTTGGCGGTGATCGCCGTCGCTTCCGCCCCTTACCGAGAACCCTTTTTCGTGCGTCTCTCCGAGACCGGCGGCATCGCGCTGAGGGTCTTCTACCTACACTCGCGGGATTCATTGCGGAACTGGAGCAAGGACGGCGAGTACCCGGGAGAAGCGGTTCCCTGCCTCACTCCTGAATCGTTGTACTCCTTGCCCATTCTCGGGGCGGTCAATCCATCTCTGAACAAGCGGCTGGCGGAGTTTCGACCGACCTGCTTGATTGTCTACGGACACAGCTACCTTTCGCAGTTCAGCGTCATGCGCTGGGCCCAACGGAACGGCATTCCTTACCTCTTGCGCTGCGACCATACGCCCGAGAATATTCTGAAGAGCCGCGCCAACCGCCCGGTTCGCTGGGCGCGCACGCGCACTAGGGTTGTCCGGTATTTCGCCGACCGATCCGCTGGTGCTCTAACGATCGGGATCGAGAATGATCGCTTCTGGGCCGCGCAGGGTATTCCCCCCGAGCGCCGTTTCTTCACTCCCTTCGCGGTGAGAAACGAGGTGTTCGCTGAAGCCGCCGACCGCGCTCGCGCGCGGAAGGCCGAACTCCGAGAGGAGCGGGGCATAGCCCCCGGTCGTTTGCTGATATTCGCTGGGCGCTTTGTCGCGAAGAAGAACCTACCGAGATTGATCGAAGCAATGGCGTTGGCAAGCCGGGAGAATGTCGTGCTGCTGCTCGTCGCGGATGGGCCGCAACGGCGCGAAGTGGAACAGGCGGCAGCCGAGCATGCGCCGGGAAAGGTCTTCTTCGCCCCCTTCGGCACGCAGGCTGATTTGGCGAAGATGTATGCGATGGCCGACGGACTGGTTCTTCCCTCGTTGCTGGATGGCTGGGGCCTTGTCGTGAACGAGGCCATGGCGGCCGGACTCCCGGTTCTTGTCTCGACGGCCTGCGGCTGCGCGCCCGACCTCGTGCGCCCCAATGAGAACGGCTTCTTGTTTGACCCACATCGCGTGGATTCAATTGCAGGCGCGTTGATGGCTTTCGCCGATCTGTCGGAGACCGACTTGGCGCGGTTCGGCGAGAGATCCAGAGAGTTGATCCGGGATTGGAACTACGATACGGCGACCGCGGGAGTCTGCAGGGCTCTGGAGGCAGTCTCAGCCCGATGAGGATCGCGATTAACGCCATCGCGTCAACAGCGGGCGGCGGCAAGACGTACCTGCGCCATCTCGTTGGGTGGTTGCAATCGCGGAAGTCGGATGAGTTCGAGGTGTGGGTGCCGGCAACCGGCGATTTTCAGAACCTCCCGGGGCATATTCGCATCCGTACGAGCCGCCTCGCTCAATCGGGGTTTCTCGGGCGACTCGCGTGGGAACAAGTCGTATTGCCCTGGCGGCTACGACGAGAGGCTGCGCAGGTCCTGGTGTGCGTCGGCAATTTTTGCCCATACGCGTGTCCCGTACCCGTAGTGCTGTTAAGTGCGAATGCGCTCTATTTCTCACGCCGCTTCTTGTCTGAACTTTGGCGTCGGCGTCACTTGATGTGGATTCTGCGTCACCTTCTGAAGCGCGAGTTGGTGCTCGGCTCGGCCCGCTCGGCGGATGCGGTAATTACGCCGACTGAGGCCATGGGCGATGCTCTTGCCAAGGAACTTGGCCGGCCGGTCGACCGGCAACGCTTTTCGTGGTTCGGGCATCAGTCCCCGGGAGAGAAGCCGGGGGCTGCTCCGCTTGTTCCGGCCCGGGAAGACGAACTGCGTTTCGTGATCGTAAGTTTCTATAATTATTTCCGGAACTTTGAGACCGTGTTTCGGGCGTTGGCGCTTTTGCGTAAGAAGACCGACCTGAAGCTTCGCCTCCTGCTGACAACGGAACTCAGACCGGGTCTCAAGCTGGGAGGCTACGACACGACGAAGGCGTACGAGCTCATGCACGAGCTGGGGATCGCGGATCAGATTACGTGCCTCGGTCATGTGCCGTATGCCGATTTGCCCAGATTGCACGCGTCTGTCGATGGGCTGATAGCGGCCGGGTACGTCGAATCCTTCAGCTTCACGGTCGTGGAGGGAATGGCGGCGGGATTGCCGATCCTGGCTTCGGATATTCCGACTCACCGGGAGGTCGGTGGAGATGCCGCGCTTTACTTTCTCCCCCTTGACCCCGAGGATCTGGCAGCCCACTGGATGCGATTGGCGCGCGATCCCGAGTTGAGGAAGCGGCTGGCGGCGGCGGGCCGGGAACGATCTAAACTTTTCGAATGGGGCGGGCATTTCGAGACGGTGTTTCGCACCGCTGAGGAGGTCGTGGCTTAGTATGAGCGATGCCCCTTCGAAGGTCTCGGTCTTCATTCCCGTCAAAAACGAGGAAGAGAATATCGCTGACTGCCTCGAATCCGTCGCCTGGGCCGACGAAGTGTTCGTCGTGGATTCAGGGTCGACGGACAAGACCGTCACCGTTGCTGAGACGGGAGGAGCGCGCGTCTACCAGTTTGCCTTCGACGGCTCCTGCACAAAGGACGACTGGGCCCTCGAGAATCTCCCTTTTCGTAACGAGTGGATACTGTACATCGACGCCGATGAGCGCGTCCCGGACGATCTCGCCGAGGAGATTGCCCAAACCGTCTCGGCCGCTGATGCGGTGGATGGTTACTACATCAATCGCCGACTTATCTTTATGGGCCTTTGGGTGCGGCACGCCGGGATGTATCCGAGTTGGTCGTTGCGCTTGTTCAAGCACGGGCTGGGCCGATACGAGAAAGTGGACGGAAGGGTCCGGCTCGGCGAGACAGCAAAGTCCACGAACACTTAATCCTTCGTGGCGAGGTCGGGTATCTCAAGCATGACCTTCTCCACCGTGACCTGCGAGACCTGTACCGTTATATCGAGCGGCACAACCAATATTCTGATTGGGACGCGGAAGTGTATCGGCGCTACCGGCAGGAGCCTCTCCGCTTTGACTCGCACTTGCACGGCTCGCTCCGGATCAAGAGATTTATGAAGCGCTTGTGGGTTCGGATGCCGTTCCGGCCGCTTCTGCGATTTCTCTATATGTACCTGCTTCGGGGCGGATTTCTCGATGGGACAGCCGGCCTACATTACTGTTTGCTCCGGGCGGTTCACGAGTACCATATCAGCGTGAAAGCGAAAGAGCTTCAACATCGTGAGCGCTGGCAGTCCAACGCGAGTGCTTAGCAGAACAGTGGGTTGTCCTTCAGAACCCTGAACTCCCTGGCACGCGATGAAGCAACAAATCAGTTTCGAGCGAGTTCTGCTCGGCCTTGCGCGTCGCGACCCCCGCGATCGTGCAAAGTCGCTGATCTTAGCCGCGGCCGCATTTCGCGAGATATTGCGAGGCGATCCAGGGGCTGCCCGACGGTATTTCCCCTCTATCCATCCACTGCGCAAGCAGAACGGAGAAAACCCGGATTCACCCCCGTCTTCACCCGTTGACGACAGTGTCTGCCTGGGGTCCTACGCCAAACTCCTGCGCTACGCCTTTCCAAGCCTGGAGAGCACGATCTGTATCATGGGGCCCGGCAGCCGGCTGTTCCTCAGTGAACTCGAACAGCGTGGCTATCGAGGCGGCCAGGTCATCGAACTCGAGTCAGCCGCTGACGTCGAGGCGCTACAAGACGTTCGTCAGCGTCACAGCCGTCTCTGTGTGTTCGGTGTTCTCGACTACGTTCCGATCCCGGAACTCGATGCGTTTGTTGAGCATCTCGGAAGGATCACTGACGACTGGCTCATAACCGCAATACCGACATATCCCGAATCGATGGTCGACGTTTCCGGGCGGCAGCCGGCCGGACTCGTACTCGAGCGCCGTGCATGGTGGAATGCACTGTTCGAGCGGCACGGATTCGAGCCGCAGCCGGTTCGGGAATCTCTGCCCCGAATCGAACCGTTCCTCTTTCGTAGAAAAAGGGCGTTGACCACCCCGGCCAAGCGGCCCCGGAATAGCGGCAAGAAGTCCGACTTGGTCATAGCGCTACCTGATCAGCAAAACGCCTTTCGTTGGGTCTGCGAAGAGCTAGCCGAAGCTGTCGAAGAGGAAGGCGTTCCTGCCGGCGTCTCTTTCCCCTTGGGTTGGAAGCAGGATACCGCCGCGGCTCGATGCACTTTGACCTGGGGCCCACTACTGGACTGACTATCAAGAGGCGGCGCGCCTCGTGGCCCCTGATATCGAGTGCTTCGTGACGAATTTCTCGTTTGAGCGTCAGGGAAACCTGACCCCCTGGCTCGGTGAGCTTTGCGGGCGTCCGAGCCGTAAGATTACGCCCTCCACTTTCGCAAAATCCGTGCTGGTCGACCTTGGAGTTCCGGCCGACCGAATCGAAGTCGTGCCGCACGGTTATTCCCCGCAGTTCGTGAACCCTCCGAAAGCTCTCTCTCTAGCCACCCGTAAAAGCTTCCGGTTTCTGGCGGTTGTCAACTCCCATGATCCTTACCGATACGGAACCGACTTGCTTCTCGATGCCTATCGAAAGGCCTTTGACCGCGACGACGATGTGTGCCTTGTTATCAAAGATTACGGCTCTACCACGCACCTGATGAGGGCCTTCCTCGAACAAGAGCAAGGTCCCGAGGTTCTCTACTACGCGAACTTCCTGTCAAAGGACGACCTGGCCGCCTTCTATGCCGCCGCATCGGCTTTCGTCGCTCCGTTTCGAGGCGAGGGCTTTGGCATGAAGATCATCGATGCCGCCGCGATGGGGCTGCCGTTGATTCTTCCTCTCTTCGGAGGGCCCACCGACTACTGCCCGCCCGAACTTGTTCAGCCCGTCCAATACCGTCTGCAACCTGTAGGGCGCTGCATGGAGACGGACGAGCTAACGTGGAACGAGCAACTGACGTGGTGCGAAGTCGACACGGACGACCTCGCCGCGCAGATGCGCCGTGTCTACGAAAATCACGAGGAAGCGCGCCGGCGCGCCGGGCGGCTCCGCGAGCATATCATCGAAAAGTTTTCGTGGCGCGCGGCGGCCCAAACACTCATTCGCTGGATGGATCTACCCCGGTGAGCAGCGCCGTGAGCCGCTCTGATCCGACACGCCTGATCAACAACACGCTCTGGAATCTCGTCGGGCGTGCCGCTCAGCTTGGCGTCGGCCTATTTTTGACGCCGTACCTGCTGACCCACCTCGGGCAAGAGCGCTTCGGACTCTGGGCGCTGGCGAACCTGCTGATCGGCTATCTTTCGCTGGCGGATATGGGCATCCAGTCCAGCTTGGTTCGCCACATCGCGCACTCGCAGCCGGACGAGAGGCCGCTTGAGTTTTCTCGAATCATCAGCACAAGTTTCTTCTTCTATCTAGGCGCCTCGGTCCTATCCGCGCCTCTATCGCTTTGGGCCGGGCCCGCGCTGCTCCGTGTCTTCCAACTAGGGGGCAACGAAACCGTTCCTGCCTCGCTGGCCGACGAAGCTCAGTTCGTCATCACCTTCGTGATGGCCACGCTTTTTCTGTCGCTCGCCCTGGCGGTGTTCTCCTCGATCCCGACCGGCCTGCAGCGCATGGACCGAGCTAATCAACTGGTCGTCCTTACGTCCGTCGGCAATTTGATCGCCGCGCTAGTTGCCATCGAAGGCGGTTGGGGCGTCCGTGGATTGGTCGTCGGGATGATTCTGGTGAAGTTGCTTGTCGCTGTCGTCACCTACGCCGTTTCTTTGCGGCTTTTCGACCGTATGCAGGTTTCCACACGGCATGTCCATTGGAGCGTATGGAAGGAGTTGTTTGAGTTCGGGTGGAAGATTCAGGTGGCGCGTTTGTGCGAACTCCTCACTTTCGGATTCGACCGGCTGCTGCTTAGCGCCGTGGGCGGCATAGCCGCGCTAGGCCGATACCAGCCCGCTGTGCAGGTCTCGACACAAGTACGTATGTTGCCGCACTTCCTCGTGATGGCGGCATTGCCTTACGCAAGCGATCTAAGCGGGCGAGCCGACCGGCGGGCGCTGAACGAGCTCTACATCCGCGGCACGCTATATCTGACATTCGCGTCATTCGCCGTCCTCGGATTTGTCGCCGCATCCGCACCGCTGCTGACCCGACTCTGGCTTGGCCCCGGATATGACGACGTGGCTCTCTGGATCCGTATCTTCAGCCTGGCGTATCTCACCACCAACCCCCTGTCGCTGGGCGGTCTGATCTCCCAAGCGATCGGACGGCCGGGGATACAGGCGCGATCGGCGCTGCTCGGGACCCTCTGCACGGTTGTCTTCTCGACCACCGGCTATTGGTTGGCGGGCATCACAGGTCTGGCGGTCGGCTCGGCGCTCGCGGCTGTGGTAGCCGGTGCGTGGTTCTTCCAGCGGCTAAACCGTGTCATGGAGATACCGCATCGGACTGTAGTTCGCCGCGCTTTTCTTGCTCCGGCGGCCTACCTCCTCCCTCCGGCCGCATTGCTCGCACTTGGCGTTGAATGGTTTCCGGCGCAAGAAACAGGGTCCGCGTTGCTGGCGTTGGCGCTGGCGAGCCTCAGTTTCAGCGTGCCTGTCCTATTCGGTATCTCTCGCTTAGATCTTTGGAACGTTCACGCCCAACTCGCTCCCACCGCGCCGAGCAGCGGCTCACCGACAAGAGAAGGCAACAGATCTTCTCAGCTATAACCACGAGGAGCCGGAGCAATATACCTGACTTATACGCTCCTTTTGCAGCAAGACCCTGAACCGCTCCGGCCGGCCATTCATAATAGGACCAGCAGGTGGAGTCAGCGTCGCAACGTGACGGGGAGCAAACACATCCGGAATCTCGAGCTCACCGGTGACGCGGAGGGCCGCCGCCGGCACGCTCGTAACCGCAAGCACGCCGTCACGCAGGTCACAGTCCGCCGGACCTCCCCGGCGGAAACGATCACGGCCACCCTTTGGGACTTTAGCTATGGCGGTATCGGCATGGAGGTCACCAAGCCTCTCGCTGTTGGGGAAGAGATCGAACTCACCACCGAACTGCTAAGTTCTGATTACTCCATGCGGACCGAAGCGACCGGACGCGTTGTACACTGCCGTCCAGTGGGACGTCATCTTTACCGCTTGGGCGTTGCTTTTATTAGGGTCACCTACCACCCACTAGAAGAGGACTAGCTTGTGCCGAGGAGCGGCTCTATTTGCTGAGCGTTCGGGCACGTAGTCCGATCCTTGCTCCCGCGATTCGCCAAGCGTCATGACAAGTTTCGAGCACCAAAGTTCCGTCCGGCTGCCCAGGTCTGTTCATGACGTCTTTGCCTTCTTCGCGGACGCCTACAATCTGGAGACTCTCACTCCGCCGTGGCTCCGCTTTCACGTTCTCACGCCACGCCCCATCGAGATGAGCGAGGGAGTCAAAATCGATTACAGACTTCATGTCCACGGCATGCCGATACGCTGGCAAAGTGAAATTACCGCCTGGGAGCCGCCCCACCGGTTCGTCGACAGACAACTCCGAGGCCCCTACCGCCTCTGGAACCACGAGCATCTTTTTCGCGACGAGGACGGCGCAACAGTTGCCGAAGATCATGTTGTCTACGCCGTTCCCGGCGGAGCACTCATCAACCGGCTCCTCGTTGCCCGCGACGTCAAGAAGATCTTCGCTTATCGAAGTGAAAAGCTAAGAGAGCTGTTCGGCCCAGCGGATTGATACCTCTGGGGCGTTCTCAAACGAAAATGGTCTGACCTTGCGAGACCTCCCAGTCGGCCCGGATCTGGGTCAGGCCCCTCCCGACTGCATTGCGCCCAGCGCTTTTCCTGCCGCGGCGATCGTCTCCGCGACATCCTCGTCGGTGTGCGCGGCGGAGAGGAACGCGGCCTCGAATTGGGAACAGGGGAGGTAGCAGCCGAGCTCAAGCATGCCCCGGAAAAACGAGGCAAAGCAGTCTGTATCGCTGTTCGAAGAACTGTCCCAGTCTGTGACCGGTCCGCTATTGAAGAAGAAGGTGAACATCGAGCCAACGCGATTGGCCGTCATCGCGACGCCCGCATCGTCAGCGGCCCTTCGAATGCCTTCGACCAGCCGACCGGCTTTCTCATCCAAGTGCTTGTAGAGATCCGGCGAACTCTTGAGTGTGCTGAGAGCGGCGATTCCGCCCGCCACCGCAAGCGGATTTCCGGAAAGCGTCCCTGCCTGATAAACGGGGCCGAGTGGTGCGACCGTGCTCATCACATCCTTTCGGCCGCCGTAAGCGCCGACGGGAAGACCGCCGCCGATCACCTTGCCGAGAGTGGTCAGGTCCGGCTGAACACCATAAAGCCCCTGTGCACCGCCGAGAGAGACGCGGAAGCCCGTCATCACTTCATCGAATAGCAATAGCGCGCCGTGCCTGGCTGTGATCTCTCGAAGCGCTTCCAAATAGCCCGGTTCAGGCGGCACACAACCCATGTTCCCCACGACGGGTTCGACAATGACGCAGGCGATCTTCTCTCCATGATGAGCGAAACATTCTTCCACAGCTTCGACCGAGTTAAACCGGAGAGGAATCGTCGTCGAGGAAAACGATTTGGGAACTCCGCCGGAATCAGAAATTCCCAGTGTCGCTACACCTGATCCCGCCTTCACCAACAGCGAATCGACATGTCCGTGATAGCAGCCGATGAACTTGACGACTAGATCCCGCCCCGTAAAGCCGCGAGCGACCCGAATCGCACTCATGGTCGCTTCGGTGCCCGAATTCACGAGCCTCACCATCTCGATCGACGGAACCATCTCGCAAATCAATTCGGCCATCTCGACTTCGCGCTCGGTCGGCGCCCCAAAGCTAGTGCCGGTCTTGAGTACGTCTTGGAGCGCCGCAGTGACTGCCGGGTGGCGGTGGCCGAGAATCAACGGTCCCCACGACCCAATGTAGTCAAGATAAGAATTCCCGTCGGCGTCGTAGATACGGGGGCCTTCGCCGCGCTCGATGAAAAGCGGGTCGCCTCCGACGGCGCGGAAAGCCCGGGCGGGCGAGTTGACACCGCCGGGAATCTTGTCCTGCGCTTGCCGGAAAAGCTCCCGTGAACGGTCGTGTCGCCGGCTCGTCGGCGAGCCGTTCGTTAGGGGCACTGCTTCTTCGCTCATCGTTGTGGGTCGACTACGGGCGGATGTCCCTGCGGACTCTGCTGTTGCTTTGGAGGCGGGCCGCCGATGGGCGGATGGCCGGGCGGCATCCGCGGATCCCCTTGCGGCTGCGTCCCGACGGCGGGTGGGTGCCCGGGTGGCAGGCGCGAGGCTGGCGGAGCGGCTCCTCCCCCATGTCCCGCGTTCTCTTCCGACGGCTGCACCTGCCACTCGGAGCCCACCTTTCGAAGCTGGTAGACCCATTGCATTTGGGCATTCTCGTCCTCTCGCGCTTTGATGGTGACGCGGGCTGTAGCCTGGTTGTCGTCGTAGTCGACCGCATCCAGCTCAATCTCCATCTTGCTGAGATCCGTGCGTGTAGCGAGGTGCTGGCGAATCGCCTCGCGAATCTGAATTTCTGATTTTTCAGCACTACAAGCGATGCCGCCAAGCAGTAAGGCGGCCGCAAAGGAGGCGGTGAGGAGTGCGGCACGGCGATTGGCTAGCACACCCAATTATAAGGAATCGCAGACCGAGGGCCGCCCCCAACTTTGCCGCCGGCAAACGGAAGGTGCGGGAGATTAGCGGGGTGAAGCGGCGGGGGTTGGGGGAAGTGGGGTGGTCGACGTAAGCTGACGCTTGCGGCTTGGAGTTCGAAAAAACGGGGACTGTACCAAGCGCCGCCCGCGTAACTGCTTTGTTCGCAGCGCTCACAAGCGGCGTGCCGTGGACTGTCCCCAGTTTTTTCACAGCCCCTGACGCTCGCGGCTTGGAGTTCTGTTGAGGCGGCCCGAAGCCTAGTTCTTCATGTGATAGTCCCACTGCTCGGCGGCTTGGTTGGTGATGGCGGGGATGTCTTGGGGGAGGATGTAGTGGTGTTCGGCTAGGTTGTTTGCGGCTTTGGTGATCTTTTCTAGATAGGCTTTGCGGGTCTTGTAGCGTTCTTCGATGGAGGGGCGGGGGTCCTTGGTTTTCTTCCGGGCCTCGGCTGTCTTGGGGAAGGCTACGTAGGAGCCTCGCATGCTGTAGAGCTCTTTCGGCGCGCCGATCTCGGGGGCTCGCAGGTTCCATCCCATGTAGCTTGCCAGCGGGGCTTGGATGACCGGCATGGCGATGCCGGAGGTTTCGTTGCCGTCTTCGTTGACTTGCGGGACGAACATGCGGAAGGCCTTGCCGACCTTGGGCGGCTCGATGGTTACGATTCCCTTTGATAAGAAGTCGGGTCCGTAGTCGACACGATAGCCGTGGTGCATGCGCTTCGGGATTTCGACACCGGGAATCTTCGGGAAGCGCATTTCCGCGAGCGGGACGAGCTGATGGTCCGACATGCGCGAGTGTTGCGAGGGCGGCGGTTCGGCTTTGCCGGCGACCCAGTCATTGAGTGCCAGCAGCAGGCCGCGCATGCCCCAGCGGTAGTCGTTGGCATTGGAGGGGTTTTGCGCGCCGCCGACGCCGGGCGGGAAGCTGCCGGCGCCGTGCTGGCTGCCGCTGAACATGTAGATGCGGGTGCCGGGGTGGATGGGTGCGTCGGCTTCGCCGTCAGGCGTGGTGTGGATGAGGGAGGCCGAGCGGCCGTAGTATTCGTAGGACGAGTTGCTATAAAAGATCTTCGGCGCGACATCTTGCTTGAGTGTGCGCGAGAGGATGCCTTCGTTGCGGCCGGTTTCGGGGTCTTTGATGGCGATGTCGGTGTAGGGGTAGATGTCGGTCGGGTAGAGGAAGTTGAAGTGCGGGCGGGCGTCGCGCGAGGGTTGTGCGAAGCGGTGGTTGAAGCTGCCGCGTCCACCGCCGGCGACGTGGGGCCACAGGCCGTCGAAGGATTGGCGTCCATGCTCGTCTTTATTGAAGCCGAAGTAGAGGAAGGTTCGCAGGAAGCGTCCGCTCTGGGATGAGCCGAAGCCGATGGTTCGCTTGATGTGGCGGTGGTAGCCGGCGAGGGGTCCGTCGTAGCTGTCGCCGCCGCCGTATTTGAGGAATGACATCAGGTCACGGGTGGCCGCAAGGCCGAGTCCGACGAGTTTGGGGTCCTGGGCGCGGTAGACGATTTCGTAGATTTTGCCCGGGATGAGCCCTTTCTTGACGTAGACGTGAGTGCGGTTGGGGACGGGGCGCCCGTCTTTTTCGGCGGCGAAGATCCATTCATCGCGTGGGATGAGTTTGCGGGGCGCGTCGATGCGGTCGCGGACGGTGAGGCGAATCACAGGGTCGTCGGGGTCGAGCACGGGATAGGGGATGTGGGTGCGGTCGGCGACGTGGAAGCTGTGCATCGGCTTGTCGGGGACGAAGTCGGAGCGGACGGGTCCGACGATGGGCTTGTCGCCGTCGCGGGCGGTGGGCGTGAAGAATTGCATCAGGCCGGGCTCGGGCGGGACGTCGTATTGCCAGCCCATCCAAGCGACGGTGAAGCCTTCGTTGAGCATGAGGCCGTCGCCGAAGTGGTCTTTCTCGCGCGGGTCGAAAGAGCCGCTGGCGAGGTTGAACTTGTTGAGGGCGCCTTTGCGTCCGCGGTTGACGACTTCGTAGAAGACGGTGCCGTTGCCCTTGGCGGGCTCGCTGGGGACGAGCAGATCGAGGTGGGCGGAGAATTCGACGCGGCCGCGGCTGTTGAGGGGGGCGTAGTCGATGTCGGAGACGCGACGGTTGGCCTCGTTCTTCGGGTCGACTTCGAAATAGACCTTGCCGATGAAGCGGTCGTAGGGCCCAGTCTTGCCGAAGGATTTGCCGTTGAGGACGGAGATCTTTTCGGTGATTTCGATTCGGACGACTTCAGCGGCGGCGGGGATGGCTGATAGAGCGGCGACGGTGGCGATGAGCAGGATTCTCTTGATGGGCATGAGTGGATGTCTTCCTTTGGAAGGACGAGCAGTTGAGGCTGTGAAAAATGGGGACTGTCCCAAGCGCCGCCCACTTAAGTTCTTTGTGCGTAGCCTTTTCAAGCGGCGCGCCGCGGACTGTCCCCGATTTTTCACAGCACCTAGGCGTCGCGGAATCATTGGACGCGACCACGTCCGGTGACCTGCCAGACGGCCTCAATGAGTCCGTCACGGACGGCGTAGACCTCGTCGTGATGATTGATCGTAATGCCTTGATGGAGCGGGATGACGGAGAGCCTTTCGCCGACGCGGAATTTGTGGCTGGATTTGCTGACATCGACGTGGCCGTGTTCGACGGACATGCCGTAGATATGCGCGTCGGTGTGTTCGATGATGTGTCCGTAAGGGTTGGGCGGACGGCGCGCGAAGGTCTTCTGTCCGCCGTCGATGATGATGCGCTCGGGAGTGGGAGTGCTGACGACAGTGACGATCATGCGCGTCGCACACGTGACGGGGTTGGGCGGGTTGGTGGTTGAGTTGATACGGCGGAGGCCTTCGAAGATATAGGAGCCACTGCGGGTGACTGTACATCCGAGCGCTTTCGAGTTGGCTTCGCTGCCGGTGCCGCCGCCGCTGATTTCGTCGATCGTGAGGCCGGCCTTTTTGAAGAGGTTGACTGTTTCTTCGATGAACGGTTTGGCGGTGGGCCGGCTGGGGTAGGTCATGACGCCCCGGAGTTCGAGACTGGGCAGCTTGTCGACCTTCTTGGCGAGGTCAACGGCGGCCTGTGGGGATTGAACGCCGGTGCGCTTGCCCCCGGTGTCGAGCTCGATCAGGACGCGGACGGAGGCGCCGTCCTTCTGAAGTTGCCGCGAGATGCCTTGAGCGGTGATCTCGGAATCGACGGCGACCGTCATGCGGGCGCGCTTGCAGAGGCGGGCGAGGCGAATCAACTTTGCTTCTCCGACGATGTTGTAAGGGACCAGGATGTTTTCGTGTACGCCGCCTTCGACCATGGCCTCGGCTTCCCCTAGTTTCTGGCAGCAGATGCCGATGGCGCCGGCGCGCATCTGCATGCGAGCGATCTCGGGGATTTTGTGGGTCTTGCTGTGGACTTGAAGGGGGATATTTTCGTTGTTGCAGACCTGCTGCATTTCGCGGATGTTCTTTTCGAGGACGACCATGTCGATGATCATGGCCGGCGTGTCGAGATCGTCGATGGTGCGGATGTTGCCGGTGCGGGAGGCGGAGGCATGTGCCGTGGTGCCACCGGCGAGCCCGGCGGCGGGTAGGAAGGTGAGACAGGCGCGGCGGCTGATAGGTTTGCGTGCGGCTGCGAAGTGGCTTTTCATAGTTGGACCTCCCGTGGTGTGGTTGGGCAGTGACGCGATGGGGACGCCTTGGGTACGTACTGCGTGCCCATGTTACACCTTTGTGCGCCGACGTTGAACAGTTGGGGCAATCCGCCTATGAATTGCTGGGCGCTGTCGGCTGCATGCCGACGCACTGTTCTTCGACGAGGGCTTGGATTTGGCCGGAGGTGTAGTTGAGCTCGCTGAGGATCTCGTTTGTGTGTTCGCCGGGTTGGGGCGCGGGGCGAGCGGGTTGAGAGCGATTGCCGTCGAAACGGACCGGGAAGGCGACCTCTCGGTAATCGGGGATGCGCGGATGCGGAGTTGGATCGAAGATGCCGGCGGCGGCGACCTGGGGATCGTTGACGACTTGCGGAATATCCTGGATCGGGGAACAGGGGACGCGGTGTTTTTCAAGGAGCGTGCGGAGTCCTGCGGTCGTGCGCCCACGCGTGTGAGATGCGAGGATGCCCGTGAGTTCCTGGCGGTGGGAGACGCGGGTGGGGTTGGTGCTGAAGCGTGGATCGTCGGCGATTTCGGGGATTTCGAGCGCTTCGCAGAGGCGCTTGAAGATGCCGTCGTTGCCGGCGAGGATCATGAGATCGCCGTCTTGGGTTGGGAAGGCTTCGTAGGGAGTGACCATGGAGAAGCCGGAGCCGGCGCGGTGGGGAACTTCGCCGCCCGCGAGGTAGCCGGTCAGGTGGTAGCTGATCCAAACAAGCGAGGTGGCGAGGAGGGAGGATTCGACGTGCGTCCCTTGGCCGGTTTGGTCGCGTTCGCGGAGGGCGGCGAGGATGCCGAGAGCGGTCCACATGCCTGTGCCGATGTCGACGACAGCGCCGCCGACGCGGGCGGGCGGTCCGTCGGGATGGCCGGTCATCGACATGATGCCGCTGTAGGCCTGGATGAGCGGATCGTAGCCAGGGGTTTCGCTCAAGGGGCCTTCGGCGCCGAAGCCGGTGATCGAGGCGTAGATCAACTCGGGCCGGCGGGCGCGGAGCTTCTCGTGGCCGAAACCCAGCGATTCGATGACGCCCTTGCGAAAGGACTGCACGAAGATATCGGCCGATTCGCCAAGGCGGTCGAGCGCCTCGCACCCGCCGGCCGACTTCAGGTCGAGCGCGATGCTGCGTTTGTTGCGGTTCCCGGAGAGGAAGAGCGGCGCTTCGCCTTCCCAAAAGGGCGGTCCCCAGGCTCGCGCCGGATCGCCGGCAAGGGGTTCGACTTTGATGACGTCGGCGCCGAGGTCGCCGAGGATTTGCGTGCAGTGGGGTCCAGCGAGGTTCTGCGAAAGATCGACGACGCGGATGTTTTCGAGGGTGTTCAAGGTATCAACGTACTACAGGGCGGGAGTGACGGTTTCGGCACTCCCGTAATCTGTCCATAAGCACGTCCGCCCGAAAACCCAGGTTTCCCCGAGACGTTGCCTCAGCCTGACACACACACGAATCCAGGGGCACGGCACGCCTCGCGGCCCCAGCGGGGCCGTAGAAAATAGCCCACGTCTTCAGACGTGGGTTTCGATGGAGCTAACACCCACTGGGTGAAAGCACGTTCGCCCGCGACCGAGGTTCCAACAGCCGGTCTGAGCCCTACGCAACTACATTTCCTCGGAAGGTTCCATCTTATATACGGATCGGGGGCACTCTCTCGTTGTGTGCAACGGCTGGTACGATTGACCGCATGAAATCGTTCTACGAAGACCTGCGCGTCAAGCCGTGGAAGGGGAAGGTCGACCTGTCGGACTGGGATCCTGACGAGAAAGACGGCTGGTCGAAGATAGATGCCGCCGTGGAGCTTGAGGGCCTACGGCAGAAGATGTACGCGCTGCAGTACAAGCTATATGCGGAGAGCAAACGATCGTTGCTCGTCGTTCTGCAAGCGATGGATGCGGGCGGCAAAGACGGCACGATTCGGCATGTGATGGGCGGGTTGAATCCGCAGGGGTGTCGTGTCGCGTCATTCAAAGCGCCTTCGTCGAAGGAGCTCAGCCACGACTTTCTTTGGCGCATTCACCAGGCGTGTCCGGCGAAGGGGGAAATCGGCATTTTCAATCGGTCGCACTACGGGGACGTGCTTGTTGTGAGGGTGCGCGATCTTGCTCCCAAGTCGGTTTGGTCGAAGCGCTATGAGCAGATCAATTCGTTCGAGAAGATTCTGGCGGAGAACGGAGTCCACATTCTGAAGTTCTTTCTGCACATCAGCAAGGAAGAGCAGACGGAGCGGTTACAGGCGAGGCTTGACGATCCGGATAAGCACTGGAAGGTGTCAGAGGCGGATTTTCGGGAGCGGCAGTATTGGGACGACTACACGGAGGCCTATGAAGCGGCGCTATCGAAGTGCAGTACGAAGTGGGCTCCGTGGTATGTGATTCCGGCGAATCGAAAGTGGTTTCGGAATCTAGCTGTGGCCAGCATCATCGTGGAAGAGTTGGAGAGTATGGACCTGGAGTTCCCGAAGCCCTCGGTGGACATTTCGAAGATCGCCATTGAGTGATGGCATCGGCCATGATCCGATATAATCGGATTAGTTCATACTTAATCCGAGGAACTACCATGGCCAAGATGACGATTTCCATGCCGGACGCGATGGGTGAGTACGTCGCGTCCCGTGTCGAGGTGGGGCAGTACGGCAATGTCAGCGAGTACTTCCGCGATCTGGTTCGCCGCGAACAGCAGCGGCAGGAAGCGACTGAAGAGCTTCGCCGGATGTTAGCCGAGGCGGAGGCGAGCGGCGTCAGCGAGCACAAAGTCCCCGACATCATGAAGAGGGTCGAATCCGAGCTGCGCGCCGATGGCCGACTATGAATTGAGCCGAGAAGCCGAACGGCGGATTGAGGACATCTACCGGTACTCCATCCAGAGATTTGGGCTGAGAACCGCCAAGCGCTACTTGAACGGGATGCATGAGGCATTTGCGCTTCTCGCTGAGAACCCGCTCATGGGTACCGCTCAGGGGTGGATCCAACCAGGCTATCGGCGGTTTATACACGAATCCCACGTGGTCTATTACAGGCCGGTTGAGGCGGGCATTCTCATCGTTGAAGTACTGCACGAGGCACAAGATCCCACAAGTCATTTCGCGACGTAGAGAGCATTGGACGACCGGTGTTGTTGACCCTCTCAACGTGCGCGATCGACGGTCGAAAATGCGGGAGTTTGCTATATGATGATCTGGTCATGAGGACACTCCCTTGGATGCTCCTGCTCGCCGTGCCGCTCATGGCTCAGCACGGGCGCTACGAGAGTGAATCCAACCATCCGTCGATTGGCGATCCGAAGGCGATTGCGGCGGGTGAGATGCTTTATCTACGCTCGTGCGCCGGGTGCCATGCGCCGGATGGAAGTGGCGGACGCGGCCCGAATCTGGTGCGGCGGCCGATGTGGCATCCGCTGAGTGACGAAAAGCTCTTTTCGCTCATCCGCAACGGCCTGCCGGGCGCGAGCATGCCCCCGACGAATCTCTCCGATGACGAGACGTGGAACCTGGTGGCGTTTATTCATGCGCTGATCGGTCCGGCGGCCGAGAATCCCGCGCCCGGCGACGCGGCGGCGGGAGAGAAAGTGTTTTGGAGCGAGAAAACGGGCTGCTCGAACTGTCACGCGATTCACGGCAAGGGCGGACGGCTCGGTCCGGACCTGACGAATATCGGCGGGCTGCGTCCGCTGGCCTTGATCAAGGAGTCGGTGCTCGATCCGTCGGAGGGGCTCTACTTTCTTGGCAATGAAGCGGTCACGGTGAAGCTCAAGAACGGCGAAACGATTCGCGGCGTAGCGCGCAATCGCGACAACTATTCCTTGCAAGTGATTGATGGGCAGGGGAAGCTGCATCTAATTTCGACGCGCGATGTGGCTGAACTCGACATTCTCGAGAGTTCGCCGATGCCCTCGGACTACGGTGCGCGGCTGTCGGAGGATGAACTCGAGAACCTCTTCTCGTTCTTGGCGCGTCAGAGCTTGCGCGGAAGTGAACAGGAGAGCGAGTGATGCGTTGGTTGGTACTGGCTCTCTCGCTGTGTAGCGCGGCGACGGCGCAAGTTCGGCACGAAGATATTCTCAAGAGCCCGGGCAAGGATTGGCTGACCTACGCCGGAAGCTACAACGGCTGGCGCCATAGTCCGCTCACGCAGATCACGCCAGAGAACGCCGGGTCGATGGTCCCCAAATGGGTATACCGGGTGCCGAACTCGGTGCGGCTCCAGACTTCACCCATCGTCTATGACGGCGTGATGTATGTGACGAATACGAACGCGCTGTACGCGCTCGATGCGCGGTCCGGGAGGCTGATCTGGAGCTATGCCGATGGACGGGCGAAAGAATCGGGTCCGAACCGCGGCCCGGCGATCTTGGGCGATCGCGTGTACTTAATGACCAGCGACAACTACTTGACCGCGCTCGACCGGCAGTCAGGCGCGGTGATCTTCAGCGAGAATTACGCGAGCGTCGAAGACGGCGTCACGTCCACCTCGGCGCCGCTGGCCGTGAAGGACAAAGTGATCGTCGGGAGCACCGGTGGCGACAGCGGGATGCGCGGTTTCATTGCGGCCTTGTCGGCCGAGACGGCCGAAGAGATCTGGCGCACCTACACCGTCCCGGCGAAGGGCGAACCGGGCTCGGAAACTTGGGGTGATTTGATCGAGTGGGGCGGTGGCGCGGCGTGGCTGTCGGGCACGTTTGACCCGGATCTGAATACGCTCTATTGGACGACCGGCAACCCCTGGCCGGACTTCAACGCCGCAGTGCGTCCGGGTGACAACCTTTATACGAGCTCGCTACTGGCGCTCGATCTCGACACGGGCAAGATGAAATGGCACTTCCAATTCACGCCGCACGACACGCACGACTGGGACGCGCAAAGCTGGCCGGTGTTGATTGACATGAAGTGGAAAGGCCGTCAGCGCAAGGTCGTGCTGCACGCCAACCGCAACGGCTTCTTCTATGTGCTGGACCGCGAGACCGGCGAGTTCCTGCGGGGGACACAGTTGACGGATAGCGTGAATTGGGCAAGCGGCATCGGCAAAGATGGGCGTCCGATTCTCATTCCCGACATGGACCCGACGCTGGAGGGCAACTGGGTGTGCCCGAGCGTCAAGGGCGCGACCAACTGGATGGGGCAGACGTATCACCCGGAGACCGGGTTGCTCTACGTGCTGACGCTCGAACAATGCGGCTGGTTCAACTTGTCGGAGCAGGAGCCCGAACCGATGAAGAATTTTCCCGGCGGCGGGGCGACGGAAGAAGGCGGGCAGGTAATCCTGCGCGCGATCGATCCCAAAACCGGCAAGCGGGCTTGGGAGTATCCGATGACCGGCTTTGGACGGATGTGGACGGGGACGGTGTCGACGGCGACCGGGGTATTATTTTCGGGCGACGATGCGGGGCAGTTGGTGGCGCTGGACACGAAGACCGGCGAGCATCTGTGGAACTTCAATATGGGCGAGTTGTCGACGGCTTCGCCGGTGATTTATGAGGTGGATGGCGAGCAACATGTGGCGATTGCATCGGCGACGGCGGTGTTTGCGTTTGGGTTGTTTAAGCCAGTTGAGCCGTTGGAGCTGCCTAAGGTGACTACGCGGAAGTGAGTGCAAGAAGGTGCGCGGAGCCGGCACTCAAGTGAGCGGGAATGAAGATCCTCGTCACTGGTAGTTCTGGGCATCTGGGCGAGGCGTTAGTCCGTACATTGAGGGACGCTGATTGCGAGGTCGTCAGCCTGGATGTTAAGCCATCACCTTTTACGACGGTGGTTGGATCGATCACCGATCGCGAATGCGTTAGAACTTGTATGACGGGTGTGCGTGCTGTCTTTCATGCCGCAACGTTACACAAGCCTCATGTCGTCACTCACAGCATGCAAGAGTTTGTCGACACGAATATTCATGGAACCACTACTGTCCGGCTGATAAGCGGTGGGCGGCCTGCAACTGGTTGTAGAAAAGTGGGTTAGGTGTTGTTTTTTCTTGCCGCGATTTGAGCGGCGGTGCGCCGTTTGAGCGTCATCCGTCCTGAGCCGACAATGGCTCATGAATCTGGGCCGCACCGTATTCGCGCAGTTGATCAGCTTTCTTCCGGATCGCGAGTTCCGGCGCTGTGTGGCCCGCTACGATGGCGACCGGGGCTCGCGCAGCTTCTCCTGCTGGGATCAGTTCCTCTCGATGTCCTTCGCCCAGTTGACCTACCGCGAAAGCCTCCGCGATATCGAAGCGTGCCTGCGTTCGCTTGGCGGCAAGCTCTACCACATGGGATTCCGCGGCAACGTCGCGCGCTCGACACTGGCCGACGCTAACGAGTCGCGCGACTGGCGGATCTATGCCGATTTCGCTCAGGCCTTGATTCGCATCGCGCGGCCCTTGTATGCCCGCGATCCGATCGGCGTGGATCTCAATCAAAGTCTCTACGCTCTGGACTCGACCACCATCGACCTGTGCCTCTCGCTGTTCCCGTGGGCCAAGTTCCGCCGGCGCAAGGCCGCCGTGAAGATGCACACGCTGTTGGACCTGCACGGTAACATCCCCACGTTTATCCGCATTACCGACGGCAAAACGCACGACGTCAACATCCTCGACGAGTTCCTACCCGAGCCCGGCGCCTTCTACGTTATGGATCGGGCCTACGTGGATTTCGAACGCCTCTTCGTGTTCACCCTCTGCTCGTCGTTCTTCGTCGTGCGAACCAAGAAGAACATCTTGCTCCAACGGCGCTACTCGCATCCCGTCGACAAATCTACGGGCGTGCGCTCGGATCAGACCGTCATACTGACTGCCATCGAATCGGCCAAAGTCTATCCGGACCCGTTGAGGCGCGTCAGCTACGTCGACGCCGCGACGAACAAGCGGCTGAAGTTCCTGACCAACAACTTCGCGCTCCCGGCACTGACCATCGCCGAGATCTACCGTTCGCGCTGGCAGGTGGAGCTGTTCTTCAAGTGGGTCAAGCAGCACTTGCGGATCAAGAAGTTCTACGGCGCCAGCGAGAACGCCGTGAAGACCCAGATTTGGATCGCCGTCTCGGTGTACGTGCTGGTGGCGATCGTGCGGAAGAGGTTGGGCCTGGAGGCGAGTCTCTACCAAATCCTACAGATTCTCAGCGTTACCCTATTTGAGAAAACGCCCATTTTACAGGCCTTGCAGCCATCAGACTCCCATGAAAACTTACTCGATCACCCCAACCAGATGATTCTATTCGACTTCTAACCGGACAGTAGTGTCATGGAACCTTGGCGTTGCTGGAGGAAGCCTGCGCCTCCCGAGCGGCTTCGTTTGTGTTCACCAGCACAACGAGCGTTTTCGGGGATGCCCTAAGACCCGCGCCGGGAAAGCCGGCGGCTTGGGTGACGGAGGAGGTCGCCCCGGTTCCCAGGAACATATACGGCGTTACGAAGACAGCGGCGGAAGACCTTTGCCGCTTCTTCCATCGGAAACGGGGTCTCAATTGCATTGTTCTTCGCACATCTCGATTCTTCCCAGAGGAAGACGATGACGAGTCGAAGCGCCAGGCTTATGAGGACGACAATGCGAAGGCGAACGAGTTCCTTTTTCGGCGCGTCGATTTGGAAGATGTGGTTGGCGCGCACCTCTTGGCCAGCGAGAACGCGTCGTCGATTGGGTTTGGGAGATACATCATCAGTGCAACGACGCCCTTCTTGACCGAAGATCTTGCCGAGTTGCGAACCAACGCACGGCGCGTGTTGCGAAAACGAGTTCCAGAGTACGAGCAACTCTACCAACACCGTGGATGGAAGATGTTCGAGGGGATCGATCGAGTCTACATCAACGAAGCAGCACGAACCGACCTAAAGTGGGAACCGAAATACAACTTCGCTCACGTGCTCAGTAGTCTGAGAGAGGGAGCCGATCCGCGAAGCCCGCTTGCTAGAGCTGTCGGTTCGAAGGGCTATCACTCAGTCGTGTTCGACAGGGGGCCATATCCCGTTGAGTGAACGGCCACTTCCGGCCGATAGCGGATGTAGCCTTTGGAGTCTTGATAGGAATGACGAGATGTGGGCGCGGGGCCCATCCTTAGGTTTAACCGACCCGGCTCACCTGTGTGATACTTTTCAGCATGCGACGCGCGGTTCTCCTTTTGTCCTGCGCTTGGCCACTGCTAGGACAAGCAGTTTCTACCAATGACCTGACTCCGATCGAGGCCATCCGCCAGGAGGCGCAACAGCAATCACGGGCGTACGACTACGCCTTCCAACTCAGCGATGTCGCGGGTGCGCGTCTGACCGGATCACCGGCCTTTCGGCGGTCGGCGGATTGGGCGCGGAACACCTTGATCGGCCTCGGGATTGAGAACGCTAGGTTGGTCGACGTGACGTCGGAGAGCTGGTCGGAACCCGGCTGGTCGTATCGGCGTTTCGGTGTCCGTCTCGTCGAGCCGACCTTTGACTCGCTTTCCGCCATTCCGGCGCCATATTCGCCTCGGACGAGAGGGCGGGTTGAGGGTGAACCTGTTTTCTTCCTGCTACCGGGCCGTTCCGGCCTCAGCGTAGACCAGATCGTCACGAGATTTCGCGGTGAAGTGAGAGGCAGGATTTTGTTGGTTCACGATGAGATTCTTCCGATCAAACCTCCATCGCAGCCCGGCCCCGCGAAATTGAGTGACGATGAACTTCGGGCCAGGCGAAACGCGCCGCCCCAGCCCCCACCGTCTCAACAGCCGGAAATCGACAACAGCGAAGAGATCGAGGAGGAAGCGGAATTCAAGAAGCTGTTCGCATTTCTTCGTGACGAAGGCGCGCTCGCATTCCTTGCACCGACACGAGGAAACGGCGGTACGATGCTCGCGACTGGATCGCTAGGCAAACCAGGTATCGAGCCGCCCCCTCCGCCCGGTTTCAACCTGCCGGCGGAAAGCTACAACCGGATCGTCAGACTGATGAAGCGCGGCGTGCCGGTCCGCTTGGAAGTTGAGTTAGAGAGTGAGTTTCACGATACCGAAGGCCATACGAACGTCATCGCCGAGTTGACGGGGGCTGAGAGTCCGAGGGAGATTGTCATTGCGGGAGCGCATCTGGATTCATGGCACGTTGGTACCGGAGCGACGGACAATGCGGCCAACTGTGCGGTCCTCATGGACGCGGTGCGGATTCTGAAGGTCTTGAACCTCCCGCTGCGGCGGACGGTGCGAATCGCCCTATGGGCTGGGCACGAGCGCGGGGTTCAAGGATCGCTGGCCTACGTGAGGGCGGCGAGGCAGTCGGAGCATGAGCAGCACTACCTCAGCTTGACAATGGACAGTGGAGCGGGACGTGTCCGCGGATTGCGGATCCAGGGAAGGAAGGAATGGCTGACGATGGCGGATCGATGGCTGGCGCCGTTCGAAGACTCCGGGCAGAACTGGGTCTCGATGCGCAAGTCGTTGGGCTCCGATCAGTACAGCTTCGACCGTGCGGGCCTCGACAACATGGTATTTCTTCAAGACCCGGCGTGGAACAGCCGCACCTACCACTCGAACATGGACGTACTCGACTATGTCGCCGAGCAGGACTTGAGAGATTCAGCTGCTGTGGTGGCGGCGGTTCTTTATCGAGCCGCGAACGAGTGAAGGGACCCTCACAGGGCCTCGGTCTCGCGGCTGTACAGATGTCTCGCCTGGAAGGGGTAAGCCTGATAGGCGGCTCCTCTGTATGAGACGGTCAAGACGCCACGGACCGATTATTCCGACTTGGCTCCGTGCCCTAAGTGGCGCTCAACTCCCGGTAAACAGGGTACGGTCGTCGACAAAGCAGATTGGATTGCCAAACGGGTCTCTGGCGTAGAAGAGGCGTTCACCCCATGGCATCTGCTCGACTCCTTCATCAAGACAGCACCCCAGTTGCTTGGCTCGTTCGAAAACCGCCTCCAGTTCGTCAACCGCGAAATAGCAGTACTGATTGAAATGATGATGCCACCCGTCCCCCTTGCCGTCGCCGTCAGCAACAGGATCGTAACAGGCTAGGATCGTGCCCCCGCAGTCGAAGTAATGCCGCCCCGGCGACACCCTTTCGCCCGTCAGTCCCAACAGCTCCGTGTAGAACCGTTCGGCTCGATCAATGTCTTCAACCGGAAGAATCACGCGATAGAGTCGAGTCTTCATGATTTCCTCGACCAACAGGATAGCGTTGCCTGCTTCGGTGCGGGCGTCAGTATTTACAATCGGCCGTACTGGGAGGCCAGGAAGCCCGAATACTCTTCACACGGGGAGGCTGAGTCGGTTCCCGGCTTTGTTTGACCTCCTCCGCGGTGGCCGGTATACTCGCTATGCTTCGGTGGTCCGGTGTTGTTCCGCACCGATATACGGATGTGCAATCTGATGCGCCGCGCCGGCTCGCTGTTGATAGAGCACCTACGAAAGCGAGGGCTGTCGCCGTGTTTGAGTTGATCCAAGAGCAGAGGGCCCGTCCGATTCTGAGGTGGGCGCCCTCTTTCGCGGGCCTTCTTGCGGCGGGCTGGGTTGCCTGGCTCGCGTGTCCCACGCCGCCGAAACAACTTCTCACCTGGGACGACCTATGGGGCGTGACAGCGAAGTTTTCGGTTGCTCTCTTTCTAACGTCAGCATTGATCGGGTGGGGCTCGGCGATCTTCTTGTCCGGCGGGTCGCGGCGGGAAGCCAGACGAATTGTTCTCAGGACATCGGTGATCGCGATATGGTTCGCGCCGTTGGCGATCTTTCTTTCAGAGCGATCATTGTGGTCCGTGCCGATCATGGGCTTCCTCGTCGCGGGTGTGGCGACGATCCTGCGCGCGGATTACTGGGCGAGCCAAAACGCTCAGAACTCCGACGTCTCAGCCGACGCTCCCTACAGCGAGTTTCTGAGCTCCAACCTTCCAGAACCGCAGGCGGGACGACGTATCGCCGTGCTCGCCGTTGCGGCCTTTGCGCAGGCTGCGTTGGTGGCTGGTTTGATCGGCATCTCGCTGGCGGCCTCGCTATTTTTCGGCTTGAGCCTTGCCCTCCTAGCGTTGTTCATGGCGTCCTCGGTTGGCGAGGAACACAGTTCATCGGCGCTTTGGCGCCGTCCGCTTCCGCGCTCCATGCTGGGGATGGTGTTGGCGATCTTGCTGGCGGTGACCGGCTTGCTTCCTTATCTGGGGACTGGGGAGGGTGCGGCAGACGATGCGATCGCCAAACGCGGCGCCGAACGTCCCACCATAAGGCAGCGGATGGATCCCGTGGCGGATGCGATTGCCGGCGAGCTAGGGCCCTCGTTCCCGGGCGTGATCGTGTGGCCCGACGAAAAATCGCACGTGATGCTGGTTCCCACCGCGTCTCTCACGTACGGTTTTCGGAGGGTGGATGAGACGAAGCCTTTCAGTGTGCCCTTCGACGGGGTTTACTGGTTTCTGCAGTCCGAGGTCGGCCCGCCGCCACAGAATTCCTTGGTCACGCGGGGTAGCCCGGTGGAACGCGCATTCCGTACGACCCGCGGTGTTCCCCTCACGATGTTGGCACGTCAAAACTTCGGGTCGCTGATCGACGTATCCTGTTGCGACCGAATTTAAGTGGAAATTCGCAACGCCGACATCTATCCGGGTACGGTTTCCCTCAAGCTTACGCTCGTCAATACGACGCTACCGGACTGGCCCTCCCAATACCTGGGAACGGCTCAAGTGACATCAACACCTCGGTTGACTCGGAGCGACGATATCATCCCTTCGCGAGAAGCGCTGACATTCTTTGTTCCTGACAATGCGGCGCTACGGGCGTTTGACGAAGTGTCGGTTTCGTTCGCGAGGGATTGGCGGCGCGGTAATCTCAGCGCCAAGATCGCCATCGACCGGTTTGTATTGATTCCCAAGGGTCGTTCGTCGACGAAGAAACGGACACGCCCCATCGCCTGAAGGAAATCCTTGGTGGGAATTCCTCCCAGGGCGAAAGCTGCACTGCGAACACTCTCCCGCGCGCCTCAGCGCTGTTCCGCGGCCAACTGCTCCAGGTATTGCTTCTCGGTACGCTCCACCTCCGCGCGGTAGCCCGCCGGGTCCACGAATGTCTGAGGGCTGTAAGCTTGCCCCGGCTTGTACTTCTCATGCAATCCGTACTGCGAACCGTGCGCCACGACCCACACGTCCACAGGAAGTGCTTTCTGCCTGCGGAACGTCTCCGCGAAATCCCCCGCTATGCCCGGGTAGGTCGGTTTGACCGTGAGCTTCTTACCGGGATTGATCGAACCCATGTTCGCAATCACCACGTGGTAGTCCCGTCCTGCTTCGCGCACGCTCATCGTGTAGCTCACGCTGCCCCGCGTGTGCCCAGGGGTCTCCACAACAGTAAGCCGAGTATTCCCCAGCTCGATTACCTCGCCATCCTTAATGATTCGGTCTACCTTGACCGGCTTGAACCACACCTTCCCGCCGAAATGCGGGTCGCTGAATCCCCCGTCTTCCAGCACCGGCGCGTCACCTGCCGTCGCCCACATCGCCGCGCCGGTGATCTCCTTAATCTCGGCGAGCGCGGCTGTATGATCCCAGTGCGCCTGCATTGTCAGCAGGATCTTGACATCCTCGAGCCGAAAACCCAGTGACGCGATATTCTCGCGAATCATTGGCGTCGAGTCCTCGATTCCCGTATTGATCAGGACGTGTCCTTCCTCCGACGTAATCAGAAAGACTCCCAGGTCATAGGTTCCGACTGTGTAGAGGTTGCCGATCACGCGATGTCCGGGGAAAGGCCGCGTCCAGCCTTCCGGCTGGGCGGCTAAAGGCACGCTAACCGCAAGTGTCAACCAGAGGGAAACAACGAGCCGGCGCATGCTGAATATTATGACGGTTCCGCCCACGCTACGATCGCGCTGAGGATGCGATCACTTGGCCGGACTCGTGGATCGCACGCGCCGCGATGGCGTCGTGTTTTCGACAAACAAGACAGCGTCGAAGGTCTTGCGCGGCGAAATGGGCTGCTGATAGCTCGCCTCCAGCTCTTCGGAATAGACCGCGCCAATCGACCGAGTCCGCTGCTTTGCGTCGAGCCACTCCCGGACTGTTCCTTCCACGGGCCGCAGATCCACAGCCAGAATGGGCGCTCCGACTGACGCCAACGTCTCGTCGAGGCCGCCCACCATCGCCGGCCCCACGACGAATTCGATCGGGCCGCTTCCCTGCTTCACGGCTCGGAAACCGCCTTGGTTAAACGAGAAGCCGAACACGACCATTTGCGGGCCATAGCGCTCGCCGAGAAACATCCCCATCGTTCTGTAGGGGCCGTAGTTAGTCTTACCGACGTGGCCGTTGTGAGCCCACAGTACTATTTTGTCCTTCGGATTCTGTTCCAGAATCCAGGCGACGTTGTCCGCCATGGCCCGATCACGCGCCTCGAAGCTCGGAGGCTCGGACTCAAACATGCCAGCGGCCTGCCGAACAATCACGGCGTTCTGACGCGCCGCGCGCCACTGTTCCTGGCTTGATTTCTCAATATACTCCGCGCCGCGGCGATCAAACCGTTCGATGAGCCGCACAACGCGGCTGATAATAGCGCCGCGCTCCGCGAGCGGTAGCTTGCCGAACCCGGCCATGAGTTGCCTGCGCATGAGCGGCTGGAGCTGTTCGCGCGTCTCGGACGCGTATGTGGGATCAACCTTGTCCAAGTACAACAACGCTTCTCTAAGCGCGACATGCGAGAACTGCATGTCGAAACCTAGGAACTGGACTTTCTCTGCGTGTGCGGGATCGAGATTGTAAGCACGCAACCACTCGATCATCGCCAGCACTTCCTCGGTGTTCCAGACCCAGAAATACATCCCGGCGAGGGCTTTCGCGGCATCGCCTTCGCCCCTTAGCACGTAGTCGTTCACGAGCAACGCTTCGGTCCAGTTTGCTTCGATCGCGAAGATGCGAAATCCCATCTCCTCCACCAGGAGTTCGAGCATGCGGTGCTTGAGCTGAAAGAACTCGCGCGTCCCGTGAGTAGCTTCGCCCAACGCAACGATGCGCGAGTCACCGACAATCGCTTTCAGCGGCTGCATGTCGCGGAAGCCATTGCCGGGTGCGACGGTCTTGAGAGGGACGGCGCCTTCTTTCAGCCACTCCTTCACAACCGGCGGCGCAGGTTCGCGCTTAACAACGACCGCCTCTTGGACCTCGCGCGACTCGAGTTCGAGGCGAAGCGGAATGGTCATCGTCATCTGTGTCCATTCGCCCTCAATAACGTTGCCGGCCGCGTTCAACTCTCCGGTGAAGCGAGCGTTGAGAGATTCCATGACAGCGGTAACGGCGAGCGCTTCCTGAACCACGCTCGAGAACGAGATCTCGTCGGGACTCTCGTCGGGCGACAACATCGACCCCCGGAAGCCGCCGTCGGCCTCGGGCCGGAACTTGACCACAACGCGTAGCTCAGAGCCCATCGCGTTCATGACTCCCGTCCATTGCCCGGCGATGGTTGGTTCCTGTGCCGCCGACTGCGCCAGGAGCGCCAAGGCTATTGGGAACAGCCACAGACTCGAGCGCTGATTTCTCACTTCAACAGACCTCCGGCGACTCGCTTCACTCTATCGCCTACGAAAGGATCAAAAGGAATGTTCCGGAACCCCGGCAAGCGACCCCTCGTACACTACGGAAATCGTGCGGTGGTTTAGACCGATCCACCGATTTCAGATCCCCGAAGCGCGGGCGCTGAGGACCGGTCGACCCCGACTTAGCTGCCGAAGATGCTGGTAACATACCGGCCGGAAAAGGGGATCTCCATGGCATTCATCATGAACAGTCGTTCGCATCTCAGAATCCTTGCCTTCTCAGGTTTGGCAGTAGCGTTAGCATCCGGCATAGCGTTTTTCGGCTCATCCACAGCGACCGCCACGGCTCGGCCCGGATTCACGAACGCCAGCCTGAAGGGTTCCTATGCGCTACGCGGTATCGGCGGCGCTAACGAAGCGGCCAGTATCGGAGTGACCGTTTTCGACGGCGCAGGCACGGCCACCCGTTCGTTGATTCTCAACGAGGCGACCCCCGAGGGCCGTGATGTTATCGCGATCAAGAGCACCGGGATGTACACCGTAAATCCAGATGGTACGGGCACAGCGGTATTGGCCAATACTCTCCCGGATGGTTCTTCGGTGAACTTCAGTTTCGACTTCGTCATCACGCGGGTAACCGGCAGCGCCTCGACGAGTTCATTCGTCTGGCGCGAGTCGCTGCTGGGGACGGAGGTTTTCTTGATGCAACGAGAGCCGGGAATCGCCGCCCGGCTCGTGACGTTTGAGTTGACGCGACTGCGCGACTGAGCAGTCGAACTCAAAAAATGCGAGCCAAACCCATTGAGACGCTTGACGTGCCCAGCCGCAAGGCGTGGAGGCGATGGCTGAAACAGAACCACGACTCGCGGTCCGAGATCTGGCTCATTTTCCACAAGCGCCATACCGGTGTCGTCTCCCTCCCGTACATTGATGCGGTCGAGGAGGCGCTGTGCTTCGGATGGATCGATAGTCTGGTCAGGCGCCTGGACGATGCCCGCTACGCACGGAAGTTCACCCCGCGGAAGGCGGAAAGTAAGTGGTCCACGATCAATCGTCGGCGCTATGCGGATCTCAAGGCTCGCGGGCTTTTGGCCGCGCCAGGATTGAGGCGGCCTCCGACAAGTTTGAGCGGTGACGCTCCCAGGCCGAACATGCGAGCGCTTCCGGCGTACATCGAGAAGGCGTTGAAGACCGACGCTCGTGCCTGGCAATACTTCGGGCAGTTGGCTCCGTCATACCGACGGGCATACATCGGGTGGATCGACTCCGCCAAGCGGGACGAAACGAAGGACAGGCGTCTCCGCGAAGCACTCAACCTGTTGGCTGCCGGCAAGAAGCTCGGCTTGAAATGATGCAAGATGCTGTGGGGTTGCGATGTGCCGCTCCGTGGTTCCGAGTATCAGACGCTCCACGCCGACTATCAGCGTCCCCTGTTTACGGAGGCTCCCGACCTTGAGTTGCCGATCTACATGCTTGTGGTCAGCTTTGGCTTGGTCCCGATAACGTTGGAGAGCGGACCCATTGAAATCGCCTCGGGCACGCACCGGATGCCCCGAAAAGAAGCTCTTCGTAGAGTGGACGTGTCTGAGATTGCAATTCATCCGGTGCCCATGGATGTTGGGGATGTGTTGATTCGCCATCCTTGGGCGCTACACAGGGGCTCACCCAACCTGACCGATATTCCCCGAGCCGTTGCCACGATTCGCTTCGTCCGCCGCTGGTACGCCGACGGCAGTCGCGAGGTAAATCACATACCGCCGGAAGTATGGGCGTCCCTAACGCCTGAGCAGCGGAACACAATGCGATATCCCGTCAGTGAATGATTGCTACCGCCCCTGTCGCCTAGTGCCTGGGCCACGCGCTCGTGGATTTGCCAGCGAGTGCTCGAAGCGGTACGCCTCTTGGTAGCCCTGCTGGATCAAGGCCCTAGGGCTGACTTCCGATGATGGGAACGAGGAAGTAAGAGCTGTCTGCCGTTCGGTTTGGCTTCCGCGGACCGGACATGTCGGAAGTAGCCCGCCGCCCCTTCAGCGAGCGAATGTTCGTCGCTGTGCTGCAACACCGTGGCACGCCGCCCGGTTCAGGGTTGAGCAAGCCTGTCGAGTCTGTGCGTCTCAGAACGAAACGGGGCCGTGGCTGGATGGCACCACCCGCAGCGATATCCTCGGTCAAGAGCCTTCGCGTGCAATTGCGATTGAATGGTTTTGTGCCGAGGTGTAGAACCCGCGAACTACTCCCCCGTCGTTGGCGTATCTGACAGCGACCAAGTTTCCAATCGCGCCGGCCGAGCCGATCAGAAACGATAACCGAAGCCGACGGTTACACCCTTGGAAGCCTTCTCATCGACATAGCGAGGTAGGAGTGAGAACTCAACGCGAAGAACAGCACGACCTGTCAAGCTAACAATCGTTCCTCCGCGTAGCAGCAATGTCGCGTGCGTGAGGCTGAAGCGTGTGTCCTGGAACTCGTCGGCCAGGATCGGCTGTCCGTTTTCGTCACGTGCAACGATCGGGCGGAGACGGGTGCGTTCGCGTTCATGTTCAAAACCAACACCGCCACCCGCATACAGTGAGAACCGTTCCCTTCGCCACAACCGCACTAGCGACGGAGTCAGCACAACCCGGCGCTCATGCGTAAAGTTGTCGCTCGGGCCGGCCCCGGGCCGGCCGTCCGGTTTCCAGAAGGTCTCAATTGCGCTTGTGGTGACGTCGAACACCGTCGCCCAACGTCTTCCGAGCGGGGCTACAATTCCGGCACCGAACTGCGGACGCCATTCCGACGCGATCGACTGATTGCCGTGGAAGTAGCCACCTGCAAGAGCGAAAACCTCAACGGCGGGTTCGCGCTGCTGGGCTGGAAGGGGGAGTGGCAGGAGTGCTATGAAGCCGAGGATCGGCAACGACAGTCGGATGTGGCGCCAGAAAGCAGAAGCTGCTGTTGTCCCTTCACCTGCGGTATGTTGCCCTCCGAGTATCCGCATGCTGCTTGAGCCCCTATAAGTGAAGACGTTGAAGACCACCAAAAGGTTTGGATTCCCGTAGGCGATCAGGGCGGGGATACAGGTGATGCGACCCTGCTTCCGCAACGGGGGATCGTCGGCAGTTCGAGAGATCCGACGGTTGTGTTCCTCGGTATGCTGAGCAAGGAGCCGACACGCTGACTTTCAGGAAATTCGAGCCCTCGGACTCAGACAGCGTCTGGGCGCTGCACGTCACAGCCATGGATGGGGAGGAGGCGAATCTCGACGACGCCTTCTTCGTGGATCTGCTCGACATCCCAGCGTCATACCTAACCGCTGGGGGCGACTTCGTTGTGGGCTTGGTGGGTAGCAAGATTGTGGCCTGCGGCGGATACCTGCCAAGATCCACGAGTGAGGTTGAGATCAAACGGATGCGCGTTGATCCGGCCCATCGAAGGCTTGGCTGCGGCCGCGCGCTGCTCGAAGCACTTGAGAAGCGCGCGTTGAGTTGTGGGTACGGGTCGGTCTACATCGAAACAACGGTTGTCCAAACACCCGCCGTGAATCTATACAGGCGTAGCGGCTACCGCCAGTTTGGCAAAGCGGACGTGTGTGGATTCGAAGTTGTCCAGCTCTGCAAGTCGCTCTGTTGAGCGGAGTGGCCAGCATTCGAGCCGGCTGCAACGCCATTTCCGCGAAGGAAATCGAGGAAGCGGCCCGCCTCTGTAGGGCAGCTTCCGGGGACCGGACATGTCGGAAGTGACGGCGACATCCCGCCCCCCCGACGAAAAGAGCAGAAACGAATCTTCCCACGAGTCCGTATATTGGCGAGATGACTGCTAAGAGCCTCCTCGTTGCTTGCAGCCTGCTAGTTGGGCTGGGCAGCGGTGCACTTGCTCAAGAGCGTCGCGAGTTGGAAGCCTTCCGAGCGTCGGCGGATGAATACCTCGCGGGGCTAGACGGCTCCGATCGCTGGCACGGTTCCGTGCTCGTGGTTCTCAACGGGAAAACCCTCCTCCGTAGGGCCTACGGTCTTGCTGACCGCGAGCACGGCGCGCCAAACACTCCGGAGACCAAATACCGGATCGGATCTCTCACCAAAGCGTTTACGGCTGCCGCGGTCTTGATGCTCGTGGAGCGGAATGTTCTGCGTATCGGCGACCGTGCGTGCGCCCACCTGTCGTCCTGCACCGAGTCATGGGCTCCGATCACGATCCACCACCTCTTGTCTCACCAGTCTGGGATTGCCAATGTGACCGCTCTGCCCGACTTCCGACAGACAATGATGATTCCGTCAAGACCGCGGCAGACCGTTGAGCGATTCCAGACGATGCCCCTCGGTTTCGAGCCCGGAACGCAATCGTCCTACTCGAACACTGGTTACATCGTCCTCGCGCGCATCATCGAGACTGCGTCTGGAATGAGCTACGAAAAGTTCGTGAAGGAGAACATTTTCGAGCCGCTGGGCCTAGAGGGTACGGGTAGCGATTCGTATCAGGAGATCATCCCTGACCGAGCCGAAGGATACACGCTGCTCGATCAGCGCCTGATTCGAGCGCCCTACATCGACATGTCGCTTCCGATCGGCGGAGGCAATCTCTACAGCACGATTGACGACCTTCACCGATGGAGCGCGGCTCTCGACGAACCCGGGCTATTGGGAGCAGAGTCACTGCAAAAGATGTTCTCCGGAGATGGATATGCTTGGGTGCTGTCTGACAAGCACGGCAAAACTGCTCGGCACTTCGTCGGCGGAATCAACGGGTTCTCGGCCTACGTCGCGAGCTTCCCAACGGAGAATCTTTTTGTAGCCGTGCTGGCCAACGTGGAATTCGGCCGCAGTGGGGCGGTCGGAGACTGGCTGGAGAGACAGGCCCTGAGCCTCGATGACTAGATGACACTCAAAGCCGTACACAACCAAGCCTACGCGGCACTTCCGCAGTGGGGGAATCGAGGAAGCGAGGCCGTGACGGGGCACTTCCGCGAACGATTTGTCGGAAGTGAACCAGATGAGAGAATTCGACTCAACGCTGGTCCGGGCCGGGACGTCATACCGGCATGACAAGCCTTCGTCTGCTCACTGCCGCTACCGTGATGGCCTCGATCCCGTACGCCACCGGCGGCCAATCAACAACGGCGCCCGCTGAACCGACGTTCGAGGCGGTTTCGGTGAAGCCGAGCCGTGGAGGCGGCAGGCGCGGGCGTGTCCAATTCGGGCTGGTCGCAAACAATGTGACCATCAAACAGCTTGTTCAGCAAGCGTATGAAGTGCAGGGCCATCAGATCTTCGGCCCGGAATGGATCGGCACGGAAAGGTACGACCTGACGGCTCGGCCCAAAGGCGCTGTTAGCTCAGCACAGCTACGATTGTTGCTCCAAAGGCTCCTGGCGGAGCGTTTCAAACTCAGCGCGCATCGCGCGACCAAAGAACTGCCCGTCTACTGGCTGATGGTCGCTGATGATGGTCCGAAGCTACGCGACCCGAGTGAAGAGCAAGCGTTCAATGCCGCGGCTAAGGAGAATCCACCGTTCAAAGCGGGCTACGACGCGATCTTCAAACCAGGGGACGTCCCAGCGTTCGCTGAACGGTTGTCTCGAATGATCGGGCGCCCTGTTGTTGACAAGACCGGGATTGACGGACAGTTCTGGTTCCAGCTCGAGTGGGTTCCCGACCAGCCTGGAAGCGCGGGCCCTTCGCTATTGGCGGCTATGGAGGAACAGCTCGGTTTGAAACTGACAGAGAAGAGCGCACCGACTAAAGTCCTCGTCATCGATGCTGTAGAGAGGCCCTAAGTCCTCGCCCTAGCTCCCTCGGGGTCCCTCGGGGAAGGCTAGGCGACACGGTATTTGTCAACCGCGTCGTCATCCAAGCTGACGCCCAGGCCCGGCTTGGTGGGGACTTCGTAGAAGCCGTTGTCCATCTTGAAGGGCTCCTTCATCAGATCGTCGACCAGCACATGCGTGATGCTGATCGAGTATTGGACGCCGGGGAACGCGGCGGCTTGATGCGCCTGGAAGACTTGGTTGATGCCGTCTTCAATGCTGTGCTCGACCCACAGCGGTATCTTCGTGACTTCCGCCATCAGGGCCCGCTGAACGAACGTGCGGCCCATCGGCCCGCCGATGACAAAACTATCGAGCAGGCCTTCGCGCACATACGGCATCGGATCGGGCGTCATGTGCTCGCTCATCTGTAGCGGGATCTTGCCCCGGAGCGCGCGATAGCCGGCGATACCGGGCCGCGCGATGGGCGACTCAATTGCGAAGTAGTTATTGAACTGACCAAGCTTTTCGCAGAGGTTGATCGTGCGGCCGACCGAGCCCCACCAAGCGTTGGCGTCCGCCCAGATACGGAAGTCGCTCTTAACGACATCGCAGATCGCCGCCGCCTGATCCACTACGTCTTCCCAGGGCCGGGCTTTGACCTTATGCACCTTGTAACCGAGGGCCTCTCCACGCTTGGCCTCTTGAGCCATAAGAGCGGGAGGGTAACACTGGCTCCACCAGGTCTGGACAATCCTCTTCTTGGGGCTGGTCGCGAACAGCCTAGAAACCGGAAGCCCGGTGGACTGCCCGATGAGATCGTAGACGGCGACGAGAATGCCCCGCAGCGAGTCATCCAACAGATACTCCCAGGGCGAGTGACCGACCATGCGCTTGAGGGTGGCGTGAACCGCGTCCTGGTTGGGCATGGCGGCGCTGCAGATTCCCATCAGGCCGTCATCGGTGTAGAGCTTAACGATGATGGGCGAGAAGTCCGTTTGGTAGCGGTTCTGAAGGGAGAAACTCTTCGTGAGGGCCTCACGCACCGGCTCATAGTAGGCGAGCCTCGTAGGGATCACCTCGTACTTGGTGATGCGCGAGGTCAACGACGACTTCGGGGCCGCTGCTGAGGCCGAGGTAAGGGGCGCGAGCACGGCTGTACCGACTCCGAGTCCGGCTACCGATTTGAGGATCTGGCGACGGTCTGGTTTTGTCATACGAGTGAGAGGGGATCTTGTGTCGGTTCGAGCGCCGCAGGCACGCTCGACCCGCCATCGACTATAGCATCCGCTTGGTCGAGAGGGAACGGCCGATCCCGTAGAATCGCCCTGTGGTGCATTGCCTATTCTTGTAAACCAATCTCAAGCGGGAGGGCTAACGGCTTGTCGACCAGGAACTCCAAGTTTTCCATACGAGCGACGGCCTGACGTAAAGTTCCTTCCCGGATAGGCTCAACGGTGATGACGAAGGGGAGATCGTCGCTGTTGCAGCTCGGCTCCTGGAGCACGGCGTCGAGGCTGATTCCGGCCTCGGCGAGGATCGAGGAGAGGGCGGCGATGATCCCCGGGCGGTCTCTTACGCGGAACCGTAGGTAGTGCGCCCGAATCTGGTTTTCGATGGCGGCCGGAGCGTACTTTTCGAGTTCCGGGTGAGCGAAGGGCGAGACGCGCTCCGGACTGCCGTTCACGATTTCGCGGGCGACTCGCATCAGATCACTTACCACGGCGACACCGGTGGGCGTCGGCCCCGCGCCGCGTCCGTAGTAGAACGTGTCCTCACCGTGAACGCCGCGCACCCAGATGGCGTTGTAGGAGCCCTGTACGTGGGCGAGTATGGTGTCGCGGGGAATGAGCGCGGGCCGCACGGAGAGCAAGAGTCCGCCATCGGTTTGCTCGGCCGCGGCAATCAGGCGGACCGTCTGGCCAAGGCGCGAGGCATATGCGAAATCGATGTCGCGTATCCGCCGAATGCCTTCAAGATGGATATCGGAGGGCGTGACCCGGACGCCGAAAGCGAGCGCCGCCAGCAGGGCGAGCTTGGAACGAGCGTCATAGCCGTCGATGTCGGCCGTGGGGTCGGCTTCGGCGTAGCCCAGATCTTGCGCCTCTTTGAGAACGGTTTCCAGAGCCGCGCCGCGCTTCTCCATTTCGGTGAGGATGTAGTTCGACGTGCCGTTGAGGATGCCGAGCAGGGATGCAACGCGGTCTCCCGAAATGCCTTCGCGCAGCACCGAATGAATGGGAATACCGCCGGCGACGCTGGCCTCCATGGCGAGACAGATGCGGACCGCGATGGCCTTCTCCCAGATCTCGCCCCCACGCTCGGCCATCAGCTCTTTGTTGGCGGTAACGAACGATTTTCCACGGGCCATCGCGGTGTCGATGATCTGTGCGGCCGCGTCCATGCCTCCGACGAGTTCCACCACAATGTGGATCTCGGGGTGCTCGACGACTTCCTTCCAGTTCGGCGTACGGAGCGCGTCGGGGAAAAGCGCGACCTCTTCGGGCGCTTTGTCCATGACCGAACGCGAACAAACCGCTTTCACGATCAGCGGGAAGCCGAGCTTGCGCTCAATCAGCGCCGCGTTGTCATGCAGGATTCGGAGGGTCCCGCGACCGACATTACCGAGGCCGACGATACCGAGATGAATAGGAGCCATGAGGACAAACCATTATAGAAATCACAAAGCACCGCCCGCGAGCTCGTGCGCCGTTGGAGCTGAGGGGCCTCGCAACCGGACTCGGCGCGATCGCCCGCCGCCTCCGTCAGGGTTGCGCTGATTGCGGTCGGCAGCGGGTTCGACGGCTTCGTAAGGCCGAGTATCGGCATCGTTGCCAAAAGAGCGAAATAGGGGAGTCGCCGCGGCGTCAAACTGAGTCATCGGACGCAGGCCGAGAATCAACTCGATGGTTCGCAGGACGGACGTCGACGAGTAAAACGTGCTGTCCGTTCCTCGGCCACGAGAGTAAGGGCTGACAACGAGGGCCGGAGCGCGATGAGCGTCGATATGGTCGGCGCCGTCCTGGGCATCGTCTTCGACAACGAAGATCGCGGTCTTCGCCCAGGCATCGCTCTCGCTGACGGCTTCGACGAGCCGGCCGAGAGCATAGTCGTTGTCGGCGACCATGGCGCGCGCGGTGCGCTTGCCGGCCTCGCGGCCTGCTGTATGATCTCCCGGCAGGCGGACGAGCATGAGCTTCGGCAGGCTTCCCGCGACTTGTCGCGCGCTGAAATCTCGCAGGAACACATCGACGCGCTCTGTGTCGGGAATGTCGAGATCAAAGGGCGGGTAGTCGGGGTGGCTGTGCGGAGCCAAAGCGGGGTCCGAGAACCGAGTGCGGCCCGAAGGTCCGCGTGTCCCCCACATGCCATAGTTGCGGACCGATTTGCCTGCGCCCACGGCGTTCGACCAAAGATAGCCTGCCGGCGGAATGGCGGTAGGTTCCGTGCCCTCGAAATCGTAGATATCCCGGCGCCGCGCCTGATAGCTGGGCCAGAGTTTTTCGACATAGTCGTTCGCGACCGCACCGGCTGACCAATTCTGACCGTCGGCGCTGACGGATCCGTTGGCATGGAAGTTGTCGAGCAGCGCGAATTCGCGGGCGAGTTTGCGATGGTTCGGCGTCACATCCTTGTTGAAAACGACGAGGTCCTTGTGACCGGCGGCACCGTCGAAGTCGCCGAATATCTGGTCGAACGAGCGATTCTCTTTGATGACGTAGATAACGTGCTCGATGGGCGAGGGGTCACCTAGACGATTCGGTATGGGGTTGCCCTCGGGCGCACCGGCTAGCGTCAGTAGATCGTCCGAGTAGGGCGAGTTGGCGATGACACGCCGGGTCGTGAGCGCGAGAATATCCGGCGTGAGAGTCGGCAGAAGCCCGAGCGAGCCGGTTTCGAGGGCGGCGACGTAATCGGAGTCGGCCCCCCGGCGGGTAGGATCAGGGCCGTCGGGATTGGGGCGGGAGCCGGATCCCTTGCCACTCAAATAGGCGAGACCTCCGTCGGGCAACTCGGTGACAGCGGTCGGGAACCAGCCCGTCGGGATGGCGCCGATGAGTTCGGCTCGGCCGGCCGAGATGTCGGCAACGATGATTGAGTTGTTCCCCGACGCCACCATATGGAGGCGATTGCCGTCGGCGCTCAGCGCGAGAGCCGTTGGCAATGAGCCGAGCGGAGCGCCGCGTGTAGGCGAAACGGGAATCCGCTCGAGCGGCCGAAAGCGTTGGCCTTCGGTGATGCCGACCACTTCGACGTGGTTCGTGTGGGCGCACGCTACAAAGAGCCGGGCGACGATCGGAAGTTGCCCTTCGGGCGTTTCGATCGGGCGGTTGCTGACTGCCAAATCCGTGGGATGGGGGCCGACGGCAATGTACTCGATTCGCTGACCGTCCGCAATCCGGTAAAGGCCGACGGCAGCCTCGGCCCAGTGGCTGACAAAAAGAGTTTCGCCGTCGCGATTCGGTAGTATGCGGTAGGGACGGCGGCCGGTGCGGATCGTGCCAACGATGAAACCGGTCTGGGTGTTCATCACCGTGATCGAATTGCGGAACAGGTTGGCGGCGTAGAGAAACCGTCCGTCGCGCGAGAGGGCGACGTCGCCGACGAAGTCCGTCTCCTGACGCTTGCCCGCCGGAACAACCGGGAAGACGCGTCCCGGCTTGAGGACGCCGTTTTGAAAGTTGAATTCGTAGACGGCCGCTTTCGTTCCGCCACCGACATAGACTTTCTCACCACTCGGATCGAAGGTGAGGCCGAGCCAGGCGTCCTCGACAGGAACGCGAGCGGTTTCCTTCCGTGACTTGAGATCGATGACGCTGATGGAAGGCGGCAGAAAGCCCGCGTTGAGCGCAAGCAGATGCCCACCGTCGGGTGACAGCGCTAACGACATCGGGAGGGTACTCAGCGGGATCTGCTCACCGGCGGGGGTGATGGTCCAGCCGTTGGGAAGTAGGATGCTCTGATCCGGTTGGGGGCCGGGCACGACGCGCTGTTGTTGCGCGAAGGCGGCGATGCTGGAGGCCGCCACCAGGGCAAGCACGAGAACGAGACGTGTGAGCTGCATCAGTGGCGTCAGGGGGAATAGCGCTGCGCGATCGGAAATCGTCGGCCCATGCCAAAGGCCTTTGATGTCACGCGGAGGCCGGGCGCGGCCTGCTGGCGTTTGTACTCGTTGCGGTCAACTTTGCGTGTAACGTCGCGGACGAGGTCTTCGGGGACGCCCAGCTTTTCTGCGATCGTCGGCGGATCAAGGTATTGCTCGACATAGAGTTGCAGGATCGGGTCGAGGACGTCGTATTCGGGGAGCGAGTCCGTGTCCTTTTGATCGGGACGGAGTTCGGCGGACGGCGGCTTGGTGAAAACGGATTCGGGTATGGCGTCGACATGCCGCTGGTTCGCCACGCGCGCGAGTTGATAGACGAGCGTCTTCGGGACATCGCTGATGACGGCCAAGCCTCCGGCCATGTCGCCGTACAACGTGCAGTAGCCGACGGCGCACTCGCTCTTGTTCCCCGTCGTGAGAACCATCGAGCCGAACTTGTTTGAGAGAGCCATCAGAGTGTCGCCCCGGAGGCGGGCCTGGAGGTTCTCTTCGGCGACATCAGCAGGGCGGTCGCCGAACTGGGGCGCCAGTGCTTGGGTTATACCGGCGTAAGCGTCGTTGATGCCGATGATCTCGAAGCGGATGTCGAGGGCTTCGGCCAATTGTCTGGCATCGGTGACGCTGCCCTCGGAAGAGTGCGGGCCGGGCATGCCGACACCCATGACGTTCGCGGCCCCAAGCGCGTCCGCGGCGATGACGGCGGTGAGCGAAGAGTCCATGCCGCCACTCAGGCCGATGATCACGCTTCGGAAGCCGCACTTCCTTACGTAGTCGCGGGTGCCGAGGACGAGAGCATCATAAACGGCGGCGGATTCGTCTTCGGAATATTCCCGGGCATCTCCCGCGCCGCTTTCGGTGTCGTAGAAGACGAGGTCTTCTTCGAACGAGCGGGCCTGTGCGCGGACACCACCGTCGGGGCCGACGACGAAGCTCGAACCGTCGAAGATAAGCTGATCGTTGCCTCCAACCTGGTTGACCATCGCGATGGGCACGTTCCATCGGCGGGCTGTAGCCGCGATCATCTCGAGACGCAATTTGCGCTTATCCATGTGATAGGGCGAGGCCGCGATGTTGATGATCAGGTCCATGCCCTGTTGCGCCAGTTCTTCGACCGGATCCCGCTCGTAGCGGCGGCGGTCCCAGAATTGTTTGTCGTTCCAGACGTCTTCGCAGATAGTGACCGCGATGCGGCAGCCGTTGTGCTCCCAAACCTGTTGGCTTTTGGCGGGTGCGAAGTAGCGCCATTCGTCGAAGACGTCGTAGGTGGGGAGCAGCATTTTGCGCTGCCGGTTAACGACTTTGCCTTCGCGCAGGTAGGCGGAGCAGTTCGTGGCGGGTTGGTGTTCGGCTTCATCGGCCGGCGCGGTATAACCGGCGATGACGGCCACCCCCAGATGCGACGTTTCGGCTGCGAGTCGTTGCAGCTCGCTCTCATTGCGCTCAAGATATCGCCGGATTTCGACGAGGTCGCGAGGGGGGTAGCCGCTGACCGCCAGTTCGGGGAAGACTACGAGATCCGCGCCGCCGGACGCCGCCTGCTTGGCGGTGGCGATCATCCGATCCGCATTCCCGGCGAGGTCGCCCACGGTGGGGTTGATCTGGCCGAGGGCGAGCTTCATGGTTTCTGTGCGATGAGGGAGGCGGTACCCTTGCCGTCCCATTCTTCCTCGTAGCGTAACACCCGAAAATCGCTGAACTCGCGCAGCAGTTCGTTGTGCTCCAGCATGTGCATGCGATGTCGCGGGCGGCCCGGGTAACGGAGTTGGTCGACGCTATAGGTTTTGTAGACGATGATCCCTCCCGGTCGGATAGCGCGGCGCAGCGCCGGGAACAGAGGTCGGTGGAGGTAGAAGAAAACGGCGACCAGATCGTAGAGGGACTCACCAAAGTCCGCCTCGCCGTTCTCCAGGTCCATTTGGCGGGTTTCGACGGAAGCGTTTTGAGATGCTGCCCGTTCGGTCACACGGGAGAGGGCTTCTGATGAGATCTCGACGGCCGTGACGTCGAATCCTTGAAGCGCCAGATAGACCGCGTGGCGGCCGGCGCCCGAGGCTATATCAAGGGCACGCGGTTTGCGGTCTCCCTGGTCACCAGGCAAGAGCGGCCAGTACTTCTTCGAGAGCGCAATGACAGGGTCGACTTCGGCGGCGGCGTGTTCACCTCGGCGGAAACGCTCATCCCAATCCGCCTCAGCCGACGACATTCTGGATGCACCAAAGCCTCAGACAACCCGGTAATGTTCTTCGGGAATGTTCCTGGAGCGCTAAGCCTGGAACGAGCTACCGCAGCCGCAGGTCGATGTAACGTTAGGGTTCTCGAACTTGAAGCCGGCGCCTTCCAGACTTTCCACGTAGTCGACCCGGCAGTTATCGAGATAGAGCATGCTGGCTTGATCGACGAAGACTTTGACGCCCTCGCAGTTGTAGGTCTTATCGAGAGGCAGTTGGTTGCTCTCGAAGGCCATCGAGTACTGGAAGCCCGAACAGCCGCCTCCCACTACGGAGATGCGTAGACCCTCGGGTTTCGGGTCCTGCTGCCCCATGATCTCCTGGATTTTGGTTACCGCTCCTTCAGTCAATTCAACCATGATGGCCCATCTCCTTCTTGTTCTGGGTGTACTGATCTGATTATAAGGCATCAATGCCGCGCATCACGTTGGATGTGCCCAGCGGGCTCCGTCGTGGACACCGTTTCTTATGCCTCAGGGGCCTTGCTCGATCAGCTCGATACGCGGTCGTGCGATGCTGAATGGAAGGGCGCATCTTGGTTATGAAACACGTAATTTCTCTGCTTCCCGGCGATGGCATCGGCCCGGAAGTGACCCAGGCCGCCGTGCGCGCGCTGGAAGCCACCGGCGTCGATATCTATTGGGAACGGCTGGAAGCCGGAGCCGCGACGCTGGAAGCGACCGGAGATGTCATCCCGGAGTCGGTCCTCGCGTCATTGCGCAAGAATCGCGTCGGCCTGTAGGGCCCCATAGCAACGCCGATCGGCGAGGGGTTCGCAAGCGTGAACGTCTCGCTCCGCAAGGCGTTGGACCTTTATGTGAACTACCGTCCGGCACAGCCGTTGCCGCGAGTGAAGACTCCTTTTTCCGATCGCGGGCTCGATCTGATTGTCTTCCGTGAGAACACAGAGGGGCTGTATTCGGGCCTTGAGCATGAAGTGGTGCCGGGGGTCGTCGAGAGTTTGAAGATCATCACCGAGAAGGCCAGTTTGCGGATTGCCGAATATGCGTTCGCGTTCGCGAAGAAGATGGGTCGTAAGCGGATATCAGCGATTCACAAAGCCAACATCATGAAGCTGGGTGACGGCTTGTTCCTGCGCTGTTCCCGGCAAGTGGCCGAGCGCTACCCGGAGATCAAGTACGACGAGCTCATCATCGACAACACCTGCATGCAGCTTGTCATGCGGCCCGAGCAGTTCGACGTTCTGCTGATGGAGAATCTCTACGGCGACATCGTTTCCGACCTTTGCGCCGGGCTCGTTGGAGGGCTCGGAGTAGTGCCGGGCGCGAATATCGGCGATGAGTGCGCGCTGTTCGAGGCGGTACATGGCAGCGCACCGGATATCGCCGGACAGAACGTAGCGAATCCCACGGCATTGATGCGAGCCGCTGAGCAGATGGCTTGACCACATCGACGAGCCGCGGGCGGCTCAGCGCTTACGCGACGCGCTGCAGAGGGTCTACACCGAAGGGAAGTCGCTGACGCGTGACGTGGGGGGCACCGCGAGCACGTCGGACTTCGCGGACGCGGTCGTGGCGGCGATCGGCTAGTAAGCCCAGCGCCACAGGGCGGCTCCGGCCGTAAGACCCGCGCCGACCGCGCACATCACCACCAAGTCACCCTTTTTAAGGCGTCCGTTGTTCAAGACCTCCCGCGCCGCGAGCGGAATGGTAGCGCCGGTGGTATTGCCGTACTCCTCGATCACGTTGATGGCTTTGTCTTCGGGCATGCCGAGCTTGTCGGCGACGGCGGAGATGATGCGGCCGTTGGCTTGATGCAGAAGCAGGAAGTCAACATCCTGAGGCGTAAAGCCGTTGCGATCGAGGATCTTGACACACATATCTGACATCTTGCGAACGGCGTATTTAAAGACCTGGCGGCCGTCCTGGCGGACGTAGTGCATACGGCCGGCGAGGGTCTCGGGCGAAGCCGGCATTCGGCTCCCACCGGCCGGCATATAGAGCATATTGCCGCCGGAGCCATCGACCTCGTTCACGTAATCGAGCAGGCCCAGATCCGGGTCTTCGGAGGGTTCGAGCAGAACGGCGCCCGCGGCATCACCGAAGAGCACACAGGTAGCACGGTCTTGGTAGTCGACGATCTTCGACATCGTGTCGGCGCCGATCACCAGCACGCGCTCTTGAGCGCCACTGGCGATCATCTGGGCGCCCGTGGTTAGGCCGTACACGGTTCCCGAGCAGGCCGCGATCAAGTCGAATCCCCATGCGCCGGTTGCGCCGAGCCGGTCTTGAACGAGGCAGGCGGTCGAGGGGAACATCATGTCAGGCGTAACGGTACAGACAATGATGGTGTCGATGTCGCTGCCTTTGAGGCCGCGTTGCTCCAGCACCAACTTGGCGGCTTCGACGGAGAGGTCGGATGTCGCGACACCTTCTTCCACGATATGCCGGGTGCGAATGCCGGTCCGCGTGACGATCCAATCGTCGTTGGTGTCGACCATCTTTTCCAGGTCCGCGTTGGTCAGTTTCTTGGGAGGGACGTAACAGCCGATCGACGAAATTTTTACCCTTCGAACCAGACGAGCGCTTTGCGAGGGTGCTGCGTTGGGCATAGAAAAAAGGGGACGATTGCCTTTGGCCGGGGCCGGCCGCTCAGAATCCCCTATGATACAGCGAATTCACGGCCGCGCAATCGTTGATACGAACGACGCTTGAGGCTCAATACTGTTCACTTTGTCCAAGACGCCCTTGTCGCGAGGAATCCGAATGGTGAAAGGGCACGGCATGCCGTGCCCGCGTCCTCTTTGCCGCTGGCGCTTCCAGATGGCCTGCCGAAAGTGAACAGTACTACGCTTGAGGCGGCTGTGACATTGGAATCGCGGCGCCGCACTCATGATTCAGACTGCATTGCCATTTGAGAGCGTCGAAGATATCTTTCGGCGCGTCTTCCGCGAGTTGAAGCCACGGACGGCGCTGAAGGAAGTGCATGTGAGCTTCCGGCCCTATGTTCACATCGACAGCAACATCAGATTCGACCATGACAGCAAGGTCATGAGGGTCCGGATCAGCGATCAGTTGGAGGGCGCGCCGGCGTCGGTTCAAGAAGCGCTGGCGTGGGTGCTGCTCTGCAAGATTTTTCGCAAAGAGACGCCCAAGCGGTACAAGCGGCGCTACAGCCTTTATACCGAGCGCGCGGACGTGCGAGAGAAGTCTCTATTGCTACGCCGGGTCCGCGGTCGCAAGCAGATCATATCGGCCCAGGGGAGCACCTACGATCTCGGAGCCATGTTTGACGACTTGAACCGCCGCTTCTTCGATGGGATGCTGGCGCAGCCGCAACTGACCTGGAGCCCCAAACCGTCCCGGCGGACGTTGGGGCATTGGGACCCTGCTCATAACGCCATCGTCATCAGCAACATATTTGACCATCCCGAGATACCGCGCTTTCTAGTGGAGTACGTGCTGTATCACGAGATGCTGCACCTGAAGCATCCCATAGAGCACCGCACCGGACAGCGGCGGTTGGTCCACACAAAAGCGTTCTACGAAGACGAACGGAAATTCCCCCGCTACAAAGAGGCGGTGGCCCTCGTGAACAGAATCGACTAGGCGCCATAACGGTCACGATGCCGGGGCCCTTTTCAGCGCAGAACGAAGCGGACTTCGACTTGCGTGAACACCTCGACGGCCTCGCCGTTGAGGAGCGTCGGGCGGTAACGCCACTGTTGGACGGCCTCGATGGCCGCTGGAATTAGGAGCGGGTGCCCGCTCGTTACCTTGAGTTTTCGCACTGAACCATCTCGGCCAATAACGGCTTCCAGACGGACGATTCCTTGCACGTTGACGTGCCGTGCGCGGAAAGGATAAGGCGGCAAAACTTGGTGGATGAGCCGTGCAGATTGCACTCCTTCGCTTACCCAAATCGATCGCCGTGTTGTCAGCTTTGGCGGAACCGCCGCCGCCGGTGGTGGTGGCGGCAACGGTCGTCTGTTCAACATGCGGCTCACGATGCTTCCAATCGCCCCGGAAGGCGTGCCGCCAGGTATCGAGCCGGCGACTCCACGAATGGATCGATCACGACCGACGGTAGGCGGCGCTGTCGCATCCACAAGCAGTGCCACATCCTCGGGAATCGTCGCGGGAGCGACCAGAGCATCCGTATTGATCCGCTGTAGCGGAGCACGACGGGCCGGTTGTGGCGTTCTGGGGGCTGCCGGTGGCGCCCCAAGCGGCGGCGGTGGCGCGAGAAGCACTGCCATCCAATTGTGTGTCGGCAATGACTGAGTAGTGAGTAGTGGAATCAGAACAGCGAGCAGGACCAGGGCGCTCTGAGCGAGGAAAGAGACAGCGACCGTCAAGGGACGGCGAGATTCGGACCGGTTATCAACAAGCGTGCTTTCGAACACAGCATCCTCCATGAAAGAGGTCTTGCGGAGTGGCGATTGCGCAAGACCCCACCGAGTGAAAAATGTGGCGAAAGCAGCCGGCTGCCTCAGCGACGTATCACTAACTTAGACACCGCGACGGCGGTGTTTGTTCCCGTTGTGGGCGCGGCTAGTCGAGTTTGGTGACGTCGGCGTATTTCACACCGACGGTTTCACCGCTTCGGATGAGGCGGGCCTCGAGAGCAGCGGAGCCTTCGGCAAAAGTGAAAGGCCCGAATGTGACCGACTCCGTTCCGGCGCCAAATTCCGCTTCCCCCCGATGATCGTCGAGGGCAAACTCGACCCGTCCGGCGGCTTCTTGCTTGGGGAAGCGCAAGCGAACTTCGTAGTCGCCCGCCGCCGCCACATCGACTTGCCAGAAGCCGAGGTTGTTGTCGCCATAGCCGTCGCGGCCGACGACGCGCCAGTCCTGTCGAGTAAGGGTTACAGGGTTCTCGTGTTCGGTGCCAAGGGGGATGCGCGGCGGGTCGTAGCCGCGAGTCGATGAAACATCCTTGAACCACTCTTCGTAGCCGTCCTTCATCGCTTCGGTGCGTTCGGTCTGCTGCGCGGCGAGATCATTTTCTTCGCTGCTGTCCGCCTCCAAGTCATAGAGCTCGAGCGGCGCATCCTCGGGCATCGGTTGGCCGAAGTGTTTCGCCTGTACGAGCTTGTACTTCTGGGTTACGGCGGCAAACGCGCGATAGAGTTGGGGTTCGTTACCGCGGTGCGACTGGATGTGGAGCGTGCGTTCATCGACCGGCGCCTCCGGGTCAAGCAATCGCGGCAAAAGGCTTAAGCCGTCGATCTTGCGGTCGCCCGGCAGGGTGCCGCCGGCTGCTTCGATCAAAGTCGGAAGGACATCGATGTGAGCGGCGATACGGTCATCACTACGGGACGCGAGCCGCGCCGGCCAGCGAATCAGAAACGGAACACGAATTCCGCCTTCGTAGACGCTGCCTTTCCGGGCGCGCAGACCGGCCGTATAGCGGCGGGTCGTGGGGCCGTTATCCGTCATGAAAATGACGATCGTGTTTTCGGCGAGGCCACGCTTCTCGAGCAACTCCAGTAGCTTCCCGACGTTCTCGTCGATGTTGGCGATCATGCCGTAGATGCGCGCGTCCTTATCGTTGAGCCCTTGGGCGCGGTAGGGCTCGATGTAGCTTTCCGGAACGTCGTATGGCGAGTGCGGCGCATTGGTGGGAATGTAGGCAAAGAACGGGTTGTCGCGATTCTGCTCGATGAACATCATCGCCGTGTTGAAGAAGATGTCCGTGCAGTAGCCCGCGTAAGGTTTCTGCTCGCCGTTCAACTGCAAGATCGGGTCGAAGTAGCTCGTGCCCGGCGGGTCCGACGGCTGTCCGATGCCTCCGCCCTTGTGGACGAGTGCTTCTTCGAAGCCCTGATCGATCGCCCGCAACGGATAGTTATCGCCCAGATGCCATTTCCCGAAGATACCCGTCTTGTAGCCGGCTTCGCCGAGCATTTCCGCGACCGTGACCTCGTCGCTATGCATGAGGGCGCGGCCGATGTAGGTGTCGACGACTCCGGTACGGTAGTTGTACCGCCCTGTCATCAGGCTTGCTCTCGTGGGAGCGCAAACGGGCGAGACGTAGAAGCGGGTCAGGTTGATGCTCTCAGACGCAAGCCGATCGAGGTTCGGCGTTTGGATCACATCATTCCTGCGGAAACCGACCTGCGCCCATCCCTGGTCGTCGGTCATGATGAGGATGATGTTCGGTGGCCGATCGGACGTGGGTTCGGCGGTATCGGAACTGCTACAGCCGGCGAGAACAAGAGTGCTCGCCAGCAAGATCCAACCGGCGCGGATGCGAAACTTGCTCGTGAGTTTCCCCATCGGAGCGGTCAGTGTAACACTATGAGGATGTCCGCCCAGCAGGCTCAGAAACCAGCCGCGGAAAGCGCGCCGGAAGAGCCGGTGGCCGCTTCCGAAGAGCGGGTGCAGCCGGACCCCGCGGAGACCGAATGGGGCCGCTACATCCTCGGCTACTGCGCACACTCCAAGGAATCCGAGGAGTACGCGCGTGAGCACCTCGCCCGTTTCATTCGCACGTTGGAGCTGACGCCCGGAGGTTCAGATAAGGATCGCATCCTTGAAATGGGCGCGTACATGCAAATCACGCCGGCGCTGCATCATCGCCTGGGCTACGGCGAAGTGCATGGTTCTGATCTGGGACCGGCGGGCAATGTCGCTCATAAGCAGGTGCGATCAACAAGCGGCGAGGAATTCAAGTGCGACATTGAACTCTTCGATGCCGAACAAGACTCCTTCCCCTATCCGGACGAGCACTTCAAGGCGGTACTGTGCTGCGAACTGCTGGAGCACCTGAACCAGGACCCGATGCGGATGATGAGCGAGATCAATCGCATTACGAAGCTAGGCGGCTGGCTTGTGATGACGACGCCGAATATCTGCTCGACGCGCGGTGTGGCGGCCATCCTCACCGGCTATCAGCCGCAGCAGTTCTCGCAGTACCTGCGGCGCAACGACGACGGCACCCTTGACCCGAAACACAGCCGTGAGTACGCACCTCGCGAACTGGCCGACCTGCTCGGCGACTCGGGCTACGATGTAGAGACGCTCGAGACTGGCCCCTGCGGTTCGCGGGATCTGGAGAAGTTCAACTGGGTGCTCCCGGTTCTCGAACAGCACGGATACCCTACCGATCTTCGCGACGAAGGGATCTACGCCGTCGGCAGAAAGATTGGCCCGGTCCGCGAGCGTTTTCCCTCCTGGCTGTACGCCTGAATGCCCACGAAGACCCCCGGCGTGAGCGACCCCAAACTGTCTCCCGGCGGACGGACGGCTCTTTGCGTGGGCGCGCTTCTTGCGCTCAACGCACTAATCTGCCACAAGCTGTTCGTCACGGAATACCTGCCCTACATGGGCTCCATCGAAGGGGCCTACATCGGACTGAGCCGCTACATCCTGGAGCACTTTCCCGATCTGACGTGGTTCCCGCTTTGGTACGGCGGTATCCCCTATGAGAACACCTATTCGCCGCTGCTCCACCTCGTGGTAGCTGCGGTAGCTTGGCTCAGCGGAGCCTCGCCGGCCCTGGCACATCACGCCACCGGTGCGGCCGTATATTGCCTCGGTCCGGTAACGCTGTTTTGTCTGGCGTACTACCTATCGAGAGATCGAGTCACGAGTTTCGTGGCGGGGCTGGCGTACTCTTTGCTCTCGCCGTCAATGTTCCTGATGCCTTCTCTGGCCACCGATCTCGGCACGGTCTGGGGGCCGCGCCGCCTGCAGGCTTTGGTGATCTACGGTGACAGCCCGCATCTGGCGTCTCTGATGCTGATTCCGCTGGCAATCATTGCCTTGGATCGAGCCGTGAAACGGCCGACGGCCATACGGTTTTTCACCGCGGCATTGGCGTTCACTGCAATCAGCCTGGCGAACTGGCTGGGCGCATTCGCCGCGACCCTCGCGGTGATCGCCCTCTTACTAAGCCGGCTCGACCTGCGGTGGAAGCGGTCCACATCCATCACGATCGGCGTAGGCGTCGCGGCCTACCTGCTGGCCGCGCCCTGGATGCCGCCTACCCACGTCGCGACGATTCGGCACAACGCTCAGTTTGTCGTCGGGGAATATCCGCTGGGAAGCGAGCATCTGCTGTACGCGGCCGTATTGCTGATTTTGCTGGCCGGCCTCACGAAGCAACTGCAAAAAGTTTCCCAAGGGCTTCGGTTCTCCTGCCTGCTCCTCTTTCTGGTGGGCGTGATTCCCCTAGCCGTCGAGTGGACGGGGAGATACATCGTCCCGCAGCCGAACCGCTATCACCACGAGTTGGGAATGGCGATGGTGTTAACGCTATCGCTCGTTGCGGTTCCATGGGTCCGGCGCCTGCTGCCGGTCATCAGAGTTCCCATTGTCGTCTTGGCTTTGGCTCTCGCCGCTTCGCAGTTCTACGGCCACTACAAACGCGCCAACTCGATGATACGGTCCATTGATATTCAGACAACCGTCGAGTATCAGGCCGCGCGCCGGCTCGGCGACAACCTGCCGGGCAAAAGAGTCTTCGCTTCCGGTTCGACACGCTACTGGCTCAATGCCTTTTCGGACACGCCTCAAGTGGGTGGTGGTTTCGATCAGGGACTACCAAGCCCGCTGATTCGCGACATCAAGTTCTCGATTCCCTATCTCCTGGGCGACGGGGAACGATCGGCGACGTGGCTCAAAGCACTAGGTGCTCATGCGGTCATCGTGGGCGGACTGAATACGCGTGACGCCTATAGAGACTATCGAGACCCTGAGAAGTTCGAAGGCGTTCTCGACGAGCTTTGGCGAGACCGCGACGACGTAATCTATGCCGTGCCGCAACGGTCGGACTCGTTGGCTCGGGTCATCCGACACGAGCACCTTGTCACGCGCACGCCGATTAACGGTCAGGACATCGAGCCGGTCATCCCCTACGTAGCAGGACTGGAGGATTCGTCGTTGCCTCTGGCCGACATCGACTGGAGAAACTCACATACGGGGGTAATCGAAGCCGAATTGCAACCGCAGCACCTGCTTTCTCTACAGATCAGCCATCACCCCGGTTGGAACGCGACGGTGAACGGCATCAAGAAACCAATCACCGAAGACGGTCTCGGCATGATGCTGATCGAGCCGGGCTGCGCCGGCCCCTGTCGCGTCGAACTCCGCTACGACGGCGGAATGGAGATGGCCGCGGCCAAGACCCTGCGCTTCCTGACTCTGTTCCTCCTCGTCCTCTGGATCGGTTTGGAACGCAGCCGCCCGGAAGTTGTCACGCTTGTCCAGGAGCGAGCGTTGGCGCCCGCGGCCGGCTGGATCGGGGCCTTCGCTCAGCGCATCGTGTCCAAGCACCCGATCGCGCTTCACGTTGGGGCGCTCGTGGCTGTGAATGCGTTCGTATGCCGTGAACTCTTCGTAACCGAATACCTCGACAGGATGGGATCGATTGAAGGCGCTTACGTCGGGTTGAGCCGTTACATCCTCACACACGCTGCCGATGTCGGCTGGTTTCCGCTGTGGTACGGAGGGGTACCCTTCGAGAACGCTTACCCTCCCCTATTGCCCTGGGCCGTAGCGGGCTTCTCGGCCCTCACCGGCTCGTCAGCCGCTCTCAGCTTTCACGTCGCCGGCGCAGTCACCTACTGCCTGGGGCCGGTTGCCTTGTTCGGACTGGCGTTCTATTTCACGCGGGACCGCTGGGCAAGCTGCGTAGCAGCCCTGGCGTACTCCTTGCTCTCGGCAACCGCGTTCCTGATCCCCTCGATCGCGGCCGACATGGGTTCGGTGTGGTGGCCGCGGCGCCTTAGGGATCTCGTGATCTATGGCGACACGGCCTATCTGATGGTGTTGGTGCTGCTCCCGGCCGCAATTGTGGCCATCGACCGCCTGCTCGAACGACTGACGCCGGCCCGGTTCTTCACGGCCGTGCTGGCGTCCGGAGCAGTGCTGTTGACCAACTGGCTTGCCGTCCTGTCCCTGGCTGTCGCGGGATTCTGCCTGGCGCTGACCCGGCCCGGCCAAAGTGGGACGAAGAAACTTCTGCTCCTACTCGGCGCCGCATATGCCATCGCCGCTCCTTGGATTCCGCCCTCGTACTTGGTGGGCCTACAGCGGAACGCGCAGTACATCGAAGCTTACAATTCCTTCGGATCGGTTCAAATCTTGATGTTGTTGCTGCTGGCGGCGGCACTCGCGGGCGCCGCCGGAGTGCTTCGCCGCTTCGAGATAGCGCGTGGTCCGGCCTTCAGCATCCTGTTTCTAGCCGGCATCGGCGTCATCACGCTTTCCGACGCGTGGGCCGACGTCCACCTCGTCCCGCAACCTCAGCGTTACCAGTTGGAGTTCGAACTTGCCGTGGCGTTGGCCCTGGCGTGGGCCGCGGTTTGGGTCTTGCGCGGCGCCGCGCTGAGGGGCTGTGAAAAAACGGGGACTGTACCAAGCGCCGCCCGCGTAACTGCTTTGTTCGCAGCGCTCACAAGCGGCGTGCCGTGGACTGTCCCCGTTTTTTCACAGCCCTTGAGAGGGCGTCCCGTTCTTCTAGCCGCAGCCGCGCTGGTCGCTCTGGCGCAGGTCGCCCATCTCCGCGAGTATGCGGATCGCCAACTGCGGCCGATCGCTGCTGAGGACACCGTCGAGTACAGCGCCTCGCGCTGGTTGAACGAGAATCTACCAGGCAAACGCGTTTTCGCGGCGGGATCGACGCAGTTCTGGCTCAATGCCTTCGCGGACAATCCTCAACTAGGCGGCGGCTTCGACGAGGGGATACGCAACCCGCGCATCCCTCACGTCCGATACGGTCTATCGTACTTGACAGGTGACGGTGAGTCGGCCGCGGCCTGGCTGCGGGCCTACGGTGTTCACGCAATCGTCGTAGGCGGCGAGCGGACACGCGACGCCTATCGTGTTTTCCAGGACCCGGCGAAATTCGACGGCGTGCTGCCCGAGTTGTGGCGCGACGGGGACGACGTCATCTACGCTGTACCGCACCGCTCCGATTCCATCGCCAAGGTCATTCGGCGGGCGGACATCGTAACGAAAACTCCCCTCGATCAAAACGACACCGAGGCCATGCTTCGCTATGTGCACGCGTTCGAAGATCCCTCGCTCCCGGTCGCGAAGATCGACTGGCAGAGCGCGGGAAGCGGCGTCATCAATGCCGAGCTGCGGCGCGAGCACGTCGTCTCGGTCCAGATCAGCCACCATCCCGGCTGGAGCGCAACGGTGGACGGTCGCAAGGTTACCGTGCGGCGCGATGGCCTGGGCCAAATGATTGTGACGCCGAGATGTGACGGCCCGTGCCGAATCGAGTTGCGCTACGACGGCGGATACGAGATGACGCTGGCAAAAGGAGCGCGCGGCTTCGTTCTACTGATAGGACTGGTTTGGGCGGCGTGGGCCCGGCGGCGTAAAGGTAGGCTCGGAGCGGTCTAGCAGTCCGTGGCGGAAGTGGGCGCAGTGAAAAAAGGGGGACTGCCATCCGGTTTTCGCTTGCCTAAGTGCCTTGTTCCCAATGAGCCTCGGTCGCGAAAACCGGATGGCTGTACCCTTTTTTCGCGCAGACGGACCTTCACCACGGACTGCTAGACGCGACCTACACCCACTTCAAAGCGCGTTCGCGGAAGATCCAGATGTAGCCCACGATCAGAATCGCCAGAAAGACAAGCATTTCGATGAGGCCGAAGAGTCCCAGCACGTTGTACTGGATCGCCCAAGGGATCAGGAAGATCGTCTCGACGTCGAAAATCACAAACAAGATCGCAACCAGATAGAAGTGAATCGAGTAGCGTCCGCGGGTATCGCTATCGGTCGGGATACCACACTCGTAGGCTTCGAGTTTCGTCTTGCTGGGGGCGCTCGGCCGAACAAGTTTGGCGGCGAGGATCGTCACCACCGGGAAGGCGAAAGCGACAACGAGGAAGATCAGAATCGGGATGTAGCCGCGCGGCATTAGTTGAACAATATAGCATGGCGGCAGGTATTCAATGCTGTGACGCCCCTACTGGGGTGCGCGACACAGAAGTGAAGCGGGAAGGGGGAGGGAATGCGGGCGGCCTTATCTGAGGGTATAATATACTCTCAGAGGCCAGGAGGGTCGCATGTCGCTATCATTGCCTGCCTTGGAGCATCGTCGCGCTGGGCTCACTCGCCAACTGGCTGAGCTGGGCGATTTCCGACGAGGCTCTCTGAGCGCTTCGTTCCGACGTTGCGGCAAAGCCGCTTGCGTGTGTATGTCACGGGATCATCCAGGGCATGGTCCTCAGTTGCGTTTGTCCTACAAGGTCAATGGAAAGACGCTTAACGAGACCATCGTCAGTCCGGCTGCTCGCCGTAAGGCGGAGCGCGAGATCGCCGCCTTTCGGCAGTTTCAGCGGCTGAGTCGAGAGCTGCTCGAAGTCAATGAGCAGATCTGCCGGCTGCGTCCCGTGGAAGAAGACGCCGCCTTGAGCCCGCAGGAAAAAAACGGCTGAAGCGATCGAGCAAGAGGTCGCCGAAGAAGTAAGGCGACTGCTGCAGGTCGTCTTCGCCGATCGGCGCAGGAGCGGCAAGCTCGATCTGGAAGCCGTCGAACAAGCGACCCGCGATGCGTTGCACCAAGCGGGTGCGAGGCTGATCGAGACGCTATTGAACGAGGAGCGAGCGAGCGAATTGCAACCGCTGTGCGCTTGCGGCAAAGCGGCGCGCTCCGCCGGCAAGCGCTCGAAGAAACTCGTCACGATGCTGGGCGCGGTCGTCGTCGAGCGGGAGTACTATCACTGCAAACGTTGCCGCGTCGGCTTTGCGCCGCGCGACCAAGAGTTGGACGTTGACGAGACTCAGTATTCGCCCGGTGTGCGCCGCATGACCGCGTTGGTCGGCTCCGAGACCTCGTTCGATCGCGGCCGCGCGTTGCTCGAAGAGTTGGCCGGCGTGCAGCTGACCGCGAAGGCGGTGGAGCGCGAAGCGGAAGCGATCGGCGCGGACATCGCGACCCGCGAGCAAGCCGAGATCGCACGTGCTGTGCAGCTTGATCTAGCTGAGATCCGCGGGCCGGCAACTCCGCTTCTCTACATCGAGATGGACGGTACGGGAGTGCCGGTCACGGACGCTGACACGGCGGGCCGCAGGGGGAAAACGAGCCCGCAAGCGCGTACCCGCGAGGTCAAGCTGGGCTGTGTCTTCACGCAAACCAGCTGTGACGAGCAAAGCCGCCCTGTCCGCGACGAAGACTCGACCAGCTACAGCGGCGCAATCGAGGACGCCGCCTCTTTCGGCCGGCGCATCTACAGCGAGGCTTGCCGACGGGGCTGGAGCCGGGCGCGCCAGAAGGTCGTCATCGCAGATGGCGCGCCCTGGATCTGGAATATCTCGCACGAATACTTCCCCGGCGCGATCGAGATCGTCGACCTCTATCACGCCCGCGAACACCTGTGGGAGTTGGCGGCGAAGCTGTTTCCGCAGGACGAAAAGCGTCGCCGCAGTTGGGCGCGGCGGCTCAACAAGAAGCTCGACTCAGGGCGCATTGAGCAACTGGTCGCCGCACTCCGCGGGATCGAGGTCGAGGATGCGGAGTTGACGCATCAGTTGGCTTTGGAGGCGGAATACTTCGAGCGCAATGCCAAGCGGATGCGCTACCGCGCGTTTCGGCGCCAAGGATTGTTTGTCGGCTCGGGAGTGATCGAGGCAGGTTGCCGAACCGTAATCGCGTCGAGACTGAAACGCTCGGGCATGTTCTGGAGCGTGCGCGGCGCCAACGCCATCACCGCCCTGCGTTGCGCCCGGCTCTCCAACCGCTTCGACGACTACTGGGAGAATCGCGCCAAAGCCGCCTGAGCGTCACATATTTGTCGCGCACCCCCCCTACTGTTCTTCCGGCGGAATGGGGTCGCTGCGAGGGCCGATGTGGATGTGGGGACCGGTTGACTGGCCCGGCACGCTGCTGCGGAACGCGATGAACGGGATGTCCCATTCGTAAAGCAACTCGATCACGAAGAGTCCCTCCGGGTCATCGGGGTGCAAATCCACGTCGATGCGATCGGTGTGGTCGTACCCCAGCGAGCGGTGCAGCGGCGTAGCGCCGTCGGCGCTGATCGGCAGGCCACGCCCGAATTCGTTGAAGAACGCGGCATCCACGGAAAGCACCTGGTCACGCCATTCCTCGCTTTCGCTCACGTAGTCGAAAGCCAGGTCCTCCTCCCTCAGTTCATCAAGGCGATTTTCGGCGGTTGCCATGAGGGCCAACTCTCGCACAAGCCGCGCCCGTTTCTCGGCCAGCTCGAAACGGCGCTCGGCAAGCGTAGTGGCGTCTTTCGCCCTTTCGAGTCGCTGTAAAGGCAGCACTCCGGCTTCGGCCAGCTTCACCGCGCTGGCAAGATCTTCGCGCGCCATATCCCGCAGCGCCGTGACGGCCCGCATCATTTCGGGAATCCGCCCGGCCAAAAGTTCGCTGCTTGCCAGAGTGTCGCGGACGACCCCTTCGAGACGCCGGCGTTCGCTGTCACGGGCAGCTTCCAGTAGGGCATTCCGAGGAAGGACGCCCTCTTTGACCAGCGCGTTCAGGCGTTCGTGCTCCGGCGTGGCTGGGGGCTGGTCGTTCGCCCGGAGAAGCGAGGTCGCAAGGGCAAGCGCCAATAGAAGGATTACGGAAATGTGATGCCGCTGCAATCAGAGCTCCCGACAATTGACCTCATTCTACTCGCGAAACGTTTTTGCAGTAAGATTAGGTCCGGTAGGGAAAAGCTATTCTATGTCCGATTGGGAGGCCGCTGTTCGCGCGGCGCAGTCACGCAAAGCCGAAGACATCGTCGTTCTCGATATACAGGCTGTCAGTTCGCTAACTGACAAGTTCATTCTCTGTACCGGCGCCAATCCGAAACAGGTGCAGGCTATCTCGGCCGCCATCGAAGTAGAGCTTAAGCAACAGGGCGCCCGCGCGCTTGGCATCGAAGGCTATGCGAACGCCGAGTGGATCCTCGTCGACTACGGCTACCTGGTTGTCCACATTTTCTCACCCGTGGCGCGGGAGTACTACTCGCTCGAGAGGTTGTGGAGAGGCGCGCCCCGCATCGCTGTTCCCGAAGTCGATCTTTCCGAAGCGGCTCTTGTATAGGCGACCCCACGACCCCGCCGAATTGCCGGCACACGGCATCGTTGCTACCCGCTAATGGCTGACCCGCCCCTCCAGTTGTGAAGATCCGCCTGTACTACATCGGAAAGCCGCGAAACAAAGAAGCGAACCTGCTGGCCGACGAGTACGCCAAGCGCATCGGACGCTTTTGCCGCTTTGAGATGGTAGAGGCAAAAAATGAGAGGGCCATCCCGGCCGCCTCAAAAGCTTTCAGAATTGTGCTCGATCCCACCGGCCGGATGATGACTTCCGAAGGGCTGGCCAAACTGCTCGAAGCGAAGAGCGGGGAGATTCACTTCTGCATCGGCGGCGCCGACGGATTCACGGATGCGTTCCGTGCCAAAGCCGATGGGTTGCTTTCCCTCTCCAAAATGACCCTGCCGCATGAACTGGCGAGGGTTATCCTCGCCGAGCAAGTCTACCGGGCGTTCACGATTCTCCGGAATCACCCCTACCCGCGGTAGAGCAGTTGGCCGCGGAATCCCCCCGCCCTTGACACCGCCTGTATCCTAAAGGCGCACCGCGCCACAAAGGCCCGGCAAGCATCCCGAACCGAGCCGTGACCGTGAGGGAGCGGTCCGCAAGCACCAAAGCACCACCCGGTGGCCGTCGCCCGTTTCTTCGCAATTCGAGGACCCGATCGGGTCGGGTGACGGGGATTGAGGCCCCGCCACCCTCCCACACCACCGGACATACGGTTTTCCGTATCCGGCGGTTGAACCCAGCGGCCTTACGTTCGCGCCGCAAGATCCGATGGCATCACAAACCCGTAGCGCCGCAACGTTGCATTCGATAACGCTGTCTGCAACAGTCCGTTCGCCGCTATGCGCCAAGCGCCGCGACGTGCCGGAACCAGTTTCAACAACCGTTCCCCAATGCCCAACCGACGTAAAGCCCGCCGGCGTCCCGTTGCGCCATGCCAGCGCAGCCAGAAACATTTCCGTATGTGCCGCCGCACCCATCCTTCCAGTAGGAAAATCGCACGCCGTCGCTCCGCCAACCGGTAGTATCCCCACCAGCCGCGAACGTACCGCCGCCACTCGTCGCGTAACTGCCGACTCGTGACCGAGCGGTTGCCGCACCAGATCTCCCGCACCTTCCGTTTGAATCGCTCGACACTTTCCGGCGCTGCTTCCACCTGCCCCTGGCGGTTCAGACGAAACCCCAGGAACTTCCGCTCCCACGGCCTCCCCGCCCCGCTCTTGGCCTCGTTCACTTTCAGTCGCAGATGCTTTTCGATCCAAGCCGTGATCCCCGCCAGCACACGCTTCGCCGCCGCTTCACTGCCCACATAGATGTTGCAGTCATCCGCGTACCGGCAGAACCGTAGCCCACGTCTCTCCAGCTCCCGATCAAGCGCATCAAGGTAGATGTTCGCCAGCAACGGTGACAACGGCCCGCCTTGCGGCGTGCCCTCCGCGCTGCGCACCACCACCCCCTCCGTCAGCACTCCGGCCCGTAGATACCGGCCGATCAACCCCAGCACTCGCTTGTCGCGAATGACTTCCGCCACCCGCCGCATCAAAATGTCGTGATTGACCACGTCGAAGAACCGCGCGATGTCAATATCCACCACCCAGTCCTTGCCCTCGCGAACGTATCTTTGCGCCACTCGCACTGCGTCATGCGCACTCCGTCCCGGCCGGAACCCGTAGCTCGACTCGCTGAACCGCGGATCGAAGATCGGCTGCAGAACTTGCAGCAACGCTTGCTGCACCAGCCGATCTATTACCGTCGGTATCCCAAGCTGTCGCTTCCCCCCGCTCGGCTTCGGTATCTCTACCCGCCTTACGGGACTCGGCGTCCAACGCCCGGACACGAGTTTCGCTCGAATCTCCGTGCCGTGACGGCGAAAGTGAGGTTCGAGTTCTTCGGTCGTCATCTTGTCGATCCCCGCCGCGCCCCGCTTGCGTTTCACCGCCCGCAGAGCCCGTTCGAGGTTCTCCTCTCCGACCACCTGTTCCATCAGTTCTTCGTGCATTGCTTTCTTCGATGAGTCTCGCCGAACTTCGCCTCGTCGCCGCCGGAGGGAGGCCCATCCCGGTTCCACCGTTCCTGCCTGCCCCTGCTCCCCTTGCGTTCCCCCGATGGGGAAGGACCTTTCGGTCCGGGACTCCGGACTTCTTTCGGCTCGGTTCGAGTCGCTCCTCTCGCTTTGCTCCTTGGTTCTTCGGCCCTTCGCTCCGGCGCTATTACCCGCCTTCCTCGCTACTACGGCCTCTGCTGACTTCTCCTCCGCTCTCACCGAGGAGATCTCCCCAGGTAAGGTGCTGAATCTTTCCCTTCACACCGCCCGGCTCTACCGCGCACGTCTTCGGATGGACTTCGGGCTTCACGTTGGCTAGCACGCTTACCGCCCGTACACGGCCTCTCTGCCGATTCGTGTTCCTACGGTCAAAGGTTTGTTCCCCGCTTCCTTCAGCTTCACCTCGCGGCTACGCCTTGCGGTTCCCTACGGTTACCTCCATCAGTTCCCGGTCGGCTCCTTTCAGCCAACTAGATTCAGCCCATGCTGGGCACACTAGCGCGAACCTCGCTTTTTGAGGTCCGCGGCTTCAACCGTCACCGCCGAACCCAGAAAAAAAGGGGGACTGTACCAAGCGCCGCCCACAAGACCCGTAGCGAGGACCTCGCTTTTGAGGTCTGCGGCTTTTACGAAATGCCTTCTCAAGCGGCGCGCCGCGGACTGTCCCCTTTTTTCCCGATCGGGTCGGGTGACGGGGATTGAGGCCCCGCCACCCTCCCACACCACCGGACATACGGTTTTCCGTATCCGGCGGTTGAACCCAGCGGCCTTACGTTCGCGCCGCAAGATCCGATGGCATCACAAACCCGTAGCGCCGCAACGTTGCATTCGATAACGCTGTCTGCAACAGTCCGTTCGCCGCTATGCGCCAAGCGCCGCGACGTGCCGGAACCAGTTTCAACAACCGTTCCCCAATGCCCAACCGACGTAAAGCCCGCCGGCGTCCCGTTGCGCCATGCCAGCGCAGCCAGAAACATTTCCGTATGTGCCGCCGCACCCATCCTTCCAGTAGGAAAATCGCACGCCGTCGCTCCGCCAACCGGTAGTATCCCCACCAGCCGCGAACGTACCGCCGCCACTCGTCGCGTAACTGCCGACTCGTGACCGAGCGGTTGCCGCACCAGATCTCCCGCACCTTCCGTTTGAATCGCTCGACACTTTCCGGCGCTGCTTCCACCTGCCCCTGGCGGTTCAGACGAAACCCCAGGAACTTCCGCTCCCACGGCCTCCCCGCCCCGCTCTTGGCCTCGTTCACTTTCAGTCGCAGATGCTTTTCGATCCAAGCCGTGATCCCCGCCAGCACACGCTTCGCCGCCGCTTCGCTGCCCACATACATGTTGCAGTCGTCCGCGTACCGGCAGAACCGTAGCCCACGTCTCTCCAGCTCCCGATCAAGCGCATCAAGGTAGATGTTCGCCAGCAACGGTGACAACGGCCCGCCTTGCGGCGTGCCCTCCGTGCTGCGCACCACCACCCCCTCCGTCAGCACTCCGGCCCGTAGATACCGGCCGATCAACCCCAGCACTCGCTTGTCGCGAATGACTTCCGCCACCCGCCGCATCAAAATGTCGTGATTGACCACGTCGAAGAACCGCGCGATGTCAATATCCACCACCCAGTCCTTGCCCTCGCGAACGTATCTTTGCGCCACTCGCACTGCGTCATGCGCACTCCGTCCCGGCCGGAACCCGTAGCTCGACTCGCTGAACCGCGGATCGAAGATCGGCTGCAGAACTTGCAGCAACGCTTGCTGCACCAGCCGATCTATTACCGTCGGTATCCCAAGCTGTCGCTTCCCCCCGCTCGGCTTCGGTATCTCTACCCGCCTTACGGGACTCGGCGTCCAACGCCCGGACACGAGTTTCGCTCGAATCTCCGTGCCGTGACGGCGAAAGTGAGGTTCGAGTTCTTCGGTCGTCATCTTGTCGATCCCCGCCGCGCCCCGCTTGCGTTTCACCGCCCGCAGAGCCCGTTCGAGGTTCTCCTCTCCGACCACCTGTTCCATCAGTTCTTCGTGCATTGCTTTCTTCGATGAGTCTCGCCGAACTTCGCCTCGTCGCCGCCGGAGGGAGGCCCATCCCGGTTCCACCGTTCCTGCCTGCCCCTGCTCCCCTTGCGTTCCCCCGATGGGGAAGGACCTTTCGGTCCGGGACTCCGGACTTCTTTCGGCTCGGTTCGAGTCGCTCCTCTCGCTTTGCTCCTTGGTTCTTCGGCCCTTCGCTCCGGCGCTATTACCCGCCTTCCTCGCTACTACGGCCTCTGCTGACTTCTCCTCCGCTCTCACCGAGGAGATCTCCCCAGGTAAGGTGCTGAATCTTTCCCTTCACACCGCCCGGCTCTACCGCGCACGTCTTCGGATGGACTTCGGGCTTCACGTTGGCTAGCACGCTTACCGCCCGTACACGGCCTCTCTGCCGATTCGTGTTCCTACGGTCAAAGGTTTGTTCCCCGCTTCCTTCAGCTTCACCTCGCGGCTACGCCTTGCGGTTCCCTACGGTTACCTCCATCAGTTCCCGGTCGGCTCCTTTCAGCCAACTAGATTCAGCCCATGCTGGGCACACTAGCGCGGACCTCGGGGTTGAGGTCCGCGGCTTTCGCCGCTCGGCTTGACAGCATTTGTGGTTGACAGCACCGTGGCGCACGGCTGCGCCGTGCCGGGTCGCGCTCCGCGCGACCTCCAACACCCGCTACCTCACCCGACCATAATCAAGACCCTACGCCGCCCAGAAGGACGCTCTGGACCTCTTCTCCCGCGTTCCTGAGCCAAGCGTGGATCGACTCCAATGTTTGGGGGACGGTGCGCTGGGGCGTCCAACCGTGCCCCGTCGTTAGCTTGCGGTTGTCCGTGATATAGATCTTCACATCCGCCAGGCGCGTTTCCGGCTCCGGCGCGATAGGGATTTCATTGCCGGTGATTTCCCGGCACAGAGACGTCAGTTCCCGCAGGGAAACCGAGTTCGACAAACCGCCCCCAGCGTTAAAGCGACCGCCTTGGTAGGCATCGAAGTTCTTAACCTGATCGACCAGCAGGTCACAAAAATCGTCAATGTCGAGCACGTCGCGGACTTGCTTGCCGTCCCCTCCAAAGCCGATGTACCGCAGCGGACGCTCCCAATGATGGGCCGCCATCCACAGCACGATCAGCCCTTGGTCGGTCTTGCCCATCTGGCGTGGCCCGGTGAGCAGTCCGGCGCGGTTGATGATGAACCGGAAGCCGTAAGCGTCGGCGAATTCCTCAACGAGGTACTCCGACACAAGCTTCGTCGTGCCGTAGATCGAACGCGGTCCTTCGAGCGGAAAGTCCTCCGTGATGCCGTGCGCGGAAACTCCGGCGAGCTGCTGCTGGGGATCCAGGGCGTAGCGGGTTTCCTGCTCGACGGTCGGCAGCGCATTCAGCAACCCATAGGGGTAGACGCGGCTGGTTGAGACGAAGAGCATGTCGGCCTGAGTGCGGCGGGCCAGCTCCAAACAGTGATACGTGCCTGTCACGTTCGTCTGAACGACGTACTCGGCCGAGCCGCCGTAACCCGCCATAGCAGAGGGTTCGGCGGCGCAGTCGATGATCAGCTCGGGCTCCGCGACAGCCGACGTGACATCATCGAGCGAGCGGATGTCGCCGCGCCGAAACGAGACGCCTGCTTGTTCGAGAAGCGGCAGGTTGGTCTCAGAGCCCGCCCGGCTGAGGTTATCCAGCGCGGCAATGGCGGCAGCCGGAAAAGCCGCCTTCAACCGCAACGCAACGTGCGAACCGACAAAGCCCGCACCCCCGGTGATCAAAACCCGGCTGTGCATTTCAACCGCCTACCACGGAGCGCTGGCGCTCGACAATCTCTTCGAGGATCTTCGGAACGTCGTATTCCAGCTTCCAGTTCGGGTAGCGAGCCTGGATCTTCGAAAGGTCGGAAATGTAGCAGATGTGGTCGCCCGTGCGGTTCTGGTCGTCGTAGCTGTAGTTGAGCTGGAAGCCCATGTCGGCAAGCAGATCGACAGTCTCCAGAATCGACAAGCTGTTCGCACGCCCGCCGCCGAGGTTAAAAACTTCACCAGGGGCGGGATCGCGCTGAAATTCGAGAAACGCATTCGCGACATCGCGTGCATGCAGTTGATCGCGGACTTGCTTGCCCTTGTATCCGTAGATCGTATAGGGCTTACCCGTAACAGCACAGTGAACGATGTAGGCCAGGTAGCCATGCAGTTCGACGGCGGCGTGCATCGGCCCGGTGAGGCAGCCGGCGCGGTAGATGCCGATCGGCATGTCGAAGTAGCGGCCGAACTCCTGGCAGAGGATATCAGCCGCAACCTTGGATGCGCCGAAGAGCGAGTGCAAACAATTGTCGATCGACATGTTCTCGTCGATGCCCTCGCGGCCATCGGCGTAGTCGTACCGCTTTTCCTGTTCCGTCAAATCGAGGTAATTCGGGCGGTCGCCGTACACCTTGTTGGTGCTGGTGAAGCAGAAAGGCGACTCGCGGCAGAAGTCGCGGGCGGCTACGAGCAGGTTCAGTGTGCCGACTGCGTTGATGTCGAAGTCGTCGTAGGGGATGGACGCGGCCTTGTCGTGCGACGGCTGCCCCGCGGTGTGAATGATGAAATTGGGACGCTCGGTTTCGAACAGATCACGGATCGCCTGGCGGTCGCGGATGTCGAGCGCAGCATGGTGGTAAGAGGACGCGGATTCCCGCAGTGCCGCGATCACTGGCTGAGTCGTCCCGGCGTCGCCGAACAGGTCGCGGCGGGTGTCGTTGTCGATCCCGACGACGTCCCAGCCCTGCTCTGCGAGGACGCGAACGCATTCCGAGCCGATCAGGCCTCCCGAGCCGGTGACGAGCGCTTTCATGCGTGAATGGACGGTCCGTGAAGTGCTCGCGAGATGCCTTCCAGTTGGACCCGCCTACGTGTCACTAATATAGCGAGGCTTGACGGTGTTGGCGGCGCCCCATGGCGTTCGATAAGCCGGCCGATACAATGGAGCGGATCGGGCTTGGAGATTCTATATGCGTGCATTAGCTGTTCAGTGGGTTAGTCTGCTGTTGGTTGTCGTCATGGGAGCCGCCGCTCAACAAGAACGCCCGAGGGCTCGGGATCTCGGTCTGGCGCCGGGCATCATGTCGCCGGGGCCGTTGAACGCCATCACGGACGTAGAGGGCGTGAAGATAGGCCAGCGGACGTTGATCCGAGGGGATAGCGTCCGAACCGGCGCCACCGCGATCCTGCCGCACGATGGAAATCTTTTCCAGGAAAAGGTGCGCGGGGCGGTCTTTGTTTTCAACGCTTTCGGAAAACTGGTCGGTTCGACACAAGTCGAGGAGCTAGGTGTGATCGAGACGCCCATCATGCTGACCAACACCCTGGCCGTATGGGAAGCTGCGGACGCCTTGAAGCGCTACACACTCGACTTACCGGGCAACGAGAACGTACGTTCGGTCAACCCGGTAGTCGGCGAGACGAACGACGGGCAACTGAACGATATTCGCGGCGAGCATCTAAAGCGAGGAGATTTCCTGGCGGCAATCCGCGAGGCGAAAAGCGGGCCGGTCGAAGAAGGCGCGGTGGGCGCCGGTACGGGAACCAGGGCGTTCGGTTTCAAGGGCGGGATCGGGACGAGTTCACGGGTTCTCACGGAGGAAGAAGGCGGCTATACGGTCGGCGTACTGGTGCAGTCCAATTTTGGCGGCGTTCTGATCATGGACGGCGTGCCGGTGGGCGAGGAACTGGCGGCCGAGCGTGACAGCGCGCGCCTTGAGCCGGAGGAAGATCTCGATCTCGCCGATGGCTCGATCATGATGGTGGTGGCGACGGATGCTCCAGCGGATGCGCGGCAGCTCAAGCGAATCGCGCGCCGGGCAAGTTTCGGGTTGGCGCGGACGGGCTCGTCAGGCGGTCATGGCAGCGGGGACTTCGTAATTGCGTTTTCGACAGAGCGCGACGCCGCCGCGCGGATGGAGGACAGCCGCCTGGGACCGGTGTTTCAAGCGACAATCGAGGCAACCGAAGAGGCAATCCTGAACTCCATGTTGCGGGCAACGACCGTGGAAGGGCACAACGGGAGCCGCGCCGAGGCGCTGCCGATTGGGCGGCTACGGGAAATCCTGAAGAAGTACGGGCGGTAGGGTGGACGGTCGAGCACCAACCGAGGGGCTGGCACGGCATGCCGTGCCCCTACAGTTCCGCTTCGAGGTAGTCGGCGAGTGCCCACATACGAGGGCGCGGGCGGGATTGTTGCATACGGCGCACGGCACGATCGAGACACCGGTCTTCATGCCTGTCGGGACGCAGGCGAGCGTCAAGGGCTTGACCCAGCGGATGCTGTGGGAGGAGTTGGGGGCGGGCATCATCCTCGCCAACACCTATCACCTCTTTCTACGGCCCGGCCACAAGGTCGTCGAGGAACTGGGTGGGTTACACGGCTTCATGGGCTGGCCGGGGGCGGTGCTCACCGATTCGGGCGGATTTCAGGTCTTCAGTCTCGCGGGGCTACGGAAGGTCAGCGAGAAAGGCGTGATCTTTCGCTCGCATCTCGATGGCTCAGAGCACGTCTTTACCCCCGAATCGACGGTCGATGTGCAGCGATCGCTCGGCAGCGACGTCATGATGGTGCTCGATGAGTGCACGGAGTATCCCGCGAGCCGTGAGCGAGCGCGAGCTTCGATGGAGACGACCCTGCTGTGGGCGGAACGGGCGTTTCGTCACTGGCGGGACACTGAGCCGGAGGGTCGCGGAGGCGCCCTATTTTCCATAGTGCAGGGGTCGATGTTCAAGGACCTGCGGCGCGAGTGCAGCGAACGCCTAGTCGAGCTCGAGGCCCCCGGATACGCGATCGGGGGACTCTCGGTGGGTGAGCCGCGCGGGCTGAGCTACGAGATGGTGGAGGCTTCGACGCCGCTACTGCCCGCGGACAAACCCCGCTATGTCATGGGAGTCGGCATGTTGGCGGAGCTGGGAGAGTATGTGGCTCGAGGCGTCGACATGATGGATTGCGTTCTACCCACACGCAATGCCCGGAACGGCTACCTGTTCACGAGCGAAGGCCCGGTGGTGATCAAGAACGCCCGCTGGGCGCGGGACGGGCGTCCGGTGGACGAAAGTTGTGGATGTTACACCTGCCGAAATTTCTCTCGGGGCTACCTGCGGCACCTGTTTTTGGCGCGGGAGATGCTATTTGGAACGTTGGCGACGTTACACAATGTTTTCACGTACCTTGACAGGATGAAGCGGATTCGCGAAGCTATACTGCTTGGGGATCTCCCCGAGTATTTGGCCCTGATCCGCGCAAAGGAACTGGAATCCTCCTAGGCCGGATCGTTACGGTGGGTCGTTTCGAATCTGATTCCCGGTTGAAACCCCTCAGGTAAGTAAGGCACGGCTGGAGATTTGGGCCTGCTTAAACAGGACGGGTATGGGCGAGTTGACTCTATTCAAGGAGGCCGTTACAGCCGGGTCAGGGATGACAGGGGCCTTGTTGTGGCTCCAGGAGAGTCCGTTTTCGACGCCGTTCGCCCCCATCATCTTGATGGTGGTGATTTTTTACTTGGTTCTGTTTTTGCCGATGCGGCGGCGGCAGAAGAAAGCGGACCAGATGTTGCGGAGCCTGAAGAATGGTGACCGCGTGGTGACGGGTGGCGGGATCGTTGGGACGATTGTGACACTTGGCGAGGAAGACAATACGGTGACGGTCCGGGTGAAGCCGGATAATGTGAAGCTGCAGTTCTCGCGGACTGCGGTGACCGGCCTTGTTGCTGAAGAGGAAGAAAAGTAGCCGAGCGTATCTAGGGCCGCGTATTCGCGCGGCGTGACAACCCTTATGTCAGGCAGTCTTCGGAATCGGTTTTTGATCGCGGTGGCGGTGACGCTTGTCGCGATCGTCGGCATCATCGGTCTTCCAACTTCGTTGGAAGAGCTGGAAAACAACATCAAGTCGAGAATTCGGCTCGGTCTGGACCTCAAAGGCGGAGTCCACTTGATCTTGCAAGTGCAGGTACAAGACGCGATCCGTGCCGAGGCCGACCGCACAATCCGGCGCCTCGAAGAAGAGCTGGGTAAGGTGAGTCCTCCGATCACGCCCGGGTCCGTTCAGAGGAACGATCCCAAGACGATCGAGGAGGCCGACGATATTCTGATTACCGTCGAGGGAGTGCCCGCGGATCGGGCGGCTGATTTCCGGAACACCGTGGAGCAATATTTCCCGGACTGGCTTGCATCGAGTCGCGCTTCAAGTACATGGGAGCTCCGCATGCGACCGGCGTCGCTGGCCCGGGTCAAGAGTGACACCGTCGGCCAGACGATCGCGACGGTCGAGAATCGCGTGAACGGAATGGGGCTCTCGGAGCCGACCATCCAGCAGCATGGGCGAGCGGACGCCGAGTATGAAATCCTCGTTCAGTTGCCTGGACTGACCGATCCGGCTCGCGTGATGCAGATTCTTTCGATGACGGCGCAGCTCGGGATTCACGAAGTGATCGATCCAGGCGGCTACCCAGACATCGACGCGGCCCGCGCCGCGCACGGCGGAACATTGCCGCCGAACAGCGAAGTCCGGCTGTTTCAGAGTCCCGCCGTGGGAGGGACGCAGAATCAGTGGTTCGTTTTGAATGCGATACCGGTGGTCACGGGTTCTGATCTGCGCAACGCGATCCCAGGCCGGAATCCCGACGATGGAACATGGCAGGCTCAATTTGTTCTATCGCCAGAAGCCGGGGCGCGCTTTGGGGACTACACGGGCGCCAACATTGGCAATCCTCTGGCAGTGCTGCTCGACGACCGCATCCGCAGCGTCGCCACCATTCAGAGCCGCATTACCGATAGTGGCAGCATCAGCGGCTTGAGCGGCCAGCAGGAAGCGATCGACTTGACGGTTGTGCTGAAGGCCGGGTCATTGCCCGCCTCCGTCGAGTATCTCGAGGAACGCACTGTTGGCGCGTCCTTGGGTGCTGATTCGATTCGCCAGGGTGTAAGAAGCTCTCTATTGGGGCTGGCCTTGGTGGTCGTGGCGATGTTGGTCTACTATCGCAAAGCCGGCATCAACGCCGTACTGGCTCTCTTCCTCAACCTGCTCATTTTGTTGGCCATGTTGAGCTATTTTGGTTTTGTGCTGACGCTGCCGGGGATTGCGGGCATTGTCCTAACGATCGGCATGGCGGTCGACGCCAACGTGCTGATCTTTGAAAGGATCCGCGAAGAGCTGGCGGCCGGCAAGGGCGTCGTGGGCGCGCTGAACGCGGGATTCGCGAAGGCGTTTCTCACGATTATCGACACGAACCTTACGACCATCATCGCGGCCGCGTTCCTGTTCTTGTTCGGGAGGGGGCCGGTACGCGGCTTCGCCGTGACGCTGGCCATCGGCCTGATAGCGAACCTTTTCACATCGGTGTTCGTGTCCCGCATGATTTTTGATTTCGGCCTGTCCAGGAAGAAACAGGTCAAGGAGTTAAGTATTTAGGGGGAAGGGTGTCAACCGGCGAAATGCGTCCAGGGGCCCTGTTGCGGAAGTCCGGGAACTTTTCGCTCCACCGCGGTGTCTAGGGTAATCGGAACCTCGACCTCAAGCTGAACCATGAAGCTTTTCAGTCAGACGAAGATCGACTTCCTCGGCAAGAGGAAGTACTTCCTCTTGCTCTCGCTCGGGTTGTTTCTCGCGGGCGCGGCCAGCTTGGCCCTCAAGGGCGGTCCCAAGTTCGGCATCGACTTTAAGGGTGGGACACTGGTGTACGTCAAGTTCGCCGAGGCACCGCGGCTCGACGAGATCCGGAACGCGCTGAACACGCAGGGTTTGGACGTCGCCACGCTGCAGCCATTCGAAGAAGAAGGCGGCAGCCACGAACTCAAGATCGACCTGAATCTGACAGAGGGTGAGGTCATAACCTCGGGTCAGGACAAGATCGTCGCGACCTTGCGGGGGGTCTATGGCGGGGATGAGTCGAAGATTGACTTCAACAATGTGGGGCTCGAGACTCTCGCCGACCGAGTGGTTTCGAATCCAAAGATTGCCGAGTCAGCCTCCACGACCGAGGAGATCAATCAGGCGGTCGAGGCGTTGCTGGCATTCCGCGACACCGCTCCGCAGTCGGGTCTCGTTACAGATTTTTCCCAGTTGGCTTCCGTCGCGGACGTGAATCCTGATATCCTATCGGCGCTTCAGGAGGAGGCATACCTCGGGGCCTTTGCGATCCGAGGCGGAGGATACGTCGGACCGAAGATTGGCAAGGAATTGCAGTGGCAGGCCGCGCAAGCGACTTTCTTCGCCCTCGGCGGAATGCTCGTCTACATCGCGTTTCGCTTTGAATGGATCTACGGGGTTGCCGCTGTGGCGGCCGTGTTCCACGATGTGCTGATCACGCTCGGGTTTTTCTCAATTTTCGATCGTGAGATTGAGTTGACCGCCATCGCGGCCTTCCTCACGCTGGTCGGTTATTCAATGAACGATACGATTGTGATTTTCGACAGGGTGCGAGAGAATCGCAAGTTGACCCGCCGACAGCCACTGGCGAGCCTTCTGAACCTGAGCGTGAATCAGACTTTGGCGCGAACGATCTTGACGTCAGGTTTAACGCTGGTCGCCGCACTGTGCTTGCTGATGTTCGGCGGTGAAGTCTTGAGGAGTTTTTCGTTCGCGCTGGTTGTAGGGGTGATTGTAGGAACGTATTCGTCCGTGTTCATCGCGAGCCCGATCTTGCTATGGTGGCAGGGCTTGGCCGGCGCCCAAGGAGGGCGCGGGCGGCGTGCGTAAACGAAGGTGTTGTTGCACATGAGCCGCCGAGGCGCTAGTATAGACCGGTCGGCTGTGGTGGAGAGAAGATGTTGGGATGCGCATCTCAGTGAGGGAGGGACTTAAACCATGTTTGAACAGAGCCTAATGGACTTGGCTATCACCAAGACAAAGACACCCTGGGCGGTCGCGCTGTCGTTTACGATTCAGGGCTTGGCGCTCGCGGTGATGTTTCTCATCCCGTTGCTGAACTACTACGAGTTGCCGGCGACGGAGTTGATGACGTTCCTGGTGGCGCCGCCGCCGCCGCCACCACCACCACCACCGCCGGCGGAGCTTATCATCAAGAAGATAATCCCCCGCGAATTTGACGCCGGCAAGCTCGTGCAGCCGACCGCGATTCCCGACGAGATCGCCATCATCAAGGAAGAAGATATGCCTCCGCCGTCGGCGACGATCGCCGGCGTTGTGGGTGGCGTCCCGGGTGGCTCGATCGGTGGTTCCCTGGGTGGCGTGATTGGGGGCATCATCTCGAATCAGCCCTTGGTCGCACCACCACCACCACCACCGCCGGTGAAGAAAAAGAAGGCGACACCGAAGCGGATTCGCGTCGGCGGAAGTGTTCAGAAAGCTCGATTGGCGAAGCGTGTGTCGCCGCGGTACCCGCCGCTCGCGCGCCAAGCCCGTATTCAGGGAACCGTCAAGTTGACCGCGATTATCTCTAAAGACGGGTCGATCCAGAAGCTGGAAGTCGGCGGCGGTCATCCGTTGCTCGTTCCGGCCGCGCTGGAAGCGGTGAAGCAGTGGCGCTACAAGCCGACCTTGCTCAACAACGAGGCGGTAGAGGTTGTGACTCAGATCGACGTGATCTTCAAGCTAACCGGGTGACGGGTGATTACGTGATCAACGGCGAATGAGATTCCGGCCGTACGCCGGGCGGGCCGTTCGCTTACATACGATTCAGCAAGTAGGAGGAGGAATTTTTTCATGGTTGCTCAGATGTCGGTTTGGGGCATGATGTTGCTCCAGCAAGAGGTTGGTTTCGATATTGTTTCCATGTGGAACCAGATGGGGGTGGGCGCCCGCGCGGTCGTTGTGGTTATGTTCCTGATGTCGGCGTGGTCGATCGGTGTGATGATCGATCGCTACATTGCTTTTAACGCAGCCCGGAAACAGTCGCGGCAGTATGCCCCGGCGGTGGCGGGCGCGTTGCGGGAAGGCAAGCTCGACGAGGCCGTCAAGGTTTCCGAGCGTTATAAGAAGAGCCACTTGGCGAAGGTTGTCGTGGCGGGTCTACAGGAGTTTCAGGCTCATGAGATGACCGCGGAGATTCCCGGTGAAACGATCGAATCCTCCAAGAGAGCGCTTGAGCGGGCCCAAGCGATTACTCACGCTGAGTTGAATCGCGGACTCAGCGGTTTGGCGACGATTGGTTCGACGGCCCCGTTCGTCGGGCTCTTCGGCACCGTGATCGGCATTATCAACGCATTCGAGGGTATTTCAACCGAGAAATCAACTGGTCTGGGTGCTGTGGCCGGTGGTATTTCCGAGGCCCTCGTAGCGACGGCTATCGGTCTGTTTGTGGCCATCCCAGCGGTGTGGATGTTCAACTACTTCAACTCGAAGGTGGAAGCGTTCGACGTCGAGATGGATAACTCCAGCTCGGAGTTGATCGACTACTTCTTGAAGAAGACCCAGAAGGTCGCGGCCAACTAAGCAGGTTCCCGACGGGAAACGAGGCGGGCCGACGGCCCGCCCCCTATCCCGGGTGGGTAACAGGAGTTGTCAAATGGCAAGGCGAAAAAGCAAGGCGATCGTCGACATCAACGTCACTCCGATGGTTGATGTGATGCTGGTGCTGCTCATCATCTTCATGGTCATCACGCCCATGCTCAGTAAGGGTGTCAGCGTTGACCTTGTGCGAACCCGCAATCACATCGCGATGGACGAGGCGGATCAGGAGGACGCGATCCTCATCGCCGTTACCCGTGACGGCAAGGTCTTCTTGGGTCGTTCTTCGATTGAGTCGGCACTCTTGAAAACCGAAGTCGAGGATATACTTGAGAGTCGGATTGACAAGACGGTTTACGTCAAGGCCGACTCCCGGACGGAGTATTCACGGGTCGTGGAAGTGGTGAACACTCTCCGCTCGGCGGGTTGCGACCAAGTGGGGCTCTTGACGGAGAAGCTTGAGGACTCCAGCGCGATGCAGACTCAATAGAGTACCCGGGAATTAAGCTCTATCGGTTTAACCCGGGACGTGGCCGGGCGGCTATCTGAAGTTCAAGAAAGAGGAGGAAAGCGTTATGGCAATGGCAGTGGGTGGTAGTGACGGCGGACCGATGGTCACCATCAACATGACGCCGCTCATCGACGTCTTGTTGGTTCTGTTGATCATTTTCATGGTGATTACGCCGCTAACCCCGAAAGGCCTGGAGGCGTTGGTTCCGCTGCCCAATCCGGACGCGCAACAAGAGCCGCCGTCGAACCAGCGCACGGTCGTGGTTTCGATCAACGCCGACCGCAGCATTCTCATTAATCGCGACCCTGCGAGTAAGGACATCCTGGGTAATCGTTTGCAGGATATCTTCAAGACGCGCGCCGAACGTGTGATGTTTGTCCGCGGCGCACCGAGCCTGGACTTCCGTGAGATCGCTGATGTGATCGACATCGCGAAGGGCGCCGGCGTCGACAAGGTCGGTTTGCTGACGGAAGACCTCGGGGGTTGATGTGAAGCAAGTTGGCAAGATGGAGTCGAAAGAGATGAGACGGTTTCCCGGAATACTTGCTTTGGCCCTCGGTTTGGGCTTGTTTGCCACGGGCTGTCAGGACAAGATCAACTACCTAAGAGCCCGTAACGAGTTGAACTATGGTGTCCGCTCGTTCACAGCCGCGAATTACGATAACGCCATCCAGCGTTTCGACGCGGCGCTGGAGTACGACCCCGAACTGTTGGATGCACGTTCCTACCGCGCCTCCGCGTATATGATGCAGTACATCCCAGGTGGCGAATCCGATGAAAACATGGAGATCGCTCAGAAGGCCTTGAGCGCCTTTGAAGGGGTGCTTGAGCGGGATGCGACAAACGAGGTGGCGTTGGCAAGTATCGCTTCCTTGTACTTCAATATGAGCGAGTTCGATCAGGCCAAGGAAACCTACCGAACGCTGCTAGCGCACAACCCGGACAACAAGGAAGCGCACTATACAATCGGTGTCATCAACTGGTCGATAACCTTTCCTAGAGACATGATAGTCCGAGCCTCGCTGGGAATGGCGCCCGAGGACCCCGGCCCGATCAACGATGAGGAAGCTCGTCAGGAGTTGGCCGAAGAGAACTCTCCCTTGATCGAGGAGGGATTGACCGCTCTGAACGAAGCGCTCAGAATCGACCCCGAATACGACAATGCGATGGCCTATGTGAACCTCCTATACCGGCAGAAGGCCGATATCTCGGATTCGAAGGAAGAGTTCGAAAAGCTCAGTATGGAGGCCGACGAGTGGGTCCAGAAGAGTCTCGAGGCCAAGAAGCGGAAGGCTGAATCGGAAATTCAAGAAGCGTTCTGATCGAGCGCGCGGTTTTATAATGAGCCCTGAGGAGCGAACGCTCCTCAGGGCTTTTTCTATGTGTCGGGACACTCCGTCCGCGGATTCGTGATGTCAACATCTTCGGTTGCCGCCGACCATCCTCCGATACCAGATGGCGTCGTACTGCGTTTTCAGGAGCTCGAAGAGAAGCTTCGCAAGGCACGCCCTAACGAAGACTTAGGGCCGGTACGGGACGCCTTTGAGTTTGCCGCCGGACGTCACTCCTCTCAGAAGCGCAAATCCGGCGACCCCTACATCGCGCACCCGCTTGAGGTTGCCCACATCCTAGCGGACCGTCGTTTGGACCGCGTGTGCGTTATCACGGGCCTGCTGCACGACCTGGTCGAAGATACCGGGGTCGGTCTCGACGAGATCGAGCAGCGTTTCGGGACCGATGTCGCTCGTTGCGTCGACGGGGTCACGAAACTAAGTCGACTGGACTACTACTCGACTGAAGCGCGGCAAGCCGAAAACTTTCGAAAGATGCTCCTTGCGATGGTGCGGGACATTCGCGTTGTGCTGGTCAAACTCGCCGACCGTCTCCACAACATGCGGACTCTCGAGTTCCTGCCCGCTGAAAAACAACGCCGCATCGCTCGCGAGACTTCAGAGATCTATGCCCCCATCGCGCTTCGCCTCGGGATGGGTAAGATTCGCAGCGAGCTGGAGGATTTGTCCTTTCGCTTTCTGGAGCCGGAGAGCTACGAGGACATTCACAAGAAGATCGAGTCGCGGCGAGAGGCGAGCGAAGATTTCCTCGACGCCCTCAAGACCGTGGTGGCAAAACGACTGGCGGAGGCCGATATTCCTGTCCGAGTGGAAGGCCGCATTAAACGCGCCTCCTCGATTCACAACAAGATCAAGCGGCAGCAAATCGCGATCGATGAAGTTTACGACCTGCTCGCGCTCCGCGTTATCACCGATTCGGTCAAGAACTGCTACGCCACGCTCGGCCTGATCCACAGCCAGTGGAGGCCGGTGCCGGGCCGCATCAAGGACTTCATCGGGATGCCTCGGCCGAACCTCTACCAGTCATTGCACACGTCTGTGATCACCGACAACGGCCAGACGTTTGAGGTGCAGATCCGCACAGAGGAAATGCACCGGATGGCCGAGGAGGGCATCTGTGCTCACTGGAAATACAAGGAGGGGCGGGTCGGCGCCGACGTCGACGACCAGAGGATGGCGTGGCTGCGGCAGCTCGTCGAATGGCAGCAGGACGTATCGGACCCGGGCGACTTCTTGTCAACCCTGAAAGTGGACCTGTATCCGGAAGAGGTTTATGTCTTCACCCCGCAAGGGAAGCTGATCGCTCTGCCGCGGGGCGCGACTCCGATCGACTTCGCGTATGCCATTCACACGGAAGTGGGTCACGCCTGCGTCGGGGCCAAGAGCAATGGGCGTATCGTTCCGTTGAAATCCCACCTGCGTAACGGCGACATTCTCGAGATCATCACCCAGACGGGGCATACACCGAGCAGCGACTGGCTCGCGCTCGTCAAGACGTCTCGGGCTCGCAACAGGATCAAGCACTGGCTCAACACGCATCGGCGAAAGAAGGCCGAGGAAATCGGCGTCAAGCTTCTCGAGAAAGAGGCTCGCCGATCGCGGGTGTCACTGAAGAAGGTGAAGGCAGAGAACCTCGAGCAGGTATGCCGTGACTACGGGTGTCCGCAGCCCACGGATCTACACGCCGCCCTCGGCTACGGCCGCTACTCGGCTCGCCAAGTCGTAGCGAAGCTGTTTCCCGAAGACATCGCGACTCGCGGAAAGTCCACGCGTCCGAAGTCAGCAGACAGCGGACCGAGTGGACCAGCGGTCGCGCCCACGGATGGATTGGTCGTGACCGGGATTGACGACATCCTCGTTTATCGAGCCGGTTGCTGCAACCCGATTCGGGGTGAGCCTATCGTCGGCTACGTGACGCGCGGCAAGGGCGTTGCAGTCCACTCGCGCAGTTGCCCGAACGTCGACAATCTGATGTACGAAGCAGAACGCCGGATAGACGTAGAATGGGCGCGAACCGCCGATCTGCTTTATAAGAGCCGGCTGCTCATTGAAGTGAGCGATCGCGCCGGGCTTCTCAACGACCTGACGAACGTCCTAACGGACGAGGGCGTCAACATCTCAAGCGTTGAGACCCAGACAAGCGATTCTAGGGGCAACGCGCTCATCGAGATGACCGTGGCGGTCGGGGACGTAAAACAACTTGACCGTATCGTCGCCTCAATGCAACGCGTGTCCGATGTGCGGCACGTCACGCGGAGTCCGCGAGCGTAACCTTCAACCCGTCAGTCGACGTAGGCGATGCAATCGATCTGAAGCAGTTGACCGGGGCGGCGAAAACCGGTCGCGCCGAAGTAGTTTCGGGAGGGCCGGGGATCAGGGAAAAACGTGTTATAAACCTCCGTCATGGGTCCCCAGTTGTTGACCGGATCGACTAGCGAAACCTGTACTTTGAGGACATTCGCCATGGAGGAGCCGGCCCGTTCGAGCGACTCTTTCATGAGGGTCAGGCAATCGGCGGTTTGTTGCTTGACGTCGCCCGGCCCGTCCGGGCGCCGCTGCGGGTACCAGCCGCCGATTCCACCGAGGAATAAGAGATGCCCCGAGCGGAGGGGTCCTCCAGCACGTTCTTTCTTTGGTGTCCACTCATCGGCCGCTTGTGCGGTAGAAGCGCCCGCGAGTCCGAGTGCCACGGCCATCATGGCCTCTCGGCGCGAATTTAATTTGCCGTCCGGCATGTTTACTGTGTCCTCCCTGGTATACGGTACGAGTTAAGGTTCCCACAAAATAGCACAGGTAGGAGAGGAACCCCAGCCAAGCCAAGCCGGCGCTGGTACAATCGGCGTTTGTCCGCCTGCTGGCCGAAACCGACTTCACGATGTTTCAGAAGATTCTGATAGCCAATCGCGGTGAAATCGCGGTCCGCGTGATTCGGACGTGCCGAGCGATGGGAATCGCCACGGTAGCCGTCTATTCAGACCCCGACCGCGCCTCGCGCCATGTGCGCTTGGCGGATGAGTCCGCGTGGATCGGGCCGGCGCCGGTCGCCGAAAGCTACCTCAACATAGAGCGCATTCTCGATGCGGCGCGAGGAGCGGGAGCGGATGCGATCCATCCAGGCTATGGCTTCCTTAGCGAAAACGCAGCCTTCGTGGATGCATGCGATCAAGCCGGGATCAAGTTCATCGGACCCTCCGCGGAGGCGATGCGATTGATGGGCTCCAAAACCCGCTCACGGCGCGCCATGATCGAAGCCGGTGTGCCGGTCGTGCCGGGGACAACGGAGCCCCTGGCGAACGGCGCCGAGGCCCTCGCCACCGCTCAGGAGATAGGCTACCCCGTCATGTTGAAGGCCGCGGGCGGAGGCGGTGGCAAAGGAATGCGGCTAGTGCCTTCACCCGATGAGCTGCTGTCGGCGTTTGAGCAGGCCCAGGGCGAAGCACGGCAAGCGTTCGGCGACCCCGATCTTTACATCGAGAAGGCGATTTCGAAACCTCGCCACATCGAAGTCCAGGTGATGGCCGACGAACATGGCAATGTGATTCATCTTGGAGAGCGCGAGTGCTCGATCCAGAGGCGGCACCAGAAAGTGCTCGAAGAGGCCCCCTCGCCCTTTGTCGGCGAGCATCCCCGAATCCGGGCCGAGATCACCCAAGCCGGGGTGGCGGCGGCGAGGGCGGCCGGGTATACGAATGCTGGCACGGTGGAGTTCCTGGCGGATGCCGCCGGCCGTTTCTATTTCCTAGAGATGAATACCCGGCTGCAGGTCGAGCACCCGGTTACCGAGATGATCACCGGACTCGACTTGGTACGCGAACAGATTCGGGTCGCGGCCGGTGAGAGGCTTTCGCTCGCTCAGGACGAAGTCCTCACGCGCGGTCACGCCATCGAGTGCCGTGTCTATGCCGAGGACCCGGAAAACCAGTTCTTTCCTTCGCCGGGGCGGATCACGTCGCTCACCGAGCCGGCCGGGCCGGGCGTGCGCGTTGATTCCGGCGCGGACGAGGGCTGGACCGTTCCGATCGAGTACGATGCGTTGATCGCCAAGTTGGTCGTTTGGGACGAGACGCGGGCGGGCGCGATTGGGCGATTGCGGGCCGCTCTCAGGGAATACACGATTGGAGGGATTCACACAACTCTAGGGTTCTTTCGTGAGGTCATCGACGATGAAGATTTTCACGCCGGCCGCATTGACACGGGTTTCATCAGCCAGTGGCGTGAGAAGCGCGGCAAAGTCGATCGCGCGACTGAGCAGCGGATCGCCGCGCTTGCGGCGGGACTCCACTACCTTGCCGGCCTCTACGCGGAACGGCCGGCGTCACCCGGGATTGGAAGCGCATGGGGGGGCTCGGGCCGCGATGACTTGCTCCGGTAAACCCTGTCACGGTGAACGCTGCTTACGGAGAGCACGGCTACCCAAGGCTCGGTGACTGAGCTTTGCCACGGCGATGAAACTGACGACGACAGTAGATGGAGTAGAGAAGACACTTGAGGTTAGTGGCGGACCGTCATCGAGCTCGGTGGTGAGCTTCGTTCTCGATGCCGAGGCCGGGGAAGCGGATGTCGTCCGCACCGGCCCGGCCGGGTACTCGATCATACATGCGGGCCTCAGCTACGAAGTCACGGTGCATGACGGCGGCGATGGCACTCTTCAAGTTAACGTTAATGGTTCCACGCATCGGGTCGAGGTCCGAGACCCTCGGCGGTGGATTCGCGATAGCAGCTCGGCAGGGACGGCGGGGCCACGGAAGATCAAGGCCCCGATGCCGGGGCGGATCGTTAAACTGCTGGTGAAAGCAGGAGACCAGGTGAAAGCGGATCAGGGCGTCATCGTCGTCGAAGCCATGAAGATGCAGAATGAAATGAAGGCCGCGAAAGCGGGGACGGTCGGCGGGCTGGAAGTCGCGGAAGGCGACTCGGTGACGGCCGGCCAAACGTTGCTCGTCATCGAATGAGGATCTTTGCGCATGCCCGCACGAGCTGATTGCCCTGAATGCGGTGGCACGGGCTGGAAGGAAGTGGCCAAGGGCGGAGTCGCCGCTGTTGTTCGCTGTGGCTGCGCCAATGTCGAGCGCCAGGGAACCCTGCTGGACCGGGCGGGGATCCCGGAGCGATTCGAGCAGGCGAGTTTCGACAATTTTAGTCTCCGGCGGGACGCCAATCCCGTTGCGGCGCGAACGCTTGAGGACGCTATGGTCGCGTCGAAAGGGTACGCTCGCGAGTATCCGCTGGCACCAAAACCCGGGCTCATGCTGCAAGGGCCGCCCGGTGTCGGTAAGACACATCTCGCCTGCGCGGCCTTGAAGGGATTGGTCGATCGCGGATTTGAGTGCCTGTTTTTCGATTACCAGAATCTACTCGATCGCATCCGTGCCGGCTACAATCCGACGGCCGGCACGAGCGAACGCGAAGCTTACACCTCGGCGCTTGATATCGATGTGCTCTTGTTGGATGATCTCGGCTCGCATCGGGTGAGCGATTGGGTCGTTGACGTGGTGACGAGCATCATCAACCACCGTTACAACGCCAAGAAGGCTCTTATCGTGACGACGAACTTGCCGGACGAAGTGCTGGGGGACCGGAAGAGCACCAAAAACCCCGGCGCGGGCCACTACAGCATTAAAGACACCCTAAGCGACCGCATCGGGTCACGAGCACGATCGCGCTTGTTCGAGATCTGCAAGGTTGTTCGAATCGAGACACAGGACTATCGGTTGAGGGACCTGGGTGCCTAGGCCTCGGCCCTGCTTGCCTCAGCCGTCGAACAACTTCCAGTGCAAAATGATGCCGTCTTGATGGGGCAGGTTGAGTTGGTCGTACACGCTCTCGACGTCAGCCCAGAATGATTCGGCGGTAAACCGTGGCTCGCGGCCCCTTTCCTGTTGAATCGCATTTTCGGCATTCATCGCCGACGTCGAGTTCAGAATGAGAGCGGAAGCCAGTTGCACCTTCGAAGCGATCAGCATTGTTCGCGCCGCTCGGTTGGTGTCGTCTTCCTGTTCAGGCATCTCGATCCTTTCTCGGACGGCCACACGTGACATCCGCCAATCGGCGTCCCCGTAGGAGCACCTCAACATCCCGGAGTTCTGTCGCCTGCCGGATCTGCTCCAATGTGCGATCGACGATCCTTCGCTTGCGGTCTTCGATCTCCGGGTGCGAAAGAATTGGTCCAGGGCCATCCATGTTTGATACGCGAAATCGCTATCCATTGGTGTTACCTCGCTGAACTTGCGTCGCCGGAAGGCTGAAGTGTGTTAGAATGATGTCTTGACGTCAAGAAGCTATGGCTCCATGACGTCTTGATGTTAAGACTTTTCTTTCACAACCTCAAAATTTCACATGCCTGACGACCTGAAGGACAAGAAGATCGCCTACCGTGCCTCGGAGGAGTTTCGCAAGCGCCTCCAGATTGCCGCTATTGAGCGCGGCATCAAGGTGCAAGGGCTGATTGATGCGGCTGTCGAGGCCTTTCTCTCCGAAGACTCGCCCTCAGCGGCCGAGCTGCCCGCTGGCCCAGGGCCTTTGGGCGCGTTGAGCACCGCCGAACAGAACTTCCTCCGCACCATGCTGGACTTCTATCGCGTGGCGGACGAAGCATCCATCAAACTGGTGCGTCAGCATGCCGCGGCGATGCTCGAACTGGCCGGCACAAAGCGACAGGCCCGCCGGACGGGCTGACGATCCGGTACCCGCAAGATTCCGCTCGACACACTAAAGTCCTCGAGCCATTCCACCGACTTGTTCGGGTATGAGCAAACTGATCCTTATGGGTGGCCAAAACGACCAGCCCATCACACCCGAAGACCTACGCCGCGTCATCAGTCTGAGCAACCAACTGCGCGAAGTCGAGGACATGCTCGCCGCGCATGCCGACAGCGTGACAGCGAGGCTCGCCAACGGCGCGGAAGTACAGCCGGGCGTTCACACGGCCGAGTTGCGGGAGTTCTTGGCGGGCGCCGTGAAGCACCAGTCGTTGAGCATCGACGGCGTGGAACGCCACAGAAGAGTGAGTGGCGGTCTCCGACAACTGAGCCGCGCAGCGAGCGTCTAACGCACATTCTCGCCGTGGCAGCTTCTCGGGCGCTTCGCTTCGCCACGTGATGAGAAGTGCGAACTAGGGCACCAGGTTTCCGAACGAGAGACTTACGCTGTTCCCGCGAGTCGAAGCTAACGCCCCTGGCTGCGCCGAGCCTGGTCGCGGAGGCGGGCTCTGTCAGCCTTCGACATTTGCATGGCCTCCGTGAAAATAGTCTTTCGGCGTTCTAACTCGCGGCCGTAGGCGGTTTGGCCGTAGATATTGCGGTCGGGTTTGACTTTGTCTCCCACTTCGCTCCCCAAGTAGAGACAGCCGTCCGGTTCGGCGGCAAAGCGGACTTTCGGCCTCATCGAGAGCCGCAACAACGACCATTCGTCAGCTCGGCCATTGGCGCGGCACTGAGACTCCAGTCCCTTTTCCGTTGTCACAACGAACAACAGGCCGGGGTGAGATGCATCCAGTAGGGCCGCTACTCCTGTGTTGTTCTTCCTGTCGAAGTGCGCCCCTCCCGCGATAAGAAGGGCTTTGCGATTCCTCGCAAGAACTTCCGTCTCGACGACGGAGACGAAATGGTCATCGCGGGTTGAGACGTAAGGGGCCCAATCCTGGACCGTACGGATCTTGGACCAATCAATGGGTGGATCACCAGCCAACACGCGGATACGTTCTTCCTTAGCGAGTTCTTGGTTCACGGTGCGCACGGCTTCGAAGAACTCGGCGTAGACGGGGGAATCCCACACCTTGTACTGGGTCGTATTCCGCCAGACTCTTTGAAGCTCGGCGACCGGCACGTCTTTTCCCGCAATGTACCGATCGAGGATGTCTTGATGGCGGTAGTTCGCGAACTCCACCACGATGTCATCTACCTCGTCCGCGAACCCTGGATGGCGGACGAGCTTTAGGCGAAAGTCGGACGCGACACCGTTTTGGTGGCCACCTTCACTAAGTGCTACGACATCAAATTCATTGAAGACAGCCAGTAGGTCATCGATCGTTTCCGACCGGGATTGACCTTGAGCCGTGGCATGTACGGACAGACCTATGAAAAGGGCGACTCGGATTCCTGAGTGAACCACACCCAATTGAATCACACGAAAGACTTCTTTCACGCTGGAGCGCGCCCGGAGCCGGCAGTGCCGCTGCCGTGGGCTAGTAGTTGAACTTCACGTCCAACTTCGCTTCGACCTCGATCGTCGGCACCATGTCAATGGCGTCCCAGGGGCAGCCGTCGAGGAAGGTGTCGTCGGGGCCCTTGCTGATGCATTTCTTGCAGCCGATGCAGAGCTGGTAGTCGACTTCGATGCGGCCGAAGGGGGGGTGGTCTTCGTCCTCTACCCAAAACATGCATTCGTCGACGGGGCAATAGGTGATACAGACGGGCGAGCCCGCGCAACCGGTACAGTTCTCGTTGATAACGGCGAGCAGCGGCGGCTTCTTTTTGCGCTGGTTGGTCAAGCCCTCCGACCAGGGCCAGGATTTCTCCAATCCCAGATCGATCGGAATCTTTGGCTCGGCCGGCGGTTTCGGTTTGGGCTTGGGTTTCGCGGCCACGGCTGCGGCGGCCGGAGGCGGGGCTGGGGGCGCAGCTTCGGGATTTAGGTTGGCTGTCGGTTGGTCGGCCATGAGCCATGATTATATCAATGCTCGCGCGGCACTCCGTCGCGCGTACTAGTCGGATTTCGCTTCATGCTCAACGAGCTCGCGCGTGAGTTCGCGGGCCATGCGGTCCATTGCCTGGGCTCGGTCGGGTTCGGCGGTGATGAGATCGTTGTGCTCGCCGGGGTCGTCCGCTGTGTTGTAGAGTTCCGACCCGCCCTTGGTGAGCTTGCTGTCCTGGCGCTGTTTAGCGTCACCGTCAAGGAAGTAGTGGTAGCTCCAGTCGTCGTGGCGGACGTTGATCGATTTCCCGTAGTGGCAGCACACCGCGAAGTCCCGAACCTTCTCTTCCTTACCGAGGATAAGCGGCATCAGGCTTCGCGAAGTCATCTGAGGCGGCGCTACGATACCTAGATAGTCGAGCAAAGTCGCCGTGATGTCGGTCTGCTGCGTGTAGGATTCGACACGCGGGACGCCCTGCCCGCCGGGATCACGAATCATCAAGAACGTATGAGCTAACTCTTCGTAGGCCCAGGGGCGGACTTTGCGTACGATACCGTGATCGCCAAAGGGCTCGCCGTGGTCGGTCGCGAGGACGATCATGGTGTTGTCATAGAGACCCATCCGTTTGAGCTCTTCGAGAAAGTCCCCGACGCATTGGTCCACAAACGCAATCACGGCGGCGTAGAGCGACTGGATGTTCGTCATCTCGCCGGCATCAAGATAGCCCTCGGCGTCGCCCGGCGTAGGCAGAATGAGTCTCTTACCGCTAAAATTGGGCGCGATCTGCTTGAGGTAGCGGTCCGGCGGGTCCCAGGGTTCGTGCGGACAGAAGGAATCGACCCACAGGAACAGATTCTCTTTGCGCTCCTGGCGCTTGAGCCAGTCGACCGCCTGCCCCATGACGCGCGGGGTGAAATGATCATCTTCCCCTTTCCAGTCATGGCGGTTCGAAAGGTACTGCCGGATTTGTTCCTGCTCTTTGGACTCCCCTGTGCGTGATTTGTAGAACGGCTCGATGTCGACCTTTACCCGCGGGTCTCGGACGTAGGGGTCGCCCTCCTGCCCGCGCAGCCAAATCACATCATCGAAACCCCGGCTGAAACCGTACCCGGGCTTGTGCATGTGATAGACATCGGAGACAAGGCAGGAGCGAAACCCCTCGCTCCATAGGATCTCGGCGAGCAGCGGATGGTCCTCTGGATGCAAAACCTGCCAGGGCCGAAACGGGTAGGTGAACTTGCCCGTAAACAGACTCGTACGAACGGGGATCGTCGGCAGGCCTTCCGGGTAGGAACGGGTGAAGAACGTCGACTCAGCCGCAAACTGATCCAGGTGTGGCGTCGGGACCTTAGAGTTACCGAACGCCCCGAGATGATCGGCCCGAAAGCTGTCGAGCATGATGACGATGACGTTCTTGGCGTCCCAATCTGTGCGAATCGACGGTCCCCAATTCGGAGGGCGGCGATAGTCGTCCCGTCCCGGGAGGTTGACGGGCGAGTGCGGATCGTCGCTGAGCGGCTTCAGCGCGGGCTTCTCTGATTCTTCGCGCGAGCCACAATTTGAAAGCAGCGCGCCCGACGCGATCGTTGATGCAGCGGCCTTCTTGACGAACTGCCGCCGAGAGGGTTTGGGGTTCTTGGGTCGGTCAGCCATTACCCGCCTATGGTAAGTGGTCGCACCACTGGCCGGAAGCGAGCACTTCGGTCGATCTTACAGATAGGGCTTCTCACTCCCTGCTGGCGTTGTATCGGAATTGACACCGTGGTACGCTCGGCGTACCATAGCCTTAGCTTAGTTCGCCTTGGGAGGCGCCATGAAGCGCAGCGGAAGTGTTCTTGTATGCACCGTGCTGGCAGCGATGACGCTGGCGGCGCAGGGGCCGACTCCTCCGCGCGCGGCCCAACCAGAAGTTCTCTCTCCTGAAAAGTTCTCTGAAACGCACGGCTCGCTGTTCGACCGTCCGAAGTCGAACGACGCGGCCGAGTTGACCGACCGGCTACTCGGTTCGCAGCCGGATGCTGACCCTGGGCGTATCGAGCACCGCAACTACATTGATGACCACATCTTCAGCAAGATGGAGCGCGACGGAATTCCGCATGCAGTGCTCTCATCGGACTTGGAATTCCTGCGGCGCGCCACCCTCGACCTGACAGGCCGCATCCCGGGCCGCACGGAGGTTCGGGAGTTCCTAGCGAACGATGATCCGGCGAAACGCGACAAGCTAATCGATCGCTTGATCGATAGCGAGGCGTTTGTCGAGAAGTGGGCCTACCACTTCATGGATCTGTTCCGCGCTAACGGCAAGATGGGGCGCGGCCGGCACCTCTTCCACTACTGGATGAAGCAGAACCTTCGAGCCGACCGCCCGTATGACGACGTCGCGTACGACATCATAGCGGCGTCGGCCAAGAGCAACCACGTCGTGGCGGCATCGAACGTGATCGCGCGGGAACACATTCAAGGCGCGCCGCAGCCAAAGGATGGCGACGACCTGAGCATGGTGCATCAGCTCGATACGCACGACGAGCTGGCCATCCACTACGCCAAGATTTTCATGGGGCTGAACTTGTCGTGCATCTCTTGTCACGACGGAACGGGCCACCTCGAGAAGGTCAACGTCTGGCTGAGCACGAAGACACGGGCGGAATTCTTCCAACTGGCGTCGTTCATGGGCCGCAGCCGCTACCTGATGTATTTCGAGAACGGCAAGCCGCAATCGGGCGAGTTTCTGCTCGATGACGGTAATCCCGGCTACGACACCGAAGGATCCAGCATGGTTCGGGTCGCGCGGCTGGGCGGGCCCGATACCCCGGCATTCCTGCTCACCGGCGAGGAGCCGCGTCCGGACGAGGAACCGCGTGAGGCGCTGGGGCGCATGCTGACGGCGCATCCGCAGTTCGCGCGAGGAACGGTGAACCGTTTTTGGGCGAAGTTGATGGGCTTCGGGATCGTCGAGCCGTTTGACGAGTTTGATCTGCTGCGGCAGGATCCGAACAACGTTCCCGAAGGTTGGGAGTTGCAAGCGTCGCATCCGGAGCTGCTCAGCGAGTTGGCGCAAAGCTTTCGGGAGAGCGAATACAGCATCAAGAAGTTGATGCGGACGATCGCCAAGTCGAGCGCCTATCAGCTTTCAGCGCGCTTCCAGGGCGAATGGAAGGAATCGTACGCGAAGTACTTCGCGCGGAAGTTTGTGCGGCGGCTGAATGCCGAGGAACTGCACGACGCGATTGCGCTGGCGACCGACCGACCGGGCGACTTCAACTTCGGAGGCAACAAGGTCGGCATGGCGATGAAGCTGACCGGACCGCCGGGGGGCCGCGACGTCAAGACGTTTCTACGGACGTTCGGCCAGTCTGATCGAAACACACCGCCGCAGGAAATGCCCGGTTCGCTCTTGCACCCGCTGGCTCTGATGCAGTCGCCGGTAGTAACGGACCGAGTGATCGCCAAGGAAGACAGCCGCGTCAAGAATCTGCTCGACAGCTACGACGACGATCGCGTCGTGGACGAGATGTTCCTCGGCACGCTTTCGCGGCCACCGTCCGGTGAAGAAAAGGAAGTGGCCCTGGCCGCTTTGACGACAGACCGCGTGGCGGGAGCGGAGAACTTGCAGTGGGCGCTGATTAACAGCGTCGAGTTTTTCTTTAACTATTAGTGACAGGCGAAGCAGAGCGGGCACGGCATGCCGTGCCCCTACATTGCGTAGGGAGGTGTTCTGATGGCGGATCCTAGAAAAGTCGGAGACCTGCTCGGGACGCGGCGCGACTTGCTGCGGATTGGCGGACTTGGGCTTCTAGGCGCGTCCATCGACGGCGTCTGGCCGCTCCAAGTTTCCGCCAAGCAGACGGACGCGAAGGTGCAGCCGCGCGGCACCGCCCGCAACGTTCTCTTCTATGAGATGTCGGGCGCGATCAGCCACGTCGAATCCTACGATTTCAAAGAGACCGCCGGGACGCCCAAAGACCTCGCGATGACGCAGGTGGCGCCGGATCTGCACATGTCGCAGCTCCTGCTGCCGAAGATGACCAAGCACATGGACAAGATGGCCATCGTGCGATCGATGAAGAGCCACGAAGAGGTCCACTTCCGGGCGCAGTACTACTTGCAGACGGGCCGGCAGATGAATCTGGCGTTCGCGCGCGAGATACCGGCGATCGGCTCGGTGATCGCGGCGGAACTCGACGAGCGCCGGCGTCCGACTGACACCTTCCCGACCTACATGTCGTTCAACCTGGAGAAGGGCTCGGCCGGGGCGCTGTCGACCGGCTTCCTGCCGGCGCGTTTTTCGGTAGTGGACATCAACACCGAGGCGGCGACGGATTCGCCTTCGCTCGACCAGAAGGCGGCAGAGCTGCTGGAGGAGCGTTGGGCGCTATTGAGCAAGCTGCGCGACGTGGAGCGAAAGCGGCTTACGGGGTTCGGGCGGAAGATGTCGAGCTACGACGACTTCTATGAGTCCGCGTACAGCCTTCTTTCCGACGAGCGCTGGCCGGCGGCCTTCCGAATTACGGAGGAAGACAAGGAACGCTACGGAACGCACCGCGCGGGCATCTCGTCCATCTTGGCCCGTAATGTGTTGGCACAGGACGCCGGAACGCATTACATCCACATCTGCCACCCCGGGTGGGACCACCATGTCTACATTTGGGATCGCTCGAAAGGCGCCAATCACTACAAGCTTTGCGCCGAATACGACCAAGCCTTCTCTGCATTGCTCGAGGATCTCTCCAAGATTCCATCCAAGACGAATCCGGAGAAGACGCTGCTCGACGAGACACTGGTGGTGAACATGAGCGAGTTCGGAAGGACGCCCGGTGCTCTCAACAATATGGCCGGACGCGATCACCACAACCCGGTTTATCCGGCGCTGTTCGCGGGCGCGGGCGTCAAGGGCGGCGTGCGCTATGGGGCGTCGGATGCGGCTGGCGCGACCTGCGCCGAGACCGGGTGGGATCACAAGGAACAGCCACGCAACGAGAACGTGCTCGCCACGATGTACTCCGCGCTGGGGATTGATTGGAGTAAGCAGATCCGCAATACTCCTTCGGGGCGTCCGTATGCTTACGTTGACGCGCTGGGCGCGAATGGCTATATCCCGACGGATGAAATCTCGGAAATCTACGGGTAGCCGCAGCGCGCGCTTCCAGCCGATTTCTCTCTTCCTGATTGCCGTCCTAGCCTTACCTGCCTTGGGCGCCGAACCAGGAATGGTGTTCATCCCCGGCGGCGAGTTCTTGCGAGGACGCGCCCACCCGCTTCCTGACGACGACATTAAATGGCGTCCGACGCTGCTCAAGGACGATCGGCCGGCAAAGAGAATCTACGTCGATCCTTTCTACCTCGATGAGCATGAGGTGACGAACGAGGCGTACCTGCTCTTTCTCGAAGCGACGGGGCGCGAACGGCCGTTTCATTGGATTGATGGCAAGATCGCGCAGGGTGAAGAAGATCACCCGGTCGTAAACGTGAATTGGAACGAGGCGACGGCCTACTGCGAATCGCTCGGGAAAAGGCTGCCGACCGAGGCCGAGTGGGAGCGGGCCGCGCGCGGTCTTGCCGAGGGCGCGAAGTTTCCATGGGGCGATGAGGAGCCCAAGAAAGGCGAGCACGCGCACTTCGACGTGCTCGACGGTACGCGCCCGGTCTGTCAGTTTCCGAAGAACACATTTGGGCTCTGTGACATGTCCGGCAGCGTCTGGGAGTGGTGCTTTGACCGGTATGATCGGCTCTACTACAAGAATGCTCCCGCCAAGAACCCGCGCGGGCCTGACGAGGGGATGTACCGCATGATCCGAGGCGGCTCCTGGGCGGACGCCGCAAAGTACCTAACCTGTTCGTATCGGAGTTATGCCCGGCCTCGCGAGCGGAGCCCAAACATCGGCTTCCGCTGCGCTAAGGATTTTTGATACCCGCCCACCGTCGCAAAACCTTCAAAGCGAACTCCAGCCCGCGGATTCAACCAGCCGAAAGAAACTTGAACCGGATTTCCTGGCGGGGTACCGCCTGCCACCAGGAATGAAAGTCCGTCGCCGTGTGAGTTCCCGGCTCCAAAACCCGGGCGCGCAACGTGACGGGCAGCGGCTCTTCGTCAAACGGATAAGGATCAATAGCAACCCTGCGCTCGCCGACAGCCCGAATCTTAAGCGAAACCCGGGTGTCCCAGTTCTTGCGCGGGATATTGGCGAGAGTGCGCTCCTTGTCGCCGCCGAAGCAGAGGTGAAGCGAGAGGGCGTCACAGAGTTGAAGCAACCGCGTGTGGGGCCGCAGGTGCCAAGGCTCGACGACGGCGGACCATTGCGGATCGTTCCTGATGCGGTCAGACAGGAGCTCTTGCATCACATGCTGCTCGCCGACGAACTGTTTGGCTTCTTCCAGTTCGTCGCCTACGGGAGCGGGCCAATCGCCTGGACTACCGAAGAGCGGATGGAGAAACGTGGTGTCATCTTCCGCGCCGACACGCGGAGCGTGCAGCCAGTAGGCGTGCAGGCTGATGAGCAGAGCGACGTAGGGGTGTTTCTCTCGGAAACGGGGAATGCCGCGCCGCCATCGCTCTAGACCGTCCGATTGCCTCAGTGACGTCAGGTGCAGCGGCAGTCCGTCGGCGGGGTCGAGTTGCGGATCGGCCTCCCACTCCCACCAGCCGTTATCGTGCTCGGCGACGGCGAGGATGGTCTCGGAGCGCAGGCTTTCGGGGTCAGGGAAGGGAGCGTAGTAGCCGGGGCGAGCAAACTCGTCATTGCCCCAATGAGCCGCCAAGTAGCCGGCGACGGCAGCGTGGTCGGGCTGAGTGATGCACCAAAGTTCCTCGCCGACCTTCGTCTTGAGCATCGGTCTCTTGCGGCGTCTATCCGAAGACCCGGCCCCTGTGCTGCCCGATCAGGATCTGGAACAGCCGGTGCGCGATGAGTTCGTGCAAGCTCAGCAGTTCACGATTCGCCGCGACGATAGCGTCCGCACTGTCGGTGCCCGCGGCGCCACCACCGGCCTTCAGGGCTTCGGTGGCTTGCTGGATGACCGGGTCTTCGATCGCTTCACCGGCAATCTCCCACAGCGTAATGAAACGGTCAACGGCGGTCGGGAAGCTAATCTTGAAGACACCATGGTTGCTCGTGGTACGGGGCGGCTTGAAATCGAGATTGAAGGGGCCTTCGTAGTTGTGTGAGCGGAGAAGGATCAGCACGTTCAGCCAGTCCAGTGGATTGACGAGTCCGACACCGAGGTCGACGTCATGCTTCAGCGGATAGCCGTCGTTAATGTCGAAGTGCCAGAGCTTGCCGCACAGCATCGCCCGGGCCAACGCCGCGCGGCAGGCGGCACCCCACATCAGTTCATGCAGGTACTCCGGGTTTAGGCCGACCATCTCGGGGTGGGTGAGCAGGCCGCTGCTGATGAATGCCAGCATGGAGTCCGAGCTGGGCAGAATGATTTGGCTGACCGGCTCAAAGGGCTTCGCCTCAAGGCAATGCTTCAAAGTGTCACGGCCCCGCTCCTTGGCCACCACGATGTCCCGTTCACAGGCGGCATTGATGCCGTCGGCGAACCAGCGAAGCGTTTGTGTTTCATCGATGGCGCCCTGAATCATATAACCGAGCGTTCCTGGCCAATAGACGGCGAAGTTCGCGCCAAGCTCGTGGCCGATGTCGACGACGTTTGAGAGCCGGCGCGCGGCGTATTCGCGAACCTCAGGCGCTTCAGCGGCCGCGCTGGCGGCAAAGACCGGATGGTGGAACGTCTCGCAGGTGACCATCGAGCAGCGAATGCCATTCGACTCGAGAGCCGCGCCGATGTCCGCAACGATCTCAGCTTGACGATCCGTCATCAAATCGTCGGTCGGGATGACGTCGGTGTCGTGAGTCGCCCAGCACGGCACACCGATTTCACCTAACCCGCGGATCACCTCCTCAAAGGGAACGGCTTCGCGGGTCGGCGCGTGAAACAGCGCGTGCCCTTCGTAGGCGTAAGCCCACTGAGGTCCCGAGATGAAGTACTTGCGGCGAACATCGGGCGGGTAGCTACCACCGGAAAGCTCGGTGAGTCGGTCGACGAGAGGGATCTGTTGGTCTTTAGCGATCGGCATTACCCAACAAGTAGAACGCTCGCGAGGGGTGAGCGTCAAGATCGCCGCCACGGAGAGATGCACGGACCGGACCAGATATGCCCCGCGGCGTTCCGACGCGCGCTAAGGAGCGGCGACCGCGACGGTTACGTCGGCGGTTTTGGGCGGAAGGCAGGCTCGGCTGTTGCAGGCCTGGTAGCGGAGCCGGGCCTTGAGCTCAGTCAGCGGCGGGACGCTGTCCGGGACCGCGAAATGCGACACAATGACTATCTTGTTCGAGTAGACCGAGAGGGGCTGTTTCGAAAACGAATAGTTGACTAGCTCAGGCTCGGGGTAGTCGATTGTTTTCAGATCAAGGCCCGACGGCGCCCAACTCAGTTGGGTGGGAATCAGATACTCGTCAGCGGGCCTGCTTGAGTTGATGTGATAAGCCGGCCGGATCTGAATCGCGACCGAGACGTCAACGACGGCGCCAGGTTTCAGCTTGACCACGGGTCCGGGCAGGACTGTCGCGGCACGCAGGCCGCCGGAGAAGGTCTGCGCTGCGGATACACTCGCGGCACCGGCCACGAGTAGGGTCGTCGCGAGTAGTTTACAGGAGACCCTCAATGTCTTCCTCGTACTCGCCGCGGCCGACGAGGCCCATGTGCGAGTTCACGATCTGGCCTTCTTTGTCGATGATGAAGGTCGTCGGCAGAGCAGCGACGCCGCCAAACTGATCGGCCATCTCGTCAGTGCCAACGACAACCGGGAAGTTCAGATCGAACTTGTCGGTGAAGGGCCGCACGATTTCCCATCCCTCGTCATCGAGTGAGACGGCGATCACCGAGAAGCCACGGTCCTTATATTTCCGCTGGAAGTCAACGAACCAAGGCATCTCGATCTTGCAGGGGCCGCACCACGTCGCCCAGAAGTTGAGCAGGACCACTTTGCCTTTGTAATCGGAGAGCGTGACGTCGCGCCCTTCGGCATCCTTCAGAGTGAAGTCGGGCGCTGGCTTACGCTCCTGGATCGAAGCCGCTTGCACGGTGTCGCCGACACTCGAGGTGGCGTCCTGTGCGCAGGACGACAGAGCCAGCAGGGCCCCGAAGGTTACGAGCAAAGGTATTTTCATCCGCATAAACATGGCGTATCTCCCTGCGAGCTAACTCGATTATAACGTTCTCACGGCGCCGGCCCCGGCTCTCAAGGACCGCGAACCGAGCCCTATCCTATGTCTTCGCTCACGGGCGGTTCTGAGTTCCGGTCGGCCGATTTCACCGATTCGACTCTCACCCCGAGCTGTCCACGGTGCAGGCGAATATCCAGCGAATCGCCGTTCCGGGCCTGCTCGGCCATTCGGATCAATGAGCCATCCGCGGCCTGCACGATCGCGTAGCCCCGATCGAGGATCGAAACCGGGCTTAGCTGCGCCAACTGCTTCCGCAGCGACTCCAGACGGGTCCGGCGCCGTTCCAGACGCAACGTCGCTAACTGGGCGATGCGCCCGCCCGCGTGATCCAAGCGAGCTCGGTGGCGTTGCAAACCCACCCTGAGGTCCAGATGTTTAAGACGGTCTCGCTGCCCGCGTAGTTTCCGTTCCGCGTCGCGCAAACGGTTCACGGTGGAGTCCCGCAGTGAGAAGGTCAATTCGTCGACCCGCTGCGACCGAGAGGCAATCCCATGCCGTACGAGTCCGCCGGCGCGCTCCGCACGGTTTATGAGAATGTCGCGCCCGGCGGTGGCCAGCTTGTATCGGACAGCCCGCGCCAGCCGCGCCCGCAGGTTCCCGACAGCCTCGGTAAACTCCTCTTTTTTGCGAACGACAAGCTCCGCCGCCGCCGACGGGGTCGGAGCGCGCAGGTCGGCGACGAAGTCAGCAATCGTGAAGTCCGTTTGATGTCCCACGGCTGAAACGACCGGGATCTCGCACTCGGCGATGGCGCGGGCGACAACCTCTTCGTTGAAAGCCCAGAGGTCTTCGAGCGAGCCACCGCCGCGACCGACGATCACGACATCAACGGCCTTGGAGTTATTGAAATAGCGCACACCGGAGGCGATCTGCCTGGCCGCGTCGTCCCCCTGCACCTGAGCGGGGTAGAGCAGGATGTGGAGTCCATCGAAGCGCCGTTCGAGGATACGGAGCATGTCGGCGATGGCTGCCCCTGTCGGGGAGGTTACGATGCCGATGCGCCGGGGCAGGCTCGGCAGCGGGCGCTTGCGCTCATCATCGAATAGGCCCTCTGAGGAGAGTTGCTTCTTGAGCTGCTCGAACGCGAGCTGAAGCGCCCCGTAGCCCTGTGGTTCTAGATGCTCGACGTAAAGTTGATATTCGCCGCGGGCCTCGTAGACGCTGATGCGGCCCCTCGCGATAACGGCTAATCCGTTTTGGGGCTTGACCTTCAGGTACAGCGCGTTCTGGCGGAAGCAGACGGCTTTGAGTTCAGCGTCAGGGTCTTTCAGCGTGAAATAGTAATGGCCGCTGGGCGCGGCGCGGGCGTTAGATATCTCGCCGGTGATCCAGACATCGCTGAAGCCTGCTTCCAGTAATCCACGGATCTCACCGGTTACTTCGGCCACCGAGTAAATGCGCTTTTGCGGCGCCAGGTTGAGGGCAAGCTGTTCCATCGTTACAGACGATCCCCGACGATAGCACTTCGCGCCGATGGGTTCGGCGCCGCGGGCCGGCGCGGCAAGAAGCAAACGAATGCCGCCGTGATGGCGACGGCAGCGACTTGCAGCAGGTCGAGCGCCGCCTTCAAGCTGAGATTCAAATCGGGCATTGCCTCCGCCATGAAGATCCCTGAGTGGTAATGGAGCCAAGCGATCTGCATTGTAATGACGGAAATGACGCTTACCGCCAATTGGGCGGCGCCGGCGGCTTCGGGCGCTCGGCGTTGGGCGATCATAGCAACTACCAAGAGCGCGATACTCGCCGCGAGGAGGTTCTTGCCGAGAAAAAGCAAGAGCAGATCCTCACGATTGACGACGCTCAATGAGTAGCCCAGGCCCAACCCCCCGAAGAGCATGTAGTAGAGTCCGAAATAGGCGGCAACGGCGGTGAGTAGTGCGAGCCCGTTTCGGCTGCGCGAGTATGCCCATGCAGCGGCGGCGATGCCGAACAGCAGCGCCGCAAGGGCCGGCAGGGCGCGTTCTCCACGCCGCTCATCGGGGCTAGGGCGGCCTTTCGGAAGGATCCTGACCAGCGCTTGCTGCTGGGTACGAAAGCGCGCTCTTGCGTCGCGGGTTTGCTCGTCCGTCAGGTCCAAGCTGTCCCAAAGGACGGTGCCCTGGTTCGTCGCCGGCAATGGCAGCCCGAGCAGAACGGCCAGGGTGGGCGCGACATCAACGGCCTGCGCCCGCCAGCCACTGCTTTTCCGAACTCCGGAACCCACAAAGACGAGCGGCACCTCGACGACCTCCGGCTCGGAGCCGCCGTGGCCACCGCCGCTGCGGTGTTGGATGTGGCCGTGGTCCGAGATGATCGCGAAAGCGGTGCGACCGTTGTCGAGGGCACGGACGACCGAGCCGACGCAGCGGTCCACTCCTTGAACCACCTGGAGGTATGCTTCCGATTCGCCACCGAAGTCATGACCGGCGGCATCGGCGGCGGTTACACCGACGACAAGGAACCCTGTCTCGTAGCGCGCGAGGAAGTGCTGGGAGTCGCGACAGTCACGCTCCTGCCATACCACCAAGGCCTCAGGATCAGCGTCGTGGGCGAAGTCTTTCTTCTGCACGAGTAAGTCGCCTTTCAGATACTCGCCGAAGGCGTGGCCCCAGAAGGATGACCCGGAGACGGCGCGAGGCATTCCGCGGTGGGCGGCAAGGGAAAACAGCGAGTCGACCGGCGGTGGATGGTAGCGGCCGTTGTTCGTGACGCCGTTGACTTCGGGCCAAGCGCCGGTGACAAGTACGGCCCGGTTCGTGTTTGAGAGTGACGGTAGAGCCGCTTGCGCGACGCCGGAAGAACCCCGGCGGGCGAGTGCCTGCAACTCACTCATCCCGCCGGAAGCATCGACGCGGATGCCATCGAGCACGAGCAGGACCGCCCGATCCGCGATGGGATCGCCGCCGGGCTGACCGCCCCGCAGCTCATACGGACTCCGGAACCGGGTCACGCTGCTCCACGCCGAGTGTGCTGTCCAAAGGGCGATGGCGGCAACGGTCAGCAATCCAAGAGTGCGCAACATGCAGAACTAATTGATTCTAGCCCGCGCATTTCGCCCCGCTGGATGGGGAGAAATGCAGGTTGGGCGAAGCTGTGAAATAATCTATGGTTTGTCCGCGTCCGCTCGGTAAGAGGTGGCGCTCTCTGAACTTTCGTCCTCGACGATGATTCTGTGTTGAGAAGCGTGATGGTAAACCGCCGTAGGGCGTTTGTTGGATGAGTCCGGCCCGTTACATCGCGATCGAAGGCCCGCTCCGGGTGGGCAAGTCTAGCCTCGCACGAGCGTTGGCTCAGCGTATCCACGCCCGCACGGTTCTCGATTCGGAAGAGAACCCTTTTCTCAAGGATTTCTACCGCGGCCAGCACGGCTCGGCGTTCCGGGCGCAGATGTACTTCCTCGTCAACCGTTTTCAGCAGTTGTCGACGATCGACCCGAACCAGTCGCAAGTGCCGGTTGTGGTGGACTATCTGTTTGAAAAGGACAAGCTGTTCGCCTATATCAATCTGAACGACGACGAAGCGGCCGTGTACGACGAGTACTACCGCCACTTCAAAGAACAGTTGGCGCAGCCGGATTTGGTCGTCTACCTGAAGGCGACGCCCCAAGTGCTGCGCGAGCGCATCGTGCGCAAGAATGTCGCGTCCGAAGCGCAAATCTCGGACGAGTACCTCACCGAGGTGACTCGAGCCTACGAGCACTTTTTCTCGCACTACAAGTCTTCCGACGTTCTCGTCGTCGATACGACACAGGTTGATTTCGTGCAGAAAGAAAGCGACCTGAATGAGCTATTGGAAGAGCTGAGCCGTCCGGTACGGGGCACGCAGTATTTCCTGCCCCTCGGAACGTAGCGCAATACCTAGCCCGCCGATTCCCCCCCGCGCCGCTCTTGGTTTCGTATACTCTCATGTCGATAGTCCATGGAGCCGGGTGTGGCTCGGTGGCCGAGGTCACGGAGGAGGACAGATGAATAGCAAGGCACTTGTCGCGGAATTCGTCGGAACATTCGCGCTGATCTTCATTGGCGCCGGTGCGGGCGCCATCAGCGGCAGCTTGGTTGCCGTGGCGTTCGCTCACGGCTTCGTCGTTCTGAGCTTCGCATACGCATTCGGATCGATTTCAGGCACGCACATCAACCCCGCTGTCACGATTGGGTTGCTGGTGGGAGGGCAGATTGATTTCGGCAAAGCGGCCGGTTATATCGTCGTACAACTGCTGGGCGGCATCGCGGGAGCGGCTGTGCTGAACTTCGTGTTAGGTGCGCAGGCAGGGACGCTCGGCGCTACAGTCCCGGGGGCGGGAGTCAGCGTGGCGCAAACGTTCGTGCTCGAAGTGATCCTCACGTTCTTCCTGGTCAACGCGATCTACTTCACCGCAGTAAGCGGCAAGGCCGGGGATTTCGCTCCGATCGCTATCGGTTTGACTCTGGTTTTCTGCATCTTGATGGGTGGGCCGGTGACGGGCGCTTCGTTGAACCCGGCGCGTACGCTGGGACCGGCGCTTTTCAGCAGTGCGCCGAACGCGCTGTCGAGCTTGTGGATTTACTTCGTGGCGTGTCCGCTGGGTGGCGTACTCGCGGCCCTGCTGTACGGGGCGTTGAAAGACAAATAGGGCCGAGCCCCGCCCTGATCAGGTGGCTCATCACGCTGGAGGAGTTTGCCGATGCGACGCCGATTTCCGCGTCGACGAAAGCGTAGGGCAGAGGGGTCATTGATGCACCGCGGGACCGCTCCCTTAAGGTCACGGCTCTGATTGTTGTGGCGGGCAGAATCTATCTGGTGGCGACGCCGCTCGGCAATCTCGAAGACATTACTTTGCGTGCTTTGCGGGTTCTGCGCGAGGTCGACCTGATTGCTTGCGAGGATACGCGCCATACGGGCAAGCTGCTGAAGCATTTTGAAATCAGCAAGCCTCTCGTCAGCTTTCATGAGCACAACGAGGCTGAGCGGGCTCATGAACTCGTGGAGAGGGTCGTACGAGGCGAGTCTGTCGCGGTTGTCTCCGACGCTGGGATGCCGGGGATTTCGGATCCGGGCTATCGTGTTGTGCACGCGGCTGTTGATGCGGGTGTCACGGTAACACCGATTCCCGGCCCGGTCGCGTTGGAAACGGCGCTCGCGGCGTCAGGGCTACCCACCGACACATTCCGGTTCGGAGGATTTCTTCCCGCCAAAACCACGCAGCGGCGCAAGGTCTTGCAAGCCTTAGCGGAAGACGACGCCACGCTGGTTTTCTACGAAGCGCCGCACCGCATCCTCAAGACCCTGGAGGACATCATCGAAACGCTTGGCGACCGCCCCACCGTTGTCGCGCGCGAGTTGACAAAGGTCCATGAGGAGTTCTTGCGCGGACCGGCGTCGCGGCTTCTCGTTACCCTTCAGCAGCGCGGTTCCGTGAAGGGGGAGATCACGTTGTTGATCGGCCGGGGCGAAACGGTGGCAGGCGACACGGGGACCATCGCTGACCGCGTCGAAGAGCTCGCCGCCGAGGGAGTCGACCGGATGGCCGCCATCAAGCGAGTTGCCAAAGAGCGGGGAATGCCGAAACGTGAGGTATACCGCTTGCTCGAAGAACAGCGTTAACGCTAGGATGGCGAACGTGGGCGCGCCGCGCCTTTCATGTTTGTACTGGAGTCTAACCAAATGATGACGAAATATCGTTTTGTTTCCGCCCGAGCCGTGGCCACGTTCCTGGTCCTGGGTCTTCTGACGGCGGGTCTGGCGTTCTCACAGGAGAATAGGCCGCGCAAGCTCCAGCCCGCCTGGGTTCAGCTATTCAACGGGAAAGACTTTACGAACTGGAGAAAGGTCGGCGCCGAGAAGTGGATCGTCGACGAGAACGGTGCGATCTACGGCGAAGGCATTTCCGACAAGTACGGCTATCTCGCCACCGAGAAATCCTACCGTGACTTTCAACTGTCGCTGCGCTACAAGTGCGAGGCCGAGGGCAATAGCGGGGTCTACATCCACACCAAGTTCGAGGGCGATACGCCCAAGATCATCGCGGGACGGCAAGTGGAAATCGACCAGACGATCGGCAACCGCTCACCAACCGGCGGTATCTATGGAGACGGCCGCGGCTGGGTCGCCTGGCCGGCGCCGGAGTTCGCGGCCGTGCAGCGCCCCTACGACTGGAACGACATGTTGATTCAGGTCGAGGGCAACCGCTACATCGTCCACCTGAACGGCATCGAGATCCTCGACTTCACCTATCCGAATCCGATCTCGGAAGAGGGCGTCATCGCCTTGCAGCTCCACTCCGGCGGCAAGGGCCGGATGCGCTTCCGCGACATATACATTCGAGATCTGACGAACCCTTAGCGGCGGGCTCGGTTATGTCAAGCCCATCGGGAAGCGATCGAGCGCCGTGGCTCCTTCGGGCGTTACTAGGTAGTTGTGCTCCAGCCGGATGCCGCCTTGCATGGCATCGGCGTAAAGCCCCGGTTCGCAGGCGAGAACCTCGCGGTCCAGGACGACATCCTCGCTCCCCGGCGTGAGCCACGGGAGTTCCCAGCCGTTGAGACCGACGCCGTGCCCGGCGTGGTGCCAGAAAGAACCCTGGGCAGCTTCGAACTTTTCGAGGTGTGTCTTGATCGCCTCGTAGACTTCTTTCGCCGGGACGCCCGGTGAGATCGTCCGCCGCGCGATCTCGTGTGCTTCCATGACGTGACCCCAGGCATCCTGCTGAATCTGTGTTGGTCGGCCGACGACGAAGGTGCGGGTGAAGTCGCACATATAACCTTCGTAGATCGGGAACGTATCGAAGATGAAAAGGTCACCGAGCTGGACACGGCGGGGTGTGGGCGGGCCTCCACCTTTGATGTTGCGGAGTCCGGTTGCGAAATCACCTGCCAGGAGCACCGATGTGCCTGCGTTGGCCACCATCGCTTCGTAGTAGATTGAATAGGCCCGAAACTCGGTCATGCCGGGCTCCAGGCGAGCCTTGACGGCGGCCAGCCCGGCTTCAACGAGCGTCACAGCGCGCCGCATGGACTGGATTTCGTCCGGGTCCTTCTGGCGGCGCATGGTGTCGATCGCGGGGGTAAGATTCTTCGGACCTCCGCGCGCTACTTCGCGGGCGGCCTCGCTCACGGCAAACGGCGCCGAGTCGAACTCAAGGCCCAAAGTTCCGCCCGACGGGAGAAACTCTTGCCCGGTGGCTTTCAGCATTGCCGCGACATCCTGCGACCAGTTGGTGGAGATGTTGTCCCGCTCCATGCTGTGGAAACGGTATGTTTCCACCTTGTCGGCGGCGGCGTTCAGTTTCGCGTCGGGCTCGATGACGGGGGCGTCTGCTAGCAGCGCTGTTTTGCCGTCGGCATCGAGTAGAAAGGCTTGCGGAAGGGCTGGGTTGACCAGGACACCCGAGAAGTAATAAACCGTCTTCGGATTGGTGATGACGGCCAGATCGATCTGGTCCCGCTCCATGACCTTGAGGAACCGCTTTTGGCGCTCTCGGCAATTGTCGAGATTGAGCATACGGTCCGATTCTAGCAGGGGGCAGGACTACCGAATGAGACGGCCGGGCTTATCGAGGGCCTGCGTTACAATTCGAATGCCATGCCGTTCGACGAGTTGATCTCAGAAGACGCGAAGGTCATGAAGTCTTCGCTGATCCGTCAGTTGACCGGGCTCGTCAACCAGCCTGACGTGATCTCGTTTGCGACCGGCTCGCCCAACGCGGAAATGTTTCCGCACGAGCAACTCGGCGAGATCTTTGACGAGCTCGTTGCCGCCGAGAAGGGCAAGCTCTTCCAGTACAGCGTTACGCGCGGCAATGCGGAGCTGATCGAGGTCATTCGCGAGCGTAACGCCCGCGTGCATGGGATGGAGGCCTCGACAGAAGAAACCATCCTCGTCAGCGGTTCGCAGCAAGGGCTCGATTTCGTGGCGCGGGTGTTGATCGATCCCGGTGACGCGGTGTTCGTGGAATTACCGAACTACATAGGCGCCACGGCCACTTTCGAGAACTTTCGGGCACGTATGGTCGGCGTCAACAAGACCGCCGCCGGCATGGATCTGAACGACTTGTGTGCAAAGATCCAGCGGGCTCGTTCGGAAGGTTCGACGCCGAAGCTCATCTACGTGATCCCAAATTTTCAGAACCCGTCGGGGAGCACTTGGGACCTGCGGACGCGGCAAGGTCTCATCGAAGTTGCTCGCGAGGAGAAGCTGCTCATACTTGAGGACGACGCCTACGGCGAGGTTTACTTCTCGGGCGATGACCCCGAGATTCTGAAGCCCATCAAGTCTCACGACGGCGCCGAGAATGTCATCCATATATCGACGTTCTCGAAGGTTCTCGCGCCGGGACTGCGCGTGGCGTGGATCGTCGGCCCGAAGGAGATCGTCCGCCGCATCGAGCTCGCCAAGGAGACGGGCGACCTGTGTACGTCTACCGTGAGCCAAAAGCTGATCCTCGAATACCTAAAGCGTGACTGGCTCGATGCACACTTGGCCGAAGTACGCGGATTCTATGAGACGAAGTGCATTCTGATGCTGGCGGCGCTCGAGAATCACATGTCTTCGCTTGCCAAGTGGAATCGGCCGCAGGGCGGTCTGTTCTTGTGGGTTGAGTTGCTCGAGCAGATCGACACACTTCCGCTGCTGAGGCAAGCTGTGGAGCAGGAACGGGTCGCCTTCATTCCCGGCCAACCCTTCTTTGTCGACGGCAGCGGCTCGAACACGCTGCGGCTTTCTTTTTCGAACGTCAGCGACGACAATATAAATCTGGGCCTTGAGAAGATCAGCCGTTTGATCGCCCAAGCCGCTCGATAACCCCTCCAGCGACGCAGTCCAGCGATTCCGGGCGCAAGAGACCGCGGCGGGCCGTGGTTCCGGGAGCGGTAAATCTACCCATGCCGGAGACGAAACAATACCCCGCCGATCTCGCCGAGCAGTTCCGCAAGGAAATCGACGGCGAGGTGCGCTTCGACAGCTATTCGAAGATCCTCTACAGCACCGACGCCAGCATCTGGCAGATCGAGCCCATCGGCGTGGTGATTCCGCGCAACGCCGAAGATGTCGCCGCCATTGGCAAGGTTGTGGCGTGCAACAAAGTGCCTGTGCTGCCTCGGGGCGGCGCGACGAGCTTGTCGGGGCAAACCGTCGGCAACGCGGTTCACATCGACTTCGCCAAGTACATGCATAACGTGCTTGAGTTGAATACGGAGGAGCAGTGGGTCCGCATCCAGCCGGGAGTTATACAGGATCACCTCAACAACTACCTGCGTCCGCACGGGTTCGGACTTGGCCCGGACACTTCGAGTAGCAGCCGGGCCACCCTGGGCGGCATGGTCGGCAATAATTCCGCGGGCTCGCACTCGATCATCCACGGCAAGATGATCGACCACGTTCTCGAGGTCAATGCGGTGCTGTCCGATGGCTCGGAGGCTACGTTTGGGCCTGTTGAAAACGGGTTGCTCGAAAGCCTCAGCCGCGGCGACGGACTCGAGAACCGCCTCTACCGCGAAGCACTGCAGCTCGGCGAGACATACCGCGATGAGATCCTGGCGCGCTTTCCACGGATCATCCGGCGCGTAAGCGGCTACAACCTTGATGATCTGATCCGCAACAACGGCGCATTCGGCGCGGGGTACTCGAGCCGCCCGGGGCCGTTCAATTTGGCACGTGCGCTGGTGGGCAGCGAGGGCACGCTGGCGGTGATCAGTGAGGCGAAGATCCGCATCGTCCAACTGCCGAAGAAGAAAGGGTTGCTGCTCGTTCACTTCAGATCGCTGATTGAAGCGGTCGAGTCGGCGGAGGAAATCGTCGCCTTCCACCCGGCCGCAGCCGAGTTGATGGATGAGTTGAACCTCAAACAGGCATTTGCGAAGCCTGAGTTCGCGGCTCAGATGGATTTCGTCGACCGTTCGGCGAAGGCGCTGATGGTCGTCGAGTTCTACGGCGATACCGAGCCCGAAGTGCAGTCTAGGATCGACGCACTCAAGGCCAAACTCGAAAGCAAGCGCATCGGCTTCGGCCATCTGCCCGTTGTCGATCCTGCTACGCAGGCCAGTATCTGGAACACGCGTAAGCAGGCGCTGGGCCTGCTGATGAGCGTCCTCGGTGACAAGAAACCGATCGCTTTCGTCGAAGACCCGGCGGTACCGATCGCCAAGATGCCGGCCTTCTTGAAAGGGTTCCAAGAGATTCTCGAGAAACACGACGCCCACGGCGGCTACTACGGACACGCCTCGGTCGGCTGCCTGCACGTCCGCCCGATGATCGACCTGAAGCAGGCCTCCGAAGTCCGCAAGATGGGCCAGATTCTTGACGAAGTATTCGCGCTGGTTAAGGAAAACGGCGGCTCGATGAGCGGCGAGCACGGCGACGGCATCGCGCGCGGCAAATACAACCAACACCTATTCGGGCCTGAAATCTATGGCGCTTTCAAGAAACTTAAGGCGCTGTTTGACCCGGACAACCTCATGAATCCCGGCAAGGTGGTCGATGCCCCCGAGCCGACGGAAAGTCTACGCTGGGGCGCGGACTACCGCACCATCCAGCTTGATACGCATCTGAGCTTTGAGCGCGAGGGCGGCTTCGCGCGGGCCATCGAGATGTGCAATGGCATGGGTGTTTGCCGCAAACGCGATGTAGGCACGATGTGTCCGTCGTATCACGCCACCCTCGACGAAGAGCACTCGACCCGTGGACGCGCCAACGCCCTGCGAGCAGCGCTGTCGGGCCGGCTCCCGGCCGAGGAACTCACGTCGAAACGGATGTACGACGTGCTCGATCTGTGCCTCGAATGCAAGGGCTGTAAGCGCGAATGTCCGACGAACGTCGACATGGCGAAGATCAAGTACGAGTTCCTGGCGCACTACTACGCCGAGCACGGTACGCCTCTTCGCGCGCGTATGTTCGCCGGGATCGAAACGCTCAACAAGTTGGGCAGCCGGTTCCCCTCATTGGCAAACTTCACGATGCGGCTTTCGCCCGTCAAGTGGATGCTCGATCGCTTCGTCGGAATCGATTCACGACGCGAGATGCCGCCCTTTGCCACCGAGACCTACGAGACTTGGCACCGCCGCCGTGGTACGGCAGCCTCAAACGGCAAGCCGCAAGTCGTTCTCTTCCACGACTGTTTCTTGAACTACAACTACCCGCAGGTCGGCCGCGCCGCGACCGAACTACTGGAGAAAGCCGGCTACGAGGTCATACTGGCGGACAAGAAATGCTGCGGCCGTCCGATGATCTCGAAGGGTCTGATCGAAGACGCCCGGGCCGTCGCTGGACACAACGTCCGCACACTCGCGCCGTACGCCGATCGAGGCATCCCCGTGGTCGGCTGCGAGCCCAGTTGCCTGCTCACGCTGCGGGACGATTATCTGGATCTCATGTCGGGCGACGAAGTCGAGAAGGTTGCCAACAACGCCTGGATGCTCGACGAGTTTCTAGTCCGCTTGGAGCAGTCCGGTAAACTAAAGGTTCGGTTTACGGATGAACCACGGCAGGTTCTGTTTCACGGCCACTGTCACCAAAAAGCTCACATCGGCAGCTCCCCCAGTTTGGAAGCCCTACGGCTGGTTCCCGGGCTCGAGGTGAACGAGGTCAACTCGGGCTGTTGTGGAATGGCCGGCTCTTTCGGTTTCGAGAAGGAGCACTACGACATCTCCGAGACCATCGGGCGCCAGCGTTTGATGCCGGCGGTCGAGGCGGCATCCGCCGAGACGGAAATCGCCGTGACCGGAGTTTCCTGCCGGCAACAGATCGGCCACTTCTCAGCCCGCCGGCCGCGCCACGTGGCTGAGATCCTGCGAGACGCAGTAGCGGAATAATTTTCTTTCTCGCGGAGGGACCTTTGACCCTCTCGGGAAAGCAGCGGATTTGTAACTCCGCCAAGCGATCGGTGTCATGCGCCGATCGTAGATTGAAAGCTGGATAAGATGTCGCAAGCCGCCAACGTGAACCGCCTGACGCTCGGCGGCGCGCTGACGGCCCTGGCGATTTCGATCTTGTGGGGCGGCAATGTCGTCGGCATCAAGGTCGGGCTGGAAACGTTTCCGCCGTTCTGGAGCGCCTTCTGGCGCATGCTGACCGGCGTCACCGTCGTCGGGCTGTGGGGTTGGAGCCAGGGGCTGCGGCTGTTGCCGTTAAAGGGTGAGCGGAGGTGGCTCGGGGCGCTCGGGCTGTTGTTTACGGTGCAAATATCAGCGATGAATCACGGAGTCAACTTTACGTCACCCGCCTATGCGGTTGTGCTGTTGAACTCGCATCCTGTCTTCGCCAACCTACTGGGCCACTTCTTTGTGCCGGAAGACCGTCTGTCTTGGGCGCGCGTCGTGGGCTTAGTGCTGGCGTTTGGAGGAATCTGTGCTGTTTTCTTGGGCACGCCCGACTCATCGTTAGGCGTGCGGCCGATCGTTGGGAACCTGATCGTGACCTGCTCCGGATTGCTGCTCGGGGCGCGAACCGTCTACACGCAACGCCTGGTCCAGACGATTGATCCCGTTCGACCCATCTTGTGGATGATGATGTGCTCGCTCCCGGCCTTCCTGCTCGCGGCGCTGATATTTGAAGAGCCGCTGCTTCAGCCTGTGGGCGCCGCGGCGGTCTCCGCCATCTTGTATCAGGGCGCGGTCGTAGCCGGCCTTTGCTTTATCGTTTGGACGACCTTGCTGAAAACCATCAGCCCGGGACTGCTTTCGATGTTCGCCTTCTCGACACCCATCTTCGGCGTAGTACTGAGCGGCTGGATCTACGATGAGGCGATCACGCCGAGACTACTGTTCGGTGTCGTCGCCGTCACTGTCGGCATCGTCGTTGCGACCCAGACATGGCGAAAGAAGCCGCGAACCATATCCCTGGATATTGCGGGGGGGCCGGCAGCATGAAACCCCTTTCACTGGATCTGGAGCCGCGCGGGATTCCCATCGTAACTCCGTCTCCTCCCCTGCAGCTTGACGGAGACGGTGTGCGCCGCGACAAGACCGTGGGAGTGGCCGTCGCCCTCATTGCACTCGGCATCTCTGTCTTCTGGGGCGCCAACATCGTCGCGCTCAAGGTGGGCCTGCAAGGATTTGCCCCGTTCTGGGGAGCGTTTTGGCGCATGGGCATCGGCGCCGTCATCATCGGGCTGTGGGCGCGCGGACGGGGAACGCGGCTAACGCCCGACGCTGGGGAGTGGGGCCCCCTGGTTGTCCTCGCGGTCCTCTGTTTTGTGCAGATATCACTGCTTAACCACTCCGTGAATCTAACCTCGGCTGCTTACGCCGTCGTGCTGATCAATGCTCACCCGATTTTCACGAATCTGCTGGCGCACTACTTCGTCCCGGGCGACCGCGTTTCCGGCATTCGGCTCGTGGGTTTGCTGCTCGCCTTCGCGGGCATCTCGTTCATCTTCCTCGGCAAGCCCGACGCCCGGTTGGCAATGTTTCCCTATTGGGGGAACGCGCTGGCCGTCATCTCGGCGTTCTTTGTCTCGGTGCGATCGGTAACAACCAAGCGGGTGGTACAGCGCGTGGACGCGACGCGCGCTATCTTTTGGACGCTGGTGTTGTCGGAGCCTCCCTTCCTCGCGATGGCTTACTTCTTCGAACCGACAACGGTGGCTCCGCTGACCTGGATGCCCGTGGCCGCGATCATCTACCAGGGTGTAATTGTGGCCGGTTTCTGCTTTATCCTGTGGACGCGGCTCCTGCGCGACTATCCCCCGGGCATCATTTCCGTCTTCTCTTTCCCGACCCCGCTGTTTGGAGTTCTGTTCAGCGCTTTGGTCTTCGCGGAGCACTTGCCCAAATCGTTCATCGTGGGAGCGGCGGCGGTCATTGTCGGAATTATCATCGTGGCGCGGCATCAGCCTCGCCCCGTGACCGGCCCGCGGTTCTCGGATCAGGGCCAGCCGGCCGAGCGCGCGGCTTAGAGATCCGCGCCTAGCGGCGCGGGCCGGCGGATTTACATCCGCCGCTCTGTTCCCGGCTGCTAAGCTATGCGTTTTCCGTCCGGGGGCGCCCCGTCCGCGAAAGTTTTGTGAAGCTGCAACCCATTGGCTGGACGACCGCTCTCATCGCCCTGGGTGTGTGCTTCCTGCGGGGCGGCAATCAAGTCGCGCTGAAGTTCGGGCTCACCGGATTCTCCCCCTTCGAGAGCGCTTTCCTTCGCATGTTTATCGGGGCGGCAGCGGTCGGCGCGTGGGCGCTCTTCCAAAGGGCCGAGCTGAGGATGCGGCCGGACGAACGGCGGCCGCTGCTACAACTGACGCTGCTGTTCCTCGTCCAGATCAGTGTTCTGCACATCGGCGCTGATTACACCTCGCCGGCCTATGCCGTCATCCTCATCAATGCGAATCCGATCTTTGCGAACCTGATTGCTCACTTCGTTGTCCCGGAGGACCGCCTGACGGGAGTCCGGGTATTCGGTCTGGCCTGCGCCTTTGCCGGCGTGGTATTCGTTTCGCTGGGCCGGCCGGATCTGGCGATTGCACGTGACCCCGTTTGGGGCAATATCGCGGTGCTGGTCTCAGCCGTTCTAGTGGCAGCCCGGCTGGTCTACACGCAGCGGCTTGTGCAACGGATCGAGCCAACGAAGCTGGTCTTCTGGCAGATGGTGCTCGCGCTACCGGGTTTCGCCGCGGCAAGTTGGCTGATGCCGGGGGGACTCCGCGCCGACGTGACTTGGCAGGCTGTCGTTGGCGTGACCTACCAGGGAGCGGTTGTGTCGGGGCTGACGTTCATGGCCTGGGCGATCTTATTGCAACGACACAGCCCCGGATCGCTCTCGGTCTTCTCGTTTACCGTGCCGATCTTCGGCGTGTTGCTCAGCGGCTGGCTGTTCGAGGAGGTGTTGACCGCACGACTCCTGCTGGGAGTGTTGGCTGTTACCGGCGGCATCGCGCTGGCAACACAAGCGGGGCGGAGGGCCGTCGTGCTTCGTGAAAAGTGTTGAACTTGATACAACAGCGCCCCTCTTGAGGGGACCGTGTGAGCAGACTCTACTGTGTCGCGGCTGTAGGCTCGAAATCGATTTTCAATCGCGTCCCCGTCGCTTGGGCGATCCGCCGCAGAGTTTTCGTCGAGGGCTGAACTCGCCCGCTTTCCCAGCGCGCGATGACCGACTGGGTTGTCTTCATGCGGCCGGCAAGCTGCTGCTGAGTCAAGCCGGCTCGAGAACGGGCCTGGATCAATGCTCGTACGAGCCCAAACTCCGGCTCCTGCTCGGCGTAGGCCACCCGGTAGTCGGAGTTTTTCGTCCACTTACGGTGAAGCTCGCGAACCTTGCTCATTTCAGCACCGCCTTTGCCCTCTCCAGGGCCAAACGAATCTCGCGGTTCGGCGTGCGCTGTGTCTTCTTAGTGAAGACGCGGACGACGACGACTCTTTGATCGGCCGCGGCAACATACAGGGCACGTGAGATCCCGTCTCGCCCCTTCATCCGCATCTCCCACAACGGCCCACGCAGGTGTTTCACATGGGGCTCCTTGACTTGATCGAGGCCGAACTCCTCGATCAGAAACGCGATGTGGGCGAAGCGGGCGCGCATATCGGCCGGCAGCGTTTGAAGCTCCTCATCCACATCCGTACTTAAGGTCTCAACACTCCAGCCCATTAATGCGACGCCTCCAGTATAGCATTTTTGGGTAGTGTCTCAGTTTGATTATTTCGACCGTTGCGCCTAGCTTGAAAACCTTGCTACACTTCTCTCCATGCCAAAGGGACCGCAAGACCAATGGAGACCACCAGGTGACGTAGCGTGCGCCGTGCACGTTGCGAAGATCGCCACTGGGGAGATCGAGGATAGCAAGCTGCCGCCGCAGTCACACGACGGCCAAATGGAGCGTGAGCGGGCTGAGAAGGGAGCGAAGGCACGGTCCCAATCACTCACCAAGAAACGGCGCTCAGAGATTGCCGCTCGCGCGGCCGCTGCTCGCTGGGGTTCCGACTAATCCCTGAAAAACACGTCTTCCAAGGCCAAGCGGCTAAACTTCCATAGGTAGAGCGGAGTGTTCTTGCCTTCCATAACAAAGGAAAGGAAAGCATCATCCAATATGAAAAAAGCTGGCAGGCTGCGCCGTCTAAAACTATACAGGCCAGAGGAGGCCGCAAGGGTATCAAATACATCTTCTGCAAATGTACGCCGGTGGCTTCAAGGATATGCCCATGCGCAAGGGAAAATGGAACCGGTCTTTGGTGAGTCAAGCGTGAGAAGTGCGAGTATTTCTTTTCTGCAACTTTGTGAACTCAGCGTTGTTGCCGCATTCCGAAAAGAAGGCGTGACACTACAGGTGCTTCGCAGGGCTCATAAATACGCTAGAAATAGTTTTGGGTCGGAATACCCGTTTGCCAGCTTGGAACTCAAAAGACAGGGAAGTCATGTATTGCATGAATTTGAAAAGGCATATGGTAGGGAGCAGGGGCTTGTTCTGGACCAGGAAGGGCAGATCACATTACCCGGAATTGTGACGGCCAAAGCTTTACAGTTCGACTTTGACGCCCACGACAAGCTTGCTTCCCGTTGGTTCTTATATGGTCGCAGCGTTCCCGTCGTTATTGATCCCCGATTCGCTTCCGGGCTTCCCACAATCGCTGGTAGAAATCTGAGGGCCGACACCTTAGTGAGGCGTCACAAATCAGGCCAAAACATTGCATCGATCGCCGATGATTTTCAGTTACAACGTGACGATATTGAGAAGGTTCTGGAACGCGCAGCTTGAAACTATTTTTCGATGAAAACTGCGGGAAGGGCGTCCCAGAAGCAATGAGGCAAGTTTGTCCATCTCGCGGAATCTCAATAGACTACGTAGGCCGGACCAATAAGGCGAAACAAAGAGCGCAGAGGCTTGGAGCCAACGATGAACAATGGATTACTCATGTAGGGCGAAGTGGCGCCCTTGGCATTTCTTGCGACAAGAAAATGCTAGAGAATTCTGTAATCCTAAAAGAAAAAGCCGGAATCGTTTTCATTACTACTGGCAGTGAAGATTCGGTTAAACTGTTGCTTCTACTACTCAAAGAACTGGACTGGTTGCGGGCAATACACGAAGAGGTTCCACGCCCATTCGCATTCACTCTGAATTTGTCAAGGCGGAAGGAACAAGTTCTTGGGCAAAGTGTCGATCTTAAGGAATGCAAAAAAAGCACTCGATAAAAAGAAACTCCAAGCCGAGGATGATCTGATAGCGGCGATCCTGCGGGTCAAGCCGACCCCAGACATGCCGACGGGGAAGGCCAAGGCAAAGCTCAAAAAGAAAAGCGGCAAATAGACTCCCGCCTAGAACGCTTCCAGCCAGCCTCTAGCCAAGTGGGTTTGTCAAATGGACAAGCCCGCTAAGTTCTACCGCCGCAGGATTCCTGACGCGGGGTGTTGGGGTCTTGCGTTCCATGTAGATATTTCCTCATAAAATCTCCCGCTCCGCTACTTGACTTCTATACTTGCGTATGATATAGTTTAATTATGAACAAGCTAACCACGGAGAAGCGGGCCAAGATCATCAGGCTACTGGTAGAGGGTACTTCACTCCGTTCCATCAGCCGCATAGAGGACGTGTCGATCAACACCGTCTCGAAGCTGCTGATCGAAGCGGGTGAGGCGTGCGTCAACTACCACAACTCCCATGTCCGTGGCGTGCGCTCCAAGCGTGTGCACGTTGATGAGATATGGCAGTTCTGCTATGCCAAGGAAAAGAACCTGGGGAGGGCCAAGGCCGCGCCGGAGGGATCGGGCGACACATGGACCTGGACAGCGATTGACGCCGATTCCAAGCTGATCGTTTCATGGTTGCTGGGAGAGCGCGACAGCCGCTCCGCCTACCACTTCATTGCAGACCTAGCCGAGCGGCTCACTGACCGCATACAACTCACATCCGATGGATTAAAGCTCTACAACTGGGCGGTCGAGGGGGTGTTCGGAGCAGACGTTGACTACGCCCAGCTGATCAAGATTTTCGGCTCCCCGGTCGAGGGCGAGAAACGCTACAGCCCAGCCACCTGCCAAGGCACAGTCTGTACTCCCAGGCAGGGCAACCCCGACCCCGACCATATCTCCACTTCTTATGTCGAACGCCACAACCTGACGATGCGGATGTCGATGCGCCGGTTCACACGCCTGACAAATGCGTTTTCTAAGAAACTGCGGAACCATGCTCTCGCGCTCGCGCTATACTTCGTCTACTACAATTTCTGCCGGATTCACAAGACGCTTCGCATGACACCGGCTATGGCCGCTGGCCTCACGACCCAACTGCACGATGCAGAATGGATCGTTGGATTGGTAGACGCACGAGCACCAAAACCCGCTAAGCCCGGACCAAAGGGACCGCGAAAGTAGGGAATCAAACTGAGACACTACCCATTTTTGCTATTTCCAAAACTGGGACGACTTCAATTCTTACCCTGGTTCCGGTTGAGCAGCCTGGCGGAGGCGGGCAGCGCTCTTGCGGTCTCGTGGCCTCACGCAGTCGCCTGACCCACGGCTTCGGAGATCCAATCACAAATCGCGTGGACGACTCCGGTAGTGACACCGAATCTGCTCTGCAAATTGTGGTTGTATCCGAGGACCAAGACTTCTTGCCGCCGCCTGATTCCCGAGAGACTGCGCCACTCTCTTTCAGAACCGCCGCATTACTGGCACTACGCCGTGCGACCGCCACCATAAACTGCCTGCGGTTCAATCGATCAACGGCTGAACGGATTTCACGAACCGACAATGCCCCGCATCAACCTGTCGATGCGGTCGAGGGCTTCGTGAATCTGGTCGAGCGCCGCCGCGTAGCTGAAGCGCAGATATCCTTCGCCCCAGTTCCCGAAGCTTGTGCCCGTCAGGCAGGCGACGCCGGCTTCGTTTAGAATCCGGTCAGCCAGCTCGTCCGACGGGATGCCGGTCTCTTTGACGTTTGGAAAGGCGTAGAAAGCGCCGCCGGGCGTGGCGCAGCTAAAACCGGGAATGCGGTTGAAGCCCTCGACGATGACTTCGCGCCGGCGTTTGAACTCCGCGACCATTTCGGTGACGGCGTCCTGCGGCCCGGTGAGAGCTTCGAGGCCGGCGCGCTGCGAAAAACTCGATGTGTGCGACACGCAGTTGACCATCAACAGGCAGACGCCCGCGACGAGCCATTTCGGCATGACGCCATAGCCCATCCGCCAGCCGGTCATCGAATATGTTTTCGAAAACCCGTCGAGGATAATGGTTTTCTCGGGCATCCCTTGCAGCGATGCGATCGAGAATGGTCTGCGGTCGAAGTAAATGTTGCTGTACACCTCGTCCGACAGGACCATGATGTCGTGGTCGCGCACTAGATCCGCGATGGCGCGGATATCTTCTTCAGGGATCACGCCGCCGGTGGGGTTCTGCGGCGAGTTGATGATCAGCATCTTCGTGCGCGGCGAAAGCTTCTCGCGCAGCATGTCGATGTCAATCGAAAACCCCCGCTCTTCCACCAAGGGCAAGGGGACCGGCGTCGCACCGCAATAGCGAATGACCGACTCGTAAATTGGGAAGCTCGGATTCGGATAGAGTACTTCGTCGCCCGGCTCGAGCAGGGCCAACATGGGAAAGAACAGAATGGGCTTGCCGCCGGGAGTGACGACGACATTCTCTTCCGTGACCTGGATACCGCGGGTTTCGGACACGACTTCGGCGATCACTTCGCGCAGTTCGGGATCGCCCTGTGTCGGACCGTACTTCGTCCAGCCGTCGGCGAGTGCTTGGCGGCCGGCTTCGACGATGTTTTGCGGCGTCGGAAAGTCAGGCTCGCCGATCTCCATGTGGATGATCGACTTTCCTTGGGCTTCCAGCGCCCGCGCCCTCACGAGAACATCAAATGCGCCCTCACCGCGGACGCCTTCCAAACGACTTGATAGCTTCATAACTTTTATTGTGACCCTTCGGAGGGGCGCCTAACGTCGGGTGCCTGGGACCTCGGTTCGGAACTTGAACACTGTTTTCCCCGCGACGGCGTAGAGCGTCTTCAGATCGGGTCCGCCAAAAGCAACGTTCGTGAGTGTGTCTTCATAGATCGGGATGAACTGCTTGCGCGCGCCGTCGGGCGAGAAAACATGGATGCCGCACTTCGTATCGAGCGTTTCGCTCGTTCCCCGCAGCCGGTTCAGCCCGGCGGCGACGTAGAGGTTTCCTTCGCTGTCGATCGTCATGCCGTCGCCGCTGCGTCCGGGGTAGAAATCGTGGAAGACTCGCATGTTGGTGACGCTTCCATCGGGCTGCAAGTCGTAGGCACGGATCACGCGGGCGCGGTTGGCGTCGGGATGGGCTTCGATTAGATAGAACGTCTTGTCGTCGGCCGAGATCACAAGGCCGTTTGGCTTGTCGATATCGGGGGCCTTGAGGATTTGATGGATCGAGCCATCCGTGTCGACACGGTAGACCGCGTCGAGATTCGTCTGGTCGGGGGCGGGGCCTTGGTTGCGGGGTCGATCGCTGAAGTAAAGTCGGCCCTGGCTGTCGAAGGTAACGTCGTTCGGCTGGCTGAGCCGCTTGCCCTCGAAGGAATCGGCGATGACCTCGATCTCGCCCGTCTCCATGTTGGTGCGGGTGAGTCTCGGGTTATCGGTCTTCGCGTCACTGCCTTCGCAGGCGATCAAGCGCCACTGCGCATCGAAAATCAGGCCGTTGGCTCGGTTGCTGGGATGCCGGAAGACCGAAACATCGCCGTCGGGCGACAGCTTCATGATGCGTTCGCCGTAAGTGTCTGTGAAGAAGACGCTGCCATCCTTATAGACGGTCGGACCTTCCGTGAAGGTAATGCTGGCGGCAATATCGAGCTCGGGTAGGGCGACCGCCGGGCTGCTCTCGGCGGGAGGTTCCGGGGCCGGCGCGCAGGCTGTTCCGCCCAGCGATGCGAGGCAGAGAGTCGATGCTAGAATGATGTGCCGAACTGTTTGATTCACGAAGTCCTCCGTTGGGTTTTCGGTTCGAGAAACCGTAACAGTATATACCCTGGGTTCGCCCCGGAGCTGATTCGACGAGACTTGTTCCCTTCAGCGTCGCTCGCGGGCGCCGGGAATGTCAGCAAGAGAGAAAGCGAATGGCGGATCAAGAAAAACCACTTGTTGGAATCCTGATGGGAAGCACTTCCGATTGGGAGACGATGAAGAATGCGTCCGATGTCCTTAAGGATTTCGGCGTGGCTCACGAGTGCCGGGCGTTGTCGGCTCACCGCACGCCGGAGGCGACGGTGGAGTTCGTGACCGCGGGCGAAGAGCGTGGCATGGAAGTGATGATCGCTGCGGCCGGCGGGGCCGCCCACTTGGCGGGAGTTGTTGCGGCACACACGATTCTGCCGGTGCTGGGCGTGCCGATGTCGAGTGTGTTGAATGGGCTTGATTCGCTTCTCTCGACTGTTCAGATGCCGGGTGGAATCCCGGTTGGGACCCTTGCCATCGGCAAAGCAGGCGCCAAGAACGCAGCGCTGCTCGCCATTGCGATCCTGGCATTGAAACGCCCGGAGTTGCGGGAGAAACTCATCAAATTTCGAGAGGACCAAACCGAGAAGGTGAAAGCCGCAACGCTGCCGGTCTGACGCCAGTCGTCGTGTTGACACTTATCGCAGTGCGTTGTTAGCCTGCGAATTCGATTTCTACGCAGGGCGGAAGCCCGCAGTTGATTGCTAAAGAGGAGACTAAACCAGTGACGTTGAAACCGTTGGGCGACCGTGTCGTGATTCGCCGCGCCGAAGAAGAAGAGCAGGTTAAGGGAGGCATCATCATTCCCGATTCAGCCAGAGAAAAGCCGCAGCGCGGCGAAGTTGTAAGCGCCGGTCCCGGCAAGCGCGGGGATGATGGAAAGGTCATCGCACTTGACCTGAAGGTCGGCGATGTCGTCCTTTTCGGGAAGTATTCCGGCTCGGACGTGACCGTGGACGGCGAAGATATCTTCATCCTTCGCGAGGAAGAGATTCTCGCCGTCGTGGAGTAATCCGTGGAGTAGTCTGTAGAGTTAACTCTTGCGCCGCCATTTTCCGGGGGCGCCTTCCACTTCCATCGTTTCGGCAATCGCGGCGAGCATCGCTTCCTCGGAACGTTCCGGATCGGCCCACATCCAGGTCTTGATCGACCGGCGTCGTCGGTCGAATCCATCCGCGCCGGCTTGGCGCGTCGGGATATAACCCGGCGCGCAGTCGCCGTAACCGACCGCGAGAACAAACAAGTCGGGCCGCATCTGCTGCGCCCAGAGCTGGTACTGCACAAAGGTCTCACCCGGCAGAAGCAACAACCGGGCGGAACCGAAGTCCACGACAGGGATATCAAGCCGTTTCCCTTCGTCGTGTCGCTTCCACCAACTCAGCCCCGTGGCGGCAAGAGCCCGGGTTGAGGTGGGGAGCGCGGGATCCCGTAGTTCGTGCTGCTGGTCTTCTTGTGTGAAGCCGGCTGACGATCGGAGCGGCAGATCCAAATGAATACTACGCACGTCGAATCGGTCAATTGGGCGCCGTTCCGTCGCCTCCCAAGCCTCTCGCATGGCGGTGTACACACGTTCAGAAAGAACAGAACGGTTTGCCGGGTCGCCGTCGTTGTACTTGCCGGCGGTGACGTCACCCGCGCAGCCGGTGAGGTAGACTTGGGCCACGCCGGGCAGGTCCCGCTGACGTCGCGCACGGGCCAGTCCTACGTAGTCGCTTGAGACCTGACCTTGACCGTAGTAGGTGATCGGGTGGACGGCGAAGCACGAAATCGCGGCAAGTGGTTCATCGCCGGCCCAAAAACTAAGCGTCTTGAGCCAGGGATCCACCAGCCCCTCCGGCAAGGCCCGTAACTCGGGCTCACGTACAATCGCCGAGCGATCAAACGAAACACGGCCGTTGGGAGTCTCGATCCGGCGGTTAGAAGCCACCTTCTCGACCCGTGCCTGACCGATTCCGATGTGGGTGACCGGTCGCGCCGATGCCAGGCTGTAGCGAAGCGCATCCGCGACTCCGGCAAGAGCCCTATCGTGAAAATCCGGATCACAGAACAGGCCCTCCAGCCCTTGTTCGTCGAGGAGACGTTGCGCCTCCAGGTCCATGACCGGGGTGTCGTGCTGGTGAAGACTACTTACGAGCACCCGCTCCGGCACCGTCCCCGCCGCCTCGGCCAACACCTTCCGCCAGCGCTCGTGCGCGTCGTTGCGAATTTCACACCAATCGACGCCGGCGATTACAACGGGCTGTCCCGCCCCCGAAAGAACAACGCCGTGCGCGAACAAAGGATCAACGATCTCACGCGCGGGTGCGATCACCCCCGCCAGCAACCCGTGCCCCAGCGGCGGCGTAACATCGACCGAGAAATGAGAAAGCCGGAAAATTGGATACGAGGAAGAGGTACAACGCAAAAATAGGGAGCCCGGCAAACTGATGGAAGCCGCCCGCAGCAAGCCACGCCGCGATACGCGAATCCTCTTCACTCCCACCGGACACCCCTGGCCCTCAATTCGCTCTCCAGTCGCTCGGGACCTTCGAATCGCACTGCATCGATCCCCGCCGCGCGAGCCGCGTCTACATTGACCTGTTTGTCATCCACAAAGAAGCATTCCGCCGCTGCCACCGCCGCCCGCCGTACGGCCTCGGCGTAGATCCCCGCGTCAGGCTTCAATACGCCCACGTCATACGACAACACGAAATCATCGAAGTGGCGCAGAACGGGGTAGTGCTCTCGAACGAACCGAAAGTGGATGTCGTTGGTGTTCGACAGCAGCAGCAGCCGATAGTCACGTGTCAACCTCTCGAACCACCTGTCCGGCAGCAAGGTCTCGGGCTGAAACATGTCGCCCCACAGTTGTTCGAACTGGTCGTATTCCAACTCCATGTCCAGCGCTTCGCAAAAGCGGCGATGGAACTCCTCGTTCGACAGATCGCCACGTTCATAAGGGCCGGCGAGATTCGCGCGGCTGATGATCTCCGGAATCTCTTCCGCCCGAGAGCGGGTTAGGCGCGCGGCGGCCCGGTACGCCTTCGCGAAGTCCAGGCCGACGATTACGTCTCCGAGGTCGAACAGAAGGGCCTTCGGCATTGATGAGTGCAACGTGGGGCAGCAGGAGAAAGGATTCTCATGATAGAGCCTCGCGCACTCTAACAGGAGGAGTGAGACAATGTCGCTGTCAGCGGCGTGATCGGACCGTTACCGGGCGCGCCGGTCCTCCCTTAAGCAGCGCCTGACGAAGGAGAAGCTATGTCCGGCGTATCCAGGCATCCGACCAGGAATTCAACCATGCTACTTTGCACCCGTATTCTCTCAGCATGCATCGCCGGCCTCATTCTGCCCACTCTTCTCATTGCCCAACCGCGGCAGAGGCGTGTGCCGTCCGGTCCGGCCGACACCATGTACTACAACGGCAAGATCATCACAATGTGGGACGAGAACCCGGTTGTTGAGGCCGTGACGATTGCCAACGGGCGCTTCCTTGCCGTCGGCACCACCCAACAGGTCGGGCGCACCACGGGGCCGCGGACAAAGCAGATCGATCTCGAGGGTAAGACCGTTGTGCCGGGCCTTATTGACGCCCACGTACATGCCATCAACGCAGGCCTCGCTGAACGCGACGGCGAGATCCCGATCATGAAAAGCTTCGCCGACATTCGAAGCTACGTAGAGCAAGCGGTTCGCTCCACCCCCGCCGACAAGCTCATCTTTGTCCCGAAGGTCTACTCCACCCGCCTGAAAGAGCGGCGCTACCCCACGCGCTGGGAACTCGATGAATTCAGCGGCGACCACAGAGTCATGCTCGACAACGGCTACGCTTCGGCCTTGAACTCGGCTGCTCTGCGGGCTGTCGACGTCGATCGCGATACGCCCGAGCCGGCCAACGGAAAGATTATCCACAACGACGACGGCGCGGCGACCGGCTTGATCCTGGGCGCGAGGCAGATCGTCAGCAAACTGGTCGAGCAGCGTCAGTTTACCGACGAGGACCGGCTCTGGGCACTGCGCAAGATGCAGAAAGCCTACAGCGCCGCGGGTCTCACCAGCGTCATTGACCGTGCCCTGCGTCCTGAAGGCATCCGTACCTATCAACGTCTGTGGGAGCAGGGCGAGCTGCAAGTCCGCACGAACATGACGGTTCGGCTGATCGGCGAAGAGCCTATCGAAAAACTTTTGGAGCAAACCGAGCAGTTTGCGCCTCTTACCGGCTTCGGCGACGACTACCTGCGCGTCGGCGGACTCAAGGTCGTGCTGGATGGCGGCATCCTCATCGGTACCGCCTACCTGCGAACTCCCTATGGGACGCGCACGCAAGTGTACGGCTACGACGATCCGGACTTCCGAGGCGTGCTTCGCCTGCCGCGCGAGAAGCTCTTCAAGTGGGTTCAGTTCGGCGCGAAGCTCGGCTGGCAAATGTCAGCTCACACCACGGGCGGCGCTTCAACTGACTTACTGCTGGAAGCCTTCGAAGAAACGGATCGCGTGCAATCCATCCGTGATCGCCGCTTCACGCTCATTCACTCCAATTTTCATAACGAGCACTCTATCCGCAAAGCAAAAGAACTAGGCGTACTCGTCGACGTGCAACCCGCTTGGTACCACCTCGACGGCCCGGCGCTTTCCGAAGTTCTGGGACCGGAAAGGATGAAGACCTTTCAGCCGCTAAAGTCTCTCTTTGACGCCGGTCTCATCGTCGCCGGCGGCACGGATCACATGATCAAATTCGATTCACGCACGGCGATCAATCCTTATCATCCGTTCTACGGTATGTGGATGACGATCACGAGGGCAACCGTCACGGGTGATGTCTACAACCCCGAGCAGCGCCTCACACGGGAGCAGGCGTTGAAGATGTGGACATGGAACGCCGCTTATCACTCTTTCGACGAAGAGGTAAAGGGCTCTATCGAGCCCGGAAAGCTCGCCGACATGGTCGTAATCTCCAAGGACTATCTCACTTGCCCGGAGCAGCAGATCAGGGACATCGAAGCTCTCCAGACCATCGTCGGCGGGAAAATCGTTCACGAACGGAATCAATAAGGCTGCTTTACGTTTTTGTTGCCTCGCAATGCAGATTAGTTCTTTGTCCTGAAGCCGATCCGGGTTAAGATTGCCTATGGGTTCATTTGGTCCACAATGACGGAAAACAGGCTGTGGACTGCGATCATCCAGTTGCAGAAACTTGAGCTGGATACCGGTTTACGGGAGAATGTTGAGGAAGCTGCCAACCTGTTGGCTCAGGGTCAGCACCTAGAGGCGGAGGCCTTGGTGCAGAATACCGAAGCGCGCGTGAGGCAGGCTTAACGAGCCAGCCGCGCGGGACAGGTCTAAGGCAGCGGACAACTCAGCGGAAGCTTTCCGCGGAGCGAGGACTAGGCGCCATGCGGTAGCCTCGCCGATAGGTTTCTGCGCGTCTGACTGATCGCCACTTAGGCCGCGCGCCCGGGACGAAGCAAACCCACCCGGCAAGTGGAAAGAACAAATTTTCTTGGGCGGTTCAATCGCGCAAGGCACGGTCGAGAGCTTCCACGAAAAAGTACTCGCCCCACATCACCGACTCGTTGACGCCGAGCCCTTTGTGAAGATGGTAAACGCCCTCGGCCAGAATGCCTTCCCAGCCGTCTCTACCCGTTGCTAGGAAAGGTTCTTGCGAAAGCGTCAGCAGAATCCGGCGCGCCGTTTGATCATAAAGCACTCCTTTGCCCGGATCATTTGTCAGCTTCGCCAGCCGCAACATTCCGGCCGCTACGATCGCCGCAGCCGAGGAATCAAGATGCCGAGGACCATCCTCGGGAAGGTCGTAGTCAAACAGAGGAACACCGTCCGCCGGCGTCTCGCGAATATAGAAATCCGCGCAAGCCTCGGCGGTCCGCAGAAAACGGGCGTCCCTTACGGCGTTGTATGACGAGCTGAAACCGTAAATCGCCCACGCCAACCCGCGTGACCAGCACGAATCTCCGCGATAACCTTGCTGCGTCGTCTGCCGAAGGAACTCACCCGTTTCGAGGTCGTACATGCCCTCATGCGACGAGCTGCCGTCCCCCCGAATGAGCACGCGCCGCGTCGTCAAGCAATGCCTTATCGCCACATCGAGCAGCTTTTCATCTTCGGTCTGAAGCGCCGCATAGAAGATGATTCCGACATTCGCCATGATGTCGATGAAGAGCGAATCCGGGCCCATGAACGAACACATGTATTCGCCCTTTTCCTTGAACCGGAGCGCCAACGTCTGCCCAGCCTGAATGACCACATCATTCAACGCCTTCTCGCCCGTCAGCCTGTACCAGCGGTGATAGGTCGATAGGAATATGAAGCCCAAGTCATGGACATTGCGGTCCATCTTGCGCGGTTCCAGCGGGGTCGTGTAACGCTCGGCAAGCCGGCTCCACTCGGCATCTCGGGTGCGCCGATGGAAAGTCCACATCATCCCGGGTAGAAAGCCGTCGCACCAGTGCGTCCACGCTTCGCCGGTATGCCGCCAGCGACCGTTTTGGGTATACATCGGGTAGAAATCCGGATCGCGATCTACTAAACCCTTAACCTGCTTTTGAGCGAAGTCGAAAGCACTTTCAAGGGCGGGCCGCCACTGGCTCGAAGAACAAGTCTCGATCATAAGCAGCCTAGTTTAACAGGAGGGTCGCGACTGTTCAGAGGTTACGGCAGGATACGGAATGAGTCTTCTAAACCTGACCCTCGCGTGCTTTCTTTACGTACTCATCGCGGTTGTGCCTTGATTCGAAGAAGAAGGTCTTGCCGTCAATTTCTGCCCGAATCGCGACTTGCTCGTCCACATAGATGCCGGAGACAGGGTCCCGCACCAGGTGGCCGCCCTTACCCGCCTCGGAATCACGGGGCGACTTGGGTGCCCCGGCGGAGGGGTCCGCATCTCCCTCAGGCGCCGAAACGGCTTTTTTTACTGCTCTCACAACGTCCGTAACAAGCCAGCGCACGACCGCCAGCGCGATGCCGATCAGGATGAGAATGAAAAGATTACGCACAGTCACCCACATGCGAAAAAGCACCAGCATATGCAGGCCGACGCCATTCCGCGTTTCTTACGAACTCCCGTGAGCGCCGATCGCGCTCAATTTCCCCTTAGTTCTTGCGCCGCTTGCGCTTCTTCGCATTGGGGTTTTCAAAGCTCAGGTCGACGCTGCCTTTGAGAGTAGCGATCATGGATTGGGCCTGTGCGGCATACGGTCCGTTCGGGTCAGTGTCCAGATACTTCTGGAACGCCTCAACCGTGCCTTCCGCGGGCTTTACGTTGCCATTTTCATCCACCGCCGCCGAACTCATCAGTACGATGCCAAGCTGATACAAGGCGGGCGCGAAAGGCGGGTGGGGAGGCCTCTCCTCGGCTGCCTTGCGAAATGCGGCCGCCGCCCCAGCGGTATCGCCCGTATTGATCAGAGTCGCACCGAGGTTGAAGTAGTATTTGCCGGCATTGGCGGGATCCAACAGGCCCGCCTTCTCCAGCTCGGCTGTCCCGGCCTCCATATCGCCATGCTTGATCAGTTCAAGGCCGAGATTATTGCGGTAGCCCGCGTCGTCGGGCTTAAACTCGAGAGCTTTCGTATAGGAAGCAACCGCATCGGTGCGAGTCGCCTTCGCTTCGTCGCCGCGCAGCGTATCGGCGTAGCTGGACTGGGCTTTTGCTAACTGGGCCCAGATGGCTACCTGCCCCGCGTCGATCTCACCCGCCTTTTTGAACGATTCAATCGCCGCGGGGTAATTCTTCTGAGACATCGCGTCCATGGCGAGGTTGAAGGCATCGTTCAATTCCTGGTTCCTGGAAATCTGCTGGCGGCGCTTGCCGAGGCGCTCCTCGTAGCGTTTGCGCTGGGCGGGCGTCATGTTCTTCAACTGGCCCTCGGTCAACGTGCCGGAGTTCGTGGCGTCCTGCTCCGCGGCCCTCTGGGCCAGGTTGAAGTCTTGGACCGTTGGGTCGCCCGCACTCGCCGGCTTCACGTTGTTTACCCGCCCCATCTCTTTGCCATCGACTTCTAGGATGACGTTATAGACGCCCATCTGTAGGAAGCCAAACAAGTACTCACCGCGCTTGTTTGTCTTGACCTTCGAACCGCCGGGCATCTCTTTGCGTTCGACGCGAACGACGGCGCCCTTCACGGGCTGGCCATCCTTGCCGATGACCGTGCCTGCTAATTTGCCCGTTTGGGCGGACGCGAACCCAGCGGACACGACCAATGCGATGGTCAACAAGGCAATCTGGTAAGCTCTGGCGAACATAGTAAAACTCCCTTCTCGGAGACTTGCAAGCCTCCTGCATCAGAATACAATATTCATCCCGGCGCGGCCACCGGAGCCTCTCGTCCCGCCCCTTCCATTGCATAGGGAATCGGGTCTTTGATGCCGGCCTGCTCAAACGCACGCAGCCGCAAAGTGCAACTATCACAACCGCCGCAACCCCGCTCCTCCGATTCGTAGCACGACCACGTCAGATGGAGAGGCGCTCCCAGCTCGGTGCCCCTTCTTACGATCTCCGCCTTGGAAAGCTCGATGAGCGGCGTTTTGATCGCAATCTGGGTCTGCGGGCGCGTTCCCATGTCCACCACTGCCTCAAAGGCTTCGTAGTAGGCCAGGCGGCAGTCAGGGTATCCCGAGCTATCCTGCTCGACGGCGCCGATGAAAATCTTGCCCACGCCCAGCGTTTCCGCCCACGAAACCGCGGCCGATAGGAAATGGGCGTTCCGAAAGGGCACATAGGTTACAGGTACATCGCCTTTTCGGGCCGCCACCAAGCCGGCACGAGGCACCGCGATGCTCCGATCAGTCAATGCTGAGCCGCCGATTGCCATCATATATCGCTGGTCCACATGCAGTCGCTCCGCGGCGCCGAAGAAGTCGGCGATCCCTTCGAACGCCAGCTTTTCACGAGCTTCCGTCCGTTGGCCGTACGATGAATGCAGCAGCGCCAAGCGGTGATCTCGCGCCGCAATCGCCGCCGTCACGCAGCTATCCATCCCGCCGCTGAGGAGAACGACGGCCAACTCTTTGTCCGCCATCCCACCCATCATAGCCGCCACCGTCTTCGGCGCCGGTCAGTCCTTGGACGGCTATCATAGGGCTTAGAGGTACAAAGGCATTCCTTCTCCTCGGAGCGCCATTCCCATGACGGCCACGCTGCTTCGCTGGGCGGGCTTTGCGGTCCTGACGGTTTTCGTTGGTGTTTCTATTTCGCCGCTGCCCGGAATCACGGTCGAGGTCCACAATCCGGTTGGCGATGTCCGAGTCTCGATCGGCACTGGACCGCAGTTTCGAATTCAAGGCATCGGAGTGACCCGTAAGGTCACGCGGGAAGACACTGAGATTACCCGCACCGATGAGCGAGTCATCGTGCGTTGTGCTCCCGCCGACGACGAGCCGATCGACCTTGACATCCTCATCCCGATGGGCTTCTCGGTCGACATCACGACCTCGGCCGGCGCCATCGAAATCAACGGCATGGTCCGCGGCGCCCGCCTCTCGACCGACACCGGCAGTTTCAAGCTGGCTGTTCCCTGGCGCGCGACGCGTATTCAAATCGATTCGGAACAGAAACCTCAAGAGGTTTTTGCCCCGCGCGGACACTTCACCGAGAGCGATATCCAGGTAACGACCGAACGAGCGATCTGGCGGCTTCGCGACCGAAATCCGCTTCGGCAAGTGATCTACGGCCGCGTCAGGGCGCGTGCTCAGTCTCCCGGTGAGGTGCGCCTCATCGATCAACCGATTCCCGACGATTCCCCGATCAAGCTGCCCTGGCAGTCCGTTGAGATCCTCGAAGAAATCTTCCAGGCGGGGAAGCGACCCAACCGCGGGCCGAAACCACAGCAGCATGAGCCGGCGCCGCCCTCTCCAAAGAGTCTGCCCGAGGTTGGTACCGTTTTCCGTTCCGACGTCCGAATGGTCAACCTTGTCGTGACCGCGACGGACGCGGAAGGCCATCCCGCCGGCGATCTTTCTCACGGTGATTTCACGGTCATTGAGGAAGGCCGCGAACAAGAGGTCAGCTTCGCCGGCTCGGATGACGTGCCGTTCAACCTGGCCATCCTGCTCGACCTGAGCGGTAGCACCAAGCCCGACCGCGAAGCGATGCGAGTAGCGACCAAGCGATTCGTCGCGCTGGCCCGCCCAAACGACCGCGTCGCCGTCTACGCCCTGGCGACTGACGTCTTCCACGTTGTGGCGCCACTGAGCGGCGACCACGAAGGCCTCCTTGATACGCTCGATAAGCTTCCCGAAGTTGCCGGCGGCTCGCCCCTCTATGACTCCGTCGCCCTTGCTTACGCCGAAGAACTCCACGACCATCCGGGTGAACGCAACGCACTCATCGTGATTAGCGACGGCATCGACAATCAAGTCAGCAAGCAAACTGATGCGCCTTCGACTATCAAGTTCAAACAGCTCGCCAAGGCTGCCGCCGAAATGAACGCCCTCATCTACCCTGTTTTTTTGCGCTCCGGCGAACGTTTCGGACGCAAGTGGTCGAAGAAAGCCCGCGAAAGGATGCAGCAGCTCGCCGACGTCTCGAACGGCCGCCTCTTCGCCGCGATCTCGATCCAAGATCTCGATCCCGTCTTCCCTCTGATTGAAGCTGAGCTCCGAGGCGTCTACAGTGTCGCGTACTACCCCAGCAATCAGGACTTCAATGGCGCTTGGCGCAATGTCAAGGTGCAGGTCAGCCGCCCCGGCATCGCCATCCAAGCCCGGCCCGGATACTACGCGCGTTAACCTCAGCGGTGATCCGATACAGTCGCGATCCGCTAAAGTGGCTTCATGCCAAAGCCGCGTCCCCGCCGCCCGACTCAGGCCATTGCTATCCTTTCCCTAATCCTGACGATGCCTGCATCCGCCCCAGCGCAACTCGAACGCGGAACGCCTGGCTTGGTCGGAATGTCCCCGCAACAACTCGACTTGGCCGCCTCGATCCTCGCCGAGCAAGTTGAGTCCGGCGCTATCTCGGCCGCTGCGATCGCTGTTGCCCGCCGCAATAAAGTCGTCATGGCGCGTGGTTTCGGCAAACTCACACCCGACGCCGGTTCTCCCGAAGTCGATGCCGACTCGATCTTCCTGCTGGCCTCCATCACCAAACCCGTCACCGCCACCGCCTTGATGATCCTCGTCGATCGAGGACTGATCTCGCTTGATGACCCCGTAGCGCACTATATCCCGGAGTTCCAGGGCGGCGAGCGTGCACAGGTCTCCGTTCGCAACCTGCTTTCGCATATCTCGGGACTACCCGACATGCTGCCCCAGAATCGCGACTTACGGCGGGCTCACGCCCCCTTGAGTGAGTTCGTCGCCGGTGCTACGAAGACACCCTTGCTCTACTCACCCGGCACGAGCTTCCGGTACCAGAGTAAAGGCATCCTCCTGGCGGCCGAAATTGTCGAACGGGTCTCCGGCAAGCGGCTGCGCGACTTCGAGAAGGCCGAAATGTTTGATCCGCTGGGAATGAAACACAGCGCCCTCGGAATGGGCGGCTGGAAGATCAGCGAAACGGTCTGGGTCGAGACCTCACCCAACTCGAACCAAGCCGACCTAGCCCGTTTCGGTCCTAACAGCCCGTACTGGCGCGACATGGGTCACCCCTGGGGCGGGATGCATAGCAGTGCGCTGGACCTCGCGATTCTGCTCCAAACCATGCTGAATGGTGGCGAGTATGCCGGCGAAAGGGTCTTTAGCCAGGCAGCCGTCAAAGCCATGACCTCGGATCAGAACGGCTCGCTCAACGCGCCTTGGGGACTCGGTTGGGCGTTCCGCGATTCTCTCGTCTGGAACTTCTTCGGAGAACTCGTTTCGGAGAAAGCCTTCGGCCATACCGGAGCCACCGGCACTGTCGCCTGGGCCGACCCCGAACGTGACCTCCTCTGCGTTATCCTCACCAACCGCATGGTCGAGAACGGGCGTCTGCTCCGCCGCGTTTCGAACGCCGTCGCGGCCGCGGTCGAGGACTAGGCGCTCGCGCCAACGAGAGTCTGCTGCGCCGTCGGTTCTTCGGCGCTGTGGTCGCCTATTTTCACCGATACGATCCGCGAAACTCCCGGCTCCGGCATTGTGACGCCGTACAGTGTCTGGGCCACTTCCATCGTTGTTCGAGCATGGGTAATGAGGACGAACTGCGTCTGCCCGGCCATCTGTTGCACCAGCCGCCGGAAGCGTACGATGTTGGCGTCGTCGAGCGCCGCGTCGACCTCGTCGAGGATGCAGAAGGGGCTCGGCTTGTATTGAAAGATCGCCATCAACAGGCCGATCGCGGTCAACGACTTCTCGCCGCCGGAAAGCAGCGCTACGTTCTGGAGCCGCTTGCCGGGCGGTGAAGCCACCATCTCGATGCCGGCTTCGCTCGTGTCCTCGGTCTCGATCAAGCGCATCTCGCCGACACCGCCGCCGAACAGCGTGGCGAATACCTGACGGAAGTTGTCGTTGATCTGCTCGAACGCCTCATCGAAATGCTTACGCGAGACGGTGTCAATCTCCGCGATAGCCTTTTGGGTGCCGCGGATGGAGTCCAGCAAATCCCGGTGCTGCGTGTCCAGAAACTCGTGGCGCTGCTGGGCTTCCTCGAATTCCCCCAGCGCTAAAACATTGACCGGCCCGAGGTTTTGGATCTTCGCCTCGACCTGCTGGTGCAGGTCTTCTGCCTCCGCCAGCTTCTCGGGAGTGCGTTCCTCGGGGATCTCGGCGGCCAGCTCCTCCAGCGATCGGTGCAATTCACGCCGACAGTCTTCGTCCTGATGCTTTACGTCGGACTTCAACTCAACCAGCCGCAACTCGGCCGCCGAGCGCCGCTCGCGGACTGTCTCGAGCTGCAGGCGGCCTTCCTTCAGTTGCTCTTCGATGCCGGCCGCTTCGGTGCGGCTTGCGTGGATTGTCTCGACCAGCCGCCTTGTCTCGCGCTCGAGCTCCGCCTTGCGGCCTGTCTCCCGCTCAACCTGTTCCTCAAGCTTCTTGTTGTGTTCCAGCAGCCGCTCACGCTCGGCGCTCCATAAAACCACCTGTCCGATAACACGATCCCGGCGCTCGGTTTCCTCCCTGGACTGCTCCCGGACACGCTCCAGCGCCGCCAGCGCCGCCTTCTGGCGCTCCTCCAGCGTCGCTAACTCCGTCCGAAGGCCTGTTTGCTCTTCGGCAAGCCGCGCCCGGAGATGACTCGCCTCATCCATGCGGCGCCCCAGTTCAGTGAGAGCCGCTTCGGCTTCTCCGCGCTCTTTTTCGCTCTGCTCAATAGCACCGGCATGCTCATCCCGGCGAGCCCGCGCCTGCGTGTCTTCCCGCTGCAAGCGCTCCATCTCCGACGTTGCAACCGAGAATGCTCTTTCCACTCGCTGCGATTGATCCCTCAACTGCCGGAACTCGTGCTCGACCGCGAGAGCCTCGTTCTCGGCGCTTTGCAGGCCCGACTGGACCAACTCCAGCTCGGCGTTTTTCTCCGTCAACTCACGCTTCTCGTTTTCCAGCGCCGTCGTGGTGACTTCCAGCTTTCTCTCGATCTGCGTCAGCCGCGGATCCAACTCTCGTAACTCGCGCTTCAGGGCGAGCGGTCCCGCCGTCGATTTCTTCCCGCCACTGACCGTATAGCCGTGATAGCAGGCGCCGTCGGGGGCAAGGAAGAACAGATCTGGATACTGGACTCCGAGCCGCTTGGCGGCCTCAGCATCCTCAACCAGGTAACACGAACGAAGCTTTGGCAGCAGTGTCGACGCCGAACCGGATAACCCGTTCGTCAGGCGGATATGATCCGCTAGCCGGCCGGTAACTCCGGTCTCGGGCCCCAGCGCGGCGGGCTCGGGCTGCACGGGCGATTCCGGGTGTACCAGGAACGTCGCATAGCCATGCAAATCCGAGCGCAGCAACCCGAGCCCCGCGCGCGCCTCCCGCCAGTCGTTGACGACGACAAACTCCAATTCTTCCCGTAGGAAGTCTTCCGTCGCTTTCTCGAACTCGCGGTCTACCTCAACGAAATCCGCCAATATGCCGATCGGCCGAAAGCCGGCCGCCGGCCGATCCTTGATCATGCCGAACAGGTTTTTTACCGTCTCGGTCGTGTAGGCGTGATGGGAGAGAATCTCTTCGAGTGACTCCCGCCTCGCCCGCAACCGGGATAGTTCATCGCGAAGACGTTCCGCTTCATCACGCCGCTCCTCGTTTCGCGTCTTGAGCGCCGAGATCGCGTCCTGGATGCGGGTGCGGCGCTCGGTGAGCTCGTCTAGCGTCGACTGACGGTCTTCGATTCTCTGCTGAAGTTCCTCGCGTGAACGGCTGAACTGAGCGAGTTCGGCCTCGGCGACCGTCTTTTCTTCCTCAACACGCGTGAGCTGGCGTTGATTGCCGGCTTGAAACTCATCCACCTTGGCCAACTCGTTCTTGTGTGCCGCCGAGCGGCTGAGAAAACTCAATACGAGACGCCGCTTCTCTTCTTGTTCTTGTTCGGCCTCGGCCAGGAACGATTGCTGCCGCCGCAAATGCCCGCTCTTCTCTTCCAAGCGATTCCGCAGCTCCTGCACCTGACCGGCGACAGTTTCGAGAGCCTGTTGCTGAATGCCGAGTTGTGAATCGAACTCCGCGAGGCGTTGGTTAAGCTCGACAGTCTCCGCCTCGCCCTGCTGGCTGCGCTGTTGCGTTTCTTCCGCCGTTCCCGTCTGCTGCTCGATGCGCGACCTCATGCGCTCGATCTCGACGGTAAGGTGGGAAAGTTCACCCCGTTGCTTCTCAAGTGTTTCTTCTTCGGCTTGCCGTTGGCGTCGATTGGCGTCTAGAGTCGCCTCCTGTTCCTCGACGCGCGCACCAAGAACTCCGTACTCCCCCGCCGCTCCCTCGAGTTCCTTGCTGCCGAGCGCGACCCGGCGCTGCAGATCCTGATAGCGAGCCGCGAGCAGAATGCCCAGATTCTCGTCTCGCTGCTTCTTGAGTTCGTCGTAGCGTCGCGCTCGCGAAGCTTGACGCTTCAGCGAATTCACCTGCCGTACGACCTCTTGCAGGATATCGTTCACCCGGTGCAGGTTCTGCTTAGCGCTCTCGAGCTTGAATTCAGCAAGACGCTTCCGTGACTTGAACTTCGTGATGCCGGCCGCTTCCTCGATGATGGCGCGGCGATCCGTGGGCCGCGAGCTGAGGATCTGCCCGATGCGGCCCTGCTCGATGATCGCGTAGTGCTCCGGGCCCAAGCCCGTTCCGAGAAAAATGTCCTGAATGTCACGCAGGCGGCGGATCTTGCCGTTGATCAGGTACTGACTCTCGCCGGAACGAAACAGCTTGCGAGTGACCGTGAACTCGGCAGGCTGGTGATGGGCCAAACCGTTCGTGCCGTTCGTCCCATTGGATGCCAGGGATTCCTTCCGCTTCAGGTAGCCGTCCGGATCAACAAGCGTCAGACTCACCGACGCCATGCCCGACGGTTTCCGGTTACGCGAACCGTTGAAGATCACGTCCTGCATGCGGGTGCCGCGCAGCGATTTTGCCGACCGCTCACCGAGCACCCAACTGATCGCATCGCTGATGTTCGACTTCCCGCAACCGTTGGGACCCACAACCGCCGAGACACCGCCGCCATTGAACGGAAGGTCCTGACGATCACAGAACGACTTGAACCCGACCAATTCGAGTTTCTTTAGCTTCAGCAAGGACAGTTGCCTTTCTGGCAACGGACAACTACCGGAAGCTGTCCGAAGCCGGAACCTTCCCCCATTCTAGGGGGCACCCGAGACTGCAGACGAGCCCGCCGAAGCGGTCTCGCCCGCCTGTATATCCTACTCTTAACGAGGCCTCTTGTAAAGCACAAACACGCAATATCTGGGACTATAATACGACCTCTGTACGACATATAGATGTATGGTTGACGACATCGACTTTGTCACCAATGGGATATAATCGAGTCCTTCAACCATGACTTTACCCTTCCGTGTTGCTGTGTGGACGCTTTTCGTAGGGACGGCGTTCCTGCCGGCCCAAAGCCAACGCTATCTGGCCAACATTCAACAACTTACATCCGGAGGTCAAAACGCCGAGGCCTATTGGTCGCCGACCGGCGAAGAGCTGGTCTTTCAGTCGACCCGGGGCGACCATCAGTGCGATCAGATCTACGTGATGAAAGCCGACGGGAGCGATGTCCGGATGGTTTCGACCGGCAAGGGCGCGACGACCTGCGGCTACTTTTTGCCGGGCGGCGACGAGATCATCTATGCGGCGACTCACGAGGGCGGCGAAGCCTGTCCGCCTCGCCCGGACCGTTCAAAGGGCTACGTTTGGGCCGTCTACCCCAGCTATGACGTATTTGTTGTCGGCCGTGACGGCAAGAATCTCCGCAAACTGACGTCAGCCGACGGTTACGACGCCGAGGGAACCGTGAATTGGAAGACGAGCCGCATCGTCTATACATCGAAGGCCTCGGGCGACCTCGACCTTTGGTCGATGGCGCCGGATGGGTCGGACAAGCGGCAATTGACGACGAGCCTGGGCTACGACGGCGGTGCATTCTTCTCACCCGACGGCGAGAGAATGGTCTGGCGCGCCCATCACCCGGCCGGTGAAGAGAATGTTCAAGCCTACAAAGACCTGCTCGCGCAAGACTTGACGGCGCCCATGAAGATGGAAATCTTCGTCGCCGACTCGGACGGAAGCAACGCCAAGCGCATCACCGACTTCGGCTGCGCCAGCTTCGCCCCGCAGTTCACTCCGGACGGCCAGAAGATCATCTTCGCGTCGAACCAGCACGACTGCGACAGCCGCCACTTTGAGCTGTTCATGATGGACACCGACGGCTCGAACCTTGAGCAGGTCACCGACTTCGGGGGATTTACTTCGTTCGCCGAGTTCTCGCCTGATGGCGGGAAACTGGTTTTCACGTCCGACTGGAAAGCCACGGGCCGCTACGAATTCAATATTTTTGTAGCGGACTGGAAACGGTAAGCGACGGCAACCGCTTGGCCGACATAAGTTTCGTTGGTTCGTGACCACGTTTCTCGCGAAAACTGCGGAGTGCCCGAAGTCCGCCGGAAGTGAGCGGGTCCTCATAATGGGACTATGAGTCGTACAGGTTTACCAAACCCGTGTGTGCCTCTCCTGGTGGTTGGCATGCTGGCGCTCAGCCCCGCGCTTGCTCAAGAAGGCGTGCTGGAGCTAGATGTCAGAACCGAAGACGGCGAGAAGGTTCCCGCCAAGAATCTGCGTATCGAGGTCTTCGCGGCTAGGGATTTCTCGGAGTTCGGCGCGCAGTGGAAGCAGACTCGCGGACAACTACGTTATGGGCAGTACCAAGTTGAGGTATGGGCGGCAGGCTTCAGAACGGCGAGGCAGATGGTCAACCACGGTGATCCGGTCACGAAGGTTCGCGTGGGCTTGTCAGTTGGATCGGTGGGGGAGCCACTTCCTAGCGCGGTGCGAATCAAGGCTGAACCTGTCCCCGAAGCGACGCGAGACATGTGGGTCCAACTGTTTCCTCTGCATTCCGGCAAGTCGAGTCCCAACAAGCGGTTCCGTACCGATGGAACCGTTGAATTCCAGGATCTCGACCCAACCCCGTATCTTCTTGTGGTAGTAGAAACCACAGGGCGCTTGGGAAACCCAGTTCGCATCCTCGTGAACCGATTGATTAAACCAAGACTCTCAGACGACGAGGGACGGGACGTGATTCGCATCAAGTCTCGGAGATAGCCGTGATCTCATAGCTGCACTACTACGGCAACAACGACCAGCTCATGGTCGCGCCCGTCGGGCGGTGCCCGCGGAAGGCATCCGGCATGCTGCGCTGACGGAACCGTTGTTCGCGGCAGCAATGCCACAGCGGTACAATCTTCTCAGCGAGGGGTGAGTTCTCCTCAAACGAGCGACTTGCTTCAAGCACAGGGAGGTCCTCTTATGACGACCCACAACGTTTCGCGTCTTACCCGGCGGCGCTTGCTGGGCACTGGTTCTGTCGGGCTGGCTGGTTTGGCTGCCGGCCGCTTGAGCGGCTCAGATGGACGTCCGAAGGTGGAACGTCCGCGCGCCACTTCGGGCGACGTCGTGCAGCCCGACTGGAGCGAACGCCTCACCGTCACAGTCGGCGTCAAGAAAGGGGACCTCGTCGGCGCGACCGACAAACCGATCCAAGCGGCGGTGGACTATGTGGCCCGCTTGGGCGGAGGAACGGTGCATATCCTACCCGGTAGGTACCGCCTCGACAACGCGGTCTACCTGCGTTCCGGCGTAAGACTACTCGGCAGCGGAGACGAGTCGGTATTGATCAAGACACCCTCAATCAGCACAAACCTGGCCCAAGACTCCGACTGGTACGACCAGGAGGTGACGCTGGTTGACCCGGCCGGATTCGAGGTCGGCGACGGGGTGTGTCTTCGGACAACGAATCCCCACACCGAAGGCGAGGACGTTCTAAAACGCACGCTCGTGGCCCGCAGCGGGAATCGCTTCAAGCTCGATCGTGCCTTGCGCAAGAACTTCTGGGTCAAGGAATCGCCCACCGTCTCGAAGCTCTTCCCGGTCTTGAGTGGGGAGGAAATCGAAGACGTTGCCATCGAAAACATCACCCTCGACGGCAACAAGGCTAACAACGAGAACCTCAATGGCAACTACGCCGGGTGCATTTTCTTGCAGGACTGCAACCGCATTCAGATGCGCCAAGTCACTGCCCGCGCTTACAACGGCGACGGCATCAGTTGGCAGATCTGCCACGACGTCATCGTCGAAGACAGCCACAGCCACGGACATGCGGGCTACGGGCTGCACCCGGGGTCGGGTTCCCAGAGGCCGTTGATGCGGCGGAACCGTCTCGAAGGCAACGACCTCGGCCTGTTCTTCTGCTGGGGAGTGAAGTACGGCCTGGCGGAGAACAATACGATTGTTGGCAACCGCCGCTACGGCGTTTCAGTCGGCCACCGCGACACCGACAATCTCATCCGCGACAACGAGATCCTTCGCAGCGGCGTAGTCGGCGTGCTCTTCCGCAAAGAGCGAGGCCGCGCCTTCGCGCCACATCGCAATCGCCTCGAGAACAATCGCATCATTGACAGCGGGGCCGAGGAGGGCATCGGCGTCGACGTACAGGGCGAGACCGAATCCGTCACGATCGTCAAGAACGATATCCGAGAGACCCGGCGGCCGCTCAAACGCACGGGCGTGCGGATCGGCGCCGAGACGAGTGATATCCGTCTTGTCGACAACCGTATTGTCGGCTTCTCGAAGGAGGTTGCGGATCTACGCAACGGTTAGCGGGGCGTTGAGTTCGGCCGAGTGCCCCGAGGCACGATCGAGCTGCGGAAAGCACCGCCGGAAACCCAATCAGAACATCCGGATTCTCCTCCCGCAGTTGAGCCACAATTTCCGCTGTCGGGATCAGGCAATGGACCTCCCGCTGGTGGAGCAAGCCCAGTCGAGTGTAGAAAGGCGACCCCGCCCCGGAATGGCCGGAGGGAAATAAGCCGACAAAGGCCCGCCGGTCTCGCCATCGCATGCCGCCGCGCAGCAAAACCTGTAATCGCAGTGCGAGCAGGAGCCGCTCTTCCCAGACCGATCTTCGAATCGTCAAGGGTTCCCCGGTTGAACCGCTTGTGTGACGTGTGATGAGATTGCCTAGGTTCGCGCCCCGCGCCACAATCTCCGTGGCCGGTAGCGGCCGAAGATCCGTCTTGGAGGTCAGTGGGATTCGGCGCAAATCGTCGAGCGTGCGGAAGTCGTTCGGGTGGAATCCGGCGCGCTCGAAAAGACGCCGGTAATAAGGGACGCGGCGCCAAGCATGCGTAACGAGTGATCGCACGCTCCTCGCCTGGGCGGCCAAGACCTCGCCCCGACTTCGAGAGGCTCCCTCGATAAGCGCTCTTAGGCCCAGCAGAGGCGCTTCTGTGGCAAGCGGCACTTCACGAGTCTATCATCGGCCATGGTCTGACTGTCCGAGCCGCGGTAATAGTAAGCACTGAGCGAAGCTGGGGCGTCAAACCGCACCGCGAGTCTCCCTTCTCGTCGCGGCCTACTTGCATTCCCGCCACAACTGCGCCATCTTCAATAGGCGATGCGACAGTTCACCAAAGTGCTCTTTACGCTCGCGATGAGCTATGCGGGATTGCTATCGTCCGCCGCGGCGCAGCCGGACCCGATCGCCGCTTTGACTCCCGCTGACATCGAGCAAGGAGAGCGGATCTACAAAGCCCAGTGCGCCCTCTGTCACGGCATCGACGGCGGTGGCGGAACGGGGCCCACGCTACAAAAGCCCCTCCTCTCGCGAGCAACGGACAACGATGCTTTGTATTCCATAATCCGTGGCGGCGTGCCGGGCAAAATGCCCGGAGGCTGGCTCTCGGAAGGCGAGACTTGGCAGGTAGCGGGCTTCGTACGCTCACTGGGAAAAGTAGAGAGCGGGGATTTGGCCGGTAACGCCGCGCGGGGTCGCCATGTCTACGCCGGCAAGGGCGGCTGTGCGGGGTGCCACATCGTCGACGGCGAAGGAGGCAGCCTGGGGCCGGACTTGACGACCATCGGGGAGGTTCGCGGTCCTCGGCACCTGCGCGAGTCGTTGGTCGATCCGGGGGCTGCGTTGCCGGACGGGCAGTTGCTCATCACCGCCATAGCGCGAGATGGAGAGAGGATTGAGGGACTGCGCCTGAATGAGGACGTCTCAACAATTCAGTTACGCGATGGCTCGAACCGGTTCCACTCGCTCCGCAAAGCCGACCTGGGCGAGTTGCGGCGCGAGTTCGGCAAGAGCTTGATGCCGAGCTATGAAGGTTTGCTAACGGACACGGAGATGGATGACCTGGTGGCGTACGTGGCGGGTTTGCGGAGGAAGCCGTGAGGAGATTTCTTAGGGTCGCGGCTCTCTCGCTGGCAATCGGAGCGCCGCCGGTTCAGGCGCAGGTTTCGTTCGAGCGCTTGCGGAATGCCGCCGAGGAGCCCGGTTCCTGGCTGACCTACTCGGGCACATACGACGGCCGCCGGTTCTCGAAACTGGATCAAATCACGGCGGAGAACGTATCGGAGTTGCGGCCGGTTTGGGTGTATCAGGTCGAGGACTCGGGGCAGATTGAGACGACGCCGCTGGTTGCCGACGGGGTCATGTATGTGACGGAGCCCGAAGCGCGGGTCACGGCTCTCGACGTGAAGACGGGGCGTCCGCTGTGGACTTGGCAGCATGTGATGCCCAAGGACGTGTTGACAATCGGGTTCGGCCGCACGAATCGCGGCGTGGCGCTGCTCGGAGAGACGCTCTACTTCGGAACCCTCGATGCGCACCTCATTGCGCTGGACGTGAAGTCAGGAACACCCCGCTGGAAGGTGAAGGTCGCGGAGAACAAGCTGGGGTATTCGCTGACGGCGGCGCCGCTGGCGATCGACGGCAAGATCATTGTGGGCATCAGCGGGGGCGAGGCCGGTATACGGGGCTTTCTGGATGCCTACGATGCCAAGACGGGCAAGCGGCTGTGGCGCAGCTTTACGATTCCGGGGCCGGGCGAATTCGGAAACGACACTTGGGGAGGCGAGAGTTGGAAGACAGGCGCCGGCGCAACCTGGCTGACCGGCTCATACGATCCTGAACTTGACCTGCTCTATTGGGGTACGGGCAACCCCGGACCGGATTGGAACGGCGACTCGCGGCCCGGCGACAATCTCTACACCTGCTCGCTGCTGGCGATCGAAGCTTCGACCGGAAAGATTCGCTGGCACTTCCAATTCACGCCCCATGACGTTCACGATTGGGACTCGAATCAGATCCCCGTCTTAACCGAGGCGCGAGTGGGCGATGCAATACGCAAGGTTGTCGCCTTCGCGAATCGAAACGCTTTCTATTACCTGCTCGACCGCAAGACAGGCGAGTTCCTCTTAGGCAAGCAATACTCCACCCAAACTTGGGCCGGCGGACTCGACGATCACGGGCGGCCAATCGTGATTCCCGATACAGAGCCGACGGTGGAGGGGAACCTCACGTATCCGAGTTTGCAGGGCGCGACGAACTGGATGAGCCCGTCCTACAGCCCCATCACGAAGATGCTCTACGTGCCGGTCCGCGAGATGGGCTCGTACTACTTCAAGGGCGAGGCGAAGTACGAACCGGGGAAGGTGTTCGTAGGAGGCGGGGAGCGGCGTTTGGACGGCGACAAAGCGTGGGGCGCCGTGCGTGCGCTACACGCCGATACGGGAGAACGCGCCTGGGATTTTCGAACGCCGTCACCATTGTGGACAGGCGTGATGGCGACCGCGGGCGGCTTGGTGTTCGGCGGCTCGAACGAAGGCAATTTCTTCGCGCTGGACGCTGCCACAGGTGAAGCCCTGTGGGACTTTCAGACCGGCGGCGCGATCCGCTCCAACCCCATTTCCTTCTTGGTGGATGAGAAGCAATATGTGGTTACTTCGGGCGGCAGCGCTTACTTCGCTTTCGGACTTCGGTAGATCTCCGCGCGTGCCGGATAGGTAGTACCGGCCCGGATTGCCACCCCGACTCATCGCTCGACAAACTAGTGTCTTCAGAGTTTCTTCAAGACCGCGCGGTACGGTGCTCTTGCCGGGCCGGGTGCGTCCCAGCCTACCGTGCAGCCGTGCCCAGACCGCGGGAGTTCGAGAGGTGAAACACGCCGTACTGAGTGTGCTATTGATCGTGCTGTCGAGCGTCGCCCGAGGTGACGTCGCGTCGAGTGGAGTGGCTGCCTATCTAAGGCGCGACTACAGGGCGGCCTTGGAATTGCTCCGGCCGTTGGCCAGTGATGGGCATGCCGCCGCTCAAGGCCTCCTGGGAACGATGTATGCGAACGGTGAAGGCACAGCCCGGGACTACTCCCAAGCCCTGAAGTGGTACCGCTTGGCCGCGATGCAGGGCCATCCGTATGCGCGGTTCAACCTCGGCGTGATGTACGCAACGGGCCAAGGCGTGTCTCAAGACTACCGCGAGGCCGAGAAGTGGGTTCGCCTCGCCGCCGAACAGGGACTTCCCGTGGCGCAGTTCAACCTAGGGATGATGTACCTCAAGGGCGATGGCGTCCGGCGGGACGAGGTCAAGGCGTACCGCTGGCTGAGTCTTGCAGCGACACAAGGGGACTCTCAAGCCTCAAGTGTGCTGAACCGGGTCGAAGAAGACCTGAGTCCGGAGCAGATTGCCGAGGCCCGGCGGTTCATTGATGCGTGGACACCAAGATAGCTTGGCCTCCATCGCTCCAGATTGATCTCCGGCAGAGCCCTCAAGCAACGAAGTCGCTGGTGCGGCCGTGCCGCTACTGGTGCTCGTCGTGGGTACATCCCCGGAAGTTGCCGAGAGCCGTGTTGCCCGCGTAGCCGAGTTCGTCGATCAGTCCGACTTCGGTGGAATAGTAGTAATCGACGGTGAGTCCCTTGAGAAGACGGAAGAAGTCACCTCGCGCGTCGGTGGCCCCGGAGTATTCCCGCAGAAGTTTGACGCGATCCGCCGCATCGAGGTCCGCGAAACCGGACTGCTCTAGTTGACTCAAGCCCCCAAGAAACTGAACAAGGGCGTTGTCTTGTTCGGCGAGTGATTCGTCGATCATGCGGTCGACACCGACGGCAGCGGCGCCGGGAGTGTCGGTTGTGGGGATGATCATGTCGACCACGACCGTGAGGATCTTGAACTGCTCTCCCGTCAGCGCCTTCGGCTCGTAGGCTGCCTGAGCAGAGGCCGCCGGTGGCAAGGATGTGACGGCGGCCGAAGCGCCAACCGCGGCCGTGATCTGGACGAGTGCTTCTCGACGAGTCGGTTGATGGGGCATGGTGGTATCTCTGGAACCTCGGCTATACATCCCCTCGGTCTTTCATCCGCATGATGTTTTCCGCCGCTCGAATGGCGAGCGCAACGATCGTGAGTGTCGGATTCTTCTCCGGGAAAGTCGTGAAGCTGCTTCCGTCAATGACGAAGAGATTCTTGACCTCGCGTGTCTGATTGAACCTGTTAAGCACGGACGTCTTGGGGTCGTTTCCCATGCGCACGCAGCCGACTTCGTGGGAGGCGAATCCGGTCGGGCCCTGGCGTTGTACCCGAAATACGACGCCTGCTTCTTCGTAGAGCTTGTGGCATCCGTCGAGCATGGCCTTGTACATCGCAACGTCGTTCGGTTGCCAGTGGAAGTTCACGTGGGGTAATGGCAGGCCGTAGTCGTCCACCCGCGTTGGATGGAGAGTGACTCGATTGTCGGCGTGCGCTACGACTTTTCCAAAAGCCAAAGCGGAGGTGTGGGCCGGATGAAGATCGCGGACACGCCGTTTGAACTCACCGCCGAAGCCGGGGACATGCCGGGCGTGATGTGGCCTCATGTAGCCGCGCACGTTGAGTTGAATCCCAAAGCCTCCGGCGTATTCGGCGCCCTCGGCGGATTCGGTTCGCGGAATGTAGGCGTGGTCAAGCGCGCCGTCCTGATTGCCGGGCTTCGTGCCGACGAGATCCCTGAGATAGCCCTGCACCTCTCCGGTGATGTGCCCGTGGAGATAGCGGCCGACCACGTCGTTGTTGTTGGCTAGACCGTTCGGGAAACGCGGAGATCGCGAGTTCAGGAGCAATCGCGCGGATTCGATGTTGCCGCCGCATACGGCAAACACGTCGGCGTGGATCTCTTCTTCCCGGCGGGAATCGCGCTCGAAGATGAGGGCGGAACGGACGCGGGCTTCGTCGCCGGTGCGGAGCTCCCGGACCATCCAGCCGCTACGCAGGGTGAGACGGCCGGTTTGGCGCGCCTTCGGGATAACATGCTCGGCGGTGTTGAAGATCGCCGACACGCCGCAGCCTTCCATGCAATGGCCGCAGTAGTGACACGACGCGCGTCCGTGACCCGCTTCGGTGGCGAGCGCCTTGCGAACAGGGATGACGCGCATGCCAATCTTTTTGGAGGCGCGGGCCAGGATGGTTTCCGAACAACGCAGGCTCAGTGGTCTGATGAAGCGGCCGTCGGGTAGGACTCCGAGGTTTTCGCGCGTGCCGCAGACGACCATGAGCTCTTCGGCCCGGTCGTAGTAGGGTGCGAGCTCTCGGTAGGTGATGGGCCAGTTTTCTTCGATGCCGTTGACGGACCATTCGCGAAAGTCGTCTTCGGAGAAGCGCAGGGCGACGGCGTTCCAGTGGGTCGTACGGCCGCCGATGACGCGGCCGCGGCTGACAGAGATGCGATCTCCTTCGTAGGCGACGGGCTCGCGCTTGGCATCAACCGTCACGGAGGGCATGTCGGGTGGCTTGGTTTGGTCGTAGGGCCAGGCGTGGGTTCTGAGTTTTGACGGGTCGCGGTACTTGCCGGCTTCGATCAGAGCGACACGGGCGCCCCTGCGTGTGAGCTCGCCGGCGAGGGTCCCGCCGGCGGCGCCGGATCCGATCACACAGACATCGAACTTTTCAGCGGGCATGCGGGGTTAACACGTGGCGCGGGGGCCAGCCCAACGTGGCTCTATTCTAGCCCGCGCCTCTACTGGGCGTCGTGGCAGAGGTTGCACTCGTTGGAGGCCTTGTGGCGGTCGTGGCAGGCCATGCAAGCGATCATGCTGGTGGGCTTTTCCTGAAAGATGGCTTCGCGCTCGGCGACGGGGCCGTGACATTCCCGGCAGGCGATCTCGGCTACGTTGTGGTGATAGTCGTGTGAGAAATAAACGTAGTCGGGGACCTTGTAGACCTTGATCCACGGGATGTCTTTGCTCTGCTTTTCGAACGCGGCGAGTTTTTGGATGTGCGGACTTTCGGTCTTGATGGAGGCGTGGCAGGCCATACAAGTGCCTGTAGGCGGATAACCGGCGAGGAAGCCGGGATCTTTGATCTGGTGGCAATCGGTGCATTGTGCTCCGAGTCCGACGTGGAGTTTGTGGCTAAAGGGCAGAGGCTGCTCAGGTGGAGGCGGGGGCTCGAACGCCTCGGGTTTGCCGTCGGGGGCAGCGGCCTGGGAGTAGAGAAGCCCCGCGCAGGTGAGGGCGGCCAGTAGGATGCTGATGCGACGCATTGGGGTGGGCTTGCGATAGCGGTTGACGGTTCGGCGCGTCACACTTCCCGCGCGGCCTCCGTGCGATTCTTAGGGTAATGCCAACACGACGAATTCGTCACCGGAGGGGATACCGCTTTCGCCTCCGCCTACGGAATTCAGCATAGCGATTGGGTTTTGCGTAGGAACGCAGCGGCACACGCCAGGGGACGGTTTGTGGTCCATTGAAGGGGTGACGTTTGAAGTTGCGGCGGCGGATGAAGGCCAACGCTTGGACCGCTTCTTGGTCGAACAGATGCCGGAGACGAGCCGGGCGCGGATTCAAGAGTGGATTCGCGGTGCAAGAGTGGCCGTGGACGGGCGAGCCGCCAAAGCGTCGGTGAAGCTGAAGGTGCGGGCGATGGTGACAGTCGACCCGGCTCCGGCTCGACCGCTCAGGGCGCAGCCCGAGGAGATTTCGCTCGACATCTTGTACGAAGACGATGACTTGGTGGCGGTGAACAAGCCGGCGGGGATGATCGTTCACGCGGGTGCCGGTCGGTCGCAAGGGACATTGGTCAACGCCTTGCTTTTTCACTTCGGGAAGTTGTCGAGTGTAGGAGGCGAGTTACGGCCGGGCATCGTGCATCGGCTGGACCGATTTACGAGCGGGGTGATTCTGGCCGCGAAGCATGACGCGGCTCACCAAGCGCTGGCGCGACAGTTTCAAACGCGGAAAGTGCGTAAGACCTATTGGGCACTCGTCCAGGGCGATCCCGACAAGCACGCGAGTCGCGGCCGGCCGGCCGTGACCGAGGGAGTCCGCTGGACGCGGCTCGAGATGCCAGTTGCGCGAGACCTGAGGGCGCGGGTTCGGATGACGGCCCGGCGACCGGGGCGGAAGGCGCAGACGGATTTTCGAGTACTCGCCCGGTCGCAGGATTTTGCGCTGGTCGAACTACGAATCGCGACCGGACGGACGCATCAGATTCGGGTTCACCTGTCGGAAATCGGGAACCCGGTCGTGGGCGACCGCCTCTATGGAGCCGCGCCGTCGCTGGCGGAACTGGGACCGCTCGAACGCTACTACCTGCACGCGCAAGAGATTTGTTTCGACCAACCGCGTACGGGAGAAGCGCTGGCCGTGACCGCCCAGTTGGACAATGACTTCACAGAGTTGGCACGGAAACTGGGGCTATAATAATGGCGACCCGCGATGATTGATCGCACCAAGTTGTTATACGCCGTCTTGGCTTTCTGCGCCCTGCCGCTGGCGGCGCAGGACGGCAAGAACGCTCCTCAACAGGTTGCGCCGATACTAGACCTTGATACGACGATTCGCGTGGAGGTCTCGCGGGTACCGTTGCTGTTCACGGTGACGGACAAGAAGAACCGTTTCATCACGAATCTCGACCGCGAGGATTTTCGCGTGTTCGATAACAAGAAGCAGCAGGACATTCGTGAGTTCGTGCGCGAGAGTGACCTGCCGCTGCGGATTGGCATCGTAGTGGATGCCAGCAACAGCGTTCGCGACCGGTTCCGGTTTGAGCAGGAGGCGGCGATTGAGTTTATCCGAGGGGTCTTGCGCGAGGGTCGTGACAAGGCCTTTCTGGTGAGCTTCGATACGCGGGCGGAGTTGATGGTCGACTTCACGAACAATCCGGAAAAGTTGGCAAACGGCGTACGCCGTTTGCGTGCGGGTGGCGGAACGGCGCTTTACGATGCGATTTATTACGCCTGCCGCGACAAGCTGCCGGAGGATTGGCCGCCCGAACAGTTTCGACGTGCGCTGATCGTGATCGGCGACGGCGAGGACAACCAGAGTACCGTAACGCGCGAGATGGCGCTCGAGATGGCGCACAAGGCCGAAGCAGTTATCTTTACGATCTCGACAAACCGCAGCGGCAAGAAACAGGCGGGCGACAAGGTACTGCGCACCTTTGCCTCGGCAACGGGCGGATTGGCGTTTCACCCGTTCCAGGCGCAGGATCTCGAACAATCGTTCGCGAACATCGCCAACGAGCTACGCCATCAGTACTTTATTCTTTACTCGCCAACCGATTTCGTTGCTGACGGCAGTTTTCACAAAGTCGAGATCAAGACCGCCGTCAACAAGGTCACCCGAGTCCGAGTGAGGCGCGGATACTATGCGCCGCTCCCGGACGAAGTTCGCTAGCCCCCGCGGCCTGCTATCCGCCGCCCGTGGCCTCTCAGGGCCGGAAATCCGTATCGCCCCTTTCGCTTTCTATTCGCCTTCTGCTACAATCACCGTTCAACGGTGATTGGCGGAAAAAAGGAGTGTATTGACATGGACGAACGTGAACGCACGCGCAGCCTGGAACACGCGCTTGGAGAGATTGAGAAAGCTCACGGAAAAGGCGCAATCCTGCGCCTAGGGTCGAAGGATTCGATCGTGCCGGTGAGCGTGATTCCCACCGGCTCGCTGGCGGTGGATGTAGCCCTGGGCGTGGGCGGATTCCCGCGCGGGCGGCTGATCGAGATTTATGGGCCGGAGTCTTCCGGTAAGACAACCATGGCCTTATCCACGCTCGCGCAGGCTCAAAAGCTCGGAGGGATGGCGGTTTTCATCGATGCCGAGCACTCGATGGATCCCATTTACGCCAGAAACCTCGGTGTGGATGTTGACAACTTGCTTGTATCGCAGCCCGATAGCGGCGAGCAGGCGCTGCAGATTGCCGACGTGCTGGTTCGCTCGGCGGCGATCGACATCATGGTGATCGATTCGGTGGCGGCATTGGTGCCGCAGGCCGAACTCGACGGCGAGATGGGCGCTACGCACGTGGGACTGCAGGCGCGGCTGATGTCGCAGGCCTTACGGAAGCTCGCGGGGCTTGTGTTCAAGTCGAACTGCTGCTTGATATTCATTAACCAGATTCGCGAGAAGATCGGCGTCATGTTCGGTAGCCCGGAGACGACCACCGGTGGACGGGCCCTGAAGTTCTATTCGTCGATCCGGATCGACATTCGGCGCATCGCGGCGCTAAAGGATGGCGACAAGATCGTCGGCAACCGCACCAAGGTGAAGGTTGTCAAGAACAAGGTCGCGCCACCGTTTAAACTGGCCGAATTCGACATCATGTACGGCGAAGGGCCTTCGTTGGAAGGTGATCTGTTGGACATGGGGGTCGCCCACAACCTGGTCGCGAAAAGCGGCGCTTGGTATTCCTACAAGGAAGACCGCATCGGGCAAGGTCGCGAGAACGCGAAGCAGTTCCTGAAGGACCACCCGGATCTCAGCGCCACACTTGAGGGTGAGTTGCGAAGCGCTCTCGGCTTGCAGCAGCCGAGCGCCCCGCAGCCGGAACTGGTGGAAGCGGCGGAGGCCTGATCGCCTGAGAGGGCGGGCCCATTCTCGGTGAGGTGCAATGGACGAGATTGCTCCATGGGTGGTCGAGCTACACCTCGGGAGCCCGTTAGGGTTATTGGGTCTCGCCCTATCCGCGGTCGGCGTCGCCCTGGCCGTATGGACTCTACGCAAGACGCGAAAGGCGGCCGAGGCGGCTGTCAGAGCGGTCGTGGATCTCCGCGACTCTTTGGGCAAAGTTGATCGGATTGCATCTTGCACGGCGGCTCTGGCTCTCGTAAACGAGATCAAGCGGTTGCAGCGAAGCCCCAATTGGGATTCTCTGCCCGACCGCTACTCTGACCTGAGACAATTGTTAGTACAGATACGAGGCGCTAAGCCGAGTCTGAGTTCCGAGCACCAGCGCGCCATTCAGACCGTGCTCGCGCATAGTGGAATCGTCGAGAATCAGATTGAGCAGCACCTCGCACGGCGGGAACCGCAACCTGATGTGGCGAGGATTAACCAGGTGATGTCTAGCCAAGCGGACAGGATCAGCGAGATAATAGTTGAGATCCGGCATACGCTCGGAGGCGGAAATGACAGTTGAAGAGAAACTGCTAGAGCTGGCAAAGAAACTCGTCGCCAAGACGGACTCCGGTACAGCCGTGTGGGAGGAGTCGGGCGAACCGGAGAAGTACATCACGAGCTTTCCCCACTACTCAGTGGCGATTGAGAGGGCTTCGATCCAAGACAATTGGGGTAATGACGAGCATGGGCACACTGTTTCTCTCATAGACAAAGGAGGAAAAACTGTCGAGCAACTCTATGTCCAGGAGGGTGAGCGCCGCAACCCTCTGGAAGAACTCCACAAGCGCGCTAGGAGACAGGCCCATGGCGTGGACCAAGCCCTCGATGAGATCTTGTCCGCGCTCGGCTAGTTAGGGGCCAATGCACTCTAAGGGATTCCACCGGCTCTCCCGGAGAGACCGGCGCGTGAGAAAATAGCAGCAAGGGGCCTTCGGCTCCGCGGCGCTCGGAGCTCCGGGACCTCTCACAAATGCTGCACCTTTGCGTAACGATTTTCCTCAGCGCCTTCCTGCTGTTTCAAGTTCAGCCGCTGATCGCGAAGTATATTCTGCCGTGGTTCGGTGGCGGGCCTGCGGTGTGGACGGCCTGTATGCTGTTCTTCCAGGTCGTTTTGCTGGGGGGCTATGCGTACGCTCATCTGATTAGCACGAGACTGTCGGCGCGTGTGGGCGGGGCCGTGCATATCGCGGCACTACTGGTTTCATTTGCGTTCTTACCCATTACGCCCGATGCCGAGACCTGGAAACGGGCGGATGTCGGCGAGCCGACCGGATTCATCCTGTGGCTATTGTTGGCGAACGTGGGCGTGCCCTATTTTCTTCTCTCCTCGACGACGCCGCTGGTGCAGCGCTGGTTCAGCCAGGCGTATCCGGAGCACCCCCCGTATCGGTTGTATGCCCTTTCGAACACCGGGTCGCTGTTGGCGTTGCTGACGTACCCATTCGTCGTGGAGCCGACGTTCACGCTGGGGAGTCAGGTCAACGGGTGGTCGGTCGCTTACGGCGGGTTCGCACTTCTGTGCGCATGGAGCGCTTGGCGCGGCATGTCGGGAGGGAAAGGCACCGCTTCATCGGCCGGTGACGTGACAACCGCCACGGAGGCGCGGAGCGAGCATCCCACGAGTGTCATCGACATTCTGATGTGGTTGTTGTTGGCGGCGGCGGGCTCGGTGATGCTGCTGGCTACGACGAATCAAATGTCGCAGGAAGTGGCGGTCGTACCGTTCCTGTGGGTCATACCGCTGGCGCTCTATCTGTTGACGTTCATCATTACCTTCGAGCACGAGCGCTGGTACAACCGATTCCATTGCGGGCTCCTGATGGGTTTCTCCGCGATTGTGGCGACCGTGGTTCTGTTTGCCGGTGTGTTCGTGCCGTTGTGGGCGCAGATCCTTGCGTACGCCGGAACGATGTTCGCCTGTTGCATGACGTGTCACGGCGAGCTCTACCGGTCGCGTCCCGATCCCGCCCATCTCACCCTTTTCTATCTGGTGGTCTCCGCCGGAGGCGCCCTCGGTGGGCTGTTCGTCGCCGCCGTGGCGCCGGTCATTTTCAACGGCTACTGGGAGTATCACGTCGGCCTGATCGGATGTATTTTCCTGACGCAAGTTGCTTGGCTCCGTGATGGCGTAAGGGTGGGTGGGTTGGCGGGACCCAAGGCCCTGTACTTGCGTTTGGGGCTGATGGTAGGGGCGCTCGCCCTCATCCTATATGGGCATGTCCAACTTCGCGGGCGTGGCGTCATCGAAGCTTCTCGGAACTTCTACGGCCTGCTGAAAGTCAGCAGCAGTGAGGTCGCCGCCGGAAAGAAGCGTGACCTGATGCACGGCCGTATTCTGCACGGAGAACAGTATCAGGACCCGGAGAAGAGGAGGTGGCCGACGGCCTATTACGGCCCAAAGAGCGGGGTCGCCCTGGCCATTCAACAGCACCCGCGGCGCCAGGAAACGAATGGGGCGCTCAGGATTGGTGTCGTCGGTCTGGGTGTGGGGACGGTGTCGGTGCATGGCCGCGCGGGAGATACGGTCCGATTCTACGAGATCAACCCGGAAGTGATTCGGATCGCGGACGAGCTGTTCAGCTACAACTCTGACAGCGAAGCGCAAGTCGATGTGGTGTTGGGGGACGCGCGCGTCCAGCTCGAACATGAGCTCGCTCAACAAGGCCCGCAAGGGTTTGATGTGCTGGCGATTGACGCCTTCAGCAGCGACGCGATCCCAATTCACCTGATCACGCGGGAGGCGGTCGAGGTCTATTGGAAGCATTTGGCCAAGGACGGGATTCTCACGGTTCACATCTCGAACCGCTCGCTCGATCTGACTCCGGTGACGCGGGGCCTGGCGGAGGTTTGCGGTTGTGAAGCCGCTCGAATAGACTCGGCCGTTGACGAGAGTATGGGAGTTAAGCGCGCAAAGTGGGTGCTCCTCACCTCGAACCAGGCCTTCCTCGATTCTCCGGCGGTTCGCGAGGCGATTGATCCCTGGAATGGCGAAGACAAGCCGCCCCTGTTCTGGACCGACGACTTTGCCAGCCTGTGGCAGGTGTTGAAGTGGTGAGGCCCCCCGGGTATCCCCCGCCCCTCTTAGAAGAGCGTCGGTAGAACTTTGGCGTCGCTGCCGAATTCCTCGTAATGCAGCACCGGCGTCGCGTGGAACTCCTGCACGATCGCTGTCAGCCGCTCAACCGCCAAGTTGAAGATTCGCTCGCCTTTCTCGGCGCTCGCCGCGAAGGGGTCGCCCATCGAGCCGTTCGCGCTTTCACGCCGCCTTTCCGGGACGTGGGCGTACTTGCGAACCGCCGGACTGAACGGCCAGCGCACCTGTCCGGCCTCACGGCGGTCCATGTGAACCAAGTGTGGCCGCAGATACATCTGGAAGCCTGTCTCCCATTCTCCGGCATGCCCGGGACCGCGCATGTCGGCGGTCGACCAGTCTTTCATCTCCTGCGCGACAAGGTTCCAATAGGGGAAGCTCAACGTGATGATGTCCTCTTGCGCCAGTTTGTTGGCGATCGCCGTGATGGGCGCGACGTTGCCGCCGTGTCCGTTCATCATGATGATGCGGTCGAAGCCGTTGGCCTTGATGCTGCGGCAGATGTCGCAAACGACGTCGATGAAAGTCTCAAGGCGCACTGTGATCGTGCCGTAGCCGCCCATGTTGTAGTGCGTGAAGCCGGTCCACACGGGCGGCCCGACAACGACGGGGAAGTCGTCAATACCCTCGGCCGTTGTGGCGGCGATGTGATACGGAATGCTGATATCCATATCGACGGGGCAGTGCGGCCCGTGCTGTTCCAGTGAACCGATCGGCAGGATCACGACAGGGTCGTTCTCAAGCAGCGGCGGGAATTCGCTGCGGGCGAGTTCGTTCCAAAGAACCTTCTTTGCGAGCGGCCGGGAAGCGGGCCACTCACCGGCTCGGATGCTTTCGGATTCGACGCCTCCGGGTAGTTGTGCGGCGGTCGTGGCTTGGGCTGAAGCAGCCGCGGCGGCTGCGGCGGATGTTTTCATGAAGTGGCGTCGGGATGAGTCTTGGTCGGGCATGCGTATCTCCTTGTTTGGGTTGCGGGCTGGTGAAAGTGTTGAATGCTCAATGATAGGCTTGCACGGCCAGGTAGCGTTTTGCACGATAACGAAGGTGTAAACTAGGTCTGTTTCCGGCGGGGTTTTCGCCCGCACGGGAAGGATAATGTGTATACGTTACGTTGTACCGCGCTGCTTCTACACCGATTGAAGAACGATCCGCGCTCGGTGGCAATCGCGGGTCGGGCGCCCACGACGACCGCGTTGGGCGACTGGTACGCGAATCGTCTCAACGTCGGGCATCAGCGCCTGATTCTGTGCACGAACGAGCGCACCCTGCTCAGTGTCGTCGTTCCGGCCAAAGATTTGGGTGGCCTGCCGCGGCGGCTCAGTGAGGCGGTTGCCCGGCTCGTCACACGCCTCGGTGCATCGCCCGTGGCCGTCGACAGCGAGGCCGACAGGATGGAGACGGTGCGGTTCGACCGCACCGCGAGCCGGAGCGTATTGGGCTCGATGACTGACTTTTCCTATATGGCCGCCTACTCGATCCGGGAAGGTAAACCTCTGGAGGAAGTAAGCGACGAATTGAGCCGATGCCCTTGTATGCCCTTGGACTATTACTTTCCATATATCGGGGCGTTGGAGCTTCTTGGAGGCAAGAATGCCGATACCAGATAGTACTGATCGTGAGAAGCTGACCGAGGCGGCGTTGGCGCTGCTTCACTTGACCACGTTTAAGGATGGGCCAAACGTGCGGGCCTGGAAAGGAATGGACTGGGACCTACTGGATCTGTTGTTTGAAAAAGGTTGGGTCTTTGATCCCAAAGGTAAAGCGAAGTCCGTCGTTTTGACGGAAGAGGGTGAGCGCTTGAGCGCGGAGTTCTTTGCTCGCTACTTCGGCGGAACCTAGCCTACGCCCAACACTCTTGACCTTGGGCGAATCAGCCTAGCTGCGCAGGCATCGCAGCCGGCAATGTAGGGGCACGGCATGCTGGGCGGTACACCCGGCTACACCCACCTCGTGAGTTGATCGGTGCCGCTCTTGCCCACTATCCACACAGCCCGATCCCCATCTTCTTAAGCGAAGGGCATTGAGCCTAAACCGATTCTTCCCACTGCTGTTCCAGCATCCGCGTATATTCGCCCGACGCGTAGAGCGTGAAGGGAAAGTTCTCGGCCGGGAGTTCTGAACTCCTCCGAATGTCCCGCCAAGAGGCAAAGGCGTAGTCAGCGTAACGGTAGTAGTGACGCAGGTAGTTGTTCTGTAACAACTCTCGGGTCGGCGGCTCTCGAAATTGCGAATAGATGCCGATCGAGCGCGAGAAGATGGGCACGTATTCAACGACGCCCCAGCTCTTGAGTTTCTCCTCGACGTCATCCGGAGTGTGTTTGACGAGCAATTGGGCGAAGCTCTGCTGGTGCAGGCCGACGCCGCTGAGCCCGGGTTCCCGGCCGCAGGTGTCCAGACACTGGTCCATCCAGCGGAAGATGTCTTTGCCGACGTAGAACAGCATGCGGACTTCCGCGTAGCGGCCCTCCAGAAGCTGCCGGTCGAGTTCGGCTTGATCTCCCTCGACAGCGCCCTGTTTCAGTAGCGACAGCGACGCTTTGGCGCTTTCAAGCACACGAACGGTCGAAGCGGTTTCGGTGAAAGGGTGCAGGATGAGCGGCGGAAGCGGATAGCTACCATCCACTTCCAGAATGGCTTGTTTCGACACGACGGGTGTGACTCTCTTATCGACTTGGCGCTCGGAAAATTGCGTCGTAACTAGTATGACATACAGGTTTTCGGGACCCAACAACGCGGCGCTTTGAGCCCGCGATGAATCACGTCTTGGCTGTGCGCTCCTCGCACGGCCGGCTTGCGTCAACCGACGATGAGTTTTTTTAACTCGGTTTCGTTGAACTCGATGCCAAGGCCGGGGCGCTCAGGCACTCTTACGAAGCCTCCCTCATAGTCGAGGGGTTCTTCGAGCAGTTGGTTCCCAAAGGCCCTCAGATGCGACTCACCCCCTTCAAGAATGACGGAGTTCGGCGTTGCCGCGCAGATGTGAATCGCCGAGGCGCGGTAGGGCGCCGACCCCATCGACGAGTGTGGCGAGTGCAGCACGTTGTGCACCTCGGCCATGATGGCGATCCGTTTGTAGTCTGTGAGGCCAACGCGTGAGATGTCCGGATTGATGATGTCGGCCGCGCGGATGTGGAACAGGTCGCGGAATTGGAAACGGTTCGAGTACTGCTCACCGGCGCAAATGGGGACATCGAGGGCGTCCGCGAGCCGTGCCAGGCCGTCAATGTCCTCCGGCATGAGGACATCTTCCCACCAGCCGACATTGCCGATGGCATCGATCTCGCGGCCGGTCTTGACGGCCTCGGCGAGCGTGTAGGCGCCCAGCGAATCAACCAGCACTTCTCCTTTGTCTTTGAGCTGTTCGGCAACGGCCGCCACCCGGCCTACGTCTGACGTATCGCCACGGCCTTTCGAGAGCCCCATCTTCATGACCGTGAAACCTCTCCCGATGAGGGCTTGTGCGTTGTCGACGAGCTGCGGGATATCCTTTCCCCCGACCCCTTGGTAGGTCGGGATGGTATCGCGGAACTTGCCCCCGAGAAGCTGATAGACAGGCATGCCGGACGCCTTGCCCAGGATGTCCCAAAGCGCGATATCGATACCAGCCATGGCGCGCTTGTAGAACGCACTGCTATAGCCGCGTAGGCGCTGGGTCGAATACATCTTGTCCCAGAGAACTTCAACGTCAAGCGCGTTTTCGCCAAGCAGGATGGGCGTGAAAAGATCGCTGATCACCGTCTGCACGACTCGCGGCGTCATCACGGCGTGCGATTCGCCCCAGCCGTGGAGACCTTGATCCGTCGTGACCTTCACGAGCAGCGTTTGACGATAGCCGCCCTGTCGGACGGTTTCGGCGTGTTCGAGCCGGTACCCGAGGCCGCGGCGGTTGGTCATGCGGCCGATCGGCGTCATCGACACGAAATCGCTTTCCGCCTTGCCCCGTTCGGGAGGGTCACGCAGGATGAAGGTCTCAACCTTGGTGATCTTTTGAGGTGGCTGGTTGCGGGCGCTGTCGGCGGGCGGGACCGCCTTGGCGGAAGTGAACGGGGCAAGAGCGGCGAGGCCGAACAGGGTTCGTCGGGTCATGGCGGGGGAGGTCTCCTGCGTAAGAAGATAGCGCGGTTCAACCTGCTTCGTATCCGCCAGGACCCGAGTGTCCGATCCGTCCGCAACCGCGGGCTCCGCGAGCCGAGGAATCAACGAGTTATGATGACGGCATTCTGCGGATGTCGCTCATCAATCCGATTCTGGCCAGGAGTTCGTTCTGCGGACTCTTAGCGGCGGCGACCCTGCTCGCGGATACGGCCTCCGACGAGCTGTTCGAGAAACGCATTCGCCCGGTTCTCGCCAAAACATGCTGGAGTTGCCACGGCCCTAAGCTGCAGCAGGGCGGGCTGCGGCTCGATTCGCGTGAAGCCGTCTTCAAAGGGGGCGGACGAGGGCCTGCTGTCGTCTCCGGCGATTCCAAGGGGAGTCTATTGGTCCGGGCACTTCGACATGAAGGTCTCGAAATGCCGCTAGGCGGGATGCTGCCAAAGGAGCAGATCGCGGACTTCGCAAAGTGGATCGAAGCCGGCGTTCTGTGGCCGTCAGGGGCCAAAGCGGCCGGAGACGCCGACCGGAAACACTGGGCGTTCGAGCCGGTGAGAGGCCAGACGGCCCCGGCGGCTTCGGATGCCGGTTGGGCGCTCAACGAGGTCGACGCCTTCATCGCCTCAAGGCTCGAGGAGGCCGGCCTGAAGCCCGCGCCCCAAGCGGACCGGCGAACGCTGATTCGGCGCTTGAGCTTCGACCTCACGGGGCTTCCTCCGCGGCCCGAACAGATTCACCACTTTGCCCACAGCAAGTCGCCGACAGCCTACCTCGACGCTGTCAATCAGATGCTTGCTTCCGATCGGTTCGGGGAACATTGGGCTCGGCATTGGATGGACTGGGTGCGTTACTCGGAGTCGCATGGCAGCCAGGGGGACTTCGCCCTGCCGATGGCGTGGCGCTATCGCGACTACCTGATCCGCGCATTCAATGCCGACGTGCCATACGACCGGATGCTGCTCGAGTACCTCGCCGGGGATCTACTCGATGACCCTCGACTGAACGAGCAAGAGGGTCTCAACGAGTCGATGCTGGGCCCGGGAAACCTCCGCATGGTGGAGTACGGCTACGTTCCCGTCGATGCTCTCGACGATCAAGTCAAAGTCGTCGACAACCAGATCGACGTGCTGTCGAAGGCCTTTCAGGGCCTCACCATCTCGTGCGCGCGCTGCCACGATCACAAGTTCGATCCGATTACCCAGAAAGATTTCTACGCGCTCTACGGCGTCTTGGCGAGCAGCCGGCACGGGCTCGTCACGGTGGATTCGCCGGAAGTTTTGAGCGAAGGCCGAGAGCGCATGGAAAAGCTGCGCCTGGAGATTCGGAACGGTTTGTCCGAGGCCTGGACCAAGAACAAAGACGTGGCCGCAGGGGTTCTTCAGCAGGCGCGTACGTCATCCAACGACGAGGATCCTCGGCTGCCAAAGCTGAAACAACGACTCAGTGCCGAGACGGTGGATGACGCGTTGCAGCCGTGGCAGGTGCTCCAAGGGTTGGAGGACGAAGCCTTCCGGCGTGAGTGGAGCTACTTGCGCGAACTTTGGCTCGGCGAAGCGCAGTCGGGACGGGCAAGGAACCTCGATGGCTTTCAAACCGCTTGGGATCTAACCGACCCCGGCGATTACGAAGAATGGTTTCCGAATGGTCCGGGGGCGCCCGCGAAGGTGTCTCCCCACGGCGAGTTTCGAGTCCTTCCAGAAGGCGAGGAGATTATTGGGAGCTTACTCCCGGCGGGAGTTCATACGGGGCTCGATTCCCGAAAGTACGGCGCGATTGTGGGGTCGCCGCGCTTTCGTGTCTCAAGCGACTACATCAGCGTGCGGGTCATCGGGGATAGCTTTCCGTCGGCCCGCCTGGTGGTCGAGAACTATCCGATTGGCGGTGGCGGCATCCATCCGGCAGCCGATGTGAACGGCGGTCGACCGCAGTGGATTCGCTTCGACACTGCCTATCGCAAGGGCGAAAACGCCCATCTCGAATTCCAGACGCTGGACGAGCGTTCGCGGCCATTCAGGTTCAACCCCAAGAAGCCCGACCACAAGGCCTCGGGCGATGGCCGATCGAGTTTCGGAGTCGTCGAAGTCGTCTTCCACGACGAGGAAGAAAATCCGCGAGACTTGCCGCTCGCAATCCTGCACTTGCTGGATCGAGACCCTCCGCAAAACATCGAAGACCTCGAAGCGCTCTATGACCGCCTCATCCAAGACGCCGTGGCGGCCTGGGCAGGCGGGAATCTTGACGCTCGCCAGACAGCCTTTCTCGACTTTGCGATCCGAGCAGGCCTGGTGCCCACGACCCTGGAGGAGCTGGCCGAACTGCGGGCTTCCGTCGAAGACTACCGCCGCTTGGAAGGAGAGGTTCCTATCCCGCGGCGGGCGCCGGGCGTACTGCCGGGCACGAACTTCGACCAGCCCTTGTTCACACGCGGTGACCACAAGAGTCCAGCGGACCCGGTGGAGCGCAGGTACATCGAGCTATTCGGAGGTGAACCGTTCGAGACGGCGGGCAGCGGCCGTCTCGAGTTGGCTCGGGCACTGGCAAGCGCCGATAACCCTTTGACGGCAAGGGTGATGGTGAATCGCCTGTGGAGCTACCTCTTCGGCCAGGGAATCGTCCCGACCGTCGACAACTTCGGCGCGACCGGCGATAAGCCGTCGCACCCTGAACTCCTCGACTTCCTGGCAAAGCGCTTTGTCGACGGCGGCTGGTCGATCAAAGAGATGATTCGGTTCGTCGTCCTCTCGCGGACGTATCAGATGAGTAGCACTGCATCCGCCCAGGCGCGTGCTGTCGACCCCGGCAATCGACTGCTGCAACACCAGAGCTTTCGGCGACTGCCCGCGGAGTCGATCCGCGACGCGATCCTCGAGATTTCGGGCGAGTTGAACAAGACGATGTACGGCCCGAGCATCAATGTCTACTACGTAGGCAAGACCGAAGGGGGCGGTGAGAAAGGCCCTCTTGACGGCAGCGGCCGACGAAGCGTCTACCAGGGGGTTCGGCGGAATTCTCAGAATCCGTTCCTGCAGGTCTTCGACGCACCGAAGCCTTCGACTACACGCGGGAAGCGGGACGTGACGAATATTCCCGCGCAGTCGTTGGCCATGCTCAATGACCCATTCGTAGTTGACCAAGCCGCGAAGTGGGCAAAAAAAGCGCTGGCCGACGGTGCGATCTCGCCGAGCGATCGAGCGGTCCGCATGTTCCGCCGCGCTCTGGGACGCGACCCGGAGGCCGCGGAGCTTGACTTGCTCATGACGTCCGTGGAGGCCTTCGCGCAAGAATGCGATGTCCCTCAACCCGAAATGATGGGCAATCAAGACCTGTGGAAGGACTACGCTCAGTCGCTGCTGAATCTGAAGGAGTTTATTTACCTGAGATGAGAGCGACGTCTCCGATTTCCCGGCGGCAGATGCTGGCACAGTGCTCTACCGGCTTTGGGTCGATGGCTCTCAGCTCACTCCTGCCGGGAGCCGGTCGCAAACCACACTTCACCCCCAAGGCGAAGAGCGTGATCTTCTGTTTCATGTCCGGCGGAGTCTCGCACGTCGACTCGTTCGACCCGAAACCGCTCTTGGAACGGGAAGCCGGCAAGCCCATGCCCGTGCCGGTCAAGCCGACGATGTTCAACGACGTCGGCAACATCATGCCGAGTCCCTGGAAGTTTACCCGCCACGGCGAGAGCGGCATTCCCGTCAGCGAGCTGTTCCCGCACATCGCCTCCTGCGCTGACGACCTCTGCATCATCCGTAGCATGACCAGCGAGGGCAACGAGCACGCGCAGGCGAACTACTTCATCCATACCGGCCACCCCTTTCTCGGTCATCCGAGCGTTGGCGCCTGGACGACCTACGGTCTCGGCACAGAGAGCGAGAACCTGCCGGGTTTCGTCGTGTTGGCCAGCGGCGGCGTTCCACTCGGCGGCGTCGGGATCTACGGCAACGGCTTCCTGCCGGCTGTCAACCAGGCCTCGTTTCTCTACCCGGAAGAGGAAGAGGCCTTGAACAACATCCGGCCGGCCGACTCGGATTCCCTGCAGAGAAAGAAGATTGATCTCATCCGTGCCCTCGACGACCGCTATCAGCAGACGACTGATGAACCGGCGGTCGAAGCCGCCATCCGCAACTACGAAACCGCTTATCGCATGCAGTCCGCCGTGCCCGACTTGCTCGACATCAGCGGCGAAACCGAGGCCACAAAGAAGCTCTACGGGATGGACTCTCCGATTCCGGAAACGGCGGCATACGGCAAGGAATGCCTGCTCGCTCGGAGATTGGTCGAACGCGGCGTTCGGTTCGTGGAACTCACCTGCCTGATGCGCCCCGCGGATCCCGGTCAGGTTGGCAATCCCTGGGACCAGCACGGCGATCTGATCGAGGGACACACCGACATGGCGGCCCAGACGGACCAGCCCATCGCCGGCCTGCTCAAGGACCTGAAGGCGCGCGGGATGCTCGACGAGACTCTGGTGATCTGGGCCGGTGAGTTCGGCCGGACGCCCTTCGCCCAAGGAACGGACGGCCGCGACCACAACCCGTTCGGGTTCAGCATCTGGCTCGCCGGAGGAGGCTTCAAGCCGGGCTTCGTCTACGGATCAACGGACGAGCATGGCTACCACGTCGCCGAGAACGCGATGAGCGTCTACGACCTGTGGGCCACGGTGTTGCATTCACTCGGCGTCGATCACGAGCGGCTCACTTACCGCTTCGGCGGACGAGATTTTCGGCTTTCCGACGTCTTTGGACGCGTCGTTGATGAGCTGTTCGTCTGAAAGCGCCTGAGGGCCGTTTTCCGCTGTCACTGTGTTACGTGTGCAGGTTGAGTCGCGTGTGAAGAACTTAGGCCCACTGATTGGTTTGGCGGCGGTTTACGTTCTCTTTTGCTTGTGGGCAGGGGAGCCGTTTTATTCGAGCTTCAACCGCGTCACGGTGCTGACGCAGAGCGTGATCGTTACGGCGGGAGCGCTCGGGATGACGCTGATCATCATTGCGGGCGGCATCGATTTGAGCGCGGGCTCGGTGATCGCGTTGTCGACGGTGGTAGTGGCTCGGCTGCTTGAGGCAGGTTGGTCGCCTTGGGCGGCGGCTTGCGCCGGCATCCTCGTTGGAGGCCTGTGCGGAGCGGCGAACGGCTTGCTGATTACGAAGCTAAAGCTGATTCCCTTCATCATCACGCTGGGGACTCTGCTGGTGTTTCGCGGCGCGGCGACAGGCTTGGCGAACGAGCAGAAAATCGATGCACCCATCACGTGGCTCAACGCAATGCTGGCGAAGTTCCCCGAACCGGCATGGCTCATCGTAGCGCCGGGAGTCTGGGTAACTCTGCTGCTGGCGATTTTGGTAGCGCTATTGCTTCGAAACACTGTCTTGGGGCGGCACATCTTCGCGATCGGGTCGAACGAGAATACGGCCCGGCTGTGCGGGATTCGCGTGGAGCGGGTCAAGGTGGCGCTGTACTCCCTGGCGGGCACGCTGATCGGGTTTGCGGGACTGATGCAGTTCAGCCGCCTGACGGTGGGCGACCCAACGGCGGCGAAGGGCATGGAACTGGACATCATCGCGGCGGTGGTGATCGGCGGTGGCAGCTTGAATGGCGGTGAGGGTAGCGTCGTCGGGTCGGTTGCCGGAGCGATGCTCATGGCGGTGATCCGCAACGGCTTGAGTATGAAAGGTGTGCCGAATTGGGTTCAGGATGTACTGACCGGCTCAATTATTGTGGCCGCGGTGACGATAGACCGATTGCGGCATCGTTCTCGTAGCGAGGCTTAACGGCGACTGCCTTGTAGCTTCTCTTGTCGAGAATGGGCCGGCGGCCGGATCATCTTCCGACTCGCCGCTCTTGAAATCGCGAGATACTGGGAGCGGTCGCCGTGAGTCACTATCGGGCTCGGGCCTTTTCGTATGCCGGCTTGGAAATCACAGATCGTCATCGTTTTTTCGTTGATGTCCATCATCTTGGCGATGGGGACATTGGGTTTTCAGATCGTGGAAGGCTGGACGCTATTCGACAGCTTCTACATGACTCTGCTCACCCTCACAACGGTCGGCTATGACGAGGTTCACCCACTAAGCTTCCATGGGCGGGTGTTCGCGTCGGTCCTGATGCTGGCCGGCGTAACGACAATCCTGGCGTCGATTACGATTCTGGGCGACATGATGCTGAAGCTGGAGTTGGCGGACACATTCGGCCGGCGGCGGAGGAAGAGGATGCTGAAGAAACTCTCGGGTCACTACATTGTCTGCGGAGCGGGCCGGGTCGGACGTGGTGTGGTCAGGGAGCTGAAGCGCAGCGACGCGAAGGTCCTCTTGATCGAGTCGGACCCAACGCGGGCCAAGTGGGGCATGGAACTGGAAGTACCGACTCTGGTGGCGGATGCGACCCAGGATGCGACTTTGCACAACGCGAGCATCGAGACAGCCTTCGGACTGGTTTCGGCGATGGGGTCCGACGCACAGAACGTTTATGTCACTCTGTCGGCCAGTGTGTTGAATCCGAAGTTGTTGATCGCATCCCGCGCCGGCAATCAAGAAGCCGAGGACCGGCTGCGACGGGCCGGGGCCAGTACGGTGTTCACGCCGTATACGTTTATCGGTCACCGGCTGGCACAGTCGATGTTGCGTCCGCATGTGTTGAGCTTTCTCGATTTGGCGTCGGCGTTTGGACGGGAAGCGCATCTGGACATCGAAATCGAGGAGGTTCTGGTGTCGTCAAAGAGTCAGTTCGCTTCCAAGACGCTCGAAGAGTCGCGGATTCGCGCTTTGTTCGGCCTGATTATCCTGGCCATCAAGAAGCCGAATGGCGCGATGCAGTTCAACCCGGCGGGCAGTGCGAAAATCGAGCCCGAGGATGTGCTGATCGCGATCGCTGAACGATCGGATCTCAAGCGGTTCGAGGACGAGGTGGAGGGCTAGCGTTGCAGCGAATACTCACAGCGGCGCAGATGAGCGAGGCCGATCGGGCGACCGTCGCTCGGGGCGTGCCCAGCCTCATCCTGATGGAGAATGCGGGCGCGCGAGTGTATGAGCTTTTGGCTCACCGGTTCTCACCGCTCGCTGAGCAGCGAATCGTTGTGTTGTGCGGGAAAGGGAATAACGGTGGTGATGGATTCGTCGTGGCAAGGCAGATCACAACACGTGCGCGGGAGGCTCGGCTGGACGTAATTTTGATGGGCGATCCGCAAGGGCTCAAAGGCGATGCGGCGACGAACTACGCGGCTTTGCGGACTGTGGATGTAGAGCCTGCGGTGGTTACCGATGCCGCGGGTTGGCTCGAGTTGCTGCCGCGTCTGACCCCCGCGACCCTGCTAGTGGATGCATTGCTCGGTACCGGGCTGCGGGGTCCGGCGGAGGGCCTGCTTGCGCGCGTGATTGAGGATGTCAACGCCGGTTTCCTTCATGCGAAGGTCGTGGCGGTTGACCTGCCGTCCGGCATGCCGTCCGATACGGGTGAGCCCTTGGGTCCCACGATGCGGGCCGACCATACCGTGACGTTCACCGCGCCCAAGGTAAGCCAGGTGTTCCCACCGAATTGCGAACGGCTGGGGACATTGACCGTGGCTCCGATCGGCACGGTGGAGTCGGTGTTCGAGGGCATGGAGGGTTCACGGCTGTCATTGGTGGAGGCGGCGGATGTGGGCGCCTTGTTTGGACCTCGCCGGAAGTCGTCACACAAGGGCGACTATGGACACGTTCTTGTCGTAGGCGGATCGCGGTCGAAACCGGGCGCGGTCACTATGGCGGGAACAGCGGCGCTACGTTCGGGCGCGGGTTTGGTGACGGTGGCGACGGCGGAAGGCGCCGCTCCGGCCGTTGTCAGCCATACGCCGGAGCTCATGACGATTCCCGTGGTCGAGGAAGCGGACGGCTCGATGGGCGCGTCTTCTTTTGATGCGAGCACGCTGGACGGCAAGACCGTCGTGGCGCTTGGGCCGGGGCTCGGAACCGGTGTGGCGAATCAGGCTCTGGCGGCACGGATTGTTAGCGAAGTTGAGACGCCGCTTGTGGTGGATGCGGACGGGCTGACGGCTTTGGCGGCAATGAAGGATTGGCAGACGAAGAGTCCGTGCCTGGTGCTGACGCCGCACCCCGGCGAGATGGGGCGGTTGATGGGATTATCGAGCGCCGAAGTGCAGCAGCGACGCATAGAGATCGCGCGCGCGTTCGCGGAAGCGAAAGGCGCTTACGTTGTATTGAAAAGCTTTCGGACCTTGATCGCTTCGCCGGACGGACAGGTGCTGGTGAACCCGACCGGCACGCCGGCCATGGCGAAAGGCGGTTCAGGCGACATCCTCACAGGGATGATTGCCGGTTTGCTGGCTCAGTTTCACGACGCGCGGCCGGAGCTCGCGATCGTGGCGGCGGTCTACCTGCATGGCTTGGCGGGCGAGCTGGCCGTGGCCGAGGGAAGTGAGCAGACACTCGCGGCGACGGACCTTTTAGGCTACCTGCCCGAGGCAATTCGCCGGGTCAGGGGATGATGGCGCGAAGCTTCCGAACGTCCTCGGCGGAGGAGACGATGGCGCTCGGGCGGGAGATTGCCGGTGAGTTACGTCCGCCTCAGTGGGTTTTGTTGATTGGGGATTTGGGCGCCGGCAAGACGACCTTTACGAAGGGGCTGATTGCCGGTTTGGGTAGCGCTTCAGAGGACGAGGTGCTGAGCCCGACATTCTCGCTGATCCATGAATACGAGGGCCCGCCGAAGGTCTACCACATCGACCTCTACCGCTTGGACCGCCTACCGGAACTCGAAACACTGGGGCTGGATGACATTTGGGACGAGCCGGCCATTGTGCTGATCGAGTGGGGCGAGAAGTTCGCGGATCAGCTCCCCGGCGAGATGTTGCGGATTGAGATCCGCGACCTGAACGCGGACGAACGGGAGATTCTGGTGGGGAGCGAGGACGGTTCGCCGGTCTGACGATTGGTTTTGAGTGCCCTTGACACAAGGCGAACAAAAAGCGAATATAGTTTCTTGCTCTTTCCCGCTGATCTCGGCCCTAAGCTCGTCGGCATCGCTCGTCTGGCCGATCGGAGCCCACTCCTCGTCTCGAAATCCAAGGCGGACTATTTCGAGCTGCCGACGCGCAGTTTGTTGAACCGCTGTACCAATCGCAACATGCCCTTCACCTGGACGATCAACCCCTACCGAGGTTGCGAGTTCGGTTGCAAGTATTGTTATGCGCGGTATACCCACGAGTTCATGGGGATGGAGGATGGCCGGCTCTTTGAGCAGAAGATCTACTCCAAGCAAGATGCCGCCACCATCCTACGCCGCGAGCTGGCCCGCGATCCGGAAGGGGCTATCGCCATCGGAACCAGCACCGATCCTTACCAGCCCGCCGAGAGAAAGTTCGAAACGACTCGCTCGATCCTCGAAGTTTTCGCTTCGCGGCAGGGACGGTCGCTTTCCCTCACGACCAAATCCGATCTCGTCGCGCGCGATCTCGACCTTCTGCTAAAGATCAACGAGCGAAACGATCTCAGCATCAATATGACGGTAACGACGACGGACGCATCTTTGGCCAAGCAACTCGAGCCCCTGGCGCCCCGTCCCGACTTGCGTCTGAAGGCTGTTGCTTTGCTCGCTGCCGGCGGTCTGTGCGTCGGAGTTTTTGCGAACCCCATCATGCCGCTCTTGACGGACTCGCTGGCGAACCTTGATGCGGTCGCGTCAGCCGCTGCTCGCTCGGGAGCGAGCTACTTCGGCGGAGGAACGCTCTTTCTGATGCCATCGGCTCAGAAGCACTTCTACCCTTTCCTCGAGAAACACTATCCGTCGCTTGCCGAGCGCTACCAGGCACGTTACGCCCGTGAACCCTATTTGCGCGGAGACTATGCCGAATGGATTCGCAAGCGAGTCAACAAAGTCCGAGCTACTCATAGACTCGGGTCGCGGCCCAAGCCGATCTCAGCGCACCGCCAAAACCGTCAGTCCGGCGATGCACGCCGGCAACTGCCGCTATTCGCCGAAGCGTGACTTCGGCGGGAAGCCCCGGAAGGGGCGCTGCTCCTACTATCCCTTCACGGACTGCAAGACCTCCGCTGCGTCCGCGTCTTCCAAGCACGGAGTTACCCGAACCGGGATGACGTCAGACCATTCCGCCACCCAGGCGTAGAGGGCTTTCGGATTGCTGGACTGGGCCACGGCAAAGCCTCCGCCGTCCATGCCATGCCAGCGGCCGAGCATCTCCACCCCATCCGGAGGAGCTCCGCCTGCCTTGAGAAATCGAGCGATGGCAACGTCGTAGGTGCCTTAGGGCAATTTCAAGCTAACGATGAATTTCACTTTTCGGTCTCCTCCGGAACCAGACGATGAAGCGTCCAGCCAACAAAACGCGGAGCGGTTTACGTCCGCACGTCGTTCTCTTAACGCCGGCATCGAAGGCTTACGCCCGCGGCCCGGAGTTTGGCGTCGGCGGGTTAGCGTTTCAGGTTGTAACGGAACACGAATTGAAAGCTGACGTCGGAGCCCTTGTAGTCGGACGGCAGGGGTGGCAGAGGGTTGGAGGCGCTGATGCCCGCTACTGCGGCGCGATCGAGAGAGTTCGTGCCGGATGAGTTGGCGATGACGAGTTTAGCGACGCTGCCGCTGCGGACGACGCGAAGCTGAATGGCCACGGAGCCGCGGTTCATGCCAAGGCGGGCGCTCTCGGGAATCACGGCGTACCAGTTGCGCCGAACGGACGCCAGGACCTGCAGAAGATAGGGCCGGAAGTCGACACCCATTGGGTCGCTCAACAGTTCGAGATTGCTGCCGGCGTTACCTGGTGAGGGTGGCAGGTAGCCGCTCAGCCCGCCCGTCCCGGAGCCATCGCCGACGGCCTGCCGTCCCCCGCGTCCTCCCGACGCGGAGAGATTTCGGATCGCGCCTTCCACCAGTTGACCGGGGCGCGCGTTCAGAGCCAGACTGCCCAATTGTGCCGGACCCACCCGTCCGGGCGAACCGGTCCGGGGATCTTCGAGCTGCAACCGGGGCCGTTTTGCCGGACGAGAGGGGGGCTTGGGCATCGGAAGCTCGGCGGGCCGCCCCAATCTTCGGTCCGGATTGAACTCACCGGGATTCGGGCTGCGAGCTGCGATGGCCGGGGGCGGCGCTTCGGGGTTCGGTTCGGGATCGCGCCGTTCCGGAGGTGGTTCGGGCGTGGGTTCCTCGGGAGTGACCTCCACCGTGGGCGGAGGTTCGGGTACGGGCTCGGGTTCCGGTTCCGCGTGAAGCGCCGGAGGCGCGGGAGCGGGTTGCTCGGGCGGTTTCATAACAGGGACCGGCAACTCATCCTTACCTTCAAACTCGATGCTAACGGGACCCTCGTTCGGCTCGGGCTGCGTCAGTTCCTTGAGGAAGTCCTCGGGCGGCGTGAGCATCGTAAAGTTGGGGGTTTCGAGGTCGAGCGGGCGCTGCCGGAAAGGAAGAATGTTGGGCTGCAGGATCAGGATGCCGACTAGAATGACATGCGCCAGAAGCGACAGGACCATCGGTCTTTGGTTGCCGCTGAGAGTGAGGTTCGTGTCCCAATGAACGAGCAGGTCGACCGGGATTTCGTCCGCCGGTACCGGGTCCAGCGATGCCGGAGGCGGCGGCGCATGGGCCGCGCGCTCGCGGGCGCGGGCGGCCTTCGAAGCGCGGCGACGGGCGTCGTAGTAGTCTTCGACGAGCAGTGACAGGTCGGCCTGATCGGCGCTTTGGGGGGCGGGTTTCGACTTTGGGGGCGACTGCTGATAACGCGTCCACCACTCGTCCCGGCGCCGGGTGAAATCTTCGAGCAGAAGGTGGATCGGCGGCGCAGGCCGACCGTTGGAATCGGCCGCGCTGCCCGCGGGACGGGGGCGCGGCTGGGACGCAAATCGGGCCAGCCACTGCCGGGCCTGGGAGCCGTAGTCTTCAAGCAGCAGCCGAGGTTCGGGATCCGGTTCCGGGTGGCTCACGTTTTTGGCGTCGCGACTGTGTCCGCGACGACGTGGGAATGACGCTCCATTTCGTCTACTATTCTAAGCCCCACATCGAGTACGGCCCGGCCGTCTTCGCCGCTCACGCGCGGCTTTTCGCGCGTTACGACCGATTGCAGGAACGCCTCAGCCTGACGTGCAAGAGGTTCAGCTCGGACCGTCTCGATTCGACGATGGGTTAGCTGAAAAGACTCATCCACACCGGATACGTAACCGTCCTGCCGCGTGTAGTCGATCGAAATGTATTGACGAGGTTGGAAGAACCGCAGTTTCCTAATTTTTTCGGTTGAGACGCGGCTGGCCGTGAGGTTGGCCACACAGCCGTTCCGGAAGGTCAAGCGGACGCTCGCAATATCCGCCTTGGGAGAGAGTACGGGGATGCCGGTCGCCTCGAATCGCTCGAGCGGGCTGTCGACCAGGTGCAGAACGATATCGAGGTCGTGGATCATCAGGTCGAGCACGACGTCGACATCGAGACTGCGCGGCGAAAAGATGCTCATGCGGTGGATTTCGAAGAAGAGCGGCAGATAGGCCACATCTTTGACGGCCTCGACGACCGGGTTGAAGCGTTCGAGATGGCCGACTTGAAGGATGCGGTTGTTCTCAAGGGCCGCGCTGACAAGGGCGTCGGCGTCAGCAAGATCAGGGGCTATGGGCTTCTCGACAAGGATGTCGATGCCCGCTTGGAGCAGCTCGACACCGACGGCGGCGTGATGCTGAGTGGGGACCGCCACAATAGCCGCGTCGACCCGGCCCTGGAGTTCGCGATGGCTCGTGAGAGCTTTGCAGGAGTGCTCCTCGGCGATGGCTTCGGCTCGGCTTTGGTCCTGATCGACGACGGCCACGAGCTCGGCGCCGGGGACGCCTTCCAGGACGCGGGCATGTTGATGTCCGAAGGTTCCAACGCCGACGACGGCTACCCGGATCTTGTCGGTTGGTGCATTGTCAGCCATGTAGATTGAGTTTGGGAGGCGGCTAGTATCCTAGCATTGCGATATTGGCTTGATTGGCGGCTTCGAAGACGTCTTCCATGTCGAGCAAAAGCGTCTTTCCGGCTTCGACGGCGAGTGTCGCCGCCTTGGCTTCTTGCATCTTCTCGATGGTCGTGGGGCCAACGACGGGGACGTCGAAGCGCATGTCTTGATCGGGCTTGGCCATCTTCACCACAGTCAGAGGCCGGCCGTTACTGAAGCGAGCGGCGCGCAGGATAACGTCGTTGGTGCCTTCCATGGCTTCGACCGCGATGCAGGCGCGCTCGCATATGACGACGGTCTGGCCGATGTCGAAGCCCGCCAGTGCGCGCCCGACTTCGAGGCCGTAGTCGATATCGGCTTGTTCATCTTTGTTGGGCCGGCGACTGGTGAGCGGGCCCTTTTTGGCGAGGTAGGGTTCCAGGAAGCGAGTGGAGTCGAGCAGCCGGATGCCCTCGCTCTCAAGGAAACCCGCGACGGCGCCGAGCAGCGAGTCCGTGTTCTTGCGAGGCAGCGAGGCGAGGAGCTTGAACAGCTTCCAGTCGGGGCGGATCGACGAGTAGATGCGCGAGTGGCGTACGCGCCCGGCCATAACGGCTTCGGTGACGCCTTCGTCTTGGAAGGCTCGGATGAGTTTAGTGAGTTCGCCGAGCGAGATCCAGTGGCAGCGATCGACATGCTGATCGAGTGCCGGGTCGGCTTCTTCTTTAACAGCGACAGCGACGATTTCGTGACCCTGCCGGCGGGCCGAGGAGGCGACGAGCAAGGGAAAGCGTCCTCCACCGGCGATCAGGCCGAGTTTCATTTGATAACGCCCCGCTCAGACGATGCGATGAAGTCGAGCAGCTTTTGAAGCGGCTCGTCGATATCTTCTTCAGCACGGATCTTTTCAAGGGCCTGCTCGGTGTTGAGATTGGACTTTGTGAGGCGGCGAAAGGCTTTGTTCAACCGTTGGATGCTTTCTTTGGAGTACTCCCGGCGTTCGAGTCCGACTTTGTTGACGCCGAAGGTACGCGCTCCGCGTTCGGTGACGACGAGCGAATAGGGCATGACGTCCTGCGTAATGACGCTATAGCCGCCGATGTAGCAGTGTTCCCCCACACGGCAAAACTGGTGAACGCCGCTGTGCGCCCCGACGACGGCCCAGTCTTCGATCGTCACATGTCCGCCGAGAGTGGCGCTGTGGGAGAGGATGGTTTTTGAGCGCAGGTGGCAGTCGTGAGCGACGTGGGCGTAGGCCTGGAGCAGGTTGTCGTCGCCGATGGACGTGAGCCCGCCGCCTCCCTCGGTCCCGCGGTGAATAGTGACGAACTCGCGGACTATATTGCGGCTACCGACGCGGGTTTCGGTTTGCTCGCCGTGGTACTTGAGGTCCTGCGGGGCAACGCCGACCGTGGAGTAGGGGTAGAAGGTATTGTCCTCGCCGATCGTCGTTGGCCCTTCGGCGTAGATATGCGCCATGAGGCGCGTGCCGGCGCCGATCTCAACGCCCGCGCCTATCACGCAGAAGGGGCCGACCTCCGCCCTTTCGTGAAGACGGGCGTTCGGGTCAACAATAGCTGTCGGGTGGACCGCCATGGCCCTTCCTAGGTGGCCTGACTTTCGGGCTGCCCCGGACCGGGCTGCGCGGGATCGGCCGGTTGCGATCGCGTCGCGGCTCTGTCGGCGACATGACACATCAGGGTCGCATCGGCGACGAGGTTGCCGTCGACGAGTCCGCGCGCACCGACTTTCCAAACGGGGCCCTTGTGCTTGAGAACCTGGAGTTCGATCCGCAGTTGATCGCCGGGCCCGACGGGACGCCGGAAGCGTGCTTTCTCGATGGAGGAAAAAAGGACGACCTTGTTTTCGAAGTTCTCGCCGCGTTTAGGAGCGTAGGTCAGTAGTAAAACCGCGCCAACCTGTGCCATGGACTCGATGATGAGAACGCCGGGCATGACGGGCAGATCCGGGAAATGTCCCTGGAAGAACGGCTCGTTGACGGTGACATTCTTGATGCCGACAATCCAGTCTTCCCTCATTTCTTCGATCCGGTCGACGAGCAGGAACGGGTAACGGTGCGGTAGCACCGAAAGGATGTGATTGATGTCGTACATGAGAGCCAAGCAAGCGCCCGGGGCGCGGACCTGGGTTCGCTTGGTGGGGTGTCGCCGTTGGGGTAACGCGAGAAGGCGTATTATAGCAAGGCTTTAGGCCGATTCATGGCGGCGAGAGGGCCAAACAGTGGGTCAGTTGGCCATGCGTTGCAGGAGAAACCATCGGGGCTATTTTGCCCGACGCCCTGGCGGGAGCCTCCGGGGTACGGAACGATTCGCGACTACGGATCACTTGCCGTGATCGGCAATCATCACCCAAGCCGGACTTTTCCCCACCTCGTAGGTCTGTAGCCGGTCGAGCCCCCCCGTAACTGAATCCAACCGGTAGGTTGCGAGTGTTCCCGACCCCTGCCCCGCCGACACCATGTAGCGGCCCGAGGGATCGATATTAAATGACCTCGGCGTACGTTCGGTCGGGAATTGGCCGATGGCTTCCAAACGTCCCGAACTCTTGTCGACCCTGAACCCTGCGATCGAATCGTGTCCCCGATTCGAGACATAGACAAAGCGCCCGTCCGGCGTCACTTCTACATCCGCGCAAGTATTCTTCTCGGCAAAACCCTCCGGCAGCGTCGAAAGCGTCTGGACGGCTTCGAGCGTTCCCTTCGAGGTGTCGAAAGCATGCACCGTTACGCTGCTACCGAGTTCGTTCGCCGTATAGGCCGCGCGCAGCGTCGGATGGAAATAGATATGCCGGGGCCCGGCGCCTTGCGGTGTGTTGGGCACTCGCGGCGGTTCATTGGCTGTGAGCCTTCCGCTTTTTCCATCCCAGCGAAACTGGAACACCGCGTTGGGGCCCGTATGCGGAACAAACGCGTAGCGGCCGCTCGGATCGAGCCGTATGCAATGCGCGTTGAGCGCCGTTTCGATCACCTGTAGCGGTTCAGTCGAAAGTGCGCCATCGTCCGCAATCGAATGCACCCTCACCTTCCCCCCGCTGTAGTAAGCCGACAGCAAATATCGCCCGGAGGGGTCCGGCAAGACAAAAGGCGAAGATTCCCCAGGAGTCGTCTCGTGCCCGACGCTCAACATCCCCGTGGAGCGGTCAACGTCCAACGTCGCCAGCTTTCCGGTCGAGCGCAAGGCCACGAAGAATTCCGGCCTCGTCGGATGCGGCCAAATCGATCCCGGCGACCCATCCACATCCAGCGACCCTTTCGGTGTCAATGAGCCCTTACTCTCATCGAGCTGGAAGACGACGATCCGTTGCTCTCCGCTGACGGAAACGTAAACGTACATGCGTGCCCATGAGTGGGCCTGCAGAGCCATGGCGAGAATGAAGAATCCGAAGATTTTGGGCATGGCCTGGATCTGCAAGCCTAGCACCTCGCGTGCTCGCGGGACAGAAGCATGAGTATACTGTTGTCACTTCCCCACTCCCGGAGTCGCCCATGGATCGCAGAACATTTCTCTCCGGCGTCAGCGCCGCACCTCTCATATCGAGCCAAGCGAGCGGGCAGGACTACACTCCTGTCGGCGACCGCCCCCCGAACATCCTGTTCCTGCTGTTCGATAAATGCCGCTCGGACGCTATCGGCGCCTACGGTGAACGGGACGTCCATACGCCGAACCTTGATTTCCTGGCCGAAACCGGCGTCCGCTTTGACAACTGCTACGCGCCGCAAGCGCTCTGCGGGCCGACCCGGGCATCGATCGTGACGGGCAGCTACTCACACGTTCATGGGCTGAAGCGCAACGTCTACCCTCACAGTCCCGGGCCAAGCAACTCGACCTATAGCGAGCCCATCATCGACCCGTTTCGCGACCAGCGGTTCCGGCTCTGGGATAACTTCCCGTTCTATCTGAACAACGCGGGTTATGCGACGGGGCACATCGGCAAGTGGCACTTGGGGCCGGCAAATCCCGGCTTCTTTGACTATTGGAAGTCGTTCAACTCGCTGCTGCTGCACTGGATCGGAGAGCCGCACAAGTCACGCTACCGGCCCGATGTCCACACCGATCAAGGAATTCGGTTCATTGAGGACCATGTGGACGAACCGTTCTTCCTGTATCAGTCCTACTACTCGCCGCACGAGCCGTCCGACCCTCCGAAGCACTTCCTCAAGCGTTATGAGGGGCAGAGCAACGCCGGCTACTACGGCTCTGTGGCCGCACTCGACTGGAACGTCGGCCGCATCCTCGATACGCTCCGCGAGCAGAACATTCTCGACGACACCATGATCATCTTCTCGACCGAGCATGGCCGCGCTTGGACCGACCGTCCGGGAACCGTCGAAGGCATGTGTACCTCCTACGACGATGCGGCACGGATCCCGCTCATGATTCGCTATCCGAAACGGCTGCCGTCGGGCAAGGTCTGGCGGTCCGGCGTAAGCTCGGTGGACCTGATGCCAACCATTCTCGACGCGGCGGGCATTGTGCCCATCATGGGCGCGCACGGCAACGACTTCCGCCCCGTGATTCACGGACGCAGTTTGCTCGCTGAAGTCAACGAGGGGCGCGACAACTGGAACCGTCCGATCATGATCCAGAACGTGCCGCAGAGAGCGATTGGAGGCGGCTACTACAACGAACGCGCGCTGCGCACCGAGCGGTACAAGATCATCCTAAGGAAATTCGACAACCGGCCCGTCCTGCGTCCGGGTGAGTTGTATGACATGAAAGCCGACCCGGCCGAGACCCGAAACCTCTGGGACTCGGCTCGGTCAACAGTCAAGCAGATGGCCGGGCTGATGACAGAGTGGGGCGAGAAATACGACGACGACCTTTCCGTTCAACTCGGCACGTGGGCGGGCGAGCAGAGCTGATCGCGGCGGCTACCGCTTCAGGTGAGCCAGATATTGATCAGCGATTTCCCTAGCCGTAAGTGCATGGGCCTGCCGGAAGTTCTCCGCTACCCCCGCCAAGCCATAAACCTGTGCGGTGGATTCATACGTCGACTTCACTTCACCGGCGGGTGCAACGCGGTGAACCGCATCAACCGGATTAAGTAAGAGCAGCGGCCGTGGTGCAACGAGGGCGGCAACCTCGGGAAGATCGAAGTCACCGAGAACCCCCGGCACAAAAGACGTAAAGCGGTGCGTGTAAAGCTCGCTTTCGACGATCGCCTCGTAGGAGATCAGCGATCTCGTTGCGGCAACGGAATAAATCCTCTCATCCAGCGCAGCCGCGTAGAGAGCAATCAGGCCGCCAAGTCCGTGGCCGATCACCGAGACGCGGTTGCCGTCCACTTCCTTGCGTGCAACGAGATGGTCAACGGCTTTGATCACATCCGCCGTTCGCGAGCCGAGCGGTGTCTTGCCGACACGCATCGAATCGTAGTAGAAACGCGCTTCAGAGTCGTGAACGAAATCCTTGAAGCTGGCCGGCGACGACGATCGCGGAGCCATGGGATCGGTTTCGCCCATCCCCCTCGGGTCGATTGAGAGAACGACGTTGCCAGCTTCGGCGAGAGGTTTCAGGTAGTCCTCAACGAGGTTGTCAGCAGCTTTTCCCCCTTCGTTGACGAAGACCACCGCAGGATGGGGACCCTCTGTCTTCGGCAAGAAGAGCAGGCCGGGGATGAAGATCTCCGGCTCGCTGTAGTACACGACCTTTTCCAGACGTAGCGAACCCTTGTCAACCTCCAACACGCGGACTGCTTGCAGAGGGCCGGGATGTAGCGTGACAGCCAGCCGCGACGAAACCTTATCGCGCATCCGGCGGCGCCAGCCCGGTATCTCCGACCGGTCCCCGGGGACGCGCGCGCCGGCCCGCAGTTCCCGCGCCTTTGCGCGATTCAGCGTGAAGACCGATTCGCCTCCCAGTGACGTCGTTACCTCGCCGGTCGATGTCGCGAAAAGCTTCTCAACCGGCTCAACCGGCACGATTGGTTCCTCGAAGTTTCGGCGGGCTTCGTGGTCAGGCCAGGCGTCTTCCAGCCAGGCATAGGCCGCCTCGTACATGCTCGTGATGTACCCGTGCGGCCCTTCCGTAATCATGAAACGGGTCTTGTCCGTCTTACCGAGCATCTCGTAGAGGCGGGCGATTTCCTGATGGCGCTTTTGCTTGCTCAACACGCTGCCGCGCGGGTCACCCGTGGCCTCAATCATCAGCAAGGGCCGCAGCGCGATCAGCGCGTCGATGTCGGTAATGCTGAGACCGGGTCGGGTCGGGTTATCCGGGTTGCAGCCTCCGTAGCAGACCGGAATCGAAACCTTGATGCGCGTGTCGAGGGCTGAGAGGAGTTCCGTCTGCAAACCACCGCCCGACGTGCCTGTACACGCAAGACGGTCCGGGTCGACATCCGGCCGCTCGGTAAGGTAGTCGAGGGCGCGAACACCGTCCCAGACAAGATGGGAAGCATAGTTGCCCGTCGTGAGAATCGCCTGCCCGCCCGCGTATCCATGTTCAAGCGTCACGAACCAGTGTGAACCGCCCGGGTCGATAAGGGCTCGCCCGAGCACTGGGTTGAAGTATTGCCGCCGCTCGCCCTGTCCGGGTCCGTCGTAAACCAGGACTACGTAGCCCCGCCGCGCCAGATAAGCTCCGAGATGCTGATACTCTTCGAACCCCTTCCCCAGCCCCCAATGTCCGACCGGCGCCAGGACGGCCGGATACGGCGGCTTCATCTTCCGCGGCACGTAAGCATTCGCCGTGACGTAGTAACCCGGGCGACTCTCGAAGATCACCTTTTCGATCGCATAGTCGCCCCGTTCCAGTGTTCCCGCAAGACGTGCATTGAGTGGCGTACGCGCCGGCAACCCGCCCAGCGCGGCTTCCAGCTTCGCCCTCGTCTCCTTCTGGTAACGGTCCAGGTCGTCAGCGGTCCGAAGACGCGCGATCACGCGGGACCGCTCTGCATCAGCCTCCCGGCGCAGTGCGGCGATGTGATCGCTCACCATGCTGCCGGCATCCGCGAAGCGCTCATGGCCGTACAGCACATTCCATTCGGGATGAATCTGGTTCGCCGCGGGGCCCTGGGGCTTCGCAAGGGGCGCCGCCAAGATCAGGACTACAACAAGAAACCCGGTAAGGATCATGATTCTGTTTTTCATTTCGATTCCGCGCGCGCGACTGGATCGATTCTAGCCGACCGTGCGCCCCACTGCTTCCGAGGCCGGCGCTCGTCCCGCCGACACAACGCCCCGGGATGCGGTCGGCAAACACGCCCTGCTAAGGTGGTCAACGCACGGAAAATCCGCGCATCTGCGTCTCGCGGCAGGATCAACGCATGAAACTAACACTTCTAGGAACGGGCACCCCGGCTCCCCTTACCCACCGCGCGGGATCAAGCTACCTGGTCCAGTTCGACGACGAGGCGCTGCTGTTTGACTGTGGGCCGGGTGCGGTGCGCCGATTGTTGCGCGCGGGAGTTCCGCCCATCGCTTTGAACTACCTGTTCCTCACGCACCTCCACTACGATCACTGCGTCGATTACGGTTACCCCAGGATTTCCATTTTGGCCCTGGCACGGTGAAAGTATACACCCGCGCTGCCCCGAAGACCACGTCTTTCCGCGCTGAACCCTGCACATCACCTCCGGCGGCAGGCCCCAAAGCCCGTCCGTCCGCTCACAGACGTTGATGGAGCGGGCTGAACGGCACACCGGCCGACACTGCTCCCTGCGAAGCCTTTTCGGAGCTAAAAACTGTTGATCCTCGTCCAGGTAACGCTACCCGCTCGGCAGCGGCAGCGCCCAGATCCTGTGCAGCATGTCACCGAACAGCCGCCGGTTCAGATGCCCCTCGGCCAGCAGCAACCAGTAGTAGCGCGCGTGCTTGACCAGCCGGCCGCCGGTCTTCATCAGCCGCTGCTGCAAGCTCGTGAGCGACCAACTCTTGATCCTGTTCGGCAGTCCGAGCCGCCGCCACAAGTTGCCCAGGTTGTAGGCCAGCACGCTGAGTTGCAGTCGCACTTCGTTGGCCCGAAAGCGATGGCACGAAAGCCGCGTCCAGTGCGTGGCCTGTTTGCCTTCTTTAATCCATTGCTCGGCCGTGCCGCGCTTGTTGTAGAAGCGCACCACCGACCGGCTTGGCAAGCTCATGTTGGTCACGATAAATCCGACCCGCGGGAACAGCTCACCGAGATGATGCTCGACCTTGGCCACGATGCGTCGCGGCTTGGACCAACTCTCCGCCTGATAGCGGAAGCTCTTGTAGCGCACCAAGGGCTTGCGACCCGGCCTGCCCGGCGGGCGAAACAAGATGTCTTCGATCGCCAATTCCAAGCTCTTGTTGGCCGGAATGCGAATGGCGTACTGCACTCCGCGTTCCTCCGAAAACTCATAAATCTCCGGCTTGGCAAAGGCCGCATCGCCCCGGAAGGTGACCTGTTTGCCCACAGCCTGTTGGCGCTTGATCTCGGGCAGCAGCAACTCCTTCCAGTCCTCAGCGCTGTGCACGTTGCCTGGACGCAGCTTCGCCGCCAGGCAATCCCCATGCTGGTTGAACAACAACAGCGGGTGGTAGCAGACCGACTCGAAATGGCCGTTGTAGGCGCTGCCCTCTTGCTGGCCGTGGACAGGGCTTTCGGTCGAATCCATGTCGAGCACGACGCGCTCGGAGTCGTCTTGCGTCTCGGCTTGCGCCACCAGCTCGCGGTTCACAGCCATCAGCCCCAGCAAGTTCTCCTCGCTCGCCAGCATCTCCGTCTCGAAGCTCTGCAGTCGCGAGGTCAGTGCCCCGCCGCGATCCCAGTTCCTCTTCGAGCCGATCAAGCGAAACGTCGGGTCAGCCGACACTCGGACGGCGTCATTGAGGTCCTCGTAGCCTGCCAGCCGAGAGTAGACTGACTGCCGCAGCAGATCGGCCAGCGGGAACTTCTTGTTCAAGCCTTGCCGTGGGTCACTGAGGTGTTCGTCGATCAGCTTCCCGAGTCCGAGTCGCTCGTCCAGCTCGCGGACCAGGATCAGCCCGCCGTCGGAAGTGACACGCGATCCTTGGAAATCGACTTTCAATAAGCCGTTGAAGCTTAGCTGGAACGGTTTGTTTTCTTTTTCACCCATTGGGTGTTGATCTCCTCAGCGCCTTGAGTGCTTTCCAACCCGCATAAATAAAGGCGTCCGAGGCCACCCGATGGTTAGCAGAATCGAAACTAAAGTGGGAATCCGGGATCAGTTCATTCACGAGCGTTACGCGGAGAAGAGCGAGGCGCAGTTTGCTCGCCTGGGTGAGATTCAGCGCCAGACCCGCGTGCCGATTGACGTCATCGTGAGCCCGGTCTTTGGATACGTGCCGGGCGAGCCCTACCCCTGGACACATATCAATGCCCGGATTAGCGACTTGGCGTCGAAGAACGAACTGGGGTTTCTGGATCTGTTCGAGGTGTTGGGAAAGCACACCTGGCAGGAGGTATTGCAAGACGAACTGCACCCCACCGAGGAAGGCCATCGGCTTATGGCCGAAACCATCCTCGGATACTTGACCGCAGCCAGGGAACTCAAACAGCAGTGATGACTTCTCCGGGCCGGGGGACCGTCCGCAGGGTGACTATCGAGGGATCGTTGTGGCGCGGATGATAAAATGCTGGCAACCTGGGACGGGAGCTTCCCCGGCCTGAAAGCATGTACCTCAAGCTTCGTCATATGGTGTCAATCGCAGCGCTCGCCCTAGCGCTCGCAGCGGCTCTGCCTGCCCAGCAGTCCGGTCCCGCGGACTACTTCGAGAAGCAGATCCGCCCCCTGCTCGCCGAAAACTGTTACGCCTGCCATTCCAGTGCGAGCAGCCCCGTCATGGGCGGGTTTCGACTCGACCTTGAAGAGGCATTCCGCAAAGGGGGTGCTCGGGGCGCGCCCGTCGACAAGGAGAATCCCGAGGCCAGCCTACTGCTACGCGCCATCAGCCACCGCGATTCGCAGCTCCGTATGCCACCTACGCACCCGATGGGGGACGAGGCCATCGCCGCCATCGCCAACTGGGTGCGCATGGGAGCGCCCTGGGGCGCCGGGGTCCAGCAGGCCGCCGCCGGTAATTCGGGGACCTTCTGGGCCTTTGAGCCCCCCGCCGATCCCGACTTGCCGGAGGTCAAGAACGAGGAATGGGTCGCCTCACCGATTGACCGCTTCATCCTCGCCGCTTTGGAAGAGAAGGGATTGGAGCCCGCGCCCGCGGCCGATCGGCGAGACCTCATTCGCCGTGTTACTTTCGACCTGGTCGGCCTGCCGCCCTCACCGGATGAGGTGCAAGCGTTCCTCAAGGATGACTCCCCCGACGCGCTGGCCCACGTAGTCGATCGCCTCCTGAATTCCCCACGGTACGGTGAGCGCTGGGGACGCCACTGGCTCGACATCGCCCGCTATGCCGATTCCAACGGCCTCGACGAGAACCTCGTCTACAAGAACGCCTATCGTTATCGCGACTACGTCATCGCCGCCTTCAATAAAGACAAGCCGTACGACCAGTTCATCCATGAGCAACTCGCCGGTGACCTGCTTGCCGAACCCCCGGACTTGGAAACCCAGTATGAGCGCTGGACCGCCACCGGCTTCCTTTCGCTGGGCGCGAAAATGCTTGCCGAAGACGACCCCTTCAAGATGCAGATGGACATCATCGACGAGCAGCTCGACACGATCGGCCGCGCCTTCATGGGGCTTACCATCGGTTGCGCCCGGTGCCACGACCATAAGTTCGACCCCATCCCCACCCAGGACTATTACTCGCTTGCGGGCATCCTGAAAAGCTCGAAGACGATGGAGGACTTCAATGTCGTCGCCACCTGGCACGAGTATGTCCTCGCTCCTAAAGAAGACCGCGCCGCTCTTGAAGCGCATCAGGAAAAGATCAAAGCAAAAAGTGACGAGATCAGCGAAATCACTCGCGCCGAGAACGCCAAGCTTGTCTCCGCCGGGCGCGAGAAGGTCGAGGCTTATCTCCTAGCCGCCACCGAGGCTCTCGAAGACGAAGCTGTTACTCTCACGCCCGTCTGGGAAGCGGACGCAACACCGAGCCCCGGCCGGCTACTGCGCAACGCCGGCAGTTTCGATCGCGGCAACGTGAACCGCGAGATCACGAAGGGGGACAAGAACAGCCCCGAAGCTGATCCGGAGAAAGAACCCGCCGAGAAGCAATCGTACTTCGCCGAGTTCGACATCAAAGTGCCCTCCGCGGGCCTTTACCAGGTCGATTTCCTCGATCAAGAAAAGGGCGACGGCACGGCGGACATCCATATCAACGGCGTACTCATGAAGAGCGGTCTCGAGCCGATCCGCAATCGCGCGGCTTCGCCGGATGTCGGCGGCTGGTGGGCCACCGGCATCTACCCGATGAAAGCGGGCAAGAACGTTCTCCGTCTTGAACACGAGTCACGCTTCCCGTATTTCAAGCAGGTCCTGGTCGCGCCCAACCCTTTGCCCGAGGGAACGCGCGCACCCCGAACCGAGGATCAGCTCTCGCGTGAATACGGAGTCAATCCCGGCTTCCTCGAACAATGGATCGACCGCCTCCGCCGGAGTCGCGGCGCCCCCGCTTCTGTGTTTTACGGCTGGCACGCTTTCGGGACGGACTTGACTCTCGAAGATTGGGCCTCGCCCGCCGCAAAGCATTTCGAAGATTTCGAGCCTAAAGATCGCCGCGAGTTAGCTTCGCGCTACGGTGATCTCTTTCGAGAGGCCGTTGGGCAGTGGAGAGAGCGTTTCCCGGAAGAGGACATTGATTTTAGTAAGAACGAGCGATACAAGAGCGATGAGGACGAGCCAAAGCTTGACGATCCCGGCCTTGAAGCCCTCCGCAAAGTCCTCTACGAGAAGTACGGCCCCTTCCGCCCCGCGGCTGATTCGCGGGAATACTTTGTCGAATCCGCCCGGGCCGAGATCGCGCGCACTGAAGAAGAACGCCAAGCCTTGACCGACGCCACCCCGGAGCATCCCCGGGCGATGGGTGTCACCGAGAGCGAGGAGATCTCGGATATAGCGATCCACATTCGCGGCAGCCACTGGACGCTCGGCGATCCAGCACCCCGGCGCTTCTTGCGGGCGCTCTCCCGAGAAGAACCTGAACCGATTGGCCCGGATCGTAGCGGCCGACTCGATCTAGCCCACTGGCTCACTCGAGAGGATCACCCGCTCACGAGCCGCGTGATGGTGAACCGCCTCTGGCGCTGGCACTTCGGCCGTGGCATCGTCGCCACCACGGATAACTTCGGCAAGCTGGGAGGGCGCCCGACGAACCAGCCGCTGCTCGATTGGCTTGCGATTCGCTTCATCGAGAACGACTGGTCGATCAAGCAGATGCATCGTCTCATCGTCCTTTCGAACACGTACCGGATGAGTACCGCGTTCAATGAAACGGCCGCCGCTGTCGATCCCGAGAACGATCTCCTTTGGCGCATGCCCCGCCGCCGTCTGGAAGCCGAGAGCATTCGAGACGCCATCATGGCTGTCTCCGGCCACCTGGACCTCGCCATGGGTGACACCCTTCTGAGCAAGTACAAGCCCCGCCAGTATGTCAGCAATACTCGGCAGGGAGGAAATGTTGACTACGACCGCAACATCCGGGCGGTTTACGTGCCTGTTGTCCGCAGCGCTATGTACGACTTCTTCCGCTCGTTCGACTTCGCGGACCCCTCGGCGCTCAACGGTAATCGCGGATCGAGCGTGGTCGCGCCACAGGCCCTGTTCGCGCTGAACGGCTCCGTTACCCTGGAACACTCGCGCTTGTGGGCCGAGCGCTTGTTGGGGCGCGATGACCTCTCAGACCCCCAACGTGTCTCGGTCGCCTACGAAGAGGCTCTGACCCGACCTCCCGAGCCAAGTGAGACGGACCGCGCCCTAACTTTCATTCACGAGATCGAGCGAACGCTCGAAGAGCCCGAACCGGATGCGGCCAAGCGGCGAGCAAAGGCCTGGGAGAGCTTCTGCCGCGGACTGTTCGGATCGAGCGAATTCATCTATCTTGACTAGCCTGTCGCCGGAGCCGTGCGACATTTGCTTCCGAGTCCCCCGGTCGGTTTCCGACTTGGCAAGAGCGTCGGAGGCGTAGAGGTAATACCCGAGAGGACCGAAATAACGGACCCAAGGCCCCGTGTAACCATCGAGGTCACCACATCGCCCTGCCTAGAGGCAATACTCTTCATTGTAGAACATTTTTGTGGCATTCTGTTTTTAGAGCACAGGAGGCCACAGATGGCACGAACGAGAGCAGCGCTGCCGGCAGGCAGCCGTATTACCGACTACATCAGCCTGGGAGTGATCACGCGCTGGTTCCCGCGTCACAAGATCGATCGTGTGTTGCGGGACTGCGGGCGGGCCTCGCGGCGACAACGGGACTTGCCAGCGCATGTGATGGTCTACTACGTCATCGCTCTGGCGCTGTTCATGCAGTCGTCCTACCGCGAGGTGCTGCGTTGTCTGCTGGAAGGACTACAGTGGCTGCAGGACCCTGCGACGCCCCTCAAGGTGGCGGGCGATTCGGGGATCTCGCAAGCCCGTTCGCGATTGGGGGTGGAGCCGGTCGAGCGGCTGCATGATGAGTTGATACGACCGTTGGCGACGAAAAAGACGCGCGGATCGTTCTATCGGGAATGGCGCTTGGTTTCGCTCGACGGCTCGACGCTCGATGTGGCCGATCAGGCCGCCAACCGCACGGCGTTCGGCTATCCGGGTGCGTCGCGGGGAGCGAGCGCGTTTCCTCAGCTGCGCTTTGTCTCGTTGCTGGAAAACGGCACCCATGTACTGTTCGCCAGCCGCATGGGTCCCTGCGCGAGGGGTGAGATCACGCTCGCCAAACAGGTGTTGCCGGCACTCGAGAAGGATATGTTGTGCTTAGCCGACCGCAACTTCCTCGGCTACCAGCTGTGGCGGCAAGCACGCCAGACGGGCGCGCAACTGCTGTGGCGGGCTAAGAAGCATCTGCGCTTGGAAGTGCTCGAGCGCTTTGCGGACGGCTCCTACCGCAGCGCGATCTACGCTTCGGAAGGCGACTGGCGCAAGCGCCGCAACCCGCTGCCGGTGCGCGTGATCGAGTATCGTCTCGAAGGCGTCGAGCATGCCGAGCCCTTCTATCGACTGGTGACGACGATCCTCGATCCCTCCCAAGCGCCGGCTGTGGAACTGGCGGCGCTGTACTGCGAACGCTGGGAGATCGAAAGCGCGCTTGACGAGCTCAAGACGCATTTGCGCGGGGCGCGCATGGTGTTGCGCAGCAAGACGCCGGAGTTGGTGCGCCAGGAATTTTACGGCTTACTGATGGCGCATTTCGCGATCCGCGGGCTGCTGCACGAAGCCGCCTTGGAGGCCGACGAAGATCCGGATCGCCTCTCCTACCTGCACGCGGTGCGGGTGGTGCGACGCAAGATGGCCCAAGCGGTCGCGATTCCCCCCTCAGGACAAACGCAAGTTTCATAAGGGGGTTTTGGCGGAGCTGCTGCAGGAGCGCGTGCGGTCGAGCCGCGGCATGCAGCGTCCGCGCGGGGTTAAGCGCAAAATGAGTGGCTACAAGCTGCGACCACGCGGCGCGTTGCCGCGCCTCCGCATCGACTTTGCGGCCTGCGTGAGGGTTCTTAAGTGAAGAGTATTGTGCCTAGAGGCAGTTCCACTCATCCCCTACGGGGAAGAGCTGACTCGCCTGCCGGCTCGCCGTAAGGCATACAATATGCTACAGATCAAGCGCTTTCGTCCCGCGGTCGCGGGAAGGGAGCCGATCGGGTAGCTTGGCGTCTGGATGCCCGGATTAAGCGGGCTGAACGAAAGGCTGGCGGCGAGGGCCGCTCCTTAAGATATGTGGATTAAGAGAATCGTCTGGATTCTGATCGGCGCGAGCCTGTTGTTCTTTGCCGGGCTGCGGATCTACGACATCCAGGAGAACCAAGCCGGCCTGGGTACCAAAAAGAAAAAGGGCGGCGCCCGCGTCGTCACTGTAGCCGTCATCGAAGTACGTAGCGGCAAACTCCAGGACGTACTGCTGCTTACCGGCGCCCTCAAACCCAAGGAGCAGGTCGACGTCACCGCCAAGGTCACCGGCCGCCTCGAGATGCTCCACTTCCAGATCGGCGATCCGATCCGCGAAGGCACCCTGATCGCTGAACTCGATGACGACGAGATCCAGCAGCAGGTCAACCGAGCGCAAGCGTCGATCGGCGTGGCGCGGGCCTTAATGCAACAAAGGAAGGCCGAGCAAGAAAACGCCAAGGCGGAACTCAGCCGCTCGCAGCAACTGCTTGACGACGGACTCATTTCACCGCAAGATTTCGCCACCTCAAAGACACAACTGGAAGTCGTCGACGCACAGGTGGAGTTTGCCCGCGCTCAAACCGGACAGACCGAAGCCGAACTCAGGGAGCTCAAGATTCGTGCGGAGCAAACCAAGATCTATGCCCCGATGTCCGGAATCGTCGCGACGCGCTTTGTCGATCAAGGCGCTCTGATTAGTCCCTCCACACCGCTTCTTCGGATCGTGAACCTGTCGACCATGGTCACGCTGGCGAACGTCCCGGAACGAAACATCGGGCGTCTTAACGTGGGCAATCCGGCCGAGATCGAAGTCGATGCCATGCCGGGCGAGACTCTTCTAGGGCGAGTCGCCCGCATCGCGCCCGTGCTTGACGCGGCCACGCGCACGGCCCTCGTCGAGATCGATGTGCCTAACCCCGGCAGCCGGCTCAAGGCGGAGATGTTCGTACGGATCCGCCTTGACACCGGAGCTCTGCGCGACGCGGTTCTCATTCCCCGAGAGGGGCTGGTCTACCGCGGGACGCAGCCCGGCGTCTACATCGTTGAAGGTGATCGTCCTGTCTTTCGGGCGATCGAAACGGGCTTGACGCGCGAGGATAATGTCGAGGTGCTTGCGAACCTCGCGCCCGGCGTCAAGATCGTCGGGCGAGGCGCGACAATCCTTGAGGACGGTGACCGCATCAAAGACGCCGGCGCAGCGAGAGAAGCCGCCCGGCCCCCGGTCCAAGCCGACGCTCCCGCCAAGGGGCAAGGTGCGGTTTCTAAGAAAGAAGCGCCCAAGACCGCTCAGGTGTCTGAGTAGCGTGGTTTTGAGGTCCGTATGAGTCTTCCTGAGTTTTCCATCCACAGGCCGGTGACGGTTCTCATGGGCTGTTTGATCGCGTTGCTGCTCGGCACCATCGCGTTCGTGCAGATTCCGGTCGATTTGATGCCGGCGATGGAATACCCGACGATTAGCGTCACTACCCGCTACGAGGGGGTTGCTCCCGAAGAAATGGAGACGCTCATCTCGCGTCCGCTGGAACAGGCGCTCGCCTCCGCTCCCGGCGCTGAAGAGATCACATCCAGCTCCTCGGAAGGGAGCTCGAGTGTCCGTGTGCGATTTGTGTACGGCACGAACCTCGACGAGGCCGCCAACGAACTGCGCGAGAGGGTCGACCGCCGGCGCAACACACTGCCGGAAGATATCGAGCCTCCGGTGATGTACAAGTTCGATGTGTCGCAGTTCCCGATCATGTTCCTCAGTGTCTCTTCAGAAACGAAGGGCCCCAAGGAACTTCGTCACTACGCCGAGCAGAACCTGCAATACCGGCTGGAACGCGTTCCGGGTGTGGCCCAGTCACGGGTCAGCGGCGGACTCCGCCGGCAGATCCACGTCTACCTCGATCTCAAGAAGATTCGTGCTTTAAATCTGTCGGTTTCGCAAATTGTACAAACGCTGCGGCGTGAAAACTTGAACCGCCCCGTCGGACCCGTATTCGAAGGCCGCTTCGAAGTGCTGCTGCGGACCCAGGGCGAATTCGAAAATCTGGGGGACATTCTGAACGTGGCCGTGGCCACCCGGAACGGCGTGCCCGTTTACGTCAGAGACATTGCCACAGTCGAGGATTCGAACGAAGACATCCGCTATATCGTCCGCGTCAACGGCCAATCCGCCGTCCGAATGTACATCTACAAGCAGTCCGGAGCCAATACGGTCAAAGTTTCCGAAGGCGTCTGGGAAGAGGTTGACAAGATCCACGCCCAAGGGCTACCGGTGCGAATGGAGAGCACCTGGGACTCGGCGAACTTTATCCGTGCTTCCATCCACAACGTCAACGACGCCGCGCTCATGGGAGCCGGCCTGGCGGTCTTCGTTCTGCTTTTCTTTTTGCGTAGCTTCTCAAGCATGCTCATCATCGGTGTCGCGATTCCGATTTCCGTGATCTCGACTTTCGCGCTGATGTATTTCAACGGCTTCACCTTGAATACAGTCTCGTTCGGCGGCCTCGCGCTGGGTGTGGGCATGCTGGTCGACAACGGCATTGTGGTGCTCGAGAACATCTACCGACACCGCGAACAAGGGTCCGAGCTCAAACAGGCGGCCGTGATTGGGAGCCGCGAAGTCGGTATGGCGATTACCGCCTCGACATTAACGACGATCGCGGTCTTCGTGCCCGTGCTGTTTATGGGTGGCGTTTCAGCGCAGCAGTTCCAGCAACTAGCGTGGGTTGTTTCGTTCGCCCTGCTGTGTTCGTTGATCATCGCGCTGACCGTAGTACCGGCGCTCTGTTCCCGTTTCCTGGGCCGTGCGGCCGACGAAAGCCGGCGCGGGATCACTGGGGCGCTCTACCGCTGGACGGGATCCGTACAGGACCGCTGGACGAATTCCTACGGCCGTGTGATCGAGTGGTCTTTGGACCACAGGGCCATCATCGTTGTTATGGCTGTGGCTCTTTTTGCCGGTTCCTATTACCTCATGCCGCTGATCGGTGTCGAGTTGCAGCCGGAAGTGGATGAAGGCCAGATCCGCGTCGAGGTGAAGTTGGAACCGGGAACTCGCGTCGAGGTGACTGACGAAACCATGCTCCGGATGACGGATATCATCAAGCGCGAAGTGCCCGAAGCCAGCTACATCATGACAGAGGCGGGAAGTAGCAGCACCTACCGCTACACCGGCACCCACGAGGGGCGAGCGCGCATTGACCTGGTGGATCAGAGTCAACGGAAGCGTTCGGCCGCGGATGTCGCCGCCGCTATTCGGCCGCTGATGCAACTCGAGCCGGGCATGATTGTCCGGACGCGTGTCAGCAGCGGACTTTTCCGCAGGCGCGGCAGCCAAGACGACCGTCTCTCCGTCGAAGTTCGGGGACACGATATGGAGATCATTCGGGGCCTTTCCGAGCAAGTGCGGGACGCGATGAGGGCGACACCGGGCGTGGTGAGTGCGCAGCTCAGCCGCCTGCCCGGCGTACCTGAAATGCTGATCTCTGTCGATCGCGCCAAAGCCAGCAGCATGGGTCTTTCCGTCGCCGAAGTGGCGGACACGTTGGAGACAGCCATCGGTGGAACCCGTGCCTCGCTCTATCGCGAACAGGGCGACGAGTACGACATTCTTGTCCGCCTGCGCGAAGAGGATCGACTTGAGCTCGGTCAGGTCAACAATGTTCCGATCAACCTGCCCGATGGGAGCACGATCCCGGTCGAAAGTGTCGTACGAATGAGACGACAGGAGGGTCCGACGGAAATCACGCGCACGGATCAACAGCGCATTATCGGAGTCACCGGTACGATTGCCGACCGCGACTTGGGCAGTGTCGTCGGCGACTTGCAAGTGGCTCTGGATCGTATTGCGAAGCCGGACGATTACGAGTTCCGCTTCGGCGGTGAATATGAAGAGCAGCAGGAAGCCTTCCAGCAGATGACCTTCGCCGCCATCCTTGCTTTGGTCCTGGTCTATATGGTTATGGCCTCGCAGTTCGAGTCGCTCAGAGATCCGTTCATCATCTTGTTCTCGATTCCTTTGGCGGGCATCGGGGTCGTACTGATGCTTCTGCTCACCGAGACGACGTTCAACATGCAGGGCTTCCTCGGCGTCATTGTCTTAGTCGGCATCGTCGTCAACAATGCCATCGTTCTCGTCGACTACACGAACCTTCTCCGGCGCGAGCACGCCTTTGAGCTGCGCGAGGCCGTCGTCGCGTCCGGAATGCGACGTCTGCGTCCGATCTTGATGACTACGGTGACGACAATCCTCGGTCTAGCACCGATGGCGCTTGGTCTGGGCGAGGGAGGCGAGCTGCAAGCGCCGATGGCTCGTGTTGTTATCGGAGGACTGACGACATCCACTCTGATCACTCTGGTTTTCATCCCGGTTGTCTACTTCACCATTGAGGGTTGGTCCGAAGCGGCTCGGGCCCGCCGCGAAGCGCGGCACTCCACGCCTAGCGACCTTCGCCCTGCTGAAACAGCCGGCGACTAGTTGATTGGGCGGGAATCGGGCTCCCGGCGGGCCGGCGGCCGCCTTGCCTCGCGGCTTTTTCTTGGGAGACAATAACCTTGTCTACGGGTTTCCCGTCTTAACCGGTAGGGGATCCCCGGATGGCGCTCGTATGTCGAGTGTCCGGGAGGTTCTCGTTTCCTGATATGGCTCAAACACCGAAAACGTCCGGCCAAGTAATACGCTGGCTTTTTGCGTTCGCGATCGTTGGGGCGTTGGCCTATGCGACGCTCCATTTGTGGGGCCCTTCTTCGCGAGCCGTGCCTACGGCGCGGGTGGAACGGCGGGATTTTGTACGTACGATCCGGACCCGCGGCGAGGTGAAGAGTCAAAGGAACGTCCCGATTGCCGCGCCCCGAACTCCCGGTCTCAAAATCGTTCGTTTGGCAGCCGACGGCAAACCGATCAAGAAGGGTGACGTTGTGGTTGAGTTTGACCCTGCCACGCAGGAAGAGCGGTACACAGCGAAGCTGACCGAAGTTCGCCAGGTAGACAGCGAGATTGTTCAAAAGAAAGCGCAGCACTCCATCGCTGACGAGCTAAACGCCGTGCTCGTCATGAGCTCGGAATATGATCTCGAGCGTGCCAAGCTCGAAGCAAGCAAGCAGGAGATCCTCTCGGAAATCGAGGGCCTCAAGAACCGCATCAGCGTCAAAGTTTCCGAAGGCGAGCTGGCTAAGGCGGAAACGACAGCCGATGCGACCGATCTCGCCCAGGAAGCCGACATCGTCCAACTCGACGAAAAAAAGAACAAGGCCGTTCGTGATCTCGACCGCACGAAGAAGTATCTGGACAACATGATTCTTCGCGCACCGGTCGATGGGATCGTGCAGGTCCGACCGAACCCTCGAGCGCAGGGCTCGTCGCGTCGCAGCCGTCCGCCCTTCCAGGAGGGCGATACGGTCTGGGCCGGAGCTGAAATCGCGGAGATCCCCGACCTCTCTTTGATGATGGTCGAGTTCCGCGTCGAGGAGATCGACCGTGGACGAGCCCAGATTGGGCAACCTGTGCGCATCCGAGCCGACGCTGTCGCCGGCGCCGTTTTTGAAGGGTCCGTCGAGTGGCTCAGTCCTATTGCGACCCTCATCTTTCGCCGTTTCCCTCCCGAGAAGAATTTTCCCGCTCGTGCAACGATCAACAAAATGGATGACCGCCTTCGCCCCGGTATGAGTGTGAGCATCGAGGTGATTGTGGAACGGCGCGAGAATGTGCTGATCATCCCGGCAAAAGCCAGTTTTCAGGTTGCCGGCCAACCAACCGTTTTCGTCCGCGCGGGAGCCGGGTTCCGACCTCAGCCCATTGAGGTGCTCGCCCGGAACTCAACGGAGATCGTGATCTCGGATGTGCTTGAGGAAGGCGAGGTGATCGCCCTGGAAGATCCTCAGTTACCCGAGGGAAAGAGCGAAGGTTAGGTCCAGCAGTACGGTCATGAAAAAACTGCTCGTTCGGCTCTCGGTTCTCCTTGTTTTCGTGGCTGTCGCCGGGGCCGCTTACTATTTCGTCAGCCGCATTCCCGAGGACCAGCCCGAACAGGCTCTTGCCAAGGTCCAGCGCGGAGACCTGGTTGTTAAGACGTATCTGCGGGGAGCCTTGCAGGCAGTTCGATCCACCATCCTCAAGGCTCCGAACCTTGGCTCCGCCTCCCAGATCACGCAGCTCGCGGCGTCCGGCTCACTCGCCAAACCCAAGGATCTAATCGCCGAGTTTGATGATTCCGAGCGCCGCGTATTTCTTGAAGACGCGCTTCTCGACGTCGAGATCACCCGAGAGAACCTCAGGAAAGGTGAGGTCGAACTGGAGATTCTCAAGAGCAAGGACGAAGTCGAGTTCATGAGCGCCCGCTTTGCCGTGCGCCGCGCCGAACTCGACGTCCGCCAGAACGAACTGATTTCGCAGATCGACGCCCGCAAGAACGAACTGACCCTCGAAGAAGCCAAACGGAGGCTTCAGAAACTCGAATCCGACATCCAGTCTCGACTCCAACAGCGCGAAGCCGAGCTTGCGGTGTTGCGGGAACAGATCAGAAAGGCCGAAGCCGACGTGGAACGGGACCGGCGCCGGATCGAAAACGCGCGTGTCCTCACACCGCTGGGGGGGCTCGTCTCAATCCTCGAGAACCGCTCCGGCAGGCGTTCGTTCGGACAGTCCAGCCCGCCCGTACAGGAGGGTGACGACGTGCAGCCCGGCATGGCGATGGCTCAGATTCTCGATTTGTCCGAAATGGAACTCGCCGGTCAGGTCGAGGAGGTGGAACGTGCCCGTCTTCGAGAGGGCCAGGACGCAATCATCTACCTTGACGCGCTACCCGGCCAAGCGGTGAAAGGCAAGATCAAGCGTCTCGGTAGTACCGCCTCAGCCAACTTCTTTCGTGGTCAGGCCACGAAGAAGTTTGCCTGTGTGTTGAGCGTCGATATGACGGAACTTCTCACCGAGGTAGGCGCGTCCCCGGAACAGATTCGAGCCATCCTGGCCAGCGGCAAGGCAGCAGCAGCCGCGGCCGAATCACGCCTTCGCGCAGCGCGGCGCCCGGCAGCCACGAAGAGCATCAACGCCGGTTCGCCCGCCGTGCAGGCTGGTTCATCCGGCAAGTCGGCAAAGTCCCCCCGTGGCGGCAGAGGCAAGCGCTCACCTGAAGAGCGCGAGCGAGCCCGCAAGATGATGCAGGAGCTGGCCGGTGGCCGTGACCTCGACTCGATGAGCCAGGAAGAACGCCGGAGAATCTTCCAACAAATGCGTTCCCGCGCGGGCGGAGACGCCGCGCGGGGCGGTGGAGACAAGCAGCAGCTCGGCCAATCCAATCCGGGCCGTCAGCGCTCCCCAGGACAACCTGGAGCCGGTGCGCCTCCGGAGATACCCTCTCTCTCGCCGCCAAGCCCGGGCAACTCTCGATTCACACCCTCCGACCGTGAGGCCGCCCGACTCCCCGAGCCCCCGCAAGAAGGCTCAGTTGTTGAGGTTCTGCTTCGACCCGGTCTGCTGGCCGACGCCGAGATCGTGGTCGAGCGTATTCCTGATACGCTCCATGTTCCTATGCAGGCCGTCTATCCCTCCGGCGAGAACAACATCGTATACGTTTGGGATGGTAACGACCTCGAATCGCGCCGTGTCGAGGTCGGGCAGCGCACCGAAACCCGCATCGCGATACTCAGCGGTCTCGAAGAGGGCGAAACCGTCTCCCTCCGGCCGCCTGCTGATCAGCGCCAAACAACCAAAAAGAAGAAGTCGGCCAAGAAGTCCGGACCCTCTCTGCCCGGGGGCCCCGCCGATCGCGGTGAAGGCGGCGGCGGTCGTGGCGGCCGAGGTGGTGAGCGCGGGAGGCAGCGCTAGCCGATGCCCGCAGTCCCCAGTATTCTCCCGGACCTCTGGATGGGCCTCGGAAGCTTGCTTGGGAACAAGCTTCGCTCCCTGCTCACAATGCTCGGGATGATCTTCGGCGTGGGAGCCGTCGTTGCGATGCTCTCGATCACCGCCGGCGCCCAACAGGAAACCCTCCGCCAAATCGACCTGCTCGGCGTCAACAACATCATCGTCGAAGCCAACGAGGCGACCGACCGCGAGACCCTTCTTGCGGTCCGCGAAACGTCCTCGGGCCTTACGTTCCGAGACTTCCGAGCGCTCCAGGAGAACGTTCCCAACGTCGCGGCCATGTCGCCTCGCAAGCGTTTCCTGCCAACTTCGGTTCTACCGCGTTCCGACCAAGACTTCCCGACTGTCATCGGCGTCCTTCCAAACTACACTGACATCTACAGCTTGCGCCTACTCGAGGGAAACTTCTTCGTCGAGGAGGACGACCTCAAAGCACGACCCGTCTGCGTCCTCGGAGAGGGCGCGAAAATCAGCCTCCTTGGCTACGACTCCGCTCTCGGTAAGCACGTCAAGATGGACTCCGTCTGGCTCGAGGTCATCGGGGTCATCGCCCCTCAATCCACTGGCGGGACCGACGTCGAAGGTCTTGTAACGGACGATCAGAACAACCTCGTCATCGCGCCGCTGAACACCGTCATGCGCCGCTTCGACAACACCAATAGCTATCTGAAGGACGAAATTGACGGCGTTTTCCTGCGGGTCGTCAACGAAGCCGACCCCATCGAAACCGCTGAGGTCGTGCGCGCCATTCTGAACGCCACGCACAACGACGCCGGCGATTTCAGCGTCATCGTCCCGGCCGGACTGCTTGCACAGCAGCGGCAAACGCAGGAAATCTTTGAAATCGTCATGATTTGTATCGCCGGGATCTCGCTGCTCGTGGGCGGCATCGGTATCATGAACATCATGCTGGCGACAGTGCTTGAGCGGACCCGTGAGATTGGGATTCGCCGAGCGATCGGGGCGCGGCAACGAGACATCATTCGGCAATTCCTGATCGAGGCTGTTTTGATTTCCATTGTGGGAGGGCTGTTAGGTATCGCGGCTGGGTTCGGCGGTTCACTCGTTATCGCGAGCATCGCCAAGTGGCCGACCGTCGTCACGGCGACTTCGATTATCGTGGCGTTCGCCGTGTCTGTATTCATCGGATTGTTGTTCGGCAGCTACCCCGCTGTGCAGGCGGCGAAACTGGATCCTATTGAGGCAATTCGATACGAGTAAAGAGTTCGCTGCTTTAACCTCTCGAAACGGGGGGCCGTCCCGGATGGCTTGCGGTTTCATCTCCTGAAGAAGTGTTACGAAAATGCTGAAGAGACTGACCACGCTGTTCCTCGTTATGGCCCTTTCTCTCGGGGCGCAGTTCAGCACGTTTCCTGACAAAACTTACTTCCGCGAACAGTGGGCGCGCGCGCCGCTGGATGTCCAGATCGAGGGCGTCTCGCACATCGAGGACTTTCTCTACGACGACAAGCTGGAACTGTCGCTGCGCGCTTTCCTCGAGCTTGCGATGTCGAACAATCCCGACATCAATCTTTCGAAGCTGGCGGTCTTCGAGGAGCAGAACAACATTGAACGCGCGTTCAGCCCCTTTGATCCCACGGTCACGGCGGGTTTCAACTCGAACCGCTCGACCACTCCCTCCAACGATCAGTTGCAGGGCGCCGCCGTTCTCGGTCAACTGAACCAGTCGGGGCGTTTCACGTATCGCCAGCAGCTCGACACAGGCACCGAATACACGATCGGCTATGTGGGCAGCAAGAGCGCGAGCAATAGCCAGTTCAACAACTTCAATCCCAGCATTCGCCAGTCCCTTGCATTCACGGTCGTTCAGCCTCTCTTGCGCGACCGCGGACGCTACGTCCAGCGCATCCCTATCATGGTCGCCCGGTCGCGCCTTTCACAAACCGAAGAGCAGGTCCGCGAGCGCATCATCCAACTGATCTTTCAGGCTGAGAACGATTACTGGGACGCGGTGAACACCCGCGAGCAACTTCGTGTCCAAGAGAACAACCTCGATATCTCACGCGCCTTCCTGGAACAGGAAAACCGGCGTCTCGAACTCGGCGCGATCTCGCCCCTCGATATCTTTCAGCCGCAACAGAATTTCGCCAACGCTCAGGTCAGGGTCACGCAGGAGCGCTACCGCCTGCAGCAAGCCGAAGACGCCCTGCGGCGTTGGATCGGCGCCGATCTCGCCCCCGATTTCCGCGACATCCCTCTCGTCCTAACCGAATCGGTCGAGCCGCGCGCCTACATGGAAGACCTCGACGCCGAGGAGCACGTCGCCCGTGCGTTGTTCAACCGCCCTGAACTCGAGCAAATCCGCCGCTCCATCCAGATCGATGACCTCAATATCAGGGGTGCAACGAACGACATGCGCCCCGACTTGTCTGTCAGCGCCAACTACAGCGCCCAGGGGCGCGGGGGCAACTTCTTCGACCGCTCAGGCCTCGGCGGCTCCGTTGGCAACATCATCCCCGGGGGGTTCCCCGAAGCTTTCGACCAGCTCTTCCAGTTTCGTTTTCCAACTTACGGCTTCGGCCTCACGCTCCAGCTCCCGCTACGAAACCGGGCCTCGGCAGCCAATCTGGCTGATGCCGCGATCCAGAAGAAGCGTAACCTCTACAGCTTGCGCAGTAACGAGCAGACCGTCCGGCTCGACGTTGTTCAGGCGGTTGCCGGCGTCGAACTAGCCAAGGCCTCGGTCGAGCAAGCGACAGTGGCCCTCGGCTTCGCGCAGCAACGGCTCGAGGCGGAACAAAAGAAATACGACCTGGGCGTCAACACCGCTTTCTTCGTCCTTGAATCCCAGAACGATCTCGTGGATGCCGAGGCGCAGGTGCTCGCCCAAGCCATCGCCTATCGCCGCAGCTTGTTGACGCTGCTCCGCTCGACCGGCGAACTCCTCAGAGCCCGCAGCATAGCTCTCAGCATGCCGTAGCCGCATCGTCGACAGCGAGGTGATTGGCGCGTGCTATTACCGATCCCGTGGGGTCGCCGCCCGTCGGCTGGTGAGAAAAGAAGGCCCAGTCGCAAGCAACGTTGTATGCTTCACAGGCATTCTTCACAGCGCGATATCCTTCTGTTTGATCTCTCGGCGCAGGCGATCCAGGGCCGGCTCAATCCGCTGCCGATGTTCCCAGAATCCGTCCCACAGATTCCCCGCTCTTTTCAAACGCCCCGGCATGGTTTTGATGGTGAACCTCTCCGGCCTCAGTCCGCGCCGCAGCTCTCTTGCCCTCACCGGCGCCGACACGCTTGCCTTGGCTCGCGGCCGCACACTGTACACCGTCGCCAGCGGACGTCCGTATGCGTTCTGCGAATAATCGAGATAAACCTCCCCACGCTCCCGTTTGCCCGTCGACCTTTCGAGCGTCACCTTCTCCGGGATCTGAGCCGCCACGACGCGCGCGACGATCTCCGCGAACGTCCGCGCCTGCTCATAACCGTATTCCGGTTCTAGAGCCAGATACATATGAAAACCCGTCGCCCCCGATGTCTTCAGGAACACACGCACCTCGATTCGATCGAGCACTTTCTGAATGGCGCGCGCTACCTCCACGACCGTGTCGTAGTCCGTGCCTTCCGTCGGGTCAAGATCAAAAAATAGGTAGTCCGGGTTCTCGAGATTCCCAATCGAACTCGACCATGGGTGCATCTCGATACAACCCAGATTCGCCAAGTACAGCAACCCCGCTAAATGCTGAGCAACGAGATACCGAATATCCCGCCCTCGCTCCTCCGATACGACTCCATGGGTGTCCATCCACGCCGGCGTATCCGGCCCGGCGTCTTTCTGATAGAACGAATCCCCCTTGATGCCGTTCGGAAACCGCTGCAAGACCAGCGGCCTGTTCTTCATGAACGGCAGAATGCAATCCGCGACCTGGTAGTAGTAGGCAATCAAGTCGCGTTTCGTATAGCTCTCTTCCGGGAAGTAGATCTTGTTGAGATTCGTAAGCCGCACCGGCTTGCCGCCAATCTCCAAGATCACCGACTCGCGTTTCCCCGCGAAAAGTTCGTTCTCGATCTCATCCGATGACGCCAGCGTGGGCACGCTCGAAACCGGTCGCGACGTCACAACGGCCGGGGTTGCGGCCGTCTCCGTTTCCAGGCGGCAGTCGTTGGGGTCGATATCCCAGCGCAGCCCGACGAACACGGGTGCTCGCAGCCGCTTCTCTTGTGTCCACGACCCATACTTGACCCGCGCCACCAGATTCGGTTTGATCCAATGCGGCCGGCCCTTGGTCACAGGCTCTTCCGGGAACGGACGCCGCGTCGACTTGCGCTTATCGATCTCCGCCGCGATTTCCGCGAGCGTGCGATCGTTGAAGCCTGACCCCACCGCCCCGATGAAGTTCAGCGTGCGGCCTTGGTAAAGCCCCAGTAACAACGATCCAAAGTGCTCACGGCCGCCGGCCGGCGATGTGTACCCGCCGACTATAGCGTCCACTTCCGAAGTCACTTTCAACTTCACCCATTCGGAGGCTCGTCCCATCACATACGGGCTGTGAATCTGTTTCCCGACGACACCCTCCGCACCATGCCGGCTCGCCAATTCAAACAACTCTTCCCCCTTCTCGAGGACGTGGTCGGAGTAACTCAAGGGGTCTCGCGACTTCATCGCCTGCTGAAGCAACCGCTTGCGTTCCGCCAGCGCCACGGGACGCAAGTCATAGCCGTTGAGATAGAGCAGGTCGAAAACATAGAAGACGACCGGAGCTTGCTCGATCTGTCCTTTCGATGGCTTCGAAACATGCATCCGCGATTGCAGCCGCTCGAAGTCGCTTCGCCCTTTCTCGTCGAGCACAACAATCTCGCCATCCAAGACCATTTGCCGTCCCGAGAGCAGCTCCGGCAGAGGAGCCAACTCCGGATAGCGGTCCGTCATGTCGTGTCCCATGCGCGATTCCAGACGGTAATCACCCTCGTCAACGAACGCCAACGCCCGCACGCCGTCCCACTTCAGCTCGAACAGCCAATCGGGATCCGAGAACGGCTTCTCGACCAGGGTTCCCAACATCGGTCGAATCTCTCGGGGCATCGGGGCCGGCTCCGCCCCTTCGAGCGTCGACACCGAGGACTGTCCGGCCTGGTCCGGCGGCAAGCCCTGCCGCACCTCATCGAGCGTCCGCCCTGTCACGGCCGAATCCGGCAGCGCATCGACGTCAAACGACTCATCCGCGTGGGCGTCGTCGTGCTTGATCAACAGCCATTCATTGCCTTTGGAGTCCGCCCGAGGTTTCAACTTCACGAGCACGAAACTGCCGGCCAGTTTCTTTCCGCGCAGCACGAACTTGATTTCGCCGCCCGCCACCTGCTCCGCCGGCGAACGCTCGCCCTCCGGCGCGTAGTCGCCCGTCTCCCAAATGATGACCGTCCCGGCGCCGTAATTCCCTTCCGGGATCGTGCCCTCGAAGTCACCGTACTCGAGCGGATGGTCCTCGGTCATTACCGCCAACCGCTTATCTTTCGGGCTGAGTGACGGCCCCTTCGGGACAGCCCAAGATTTTAGGACACCGTCAATCTCGAGCCGCAGGTCGTAGTGCAGTCGCCGCGCGGCGTGCTTCTGCACGACGAACCGGCCGCCTGCCGCACGCTTCGTCTGCTTGCTGCCCGGGCGAGCCTTTCCGGCGGGCTCGGGGGTCTGCGGGAAACTTCGCTTCTGGCGGTACTCGTCAAGCGGCATGGATCAGAACCGCGCCTTTAAGGCGCTACCTGAAGAACGTCGAAAAGGCATCCGCCACCAGATTCGCCACTTCCTGATAGGGGCCGTCGGCCTTGCCTCGCACCAGTCCATGGCCCCCTCCATCGATCTCCATCAATTCATGGCGCCCGGCAATCAAACCCAACCCTTCCCGCATCTCCTCGATCGTTCCAAACGGATCTTTTGAGCCATGCACGAATAGCGATGGCGTGAGCAAGTCTCCGAAATGGTCCGTACGCAACCTTTCCGGCTTCCCTGGCGGGTGCAGCGGATACGAGATCAATAGCAGCCCGTCCGCGAGACCTTCGTCCTCCGAAGCTAGGATTGTCGATTGCCGCCCGCCATACGACTGTCCACCTAGGTATACCCTTGCAGCCCGTTCCCGCATGCATTCCACGGCTCGTCTCAAGCCTTCACGGTCCTGGGCTGCGCTTCCGCCGTGGGGAGGGCCTTTCGGCCGCTTCTGCCGGAACGGCATATTGCACCGCAAAACCGATACGCCCCGTGACGCCAAGTTCTCGGCCAGCACAACCAGCAAGCGAGAATCCGCATTGCCGCCCGCCCCATGCGTCAGGACCAGCGCCGAATCTCCGTCAGTCCCATGGAGGAGTCCGCGCACGGCCGGTCCTTCCGGAAACTCCCGCTCAAAAACCTCAAACCCTGAATCCGGCATCGTGGTGAACCTAAACCCCTACCATCGTAGTCGAAGGCCCGAACACTGGTAGTGTCCTAACAGTGCGTTGGAGAATGAAGGGTGAAACGCAAGGCTGAAATAATGTTTCAGCCTTGGTACACTTGGGAACGTACGATCCCTCAACTTGAAGGATGGCTACGCCGACCAAGGCAGAGCTACAATACGCCTACCGAGTACGTGTCGTTGATACGGTTGGCGCTACCATACAGACTGCAATTCCCTGGCTGTCGGCGATTGCGATATCCGGGTTTGTGTACCTCTCTGTTGATTCCCTGTCTGGAAGGTACACTTTTGCCGATATCGGTATGGCGGTCCTGGCCGATATCAAGATTTCAGAGATAGTCGCGTACATCTTCGGGATCGGTGGCATAGCCTATGGCAGAAGGTACAAGCGTCTCAAGGCGGACAATGTTGAGCGCACAGCCGAGAGAATTGCTGAGCTAGAAAAACAGTTGGACCCAAACAGAAGTTCGAGCCGTCTCACACCCAGGGGGGAGACTAGACCAGGAGACCGACGATGACGCCAATAGGACACATTGCCGGGGTTGTTCAGCTGGGTTTCGCACTAGGGGCGCTATGGGGGCTTGTTTTCCTCTTCAGGGCCTATAGGGTGGAAGCACTGAGAGACAGGCTGTTCGCCGTTCGACAGAAGCTGTTCGACTACGCCAATTCTGGCGGCGTAGAGTTTTCTGATCCAGCATATGCCAAGCTGCGGCGTCTGATAAACAGCCTTATTCGGTTTGCGCATCACGTGACGTTCCCGAGGTTTGCACTGGGTTTCGTGTGGGCTTCGTGGGACGATCCGGTGTGTGGCTCTGAGCCGTTGGAAGAGTGGAGACAGGCTGTTTCGAGACTGCCCCCAGAGGCCAAGGAGCGGCTAGAAGAAATACACGGCGAAGCCCTCGTCCTGGTTGTACGACATCTTGTTACTGGTTCGCCGATTATGATCGGAGTTGGGATTCTCTTCTTCTTCTGGTCGGTGATCGATGGCGTAGCGAAATCCGCTCTGACGCTGCTCGCAGAGCAGCTGCCGGGGCTAGACTCACTCCAATCGCAGGCAATCGCGGCAGATTCACTTGACAGGAAGTCCCTGGGCCGTGGCGCAGCACCCGCATAGAACACTTGATTCGTGATGTTCGCTTCCATCGCAGCTGTCGCCTTGATGCTGCTGTGAACGTTGCAGAAGTTGTACCACGCTAAGGACAGGGCTAGCGCGGCGTGAAGATTGCCCCACTTCTTTGAGAAGACGTTGGTCGACCTCGCCTAACAGACTAGTAGGACACCCCCCAACCTGCGGTATATACTCGTTGGGAAGCCAGACGATTTCACTATGGCCGAACTTTTTGCAGGCACCTCCGGATACTCCTATCCAAGCTGGAAGCCCGACTTCTATCCCCAGAAGCTCGCCGCGAAGAAGTTCCTTGAACACTACGTAACCCGGCTCAACGCGGTCGAGATCAACTACACCTTCCGTCGCACTCCCTCGGAAAGCACGATTGAAAACTGGGTCAATCTCAGTAGCGACAAGTTCCGCTTCTGCATCAAGGCTCACCAGCGCATCACGCACTTGAAGCGCCTCAAAGACGTCAAAGAACCCACCGACTTCTTCCTCCGCTCGATCGATCCTCTCCGCGTCACGGGCCGTCTCGGCGTCGTCCTCTTCCAGCTCCCGCCGAATATGAAGTGCGACGCGGAGCGACTCGAAACCTTCCTGGGCGACCTTCCTAGCGATATGCGTTACGCCTTTGAATTCCGCCACGAATCATGGTTCGACGACGCCGTCTACGACCTGCTTCGGAACCACAATGTCGCGGTTTGCCTCGCCGAATCCGAGAAGCTCGAAACCCCCGAAGTCCTGACGGCTGACTTCGTTTACTTCCGCCTCCGCAAAGCCGACTACACTCCCACCGACCGCCAGGAGATCAGCGCCAAAATCACCGAGATGATGCAAGCCGACAAGGATGTCTTTCTCTTCTTCAAGCACGAAGACACGCCGGCAGGGGCCCTCTACGCCGAAGAGATGCTGAACACCCCTATCGCTGATTAGGCAGGAGCCGCGCGCTTTGTGACTTTAACCGGCAACGGTCAGATAGTGGAGACTGAATAGTTTCTCGCGGTCAGTCCAAACTCCCGTGGGTTCAAACCCGGCGCGGCGGGCGAGGTGTCGAAACTCGTCGATGTTGAACTTGTAGGAGTTTTCGGTGTGAATGGTTTCGCCCGCGGCGAAGCGGACAGAGGCGCCATTGAGGCGAACGGTCTGGGGCGTGAGGCTGACAAGGTGCATCTCGACGCGGCCTCGCTCGTTGTTGTAGAAAGCACTGTGACGGAACTGGGAGAGATCAAAGTCGGCGTCAAGTTCTTCGTTGATGCGTTCGAGCAGGTTTATGTTGAAGTCGGCGGTGATGCGCTCGGCATCGTTGTAGGCGGCGCGTAGCGTGTCCTCATCTTTTTTGAGGTCGACGCCGATGAGCAGCGAGCCGCCCGGCCCGAGTTGGCGGGCCGTATTGCGGAGGAATGAGATCGCCTGTTCGGGGCTGAAGTTGCCGATGGTGGAACCGGGAAAGAAAACGATTTTGTTTTTGGGCTCGCCGCGTCTGGGCGTTGGGAGTGGAAAAGGCTTGGAGTAGTCGGCGCAAACGGCGATCACTTCAAGCCTCGGATACGCCTTGGACAAGCGCCGACACGCCGCGAGCAGATGCTCACGTGAGATATCGATGGCGACGTAGGTGAGATCGCCTTCAAGTGCATCCAGCAAGAGGCCTACCTTGCGGCTGCTCCCGCTGCCGTATTCGATGAGCAGACAGCCGGGGCCGATCAGGTCGGCGATTTCACCCGCTCGGTCCTCGAGAATCGAGAGTTCGGTGCGCGTTGGATAGTACTCGTCAAGTTCAGTGATCCGTTCGAATAGTTCCGAACCGCGTTTGTCGTAGAAGAACTTTGGCGGGATCTGTTTCGGTGTGCTGGTCAGGCCACGAACAACTTCATCACGAAAATCGTCGACTCGGGGATGGTGATCGTGGAACTCGATACCATCGGAGCCAGGCATTTGATTTTCTATTGAGCTGGGGGTGGGAGCGTCAGTCGGAAGCAAGCCGCAGACCGGTGAACTGCCAGCGGGCGTTTGCCGGGAAGAAATTGCGGTAAGTCGGCCGGATATGGCGGCGCGATGTGGCGCAGGATCCGCCGCGCAACACGTACTGGTTGCACATGAACTTACCGTTGTACTCGCCGACCGCCCCTTCGGCGGGCTGGAAACCGGGATAGGGCGCGTAGGGGCTCTGCGTCCACTCCCAGACATCGCCGAAGAACTGTCGGGAGCCGTCGGCGGGTGCCGGATGGAAGCGGCCTGTGTCGTAGAAGTTGCCCTCGATCGGCTCGCAAGCGGCGGTGCATTCCCACTCCGCCTCGGTTGGCAGGCGCTTTCCCCGCCAGCGAGCGTAGGCGTCGGCTTCGAAGTAGCTAATATGGCAGACGGGCTCTTCCGGTCGGACCTCGCATGAGCCGTTGAGGGTGAACATCGTCCAGGCGCCTCCTGATTGCGTCCAGTAGAGCGGCGCCTGCCAATTCTGTTCTTGGACCGTGGTCCAGCCTTCGGAGAGCCAGTGAGAGGGATCTTCGTAGCCCCGGGCTTCGATGAACTCGATGTACTCGGCGTTGGTCACGAGCCTTGATGCGAGCCGGTAGGGCTCGAGGTAGACACGGTGGCGGGGGCCTTCGTTGTCGTAGCTGAAACTTTCGCCCTCGAAACCGATGTTGAGAAGTCCCCCGTCGTGGCTCAGCCAGCGGGTCGCCACGGGCGTTGCCCCAGCGTCGAAGCGCTCAGTGACGTAGGCCGGGTTCAGCAGGTTTTCGGCGAGGATGTGCTTCAGGTCAGTAATGAGGAGTTCCTGGTGCTGCTCTTCGTGGTTGAGGCCGAGGTCGGCCAGGGGCCCGATTCTCTCCCACTCAGCCTCGCTGGCCTGCTCGATGAGCCGCTCCATGTGGCGGTCGACATGAGCGCGGTAGTCGTAGATTTCGCTCACGCTGGGTCTCGATAGCAAGCCCCGCCGGGAGCGCGGATGACGCTCTCCAACTGCATCGTAATAGGAGTTGAACAGAAAACCATACTTGGGATGGAAACATTTGTAGCCGGCAAGATGCGGCTCGAGAAGAAACGTCTCGAAAAACCAAGTGGTATGCGCCAAATGCCATTTCGGAGGGCTGACGTCGTCCATGGTTTGGATGACGTAATCCTCGGTCCGCAGGGGCGAACAGATCGAGTGCGAGTTCTCGCGAATGCGGCGGTAGTGCGCCAGAACGTCCGACCGGGACGCGACGGGCGAGACGGCGGAAAACTCGGTTTCGGCGGTGGGGGAACTCATAGTGGGCCGAGAAACAGCGTGTCCCTCCCTATCTTAGCTAACGGGTCGGGCCTGGGTCGGAAGCGTTCCGGCGGTCGCCGGATCGAAACAGGACCGTAACCGGAAGTGGGACGAGAAACGTCATTTGATAGAATGGCGGACCTGGAGAAGCCCATGCTGTTGCGTCCCACAGTGCGAATTTTGCTTGTATTCGGCTTCGCGTTAGCGATCCATCTCCCGTCGTCAGCGGCGGACTGGCCCACTTGGCGTGGGGTCAATGCCGATGGTGTGTCGGCAGAGGCGGGTTTGCCTGAAAAATGGTCACAAGAGGGCCAGGACCTGCTCTGGAAAGCCCCGATCGGGGGGCGGTCGACTCCGATCGTTCTGGACGGCCGGGTCTGTGTTATCACGCTGGCCGAGCCCGAGGACGCCACGAGATGGCAGGAAAGAGTCGTGTGCCTGGACGCGGAAACCGGCGAGATCCGCTGGGAGCATCGCTACAACATCTTCCAGACGGACATTCCGCATCACCGTGTCGGCTGGGCCAGTTTGGCCGGCGATCCGGACACCGGCTATGTCTACTCCCATGGCGTTGAGGGAATGGTCATATGTTTTGACCGCGACGGCAAGATTGTCTGGTCGCGATCGTTCGGTGAAGAAGTCGGACGTATCTCGGGCTTCGGCGGCCGCACGGTTGACCCGCTTGTCGACGGCGATCTAGTGATCGTCAGCTTTCTGACGGCCGGCTGGGGCGGCAATTTCATACCGCGTCACCGCTTCTTCGCACTCGACAAGAGCAGCGGCGAGATCGTGTGGATTTCGACGCCGGGCGGCGCCCCCAAAGATACGACCTACTCGGTCCCCGTGGTGGAGGTCATTGATGGCGAGCGGCTACTCATCACGGGCAACGGCGACGGCGGCATCTATGCCCTACAGGTGGCGACCGGTAAGAAGGTTTGGGCTTTCCCGCTCAGCAAGCGCGGCATCAATTCTTCCGTCTTGGTGAACGGCCACCATGTTTACGCTTCTCACAGTGAAGAGAACGTCGATGAGAGCACGGCTATGGGGCGCTTGGTCCACTTGGACGCGAGCCAGGTCGCAGAGGGCAAACCGAGGGAAGCGTGGAAGGTGGATGGATTCGGGGCCGGCTATGCCTCACCGGCTCACCATGACGGAATCCTCTACCACGTCGACAATTCGGCGAATCTCGTGGCCTTCGACGCCTCGACAGGTGAGCAACTCTGGCTTCACAACATCGGCATTGCTCAGAAGGCCTCGCCGATCATTGTCGACGGGAAAATCTATGTCGCCGACGTCGACGGCAAATTCCACACACTGAAGATGAACGGACGCGAGCCACCCGATGTACTGCACGTTGAGGAGTTTAAGAATCCCGACGGCAGCGCCACGCAGATTAACGGGTCGCCCGCCGTGGCGAATGGGCGTGTCTACCTCATGACGGCGAGTGTCCTGTACGCGATCGGGAGCAAAACCGCTGCTGCCGCGCCGCCCAAAGCCGCCAAGGCTGTTTCGAACAGGGCGCCGGGAGGCGCGGTTGCGGGGCACGTTCAGGTTGTGCCCGCGGAAGTGATCCTTGCGCCGGGAGGCTCTTACAAGTTTGTCGCCCGGACCTTTGACGCCAATGGGCGATTTATTGGCGAGTCAAAGGCGGAATGGTCGTTGGAGGGGCTTAACGGAGACGTATCGTCTTCCGGCAAGTTGACACTCAGCGCGGATTCGAACTTCCAGGGCGGGATGTTGGTCGCCACGGTGGGCGGGCTAAAGGGCGCCTCCCGCGTGAGTGCGCGGCCGGCTGTCCCATTCACCGAAAGCTTTGATTCGTACGAAGATAAGTCGGTTCCGCCGGGCTGGAATGCCACGCGGGGACGATTCGCCGTGGCTCCGGCCGAGGGTGGCGGTAAAGTGCTGAGGAAGCCATCCGGGAATCGCCGTAGCTGGCGGACGACGGTGTTCTTCGGGGATCCGGCAGCTTCAGGGTATGTCGTCGAGGCGGACGTTATGGGGGCCCAACAAGGCCGCCGCAAGCCGGACATCGGACTCGTTTCGCACCGCTATACCTTGGCGATGATGGGTAACCGCAAGAAGTTGATGATCCGCACTTGGCTGTCAGAGCTGATCCGCTTTTCTAAGGTGATCCCTTTCGAGTTCGATACGGACGTCTGGTATCGGATGAAGCTGCGGGTGGATGTCGCCGACGGGGGCGAGAAGGCTACGGTTCGCGGTAAGGTGTGGAAAAAGAGTGAAGCGGAGCCGGACGAATGGACAATTGAAGCCGAGGACACTTTACCCCACACGCATGGCAGCCCCGGCATTTACGGCTACTCGGCCGCGGACATTTCGTACGACAATATTAAGGTGACTCCCGCCGGGGGATAGCCGCGAAGATGGGCCGGGGCGGTTCTTCCGGACCGTATCCGATTGCGCCGAACTTGGACGACCCTATGAAATTTCGAAGCTTGATCCTCTTCTCGATACTCGCCCTGGTCACGGCGCTTGCCCTCCCGAGTTTCGGCGCTGACTGGCCGATGTGGGGCGGCCGGCCGGACCGCAACATGGTCTCGGACGAAAAGGGCATCCCCCGCACGTGGGACATTAAGTCCAAAACGAACGTGAAGTGGGCGGCCGAGCTGGGCTCGCAGTCCTACGGCAACCCCGTCGTGGCCGACGGCAAGATCTTTGTCGGCACCAACAACGAGCTGCTGCGGAATCCGAAGCTGGGCGGTGACCGCGGGGTTGTGATGTGCTTCCGGGAGTCCGACGGAGAATTTCTGTGGCAAATGACACACGCGAAACTCGAGGCCGGGCGGGTCAACGACTGGCCCGAGCAGGGCGTCTGTTCATCTCCGGCGGTGGCGGGCAAGGTCGCCTACTACGTTTCGAACCGAGCGGAGATCATCGCGGTCGACACCGAGGGTTTCCGGGACGGAAAGAACGACGGCCCCTACACGGAAGAGACGGAGACGTCGGAAACGGATGGAGACGTCATCTGGAAGCTCGACATGTACGAGGAACTCGGCGTGTTCCCGCACAACATGGCGGCGACATCGCCCTTGATCATTGATGACATCCTTTTCGTCAATACCTCAAACGGCGTGGACGAGAGCCACATCAACATCCCGTTCCCTGACGCGCCAAGCTTTCTGGCGATCAACCGGCTCACGGGAGAGATCATCTGGGAGGACGCCTCCCCCGGCGACGCGATCCTCCATGGCCAGTGGGCTTCACCGGCATATGGCGACATCCTGGGCGTTCCCCAAGTGATCTTCGCCGGCGGCGACGGTTGGCTGCGCAGTTTCGCGCCGAAGACAGGGAAGCTCATTTGGACGTTCGACTGCAACCCGAAAGGATCCGAGTGGAAGCAGGGCCGCGGCGACCGCAACAACATCATTGCGACACCAGTCATCTACGACGACAAGGTCTTCGTAGCCGTTGGCCAAGACCCCGAACATGGTGAAGGCGTCGGGCACCTGTGGGCCATCGACGGAACGAAGAAGGGCGACGTTACGAAGACAGGGGTGGTGTGGCACCATGACTTTCGGCGAACGATCTCAACTGTCGCCATCGACGATGGTGTTCTCTACGCGCCCAATTTCAGCGGGTTCTTCCACGCGCTCGATGTTGAGACGGGCAAGAAGCTGTGGGAGCACGATATGTTCGCGGCCGTTTGGGGTTCGCCCTACGTGGTCGACGGCAAGGTGATGCTGGGCGACGAAGACGGCGATTTGACCGTTATGAAGGCAGGCCCCGTCTTGGAAGTGCTCTCTGAGATCAACTTCGGGAATACCATCTACAGCACGCCCGTCGTTGCAAACGGTACCCTTTTTATCATGACCCGCTCACATCTCTACGCCATCGGAGGCAAATAGGAGCGGGATCCACAGAACCGGAAAGTAGGGTGCGTTGCGCCGTGCCCTTTGACGATAAAGAACATGGCAACTACGGAAGTCTCCGCCGAACTGCAACCGAAATTTGATGCCGCGCGCGAACGTCTTGACGCCCATGTGCGTGAGATTGTGGCTTGGCACTTTGATCCTGAAACGGGCTGTCCGTTTTGGCTCGACTACGCGTCGAAGTTAGACTGGGATCCCCGGCAAGAAATCAAGGGCTTCGATGATCTGAAGCGCTTTGGATTCTTCGAGGATGAATGTCTGCGCGGCGGTCCGGTCCGGCGCTGGGTTCCTAAGGCGTACGCCGATAAGCCGATCTACGTTTTCGAAACCGGAGGGACGACGGGCGTTCCCAAGAGCCGCATCAACATCGAAGACTTCCGCATCGACTACTCGGAATTCAGCCACACGTTGCCGGACGAATTCTTCCCGCCCGACTCGGATTGGATTCAGGTGGGGCCGTCAGGCCCGCGGCGCTTGCGGCTGGCTGTAGAACACTTGGCGCAGGTGCGCGGCGGCATTTGTTTTCAGGTCGATCTGGACCCCCGCTGGGTCATCAAGCTGCTCAAGCGCGGTGACTTCAAGGAAGCCGAAGCTTATAAGCAGCACTGTATTGATCAGGCGGTGATCATCCTAGACAGTCATCCGAACATCAAGTGTCTGTTTACTACACCGAAGTTGTTGGAGGCCCTCGCCGACCGCGTTTCCCTCAAGGAAAAGGGCGTCACCGGTGTGTTTTGCGGCGGGACGGAGATGACCCCGCAATTCCATCGCTTCGCCCGTGAAGAACTCCTGGAAGGCGCCTACTTCGCCGCCACCTACGGCAACACTCTGATGGGCCTCGCCTGCCACAAACCGTTCGATCCGGCGGACGACCACGCGATCATCTACTACCCGCCGCAGCCGCGGGCTGTCAGTCAGGTCGTCGATCCGGATGAGATGGATACGCTGGTCGGTTACGGCGAGACCGGACGCGTCTTGCTGACGACCTTGACGAAAGAGTTCTTCATGCCGCGCTTCCCCGAGCGCGACGAGTGTGAGCGGGAAGCTCCAATCGAACTCTACCCTTGGGATGGAGTTCGCAACGTTCGGCCGTTTTCAAAAACGGGCACGACAGTAGCGGTCGGGGTTTACTGATTCCTCCCGTAAGGCGTATCCGTGGAATCTCTGAACCCGTTTGACTTCCGGCCGCGCACCCGCGTGGTGTTCGAGACCGGCGCGGTCGAGCGGGCGGGGGAACTCGCGCTCGAATTAGGCGGGAGCCGGGTTTTGGTTGTGTCGGATCCCGGCATCGTTGCGGTGGGGCACACGGATCGCGTGCTGCGCTCGCTGCAAGGATCGGGATTGGCGTCCATGACCTTCACCGAGGTCGAGGAAAATCCGACGACCGAGCACGTCGACGCTGGATTGGCTGTCGCCAACGACTTCAGGCCGGATCTGATCGTCGGCCTGGGCGGCGGCAGCTCGATGGACTGCGCCAAGGGCGTCAACTTCCTGCTGACCAACGGTGGCCGGATGCGGGATTACTGGGGCGTTGGCAAGGCGGCGAAGGAGATGTTGCCGCTGATTGCCATTCCGACGACCGCGGGCACGGGCAGCGAGGCGCAGTCGTTCGCGTTGATCGCCGACCCGGAAACGCACCAAAAAATGGCGTGTGGCGACCTCAAGGCTGCCGCGGCCATCTCTATTCTTGATCCTGAGCTGACCCTCTCGCAGCCGGCTCGGGTGACGGCTTTAACTGGGGTTGACGCTGTCTCTCATGCGCTCGAAACGTGGGTTTGCAGCAAGCGAAACCCCGTCTCGAAGATGTATTCGCGGGCAGCGTGGCGTCTGCTCAGTCGCAGCTTGCCTCGCGCATTGGCCCAACCTGATGACATGGATGCCCGTGCGGGCATGCAGCTTGGCGCGAACCTCGCGGGAGCCGCGATTGAGAACTCGATGCTGGGCATTGCGCACTCTTGCGCCAACCCGTTGACGGCGCACTACGGCGTCGTCCATGGGGCCGCCGTGGGGATGATGCTGCCGGCAGTGATTCGCTTCAATGCGGCTGAGGCGGGCGCGGCCTATGCTGATTTGGTCGAAACGAGTTCCGCTGGCGTGCAGGCGCTCATCGACACTGTAGAGTCGCTCTTGGATCAAGCGGCGGTCCCACGACGATTGACGGATTACAAGATACCCGAGAGCGAGTTGCCCAAACTGGCCGCGGAGGCGGCGAACCAGTGGACGGCGCGGTTCAACCCGCGGCCGGTTACTCAGGCTGATCTGCTGGATATCTACCGCGCGGTGCTGTGATCCGCGCTGGACAAGGCCTCGGCCTGGCGCTTGATGTGGCGGAGGACGCGCATGTGGATGCGGTGTATGAGTTCATCGGACCAGAGTTGCCAGTAGGAGGCCGGCCACAGACTGTGGCGATACCAAGTCGTTCCTTCCAGGCGCGTGCCGCCGCCGGGGAGGGCGACAAGATAAAATTGCCCGCCCTCGGACTCGAGGAAACCCCGCAGGTGAGGCGGATGGATTTCGTCGTAAGGCGTCCACTCTTGCATCGGGGCCGGATTGGTGGTCACTGAAAACTTGAGGAGTTTCGGCTCGTCCCACACTTCGATGGGCTCGACGAAGGGTCCTGTCGAGAAGACACAATGGCGTTCGGCCCCGACGCCCGTACCCCGAATCTCGGCCCGGATGGGATGCGCGATGCCAACGCGGAAAACCCAATCCTCGGGCTCCGGCAATTCGCCGAAGGCGACGACGTTGCTCCAGACCTGCTGTGGAGGAGCTTCGATCTCAATCGCGCTCATGACTTCGTAGGTCGGTGGCTCGAGTCGGACCGCCGGTTCGAGTACAAATGTGAGCGGTATCGCCGCCATCAGGGCGGGAAAGACAGGTACGGCCGCACTGGGTCGCCCGCGACGTTGGATCAGGTAACCGACGAAGCAGCCCAGCCAAGCCAGGGGCACAGCCAGCGGCGCGGCCATCATCACACAGATCAACCCCTCGATCATGAACGCCAGCAAGAATCCCCCGGCGATGAGCACCGCCGCAGTGGATACGACCAGGCAGCTCACGAAACCGCGCGGCGCGTGATAACCGTAGATCAGCACAGACAACAGGCCCAGGCAGAAGGGCATGCCGACAAACAGGCCCCAGCCATACTCGTTGAGTACAGCCGTGCTGAGAATCACTAGGGGTACGAACGCCAGATTCGTTCCCATCGCTCCCAAGGCCGCCGCGCCGATGGGGTGCTCGGGCACGACGCGGTGCATCCAACCGCCCGGCGAACGGCTCGCTACCGCATCGTCATCGTCCGACGACGGTAGCACCGCCAGCACCAGCAGGAACAGCAGGTTCAAGAAGGGCAGGAAGAATCCGGCGACCATCCAGGCCGGCAGCCCCGTCGCCCGCAGGCGTCGCAGTGTAAGAACCACGCCGATCCAGATGAAGGGGAGTGAAGTCGCGACCAGCGCCGCGATGAAGCTGCCCTCTTGTTCGAGCAACTCGGTCAACGACAGCGCGCCGAACGGCGAGACCCAATAGTTGAAGATCCCCCACTCGCGATCGAAGACAACGGTTGCCAGGAAGCGGTCGAGGTTGTGCTTGATCGCGAACCCGATGACCCCGATCAGAGCAAAGCGCTCGCGGCTGATGGCGCCTTCCCAGCGCCACAGATCCAGAAATGTGTTGAGCAGACGTGTCACCGTTTCACCTGTCTATCTCAGTTTTTAGTCAGCCCCGCCCCGCAAAGAATCGATCCACTTGCGAACCTTGCCCTTGCCGCGAACCCAGGCGCGCAGGGTGTGGGGCGGCAGCCGCTGGGCTTCGCCGTAGAGGGACGTCATGCCTTCGAAGAACTCGAGCATCGAGGCCAGACGCTCCCGCTGATGCTTGTCGGGTTTCTTGGCCGAGTCGAGATCCGCGACACACGAGCGCAAGACCTGCAACGTCGGGTCGATCTCGCGGCGCTTGCGCTCTTCGAGGATGACGTGGAACATCTCCCAGACGTCGTGCATCGATTCGAAGTGGTCGCGGCGGTCGCCCAGCAGATGGACCACACGGACCAGTCCCCAGCTTTGGAGCTCATGAAGGCTGGTCGAGACGTTGGAGCGCGCGACCGAGAGGGTGCTTGAGATGTCTTCGGCGTGGAGGGGGTCGGGGGAGAGGTAAAGCAGGGCGTGAATCTGGGCCACCGTGCGGTTCACGCCCCAGCGGGTTCCCATCTCTCCCCAATGCAGGATGTACTTCTCGGCGACGGCGGATAGTTTTGGCATAACGTTATGGAATGTTCTGTTCATTCAGAATAAACAGGATGTACATGTCTTGTCAACTGCCTCGGTATCTAAGGCATCAGATCTTGGCGTGACTTGCTCTCCGCGTCATTGAGGTGCGCGTAGATCCCCAGATCTTCACCCGTCATTCGCTTCGTCGCCCAAACGATCTGCCCGGTGTGCTCCGCCAGATGCTCCACGCAGTGGTAGACCGCATGGAGCGCCGTTACTTCGAAGACCTGAATCTTCCGCTTCACGAGCAGATCTTCACCGGTGAGCGACGCCAGAACACCATCCGCATCGCCGATCGCCTGACGCAAGGCTGACATGATCTCCTCGCGCCCGAGCGGTTCGTGTTGCGTGAACTCGGCGTCACGCTCGCGTGTATCAGTTCTCTGTGCGCCGCCCACGCCGCTGACAATCCATTGCCGAATGTTGCCCGCTAGATGCAGAATCAGATTGCCGACTGCGTTCTCTGATTCATGCGCCCGCGCCCAGAGCTGCTCGTCATCCAGCTTGGCAACACAAAGCTCAATCCGCCGCAGCCGCTCGCGAAGCTGGTGGCGGCTGATGTGGAGAAATTCGTCGGTGAGCATCCCTGCTTCAGACATGGCCTCCATTCTATGAAAGAGGATCCACCGCCAAGGTAGCTGGGAGAGGATGGGGTTGGCCGCGGCATTTGCGTTTTCGCTGTGTGTTCGCTTTTGGAACAAAATGGCACACTAAGAGCCCGTTTTTGTCCCACTTTGGGGTGCGTCGGGCCTGAAGCCGGCAAGATGCACGGCTACCGGCACATCCCGGTTTGGATCCGGCGGATGAGGGTTCGGCGGCTGGTCGAGGAGGTATCGATTTTTCGCGCCTAGGTTCGCGCTGCGGGTTGTCAAAGAACGGGTTGAAAGAATGGCTGAGGAGTGGTCGGGTTGGTGCGGTGAACACACCTTACCGGCCTGGCGGTTTGACGGTAGCATGGGGTGTCAAGTTTTCCGGCGTGTTTTTGGGCCAAGTGGTTGAGGGCATTGGGTTGGACGCGCTGTGACTCGTCAAACGGGTTGGGCCGTTGATCCGGGCAGCGGTTGAGCCAATCTTTGGCTGACGGTGCGGGTGGCTTGGTTTGGTATTTATTGGATGCGGGCGGTCGGGTCGTTTCGCGTTGGGGGGGATTCGGCGGGCTGGAGGGTTTCGGCCGCGGTGGGTCCGTTTGGTTTCTTTGGCGCCGGGGAGTGTGAGCCGGGCTTGATGGCGCTCGGCTATCCTGTTTCTGATGCCCCGAATCCTTATCAACGAGTGCAAACAGGAGATCTCTTCCTTCAACCCGGTCCTGGGGCGCTTTGATAATTTCGAGGTCTCATCCGGCCGCGAGATGCTGGAAGCCCACCGGGACGTTCAATCCGAGATCGGCGGCGCGCTGAGCGTCTTTGCCCAGCATCCCGACATGGAAGTCGTCCCAGGCTTCAGCGCTCGTGCTGTCACATCCGGTGGACCCGTAGCGGACCCCGCCTTCGCCCGGATCGCTACCGCGTTCCTCAGTGCCGTGCGGAATGCAGGCATGGTCGACGGCATCTACTTCTCGCTCCATGGCGCGATGGCCGCCCAGACCGAGCATGACGTCGAGGGCTATCTGCTCGCCGAAACCCGCAAGATCGTCGGCGAACGAATCCCCATCGTAACCTCTCTCGATCTGCACGGCATTCTCACGGACTCCATCGTGGAGCACTCCGACGCGGTCGTTCTCTTCCACACGTACCCGCACGTCGATTTCTTTCAGACCGGAGAGCGTTCCGCCCGTTTGCTCGTCAGACTCCTCTCCGGGCAAGTGAAGCCCGTAACCGCGCGGGTAGCCATTCCGGCACTGGTGCGGGGGAACGAGTTGCAAACGTCCAGCGGCATGTGGGGCCGATGTGTGCAGCGGGCCATCGAAGTCGAAAACGGCCCTGGAGGCCTTTCCGCCGGCATGTTCATCGGGAATCCCTTCACCGATGTCCCCGAGCTTTGCTCGAACACGCTTATCGTCACCGACGATAGCGCCGAGCTCGCCGAACGCGAAGCCGTCGCCATCGCGAACGATTTCTGGGAGATGCGGGCCCATCTCCAACAGCCCCTCACCGGCCTCGCCGAGGGCGTCCGGCGGGCTTCCGCGGCCCAGGGATCCGCGGTGTTGGTTGACGCCGCCGACGCCACCAGTTCCGGCGCGTCCGGTGACAGCAACGCTATTCTCCGGGCGCTCGTTGAAGCGGGCTATCAGCGGACCGCCCTTGTACCGCTTGTCGATGCCCCAGCGGTCGCCGCAGCCTTCGACGCCGGCGTAGGCGCGAGCATCCGCGTGCCGCTGGGCGGCAGCCTCGATCCACGCTTCACGCCCCTTGAAATGACATGCCAAGTCCGCATGCTCTCCGACGGACGGTTCCGCAACGAATCCCACGGCGGCATCTGGGATGGCGGCCGCTCCGCTCTACTCGAAAGCCGCAACTACACTTTGACGGTTACCAGCAAACCGGTGAGTCTCTACGACCGGTCTCTGTTCTACTCCCTCGGCCAGGACCCGCGGAGCTTTGACACGGTCATCGTCAAGTCGCCCCATTGCCAGTTCCACATGTTCGAGGAGGGAGCAGCCTGCTACCTCAATGTGGACGCCCCTGGCGCCACAAGCGCCAATCTCAAGAGCTTGGGTCACACCCGCTGCCGCCGACCTATGTTCCCGCTTGACGACGACGTTAGCTTCAGCCCAGAGGCGAAGATCTTCCGGCGCCCCGCGTAGTCCCTCACAGGCCCCAGCAAGACTCAAGGTCATGCACGAATTCGCCCTCAAGTGGGGACGGACCCGATGGCTAGCCTGTGATAACCCGGTATCTCGACAGCTAACGGCGGACAGGCGCTATGTGGCCTGTCTCAAAGAATATTCAGTCACTCCTTGCGATTGTGTCTGCGAGTTCGCGAAGCAGGGCGGCAGTGTCCCCCCGGTAGGCGCTCCCATGTTGACAGGCGAGCATCGAAGCATCGACCCCCGCCAACCGCTCTAAAATGGCTGGTGTACCCGTTGCGTGGGCGTAGTAGTCCATCATCCCGCGCATCTCTTCGCTTGCACTGAGTATCTCTGATTCGGTCACGGCTGGTAGGTCCGCGCCCGGTTGCGTAAACAGATCCCCGCAGAGCAATGTCTTCGTGGAAAGATCCAACAGAATGCCGCAGTCCCAGCCGTGCGGGACGTGAGGCGTGTAGAACCACTTCATCCGGCGACTGCCGATGGAAAACTCTTCGTCATCCGCAAACCCGCGGGCAGGCCGAACGGCAAAGTCATCGAGAGACGTTAGTACACCGATCTCCGCACCAAAGGGGGTCGCGCCGGGCGCAGCCGCCAACAGATCGTTCAGCGCGCCAAACTCATCACCTTCAAAGTGAGACCCACCGATCCAGCGTAGTTTCTCGACCGGCATCACCTTTCCGATGGCTTTCAGGGTGGCGGGGAATACCTTCCGCCACCCTGTGTGGAATAGCAGCGGCTCATCGTCAACTATCAAGTATGAGTTGAAGGTGAATCCCCCCGGGATCACGTCAAGCGGCGTAGAGATGCGATAGATCCCAGCCGCGACTTCGTCAATACACGTATCTGTCTCTTTGCTTGCAATCACTCCGTGTTCTCCTTATTTCTCGTCGGACCGCTGTGTGGGATGGCCCGCACCTGATACCCGGACGTGTAACGAACAGCTTTCCCGTTACACATAAAATGTATGGGTTGATGAACGCCGAACTGACGGATGCCGAGCTGGTGCGGTTGATCGGCTCAGGGAGAAGGCCCGATGCTGAGGCTGAGTTGTACCGCCGAATGGCACCTCGTGTTCGGCTCTACGGCTTGCGCCACTTGAGAGACGAACACGCCTCGGAGGACCTTATGCAGCAAGTGCTCGTCACAACACTCGAAGCTCTACGGGCAGGTCGCCTACGCAAACCGGAGAAGCTTGCATCTTTCGTGCTGGGAACATGCCGGCTGACAGTGCTCAACCTGAAGCGCAGCGCTCATAGAAAAGAACGCCTACTTGCCCAGTTCGCCGCTGATTTACAGACATCGGTTCAGCCGTCCCTGCCACATCTTGACCGCGCGAAACTCAACCGCTGTATGCAGAATCTGAAGGAACGCGAGCGCTCGGTCGTTGTCATGACTTTTTATGACGAGCAGACAGGCGCCGATGTCGCTAGTTTCCTGGGCCTTTCTGAAGCCAACGTCCGGGTCATTCGCCATCGGGCGATCCAGCAGCTACGCGAGTGCATGGGTGTTGCCGCATGACAACTGCAGACAAGGGTCAACCGCCGGCTTGCTCAGAACCCATCGCCGCAGCGATCCTCGCCGACTATTGGCTCGCCAAGCTGGAGATTGCGGAAGAAGAAGCTGTTGAAGAGCATCTACTCGCCTGCGATAGCTGCGGAGCGCAGCTCCGCGAAGTGATTGCGCTGGTCGAGGGAGTTCGCGAGCTAGCGCGCGAGGGAAGTCTGCGGATGGTTGTGAGCGATGCGTTGCTCAAGCGCGCCGTGGGGGAAGGTTTGCGCGTCCGCCAATACGAGGTTCCTATTGGAGGCGGTGTTGAGTGCACCGTGACGGCCGAAGACGACATCCTCATCGCGCGCTTAGCCGCCGACTTAACCGGCGCGAAGCGAGTCGATCTCCGCATGTATGACGAGCGCGGCGTCGAGCAGTTCCGGTTGCCGGACATCCCTATTCACTCCAGCACGCGCAGCGTCATCTATCAGGAGTCGATCACATTGATGAAGGCCGCGCCCACGAGCAAGATGATTGCCCGCCTGATTGCCCGAGATGAAGCAGGTGTTGAGCGTCTGCTCGGCGAATACACGTTCAACCACACACGAACTATGCCCGACGAAGGTGCCGGTTAGGGAGTCCGCAATGCCGGTTCGGCGTGCGAACCCGATATATCCCCACGGTAACCGATTCAAGATTAGGGTGACGCTGGGGAAGACTGGCGCGTTTCTAGGCCGAACTCGAAGCCATTTCCCGGAGTGCTTGAACGACGGTGTCGACCTGCTCGAAGGTGTTGTAGTAGTGAGTCGAGAATCGGACGGGCGCCCCCGGGCGGTTGCTGCCGCCGGGCACATATGTATCGTAGTTTTGTCGGAGATACTCTTTCAGTTTCTTCCCTGACACACCGTCCACACCGATGCTCGTAATGCCGGCCGACATGCTCGGTTGCGTTGGCGTATAGAGTTTCACACGATCGATTGCGGCCGCCTGCTTTCTTAAGTAGGTCCCGAGATCTCTTGTCCTTTGTTCGATTCTGTCGCGTCCCAGAGCGTTCTGAAAGTCGAGCGTGTCCTCCAGCGAGGCGACAACAGGCCAGGGTCTTCGACCCACACTCAGGCTGTACTTCCGGGCTCCCCGAGGAGGCCGATCCCAGGGCAGGATACTGATATTGGGCCAGACGCGGTCTTGCACATTCTCTTTGACGAAGAGGATTCCCACGCCGGCCGCTCCGGCCAGCCACTTATGGGCGTTACAGGCGAAGCCATCGACACCCCACTCAGCCAGATTGAGGCGTATCTGGCCGATGCTGTGCGCACCATCGACGAAGCACAGGATACGACGCTGATGAGCCAGTTCGACCAACGCTTTGACTGGTAGAAAGCAGCCTGTGCTCCCGAGAGGATTTGCGAAGTGCATCACACGGGTGCGGGGTGTAATCGCTTTCTCGAACGCATCGAGAATAACGCCCGGGGTAGAGGGCGGAATGGGGAATTGCACTTGCTTGACCACCAAACCGAACCGCTTAGCCTGGCGACGCCAGGTTTCACGGTTGCTGGCATGCTCAAAGGCTGTGATGAGCACCTCGTCCCCCGGCTTGAGATCCAGCCCGTGACACAGGATGGTATTTCCCTCGGTCGTGTTCCGAGTGATCGCGATCGTGTCGGGGGACACGCCCAGGAAGCTTGCCGTCTTGGAACGGATCTCCTCCATTCGGTTCTGAAAGATCATGCTGTTTTCGTGGGGATTAACCGCCATGAGCCGCCAGTAATCCACAAGAGACTCGTACACGGGCCGGGGAGTCGGCCCCAGAGTGCCGGTGTTTAGGTACGCGAGTCCTTTTTCCAACATGAACTTCTCACGGACTTTACTCCAGTAGCCGCCATCCTCCTTCCAGTCGGCCCCCATTCCACGAACTTTGTCTATGGATTGGGCGAACGCAGACTTGGTTTGTGCCAAGCCGGCAAGACTAGCCGCTGTCGAGCCGGCCAGAAGGCTTTGGAAGAATCCGCGCCGGCCGGATTTTGATGAACTGTTGGTCTGCATGATTGCTCCTTGGGCGTACCTGACCCAGGTTGTTACGCCTGCTCCCGAAGATGTCCGGCGGCGTCGCCTGCGATGAAAGCCGCCCTACGGCTGGTGGTCTTTCGATGACAACTGCACGGTCAAGCCATCGGGGTCTTTGAAGTAAACGCGGTCTTGGGTCCGCCGCGGCTTCAATCCTTCCGCATCGAGAGTCGCGGCCACGCTCGTTGCGTCGTAATCCTCGATAGCCAGGCAGTAGTGGTTCATGCTCGGACTGGAGCTTTGGAACAGAGCGAGAAAATTTCGTCCCAGGCCGAGAAAGCAGTTCCGATCGGACTCGTTCACGACGGGAAGCCCGAGATGCTTGTGATAGAAATCTCGTGAGCGCTTCACGTCCGTCACGTTCAGAGCAACGTGGTTCACCTCGACGCCTTTGAATGTTGAAGCCTCGGCTTGTCCGGGCGAAGCGGCAGCCAGGGTCGTCAGTCCGATTACGAGCTGACGGCGGCTCATCTTGCCCCGTTCGTAGCGTTCGAGCATGTTGGAAACCGTCTTGTACATAGCGGGTACCTCCCGTGCATTGTGACCGCGGACACCCTTTGTTGTCGGTTATGCGGTATCGCTAGGAGTATAGCCCTGTCGCCTGCATACGATGCGCTTGGATGGCGACGACGGACGGAGTGGCGGCCGGATCGGTGGAGAATCCCCATCTCTACGTTGGACTTCATCGCGCGTTGGGGGATAATATCTATGAGTGCGTGTCGGATGCCGGTCGACGGCAGGCCGTGGCGTGCTTGAATCGGCACGAGGTTCCTTGATGGGCTACAAACCTTTTGGTGATCGCATAGGGCTGAGTTTGATTCCTCCGACGGTCCGTCTCGGACTGATCCTCTGCTTGGCTGCTCCCTTGGCCGTGGTGGCAAACCCGGTCTTGGAGGCCTCTTTGGAAACGGTGGGGCCCGTTGTTGTCGAGATCTATGAGAACCTCGCTCCTGCTCCCCCGTCGACTCCCGAAGAAGCTGAGGCGGGGTGGGACAAGAAATACGTACACCACAAGGCTCGCGACATCGACTTGATCGGATTGACTCCGACCTTCAGCTACACCGAGTCAGCATTCGGCTTTCCGCGGCTGCCAACCAAGTTCTCGAAAAACGCTCTGGCGTTGGATTACTCCGAGCCGTTCGCACTGAAGGCAGGAATGAAAGCGGCGCTACCAGCGGGGAGCTACCGTTTCCGGCTTCGCTCCAAGGGATCGGCCCGCTTTGAAGTGGACGGGGAAATACTGGCAACCACCAAACGCCAGGTGCCGAATCGGTCAAGCAACGACGAGTTGCCGCCGCCCCCGAAGTTTGTGGAACCTCCTCTTCGCCCGGCGAGTGTTCCTCATCAAGACGTGCTGGTGACCATGGACCTCGACGGCGGCGAGCACGAGTTCACACTCATCGCGCTGATCGGCGGGTATGGGTTGATTCCCGATCCGGCTGAGTTGTCGTTGAGTTACTCCCGTGACGGGGAACTCGACCGGTTGCTCGGGGGTGCTGGGACGCCGTTCCTGACGAACGAGGGCTGGGAGGCCTACGAGGCGAAGGTTATTGCCCGACACAGCGAAGGAGATGTGGCGCGGCGGCGCGCGGCCGATGATGCGGTTGAGGCCGCTTGGGCCGATCGGCATCGCCAAGTGCGCGCTTGGTTGGCTACCAAGGCTCCGGTGGACGCGCCCAGGGTCGCTTCGGAAGAATCGGTCCATAACGATATCGACCGGTTCATTCAAGTAAAGCTGGAAGAAGCGGGCCTCGGGCCCATGCCCCTGACCAGTGACCTTGAGTTTCTGCGCCGGTTGTCGCTCGATGCTATCGGAGTCATCCCCACGGCGGATGAGATTCGCGCGTATCTGAAGGACCCACCCGAGCTGCGAAGACAACGGGCCATCGAGCGTCTTTTGAACGACCCGGGCTGGGCCGATCACTGGATTCCCTACTGGCAGGATGTCTTGGCCGAGAATCCCAGCATCTTGAAGCCGGATCTCAATAACAGCGGTCCGTTTCGATGGTGGCTGCATCAGGCGTTCAGCGATGACTTGCCATTCGATCGCCTCGTGACGGAGCTGATCGAAATGGAGGGGAGCCTGTATAAGGGCGCGCCTCGGGGGTTCGCGATGGCGAGCCTGAATGATGCCCCGATGGCAGCGAAGGCCGACATTCTTTCGCAGGCGTTTCTGGGGCAGAAGTTGTCGTGCGCCCGCTGCCACGACGCGCCGTTTCACCCTTTCAAGCAAAAAGATTTGTTCAGTGTCGCCGCGCTGCTTGACGGCAGCCCTATCGAGTTGCCCGAGGCCAGCACGGTGCCGGTCCGCGAGGGGGCGCGCAAACCGTACGTTCAGATTTCGCTGAAGCCGGGTGACCGGATTGAGGCGCATTGGCCGTTCCAAGCCCTGAGCGGCGCTACCGTTGTGGCCGAACCTCCGAGCAACACGGCTGTGGCGAGTCGCCATCAACTGGCGAGCTTGATGGTTGATCCGCAGAACGAGCGCTTTGGCGAGGTGATCGTCAACCGCGTCTGGAAGCGTTACTTGGGGCGAGGCATGGTCGAGCCTGCCGAAGATTGGTTCGAGGCGGACGTTTCGCACCCGCAATTGCTGAGGTATCTGGCACGGCAGTTCCTCGAGAGCGGCTACGACCTCAAGCATCTCGCGCGTTTGATCTTTTCGTCGCACGTTTATCAGCGAAAGCCCGATCCGGCCGCGGCCGAGTCAGGCAGCGAACGGGACGCCCTCGTGGCGGGTCCCGTTCCGAGGCGGCTGAGTGCGGAGCAGTTGGTCGATTCCCTCCACCTGGCCGTGGGCAAGAGTCTTGATTCTGAGGATCTGAATCTCAACCCATTAGGCGACCGTCCGTTGAGGCAGTTTGTGAATATGGGCACTCCGGAGCGCGCATGGGAGATGACAGCACTCTCGAATGAGCGGGACCGTCCGTCGCTGGCTTTACCGCGGGCCCAGGCGTTGGTGGACGTATTGACAACGTTCGGTTGGCGCCAGGCGCGCCAAGATCCGGCCAGCACGCGGGACGATGGGCCTTCACCGATGCAAACCCTGATGTTGGCAAACGGTCCGATGGGCACCCGGATTACGCGGCTCTCCGACGACAGCGGTTTCACCCGGTTGGCGCTCGAAGATCGGCCGCTGGACGAGATGGTCCGCGAGACCTATCTGCGGCTGCTGTCGCGTCCGCCCAGCACCGACGAGACGAACGTCTTCGTTGACTACCTACAGCCGACCTACGCGGACCGCCGCGTAGCCAGCATGTCGCTGTCGGATATCGATCTATCGAAGAAAACCGACAAGCGAGTCTCGTGGGCCAACCACATGTCCGAGGAGTCCAATCTGATCCGCATGGAAGAAGAACGCACTGTGCGGATGGGCGACGACCCGACGACGGTTCTACAATCGGCCTTCCGTGAACGCTATGAGGATGTGATTTGGGCCTTGGCGAACTCACCGGAGTTCAAGATCATTCCGTAACCCGACAAAAGGATCACGCCATGACGAGTTGGAAAGGCACGCGACGAGACCTACTGAAGACGACGGCCGCGGCCGGTGTCGGCATGGGTCTAGGCGCTCGTGGAGGGTTGGCGGGCGCGGGCCGGGTCGGCGAGGGTCCGCGCGGCAAGGCCGACGCTTGCATCATGATCTGGCTTGGCGGCGGGGCGGGGCACATCGATACGTTTGATCCCAAATGTCGTGGTGACGCCGAGCGCAACGTACCGGGGTCGTACTACGATTCGATTCCGACCGCTGTGAAGGGGGTGCGTGTTGCCGAGCACCTGCCGAGAATGGCGAACTTGATGGACCGTTGCGTCACTTTGCGGACGGTCAGCCACGATCTGGTCGGCCCGCATGGCGCGGCGTCCAACTTGATGCACACCGGCCGCAAGCCGAGCGGGACCCTGCAATATCCGTCGATCGGCTCGGTGGTTTCGCACGAGCTTGGCACGAAGTCGGACGATGTGCCGGCTTACGTAGTGATGGGATACCCCAACATCATGCGTGACCCGGGCTTTCTGGGGGCGCGACACGGGTATGTCTACCTGACGCAGACAGAGACCGGGCCGGGCGGGCTGACCCGGGCCCCGGATGTCGATCGCGCCCGGCAACAGCGGCGCGAGATGCTGCTTGGAACTCTGCGAAACCGGCTGGAACGAGAGCATGCCGGCGATCCCACCGTGCGATCACAAATCGACGTCAACGAACAAGGGTTTCGGATGGCGGGACCGCGCTTCATGAAGGTTTTCAACCTCAATGAAGAGTCGACTTCTTTGCGCGAGGGATATGGCGGCGAGTTCGGGCAGCGATGCCTGCTGGCTCGGCGGCTTGTTGGCGCGGGAGTGCGTTTCGTGGAGGTCTCGTTCAACTTGAACTTCCTGAACGGTTCCGGATGGGATGTGCATCAGCAAGGCATTTTGAAGCAACATCTACTCATTCGAGACCTGGACCAGGGCCTTGCGACCCTGATTCAGGACCTCGAGAAACACAGGCAGCTTGACCGCACTCTGATCGTTGTTTCGACGGAGTTCGGCCGCCCGCCCGAGTTCGATAGTCAAGGCGGGCGGGGTCACCAATCGCTCGCCTTTAGTTGCTTGCTCGCGGGTGGTGGGCTTCGTACGGGTCAGGCCATTGGTGAAACCGACGAACTAGGCAGGGAGGCTGTGACGAAACCGATCACAGTGCCGGATTTTCAGGCCACGATTCACGCCGCATTGGGGATTGACCCGGCCAAGGTGCTTTATGCGGGCAAGCGGCCTGTACCCATCACTGATCATGGTCAGGTGATCGAGCAAGTATTCGCCTGATCGTACTCATAGCCGGCTGCCTACCCGGATCGAGTCAGTCTTAGGGTCACCCCTGCGAGGTGTCAAGCCGCAGCCGGGCCCGCAGGCGCACGGATTTGCATCCGCGCCTCTTTCCCGGTTGTGACAGTTTCAGCGGGCGGCTAGCTTGGCGCCTTTGCGGATGACTTGGAGCTTGGCCTTGACGGCCGGGCGGGTGATGGGGATTTCGCGGCCTTCATCTCCGACTACGACGGAAGAGGAGGCAAGATCGATCTCATATTCGCCGGGCTCGACGTCGCGGCCTGCTTTGCACGGGACGCGTAGTGCATTCGTATCCGGCGCGACGGTGACGGACTCGCATTCCACGTCCAACGGTAGGTTTTCCGGCTTGATTTCCACTGGTGAAGAGAAGCCTGGTTCGCGCTTGAGTTCAGCCAGCAGCTCTGTCTCGGCGCCGGGCTGGATGGAAGTGACTTGCGGTTCGATCTCGTAGGCGCGGATGACATCGACCGTTATGGCAGGGGCGTAGATTGTTTCTTCGTCGCCGTCGACTTTGATCTGGGCGGTGAGAACCATTTCGTACTTGCCCGGGCCCCAACTGAGTTGGCTGCCTACGTCGAACGTACCGTTGGCTTTGCCTTTGTCTTCCTTACGGGGGCGGTTGAAGGTGCGGACGTTGGGTGTTTTGCGGACACCCATGTTCTTGGGCGGGCTGATGTCTTCGTCCTGGCTGTTGAACTTCCAATTGAGCTCGTACTTTAGGCCTGGAATCACCCTCATGTAGCGCGCAGTGCTGACTTCAATTGCCGCGGGAACTTCGGGGACGATCCGGACCGGTAAATCCGCACCGAGCCAAGGGGCGATGTTCGCGCTACTAAAGCCGCGCGCCAACCGCGAAATCTCGTTCGCGCTTTGAACGTTCACTTCCAGCCCCGGACCCCGGGCGCGGCGGCGCACCAGCTTTCCGTCGATCTCGGCTTCACCCCAGATTTGAAGAGCTGCCTGCCGCAGTTCGGCGCCCTTCTCGTGGGTCAACGTCAACAATCCAGACGAACCCTGTTTCGTGCTGCCCGCGATTTCATAGAGCGGCATGTTGCCGCCCGCGACCGCCAGGCCGTCGGGCAACTCGGGGACGAACAGACGGATCGGACCGTCATAGCCGCGACGCTCCGCATTGACCGTAACGATGCCCGTGCCGTTCGCGGGAACATTCACTTCGTGGGTTCGCAGCGTCAGAGTGAAGTCGCCGCTCCGGCGGCGCGCGATCAATCGATAGCCGAAGTCCGCCCCGCCGCGGCCCAGCAGATCTTCGACCTCGATATGTATCCGGCTGTGGCCTTCCACGGCACGAAAAGAGAGGAACTGGTCGATGCCGGTGTCTTCTGAAACGTCCAGGTTCGAAAGCTTCTCCTCGGCGGTGAGGCTGCGCGTGGAAGAAACCTCGTCGCCGCCGGGCGTGCGTGCGGTGAGGACGCCGTAGAGGCGCGAAGTGCCCAGAGTTGTTGCGTGCAACTCGATGGACCAGCGTTCTTCCGGCTTCACGTTCACGACGTAGGTGTCGATCTCAGCCGGCTTGGAGATGCGGCCGTTCATCCAGGACTCGGGATCGAGGGTGCTGTGCTTGCCTGTTGATTCGAGCATCTCCGGCGCCTCGCTGAGCGCGAAGGGCATCGGGAGCGCTCCTGCGTCGCCAGGAACATAGAGCATGGCGAACTCCGCGGCGAGGTCTTCGGTGGAAAGATCCGGCCGAACTCGCAGCGGCTCGCTCAGGCTACCGCCCACGAACTCGACTTCCGTCTCGCCGCCGTGCTGCCAGCCGAGCGGATAGAGGCCGTCGGCGTAGGTGAAGTTACCGATCTTCAAGCGGTAATAGTCCTGCTTTTGTTCGCTGAACTTGGAATCGCGTAGAGCGACAAAGTAGGTCCCTTTCTCGGGAAACCTGACATCGACGCGCGCATCAACGCCGATTCCCGGCGCGTCATCGTTCCAAGCGAGCCTGCGTCCCGACGAATCGAGCACCTCGATCAGCGGGTCTACCGCGGAGCCGATGCGCCGGGCTTCGACCTCGATCACGAGCTGTTGGCCTTGATCGGCGTCAAACGAAAAGTAGTCGCGGTCGGGACCGTAGAGCGTCCCGTTCACGATGACGGGGGTTTTGATGGATTGAGCGTTTTCGGAGGAGTCATTCGTCGGCTCGGGCTCCATGAGCTCGGCCTCTTGCTCGGCAACCTCGGGGAAGGCGCCTACCGTGAAGAGGAGGGTGTTTGACAGGCCGTCGGGCGATGAGACGCGAACGGGATAAATCCCAACTTTCGCTTGAGGATCGATCTCGATGAGAAACGGAAGCTCGCGTCCTCGCGCCATCGAGCCCTTGGGAGGCGACAACGGCGTCACCGCGCCGGGAATCCTGGTTTCGATGGAGGCTTCCTGGTCGAGCCCGCGGCCGAATAAAGTCAGCTTTACGGCCTCACCGCGCTGCCCGCCACGGGGTTCGATCCGCAGGAGCGACGGCGCGGCGGCGAGGAGTACGGATTGTGCCAGGATGATCGCGGCGGCGAGTCGGGCAGTCATCTTTTTTACCTCCGTTGGATGCTTGGGCATGGTGAAACAATCGGGGACAGTCCACGGCGCGCCGTTTGAAAGGCTGCAAAGCCAAGAATCTGAGAGGTGCCGCTTGGTACAGTCCCCATTTTTTGACAACCCCTGCGTCCGCGGGCCCTCGGGTTGACACCCGCGCCTCGTTCCCTGCTTAGCGGTTGAACAGGAACGCGTTGCTATTGATCAGAGCCCAAAGCAGATCCTGAGCTTTCGCGGCGCGCCCCGTTCCTTGGCGCAGATAGGTCAAAGCTTTGTCCATTTCGCCCGGCGTCGGGAAGCGGCTCAGAGCGGCGAGGTACAGCTCCTCGACGAGGTCTCGATCGGGCCTGCCGTTGAGAATCGCCTTCGCCAGCCTGCCTTCGGAGTCAGCAATCGCCTCCGCGAGCGTCGGGCCATTCACAAGGCTCATGGCCTGCGGCAAGCTCATCTCGTTGCGGCGCTCGCACTCGCAAGCCGACTCGCGCTCGGGCCGTCCAAACATGTCGAGGAACCCGCCTTTGCCCACGTGCGGGTCGGGCAACTGCTGCGCCGTGAAATCGAGCGGCACTTCTTCGAACTCGGGTCGGGAGCCGGTCGCGACGGTCATCGCATCGAGCAATGATTCAGCCGTCAAGCGCCGCGGCAGGAAGCGGGAGAAGTTTATTTCGTCCTTCTCATTCCACTCGTTGGCCGTGATGCTGGTTTGATACGTCCGGGAATTCGCGATTGTGCGAATCACGTGCTGGAGGTCGTATCCGTTCTTGACGAAGTCATCGGCGAGGGCCTGCAACAGCGCTTCGTTCACCGGGGGATTCGAAGCGCGAATGTCGTCCACGGGATCGATGATGCCCCGCGCGAAAAAGTAGCTCCACAGACGATTCGTGATCGCGCGCGCGAAGAAGGGATTCTTCTCGGAGGTCAACCACTCCGCCAGCCCGCGCCTGCGATCCTCCTCGGCGTTCAAGGGGGGCGCGCCGGTGCTCGCGATCAAGTACTCCGCTTCCACGACCTTGCCTGTCTTGGGATGCTTGACCGTGTTGTTGTCGCGCTTGAGATAAACGATCTCCTCATCGCTGTCGAAGCCCGGTTTCACGCCGACGGAGGCGAAGAAGGCGGCGAGCTGATAGTACTGATTCTGCGTCCAGCGCTCGAAGGGATGGTCGTGGCATTGCGCGCAGGTCATGCGGACGCCCAAGAACAGTTGGCTCGTTTTTTCCATCGCTTCTTTCGGGTCTTTGTTGACGCGGAAGAAGTTGGCCGCCGGGTTCTGATAAGTGCTGCCGGTGGAGGTGATGAGCTCGCGGACGACCTGGTCGTAGGGGCGGTTCGTCGCGATTTGATCGCGAATCCATTGACGGAAGGCCCAGGTACCTTTCTCGCCGAGGTACTTGCGATTGGATTGCAGCAGGTCGCCCCATTTGAGCGCCCAATGGTCGACGAACTCGGTGCGCTTCATCAACTTGTCGATCAACCGGATGCGCTTGAGGCGTGATTTCTCGGGGTCTTCAAGAAAATCGCGCGCTTCGGCGGGCGTCGGAGGAATCCCGACCAGATCAAGATACACACGCCGCAGGAAGACACCGTCGTCGGCGACCTCAGAGGGCTGGATCTTGAGGCGCTTGAGCTTGGCGTCGATGTGCTCGTCGATGTAATTGTGCCGCGAAAGCTGCTTCCATTCAAAGCCCGGCGCGGGATTCAGGATCGTCACCGGCACGATCACGAACTTGCCTTCGTAGCGGACGAGCAGCGTCGCCTCGCCCATCCGCTCGCCCTGCACGATCGCGCCATCGACAATCTTCGCCGTCGTATCCTGGCTGCTCGCGACCACGGCTTCACGCGTCACGTCACGCACGGAACCGTCACCGTAATGCGCCACGACCAGAATCTGCTGCTTCATGCCGGGGCGCCCCATGAAGACTTCCGCCGGGGCCACTTCCAGCTTCGCGACGGAGTGTTTCGCTTCGTCTCCGAAGGGCGTGCCCGCTGAAATCCACTTGAGAATCGTGTCGTAGTAACGGGAGCCCTTCTCGATCATCAGCCCGCCCTCGTGCGGAACCGCTTGCGCGGGCTTTGAGAGCATCAGGCTCTGCGCCGGGTCGACACGGTTGAAGCGCCTTCCCGAAAGGTCATACAGCAACGCTTGGTAGTCGAACTCAGGGTCGTATCCGCGTAGCGAAAGCTTGAAGCCGTTCTTCCCTTTTGCGGAACCGTGACATGGTCCCGAGGTGCAGCCCTGTTTGTTTAGAACCGGCATGACGTCGCGGAGGAAGCTGACGGGGCGCTCGCCCGAAAGATCGCCCACATTGACGCTCAGATCGGCGGACTGGCCTCCCGCCGATACCTTAACCATGGCCGCGCCCGAGGAGACACCGTACAGATAGCCGTCTTTTCCGAAACGAACTGTTTCGCCGGCGGGCTCGAAACGAGCCTGGCTCGTTAAATCGAACTTTTCGCCGTCAGCCGTGACTCCGGTGACCAATACCCGCCGCCCTTCGTCCGGCGACGTCAAACTCAACGATGACGGCTCCAGGACCAGCTTGACGGGCTGCAACTCAGCCCTCCCACCGATCGATCCCGCCGCCAACATCAGCCACAACCCAAGACCTGCTGTGAAAAGTCGTTTCCCTGACATAAAGAACTCCGTTCTTTGTTACCGCGCCCGCGCCATCTTCCCCGATTTCGTGATCGAGACACGCGTCGTGACGGGCTCGATCTTGTAAGGCACGAGCTCGGTGTCACGTCCCGCCAGCACCGACGTCGGCGCCAGCTCGATTTCGTATTCGCCCGGTTTCGCCGACTCGTCGGCTTCACATTCCAACCGGTAATGTTCCGGTGCGCCACTGATCTCCGCCGCCGAGCACCGCACGCCCAAGGGCAGGTTATCCGCTTTGACTGTTACCGGCGAAGCGAAATCCGGCTCGCGACGAAAACGTCCCAAGATGTCGGCGCTTCCGCCGCGCGGAATCTCAGTGATATGCTTCGGCGCATCAATGCGGTACCCCTGCACGACGTCCACCGTCAGCGCGGGGGCGTAGATCGTCTGCTCCCGGCCGTCGATCATGGCCTGTGCACTGATAATCAGGTCGAACTTCATCGGCAAAGTACCCATCGTTGTCACGACGTCGAACTGTCCGGATTTCGCACCTTCTTTGATCTTCGCCGTTCCGGTGACGCGAATGTTGCCAACGGCCGGTGTGTTGCCGACGCTGATGCGGCCAACCGGGCTGACCGATTCGGAGTCAAACTCCCAGAGGACGTTGGTCTCCATCCCTTGAATCAGTCGCACGTTCTGAGGCGTGAGCAACTTCAGGACGGCTCTTTCCGGTTCCGCAACGCGCGCCGGGATGTTTGCCGCCAACCAGGGAGCGGTAACCGCCTTCTGACCACGCCCGGCAACGCCGGTCAGCATGCCCGGCGGCTGAGCGCGAACTCGAATCGCGCGGCCGTTTTCGGCCGTTGCCTCGCCCCAGACGCTCAGGTCGAGATCCGTTGTTTCGGCGTCGGGTTTCGGTGTGAGCGTCACGACACCGTTGCGGGAACGCCGCGACGTGGTCATGCCGCCCGTCTCGGCGGGAATGTGCCCGCCGCGCGCCTCGACATCGTCGGGCAACCCATCGACCACCAAACGGACCGCGCCCATGAATCCGCGCCGCGTGACGCTCACATTCACAACGCTGCTGCCGTCCTTTGGAATTGTCACGTGGGGGGTTGCGAGGGTCAGCGTGAAGTCCGGGGGCTGCCGGCGGGCTACGATGCGGTAGCCGTACTCGAGTCCGCCGCGACCCAGCAAATCTTCAATCCTGATCGTCACCTCGGTCGCGCCCTCGGGGACTTCGAAGCCCAGGTGAGGATCCCCGAATGTTTCACCTGTCGACGAGATGATCGACAGCGGTTCTTCCGGTTCCTGGTCGCCGGCCGATGCAAGCTTCTTACCTTCTTTGCCGTACAGCGTCAACAGCCCGTACAAAGCTGACGTTCCGAGCCCGGCGGCCTGCGTCTCGATCATCCACTGCTCGCCCTGGCTAACCTTGAGACGGTACGCATCCGCCTCACCGGGGGAGGCGATGCGTCCGTTGACAACAACACCGGGGTCTAGCTGGTGCGGTCCTTTGCCGGCGGGCTCCAAGATCTCATCGTCATCCCCGACGACCATTCGAAGCGGCAAGGCGGAATTCGCATCCGGAAGGTGGAGATCCGCCAGGCCTGTTGCGGTTGCTTCCGGGGATAGGTCCGGCTTCACCGTCACCGGCTGCTCGAGACTGCCTCCGAGCAGTTGCACATCCACCGTTTCGCCACGCTTCCAGCCGAGGGGAAACACCGCGTCCGCGAACATGTAGCGCCCCACACGTAGGCGATAGAAATTCATGCGTTGCTCGCTGAATCGCGCGTCATGCACCTGGACGAAAACTACACCATCCGCGGGAACCGTCACTTGGGCGCGCGGATCGACATTGATGCCGCGCGCGTCGTTGTTGCGAGCGATCGTATTACCGGTGCTGTCGCGCACTTCGATCGTCGCGTCAATGGCGGAGCCCAGCCGCCGCGCCTCGACTTCCACCACGACTTCGTCGCCCGCCGGCCCCTCCACGCGGTACCAGTCGCGGTCGGCGCCACGCAGCGAGCCGTTGATCGTTACGGGCAGCACCGCTTCTTGCGCGGTCTCGGCCGAATCGTTGGAATACATCTGCCTCATCGTTTCCGATTCCGCTTCGGTCTCTTCCTTGAAGGGGCCGACCGTGAATAGGAGCACGTTCGAAATTCCGGCTTCGGTCTCAATCCGAATCGGGTACGAGCCCACCTTGGCGTCGTTGGCAATCTCGACCAGAAGCGGCAACTCGCGCCCTGGACGCTCCGAGGTCAACTCCGTCACAGCCCCGGGCAGAGAGGTGCGAACACGTACTCCATCCGTGAGGCCGTATCCCTTCAGTGTCAAAGTCACGGCCGTGCCGCGTTGCGCTCCCCAGGGCTCCATCATGGTGAGCGAAGGCCCGGCGGACCACCCCGTGACGGCACAGGCGAAGAACAATGTCAGCAGCCGGTGTTTCATATCGCGATGTTTCCTGCTACCCGGGCCCTAGCGGGCCGAACGCAACCGTCCTTTTTCGAGTGGAACGGGCGTGAACTCTTTCAATTGTTTGCCGCTTGAAACGTCGAACAGTCGTAAGCGGCCCTCAAATCCGCCCGTCAACAACTGCTTGCCGTCCGGATGAAACTCGAGCACGTAAACACCTCCGCCCGGCAACTTGCAAGCCGCAACAGCGTCACCCGACTCGGTGTCGTAGATGTTGACGACTTCGGCGATGCCGCCGACGGCGACCCGGCTCCCGTCCGGGCTGAAAGCCAGGGCGTGAATCGCGGCCTCCTGCTCGTCGAACTTCCGGACCAGCGTGGAATCGTCCGCGATCTTCAACGCGCGTGGACGGTCCATCATGTAGAGATACGGGACGCGATCCATGCCGCCGATCAGGACGTAGTCGCGGCGAGGATGCCGAGCGATCGTAAGGAGTTGGTCGCGCAGGAAATTCACGTTTTCGAGGAAGGCGCCTGTTTCGCCGTCGGCCAGCTTCGCGGCGCGATCACGCCCCACCGTGACGATCCGCTTGCCGTCCATTCCAAAGACGCCGTCGAGCACCCAATCCTCGTGATGGCCGGCCTTGAAGATCTCCTTGCCCGAGGCGATTTCGATGACCCGCGCGCTGTTGTCGGCTCCGCCGACGACCACGTGGGTTCCCTCCGGCGATAGCGCTCCGCCGAAGAGTGTATCCGTCGTCGCCATCACCGAATGGACTTGCTTTTTCGAGGCAAGGTCCCAGACCTGCACTTCGCCGAACCGCGCCGGCGTGCCGCCCACGGCCACGAGTGTTTTGCTGTCCGGCGTGAAGGCGACAGAATGAATTCGATCGGAGCGGCCCAGCAACCGTGTTTGGATCTTCGACCCATCCGCTTTGTGGATCAGAATCTCGCGATATCCGCCGACGGCAAGCAACTTCCCGTCCGGTGAATAAGAGGCGGCGGTCAGCACCGGCGGCTGATCGTATGTAGGCGGCTCGGTTGGGACTTGCGGTCCGCGCGCCGACTCGGGAGTGTCATCCTTCGCGCCCTCATTGACCCAACGCCGGAACAGCTCGATGTCGCTGTCAGGCAGAGGGTCTTGGCCGAACGGCATGCGCGGTTCGGCGGCGCCTGTCAGCAGGGCCACGACCAGGCTGTCGTCCCCTGCGCCGGCGACAAGCGCAGGTCCTTTGTTCCCGCCCGCGGCGATCGCCTCGTATGAGGTTAGATCGAGACCGCCCATCTTGCTTGCAGGTTGGTGGCAGCCTTGGCACGAGCGCTCGACGATCGGCCGCAGGTCGTTGTAGTAACTCACCTCGGCAGCGGAAGCAGCCGTCCCGAACGCCAAGACCGACAAAAAAAGTCCGCATGACTTCATTGTGACCAATTATATCCCCTGTGGCGGCCTTTGACGAGGCCCGTGGAAAGGAGACGGCTGACGTAGTAGAATTTTCGTTTAGTATTCATCGTGTGGTGACTCCTCGTAAGCTCAAACGACGCCAACCAGTGTGGGCGGCGGTCGTGCCGCCGGGAGATCGTAAGAATCGTAAGGTAGGATAGGCAACTATGGCTGAACAGGAAGAACATCCATTCGGTTTCAATACGCGGGCCCTGCATGCGGGTCAGCGCCCTGATGCGGCAACCGGCGCGCGGGCTGTCCCCATCTATCAGACGACTTCCTACGTCTTTGAAGACAGTCAGCACGCGGCGGAGCTTTTCGCCCTGCAGCGCTTCGGGAACATCTACACGCGCATCATGAATCCGACGACGGCCGTGCTCGAAGAGCGCATCGCGTCGCTCGAGGGAGGCATCGGTGCCCTGGCAACGGCGAGCGGCCAGGGTGCGCAGCTCCTCGCGGTCAGTAGCTTGCTGCAATCAGGCGATCACTTGGTTTCGTCCGCGACTCTCTATGGCGGCACGTATACGCAATTCGACACTACGTTCCGCCGACTCGGCTTCGACACCACGTTTGTCGAGCCTGACGATCCGGAAAACTTCAAGAGCGCAATCAAAGACAATACGAAGCTCGTCTACGTCGAAACCATCGCCAATCCGCGCATGAATATTGTTGACCTCGAGGCGGTCGCCCAGATCGCCCACGATGCCGGGCTGCCGCTTGTTGTCGACAACACGTTCGCGACACCTTACCTGTGCCGGCCGTTCGAACACGGCGCGGACATCATCGTGCATTCGGCGACCAAGTTCATCGGAGGTCACGGAACGAGCATCGGCGGGCTTGTTGTCGATAGCGGGAAGTTCGATTGGAACAACGGCAAGTTCCCGCAACTTACCGAGCCCAGCCCGGGCTACCACGGCATGAAGTTCGCCCAAACATTCGGCGAGATGGCCTTCATTCTTAAGTGCCGCGTCGAAGGGCTGCGCGATCTGGGCCCCTGCATGAGCCCGTTCAACGCATTCCAGTTCCTGCAGGGACTGGAGACACTCGGCATGCGCATGGATCGCCATTGCTCGAATGCTCTCTCCGCTGCTGAGTTCCTGGCGGGGCATGATGCGGTGACCTGGGTGAATCACCCCGGCACGGCGTCGAGTAAGTACGGGGAACTCGCGAAAAAATACCTTCCGAAAGGCTGCGGCGCCATTTTCACTTTCGGGATCAAGGGCGGACTGGAAGCGGGCAAGAAGTTTATTGATTCCGTCCAGCTTCTTTCGCACCTCGCCAACGTCGGAGACGCCAAGAGCCTCGTCATCCACCCGGCCAGCACAACGCATCAGCAGTTGACGGAATCGGACCTCAAAGCCGCCGGTGTGACGCCCGACATGGTTCGCTTGTCGATCGGTCTCGAAGATATCGACGATTTCACCTGGGATCTTGACCAGGCCCTGAAGGCGTCACAGGAGGGTTAGCGCAGCTCTCCATGCGCCGGCAGAACTTGGTCTGCAGCCTCTCAACGGGGGGAGTCAGCGCCGGCTCCCCCGTCGCGGGGACGGAGTTCGCCACCCCGTGGAGAGACCGGCTGCGCATTCTCGAAGACTACCGCCGCATCGCGATGGTCGGACTCTCGTCGAACCCCTACCGGCCGAGCCACTTCGCCGCCCGCTACCTGATCGCGGAAGGCTACGACGTCATTCCGGTCAATCCTCGCGAAGAGGAGATTCTGGGCCGCCGATCGTACGCGTCGGTCAAAGAAGTTCCCGGGCCGGTCGAGGTGGTCGACATCTTCCGCGGTGCGAAAGATGTCCCACCCATCGTTGAAGAGGCGATTGAGATTGGCGCAAAAGTGGTATGGATGCAGTTCGGAGTTATCCACTACGAGGCGGCCCGGCGTGCCCGTGACGCGGGTCTCGAAGTGCTGATGGACCAGTGTATGAAAGTGGAGCACGCCCGCTTCTTCGGACGTCTGACTATGATGGGTCTCAACAGCGGCGTCGTTTCTTCACGCCACTGGAACCCTGCAGGCGGCAGGAAGAGCTAAGAATCCACCCTCCCGAGCCGCCGTTGAAGGGTAAGATAGCTCCGGGAACTCACGGATAGAAGTAGACCTGTACGTCCGTTCTCGAACTGCGGTAATCCGGCCGGATACCGTAGACGACTTCCGGTACGACTTTGGGATCGTCATCCCGATGGTACACGCACAACGCCATTTTCGGAGCGAATCGCTTGAGTGTTCGCTCTGAGCCGGCAAGCGCATCCCTCTCGGCACCCTCGATATCCATCTTGATGAAGTCAACACTGTCCAGACCGAGCTCATCAATCACATCGTCCAATGTAACGGCTTCCACTTCGACCACGCCGTCCGCCGCGACCTTGCCTCTTGCGGACTCGTGCTCTCCGGTCTCAACCTCAAACCTGAGCTGTCCTGGAGTGTGCCAGAGGGCGGCTTGTTTGAGGATCACCCGACCCTGCTCGATTTCTTCGCGCAAGGTCCTCCGCAGACAATCGGCGTTCGTGGGCTCCGGTTCGAAAGCCACGACCAGCCGCGCTCCACTGCGAAGGGCGTCGAGAACGAACGTACCCAGGTGGGCACCGCCGTCGACGACCACATCACCGTCAGAAACATGGGCTTCAGGGTGGCGATAAATCTCGTCATCGAGTTGCTCTCGCACAAGATTCTCCAAGAGATCGTCGTCAACGACTCGGCCATGCACTTCACCGAGCGGCGTATCGAAGACCACCGGACACGGGCCGGAAAGCTCTCGACGGCTGTACACAACCCTTCCTGTGACAAGACCGCCGGTCAAGCTGGGTATCTTCTCTGAAGACCAATTTGTCGGAACCTGAGCGGCGAGGACCCGTGACAAGCTGTACTCGGGAAGCTCTCCGCGAAGCTTCAGTACGAGAGTGTCGATGCGCCAGCGCGCTTTGGGGTGGGTAAAGGCGATCACCACGATCAGCCCGATCGCGGCTAAACCAAGTCCGATGCTTCCCTTCTGCAACAAGGCGTCAAGCTCCGATCAGCGACCGAATGAGAAAGTCAATTTCAGTCTACTATGGTGCCGGTGAATCGGATGCAGGCCCTTCAATCTTCCGCTTGCTTCACCGACCGGCCTTACGGGCTCTCGCAAACCCCGATAATCCGCCGCACGCCTTCGCGGAGAACCTCCTCGGGAGTAATCAAGCTAACCACTAAACAACCACCGCCTGAAAGGCGGTGGGTTCATTTACGACTGAAAGTCGGCTTGCGGCTGAAGCCGCCTGAAGAAGCCCCGGCTCAGAGCCGGCTCAAGGCTTGGTGGGCGTTGTGATCTTGAAGCCCTGGTCGTCTTCGTCCCATTGCTGCCTCTCAATGTAATTCTTAATCGTTTCCTCGTCCACTGCGCCCACCGTCGCGCAGAAATATCCCCGCGCCCACAGGTGCTGCCCCCAATATCGCTTCCGCAATTCCCCAAACTCATCTTGCAGCCGTCGCGACGACCTGCCTTTCACATACTGCACCAGCTTCGACGGCGCCAACTGTGGCGGTGCCGATACCAATACATGCACATGATCCGGCGACACAGCGCCCCGAATCACCACCACTTCTCGCGCTTGACAGCTCTGCCGGATCAGATCCCGTGTCCGCTCCGCCACCCTGCCCCGCAAGACTTTGTAGCGATATTTCGTGATCCAGACCAAGTGATACTTGATGTCGTAGACTGCATGCGCCCCTCGCCGATATTCGCCCATCTCCCTATTGTCATCCAGACCCGCTCGAAGCTGACCGCCTGAAAGGCGGTGGGTTTAGACCTGGTGATGGAACTAAATATCCATCCTGGGCGAGATCAAAGAAATGCCCGGGCTGTGCGTGAACACCCTCCTGCTCGACTAGGTCAAGCGCCCACTGTTCGTCACTATGCTTATCACTCCGCGTTCGCGGCAGCCGGAGCAGCGCATACCACCCTCCTTCGCCCTGCAATCGACTGCATTCCGAGCCGGCCACCATTTCGTCCAGCAAAGCCAGGTTCGCGCGAAGCCGGTTCCGTATTGCGGTTTGGACCTCCACCCTCATCGCCAGCAGCACTCGCGCCGCGAGTTGCACCGGCATCCCCACTGAAAGATAGGTATCCGCGATCACCTCTAGGCGCGCTAACGCTTCGTCTCGCAACGCTGCCGGGCCGCTCACCACGATCCAGCCCAACTTCATCTGGGGCAGAGCTGATATTTTCGAAAGGCCGTTCAACGTAAAAGTGAGGCACTCTCCGCCTTTCACGGTGCTGATCGGGAGTTGCTCCTTTTCGCTCCAGGCATAGTCGCGAAAAACCTCGTCGACAACCAAAGCCATCCCCCGTTCGGCCGCTAGCCGGGTGATCTGTTCACGCTCGGAATCCCCTAGGTACGACCCCGTCGGATTATTGGGGGACACCGCGATCACAGCCTTCGTATTCTCCGTCACCAAAGACTCCAGAGCACCGACATCGACTGACCAGCCATGGTCATACAACAGTGGATAGTGTGCGAGTGTGATGTCTTCAAGATCCGCCAAGTACTGAATGAGGGGATAACTCGGCGCCGGTCCCAGCACTTGGTCGCCGGGTTCGGTCAATAGGCGCAGGACGAACGAATACGCCTCGCTGGTGCTTGCGGTGAGGATGATCTGGTCGTCTTCGATACGGACACCTTGATCGGCGTAGTAGCCCCGCACGGCGTCCCTCGCCTGCTTGAGGCCGCGAGACTCGGGGCGGTAGGTCACGATCTCGGGGTGACGGAGCGCGTCGAACAGCACGTCGGCATCCCAGGCAAAGCCGCACTGCGTGGGGTTCGATTCCGTCAGATCGAGGACTTCGCGGCCGGCGGCGCGCCTACGAGCGAGGGCTTCGGTGAGGCGATTCGGCGTCCGATCCCAATTGGTGCGCGAGGAAAACATGCAATCTCGAAGGCGTCTTCAACAAGCCGTGGCCGAGATCACGTTTTTGATTTTGGCCCGGAAGGAGACTGCTATCATGACAGAGAATTCGCGCGAGGCCCCTATGAAACACTGTCGCCGCCTATTTATCGGTCTGATCTTAGGGGCGCTTTTCATCCCCTCCACCTATTCGCAGCGACCGCGCGAGGACCCCAAGAAGCAAGAGCAGATGAACTGGCGCGTGCTGCGTCCGGTTGTGAGAGGCACGCGCGCGGCGGTGGCCGCCGGCACGCCGCTTTCTAGCGAGGCGGCGATGCGGATTCTCCATGCGCGCGGCAATGCTGTCGATGCCGGCGTAGGGGCTCTGTACGCCGCGGCCGTCTGCGAATTCTCTCACTTCGGATTCGGCGGTGAGGCGCCCATCCTGATCCGCACGAAGGACGGCGAAGTTCACTCCATCGGAGGGCTCGGGACGGCCCCTGAAAAAATGACACTGGAGTTCTTCCGTTCGCACCGGCAGAACCCCGAGATTGTTCAGGAATCCCGCCGCCGAGGCAGGGAAGGTGGCCCGATTCCGTCCTATGGAATGCTGCCCGCCCTCGTTCCCGGCATGGTCGATGGCGGACTGCTGGCCTTACGGGATTTCGGGACTAAGTCGTTCGGCGAGATTATCCAACCCGCGCTTGACCTCGCCGACGGCATGCCGCTCGACCACATGCGGGCATCGTCGATAGCCAGCGCCGTCCGAATCTTCAAGCTCTTTCCGACCTCGCAAAAGGTTTACTTGCCGGGCGGGCGCATACCGCGGGTTGGGAGTGTGTTCCGCCAGACCGATCTAGCCCGCACGTTGCGATCGATGGTCGCCGCCGAGCGAAGCGCGTTGGACAAAGGAGCGAGCCGTGAGTCCGCGATCGATGCTGTCCGCGACCATTTCTACCGGGGCGACATCGGCAAAACAATCGGCAACTTTTCACGCGACAACGGCGGCCTGCTCCGCTATGAAGACATGGCCAACTTCCGCTTGGAAGTCGAGGCTCCCGAGAAGACGACCTATCGCGGGTTCGAAGTCTACAAGAGCGGGTTCTACACCCAAGGCCCGATCTTGCTGCAAGCGCTGAATATCCTCGAAGGGTATGACCTAAAGGCGATGGGGTGGAACTCGCCCGAGTTTATCCATACTGTCGTCGAGGCCCTGAAACTGGCTTACGCCGACCGCGACACCTATTACGCCGACCCGAAGTTCGCTAAGATCCCGCCCCAGCTTCTCAGCAAGGAATACGCCGCCGAACGCCGCGGTTTGATCGACGCCGAACATGCCTCAACCGAATTTCGGCCCGGCCGGTTCGATTCCAAGAAACCGCCGCACCCGGCCTTCTACGCCGGGCAACTCCGGCCGCTCACCGACGCGCTGGCATCCCACGATACAACGTGCCTGAACATCATTGACAGCTCCGGCGGCATGTTCTCGGTCACGCCGTCCGGCGCCTGGATGCCGTCGGTGATTGCGGCCGACACCGGCGTTCCGCTGACGCAGCGCGCGCAGAGTTTTCTGATGATTCCCGATCATCCGAACGTCGTCGAGCCCGGGAAACGTCCGCGCATCACACTGTCGCCGACTCTTGTGACCCGCCAAGGTAGACCCGTCATGGCGCTATCGACCCCGGGCGGCGATCAGCAGGATCAAGCGCTGTTACAAGTGATGCTTGCCGTCCTCGAGTTCCGTCTGAACCCGCAGGCCGCCGTCGAGGCTCCCCGTATCCAGACGCGCCATATGGTCGCCAGCTTCGATGACCACGCCATGGACCCCAATCTGCTGCTGCTCGATGAGCGCATTCCGGCTACCGTTGAAGTGGCCCTGAAGAAACTCGGTCATCAGATCGAGCGGCGCAGCCGTTGGAATAGCGGATCGGCGCCCGTCGCCGTGCTGCGGACGTCCAACGGCGTCATCTCGGCCGGGGCGGATCCCTATGGCTACCGCTACGCCGACGCCTGGTAGCACGGACCGTAAAACGGAGCGGTCCGGCTCTAGACGCTTGCTTCTTCGGGTACCGTTGCGGGTTTGTTGCGGGTGCCGATGACTTCCAGCCAAGCTTCACTGAGTGAGACCAAGAGCTCGATGGCCGCGCGCTCAACCGGATGCTCTTCGTCACCGTCGGCACAGAGTACGGCGAGTACTCGATCCCGCAAGACGATCGGGAACAGGTAGACTCGGTCTTCAGGTGTGGTCGCGAGGATCTCGGCGAGTTGCGGACTGAGATCGCCGGGGCCTCCTCCGCAGACCACCGTGTCGCTGGTTTCGACGGCGTGGGCGAGTCCGGATGCGTCACTGATGGGGATCTCGAGCTGTTCGAGAGCGCGTTGCGTGTCGGCGTTGGCGACTCCCAATAGGCGGAACCCGAGCAGACGGTCTTCCTTTTGAATGAACAGAGCAGTGCGCTGGGCGAAGGCAAGGGCGGTTTCAACCAGCGCAACCGCGATGCTGGTGACGGATTGCTCCAGGCGAATGCGCCGGGCGGCCTCGAGCAGGGATTCCGCGGTTTCGGCACGCGCTTTGTGTTCGCTGTCGCGTTGCTGTTCCTGGAACCGTTGTTCAGCCAACGCGGCACACTTGGCTTCGAATTGTGATTCAATATCGCGGCGCAGGTTCTCGATGGCTGGGTCGAGTAAGGGCCTCAGATCCGCAGGGTTGGTGGAGTCGTTTTCGTCGGGCACGGTTTGCGTCGGGGTCAAGGATTGATATTGTAGCTGGGGCGCGTCAATCATGGGCTGAAGGCCGCGTGGCCTACGTATCGACCCAGGGAATGCGAAGGACGGACGATGAGTTCTGAACTTAGAGATCGGGTAGCGGTTGTGACCGGCGGGAGCCGCGGAATCGGGCTAGCTGTCGCGAGGGCCTTGCTCGCCGAGGGTGTCTCCGTGGTGATCTGCGGGCGCGGGAAGGAAACGCTGGAGGCGGCGTTGAATGAGCTGCGTCCCCTGGGAAGAGTCGAGGGGCAGGTGTGCGACGTAGGTCGCTTTGCCGCTGTGGCGGCGTTGTTCAGGTTCGTGAATGAGACCTTTGGCCGTCTCGATTTCCTGATCAATAACGCCGGCGTCGGCCGCTTCGCGCCGATGGGCGAGATCGATCCCGCGACCTGGGACGAAGTCATCGCCACGAACCTCAGCGGCGTTTTCTACTGCTGCCACGAAGCCGTGCCGCTCATGAAAAAGAGTGGGGGCGGGTTCATCATCAACATAGGAAGTCTGGCGGGAAAGCATGTGTTCGCGGGCGGCTCAGCCTACAGTGCGTCGAAGTTCGGCTTGAGCGGCTTCACCGAAGCGATGATGCTGGACGTGCGCCACGACAAGATCCGTGTGAGCACGATTATGCCGGGGAGCGTCGACACGAAATTCCGAGGAGCGGACCAGCCGGCGGCGGATTGGAAGATCGCCCCGGAGCACATCGCGGAGACGGTCGTACAGTTGCTGACAATGCCGGAGCGGAGTTTGGTGAGCCGGGTGGAAATGCACCCGAGCCGCCCTCCTAAGCGATGAAGAGCGAGCAGGCCATTGTTTCGTTACCGTACGCGCTAGTCTATCCAGAGAGGAATTCATGACCAGTCGACGAGATTTCATCGGTTCGTTTGTGACCGGAGCCGCAGCCACATCGGTGGCTCTGCCGGGTGCCGCGTCGGCCGCGGAAACCGGTCAAAAGAAGGTCCGCATCGCCGTTCTCGGCGGCGGGTTTGGCTCAAGCTTTCAGTGGCACGAGCACCCAAACTGCGAGGTCGTCGCTGCTACCGATCTCTATCCGCCACGGCGGCGACGTCTTCGCGATACCTACCGTTGCGACAGCGTCTACAACTCCTTTGAGGAGTTGCTGCGAACGCGATCGAAAGACATCGACGCGGTGGCGGTCTTCAGCGGCGCGCCCGACCATGTCAAGCATGCTTTGATGTGTTTCGATCGCGGGCTTCATGTGATCTCGGCGGTGCCGGCTTGCCTGACTCTCGAAGACGCCGAAAGGCTGCGTGACGCCAAGGAAAAGACCGGCCTGAAGTACATGATGGCCGAGACGAGCTACTACCGGCAGGCTTGCATCTACGCGCGGCGGAAGTTTCAGGCCGGCGGTTTCGGAAACATCTTCTTCAGCGAGCTCGAGTACTACCACGACGGTGATCGCGACAAGATGATGGCCGACAAGACTTCGCTTTACTACAATCCGGACGGCTCGAACAGTTGGCGCCAGGGCTTCCCGCCGATGCTCTACCCCACGCATTCACTCGGCCTGCTCGTAGGCGTCACGGGCGAGCGCATCACCAAAGTGTCGTCGCTTGGCTGGGGCGACCCCGAAGTGATGGCGAAACTACGGGTGAACGCATACGACAACCCGTTTTCGAACGAGTTCGCTTCCATGCAAACGGACCGCGGGAACATGGTGCGCTGCAACCAGTTCTGGCAGATCGCGGCCGGTGGCGAGCGAGCCCAATGGTTCGGCGAGAAGGGTTCGCTCTACATGGCAAAGCAAGGATTTCATCCCGACATGTGGCATCCACGGCATGGAGTGCCGCGGCCGGAGACGGTGCCCGACTACTGGAACAGCGACATGCTGCCCGAGGCGATGCGGCACTCAACCGGTCACGGCGGCAGCCATGCTTTCCTGACAGCGGAGTTTGTAGGCGCTCTGATGGAAGACCGCGAGCCGGCGGTTGATCTTTACGAATCGCTGGCAATGACAGTCCCGGGAGTTGTGGCGCATGAATCGTCTCGGCGTAAGGGTGAGCAGCTTACGGTTTCGAGCTTTGATCGCGGGTAGATTCTTGAGGTAATCGATATGGTTGTAGCAACGGGTACGAAACAGAAAACGAAGGACTATTTCGAACGAGCCTCGCGCGTCCTCGCCGGTAAGGTCGGCCACGACCTGCGAGCGCCGAACCCTTTGCCGCTCTACATCGAGCGCGGCGCAGGCGGACGCAAATGGGATGTCGATGGCAACGAATACATCGACTTTCTCGGCGGCAACGGCGCGCTGCTGCTAGGACATGCGCACCCGGACATTGCCGCGGCGATCGAAAAGGCGTTGGCGCTGGGGACACACTTTGGCAGCGACCACCCGTTGCATATCGAGTGGGCTGAGCTCGTCCAACGGCTGATCCCTTGCGCCGAGCGCGTCCGGTTTGTCAACTCCGGAACGGAGGCGACCCTGTTGGCGCTGCGTGTTGCCCGCGCCCACATGAAGCGGAACAAGATCCTGCGCTTCGAAGGCCATTTTCATGGCTGGCATGATGATGTGGTTCACGGCTATCACCCCCCGTTCGAAGCCGATGGTTCGATGGGCGTGCCTCCGCGTGTACGAGAAAACATGCCGGCGCTCCCGGCGGACGACTTGAACCGCATCGACGATTTCCTGGCAAGCGACAACGACGTCGCCGGCGCGATCATCGAGCCTTCCGGTGGATCGTGGGGACGCGTACCGTTCCCGCCGGGCTTCCTAAACGGGCTGCGCGAGATCACCGAGCGCCGCGGAGTATTGCTGATCTTCGACGAGGTGGTGACGGGGTTTCGCTTCAGCCCCGGCGGCGCGCAGCAGCTTTACGGCGTTACGCCCGACCTCACCTGCCTCGCGAAGATCATCGCCGGCGGCATGCCCGGCGGAGCGCTCGTGGGGCGAGCCGACGTGATGAAGATTTTCGATATCACCGGCGACCCAGAACACGATCGCTACCAGCGCGTGACACACCTGGGGACGTTCAACGCCGCGCCGCTTTCGGCTGCTGCCGGCATCGCGGCGCTAACGCATGTGGCGACCGGGGAACCGACCGCGCACGCCAGTGCGATGGGCGAGCGATTGCGAGCCGCCTGGGACGGCGTGCTCGATCGGCTGGGAATTGCCGGCTACGTCTATGGACCTTGCTCGACCTTCCACGTCTACTTCGAAACGGATGCCGAGCGGATGAAAGGGGCTTCATCCCGCAAAGATCTCGAGACGCGCGAGCCTCTGCGGCTCAAGGGGCTGCCCGGAGCGCTCACAAGCGAGTACCAGCGCATACTCCGGGAAAACGGTGTCGACGTGATGAGCTCCACCGGCGGTGTGATCTCGGCGGCCCATACCGAAGCGGATATCGACGAAGCGACTGAGGCGTTCGAGAAGACGGTCGTGGCGCTGCGAGACAAGGGACTCGTTCAGGCGCTCTGATCCGGGCACCCGGAAGGCGAAGAGAGCGCTACCGGTCGGGTTCGACGACCGTCAGCACCTGATCGGTGGCAACATCTTCCAGCACCTGACGCGCTCCGCTAGGCCAGAGAATCTCGATGCGAGACACCCGCTCACGCTCCCCAAGTCCGAAGTGAACACCCGCCAAGCTTGACGAAGAGTACCCCACGCTCGACGTCATCTGATTGTGCTGCCCGTCAACCGACACACGGGCTCCGATGCCGTCACGGTTGCTTGTGGTTCCTTTAAGACGTAGCCGGATCCAGTGCTGCATTGGCTCGCTCACATTCCGCCAAAGTTCGGCGGGCTCGCCCAGAGACGACACAACAACATCGATTCGTCCATCGTTGTTGAAATCGGCGAAGGCGCTTCCGCGATGGGCTTGCCGCACTTGGAAAGCTTCGCCGGATGCCGGCGACATGTCGTCGAACGTGCCGTCTCCGGCATTGGCCCAAACCGCATTCGCCTGCCGGTATTTCTCAGTCGAGAACTCCTCAATGTTGTCGGTGACGTGAGAGTTCGAAGTAAACAGATCTTTCCAGCCGTCGTTGTTGAAGTCCGCTAGGCCGATACTCCAACCGGCGAGCCGCGCGCTCAGGCGGCCAACCTTAGTGTTGTAAGTGGCGTCCCGGAAGACACCGCCGCCTTCGTTGTGAAAGACGGGAAACGTCTCACCGACGAGGGCGGTAAAAATAAGATCCGGCAACGAGTCGTTATCGTAGTCGCGGAAATCGACTCCCATCGCGGAGACGGACCGGCCGTCGTCGGTCAGCGCCGGACCCGCCTCTAGTCCGACTTCCTCGAACGTGCCGTCGCCTTTGTTGCGGAATAGGAAGTTCGGTTCGGTGTCGTTCGTGACGAAGACATCGATGCGTCCATCCTGGTCGTAGTCGGCAAACGCAACGCTCATGCCTTTGCCGACGTGGGCGCCGATGCCCGAGGCTTTTGACACGTCTTCGAACGTGCCGTCCCCTGTGTTGCGGTAGAGGGTATTTGCCTGGCCCTCGTAGTATTTGGGATGGCAGTAGGTGCGAAGCTTCTTTGCGTTGTCGCCGCAGTCAAGATTGTTCCTGGGTGACCACTGGAGGTAGTTGACGACGAACAGGTCTAAGAAACCATCGTTGTCGTAATCAACCCAACCCGCCGCCACCGACCAGCGATCGCTCTTGATTCCGGCGCTTGCGGTGACTTCTTCAAAGCGTCCCTCGCCGGTGTTGCGATAGAGCAGGTTGCGAAAAGCCCCGGCCACGAACACATCCACATGGCCGTCGTTGTCAAAGTCGCCCGCCGCCGCGCCCATCGAATAGCCCTTGCCTTGTAGTCCCGCCGAGGCGGTCACATCGCGAAACTTCATGTTTCCGAGGTTCCGGTACAGACGGTTGTGATACTTAGCGGAGGACTTTTCGAGGGACGGCGTTTCCGCGCCATTCGCGAAAAAGATGTCGGTCAGCCCGTCGCCGTCGTAGTCGAAGGCGGCCACGCCACCGGTCATCGTTTCAACAAGATATTTGTCCGGCGTGGGATGGTTCTCGACGACAAAGTTCAGTCCTGCCTCCTCGGCAATGTTTCGGAAGCGGATCGGTGCGAGCTTGACCGGTACGATTGGGCCGGCGGCTTTCGTCGTCGTCTTCGAGGGCTCGAATTCACCCGATTTGACGCGTGCCAGCAAGCTACGCGCTTGGGGATGGTTTTGCAACCGGACAGCGGTCTCGAGGTCCTGTTGGGCGCCGGGCAGTTGTCCCACCTCGATGCGGGCGCGGGCGCGGTGGTAGTGGATCTCGGCCAGATTCGGGCGCAGTTCCGCCGCCTTGTCGAGGAGCGGTAGGGCCTCGGACGGACGGCGCAGCTTCAGCAGGACGCCGCCGGCGCTCAGGTAGGCGTCGATGAGTTCACTGTCGGCCTTGATTGCTTGCTGATACTGCGCCAGCGCCTCTTCGAGTTCGTTCCGCTCTTCATGAACCATGCCGATCAGGTGATGCGCCGGTCCGGGTTCGCCGCCCGAAGCGAGCATCCGCCGGGCGTTTGATTCCGCTTGATCGTACTTGCCCATCGTGAACTGCACCAGGCCAAGCAGAAATAAGACTTGCCCGTTGTCGGGATTCCGTCGGTTGACAGCGAGGAAAGCCGCCTCGGCCGCCTCGTTATTGCCGGTGCGCTGGCGGCAGATTCCCAGCAGCATGCGCGCCGGATCATCTTCCGGCTCGAGCTGCAAGTACTTGTCGAGAGCGTCGGCCGCAGCCGCGAAATCGCCACTTTCATAAAGCTCATGCGCCCGCTGGCGGGGTGAGTCCTGTGCTGACGCGTTCCCCGCGAACGCTACGAAGAGCAGGGCCAATACGATCGATCGGCGGAACCACCAGTATGGAGAGTACAGGATCATCGGCACGGCGTCTTTCATTCTACGTGGGCTCCTTTCGTGGGAGTACAACCTCCGCGTGCAGCCGCTCACACTCCCACACCGCGCTACAATCACCTTCGTGCTGAGATCAACCCTTTTCTCCCTTCTTTTCGCGGCAGCGCTCTTCGCCCAGGACAGGAACCCGATCGTCGGGCTCGGCGGCATCGCCCACGAAACCAACACCTTCAATCCCAAGAAGACCACGCTCGCCGATTTCGAGAAAGGTCTGCGGGCGGCCAAGGGGATCACGCGTGGGCAGGAAATCATCGACGCACACGCCGGCGGCACCGACACGACGGCCGGCCACATCGAAGGCGCCAAGCGCTACGGGCTGGACCTCTATCCGACAATCCTCGCCGGGCCGCAGACCATCGGCACCGTCACCGACGAGGCGTTCAACATCCTGACGCAAGAGTTGATCGAGCGCCTGCAGGCCGCCCCCAAGCTCGACGGTATTCTGCTCTACCTCCACGGCACCATGGTCGTCGAGAGCCACCCGCACGCCGACGCGGAAGTCGTACGGCGCGTCCGCAAGGTTTTCGGTAAAGACATCCCGATCGTCGTGACCCACGACTTCCACGCCAACATATCGCGGGAGATTGTTGAGGAGGCGACAGCCGTCGTCCCCTACAGACAGAATCCCCACCTCGACGCCATGGAGCGCGGCATCCATTCGGCCCGCATCCTCGCCGACACAATTCGAGGCAAGGTCAAGCCGGTCTCAGCCATCGAGAAGCCGGAACTCTTCTACAACATCATCTTCCAGAACACATACGCGGAGCCGCTCAAGCCGATCGTCGATGAGACCCGCCGCATGGAGAAGGAAAACCCGAAGATCCTGGCGGCAAGCGTTTCGGCCGGCTATCAATGGTCGGACATCCCGGCGATGGGCCCGAGCGTCATTGTCACTACCGACAACGATCCGGAACTAGCCCGCCGCGAGGCGAAGCGCTTGGCCGAGATGTTGATGGCCGTTAGCGATCAGCTTGTGCTCGATCTGCCGAACCCCGCCGAGGCGGTGCGAGACGCCATCGCAAGCGACAAATTCCCGGTGACATTCATGGATACGGGCGACAACATCGGCGGTGGCTCTTCGGGCGATAGCACCTTTATCCTCGACGAGTTGCTCAAACAGAAAGCGGAAGGCTGGGTGGTCGTCATCTCCGATCAGGAGGCCAATGAAGCCGCTTTCGCCGCCGGCGTCAAGGGCGTGTTTGACATGCTCGTCGGAGGCAAGACGGATGACATGCATGGCAAGCCGCTGCGCATCCGAGGCCGAGTGAAGTCGCTCCACGACGGACGCTTCGTCGAGCCTGAAGTCCGTCATGGCGGCGGCCGCTTCTGGGACATGGGGCTAACGTCAGTGATCGAAGTCGAAGGCTCGAAGCGCGATTTACCGAACATCCTCATGCTCACCAGCAAGCGCGTCATCCCCTTCAGCCTGCACCAGTTGATCAGTTGCGGCGTCTATCCCGAGCGCCAGAAGATTCTCGTTGCCAAAGGAACCATCGCGCCGCGAGCGGCTTATGAGCCGATCTCAGCGAAAGTCATCGCCGTCGACAGCCCGGGCGTCACAGGCGTGAACCCCAACAACTTCGTATTCAAACGCGCCCGCCCAGAGCTGGTGGGGAGGTAGAAACGTTGAGGGACAGTGTGCGCAAGAGGAACGTCAAAACCAAAAGGCTGCGTTAACGGTCACGGCATCACTGGTGGTGTACTGTGTTCCCATAGCCTATCCTGTGTTAGCTAGCGTATGAAGCGCAGAGGATCGACTGCATGGCGTATATCACTGACCTGCTGAAAGGAGCTATCGAACCACTTCCTGATCGAATCTCCCTTGAACGGTACGTAGAGGAGTCAGCGTTTGTGACGCGGTATCTCTCACGCATTGTGAAGGACAAGGCCCTCGTCGTCTACCAAGTCCTTTTCCACCTCTCGTGGTTTGAGACAGGGAAGGGAGTAATCATTGTTTCCTGGGCTCGCGTGGGTTCTTTTATTCGTTCCGAGCAAGGCAACATCATCAACCACACGACAGTTAAACGCAGGCTGCCAGATCTCTTCGAGCACAAGTGTGTCAACGTGAACCGGCAACGGGGTAACGCGAACGAGATATCGGTCCACCTGCCAAGCGACATCCCAGCTTGCCGGACGCTCATCGATCGGGAAGAGCAGGAAGCGCAGGTGACGCCCGAAAAGAAGGACGAACGAGACTACTACACAGACCCAAACCGTCGCCTTGTGGTTCTTGCCCGAGACGGAAACGCCTGTGTGTACTGTACTGCCTCCCTTTCTGAGGACAACTTCGTCCTTGACCATCTCGTACCGGTCGCAAAGGGCGGAACGAACAGAAAGCACAACCTTGTCGCTGCGTGCGAGGTGTGTAACCGGCGGCGTGGCGATTCGGACCCGACTCAGTTCCTGAGAGAGAACTACCGACAGCGATTACTGACACAAGAAGAATTCCTGCGCCAAAAGGCTTATGTTGAAGCCTTGCTCGTCGAAAGCACTGGCTAACGATATGCAATATGCACGGACAGCACAAACCAGCACCTCTGAGGGTTCTTCTCCCATGAAGCAGGCAGAGTCAATGAGGAAGTCCAAAGTAAATCCAGAAGAAACCGTCGAAAAGCGTCTTACCGAAGCGATACAAGACCTGTGTGAAGGGCGTGTCCACGGGCCGTTTGAGTCGGCTGAGGCGATGATGCAGTTGCTTCGCAGGAACGCCAGGCTCAAACAATCAACGGTTCGGCGGATGGGGACGCGGTGCTAACACGTCGCCGTTTTCTCGAACTCTCAGCCACCACTGGCGTCCTTGCTTCCTGCTCTGAGAAGGCAAGCGTACCCAAACAAACCCCTTCCTCTTCGCTCATCGCCAACATCGACCAATCCGTCATCTGGCGAGGCCGCGAAACCGACTTCACCTGGTTCCATCCCCGCGCCTGCCGCGTGCCCGGCAAACCGCATCCGAAGCTCCTGATGGCCCTCCAAACCATCTCCGGCTCGGACGTCTTCGGCCCGGTGCATCTCTCTGAATCCAGCGATCTCGGCAAGACCTGGAGCGACCCTCAACCCATCCCCGGCCTCGGCCGCAAGAAGTTCCCGAACGGCATCCAAGAAGGCGTCTGCGATACCGTGCCGCAAGATCACCCGCAAACCGACTCCGTCATCTTCATGGGCTGGAACGTCTACTACCGAGATGACAAACTCACCAAGCCGAACGAGGAGCGCTGGCCCGTCTACGTCGTGCGGCGGGCGGACGGCTCCTGGTCCGAACCGCACAAACTCGACTGGGACAACCCGGCCGCCGCTCGCATCAAGGGCAGCAACTGCTCCCAGCGCATCACGCTTCCCGACGGAGACATACTCGTCCCGCTGACCTACGGCTCCTACGGACGCGAAGACCGCCTCGTAAGCACCGTTCTGTGCTCCTTCGACGGCGAGAAGCTCCAAGTCAAAAAGAGCGGCAACGCCCTCGAACTAGCCGTCAAGCGGGGCCTGCTCGAACCCTCGATCACCTTCTTCCAGGACCGCTACTACATGACGATCCGGGCCGAGGACGGCCACGGCTACCTTTCCGTATCAGACGACGGCCTCAATTGGGAGCCCAAGCAACCATGGTCGTGGGACAGCGGCGGCCCGCTCACGATGTCGACCACGCAACAGCACTGGTTGCAACACAGCGACGGTCTCTACCTCGTCTACACCCGCAAGGCGGAAGACAACGCAAACGTCATGCGCTGGCGTGCGCCCATCTTCACCGCACGGTTCGACCACCAGAAAAAGGTCCTGCTGCCCGATACCGAGCAGGTTGTCGTGCCGATGAAGGGCGACGGGGTGAACGAACCGGATCACGTGGCCCGCATGGGGAACTTCCATCCGGTGAACGTGACACAGGATCTGAGTCTTGTCACCGTCGCCGAAACGCTCCCGTCCCGGGGCTGGATCGGAGACACGATCCAAGCCGAAATCCGCTGGGGTACACCCAACCGTCTGGTGACTTAGCTTGCCCGGACAGACCATCCGGGCTGGGGCGCCTCAGGCACGAATCGAGGCCAATCGGGCTTAGACGCGCTGATATACTTTGGTTTCGTATCGGAAGTGGTCTCATCTCTCGGATGTCAGACTCCTCAACCACCGGGAAAGTCGTTTACCTACTGAAACCTCGTGGGTTTTGCGCGGGTGTCGTGCGCGCGATTGACATCGTTGAGTTGGCGCTAGACGTCTACGGACCTCCCATCTACGTCCGCCGCGAGATCGTACACAACCGCCACGTCGTAGACGATCTCGCCTCCCGGGGAGCCATCTTTGTCGAGGAGCTCGACGATGTCCCTTCCAGGGGCCGCGTCGTCTATAGCGCGCACGGTGTTGCTCCCGCGGTGCGGGACGACGCCCGGAAGCGCGGCCTTGAGGTTATCGACGCCACCTGTCCGCTCGTCACGAAGGTTCACCAGGAAGCTGTGCGTTTTGCCGCCACGGGAGGGACAATCCTGCTCATCGGCCACCGTGACCATGACGAGGTTGTGGGCACTACGGGGGAGGCCCCCGACCACACGATCGTCGTATCGTGCCGCGAGGAAGCCAAAGCGGTTTCGGTACCCGATCCGGACCGGGTTTTCTACCTCACCCAGACGACACTGAGCCTGGACGAGGCCGAGCAGGTCATTGCCGTCCTCAAGCAGCGGTTTCCGAACATCCAAGGCCCCCCCGCCCAAGATATTTGCTACGCCACGGAAAACCGACAACAGGCTGTGAAGCGGGTTGCCCCTTCGTGTGATCTGCTGCTGGTCGTTGGGTCGGAGAATAGCTCGAACTCGAAACGACTGGTCGAGGTCGGCGTCAACAGCGGCATGCGGGGATACCTCATCGACGACGAGCAGGATATCCGTGACGAGTGGTTCGACGGCGTTCAGAACGTGATGGTCACAGCGGGAGCGTCAGCCCCGGAAGTGCTTGTCCAGCGGGTGATCGAGCACCTGACCCGGTACGACTTCAATCGGGTTGAGGAAGTCGAGGCCATCAAGGAAGATGTCGTATTCCCGTTGCCCCCGGAACTCGCTCAACACGCACCGCGGCTGACGACAATCGCCAACGCCTGATTCTCGGTCGTATCTCCTGAGCCTAATTTGCCGCCAACTACATTGTTAGTGGTTGCGTCCGACCGCCGGGAGCTTGAAGCCGTTGTCAAGGCAGGCTCGTCCTTCAAGACAGTGGACCTCGGCTTTCGCTGGAGCGCCCGTGGACAAATATGCGGGCAGGCCGCGCTCCTAGTGACCCAGGGGCCGGGCCGTGACAACGCGGGCCGTGACAACGCGGGCCGGGCAACACGGTCTGTTTGCGAACGCTTCCCGATCGAAACTGTAGTCTCAGCGGGCATCGTGGGCGGTTTGGATCCCTCGCTTTGTATTGGCGATGTTGTTTTGGCCCAGTCGATCCAGCATTTTCTCATCGAAGGATGAGCCTGGAGAAGCAGGGGAGCACTGAGTCGCTGGGCTCCTTTCTGGGATTGGTTAAGAAGGGGAGAGAATCGTCGTCGGGGCTGTGGGAATGTGGGAATCGCGGAGCGATTTCCAAGGGCGTTGGGAAACGAGGGAAACCGGTTTTTGGTTTTCCTCGTTTCCCATCGCCCGTCATTTCCGCAGCCCTTCTCCCGTCGCGCGGCGCGGCAGGTTCGCGGATGCGAAACTCGCAAACAGCTTGCTCTTGGCTTGTTGCATCCGCCGCGCCGCCGCAGTGTCGCTTTCGGCCTGAGCAATACGGTCGAGGGCCTTGATCGCCTGCCCGGGCTTGAGATAGTCGGCGGCCCGCGGCAACTTCTGGAAGGTTTCCCAAGGGGTCTGATAGTGGCGATACACGCGCTTCTGCTTGCCTTTGGCGTCGGTCAGCAGTTCGGGTTGTCCGCAGGGCCGGTGGAAGTTCAAATAGGGATTGAAGTGCTGTTGATAGAAGCGCTGGATGCGCGCCGCGTGCGGCGCCGCGATGTGCGTATGCCCCATGTGCTTGCGGATCACGGCGCCGTTTTTCGATTCCACCAAGCCGTTGTCGTTGGTGTGCCTCGGCCGCGACTTGGTCTGTTCGATCAGCAGCTTGTTCAGTAATTTTTCCACCGTGCCGTTGAGGAACTCGCTGCCGTTGTCGGAATGGAAGCCGCGCAGGCGAAAGGGGAACTGCTCCAGCATGGCCTTGAGCAACGGCTCCAGCCAGGCTTCGCTAATGGCCGCCGTGGCGCCGACCACTTGCCACTGGGTCACTTCATCCACCGCGTTGATGTGATAGACGCCCTTCACGCCGTCGCGATCTCCTTGATGTACCGTATCCACTCGCAGGTAGCCGGGTTGGCCCCGCGGGTTGGGCCGCCGCCGCTCGCCGATCGACACCGCGCTGGGCCGAGTCTTGGTGAAATGCAGCCGCCGCTGGCGGTACACCCTGTGCCGCCGCAGTCGATAGATGTGGGCCACCGAGATCTCCGCCAACCGCTCATATTCACTCTGCTGGTACTTGTGATATTCCCGCTGCAGGATCTTGCGCGTGGCCGGGCCGCTGAGGGTTTCGTGTGCTTCATCGACGGCCGCCAGCCGCTCGATATCGGCCGCCGTGTACTTGCCGGCAAAGCGATGCCGCCGATAGCGGGCAGGTACCAGCTCACCCCTCTGCCGATATTGGCGGATCAGTCGGGTGACCTGCGCCCGGCTCAGTCCCGTCATCTTGGCCAGATATTGCCGCAGCAGTCCTTTGGCGGCTCGGTCTTGCCCGCTGTAGCGCTGCCGGCACAGCGTTTGCGCCACCCAGGCGTAGATCTCGGCACGCCCTTTGCCCTTGAATCGTATTTCATCGCTGGCCTCCAGAAACTGCCGTATCTGCTCCAGGCTCAGCGTCTTGCCGTCTTGCATGTGGATGGTCAATCCCCAGCATGCTCACTCCCCCACCCTTCAGGCTCATCTTGTGTGAGAAACTAACTCCTCCTTCAGGCTCATCTTGCATGAGACAAGACTGATCCTAGAACTATCGAGCGGGGTAGAGTATCCTGTAAGGTTACCCGTCTACAAGTCAGCGTCCGAGTCTCGCGATCCGAAGATCGGGAAACTTGTGACCGCCGATATCGTAGTACAGTGTGCCCGCGCGAAAGCGGAATTGCGAAAAACCGGCGTCCAAGCGGTCGACATGGAGTCGGGGGCCGTGGCCGCCGAGGCGGCCCGGCGTGGGTTAAGGATGTTCTGTGTTCGAGCGGTTAGCGACACGGCGCAAGCGACGTTTGAGATCGATTTTAACCGTGCGAGAAGAAACGACGGAAGCTTCTCCGGTCGGGATGTTTTAATTCAGGCCGGCTTCAGCCGCCGGCGGTGGAAACACTTGCTACGGTTGCGTCGGGACGCGGAAATAGCAATGGCCGCGTTGGGAGATTTTTTTGGGCGCTGCCAGTTTAGCGGCAAATCCATCTGAGACGCTCGACGCATCGGCGCAATCGACGATGCGGGCGGCGGTTTACAAGGGTGACCGGCGCGTCGCCCTTGAGAATCTCGCTGTCCCTGAGATCGGGCCAGGAGAGATCCTGCTGCGGGTCGAGGTTTGTGGGATCTGCCATACCGACCTTAAGAAGATCGAGCATGATCTGCTGCCTCCACCTCGCGTCTACGGGCATGAGACGGCCGGCGTGGTGACCGAGATCGGAGAGGGCGTCCAGAACTTCTCTGCCGGAGACCGGGTGTGCCTGTTTCACCATATTCCGTGCCTCGATTGCTTCTATTGCTCGCATCAAGACTACGCCCAGTGCCCGACCTACAAGAAAGTCGGCATTACGGCCGGTTTCGAGCCCGCCGGGGGCGGCTTCGCGCAGTACGTGCGTGTGATGGACTGGATTGTGCGGCGCGGCGTCGAGCTCATCCCGGACGAAGTTTCATTTGAGCGCGCGAGCTTCGTCGAACCGGTGAATACATGCTTAAAGGCGATTGAGAAGTGCGGCATTCAACCGGACGAAACGATTCTTGTGTTGGGACAAGGGCCGATCGGCTTGCTATTCACCATGTTGCTCAGCAGACGAGACGTACGGGGCGTTTGCGTGACGGACCTGTTGGATTCGCGGCTCGCCATATCGAAGCGCATGGGCGCGGAGCATTGTTGGAACGGAAGCGAAGCTGACGTGGAAACCGAGATCCGCCGGTACACCGAGGGACGTGGCGCGGATGTCGTGATCGTGGCGGCTTCGGCCCCGGGGATCGTGCAGCAGGCGATAGCGGCATCGCGGCCGGGTGCCAGGATCATGTTGTTCGCCCAGACATCTCCTGAGGAAATTCTGGAACTACGAGGGGCGGATTTATGCGCGGCCGACCGCAGCCTGTTGGGATCCTACAGCGCGTCGGTCGACCTGCAAGCGGAGTCGGCGCAAACCGTTTGGCGGGATGACTTTCCGGTGGAAGACCTGATCTCACACCGCCTTCCGCTCGATGAATTAGAGACAGGAATAGAACTTGCCCGTAAGCCCGCGGCTGGGTCGCTTAAGCTAGTAGTTTACCCGCAGAGGTAGATGAAACCGTGAAAGACACAATGCTGGCCGCCGTGCTCTACGGCAAGGAACAGCTTCGGCTCGAACCGGTCGGTGTGCCACGGCCTGGCCCGGATGAGATTCTCGTAAAGGTGCGCGTGGCTTTGACCTGCGGCACGGACCTAAAAGTGTTCCGCCGCGGCTACCACGCCCGCATGATTCAGCCGCCGGCCATCCTCGGTCACGAGTTGGCGGGGGATATCGTCGAAGTGGGCACGGATGTGACCCGGTTCCAGCCGGGACAGCGCGTCGTGGCGGCCAACTCAGCCCCCTGCGGAAATTGCTTTCACTGCCGCCGCGATAGCGAGAATCTTTGCGAGGACCTGCTTTTTAGCAACGGCGCCTACGCGGAATACGCCTGCATCCCGGGACGAATCGTCGAACGCAACACTTACGAGATACCCGATCACCTTGGGTACCGCGAAGCCGCGATGGTCGAGCCTTTGGCCTGCGTATTGAAGGGCCTGGAGGATACGAATCTTCGTTCCGGCGACACGGTAACCGTGATCGGACTGGGGCCGATTGGACTCATGTTCGTGCGCCTGGCGTCGGTGGCCGGCGCGCGCGTGATTGCCGTGGGACGCCGCCAGACTCAGTTGGACAGGGCCGAGCGCATGGGGGCGAAAGAGTTGCTTCTCGCCGGCCGCTCCGAACCGCCCGTCGAAGAAGTACGCGGCCTAACGGAAGGCAGCCGCGGATCCGACATCGTCATTGAAGCGGTCGGATCACCGCACACGTGGCGGGGCGCGATGGAGATGGTGCGCAGCGGCGGGACGGTTAATTTCTTCGGAGGGTGCCCGAGCGGGAGCCAGGTATGCCTCGATACGGCTAGAGTGCACTATTCGGAAATTACGCTCAAGTCGAGCTTCCACCACACCCCAGGGCACATTCAGCGGGCGCTTGAGATCGTGGCGGCGGGCAAGATTCCCGCCGCGGACTTTGTTCTCAATGAGGCGCCATTGTCGAACTTGCTGGAGGTTTTCCGCCACATGATGAGCCACAACGGGCACCTCAAGACCGCCATCCTGCCGTGGGCTGAACCCACCGAAGAAGAAGCCTAGTCGAGCTCGGCGTTTTCGCACTCCGGCCGGGCGTTCGTGATCATTGCGTGATGCGACAGCCTGCCGAGAGCCGCTACCTGCCGCCGATTAATTTCGTTCGGCGCTTCGGCACGGATGGTCCGGCTTGGGAACTCGACGAATCGTCGGCCTACACCCGCTGGTTAGCCACTCATCACTACGAGAACTTCCCCGTTGCCAGCTTCCTACTACCGAAGCCCTTGCACCGGCATTTCTTCAACGTATACGCGTTCTGCCGCTGGGCGGACGACCTTGGAGACGAAACCGGGGACCGCGCGCGCAGTCTCGAACTTCTGGCGTGGTGGCGTTTGGGCGTGGAGCGGATGTACGCGGGTGAATGTACTCATCCTGTGTTCGTTGCGTTGGCGGAGACCGTTAGGGAGCATCGCTTGCCGCGACAACTCTTCCTCGACTTGATCCATGCCTTTGAGCAGGATCAGCGCGTCACCCAGTACACGACATTTGATGAGCTGCTGGGCTATTGCCGATACTCCGCGAATCCCGTCGGAAGGCTCGTCCTACGGCTGTGGGGATATGAGGACGCCGAACGCGACCGGCTCTCCGACGCCACTTGCACGGCGCTGCAGCTCACAAACTTTTGGCAGGACGTTGCCCGCGACGCCGGCATCAACCGTGTCTACATTCCCAGTCAAGTGATGCAGAGCCACGGCTATTCGGCAGACTTCTTGTGCCGCGACCTAGCCGCCGGAGCAGCGAGCCCGGAGTTCAAAGCAGTGTTGAGAGATCTTGTCGGGCGCACACATGAACAATTCGCGGTGGGCATGCCATTGGCCGGCCAGGTAGAGCGGCGTCTGGCGGTTGACCTGGATCTATTCAGTCGCGGCGGGCTGGCCGTCCTGAAAAAGATCGAGAAGCAGGATTACGACACGATTCGTCGTCGTCCGAAACTCGGCAAGTTCGACCGCGCGGCGCTGCTGACGAAAGCGGTTTGGCGCATGGTTCTCCGAGGGGCGCGTCCCGGCAGGGAGGCGCAGCATGCTTTCCGTTAGCCAAGGGTACTTCCCTTCGGCGCCGCTTGTGGCGCACGGCTCTGCCGTGCCGGGTCGCGCTGTGCGCGACCTACGAGATCGGTCGAAGGTCGACGTGACGCAAGGTGGCGCGGGCCTATCGCGTGCTTCGGTCATCCGGTGGTGACTAATGCGAGTAAGTGATTCCTTCGCATACTGCAAACGGGTCGCGCGCGCCCGTGCCCGCAATTTTTTCTACTCGTTTCTGCTGCTGCCCAAAGAGGAAAAGGAAGCGATGTGCGCCGTGTACGCCTTCATGCGGCGCGCCGACGACCTCAGCGACGAAACCGGTCTGACCCCCGCCGATCGTCTTGCCGGACTCCAACGTTGGAATGACTCTTTGGAGCAGGCCCTTCAGGGGCGCTACGGCGACGACCCAATTCTGCCGGCCTTTCATCACACAGTCGAACGCTATGGCATACCGCCGGGGTACTTCTTTGAGTTGATGAAAGGTGTAACCAGCGACCTCGAAACGACGCGCTACCAAACCTTTGACGATCTCTATCGTTACTGCTACCAGGTGGCATCGGTCGTGGGCATGACGACGGTACACATCTTCGGTTACGAGTCCGAGGACGCTCTGGAACTCGCGGAGAAGTGCGGCGTTGCATTTCAGCTCACGAACATCCTCCGTGACATTCGCGAAGACGCCGAACTGGGGCGCATCTATCTTCCGGCGGAGGAGCTGGCGCGATTTGACCTTCAACCCCAGGACTTTCTTGAGGGCCGCCGCGGAGAACGTTTTCGCGAGTTCATGGAGTTCCAGTGCCGGCGCGCGAATGAGTATTATCGGCAGGCCGCGCCCATCCTGAACATGGTGAAGCCGCCTTGCCGCGCCGCCCTGTGGACGATGATTTCGATCTACCACCGTTTATTGGGGCGCATCCAGGCGGCCGACTACAACGTCTTCGACCGCCGGGCCCGCCTCAGTGACCTGGAGAAAATGTCGATCGTGCTGCGCGCCTGCAAGTTGCGTTACCTCGGGGGGGCGCCTCCATTCCCCGCGTGAAGGTTGTCGGAGGCGGATTGGCCGGGTTGGCCGCCGCCGTTGCTCTGGGATCGGCCGGCTTCCAGGTGGACCTGCACGAATCGCGGCCCTTCCTGGGAGGCCGCGCGACCTCGTTTCCGCTCGACACTTCCGATCCCCAGTCCGAGCGTATCGACAACTGCCAGCACGTACTGCTGCGATGCTTCACGAATCTGTTGAACTTCTACGAGCGAGTCGGCGTCAGCGACAAAATTGCATTCCACGACCGCTTCTACTACGTCAGCCCCGGCGGCGCGGTCGATGTGCTCAAGCGCGGCTTGCTGCCGGCGCCGTTTCATCTTGCGGGGTCGCTGTTGCGATTCGGCGCCCTCAACACGGATGATAAATGGAGCGTGATTCGGGGCCTCAGAAAGTTAAAGCACGATGCGAGCAGGCCGGACCTCGAAGCGATCACGATGAGCGCTTGGCTCCGCTCCGTCGGCACGACCGAAAGCGCGCTGCAACGATTCTGGCGGCCGATTCTCGTCAGCGCGTTGAATGAGGAGCTTGACCGGGCGGCCGCCCAATGGGGGTTTCAGGTATTCCTCGACGGCATGATGGCGAGCCGTACCAGCTATGAAATGGGCATCCCCGCCGTACCGCTCGCGGAGCTGTATTCGAGCGAAGGATCACTGGGGGAGAACGTTCGCGTTCACTTGCGGTCAGCGGTGGAGCGGATCGATCCCGCAAGCGACGCCGCGGACTTCTACGTCTGTGCGGCCCCTTTCGAGCGTGTCGCGGATCTGGTACCCAGCCTCGACCTCAGACTTGACAAGTTCGAGCATTCGCCGATCACCGGCATCCACCTTTGGTATGACCGTCCCATTACGGACCTCCCTCATGCGGTGCTCCTTGACCGAACTTTGCAGTGGATGTTTCGCAAGTCTGAGAATTACGTGCAGGCCGTCGTGAGTGCTTCGCGATCGCTGACAACTTTGTCGCGAGGCAAGATCGTTGCACTGGCCCGCAGCGAGTTGCAAGAGTTCTTCCCGGCGTCACGGGAAGCAAAGCTCGTTCGTTCGCATGTGATCAAGGAGATGCGGGCGACTTTCTCATCGCGGCCCGGTTTGTTGGCGCACCGCCCGAACGTGGTGACAAAGCACCCGAACGTCTTCCTGGCCGGGGACTGGACGAACACCGGCTGGCCTCCAACGATGGAAGGGGCGGTGCGGAGCGGCTACCGGGCGGCTGAGAGCGTCTGCCGGGCAGCCGGCAAGGAGACTTCGTTCCTCTGTTAGCTCCCGCCGACCCTCGTTTCGGGCCGGTTGCGAAAAAGTGTCAACCTAGTCCGCATTTCTCACCACGTGGCGAGGCGAAGTACGTGAGAGGCCCGTTAGGGCGAGGCGCGCGCAGGTTGGCGCGCGGAGGTGTACTTGAACAGTACAGTGAGCACGGCGAGCAAGCGCAACGAAGCAATGGCGGGCCTATGGCGTGCTTCGTCCGTCAGGTGGTGAGAAATGCGGACTAGTTCCGCATCAGCCGTTGGACGCCGCGCAGGCGGCCCTTCAGTTCCTCGCTCATGGTGATCAACTCGTTTTCGTCGTAGATAACGCGTGGCGTGATGAGGATGATCAGCTCGGTCTTCTCTTTCGACGAACTGGTTGAACCGAACAGACCTCCGAGAAAGGGGATCTTGCCAAGCACGGGCACACGGCTGCGCCCGAAGATGTCGGTCTGAGACATGATGCCGCCGATAGCGGCCGTGTCTCCGTCGGCCATCGTGATTTGCGTGGTCACATTGCGGCGCTGGATGCTGGGCGACTGGATGGCGCCGCTTACGGGCAGCGGCGTACTGACCTCCTGGTTAATCTGGAGCGTCACGATTCCAGAGGCGTTGACGCGCGGTGTGATGGAAAGGGTCACACCGGTCTGGACGTTGCTGATCGTGTTGGTGAAGAGCGAAGAGCCGTCCTGCTGTGCTCCGGCGGCCAAGGCCTGCGAGGACAAGGTAGGCACCGACGTGCCGACGGTGATGGAAGCGGCGATGTTATCGGTGGCGATGACCGACGGGGCGGAGATGAGGCGGGTGCGGCCATCGGATTGGCTAGCCTGAAGGATGGCCGCCAACTCGCGTGTGTTACCGACAAGCGCCCCGATCGAAAGACCAACGCTACCGGAGGACTCGAACCCGCCGATTAGCTTCCGGGAGGACGAGTCGGAGGTTCTGTTCGACAGTACGGCCGAAACTCCGGCTGAGAACGCTCCCACGAGGGTGACTTCGTAGATCTTCGCGTCAATCAAGACTTGACGGGGCGGGAAGTCCAATTGCTGGAGAGTCTTGTGGACGATCTCCCACTCCTGCTTGGTCGACTGTACGAGGATGAGGTTGTTGATCTCGTCCGGAACGATCCGAATGGCGTTGGCATAGGCTTGCGAGAGGGCGTCGACCGGCGTCCCTCCCAGCAACTCGCCGGTTTGGTCGGTGCCAAGCCCGGCTTGAGGTTGCGGTATGCCCAAGGCGTCAGGTCGAGGGGCGACCATGGGTAAGCCTGGAGCCATCCCCGTGGGAAGCTGAATGAAGCCGCCGCCACCTCCTCCTCCTCCATAGCCGCCACCGTACCCGCCGCGGCCACCACCATAGCCGCCTCCTCCGTACCCGCCGCGGCCGCCTCCATAGCCACCGCCACCTCCGCGGCCGCCTCCGTAGCCGCCACCGAAGCCGCCACCACCATATCCGCCGTAGCCACCACCATATCCGCCGCCATAGCCGCCCCCATAGCCACCGCCGAATCCCATCGGGCTATAGAGCATCATCAGGGTCTGGGCCAGTTGGCCCGCCAATCCATACTGAACGCGATAGACGAAGGTCTGTACTCCGCCGACGGTCACAGGTTGGTCGAGTTTTTTGATCCACTCCTCAACTTCCTTAAAAGCCGAGGGATTCCCCGTGACGACGAGGATCGAACTGATTCTCTCAATCGGAACGAACTGGATGGCGGCCTGACTTTCCGAGAAAGAGAAAGCGGCGAAGACCCGGGAAAGCTCGGACGCCAGGCTCGAAGCAAGACTGTTCTCAATGGGAAACAGCCTCATGCGCTGCGATGTCATCTCTTCGGTATCGAAGAGGCCGACGAGCTCCATCGTCCGGCGCATATTCCGGCTGTTGTCGAGGATCAGCAGCAGATTCGCCTGCTCGACAACCTGTACGACCGCGCCCGGGCCGAGGAAGGGTTCCAGCACGGTGGCGATGTCAGCCGCCGTGGTGTAGCTGAAGCGGATGACGTTCAGCAACATCCGTTCGTCGTCAGGGATCTTCGCGTCGGGGTCCGTCGTCGGCGAGATGGGCAACCGAGGGACGTCGGCGGCAGGCGAGATACGGTAGAACTCGCCGATCTTGACCGCTGATGCGCCGTGCATACGGAGAATCGTTTCAAGCAGCGGGAACAGGTCGTCGGTCGTCAGCTGACCGTAGGTGTTGATCGAAACCGTTCCGCCGCGCAGTCCCGGGTCGAGTATGTAGTTCATGCTGAGTGTGCTCGCGATGAGATCAACGACTTCCAGTAGATTGGCTTCCCGCAAATTTCTGAAGTTAACGCGGGAAGACCCGGACGATTCAATCTCGGGGGGCGGTCCGGTTTGCTGCTGGGGCGCTTGCGGAGCTGGCGCTGCGTCGGCGGGGGGAGTAGGCGCCGGGTCGGGTGGGGCGGCGGGTTGCGCCTGCGGCTGCGCGGGCTCGGCCTCGGGCGGCTGCGCCTGGGCATCCTGCGCCGCCCCAGGCGGAGCGGCGTTTGGGTCGGCCTGTTGTTGCGGCTGAGCGGGATCGGCGGGCGCCTGCGGCGGCTGCTGGCCGAACACAAGTATCGGGATCAGCAGGGAAAAAATGATGGCTTTGCGCATGATATTTATTGGTTGAATCACTATTGCTCGCGGGTCCTGGTCCGTTGTTCTTCGCACCTAACGAGATGGGGACGCCTCGGCTGAGGCTGGTTCCGGCTTGGCCGCGGCCGAATCATCCGACTGCTTGGCTTGATGGGCACGCAACATCTTTTCCTCTTGCGGATTCAACTCCGATCGCTTCTTCTTCCACGTCTGCTGTCCGAAGGGAGTGCGCCGCTTGAAGACGATCGTGTCTCCCGTTTCTTCGACTTCCATGTAGGGGCTCGTGGCCGCCTGAGGCGCCGGGCCGTTCGGCTTGGCCACTCCCTTTGTTTTCCCAAAGGGCGTCCGCCGACTCGCCTTTTCCGCCGGCTGTTTCACCTCGCCCGTTGACGACTTTTCGCTTTCGGGTGAAGGCCGAGGCATCTTGGTCCGGCTTGGTCCCCGCTGCCCGGCTGAGAGGGGCGCCGAAACGGCGATCAACATCCCCATCACGACCACGACCGCAAGACTCGAGCGACTCTTCAAAGCATTCATTGCTTCTCCTTTTCCCACCACGACTTGGTGCCGAAGGGCGAGCGCTGCGAGCGCTTGACGAAGCCCTGGCGGCGAGTACCGGCCGGGGACTTGTCGTCCGGGTAGGCGCGATAGCGGCCTTCGCCCAGGTCGGGACCGATGCGAGGTTCGTTACTGGATTGCCGGACGGATGTTTGTGCCGGCTTGGCCGGGGCCGGTGTTGTCGAGGCACGCGACGCGCCTGCCTTCTTGCGCGTCAGAGCACCCTTCTGGGGGCCCCGTTCCCGGCCTCCCCCGCCTCGGGCGCCGGCGAGTGCCGCTCGCTTGTTGCCTCCGCCTCCACCAGGTGAGCCCGTCAGCTCGCCGGGACTAGCGGCGATTTTCTCATCCTTCCACTGCAAAAGGACTTTCTCTCCCTCCGTGCCGAGGAACGTGAACTCGCCGATTTTCCCGCCGACTTCGATCGGCCCCGCAATGGATTCAAGGTCGACCGACATCAGTGCGACGGGGCCCTTGCCGAGTTCCATAATGCCAACCAGGCGAGGCAGAGGAGGCCGGGGTTCCGGTGGCGGAGGAGCTTCGGCAATGACTTCGATAATCGGATTGCGGTCCGCCGAGAAAAGCGTCCGCTCAACAATCGGGAGGTGGTCGCCCGCACGCACGCGGCGCTGCGCGTCCGGACCTGGGTAGTCGGGAATCTCTTTGGCGGGGCCGCCGGGCGTCAAGATCGCATAGCGCTGGTTGGCAGCTTCCACCCGTGAGTAGAGACCGTAGATCGCGGCTATCACCAGGACGCCCAGCAAGACGTTCACGGCAAGTAGCTTCTTGTTCTTCATCTCGTCCTCAAGTCCTATTGCCGCTCTTTTTGACGAGCTCGGGAGTTCGGGAAATCGGCAGATAGCCGCTCACGGTGAGTTCGACCCGAACGGATTTTGTTTTTTGATTGCCGGCGCTGATCTTGATCTCGCGCGTTGACAAAAGCTCAGGGGCGTTCGCGATGTCGGCCAGCAGATTCACGAAACGCGTGATGTCACAGTCAAAGTCGACAACCAACGGCACCTGCGCGAAATCTTCACCTTCGGCTTCGACGGTAGCGAAGCGCGAAGCCCGCATAGAGATGCCGGCGCCTTCGAGTATCTCTCCCAACCGTTCGCGCATCTCGGCCTGAGCGAGAGCGGCGGTTTCCGACTTGAGCAGCCGCGCTTCCAGCGATTCTTCCACCTCGCGCACCGATTGATTTTCGGAACTCAACAGCGGTTCCTGACGAACCTCGGTCTGCGCCATCAAGAGGTTGTTCTCTTCGGCCTCCACGCTCTCCGAGGCCGAGGCGGTGGCATCCGGCGGGGGGAAAACCAGGTCGGTTTGCAGCAGCAGGAACAAGACAAAGGCGATGCCCAGAAACAGCAGAGCGCGGCGGTCCCGGTCAGACACTTGCATTACGGAAGCACCTCCTGGAAGACGGCTTCTTCTTCTTCCTGCTCGGGCGCATTGGGATCCTGCTTACCGACGGTCGTGAGGGTCGCGGACGGTTCAGCCGGTGCCGGCAGCGAGCCCGGGGCAGCCGTCTGAACAGAAATGACCGGCGGTTCCGGGTCGTCCGTGGTGGATGGGTCGATCGCGCGGCGGATGGCGACGATCTGAAAACGCTGGCCGGAATCGCCCTCTCGAAGCGACGTGCTGAAGGCCGCCTCGGCGAGATAACGCGAATCGTTGAGACGGCCGAGGAGAGGGGCGGCCGATTCGGCTTCACCGCTAATTTGGATGCCGCTGTCATCAATCTCGAGTTCCCGCAGCCACGCCGTTTCCGGGATCAGTTCGGAAAGTTCGCCGAGCGCCCGCATGTCCAGTTCCGTCCGTCGCGCCAACGACTGAAGGCGACCGATACGGCGTCGTGAAACGGCAATGGAAGTCGTGCTGGCTCGCGCCTTCTCGACCGTTGCCTCCAGGCGGGCTTGTTCCGCCTTCAGCGCCTCGAGATAAGTGCCGTCTTGAATCGGGCCTCGCGCCAGAAAACCGATCAGCAAAAGAAAAAGTATCGCGCTGAGGACAATCGTCGGAGCGTACATCCAGCGCGAACTGGATTTGCGGCGGGCTTCCGGCAGAAGGTTCGCCCGCCAGCCGAGGCGCGGACAGGCCGCCTCGAGGGCCACAGCGAGCGCGGCGGCGTCCCGCCGAAATTCAAACTCGGCCGGGGCATCGATAGGGGCGGGCAGAATCTCACTGACCGACCGCTGCTCGAAGGACGTCTCCCCCTCAAGCGCGAAGTGCTCGGCCGATTGCGAGTCGGCGTCTTGCGCGGCCCCTTCGGCGATCGGCCGCTCGCCGCAAACCGCCAAGATCGCCGATTCATCGCCCTCCAGCCGTAGATCCGACCCGGCGAGTTGTAGGGCACGCGTCGGTGCCAAAGCCGAAAGATCGAACTCCGCGCTGAAGAGGGGCCGGTTTGTGCCTTCGCCGTAGATTTCCAGCCGGTCACCGTGAAAATCAGTGATCAGGAAAGGCGTCGGCGGATCGTCCCAGCGGACTCGGACGCTGACGAAGAAAGCCGCCGCGGCGACACTGAAGCCGCTCACGGCTATGCCGGCCCCCTCGAACAGATCGGCGTACTCGTCGATTCTCTTTTTCTCGGCGATAACAACACCGACGGGCAGTTCACCGCCGGTTTTGTCGACCTCACGTAAGGGTGCGAACGAGTAATAGACTTCGTCTTCGCCGAACGGGTGCAGGGTATCGATCTGATAGTGGACGGCGGATGCGAGATCTTTGCCCTTGACCGGTGGAAGCTGTATCTGCCGCACGATGACGTCACCGCGGGGAATCGTGACCGTGGCGGCCAGATGGGAGAGTCCGAGATCTTTCAGGAAAGAGGCGTACTCTCCGCCCCACTCGCGTGGCGGCCTTTCCCGGAAGCGGGCCAAGCACTTTCTGCCGCTCACGCTCACACCGTTCGGACGTGACTTGGCGGCAATGACGAGCAGGTCATCGCCGCGGATTTCGATACCGCAGCCCGTTCCGATCCGGAAGAGTTTTTTGAAGTCCATCGCAGCTTAGAATTCCGAGTCGTACCAACGCGCAATGCGGATAGGAGGTGCGCCGATTGTTTCCGACCGCTCGACCAAGGCGCCAACAGCGCGGCGTGCGCGGCCGTTATAGAGCGTGGCCCGGCTCCAGAGCGTATAGGCGATTCCGCCGCCTCCGGCCGTGACTCGAATGGCACCAGATTGACCCAGCATCAGGTTCTGTCCAAGATCTTCGGGCCGCAACGGCCGCAACTCCCTTAGTTCCAGCAACGAATCAATCTGTCCCGGAGGCAGCCCCGCCGCGCGAAGCACCTCAGGTGAGGCGTAGTTGGCGTCAATGCTCGTCCCACCGTAGATTGAAAGATGGCGGTGCAATCCGCCCGTTTTGACCCATTCACCCGCCGGCCCCCTTCGGTACGCTCCATAGAGCACGTCTGTCGTGAGGCCCGGCAGTACGAGTAACTCCTCTAGTTGATTAAAAGACGCCGGGCGACGCAATAAAGACGATCCGTCGGTCGTGTCGGCCGGATTCAGGAGCTGCTGCCCGGAAGGGGCGCGAGCGGCGACGATGCGACTGGCGGTCGCCGCTGAGAGGGACGGATCCAGTCCGGCGGCGGCCAAAACCCGTTCCAGGGCTTCAGGGGGTGCCTTGTTGACGTTGAGCTTACCGTTCTCACTTACGATCTCCACGACGACCTCACCCTCGGGAAAGGCGAGTCTCATCCACCGCTGCCCGCGCCGGAAGCCGAGTGCGGGGTCCCCCTCCTCCCCCTGAAGCCTTAGCAGGCGCAGCATGGCTCGCTCGATCCCGCCTCGAGCTAGGAACTGGGCGCGGGCCGAATCAACGTTCAGAGAAGCGCGGTCGAGTTCACTTCGAACCGTCCGGGAGAGCGTGAAGGCAATTGCCGTTAGGGCCATCGAGAGCCACAGGACCGCGAGCAGCGCGCTCCCTTTTCGCCTTTCACGACCGAGGCGTCTCATTGTCGCGGAGCTCCTTGTAGCGGCACCCCGCCGCCGGCGCGAGCGCCGGTCCTTCCCGCTTGCGGATCCCGACCTTTCGACAGGATCGGAACCGCGATCGAGACCGGAAGGAGACGAACGCCGTCCAATCTCGGCACTACGTTGATGGCAACGGCCTCGGGAAGCTTCCGCAGCTCCTGCCACATCGGGACCCACCTGGTGGGCGGCTCGATCCCCGGCGGCTTTTCCAAATAGCGGAACTCGCACGTCTCCAGTTCGTCGACGATGACCAGGGAGGTTGCGTAAGGGACGATCGGGCGGAAGCGGGGACGCAGCCCCGGTGAAGACGGGTCTCGATAGAACCCATCAACGAACCTTGACAAACCTATAGGGCTCTCGAGAGGCACCTGATTCAGCAGGATGCGCCGCCCGCGCGGGGAACCGACAATCTGCAGTTCGAAGACATTGAGTCCGCCGCGGGGGCCCTCGGTAACCGAATACGACGAGACGAACCGCATCGAAAGGGGCTCGCCCTGGAAAAAGAGAAAACGCTGCCGCCTCGACCCGGCATCCAGGGCTTCTCCGTCGAAAGGGATCACGCCGGCCAGACTCGACTGCAGGATCTGGTTGGCGGTCGCGATACGGCGGTCGAGCGTCAGCCGTTCACGGGTCGTCTGCCAGGAACTGGCGCCCACCTGAAACGCCATGACCAGCCCGACAGAGAGCAATCCGAGCAAAGTGACGGCGACCAGAACCTCAATCAGGGTCATGCCCGATTCCGGGCCGGCGGCTCGGCTCGGCTCGGCTCGCCGGTGAGAATGGATAGCGAGGCGTTTCATCTAGCGAAACTGGTCCAACAGCCCTTCCTGTTCAGCACTGACTCGGATCGTGCGGTAGCTATCAAACTCGACTTGGCGCCGGCCCGTGGCATTGCGCCACCAGATGATCACTTGGATCCGCAGAATCAGATGCCCTCCGACTCGGACCGGCGGGAGCGCCTCGAACGGCGTCACCACAGCTTCCCAACCCCACCCTTCGTCGTATTGTCCGGCTATTGGCCGGCCGATCTCGATCGGACTGACGGTGAGCAGCTCGCTCATTTTGGCGCGGCCGAGCATCGCGGCGCGGTCGTAGTCGCGAACAACGACGGCGTTCGAAAGCGAGCCGGTGATGAGTGTCAGCAAACCCACGATGGCGATCCCGAGCAGGGCCGTGGCGACCAGCAGTTCGAGCAGGCTGAAGCCTTGACGCGAGCGCTGAAGAGCCGGCACGGCCGTTTCGCGGTAAGACACTAGATCTCCGGAAGGAGCTCGTCCGGCTCCCATTTTTCCGCGACGCCGGTGAAGATGTTGAACCGCAGGCCGGTTCGCGCGCCGTACTCGGCCTCGAGCAGCATTCGCAGGCCCGGCGTCGGCGAGCCTGGATAGAGAACGACCGCGCCGGTCTCCCTAGGGATCACGACGTGAACACGGTCCGGCAACTCGTAGATCTTTTGCCAAGCACCATCGATCGTCGCGGCGTGCAACCGGTTCTCAGACGGCATGACTGTGATTTGAACCGGCGTTTGAAAGCGGTCGGACATGTTGCGGGCTTCGGTGAACAAGACGGCGATGTTGTCGACTGACGTTCGCAGCCGGATGCCGTCGATGCCAGTGGTCATGCTCGGATAGGCGATCGAGACGATCAGGGCGATGATGGCGAGCGTAACGAGCATCTCGACGAGCGTGATGCCGCTCTCCCGCGACGGCATACACCGTTTGTTTAGATCGCGCGCTGCTGCCGTTGTGGACACACCAACCCCTAGTAAAGGGACGCGAAGGCGGATGAAAAAGTCGAAGATCTACGAATCTGATCTTTACCCTCTAGACGGCTGGCCGAACGGAAACCAACATCCCCCAGCGGACCGGTGCGCGGATCACTGAAGCCCGCGCCAACTCACGATATCGCCGCCGGGGCCCTCGCCGCCTTCCTCGCCATCCGCACCGTATGACATGACGTCAGGCTCGGGACCATACTCGCCGGGATAGCGGTACACATAGGGCCGCTTCCACGGATCATTCGGGATCTCTTTGGTGAGGTAAGGCCGCAATACCTCGAAGCCCTCTTCCTCGGTCGGGAACCGGGCATAGTCGATATTGAACCGTTGCAAGGCGGCCGAGAGATTCTCAATCTGCGTCTGCGCGGCAACCCGGCGCCCTTGCTCCAGAGCGGGCGTGAGCCGCTGATAAGCAATCGATGAGAATAGCGCGATGATCGTCACGACGACGAGCATCTCGATCAAAGTGATACCTGCGTTCCGCGCGAGGCGGCGTGCGGTCTTACGTTGGATGTTTTCCATGGCTAGAGACCTATCTGGTTGATGCTGGTGATCGCCAACATGATACTCAAGATCATCGCTCCCACTATTACTCCCATGATAAGAATGACGATCGGTTCAAACAAGGCCGTAAACCGCTTGACGGCTTCGCGGGTGTCTTTGTCGTAGATGTCCGCCATTCGGTCGAACATGCGGTCGAGATGACCGGTTTCCTCTCCCACCGTCAGCAGGTGACCCGCCAGCGTTGGGAATACTCCTGTTCTCTTGAACGGTACCGAGAGACCCTCGCCACGCTTGACGCCTTGACTGACGGGCTCCAGCGCGCTGGAGAGAATACGATTGCCGAGGATGCCTTTGGTAATCGTCAGGGATTGCACAAGCGGTACGCCGTTGCCGACGAGAGTAGCCATGGCGCGGGCGAAACGGGCGGTGTCGGCTTTGCGGAGGGCATCTCCGAGCAGCGGGACGCGCAGCTTGATCTTGTCCCATTTGAGGCGGCCCTGCGGGTTCTTGATATAGATGCGAAACGCGACAACGCCAATCAGGACGAGCAACGCCGCCGGAACGCCGAAGGTCTTGATCCCGTCGCTCACGTTCATCAGCATTTGCATTGGCAGAGGCATCTGAATCGACGACTGGTCAAACGCTTCAGCGAACCGAGGAACGACGTAGCGCAGGATGATGAAGATCGATATGCAGGCGACGGCAATCAGTAGCGCCGGGTAGGTGAGCGAAGAGACGATGTAGCCGCGGAGTTCATCGCGCGCGCGCTCGAAAGTGGCCAGCCGGTCCATGACGAGGGCGAGGCTACCGCTGACCTCGCCGGCGCGAATCATGCTGATGTAGAGCTCGGAAAAATACTCGGGGTGTTCGCCGAGGCTTTCGGCGAACGACTTGCCGGAGCGAATCGAGCGCAGGACTTCGTTGACGATGCCGCGAAACTCGGGGTGCTCGGTCATGTCGGCGACGATCGAGAGTCCGCGGTCGATCGGTATGCCGGCATTGAGCAGGGTGGCTGTTTCTTCAGTGAAGTGGAGGACGTCCTGCAGTCGCCGGCCTTTGCGCTTGGGCATGCTCAGTGACCAAGCCACCGGCTTCGAGGCGCCAATGTAAACCGGGGTCAGCCCTTGGCGCTGCAGCTCACGAGCAGCCATGCGGCCGTCGTCGGACGTCAAGGTTCCAGCCTGGACCTTGCCGTCAGCAGCCAGCGCGCGATAGAAGAAGGTGGACATCTTTGTTCGTTGAACCGTTGAGCCGCTTATCCGTTGAGCCGATCGACGTTCTTTAGCTGTTTGCGCAGATTGCGCTCCAGGCCTCCAAGCAGCGAGCCGACTTTCCCTGCCAATGAATCGAGTGGTTCGTATTGCTCGTCATTCAAGTAGCCAAGATCTTTCGATAACAGCAGCAGGTATGACGTCTCTTGCAACGAGCCGTTCGCGATCAGGCAGTATCGAAGGAAGTCCTTGACTGATCTTTTGCCAAACCCCTCCGCGAGGTTCGCCGGTATCGAGACGGTGCTTCGTCGGATCTGTGACGTGACACCGTACTTCTCGCTATCGGGAAAGCGCGTGGTTTCTGCGTAGACCGCCAACACCAATTAGTGGCCGGCCTTCCAAACGTCGAGATCGCGATAGCTCTCAATTAGCACGACGACTCCCCGGCTCAACCGTTCAACAGATCAACGGCTCAACATCCTAAAATTCCTGCGTCACCCTCACCACCTCCTCCACCGTCGTAGTGCCACTGGCGATCTTCTCCCAGCCGTCCGCGTGGAGGCTGCGCATGCCGCTCTGATGGGCGGCTTCGGTGAGAACGGAGGCGTCTTCGTTGCGCATGATGAGGCGGCGGATGTCTTCATTGAGCTCCATCAGCTCGAAGATGCCGACCCGTCCGCTGTAGCCGGTCCCTCTGCATTGATCGCACCCGGCGCCCCGCCAGGTAGAAATCTCCTTGCCGTCTGGTGTGGCGACAAATCCGTCTTCCGCCTTGCAGTGGGGGCAGATCTTGCGGACGAGGCGTTGCGCCAGAACGGCGACGAGCGAGGAAGTCAGCAGATAGTTTTCGACTCCCATGTCAGACAAACGGGTGATGGCGCTCGGTGCGTCGTTCGTGTGGAGCGTCGAATAAACGAAGTGTCCCGTGAGCGCGGAGCGGATGCCGATGTCGGCGGTTTCGCGGTCACGGATTTCGCCGACCATGATGACATCGGGGTCCTGACGCACGATATGCCGCAGCCCCGTGGCGAACGTCAGCCCGATTTGCGGGTTCACATGAATCTGGTTGATGCCGTTCATCTGGTATTCGACCGGGTCTTCGATCGTGATGATCTTCTTCTCCGGGCCGTTGATCAGCTTGAGGACGGAATAGAGAGTCGTCGATTTACCGCTACCGGTCGGACCCGTCACCAGGAAGATGCCATGCGGGAGTGATGCAAAATAGTGCATCCGCATGAGCATCGCGTCGTCAAAGCCAAGTTTCTCGAGGTCGTAGAAGTCGCCGGCGCTCCGGTCCAGCAGACGCATCACGACGCTTTCGCCGTAAAGCGTCGGCAAGGTCGAGACACGCAGGTCCACCTCGTGGCCCATGGCTTTGATCTTGATGCGGCCGTCCTGTGGAAGACGGCGTTCGGCAATGTTGAGCCGCGCCATGAGCTTGATGCGGGAGATGACCGCGGCCTGCAGGTCCCGTTGCGGAGCTTCCTGGCTGTGCAGCACGCCGTCGACGCGGAAACGCACACGAAATTCCTTCTCAAACGGCTCCAGGTGAATGTCACTGGCGCGGCTGTCAAGCGCCTGCGAGATCATGCTATTGACGAGCCGGATGACCGGCGCCTCGCTGGCCATGTCGCGGAGTTGCTCGATCTGGGCTGAGTCGGCGGCGGCGACCCCGAAACCGCCGTCGGCGTCTTGTGCTTGCTCGCCGAAGTACTTATCAATTCCGTCAAGGATGTCACGCTCGGAGGCGAGGACTCCTTTTACGTTGAGTCCGCTGAACTGCCGTAGGGTGGCAACGGTTTCGAAGTCAAGCGGGTCGGCCATGGCGACCGTCAACGTCGACTCGTCAGCGCGGACCGGTAAGAACACGAACTGCCGCATGTAGCGCGGCGTAATCCGATCGACCTCCGGTAAGACCGGCGGGAAGTCGTCGGCGGTGAGCAGCGGGAGTTGAAGCTGTTCGGAAAGTGTGGCCAGAACGTCACGCGGGTTGACGAAGCCGAGATCGATGAGGATTCTGCCGATCTTATCGCCGCGCTCTTTTTGAAGTTCAAGCGCCTGCTCCAGGTCGTCCGCATCGAGCAAGCCTTTGCGAATAAGAAGTTCGCCGAGTCGCGCGGCCATTAGCAAGACCTCCCGAGGCTTTCGGGGACTCGGTAGGATTGCAGACCTGTGGCCGCCAACCGCTTAGGACTGTGGAACAGACCGTACATTGTTGTTTGCTTGGCTCCGCGGAGGCCGTTTAGAAGTAGGCCATTTCCAGCTTTTTCTTGAGGGTTGGCAGATCGACACGTCCTGCTTGGTGGTCGATGAAAAGCTGCCGCTGGGCCTGCATGACAAGTTGCGAGGGCAGACCGCTAACGTCTTCCCAGGAGTAGTGAAGAAGAGAGATAACCAATGCCACCTTTTCCGTGACGGGTACCTCGGTCAAACGCGGGCCTTCCTCCACGAGAATCGTGCGAGCCCGGATTTCGAGATCTTCCAACCGCTGGCGTTTGCGGACGTTGAGATTGGTCTTAGCTTTCTCGCTGAACCCGCTGAACGCGCCAAGATTCGGCACTGGCAGAAGGTTGACCTCGACGGTGAAGACCACCCCGAAACCCTTCAAATAGCCACCTCGTGTGACGCCCGTCAGCGGCATCGGCGTCGAGTCGATCACGTCTTCGAGATTGCGAAAGCGGCTGTCAATGGCGTGCTCGGTCCGAACGATCTGCTCGTGAACAGCAGTCTGGGTGGCGGGAGGCTCGGCGAGCGCTGAACCTACGGTCATCAGAACCACAACGGAGGCAAAGAGCGCTGCAAACAGCCTTGTCGAGTACGCCATGTTCATCGCTCCAAGGAAGCACGCTCAAACAAATCGAGTCTCCGCTGCTGTTCCAACTGATTCGAGAGGATGGCGTAAGCCTCCTCGGACATATTGCGAAACTCTTCGAACTGGGCTTTGCGAGCAGACGTTTCCTTGCCGAGATGGTCTTCAAGGAAGGTACGGAGATCCGCAGTCTGACGTTCAGACTCCGCGGCCGCCACCTCGCGAACGAGCCGCGCGATTTCGCCCTCATCGAGCATGGGACCCGAAACCGGCTCCGGCTGGGGCCGTGGCGCTTCCCCAAAAGCCAATTGCCAACCGGCGGCGTCAACAGTCACCGTCGGCTCGACCATCCAGATACCGGCGAACACCACAAGCAGGACCGCCGCCATACTGAATCCGAAACGCGGCGCTACGTCCCAGAAACAGTTCCACCAGCGCCGGGTCCGCGACGGCTCGAACACCTTGTCGGAAACAAACGCGATACGGCGGGGGATCTCTTCCTCGGGGACGCTGAGCAGCGCTTGCTGCGTCAGCCGCAGCCGTGCCAGTTCCTCCCGGGCCTCGGGAGAAGTCTTGAGATAGGCTTCGACTTCGGCCTGTTGGACCTCGCTGAGCTCGTCGAGCAGATAATCTCTCAGATCATGCGGTACTGCCGACACGTCACACCTCCCGGGTCTCGGCGCCGGCAGGTGCCAGCGGCGCGAGAACGTCCTTCAAAACTTCCAAAGCTGTATAGAGCCGTGACTTCACTGTCGAGGCGGGGCTGCCGACGATCTCGGCGATCTCGTGGAACTTGAACCCCTGATAGATCTTCAAAATCACCACCTCACGCTGCTCCGGCGTTAACCGGCCCAGCGCTTTCTCGACAGCCAAGCCCAGATCCAGAAGTTCGATCCTCGTTCCCGCCACCCCAACCGGGCCGCCGGTTCCGACCTCCGGAACCTCCTCGTCGCTATCAAAGCGGCGCTTGCGGAACAGCGAGATGCTCTCGTTGTGAGCAATCCGGAACAACCACTGCGGAAACCGCGCCGGGTCCTGAAGACTTCTCAGGTTGCGGTAGGCCTTGAGGAACGCCTCCTGACACAGGTCGAGAGCATCCTCGCGGTTCCGAACGGCCCGCAGAAGATAGTTGTAAACCTTCTTTTCCCAACGAGATACGAGGACGTTAAAGGCCTCTACGTCACCCTCACGGGCGCGCAGAACCAAGTCGCGGTCCTCGACCTCCCTAAAGATCAATTCTGGCTCCTACAACAAGCAGGACGCCTCACCGGGTGAAAAAGTCGGGAAGGCATGACAAACAAGCCGACTGTCACGACCGCGCACTTACGCCCGCCCATTTCGAAGCCGGCCGGCCTGACTGCGGATCGCCGGGGCGGGATACTCACCGTCGCCGGCTCTTTCCCTGACCCTCCGTTCTGCAGTCTCTTTCTCAAATTGTACCATGGTGCTGCTATACAAGTTGCTCGTTTTCAAGGACTTAAGATTTTTGCGCTGATTTTTTTGCCAGGCGTGACGAAAAAAACCCCGCCTCATGCGTCCTACTTTTGAGAGAAGAAATCGACTAGAACTGCCAGTTGCTTCTCCTTAGCGAACCCACAAGAGATCGGTGGCGTGGGAAATCGGGTCCCACGCCACTGTTGTCTTTAGGCGTGAGTTTCAGCCCTTCACCCCTTGGGCGTTGACAGCCCTCCCTGAAGCCGATACAGTCCCATACAATGGCTTGGCACCTGCCGGGGACCCATTTTCTGCGTATCCTGGTCCGCAATCGCAGTCTGATCTACCAGCTTGTACGCCGTGACTTCGAGATGCGGTACGTGGGCTCGGTGGCCGGCTGGCTGTGGGGAGTGATCCATCCGCTGGTCTTGCTCGGGGTCTACACGTTCGTTTTTGCCTATGCGCTCGGTATGCGATTGCCTCCGGAAGAAGTCACCGAGAGCTACCCCTTGTGGCTGTTCGCCGGCATTCTGCCTTGGCTGCTGTTTTCCGAATCGCTTCAGCGATCGGCGGGCGCTTTGCCGGACTATGCCAACCTCATCAAGAAGAGCGTCTTCCCATCGGAAGTCGTGCCCCTGACGATCTTTCTGTCGAACCTGATCAGCCACTTCTTGGGGATGCTCTTGCTTGTGATAGCGACGGCCGTGTCGATGGGCCAATGGAGCTGGACAATCGTGGCTGTCCCCGGAATGCTGATTCTGCTGGGGATGTTGACGGTCGGGCTCTCTTGGATCGCCGCCGGCCTGCACGTCTATCTACGGGACACGGCGCAAGTGCTCATGGTGTTGTTGACCGCCTGGTTTTGGCTCACCCCGATCTTTTTGCACGAGGACTTGCTGCGCGAGAAGTTCAGCGGTCACCTGAGTATTCTCTTGCACATCAATCCGATGGCCTACATCGTGCGGTCCTACCGCGACACGTTCCTCGGCAACACGTTTCCTTCCGGGGGGGACTGGGCGGCCTTCGCGGCTTTCGCTGTGACGACCTTCGTCATCGGCGGCCTCTTCTTCCGGCACAGCAAACGGGGCTTCGCCGACGTTCTCTGAGTTGGGGGAAATCCCGTGACCGCGCTTTCATTTGAGTCTGTCTCGAAGAGCTATGCGATCTACGGCTCGCCGATCGACCGCTTCAAGGAACTAGCTTCGTTTCATCGCCGCAACTATCATGAAGACTTTTGGGCGCTGCGGGATGTTTCGTTCGAAGCGCAGCGGGGCGCGATTCTCTGTCTCATCGGCGAGAACGGTTCGGGAAAGAGCACTGCGTTGCAGTTAGCCGCGGGCGTGTTTGCGCCGACGCAGGGAAAGGTGCATGCGGCGGGCCGGGTGGGAGCGTTGCTGGAGTTGGGTGCCGGTTTCAACCCGGAATTCAGCGGCCGTGACAACGTCCATTTGAGCGCGACGTTGATGGGGCTGTCGTCGCGTGAGGTCGAGCGCTGCTACGGCGACATCGCGCACTTCGCGGAAATCGGCGACTTCATCGACATGCCGGTCAAAACATACTCTTCGGGGATGCTGGTGCGGTTGGCCTTCGCCGTAGCGATTCACACCGACCCGGAGATTCTGCTCGTGGATGAGGCACTGGCGGTGGGCGATTACTACTTTCGGCAGCGCTGCCTGCGTAAGATTCATGAGATGCGGAGCCGCCAAGTAACGATCGTACTCGTCTCCCACAGCATGGCCGACGTCAAGGCGCTGGGTGAACAGGCAGTCTGGCTCGAAGACGGACGCGTCCGAGCAACGGGCTACGCAGATGACGTCGTGGCGCGGTACTTGGCTCGGATGGCCGAGAAAGACGTGACTTACGCATCGGCGATGTCCCGCCCGTCGGAAAACGGACGAGGGCCAGGCATGGCGGCGCCGGAGGTGGTGGAGGGGCTGCCCAACATCGACGGACGCCGGGGTAACGGCGCGGCCGAGATCATCGGTATGGTCGCGACGGACGAGACCGGGCAGCCGGCGGCACTCATGGAAGCGGGACAGCCACTGGTGTTGCGCGTCAGCTTCCGCGCCCGCGAACCGCTGGCCCGGCCCAATGTCTCCGTAACTATGCGGAATCACATTGGGCTCGATTTCGCGGTTTTCAATGCGGCTCGAAACGGTGTGGAACTATCACGCATGGAGCCCGGAGATGTTTGTACCGTGGACTTCTACCTCGAAGTGCCGGAACTCTATCCCGGCAACTTTTCGTTCTCGCCGAGCGTGGTCGAGACGTCCGGCGCTGAGGCCCAAGTGTGCGACTGGGTCGACAACGCACTTACCCTTCAGATGACCCACAGCGGCAAGCCGATTTACGGTTACATGCGCGTCCCGTGCCACGTCGCTGTGAATGAACGGCTGACACCCGCCGCGCCCACCGCCGCCCCGCAATCATGAATGTGCTGATCGCCGCGCTGACGGTGCTCGGCCGTCTCGTCTTTCTAGTCAGCGTTGGGCCGCTCCTGCTGATCGGCGCTTTTACAAGCTTGTGCCTCAGTGATCTCCTGCCCCTCAGGCGGCGCGACCACGAAGCGGACGAAGGTGTTCGGCCGGATGCCGTAAGCGTCGTGATTCCGAACTGGAATGGCTGCGACCTGCTCCGGAAGAACCTGCCCTCGCTCGTAGAGGCGCTGGCTTTCAATCCAGACAACGAATTGATCGTCGTCGACAACGCGTCAACGGATGGAAGCGCGGAGTTCCTGCGACAGACTTTCCCCGACGTCACCGTACTGGCTCTCGACGAAAACCTCGGTTTCGGCGGGGGATCAAACGCCGGTATCCGCGCGGCCCGTCACAACGTCGTTCTCCTGCTGAACAACGACATGCGCCCCGCGCCGGGAGCGGTCGAGGCGCTGCTCCAAGGCTTCTCCGATCCGCGTGTCTTCGCGGTGACGTCACAAATCTTCTTCTCCGACCCCGACCGCCGCCGCGAGGAAACGGGCCTTACCCAAGGGCAGTGGGTCGAGGGCCAATTGCGAGTCGATCACCGCGCCGATGATCAGGTCGCCGAGCGATTCCCGACATTCTACGCCGGGGGCGGATCATCGGCTTACGACCGAAAGAAGTTCCTTGAACTCGGCGGCTTCGACGCGCTCATGGAACCGTTTTATTACGAGGACACCGACGTCAGCTATGGCGCCTGGAAGAGGGGCTGGGTCATTCTATACGAGCCGCGTAGCGTGGTCTATCACGATCACCGCGGCACGATCGGCAAGCACTTTAGCGATACCTATATCCAGTCGGTGCTTCAGAAGAACCGGCTGCTTTTCGTCTGGAAGAATATCCACGAATGGAAACGGCTGACGGGCCACTTTGGATGGCTCTACGCGGGGCTGTGGACCCGGACAGTATTCGGCCCGGGGCTCACGCGTCCAACGCCGCGCGGTTTCGTTCGGGCCCTGCGGCAGCTTCTGCCTGTGCTGAGAGCTCGCCGTCAGGCCCGTCGCCTCTCCGTCATCGATGACACCGAAGCGTTTCGGCGTCCACTGCCTGGGTACTTCTGGGACCGCTTCCAGCCGCCTAGGCTGCAAAGCGAGAAGCTCAACGTACTTTTCGTTTCGCCGTATCCGATCGAGCCGCCCATCCATGGCGGCGCGGTCTTCATGAAGCAAACGATCGAGCACCTGAACCGCCTCGCGAAAGTGCATCTGCTTTGCCTGCTCGATGAGCCCGGCGATCTGCCAAAGAACCAAGCCCTCGGGAAGCTCTGCGAAAGCGCGGAGTTTGCTGTGCGTTGGGCGGACACCCAAAGCGGCATCGGCTCCGTGGTCCCTCACGGGCCGCGCAGCTTCTATCGCGATGACTTTCTCTGGCAGCTCCAGCGCGCCATCTTCCAGCATCGAGCGGACATCGTCCAGCTCGAATACACCCAGATGGCCGGCTACAGCGCCCATTTCCGGCGCATCGGCACGTTTCTGTTCGAACACGATGTTTCGTTTCAATCCGTGTCGCGCTCGCTGAAAGGCATCCGCGACCCGTTCGCGCGGATGCGGTATCTGCATGAATACCTGCGGCTGCTGCGCTTCGAGAGAAGGGCCGTCCCGAAGTTCGACGCCGTGCAGGTGTGTACGGAGTCCAACCGGCGCTATTTGGCTTCATTTGTCGGCAACGGTACGCCGATCGTTGACGGCATGCGGGCGGGCGTCGACGTCAGCCGCTATGAGTACGTCGAGGACGGTCGCGAGCCCGACACGCTGCTCTTCCTCGGTAACTTCCGCCACTTGCCGAACCAGGAAGCCCTCGACTTCTTCGTGTCACGCGTGTGGCCCGAAGTCCGTCGCGAACACGGGAAAGCCCGCCTGATCGTCGCCGGCGCACAGGCTCCGCCGGGATTCGAAAGCCGGCTGAATCAGCCTGGCATCGAGTTCGTGGGTCAAGTCGAAGAGGTGCGCGACGTCCTGAGCCGCTACGCCGTGTTTGTGTGCCCGATCCTGAGTGGGTCGGGTGTGCGCGTGAAACTCTTGGAGGCGTTCGCCTCCGGCATCCCAGTCGTTTCGACCCCCATCGGTGCGGAAGGGCTGGCCGAGCCGGGAGCCGATTTCGTAGAGCTGGCGGCTGATGCTCGGGGATTCGCGAACCGGGTTCGAGCACTGCTGGCTGAACCGCAACGGGCGCGAGAGATCGCACGAAGGGCCCGCCGTGAGGTGGAACGAAACTGGGACATGGCCGTTCTTACCGAACGGCTGGAGAAACATTATCGCGAGGTTTTGCGAAGCAAGCTCGAACGCGGCGAGGCCGGCTGCCCGGCCCCGTTGCACGGCCTCGGCGGCTAGCCGGGCTTGGCATCCGACCAGCGCAGCACGCGCCGCCCGTCGCTGTCCCGAAACTCGCCCGTTGCAATGAGGATCAGGTCGAAGATCTGGCCAACGCCAAGAAACCCCAGCGTTAGGAACCAAAGTAACCCGGTCCCCACCTTGCCGACATAGAAACGGTGGATTCCGAGGAACCCCAGAATCAGACACAGCAACAACGCGGCGAGTCTATTGAACTCCGACGGATTCCGGTCGACGAGCCGCGGGGCCGCTGGAGGCGGAGAAGTCCTGCCGTCCCATCCACAGGCGTGGCAGAACAGGTCGCCCCGGTTCATCTCCGCTCCGCATACGACACAAAAAACGGGTCGCGGCGTCGCGGGCTGCTCCGGTTTGGTTTCCCTCATCACATCAGGCTCCGGCCGTTCATTCGGAGCGGCCTCCACAGCCCCCGGAGCCGGGACCTTGCTCTCTACTTCTACCGCTTCCTGGCCGGAAATCGCTTCGTCCGTCTCCGAAGACGCGGCCGGGGGCTTCTCGTCGCTCATCTGCTTATCAACCTCAAATCGAGAATACGAATCGTAGACCGGAAGGTTCCCAACCCTATGATTGGACTTCAAGATAGGGGGCGCTCTAATCTAGCTAGACACCCTCGAGGTGACCCGAAACAAGGAAGGACGCACCCATGCCCGGCAGAACCATCCGCTTCCTAGACGATCAACAGTGGCCGAACTCCTGTCTGAGCTTCGACCTGTCTCTCGACCGGGACAAGACCGCTTTCTGCGTCATCGATATGCAGAACTATTGCATCGATCCCGCCGGCGACCTCGTACATAGCCTGAAACTACACGGCGCCGAGCTATGCCAGTCCTACCGTACCCGCGTCGAGAACGCGCTCGATCACACCAGAGAACTCCTCTCGGAGTTTCGAGACCTCGGTCGGCGCGTCATTTTCACTCGCCACGGCAGTCTGCTGCCCGATGGTTCGGACCTGGCCGAACGCCGCCGCAGCCGCGAGCAGGTCGCCCGTAGTGCGTCCAACCAGCAGTCCGGTCACCTGGCGGCCGCCGGCACATCCGGCCATCAAATCGATGTCCGCCTCGATCCTCGGCCCGGCGAACTCGTTCTCGATAAGAACACCAGCAGCGCCTTCAACTCGACTGGCCTCGAACTCCACCTCCGCAACATGAATATCCAAACCCTGGTGCTCGCCGGAATCGCCTCCGACATGTGCGTTTTCACGACCGCCCTCGACGCCGCTGACCGAGGTTTCCACGTCATCATCGCCGAGGACGCCAGCACAACCATCGACCCCGGCAGCCACGAGGCCGCGATGCTCATGTTCCGCCGCGTGTGGGGCCTTACCATGCCCACCCGAGAGATCTTAAGCTGGCTGTCTGGCGGGACCACGGCATCACCGGGTAGCCCGGATCGTGCCGGCGCCTAGCGGGCAAGAAAGGCGAATAGCGCCGGGATGCCGTAGAACATCACGACCGTGTAGGCGATCGCGACCAAGTCCATACAGCGAGCCGGCATTTGTTAAAAGCTGACATCCCACTGGAGCCGGACTTGTGTATCTTTCAAGTCCGACCCTTCCATCTGGCCCAGTGAGAAGCGCGAGGTGTCGAAGGTCAGCTTATTGCCGTGGCCATAGAAAAACCAGTTCACGACGATCACCGTCTCTTTCTGTAAATCGTTGCCGCGAGCGCGGCTCGGGTCCACCATGGCATACCGCGTTCCGACTTCAAGTTGTTTGGGTACCCGGGGGAACAGGTGATGGAAGAAGTACCCCGCTTGAACATAACCGCCCCGCATGTAGGTCATGTTCGCGCTCACGGTGTCCTCAATTCGCTTCTTGTGGAACTCGTGCTGTAGAGAAAGCCCCCGGTACTTCATCGTCGCTTCCTCCATGAACTGCCGAAGCGCATACTGCCCGGGCCGTCCTAGCTTGAAGCCGTCGAGTTGTCCGCCGCCGCTCGATGAGAATCTCGTGTAGCGGCTGCGGTTGCGGGCCGTGCCGAACGAAAGCGCCGCCGCCGGCTTGTCGTGATACTCCAGGTCGCTCTGCGAATGGCCTACATCCCGCCCCAGAAAATTCCACTGATAGCGCGCCATCACCAGGGGAGATCCATCCCCATGGTCCAACTCCTCAGCGCCGGGCCTGGTGCGAAATCCACGTCCGTTTCCCGTGAAAACACCCACGTAGTAGCGTGAGTCGCCCAAAGTTCCTTTCATCAAGCGGCCCAGTACGGTCGCCCCCTTCTGACGGTCTAGCGTGAAGGCGCGGTTCACAATCGAGCGATCCGCGAACTGCTGCTTGCCCGAGGAGTCCATGCGCTCCCGGCTGTAGTCGACCTTCCACTGGCCGAACCGGAATTTCATCCACTCCCATTTACCGATCGTCATCCGTGCGTCGAGTACGCGGGTACCGACCAAGTCGTGTTCGTACTTGTACTGGACCCATGGCGCGAAGGCGTGACCCTCCATCTTGAACCGCGCCCGGCGGAATCGGAAATCTTGCTCCTCGGCGCGGGTGAAGTGGCTCGCCTTGCGGGGTGCGCTTTGGAATGGCGATGAGAATCGCATCTGAGAACGTACGTTCACCTTCGCCACAAACTTGCCCTTGCCCTTCTCGCCGATCCGCAAGCCGCTTCGGCTGTATCGGAACAGCTTGGGTTTCTCCTCGGATTCCTTAAGGTCCCGTTCCGCCATGGGTTCTTCAGGAAGCGCAGTCGCGGCGGGCGTCGCCTTAGCGCTGCCGGCCAACAACTCGCCGCCTTCCTGGGCATGAGCATGCGGCGAAAACATCAGCCAAGCGGTCAGCAGACTGAAACATATGTGAAACGTTTTTGACATCGCATCGAAAGTTTGGGTGCGTCGATCTTCAGCATAGGCATCTAGCTTGGCCGAACCCGTTACGACCCGGTGAATATTAAGTTAAGATTTAGTGAAGAACCTCTAGCGGTTCTCAGCTACGAGCTTCGACAAGAGTTTCCCACGATGCTGAAAGAGTTGATCGCCATCCTGAAGTCGCCGCCTATGAGTCCGATCGGCGACATATTCGAGGACATGATGGCTCGCAGCGTGGAACTGACTTACCGCGCAGGAAACCTGTTTTTCGGCGCGGCTGTAGGCGAGGATGAGTTGCTTGCCTCCCACAAGAGCGACATCAGAATCAACAAGCTGCAGCGCCAAATCCGCAAGCGGGTCCTTGTTCACCTCGCGACCACGCACGGCGGCTCGGATCTCCCCTACTGCATGCTTCTAGTCAGCTTGGTAAAGGACGTCGAACGGATCGGCGATTACGCCAAAGATCTGATAGCACTCCGACGACAGTGCCCCACGCTCCCCGTTCACAGCTCCGTCGAGGATCTCCGCGCATTGGGCCAACTTGTGGAAGGCCACCTGCGATCAGCATCGGACGCTTTCGCGCTGTCAGAGAGGAAAACGGCTCGGTCAGTGCTTCGCGACGGCCAGGAAACCATTCTGAAGCTCGACGAAATGGTCGACGTGTTGGCTTCATCCGATCTTGATCCGCGCTCGGTTGCGGCTCTCGTCCTGGCCGCGCACTACTACAAGCGAATCTGCTCCCACTCGTTAAACATCGTGTCAAGCGTCGTGCAACCGCTCCATCGGCTTGACTACTACCACTCCAAGCACGACGCCGCGAAACCGGTTACTTCTACGAAATAGCGACCGCGGAAACACTGCCGGCTGTCCAACCTCTATAACCGGGAGGGTTTCGCGATGGGGGAAGAAAACGAACCGGGAAGGTGTGAAAAAAACGGGACTGTCACAAGCGCGGGCAGATCACTTGTTGATTAGCGCGGACTTAGACGAAGCGCGGCTGACTGTCCCAGTATTTTTTCACACCTTCCAGACCCCAGCCGGGATTTGCAGTGCTTAACCTGCCTCAGCGCAGGTCCGGGCTCGGTGGGCCCTCCACCATCCCGAGCGTCATAGCGGATTACACCAGTGCTACGATGAACGCGCCCCGCTACGGCGTCTCTTCGAACGATGGAAAACGCCGGCTTCGCATTCGTTGCATTGTTCATCCTGGCGTTTGGCGTGGTCTCCGAACGGCTCCAGCGCAGCATCCTGGCGGCGCCCATGGCCTTCGTACTCTTCGGCATCGCCATGGGCCCCGAAGGTCTCGGCCTGCTCGAAGTCGGCTTTGACAGCGAGGTTGTCAGAGGACTCGCCGAGGCCACGTTGGTTATCGTTCTCTTCACCGACGCCTCCCGCATCGACCTCAAGGTCCTCAAGAAAAACTACGAACTCCCCGTTCGGATGTTAGCCGTCGGCTTGCCGCTCACCATCCTCACCGGAACGCTACTCGCCGCCTGGCTACTCGATACTCTCACCTTTTGGGAGGCAGCCGTCGCCGCGGCCATCCTCGCTCCGACGGACGCCGCCCTAGGGCAAGCCGTCGTAAGCAGCCCCAAAGTCCCCGTCCGCATTCGTCAGGCTCTGAACGTCGAGAGCGGTCTGAACGACGGTATCGCTTTGCCCGTCGTTCTGTTCTTCATCCACCTCGCCGCCTCCTCCGAGGGGACCGAGCCCGGCCGATGGCTCGACTTCGTCTCTCATCAACTCATCCTCGGTCCCCTTGTCGGCGCCGCCGTGGGCTTCCTGGGAGGGAAGCTTGTCGAGCTCGGCGCCAAGTCGCAATGGATGAGCCACTCTTTCCAGCAAATCGCCGCGATTGCTCTCTCGCTGCTCGCCTTCGCCGGGGCCGAGGCTGTCGAGGGCAACGGTTTCATCGCTGCTTTCGTTGCCGGACTCGTCCTCGGCAACACCGCCACCAAGGCATGCACCTGCCTGATCGAGTTCGCGGAAGCCGAAGGCCAACTGCTCACGCTCTTTGCATTCCTCGTCTTTGGAGTGGCCGAGATCGGACCGATCTTAGCCGGCCTCAGCGCCCCTCTTGTGCTCTACGCGGTGCTTTCTCTCACCTTCATCCGTATGGTCCCGGTTTCGCTCAGCCTGCTCGGCGCCGGGTTGCGATGGCCGACGCACCTCTTCCTCGGTTGGTTCGGACCCCGCGGTCTGGCATCCATCCTGTACATCTTCCTGGTCCTCGAAGAATCGGGCCTGCAAGGCGGCGACGACATCTTTACGGTCGTCATGTGTACCGTCCTGCTGAGTATCTTTCTTCACGGCATGACGGCGTGGCCCGCGTCGGAATTCTACTCGCGTCACGCCGAGAAACTAAAAGACGAAAAGCCCGACTGCGCCGAACACATGCCGGTCGAGGAATTGCCCGTCCGGGTCCGCATGGCATCGTGACTTTTTACAGACGCAACTTTTCGTATCCACGGCGCGAAGCCGGCGGGTAATCTGAAAATGAAAACGCCGCCCGGAGCCGGAATCTATGCTCGCCATCCTCACTCTCCTGGTGGTTGTGATCCTGTCGCTCCTCGTGACCCGATCCGCCGCTGTCGCCCTCACCTACACAGGCCTGTCACAGGACGCGGCCCGCTTCCAAGCCCGATCAGCATTCACCGGCGTCGGATACACAACGTCCGAGGCGGAGAGCGTCGTCAACCACCCCGTACGCCGACGGATCGTAATGGTCTTGATGATGATCGGGAACGCCGGCCTCGTGACCGCCGTTTCGACACTCATCCTTTCGTTCGTGAACCAAGGGGAGGACGAGACCGTCTGGATGCGTATCCCCCTGCTACTCGGCGGCCTCGTGTTGATTCTCGGTATCGCCAAGATTCCGTTCGTTGACCGTGCGATTCACAAGCTGATCGAGAAAGCCCTCCGCAAGTGGACCGATCTCGACGCCCGAGACCACGCCCAGCTTCTCAGCCTGTCCGGTACCTACGGCGTCTCCGAGATGGCGGTCGCCGAAGACGACTGGCTGGCGCACAAAACCATCGCCGGGTCCGCGCTCGACCAGAAGGGCATAGCAATCCTCGGCGTCCATCGCAAGGACGGCACGTACCTAGGCATCCCAAACCGCGACGCCAGAGTCGAACCGGGCGACCGGGTCATCCTCTACGGCTGCGCCACCCAGCTCGCCGATCTCGACCAACGCTGCCAAGGCGCCGCAGGCGACAAGAAGCACGCACAAGCCTGCCAAATCACGAGAACTTAAAGCGGCACTGAGTACATCGTTTCAGAAGCTCCCTCACGTATTGCAGAGCGCATCCGGGAGACGGCAGGACGTCTGCCGGACTCCCCCGAATTTAGCGCGCTAAGTTTCCAAGACGGGCGTTTAACGTCCTTCTGACGGTCAGGCTGGCCCACGCTCGCCAAACCCACTGCAGCTTTTCGAACTCGGGCGGGCGGAAAAACGCGACAAACCGGCCTCGAAGCCCAAATGTCGTCTTTTGCCGCTTGAATCAGTCGGGGCGCTGGGTTAGTTTCAGACTGCAACAGCGATCGGAGCTCCAAAATGACAGATCGAGACCATCAACAGAACCAGCCACCCGATGAAGCCCCTTTGCAGGGTTGGAAAGAGATCGCCGCCCACTTGGGGCGGGACGCCCGGACCGCTCAGAGATGGGAGGCGTCCGCCGGGCTACCGGTGCGTCGCCATGGCAGCTCAGCGGGCAGCGTCTATGCCTATCCCAGCGAGCTTCAGAGCTGGAGGGCTTCGCGACGAACGAAGCCCGGCGAAGAGGCGGCATCGACTCCCGCTCGCGAGCAGCCGAGACGGCGATTGATTTCGGCTCTTGCCATAGCGGGCACGGTCGTCGTGGCGCTCTTGGTCATTCGCTTCGGCCCCGTGCTAAACCCTCCGTCGCCCATCGCGGAAGCCGCCCAAGACGGCGTTCGCACAGAAGTGGTCTGGCCGCAGGCCAAGGGGATCAGCCCTCAGGGCTCCGTGTCCCCTGACGGCAAGTTCGTCACTTACGTCGATTGGGGGGACGGAGGGAATCTGGCGGTACGCGACTTGGAAAGAGGTGAAAACCGGCGGATTACCGACACCGCAGGCGCCGTTCCCGGCAGCGATATATCCTTCGCGCTCGATTCCCGAATCTCCCCAGACGGCAGACAAGTAGTCTACGACTGGGCCCGTCCCAGCCCGGTCGGTGAGACCGGCGAATTGCGGCTCTTGCCATTGGGTGGCGATGCGAAACAACCGCGCACCATCTTGAGCCCTGCAGACGGCTCGTACGTCACCCCACTGGACTGGTTTCCTGACGGCGATCGGGTTGCAGCGGTCGTCACCAAGTCCCCCACGGAGCATCAAATCGTCACTGTTTCTGTGACTGACGGCGAAGTTCGACAGATTCGCTCGATCGCCTGGAGTGATGACCCTCGGGCTCGGGTATCGCCTGACGGTCGTTACATCGCATACAGCCGTTCGGCTTCGCGGGACGAGCCAGCCAAAGACATCTTCGTGGTCGCAGTAGACGGCTCCTCGGAATCAACGGTGGTTCAGCACACAGCTAACGACGAGCTGGTCGGTTGGAGCCCGAACGGCGACTATCTCTTGATCAATAGCGATCGTAGCGGACAGCCGGGCCTCTGGGTCCAGCCGCTCGAGAATGCAGCGCCAGCGGGACAGCTCCAACTGATCGTGCCCAACGTAGACGTCGCGGCAGGAATGGGCCTCACCAAGGACGGGTCGCTGTATTACTCAGTCAGAGTCTCGCAGCGGCGCTTAAAGCTCGCTGAGATCGACCTGCAAACGGGAAAGCTTCTCGCTGAACCCAAGAACGCCGTCGATCAGTTCGTCGGGCGCAATCGTGGGGGCACGTTCTCCCCAAACGGCAAGGAGTTCGCCTACCTTTCTGGGCGACAGGGACGGAACCGCCGCGCGATTGTCGTCCGTTCTCTAGTAACTGGCGAGGAGCACGAGGTGCCGCACGATATACGGCGCGTTTACTCGCTGATCTGGCCGCCAGGCGGTGACAGCCTCATCGTACGAGGCAAAGATGATCGCTATCGCTACGGCTACTTCGACCTTAGCTTGGCTAACGGTCACGCCGAGCTTTTTGCGCAGGACGTCACAAACGGCGTCTTGTCGGCGGACGGCGCGCGCCTCTTACACCGGAAGGTCCGACCTGGGGGGTATCTAAGTGATGGAGCGATCCACTCTTACCGGCTGGCTGACGGTTCCATGGAGAAGCTCCCGGGCGAGTTCGGAGCGCATCAGTTCAGCGTGTTGCCCGATGGGCGGATCGCTGCAATCCATGAGAGAACCGAGATCCGGCTGCATCCGGCAGAAGGCGGCGATGGACAAGTGTTGTGGAGCACCGACGAGCAACATCCGTTTAAAAGCTGGACAGTTTGGGCCCCTGCGGGGGAAGCGCTCCTTGTCCTGAGGCAGGACCCCGAAGCCGGCGACGGGAAGTGGAGGCTTTGGGTGGCGCCTATTGACGGCTCCCTCCCCTACCCGACGGAGCTGGTTAGCGAGAGTTTCGGCTCACTCGACATACACCCTGACGGGGGCCAAATGTTGTACCTGGAAGGCGGATACTTCTGGCAGGTTTGGGCGATGCGCGATCTTCCCTTCGAACAGCCGGAACAGCTCGCGGAGTAGCCGAAGATGTGGAGGCGAATCCTGCTTGAAGCGTCGATCGTCGCCGTGCAGACGGTGGCCCTAATCGGCTTGTGCGCCACGGTCGGAATATCACGATCCGATCCGAAGGCGGAAGCGAACTCTGGGCGGCCGCTCGGGCTTGACCTCTACCAACCGGAGCCCGCTGATAATCCCGCAACGCCCGACAAGGTCCGGCTCGGCCGGCGACTGTTTCGTGACCGGTTGCTCTCGCGCAACCGCTCGATCGCTTGCAACGACTGCCATCAGCCGAAGCGCGCTTTTGCCGATGGGCGCGTCAAGGCCGTCGGGGTATACGGGCGTCAAGGGCCACGCAGCGTGCCCACGCTGATCAACCGCGCCTGGGGAGAGTCGTTCTTTTGGGACGGCCGCTCTTCGACGCTTGAAGAGCAGGTTGTCCTGCCCATTCAGGCCGAGACCGAGATGGATCTAACTCTCGACGAAGCCGTCGTACGCCTCCGTCAGAAGCGTCGCTATCGCAAAGCGTTCGCGGCGGTGTTCGACCGTGAACCGAACCCCGACGACTTGGCGCACGCGCTGGCCGCCTATGTCCGAACGATTCTCGCGGGAGACTCGCCCTACGATCGCTATCTTTTCGGTAAACCGGATGCGCTCTCGGCAAGAGAGTTGGCCGGGTTAAGGCTCTTCCAGGGCAAAGCCAATTGCTCGGTGTGTCATTCAGGCCCAATGTTCTCGGATGAGCGGTTCCACAACACCGGAATCGCCTGGCGAGACGGCAGGTGGCTCGACGAGGGCCGCGCCATCGTCACGCAACAGCAAGAAGACCGCGGCAAGTTCAAGACCCCCACGTTGCGAGAGGTCGTTCGTACCGCGCCCTACATGCATGATGGGTCTTTGGAGTCGCTAGCGGACGTCGTCAACTTCTATGCCGACGGCGGCCGAAAGAATCCCTATCTCGACTCAGCGCTGCGTCCGCTCACCCTAACCGACGACGAGAAAAACGCTTTGGCGGCATTCCTCCGTTCTTTGACGGGCAGGGTGATCGAGGGTCTCTAGGGTCGCTTATGCCAAACCGACCCCGCCCATCATCGATCCCTGAAGAAGGAAAGGAAATAACCAAGATGAAAACATTTATTCATTACGCGTTGATGACGCCTCTAGTGGCCGGTACGTTGGCGAGGGAAACAAGAATGGAACGTGGAACCCTACGGCCGTGGTTTGGACTCAAGGCGCTTTCTATTGCGGTATTACTGCTCTCCAGCGCCGGTTTGGCGGTGGCCGAGCCGGTCCTTATCAGCGAGATGGACTTGCATGCGTTTCTGGGTACCGAGAGCGACGATCGAATCGTTGCCGAGAACCAAGAGTCTACTTTAGGCCCGTTCACAGCGTCTGAGAGCGATCCTGATGGCCGGTCGGTACAGACGACGGGTTTCGTTCAGAATGGTGTGGTGAAATCTTCAGCGAGTGCGACAGGAGGGAGATTCATCCACGTGTCTGATGACTTTTCGGTGGCACTGTACAACGACGTAAGGGCGTTCTCGCTGGTGCGTTTCGTGGACACCATCACACTGACCTCGGACACGCTCCCCAATGGGACGCCCGTCATGTTATCGACCACGCTGGTGCCGACGTATTCGATCACGGGCGATTGCAACCCCATACAGTCTCCGGAGACCAATACTGACCAAGTGATCGAGGGCTCTTACCTTTTCTTAGCGCGTGCGGAATTCGGTGATGCGGCGCTCGTTCCCATCGGAAATGAACTGGAAGTCATCGACGAATGCGGGGCCAAGACGGCTACGACGGCTGGCACGATCCCGGGAATAATTGGGGAGGAGATCACGTTTCGCGTTACCCTGCGAGCTGACGTATTCTCTGGCGGTAGCTTGAAGACGGTCGCGATTGATGAGTAATTCCGCGAACGTCCTCATCGATCCGTTGGGATCCTTCACCTATACGAGCCTGAGCGGGCGCACGTATTTCACACCCGATCCGGGGCCGGAGCCGGAACAGGAAGAACACGAGATCACGGGAGTCTTTGACGCAGCCGGTGGTGAAGCCTCGATCTCACCGGGCTCGATCGTGTCAGTGTTTGGCAACTTCGCCGAGCAGACAACCTTGGCAGGTGCAATACCCCTCCCGTTCGATCTGGGAGGATTCTCTGTGACCTTTGACGGGAAGCCGGCTGCACTGTTCGGTGTCTTCGACGGCACTTTCGATCAGGCGAACGTTCAAGTGCCTTGGGATGTCGATGTCAGTGACGGCAAGATGGAAGTAAAGGTTCACTGGGAAGACGAGACAGGCGAGGTCTGGAGCGAGCCCTTTGAGGTAGACGGCAAAGAGGGCTCACCAGGGATCTATTTGTTCCCGGCAGGTACGGCCCAGGCGATTGTGACGAATTTCAAGCTTTCCGGAGATGATGTGATCGAAGGTTCGTGGGCGCAAGCACCTGGCTCCGTCGATCCGGTCGTTGGCCAGCCGGCGGCCATCGGCGGAGTGATCATCATCTGGGGGAACGGCTTAGGACCGGTGAGTCCGCAACCTGTGGCTGGCGCGCTTCCGGCGCTTCCCGCGGGTGAGCTTGCACTCGCCACGAAGACGGTTCGAGTGACGATCGGTGGGCAGCAGGCTCAAGTGCTCGTGGCACTTCTGCACCCGACAAGCGTGGGGCTAAGTCAGATCAATGCCATCGTGCCCGAGGGTGTTATCCCTGGAGACGAGGTGCCGATCATCATTGAGCTTGACTGCGGTAACGGCACGATCATTCGGAGCCGTTCGGACGTTACCATCGCCGTACGGGCTGCTCCCTGATCCGCGGCGCTCGCGGCCTATCTGCCGGCTCGGCGGGCTAGCAACGTGGACCCGATGTGGCGCTACGTCACGAGTAGCGTCGCTTCGTGGCCGGGCTTCTCGGTGGTGTGCCCATCGGACAGCAACCAACTCGAACTTCGCAAGCAGCGGAACAGATCGGGGAAACAGATCGGGGACAAAACAGATCGAAACAGATCGGGACAACAGATCGGGGACAGAGCCCTAATTCAGGTTTTTCTGTAATAACAGAAATCACCTGACTCGCCAGCCCCGTCTCACCAAGCCCTCACCGAACCCGCCCTTCCCAAAAACCGAGTCACAAGCCTAAGAAATATTTATCTCCCACAATTCCAACCACTTAGCTCCACCCCACCCCCGCTAACCCACCACTCCAGGTGCATACTATTCACGGGAGACCGTATTCCAAAATCCTCCCCAACCAAGGCCGAAGGTGCGTCCGCGCAAACAACGGAGCGCCCGATGTAAATCGGGCGACCCGCGCCAAAGGCGCGGAAACCTTCGGCCCCCTAAATCAAAGTCAGGAGAAATTACCATGTCCACAGCGGCACAGCAGCAAACCAACAAAGAAAACGCGCAACATTCCACCGGCCCTCGCACCGACGAAGGCAAACAACGTTGTTCCCAGAACGCACTCAAACACGGCCTCTACGCCAACGACCCCCTGATCCGCGGCGAAGACCCCGACGACTTCTACGCACACGGCGCCGAGCTCGACAACCGACTCCGGCCGGCGAACGCCGTTGAGGAAGACCTTGTCGAGCAAATCATCGACATCACCTGGCGCCTGAAACGCTGCGCGCGCATCGAGTCCGCCGTCAGCAACGAGCTCTACGACACCGTGGCTGCACAACCGCAAAACCACGACAAAGACCCCGATCAACTGCTCGGCAAGGCCCTCACTCACAACGACGCTCTCAGCCGCCACAGCCGCCGCGAGACGCGACTCGCACGCCGCTACCACGCCGCCATGAAAGAGTTACGCGAAGCCCGCAAGCGACGGGCCCAAAGCGCCTTTTTCAGCGGCCTCGATGACGCGCTGCGGCCCAAACCACAGGCCGAATCGACAGCCGACACCGATCCCGCCCCCGACACCAACGGCGACGCCGAAATGACGCAACCGACCCAATCCGTCGCAACTCTATTAGAATCAATAGCCCCGATCAACTCCCCGGACCGCGAGCCCGACCCAACCGCCCCCGGCATCAGCGACCTGCATCCGATCCAGCCGAAAACCGAAGGTGGGATCGACAATCAGGAGGCCGCCAAGTAACGAAAACCCCATCTCCCCACCACGCACCACCCCACCCCCCAACACCGTACACCCCACCTGCGCCCAATCGCCTGAAAAAAGTAAGGGCACACACCGACGCATAGTCGGCAACCCGGAGAATGGCGCAGCCGCGCTCCCCGCCCCGCCCGAAATCGTCGAGGAATACGTTAGCGAACTTCTGAAACGGTGTACCTAGTGTGGTGAGCGCTCAGTGGCTCAGCTTTACGATCGTTTCCAAATGGAAAGTCTGGGGGAACAGGTCCAGCAACTTCATCGACTCAATCGTATACCCGCCCGCCGTCAAGGCCGCCAAATCTCGAGCCAAGGTCGCCGGGTCACAAGAAACCAACACGACTTGCTTCGGCGAAAGGCGCAGAAGCTGCTCGGTCACCGCCGCCGTCAGACCCGCCCGCGGCGGATCCGCCACCACGAAATCCGGCGCTTCTTCGAGGCTCGCCAAATAGTCCGCGACGGGAAGATTCACGACGCGCGCTTCCAGCCCCGCCCGCTCCAAATTGAACCGCAGGTCGCTCGACGCCGGGCGGCTCGTGTCAACCGCGACCACTTCCTCAAACTGCCGCGCCAGCGGCAACGTGAACAACCCGACCCCGCTATAGAGATCGAGCGCCCGTTTCCCCGACGCCCCCGCGGTGGCCTCCCGAAGCATCGGTTCCAGCAAGAATCGGTTCACCTGAAAGAACGACCGGCTACCCACGCGGAAGAGCCACTCCCCCACCGCGTAATCAATCGCATTCGTCGGCGAAAACCCCTCGATCGCCGCGGTACACCACTCGAAGAACACCTTCGAAAGAGGCTTCTCCGTCTGGATCACGTTGATCTGAATGTTCGTCTCGTTCGTGAAGAATTCAATCTCCCGCAGGAAGCGCGGGAAACGCCGCTCCTTGCCCATCGCGATCAGCGACTTCAAAGCTCTGTTCAAACGCGGCGAATTGATCGGACACGACTCGACATCAACCAATGTGTGCGAACCCGCCTCCAAAAACCCAACCCGTGCTTTCCGGTCTTGCTTGATGACGCGAAGTTGCGTCCGGTTGCGATACCCCCACGGCTCGCCGGCGATCACCTCCACCGCACCCTCCCAATTCACTTTGCCCATCCGGGCCAGTGTCTCGAGAAGAATCCCCTTCTTGTGCTCAAGTTGCTCTTCGTACCGGATGTGCTGATAGTGGCAACCACCGCACAACTCAAACACGGGACATTCAGGCGCAATCCTCGAGTCGGACGCTCGGACCCGCTTCACCAAACGGCCGCGAATCAGCGACTTCGTCTCGCGTACCGGCTCGATCTCGACCAGTTCACCCGGAAGCACATAGGGAACCAGCGCGACGCGGCCGTCGATCCGGCCAAGCCCCATCCCGCCGTGGACGAGCTTTTCAATTTCAATTTGGATTGGCACGAAGATGTGGGGGCCGCGAGACACCACGGCCGAGGGCACGGCATGCCGTGCACCGACTTCTTCCTAAACAGGCTAGACGTTCTTTACGGGTCGAAACACCGGCCCCGGCCGCCCATACTCATGCCGCTTGGCCGTCCACTTCGCCGGCCCGTAAGGCGAGAACTCACCGCAATCGACTTCGCCTTCCATCACATCGCCGTTCAGCTTGCCCGCAAACGTAAAGCCGAACCCGGACCCCTCATAGCGATGGCGCGCCCGGAAGTGAACCTCATTCCCCTCGACCCAGCCGCGTATATCGCCGGCGGTCGCTTCGCCAACGTGAGTACCGTCGAGCGAATCGCCCTGCTGTTCAAGGAACAAGCCGTTCTCAGCGCTGCCGACCTCATAGTCGATATGCAGATCCCACTGGCCGCCAACCTCGACGTTCGGTCCACTCGCGGACTTGGTTTCGATCTTCGGAGGGTTCGCGAGCACCTTATGCAGCGCCGCCGCGATGGCCGTCGAATTGCCCGGCTTCATCTGCCACGGCATCACCGTAACGGAACAATCTCCGCCCCTACGCCGGCTGCCTCGGCCGCCGGCCATTACAATCCTTGGATCACCCTGAAACATGTGCTTTACGACTTCATCGCCGTAGATGCCGAGCTTGTCGCCATTCCATTTAACTTCCAGTCGCGGCGAACGATTCGAAAGGCCTCGAGGCTGATGAATTTCCGACGTCACACCCGCTACCCGCTTCGCGCTGACAGCGATCTCATCCAGCCAACTCTCCCACGCCTTCCATTCGGCCTTGTGGTCACGCTTGACCCACATCTCGACCGCGGCCAGCATGCCCATGATGTCTTCCTTGCCGACCTTCAGCGGACGGCCGAACGCATGGTGCGGTGCGCTGTTGAGCCAAGCCGCTGAGATCAGATCCTTGCGGCCGATCAGCACGCCGGCGCTTTGCGGCCCCCGCAGTGCTTTGCCGCCCGAGTAGGCAACAAGATCCGCCCCGCGCTCCAAATGCACATTCGGGATCGTCAGATCTTCCGCCGCCGCATCCACTAACACCGGCACGCCGTACTCGTGCGCAACCGTAGCGACCTCCTTCAACCCGAACGGCCCCCGGTCGCGCGAGGTGGCGAGAACCATCACCATCGCCGTCCGCGCACCGATCGCCTGCCGCATCTCCTGTTCGTTGTCGACCTCCACAAACTTGATGCCTAACATGCGGACCGCGTGGTCATACGTGTTGCGCGACCAGCTCGGCGCGATGACCTCGTTCTTAAGGCCGTCAAGATTCGGCAACCGCGCAATCCGCTCGGGGTTGCTGCCCGCGATACACGCCGATGTCGAGTGAACCAACGCCGCCGCGCAACCTGACGTAACCATCGCCGATTCCGCGCCGGTAATCTCGGCAATTCGGTTGCCGACGGCCTCCATCAACTCGTCCATCTGAACGAAATTCTGTGAAGCCTGCCGCATCGCCTCGCCGCACTCGGGCAGCATCAACGAGCCGCTCATGATCGTAAACGTACCCTTGGCATTGATCACCGGGCGGACGCCGATCGAGTGGTACATATCCGTCCCGAACGTCATTGCGGGCGCGGCCGACGCGGGTGAGACCGCTGTGGGCGCCAAGCCCGCCGCAGCCATCAAACCGCCACTACGGAACAACTCCCGCCGGCTCAGACCGGTGGCTTTCTTGCGAGTGAGTGCTTTAAGAATCGACATGGAAGTCCTTTGAAGGTTCGCCCCGGAGGTTCGAGCAAACCGTGGCTCTCAGCCTACTCCGGTGGGGGCTGAAACGCAATGTTCAGTCTTGTCTCATGCAAGATGAGCCTGAAGGAGGAGTTAGTTTCTCACACAAGATGAGCCTGAAGGGTGGGGGAGTGAGCATGCTGGGGATTGACCATCCACATGCAAGACGGCAAGACGCTGAGCCTGGAGCAGATACGGCAGTTTCTGGAGGCCAGCGATGAAATACGATTCAAGGGCAAAGGGCGTGCCGAGATCTACGCCTGGGTGGCGCAAACGCTGTGCCGGCAGCGCTACAGCGGGCAAGACCGAGCCGCCAAAGGACTGCTGCGGCAATATCTGGCCAAGATGACGGGACTGAGCCGGGCGCAGGTCACCCGACTGATCCGCCAATATCGGCAGAGGGGTGAGCTGGTACCTGCCCGCTATCGGCGGCATCGCTTTGCCGGCAAGTACACGGCGGCCGATATCGAGCGGCTGGCGGCCGTCGATGAAGCACACGAAACCCTCAGCGGCCCGGCCACGCGCAAGATCCTGCAGCGGGAATATCACAAGTACCAGCAGAGTGAATATGAGCGGTTGGCGGAGATCTCGGTGGCCCACATCTATCGACTGCGGCGGCACAGGGTGTACCGCCAGCGGCGGCTGCATTTCACCAAGACTCGGCCCAGCGCGGTGTCGATCGGCGAGCGGCGGCGGCCCAACCCGCGGGGCCAACCCGGCTACCTGCGAGTGGATACGGTACATCAAGGAGATCGCGACGGCGTGAAGGGCGTCTATCACATCAACGCGGTGGATGAAGTGACCCAGTGGCAAGTGGTCGGCGCCACGGCGGCCATTAGCGAAGCCTGGCTGGAGCCGTTGCTCAAGGCCATGCTGGAGCAGTTCCCCTTTCGCCTGCGCGGCTTCCATTCCGACAACGGCAGCGAGTTCCTCAACGGCACGGTGGAAAAATTACTGAACAAGCTGCTGATCGAACAGACCAAGTCGCGGCCGAGGCACACCAACGACAACGGCTTGGTGGAATCGAAAAACGGCGCCGTGATCCGCAAGCACATGGGGCATACGCACATCGCGGCGCCGCACGCGGCGCGCATCCAGCGCTTCTATCAACAGCACTTCAATCCCTATTTGAACTTCCACCGGCCCTGCGGACAACCCGAACTGCTGACCGACGCCAAAGGCAAGCAGAAGCGCGTGTATCGCCACTATCAGACCCCTTGGGAAACCTTCCAGAAGTTGCCGCGGGCCGCCGACTATCTCAAGCCCGGGCAGGCGATCAAGGCCCTCGACCGTATTGCTCAGGCCGAAAGCGACACTGCGGCGGCGCGGCGGATGCAACAAGCCAAGAGCAAGCTGTTTGCGAGTTTCGCATCCGCGAACCTGCCGCGCCGCGCGACGGGAGAAGGGCTGCGGAAATGACGGGCGATGGGAAACGAGGAAAACCAAAAACCGGTTTCCCTCGTTTCCCAACGCCCTTGGAAATCGCTCCGCGATTCCCACATTCCCACAGCCCCGACGACGATTCTCTCCCCTTCTTAACCAATCCCAGAAAGGAGCCCAGCGACTCAGTGCTCCCCTGCTTCTCCAGGCTCATCCTTCGATGAGAAAATGCTTGTTCAACAGGGTCCACCACTTCCCAAATCCGCTTCCACATATCACACAACCCCAAGCCGAGCCGCGACTGGCAAGGAGCGGTGCAAGCTCCCACATCGCCTCAGCACCACCACAAACGCCACAACCGCACCAGCCTGGAACCCAACGACCGACATAACCCCCACCAATGCCCGCCAACAGAATCAAAGGCATCCGTGCTTGCGTCTTCGATGCCTACGGAACCCTGTTCGACGTCAACAGCGCCGCCGAAGCGGAGCAACAAACACTCGGCGAAAACTGGAAGCCGCTCGCCCACACCTGGCGAACGAAACAACTCCAGTACACCTGCCTCCGCGCACTGATGCGTCGCCACGCCGACTTCCAGCAAGTCACCGGAGACGCCCTCGACTTCGCCATGAATGAAACCGGCCTCAACGACCCGGCCCTGCGACAGCGCCTCATGGATCTCTATCTCCGCCTCAACGCCTACCCCGAAGTCAAGAGCACCCTCAACCAACTCAAACAGCGCGGCCTGCAACTCGCCATCCTGTCCAACGGCACGCCCCAGATGCTCGACGCCGCGGCCGAAAACGCCGCCATCGCCGACCTGCTTGACGCCATCCTCTCCGTCGAGCAAATCCACACCTTCAAGCCGGACCCGGGCGTCTACCAGATCGCCGTCGATCGCCTCGGCCTCGCCCCGCACGAAATCTGCTTCCTGTCGTCCAACTCGTGGGACGCTTACGGCGCAAAAGCCTTCGGGTTCCGTGTCCTATGGTGCAACCGCTTCGGCCAACCACCCGAGCACATACCCGAAACACCCGACGGCGAGATCAAGAACCTGTGGGACTTACTCGAGTGGCTTTGACGGATCTCGGTATCTTCCGTTTCAGCTAACATGTCTGCACCAACGCATGCCTAGCAATTCCTCGGGTTGTCCACGGCGTGTCAACGCGCAGCCGCCTACGCGCCGCACCTTTCTCCAAGCCGCTGCCACCGTCGGCGCCGCTTCTTCGTTCACCCACTTTCCCATGCCCCTCACCGCCCAGTCCCCGCCGTCTGATCTCACCGAACTCAGCGCATCGTCACTCTCCGCCCACATTCGCTACCTCAGGACAAGTTGCCGGGAGGTCATGCAGGCCTACCTCGCGCGCATTCACCGCTACAACGGCGTCTACAACGCAATCGTCAGCATGCTCGACGACGACGAACTGATGCGCCTCGCCGCCGAAGCCGACCTCGACCTTGACGAGGGCCGCTATCGCGGCTGGATGCACGGCATGCCGCACGCGGTGAAAGATCTCGCGAACGCCCAAGGCTTCCCCACCGTCAAGGGCTCGCCCCTGCTCACCGACTCGGTCGCCGACGAGGACGACCTATTCATCTCCCGCATCCGGTCGGCCGGCGCCATCTTCATCGGCAAGACGAATACGCCCGAGTTCGGCTACGGCTCGCAGTCCTACAACCCGGTCTTCGGTCCTGTCCGCAATGCCTACGACCCGCGGCTGACGTCGGGCGGCAGCAGCGGCGGCGCCGCCGTCGGGCTGGCCACGCACATGCTGCCCTCCGCCGACGGCAGCGACATGATGGGCTCGCTTCGCAACCCCGCCGCCTTCAACAACGTCATCGGCTTCCGCCCCAGCCAAGGACGCATCCCGCGCCACCCCACCAGCGACATGTTCTACCAGCAGCTCTCGACCGCCGGGCCGATGGGCCGCAACGTCGAGGACACCATTCGACTCCTGCATTCGATCGCCGGCCCCGATCCCCGCTATGCGCTGAGCCGAACCGACGAAATCCCCAACTACGAAGCCTTCCAACCGCGCAATCTCAAAGGTTTCAAGATCGGCTGGCTCGGTAGCTACGACGGATACCTGGCCATGGAACCAGGCGTCATTGAGGTCTGCGAGAAGAACCTCGAACAGCTCAGCGGCCACGGCGTTGTCGTCGAACCCTGCCGCCCGCAATACGACATGGCTCGTCTGTGGCAAACGTGGCTGACTCTGCGGCACTTCTCGGCCCGCTGGGTGAAGGAATACTACGACGACCCCGCTAAGCGGCGGCAACTCAAGCCCGAAGTTGTGTGGGAATACGAGGGTGGCCTGGAGATGACGGCGGAGCAGGTCTACGACGCCGGTGTTGCTCGCTCCGAGTGGTACGCGGCGCTGCTTAGGCTATTGGAGCAGTACGATGTGCTGGCGCTGCCGTCCGCGCAGGTATTCCCGTTTCCGGCGGAGGTTCATTGGCCGGAATCGATCAATGGCCGCAAGATGGACACCTATCACCGCTGGATGGAGGTCGTCATCACCGGAACGCTATCCGGCCTCCCTGTAGCCGGACTGCCCGCCGGGTTTGATGAGCGAGGTCTGCCGATGGGCATGCAGTTCATCGGGCGCATGGGTGAGGATGTGGCGCTTCTTGAGTTTGCGATGGCCTACGAAAGGGCAACTGACCATCTCGACCGCAGGCCGAAGTTGACAGAACGTTTGTAAATCTCTGGGACCAACGGTTCAATCGATTGGTGAAAAAGTAATAGCCTGCATGACTCTTACCGACTTTCCTAGGATGGCTACGGGCCGGCAAAACACCACCCGTTTTCCGCCCTTGACATGAGACTCTAGATCCCGAGAAAATGGCGGCTACTACTGCAAATAGTACCCCGGTGGGCTGCGTGGAGCAGACAGTTGGAGAAAGCATTACCGCTCTGCCTCGTCAGAGACGCGGCTGATCGTAAGGCTACGCCCATTTCGAGGAGAGTGGGGTATCCACTTCATTCAGGTACACCCTATGGGTTGTGGCCTCGCGGCTCCGGAACAGGAATGTGAGATTGCGAGAATCGTGCGAGTGGCCGCCAAGCCGACCCACACGCGAATTCATTGCGGTGGCAGCCTTCGGGCGGCAACTCCGAGAATCGGACGCGCTACGCAGCCCCACGCCGCGCCAGAGCAGTAACCTCGGGATTCGCTTCTTGGTAGATGCTTTCGCGCGACCACAACATCTTGTGGCTGCCTGAGTCAAATGGATACCCCACTTCGAGGAGAATAGACGTGGAACGCAACTTAACGACCGGTGCATGCCGTCTGCTGCCGGTGTCGCTTGTATTGATGTGTGCGGCATGCCAAACAGAAACACCCCCTCGCTTTACCGCAGATCCTATCGTTACAGTGGCGCATGGCGGAGTCTATGAATCCGATGGCGGCGCTATCGTCCCGAACAGGCAGTACATCATAGACGCACAGGAGTATTACATCTCTACGGTCTGGAACGAACGAAAGACCGAAACGCCCGAGTTTGGTTCGAGTATTCATGAGACGGTCTATGACTTGGTCGACGATCGAGTTCTCGCCAATGCGCTTTTTCTTGACTGGTTGCTGGATGGCTACGAATCCAGTTCCGCCACCCACATACAACAAGTCACTACTGTCCGGTTAGAAGTCGAATAGAATCAGCTGGTTGGGGTGATCGAGTAAGTTTTGATGGGAGTCTGATGGCTGCAAGGCCTGTAAAATGGGCGTTTTCTCAAATAGGGTAACGCTGAGAATCTGTAGGATTTGGTAGAGACTCGCCTCCAGGCCCAACCTCTTCCGCACGATCGCCACCAGCACGTACACCGAGACGGCGATCCAAATCTGGGTCTTCACGGCATTCTCGCTGGCGCCGTAGAACTTCTTGATCCGCAAGTGCTGCTTGACCCACTTGAAGAACAGCTCCACCTGCCAGCGCGAACGGTAGATCTCGGCGATGGTCAGTGCCGGGAGCGCGAAGTTGTTGGTCAGGAACTTCAGCCGCTTGTTCGTCGCGGCGTCGACGTAGCTGACGCGCCTCAACGGGTCCGGATAGACTTTGGCCGATTCGATGGCAGTCAGTATGACGGTCTGATCCGAGCGCACGCCCGTAGATTTGTCGACGGGATGCGAGTAGCGCCGTTGGAGCAAGATGTTCTTCTTGGTTCGCACGACGAAGAACGACGAGCAGAGGGTGAACACGAAGAGGCGTTCGAAATCCACGTAGGCCCGATCCATAACGTAGAAGGCGCCGGGCTCGGGTAGGAACTCGTCGAGGATGTTGACGTCGTGCGTTTTGCCGTCGGTAATGCGGATAAACGTGGGGATGTTACCGTGCAGGTCCAACAGCGTGTGCATCTTCACGGCGGCCTTGCGCCGGCGGAACTTGGCCCACGGGAACAGCGAGAGGCACAGGTCGATGGTGGTCGAGTCCAGAGCGTAGAGACTTTGATTGAGATCCACGCCGATCGGATCGCGGGCATACAAGGGCCGCGCGATGCGAATCAAGGCCTGAGCGAAATCGGCATAGATCCGCCAGTCGCGCGACTCGTTAGCGTCGGCCAGTGTCGAGCGCGCGACGTTGCCGCGGAATCCCATGTGGTAGAGCTTGCCGCCAAGCGAACGCAGGCACGCTTCGATATCGCGGAGGCTTTCGCGGTAGGTCAACTGGGCGAAGGACATCGAGAGGAACTGATCCCAGCAGGAGAAGCTGCGCGAGCCCCGCTCGCCATCGTAGCGGGCCACACAGCGCCGGAACTCGCGATCCGGAAGAAAGCTGATCAACTGCGCGAATACGGTGCGGCCCAGATTCATGAGCCATTGTCGGCTCAGGACGGATGACGCTCAAACGGCGCACCGCCGCTCAAATCGCGGCAAGAAAAAACAACACCTAACCCACTTTTCTACAACCAGTTGCAGGCCGCCCACCGCTTATCAGCCGGACAGTAGTGACAACAAGTCAATAACGGGCTTCGTCTACACTACGTCGCTCACATTCAGAAGGATCCTATCCCAGCTCAACCCGACGGCGACTGGACGAAGGGTATCGATCTGGATTCGGCGACAAAGCTGATCGCCGCCGGGCTGAAGGTCCGAACGAAACTGGCAGCTAGTGGATACGATGGTGCCCAGTACATCGCAGAGTGTATTCAGAAGGGCGTGCCGGTACCCGAAACCGTCTGGGGCCGTGGCTGGACGGATACTGGGACACTTCAAAGCCAGATAGGCTTTCCTGGAGATCCCTCCGAACTTTCCATCCACCGCAGTCGCAACCCCGACGGATTCTGCCTCGCCTTAGCTAGATTCACACAAGGTGTTGTCGGCGGTCATTTGGACGTGATCTGTCTAGGACTGGAGACGAGCAACGCGTGCTTCTGGCACAACAACGACGACCCCAGAACCGCAGGCGAGGACCCCATCAATTTGCAACTAATTATGAGGTTGGATCTTCTAGACGGCGGTGCGGCCCTAGATGGGGACGGATGTACCAGCTGTCACGCGGGCGAAAATCCGTTCATCGTTCACCCCGAGGATCCCGCATTCAAGGAGGCGGCACGTCTGAATAATCTTTTCTTTGGGAGAGGCCATAACTTCGACGCCGACGACTGGTATACAGCGCTCGGGCCCCCTGCCAACCTAGACAACGCCGACCCCTCCGACTTTCTTGACACCGTCGCCTCGGATGGGAAGTGTACTAGTTGCCATCAGCAGCATGGACCACCAGACGCATCTGGCGGACGGTTTCCGAAGATCAGCCGTACGGGCTTTCCGCCCAGAAGCCCGTACAAGGCATATTGTGACACCGTCTTGGCAGGAACGCTCGGCGCTGATCCTAACCAGTCGAACTTCCCTCCAAGCATGCCCCTGTGGGACCCAGAAGACCCACAGCACGTAAGGCGGTTCGAGGCCCACATCCGGGAGTGGAGAACAGTCTGCGGAAGGGACGAACGGGAGGGAAACGCTGAACCGATCACCGTCTCGGATGATACGACCTTCAGTTCGCCGCCAATCGTTGGCTCACCGATTTATATGTGCGTGGGCGCGGCGTCGGTAAGTGGTGCTGTTCCGGATGCTGAGGTCATCTTGTATGTGAACGGCAACGAAGTGGATAGCGTCGTTCCGGCCAAAGGTGGAGCAGCCACATTCTCAGGGCTTCAACTGCAGTATGGCGATCGGATCACGGCCAGGCAGAGAGTAGACGGATTCCTGTCGGGTCCTTCCGCTGCTGTCACAGTAAGCCGGTATACGGACGACTACCCCCAGGGGCTGCCGAGGCCTGTGATTGATCCTAGCTTGGTCTATGAGTGTGCGAGTAGGATCGGAGTCCGCACCGTACCGGGAGCGCAGCTAACGGTCTATGTCAACGGCGCAAATTTGCAGCAGAACGTCCCGCAGACGCACTGGGTCGATTACTATGGCGGCCTGGATTACGCATTGGCATTCCCGGGAAAGTACCCCTTCGAGGAGAATGATGTATTCAAAGCGGAACAATCGATGTGTGGTTCACAGCCGAGTCCTTTGTCAGCATCGGTGACAGCAGTACGAGTGTCAAGGGCGGAGAGAAATTAGACCACTTCGGCGGAGTAAAACTAGACCAGTTGGGGGAGTGGTAGCGGTTTTCGTGGGACGGCTGGAACGGAGCCTGAGGGCGCCCTTTAGGGCGACCCAGGCGTAGTGGAAGGCGGCCCACGAAAACCGGCGCGAGCGGCGGGCGGGTCAGTCGGAAGAGCGAGACCGTTTCTTTTGACTCTGTTTGAGGCGGAAGCTTTCGCCGTTCATCTCCAGGATGTGAACGTGGTGGGTGAGGCGATCGAGCAGAGCGCCGGTCATGCGCTCGGACCCGAGCACCTCTGTCCACTCGGTGAACGGCAAGTTTGAGGTCAGCATCGTGGAGCCTTGTTCATAGCGTTGCGAGAAGATCTCGAACAGCAGCTCAGCGCCGGTCTTCGACAGCGGCACATAGCCCAGTTCATCGACGATCAGCAGATCCTGCTTGGCAAGTTGTTTTTGGAAGCGCAGCAGCCGTCGCTCGTCGCGGGCTTCGAGCAGTTCATTGACCAGTGCCGCAGCCGTGGTGAAGCGTGTTCGATAACCGCTCTGACAAGCGGCCAGGCCTAGCGCCAGGGCGAGATGCGTCTTGCCGGTGCCGGAGTTGCCCAGAGCCAAGACGTTCTCGCGACGGTCGATGAACTCACAGCGCGCCAGCTCCAGCACGAGCTTCTTGTTTAACGAAGGCAACGCTAGGAAGTCGAATGTGTCGAGACTTTTCGTCACGGGAAACTTGGCTGCTTTGATGCGACGTTCAGTCGCCCGCTGATCTCGGTCGAGCAGTTCCAACTCGCAGAGTTGCTTCAGGAAGCTCCTACAGTCCAAGCCCTCGGCGGCGCATTGCCGCGCCACTTTGTCGTACTCGCGCAGGAAAGTCGGCAGCCGCAACGCTTTCAGATGGGCTTCCAGTAAGAGATTCGACTTCGCCATCAGCCCGCTCCTTGCCCCAAGAGCGCGAGATAGGACGCTGCCGAAGTCTGCTCGACTTGAGCCGTCGGCAGGTGAGGATACTTCGTTAAGTCCAGCCGTGGCGGACGTTGTTCGATCGCGCACAGCAACAGATGCTTGACGGCGTCGAAGCCGATCGTTCCCAGTTCGCAGGCTTGGCGCACCGCCGCCGCAACATGCTCCAGCCGAAAGTCCTCCAGCAGACGCAACACCTGCACGTACTCGCGCTTGCCCGCTTTGCCCAAGCGGACTTCGAGCAGGCGTCGTAATCGCGGAAACTCGGGCGGTAGATCCCAACCCACCAACGGCGCGGCTTGATCGAGCGCATTCGTCTTGCGCTCCAGCAACGCCAGATAATGGACGGGATCGAAGATCAACTCTTCGCGTTCGTAACTGCGCCGGTGGCGTGCGATCTCTTCGCTGCCGCAACAGATCACTACTTCGTCCACATAGGCTTTGAGCAACACCTGGCGATGGCCGTAGCGCGTCGGCACCGAGTAGTCGTTGGTCCGATAGCGCACCAGCGACAACGACGTCACCCGGGTCGTACGTTTGTCGCAGGCATCGTAGGGCGCGGACGGCAATGGCAGCAACGCTTTCGCGTCGCGCTCAAAGCGTTCTCCGATCGTTTCGGTGTGTCGCCGCAAGCGCCGCTCACGGTTCTTGCGGCACTTGGCTTCGAGGTGTTCGTTGAAGGCTTCCCAACTCGAGAACCGGGGGATCGGCACCATGAAGTTGCGCCGCCCATAGCCCACCAAGCCTTCCACCTTGCCTTTGTCGTTACCCTTGCCTGGCCGGCCGAAACGATCAGCGAACAAGTAGTGCGACTGCAACTCACTGAACGCTCGTGTGCGTTTGCGCGTACCGTCGCCGAGAATCCTTGCTACCGCCAACTTCGTGTTGTCGTAGACAATGCTGCGCGGCACACCGCCAAAGTAGCGAAACGCGGCGTTGTGTCCTTCGCAAAAGGCTTCCGTCGTCTCGGCGGGAAAGGCTTTTACAAAGGCGTCATCGCTGTGCGGTAGATCGACCACCAAGAAGTGGGCCTTACGCTGCACTCGGTCAATGACAACCAGTGCTTCACCGAAGTCAGCTTGCGCATCGCCAGGAGGATGTGCCAGCGGCACAAACATCTCTTGACCGCCCAGCTTCTTCTCGCGAACGTAGTCCTTGATGATTGTGTAACCGCCCGTGAAGTCGTACTCGTCGCGCAAGCGGTCGAAGATGCGCTGTGCCGTGTGACGCTGTTTCCTCGGCTGCTGCTGATCGTCAAGCAGTATCTGATCAATGATTCCTGTGAACGAATCCAGCTTCGGCCGCTTCACCGGTTGACGCCGCCGATAGCCCGGCGGCGCCTTGTAGCGCAGCATCTTGCGCACCGTCTCCCGCGCCAAACCGAACCGTTTGACGGCCTCGCGTTCACTCAGCCCCTCAACGATGACACTCCGCCGTACTTGAGCGTATAGCTCCACTTGATACATCCCTCCGGTGTTCCACAAAACACCTCGGGGATGCTACGCGGACCACCTGGGCGGTCTAATTTTGCGCCGCCCTCACGCGGCTTAGAATCGCCGCTCTGTGGTCTATTTTGGCTCCGCCGTTCTCATACTGGTTCAACATGTCCGAGGCCGTTGACGTTCCTTGAGCGCAAACCTCGACGTTTTCCTCAACCCAAACACCCACAGGGTCACTTTTCGCTTTCAGTCGATTCATCTCGGTTCGCATAGATTTGGACTCGGTGAAACGACCGGTTTTTCGGAGTCTCATCAGAGCTGGCAGCGCTTTGTTGAGCACCCCAGACAGCTCTTTCGGATCAGCAAGCCGCTTGTCGAGCACATCGCGAGGAATCTCGCCCCCTGTGCCCCGGAATCCTCGATCGAACGGGACGACGAGCCAGCGATCAAAGAAGCCCTGCGACTGATCGTCGCTCTTGGGCAGATGGTTGGCAGAGAAGACCAACCGAGAGTACGGTACGAAGCTAAACGAGTCCTTAAACTTTCGCTCGGCCTGAATCGTATCGCCCCCAGTGATTGCCTTGAACGTTGCCGTCTCACCCAGTGTCTTCTTTGGCAGGTCAGCACAGATGTTGGCTAGCTTGGCGACGAGCCCAGCCGCAGCAAACTGATTCCCGTCGAGATCCTGGAGCGCGACGTGGGAGGCATTGCTTCGCCCGATGAAGGCCGTCAACGCCTCAAGAAATGTACTCTTGCCGTTGCCGCCCTCTCCGAAAAGAAGGATCGCCTTCTGGATGGAGGTAGCTGGCACCATCAGGTAGCCAACGATCCCCCAAGCCAGGTCCTGGGCATCCGCCGGAAATACTTCTGCGACGAACTTGTCCCATGCTGGGCAAGTTGCGTGAGAGTCGTACCTGACGGGAATCTGGATGGGAGACAAGTGGTTGGGTGAATGTGGGAGCAGCTTGCCGGAGTCTATGTTGAGCAAGCCGTTTGCAACGTTGACCACATCTAGTGGTGGTCTCTCCCAGAGTGCTGGTGCGCGCAGACGAAGGTACTTAACAATCTCTTCAGATTTGTGACCGGACCACTTGGCAGCCTTGCTCTCCTTCTGAAGCAGGTCGAGGTGGCATCTCCGGATGTGGTCGTCACCTCCGGCCTGGTAGCAACCGTCTCGAAACTCGTACAGCCGACGGCCAGCGTCCTGCGCAAACTGATTGTCTTTCAGGATGATGTCTCCAAATTCGGCAGTCGACGGGCTATCTGACAACCTCCGTTCGGAGTCACGGTTTTGCTGCTCGCATTTGACGATACTCCTGACCACGGCTAAGACCTCCTTCTTCGACAAGGGCGGCTTGTTGTACTGCCGATTCCACTTCACAGCATCAACAAAAAGCTTTGTTCCTTGGACACCCTCGCTCAACTGCTTGCCGACGAACTGAGTGAGAGCGGAATTCCGCTGTCCTTCAGGGATGGTCTCCGACATCGCCTCAGTTGCGTTCTGTTTGGAACGACGTTTATGCTTTCTGGCTTTCATTTCAAGAACCTCCTCAATCTTCGTGAGTGCGCACCTGCGATCTGTGTGTAGCTCAATCACCTTGCAGGGCCGAGGGGGCTTGTACTTTGGGTTGAGGGTGCCCGGCAGTCGCATAACGCGAGAGATGTCACATGCTCCCTGATCGCCACCGACTTGGTGCGCCAGAGTCTTCAGGAGTCGTTCCAGCCGCTTCTGCTCAGACTGAGCATCAGCCGGAGTGTCGAGGAACCAATAGGCGTGGAGGCCGTTACCGCTGTGGACTAGCTGTGATCTTTCAATAGGTTGTTCATTCGGTCCCGGACCAAGGAAGCTGGAGTTATCCCACAACAGCAACCTTGGAGAGACCGAATGAACATCCATCAGAATGCACGATTGACACCGAAAGGTCGAGCCCTGTTGGTTCGCCGCGTCCTCGGTGGGGAGAACGCACAGGCCGCCGCGGCGGCCTGTGGCGTCTCAGAGCGAACCGTACGCAAATGGCTCGCGCGGTTTCGGGCTGAGGGTCAGGCCGGTCTCGTCGACCGCTCCTCACGCCCCCTTCGCAGCCCGCGCCGCACTGCTGCGCCCAGCGCGGCCCGTGTCGTTGCTCTGCGCCGACAACGTTGGGCCGGCTACCGCATTGCCACTCGTGTCGGAGTCTCTCAGGCCACCGTCAGCCGCATTTTGCGCCGCGCCGGCCTCAACCGCATCCGCGATCTCGAACCCGCCCCGCCCGTGCGCCGCTACGAACACCCCGCACCCGGCGATCTGTTACATCTCGATATCAAGAAGCTCGGCCGCTTCCAGCGCGCCGGTCATCGCGTCACCTCCGACAAATCCCACCGCTGCCGCGGCGCCGGCTGGGAATTCGTGCACGTCGCCATCGACGACCACTCCCGTGTGGCTTTCTCCCAGATCCTCTCCGATGAGCGGAGCGACTCCGCCGTAGCTTTCCTCAATGCTGCCGTCGGTTACTATCGCTCGCTCGGCGTCCGCATCCGCCGCCTGCTCACTGACAACGGCTCTTGTTACCGCTCCCGGCTCTTCCGCGATGCTTGCCGTCGTCTCGGTATTCGTCATCGCTTCACACGGCCTTACACGCCGCGCACCAACGGCAAAGCCGAACGCTTCATCCAGACCGCTCTGAGAGAATGGGCTTACGCTCGCTCCTACTGCTCATCCCAGCAGCGCGCTGCTCATCTGTTACCCTGGCTGCACGACTACAACTGGCATCGCCCTCACGCCGCTCTCCGCTACCGTCCGCCCTTCTCCAGACTCATGCTTCCTATGAACAACCTGTTGACACTCCACAACTAGCGCCGAGGGGGCGAGAGGAAACTTTCTCAGTCGTTGCTGAGCGACTTTTCGTGATGTGCCCCCCTTGAAGTCAATGTCCACCCAGAGAGCAGGCACCTCGCGGCAGCCAATCTTGGTGCCATCGTTTCCCTCTCGGGTTGCCACGCCAAAGCAAAGGCCAACCTGTTTCTCTTCGCATGACTTCCAGATTGTGTCCACTTGGCTAAAGTCTCTCGTGAACACCCGCGACGCTTCTGGTGGAAGTGGTCGGAACTCCACCTCAAACTCAGTGCCGCCGTACAACGCCTTAAGAAACTCGATCGTCTGATCCATGCTCTTGTTCTTCATCCCCTGCCTCCGTCTTCCAAGTGATTTGTAGTCTTCACCCGTTGGCCTTCGACGAAGGCTCTCAGGTCTTCACTGCTGTACCTAACTAGGCGACCAATCCGACAGAACACAGGTTCTTGACCGTTTTGTCGCCATTTCCGCAGCGCCGCTACCGAGCAATTGAGCCAAGTAGCAGCCTGCCTTTCCGTCAGGAGCCCATGCTCCGGACCGTTACATGTAGTGCAAGTATTCATAGGCAAATGTCTCCGTTCACAATCCTCCATCTCTCTTTGCTTGAAGACGAACCTCTCCCTGGGATCTCATTGCGATCCCTCTATCCGATAAGGATGTGTGAGGGAAACAGTCTGTAAGCCCGAGGGAGGTGGGCCGTCTTCGAGGTGGGTCCAATTCAGCTACTGATTGGTTGTTTCTTGCCAGTTCACCTCCCCGCACTATGGTGTCCCGCAGTTGGGCCAGGATCTGCCTGTGCTGCTTGGAAACCTGATCAGGCGTTGTTCCTAGGTCCTCGGCGAGTTGCTCCGTGGTCTCTCCGTCGTTGTAGAGGCTCCAGATCAGGTCGATCTCGGACTCGGACAGAGTAGCCAGAGCCCTAGCTAACGCATCACGGTACTCTCGGGAAACAGTTTCCGCTGCGTTATACATCAATGAGTCGTTTGGCCATGGAGTCCTGCCCATAAGCCGTCGAGTCTCATCGGCCAATGCCTTCCGAGCGTCAACGGGCGAGTCGCCTGCGTCTAAAGCCACCGAGAGCATGCGGTCGATGTCCCGGTCGAAGATCGCGCTAAAGGGTATCTTCCCTGCAAGTCGCGACATGCTAGACATCTGATTTGACAGCGCTTCTGTTTCCATAAAACTTGTTCTCCTTAATTGGTTTGGATTGATTCGACTGCTGACTGCTACTGGATTGTGAGTTGTCGATAGGCATCATCCTCCCTTCATTTCTTGGCCCTCAGGTTGCCCCAGACCCGAAGCAGCAAAGCTCCGATCGGGATGACCTGGATACTGTGGCCCTCGTGCGCGAGGGAGCCGATCTCAAAACGCTCTCGCAGTTCCACGGTCTGATTTGGTTTCTCGTGGTCACTGATCTCTCGACTCAAAACCAGATACAGCCCGCTGTGCTCCGCGTGTGTCCAATCCTTTGAGGCTCGGATAGCATCCTTCACCTCCTTGGCCCTCAGCACCCGGTCGATCACCGGCGCTCGAAGCCCGCCCTGGTAGAGCCACCATGCGACTGCGATCCGGAGAAGATCCTTCTTGCTGTAGAGCCTGCGAGTGCCCTGTTTACCCCCAGGACTGAAGGACGGCTTGATCCCGTAGGCGGCTGTCTCCGCGAACTTGGAGACGCGGGCGGCTGGCATCCCGACGATGGTGGCGATTTCGGTGGTTTGGAATACGGTCTGAGTCATAACCAAGTTGGTTCTATAACGTCTTTGGCCAACGACGACGTTCCCATAGCGTACATCATCTTGTGCCTAAGTCAATAAATATTTCCACATCTAGTTAGGTGATGCCGGCTGATACCCACGTATTGGGCCAAAACACTCAGTATCCTAAGCAATTTGCTCACACCACTTAGTACTGGTGGCGCGAGGCGAAAGTTGAGCACGGCATGCGACAAGAAGAAGCGCCTATAATGGCCAGCGAGGCAGACGACATGATCTCCACAACGCGACGGCGTATCCTGCAAAGCGCCGGGCTGGGTTCACCCTCGGGCTTACGGCCTTATTCGGCGTCGGGAGCGGGCAGAACCGCACGTGACGCATACGACGAGCTTGGGATTCGCCCTGTCGTCAACCTTCAGGGCACGTACACGACCTGGCTGGCCGCTAGACCTGACGGTCGTCGATTCCCCCTACCCTCCTATACGCCGTGCAACACTGCAACACCTGGGGCCAACCAGTCTCACGCTGCTCGTTGCGGGCAATATATTGGACTTTACAAACCGTCTTTTGGAGTTTTTTCGAGTTTCCTGAGGCCAGAAATCAACCCCGATGAGCCCTCAGTGTTCTCCCAAGATTCTGATTGCAACAGACTTGGGGTTCTTCACGCTGCTCAGTCTGCCCAATTCGCGTCTGTGGCCTCGGAGGTAGAGGGCATCGGGTGGGTTTTTGGGGATTCCTGCACCGTGGTGACCTCTCGGGATCGGCCCGGCTGCCGACAGTATTACTGTGCGCCCGAGCGGCGACCGTCGGGTCACCAGGGGCGGCTAGGGGGGATGCTGTCCCAGCAGTGGGAGTCTCCGAGCACCTCACAGGCACCTCCAGGAGGAGTTCGAGTCTTCGCGCGAATGGCGGCGAGTGCTTCACAGTATTTGCTGTGCGAAAGCTGGGCTCGGCTCGGTGGTAGCCCTCACGACTTGAACCTAAGCTGTTGGATGGCTTCTTCAGACTCAGCTTGTCGGCTAGGGAGCGTCTTCCGAAGCGTTGGTGAATGCTCGATTGTTGGGCGGAACCCGATATAGCGACACTTATCTGCGGATGGGCTATAAGTGATTGTATAAAAAAGACTTAGTCCTTCTTGCGGTCGGGGGCTCTTCGTACCAGTTTTCGACGATGTGGATCGCAGGCTCTTTGGGTGTGCCGGCAGGCTCCACCACAAGTATCCGTTGGCCATCTGCCGAGACATCGTAGGACTCCGAACCCAACTTGAACAGAGGAAAAGGGTCTCCATGCGAGAAGGTCGGCTGGGTCGATACCGGGACGGCCATTAACGGCCTCCAGGCTGTTTCAAGCTCCCCGTCGATCAACTAGCAGCGCACCAGCGAGGTCGTCGCACCGGGCGCGAGTACAGCGTACCGCTTTTCGCAGAAGACTGCTCGTGCGATCGAGATATGAACGGAGCCTTACCGCAGACGCTCGAATGCGATACCATCAACGGCAATTCTGAGCTTCGGTTTCTCCGACCAAGTATTTTCGGCGAGGTGTAGTTGGTGATGCTTGTATCACATCAGTACCGTTTCATCTTCGTGAAGACCCGCAAGACCGCCGGTACCAGCATTGAGCTTTCGCTGTCTCGGTACTGCGACGGTCCGGACGACGTGATTACCCCCATCTCGTCCTATGATGAGCCGCTTCGCAGTAGCAGTGGAGTGCAGCCCAAGAACTACTTGAGACCTGACGGGTCGAAGAGGCGGTTCCGGAACCACGCCAGCGCCAGACGCATTCGGGCCGAGCTTGGAGAGCAAATCTGGAGCTCGTACTTCACTTTTTGTTTCGAGCGCAATCCTTGGGACCGGGTCGTATCGCAATACTGGTTCCGCAAGGTTCACGATCCGAAATGTGTGTCGCTCGACTTTGATGACTTCATCCGCAAAGGGATGTTCACGAGCGAGTACTGGATGTACAGCGCGGAGGAAACGGTCATCGTCGGCCAGGTGAGCCGATTCGAGAACATCGCGGACGAGATGCGTCAGGTCTGCTCGAGAATCGGGCTAGCCTGGGACGGGTGGTTACCACGTGCCAAAGGCGGTTTCCGGAAAGACCCGCGACACTACACGGAGTATTACACACCCGAGCTCGCCAACATTGTGGAGCACGCCTGCTCCCAGGAGATCCGGCTCATGCGGTACAGCTTCTCATAACTCTCCAAGACGAAAACCGTGACAGCCTCGTAGTTTGACAATGAGTCGATTCCGCCTTCAAGTCATTGATTACAGATGGGTGAGACGGGCTCCGAGCCCCTGGAACACCGACTTTCCGTTGTCACCGACTTTCCTGGCTGGAACGAGCGGAAACGCTGGCGGCCATTCGCCAAGGCGTTGAGCAGTTCGAGCGGGGCGACGGGATTGCGCTCGGTAAGGCGGAGGCGAAGCTGCGGGCCAAGCATGGCTTTGCGCGTTGGCGGGTTTGATGTCGCGATGTACGACGCCCTCTTCATGCGCCGCTTCCAGCCCCTCCGCGATTTGGCGTCCGATATCGAGGGCATCCTTCAGGGATAACGGGCCCTGCTCGATACGTGCTTCGAGTGGCTCCCCTTTGATGAAGGCCATCGAGAGGAACGTTTTGCCTTCCGCCTCGCCGATCTCGTGAACCGGACAGATGTTGGGATGATGCAGTCCCGCCGCTGCCCGAGCCTCGCGCAGAAACCGCGCCTTGGCTTCTTCGTCGTTGAGCAGGTGCCCAGCTAGGAATTTGAGGGCTACGGTGCGTTGGAGTTTGGTGTCCTCCGCCTTGTAGACCACACCCATCCCGCCCTCGCCGAGCTTCTCGGTGATGCGGTAATGGGAGATGGTCGTGCCGATCACGTCGGTCCGATTCTACCTCTTCGCCGGTAGGTGTTGCGAACAACCGATGTCATGAACTATGACATTTTTTCGTCCTCAGGTGCTTGAGACGGTTCGGTTTCCGTCCCCTCGACCCTCTGACCGAGACCCCTGGGCAGCCGATTCCTGGTGGGAAATGGCTTTCTCAGACAGCTACCTTGAATCAGTCAGCCAAGCATAACGCCACCTCGCCCTCCCACCGGTGCGGTCCAGACTGTCGCCGCAACCCAGATTTTTTTCAGAATTTTTTCGGAAACAGAGACTCTCGACATATACGCCTACACACGCATTCGCGGGGGCGCTTTCGATTGACCCCTCCCCCCCGGTCGGAGATCCGACCAGTCTTCGGTGAGTTGCACGGCCAGCACCGCAGGAGCCCACACGATCAACAGCAAAGCTCGGCAGTCAAGCCGCTCTGGCAGCCTACGGTTGGCTGGTGCGGGTACGGTGGGCTTTATGAGGGAGAAACTCCCCGGCCCCTTGCGGAGGGCCTCTGGCGCGATTTCGGGCAGTGAACGCCGGTCTATGTGGACATCCGTGTGGACAATCCCCGAATCCGCAAATGCCAATGACTCGTAAACGACTGAAAAATATGGCGGGCCCGGTGCGACTCGAACGCACGACCTGCCGCTTAGGAGGCGGCTGCTCTATCCACTGAGCTACGGGCCCCGCGAAGTGTAGAGACTTTATTTTCGGTGTTCCCGTCCGTTCTAACAGACAGCGGGTATCTGGCCGTCAGTCTACCAGAGCCTTCCACGTCGACACCTTGCTGTTTCGCAAGCCGGAGCGGATATCTCGATCGCCCGGCGGCCTCGGACCCGTGGGGCACTGGGAGGTCAAGAGTAGAACCAATCTATGTCGAAGATCTTGAGCCTGAGATCCGTGTCGCGCGACATCGATCGCGAGGAGTGGTAGTAGGTCGCGAGTGCTTCGTCACCGATAAATGAGACCGAGGGGTAGCCACTGATGTAGCCTTCGCGCCGCTCGATGTCTTTGAGGTTTGTCCACGTCTCGCCTTCATCCTTAGAGATGGCCGCGGTGAGCGGATTCCGCAGATAGTGATAGCTCGTGCCTCCCGGGCGGGCGAGGGCTTCCGGCGTCGCATTGTTCCAGATGAATACGAGATCGCCGGTCTGTGGAATCCGCTTGATGCAGTTGGCTGCCGAAGGTGAGGGTAGTGCCGTTGGCTCGGCGTCCGCCCAAGTCTCGCCCCGATCGGTGGAGATGGAGCGGTAGATCTTACCCAAAGTGGTTCGCATCATAGACAGCAGTGAGCCGTCTTTCAGCTCGACCATCCCGGGCTCCTCGGCGCCACGCTTGGGGAGATCAACCTTCTTGCGGCTCGTTTGCCACGTTTCACCGTCGTCGTCCGAGTAGAGACAGAACGCGTTGTAGTGGTCGCCGCGTCCGTAGAACTCGCCCCAGTGGCACGGCAGGATGACCCGTCCTGAACTATGCAGTAGGTTGTGGCCGGCGTTGGTGAAGTAGACACCGCCGGGAGGAGAGATTTGAACAGGCTCGGTCCAGGTTTCGCACTCGTCCTTGGAACGCTTGAGGTAGATCTTGAGATCGCGGTTGGCGATGTCCCGCACGGTGAAAGAGAAAAGGATCTCCCCCGAGGGCAGGCGCAGCAGGTTCGGGTGCTTGACGTTGTCGGCCCCGAAGTTCTCCTGCATGGTGATTCTTTCGCTCCAGGTCCGGCCCCGGTCGTTGGAAACGCGTGCGGAGATGCGGCACGGCGCGGCGTCGCCGCTGCCGTCCGTCGAGTAGGGCGAACGAAAAATTCGTGACGGTTTCTTCACGTAGTATTCGCACCAGACGAGCAGCAAGCGATCGTTGCTCAGGGGAAAGATCTGTTGATGGTCGTGCCGTGGGCTCTCGGGGGTCCAGGGACAAGGGATGGACGAGTACTTCTCACCCATTCCCGGCCTTGCGGCGGCGATGGCTTGTGACCCAGAGAGCGCCCCGGAGACGAGGCTCGCCGCTGCCAAGAATCCCCGTCGATGCAACTGCTCACTCATGAGACTCAAACCCTCCTTGCTCGCGGTAAAAAATGACACTCCGGCCAAAGCCGGCACCGGGAAGTCAGGTCGCGCCGTACCTCTATCCGACCTTGATTTGGTGGGCTCGGAGCTCTTCTTCCGAGACGGTAATCCCCAGCCCGGGCGTATCGGGAACCGTGACGGTAACTCCATCCTGCTGGATCCCATCCGCCATCATCGACGTCAAGAACTGAGGGCCGTTCAACTCCGGCGGCAACAACAGATCGAGCGTCGAATACAGGTGGATGGCCGCCATGAAGCTGACGCCCGCGTCCGTCAGTCCGCTGCCGAGCAGGCCCAGCCCGTGGGCTTCGGAAACGACAGCGCTCTTGTAGCAGTTTGTCACTCCGCCACTTTTGGGAACCTTGAGAACAACGAGGTCGGCGGCATCCAAACTTGTCATTCGCGCAACGTCGAACGACGAGAAGCAGCCCTCGTCGATAGCCACCGGAAAGGGGCTCTTTTCGCGTGCGCGCCGCATACCCAGCCAGTCTTCGCTTCGGACGGGCTGCTCGAAACAGCGAATCTTGTCGAACTCAGGTAGCGCCCGCAGAAAACGTTCGAGCGCGATCGGTTGGTAGGACTGATTCGCGTCCAGCCAAATCACCGCGTCAGGGCGAGCGTCGGTGATAGCACGCAAGCGCAGCAGGTCCTTATCCGCGTCGCCCGAAACTTTCACCTTGAAACACTCGCAGGCCGGCCAGCGCGAAACTTCGTCCGCCATGGCGTCGGGCTCATCGATACTGACGGCGTAGCAGAGATCAATGGTGTCGTGCACCTTGCCGCCCAGCAACGCATGAAGAGGCTGCCCTGCGACCTGCCCCGCGAGGTCGAGGAAAGCGATCTCGATGGCGCTCTTCGCGAAAGGAGCACCGTTGCTGACCGCGGGGCGAACCTTCGCGTCCATCTCCTTCTTGAAAGCGTTCCATTCGAACGGCGAACGCCCAATGGCGAGTGGCGCGAGGTGATGCTCAAGCGTGCCGACCACGGCCTCCGCCGTCTCGTAACTCCAGTTCGGAACTGTCGTCGTCGCGCCCCACCCAACGCGTCCGTCATCCGTCGTCGCCTTGACGTAGACATACTTACCGGGAACACCCTTGCCCCCGACCTGGCCGACGCCGATATTGAACGCCGTTCGAAACTCAATACCGACCGGGATCACCTCCACCTTCTTGATGCGTGCGCCCTTGCTGTCGGCGGCGCGAGCGGCCGCCGCCCAGCCCGAGGACATCGCAAGCCCTCCGCCGGTCATGGCCAAGCCGAAATTACGGCGATCGGTTTTCATCGTGAACACTCCGGAACGGCGAAATTCATGCCGTCTCTAGTTGGAAGGTGTGACGCCGCGCGCCAAGGCAGACGCGCCGCCGGACGGCCCCATGGAAGCCTGCACTTGCGGGGTCCGCGGCGAATCCCATTCGCCGCCTTTCGAGGGGGGTTGCAGGATCTCCATGCCACGCTTGGTCAGAACAACCCGCCGAACTTGCCCTGATGTCCCGACGGGCGGCTGGGCATCTCCGTTCAGTGAGACCGCGACGCCGCCTGCGTTACCGAGGAGCAGATGTACGTTCTCATCGGCTTCGACGCTCTCGGAATCCCCGGAGCGGAAAGTACGCTGGAAGACCCGACGACCGTCAGCGATTGCGCGTATCCAGACCGTCGCGGTCATCGACAATTCCACGTGGACGGCTTTGACCGGTTTCGGCTCGACGTAGGGTGTGACGCCCGCGTTCGTAGGCGTCGAAGCTGTCGTTGTCGTCGCCCCGTCTGATTCCCAATCCTCACCCAGGATCGTTTCGCTCATTGCGGAGAAGCCGGAATCCCAATCCCATTGGGCGAAGATGACCGCGCCCGCCACCAAGGCAAGCAGGAGCGTCAAGACGATGGGCGCCGTTACCTGGTACTGCTGGGCGCGCTCGACGACGCCTTCGACCAAAGTCGCACCACGGTCCTCGGGGCGTAGTTCGGGAACGATCGCGGCCTCGGCGGGTTGAGTCAGCCGCTTGAATTCTTCAACGACCGCGTCCTCATCCAGGCCGGCATAGTGCGCATACTGCCTTACGAAAGCGATGTTGAAGATGCCGCCTGGCAGTTCGTCAAACTTCTCGGTCTCGATCGAGCGCAACAGGCGGACACTTACCCGCGTGCGGTCCGCTATCTCCTCGAGCGTGACCCCGCGGGTCTCTCGCTCGGCGCGTAGCCGCTCTCCAAAGTTTGGATTGGGCGAAACCATAGCAGTCTAAGGGTATAATATTCGGGCAGAGCGGCACAACATCCGCAGCCGGCGGTAACCGCTTTGCCGGGTTTGGAACCCGCCCCGCTTTCGGGATTCATCGGCCGGATCTCCATCGCCCCATCGCGTTCGTGGCCGATCAGATGTCACAAAACCGCCCTTTTGTCTCGGTCATCGTCATCAACTGGAACCGCGAGGATCTGTTGCGCGGCTGTCTCCGCTCGCTAAGCGCACAGACTTTCAGCGACTTTGAGGTGATCGTAGTCGATAACGGCTCGACCGACGGCTCGCGAGGCGTGCGATCGGATGAGGCCTACCCCGGCGCCCGCTGGATCTTCAATTCATCGAACCGCGGGTTCTGCGTCGCCGCAAACCAAGGCATAGCGGCTGCTCGTGGCCGCTATATCGCGTTCTTGAACAACGACGCGGAGGCCACACCCGATTGGCTCGGCGCCTTGAAGGATGCGATGGACACCGATCCAGGCGTCGGCATGGTCGCCTCGAAAGTCGTTGCATGGGATGACCCCGGCATGATCGACAAAGCCGGGCACTTGATCTATCCCGATGGCCAGAATCGCGGCCGGGGGAGCGGGGAACGGGACCGCGGCCAGTTCGACCGGATGGAAGAAGTGGCTTGGCCGGATGGTTGCGCCGCTCTCTACCGGCGCGAGATGCTGGATTCGATCGGGGGGTTCGACGAGGATTTCTTCGCGTACGCTGACGATGCCGAGTTGGGTCTGCGGGCACAAGTGGCGGGATGGAAATGTCTCTACGCGCCCGGGGCGGTAGTTCATCACCGACTAGGAGGCACACTGGGTCGATTCTCGGAACAGAGGTTGTTTCTGATCGAGCGAAATCGTGTTTGGCTTGCCGCGAAGTTGTTCCCGGTGAGCCTGCTGGTGAGAAGTCCCCTCTACTTCGTCTTACGACTGCTCGCCACGGCGCCCGCCATGCTTTCGGGTCGAGGCGAGGCCGGCCAGGCAACTCAGCAGATCGGGATCTTTCGGTTGATGCGCTGTTTCGTGAAAGCACAAGCCGCGGCACTCGTCGGCTTGCCGGCGATGCTGGGAAAGCGGAAGCGCATCGAGAGCTTCCGCAAGCTCAGTCCGGCTGAAGTGCGAGCCGTGCTTCGGCGTTTTCAGATTCCACTGCGTGACCTTGTCTGGAAAGCGCGCTGATGTCCCAATTGCATATCGACATCCGGAATGGTGCTTCCGGCGCCTGTCCCCGCTGTGAGGGCGATACCTATCTCACGCTGTTCCAGGCGCCGGATCGCCTGGACACCGCCGGCGGACAGCTCTTCCATGTTGTCGAATGCAGCCGGTGCGCCCTGATCCGCCTCGACCCGATGCCGGATGCCGACCAGGTCGCCTCCTTCTATCCCCCGAACTACTGGTGGGAATCGGATCGGTCACCGTCGGGGCGCTTGGCCGAGATCTACCGCCGGCTTGTGCTGATGGATCATATCCACTTCGTGACGCACGATATCGATCGTTCCGCACCGATTCTTGATGTCGGATGCGGCGGCGGATTGCTTGTTCATGCACTACGAGGGAAAGGGCTCAAAGCCTATGGGCTTGACGCCTCCGGAATCGCGGCTCGCCGTGCAAAGGGCCGCTACGGCCTAACGGTCACTCAGGGCGTACTCCCTGATGCCCCTTTCGCGCCAGGCACGTTCGGCGCGATCACACTGTGCCATGTACTGGAACACGTACCCGATCCGATGCTCATCCTGGAAGAACTGGCGTGGTTGCTGAGACCCGGAGGCAAGCTGTTGGTTCAGGTTCCCAACGCCGCCTGCTGGCAGTTCCTCCTCTTGGGGAAGCGTTGGAGCGGACTTGATGTTCCGCGGCATCTCATTCACTTCCGGTCGGTTGATCTCGAAGCTCTGCTCGAAGGCAGCGGTTTCGAGGTGCGGAGGCGGAAGTTCTTTTCCCTGCGCGACAACCCGGCCGGGCTTGCCACAAGTATCTGGCCCGCGCTCGACCCGGTCGCGCGACGGATCCGCGGTGTTCGCGAGAATACGGGTCTGAGAATACTCAAGGACTTGACCTACCTTGGCCTCACCGTCGCAGCGGTACCATTCACGGTGCTCGAGGCGGCCGGGGCCGCCGGATCGACAGTGATGATCGAGGCGGTGCGCCGGGGAGAATCCTGAAGTGGCTTCCCGTGCGGCTGAGCTGTTGCCGCGGCCTCTCCACCGCAGACTGCTGCGAGTTGAGGCAGCGATTGACGACGCTGTGAGCGCCTTCTCCCAGACTCCGCCGCCGGGAAGCCGCGTTTTGGACATCGGAGCAGGCGAGGCCCTCTACGCCAAGCGGTTCGCGCACACCAGGTACGTGGCGGTTGACCTGGGAGTCGGCGACAGTTCGTGGGATTATTCGAAGCTAAGCGCCTTGGCCGACGCCGGGGAGCTACCGTTCGCGAAGAGCTGTTTCGATGCGGCGTTGCAGATTGTTGTGTTGGAACACGTGCGAGATCCTAAAGAAGCGGTCCGTGAGATGGCGCGCGTTCTGTGCCGGGGCGGGCGAGCGCTGCTTGCTGTTCCGCTGGCATGGGAAGTGCATCAGGCCCCCCACGACTACTTCCGTTACACGAATCATGGGCTCATGTTGTTGCTTGATCAGGCCGGGATGGCAGTTGTCTCGTTAAAGCCCATCGGGGGCTTCTTTACCCTATTGGCGCGCCGGATGTTGAACTCGATCCAGTTCTTTCAACGGGGGCTTCTTTGGCTGCTGTTCCCCGTCGTTGCGGTAGTCGCGGGGGTCGCCGCGCTCGTGCTCCCCTCGCTCGACGTACTCGATCGCAGGAAAGAGTTCACACTAGGCTACGTATGTATTGCCGAAAAGCGCTGATCATCGGCCTGCTATCGGCCGGCGCCGCGACCTGCTCCGAGCCGGCGCCCGCTCCTTCCTCGCGACGAGGGAAACAAGCGCTCGCCTGGACGAAGAAGGTGGTCGACCTTGGGCCGCGTCCGCCGGGCTCAGAGGCGCACCGCCGGCAGCAGGCCGTTGTTGTCGAGGCTTTGCGAACAACCGGCGCGGCGGTTGAAGAAGTTGCGTTCACTGCTCAGACTCCGAATGGCCCGGTAGCAATGAAGAACATCATTGCGAAGTTCGATGGAGCGGGCGACCGCATCGTTGTCATCTCGGGCCACTACGACACTTTGAACCGCCCCGGCCTGCACTTCGTCGGGGCCAACGACGGCGGCTCTTCGACGGGGCTTTTGTTGGCCCTGGCGGAATCGGTCTCGGAGCGGCAACTCCAAGATAGCGTCTGGCTCGCGTTCTTCGACGGGGAAGAGTCGACGATCCGCTGGACCGGAAGCGACCACACCTACGGCAGCCGCCACCAAGCCGCCCAGTGGTCCGTCGAGGGCGCAGCCGAACGCATCAAGGCGCTCATCAACGTGGACATGATCGGCGACGCGGACCTCCAACTCGTATACGAACAGCAGTCTACGCCTTGGCTGCGGGACCTGATATGGGATACGGGCGCTCGACTAGGTTATGACCGTGTTTTCGCCAACCGCTCACCTACGTTCATCGCCGATGACCATAGCTCCTTCTTGGCGCTTGGAATCCCGGCCGTTGATCTGATCGATTTCAACTACGGCCCCGGGAACGGCTACTGGCACACTGAACAGGACACGATCGACAAACTCAGCGCCGAGAGCTTCGGAGTGATGCTGCACGTGTTGATCGAGGCGATCGAGGAGCTGGCGGATCGGCGCTGAGCGCCTGGAACCGACTCCGCCCACAGCACGGTGCGGCCGAGCCCACTCACTTGCGCTCGGGGTTCGGTCGGGTGGTTCTCGGCAGAGTCGCGGCGCTTGGTACAGTCCCCGTTTTTTCACAGCCCCCTACGGCCGCGGCTCCGAGTTTTGGTGGGGATGGATCTAGCTCTATGTGCGGGGACGGTATGCGTCGTGCTGCTCGGACAGCTTCTTATCTCCGCATGCGATCGTAGGGCGGAAGGGGCCCCCGCATGAAGCGCGACTCCCGCTGGGCGCGGTACCGCACGTCCAGGTGCGGCGTTTCGACCTTTTGCCCTTTCCGGAATGACGAATCCATCAGCGATTCAATGATGCCAGTCGCCAGCAACGTCCGCTCCGGCGGATAGAACTCTTTGCCCTGCACGATCGTCCGCTCCACCCAGTAGCTGAGCCCGTTGCCGTGGCTCCACGGCCTGCCCCACTGGGTCAGGAAGCAGCAGACGGCCGGGTCGGCCTTGCCCTCGATCTCCGCGGCAAACCCCGCCTGCTCGGTCTGGCCGGACAGCATGTAGATCACGCCCTCAAGCCCGCTCCGGTAGCGCAGAAGAAACAGAATTGGGTTCTTAACGTTGTCTTCCAGGCGTCCGCCCGTGAGTGTGTCGTCATGGCGCATCGACTCTTCCAGCAAATCCCGCGCCCACGGATTCGCGGCGCTCCACTTCCACGCGTCCGCGCCCTCGATGCATTGCACCGACTGGACTCCGGTCTCGCCGCCCTTTCTCCGTTCCACCATGCTCTGGAAGACCTCGACCCCGTGGTAGCCGTACGCCTCTTTCCCCCCGTAGAAGTAGCCGACCGCCCGCTTGACCGGCGCATCCAGGTCAAGTTCAAGAACCGGCCGCCGCCAGGTCAGCGTCAGGGACGTCCCGGCGATCAACGGAAAGCCCAGCTCGCGCGACCAGTCGAACATCTGCTTCGCCTCTTTCCACTCGGTCGAGAAATGTTTGTCGACGAACAGCGGCAAGGCGCGGCCGGTCTCGCGATAGCCTTTGACGATCTGCTGCATCAGCCGGTAACGGGGATAGAGTTTCTGTCCTTTCTCGTTGGTCGGGTAGTCGCCGTGCTCGCCGATGAGTGCGACGCCTTGAATGCCGGGAACTAGAGCCTCCCGCACGCTCGGCTTCATCGGGATGGAGTGCATGGCGGCTTCCGCTCGGCCCATGTCGTTCTCCGGTGTCTGTTCGAGATACATCGCGGCGATATCAAGTTGGGATTCGTGCGGCTTGCCCTCCCAGTAGAATCCGCGCAGCATGTTGCCGATGAAGACATCGGCGTGCGAATTTCTGTAGTAGGCGGTGACGATGGCGGCGATCTTTGAATGGTGTGATGCGGCAAGGGCGGCGGCGCTACTGACAGCGAGAAAGGTTCGGCGGGTCATGACAGTTCGATACTATATCGTGCGGGCTTCTCTTGCGGCGGGGAGCCGGCGCCCGCAGAGCCCCGACCGCAAGGGAGGCGGTTTGGCCGTCAAGATGTCAAGCATGGCTCCCCTCCGCGCGGTCGCGCCGGCTTTCCGGAACCAACGTCGCAAGTCCGCATAGCAACCGTTGATAACCTACGACCGTTGTACCCCTTGCGAAGCCACTGGCTCAACCGCCTCTCTTGCGGTCGGGGCTCCGCGGGCGCTGCTTTGTGGTCGCGATAGCGTTCCATGACGAACCAAGCCCTATCGCTAGCCTGCGAGATTCTTGAGCCTGATCGAGGTCAGCGAGTGATAGACTCACAGCGCGACAACACGACTTCGGAGCCATGACCGCATGAACAGAAGAGACTTTCTTTCGACATCACTTGTACCGCCTGCATTGGCGGCGTCATCGGCTCTCGCGCAGGCCACCCCGAGCTACGACATGGTTATCAAGGGGGGGCACGTTGTCGATCCGGCCAATGAGATCTATCAGCGGATGGATGTTGCCGTTCTGGACGGGAAAGTGGCTCGTGTTGACAAAGACATCCCCGCCGATCAAGGGAAGACTGCCGTCGATGTGTCTGGCTACTATGTGACGCCTGGTCTCGTGGATCTGCACATCTGCTGCTACTACACGAATTTCAAGGTGACTGCATCCGTGATCGCGGACCATCATTGCTTACCTTCCGGCGTCACCACATGCTGCGATGGAGGAACAGCCGGGGCGGACAATTTCGACGACTTTAAGAAGATCATCGACCGCTCGAAAATGAGAATCCTCTCCTTTCTCAATATCGCGGCGACGGGCGCCGAGTCTTCCGGGGGAGAGCAGGACCCCTCCCAGCTCAAAGTAGAGCTTGCAGCGGACACCGCCAAGAAGCACCCGGATATCATCGTCGGATTCAAAACCGGCCACTACGGCGGAGAATTTAGTGAGACACGCCCGCCCTGGGCGTCGATCGACAGCTCGATCGCTGCCGGGCGCTTGACCGGGCTACCGATCTTAGCAGATTTCACTCCGCAGCCGGCTCAGGGGGAAATCCCCGCAAGGTCTTACCGCGAGTTCCTCCTCGAGAAACTGCGGCCGGGCGATATTGTTACCCACTGTCTGGCGATCCGCTACCCCTTCCTGCGGGAAGACGGCAGTCTGAATCCAGATGTGACCAAGGCCAGGGAGCGAGGTGTGAAATTCGACCTTGGGCATGCGGGGGCCAGTTTCATGCTCAGGCTTGTGGTGCCGGCGATTCGGCAAGGGTTCATCCCCGATGCGATTAGCGCGGATCTGTTTTCCAATACTCCGGTGACGACTGGTATCAACTTGGCCAATGTAATGTCGAAATTTCTCGCTCTGGGAGTGCCGCTCGAGGATGTCATCCGGCGCACGACGATGAATCCCGCTCAGATCATTAACCGTCCCGAGTTGGGCAGCCTGAGCGTTGGCTCGCCGGCTGATATTGCGGTATTCGAGATGCTCAAGGGGAAGTTCGCGTATCGCGGTACGGGTGGTGGGAAGGTCATGGGCAATCGGAAGCTCCAATGCGTCATGACGGTGTTTGACGGGAAGATCGCCTATGACCATCCGTACGGCCTGAGCGTCCCCTTATGGGAAGACATCCCCAAAGACTCGCGGTATTGGGCGGCCGCGCCGAGGCAGAAGTGGTAACCGCTGGGGACCAGTAGCCCTGTTTCTTTCCGTTCAACCGAGTCGATATGAATCGGCGACAGCAGCGGGTACAACTGCCCTACAGGCAGCCTGCTACAATTAGCGTCTTTGACGGCTTGAGCTTGTTCTGATGCATCGTTTCATCCCGGCCATTCTTCTACTGCTCGCCTATGGGGCCCTATGGGCCGACAGCCTGCCTCTTGTCGACCCGCCTCCGGGGAAGGTGTTGCTCGTGGCGCAGCCCCACCACGACGACCACACGACGGACTACGGACTCGCGGGGCTGGTGACCCGTTTCATCGACGACGGCTACAAGGCCTACTACGTGCGCGGATCAAACGATGAAAAAGACGGCCGACTCGGCTATCCGCGAAACGACATGGTCAACCTGAAGGAGACCTACGATGCGGTCCGCATCCTGGGGATGGAGGATCATGTCATCAGCCTGAACTGGCGCAACAACTTCGAGACGTCTTACCCGCTGAACCAGCTCCGCGAGCAGTTGATCTTTCTCGTGCGCAAATACAAGCCTGACGCCGTTGTCGGCCACAACGCCTGGGAGCACTTCCAGAAGAATCCCGGGCACCGGAATCTTGGCTGGCTCTATGAGGAGGCGTTTTGGTTGGCGGGCTACCGGAACGTTCATCCCGAGCATTTTGAGATGGGGGTTGAACCGCACGAGGTGTATCATCACTTCGGTAAGGCGCGGCTCGATTGGGGACTCGGGCATCGTCCGAACGTGATCATCGAGATGAACGAGGAACAGGTCAAGCTCAAGGAAAAGGCCATTCACGCCCATCAGCACGTCTACGCGAATCCCGGTGGCGCGCGAGCGATGAAGGCGCGGCTTGCGCTGCAGGGTTTGTACCTGCCGGAACTCGAGAACATCGACGACGACACCACCGCCGGAAACACGATGATCGAGTGGAACATGAACTGGATCTCCCGCAGGTGGGGCAAGGAAGCCGGCGTCAAGTACGGAGAAGACTACTACTACCAGGATGAGTTCTACCACCTGCCGGGCTTGAAGAGCTTCCTTGCTGAGAACGTGGAGAAGAAATGACGCGTCGCATCCTACCCTTCCTGTTCGTTGCGTTGGCGGCTGCGCCCGCGACGGCACAGATCGGCGAGACGAATAATACAGTCGTTGTGATCACGTCCGATGCGAGCAACTATTTGCTTCACGCAGGCGGAACCATCGCGGGGATGGTCGAAGGCGGCATGGATGTATATCTGATCCGCGTCGGCAACGATGAGAAGGATTCCTGGGATCTGTCGCAGGCGGAAACCGCTCTTCGCAACAAGCGTGACAGTGAGGAGGCGGCCAAGATACTAGGCATCAAGAAGGTCATTTCGCTGGGATTTCGTTCGTCGGAGTTTCTTGATGTACCGTTCACGACGATGCGGGACCGGCTCGCCTACTACATCCGGGTGTACAAACCTCGAGTGCTGTTCATTCCGAATCCGTACAGCCACTATGACCGCAACCACGATCATTACTACGCGGGGAGAGCGGCCGAGGATGCGGGCCGCGCGGCGGCTTTCGTGAACTATCTACCCGCGATGAAGGACGTGGATCTCGGACCCCATCTCACGCCCGAGGTCTACTACTACGCGCCCCCTGTCGATCCCGCCCGCCGCGAGCCCGAGTCAACCGAGACGTTCGTGCCGCAGCCGAAGATGGTGGATATCTCGGGCGTACTTGACAAGAAGATCAAGGCAGTCCAAGCGCTCAAGACGATCAACCGCAGCCTTGCCATGCGGCTCAAGCAACGCGTGGAAGGCACTGGCCGCCGCCTCGGTCTGCTGGACAATGTGGACGAAAGCGCGGTCAACAAGCTGGCGGAAGAACGTGTGCGTGGCTTGGCGCGACTCTCCGCCGAGGATACGAGCTTTGCAGCCGCTGAGGAGTTCCGCTACGCCGGGGTCGAGTTCCGCATCCCCGCGGCTTACCGCTAGCTTCTATGCGGGGCGCTCGTAGAGAAACGCCGCTTCCTCGTGGTGGCTCGCACCCCCATCGTTGACCGCGAATTTGGGCCGGCTGGGTTCGCCGTTGCGGGTCCGATACGACCACAGGGATGCCGCTGCATACTCTCCGTCGGTGCGAAGGCCATAGAAACCGATGTGGACATCCATCAATCGCTCCAGATCGTCGTTGTAGTTGCGGGAAATGCGTTTCAAAACGTCCGGAGACACGCTTCTTTCGGGCTCATCCCGTGGCGCATGTTCTCGACAACGGTGTGAGCCCCGGCGACGCGAATATTCTCTTCGCCGCGGCCGGTCGAGCCGGCGCCCCCGACATCCTGGTCAACGTATAAGCCGGCGCCGATGATCGGTGAGTCGCCGACACGCCCCGGAATCTTCCAAGCCAGCCCGCTAGTCGTTGTGCAACCGGAAATCTCGCCCTTGGTATTCAGGCCGAGGCAGTTGATCGTGCCGGTTGGTGGGTCCGCCGCCACTTGCCGCGCCCAAGCAAGCCATTCCGGCCGGGCATTCCGGGAAACGGTCGAGAAAGCGAGCTTGGCTGTCGGGGTCCGGCGGCGCATCCAGGCCCGGGCCCCAATCCGTCCCGAGGGACTCCTTCCAGGTCAGCCAAGCCAGGCGTGCCCGGTCGGTCAGCAAGTCTTCTTCGGTAAACCCATGGGCTTTCGCGAAGCGCAGCGCGCCATC